>NZ_AFCF02000009.1:245551-526712 GCF_000203975.2 Leisingera sp. ANG1 | reverse complement strand
CCCCGCCGATGCCGCGGGCGGCGTTGCCGGTGCTGTCCAGCCCCAGCTTGCGGGCGGAGGCGAGGTCCAGCGTCCAGCCGGTCAGCACGCCGTTGTCCACCACGGTGCGTTTGCGGGTCGCCAGCCCCTCGCCGTCGAACGGCCGGGAACCGGAAATGCGCGGGCGGTGCGGGTCCTCGATGACAGAGAGCGTTTCTGGCAGAACCTGCTGATCCAAGCAATCGTTCAGCCAGGAGGAGCCACGGGCAATTGCGGCGCCATTGGCGGCCGACATCAGGTGGCCGATCAGAGAGGAGGAAATGCGTTCGTCGAACAGGACCGGGAAACTGCCGGTCTTGGGCTTGCGGGCGCCCAGCCGGGCGACCGCGCGCTCACCTGCAGTGCGGCCAATCTCTTCAGCGCTGCGCAGATCAGACTGGAAGGTACGGGAATCGCCGTCGTGGTCCCGCTCCATTCCTGTGCCGGTGCCCGCGATTCCGGTGCAGGACAGGGAACGGCCAGTGCGCTGATAACCTCCTGAGAAACCATTGGTGGCTGCCAGATGCACCACATGGCGGCCATATCCTGCGGCCGCGGACTGCACCTGAGTGATGCCGTCCACCGCCTGACAGGCGGCTTCGGCGGCAAGCGCGTCCTCTTGCAGGGCTGCCGGCTCAGGCTCGCCGCTCGGGTCTTCCAGCTCCAGCGCAGCCAAATTCCAATCCTTCGCAAGCTGAGACGGGTCAGCGAGGCCTGCATAAGGGTCTTCCGGTGCTTCCTTGGCCATTGCAACGGCGCGTTCGGCCATCGCTGCAATGGTTTCGGGCCGCATGTCGGAGGAGGAGACCAGCGCCTGGCGCTTGCCTATAAACACCCGCAGGCCCAGATCGGTGCCTTCGGAGCGTTCCGCGTGTTCCAGCTTGCCCTCGCGGACTTCGATGCTGAGAGAACTGCCCTCAGCGGCCATGGCGTCGGCGGCATCTGCGCCGGCCTTGCGGGCGGCGTCGATCAGGGCGTGGCAAAGCGCTTCGGGGGACTGGGTCATGGGCACCTTCTGTTCTGCTCTCTAAAAGAGCTATCCAGTGCAGCGCCATGCCGCAAGTGCGGGGTGCAAAAAAGGGGCCGCGCCAGGCGGCCCCTTTCGAGATCCGGTTCGGGATTTGACGGTTATTTGATGCGCTGGCCGTTGGCGAGCACCTGGCCGTCTTCGGTGACTTCGATCTTGGAGGTCAGGGTGTCCTCACCTTCGCCAGGGACTGCCAGCATGCCCATCATCATCCGCGCTCCCATAGCGTCGCTGTCGGACATCAGGCCCATGCCAATCAGCTTGTCAATCAGGGTGTTGGCGCCGACCAGTTTGAGGTTGGCCTCACCTGCCGGTGCCGGCATGCCGTCAAAGCTGGTCAGGTCTTCGTTGTTGAAGGTGAAATCACCGGTGCCGGTCAGCTCGGCGCCAGCCGCCGAGACCTGCAGTTGCTTCACGGTCAGCGCGTTCAGCTCACCCGGCTGTTCCTCACCTTTTTCCACGGCTTCCATGGCTTCCGGATCGAACAGGTCAAACAGCACCTTGCCCTTGCCGGCCAGGTCCAGAATGACGGTTGCCGGGTCATGCGGCAGCTGGCCGGTCGGGTCGACCATGCCCCACAGCATTTCCGGAACTGCAAAGTCGCGCAGGGTCACACCCAGGGCAAAGTCTTGCTCTTCTTCGGACTTGGCCAGCGGCATCATCAGTTTGAAGCCGGTCTCCGCCATGCTGAGCGCCAGCGGGAACGGGATTTCGGAACCGGAAATGTTCACGTTGGTTGCAACCTGCGACACATCGTAGGTCAGGTGCTGCTTGTCCATCGAAACGGTGAAAGCACCACCTTGGGAATTGCTTTCCATGGCGAAGCTTTCGCTGCCGTCCACGCCAGAGAGGGAACCATTGCCGCCGGTGAAGGTGAAGGTGCCGTCGAAGGCAAAGCCGGCTTCCAGCAGCGCGGCCATGTCGGGGCTTTCCAGCCCGTCTGGAACGGTGCCGGTACCGGTGAAGCTCAGGCCTTGCAGGGCGCCTTTGAACGCACCTGTGCCGTCGCCCTCGGGATCGTTGAAGCCCATGTCATAGCTGAGGCTGGAGGCGGTCATGGTCTGGTCGTAGCTGCGCCCCTCTGCAACCTTCATGGTGCTTTTGGTGGTCACGTCGTTCATTACGACCTGAACTTTCGCCACTTCTGCAGGCACAGGCTCGCCGTCCGCGGACAGTTTATCCAGCGTCATGGTCACCGTGGAGGAGCTGTAGTCATAGCTCATGTTTTCTGCATCACCTGCGACTTTCATCGGCGAGCCGTCGTGCGCATAGATCAGTTTGCCTGCAAAGGTTTCGCCGTCGCCGGAAAATTCAAAGCCCATCGGGAACTCGGCAGGCAGCATGACATTGACGGTGCCATCGCCGTTCTCAACGAACTGGATTTCCGGGAAGCTGATGGTGCCGGAGCCGTCTTCTTCGGGGATCGGCATGGCCATCGACACATCGGAAACGGTCAGGGTGCTGCCCGAAACGGCCTCAGTCCCGGATACGGTGTAGCCGGTGCTGGTCAGATACGCCTTCCAGTCGGCCCAGACGTCCTGGGCGCTCAGATCGGCGAGGGCGCCTTGAGCGGAAACAACCAAAATTGCCGCTGCGGCACCGCCGCGCGCAAAAATTACGGACATTAGAGAACCTTTCTCTGAGAGATAATTGAACGCATCGTCGGCCCGGCGGGCGGTGCCGTCAAGGGGGCCTTGGGCTGGACCGTTCCCCCTAACCGCTTTACCACTTGGGTTATCAGTCACTTGGAGGTTGCGGGCATGGAATTCAACGGAAAAACAGTTGCAATTACAGGAGCCAGCCGCGGCATCGGGGCGGATGCGGCCCGTGTTTTTGCCGCTGCTGGCGCCAATCTGGCATTGCTGGCAAGGAGTGCGGGCGCACTGCAGGACCTTGCGGATGAGATCGGCAAAAATGTGCTGACATTTGCATGCGACGTTTCTGATTACGCTTCCGTGGAGGCCGCATTGGGCAAGGCAAATCAGGAATTCGGCAGCCTGGACGTTCTGATCAACAACGCAGGTGTAATTGAACCGATTGCCAGGCTGGAGGACGCTTCGCCTGAAGATTGGGGCAGGCTGATCGACATTAATCTGAAAGGTGTGTTCAACGGGATGCGGGCCGCGCTGCCGCTGATGAAGCCGGCGGGCGGCGGGACCATAATTACCGTCAGCTCGGGCGCCGCGCACCGGCCTTTGGAGGGGTGGAGTGCCTATTGTTCGTCGAAGGCAGGCGCGGCGATGCTGACCTCTGCGCTCGACCTGGAAGAACGCGGCAATGGCATCCGAGCCATGGGCCTGTCGCCGGGTACAGTCGCGACCCAAATGCAGCGCGAGATCAAGGCCAGCGGCATCAACCCGGTGAGCGAGCTGGACTGGGAGGATCATATTCCGGCTGAATGGCCGGCCCAGACCCTCATGTGGATGTGCACACCGGATGCGGATGACTGCATAGGTCAGGAAGTCTCTCTGCGAGAAGACAGCATCCGCCAACGGGTGGGCCTGATATGATCGGACTGGAGATCGCGGAAAACGGTCTGTGGACTGTTACCATCAACCGGCCGGACAAGGCGAACTCGCTGACAGAAGCGATGCTGACGGAACTGGCGGAAATCGCCGAACGCGCGCAGGAGGCCCGCGGGCTGATCCTGACCGGAACCGGCAAGGTGTTCAGCGCCGGGGCCGACCTGGACGAAGCGCGGGCGGGCCTGGCGACCTCGCCGGTATGGGAGCGGCTGTCGGCGGCAATGGCTGCTGTTCCCTGCCTCAAGGTGGCTGCACTGAACGGTACCTTGGCGGGCGGCGCCAATGGCATGGTGCTGGCTTGCGATATCCGCATTGCGGTGCCGTCGGCCAAATTCTTCTACCCTGTGATGAAGCTTGGCTATTTGCCACAGCCTTCGGACGCGGGCCGGATGGCAGCACTGATCGGGCCTGCCCGGACCAAGGTGATCCTGGCGGCCGGGCAGAAGATCATCGCGCAGGAGGCATACGACTACGGCCTCGTAGACCGGATTGTGGAGCCTGAGGCCTTGCTGGAAACGGCGGAGGACATGCTGGCACACTCGCTGGAGGCCAAACCGGAAATTGCGGCCGGGATCCTTAGGATGTGCCGGTGAAGCGGCTGTCCGGACTTCAACTGCAGGTCGAAGACCCTGAGCGGTTGGCTGCATTTTATGCGGATGTGTTTGGCATGGAAGCGCGGGTTGAAGGTGAGACCTGGCGGGCCGGGTATGCGGGTGAGGATGCGGATCTGGTATTGCTGCCTGGCGGCACACGGGCTCCGCATACGCGCGATGAACGGTACTGGAAGATCGGTATTTGCCTGCCCGATCTGGACATTGCGTGTGAACACCTGCGGCAAAAGGGCATTGAGGTGTCAGCGCCGCATCAGTTCCGTAACATCGGCTACATGGCGCATCTGCACGATCCCGAAGGATTTTCGGTAGAACTCCTGCAGCATGATTTCCTAGGCAACCGGCCAGACGGTGCTGGTAATCCGGCGCTTCCGCTGGGCGGCGGTGCGCATGTCGGGCAGATCACTTTGCGGACCGGAGACATCGCGGCTGAGCTTGCCTTGCGTGCCGACATGAAACTCTTGTCAGTTCAGGATGTAGCGGAGTTTGGATTTGACTTGCATTTCCTTGCCTTTACCGAAGAAACGCCGCCAAACCCGGATCTGCAGTCCGTGGCGAACCGGGAATGGCTGTGGCGGCGCTCCTATACAACGCTGGAGTTCCAGCACATTCCCGGGGCGCAGTTTCGCGACAGCCCGGCCTTCATGGGGGTTGAGGTCAGTTAGCGCTTGCGCCGTTTGCCGGGCACGCGGGAGCGGAATTCGGGCGGGCGTTTCCGGATCCAGGCGATGAATTTCGCCAGCCGGGGGTGGGCCTGCAGCGCTTCCGGAGTGTTGAAGTCGCGGGCCAGCTCCGCCTCGGTCAGCGTGGCGTGAATCTCGCGATGGCAGATGTCATGCAGCAGAACGGTTGGTCCGCCCTTGCCTCCTTTCAGTTTTGGGATCAGATGGTGCAGGCTTTGCGGCGCGCCCTTTGGGATTGGGCGGCCGCACAGCGGGCAATTCGGATCAGACATGCACAGGCCTCAGCTGGTTTCGTGCGGGCACTAGACACGCCGGCGGCAAGGGCTGGCAAGGGGATGGCATGACAGAGGCGTGGGACGCTGTGGTGATCGGAGCCGGGCCAGCCGGGCTGATGGCTGCCGAAGAACTGGGCCGCGCCGGGCACCGGGTGCTGGTGGCTGAGGCCAAGCCGTCAGCTGCCCGAAAGTTCCTGATGGCCGGCAAATCCGGTCTGAATTTGACCAAGGACGAGCCTTTCGAGCAGCTGATTGCATCTTATGGAGAGGCCGCGGACTGGCTGGCGCCGATGATCCAGGCCTTTGATGCGCAGGCAGTACAGGCCTGGGCGCAGGAGCTGGGGAGCGCGCTGTTCACCGGCTCCACCGGCCGGGTGTTCCCGACGGTGATGAAAGCATCGCCGCTTTTGCGGGCCTGGCTGGGGCGCTTGGACTGGTATGGCGTGCAGATCCGCACCCGCTGGCGCTGGGCCGGCTGGGACGGTGCGGCCTTAGTCTTTGAAACGCCGGGCGGTTCGGTGCGGATTGAGACGGGTGCCACGATTCTGGCGCTCGGCGGCGCAAGCTGGGCGCGGCTGGGGTCGGACGGGGCGTGGCGGCCGCTGTTGCAGGAACGAGCGGTAGAAGTTTCGCCATTCAAGCCTGCCAATGCCGGGCTGCTGGTGGAATGGTCCAGGCATATGGCACCGCAATTCGGCCAGCCGCTCAAAGGGATTGCGCTGCGGGCGGGTGGCCAGGTTTCGCGCGGTGAAGCGGTAATTTCGCAGCGCGGGCTGGAGGGCGGCGGCATCTATTCCGTCTGTGCCGCAGTGCGGGAGGGAGCGGTGCTGCATATGGATCTGCTTCCGGATCTGGAAGAGGCGGAAGTTGCCCGCCGCCTGTCGCGCCCGCGCGGTAAGGCGAGTTTCTCCAACCACCTGCGCAAAGCCTTGAAGCTGTCACCGGCATCCGTGGCGCTTCTGCAGGAATTCGGGCGCCCGCTGCCGCAGGAGGCGCAGACCTTGGCAAGGCTGATCAAGGCGCTGCCGGTGAAACACGCAGGTTTGCGCCCGATGGACGAGGCGATTTCGACCGCGGGCGGCGTTAGCCGCGATGCTGTGGATGGCAACCTGATGCTGAAACAAATCCCCGGAACTTTCTGCGCCGGGGAGATGCTTGATTGGGAAGCCCCGACGGGCGGTTATTTGCTGACCGCCTGCCTGGCGACTGGGCGCTGGGCGGGGCGGGGGGCTGCGGATTATTTGGCCAGTGCCGCAACCCGCTGAAACGCAGGGCGTTCCCGCATCCGTTTGCCGTAGTCCTGCAGCTTTTCACCCTCGACCGGAAACTTGGCGCTGCGCGCCCAGTTCAGGCAATGGGTGCAGATGATATCGGCGATGGTGAACTCTTCCCCCATCAGGAAGGGGCCGGCCATTTTGTCTTCGAGACGGGCCAGGTTGTGGGCGAATTCCCACTTCAGGCTGCCTTTCACTTCCGGCACCCGCTGCTCCTCAGGCAGGATGAAGCTGTGCCGGGCCGCGGCCCAAAGAACGGCGTCGATCTCGTCCAGCAGGAGATGGGTCATTGCGTCCTGTCTTGCGCGCGCAATCGTTCCCGCAGGAGCCGTCAGCGCGCCGTGTTTGTCAGACAAGTAGGTAAGAATGGCTGTGGAATCGGTGATAACTTCACCTTCAGCCTGAAGCACTGGCACCTTGCCCGAGACATTCAGCGCCTGCACTTCAGGGCTGCGGGGCCCATGCAGGTTCAGCTGATAGGGCTGTCCAAGCTCCTCAAGCTCCCACAGCACCCGGAAAGTGCGGGTGAGAGGGGTGCCAATGACCGTATACATCATACTTCTCCTGTTGGTTCCCGTCCAAGATGGGCAGCAACAGCGGGAGGATCAAGCAGGACGGAGCGTTGGCAGCTCAGCGGGCGCGGCTGAGCATGGCAAGCCGGATCAGGGCGCGTTCCATCAATGCCAGCGCTGGGGCAGTCTGCCCGGCAGAGCGCAGCGCCAGATCGGTGTCGGTAATGATCGTCAGCGCTGTTTCCAACCGGTTTGCGCCCCAGTTTTGCGCCTGCCGCAGCATCCGGTCGCGGCGTTTGCCATAAAGCGGCGGGCGCAGCTGGCCGATGCCCTGGGCCGGGCCGCCGGGTGCCGAGGCAATGGTGTAAAGCGTGCGGAAATGCCGGGTGGCACCAATGCAGAGGGTTACGGCGTTGGTGCCCTGCGCCTGCAGACGGCGGATCAGCGGTCCGATTTCGGGGCTGCGGCCCTCAGCCACCACATTGAGCACGTCATCCAGCGCAGCTTCGGTTGATTGCGGGGCCACGGCGCCGATGTCGTCCAGTGACAGCGGGCTGCTGTCGCCGTGCTTGTAAAGCGCCAGCTTCTCGATCATGCGGGAAAAGTCGCCGGGGCCGATGTCATTGGCGATGTCGGTCAGCGCCGACATGCTGTCGCCGGGCACGTCGCGGATGCCAGCCTCGCCCAGAATGCGTTCGATCTCGGCACGCGAAGGCGGGTCGTCGTAAATGCCAACCGCATAGGCGTTGCTGTGGCCCTCAAACGCCTTGCGCAGCTTGGAGGACGCTTTCAGCTGGCCTGCCGTAACCACGATCTGGGCGTCACCGGGCTGCCATTCTTCAAGCGCTGCAGTGATTGCGGGGGTGGCTGTGTCATTTGCGCCCTCGACAAACACCGCACGGACACCGGGAAAGAACCCGACCGCCTTGACCGCGTCCAGCAATTGCGCCGGATCTTTGCGCAGGTCGCTGCCGGGCAGGCGGGTCAGGCGCATTTCTTCCTCGGCGCCAGGGCCAAGCAACGCCGCCAGCACCTGCTGCCGCTTCAAGGACACGCGCATTGCGTCGGCGCCATAGATCAGGATGCCGGTCTTGCCCGGATCCGGCTTGGCGAAATAGCCGTCCGCTTCGCGTGGTGAGAGCTTCATTCAGCCGCAGCGGAGAGATCCGCGGTTGCCAGGATCTGTGCGGTGATCTGATCGGCCAGTACGGCCATAAGCCGTTCATGCGCATCCCGTTCCCCGGCCAGTGTTTCCACGGTGGAACCGGTAGCAGAGTAACCGGTGAAGTTCCGAACTGTGCCGCTGGAGGTGACCTTGCCATCCGAAAGACGGGTCAGAGAATACGCTGCGGTGCCGATCACCGAATACCGGGTGATTTCATTGTCCGCTGTGATCGCTTGCCCCTCTTCCCGGGTGCTGAGTGTCAGGTCCAGCTTGTACGCGGCGCCACTGCCGCGGCCAAGCCGTTGTTCCAGGTTCTGCACGAGAAAATAGGCATCAGAGCCGCTTGCGCCTTTGATTTCTTCCGGTGCCTGCACTTCGATATTGTCATGCAGTTCTGCCCCGGTTCCGCCGGGGGCGTAAACCGGAGTGAAGCCGCAGGCCGCTACCACCAGGGGCAGGGCCAGCAGCAGGGTTCTGCAGTTAAGCAACGACATTCACAATCCGGCCTGGCACCACGATTACCTTTTTCGGCGCGGCGCCATTCAGCGCCTTCTGCACAGCTTCGTGTGCCAGTGCGAGTTTTTCAACCTCGGCTTTGTCCAGATCCTTGGCGACTTCGATTTCGCCGCGGCGTTTGCCGTTGATCTGGATCGGCAGGGTGACTGTGTTCTCGACCAGCATCGATTCGTCGGCAACAGGCCAAGGCGCGGTGGCGCAAAGGCCCTCGCCGCCCTGATGGTTCCAGATGTCCTCCGCCAGGTGCGGGGTCATTGGCGACATCAGCTGCGCAAGCGTCATGATCGCTTGTTTTTGAATCTTGGCGCTGGCTTTGGATTTGGCGAGCGTGTTGGTGAAGGCATAGAGCTTGGCAATTGCAGCGTTGAAACCGAAGGAATCAACACCCAGGGTCACGTCCCGGATGCACTTGTGCATCTCGCGCAGCAATTCTTGGTCGCCTTCACCAGCCGCTTCCGGGTCCATCTCCCCAATACGGTCGCACAGGTTCCAGACCCGGTTCAGGTGCTTGTAGGCCGCCTCAGCGCCTGCTGCGGTCCATTCCACGTCACGCTCGGGCGGCGAATCGGACAGCACGAACCAGCGCGCGGTGTCCGCGCCGAATGACGAGATGATGTGCAGCGGGTCCACCACGTTGTTCTTGGACTTGGACATCTTGGCAGAGGGGATGATCTCCACTTCGGTGCCGTCCTTCAGGAAGCCCTTGCCGTCGCGCAGCTCCACTTCCTCGGGATAGTGGTAGATTGCCTTTGAGTACGCAGGCAATTTCGCATTTGGATCGCTGGAACCCCAGTCGGTATTCTTGTGGAAGACATTTTCAGTGGTCTTGTAGATCGCGTGGGTCACCATGCCCTGCGTGAACAGCGCATCAAACGGCTCAATGGATTTCTCCGGCAGGTGGCCGCAGATCTGCATCGCGCGGGCGAAGAAGCGCGAGTACAGGAGGTGCAGAATCGCGTGCTCGATGCCGCCGATGTACTGGTCGACGTTCATCCAGTATTCGGCCTCGGCCATGTCGGTCGGGGTCTCGGCGCGCGGGGCGGTGAAACGGGCAAAATACCAGGACGAATCGACGAAAGTGTCCATGGTGTCGGTTTCGCGCAAAGCCGGCTTGCCGCAGGACGGGCAGGCGCAGTTGCGCCAGCTGGGGTGGCGGTCCAGCGGGTTGCCCGGCACCGAGAAGTCGATGGCCTTGCCGTCTTCGTCATAGGGCAGGGCGATCGGCAGATTCTCTTTCTTCTCGGGAACCACGCCGCAGTCTTCACAATGCACCACGGGAATCGGGCAGCCCCAATAGCGCTGACGGCTCAGGCCCCAGTCGCGCAGGCGGTATTTGGTGACGCCCTGACCCCAGCCTGCCTTCTCCGCGAAATCAACGGTGGCGTTGATGGCGTCCTCGCCGGTTGCCTCGGTCAGACCGGCGAAGTGGTCGACCCAGCGGACCTTTTCGGTTTTTGCCGGCACAAAGGCTTCGTTTGCAACCGGAGTGTCATTGTCCAGCGCAAAGAACGTGTCGATGACTGGCAGATCATATTTGCGGCAGAAGTCCAGGTCGCGCTGGTCATGCGCCGGGCAGGCGAAGATCGCGCCGGTGCCGTACTCCATCAGGATGAAGTTGGCGATCCAGACCGGCAGTTCCCACTCCGGGTTCAGCGGATGCTTCACACGGATGCCGGTGTCATAGCCCAGTTTCTCGGCTGTCTCGATAGCTTCCTCAGTGGTGCCGCCCTTGCGGCACTCGGCGACAAACGCGGCAACCTCTTCCGATTCGGTCTCCAGCGCCTTGGCAATCGGGTGATCAGGAGAAATGCCGACAAAGGACGCGCCCAGCAGCGTGTCGGGGCGGGTGGTGTAAACCTCAATCGGTTCTGCGCCATCGGTGCGCTCAAACGAGAACTGCAACCCGCGCGATTTGCCGATCCAGTTTTCCTGCATCAGGCGGACCTTGGCGGGCCAGTTCTCCAAGCTGTCCAGCGCTGACAGCAGTTCTTCGGAGAAATCGGAAATCTTGAAGAACCATTGGGTGAGCTCGCGCCGCTCCACCAGTGCGCCGGACCGCCAGCCGCGGCCGTTCTCGACCTGCTCGTTGGCAAGCACGGTCATGTCGATGGGGTCCCAGTTCACCACCGCATTCTTGCGGTAGACAAGGCCCTTTTCCAGGAAGTCGAGGAACAGCGCCTGCTGCTGGCCGTAATACTCCGGATCGCAAGTTGCGAACATGCGGGACCAGTCCAGGGAAAGGCCCAGCGGTTTCATCTGCTCGACCATCGTGTCGATGTTCGAATAGGTCCAGTCCTTGGGGTGCCCGCCAGAGGCCATCGCGGCGTTTTCTGCCGGCATGCCGAAGGCGTCAAACCCCATCGGGTGCAGTACGTTATGGCCGGTGGACAGCTTGTAACGCGCAATCACGTCGCCCATCGTGTAGTTGCGCACATGGCCCATGTGCAGCTTGCCCGACGGGTAGGGGAACATCTCCAGCACATAATACTTGGGCTTGCCGCCGGTACGCTTGGCCTGGAAAATTCCGGCCTCGTCCCAGGCCTTCTGCCATCGTGCTTCGATTTCAGGAGCTATGTAACGCGGCATCAGAGCTGTCCTTTGCATGAAAACGCCGGGCTTCGGGCCCGGCGCTTCTGATAATGAGGTTTGGCTGGCGTTTCCAGAGGGCGCAGGGTCAGAGTTTCTTGTCTGCAATCCGCAGCTGGCGCGCGCGGGACAGAATCGCGTCCTCGACAGCGCGGGTGGTGCTGGCGCTGACCGGGCCGCCCTTGGATTGCAGGGCGACGTTCAAAGAGCGTGCGTCCAAGGCCGGATCCTTGATATGGATCGTCGCCCGATAGGAGCGGCCGCCGCCAGGCGGGGTGCCATAGCCAGTCACGATGACACCAGTGAATGGATCAACCGACTGCACCGGAAGGAAGCTCAGCACATCCAGGCTAGCCGTCCAAAGGTAGCGGTTCACCTGCACGGTCTGGTCCGGCTTGGCATTCAGAAAGTCAAAGACGGAGGATTTGGTAGCCTCTCCCTGGATCTCTTCCTTGTGGCTTGTTGTCCGGGCCGTGCTTGCTGGTGCTTTTCCGCCCCGGCCGCCGCAAGCCGCGAGGCTGAGACAGATCGCGCTGATCACTGTTACCCGCAGGGTCTTTCCGTATTTCATAACCGCTCCCGGAGCCAATTTCTGCGCGAACACCTAACGCAAGCCGCGTCGGCTGAGCAAGGGCTTTGGCTTCTATGACTCTGCACCTGTGGGGCATTTTCAAGTTAACCAGCTTGCTTGCGTGCGGATCAGGGCCGTTTCTGGCGCTCGGACGGGGCGGACTGTGGCAAAGCTGCACCATCCCGGACCGCATCGTTTCACCTGACTTTCCCAAGCCTTGCCAAAACGGGGGTGAAAGAGCGAAACCCCTTGGCATACCCACGCCGGATTCCCCGGTTTGGGCATAGGATTAGAAAACCGAGGGAAAAACATGAAAAAGGTTCTCTTCGCGACTACCGCGCTGATCGCCACCGCAGGCATGGCCGCGGCAGAAGTCAAAGTGTCCGGCTATGGCCGCTTTGGTCTGGACTGGAACGAAGCAAACGACGTTGTTGCCGGCCGTTCCGACACCAACATCACCAGCCGTTTCCGTCTGCAGTTCGACGCGTCGACCGAAACCGACGGCGGCGTGACCGTTGGCGGCCGTATCCGTGCCCAGGCTGAAAGCCGTGACGGCACTCCGGGCACCGCAGCATGGTCCGCACCGCAGTTCCACGTCGCATACGGCGGCCTGCGTGTGAACGTTGGCAACATCTGGGGCGCGATCGACTCCGCACCGGGCCTGTACCTGAACACCACCTCCGTTGGCACCGGCATCGACGGCATGGGCTTCAACTCCCTGGCCATCGGCAACAGCTTCGCTTGGGACACCTTCACCTCCGCAGGTGCTGGCCGTAACGGCATTGAAGCCATCTACTCCGCTGGCGGCTTCACCGGCCACGTGTCCTACTCGCAGTCCAACGGCGGCACCGTTGCCGGTTCCGCACAGGGCCTGGAGCGCACCGCAATCATGCTGAGCTACTCCTTCGGTGACTACTTCGTGACCGGTGCATACCAGTCCGAAGACAACAACACCAACACCGTGACCTTCAACAACGGCGCTGTCGAAAGCCAAGGCGACGGCCTCGGCTTCTTCGCCATCGGCGGTGACTTCGGCCAGTTCGGTGCAACCCTGTCCTATGGTACCACTGAAGAAGCTGATGCTGTGACCCTGGCAGGTGAAGCGGAAATCGGCGCAGCCTCCACCATCGTTGGCTGGGTGAGCTCCACCGACGTCGACACCAACGTGGTTGCTGGTCAGACCCGCACCGACGGCACCGCCTTCGGCATCAACTACGAGTATGACCTCGGCGGCGGCGTGACCTTCGTTGCTGGCTATGTGAACACCGCAGCAGCCACCAACGAAAACTCCCTGCAGGCAGGTCTGCACTTCAGCTTCTAAGCTGAAGCACGCCTAGCGTGACTTTCGGGGCGGGTTCCTTCGGGACCCGCCCTTTTCTTTTGCCCCTTAACATTTCCAGCCAAACAGTGTTTTTTGCGGCCAAACAGTGATGAGGCCGGACCCATGCCGCTTGCAGAGATCAAATCCAGAATTGCCAAGGCCGAGAGCAAGGCTGGCCGTGAACCGGGCAGCGTGCAGCTGATTGCGGTGTCAAAGGTGCAGCCGAACGAGCGGGTGCAGGCGGTGCTGGAGGAAGGCCATCGTTGCTTTGGTGAAAACAAGGTGCAGGAAGCGGCCGGAAAATGGCCGGGGTTCGCCGAGCAGTTCGACGGAATTGATCTGCACCTAATTGGCCCCTTGCAAACCAACAAGGCGCGCCAGGCGATGGAGCTGTTCAACAGCATTCATTCGCTGGACCGTCCCAAGCTGGCCAATACAATCGCCCGGCTGGCGCAGGAGCTGGGGAAATGCCCGGACCTTTTTGTGCAGGTGAATACCGGCGAAGAAGAGCAGAAGGCTGGCGTGATGCCGGCCGATGCAGATTCATTTATCTCCGAGTGCTGCACGCTGGACTTGCCGGTTAAAGGCTTGATGTGCATCCCGCCGGTGGATGAAGAGCCGAGTCTGCATTTCGCGCTGCTGGCCAAGATCGCCGAGCGCAACGGCTTGCAAGGTCTCTCGATGGGTATGAGTGGAGATTTCGAGTCAGCAATTGCCCTTGGTGCAACGCACGTTCGGGTCGGATCGGCAATTTTCGGTGACCGCACCTACTGAGGTGCAAAAGTTCTCAAAACACTTTTGCCAAGACATTGAAAGGCCTGGGTTGCTTCAAGTCCCGGCCAGTTCTGGAACTATGACCCGCGTGCCAATTTGAACCCGGGCGGCGAGCCAATGGAGGTCCTGTCTGGAAAAGGCGACACACCCTTCGGTGGGGTAACCGGGGCGGCGCCATTGATGGATGAAGATGGCCGACCCTCTGCCTGGAATGGCATCCGGCCAGTTCCAGTCGGTGATCAGAACCAGATCGTACAGCGGATCTGCCCTGCGCAGTTTTTCATGACTGAACCCGTATGGAGCCCGCACTTGCAGATTGTAGCTGCAATGGCGGGGATCATCCGACCATAAATCCCTGGGACCGATGGGTTTTGCCCATTGCGCCGGCCGGGACAAGCGATCCGGGCGGTAAATCATTCCAGCGATTCTGTGCGTGCCGACCGGCGTTGCGCCGTCGCCTTCACGCTTGCTGCCTGACAGCCCGCCCTTACCGATTGTGCAGGGCAATACACGGCCCATAAACCGGACGCCGGCCCGGGTCAGGACAAGATCCGCAGGAGTCATTACAGCATGTGTCCTGACTTGCGGGCTTTGGTGGCAAGGTAATGCTGGTTATGGGCATTTTCACCAACTTTCAGCGGCACCCGTTCGGCCACCTGAATGCCCGTTTTCTCCATCATGGCGATCTTGTTCGGGTTATTGGTTAGCAGCTTCACCTGTGAAAAGCCCATCTTCTTCAGGATGGCCGCGCCCAGCCGGAAATCCCGTTCGTCATCCTCAAAACCCAGCCGGTGGTTGGCTTCCACCGTGTCAAAGCCCTGATCCTGCAGAGAATAGGCCCGCATCTTATTGGCCAGGCCGATGCCGCGGCCCTCCTGGTTGAGGTACAAAAGTACGCCTGCGCCTTCGGTTCCCATCTGTGCCAGTGCGCCGTGCAGCTGCGGACCGCAGTCGCATTTGAGGGACCCCAGAACGTCGCCGGTGAAACAGGCGGAATGGAGCCGGGCGAGCACCGGTTTGCTGCGGTCGGGGCGGCCGATTTCCACCGCATAGTGCTCCTCAGCGCCATCTTCAGGGCGGAAGATATGGAGCCTGCCAGCTTCGGCGGCCGTCATCGGCAAGCGGGCTGCTGCTACCGGATGCAGCGGAGAGCTTTCGCTCAGCAGCGGTTCAGCTGCCAGTCGTGAAACGGCGGTCAGGCCGTGGGATGCAGCAAAGGCCGACGGATCACTGATGGGCACCAGCGCGGCAGCAGGCAAAAGGCGGGCGGATTTCGCTAGGGCAATCGCCAGCCGGTGCAGGTCCGCGCTGCCGCCGCGCTGGCTGGACAGCGGGCCTTTCATTGGCGTGTTCAGATCATCTGCCGGGTCTGCCAGGGCCAGGATCCAGTTCAGCCCTTCGGTCTCCGGGACGCATACACGGGCGGTATCCTCGTCGTAAACCCGCGCCTTCAGCGTTTCCGCCCGGCGGGCCGTTAGCGCCAGAGACAACGGGCCCAGGGACCGCATGTCAGACAGGCGCGTCTCAGTCAAAGCTTCCACTGCAATTGCCAGCGCAGCCTCGCGGCCGTCCGTCAATACTACCGGAAGACCCATGCGCAGATCGACCCGGGCGCGGGCCAGCAGTTCGATCATGGTGGGCATCAGGCTCATGCGGGGGTCCTGGTGTTATTTTGTAACAGAAGCTCGCTGTCTTTACGCCTAAATGCAACGGATGTGAAACATTTTCCATGCCATGGACACGTCGGCGTGAGAGTTTTGCAGCAAATCTTGCCGCGGGCGCAAGGGATGCGCATGTGTGGTCAGGAGAACAGGAGGGCGAGCCGATGGCGCAACTGAAGAAAATTCTGCTGGTTGATGACGACGAGGACCTGCGCGAGGCCTTGAGCGAGCAACTGGTGATGACCGAAGACTTCGATGTGTTCGAGGCCGAGAATGGTCAAAGCGCGATGGAGCGTGCGAAGGAAGCCCTGTACGACCTGATTATCCTGGATGTCGGCCTGCCCGATACTGACGGGCGCGAGTTGTGCCGCCTGATGCGCAAGCAAGGCGTAAAAGCGCCGATCCTGATGCTGACCGGCCACGACACTGATGCGGACACGATCCTGGGTTTGGATGCTGGCGCGAACGACTATGTCTCCAAGCCCTTCAAGTTTCCTGTGCTTTTGGCCAGAATCCGGGCACAGCTGCGGCAGCACGAGCAGTCAGAGGATGCTGTCTTTGCGCTTGGCCCATATACGTTCAAGCCCTCGATGAAGCTCTTGATCACAGAGGATGAGCGCAAGATCCGGCTGACGGAGAAGGAAACCAATATTCTCAAGTTTCTGTACCGCTCCAGCGACGGGGTGGTGCCGCGCGATGTGCTGCTGCATGAAGTCTGGGGGTATAACGCAGGCGTGACGACCCATACGCTGGAAACACACATCTACCGCCTGCGGCAGAAAATTGAGCCTGATCCCTCGAATGCACGCCTGCTGGTGACAGAATCTGGCGGCTACCGCTTAGTTGCCTGATGCGGCTGGCGTTGAGCCAGATCAAAGAGGGACCTGAGGTTCATATTTAGAGTAACCCCGAACCCGCGCATATCCGGGTCACGATATGCACCTCCCTGTTGGACTTGGCCGGGCTGCCTGCCCGGCCTTTTTTGTAAGGGCTGCCTGCAAAACGTCTCTGGCGCTTCCAGCCCCGCGCAGGCAGTATCGCCGCTGAACCCGGATCACATGACGAGGCGCGCGATGCCATTTACTCTTGCCACCTGGAACATCAACTCTGTCCGCCTGCGCGAGCCGATTGTGCAGAAGCTTTTGCAGGAGGAAGGGCCGGATGTGCTGTGTCTTCAAGAGTGCAAGAGCCCGGTGGAGAAGATCCCGATGGAGGGTTTTGCGGCGTTGGGATATACGCACATGATTGCCCGTGGCCAGAAGGGCTACAATGGTGTCGCGATCCTGTCTCGGCTGCCGATCGAGGATGCCGGCGACAAGGATTTTGCCGGTCTCGGCCATGCCCGCCACGTTGCGGGCCGGCTGGAGAACGGAGTGGTTATCCACAATTTCTATGTGCCTGCGGGCGGCGATGTGCCGGACAGGGAGCAGAACGAAAAATTCGGCCAGAAACTGGATTACCTCACGGACATGCGCGACTGGTTCCACGCGGAGAAGCCTGAGAAGTCCATCCTGGTTGGCGATCTCAATATCGCCCCGCGCGAGGATGATGTCTGGGACCACAAGAAGCTTTTGAAAGTTGTGAGCCACACCCCGATTGAGGTCGAGCATTTTGCTGAAGTTATGGAGGCGGGCGGCTGGTCGGATGTAACGCGGGCAGATATCCCCGATGGACGTCTTTACAGCTGGTGGAGCTACCGGGCCAAGGATTGGGATGCCGCCGACAAAGGGCGCAGGCTCGACCACGTCTGGGCGACACCTGATATCAGCAACGCAGCCCACTCCAGCCGAATTTTGCGAACTGCCCGCGGTTGGGAAAAGCCCAGCGACCATGCTCCGGTCTTTGCAACCTTCGATCTGTGACAGTTGGGCATGGTACTGCGCTGACGTTCTGTGCCGCTCCTTCAGCGGGGGCGTAAGCAGTCTGGGTCAGCGCAGCCATCGTGCGTAGTCGGGATGTTTATCCTGCATGTCCTGATACAGCCAGGCCATCCGGTCCACGAACCACAGCTTGCCGCCAAGCATCAAAACCAGCCCGGCCAGAGCGGTTCCCGGGTTCAAAGCCCACAGGCCGTGAACCCAAGGAATCACGCCGGCGCCTGAAGCCAAGGCGAGACCCTTTGCCCACTTTTCGTGATGGGGCGGAATAGGGACGTGTTTCCGGTTTAGAAATACCCGTTCGCCGAATGTGCCGCGAGAGGCCCAATTGTCCGTGCCGACAGGCCGGGCAAAGGCGCGCGGGTTCCACCAAATCCACGCCAGCACCAGCAGAACCGGCAGCAGAGCACCCCAGCCCAGCCAGACTCTGGACCAGACGGCCAGTGTAATCAGTGGCAGTACCGACATCCGGCTGTAGACGCTCCACGGGTTTGCGTGCCGCGCCCAAGCGGCGTCATCCATCTTCATCAGCCGCTCTGACGCAGCGAAGATATCAAACTTGCGGCTGGCCATCGGCAAACTCCTCTCTTGGTTTCCGGCGCGCAGGATTCCATATAGGGGGCAAGTTCCTAGCGGAGAACAAACTGATGAGCGAAATTCTTGGCAATGCCGCACCGGCGGATGACCTGATCAAAGACGTGACCGAAGCCACCTTTATGCAGGATGTCGTAGACGCTTCCATGAAGGCCCCCGTAATCGTGGACTTCTGGGCGCCGTGGTGCGGCCCGTGTAAGACCCTCGGCCCGATGCTGGAGGCTGCAGTTACCAAAGCTAAGGGTGCGGCCACTATGGCCAAGATCAACGTGGATGAGAACCAGCGCTTGGCCCAGGCGCTGGCTCAGCAGGGCTTGCCACTGCAGTCGATCCCGACAGTTGTGGCCTTCGTGCAGGGCCGCCCCATCGACATGTTCCAGGGCGCGCTGCCGGCGTCCGAAATTGATGCCTTTGTGAAGAAGGTGATCGAAGCCGCAGGCGGCACTGCCGATGGCGGTCTAGGAGAGGCGCTGGAAGCGGCGGAGCAGATGCTGGCCGAAGGCGCGGTGGCGGATGCGGCCCAGACCTTCGCAGCTATTCTGGGTGAGGATGACAAGAATGCTGCCGCCTATGGCGGTCTGGCCCGCGCCCACATCGCGCTGGGTGATCTGGATCAGGCAGAGGCGGTGCTGAACGGCGCACCCGCGGAAATTTCCACTGCAGCAGAAATTGAAGCAGCCCATGCCCAGATCGAACTGGCACGGCAGGCAGAAAATGCCGGACCAGTGGCCGAACTGCGCGCCGCAGTGGATGCCAGCCCGGACGATCTGCAAGCCCGTTTCGAACTGGCACAGGCACTGCATGCGGCAGGCGATGCTGAGGCTGCCGTGACAGAGCTTCTGGAGCTGTTCCGCCGCGACCGCGAGTGGAATGACGGTGCCGCAAAGACGCAGCTGTTCACCATTTTTGACGCGTTGAAACCGAATGACCCAGTGGTGCTGAACGGACGCCGCAAGCTCAGCTCAATGATATTTGCCTAACACCAGGGTAGCACTACACTCTGTCCCATGATCCAGCCTGCCGATCTGCCGGACACGATTGCCGTGTTTCCCTTGCCCGGGGCACTATTGCTGCCCCGGTCGCGCCTGCCGCTGCACATCTTTGAGCCTCGGTATCTGCAAATGTTTGAAGACACGCTGAAAACGCGGCAGAGGCTGATCGGCATGGTCCAGCCCTGCCCCCCGCCTCACGGCAACGGAGAAGACCTCCATAACATTGGTTGCGCCGGGCGTGTTACCCAGTTCTCTGAAACTGAGGACGGGCGGTATCTTGTCACGCTGTCGGGAGTTTCCCGGTTCCGGATCACCCGGGAGGCCAATGGGTTTACGCCTTACCGGCGCTGTGACGTCAGCTGGGCGGGGTTTGACAGGGATCTGGGCCGCTGCGAGGCGGATGAAACCTTGGACCGGCCCTCCTTTCTGGATCTTTTGGAGCGCTTCTTTTCAGCCCGCAGCCTGTCCACGGACTGGGAAGCGCTGAAGGATGCGGATGACGAATTGCTGATCAACTCGCTGGCGATGCTGCTGGAATTCGACCCTGAGGACAAACAGGCCTTGCTTGAGGCGCCTTGCCTTGCCACAAGGCGGGAAACACTTGTCACTTTGATCGAGTTTGCCCTGCGCGGCGGCTCTCAGGAGGAAACCCTGCAATGACCGAGACACAGGCGCCTGCCTTTGACCGGCGGATGCTGGAAGCACTTGTCTGCCCGCTGACCCAGGCCGTGCTGGAGTATGATGCTCAGGCGCAGGAACTGGTTTCGCGTGCAGCCAATCTGGCCTTCCCGATCCGCAACGGCATCCCGGTGATGCTGGTGGATGAGGCGCGCGAGCTGGACTGATCCGGCCAGCGGCCCCAATTCCCCTTAAATCGCCTGCCCTTTCAGAAGCTTCGGCAGATCACCGGTCAAGCCCGCTGCCTCGCGTACAAAACCGCGGCGCAAGCCGGGGACCGCGCCCGCAAGTCCCATGCCGATATCCCGGCCCAGCCGCAGCAGCGGGTTGTCGTTTGAGAACAGGCGGTTGAACACGTCTGTCGCCGCAGTCAGAGAGGCAGTGTCGAAGCGGCGCCATTGCTGGTAGCGCTCCATCACCAGAGAGGAACCGATGTCCTCGCCGCGCCGGGTGGCTTCGGTGATCACCTCAGCCAGCGCACCAACATCGCGCAGGCCCGCGTTCAGCCCCTGACCCGCAATCGGGTGCATCCCGTGCGCGGCGTCGCCGATCAGCGCTATCCGGTCGCCGATGAAACTGTTGGCGATGGTCAGGTTCAACGGGTAGGTGAAGCGTTTTCCGGCCAGGGAAATCTCCCCCAGGAAATCTCCGAACCGGGGCCGCAGCGCCTGGATGTAATCCGCGTCGTCCAACGCGTGGATCGCCTTGGCGGTTTCGGTCCGTTCGCTCCACACAATAGACGACCGGTTGCCTGGCAGCGGCAGAATCGCCAGCGGCCCGGGCGGCATGAAGAACTGGTGGGCAATGCCGTGGTGCGGTTTTTCATGGTCGATGGCGCAGACCAGCGCGGTCTGGCCATAGTCCCAACCTGTGCGCTTGATCCCCGCCCGTTGTGCTGTGCCGCTGCGGCGCCCGTCGGAGCCGACCAGAACCTGGCCGCGCAGCTCTCCGCCGTCATCCAGAGTGACTGTCACGCCGGTCTGATCCGGCGCCTGTCCGACAACTGTGCGGCCCGATACCAAAGTAATCCCGGGCGCATCCTCCATCACCTGCAGGAAGGCGCGGCGCAGGAAGCGGTCTTCAACCATGTATCCCATCGGACCTTCTTCCAGCTCGGCGTGGTCGAAGTGGATGAAGAACGGCGATGGCCCGTGGCCCGCGTGGCCGTCCGTTACCTTGATCTCCAGCATGGGCTGCGCGTTGTCCCCGACATGCTGCCAGACACCGGTCTGCTGCAGCAGCCGCTGCGAGGCCAGCGCCAGCGCATAGCCGCGGCCGTCGAAACACTTGTCGGCCAATTTGTCTGGAGTCAGCGAGTCGACCACGGTAACGCTGTGGCCGGTCTGAGCCAGGGCCAGGGCCAGGGCCGGACCATTCAGCCCGCCGCCTACGATCAGGATATCGGACGTATTTTTCATGCCCCGCAATATGCGCCTGCTGGCGGGATTGTCCATGCAGGAAGCGCGGGATTGTGCCTGCGTCCCGCTGCCGCTACCGTCACCGGCAACTGCCAAGAGGAGAGATGCTGATGCAAGACTGGCTGACGATGAGTGCCGCCAATCTGGGACGCGGGATTGCGGCCGGTGAAATCGGCCCGGTGGCACTGACGCGCTGCTATTTGGATGCTATCGACGCGCATCCCCTGAAAGACCGGATCTACACGCAGGTGACCCATGACCGCGCGCTGGCGGAGGCGGAAGCGGCTGAGCAGCGTGCCCGTTTGGGTTTGCGCCGCTCGCTCTTGGATGGGGTGCCGATCAGCTGGAAAGACCTGTTCGACAGCGCAGATACAGCAACCGAATCCGGCTCTGACCTCTTGAAAGGACGGGTGCCGGATCAAGATGCGGCCGTTCTGTCCAATGCAACCCTCATGGGCACGGTCTGCCTCGGCAAAACCCACATGAGCGAGCTGGCGTTCTCTGGTCTGGGCTTCAACCCGGTCAAGGAAACACCGCCCTGTGTGAACGACCAAGACGCCGCTCCAGGAGGGTCGTCCTCCGGCGCGGCAGCCTCTGTGGCTTATGGGCTGGCGGCGGGCGGCATAGGTTCTGATACGGGCGGTTCTGTCCGCATTCCCTCTGCGTGGAATGATCTTGTTGGGCTTAAGACAACCTCCGGCCGGATCACGCTGGAGGGCGTCGTGCCCCTGTGCCTGAAGTTCGACACCGTAGGCCCGCTGGCCCGGTCAGTCGAAGATGCCGGGTTGCTGCTGGGCGTTCTGGAAGGGACTGCGGGTCCTGACCTGCGCAATCCTGGCTCCCTTAAGGGCCGCCGTTTCGCCGATCTCCAGAATGTGGCGCAGGACGATCTCGATCCAACAGTTGCCGCCGCCCACTGCGAAACGCTGCAGAGGCTGAGGGACGCCGGGGCAGAGATCGTGCCGCTGGAGGTGCCTGCGCTGGACGAGGCGATGGGCCTCAGCCCTATTCTCTACACGACAGAGGCCTATGGATTGTGGAAGGACGTGATCGAGGCGTCTCCGCAGCTGATGTACGCGGAGATCCTGGAACGCTTCCGCTCCGGTGCGCAGTTCAGCGGCCCGGACTATGTTGCGGCCTGGGCCAAGCTGGAGCAGTGCCGGATGGCCTGGGATCAGGCGGTGGTCGGATTTGAAGCGATCCTCAGCCCTGTCTCGCCCATTCTGCCGCCCAATTTGGACCGGCTGCAGAGCGACCACGACTATTACATCCAGTCCAACCTGATGGCGCTGCGTAACACCAGGATCGGCAACCTGATGGGGCTGTGCGGCCTGTCGCTGCCCACCGGCACCCCCAGCTGCGGGCTGCAGGTGCTGGGGCAGCCGGACTGCGAGGAAGCCCTGCTGCGCACCGGCGCCGCGATCGAGGCTGCCTTGGCCTGAAAGCCACATTCGGCCCATCGGCCGCATCACCGGGTGGACGCGTCCGCCCGCCCCCTGTAACCTGAGGCGCAAACGGGGCGCCAATGATCCCGTGACCGAGGCATAAGATATGGATTTTCCTGAGCGGTTTTCGAACCTGCCAGCCTATGCGTTTCCGCGCCTGCGGGCGTTATTGGATCATCACACCCCTGGCGGGGATGTGGTGCATATGACCATTGGCGAGCCGAAACATGCGTTTCCGGCCTGGGTCACCGATGTCATCGCAGAAAATGCCGCCGGGTTTAACCAATACCCCAACAACGACGGCACGCCGGAACTGCGCGGTGCGATTTCGGACTGGATCAGCCGCCGCTATGGTGTGACCGCTGACCCCGAAACGCAGGTCATGGCGCTGAACGGCACCCGCGAGGGGCTATACAATGCCGCCATGGCGCTGTGCCCGGAGCAGAAGAACGGGAAAAAGCCCGTAGTGCTGATCCCGAACCCCTTCTACCAAGTCTATATGGTGGCGACGATTTCCGTTGGGGCAGAGCCTGTGTTTGTCCCCGCGACCGCGGCAACAGGTCATTTACCGGACTATGAGAACCTGCCAGAGGAAATACTGAACCGAACCGCCGTGGCCTACATCTGCTCTCCCGCGAATCCACAGGGTGCAGTGGCCTCAGGTGCATACTGGAAACGGTTGATTCAGCTGGCCGACAAGTATGATTTCCGCATCTTTGCGGATGAATGCTACTCCGAGATCTACCGCGATGAAGCTCCCGTGGGAGCGCTGACCGTTGCGCAGGAACTGGGCGCCGATCCCGAGCGGGTGGTGCTGTTCAACTCGCTCTCAAAGCGTTCGAACTTGCCGGGGCTGCGCTCCGGGATGATTGCAGGCGGACCGGAAACCATTAAGCGGGTTAAACAGCTGCGGGCCTATTCAGGTGCTCCTCTGCCAGCGCCCTTGCAGGCCGCCGCTGCCAGGGTCTGGGCGGATGAGACGCATGTGGCGGAGAACCGTGCGCTCTATCAGGAAAAATACAAAATTGCGGATGAGGTCTTTGACGGCCTCAACGGCTACATGGCGCCCGAGGCGGGCTTCTTCCTTTGGCTTCCGGTGGAAAACGGCGAGCAGGCCGCGCTGAAGCTGTGGAAGGAAACCGGGGTGCGGGTGCTGCCCGGCGCTTATCTGGCGCAAGGCGCGACCGGCCAGAACCCGGGCGAGACTTACATCCGGGTGGCGCTGGTCGCCCCTGCTGAGGACACCCGCAAAGCGTTGAGCACGCTGCGCGGCTGTCTTTACTGAATTCTGCTGAGCGGCCCTTGGCTGGGGGCCGTGCAGCCAAAACCAAGAACGGACAGGCCCGTGACCCCGCGGTGAACAGCGGGGCAGGGGCAAATGAAACGGAACTGAGGTAGGCATGGCATTTCAAACCCGCAGCCGCGATCCGCTGCTCGACAGCAATATGCAGGCGGCCATTGAAAAGCGTGGCAAGGAACTGATCGGGATTGCCCTGATCCTGGTGGGGCTGATGGTTGCGGCCATGCTGGGTTCTTACACGCCCGAGGACCCGAACTGGACGGTGTCCACCGACGCGCCGGTACAGAACTGGCTGGGCCGCCCGGGCGCTTCTGTCTCCTTTATCCTGATCACCCTTTTCGGCAAGGCAAGCTGGGCGATGCCGCTGTTCTTGTCGGCTTGGGGCCTGCGCTTTGTGCTGCACCGGGGCGAGGACCGCGTGGTCTGGCCGCTTTTGCTGTCGGTGCCATGGCTGCTTGTGGTGGCCCTGCACATGGAGACCCTGAATGCCAGCACCAGCTGGCAGCAGAATTATGACTTCGGCCTTGGCGGCATGGTTGGCTACACCTTCCTGGGTGCGCTGCTGGCGCTGTTGCCAGTGGGCCTGCACTTCATGGTCAAAATCATGTCCTTGCTGAGCGCCGCGGGCATGCTGGCGCTTGGGTGTGTGGTGCTGGGTTTCACCTGGCCTGAGGTGAAGAAAGGCCTGAACAAGGTGATGGTTGGCCTCATCCTGGGCTATGGCGCGGTTGCGGCCTTGCTTGGCCGGGGGGCGTCCAGCGGGCTGCAGGCTGCAATGACCTACCGCAAGGAACGGGCCGAATGCGTGCATGACGACGGCGCGAACACCTACGCGGGCACCGGCGACGATCCCGAAATGTTCGAGGATTACCCGCAAGATACCTATGCAGTTGAAAGCATCGAGGAGACGCCCGAAGCTCCCGCCAAAGGCGGGCTGCTGTCGCGGGTGCCGGGGCTCATTCGCAGGGCTGCACCTGCTGCGCCGGCATCTGAAGACGTTTATGCTGCAGACCAGCAGTACTCCGGCGCGGAAGAAAGTGATGGCGGGGCAGACGGCGAAGACCGGATCTCACAGAAGATCGCCAACGCGGTAAGGATACGCCGTGCGGCGGACACACCGCCGGAACTGGATCCGAACCTGCCGCTGACAAAGGGCCGCGGCCAACGGCCGGCACCGCTGATTTTCAATCCCGCGGCCGCACAGGGCGGCCTGCCTGCGGAGCCGCCGCTGACCGCTGCGCAAATGCCGGTGCCGGAAGAGCCGCCGCTGTCCTGGCAGACTGCAGAAGAAGATTATGTCTCGCAGGCACCGGAAGCACGTGTTCAGCAGGAAGATGCCAGCAGCGGCTTTGACAGCGCGCCTCAGATGCTGACTCCGGACCATGTGCCTGCGGAGACCCTTCCTGATGCAACCGCTCCGCTCCAGGACGCACCCCAAGCGCCCAAGACGCCGGGGCCGCGGCTGACCGTTGATCTGCCGGTGGCTGAACCGCGCAAGGCGGTGGTCGAGAAACCGGCGCGCAAGCCGGTGCAGCCCTCAACGCGGGCCAAGGCGGAAGCCCAGCCCAACCTCGCGTTTGATGACAGCAGCAGCGATTTTGAGCTGCCGCCGCTGAACCTGCTGACCAATCCGGTCAGCATCGAACGCCACCATCTGAGTGACGAGGCGCTGGAAGAAAACGCCCGGATGCTGGAGACAGTGCTGGACGACTATGGCGTGAAGGGCGAAATCGTCTCGGTTCGCCCCGGCCCTGTTGTCACCATGTATGAGCTGGAGCCCGCGCCGGGCCTCAAGGCTTCCCGCGTGATCGGCCTGGCGGATGACATCGCGCGCTCCATGTCGGCGCTGTCGGCTCGGGTTTCGACCGTCCCTGGCCGCACGGTGATCGGCATCGAACTGCCGAATGAGAAACGCGAGAAGGTGGTTTTGCGCGAAATCCTGTCCTCCCGCGACTTCGGCGACGGCAACCATGCGTTGCCGCTGGCGCTGGGTAAGGACATCGGCGGCGACGCCATGGTCGCGAACCTCGCTAAAATGCCCCACCTGCTGATCGCGGGTACGACCGGCTCCGGTAAGTCGGTGGCGATCAACACCATGATCCTGTCGCTGCTTTACAAGCTGACACCAGATGAATGCCGCCTGATCATGATCGACCCCAAGATGCTGGAACTTTCCGTCTATGACGGCATTCCGCATCTGCTCTCGCCCGTTGTGACCGATCCGAAGAAGGCCGTCGTGGCCCTCAAGTGGGTGGTGGGCGAGATGGAGGATCGCTACCGCAAGATGTCCAAGATGGGCGTGCGAAATATCGCGGGCTACAATGGCCGCGTGAAAGAGGCGCTGGCCAAAGGCGAGATGTTCAGCCGTACGGTGCAGACCGGTTTTGACGACGATACGGGCGAACCGGTGTTTGAGACCGAAGAGTTCGAACCCAAGGCACTGCCTTATATCGTTGTAATCGTCGATGAGATGGCCGACCTGATGATGGTTGCTGGCAAGGAGATCGAGGCCTGCATTCAGCGTTTGGCGCAGATGGCGCGGGCCTCTGGCATCCACTTGATTATGGCAACCCAGCGCCCCTCGGTCGACGTGATCACCGGCACTATCAAGGCAAACTTCCCGACCCGGATTTCCTTCCAGGTCACTTCAAAAGTCGACAGCCGCACCATCCTGGGCGAGATGGGTGCTGAACAGCTATTGGGCATGGGCGACATGCTCTATATGGCGGGCGGCGCCAAAATCACCCGCTGCCACGGCCCGTTCTGCTCGGATGAAGAGGTCGAGGAAGTGGTGAACCACCTCAAGCAATTCGGTCCGCCGGATTACGTCGGAAGCGTTCTGGATGGCCCGGATGAGGACAAGGCCGACAATATCGATGCGGTTCTGGGCCTGAACACCGGTGGCAATACCGATACCGAGGATGCCCTCTATGACACGGCTGTTGCCATCGTCACCAAGGATCGCAAGTGTTCCACCTCCTATATCCAGCGGAAGCTGGCAATCGGCTACAACAAGGCCGCGCGGCTTGTTGAGCAGATGGAGGACGAGGGCGTCGTTTCCGCAGCCAACCACGTGGGTAAACGGGAAATTCTGGTTCCCGAACAGTGAGCTGACGAAAAACTGCCGATGCCGGATCCTTGCAGGTCCGGCATCTTCACTTCTGTAGCAGCGTACCTATGTTGAGCCCATGAAACGGATTGCACTTGCGCTTGCGCTGACCCTCATTGCCCCGGCTTCCTGGGCGGCAGAGAAACTGAGCCTTAACGAGATCTCCCGCTATCTGAACGGGATTTCCACGGCGTCGTCGCCTTTCACGCAAATCAATGACGATGGCAGCCTGTCTACAGGCAAACTGTATATGCACCGGCCAGGGCGGATGCGGTTTGAATATGATGGCAACGGAGGCGGCACTGTGGTGGCCGGCGGCGGTGCGGTGGTGATCCACGATCCCAAGTCGAACCAGCCGCCTGAAACCTATCCGCTGAAGCGGACGCCGCTGTCGATCATTCTGGACCGCAGGGTGGACTTGGGCCGGGCCAACATGGTGGTGGGGCACAGCTTTGACGGCACCTCGACCATCGTGCGGGCGCAGGACCCGGAGCATCCGGACTATGGCAGTATTGAGATGATGTTCACCGGCAGCCCCGTGGAATTGCGCAAATGGGTTATCCACGACGGCGCAGGTGGTAAAACAACCGTCATTCTCGGGGCGATGGAAACTGGCGTAAAGCTGTCCTCCAGCTTGTTCACGACTACTGGCCGGTCCCGCTGAACAGCGATTTCTCTCTGTTAAGCGTGGCGGTGAATGAAGGGCATAGCCTCGTCAAAGAATTCCTGAAATCCCGGGTGCCCGCCGACCATGCCGTGATTGTTGCCGGGCAGTTCTACAAAGCTGGCACCTGGGATCAGCCTTGCCGCCAGCCGGCCTTCCGAAACCGGCACCGCCCGGTCGCCGCCGCAATGCAAAACAAGGGTAGGGACCCGGACCTTTTCTGCGTGGGGGGCAGCGTCGATTTCCGCGTTCATCTCCACTATGCGAAGCGCATTTTTTGTGTTGGTTGAAAGCCGCTGCAACTCATCGAAGGACTCACCTTCCGCCGCAGTGGCATCAGGAATGTAAGTGGTCGTGAAGAAATGCCGGTAGATGGAATCGGGTGATCCCCAGCCGTCGCGGATCATGTTGTAGCCGATCTGATAGAACCGGTCCGCCTCCGGGTCCTTGCGCCGCATCCGTCCGCGCACATAGCCGCCCAGCAGGATCAGGCATTTGACCCGCTCCGGGTACTGCGCCGCGAACCGCATGGAAAAGGCTGCGCCCTGGCTGATTCCAAACAAGGCAAACCGGTCCAGGCCCGCGGCATTGGCAACGGTGAACATGTCGTCGATCATCCGGTCTTCGGAAATCTCGTCCACCTCCCAATCCGACAGCCCGTTGCCGCGTTGATCAAAGCGGGTCAGGCTGCATTTGCCTGCAAATTCAGCCAGAAACTGACCCCACACAGGGCTTTGCCACTCGTATTCAATATGGTTGATCCAGTTCGGTGCCTTCAGCACAGGCGGCCCGTGACCGATCGTGGTATAGGCCAAATGGGTTCCATCGGGAGAGGAGCAATACTTGACCCTTTGCTGCAGCGCCGCTTCCGGCGGTTCACGTTCGGGACGGGCTTCGGGAACCCACTGCCAAAGCCGGACTGGACGGGAGATGTTCCTGACCCGTTGTGAACCCATGTCGCGGAAACGTTCCCCAAGCTGCCCAGTCACAGTTTCATGCACGATACCAGAGATGCTAATGCCGCCGGGTTCCGCAAGGCCTTCCAACCGGGCAGCCACATTGATGCCGTCGCCGAAGATATCCGCACCGTCGAAGACCACATCGCCGATGTTGATCCCGATCCGGTAGCGGATCCTGATTTTCTCAGGCATATCCGCCTCACGGATCGCCATCTCCTTCTGGATCGCCAGGGCGCAACGGACGGCATCATGCGCAGAGGCAAACTCAACAAGCATGCCGTCACCGGTGGTTTTCACTATATGGCCGCGGTGTGCCGCGATCTGGGGATCGATCAGCTCCTTGCGATGGCCTTTCTGCCGCGTCAAAACGCCCTCATCGTCCTCTTCCATGAGGCGGGAGTATCCGGCCATATCGGCGACCAGAATGGCAGCGAGCCTGCGTTCCATACTCTGTGTCCTCCCCCCTGAATGTTAGGGGAGAGGCGTTCAATATCCAGTTTTGGCCCGGGTCACCGGAATTTGCGGCAGGTTGCCAGCTGTGCTTGATAGGTTTGTGCGCGTGCCTCGACCTGGCCTGCAACGCGCATCAGCCAAGCTTTGGATCGGTAGCTTCCTCGGGAGTAGCCGTAGTGGCCCTCATGATAGGCCAGATACTGGTTGCGCGCATCATAAAGAGGGATGCCGTTCTTCTCCAAGCTCTTGCGCATATACCAGCCCATGAAGTCGGTGGCATCGCTGATCCGGTCGCGCTTGGCACGGCGGCGGCCAGTGTCGTGGCGGTAATCGTCCCAAGTGCCGTCCAACGCCTGGCTGTAGCCATAGGCGCTTGATTGCCGGCCTATCGGGATCACGCCCAGAAGGTACTGATGCGGCGTGCGGGCATCACCACGAAACCGGCTTTCGTGATAAATCGTGGCCATCTGCACATGCACTGGAACGCCCCAGCGGCGCTGGGTTGCGCGAAATGCCTTCAGGTATTCAGGCCGCTGCTGGATGATGCTGCAAGCATTGTCCAGATTGCGCGGCGGCGCTTTGTGCCCGCCTCCGCAAGACGCAACCGCCATGAGGAGAACGAGGGCGCTGATAAGTCTGCTCATTGCCTCTGCCCATTTTGTTTTGGGTATGTTTTGCGGCGAGTTTAGCCGATTGCAGCAGGCGAGGAAATCACATTTCCTGAAACGATTTCAGCTGCGGTGGTGAAAAAAAATCGGTGATTTCGGGGTGAAACTGCCTGTTCCGCCGTCTGCTACGCGGGGACAAGTTCCAGCTGTGAGGTTGATCCGCCAGGTCAGTTGCCTGCACGTTTCACGACGGCGTCTCCGGGTACTGTCAAAATGGAGTCCACAGTCTGTTTCCCCGAAAATTTGCCTCAACAGTTGGACATTTCCCCGAAGCGCGCGCTATTTAGAAAAGACGGGGGCATAAAGACCATGATGAGAACACGCGCAAAATACAATCTTGGGCAGGTCGTCCGCCACCGGAAGCATCCCTTTCGCGGCGTCGTCTTTGATGTTGACCCGGAATTTTCGAATACTGAGGAATGGTATGAGGCGATCCCGGAAGACAGCCGTCCCGTTAAGGACCAGCCTTTCTACCATTTGCTGGCGGAGAACGACCAAAGCTATTATGTGGCCTACGTTTCCGAACAGAACTTGGTTGCGGACTATTCAGGAGAGCCTGTTGGTCACCCTGATGTGTCTGAAATGTTCGGAAACTTCGATGGCGGCGCCTATGCGCTGCACTATCAACTGAACTGAATTTTTCAGAGGGGCCTGTCTGACGCCGGGTTTTCAGTATCCCAGTGCGCAGCCGTCCTTGCGCGGGTCGCTGGCGCCTTCCAGTACGCCGGAAGCATGGATGCGGATTGCCTGTGCACCTCCCAGCGGAGTGTCTGGAACCTCGACTTTGTGGCCCAAATCCGTCAGCTGCTGGCGGACCGCATCTGAGTAGCCTCGCTCCACCTTCAGCAAGCCAGCATCGGCAAAGCAGCGCGGGGCATCAATGGCGGATTGCAGGTCCATGCCGAAATCCAGAAGGTTCGACACCAGACGGGCGTGACCTGCAGGCTGATATCCACCGCCCATCACGCCAAAAGGCATAGTCACTTCTTCATCTTGCGTCAGCATTGCCGGAATGATGGTATGCATTGGTCGCTTGCCGGGCCCCAGCTCGTTGGGGTGGCCTTTTTCGAGAGTGAAACCCGCGCCGCGGTTCTGCAAGAGAATGCCAAATTTTTCTGACGCGATTCCAGAGCCAAAGCCGTGGAAGATGGAATAGATCAGCGAAACCGCCATCCGGTCTTTGTCCACCACCGTGATGTAAACTGTGTCCTTGTGAACCGCTTCCGTCAGTGGCGCGGCGGCAGGTATGGCCTGCTTGGGGTCGATCAGAGCGGCAAGACGTGAGGCAGTTTCCGGCGCCAGCATGTGCTCCAGCCGGGAGGTGTGGTCAGGATCTGCTAAAAACCGGTTGCGCGCGTCATATGCCAGCTTGGCGGCCTCAGCCTCGATGTGCGCGCGTTCCGCACCTAAAGGGTCCATTCCTGCAAGGTCAAATTGCTTAAGAATATTCAGCAGAAGGATCGCCGTAGCGCCCTGGCCGTTGGGAGGATGCTCGGCTAACCCCATATCCTTGTAGGAGCCTTCAACCGGTTGGGTAAAGAAACTGCAGGCACTGGCAAAGTCCTGCAGCGAGTGCGTACCTCCAACAGCCGATAGTGCTGACACCATGTCGTCAGCTACTTCACCTAAGTAAAACGCGTCACGCCCGTGCTTTGCAATCCTGCGAAGCACCTCGGCTTGGCCGGGTGCACGGAACAGATCACCCGAGTTTAGCGGTTTTCCGTCTTTCAGAAAGTGGTCACGCGCCGCACCGGTTAAGGTTCCGGCACTGTTCTGCCAGTCAAATGCTGTGCGTGCCGCTACGGGCACGCCTTCTTCTGCGTGCCGGATGGCAGGTTGCAGCAGGACATCAAGCCCAAGGCAGCCTTCGGACTCCGCCAGGCGGCAGAATGCATCAATGGCGCAAGGGATGGTAACGGCGTCCGCGCTGCCCAGCGGAACTGCGCCAAGACCTTGTGCTCTTAAAGCGGCTGCATTGGCTCCTGCTGGGGCGAAGCCGGATCCGTTAAGTGCCTGAATTCCTTGCTCCGGGTGCGAAAACAGCACAAAGCAGTCGCCACCGATCCCGGTCATTTGCGGCTCGCAGATCCCCAGCAGAACCGCCCCGGCCACTGCAGCGTCCATGGCGTTGCCGCCGCGCTTTAGCATGTCCAGCGCCACACCGGCAGCCAGCGGGTGAGAGGTGGCGCACATGCCGGCGGAAGCAAAAACTGCCGAGCGTCCGGGTAAATGAAAATCTCGCATGGCCTTGCTTCCCGTATTGACGCCGAGAGCCTAGGCAACACGCGCCGGAAAACAAGCCAATTCCTCAGCGAGGGTGTAGGAACTGGAGATACGGTGGTGAGGGAAGATAGGGAGCGCTGAAAGAGATGTCCCCGGTGCCGTGCTCTGGTGGGGGCAAGAACACACGGCACCAGGGGAAGCTCGTTTCAGCTACAAGTAACGTTTCGCATACCTGTTGGGCCGTGGCGGGCCGGAAATGCGGCGCTATTGTGGCGAAACGTTAAAGTTGCGTTTAAGTGGTGTTGGAGGCCGTCAACGCAAGATCAGGTTCAAGCCTCGGCAGAGGGACTGGTAACCTGAATCTCGAAGCAGAGCGTCAGATTATTGCTTCCTTCGGACCGCTCATACTGGACTTGGCTGGCCAATTCCCGGATCAGGAACCAGCCAAATCCGCCCTCGGGCAGGCTCTTGACCGGAACATTGACATCGGCGGGCTTGCCTTCAGGCAGTTGCCCGTTCGGGAAAGGAGAACCAGCGTCCTGGATGCTGATCCAAAGCCGATCGTGGGTAAGTTCCGCTTTGATACGAACATCCCCAGGTGTTGCGTCTGCATAGGCATGCTCTACCACGTTGTTCACGGCTTCAGTTAAGGCAATTTGCACCTCGTCAGCGCGGGCCGAGGGGATACCCAAGGTCCGCAGTCGGGCCACGACCGATGAGATGCTGGAGCGGGCATCTGTATTCGTGGCTGTGAACGAGCAAGCAAAGGTTTTTACCATCAATTTCTCGCTTTGCGCCGCCAGCGCAGTCGTCTTCAGGAATTTGCGCTGGCCGGGGCGGTTGCTTCGCTCAGCGAACTATACAGATCAAAGATCGTGTCCATGCGCGTCAGCCTGAAGACTTTCTCCACCATGGGGGTCAGCCCGGCCAGATCCAGCTTGCGGCCACCGCCCAGCTGCTTCATGGCCGCAACAATCGCGCCAAGTCCGCTGGAGTCGATGAACTGCACCTCGGACAGGTCCAGAATGACGCGCTCGGCCCCGGCTTCGGTTTCGGTGCGCATGTCTTCCTTGAACTGGATGGCCATGGCGGCATCAATGCGCTCTGCATTGACTTTGACGATCTGTGCACCGTCCGTCATGGTGGTGGTCAGGCTCATTTTAGTCCCCCGGGATGTAACGTCATTAGGCTGTACTCTAGACCGCAAAGCTTACTTTTCTGTAGGTATAATTTTGACGATTGGAGGAAAATTGCATGAAAGATGTTGTTATCGCCGGAGCGGCCCGGACGCCTATGGGCGGGTTCCAGGGCATGTATGACGGGGTGACGGCTGCAGAGCTGGGCGGCGCGGCAATCCGGGCTGCTTTGGAAGGGGCCGGCACTGCCACCGTGGACGAGGTGCTGATGGGCTGCGTGCTGCCGGCAGGGCAGGGTCAGGCACCGGCGCGCCAGGCAGGCTTCTCTGCTGGCCTGGGCGAAGAAGTGCCAGCCACCACGCTCAACAAGATGTGCGGTTCGGGTATGAAGGCGGCGATGATCGCATTTGACCAGATTGCGCTGGGCCAGGCGGACACGATGATTGCAGGAGGCATGGAGAGCATGACAAATGCGCCCTACGTGCTGCCCAAGATGCGCGGCGGCGCCCGCATCGGCCACGGCCAGGTGATCGACCATATGTTCCTGGACGGTCTGGAAGACGCATATGACAAGGGCCGCCTGATGGGCACCTTTGCCGAAGATTGCGCCGAAAAATACCAGTTTACGCGTGAGGCGCAGGACGAATATGCGCTGAAATCGCTGTCCAATGCGCTGGAAGCGCAGGAAAGCGGTGCGTTTGACGGTGAAATCGCAGCCGTGACCGTGAAAACCCGCAAGGGCGATGTCATCACGGATGCGGATGAGCAGCCAAAATCCGCACGCCCGGAAAAGATCCCGACGCTGAAACCGGCGTTCCGCAAGGACGGTACAGTGACCGCAGCCAATGCCTCCTCCATTTCTGATGGAGCTGCGGCCTTGGTACTGGCCTCCGCTGAAGCTGCCGAAGCGCAAGGCCTGAAAGTCCGCGCCCGCATTCTAGGTCACGCCAGCCACGCCCAAGCGCCGGGCTGGTTCACCACCGCTCCGGTGCCGGCTGCTCAGAAACTGCTCACGTCAATCGGCTGGACCGTCGAAGACGTTGATCTGTGGGAGGTGAATGAGGCCTTTGCCGTGGTGCCGATGGCCTTCATGCATGAAATGGGCCTCCCACGCGATAAGGTGAACGTGCACGGCGGCGCCTGCGCGCTGGGCCACCCGATCGGCGCCTCCGGCGCGCGGATCATGGTCACCCTGCTGAACGCTCTTGAAAAACGCGGCCTCAAGCGCGGCGTGGCAGCGATTTGCATCGGCGGTGGCGAAGGTACCGCAATTGCGATTGAGCGGGTCTGATCTTCACTTTTGCGAAATACTCGCGGGGGTGAATTGACCGTGAGGTCAAGAGGGGGCAGACAGCCCCCTCAATACGTTTCAGGAGAGCTGCACATGCAGGTTGAATACGCAACCCTGGCCAAGACCATCGCGGCGCTGACCGAAGGCGAAACGGATGAAGTGGCGCTGATGGCCACCGTGGCCTGCGAGGTGCACCACGCGGACGGCCGCTTCAACTGGACCGGCTTTTACCGCGTCGTGGCACCGGAGCTGCTGAAGATCGGGCCTTATCAGGGCGGCCATGGCTGCCTGCAGATCCCATTCTCCCGCGGCGTTTGCGGCGCAGCGGCGCGCACTGGTGTGGTGCAACTGGTACCGGATGTCGATGCCTTTCCCGGCCACATCGCCTGCGCGTCCTCTACACGCTCGGAGCTGGTGCTGCCGGTTTGGAACGGTGCTGGAGAACTGATCGGGGTGTTTGACATTGACAGCGACAAGCCCGATGCCTTCACTCAGGAAGACGCTGACCAGCTGGAGGCAATCCTGCGGCAGGTGTTCAGCCGCGGCTGATTCGCATATTCGGGGCTTTGCCCCCGGCCTTGCAGCCTTCTTCCAAGGGACAATCGACCAGAAAAAGCCGCCCGGCGCCTGATGGCGCTGGGTTTTTTTCATGGCACTCTTCCGCCCTGTGAAAAAAGGCTTGGAAATTTCACGAACTCGGTCCATCGTGAAAAACGAGAGGATTTTTTCACGGAGCGGGGAGAGAGCCGGTGAACGATCAGACGGTGGCAACGGCGACACTGGGGGCGGATATCCGGGCCTTGCGCAAGGCGCGCGGTCTGACCCTGTCGGATATTGCCGCGATGCTGAACCGCTCGGTCGGCTGGCTGAGCCAAGTTGAACGGGACATGTCCGAGCCCTCGATCTCCGACCTGCGGCAGATTGCCGAAGCGCTGGGCGTACCGATGTCGATGCTGTTTGCCCACTCCGGCGCCCCGGCAGATGAACATGGCTATATCGTGCGTGCAGGCTCCCGCCGCCCGATGGGCTCCGGTGAGGAAGGGCTGATCGAGGAATTGCTCTCCCCCGACCTGACCGACGATTTCGAGATGGTGCACTCCACCTTCCAGCCCAACTCGCGGATGCAGACCCCGGCGAACCGGCCGACACAGGAGGTCGGCTACATGATCTCGGGCAAGCTGGATCTGCTGATCGGAGGCCGCAGCTTTACTGTTGGCCCTGGCGACAGTTTCCGGATCAAGCATGAGCCGTATCAGTGGTCAAACCCTTATGAAGAGCCCGCGGTGGCTGTCTGGGTTATCGCGCCGCCGGTCTATTAGGAGGAAGGTTATGATCAAGGGATCCTGCCTCTGCGGCGACATCCGTTTTGAAACTGCGGCCAAACCGCAAAATGCCTCAATGTGCCATTGCAGCCAGTGCCGCAAGCAATCCGGCGGCATCTGGGTCTCTGCGCAGGTGCGCGACGCAGACCTCACGATCACCGGACCGGTGAGCTGGTTCGAGGCAACGCCGCAGGCCAAGCGCGGGATCTGCCCGCGCTGCGGCTCCTTCCTGTTCTGGAAGGGGACGGGGGAAGACACCACCAGTTTCGCTTTGGGCGCTGTCGACGGGAACACCGGTCTCAGCGTCGAAAAGCACATCTTTACCGCCTCCAAGGGCGACTACTACCGGATTGCGGACGGCGTGCCGCAAGAAGACTGAGACTAGGGAGCGAACATGTCTGATTTTCCAACCAAGGCCCGTGTGGTCATCATCGGCGGCGGCGTCGTCGGCTGCTCGTCGCTTTATCATCTGGCCAAGAAAGGCTGGACCGATTGTGTGCTGCTGGAGAAGAACGAGCTGACTGCCGGTTCGACCTGGCATGCGGCCGGCAACGTGCCGACCTTCTCGACCTCCTGGGCGATCATGAACATGCAGCGCTACTCGACTGAGCTGTATTCAGGCTTGGCCGAAGAGGTCGACTACCCGATGAACTACCATGTTTCGGGCTCGATCCGTCTGGCACACACCAAAGAGCGGATGCAGGAATTCGAACGCGCCATGTCCATGGGCCGTTACCAGGGTATCCCGATGGAGATGTGGACCCCGGAAGAAACCAAGGAACACTATCCGTTCCTGGAGACGCATGACTTGGCTGGTGTTCTCTATGACCCGACCGATGGCGACATCGACCCGGCACAGCTGACCCAGGCCCTGGCCAAGGGCGCGCGCGACCTGGGCGCGAAGATCCTGCGCTTCACGCCGGCAACCAGTGTGACCCAGCACGAAGACGGAACATGGACCGTGCACACTGAAAAAGGCGACATCGACTGCGAGTATGTGGTGAACGCCGCCGGATACTACGCGCAGCGCGTGGGCGAGATGTTCAAGCCCTACGGCGGCCGGACCGTGCCTGCCATGGTGATGGAGCACCAGTACCTGCTGACCGAACAGATCCCCGAGGTCGAAGCCTGGTCCAAGGAACACGGCGGCAAGCTGCCCCTGATCCGTGATGTGGATGTGTCTTACTACCTGCGTCAGGAAAAGCACGGCTACAACCTCGGCCCCTATGAGCCGAACTGCAAAGGCCACTGGCTGACCGAAGACGATCCGATGCCTGAGGACTTCTCGTTCCAGCTATGGCAAGAAGATTTGGACCGGATCGAGGATATTGTCACCGATGCGATGGAGCGGGTGCCGCTGATGGCGACCTCCGGTGTTTCCAGCGTGATCAATGGCCCGATCCCCTATGCGCCCGATGGCCTGCCGATGATCGGCCCGATGCCGGGTGTGAAAAACGCCTTCGAGGCACATAGCTTTACCTTCGGCATTGCCCAGGGCGGCGGCGCCGGCAAGGTGCTGGCAGAATGGATCATCGATGGCCACACTGAGTGGGACATGTGGGCCGTCGATCCGCGCCGCTATACCGACTACACCGATCAGGACTACTGCAACCAGAAAGGCATGGAAGTTTACGGCAACGAATATGCCATGCACTTCCCGCACCACGAGTGGCCGGCCGCGCGCGACAAGAAGGTCAGCCAGGTCCATGCCAAGATCAAAGAACTGGGTGGCGTGATGGGCGCCTACAACGGCTGGGAACGCGCCAACTGGTTCGCGCAGCCGGGTGACGATACCTCGGAAGAGGCCACCCACACCTGGGGCCGCTCCGGCCCGTGGCAGCAGCGCATCAAGGAAGAATGCGAAGCGGTCCGTGACGGCGCCGGTGTGCTTGACCTGCCGGGCTTCTCCCGCTTCAACCTGAGCGGTGAAGGCGCTGCGGAATTCCTGCGCGGCCTGGTGACTGGCGGTCTGCCCAAGGTGGGCCGGATGAACCTGGTCTACTTCTCGGACGACCGCGGCCGTATCCTGACCGAGATGTCCTGTGTCCGTCATGGCGAAGACCACTTTACCATGATCACCGCAGGCTCGGCCCAGTGGCACGATTTCGAAATCCTGAAGAAGGCGCTGCCTGACGGCCTGACCTTGACCGACCACACCACCGAATTCGCAACTATGATCGTCACCGGCCCGAAATCGCGTGAGCTGTTTGCAGGTATCTCCGACGCCGACCTGTCGCTTGGCTGGTTGACCCACCAGGAAGCCACGGTCGCGGGCAAACCCGCCTTCCTGGCGCGGGTGTCCTTTGCCGGCGAACTGGGCTGGGAGGTGCACTGCGCCAATGAGCATCAGCCGGCAATCTATGATGCCTTGCTCGCAGGCGGCGCCAAGCCGTTCGGCATGTATGCGCTGAATTCCCTGCGCATCGAGAAGGGCTACCGCACCTGGAAGGGTGATCTGTCGACCGACTACTCGCTGCTCGAAGGCGGGTTGGAGCGGTTTGTCAAACTGGACAAGCCGCAGGATTTCCCGGGTAAGGCTGCAATCCAGAACGAAAAGCAGCAGGGCGTGAAAAAGTCCTTTGTGACCCTGATTGTCGAAGCTGGCGAGGCAGACGCGCCTTACATGTCCTGCATCTGGAAAGATGGCGAGATCGTGGGCGAAACGACGTCCGGCGACTGGGGCTACCGTGTGAATGCCTCCATCGCGCTGGGCATGGTGCGTCCTGAGCTGGCCGTTCCGGGTACCGAACTGGAGGTAGAGATCTACGGTGAGAAGTGCCGCGCGGTGGTTCAGAAGGACGAACCGTTGTGGGATCCGGCCAACGAGCGCCTGCGCGCCTGATGTGCTAGGGTCGGCCCGTCACGCTTTATTCAGGAGGCTTCAGCGATGGCCCAGATGATGAAAGGCGTTTGTTTGACCCGGCATGGCGGGCCGAATGCGCTCGAATGGCGTGAAGATATTCCTGTTCCGGTCCCAGGGCCGGGGCAGGTGCTGGTCAAGGTTCTGGCAGCCGGCGTCAACAACACCGACATCAACACCCGGATCGGCTGGTATTCGTCAGATGTGACGGGGGCCACTAATGCGGTCGGCGATGACGCAGAGGTCGAGGCCGGCGGCTGGGGTGGCGCCCTGAGTTTTCCCCGCATCCAAGGCGGCGACCTGTGCGGCGTGGTGGTTCAGACCGGCCCAGATGTTGGTGACTTCCACGTGGGGCAGCGGGTCACCAGCCAGATCAATATTCCCCGGCCGCAGCCGGACAATCCGGTGGCCTTTGTCGCCCTAGGGTCAGAGCTTGACGGTGCTTTCGCGCAATACTGCCTGATGGAGGCGGCAGAGCTGTTCGATGTCAGCGCCTCTCCCTTGTCCGATACCGAGATCGCGGCGATGCCCTGTGCCTATGGAACCGCCTGGAACCTGCTGCACCGTGCTGGTGTCTCCGGTGGCCACCGGGTGCTGGTGACCGGCGCTTCCGGCGGGGTCGGGCTGGCTGCGGTCCAGCTGGCGGCCCATCTTGGCGCGCAGGTGACCGGTCAGACATCGCCCGCCAAAGCGGATGCGGTGACCGCGATGGGGGCTTGCAGCATCATTGGCCGCGTGGAAACACCTGAACCAGGCAGTTTCGACGCCGTCATAGACGTGGTCGGCGGCCCGGCCTGGCCCGCGCTGATACAGGCGCTGCGGCCCGGCGGGCATTACGCGGTCTCCGGCGCCATTGCCGGCCCGATCGTCACAGCGGACCTGCGCGAGATTTACCTGCGCGACATCACTGTCCACGGCTGCACCTTCTCCCCCCGTACGGTCTTTGCTGAACTGGTGGAGCTGATCAATTCCGGCGCAATCCGTCCCTTGGTCTCGGCAACCTATCCCCTGCAGGACATCGCTCGGGCGCAAGCCGATTTCATGAGCAAGGCGTTTCCGGGCAAACTGGTCCTGATTCCCCCGCAGGAGGCCCCATGACAGATATCATTCTTCTTGACGGCTCAATCGGGCAGGAAGTTGTCAAGCGGTCCGGCGACCGGGCGACGCCGCTGTGGTCAACCTCCGTGATGATCGGAAAGCCGGATGTGGTCGGCGGCATTCACGCGGACTACTTTGCTGCCGGGGCCACAATGGCCACCATGAATACCTATGCGGTGCTGCGCGACCGCTTGGTCCGCGCAGGCATCGAGGAGCATTTCGAAGAACTGCTGTCCACGGCGGCCGCTCAGGCAACCGCTGCACGGGACGCCCACGGCTCAGGCCGTGTCGCCGCTGCGCTGGGGCCGCTGATTGCCTCTTACCGCCCGGATATCTGCCCGCCGCACCAGGAGGCCGCACCGGTCTACGCAGAGATTGTTCAGCTGCTGGACCCGCAGGCGGATCTGTACCTGATCGAAACCGTGTCATCTATCGAACACGCTAGGGGGGCGCTGCTTGGCTGCGCCGGGACGGCGAAACCAGTGTGGCTGGCGGCTTCTGTTTCCGATGAAGACGGAACGCTGCTGCGTTCCGGCGAGCCGCTGGCGGACCTCGCGGCGGTGGTCGAGGATTTCCAGCCGGAGGCGGTCCTGCTCAACTGTTCGCGCCCCGAGATCGTCGGCGCAGGCCTGGAAATTGTCAAAACCTTCGGCAAGCCCTGCGGCGCATATGCCAACGGGTTCACCCGGATTTCCGAGGGGTTTCTGAAAGATGCCCCCACCGTGGACGCGCTGGAGCAGCGTCAGGATCTGGGGCCCAAGGCCTACGCGGAATTTGCCATGGGCTGGGTTGCCCAAGGCGCCACGATCGTCGGCGGCTGCTGTGAAGTCGGCCCGGACCATATTGCCGAACTGGCCCGCTGTTTGCGCGCGGCCGGGCATCGGATCGTCTGACCAGGGGAGGGGATCAGCATGGCAGCTCCGGAAAAACTCAAAGCGGCAGAACCGGCCCGGGTCTGGCACATCGACATCATCGTCACCGAAGGCTTCGTACTGATCGAGATGTCGGCGATCCTGGAGGTTCTGCGGATCGCCAACCGCGTGCTGGCCCAGCCGCCGTTCAAATGGACCGTCCGCTCACTGCAGGGCGGCCGGGTGGGCTGCCGGGCGGGCCTAAGCGTGGATACTGAACCCTTCGCGGCCAAGCCGGACGCGGATTTTGCCTTCTTCCTTGGCAACTCGGACCCGGACCATCCAGGCCTCAGCCTGGGACGGGTGATTTCCAGCTACACCTGCCGCGATATCAAGGTCTACCTGCTGGCCGAGGCCGCGGCGCGCTATATCCGTGACCAGGGTGGCGCCGCCGGGCGGCTGACGACTCATTGGGAAAACTCCGCCCTGCTGCGCGAGCGGATGGGGCTGAACGATTCCAGCCACGCGCTGGCCAGCGAGGACGGGCTGGTGGTGACCTGCGCTGGCATGGGGTCCACCGTCGATATCATCCTGGCGCTGGTCGGCAGGCTGACCTCTGCTGCGGCGCAGATGACCGTGGGCAACATCATGCTGCACGAACAGGTGCGCGATTTCTCCTCGCTGCAGCCTTTTGCCGGCGCCAAGCCGACCATCACCGGAGACAGCGATCTGGACCACTGCATCCGCATCATGCAGGACAACATCGAGGAACCGGTGCCGATCAGCGACATCGTCGGGGAGCTAGGCATCTCCACCCGCTCGCTGGAGCGCAAGTTCAAGACTTTCCTGGGGACCACTCCCAATGGGTTTTATCGGGAAATGCGGCTTTCCAAGGCCAACAACTTGTTGCTCAATACCACCATGAGCGTCCGCGAGATCGGTCTTGCCTGTGGGTTTCCCAATGGGTTCTCCAGTCTTTACAAGAGCTTCTTCGGCATTACTCCCTTTGCTCTGCGCAAGCGCCGCCGACTGGGCGAGGATGGTTCGGAAAAAATCCTAAAGGCCGGAGAATAGCTCCGGGAGTCTGACGTTTTTGATGCATTTTGCGCCGCCTGTTCGTGATAATCAGGCGCAAACCCTCATTCAGGAGCGATGACATGAGCGATCTTCCCAACAAGGCCAGCGTGGTGATTATCGGCGGCGGCGTGATCGGCTGTTCGGTGGCCTATCACCTGACCAAGCTCGGCTGGAAGGATGTGGTGCTGCTGGAGCGCAAGCAGCTGACTTCCGGCACCACCTGGCACGCCGCGGGCCTGATCGGACAGCTGCGCGCCTCCTCCAACATGACCAAGCTCGCCCGCTATTCGGCGGAGCTGTACCTGGGGCTTGAGGAAGAAACCGGCGTCGCCACCGGCATGCGCCAGGTCGGCTCGGTGTCCGCGGCGCTGACCAACGAACGGCTTGAAGAACTCTATCGCAACGCCGCAATGGCCCGCGCCTTTGGCGTGCCGGTGGAGGAACTGTCGCCCAAGGAAGTCAAGGAGCGCTACGAGCACATCAATCTGGACGGCGTGACCGGCGGTGTCTGGCTGCCGACCGACGGGCAGGCGGACCCGGCCAACATCGCGCTGGCCTTGGCCAAGGGCGCCCGCCAGCGCGGCGCGCTGGTCAAGGAACGGATCAAGGTCACCGGCATCTCCAAAAACGGCCGCCGCGTCACCGGTGTCGACTGGGCCAGCGATGATGGCCAGTTCCAAGGCCACATCGAAGCCGACATGGTGGTGAACTGTGCCGGCATGTGGGGCCACGAGGTCGGCCGCATGGCAGGCGTCAACGTGCCGCTGCACGCCTGTGAGCATTTCTACATCGTGACCGAAGGCATCGCAGGCCTGTCCCAGATGCCGGTGCTGCGGGTGCCGGATGAATGCGCCTACTACAAGGAAGACGCAGGCAAGATCCTTTTGGGTGCCTTTGAACCCAACGCCAAACCCTGGGCGATGAACGGCATCCCCGACAGCTTCGAGTTCGACCAGCTGCCCGAGGACTTCGACCACTTCGAGCCGATCCTGGAGGCCGCCTGCAACCGGATGCCGATGCTGGCGGAGGCCGGTATTCACACGTTCTTCAACGGCCCGGAATCCTTTACCCCGGACGACGCCTACCACCTTGGCCTGGCGCCGGAGATGGACAACTTCTGGGTTGCCGCAGGCTTCAACTCGATCGGCATCCAGTCCGCAGGCGGCGCCGGCATGGCGCTGGCGCAGTGGATGGAAGACGGCCAGAAGCCGTTTGACCTCGGCGATGTGGACATCTCCCGTATGCACCCGTTCCAGGGTAACAAGCACTATCTGTTCGAGCGTTCAAAAGAGACCCTGGGCCTGCTGTATGCAGACCATTTTCCCTACCGCCAGAAAGCCACTGCTCGCGGCGTGCGCCGCACCCCGTTCCATTATCACCTTAAGGAACAGGGCGCCGTATTCGGCGAAATCGGCGGCTGGGAGCGCGCCAACTGGTTTGCCAACGACGGCCAAGAGCGCGAGTATCAGTACAGCTGGAAGCGCCAGAACTGGTTTGAAAACTCCGCCGCTGAACATCGCGCTGTCCGTGAAAACGTCGGCATGTACGACATGTCCTCCTTCGGCAAGATCCGCGTTGAAGGCCCGGATGCCGAAAAGTTCCTGAACTACATCTGCGGTGCCAATGTCTCGGTTCCGGCGGGCAAGATCGTCTACACCCAGTTCCTGAACAGCCGCGGCGGGATTGAGGCGGATGTGACCGTCACCCGCCTGAGCGAGACTGTCTATCTGGTGGTGACTCCCGCGGTGACCCGCCTCGCCGACCAGACCTGGATGATGCGCAACAAGGGCGGTTTCAACGTCGTGCTCACCGATGTGACCGCAGGCGAGGGCGTGCTGGCCGTGATGGGTCCGAACTCCCGTGAACTTCTGCAGAAAGTGTCGCCCAATGATTTCTCCAACGAGGTGAACCCCTTCGGCACCGCGCAAGAGATCGAACTTGGCATGGGGCTCGCCCGTGTGCACCGGGTGACTTATGTGGGTGAGCTTGGCTGGGAAATCTATATCCCGGCGGAAATGTCCGGCCATGCCTTCGAAACCCTCTGGGAGGCGGGCCAGGATATGGGGCTCAAGCTCTGCGGTATGCACATGATGGACAGCTGCCGGATCGAGAAGGGCTTCCGCCACTTCGGCCACGACATCACCTGCGAGGACAATGTGATCGACGCAGGGCTCGGCTTTGCGGTTGCCACCGGCAAGGACGACTTCATCGGCAAGGCCGCGGTGCTGGAGCGCAAGGAGAGCGGCCCCAAGAACCGCATGGTTCAGTTCAAGCTGACCGATCCCGAGCCGCTGCTGTTCCACAACGAACCGATCATCCGCGACGGCAAGTATGTGGGCTATCTCAGCTCCGGCAACTACGGCCACACCTTGGGTGCCGCCATCGGCATGGGCTATGTGCCTTGCGAGGGCGAAAGCGCGGCGGATGTGCTGGGTTCGACCTATGAGATCGACGTCTGCGGCGTGAAGGTGCAGGCGGAAGCCTCGCTCAAGCCGATGTACGATCCGAAATCGGAGCGGGTGAAGGCCTAAGCACCTCTCCAGTGCATTCACCTGCCCGTATCGCGTCCCGGCCTTGTGCCGGGGCGTTTTTCGTTGCTGTCCCCGCGGGGACAGACCCGGGTTCTGCTGCAACGTTTCCCCCGGTTTCACGGCCTAGCCGTTCAGCCCCTCTTGACCCCGCCTGAATTCCCTTGGAGAAATCCATAAAAAGCCTTGTGCGGCAGGGGTAAACAGGTAGGTTGCTTGTCCCGGCATGTGACACGGGCGCCTGACGAAGAGGATTTGGGACATGAAGATCAGCATCGAACGCGGCACGCTTCTCAAGGCCGTGGCCCAGGCGCAGTCTGTGGTCGAGCGCCGCAACACCATTCCGATCCTGGCGAATGTGCTGATCGAAGCCGAAGGCGACAGCGTCCAGTTCCGCGCCACCGACCTGGATATCGAGGTGGTCGACAAGGCCCCCGCGCAGGTGGAACGCGCCGGCGCGACCACCGTCGCTGCCACCACCCTGCACGAGATTGTCCGCAAGCTGCCTGATGGTGCGCTGGTCACCCTGACCGCCGATGCCGCAACCGGCCGTCTGGCGGTCGAGGCCGGGCGCTCCAATTTCTCTCTGGCGACTCTGCCGCGCGAGGATTTCCCGGTGATGGCCTCGTCGGAATACCATTCGAACTTTGCCGCCAAGGCCGCGGTGCTGCGCCGCCTGTTCGACAAGTCGAAATTCGCGATCTCCACCGAGGAGACCCGGTATTACCTGAACGGTGTCTACCTGCATGTTTCGTCGGGGGATGGCGGCAAGGTTCTGCGCGCCGTGGCCACCGACGGCCACCGCTTGGCCCGCATCGACGCGGAGCTGCCGCTGGGTGCCGAGGACATGCCCGGCGTGATCGTGCCGCGCAAGACCGTGGGCGAGCTGCGCAAGCTGCTGGATGATGACGACATGGATATCGCGGTCTCGGTTTCTGAAACCAAGGTGCGCTTTGCCACCCCGAATATCACCCTGACCTCCAAGGTGATCGACGGGACCTTTCCCGACTACACCCGCGTGATCCCGGCCGGAAACACCCGCCGCCTGGAAGTGGACGCGGCCGAGTTCGCACAGGCTGTTGACCGGGTTGCCACTGTTTCTTCTGAACGCTCCCGCGCGGTGAAGCTGCAGTTGGAAGAGGATCGGCTGATCCTGTCGGTGAACGCGCCCGACAGCGGTGCGGCGGAGGAAGAGCTGGCCGTCGCCTACAACGACGAGCGGCTGGAAATCGGCTTTAACGCAAAGTACCTGCTGGAAATCGCCAACCAGGTGGACCGCGAAAACGCCGTGTTCATGTTCAACTCCTCCGGCGATCCGACCCTGATGCGCGAAGGCAACGACGAAAGCGCCGTTTACGTCGTGATGCCGATGCGGGTTTGATCGCCTGACGGCGATGCCTGCAGCGCGAGTAATTTTGCAAAGAAGAAAAAGGGCGCGCGCTTCATGCTGGCTCTGACCGCATTGACCCTTTCCCATTTCCGCTCGCATTTGCGGGCGGATTTGCGTTTGGACGGGCGTCCGGTGGCCATTCACGGCAACAACGGCGCGGGCAAGACCAACATCCTGGAAGCAGTGTCTCTGTTTTCCCCGGGCCGCGGCCTGCGCCGGGCCAGTGCCGCCGATATGGCGCGCCAGCCAGAGGCTTTGGGTTGGAAGCTGAGAGGCGAGCTGCAGGCGCCGTCGCAGGCTTACGAGGTGGAAACCTGGTCCGAGGGAGGTAATGCCCGGCAGGTGAAGATCGACAACAAGTCCGCCAGCCAACTGGCGCTGGGGCAAGTGGCGCGCGTGGTGTGGCTGATTCCGGCAATGGACCGGCTGTGGATTGAGGCTGCAGAGGGGCGGCGGCGGTTTCTGGACCGGATCGCGCTGAGTTTCGAGCCGGGTCATGCTGAGGCCTCGCTGGCGTATGAGAAGGCAATGCGCGAGCGCAACCGGCTGCTGAAGGAACAGATCCGCGATGCAGCCTGGTACCGGGTGCTGGAGGATCGCATGGCTGCCGCCGGGCACCGGATTCATGCGGCCCGGGTGCAGGCGGTGGAGCTGCTGCAGCTGGCACAGGCCGAGGCGGAGACCGCCTTTCCGGCTGCGGAGCTGGAACTGTTGCAGTCGGAGGGCAGCATGCCGTTCTCGGAGGCTGATTTCAAAGAGGCGCTGGAGGAAAGCCGGTTCCGCGATCTGGCCGCAGGCCGTACCTTGGTAGGGCCGCACCGCACCGATCTGATTGGCACTTACCGCGCCAAGGGCATCCCGGCCAAGGACTGCTCCACCGGAGAGCAGAAGGCGTTGCTGGTGTCGCTGATTCTGGCCAATGCGCGGGCGCTGGCCGAGCGCGAGGGCGCGCCGCCGATTCTGTTGCTGGATGAGGTTGCGGCGCATCTGGATGCGGGCCGCCGCGCTGCGCTGTATGATGAGATCTGCGCGCTTGGCACCCAGGCCTGGATGACAGGCACCGGCCCAGAGCTGTTTACGGAGCTGGGCGGCCGGGCGCAGGTGCTGGAAGTGTCGGAAAACGAGGGCGTATCGGAGGTTTCCCAGAAATGACCGTTACGCCCTGGGACCTGGCGCTTTATGCCGGGGCCTTGCTGATCCTGTTCCTGACCCCCGGCCCGGTGTGGCTGGCCCTGATGGCGCGCTCGGTTTCCGGCGGGTTCCCAGCGGCCTGGCCGCTGGCGGTTGGCGTCGCCTGCGGCGACATCTTCTGGCCGCTGATTGCAGTTGCGGGCATGTCCTGGGTGGTTTCGGAGATCGAGGGCATCATGACCGTGCTGCGCTGGGTGGCCTGCGCGATGTTCCTGGGCATGGGGTATCTGCTGATCCGCCATGCCGGCGACGCGGTGGAGGAAAACCGCGCCCTGACCCGTCCCGGCATTTGGGCCGGTTTCATGGCCGGTATCGCGGTGATCCTCGGCAACCCCAAGGCGATCTTGTTCTACATGGGCGTGCTGCCCGGGTTCTTTGACCTGTCGGGCATCTCCGGGAGCGACATCGCTGCAATTGTGACCCTGTCCTTCCTGGTTCCGCTTTTGGGCAACCTGGCGCTGGCGGGGATGGTGCACCGCGTGCGCCGGGCGGTAACCTCCACCCGGATCCGGCGGCGGATCAACCTGGTGTCCGGCGGGCTGCTGATCTGTGTCGGGCTGGTGATTCCCTTCACCTAAGGGGCGGGCTGCAGCCAGGCTTGCAGGTATGGCGCCAGCGCCCGGGCAGGCGGCGTTTCATCATCGTGTTCCATGCAAAACCACACGCCCAGGACGTGGTTCAGGAAGGCCTGAATGCCTTCTGCCAGCAGTTCCGGCGGCTGATCCTGGCGAATTTGGCCTGCCGTCTGCAGAACCTGCAGCCAGCGCGTCAGCAGCGTGACCTGCCGGATGAAACTGGCGGTGACCACCTCATCCGGTTCCGCCGCTGTGGTGCCGGAGTAGCGCAAAAGCAGATCAAAGATCACCCGGTCCTGGCCGACGTAGTCCAGGTGCGGCGCCAGTCGGGCGGTCAGTTCATCCGCATCCTGGGGAGGGTCCCCTGCCTCCATCCCGTCCAGCAGGCGCATGACCTCATCCCCGATCAGCACGGCCAGCAGCCCGTCCTTGTCCTTGAAATGCGAAAACAGGGTGCCTTTGGCCACACCGGCGCGGGCGACCACATCCTCCACCCGCAATCCGCTGTAGCCCTGCTCCTGCACGATGGTGGCTGCCACCTCCTGCAGTCTTGCCCTGGTTTCCAGCCGCCGTTTCTGCGGTGCACGCGTCATTATCAGCCTCACAAGCTATTTTTTGACCGCGGTCATTTTTATAATTGACCGCGGTCATTTTTGATTCAATAAAGTGACCATGGTCAACTTATCCAATGGAGAGTGAAATGTCTGCCCGGAAAATCCTGATTCTAAACGGCCACCCGGCTGCCAATACCTTTACCGGGGCGCTGTGCGGCAGCTATGCGTCTGCCGCTGGCGGCGCCGGTCATGACGTGCGCATGCACAATCTGTCGCAGCTGGAGTTCGATTCGGATTTCGGGCAGGCCGGGTTCTCCGGTGCAAAGAAGCTGGAGCCCCAAATTGAGGCGGTGCTTTCGGATTTCGAATGGGCGGGCCATGTGGTCATTGCCTTTCCCCTGTGGTGGGGCGGCATGCCGGGTAAATTGAAGGGGCTGTTCGACCGGATCCTGCTGCCCGGCCGCACCTTTGATCCCCGCATTGTCACCGATGGCCTGCCCAAGCCGCTGTTGACGGGAAAGTCAGGACGGGTCCTGATTGCGTCAGACACGCCGCCCGATTTGATGGCGCAATACTACGACAATGCCGCGCATGTTCAGGTGGAACGCCAGATCCTGAATTTTGTCGGAATTGACCCGGTTGAGACCTGCCATTTCGGCGCTTTGCAGGGGTCAAGCAGCGAGGAGCGCAAAGCCTGGCTACGCACAGCGGCGGAACTCGGGGCGCTGGGTGCGTAATCGCCTGACGGGCCCATGAAAAAAGGGGGCTTGCTCGTGACATTCCTCCCCGGGTTTCGTATAAAATCCCGAAGCTAAAACAGGAAGATGTGAATGTCCGGAAACGAGCAGGCCCCCGCAGAATATGGCGCGGATTCCATCAAGGTTCTCAAAGGGTTGGAGGCGGTTCGCAAGCGCCCTGGCATGTATATCGGGGACACGGATGACGGCTCGGGCCTGCACCATATGGTGTACGAGGTCGTGGACAACGGCATCGACGAGGCGCTGGCAGGCCACGCTGACCATGTAACCGTGAAAATTCATGCGGATTCCAGCGTCTCCGTCAGCGACAACGGCCGCGGCATTCCGGTGGATATTCATGCCGAGGAAGGCGTTTCGGCAGCCGAGGTCATCATGACCCAGCTACACGCTGGTGGTAAATTTGACAGCAACTCCTATAAGGTCTCGGGCGGCCTGCACGGCGTGGGCGTGTCGGTGGTGAACGCGCTGTCTGACTGGTTGGAGCTGCGCATCTGGCGCAACGGCAAGGAGCACGTGGCGCGGTTTGAACGCGGCGATACCGTTAAGCATCTGGAAGTGGTCGGCGATTGTGGTGACCAGACCGGCACCGAAGTCCGGTTCATGGCGTCGACCGATACATTCTCGAACCTGGAATACTCTTTTGAGACGCTGGAAAAGCGACTGCGCGAGCTGGCCTTTCTGAACTCCGGTGTGCGGATCATTCTGGAGGATGAGCGCCCGGCAGAGAAGCTCTCGGCGGAGCTGTTCTACGAGGGCGGCGTCAAGGAATTCGTCAAATACCTTGACCGGCACAAGACCCCGGTGATGGACGCTCCGGTCTACATCGTGGGGGAGAAGGACGACATCGGCGTCGAGATTGCCATGTGGTGGAATGACAGCTACCACGAGACGGTGCTTCCCTTCACCAATAATATTCCGCAGCGCGACGGAGGCACTCATGTCGCGGGCTTCCGCGGTGCGCTGACCCGGACCATCAACAACTACGCGCAGACGTCGGGCATCGCCAAGAAAGAGAAGGTCTCTTTCACCGGCGACGATGCTCGCGAAGGGCTGACCTGTGTTCTGTCGGTCAAGGTGCCGGACCCGAAATTCTCCAGCCAGACCAAAGACAAGCTGGTGTCCTCCGAGGTGCGCCCGGTGGTCGAAAGCCTGATGGGTGAAAAGCTGGCCGAATGGTTCGAGGAAAACCCGAACGAGGCCAAGCAGATCGTCGGCAAGATTGTCGAGGCCGCTCTGGCCCGCGAAGCTGCCCGCAAAGCGCGCGAGCTGACCCGCCGCAAGACCGCGATGGACGTGAACTACCTAGCCGGTAAGCTCAAGGACTGCTCCGAGAAAGACCCTTCCAAGACTGAAGTCTTCCTGGTCGAGGGTGACTCGGCCGGCGGCTCCGCCCAAACCGGGCGGGACCGGATGACCCAAGCCATCCTGCCCCTGCGCGGCAAGATCCTGAACGTGGAGCGTGCGCGGTTTGACCGGATGCTGTCCTCTCAGGAAATCGGCAATCTGGTGATGGCGCTTGGTACTGGCATCGGCCGTGATGAATTCAACATCGAGAAGCTGCGCTACCACAAGATCGTCATCATGACCGACGCCGACGTCGACGGCGCCCACATCCGTACCCTGCTGCTGACCTTCTTCTACCGCCAGATGCCTGAGCTGATCGAGGGCGGTTACCTCTACATTGCCCAGCCGCCGCTTTATAAGGTCGCGCGCGGCAAGTCAGAGGTCTACCTCAAGGATCAGGCGGCGCTGGACGATTACCTGATCAACCAGGGCGTCGATGGCGCGGTGCTGAAACTGGGCGACGGGTCTGAAATGGCCGGTGCCGACCTCACTCGCGTAGTGGACGAGGCGCGGCAGCTCAAACGCGTGCTGGATGCTTTCCCGACCCATTACCCGCGCCACATCCTGGAGCAGGCTGCCGTGGCCGGCGCCTTTGTACCCGGTGCCGTGGATTCCGACCTGCAGGGCGTGGCCGACAAAGTTGCCCAACGGCTGGACCTGATCGCATTGGAATATGAACGCGGCTGGCAGGGCCGGATCACCCAGGACCACGGGATCCGCCTGGCCCGCATCCTGCGCGGAGTCGAGGAAGTACGTACCTTGGATGGCCCGATGCTGCGCTCGGGCGAAGCCCGCAAGACTGGCAGTTTCACCAAAAGCCTGCAGGAAGTTTACGGCACCACCGCCCAACTGGTCCGCCGCGACCGCAGCCAGATGATCCATGGCCCGCTGGGCCTCTTGCAGGCGATTCTGGAAGAGGGCGAAAAGGGCCTTACTCTGCAGCGCTACAAGGGGTTGGGCGAAATGAACCCCGATCAGCTTTGGGAAACTACACTTGATCCGGATGCCCGCACGCTGCTGCAGGTCCGTATTGATGATATGGTCGAAGCGGACGATTTGTTTACCAAGCTAATGGGCGATGTGGTGGAACCGCGCCGGGAGTTTATTCAGAAGAACGCCCTTAGCGTGGAAAATCTGGATTTCTGAGGCCGTTGTAGGATCGCCCAAAAGCGTGTTTTTGACCCATACTTTTGCGCAAATTGCCCATAGTTTTGGGTCTCGCATACGGTAAAGGGTAGGCAGTTTCTGGATGCACTGGGGTCTTCTTTTTTGAAATGATCTCGGGGTTTCAAGTGCTGCTACCCTTTTCGCGATTGCCAACTTGGCGGGCAAATTCACGATTCGCGTGGTGAACTTTTGGCCGCCGGTGCCCTGTCGGCAAGCTCTTGGCGTAGTGCGGACAAATAGGCTTGTAGGGAGCCCTGCGCGGTCGGCATAGGTGTCTCCTCTTTGTTTCCATAAGTTCCTTGTGATTGCCGGCTGGTAGCCCGCCTTTCGCATGTACAGCAGCGCTTTGCCGGTGCAAAGGCGGGCGTTAGTTGCGTGGCTGCCCACGGCCGTCCGGGAGTTGGGTGGAGCTGCCATTTGCCGCAACTTAAGCGGCGCCAGGTGCCGGATTTGTGCGGGAAGCGCCTGGGTGGAATTCCGGCAAGTAAAAATGAACACAGAAGTCCAGGGCCGGCCTGAGCTGTGCTAAATCATGGAAACCAATTTTTGACGTCTGATATTTAATATACGTCTTTAGCGAGTGTTATTTTTAATCTTGGGGTTGTTTAATGTCTGAGGCCGACGCTGTCTGGATACTGTTTTCCGCGCTTCTTGTGCTTGTGCTGCAATCTGGGTTTCTATGCTTGGAATCCGGCACGGTACGGGCAAAGAATGCAGCAAATGTCGCACTCAAGAACTTGTCAGATGTCTGCGTGGTCAGCACTGCATTCTGGCTGACCGGATTCGGTCTGATGTTTGGCCCCAGCTTGGGTGGCCTGTTCGGGACCGGCGGCTTCTGGCCACAGCTCGACAACTCCGCAGGCCATTCAGCCGCAATTTTCCTGTTTCAGATGGCTTTTGCTTCCACAGCTGCAACGATTGTGTCCGGTGCCGTGGCCGAGCGGGAGAGGTTTCTGGGCTACTTAGTGATGTCCGTGATGCTCGGGGCCTTTATTTATCCTGTTGCCGGGCATTGGGTCTGGAATGAGGCCGGATGGTTGCGGCAGGCTGGCTTCATCGACTTTGCCGGCGCGACAGTGGTGCATAGTGTCGGAGGCTGGACAGCGCTGGTGGCAGTCGTTCTCTTGGGGCCGCGGCTGGGCCGCTATGGGCCGAAGAAGCGGTTTTTCGAAGAGAACTCCATCTCCCTCGTGACCCTTGGCGGGTTGTTGCTGTGGGTCGGATGGGGCGCGTTCAACGGCGGCTCAGCTTTGGCTTTCAGCACAAATGTGGGTCCGGTGATCGCCCGCACTATGCTGTCGGCAGCGGGAGCGGGAATTGCCAGCATAATCATAGGTCTAGGGCTGTTCCGTTGTGTCCGGGCTGAAATCCTGGTCAACGGTTTTCTCGGCGGGCTGGTGGCAGGAACCGCGGGTATCCATCTTGTGACAGGGCCGATGGCCTTCCTGATAGGGGGCGTCGGTTCGGTGACAGTGATCGTCGCACGGGACATTCTGGATGCACTGAAAATTGATGATGTGGTGGGCGCGGTACCGGTACATCTGGCAGCCGGGCTGGTCGGCACGCTCGCGGTGGCATTCACGGTCCCGCTGGAGCTGCTCCCTGCCGGGAGCAGGCTGGGCCAGCTCGGAATTCAGGCCTTGGGGGCTTCTGCTGTAGCAGCCTGGGTTATCTCGTGCACGGTTCCGCTTGCTATAATTCTCAAAGCTGCTGGACTGCTGCGAGCGCGTCCCAGAGACGAGGTGCGGGGGTTGAACTTGGCTGAAAACAACCAGCGCAATGCGCTGCTGGAAATGCTGGAGGAGATGAAGCGGCATCAGAGGTCCGGGTCTTTCAGCAGCCGAGTGCGTGTCGAACGGTCCACTGATCTGGGAGTGCTGGCGTTCCGTTACAACCGTGTGCTGGACCGGGTCGAAGATGAAATCAGCCTGCGTGTGGACTCGATCCGCAAAGAACGGATGAGCCGGGTGCTGGCGGAAGAGGCCTTTGAGGCGATGCGGGAGGCGCAGGAGGAAAGCGCCTGGTCGGCCCGGCATGACAAGCTCACTGGGCTGGGAAACCGCAAGCACCTGGAGGAAATTGCGTCCGCTCCGGCGGCGGATCAGCAGGCAGGCACAATGGTTGTCGCGCTGGACCTGGACCGGTTCAAAGAGATCAATGACACTTACGGGCATGAGGCCGGTGATCTGGTTCTGGAACACGCGGCGCAGCGGATTTCCGGTAAGATCCACGCCGGGCGCGACTTTGCTTTCCGTATCGGCGGGGACGAATTTGCGATGCTGATGGAGTTTGCCGGCAGCGAAGCGGAGGCATTTGAGTTCTGCTCGGATCTTCTGTTCGAGCTGCTTCAGCCGGTAAGATACAAGGATGCCGATCTCCAGGTCGGGGCGTCCATTGGTTTTGCTCTTAGCGAACCGCATGAAACCCTGCTGTCCGCGCTGCGGCGGGCTGACTTGGCGCTGTATGCCTCGAAGGCCGACGGGCGATCCTGCGTGAACGCATACTCCGCCTCTATCGGGTCTGCACATGATGAGAAGATGGACCTCATCCGGGACTTTAAACAGGCGTTCGTGAACAACGAGATTGAAGTCACTTTTCAGCCGCAGATCGACGGGAAAACAGGGGTGCTAGCAGGGTGCGAGGCCCTGGCGCGCTGGAACCACCCCCGCCGCGGCATTGTCGGCCCTGACGTCTTTGTGCCGATCGCCAGGGAGGTGAACATGCTGGCGGACTTGGACCGGCGGGTGCTGGATATCGCCTTGGCCGCCTACTGGGAGTTTGAGCAACAGGGCGTTGCTCTGCCCAGTATCTCAGTGAATGTCTCTGCAGAGCGGCTTGGCCACCCCGGTCTGATCGAGGAGCTGCGGCAGCGCACGGACATCCCGGCAAGCGGCCTCGCCTTCGAGCTTCTTGAGACGGTTTTTCTTGATCATGTTAATGACGATTATGGCAAGCAGATTGACGCTCTTAAGGCGATGGGTATCGGCATTGAGATTGATGATTTCGGAACCGGACATGCCAGCATCGCAGGGGTGCTGGCGCTTAAGCCCGACAGGTTGAAAATCGACCGCATGTTCACGACAGGCATTGATTGCAAGCCGGCCCGCCGCGACTTGATGCGCGGACTGATTGAGATGGCCGCCAGCGCCGGAGCGGCAGCGGTTGTAGAGGGGGTGGAAACCGCCGGCGAGGCGGAGGTTCTTTCTGAAATCGGCGCTGACATCCTGCAAGGTTATGCCTTTGGACGCCCAATGGACCGCAAGCGGTTCCTGGCATGGGCCCGTGATTGGCAAGCGGAGCGAAAGCCGCTGCAAGCAGGTTAGCCTGGTGGCAGGCGCGCGGCTTGCCTGCTCATCAATTGTTGCATTCTGCCTTCGCTCAGCTGCCGTCTGAGGAAGCATCCTCACAGCTGCAAGTTGCTATGCAGAGCGTCACTTGGCGTGCTCCTGCGGATCCAAACCACCTGCCAAATTGAGGAGCAACAGCCGAAGTTTGGCCGCTGGACCATGCGGTACCAGGCGAAACTCTCTGTGATTGGCTTCTTCATAATGCGGGGTGCGAAACCTTCGGCTATCCGGCCCATTCAAAACCACTGACCTGGTTCCATCAACCCTAGGTCAAGTAGTTGGCGCGAGTGCCATTCAAATGGCGCCGAGTTATGCCAGCGGAAAGATTCGATATCAAAAGTGGAGCCAGGGTTGCGCTTGAGAGCCTTTGCAGTGCGGAAGGAGCAGACCGCGGCGGTCAGATTATGGTGCCAGGGGCAAGCGTATGTATTGTATTCCTGATTGTCGAAGGTGTGATCCGGCTGCAGATGCAGGCCAGGCTTAGCGCGGAACAGTGAAATCCGGTCGATCTTGCGGCTGGCGGCTGGAATGTGCTCTTCAAAGCGCCAGCGCACACCGCCAAAGAAATCCAGTTGCCGCTCACGCGGATGACCCGTTTCCGGATCCTTGCGTGACTGTGCGTAATAGCCTGACTTGTCGAGATAGGCCTTCTCCAGCGATACCGCTGTGGGGCTCTCAGTCAGATCGCCGGCATAAAGGTCTATGACATAGGTGAGCATCGCATCGCGGCGTTCCTCGGTGTGGAATGTCAGCATCTCGCCGATGCCTCGGGATTCGCAGAATGGATAGAAGAGGTATTCCGCATTGTAGCAGTAGTACAGCCAGCAGCCCGGCTGCGCGCTGGCAATGACAGCATTGACGGCGCTGGTCACCGCCCCCTCAGGCCCGCAATCAAAGGGGACTCGGTGGACTCTTGCACGCACATCCTGCGGCAGGTCAAAGGCATCCGGCATCAGTGCTACGACCGCCTTGAAGCCGCTTTGCAAATGGTGCCGCAGGGTGGTGGCGATTTCCACCTCGTCTTCGATGAAAACCAGTGCAACCGGCCCTTTGGCCAGCAGCGGCTTGCCCTCTTTCAGGAAATCCTGCAGCGAAGAATACATCATGCCGGTCTGCCCTGCCTTTCTGGCCTTTGCTGCTAAAATCGGGTAAATCCCGCTGCATTGCAAGCAACGGCATTTGCCTGTATTGCAAGCCGCTGTTTACCCACCCTGGCTGGAAGGCTGACCCGCATGAGCGCCCCGAAGAAGCTGTTTATCAAGACCTATGGCTGTCAGATGAATGTCTACGACAGCGAACGTATGGCCGAGGCGCTGGGCGGTGAGGGGTACGTGGAGACCAAATCGGCAGATGACGCCGACATGATCCTGCTCAACACTTGCCACATCCGGGAAAAAGCGGCTGAAAAAGTCTATTCCGAACTTGGCCGCTTCAAGGGGCTCAAGGCTGAAAAACCGGACCTGAAGATCGGTGTTGCCGGTTGCGTTGCCCAGGCCGAAGGCGAAGAGATCATGCGCCGTCAGCCGCTGGTCGATCTGGTGGTTGGCCCCCAAAGCTATCACCGGCTGCCGGAAATGGAAGCCAAGACGCGTGAAGGGGAAAAGGTGCTGGACACCGATTTCCCCGAGGAAGACAAATTCGAAAAGCTCAAGAACCGGCCCAAGGCCAAACGCGGCCCAACCGCGTTTTTGACGGTGCAGGAGGGCTGCGACAAATTCTGTGCCTTCTGTGTTGTTCCCTACACCCGTGGAGCCGAGGTCTCGCGCCCTGCGGACCGCATCCTGCGTGAGGCACAAGACCTGGTGGAGCGCGGCGTGCGTGAGATCACCCTGTTGGGCCAAAACGTGAATGCATACCACGGCGCCGGTCCCAACGGCGACCTGACCCTGGCACAGTTGATCTGGGAGCTGGACAAAATCGACGGTCTGGAACGGATCCGTTTCACCACCTCGCACCCCAATGATATGCAAGACGACCTTATTGAGGCGCACGGCACTTGCGCCAAGCTGATGCCGTATCTGCATCTGCCGGTGCAGGCAGGGTCCGATAAGATCCTCAAACGGATGAACCGCTCACATACCGCCGAAAGCTACATCCGGCTGATCGAGCGCATTCGAGCCGCGCGTCCGGATATCCTGATCTCCGGAGACTTTATTGTTGGCTTCCCGGAAGAGACCGAGGAAGACTTCCAGGCCACCATGGATCTGGTTGAGGAGGTGAAATACGGCACCGCCTATTCCTTCAAATACTCGACCCGTCCCGGCACGCCGGCTGCAGAGCGCGCGCAAGTCGACCCGGCGGCAGCAGATGACCGGCTGCAGCGCTTGCAGGCCCTGCTCACCAGGCAGCAGCGCGAGGTTCAGGACAGCATGGTGGGCAGAGAGGTTGGTGTGCTGTTTGAGAAGGCAGGCCGCCTGCCGGGTCAAATGGTTGGCAAGTCCGATTATCTGCACGCTGTTCATGTTGCTGATTGCAGCCGTCAGGTTGGTGATCTTGCGCGGGTCCGGATCGTGTCTTCCGGCGCCAATTCTCTTGCTGGTGAACTGATCGGCTAATCAGCAGGATTTCGGCCGAATCCATTGGCGGCTTTTTCGTGGACCGTCCTCTCGTGACAGGCCGCCTTATTCAGGCGATTCTTCATTGCTTTGCTCTTGTAAACAATTTTTCAAAAATTCATTGAGTGTTCGTGGTGGGTGCCTAATTTGCGCGGAATATTAATAAAATTAGCATGTATACGCGGTCCCTATCAGGTATTTTGGCTCTTATGGCCTGAACGGTGGCCGCTTGTGCGCGGCAACACCCTGGGGGGAACTTTAGGTAAAGGAATTGTGGTTGTGATGATACTCAAACTGAACAATGCGATGGCGCTGGCTGCCGCTGCCACGGCTGCGCTCAGCATCGCTGCCGCGCCTGCCAGCGCGCAAACCGGGCAGCGCACGATCAAGGGCGAACGCTATGTGCCCACGATCTGGGTTGATCCGGACGGCTGCGAGCACTGGGTGATGGATGACGGGGCCGAGGGGTTCATGACGCCGCATGTGACTCCGGACGGCAAGCCTGTCTGCCGCCGCGGGAAAATCTGCGGTGTGATGCCGACCGATCAATTCTTTGCCACTGACAAGCATTTTATCAATGCCGCCGGCCGGCAGCGGCTGGGCGAATTCTTCCAGCAGGCCAGGTCGAATGGTGCACGGTCCTTTGTGATCGCGGGCCACACCGACAGCCGCGCTTCCGATGAATACAATATTCGCCTCTCAGAGCGCCGTGCCAATGCTGTGGCCCAGGTTGCCCGATCGGTTGGCGCCCGGATCAATGATGTCCGTGCCTATGGTGAACGGGACCCGCGGGTGCCCAACACCAGCGCGGCCAACATGGCGCAAAACCGCCGCGTCGAAATTTACTGCCTGCGCTGAGGGAGAGGGATGATGAAAACAGTGAAAGCAGCCGTTCTCCTTGCCGCAGTCGCAGGTGTTTCCGCCTGTACTCCGGCGGTTAACAAGACTACCGACGGTCATGTCGCTGATGGCAAGTCTCAACATTTGTCCAATCTCGAAGCTGGTATTTGGGTCGATCCCCAAGGCTGCGAGCATTGGATCATCGATGATGGCCTGGAAGGTTATGCAGACCTGCGGCGCACGCCTGACGGCAAGCCGGTCTGCAACAGTGACCTCCCGCGCAATGTGGCAACTGGCCCATTCAAGAAGGGATCGACCTTCGGCGACCCGATCTGAGAATTGCATACAGCGTGAATTGCAGCCGCCCGTCCGGGGCGGCTGTTTTGTTTCAATGAAGTGATTTTATGCAGCGCCTGCTTGCGCAAATGCTGCGGCGGAGGCAGACTGAAAGGGCAACGCCAGATTGAGGAGATCAGCTTGGCCATCAGTGCCCTGAATGACCCGCAGACCCAGACCGCAACCCACGAAGTGCTGCTGGAATTTCCTGACAACCGATTGCTGATCGACCTGTGCGGCGAATATGACCGCAACCTGGCTGACATCGAACAAAAACTGGGCGTGCAGATTGTCCGCCGCGGCAATCAGCTGTCAGTGATGGGTGAGGATTCGGCGCGGGAGCAGGCGGCAGGTGTGCTCACCGCGCTTTACGACCGGCTTGAAACCGGCCGCAGCGTCGAAAGCGGCGACATCGACCGGGAACTGCGCATGGGGCCGGACACCGACGATGCTGAACCCGACGGACAGCTGCAAATGTTCCGCGGCGGCCGGGTGGAGATCAAGACCCGGAAGAAACTGGTGGAGCCGCGCACCGAGGCGCAGAAGGCCTATGTGCAGTCCCTGTTCGAGCACGAACTGGCCTTCGGCATCGGCCCGGCGGGTACCGGCAAGACCTACCTGGCGGTTGCTGTGGGCGTTTCGATGTTCATCACCGGCCATGTCGACCGCATCATCCTGTCCCGCCCTGCGGTGGAGGCCGGCGAAAAACTTGGCTACCTGCCGGGCGACATGAAGGACAAGGTCGACCCCTACATGCAGCCGCTCTATGACGCGCTGAACGACTTTCTGCCGGGCAAACAACTGGCCAAGCTGATTGAGGACAAGCGGATTGAAATCGCACCGCTGGCCTTCATGCGCGGCCGCACTCTGTCCAATGCCTTTGTGGTGCTGGATGAGGCGCAGAATGCCACCACCATGCAGATGAAGATGTTCCTGACCCGGCTGGGTGAGGGTTCGCGCATGGTGATAACTGGCGACCGCTCGCAGGTCGACCTGCCGCGCGGGGTGCAGTCCGGACTGGCGGACGCCGAACGGCTGCTGAAAACAATCCCCAAGATCAGCTTCAACTATTTCACGGCCCGCGACGTGGTGCGTCACCCGCTTGTGGCTGCCATCATTGAGGCTTATGACGCGGACACGCCACCCGCCTGACGAAAAAACCGCCGGGCTTCATCTTTGCAAAAATACTCCGGGGGTGCGGGGGCTGCCCCCCGCATGTGCAGCCGTACCATGACGCTCGATATCACTATCGAAGACAGCCGCTGGCAGGATGCCGGGCTTGAGGCGCTGGCCGAAGAGGCCATTGCTGCCGTGCTGGCTCATTTTGCACTGGACCCGGAGGATTGCGAAATTTCGCTGCTGGCCTGTGATGATCCGCGCATTGCTGAACTTAACGCCGAATTTCGCAGTAAACCGCAGCCTACAAATGTCCTCAGCTGGCCGGCGGAAGAGCTGGCGGCCGAGGAGGACGGCGGCACGCCGCTGGCGCCAGAGGCTGATTTTACAGGGGAAATCCCGCTGGGTGACATCGCGATTTCCTATGACACTTGCGCCCGGGAAGCCCTGGAAGCGGGAAAAGCACTGACCGATCACACCCGCCATCTCATCATTCACGGACTGTTGCACCTTTTGGGGTATGATCACATACGTGACCGCGATGCCGCATTGATGGAAGGGATTGAGGTCCTGCTACTTGGCAAACTGGGTATCGCGAACCCATATATGAGTGAGGATGCCCCGTGAGCGGGGTTTTTGGATAGGACCGATGGGCGACATAGAAGGCAGTTCTAACGCGGCGCAAGGCGCGCTGCAGGACATCAATGGCACGGCGGCGGAAGCGCCGGCCTCTGAAAATACCGGATTGTGGACGCGGCTGCGCAACGTATTCAGCCCCGATCCGCAGGACGGACAGGACACCGGCGGCGAACAGCCTGCAACGGGTGCTGGGCCGCACGGCATGATCAACCTGCGCCGGATGCGGGTTGAGGACGTTGCTATCCCCTCTGCCGAAATCGCTGCCGTGCCTGTGACAGTCGCCAAGGATGATCTGGTCGGCATTTTCCGGCAAAGCGGCTTTACCCGCATTCCCGTTTACGAGGGCACGCTGGACACGCCGCTGGGCTTTGTTCACCTCAAGGATTTCTCGCTGACGCATGGTTTTAACGGCGGCACCTCTGAATTTGACTTGTCAAAGATGCTGCGCCCGCTGCTGTTCGTGCCACCCTCGATGCCGATCGGCGTGCTGCTGACCAAGATGCAGGCCGAACGCCGCCACATGGCGCTGGTGATCGACGAATACGGCGGCGTGGACGGGCTTGTCACCATCGAGGACCTGATCGAACAGGTTGTGGGCGAGATCGAGGATGAGCACGACGCCGACGAACATCAGACCTGGTTCGAGGAAAAGCCCGGCTGCTACATCGCACTGGCCCGCACCTCGTTGCCGGAGTTTGAGGCCGAGACCGGCCATTCGCTGACCAGCCACGATGACGTGGACGAGGAAGAGATCGATACGCTTGGCGGACTGGTCTTCATGCTGTCAGGCCGTGTACCTGCGCGCGGCGAGGTGATTGAACACCCCGAGGGCGCTGAGTTCGAAGTCATGGATGCTGATCCGCGCCGGATCAAGCGGCTGCGGGTGCGGCTGCCGGACGCCGCTGCATGATGTCACTCGGGCTGCGGCAGGCTGCACGCCGGCTCCGGCTGGCCCCGGCGGGGCTGGCCCTTGGCAGCGGTGCGCTGCTGTCGCTGGCGCTGGCACCCTGGCACATGCTGATCGGGCTGCCGGTTGCGCTGGCTGCGGCTGGCTGGCTGGTGCTGCAGGCAGCCTCTGCCCGTGCTGCGGCTCTGGCGGGATGGCTGTTCGGCCTGGGCTACTTTGCCTTTGGGCTGTCCTGGATCCTTGAGCCGTTTCAGATCGACCCTGAACGTCACGCCTGGATGGCGCCCTTTGCGCTTGTTTTTCTTGCTGCTGGCTTGGCCCTGTTCTGGGGCGCGGCGTTCGGTCTCGCAGCCCGTCTCAGCCATGGCGCCGCGCGACTTGTGATGCTGGTGGCCCTGTGGTCGCTTGCGGAATTTGCCCGCGCTTATCTGCTCACTGGGTTTCCCTGGGCCGCCTTCGGCCAGTTCTGGATAGATACACCTGCTGCAAATCTGCTGCCGTGGATCGGGCCGCAGGGGCTGGCGCTGCTGACGCTGGTTGCATTCCTGCCGCTTGCCCTGCTGCGGAAAAGTCCTGCTGCCGGCATTCTGTCGCCGGTTCTGGCTGCAGCTATAGTCCTGGCCGTGCCTGCGCCGGACCTGGCTGGGCCGTCTGAAAAGACAGTAAGGATCGTCCAGCCCAATGCGCCTCAGGATCAGAAATGGCACCCGGACCACAGGTGGGAGTTTGTTCGCCGCGCGCTGGCGTTCTCTTCAGAGGACCCGCGGCCTGACCTGATCGTCTGGCCGGAAACCGCGGTGCCGCAACTGCTGAACTATGCCGAAGATACTCTGCAGGTCATCACAGAAGGCGCCGGCGGTGTGCCGGTTCTGCTGGGCATCCAGCGGGAGGATGGCGGCGCCTACTACAACTCAGCGGTGCTGCTGGATGCAGATGGTCTGCCAGCCGCAACCTACGACAAAGCGCATCTGGTGCCTTTCGGGGAATATGTGCCGTTTGGCGACTTCATGGCCCGGTTCGGAATCCACGGTTTCGCTTCCCAGGCCGGGGCCGGATATGCCGCCGGTCCGGGGGTAAGGCTGATGGAATTGCCCATCGGCAGCGCATTGCCGCTGATCTGCTATGAGGCTGTTTTCCCGCAGGATGTGAACGCCGCCGCGGCCCGTCCCGACATGCTGGTGCAGATCACCAATGATGCTTGGTTCGGCACCCGTTCCGGCCCTTATCAGCACCTGGTGCAGGCGCGAATGCGGGCACTGGAACAGGGGCTGCCGATGATCCGGGCTGCCAATACGGGCGTTTCAGCAATGATTGCACCTGACGGGCAGCTTCTGGATCAGTTGCCGCTGGGCCAGGCTGGCTACATTGACGCAGCCCTGCCTATGCCGCTGCCACCGACCCTCTACAGCCGCACCGGTGATTGGCCTGTATTCCTGCTGTGTATGTTCATTGCGGGCGGAGTATTCTTTTTCTCCCGCGCTCTTGCGCCGCGGTCATAGCTGCTTAACTCTACCGGAATATAGATTGACCTGCGCGGATGAGCCGCGTAATGCGGCTTGATACCTGTCACAACGGCTTCCTGGCGTGGCAAGGCTAAACCAATGGAGCACTTTTCATGACCCGTACGAACTACACTTTCACTTCGGAATCGGTTTCCGAAGGCCACCCGGACAAGGTCTGTGACCGCATTTCCGATGCTGTTCTGGACGCATTCCTGGCGGAGGAGCCCGAAGCGCGTGTCGCGGCTGAGACCTTTGCCACCACCAACCGTGTGGTTATCGGGGGCGAGGTGGGCCTGTCCGATCAGGACAAGCTGCACGATTACATGGGCCGGATTGACGAAATCGCCCGCGCCTGCATCAAGGACATCGGCTACGAGCAGGACAAGTTCCACCACGAGACAGTGGAAGTGACTAACCTGCTGCACGAACAATCCGCCCATATCGCGCAGGGCGTGGACGCTTCCGGGGACAAGGACGAAGGTGCTGGCGACCAGGGCATCATGTTCGGCTTTGCCACCAATGAGACCGACGCGCTGATGCCGGCGCCGATCCAGTTCAGCCACGCGATTCTGCGCCGCCTGGCGGAAGTGCGCAAGAACGGCACCGAACCGGCCCTGGGTCCGGATGCCAAATCGCAGCTGTCGGTGGTCTATGAAGGCGGCAAGCCGGTGGGCATCAGCTCTCTGGTGCTGTCGACTCAGCATCTCGATGAATCGCTGACCTCGAATGACATCCGCGCCATTGTCGAACCTTACATCCGCGAAACCCTGCCCGAGGGCTGGCTGACCAGTGCCACCCAGTGGCATGTGAACCCGACCGGCAAATTCGTGATCGGCGGCCCGGATGGCGACGCAGGTCTGACCGGCCGCAAGATCATCGTCGACACTTATGGCGGCGCAGCCCCGCATGGCGGCGGTGCGTTTTCTGGCAAAGATCCAACTAAGGTGGACCGCTCTGCGGCTTATGCGGCGCGCTACCTGGCCAAGAACGTGGTAGCCGCGGGCATGGCAGAGAAATGCACCATCCAGCTGTCATATGCGATTGGTGTGTCCAAGCCCCTGTCGATCTATGCTGAGACCCACGGCACCGGAGAGGTCGACCCGGCGGCGATCGAACGGGCGATCGACCAGGTCATGGATCTGACACCGCGCGGCATCCGCTCGCACCTGGGGCTGAACAAACCGATCTATCAGCGCACGGCGGCCTATGGTCACTTTGGCCGCGAGCCGGAAGCAGACGGGGGGTTCAGCTGGGAACGAACCGATCTGGCCGAGGCGCTGAAGAGAGCCGTCTGAAGCTGGAAATTGCCTAAAAAGGAGCGGGTCCCGGTGCCCGCTCCTTTCTTTTGCGGGCACGCTCGCCCGAATCCTTAGGCTTCGTCTTCACCACTTGTGTTCGGGGTGGAGTGAAACGGCAGCCTGCGCCATAGTTCCGCGCAGGGACCATTCAGCTGCCGGAGCCACGATGCTGCGCTTAATTCCTCTAACGATCTGCCTGTTTCTGGCGCCCGCCGTTGCCGCCAAGGAGGTGCTGCCGCAGAAATTCAGCCTGCAAGGCAAGACGCTGGTCTACGACACCGAAACAGAGGTGACAGGCGAGCTGGCGGAAATCACCGAAGAGGACGTTTCGCACCTGCGGAACATTCTGAAGAAAAGCCCTGAGATTACTGAGCTGCAGCTCAACAGCGTCGGCGGCAGCGTCTATGCCGGAGAGGAAATCGCCGGGCTGGTGCTGGAATACGGGCTGGACACACTGGTTGACGGTACCTGCATCAGCGCCTGTGTCGACGTGTTTCTCGCGGGCGAGCGGCGGCGGATGACAATCGGCTCCAGCATTGGCTTCCACCAGCGCAACTGGCCCTCCGAGGCCGTGCACAAATACTACCGAAGCGAACGCAAGCGCCGCCGCTGGGCAACACCGTTTGAGTTCGGTTCCTGGATCTACGAGGACACCCAGAGCGAAGTTTACGAGCACCTGAGCTATATGGTGGCACGCGGGGTCGATCCGGGTTTTGCCATCGAAACGCTGCGCACGGATCCGGACGGGGAATGGTACCCCAGCCGCCTGCGGCTGATCGCGGCAGGGGTGCTGCGCGAATTGAAGCCGGGTGAGCAGCCCTAGATGGCTTGACCCGCGGGCCTGCTTGCGGCACAGGGGCGGCCAGCCTTTCAAAAGACGCCTCGAACAGGAGCCCAGACGCATGTCCGGCGACCAGAAGCCCCGCGACGACCAGTCCAAGGAAACCCGGCCCGCAGTTGAAAACGCTGCCGATAAACACGCCAGCGGCGCGCCCTGGCGCAATTTCTATGGCCGTTTTAAGGGCAAGACGCTGAAGGACAGCCAAAAGCGCTACCTTGACGAGGACCTGGCCAGCCTTAGCCCCGGAGCGGTTGGCTGGGACGAAAACCCGGACCGCAAACCACTGAACCTTGAGGCGCTGTTCGGCGGCAAGGACGTCTGGCTGGAGGTCGGCTTTGGCGGCGGTGAGCATCTGGTGCATCAGGCGGTCGGCAACCCGGATGCGGGCATCATCGGCGCGGAGCCCTTCATCAATGGTGTGGCGATGCTGTTGGGCAAGATCCGCAACGCGGGCGCGGATAACATCGCCGTGCATCCGGGCGACGCCCGCGATCTGATGGATGTTCTGCCGAAGGCATCGGTCTCCCGCGCCTTCCTGCTCTATCCTGACCCCTGGCCCAAGGCGCGCCACCACCGCCGCCGCTTTGTGACGCAGGAGCATCTGGAGCCGCTGGCCCGCTGCCTGAAGCCGGGCGCGATCTTCCGGGTGGCAACCGATATCCCGGACTATGTGCGCCAGACCCTGGAGGAAGTGCCAAAGGCAGGTTTCGAATGGCTGGCCGAAGGCCCAACCGACTGGCGCAAGCCGTGGGATGACTGGATCTCCACGCGGTACGAGCAGAAGGCCCTGCGAGAGGGGCGGACCCCGCATTACCTGACCTTCCGCCGCCTGGGCTGAGGCCAATTACGCTGGACCGGCCAGACCCAATCCGTTACCGATAGCGCAAACGCACAGACGAACGACCGACAGACGAAGGAAGCCCCATGTCCGGACACGGCACGCCCATCCCGATGACCTCCCACCGTGCTGACCCGCTCAAGGGCGTGGCAGAGGTGCCCGGCGACAAGTCGATCTCGCACCGCTCGCTGATCCTTGGCGCGCTGTCGGTGGGCGAAACCAAGATCTCTGGCCTGCTGGAAGGCGAGGATGTGCTGGACACCGCCAAGGCGATGCAGGCTTTTGGCGCAGAGGTGTTGAACCACGGCGGCGGCAACTGGTCGGTGTTCGGTGTCGGCGTCGGCGGTTTTGCGGAACCGGAAAACGTGATCGACTGCGGCAACTCCGGCACCGGGGTGCGGCTGATCATGGGGGTGATGGCAACCTCCCCGATCACCGCGACTTTCACCGGCGACGCGTCCTTGAACAAGCGCCCGATGGCGCGCGTGACCGACCCTCTGGCGCTGTTCGGAACCCAATCCGTTGGCCGCTCCGGCGGCCGTCTGCCGATGACCATCGTTGGCGCCGCGGACCCGATGCCGGTGCGTTACGAGGTCCCGGTACCATCGGCGCAGGTGAAATCGGCGGTGCTCTTTGCCGGCCTCAACGCGCCCGGCAAGACCGTGGTGATCGAGAAGGAAGCCACCCGCGACCACACCGAACGGATGCTGGCTGGTTTCGGCGCAGAGATCACCACCGAAGAAACAGATGAGGGCCGCGTCATCACCCTGACCGGCCGCCCGGAGCTGAAACCGCAGGTCATTGCTGTGCCGCGTGACCCGTCCTCCGCCGCTTTCCCTGTCTGTGCGGCGCTGATCACCCCCGGCTCTGATGTGCTGGTGCCAAACATCGGTCTCAACCCGACCCGCGCGGGCCTCTATTACACCCTGCAGGACATGGGCGCGGACCTGACGTTCGAGAACATGCGCGAGGAGGGCGGCGAGCCGGTGGCCGATCTGCGCGCAAAATACTCGCCTAACATGAAAGGCATCGAAGTGCCGCCGGAGCGCGCCGCCTCGATGATCGACGAATACCCGGTGCTGTCGGTGGTTGCCTCCTTCGCGGAAGGCAAGACCATGATGGCGGGCGTCAAGGAACTGCGCGTCAAGGAAAGCGACCGCATCGACGCGATGGCAAAGGGCCTGCGCGCCAATGGTATCACTGTCGACGAAGGCGATGACTGGTGGGAGGTTACCGGCCTTGGGCCGGACGGCGTGCCGGGCGGCGGCACCTGCGAAAGCTTCCTCGACCACCGGATCGCCATGTCCTTCATGGTAATGGGCATGGGTGCGCAAAACGCTGTTTCCGTCGACGACGGCAGCCCGATCGCAACGTCCTTCCCGATCTTTGAAAGCCTGATGGGCGGATTGGGTGCCAAGCTGGAGCGCACATGAGCGAAAGTTTCACCATAGCCGTCGACGGCCCTGCTGCTGCGGGCAAGGGCACGCTGTCCAAGGCCCTGGCCGCGCATTACGGGTTTGGTCATCTGGACACCGGTCTTCTGTACCGGGCCGTCGGAGCCAAGATGCTGGATGGTGCGGCCCCGGTGGAAGCCGCGCAGAACTTGACACCTGAGGATCTGGCGCGTGACGACCTGCGCGGGCCGGAGGTTGCGCAGGCGGCGTCCAAGGTCGCGGTGATTGCCGAGGTGCGCGCCGCTCTGGTCGACTTCCAGCGCGCCTTTGCCCGCCGCGCGGGCGGCGCAGTGCTGGACGGGCGCGACATCGGCACCGTGATCTGCCCCTATGCACAGGTAAAGTTCTTTGTCACTGCCAGCGCCGAGGTACGCGCCCGGCGCCGTTTCCTGGAACTGGCCGCGGCAGGCAAGGTGACGACACTGGAGGAAGTGCTGGGCGACGTGAAGGCCCGGGACGACCGCGACATGAACCGCGCCGAAGCACCGCTGCGCCCGGCAGCGGATGCCATTCTGATCGACACCAGCGACCTGAGCATCGAGGAAGCCCTGGCCAAGGCGATGACGGTGATTGACGCCCTCCGCGAAACTGCCGGCTGACCAGCCATCATCCGCTGTTACTCACTGATCTGTGCATGGTGCCTTGCGCCAGCGCACAGTAGCCTGTGGCAAGGCGCATCAATCAGGAGGTGACGGCATGATCTGGCTGCGGGCAATTTTGATGGCATCTGTGCTGGCCGCACCCGCGTTTGCGCAGGAAGCGAAGGACGCGCCGGAACCGCCAATGACCTATGAGCGGCTGGGGCGGATACTATTTGCGCTGGATGACCAGGCGCAGCCCGTCGGGCGCGGGTTTCAGCTGAGTATTTCCGGCGTGCCGATGCTGGTGGTCACCGATCCGGCGGCGGACCGGATGCGCGCGATGGTGCCCCTGCGCCCCTCCGATGGGCTGACGGCAGAGGAACTGATGCGGATGATGCAGGCCAACTTCGACACAGCGCTGGATGCGCGTTATGCAGTGGCCAAGGGACAGCTGTGGGCGGTTTTCATTCACCCCCTGTCTCCGCTCAAGAAAGACCAGCTGATTTCCTCGCTGGGACAGACGGTCAACATCGCCCGCACCTATGGAACGCTTTACACCGGCGGGGCGTTGCAGTTTGGCGGCGGCGACAGCCCGGGTATTCAGCGGCAGCTGATCGAGGAATTGCTGGAGAAGGGGGAGGAGATCTGATGCGTTGAAGGGATTCCTCCGGTTGGCGGTTTCCCTGATGTCCCGGATACGTTTTTCGCCGCGAAATGGCGGAACGGGAATGAATTTCGTCACCTGAGAGCTGCATTAATATGCATCAAGTCGTGTGCAGACGCATATTTTCGCCGCACACAGCTTGGAGAGTGCAGATGGCAAGCTTTCAAGACCGACTGACCGTAATGCGCCGGGACTTCCACCGGCACCCGGAGCTTGGCTTTCAGGAGGACCGCACCAAGGCAAAGGTGGCGGAGCAATTGCGCAGCCTCGGTTTGGAAGTGCATGTGGGCGCAGGCGTTGTTGGTCTGTTGCGCGCAGGTACCGGCAACCGCGCCATCGGGCTGCGCGCCGATATGGATGCGCTGCCGATCACTGAAACCTCCGCACACGACTATGTCTCGGAAACGCCAGGCAAGATGCACGCCTGCGGCCATGACGGCCATATGACGATGCTGTTGGGTGCTGCTGAACGGCTGACGCAAGAGCAGGGATTTGACGGCACCGTTGTGTTCATTTTCCAGCCCAACGAGGAACACGGCCTGGGCGCTCAGGCAATGATTGGCGAAGGTGTGCTGGAGCAGTTTCCGATCGAAGAGGTCTATGCCATCCACAATCTGCCCGGCGCCCCGGTGGGGCAGGTCTCGACCCGTCCCGGCCAGATCTGCAACAGCGAAAGCTTGTTTGAAATCTCGATCAAAGGTCAGGGCGGTCATGCCTCGATGCCGCAGGCGGGGGTGGATGCTATCACGGTCGGCGCCGAAATGGTGCTGGCGCTCCAAACCATCGTGGCGCGCAAGCTGGCACCTGGCTCCGGCGCGGTGGTGTCAGTGACCGAATTCCTGACCGACGGCCAGCGCAACGTGCTGCCGGGCCATGCGGTGCTCAAGGGCGACGTGCGCGCCCGGGTACCCGAAGACCGCGAGGCGGTGGAGCGCTTCATGCGCCAGATCGCCGCCGGTGTCGCCGCCACTCACGGGGTGGAAGCAGAGGTGAGCTTCAACACCGAATTTGTCGAGACCATCAACGCGGCAGAACCTGCTGAGGCCGCCTGCCGCGCAGGTGAAGCCGCAGGCTGCGAGGTGATCCGCAACCGCCCGCCGATGAGCTTCTCCGAGGATTTTGCCCATTTCACAGCCGCCGTGCCGGGCTGCTTCCTGCTTTTGGGCAACGGAGAAGAGGGGCCGCACGGCCAGCCGCTGCATTCGGCGGATTATGATTTCAACGATGCTTTGCTGCCCATCGGCGCGGAATACTGGGTGCAGCTGGTGCGTGACCGGCTGCCTTCCGTAAACGGCTGACCTCGTTTGACGAGCCTGCTGCCGCAGATGAGAATAACCATGGGGCGGCCCAAAGGCGCCCCAGCACAGCCGCCTGGTTCCGGAACAGTCTCCAGCCCGGCGGCCATTGCCGCGATCATGAAAGGAAATGACCATGTCCAAGGCTCCCGCTCGCGGTTTTCCGGAGTCTGAATTTGCCGCCCGCACGGAAAAGGCCCAGGCGCTGATGGCGGCGCAGGGGCTGGACGGGCTGCTGCTGCTGACCGAGCCGGAGGTGCGCTATTTCAGCGGCTTCCACACGCTGTTCTGGCAAAGCCCGACCCGGCCCTGGTTCCTGTTTGTACCGCCTGCAGGCAAACCCATTGCCATCATTCCGGAGATCGGCGCCGACCTGATGCGCCGCACCTGGATCAAGGACATCCGCACCTGGAGCGCACCTGCACCGCAGGATGACGGCATCAGCCTGCTGACCGAACTGCTGTCGCCCATTGCCGGACGCGGCGGTTCTATCGGCCTGATGAAAGGGCACGAGACTTCGCTCAGAATGCCGCTCGGCGATTACGAACGCCTGATGGCGGGGTTACCGGGGCTGAAGGTGGCCGATGCCACCCCGCTGGTGCGTGGCCTGCGGATGGTGAAATCCGCCGCCGAGATCGAAAAGCTGCGCCACATCTGCGGCATTGGCTCGCGCACCTTTGCGCAGGTGCCGCAGATTGCCCATGAGGGCCTGCCGTTTGAGGATTTGTTCCGCGCCTTCCGGCGCGAGGCGCTGGCGCAGGGGGCAGACGACGTGCCCTATCTGGTTGGCGGAGCAGATCAGGGCGGTTACAGCGACGTGATCTCGCCGCCGACCGGGCGGCCGCTGCAGGCGGGCGACATCGTGATGCTGGACACCGGATCGACCTGGGACGGGTACTTCTGCGACTTCGACCGCAACTTTGCCATAGGCCGTGCCGACGACCTGTCGCGCCGCGCCCATGATGTGCTGTGGCGCGCGACAGAGGCCGGCATTGCCGCCGCCAAACCCGGTGCCACCTGCCGTGACCTGTTCCAGGCGATGCAGTCGGTGATTGCGGAAATGGACGATCAGGGGGGTGACGTTGGGCGGCTTGGCCACGGGCTGGGCATGCAGCTGACCGAATGGCCCTCGCACGCGGCCTTTGACGAGACGGTGCTTGAGGAAAACATGGTGCTGACGCTGGAGCCCTCGCTGGGCTATGGCGCAGGCCGCATCATGGTGCACGAAGAAAACATCGTGGTGCGGGCCAGTGGCGCAGAGCTGCTGACAGAGCGCGCCGCCCCGGAACTGCCGGTGATCTGAGGAAGCTAAAGTCATGAAGCTCGCTTATGAAACGGACCAAGGCATCGGCACCCGCGCTACTCTGGGTGTAATTGTGCTCGAAACCGACGAGACGCTGGAACCGGAATTCTCCCGGATGATGGCACAGCCAGGCGTCGCGCTCTATCACAGCCGCATCCCGATGGTGCCTGAGGTGCGCCCTGAAACACTGGCGCAGATGCAGGCGGACCTGCCGGCCTCGGCCCGGCTGTTTCCCTCTGCTCCAGGCTTCGATGTCATCGGCTATGGCTGCACTTCGGCTTCGACCGTGATCGGCTCCGCCAAGGTGGCCGAGGCGGTGCAGACTGTTCTGCCAAACGCCAAGGTGACCGACCCGCTAGCCGCCATCATTGCGGCGGGCAAGGCGCTGGGCGCTGCCAGGTTTGGATTTGTGACACCCTACCTGCCAGAGGTTTCGGCGCAGATGCGCGCCAAGCTGGAAGCGGCGGGGTTTGAGATTGCAGGCTTCGGCTCGTTTGAGCAGATGGATGACCGGGTGGTGGCCCGGATCTCTGAGTCGGCCATTGCAGAGGCGGCAAAGCAAGTCGCCAATCAGGGAGACTGCGATGCCATCGTGATCTCTTGCACCAACCTGCGCTGCCTGCGGATCATTCCCGCAATCGAGGCGCAGACAGGGGTGCCGGTGATCTCCAGCAACCAGGCGCTGGGATGGCACATGCTGCGGCTTGCGGGCGTAACAGATCCGCAACCGCAGTTCGGTAAGCTGTTTACTCTGCCGCTTGCGGACTGACCGCTAAAATTGTCCGGGAATTGCCAGCTGGCAACCTGCGGCAGGCTGCCCCACGGGATCGGCACAGTCTGCGCTTGTAATCCAGGCGCAGACTGCCACAGATTGTCTCCGGAAACCTGACTTGTTCCAGCGAGGAAGCCCGGATGCCTGCCGCACGCCCCGAAAACCGGAATGTCCTGTTCATCATCATTGACCAGCTGCGCGCGGACTGCCTGTCGGGCGCGCTGGCGGAGCATGTAGACCTGCCGAACATCCGCGCCTTTATGCAGGAGGCGGTATCCTTCAACCGGCATTTTTCGGTAACCAACCCTTGCGGGCCGTCGCGCGCATCGATCCTGACCGGGCAGTACGCCATGAACCACCGCTCGGTCCGCAATGGCACGCCCCTGCGCCACGACACGCCGAACATCGCCACCGAGATGCGCAAGGCTGGCTACCTGCCGATGCTGTTCGGCTATACCGACACCTCGCAGGACCCCCGCGCCTTTGACGCCAACGATCCGGCGCTTCGGACCTACGAATTCCCGATGAACGGCTTCCATGAAGTGACCGAGATGCGGCTGGAGATGTCCTACCCGTGGCAGTCGCATCTGATGAGCCGCGGCTATGAGTTCGAGGACTACTGGGATGTCTACAAACCGGTCTCACCCGAGGGCGGCGCGCCCAGGCTGAATGATCCGGCGCTTTATGCGGCAGAGGACAGCGATACTGCATTCCTCACAAACTCATTCCTGAATACGATGCCGGCCCACGGCAAGGACAGCTGGTTTGCGCATCTGACCTACATCCGACCGCATCCGCCATTGGTGGCGCCGGCGCCCTATAACAGCATGTACGACCCGGCCAGCCTGCCCTTGCCGCAGCGGCTGGCAGAGCCGGAAGAGGAAAGCGCGCAGCACCCCTTCTTTGGCCCGTTGCTCCGGAAAAGCACTGCCGCCAGTTTTGTCGAGGGCTTTCCGGACCTGGAGCCGACGGATGAGAACATCCAAACCCTTCGCGCGGTTTATCTGGGCCTGGCAACAGAAGTGGATCACCATGTCGGGCGGGTGATCCGGTTCCTGAAGGACAGCGGGCAGTACGGCAACACCATGGTGGTGCTGACTGCTGATCATGGCGAGATGCTGGGCGACCGGCACTCCTGGGGCAAGATGACCGTCTATGACGCCGCCTATCACACGCCACTGATCATCCGGATGCCGGGTAACGAGGAGCACGCAGGAGCCAGCCTCAATCACATTACCGAGTCAGTCGACGTGACGCCAACCATCCTGGAATGGGTAGGGCAGGAGGTGCCGAACTCCATGGACGGACGGTCGCTGCTGCCGCTGTTGCGCGGGGAGGCGCCACAGGATTGGCGGCAGTATTCCTTCTCGGAGCTGGATTTCTCGGACCCGCTTGAGCCGACCCTGTGGCAGCAGGAGCTCGGCACCACCGCCAGCGACTCCTGCCTGGGAATCCTGCGGGATGAGCGGTTCACGCTGGTCGAGTTCGCCGCCGACCTGCCGCCGATGCTGTTTGACAGCCAAGGGCGCGGGGAGCTGGAGAATGTGGCCGGGCAGGCGGCGTATGCAGGTGACCTTAACCGGCTGACCCGGCTCATGCTGCGGCACCGGATGAAAAATATGGATCATACGCTGTCGCTGACAGCCATCACGGGTGACGGCCCCCGCAGCAGGCTCCGGTATCCACAGTAAGCCGTCAGGCAAGAGTGTCTCGCTTTTGCAAATCATTCTCAATTTCATTGACAGTTGAGAATGATTTGCAATAACAGTACGTCAATTGTGCCTTCAAAGGGAGAATCGGATGTTTCCGAAGTTGCTGAAGACCGTATCCGCTGCCGCCGTTGCAGCCGTTGCTGCCAGCGCGGCAATGGCAGACGACAAGATGAAGGTGGTCACCACCTTCACCGTTCTGGCCGACATGGCCGCCAATGTGGCGGGTGACGCGGCTGAAGTCGTCTCGGTCACCAAACCCGGGGCTGAGATCCACGGCTACGAGCCGACCCCGCGCGACATTGTCCGGGCGTCCGACGCTGACCTGATCCTGTGGAACGGCATGAACCTGGAGCTGTGGTTCGAGCAGTTCCTGTCGAACCTCGATGATGTGCCCTCCGTCACCCTGACCGACGGCATCGACCCGATCCCGATCGCGGCCGGCTCCTATGAGGGAAAGCCCAACCCGCACGCCTGGATGGGCCTGGATAACGCGCTGATTTACATCGACAACATCGTCGAGGCCTTTGCCGAACACGATCCGGAAAACGCCGCTGTCTATGTCAAGAACGCAGGTGAATACAAAGATAAGTTGCGTGCCACCATCGAGCCGCTGCGCCGTTCCATCGCGGAAATCCCCGAGGACAAGCGCTGGCTGGTGACCTGCGAAGGCGCCTTCAGCTACCTGGCCCGTGATTTCGGCATGAAGGAGCTGTACCTGTGGCCGATGAACGCCGATCAGGTCGGCACCCCGCAGCAGGTGCGTTCGGTGATCGACGGCGTGCGCGCCAATGACATCCCGGTGGTGTTCTGCGAAAGCACCGTGAACACTGCTCCGGCTGAACAGGTCGCCCGCGAAACCGGCGTGGCTTATGGCGGAGAACTCTATGTCGACTCGCTCAGCGAGGCGGACGGCCCGGTGCCCACCTATCTGGACCTGCTTAAGGTCACGTCGGAAACCGTTGCTCGCGGTTTGACAGAGGTTACCAACTAAGACCGCATTTCAAACCCGGACGCCCCGCAGCTGATGTTGCGGGGCGTTTCATTTCACAAAACACAATTTCTGTGTGTAACTCAGCAGGACAGCCCATGCTTGATGCCAGCGAGACCCACATCATGAATACAAGCGCCGCGCCTGTGGATGGCGGGATTGCCGCAAAGAATGTCACGGTCACCTACCGCAACGGCCATACCGCGCTGTGGGATGCCAGCTTTGCCATTCCCCGCGGCACGGTGACGGCACTGGTCGGCGTGAACGGCGCCGGTAAATCGACCCTGTTCAAGGCAATCATGGGGTTTGTTCCGGCCGCGCAGGGCGAGATCCGCATCCTTGGCATGACGGTCAAAGACGCGCTGCGCAAGAATCTGGTCGCCTATGTCCCGCAGTCGGAGGAGGTCGATTGGGCTTTCCCAGTGCTGGTCGAGGATGTGGTGATGATGGGCCGCTACGGCCACATGGGTTTCCTGCGCCGCCCCAAGGCGGCCGATCACGAGGCGGTTGATCAGGCGCTGCGCCGGGTCAATATGCAAGACTTCCGCCACCGCCAGATCGGCGAGCTGTCCGGCGGCCAGCGCAAGCGGGTGTTCCTGGCGCGGGCGCTGGCGCAGGACGGGCAGGTGATCCTGCTGGACGAACCCTTCACCGGCGTTGATGTGAAGACCGAGGAGCAGATCATCGCCCTCTTGCGCGAGTTGCGCGACGAGGGCAGGGTGATGCTGGTTTCCACACACAACCTCGGCAGCGTGCCGGAGTTCTGCGACCGAACCGTGCTGGTGAAAGGGACTGTGCTTGGGTATGGCCCGACCGAGACCACCTTTACCCGCGAAAACCTGGAACACGCCTTCGGCGGCGTGCTGCGCCATTTCACCCTGGGCGGCGAAGCGCTGCATGACGATGGTGACACCCGCCAGGTGACCATCTTGACTGACGACGAACGCCCCTTTGTCCAATACGGCGAAAAAACCCAGACCAGCGAAGGCAGCGGCGAGGGCGGAGGGCAGCAGTGATGGAATACCTGCTGGAGCCGTTCACTTATGGCTATATGACCAATGCAATGTGGGTTTCCGCGTTGGTTGGCGGCGTCTGCGCCTTCCTGTCGGCCTATCTGATGCTCAAGGGCTGGTCGCTGATTGGCGATGCGCTCTCGCACTCGGTGGTCCCCGGCGTGGCTGGTGCTTACATCCTCGGCCTGCCCTTTGCGCTGGGCGCTTTCATCGCGGGCGGTCTGGCTGCCGGTGCGATGCTGTTCCTGTCGGAACGCTCCGGGCTCAAGGTGGATGTGATCATCGGCCTGATCTTCACATCCTTTTTCGGGCTTGGCCTGTTCATCGTCTCAATCAGCCCGATGTCTGTCTCTGTGCAGACCATTACCATGGGCAACATCCTGGCGATCACGCCGGAGGATACACTGCAGCTGGCGATCATCGGCTTTGTCTCGCTGGCGGTGCTGCTGGCCAAGTGGAAGGATCTGATGGTCACCTTCTTTGACGAAAACCACGCCCGCACCATCGGCCTGCGCCCCGGCCTGCTCAAGGCGGTGTTCTTCGTGCTGCTATCGGCCTCCGTGGTGGCGGCAATGCAGACCGTCGGCGCGTTCCTGGTGATCGCCATGGTGGTGACGCCGGGCGCGACCGCCTACCTGCTGTGCGACCGCTTCCCGCGGCTGATCCTGGTCTCGGTGCTTATCGGTGCCCTCACCAGCTTCTTCGGCGCCTATGCCAGCTACTTTTTGGACGGGGCCACCGGCGGCATCATCGTGACGCTGCAAACCGTGATCTTCCTTGTGGTCTTTGTCTTCGCCCCGAAACACGGGCTGCTGGCGGCCAAGCGCAAGGCGCGCGAGGCGCTGAAACGCGGCCCGGCGGCACAAGGGGGGGCTGCATGATGGACCTCGATACGCTGCTGATGCCGTTCCAGTTCGCGTTCATGCAGAACGCCTTTCTGATCTCTCTGATCGTCTCGGTCCCCACCGCGCTCCTGTCCTGTTTCCTGGTGATGAAGGGCTGGGCGCTGATGGGCGATGCGGTCAGCCACGCGGTGCTGCCGGGGATCGTGCTGGCCTATATCGTTGGTTTGCCGCTGATTATCGGAGCCTTTGCGGCCGGTATGCTCTGCGCTGTCGCTACGGGGTTTCTGTCCGGCAACAGCCGGGTCAAGCAGGACACCGTGATGGGGGTGGTGTTTTCCGGCATGTTCGGGCTGGGCATCGTGCTCTATGTCTCGGTTGAAACCAATGCACACCTCGACCACATCCTGTTCGGCAATATGCTGGGGGTGGAACCGGATGAGCTTTGGACAGCTGGCATCATCTCTCTGGTGGTTGGTGCCGCGCTGGTCCTGAAATGGAAAGACCTGCTGTTGCACAGTTTCGATCCGGCACAGGCGCAGGCCTCCGGTCTGCCGGTCACGGTGCTGCACTACGGGCTGCTGGCAGCCCTGTCGCTGACCATCGTGGCGACGCTGTCGGCTGCTGGTCTGATCCTGGCCATCGGCCTGCTGATTGCACCCGGTGCCATTGCCTTCCTGGTGGTGCGCAAGTTCAGCACCATGCTGTGGGTTTCGGTTCTGGTCTGCATGATCTCGATGCTGGCGGGCACCTATGCCAGCTTCTTCCTCGACAGCGCGCCTGCGCCGACCATCGTGCTGATCCTGAGCGCGCTGTTTGTGCTGGCCTTTGTGCGCCGCCTTTACCTGACCCGCAAGACCTCGAAGCAGCGGGCCAGGGAAGCCACGGGAGCCGCGTGAGTCACGCGGTTCCGGGTTTTGCCATATCCAGGAGCCACTGCCGCACCAGTTCTGCGTTAGGAACCAAGTCCTGCGTCTTGGACCACACCAGATAGAACCCTGACCCGGTGGTCCAGGACCACTCCTTGCGTGCCGCCAGAAGCCCCTGTTTGATCAGCGGTTCGGTCACATGCTGCCAGCCGAATGCAAAACCTTCGCCGGCAATCGCCGCCTGAAGCACCAGCGCATAATCGTTGAGGCGCAGCCCCGCGGCGGGCAGTTGGCCTGTGACCCCGAAATGGGAAAACCATTGCTGCCATCTAGGGCGCTCCCGGATCGGTTCCTCCAGATGGATCAGCCGCTCATGCAGCAGGTTCGGCACTGTTGCCAGGTTGACGGCCGAGGCCATCACCAGCGGACTGGCCACCGGAAAGATCACCTCAGGTGCGATCAGGGCTGAATGGCAATCCGGCCAAGTGCCGTCCCCGCGCCGCACCGCCAGCGAGATGCCTTCGGTATTGATGTCCGGCTCCCGGTCGGAGCTTTGCAAACGCAGGTCGATATCAGGGTACGCCTCATGCAGCTGGGCCAGTCTTGGCATCACCCAGTAGTATGCAAAAGCGGAGGAGCAATTGAGCGTCACATGGTCATTGCGCCCGAACTGCCGCACCGCCTTGGCGGAGGACAGGATGTCCTCCAGCGCTTTGGAGACATCGGTGTAAAGCCGCATCCCCGCCCCGGTCAGCTCCACCTTCCGGTGCCCGCGGCGGAATAAAATAACGCCCAACGACGCTTCCAGCTGCTTGACCGCCGCACTGACGGCAGGCTGCTGCACGTTCAATTCCTCCGACGCCCGCGTGAAAGAGCCATGCCTGGCGGCGGCCTCGAAGACGATCAGGTGGCGGGGGCTGGTGAGGAGTTTCCAGAGTTCTTGCATAACTGTGTGTTATCCAAATCATCAGAATTTTCAACCGTCACAACATCTGCGCCGGGTCTTATTGTTCCGCAACGCCTGAAGATGGAGAGCCCCATGGCCCGACGCGCCCGCGCATCCCGTGACAGAAACACTGCCCCCGCCGGCGCTCCGGCTTCGCCCTGGATTCAGCGTTCGCTGCCGTTCTTTGACGCGCTGGACGAGGAAAAGCTGGTCAAGCTGGAAGCTCAGGTCGACTGGATTTTCGAGGAGGTCGGCATCGCCTTCCGCGACGACCCGGAGGCGCTGCGGATCTGGAAAGAGGCCGGGGCCAAGATCGACGGTGATACAATCCGGGCTGATGCGCAGTGGATCCGTTCCCTGTGTGCCAAGGCGCCGCGGGAGTTCACGCAGCTGGCCCGCAACCCGGCGCGCTCTGTCACCATCGGTGGCAACAACCAGGTGTTTGCCCCGATCTATGGTGCGCCGTTTGTGCGGGATCTGGAAGGCGGGCGGCGTTATGGCGACATGGCCGCGTTCGAGAAGCTGGTGAAGCTTACCTATATGCATCCGAACCTGCATCACGGCGGGTTTGTGATCTGCGAGCCCTGTGATGTGCCGGTCTCCAAGCGCCATTTCGACATGCTGTTTGCTCATATGACGCTGAGCGACAAACCGCATCTGGGCGCCATCACCGAGATGTCCCGGGCGCAGGACAGTGTCGACATGGCCGAGATCGTCTTTGGCAAGGACGTCATGGACAACAACTGCGTGATCATGGGCAATGTGAACACCAATTCGCCGCTTCTGGTGGACAAGGTGGTGACAGAGGCAATCAGAGTCTATTGCGGGCGGAATCAGGGAATTGTGGTTGTTCCCTTTATCCTCTCGGGTGCCATGGGGCCGGTCTCTACCGCCGCCTCGGTTGCGCAGGCGATGGCTGAGGCGATGATGTGCTGCGCCTTTGCCCAGATCGTCCGTCCCGGTGCGCCGTTTGTGCTGGGCAACTTCCTGTCGTCGATGTCGCTGAAGTCCGGTGCACCGACATTCGGGATGCCGGAGCCGGTGATTTCCAACTACGCCATCGGCCAGCTGGCCCGCCGGGCCGGGTTGCCCTTGCGCTGCGGAGGATCGCTGACCGCGTCCAAGATCGAGGATGCGCAGGCGGCCTATGAAAGTGCCGACTCGATGCATTCCACCATGCTGGCAGGCGCCAATTTTGTGCTGCATTCGGCGGGCTGGCTGGAAGGCGGTCTGTGCACCGGGTTCGAGAAGCTGATTATGGATGCGGACCGGCTGGGCTCCTACCAGAAGGTGCTGAGCCAGGGGCTGGATACCAGCGATGAGGCGATGGCGCGCGATGCCTACGCCGAAGTGGCGCCGGGCGGGCATTTCCTGGGGTCAGGCCACACCATGCGCAACTATCAGACCGCGTTTTATGAGCCGAAACTGAGCGACAGCGAGAATGTCGAGAGCTGGGAAGAGGGTGGTTCCAAGGACATGCGCCAGCGCGCTTATGAACGCTGGAACCAGATGCTGGATGAATATCAGGCGCCGCCGATGGATGAGGCGGTCAAGGAGGAACTGGCCGCCTATGTTGCCCGCCGCAAGGAGGAGATCCCGGATGCGTGGTACTGAGTTAACACTTTCTTCACGCATAAGTTCAGCTGATGCAGGATGTGCCGGAATGCCCCGGCACCCCCTGTGCACCCCCCGTACACCACTTGTGCACCCCCTGGGTGCCACTTGCCGCAAATCCCGCGCTTTGCCCCGGACCTGAGGACAACAACCCATGTCAGACAATTTTGCCCAATCGACGCTCAACATCCACAAAGAGGAGAGCACCGGCGACAAGAAGCTGCCGAGCCACGCCAAGGCGGTGATCATCGGCGGCGGTGTTGTTGGCTGCTCGATCCTGTTCCACTTGGCCAAATTCGGCTGGAAGGATGTGGTGCTGCTGGAGCGCGACGAACTGACCTCCGGCTCGTCCTGGCACGCGGCGGGGCAGATTCATACGATCTCTTCAGACCCCAATATCTCGCGCCTGCAGTCCTATACCATCGACCTGTACAAGGAGATCGAAGAGACCTCGGGCCACAGTGTCGGCCTGCACATCACCGGCGGGTTTTATCTGGCGTCGAACAAGACCTGGTATGACTATCTGAAGCGGGAACGCTCCAAGGCACGTTACATGGGGCTGAACCAGGAATTCATCAGCCCCAAGGAAGTGGCGGAACGCCACCCGCTGATTGATCCGAAGCATTACCACGCGGCGCTGTGGGATGATCAGGACGGCGATCTGGACCCGTCGGGCGCGACCTATGCCTTTGCCAAATCCGCCCGCGTGCATGGCGCGCAGTATTTCACCCATACGCCGGTGACTGGCACCACCCAGCGTCCGGACGGCAGCTGGGATGTGGTAACCCCGCGCGGGGTGATCAACGCGGAGCATATTGTGAACTGCGGCGGATTGTGGGCGCGGGAAGTCGGCCACATGCAGGGCATCAACCTGCCGGTGCAGCCGATGGAGCACCATTACCTGATCACCGACAAGATCGACGCGGTCGCCAACCACCCGACCCGCCTGCCGGCCGGCATCGACTATGAGGCCAACATCTATTTCCGCCAGGAGCGGCAGGGGATGCTGCTGGGCACCTATGAGCCGAAAGGCACGCCCTGGAAGGTGGGCGGCACGCCCTGGGATTTCGGCCATGAACTGCTGCAGCCCGATCTGGACCGGATTGCCGACCGTCTGGAGATGTCGTTTGAGCGCATCCCGGCCATCGGGGAAGCGGGCATCAAGGACATGATCAACGGGCCCTTCACCTTCGGCCCCGACGGCAACCCGATGATCGGCCCGGTTCCGGGCATGAAGAACTACTGGTGCGCCGTCGGCGTCATGGCGGGCTTCTGCCAGGGCGGCGGTGTGGGCCTGACCATGGCGGAGTGGATGATCGACGGTGAGCCGTCCATCGACGTCTGGGCGATGGATGTGGCGCGGTTCGGCGAGTTTGCGACCCCCGACTGGGGCACTGTGAAGTCGACCGAGAACTATGAGCGCCGGTTTGTAATGACTTTCCCGAACGAGACCCTGCCGAAGGGGCGGATGCAGAAAACGACTGCTCTCTATGACCGGCTGGTTGCCAAGGGCGCGCGGATGGGCCAGGGCTTTGGCCTGGAGAACGCGCTGTGGTTTGCCGACGGGCCGGAGGACGCCCATGAAGAGCCGACGTTTGAGCGCAACCGCAGCCACGATTATGTGGCGCGCGAGGTCAAGGCGGTGCGCGAGGCTGTGGGCGGCATCGAGGTTGCCAACTTTGCCAAGCATGAGTTCAAGGGCGCGGGCGCGCGCGCCTATCTGGACCGGGTGCTGGCCGGTTATGTGCCGAAACCGGGGCGCCTGACGCTCACCCCGATGCTGACGCCGAAGGGCAAGCTTTATGGCGATCTGACCGTGGCCTGCCTGGGGGAGGATCACTTCATGCTGTTTGGCTCCGGCGCGATGCAGGAGGCGCACCGCCGCTGGTTCGAGAAGGACCTGCCCGCGGATGTGTCGTACCAGAACGTCTCCGACGACTGGCACGGGATTGCCCTGTCGGGGCCGAAGTCACGGGAACTGCTGCAGCGGATCACCCGCGAGGATGTATCGGGCGAGGCGTTCAAGTTCCGCGACCTGCGCCAGACCTTCGTGGGCGGCGTGCCGGTGATCCTGAACCGGATCAGCTTCTCGGGTGAGCTGGGATACGAGATCTACTGCAAGCCGCAGTATCTGCTGCGCCTGGCGGAGGCGATCGAGGAGGCGGGCGCCGATCTGGGCTACCGCTGGTACGGGGCGCGGGCGCTGATGTCGATGCGGCTGGAAAAGGGCTGGGGTGTGTGGACGCTGGACTTCCGCCCGGATTTCGATGCGGCGGAGAGCGGCATGGATGTCTTCATCAACTGGAAGAAGGATTTCGTCGGCAAGGAGGCCGCGCTGAAGGCCCGCGAGGCCGGTCCGAGCCGCAAGCTGGTCACCATGACCATCGACGTGGATGGCATTGATGTCTCCAACGACGAAGCGATCCTGAAGGACGGCGAGGCCGTTGGCTACATCTCCTCCGGCGGCTATGCGCATCACGCAAAGACGTCGATGGCGATGGGCTATGTTTCGGCTGAACACGCCGCGGCCGGCACCGGGCTGCAGGTGGAGATCCTGGGCGAGATGTATGACGCCGAGGTTCTGGGCGCGCCGATCTATGACGCCAACGGCGCCAACATGCGCGCCTGATCAAGGCAGGGGAGCGGAAGCCATGACCAAACCCATGCGGACGCTCCCCGAAGCGGCTGAGGCCGTGCCGGCCTGCCGCTGCATCTTCCTGCTGCTGCCGACCTTTTCGCCGCTGGATCTGTCCAGCGCGGTGGCGGCGCTGGAGGCTGCGAATACACATGGCGGGACTGCGCGCTATGACTGGCGCGTGGTCAGCGAGGACGGGCAGGCGGTCACCGCCCCGAACGGGCTGGGTGTGGCCGTCGATGGCGGCCTGCCGGAATTGGCGCGCGGCAGCATGGTGTTTGTCTGCGGCGGCCAGGGGGTGGAGCCGGGGATCTCGCTGAAGGTGCTGGGCTGGCTTCGGAAGGCGCAGCGGAAGGGGCTGCCCATGGCGGCGCTGGGCGGAGGCATCATGGCGCTGGCACGGGCCGGTCTGCTGGCTGGGCGTCAGGCCTCAGCCCATTGGGCGCAGCGCGCGACGCTGGCTGAGATGCACCCGGACGTGGAAGTGAAAAACTCGCTTTTCACCATCGACGGCAAACTGATCACCTGCGCCGGCGGCACAGCCACGGTCGACATGATGCTGAACCTGATTTCGGATCATCACGGGGCTGATGCGGCGACCGCGGCGGCGGATCTGATGGTTTGTTCCTCGGCCCGCAAGGGCAGTCAGGACCAGACGGTTTCCGAATTCGGGCGCGCAGGCGTTCGGCACGAAAAACTGGCCGCGGCGCTGGGGCTGATGCGCAGCAACCTGGAAGAGCCGCTAACCCCCGGCGGCATTGCTGATCTGGTCGGCCTGTCGGTACGTCAGTTGGAGCGGCTGTTTTCCAAGTATCTGCAGACCACGCCCAAGGTCTACTACACCAAGCTGCGGCTGGACTATGCGCGCAGCCTGCTGCTGCAGACCAACATGCGGATAATCGACGTGGCGCTGGCGGCGGGCTTTAACAGCCAGACCCATTTCGCCAAGGTCTACCGTCGTTACTTTGGTAAATCACCGCATCAGGAGCGGCCGTTCTGAGGCGTCCGCCCTAGGCCAGCGGCCAGGGCGGTGCCTGTCGGGATTAGGGCCTATCGCCGGCCTTTCTTCCGGTTCTTCCAGAACGGCGGCACATCGCCGGCCATGATGCAGCCGTAAGGGTCGATGTAGTCCTCAATTTCGGCCAGATCGTAGGATTTGATCTGATCGACAACGCTCTGCGCCTTCTTGTAGCTCGACGGCAGCTCCGAGGCGTCAACCCCGCCGGCATGAAAGCGGATGTCCAGGCCTTCGGTCTCGGCCTGCAGCATCTGTTCCGGCGTCACGGACCCCATCCGGCGCTTGTGCTCGGAGCGGGAAAAATTCCGCCCCGCGCCATGCGGGCTGAAGCCCAGGCCGCGGGCCGCATCCTTGCCGCGGGCCACCAGCACCGGTTCCGACATGTTCAGCGGAATCAGCGTGAGGCCGGTGGCATCAGCGGCGTAATCCCCCCAGGCAGGGGTCGCACCCTTGCCGTGGTAGTAGAGGTCACCGCGCTTGAAGACAAAGTTGTGTTCGTTCCAGTAGCGGTCGCCGACGTCGCCTGTCCGGGCGGCCTCCACCGTCGCCTGATGAATGGCGTTATGGTTGGCCTTGGTCCATTTGCGGATCAGTTGCAGCGCTTCCCAGTAGTCGCGGCCCTCCTGCGTGTCCGCAGGGATCCAGGCGTTCTGCTTGGCGGTTTCCGGTGACAGCTCTTTGCGGAAGCGCTCCGCCACAGCCATGCCGTTCTTGTAGAGCACGGCCCCCGGCCCGCGCGAGCCGTGATGGGTCACAATCGCGGTGCGGCCGGTCTTGCGCGAGCGGCCCACAAACAGGAAGTGGTTGCCGTCGCCCTGGGTTCCCATGTGCTCCTGCGCCATGCGCAGCGACTTGGGGTTGTCCAGAAACGGGTTTGCCCGGAACGCATCCAGCAGCTTGAGCGAGGTGGTGAACCGCTTGCCCTGCGGCCGCCCGCCGGGGCCGAAATGGGTGACCGACTGGGCGGCGTCCAGCACTGCCTTGGGGTCTGCGTTGCCCAGATCGGTGATCATAACGGAACAGCAGATGTCCGCCGAATGCATCCCAGGATGGATGGCGTTCCGCGCAGCGGCAATGCCGCCGACCGGGATTGTCCCCACCGGGCCGGCCGGGCAGGCGTCCGGCATGATGGCGCCGGCGTCGATCGTCGGGGTGCGCATCAGCTCTGTCATGGTCGCACGGACTTGGGTCACGTTGGTTTCCTCGTCCGGGTGCGCCGCGGTGATGTTTTCCTCAAACGGCACCTCGCCGCGGGCGCGCAGGCTCAGGGTGGCCGGCTGCGGCGGGATCTCGCCTTCCAGTTCCTGGCGGATGCGGACCAGGCCAAAGCCTTCGGCCCGCAGTGCGTTGGCCTTGTCCAGCAGGGCCGGGAACTGTTTGCCGGGGCGGTGGCCCCAGTCCTTCAGATGCGCCCCGGTGACAGGGTCGAAGGTCGCGTCATTGGTCATACCGTTATCTCACTCTGACAATGGCCCCGGCGACAAGGGGGAAGAAACAACCCGGAGGCCCGCCCCGCATCTGAATGGGCAGATGCGTTTTCCGTCTGGGCGCCGGCAAGGAGGGGAGTTGAACCCGCTCGGCCGTTCCGGAGGTGAAGTGCCTTGTAGTTCCTTCGGCATTCGCCGGGGCTTTCCTTTCAATTCGGGTCAGGAGGACAAAGGGGTGCGGGACATTCTAACCCCGAAGGGCGAGCCTGAATCGAACAGGCAGCACCAGATGTAGTCCCACAGGCATTCCTCCTGCATTTTATTTGGTCCCTGGCGACAAGGTGGCCGTGTTTGCGTGCAAAGCACGGCCGGGGCGAAACATTCCTGCTCTACCAGACTGAGCTACGCGCCATCACTTGATTGGCTGGCGCGGCGGGATTCGAACCCGCGACAAGGGAGTTATCAGCTCTGTAGTTCCGCCGGCATTCGCCAGGGGTATCCTTTCATTCCAGTTTCAGGCCCGGTCAGGCAGGCGATCCGCCTGACCGGTTTGTTACAATGCGATCCTTGCGATCTCGCCAACCCAATGGTCCGGGCCGGTCCGGCCTGCGGCGAAATCGGCGATCTGGCCGAATACCGCATCCGAGAAGCCGCCGATGTTCAGCACATCCCTGCGTGTCTGCGCCTGGGTGGTGCCGTAGGGCGCGATGTCGATGCAGGCCAGTTTGGCCTTGGGATTGCGAAGCTTGATCAGCTCCCATTCCTGCATCATCGCTGTGCCCTGACGTCCGCCGCGGGCATCTGCCCACGACTGGTTGTCGGAGACAAAGACCACCAGATCCGGCGCCCGGCCGCGGCTGTTCAGCCATTTCAGCGGCGCCGAACAGTTGGTCCCGCCGCCTGCCAGTGCGGCGAGCCGCTCGGCATTGGTCAGCACCGTATCGCGCGCCTGAAGCCGCACATCGCGCACTTCCAGATCGAACGGCAGCACCTGGCAGCCGCGGTTCACCCGGGCAAAGGCCGCGGCAACCAGGGCGGCCACGTCCACGTGGCGCACCACCGAAGCCGCCCCCGGGCGGTGGCCCGTTACCGGCCAGGTCATCGAGCCGGACACATCCGGGCACACCACAACCTGGCCCGCCACCTGGGGCACATTGGAGACCGCAATCTCCATCGCGTCATGCAGCGCATCCACGATCTGAGGCGGCATATCCGGCACAACGTTCTGCGCCGCCGCCATCAGCTGGTACGGGAGCACCCGTGCCCTGGCGATTGCCTTGGGTGCGCGCAGCAGGGCCGCAACGCGGTCCGCGTTCTTGCGCACCTCGAACACACCGTGGCGGTGGAAGGTGTTCAGGTTCTGCCGGACCATCTGCCACGAGCCCTGGCGGGCGATCTGCGCCCAGTGCTGCGGTGTCAGCGGCAGCTGGGTCAGCATCTGGAACGGCACATCCGGCACCGGCCCCTGGCCGGTTTCCTTGAACACCATCCAGTCCTGCACCACCTGCGGCAGCCGTGCCGCATTGCACGGCCGCCCGACGATCCAGGCGAACAGCGCCTCCCGCTCCGGGGTTGCCGGTTTCGGGTGCACCATCCGGATCACATCCGCCAGCGACGGGTTGTTGCCGATATTGGCCTGCAGCAGCGCCCGCTCGGACGCTGTGTTCAGCCAGTCCTGGACCATCGCCTTGGGCGCGGAGCCCAGCGACTTGCGCCCCGTCTGGCCGGAGCGGACGACCTGCACGAAGCTGCGCAGCATCTTGCCGTTGTCCACGACACGGCCAAAGACCGCGCGGAACAGCACCGGGTTGCGGCGCGCCAGTACCGCCAGCAGCACCGCCGGCATGTCCTTCATGTGCCCTTGGGTGCGGGCATAGACAGCGGTCCGGGCCAGGAACTCTGCCGGAACGGCTTCGGCCGCGGCGAGGGTAAACTCCAGCTCCGCCTGGGCGTTTTGGTAGAACAGGCCGCCGAAGGTGCCGGTCATGGCCGCCTGCGCCAGCGCCTGTTCGTCAGTGTGGGCGTAGGCCGGTGCGCCTGCGGCGTTTTTAGCGTCCACTTTCGGCTGCAGCCGGCCCTTCAGCGATGCAAACACGGATTTGTTTGCCATTTTCCTCGTCCTTCTCTGTTTGTGGAATTGTTTTGCCATGCGTGGAGGTGGCGATCGAGAAAATTGGGAAATCCACGTAGTGTGCTGATAATGAATGGATAATTGGATTGTTGCGGAAATAAGTCTCCGGTCATACTATCTGTAAATATAAGGATTTATCTGAATGGATAAGTGAATGCGGAATGTCGTCATCGGCTTTCTTGGAACGCAGCTCGACATGGGCAAGAAACGGCGCTGGCGCCCGACGCTGAGCCTGGTTGAACACGGCAGCTTCCGCGTGGACCGGCTGGAACTGCTGTTTGACATCAAGTTCAACCGCCTTGCCCATCAGGTGAAGCGCGAGGTCGAGGACGCGTCGCCGGGCACGGAGGTGCTGCTGCAGGAGCTGAACCTGAACGACCCCTGGGATTTTCAGGAGGTCTACGGCAAGCTGTTTGATTTCGCCCGGGGATACGGGTTTGACGAGGACCGCGAAAAATATCATGTGCATCTGACCACCGGCACCCATGTGGCGCAGATCTGCTGGTTCCTGCTGACGGAAAGCCGCCATGTGCCGGCAAGGCTTGTTCAGACCGGCCCGCCAGGTCCGGAGGACACCGCGGCAAAGTTCGACATCATCGATCTGGATCTCAGCCGCTACAACGCCCTGCAGCAGCGGTTCGACCAGCTGTCACGGGAATACAGCGATCAGCTGAAGGGCGGGATCGAGACCCGGAACCCGGCCTATAACGCCCTGATTGACCAGGTTGAACTGGTGGCGGGCAGTTCCGATGAGCCGATTCTGCTGCTGGGTGAAACCGGCACCGGCAAGAGCGAACTGGCAGAGCGCATCTATAACCTGAAGCTGGACCGCCGCCGGGTGAAAGGACGGCTGGTGCATGTCAATTGCGCGACCCTGAACGGACCTGACGCGGTTGCAACGCTGTTTGGCCAGCGCCGCAGCTACCTGGGCCAGGCCGGGTCTGAGCGCAGCGGGCTGCTGCGCGAGGCAGATGGCGGGTTGCTGTTCCTGGATGAGGTGGATGAATTGAATCTCAGCATGCAGGCCATCCTGCTGCATGCCCTGGAAACCGGGCGCTATTACCCGCTGGGGTCAGACCACGAGGTCTCAAGCCGCTTTCAGGTGATCGCGGGTGCCAGCCGTGACTTGCGCAGCCTTTCTGCCGCCGGGAAGTTCCGGTCTGATCTGCTGGCGCGGCTGAGCATGTGGCGCTTCAGCCTGCCGCCGCTGCGCGCTCGCCGGGAGGACATCGAGGCCAATCTGGCTTTTGAACTTGTGCGGTCAGAGCGGGCACTGGGAACGCAGGTCGGTTTCAACGCGGATGCACGGGAAAAATTCCTTCGCTTCGCCCAGGATCCGGCGACGCTTTGGCCGGCGAATTTCCGCGATTTCAGCGGGTCGGTCCGGCGCCTGTGCACCCTGGCGCCCCGCGGCAGGATCACCCGCGCGATGGTCGAGGGCGAAATGCTCAGGCTGCAAACGGACTGGCAGGCTTCCAGTTCCGATACCGATGTGCGGCTGGTAGAGCAGGTTTTGGGCGCAGCTGCAGCGGACATTGATCCGTTTGACATGGTTCAACTGGCCAAAGTTGTGCGTGTTTGCCGGGCATCGACAAGCCTGAGCGCGGCTGGGCGCACCCTGTTTTCAGCATCGCGGCGCAAGCGAAAGACCCAGAATGACGCCGACCGGCTGCGGAAGTACCTGCACAAATTTGGCCTGGACTGGGAGTCCTTAAGTGCGCCCGGGACGGGTTGAATTTCGGAGTGCAAGCCAAACGGCGAAACAGCGGCAGCCCGGCGCCGTGGAAGACGCTCTGCGCCGTGATCCGGTAATCGCCTGGACTGGACCGCATTCACGAACGGGGTTTTCGGGGCCGGTTGCAAGCAGGTTGAAATCAAAGGCCGCTTGGGTGCCGATGTTTCCAGCTGATCCGAATATATGGGGAAGGATGGTAGCGGAGGAGGGACTTGAACCCCCGACACGCGGATTATGATTCCGCTGCTCTAACCAACTGAGCTACTCCGCCGCTCTGTGTGGAGGCGATTTACGGAATGCCGCCAGCCGGGTCAAGCAGAAAAGCGGAAGAATCCCGGATTCTTCCGAGATTTTTATGACCTCTTGCATTAGCATAGAAAATTCAACTGCTTACAAGTTCACTTGCCTGGTTGCGGCCGGTCACTGACGCTGTCGCGGCGCGGGCGGGTCAGTGGCGGCTTGGTTATTCGGACAGGCCGTCGAGGGCCGTCAGATCCGGCCGCGGCAGCTGGTCCAGCAGGGAAAACACCAGTCCGCGGCAGGATTCACCGGTCCAGTCCGCAGGGTGGAAGCCCGGCGGCAGGTCCGGGTGGCGCAGCACCACGCGGCGCCAGCGGTGCACAATCAGAGTTCTCAGGGTGCCGGTCTGCGCAGGTGTCAGGCCCGTGGGCGGCGAAGAGATTTTTTGCAGGTCCTGCTGCAGGGCTGCGCAGGCATCGCACAGGTGATCCGGAAACAGGCGTGTCTTGAGCCAGTCCGGCACCGCGATGGAGCTGACGCCGGCTGCAAGCAGGTCATCCAGGCTTCGCGGCATCGGGCCGCGGCCCAGGGCGGTTGTGCGGTTCACGGCCACATAGCTGGGCAGCAGCAGCACCTCATCCAAGGTGGCCTGGCCGGCACCGTCCTCGGCGATCAGCAGGTGCCATTCACCCGGGGCTGCGGCGTTGCGTTCATAGATCCGCGGGGTGACGGCTGCGGATTGGTTGCGGCCGTATTCCGTCAGGTAATGCACCGAGGCGCGGCCTGCGCGCTCGCTTTCGATCCAGCCGTCCTTGCGCAGCCGGTGCAAGGCTACCCGGATCGCCTCGGGCTTGATCCCCATCGGGGTGATGATGCGGGTGAGCGCACCGCCGCTGATCTGGGCGCCCTTGTCCTGCGCCAGATCGCCGAACAGCGACACGATGACCGACCAGACCCGCTGGTTCTGCGGGTCGTTCAGCTGTTGGACGGCGGCGTCAAACCAGGGGTTATGCTGTTCGTTCATGGGGATAAACATAGTTCGCCCGGACTGGTTAGACCAGTCCGGGCGTGCGGCAGCGTTACCGCTGCCTACCACTTTTGCACAAGCTCAGAAGGCGTTCATGGTCAGCAGTTCATACTCTGCCGCGATCTCGCCGTCCTGGTTGGTGAGGGTGACGTGCCAGCGCACCTCGCCGTATTCCTCGTTGCGGGGCGTCTTCTTTTTGACCGTGAGGCGGACCTTGATGCTTTCGCCCGCCGAAATCGGTTTCATGAAGCGCAGGTTGTCGAGGCCGGTGTTGGCCAGAACCGGGCCCTCGTCCGGCTGCACGAACATGCCCGCGGCAAAGGACAGGAGCAGGTAGCCATGGGCGACACGGCCCGGGAAGAACGGGTTCCGTTTGGCCGCTTCGTCGTCCATGTGGGCATAGAAGGTGTCGCCGGTGAAATGGGCGAAGGTCTCGATATCCTCCAGCGTGACGGTGCGCGGGGCGGTGTGCAGGGTCTCGCCGATGGACAGCTCGCCGAACTTGCGGGTGAAGGGGTGTGCCGGGCCTTCGATCTCGGTGCCGCCGGGGACCCATTTCTCGCCAATCGCGGACAGGATGTCGGGCGAGCCCTGGATGGCGGTGCGCTGCATGTAGTGTTTGACGCCGCGCACGCCGCCCATCTCCTCGCCGCCGCCGGCGCGGCCCGGGCCGCCATGCACCATGTGGGGCAAGGGGGAGCCGTGGCCGGTCGATTCCTTCATCGAGTCGCGGTTGTTGAAGTAGAGGCGGCCGTGGTAGGCGCCGGCACCGATGGCGACTTCGCGGGCGGTGGCGGGGTCATGGGTGATGACCGAGGCCACCAGCGAGCCCTGGCCGCGGTTGGCCAGATCAATGGCGTGGCCCAGGTCGCGGTAGCCCATGATGGTGGAGACGGGGCCGAAGGCCTCGGTATCGTGCACGCGCTGTGCGTTGTCCGGATCGGCGCAGTGGAACAGCATCGGCGGCACAAAGGCGCCTTTTTCGGCGTCGGCGCCATCGACGGAGAAGTTTTCCGGGTCGCCAAAGACGCGCTCTGCTTCCTGACCGATGATCGCGGCCTTCTCCAGCACGTCGCGTTTCTGGCTGCCCGAGACCAGCGCGCCCATGCGGGTGGTTTCCAGGCGCGGGTCGCCGATCTGGGTTTTAGACAGGCGGGCGGACAGTGCCTCGATCACTGCGTCCACCTGTGCCTGCGGTGCGATGATGCGGCGGATGGCGGTGCATTTCTGGCCCGCCTTGGTGGTCATCTCGCGGCTGACTTCCTTGACGAACAGGTCAAACTCCGGCGTGCCGGGCTGCGCGTCGGGGCCGAGGATCGAGGCGTTGAGGCTGTCCTGTTCGGCAACGAAACGGACCGAGTTTTCCAGGATCACCGGGTTGGCGCGCAGTTTCAGCGCGGTGCTGGCGGAGCCGGTGAAGCTGACCACGTCCTGCATGTTCAGATGATCCAGCATGTCGCCGAGGCCGCCGGAGACCAGCTGCAGCGCGCCCTCGGGCAGGATGCCTGACTCCAGCATCAGTTTCACTGCCAGTTCGGTCACATAGCAGCTGTTGGTGGCCGGTTTCACGATGGCCGGTACGCCTGCCAGCAGGGTGGGGGCGAGTTTTTCCAGCATGCCCCAGACCGGGAAGTTGAAGGCGTTGATGTGCACCGCAACGCCGCGAAGTGGGGTGCAGATGTGCTGGCCCAGGAAGGTGCCGTTGCGGGAGAGCTGTTCCACATCGCCGTCAAGGTAGACATGGGCATCCGGCATTTCGCGGCGGCCCTTGGAGGCAAAGACAAACATGGTGCCGATGCCGCCGTCGATGTCGATCATGTGGTCGGACTGGGTGGCGCCGGTGTTGAACGACAGATCATAAAGCGCCTGCTTGTGCTGGTTCAGGTGGCTTGCCAGCGCCTTCAGCATCCGGGCGCGGTCGTGGAAGGTCAACTTCCGCAAGTTGACGCCGCCAACGGTGCGGGCGTAGTCGAGCATTGCTTGCACGTCGAGCGCGTCGTTGCCGGCGCTGGCGATCACCTCGCCGGTGATGGCGCTGGCGATGTTGCGGGCACCTGCGCCCGGTGCGACCCATTGACCCGCTGCAAAGCTGGAAATCTCTAGAAGGCTCATCATGTCGTCCTTTTCATCAGGCCGGCGCGGGGCCGGCTGGCTGGAATCCGATGCTGAGATATATTGACCGTCCGGTCGGTTTATGCAAGAAGTTTGTCAAATGCACCGCTGACAGGGTGAGGGAGCGATGAGCGATACGATTCTGGTTGAGGACCACGGCACCTGGGTGGAGATCACCCTGAACCGCCCGGACCGGCTGAACAGTTTCAACGAGGAGATGCACAACGCCTTGCGCGCCGCGCTGGAGGCCGCCCGCGACGGCGGCGCCCGCGCGGTGCTGCTGACCGGCGCCGGGCGCGGCTTTTGCGCCGGCCAGGATCTGGGCGACCGCGACCCGCGCAAGATGGACGGGCCGCCGGACCTGAGCCAGACGGTGCGCAAATTCTACGCGCCGCTGGTGCGGCTGATCCGCGAATTGAACTTCCCGGTGATCTGCGCGGTGAACGGTGTGGCCGCAGGGGCGGGTGCCAATCTGGCGCTGGCCTGCGACATGGTGCTGGCGTCGGAAAGCGCCAAGTTCATCCAGTCGTTTTCCAAGGTTGGCCTGATCCCGGACACCGGCGGCAGCTGGCATCTGCCGCGGCTTCTGGGTGAGGCCCGCGCCAAGGGGCTGGCGCTGACCGCAGAGCCGCTGCCCGCGAAGAAGGCCGAGGACTGGGGCCTGATCTGGAAGGCGCTGCCGGATGACGAACTGATGGCAGAGGCGCGTGCGATGGCTGAGAGATTCGCCAACGGCCCGACGCTGGGTCTGGGGCTGACCAAACAGTGCATCCAAGCCGCGGCGGTCAACACGCTGTCCGACCAGCTGGAGATCGAGGCGGACGCGATGAAGACCTGCGGCGAAAGCGCGGACTACGCCGAGGGCGTGGCCAGCTTTCTGGAAAAGCGCGCCCCCGCGTTCAAGGGCAAGTGACCATGACCCCGAAAGAACGCGCCCAGAAATCCGCCGCCGCTATGTGGGCGGACGACCACGCGTCCAAATGGGCGGGGATGGAGATCACCCATGTGGACGAGGGTGAGGCCACGCTGGAGCTGACCATCGCCCAGCACCACTGCAACGGGCATGGCATCTGCCATGGCGGTGTGACCTTCATGCTGGCCGACAGCGCCTTTGCCTTTGCCTGCAACAGCCGCAATCAGGCCACCGTGGCGCAGCACAATGTGATCAGTTTCACCGCGCCGGGACGGCTGGGCGACAAGCTGATTGCCACGGCCCGCGAGATTTCCCTGACCGGGCGCAGCGGTATTTACGACGTGACAGTGACCAACCAGGACGGCCAGCAGATTGCCGAGTTCCGGGGATTCTCCCGGGCGGTCAAAGGCCAGTTGTTTGAAGAATAAGGTGTGGAGGACGCCATGGAAGACCTGAGCCCCAAGAAGGGTGAACTGGACCCGATCGAGATTGCCTCGATCGACGAAATCCGCAGCCTGCAGCTGGAGCGGCTGAAGTGGTCGCTGCGCCACGCCTATGACAACGTGCCGATGTACAAGCAGCGGTTCGACGAGGCAGGTGTGCATCCGAACGACCTGCAGGAGTTGAAGGATCTGGCCAAGTTCCCCTTCACCTACAAGAATGACCTGCGGGACAATTACCCCTTTGGCCTGTTTGCGGTGCCGCGCAGTGAAATCATCCGTCTGCACGCGTCCTCCGGCACCACCGGCAAGCCGACGGTGGTGGGTTACACTGCCAATGATATTTCGAACTGGGCGGATCTGGTGGCGCGGTCCCTGCGGGCATCTGGCCTGCGCAAGGGCGACATGGTGCATAACGCCTATGGCTATGGTCTGTTCACCGGCGGCCTCGGCGCGCACTACGGGATCGAACGGCTGGGGGCGACTGTCGTTCCGATGTCGGGCGGCCAGACCGAGAAGCAGGTTGGCCTGATCACCGACTTCAAACCCGACGGTATCATGGTGACGCCGTCCTACATGCTCAACATCCTGGAGCAGTACCACAAGGTCGGCATGGACCCGCGCGAGTGCTCGCTGAAGGTGGGCGTCTTTGGCGCCGAACCCTGGACCGACGCGATGCGCAAGGAAGTTGAAGACGCCTTTGACATGCATGCGGTCGATATCTACGGCCTGTCCGAGATTATGGGGCCGGGTGTCGCCAACGAATGCGTTGAGACCAAGGACGGCCCGGTGATCTGGGAGGACCACTTCCTGCCGGAGATCATCGACCCGCAGACCGGCGAAGTGCTGCCGGACGGGGAGCTGGGCGAGCTGGTGTTCACCACGCTGACCAAGGAAGGCCTGCCGATGGTCCGCTACCGCACCCGCGACCTGACACGCCTGCTGCCGGGCACCGCGCGCTCGATGCGGCGGATGGAGAAGATCACCGGCCGCAGCGACGACATGATCATCCTGCGCGGTGTCAACGTCTTCCCCAGCCAGGTGGAGGAGCAGCTGCTGGCGACCGGGGGCCTCGCGCCTTACTATCAGATCGAGCTGTACAAATCCGGCCGCATGGACGCGATGCGGGTGTTTGTGGAGGCCAATCCGGATGCCACTGACGAGTTGAGCAAAACCGCAGCGGCGCGGATGCTGACCAAGCGGATCAAGGATATGGTTGGCGTTTCAACCGAGATCATTGTAGGCGACCCAGGGTCCGTCGAGCGCAGCCAGGGCAAGGCCAAGCGCGTCGTCGACAACCGCAGCAAGACCTGACCCGGGAGAGTGAGCCTTGGCCCGCACGATCGCAAAAGACCACGATGAGAAACGCGCGCAGATCCTGAAGTCGGCAGCCAAGGTGTTTGCCGAGTCCGGCTACGACCGGGCCTCAATGACCCAGCTGGCGCGCGAGTGCGGGATCTCCAAGGCGAACATCTACCACTATTACGACAGCAAGGATGCCGTGCTCTACGGCCTCCTTGATACCTACCTTTGCGAGCTGCGCGACCGGGTCTGCGGGGTGGATCTGGCGGGGCTTGGTGCCGAGGACCGGCTGCGCCGCATCGTGTCGGAAATCATGCTGGCCTATCAGGGCGCCGACCATGAGCATCAGGTGCAGCTGGGCGCGATGGGGGCGCTGCCGGAGGTGCAGCAGAAGCATCTGCGCGGCTACCAGCGCGAGATGGTTCAGTTCATGAGCGATGCGCTAAAGGATGTGGCACCGGAGATTTTCAACGGTGACGCGGCCAAGCTGCGCGGCGCCACGATGTCCGTCTTTGGCATGCTGAACTGGTATTACATGTGGAATTCCGGCGCCGGATCAAAGGCGCGCGAGGATTATGCGGGGCTGGTCGCAGACCTGACGCTGAGCGGGGTCAAGGGGCTCTGACAGCGGCGCGGTTTGGTGTTTGGTTGTTTCTGCGCTAGCCTGTCCGGATACCGGAGGGTGCCATGCAGAAACCTGAGAACTTCGAGAATTTCTATTTCAAGAAGGTTGGACTGGGCGAGGCCTGCGGCTGCGCCGAGCGGGCCATCGATATGTATGAGTTCGACCGTACGGCAGGGAAGCCGAAGGCGGCCAGCGGCAGGCGCCGGTTCAGCTGGAAGGGGTTTGCGCTGAAATACGGGCTGCTGTCGCGGAAGAAGACACCGGCAGAGTAACAGTGAAACACCCGGCAGTTCGTGCCCGCCGGGTGTTGTTTCTTTTCAGATATGGCTGGTTTCAGGCCTGTCAGCCCGGGTTGCCCAGCAGCTGGGTGATGCGGCGCACCGCGACGCGGCGGTTGGCGCGTTCGGCTGCCAGGGTGCTGACCGCCAGGTCGCTCTCGCCGTAGCCCTGCACCACCATGTTTTCCGGTGCCACGCCGAAATACTCCGTCAGCGCCAGCGCCACGGTTTCGGCGCGCCGGTCCGACAGGGCCAGGTTATAGGTCGCGGCGCCCACGGCGTCGGTATGGCCCTCGATCAGGAACACCTCGCCCGGGTTGCGGTCGATCAGCTCGCGCAGCGCGTTGCCCAACGTTGCCAGTTCTTCAGCCTCTTGCGGGCGGATCACCGAGGAGCCGGTGTCGAAGTTGACCGAATCCACGTTGATCACCGGCGTCAGGCGGCGCACCGCGTCGATGTTGCGGATCTGCGCCAGCGAGAAGCGGCGGTCCACCGTCTTGGCTTCCTGTGCGGCCAGCGCCGCGGCCAGGTCCTCTGCCGATACCGCGCCGGTGCTGGAGAAGGCGCGGCGGTTGTCCTGCACCTGCGGCAGCTCGTTGACCACCACGCGCTCGGCCTTTTGGGTGTCGTCGAACAGCACCACGCTGCGCCCGTCCGGCAGCAGTTTGGTGCGGCGCAGCACCCGGCCTTCGGCGGAGCGGATGGTTTCCACTTCAACCCCGTTCTCGCGCACCACCACGGTGCGGGTGGAGCCGTCCTGGAAGCGGTAGGTGGTCACGTTGGAGCCCGGCTGGCGCAGCAGCGCGTCATCGTCTTTCAGGACGCGGTACTGGCCGTCCTGTTCGACGATGGCGCGGTCGCCGGAGTTGGACACGACCTTGCCGCCGTTGTTGAGCAAGGTGCCGATCGCCAGCGCGCCTAGGCCAAGCAGGGCGTTGCGCTCGCGGGTCGACAGGCCGCTGTCCTCCTCAGTGGCGGCATTGGTCTGCGGGGCAGGTGCTTGGGCTTCCGCCTGGGCGTTTTCATTGACGCCGGTTTCGAATTCCTCGTCAGAGCTGCGCGCGGTCTCTTCGGTGACCACTTCTTCGGTCACTTCTGCCTCACCTTCGGCAGCAGCGCCGTCTGCGGCTGCCGCGGCGGCGGCAGCAGGTTCGCTGGTTTCCTCGGCCAGGGCATCAGCCTGGGCCTGACTGTCCTGTTCAACCAGTTCAGGATTGTCAGTTTCTTCAGTCGTTTCGCCTTGTGACTGGGCAAGGTCCGCAGCGATTTCCTCGGCGCTGGCGCTGGCGCTGGCGCCTGCGGATGCCTCGCCGCTGCTATCAGCCTGGGGGGCAGTTTGAACCTCTGCCTCTGCCTGTGCTTCGGCTTCAGCCTGAGCCTCTGCTTGGGCTTGTTCCTCAGCTGCGGCCTGTGCCGCCGCTTCTGCTTGAGCCTGTTCTGTTGCAGCTTGTTCTGCAGCGGCCGCCTGGTCTTCTGCCGCAGCCTGCGCAGCTGCTTCCGCCTGAGCTTCAGCCGCGGCTTGTGCTTCTGCTGCAGCTTGAGCTTCGGCCTCGGCTTGCGCTTGTTGCTCAGCTGCAGCCTGCGCTTCAGCTTCTTCTTGTGCCAAAGCCTCTGCCAGTGCCTGCGCTTCGGCTTCAGCCTGAGCTTCGGCCTCTACTTGCGCTTCAGCCTCTGCTGGCTGTTCCTGCGCGTCCTGCTGCCCGGCGGTTTCCGCTGCAGCTTCAGCCTGGGGCTGATCTTCGCTGCCGGTTTCGCTCTGGGCTTCCGCTACAGCTTCTGCCTGCGCCCCGGCTCCCTGTTCCGCCGTCGCTGTGACCTCTGTCTCCGCAGCACCGATGCCTGCCAGAACACTGGCGGATTGGAGGTCTGCGGGCAGGGCGGGGTCAAATGCGCCTTCGCCATAGGCCTGACAGAAACTTGCGACCTTGCCGTTCTTTTGTTCGATTTCTTCACCGGCTTCCAGCTTCTTCTGCCGCCGTTCGGCCCGCTTGCGGCAGCGGTCCACCAGATCGCCGATTTCTGCAGCGGACATCTGGCGGAGGTCAATCTGCTTGCCGCCCTGGTTCTGCGACAGGGCGGGCAGCGGGGCCGCCAGCGAGATCATCACTGCCAGCGCCGTGGATGATTTGAAAATTCCCGGTTTCATTACGGTTCCTTTCTTGTTCCGGCACATGGCCGCACAAGGATAACGGATAAACACCGGGTTAGTTGCGCATCGCGGGGCAAAAAGAAAAGCCGCCCCGGGCTGGGGCGGCTTGGATCAGGCTGTTTTCCGCTGGCGGATGCCGTGGTGGGCGTTAGATCGCCGGCGGAGGCACCATGCCGATGATGTCATAAGTCTGGCGCAGGATCGGTGCGGTGATCGCGCGGGCGCGTTCGGCGCCGCGGGCCAGGATCTTGTCGATCTCGTCCTGCTGCTGCATCAGCCGTGCCATCTCAGTGGAGATCGGCGCCAGCTTGGAAACCGCAAGATCCGCCAGCATCGGTTTGAATTCCGAGAATTGGCGGCCGCCCACATCAGCCAGAACCTGCTCCACGGTCTGCTCGTTCAGGGCCGCGTAGATGTTCACAAGGTTGCGGGCCTCGGGGCGGTCTTCCAGGCCTTTGACTTCAGAGGGCAGCGCCTCGGGGTCGGTTTTGGCCTTGCGGATTTTCTTGGCGATGGCGTCGGTATCATCGGTCAGGTTGATGCGGCTGGCATCCGAGGGATCGGATTTCGACATCTTCTTGGAGCCGTCACGCAGGGACATGACGCGGGTGGCCGCGCCTTCGATCACCGGCTCTGTCTCCGGGAAGAAGTTGACGCCGTAGTCGTGGTTGAACTTGATCGCGATGTCGCGGGTCAGCTCCAGGTGCTGCTTCTGGTCCTCGCCCACCGGCACATGGGTGGCGTGGTAGACCAGGATGTCGGCGGCCATCAGGGCCGGGTAGGCAAACAGGCCCAGCGAGGCGTTCTGCTGGTTCTTGCCCGCCTTGTCTTTCCACTGGGTCATCCGCTGCATCCAGCCCATGCGGGCGACGCAGTTGAACACCCAGGCCAGCTGCGCGTGCTCGGGCACCTGGGACTGGTTGATCAGGATCGAATCCTCGGGGTCGATGCCCGCGGCGATGAAACCGGCGCAGAGCTCGCGGGTGGATTTCTTGAGATCCGCAGGATCCTGCCAGACGGTGATCGCATGCAGGTCGACCATGCAGTAAATGGTCTCAACGTCCTTGGCCTGCCAGTCGACGAAGCGCTTCAATGCACCGAGGTAATTCCCCAAGTGCAGGTTGCCCGAAGGCTGGATCCCCGAAAACACGCGCGGGGTGAAGCTGGTTTCGCTCATCGCGGAAACTCCCGTCTGGAATTATGCACCATCGTCGCTTACCCATGGGGCCAGGATAGGTCAACAGGCGCGGGGAAATCCGTGCCGCAAGGAGCCAGAATGAGCAGCCAGCCCCATAATGCCCCCGTCAACCCGCTGCCCGCCGCCGTGGTGGCGCTGGTGCTGATCGTCATCGGCATCGAGGCGGTGTTTTCGCTGGGTGCGCGCGGCATCATCGGCGGCCCGGAGGCGATCGGCTGGCGGCTGGAGGCGGTGCAGTCCTATGCGTTTTCCAGCGATATCTTCTGGTGGATGCAGGAAAGCGGGCGCTGGGTGCCGGAGCATCTGATGCGGTTCCTGTCCTATATTTTCGTGCATGGCGCCTTTACCCACGCGCTGTTCGTCTGCGTTTTTGTGCTGGCGATGGGCAAGATGGTGGGTGAGGTGATGGGCGATCTGGCGATGGTTATCATCTTCCTGCTGTCCGGTGCCGGCGGCGCGCTGGGCTATGCGCTGCTGGTCAGCTCACCGGTACCGCTGGTGGGCGGGTTTCCGGCGGTTTACGGGCTGATCGGGGCGTTCACGTTTCTGCTGTGGCGCTCGCTGGCGTCGGTCGGGGCGCAGCAGAGTCGGGCGTTTTCGCTGATCGCCTTTCTGATGGGGGCGCAGCTGCTGTTTGGTTTGCTTTTTGGCGGCCAGAAGGACTGGGTGGCGGATCTGGCAGGTTTTGCCACCGGCTTTGGCCTGTCGTTTTTCCTGGCGCCGGGCGGCTGGGCGAGGATCAGGAACCGCATCCGCCACGATTGAAGCCGGGTTGCTCCCGCCCGCTGGTGACGCCCCTGCCGGGGCATCGCCAGCCCTTGGGCCGGGCCGCGCTGACGCGCGGCGGACAAGCCGCACCTGATCCGGGGTTTGCCGGAAAGGTCAGCCCTGCTTTTTCAGCGGGCAGGTGCTGAGGCCGATCATCTGATAGAGCGGGCAGTAACCCATCAGGCCGGTCGCCAGCGGCACCAGGCCAATAAGGCCCCACAGGGTTTGCGGGCCGATGAACACCAGCGACAGCAGGATCAGGCCAAGAATGATGCGCAGGGCGCGGTCGAGGGTGCCTTCGTTACGGGGCATTGCGTGGTCCTTTCGAACTCAGGTTGGAAATTCTGAGCCTATTTTAGACCGCGGCGGCACTGGCTGTCGGTGACAGTGTCACCAAAGCTCAAGTTTCATCCTGAGCCACCCGCTCCAGCCCGGTGCGGTCCAGGACCCGCAGGTGGCCGCGCTGTGTTTCCACCAGGCCGAGGCGGGCAAACTCGCGCAGCCGGCGGCTGACAAAGGCACGGCCGGAGGCGGTTTCGGCCGCCAGCGCGTCATGGGTGATGCGGATATCGTCGCCTGTCTGTGCCAGACGCAGAAGCGCGCGGGCAAGCCGTGCGTCAAATCCGGTGAGCGCGACGTCCTCCACCAGCTGTTCGTAATCGGCAAAGCGGCGGGCAACGGCTGTCAGAACATCGCTGCGGAACACTCCGTCCTCCGACATCGCCAGACGGAAAGCGGCATGCGGGATCACCTCACCCTCCAGTGCGGTCTCGGCCACGCCCTCCGCGGCATAGCTGCGGCCGTCGGTGAGGCAGGCAAAAGTCTGCAGGCAGACATCACCGGGGCCTACGCGGTACAGCACGACTTCACGCCCGTTGGCGGCCGTCAGGGTGACCTTGATGCGGCCGGAGGTGAGGCGGACAAAGCCCGGGCAGTCTTGCCCGGGGCGGAACAGCACGGTGCCGGCGGCGCAGGAGAGGCGGCTCATGCCTGTTTCCGCCGGCTGAGGGCGCTGCGGAACTCCGACAGGCGGAAGGCGCCGATGGCCTGACCCGTGGCGAAGTAGACCGCGCCGCCCAGGACAACCAGGCCCAGCAGCGACAGGTAGCGCCAGTAGTCCAGCGTGAACAGCCAGCCGGCGGAGGCGGCCACGGCATAGAGCACCGCGCCCATCGCTGCCGAGGCCGCAAGAATACGCCAGGCGCGGTGGCGGAAGCGGGCGTCGAAACGGGCTTCGTCTCCCATGCCGCGGGCGCCGAGCGCCAGCAATGCCACCATCACCCAGCCGGCGGCAGAGGCGGCAATGGCAGGCGCGATCCAGCCCAGCACCGGTTTCAGGCCAAAGGCCAGAGCGGCGTTCACGGCCATCGCCACCAGCGCGTAGCGGAACGGGGTTCTGGTGTCCTCGCGTGCGAAATAGAGCGGCTGCAGCACCTTTTGCAGCATGAAGGCCGGCAGGCCAGCGCCATAGATGGCGACGGCCACGGCAATCGCCGCGACGTCTTCGGGGCCGGTTGCACCCCGCTCATACAGAACGGAGACCAGCGGAACTGGCACGGTCATGAAGGCAACAGCCGAAGGAACTGCCAGCAGCAGTGAAAACTCTCCGGCGCGGGACAGGGCGTCCTGGGACCCGGCGCTGTCACCGGCGCGCAGGCGGCGGGACAGGGCTGGCAGCAGAACGATGCCGACGGCGATGCCCACGACCCCCAACGGCAGCTGATACAGGCGGTCGGCAATGAACAGCCAGCTGGCGGCCTTTTCAATGTCCGAGGCCACATACTGCCCGACAACCAGGTTGATCTGAGTGACTCCCATGGCCAGCGCGGCCGGAACCGCCACACGCACCAGGGCACGCATATCAGCATTCCAGCGCGGCAGGCCGGGGCGCAGAGGGATGCCGGCCTTTTCAGCCGCGGCCCAGACGAGTGCCAGCTGGGCCACGCCGGCAACCGGGATTGTCCAGACCAGCCAGACAATCACATCGCCGCCCAGGACCGCCCCGGCTGCCATCGCAGAGCAGGCAAAGATATTGAGCAGCACCGGCGCAGCGGCGGCAGCCGCAAACCGTCCGGTGGCGTTCAGCACGCCAGAAAACAGTGCCGCCAAAGACATAAACAGGATGTAGGGAAAGACGATGTAGCCGTATCCCACGGCCATATCGAACCGTGCATCGCCCACGAAGCCGCCTGCCGTCAGCCAGACCAGTCCCGGCATGAACACCATGCCAAGACCGACCAGTGCCAGCACCGCTGCCGCCAGGAGGTTGAAGGCTTGCTGGGCAAAGGCGGTTGCGTTCTCATCCGCCTCGTAGCGTTTCGAAAATGCCGGCACAAAGGCTGCGTTGAAAGCACCCTCGGCGAAGAAGCGGCGGAACAGGTTGGGCAGGCGGAAAGCGACGATGAAAGCGTCCAGCACCGGCCCCGGACCGATGAAGGCGGCAATCAGGATTTCGCGGGCAAAGCCCAGCACACGGCTTGCCAGCGTCCAGAACCCAACGGTCAGGAAGCCCGACAGCAATTTGATCGGTTTCATGTATCCGCCCGTTTTGCACCCTCGGCAATCGCCGCGCGCAGTTTCTTTTCCAGCGTCCGCTGCTTGGAGTCCGCGTAGTATTTCAAGCCGAACATGTCCTTGACATAGAAGGCATCCACCACCTGCTCGCCATAGGTCGCAATCACCGCATTGGCAATATAGACATTGGCGGAGGCCAGGGTGCGGGCGAGGTCATAGAGCAGGCCGGGCCGGTCACGGGTATCGACCTCGATGATGGTGTAGATTTCCGAGCCTTCGTTATCGAAAGTGATATGGGTCGGCACCTTGAAGGCGCGTTCGCGCTTCTTGATCTTGTCGCGGGATTTCAGGGCATCGCGGGTGATCACCTCGCCCTTCAGGGTCTTTTCGATCATCTGCTTGAGCCGGTGCAGGCGGATCGGATCGAAGGGGTGGCCTTCGCTGTCCTGAATCCAAAAGGCATCGGTCACATAGCCGTCCTTGGTGGTGTAGGAGCGCGCATCAACCACATTGGCCCCGACCAGCGCCAGGGCGCCGGCGATGCGGGCGAAGATGCCAGGGTGGTCCTCCATCACGAAACAGGCGCGGGTGGCATCGCGGTCCTCATCCGGGTAGAGCCGGATCATCACCTCGCCCGGGTCGCCCTTGGCGGTGTAATCGCGCAGCATCTCGGCAAAATCCACATGGGCGGTCACATGAAGCCCGTGCCAGTATGGCGGATAGTGGCGGGCGGTTTCGGTCTTGAGATCGGCCTTGGACCAGTCCGGCAGCGCCTCGCGCAGGGCCTTCTTGGCGGAGACGCCGCGGTGTTCGCGGTTCAGGGCCTCCATGCCGCCCTCCAGCGCCGCGCGGGTCTGGCCGTAGAGCGCGCGCAGCAGCGCCGCCTTCCAGTTGTTCCAGGTGTCCGGACCGACGCCGCGGATATCGCAGACGGTCAGCAACAGCAGCAGGTCGAGCCGTTTCACTGTCTGCACTGCCTTGGCGAAATCGCGCACCGTGCGCGGGTCGGCGATGTCGCGCTTCTGCGCCATGTCGGACATTAGAAGGTGATAGCGCACCAGCCATTCCACGGTTTCGCATTCCGAAGGCTTCAATCCTAGCCGCGGTGCGACCTTGCGGGCGATCTGCGCGCCCAGGATCGAATGGTCCTGCTCACGCCCCTTGCCGATGTCGTGCAGCAGCATCGCCACCATCAGCACCTTGCGGTTGAGACCCTTGCGCAGGATTTCCGACGACAGCGGCAGCTCGTCTTCCAATTCGCCGCGTTCAATGGCGGCAAAGTTGGCGATCACCTGAATGGTGTGCTCATCCACCGTGTAGGAGTGATACATGTTGAATTGCATCATCGCCACGATGGGTTCGAATTCCGGCAGGAATGCTGACAGCACCCCCAGTTCGTTCATCCGCCTGAGCGCGCGTTCGGAATTGCCGTGTTTCAGCAGCAGGTCCAGGAAGAGCTTCCGCGCTTCCTTGTCGTTGCGCATGCCGTCGTCGATCAGGTGCAGGTTGGCGGTCACCAGCCGCATCGCGTCCGGGTGGATCAGCATGCCGGTGCGCAGGGCTTCCTCGAACAGCCGCAAGAGGTTGAGCCGGTCTTCGAGGAAGGCCTTGGGGTCGATCACGTCCAGCCGGTTGTTCACCACCTTGTAGCCGGGCTTGATACGCGGGCGGCGGCGGAAAATCCGCTCCAGGAGCGGTGCGTTCTTTTGCTGGCTGGCCTCCAGCTTGGTCAGGAAGATGCGGGTCAGGTCGCCGACGCGGGTGGCGTGGCGGAAATACTCTTGCATGAAAACTTCGACGCCGCGGCGGCCCGCCTTGTCCTCGTAACCCATGCGGCTGGCCACCTCGACCTGCAGGTCAAAGGTCAGCTGTTCGGTGGCGCGCCCCGTTGCCAGATGCAGGTGTGACCGCACCGCCCACAGGAAGGTTGCCGCCTTGGCGAACAATTCCATCTCCTCCGGGCGGAACAGGCCCAGCGGCACTAGATCTTCGGCATCCTTAACCTGGTAGAGGTATTTGGCAATCCAGAACAGCGACTGCAGGTCGCGCAGGCCGCCCTTGCCCTCTTTCACGTTGGGCTCAACCATGTAGCGCTGGCCCTGCTTCAGATGGCGGGCGTCGCGTTCGGCCAGCTTTGCCTCGACAAACTCCGGTGCATCCTGGGAGAACAGCTCCTTTTTCAGGCGCTTGTCCAGCTCTTTAGCCAGCGGCGCATGGCCGGCCAGAAGCCGGTGTTCCAGCATCGCAGTGCGAATGGTGTAATCCTCGCCGCCCAGGCGGATGCAGTCCTTGATGGTGCGGCTGGCGTGGCCAACTTTGAGCCGCAGATCCCACAGGATGTAGAGCATGGATTCAATCACGCTCTCCGCCCAGGCGGTGATCTTGTAGGGAGTTAGAAACAGCAGATCGACATCAGAGGCCGGCGCCATTTCCCCCCGGCCGTAGCCGCCAACCGCCATCACGGCGATCCGTTCGCCCCGGGTCGGGGTCGCCAGCGGATGCAGCAGCTCGCTGGCCACATAGAGCGCTGTGGTCACCAGCCCGTCGGTCAGGAAAGTGTAGGAACGGGTGAGTTCGCGCGCGGCAAAGGGTTTGTCCGCGAAGGCTTCGGCAATGACCGCGCGGCCAGCCTTGTTTGCGGCCTTCAGGATTTTCACTGTTTCCCCGCGCAGGGCCGCGGGTGCAGTGTCCTCTGCCAGCGCCTTGATCTGCGCCCGGATGCCGATGGCATCAAAGATGTCCGCGGGTCCGCAGATCAGCGGACCCAGCGGTTCCGGCAGGCCTGTGCCCGCGGGCTGCGACTGAGCGGCGGGGGCTTTAGAAGCCTGCGCCTGCGAAGCTGCTTGGGGCTGGGTCAATGATCACGACCTTCTGTTCCTGAATGGTGGCCACTGCCAGCCCGCGTTCGTTGGTGCCGTCGGGCCGCAGCCGGAAGATGCCGCCTGCGCCCTGGAAGCCCGCGCCCTGGGTCAGGGCACCCGCGGTCAGCGCGTCGGATTTGCCGGCCGCAACCAGGGCGCCGATGGCGGCGATGCCGTCATAGGCCAGGCTGCCGATCGAATGCGGCGAGGCGCCGTAAGTGGCCTGGTAGCGGGCGCTGAACTGCTGAACCTTTCCCTGGTCCGGCAGCGCGAACCAGCCGCCCTGAACACCGGGCAGGGCCAGGGTTTGCGGCGGAATATCCCAGCGGGTCAGACCGATGTACTGTTTTTCTGCCGGGTCAACACCGGCCTCAGGCAGCAATTGCGCCAGCAGCGGCAGCGCGCCTGCGGTGGTGGAGGTCAGGAAGACGGCATCTGCGCCGGCCGATTGGGACCGGATAGTCGGAATGGCATTGATCACTCCCTGCTGCGACAGCTCGTAGCCGACGCTGCCGGCGATGTTCACGCCGCTGTTGCCTGCGGCGCGCTGGATCGCGCTGCGCCCGGCGGTGCCTGCGGCATCATTGCCGCCAACGACCAGAATGTTGCGCTTGCCGTTGCGGGCGGCGAAGCTGGTCAGCCGCTGGGCCGTGTTGTCAAAGGTCGGCCCCAGGATGAAGACGTTGCCGCCTGCAATTGCCGTGTTGTTGGAGAAGGCGAGCACGTTCACGCCACGCTGGCGGGCTGCAATGCCTGCGGCATTGGCGGCTTCGGCATAAACCGGGCCAAGGATCACGCGGGCCCCGTCCTTCAGCGCCTGCTGCGCCGCGCCGGAGGCCACCTCGGGGCTGCCCGCGGTATCATAAACCCGCAGGTCGATTTGCACCCCATCCAGGTCCGCAATCGCCATGCGGGCGGCGTTTTCCAGGCTTTTTGCCAGCACGCTGTCGCCTTGCTGGGCAGAACCGCGCGGCACCAGCAGCGCCACCGGAACGGGTTTAGAGGTGTTGATGGTCGGGCCGGTGCCGACGGCAATCGGGTCACAGGCGGAAAGGGCAATGGCGGAAAGGGCGGCGGCGGCAGTCAGAGCCGCCTTGCGGGCGCGTTTGAAAACAGCAAACATAATGGACTTGAAACTCCGTTCTCCCGGCGCAATGCGCCGCGTGGGTTTAAGGGCGGATCATAAACGACCAAAAAGGCGGGTCCAGCGTTGAATCACCAGAATGTCATATTGTCCCCCGGGCTTTACTTTGTTGCCACGCCGATTGGCACCGCCCGCGACATTACCCTGCGGGCGCTGGATGTGCTGGCTTCGGCCGATGTGCTTGCGGCTGAGGATACACGCTCGCTGCGCAAGCTGATGGAGATTCACGGGGTGCCTTTGGGCGGGCGGCGGATCATTGCTTACCATGACCACAGCGGCACCGGTGCGCGGGCAAAATTGCTGGAGGCGATTGGCGAAGGGAAGTCGGTCGCCTATGCGTCTGAGGCCGGGATGCCGCTGATTGCCGATCCCGGGTTTGACCTCAGCCGCGCGGCGGCGGAGGCAGGCCATACGGTCACCTGCGCCCCCGGCGCCTCGGCGGCAGCGACGGCGCTGACGCTTGCCGGGCTGCCGACGGATGCGTTCTTCTTTGCAGGCTTCCTGCCCAATGCCTCCGGCGCCCGGCTCAAGCGGCTGGAGGAGTTGCGGGAAATCCCCGGCACGCTGATTTTCTATGAATCGCCCAAGCGGGTTGCCGCTTCGGTTGCCGATATGGCGGCGGTGCTGGGCGACCGACCTGCCGCGCTGTGCCGTGAGCTGACCAAGAAATTTGAGGAGGTGCGACGTGCACCGCTGACGGAATTGGCTGCCGGGCTGGAGGAGACGCCGGTCAAGGGCGAGATCGTGCTGCTGGTTGACCGCGCGCAGGAGGTTGAGGTCAGCGAGGGCGACCTTGAAAGCGACCTGCAGGCCGCATTGCAGGGCAATTCGGTCAAGGATGCCGCAGGAATCGTCGCCGAGATGCACGGGCTGCCCCGGCGAAAGGTTTACCAGATGGCGTTGAAGATGGCGAAGGACAGCTGAGCCGTGAGCCGTGCCCGCCAGCACCGCGGCGCCCGCGCGCATCTGGCCGGTGAAGCGGCGGAGGAGATCGTCGCGCGCCACTATGAAAACCGCGGCTACTCCGTGGCCGAGCGCCGCTGGCGCGGGGCTGGAGGCGAGATTGACCTGATCCTGCGCGGTCCGGACGGGCTGGTGTTTGTCGAGGTGAAACACAGCGCAACCTGCGCCGGCGCGGCGCTGCGGATCACACCGCGGCAGGCGGAACGCATCTATGCCAGTGCCGGACAGTATCTGGAAAACGAACCGCTAGGCCAGCTGACGCCGGTCCGTTTCGACGCGGCGCTGGTGGATGGCACGGGCGCGGTGGAGATTATCGAAAACGCCATCGGCTTTGACTGATCCGCAGCTGCCCCATTGAACCCTGGCGTTCTGTGGGCCATGTATTCGGGCAGCTTACGAGGGATACTGCCATGAAAATCGCCTTCCAGATGGACCCGGTCATGGGCGTGAACATCAACGCCGACAGCAGCTTCCGCCTGGCCGAGGAAGCGCAGGCGCGCGGCCATGAGCTGTTTTATTACGGCCCCGACCAGCTGGCCTACCAGGAAGGCCGCATCACCGCCCGCGGCCACGACATGACCGTGCAGCGGGTGGAGGGCGCCCCGGCGGTTCTGGGGCCCGGACGCGAAGTTGATTTAGCGGAATTCGACGTGGTCTGGCTGCGCCAGGACCCGCCGTTTGACATGCACTACATCACCTCGACCCACCTGCTGGACATGCTGAAAGGCAAAGCGCTGGTGGTGAACGATCCGTTCTGGGTGCGCAACTATCCGGAAAAGCTGCTGGTGCTGAACTTCCCGGAGCTGACTCCGCCCACAACCATCGCCCGCGACCTGCAGACCATCAAGGCGTTCAAGGAAAAGCATGGCGATGTGATCCTGAAGCCGCTCTATGGCAACGGCGGCGCGGGTGTGTTCCGGCTGGATGCAAACGACCGCAACCTCACCTCCCTGCATGAGCTGTTCACCGGCTTCAGCCGCGAGCCTCTGATCGTGCAGAAATTCCTGCCGGATGTCAGCAATGGCGACAAGCGGGTGATCCTGGTTGATGGCGAGCCGGTGGGAGCCATCAACCGGGTGCCGGCAGCGGGAGAGACCCGGTCGAACATGCATGTGGGCGGCCGGCCTGAGAAGATCGGCCTGAGCGAGCGAGACCTTGAGATCTGCGCCGCCATCGGCCCGCTGCTGCGCGAAAAGGGCCAGATTTTTGTCGGTATTGACGTTATTGGCGACTACCTGACCGAGATCAACGTGACCTCACCCACCGGGATTCAGGAGCTGGAGCGGTTCGACGGCGTGAATATCGCTGAGAAGGTCTGGCGGGCGATCGAAGCGAAGGTCTGACGTCTGCTCCGGCTCCGGGTCATCCCGGCAGCCGGAAGCTCAGCGCCTCAGCAAAATGAGGGCGCTGCACCGCTTCTTCGCAGGCCAGATCCGCAATCGTACGCGCGACCCGCAGCACCCTGTGGTAGCCGCGCGCACTGAGGCCGAAACGTTCGGCTGCCCGGACCAGCAGATCGCGGCTTTCGGCGTCAGGGGCGGCAATTTCTTCCAGGACCGCGCCCTCGGCGTCGGCGTTCTGGCGCAGGCCGGGGTGGTCCTGAAACCGGGCGGTCTGCGCTTCCCGCGCAATTGCCACGCGCTGCGCAACCTCGGCAGAACCTTCGGCGCTGGGCGGCAGCTCCAGGTCGGCCACATCCACCGGCGGCACGTCCAGATGCAGGTCGAAACGGTCCAGCAGCGGCCCTGAAATCCGGCCCAGGTAGTTCGCCCCGCAAATGGGGGCTTGGGAGCAGGCGCGGTTGGCATCGGCCAGATAGCCGCATTTGCAGGGGTTGGCGGCGGCCACCAGCATGAAGCGGCTGGGGTATTTCACATGGGCATTGGCGCGCGCCACCATCACTTCGCCGGTTTCCAGCGGCTGGCGCAGGGTTTCCAGCACCGGGCGGCCGAACTCCGGCAGCTCGTCCAGGAACAGCACGCCGTTGTGGGCCAGGCTGATCTCGCCCGGTTGCGCCCGCCGCCCGCCGCCGGCGATTGCGGCCATGGAGGCGGTGTGGTGCGGTTCGCGGAAAGGGCGGGCGCGGCTGATGCCGCCCTCGTCGATCAGCCCGCATAGGGAGTGGATCATCGAGGTTTCCAGCGCCTCGGCTGGGGACAGCGGCGGCAGGATCGAGGGCAGCCGTGCCGCCAGCATCGACTTACCCGAACCCGGCGGGCCAACCATCAGCACATGATGGCGCCCGGCGGCGGCGATTTCCAGCGCGCGTTTGGCGGTCTCCTGGCCTTTCACATCGCGCAGGTCCTTGCCGCCCAGCCCGAGGACGGCCTCGCCCGGCACGGCAGGCTCGATGCGCCGCTGGCCGGTGAAGTGCTGCACCACCTCCGTCAGCGTGGCGGCCCCGATCACCTGCGCGGCATCGACCCAGGCGGCTTCCGGCCCGGAATGTTTCGGGCAGAGCAGCATCCGGCCTTCCTCTGCCGCGGTCACAGCTGCGGGCAGGGCGCCAACCACGGGCATCAACTGGCCGTCCAAAGACAGCTCGCCAAGGGCAATGGTTTCCTCAGCCTTTTCCGCCGGGACGATGCCGATAGCGGCCAGCAAGGCGAGCGCAATCGGCAGGTCGAAATGGCTGCCTTCTTTGGGCAGATCCGCGGGCGACAGATTTATGGTGATCCGGCGCGAGGGCAGGGCGATGGACATCGCCGCAAAGGCTGCCCTCACCCTTTCGCGCGCTTCCTGGACCGCCTTGTCCGGCAGGCCAACTACCGAGAAAGCAGGCAATCCGGGGGCGACGGCGCATTGCACCTCGACCTGGCGGGCCTCGACGCCCTGAAAAGCCACCGTGTAGGACCGTGCTGTCATCTCTCCCCGCCTCCTGAAAGGTCAGGGAGAGATGCTTGGCAATCGTGGTTTCCGATTGGTTAACGTGTTCGCCGGGCAGCCGCGAATTCACGAAGAATTCGCGCAGGCCGCGGGCTCAGTCCAGCGACCAGGGCCGCTTTGGCAGGTCCATCGCATAGGGTTCCGGGTCATAGCTGACCTCATGCGCCTGTTCCTGCCAGCGCAGGACTGCCGGGTCTGACAGCAGCAGTTTGCAATAGGTGCGGGTTTCCGCGGAAACCGGCAGGCCATATCCCACGATCCGGGCTGCAACCGGGGTGTAGAAAACATCTGCCAGAGAATAGTCTCCGAACAGATAACCGCTGCTGTGGCCGGAAACCTTGCGGGCATGGGCAAACAGCGCCTCGATCCGGTCCAGGTCGGCTTTTACGCTGCGCGACACCTCGAAGCCTTCATAGATATGGGCCAGCTGCATCGGGCATTCGCCGCGCAAGGCCGAGAAGCCGCCAACCATTTCCGCTGCCAGCCAGCGCGCTGTGGCCCGCTGTGCAGGATCGGACGGCCACAGCCCGGCGTCCGGGTGGCGTTCGGCCAGGGTTTCGGCAATGGCCAGGCTTTCGCCAACCACCATGCCCTCCGGCGTGTGCAGCGCGGGCACCAGCCGCGCCGGCGCCAGATGCGCCATTTCCTGCGCCATGGTTCCGGAATAAAGCCCCACCATATGCACTGTATGGAGCAGGGAGAATTTCTCGAGCATGAGCCAGCCGCGCAATGACCAGCTGGAATACATGCGGTCGCCAATATAGATTTCATAAGCCATGGCAGGAGGCTAGCGCGGGTCCGCACATTTCAAAATGGAATGTTTGTGATGGTGCCCGTCACGGCAGGTGATTGATACTTCCGGCCTTCCAGCCATCTGGCCCGAGGGAGACTTCGCTGACCGACAGGTTGTCGATCCGGTGGGCAAAGGCCTCCTCCGCCGTCAGCATTTCCGCCCGCTGGATTTGGGTCAGGATCTGGCCGAAATGGCCGACCACGATCAGGTCGCGGCCCCGGTGTACGCCGATCAGTGCGTCAATCGCCGCGTTCACCCGGTTGCAGACCTGGTGCCAGCTTTCACCGCCGGGCGGGGTGACGTCGCCCGGGGTTTCCCAATAAGCGCGGATGCGCTCAGGGTCTTCGGCGTCCACTTCGGCCCAGGTGCGCAGTTCCCAGGCGCCGAAATGGATTTCGCGCAGGGCCTCGGCGTGGGGCAGGCGTTCCCGGCTGCCCTGGATGGCGGAGGCTGTCTCAACCGCTCGGGAAAGATCGGAGGACACCACCAGAGCATCCGCAGGCAGATACGCTGACAGGCGCTTCAGCGCTGCCGAATCGGACAAGTCGGCGGGCAGGTCGGACCAGCCGACCATGCACTTCGCGTGAGTCGGACCATGCCGCACCAGAAACAGGCGGGTGATCACAGCGCCCCTTTCAGCACCAGGGGCAGCCCGGCCGTGACCTGAACAACGGTATCCGCCCGTGCCGCCAGAGCAATATTGAGCCTTCCCTGGGCTTCGCGGAAGCGGCGCGCCAGATTGTTTTCCGGCACGATGCCCAGCCCGGTTTCATTGGAGACAATTACCAGATCGGCCTGGCAGCGGCTGATGGCGGCCAGCAATTCTTCGGTTGCCGCGTTCAGGTCGTGCTCTGCCAGCAAATGGTTTGTCAGCCACATGGTCGCGCAATCCATCAGGCAAACCTGGCGGCTGTTGAGGGGATCCAGGACCTGCGCGGCTGTTTCCGGTTCTTCAATAGTCGCCCAGCCGGAACCTCTTTGTTCGAGGTGTCGGGACACTTTTTCGCGCATTTCAGTGTCAAAAATTTGTGCAGTTGCCCAGTAAACTTTGTCTTTTCCGGTGTTTGCGCACAGCTGTTCGGCAAATGCCGATTTGCCTGAGGCAGCGCCCCCCAGAATAAAAGTTACATTTAACGGCATTTTTTGCTAACCTATGAGTCCGAAGCCGTTCCTGTGGGTAACTGCAGGGCCCGGTGAAGACAAGAGACCGCAGCGTCCCGGGGTTCCACTTATTTAGGCCGGGAAAGTCTGCGCAGGGGCCAAAATACAATTTAACTTTTCCGTTTTGGCCTTTGGATGAGCCGAGAGTCGCATCCAGTGCGCTGTTGCTGCCGGCCTAAAACCGGGCCCCCGATTGTTCCATGCACGCCCCCAGGCGGCAGTTTGTTAATTAGTTTCCGGGGGGAAATCACAATGGCACTTGATCAAACACTTGAAAACCCATTGCCGAGACAGGCAATGAAGGCGGAACTGCTGGATGCAGAGACCGAGCGGCGCCTGGCATATGCCTGGCGGGATGACCGCGACGTGCAATCGCTGCACCGGCTTATCAACGCCTATATGCGCCTGGCAATTTCCATGGCGGCCAAGTTCAAGCGGTACGGGGCGCCGATGAACGACCTGATTCAGGAAGCAGGCCTGGGTCTGATGAAAGCAGCGGACAAATTCGACCCGGACCGCGGAGTGCGGTTCTCGACCTATGCGGTCTGGTGGATCAAGGCGTCGATCCAGGATTATGTGATGCGTAACTGGTCGATGGTGCGCACCGGCTCCACCTCGTCGCAGAAATCGCTGTTCTTCAACATGCGCCGGGTGCAGGCGCAGTTCGAACGCGAGGCACGTGTGTCGGGCGTGCGGCTGGACCGGCATCAACTGCACCAGAAAATCGCAACAGAAATCGGGGTGCCGCTGCGCGATGTCGAGATGATGGAAGGCCGCCTGTCCGGCGCCGACTTCTCGCTCAACGCGATCCAGTCGGCGGAGGATGAGGGGCGCGAATGGATTGATGCGCTGGAGGATGAAACCTCGCAGGCCGAGGAACTGGTGCAGGAGCGGCATGACCGCCGTCAGCTGCGCAAATGGCTGGTCTCTGCGCTGCAGGCACTGAATGAGCGTGAGCGGTTCATCATCACCGAACGCAAGCTGCGCGAACAGCCCCGCACGCTGGAAAGCCTGGGCACAGAGCTTGGCCTGTCCAAGGAGCGGGTGCGCCAGCTGGAGGCCGGCGCGTTCCAGAAAATGCGCAAATGCCTTGAAGGCCAATCGCGCGAGGTGCACAAACTGCTTTCATGAGAAAGCGCTTAACTGGCCTGAAAATGATTGCAAGCGCCGCCGTTCTGGCGGCGCTTGGCGTGATGGGTGCCCGCGCAGAAGAGCTTGCCGGCGCAGTTGAAGTGCTAAGGGGGGCGGATGTCGTGATCCTGGGCGAGGTGCACGACAATCCTGTGCACCACCAGCGGCAAGCTGAGCTGCTGGCTGTTCTGGAGCCTAAGGCCGTGGTCTGGGAGATGATCACCGCGGAACAGGCTGAAAGGCTGGAAACCGGAGGTCTCGGTGATGCAGAGCAAACGGCCAAAGCGCTGAACTGGGCGGCAAGTGGCTGGCCGGAGTTCGGCCTGTATGCCCCGGTCTTTGCGGCAGCCAAGGGTGCACGCCAGTATGGCGCATTGGTGCCGAGGGAAAACGCCCCTGCAGTCATGAGTGACGGGATAGCGGACTATTTCGGTGCTGACGCTTCCGCGCGTTTCGGATTGGACCAGCCGCTGCCGGAAGCGGAACAGGCAGCGCGGGAGACGGATCAGCAGATCAATCACTGCAACGCCATGCCAGAAGAAATGCTGCCGGTGCTGGTGGGCTTCCAGCGCTTGCGCGATGCTGCGCTTGCGGCGGCTGCAGACAAGGCTCTGGCAGAGACTGGAGGCCCGGTTGCTGTCATCACCGGCAACGGCCATGCCCGCATGGACAGGGGGCTGGCGGTCTATCTGGCAAAGGCCCGCCCGGAGGCCGTTATCCGCAGCCTGGGCCAGTCTGAGGACGGGCAAATCGGCGGGCAATTTGACTTGATACTGGATGCCCCTGCGGTCGAACGCCCCGATCCCTGCCTTGCGTTCCGCGAGGACGGCTGACAGCTTCACACTTTTGCCGCGCCGCAGTAAGGTCGCGGGAAACCGGGCGAGGATGCGCAAATGCTGGCTGGCAAACATATTCTATTGATCATCGGCGGCGGCATTGCGGCCTATAAGTCGCTGGAGCTGATCCGGCGCCTGCAGGATCATGGCGCCCGGGTGACGCCGGTGCTGACCAAGGCGGGCGCGGAGTTCGTGACGCCGCTTTCGGTTTCGGCCTTGGCCGGGACTGCGGTGCATCAGGAGCTGTTCGACCTGACGGCAGAAGCTGAGATGGGCCATATCCAACTGTCGCGCAGCGCCGATTTGCTAGTTGTGGCGCCGGCCACCGCCGATCTGATGGCGAAGATGGCGCAAGGTTTTGCCAATGACCTTGCCTCGACTCTGCTTCTGGCGACCGACACGCCGGTGCTGCTGGCGCCTGCGATGAACGTCCGCATGTGGGAGCATCCGGCCACGCAGCGCAACCTTGAAACCCTGAAAGAGGATGGCGTGTCCTTTGTTGGCCCCAATGAGGGCAGTATGGCCTGCGGTGAATTCGGCCCCGGCCGGATGGCGGAGCCGGAGGAAATCCTGGCCGCTATTGCCGCCAAGCTTGCGGATGGACCGCTGAAGGGGAAGCGCATCCTGGTGACCTCCGGACCGACGCATGAGCCGATCGACCCGGTGCGCTATATCGCCAACCGCTCCTCCGGGGCGCAGGGGGCAGCGGTGGCCCGTGCTCTGCGCGACTTGGGGGCGGAGGTCGTGTTTGTCACGGGCCCCGCAGAGGTGCGCCCGCCCGAGGGCGTGCAAGTGGTGCCGGTGGAAAGCGCCCGTGAGATGGAAGCCGCCGTGCAGCAGGCACTGCCCGCCGACGCTGGTGTCTTTGCCGCCGCGGTGGCGGACTGGCGGGTGGCCAGCGCCTCTGACCGGAAGCTGAAGAAATCCAATGATGGTTTGCCGGTGCTGGAGTTCGCTGAAAACCCCGACATTCTAAAAACCGTCTCGCAGATGAAGCAAGGCCGCCCCGGGCTGGTGGTCGGATTTGCGGCGGAAACCAACGACGTTATCGAGAACGCAACCGCCAAACGCAAGCGCAAGGGCTGCGACTGGATCGTGGCCAATGACGTCTCCCCCGCAACCGGCATCATGGGCGGCAGTGAAAACGCGGTGATCCTGATTTCAGATGACGGGGCTGAAGAATGGCCGCGCATGGGCAAGGATGAAGTGGCCCGCAAGCTGGCAGAACGGATCGCGGCGGCGCTGGCCGGGTGATTTTGAGTATTTTTGGAAAGATGAAGCAGGGGCGCTGTGATGGTGACTATCCGTGTGATCCACGATGAGGGGGCAGACCGGGATGTGCCGCTGCCGTCGTATGAAACTGCCGGTGCTGCCGGTGCCGACGTGCGCGCCAACCTGCCGGACCGCGGCTGTCTGGTGCTGCAGCCGGGCGAGCGGGCGCTGGTGCCGACCGGCCTGCGGATCGAGATCCCGGCAGGCTATGAGGTGCAGGTCCGTCCCCGCTCCGGGCTGGCGCTGAAGCATGGCATCACCCTGCCCAATACGCCCGGCACCATCGACAGCGATTACCGCGGGCCCTTGGGGGTGATCCTGATGAATGCCGGTCAGAAGCCCTTTGAGGTTCACCACGGCGAACGTATTGCGCAGATGGTGGTGGCGCCGGTTCTGCAAGCGCGGTTCGAGGTTGCGGACGCGCTTACAGGAACTGAGCGGGGCGACGGCGGCTTCGGCTCCACCGGGCGCGGCTGATGCTGCGCATTCTCATTCTTGCTGTGCTGATCTGGTGGGGCGGCCGCTTCCTTGGCCTGCCGCGCAATCTGCGTATCACGCTGCTGGCGGTGCTGTTCACCGCCGTGCTGGCAGTGCAGCTGACCCTGCCGGACGGGCATCCCCTGCGCGAAGGCACTGGCGGCTCTGCGGCATCCTGGCTGTTGCTCGGCGGCTTTGCCCTTGTGGCGGGGTTCTATGCGCGTATCGTGGCGGCCTTGAAAAACCGCGCCCAGCCTCAGGAAGTAAAGATGAACCAGCCCGCCAGCACCTTCACCGAAAGCGAGCTTGACCGATATGCCCGCCACATCGTTCTGCGGGAACTGGGCGGGCCGGGGCAGAAGAAGCTGAAGAAGGCCAAGGTGCTGGTGATCGGTGCCGGCGGGCTTGGCGCGCCTGCGCTGCAATACCTGGCCGCTGCCGGCGTGGGCACAATCGGGGTGATTGACGACGACGTGGTCGACAACGCCAACCTGCAGCGCCAGGTAATCCACCAGGACGCGGACATCGGCAAACCCAAGGTGTTCTCGGCCCAGGCCGCGATGCAGGCGCAGAACCCCTACGTGGAGGTGCGCCCGTACAACCGCCGTCTGACAGAGGAGGTCGCAGCAGAGCTATTTGCCGAATATGATCTGATCCTCGACGGCACTGACAATTTCGAAACCCGCTATCTGGCCAACCGCACCGCGGTGGCGCTGGGCAAGCCGCTGATCTCCGGCGCGCTTTCGCAGTGGGAGGGCCAGCTGAGTGTGTTTCACCCGGCCGAAGACGGCCCGTGTTACCAGTGCATCTTTCCTGAGGCCCCCGCAGCCGGTCTTGCGCCCAGCTGCTCCGAGGCCGGGGTGATCGGTCCGCTGCCCGGCGTGGTCGGATCGATGATGGCGGTGGAGGCGGTCAAGCAGATCACCGGCGCCGGGGCGGTGCTGCGCGGCGAGATGCTGATCTATGACGGGCTGTATGGCGAAACCCGCAAGATCCGCCTGTCCCGGCGGGCGGGCTGCCCGGCCTGCAGCGGCAAAGCGGAAAGCTGAACGCCGCCAGTGAACGAAGCCTACTACATCGCGCTCCTTTGCGGTGCCCTGTTCGGCGGCCAGCCGGAACGGGTGCATGATTTCACTTATCCCGGCGGCGGCGCCTCGATCCGCACCGATTGCGAGAACGAGAACCGCGTCATCGAGTTCGGGCTGGATAAACGCAGCAGTCTCGACAGTATCCAGCAGGCGCTGTTTGCGGCAGAGATTACCGGCAAGGAGCCGGTGGTGGTGCTGATCGACACCGATGGCAAAATGGGACGCTTTGAGTGGCGCATCGCGCGGGCAGCCAATGTGGCGGATGTGCCCATCCGCATCATTCCAGCAGAACTGACGGAGGGCGAGGGCGCAGGCGGCTGAGACAGCGGACCTGCGCCGGGAAAGGCCAATTGCAGCCTCCTGTCTTTGCCGATAGCGTCACCTGCAAAGGAGACCTTTCATATGTCCAATCCGCTTCTGTCCCGCTGGGACACGCCGTTTGAAATCGCCCCGTTCAACAGCATTTCCGATGATGATTTCGCCCCTGCGCTGGAACAGGCGCTAGCGGCGCATAAGGCACAGATCGACGCCATCGCAAGCAATTCCGAGCCGCCCGGCTTTGCCAATGTGATCGAGGCGCTGGAGACACCCTGCCGCGAGCTGGAGCAGGTGCTGGGCGTGTTCTTCACCGTGGCCGGCGCCGACAGCAACCCCAAGCGGGAAGAACTGCAGCGGGCGTTCTCTCCGAAACTTGCCGCGCATTTCTCGGCCATCACCGCCAACAAGGCGCTTTATGCGCGCATTAAGGCAGTGTGGGACCAGCGCGAGCAGCTGGACCTGACCGATGAACAGCAGCGCGTGCTGATGCTGACCCATCGCGGCTTTGTCCGCGGCGGCGCGGCGCTGGAAGGTGACGCCGATACGCGGATGCAGGAGATCAAGGGGCGGCTGGCCACCCTGGGCACTCAGTTCACCCAGAACCTGCTGGCGGATGAGCGCGAGTGGTTCATGGAACTGTCCGAAGAGGATTTGGAAGGCTTGCCGGATTTCGTGGTCAAGGCGGCCCGTGCGGCTGGCGAGGAAAAGGGCAAGGGCGGCCCGGTGGTCACCCTGTCCCGTTCGCTTATCACACCGTTCCTGCAATTTTCGCCGCGCCGCGACTTGCGCGAAAAAGCCTTCAACGCCTGGGCCGCCCGCGGCGCCAATGGCGGCGAGACCGACAACCGCGCCATCGCAGCGGAAATCCTGCAGCTGCGGGAAGAACGCGCGCAGCTGTTGGGCTACGAAAACTTCGCAGCCTATAAGCTGGAAACCGAAATGGCCAAGACGCCGGAAGCAGTGCGCGGGCTGCTGATGGAGGTCTGGGAGGCGGCCAAGTCGCGCGCCGATCAGGACGCGCAGATCCTGACTGAAATGATGCAGGCGGATGGCGTAAACGGCGATCTGGAACCCTGGGATTGGCGCTACTACGCGGAGAAACGCCGCAAGGCCGAGCATGACCTGGATGAGGCTGCGCTGAAGCCTTACCTGCAGCTGGACCGGCTGATCGAGGCGTCTTTTGCCTGCGCCAATAGACTGTTCGGACTGAAGTTCGCGCCGCTGGATGTGCCGCTTTACCATCCGGATTGCCGCGCCTGGGAGGTGACCCGGAACGGGAGCCATGTGGCGGTGTTCATCGGCGACTATTTCGCGCGCGGTTCCAAACGCTCGGGAGCCTGGTGCTCCGCCATGCGCCAGCAGGCCAAGTTCCCTGATGTTCAGGCACCTGTGGTGATCAACGTTTGCAATTTCGCCAAGGGCGACCCGGCACTCTTGTCCTGGGACGACGCCCGCACCCTGTTCCATGAGTTCGGCCACGCGCTGCACCAGATGCTGTCTAATGTGACTTACGAGAGCATCTCCGGGACTTCGGTGGCACGTGACTTTGTCGAACTGCCCAGCCAGCTTTATGAACACTGGCTGGAAGTGCCGGAGGTGCTGCAGGAGTTTGCCACCCACGCGGAAACCGGCGAACCGATGCCGCAGCAGATGCTGGAGAAAGTGCTGGGGGCGGCCAATTTCGACATGGGCTTTCAGACGGTAGAGTACGTCGCCTCCGCGCTGGTCGACCTTGCCTTCCACGACGGGGCGGCACCCTCCGACCCGATGGTCAAGCAGGCCGAGGTGCTGGAGGAAATCGGCATGCCGCGGGCGATCATCATGCGCCACGCTACGCCGCATTTTGCCCATGTGTTTTCCGGCGACGGCTATTCCTCGGGCTACTACAGCTACATGTGGTCGGAAGTGATGGACGCCGACGCCTTTGCCGCTTTTGAGGAGGCAGGCGGGGCCTTTGATGCAGAACGTGCCAAGGCGCTGGAGGCGCATATCCTTTCCACCGGCGGGTCTGTTGATCCGGCTGAGCTATACACCGCGTTCCGCGGGCGGCTGCCGGGCGTCGAGGCGCTGCTGAAAGGCCGCGGTCTGGCCGCAGAGTAAGCGACGCGCCCTGACAGGCGCTGCCTCCGGCGGGAGTATTTCAGGAAGGATGAAAGAGCGGGTGCTGGCCCGCTCTTTTGCGTTCAGTAGCCGAGGCTGCGGTCGACCAGATGCAGCAGCGGTTCCCCCGCCTCGGTGCGGCGGATGTTTTCGGCGATCACCTCCGCCGCGGTGCTTTCGCGGGTTTCCGAGGCGATATGCGGGGTCACCGTCACATTGGGATGCGCCCAATAAGGGTGTTCCGGCGGCAGCGGCTCGACGCGGAAAACGTCCAGCGTGTCATGGCCGACCTGGCCGCTGTCCAGTGCCGCCAGCAGTGCATCGTCATCAATCAGCGGCCCGCGGCCCGGGTTGAGGATCCTGGCCCCCTTGGGCAGCAGCGCCAGAGTTTCGGCGTTCAGGGTATTCTCTGTGGCGGGTGTGTCCGGCAGCAACAGAATGACAATTTCCGCCTGCGCCAGTGCCGCCTTCAGCCCCTCTGCGCCGGAGTGGCAGGTGATGCCCGCGATATCCTTTTGGCTCCGGCTCCAGCCGGAAACCTGGAACCCGAGTACGGCCAAGGCTTTGGCCGAGGCAGTTCCCAGCGCACCAAGGCCTAGCACAGTCACGCTGCGGTCCTTCGCCAGCGGCGGGGCCTTGGGCTCCCAGTGCCCGTTCTGACCAAGGATATGCGCGTCCATGCCCAGGTGGTAGCGCAGGGTGTGGCCAACAACCCATTCGGTCATGCCCTGCTCCAGCCCGCTGTCCACCATCCGGGTGAGCGGCAGTTCGGCGGGCACAACAGGCACAATTTTCTCGACACCTGCCCACAGGCTCAGCACCGCTTTCAGGCGGGTGAAGGGGGTGAAATCGCTGACCGGCCCGCTGGGGGCGTAGACAATGTAATCCACCTCCTCCGGCGCAAATTCATTGCGCAGATCGGAATCCACGCCAAGCCGGGCAAGCTCTGCCTTCAAAAGCGGCTCATAGGCGGGCCAGGCGTCGGGGTGGCCTGCAAACAGGATATTGGCGGTCATGGAAACTCCCTGAATATCTAACGTGACGCCTGGCGCGGGCGGTGGATATGGGCGCTTTGCACGATGCCGAAGGCACCCAGCAGAACCAGCATCGCCGAGCCGCCGTAAGAGACCATCGGCAGCGGCACCCCGACCACCGGTGCCAGCCCCATCACCATCGACATGTTCACCGCAAAGAACAGGAAGAAGGTGATGGCGATTCCCATGATCACCAGCGAAGAGAACCGGTCCTTGGCGGCGATGGCGGAGGCGATGCAGAACACGATGATCAGCATGTAAATGGACAGAAGGGTTACGCCGCCGATGAAGCCGAATTCCTCCGCCAGGGTGGTGAAGATGAAGTCGGTGTGCTTTTCCGGCAGGAAGTTCAGCCGCGACTGGGTGCCTTGCATGAAGCCACGCCCGGACCAGCCCCCGGACCCCAGTGCAATCTTGGACTGGGTGATGTGATAGCCCGCGCCCAATGGGTCCTGCGAGGGATCGAGGAAGGTGTCGATGCGGCGGAACTGGTAGTCCTTCAGCAGCTGCCACTCAGTGCCGCGGCTTTGGAAAACCGCGCTGACCAGCCCCACGCCAGCCGCAATCACCGCCACGAAATAGGCCCAATGCACGCCCGCCAGGAACATCACGCCGCCGCCCGCGGCCATCAGCAGGATCGAGGTGCCAAGGTCCGGCTGCTTCAGAACCAGTGCCGTCGGCACCAGGATCAGTATCACCGGCAGAAGCACCCACAAGGGGCGAGAAGTCTTCTCGGCAGGCAGCCAGTCGTAATAGGCGGCCAGCAGCATCACCAGGGCGATCTTGGTCACCTCCGATGGCTGCAGCCGCATGAAGCCGATGTCGATCCAGCGCTGCGCGCCCATTCCGACGGTTCCGAACAGCTCCACCGCGACCAGCAATGCCAGCGACCCCAGGTAGGCCAACACTGAGATATTGCGCCAGAACCAGATCGGGATCATCGCCACCACAAACATCACGCTCAGGCCAAGGGCAAAGCGCTTGACCTGCGGTTCCACCCACGGGCTGAACGATCCGCCTGCCACCGAATAGAGCATCAGGAAGCCGACGCTGGACACGGTGATCAGGAGCAGCGTCAGGCCCCAGTTCAGATGCAGAACTTTGCGCAGGCCGGTGGGGGTCGATTTGGCGTGATACTCAAGATAGCTCATGCCCGGCTGCTCCTGCTGCCCAGCGGGCGCTTGACGCGTTCGCGTTCCAGCCGTTCCTGCTGCGCCTTGATGCGGCTTCGGTCGGCCTTGGGGTAGGCCTCCAGCGGCGGCGTGCCGTTGTAAAGCGCCTGCAGCATCACGTCGCGCGCCACCGGTGCCGCCGCCTTGGAGCCGCCACCGCCATGTTCAACAACCACGGCAACCGCATATTTCGGCTTGTCATAAGGTGCAAAGCAGACAAACAGCGCGTGGTCACGCCGTTCCCACGGCAGGTCCTCATTGCGGATCACACCGGCGGCACGTTCGGCGGCGGTGATGTTGCGGACTTGGCTGGTGCCGGTCTTGCCGGCCATCTCCATCTCCTTGGGGGCAATGCGCGAGCGGTAGGCGGTGCCGCGGCGGTCGTTGCTGACCGAATACATGCCGCGGCGCACCATACGCAGGCTGTTTTCGCTGACCGGCAGCGGCTCGCCCGCGCCGCTGGGCTGCTCTACACCGTCCAGAGACTTCAGCAGCCGCGGCGTTACGCTGCGGCCGGTGGCAATCCGCGCGGACATGACAGCCAGTTGCAGGGGCGAGGCCAGCATGTAGCCCTGCCCGATCGAAGCGTTTGCCGTATCCCCGATCAGCCAGTCCTTGCCGTAGGAGCTGGATTTCCACTCCTTGGTCGGTGTGATGCCTTGGGCGACCGCCGACATCGGCAGATCGTGCTTGATACCCAGGCCGAACAGATTGGCCATTTCGGAAATCTTGTCGATGCCGGTTTTAATCGCCACGTCGTAGTAATAGACATCGCAGGACCGCTTCAGCGAGGTATTCAGGTCCACATGCCCGTGGCCGGCCCGTTTCCAGCAGTGGAAGCGGCGGCCGGCAACTTTCAGGTGGCCGGGGCACCAGACGGTTTCCTCCGGCCCGACGACGCCGTTTTCCAGCGCCGCAAGCGCCGTGATCATCTTGAAGGTGGAGCCGGGCGGGTAGGTGCCCTGCACCGTCTTGTTGGACAGGGGGCGGTAGTTGTCCTCAGTCAGCATCCGGTAATCGGCGACCGAGATGCCGCGCACGAACAGGTTAGGGTCGAAACTGGGCGAGGAGCAGATCGCACGGATGTCGCCATCCTCGCAGTCGATCACCACCGCAGCTGCGCTTTCCCGGCCCAGACGCGCCTGTACGTAATTCTGCAGCTCCGCGTCGATGGTCAGCTGCATGTCGGCGCCGGAAATCCCCTCGCGCCGGTCCAGCTCGCGCATCACCCGGCCGGTGGCATTGACCTCCACCCGCTTGGCACCGGCCTTACCGCGCAGCACATCCTCGCGCTTGGCCTCGAAGCCGACCTTGCCGATCTGGAAGCGCGGGATCATCAGGACCGGCTCCGGGTCTTCCATTTTGCTCAGGTCATAATCGGAGACCGGCCCGACGTAACCGATGACATGAGCGAAGTCGCCAAGCTGCGGGTAGACCCGGGTCAGGCCCACCTCCGGCGTGACACCAGGCAGGGCAGGGGCGTTCACTGCAACTTTGGAAATATCTTCCCAGCCGATCTGGTCCGCCAGGGTGATTGGCAAGAACGGCGGCGAGCGGCGCATTTCGGTGCGGGCACGCTCCAGGTCTTCCGGGTCCAGCGGCACCAGGCTGGAGAGCTTGGCAATCACCGCCTCCACGTCGCCGGCATCCTCTGGCACCACGGTGATCCTGTAGGAGGGCGAGTTCTGCGCGATGATCAGACCGTTGCGGTCAAAGATCTGGCCGCGGGCCGGCGGCAGCAGACGGATGTTGATCCGATTTTCCTCGGCTAGCAGGCGGAACTCATCGGCCTGATCCACCTGCAGATAGCGCATCCGCGCCGCCAGCCCGCCGGCAAAGGCCAGCTGCAGCCCGCCTAGGAACAGCGCCCGCCGGGTCATCTTGCCGTGTGCGGCATCCAGATCCTTGGGGTTGCGTTTCATCAGCGGTTCACCAGGGTTTCGGCTTCAGATGGGGACAGTTTGCGCACCCCCAGAATAGACTGGCTGGCCCAAACCGCCAGCGGATAGGCGGCGATAGTCATCACAACCTGTATAACCGTCAGGCTCAGCTGCGCCTGTTCCACTCCGAACAGAGTCAGGATCAGCCGGTTCAGCGTCGCAATCCCGGTCAGCACCAGGGCAACGGCCAGCCACTCGCTGGCAAAAGTGCTCTCGCGGTGGGGTGCCGCGCGGCCTTTGAGAAAGCCGCAGCCCAGCACCGTCAGCAGTGCCAGCAGCCCAGGCGGGCGGTGGAACAGCAGATCCGCCAGCAGCATCACCAGCCCGATGGAAAGCGCAGGCACATAATCCGGGCGGCGCAGGCTCCAGGCCATGGCCAGTGCCAGCAGCAGATCCGGGGGTGACCAGAACCGCGGTTCGGTTTCCAGCGGCAGCAAGTGGAAAAACATGATCAAGAGCGCCAGCGCCGGAAAGGCTGCGCGCATCGTCCAGATCCGGGCGGGCGAGGTGTTAGCCATTGCCCGCCTCAGCCGTGCTTTCGGCGCTGTCCTCCCCCAGGGTTTCCGGCCGCGGCTGCGGCTGCGGGTCGCCGGGGGCAGCGCCAACCAGCCCGCCGGGGTCCTGGATCACTTGCGTGCCGTGGTGGCGCAGCACACGCAGGAACTCCAGCCGGCCATAGTCTGCGGACAGGCGCACGCGCATCCGGCCGGAGCGGTCCTTGGCGACCTGGCCGATCAGCAGGCCCGCCGGAAAGACAGAGCCGTCGCCGGAGGAAATCACCCGGTCGCCGGGACGCACTTGGTCGGCGTTTTCCAAAAAGCTCAGCACCGGCGCGGCGCTGTTGTCGCCGGTGACCAGCGCGGTCTGGCCAGAGGGCTGGATTGTGGCCGGCACGGCGCTGGCGGCATCGGTCAGCAGGATCACCCGCGCGGTGTTACGCCCGGTGCCGGAGATCCGGCCCACCAGCCCGATCCCGTCCATCGCGGCCCAGCCGTCATGCACCCCGTCGCGGTTGCCCACATTCAGCAGCACCGACTGCCGGAACGGGGAGCCGCTGTCGGCCATCACCACTCCGGTGATGTATGTGAGCTGCGGATCCAGCCGCACGTTGTTGAGGTCCAGAAGCCGCGCGTTTTCCTGTTCCAGCTGCAATGCCGCCTCTTTCCAGGCCCGCATCTGCCGCAGCTCGCTGCGCAGCTCGCGGTTCTGTTCGGCCAGCCGCTGGTAGCTTTGGAAATCGCGGATCAGATTGATGGTTGCGGTGACCGGCACCATCGCCCAGTCCATGCTGGGCACGACGGTGTCGACCACCTGCGCGCGGAAGCGTTCCACCCGCGGGCTGTCAATCCGCCAGACGATGAAGATGACTGCCAGGCACAAGCACAGTACCGCTGTCAGCAGACGCCGCAGCGGGGTTGCGTAATCGTCGCGCTGTGACTTGTCCTTGGCCACGTCTCTCCTTCCAGCTACCCGGAAACCGGCCTGTCAGCTGGTGCGATTCCGGCAGGCTGCGGCGTTAGCTGTCGTAGTCGATGGCGTGCGCCAGCTGCTTTTCGAATTCCAGCGCCTTGCCGGTGCCGAGCGCCACACAGTTCAGGCTCTCGTCCGCGATGGAGACGGCCAGGCCGGTCTGCTCGCGCAAGGCAAGATCCAGATCGCCCAGCAGTGCACCGCCGCCGGTCAGCATGACGCCGCGATCAACGATGTCGGCGGCAAGGTCCGGCGGGGTGGTTTCCAGCGCGGTCATCACCGCCTCGCAAATCTGCTGCACAGGCTCAGCCAGCGCTTCGGCCACCTGGGCCTGGGAAATCTCGATCTCCTTCGGGACCCCGTTCAGCAGGTCGCGGCCGCGGATCTGCATCGACTGGCCGCGGCCGTCGTCGGGCATCCGGGCGGTGCCGATGGAGGTCTTGATGCGCTCAGCGGTGGATTCGCCGACCAGAAGGTTCTGCTGACGGCGCAGGTAACTGATGATCGCCTCGTCCATGCGGTCGCCGCCGACGCGGACGGAACGTGCATAAACGATGTCGCCCAGCGACAGAACCGCCACCTCGGTGGTGCCGCCGCCGATGTCGACTACCATGTTGCCGGTCGGGTCGGTGATCGGCATGCCGGCCCCGATGGCAGCGGCAATCGGCTCGGCAATCAGCCCGGCCCGGCGGGCGCCTGCGGACAGCACCGACTGGCGGATCGCGCGTTTTTCAACCGGGGTGGCGCCATGGGGTACGCAAACGATGATCTTGGGCTTGGAGAAGGTCGAGCGCTTGTGCACCTTGCGGATGAAGTGCTTGATCATCTCCTCGGCGGTGTCGAAGTCGGCAATCACGCCTTCGCGCATCGGCCGGATCGCCTCGATCGAGCCAGGTGTGCGGCCCAGCATCAGCTTGGCGTCTTCGCCCACGGCCAGCACTTTCTTGACGCCGTCCTTCACGTGATAGGCAACCACGGAAGGCTCGGACAGGATCACCCCGCGGCCCTTGACATAGACCAGAGTGTTGGCTGTGCCGAGGTCGATGGCCATGTCCGAGGAGAACAGACCGCCCAAGTTTCCGAAAAGCGCCATATAGAAGGGATCCTGTGAGTGCTGCCAATATTCCTTGGGCGACTCCCCGCAGGAGCCGCCTTCCCAAACCTTATAAGCGGCACGGCAGGGCCGCGAAAGGGCGTATTATGGTGAAACAGCGCCTTTCCGCCCAGTATCCAGCGGCGTCAGCCTGCCGCGTTCACGCGCTGTTCCGGCAGGGCCGGGGAGACGCGCCCGGAGGGGCAGCCTCAGTGGCCTGAGTTTCAACGCTCAGGCCGGGAAAATCCGCTGCATCTCCGCCTTGAAATGCGCCCAGGTCAGGCTGGCGCTGTTGCCGGCATAACCCTCGTAATAGGATTTCCCGCTGGAGACCGGTAGCCCGGCCCAGATCTTGGCCAGGTTCAGCATGAAGGTCTTGCGCGGCATTTCCGCGGCCAGGAAAGCGCTATAGCCAGCTTCCTCGATCAGCTGATGTGCCAGCTGATCCTGAAGCTCAGGTGTAAAGCGGGCCTGCGGTTTCACACCCTGATGTTTGACCAGCCGCCGCAGCGTTGCGGGGATGAACTGATAGCGCCCGATGGCATGGGGCTGTCCCGGGGTGGCGTCGATCCAGGCGTTGATCTCGGCAATTGTCATGCCTGTGGGTTTTTTCGGCGGCTTGCGGGTGGCCCCGTACTGCACCGCATCATACTGCGCCTTGCCGGCTTCGGCGCTGGCAATCAGGTCCAGCAGCCGCTTGACGCTGGGTGGCGCTTTGAGGATGGGGGCGAACAGCCCGCCGCCGCTGCGGCCGCGGAACAGGCTTGCCGCACCGGGGTTGAGCGATACCGCCCCGCGTCCCTGATCGGCGCCCGGCAGGGTGTCGGGCAGCAGGCTTGCAATGGCCTGCGGTGCCGGGCCTTGGACTGCAGGGGCAGGTGCCGGTCCGGGCATCGGGGCAGAGGCCTTTTGCAGGAAGAAATTATTGCCAACCAGCGAATAGCCTTGCGCGCTGACGGCGGCCGCGCTGCACAGCAGCAGGGCCAGAAATGTCACGATCAGGGCAAGGGCGCTCATTCTGAGGGGCATGGGAACCTGCATTCTGCGGTATCTCGTCGGGATGCAGTCTGCCGCAGCGGGGTTGAGATTCCGTTTACCGGGCGTACGCCGCCTCTTCCGCCCTTCGGAAATAGCGGCTAGAGGGGGCGCATGCTCTCATATCAGCACACCTACCACGCCGGAAACCTGGCCGATGTCCAGAAGCACGCGCTGCTTGCCTGGATGCTGGCCTATCTCACCCGCAAGGACAAACCGGTCAGCTATATCGAGACCCACGCGGGCCGGGGTCTCTATCAGCTGGACGCGCCCGAGGCCGTGAAGACAGGCGAGGCAGAACAGGGCATCACCAGGGTGCTGGCAGAGCAGGGGCTGGCGGCGGACCATCCACTGCACCGCGCGCTGTCGGAGACCCGCAAGGCGCATGGCGCGGCCGCTTACCCCGGCTCGCCGCTGATTGCGGCCTCGCTGCTGCGCCCGGGCGACTCGCTGCATTTTGCCGAGCTGCACCCGCAGGAAAACACCGCTCTGCGCGCTGCGCTGAAACCTTGGAAGGCCAAGGTGCATCAGCAGGACGGGTTTGAGCTGGCCATGTCGCTGGCGCCGCCAACCCCGCGCCGCGGGTTGTTGCTGATCGACCCGAGCTACGAGATCAAATCCGACTATGCCCGCATCCCCGGCATCATCGGCCAGTTGCACAAGAAGTGGAACGTCGGCGCTATCGCGCTCTGGTATCCGATCCTGCGGGACGGCAGCCACAAGCAGATGCTGAAGGCGCTGGAAAGCCAAGGGCTGCCAGATGCGCTGCGCCACGAGGTGTCCTTTCCGCCGGTGCGCGAAGGACACCGGATGGTCGGCAGCGGCATGTTCGTGGTCAACGCGCCCTATGGAGCGGCAGAGGAAGCCGCGCGGATTTCGGCGCTGTTTGACGCGGTTTCGCGCAAGTAACCCCGGATCGCGCATTCCACCCGCTGGACCAGCGCGGCACCGCCAGCCTCACCGGCAAAAGCGGCAGAGTTGATCATGCCCTTGGCAATGGCCACCACGTCGCGTGCCTCCTGCGGTCCGGCGGCGGGGGAAAACCGGCGGATGGTGTCCAGTACGATCTGAGCCATCTCTTGCGCCAATGCTGCGGTTTCCGGTGCCAGCTGCAAGTGCTGTTCAGCATATTCTGCCTCCATCGCCAGCCGGGGACGTTCAAACTGGTGCCGCATCCCGGCGGCCAGTAGTTCCCGCAAGGCAACCTCCGGCGGCGCATTCTGGCAGCGCTTTGCGGCGTCCCGCATCCAGCCCAGCAGCTCTGCCCGCTTGCTGCGCAGCACCGCGGCCAGCACCGCCTCCTTGTTGGGAAAATACTGATACAGCGACCCGATGCTGACGCCGGCCCACTCGGCTATCGCATTGGTGGTCAATCCCTCCCGCCCCGCGTTTTCCAGAATGCGAGCCGCCGCCTCCACAATTGCCTCCTGCGTGGCACGGGAACGGGCCTGGCGGGCTTGTTTTCTTGGGCTGTGCATTGCGGGTGACTTCCTGTCGGGAACGCGAGTTGAGAATGTGAGCAATTCTTCACATTCTTGGCGGCAAAGGCAACATCCCGGAGGTTCCCCGATGAAAATGACCATATTCCTGCTGCTGCACGCTTCCCCCAGTTGGCTGCGCCTGAATCGGCAGGAGCGGGGGCGCCTGGCGGCAACCGGGCTGGAGCCCTTCACCCGAAACGGGCTGTCGCTGCGCCATTTTGATGCCGAGGCGTTTCATGCGGACTGCAGCGATGTTGCGATGATCGAGGCGGAAACGCCCGAGGCCTACTATTTTGCCATCGAGCAGCTGCGGGACACTGCCCTGATCGCCGAGGGCTACTTCACGGTAACCGGGATCATTCCAGCCTATGAAAATGGCTTCCGCAGCTTTGAGGCCACCCATGCGGTTTGATGGCAAGCGCATCCTGGTTACCGGTGCCTCCCGCGGGATCGGGCGGGCGCTGGCATTGCAGCTGGCTGCAGAGGGGGCAGAGGTTCTGGCGCTGGCCTGCAGCAGCGAAGCGCTGGATGATCTGCCAGAGGGTATTGAGCGGCTGGCCTGCGACCTGACGGACGGCAGCGCGCGCACTGCGCTGATTGCCGGGCTGCAGCTGCAGCGGCTGGACGGGGTGATCAACAACGCGGGCATTCAGATTACCGCTGATTTTGCCAAAGGCACGGCAGATCCCCAGGACATCGTCCAGGAACTGGCGGTGAACCTGACAGCCCCTATGCATCTTGCCGCCGGGCTGCTTCCGGTTCTGGCTCAATCCCCGGGCAGTTTCCTAGTCAATGTGACCTCCGGCCTTGCCTTGGCCCCGAAACCGCTGGCGCCGGTCTACTGCGCCTCCAAGGCCGGCCTGCGCAGCTTCACCCGCGCCCTGCGCTATCAGGCTGAGGATGCCGGCCTGCGGGTCCAAATCACCGACTGCGTGATGGCGCTGGCGGCGACGCAGATGACCGACGGACGCGGCCGCGGCAAGATCAGCCCCAACACCGCCGCCGCCGCTTTGCTGAACGGGGCCGCGGCGGGCAAAATCGAAATCTGGGTGGGTCAAATGAAGCTGTTGCGGCTGATCCACCGCCTCTCACCGGCGCTGGCAGCCCGCATCCTGCGCGGCTGAGGGTTTGCAAACAGCTTTGAAATCCAGCGCTTTCCCGCTACGCTTTCCGGCAGGGAGGGCGCTACATGGAACGCAGGCTGGCCGCCGTGCTGGCGGCGGATATGGTTGGCTACAGCCGCCTGATGGACGTGGACGAGCAGGGCACGCTGGCCCGTCTTCGTACCCACCGGATCGAACTCATTGACCCTGCGATCTCCAAAAACCGCGGCTCCATCATCAAGACCACCGGCGACGGGATGCTGGTCGAGTTTCCCAGCGTCTGCGACGCAGTGGCCTGCGCCGCTGAGGTGCAGGACAGGATGCGCCGCCGCAACGCCGATGTGGCGCCCGACAAACGTATCCAGTTCCGGATTGGTGTGAACCTTGGCGATATCATCTTTGACGAGGGCGATATCTACGGCGGCGGCGTCAACGTGGCGGCCCGGCTGGAGCAATTTGCCGGCACCGGCGACGTCTGCATCTCGGCCGCGGTTTTCGATCAGGTCCGTCGCATGGATGACTTGCAGTTTGAGGACCTGGGGCCGCAACAGCTCAAGAATATCGCAGAGCCGGTGCGGGTCTACCGGCTGCTCTTGGAAGGAGACGCCGCCGACGCGCCGGAACAGGACAGCAGTGCGGCTGAACCGGTTGCCGTGGTCAAACCCTCCATCGCGGTGCTGCCCTTTGCCAATATGAGCGGCGATCCGGAGCAGGAGTTCTTTGCCGACGGCCTGACGGAGGACATCCTGACCGAGCTCAGCCGCCGCCACGAGCTGTTCGTGATCTCCCGCAACTCGACATTTGTCTACAAGGGGCAGGCAGTGAACATCCGCGAAGTGGCAGAGAAGCTTGGCGCCCGCTACATCGTCGAAGGCAGCGTGCGTAAAGGCGGCAACCGTGTCCGGATCACGGTGCAGCTGATCGACAGCTGCAATGATTCCCACATCTGGGCAGAGAAATACGACCGGACCCTGGATGATATCTTTGAGATTCAGGACGAGGTGACATCGGCGATTGTCGCCACCCTGCCGGGCCGGATCGAAGCGGCGCAGCAGGATGAGGTCTCGCGCAAGAAACCCGCCAGCCTGGCGGCTTATGAATGCGTGCTGGCGGCCAAGGTGCTGCATCACCGCAGCACGGCTGAAGACAATGCAGAGGCGATGAAGCTGATCGACCGCGCGGCGGAGCTGGACCCGGAGTTTGCCCATGCCCACGCCTGGCGCGGTTGCATCCGCGGCCAGGCCTGGGGGTATGGCTGGTGCGATGATGTTGAGGGGATGCTGCAACTGGCGCTGGAGTCGATCCAGAAAGCCGCCTCGATGGATGACAATGATGCGGATGTGCACCGGCTGATGGCGGCGGTGTCCATCCTGCAAGAGAACCTCGATCAGGCGCAGTACCATCAGGAACGCGCCCTGGCGCTCAATCCCAACTATGATCTGGTTGTGGTGCAGATGGGCGAGCTTTTGACCTGGCAAGGCAGGCCGGAGGAGGGCGCGGAATGGATCGAGAAGGCGATGCGCCTCAACCCGCATTTTCCGGTCCGCTTCTGGAGCCATCTGGGCAAGGCGCATTTCACCGCGCGCCTGTATGAGCGGGCGCTGACAGATTTCAAACGCCTGCCATCAATGGATGCGGTGCAGACTGCCTTGGTTGCCGCCTGCCACAGCTGGCTGGGCGATGTGCAGCAGGCGCAGGACTGCGTGGCGCAAATCCGGGTGATGCAGCCGGACGCCACGGCAGAGGCTTTGCTGGCCGGGCTGCACTACGGCCGCAGCGAAGACAAAGAACATTTCACTGAAGGGCTGCGCAAGGCCGGGCTGGAGTAAGTTGTAACGAAAAAGGGCGCCGCAACGGGCGCCCTTTCTCTTTCAATTGAGCCTGGCTCAGGCGAGATCCTTGTAGGAAATCTCCTTGGTGTCGGCACCTTCGCCGACCCGGCCGCGGCGCACGATCAGGCGGTTCAGCGCGTTCACATAGGCCTTGGCCGAGGCCACAACCGTGTCGGTGTTGGCGCTTTCGCCGGTGGCAATATTGCCGTCCTCTTCCAGCCGCACGGAGACGGTTGCCTGCGCGTCGGTGCCCTCGGTGACCGCATGCACCTGGTAGAGCTGCAGGCGGGCGGTGTTCGGATAGATCATGCGGATCGCCTTGAAGGTCGCATCCACCGGGCCGTCTCCCTCGGCGGTTTCGGTCACGTCCTTGCCGTCGATCTCCATCTCGACGGTGGATTCCGCCGGGCCGCCGGTGCCGCAGACCACCTTCATCGACACAATCTTGAGGTGGTCGTTCTCCGCGTCGGTGCCGATGCGCATCAGCGCGATGAGGTCGTCGTCGAACACTTCTTTCTTGCGGTCGGCCAGCTCCTTGAAGCGGACAAAGACATCCTTCAGCTGGTTGTCGCCCACGTCATAGCCAAGATGCTCCAGCTTGTCGCGCAGTGCGGCACGGCCGGAATGCTTGCCCAGGGGCAGCGAAGTGCCCGAAAGGCCGATGTCCTCGGGCCGCATGATCTCGAAGTTCTCGCGGTTCTTCAGCATCCCGTCCTGGTGGATGCCGCTTTCATGGGCAAAGGCATTCTTGCCGACGATCGCCTTGTTCGGCTGCACCACAAAGCCGGACACGGTCGAAACCCGGCGCGAGACATGCATGATCTTGGTGGTGTCGATGCCGGTGGACCAGGGCATGATGTCATTGCGCGTCTTCAGCGCCATCACCACCTCTTCCAGCGCGGTGTTGCCTGCGCGTTCGCCAAGGCCGTTGATGGTGCATTCGATCTGGCGCGCACCGCCTGCCACCGCTGCCAGCGCGTTGGCGGTCGCCATGCCGAGGTCGTTGTGGCAATGGGTGGCAAAGACCACCTCGTCGGCGCCCGGCACGGTTTCAATCAGGCGCTTGATCAGGTCGGCGCTTTCCGCAGGTGCGGTATAGCCGACGGTGTCGGGGATGTTGATGGTGGTCGCACCCGCCTTGATGGCGATCTCGATCACCCGGCACAGGTAGTCCCACTCGGTCCGGGTCGCATCCATCGGCGACCACTGCACGTTGTCGACCAGATTGCGGGCGTGCGTCACGGTCTCGTGGATCTTGTCCGCCATCTCATCCATCGTCAGGTTCGGGATGGCGCGGTGCAGCGGCGAGGTGCCGATGAAGGTGTGAATGCGCGGCTGCGCAGCCTTGCGCACCGCTTCCGCGCAGCGGTCGATATCCTTGAAATTGGCGCGTGCGAGCCCGCAGATCATCGAATTTTTCGAGCGCTCGGCAATCTCTGACACGGCAGCAAAGTCGCCTTCGGAAGCAATCGGGAAGCCGGCCTCGATGATGTCCACGCCCATCTCGTCCAGAAGCTCGGCGATCTCCAGCTTCTCGTCATGGGTCATGGTGGCGCCGGGGCTCTGCTCGCCGTCGCGCAGGGTGGTATCGAAAATCAATACACGGGATTTGTCACCGGAAATCGGGGATGCGTTTGTCATGATGGTATCTCTTGTCTCTGTCCTAAGCCCTTAGGGGCATCATAAGCCTTCTATGGCGCGCGTGCGGCAATCCTCTGAGCGGGCGCGCCGGAAGGGCACGCTCAGAGGCGGGCTAGGATCAGTAGGGCGCGCAGAGCGGCACCGCGGGCGGCGGTGGCTGCAATAGTGATATCTGCGCAAATGGTCATGGCAGGGATTTATACAGAGGCGGCGGCGAATGGAAAGGGGGATTCTGTCCGCCGTGATTGCCTGAGTTGCCGTTGCGGCACGGCACCGTTTTGACACCGCCGTATGCCGCTGTATGCGGTAAGTGCAAGACAATATTGAAAAAGGGATATAATATAAGTAAGGACCTGCCGCAGTTTCAATGCGGCAGTTTGTCCGCACTGCGCCTTTTTTTGAGGCGGGAACGGCAATGGGTCTTGCGTCGGCAGGTTTTCCGGCGTTGACACCCCGGATCCGGCGCTCCCGTAGAGGAATGCGCCATCGATAGGAGGAAAAAGTGTCGAATAAAATTGTCCTTGGATATGACGACAGCGAGGCCGCCAAATCGGCGCTTGCTTTTGCCGTCAGCCTTGCCAAAGCGCAAGGGGCAGAGCTGGTGATCGCGCATGTGCTGGAATGGTCGCCCTATTCTTTCCTCACCCCGGAGGAGATCGAGCAGCGCCACAAGCGCCGCGAGGAAGAACTGAAGCGCGCAGAGGACGCCCTGCTGGCACCGGTGCGCAAGAGCCTCGAAGACGACGGTGTCACCGTCTCGACTGAGCTGAAATACGGCCATATCGCGGAAACCCTGATCGACGTGATCAAGAAGAGTGGCGCCAACCACCTGATCATTGGCCGCACTGGCCATTCGGCACTGTCGTCGCGGCTGTTCGGCTCTGTCGCGGGCAGCCTTGCCCAGGCGGCTCCGGTTCCGGTCACCATCGTTCCCTAAAGATAAACTCAGAGGACAGTCATGAGGAAATCAATCAAGGCGGCAGCCCTGTCTGCGCCGCTGCTGCTGGCGGCAACCGCCCCGGCGATGGCACAATCCGTCGATGAGCGCGTCAATGAGCTGTTTGCCAGCTCCACCGGCTGGTTCGTCAACCTGATCTTCAGCCCGTTCCCCGGCACCAGCTTCCCCTGGATCGTGGCCTGGCTGGTGGTCGCGGCCACCGTGTTCACACTGTACTTCGGCCTGATCCAGTTCCGTGCCTTCCCACACTCGATTTCGCTGGTCAAAGGCGACTACTCCGACCCCAACGACGCGGGTGAGGTCAGCCACTTCCAGGCGCTGGCAACCGCGCTGTCGGGTACCGTCGGCCTCGGCAATATCGCCGGCGTTGCGGTGGCAGTCGGCATCGGCGGCCCCGGTGCAACCTTCTGGATGATCCTGGCCGGCCTGATGGGCATGGCGTCGAAGTTCACCGAATGCACCCTGGGCGTGAAATACCGCAATGAGTTCGAAGACGGCCACGTCTCCGGCGGCCCGATGTACTACATGACCAAGGGCTTTGCCGAACGCGGCCTGCCGATGGGCAAGTTCCTGGCAGTGCTGTTCTCGGTGTTCTGCATCCTCGGCGCCTTTGGTGGCGGCAACATGTTCCAGGCCAACCAGGCGCACGCGCAAATCTCCGGCGTCGTGGGCGACTACCCGGGCTGGATCACCGGCGTCGTGTTCGCTGCTGTGGTGTTTGCCGTGATCGTTGGCGGCCTGAAATCCATTGCCCGCGTCACCGAAAAGGTCGTGCCGTTCATGGGTGTAATGTATGTTGCAGCCGCGCTGGTCATTCTGGCGATGAACGCGGACAAGATCGGCTGGGCATTCGGCCAGATCTTCGAAGGCGCCTTCACCGGTGCGGGTGTTGCCGGCGGTATGGTTGGCGCGCTGATCCAGGGCTTCAAGCGCGCGGCCTTCTCGAACGAGGCAGGCGTTGGCTCTGCAGCGATCGCCCACTCCGCGGTGAAAACCAAGGAGCCGATCACCGAAGGCTTCGTGTCGCTTCTGGAACCCTTCATCGACACCGTGGTGATCTGCACCATGACCGCGCTGGTAATCATCATCACCGGTCAGCTGATCCAGGATCCGAACACCGGCCTCTACCTGCTGGATGAAGGTGCAAGCACCATCCAGACCGTGGACGGCAACAAGGGCGTGGCGCTGACCTCGGCAGCCTTCTCGTCGGCCTTCGGCTGGTTCCAGTACGTGCTGGCGCTGGCAGTGATCCTGTTTGCCTTCTCCACCATGATCAGCTGGTCCTACTATGGCCTCAAGGCCTGGACCTTCCTGTTCGGCGAAGGCCAGACCACCGAACTGGTGTTCAAGGTGATCTTCTGCATCTTCGTGGTGATCGGCGCAGCCGCAAACCTCGGCCCGGTGATCGACTTCTCCGACGCGGCAATCTTTGCCATGGCGGTTGTCAACATCATCGCGCTCTACTTCCTGATGCCGATCGTCAAGAAAGAGCTGAACAGCTACATGGCGCGCCTGAAGTCGGGTGAGATCAAGAAGTACAGCTGATCGGCTCCGGCCTGATCAACGCTGAATGAGGCAAGCCTCCCCGGCCATCCGGGGAGGCTTTTTTTTACTCGATGTTAGCGCCTGCCTTCCACGATCCGGCGCAAGCCGGCGACCTGGCCGGGCAGGTCATCAGCTGGCGACTGGCAGAACCCGATCAGCAAACCCTGAGCTGCGCATTCCGGATCATGCGGCGACAGCGGCCGGACGCCATATCCTGCCTCAGCCGTGCGGCGGCAAATCTCCGTGTCGTTTTGCGACTCCTTCAGATGAAAAGCGATCTGCATCCCGGCATTGTGGCGGTGAAAGTATCCCAGTGACTCCGGCCATTCTGCCAGCGCCTCCGCCGCCGCTGCATAGCGCTCTGCATAAAGCCTGCGGGCGCGGCGGATGTGGCGGTCGTACTGGCCTGACGCCATGAACTCCGCCAGCGGCCGCTGTGCGGTGATGGCAGCGCCTGCGCTCGGGTGGATGAACTGCGCCCTGAACTGCGGCACCAGCGCCGACGGCAGGATCGCATAGCCCAGCCGCAGCGCATGGGAAAATGTCTTGGAGAAGGTGCCCACATAAATGCAGCGCCCCTCCCCATCGAGCGCGGCCATCGCAGGCACCGGCTGGCCGCCATAGCGGAATTCGCTGTCAAAATCATCCTCGATGATCCAGCCGTCGCGCGCCTTGGCCGCCTGCAGGAAGGCCTGCCGCTGCGGCACCGGCAGGGTGCCGCCCAGCGGGAACTGATGCGAGGGGGTCAGCAGCGTGACCTTGGCCATCTGCTGCGGCACCTCGGCCCCGCGCGTACCAGCCCGCAGCCGGTGCACCCGCCAGCCGCGGGCCTGCGCAAACCGCCGCGTCGGTGTGAAGCCAGGAGCCTCCAGCGCGATGTCCTCGCCCTCCACCAGAAACTCCATTGCCAGTTCCAGCGCCTCGCGCGCACCGCTGGTGACCAGCACCTGTTCCGCGCTGCATTCGATGCCCCGCCAGCGCGCCGCATAGGCGGCGATTTCCCGGCGCAGCTCCGGGTCGCCAAAGGCATCCTCCTGATAGCTCAGGCTCAGCGGTGCCACTCTTGCCACACGTGAAACACAGCGCGCCCAGGGGCGGGTAGGAAACACGTCAGGATCTGGCGCACCGGGCAGAAGCAGGCCGGGTACAGGCGGCGGAACTGCTGCGGCCGGCTGCGCCGCCGCCTCAGGCGGCCGAATCGGCGCTACGTCGCAGACAAATATCCCGGAACCCTGGCGTGTTTCGGCAAAGCCCTCGGCCACCAATTGGTCATAAGCGGTCATTACGGTGGAACGCGCAACCCCCAGATCCTGCGCCAGTGCCCGCGAGGACGGCAGCCTGGTGCCAAGACCCAGGCTGCCCTCGCTGATCCGGCGGCGCAGCGCGGCGACAATCTGCTGGTACAGCGGTCCGGTTTTGCTGTCAGAAATCATGCCGGAGAGGTCAATCATGCTGGACTGCTCTTTTTGTCAGAAAGTGGAGGTTAAATTCAATCCAGTTTGCGCGTAGCTGTCACGGGACACAACAAGAAATATGAGGTCAGCCGATGCGCCAGCCCGAACAAGAAGCCGCCCTGAAAACAGACCGCAGCCGCCTGCGCCGCGCCCATGAACGCGGGCTCTATGACCGCGACAGCCTGTATCAGGTGCTCGACGCCATGCCGCTGGCCCACATAGGATATCAGATCGGCGGCTCAACTTCGGTGCTGCCGACCCTGCAATGGCGTGAGGGCGATCACGTCTACTGGCACGGCTCCGCCGCCAGCCGGGCGATCCGGGCAATGGCGGGTTCGGAGGTCTGCCTGACCGTCACTTGCATGGATGGCTACGTGCTGGCGCGTTCCGCCTTTCACCACTCTGTCAACTTCCGCTCTGCGATGCTGTTCGGGGTGGCAGAGCAAGTCACGGACGAGGACGCCAAGGCCGCCAGTCTCAAGACGATGGTGGATCACATCTTCCCCGGCCGCTGGGAGACCCTGCGCCCGATGACCGCGCAGGAACTGAAGGCAACAGCGCTGCTGCGGATGCCGATCGAGGAAGGCGCGGCCAAGATCCGCTCCGGCCCGCCCAAGGACGATGAAGAGGATTACGCACTGCCAATCTGGGCCGGCGTGGTGCCGATGGCAATGGAATTGAAGCCGCCGCAGCCGGACCCGGCCAACCTGGAGGGCGTCGCAATGCCCGACCACCTGAGCAGCATCCGCATCGGCTGAAACAAAAAAGGCGCGCCATCCCGGCGCGCCATTTTACAGTCTGAAGTTCCTTTCGGCTTACTCGGTCTGCCCTGCTTCGGTCTGGCCCGTGTCCCCGGACCCCTGGCTGACCAGTGCACCGTTTTCCCAGGTGCCGTCCGCCTGCTGGCCGCTGGCGTATTTCATCGTGCCCGGCCCCTGCCGCTTGCCATTGACGAAACTGCCTTCGTACACATCGCCATTGGCATAGGTCGCCACGCCCTGGCCGTAGATCTTGCCTTCCTGCCATTCGCCCTCATAGGTGAAGCCGTCGGGCATCACGATCTTGCCCTGCCCGTGGCGCTGGCTGCTGGCAAATGCGCCGGTATAGACCGAGCCGTCCGCATAGGTCACCGTTGCCTCGCCATGGCGCTGCCCGTCCTGCCAGCCGCCCTCGTAGCGGTAGCCGTCGGCATAGGTCATCACCCCCTGGCCGTGGTTCTTGGCGTTCTTGAAGCCGCCGGTATAGGTGATGCCGCTGGGGTAGGTGGCGGTGCCTTCGCCCTCAATCACCCCGGCCACCCAGTCGCCCTCGTAGGTGGAGCCGTCAGGATAGGTAATCTTGCCCTTGCCCTCCGCCAGATCATCGCGGAAATCGCCTTCGTAGACCGAGCCGTCTGGGTAGACCGCTTTGCCCTTGCCCTCGATCTGGCCTTTCACCCATGCGCCTTCATAGGTGTAGCCGTCCTTTTCGGTGAAGGAGCCAGTGCCATGACGCAGGTCATCGTGGAAATCGCCAGCATAGACGTCACCATTGGCATAGGTCTGCTTGCCAGTGCCATGGCGGCGGCCCTTCTGCAGTTCGCCCTCGTAGATATCGCCATTGGCCTGCATCAGCTTGCCGGTGCCATGCATCTGGCTGGCCTGCCACTCGCCCTCATAAATCAGCCCGTCGGAGGTCTCCAGCTTGCCCTGGCCCTGCAACTGTCCGTCGGTCACCGACCCCTCGTAAACGGTGCCTTCAGCATAGGTGATCTTCGCCAGGCCCTGCTGGCGGCCCTCCACCCAGTCACCGTCATAGGTATAGCCGTCAGGCGACGTCATCACGCCCTTGCCGTGCCGCTTGCCATCGGCAAAGCTGCCCTGATAGCGCACGCCGCTGGCATAGACAGAGGTGCCGTCACCATGGATCTGCCCGTCCTGCCAGCCACCTTCATAGGTGCTGCCGTCGGCGCGGGTCAGCTTGCCCAACCCGTGCGGCTTGCCTTGCGCGAATTCGCCTTCATAGACCGAACCGTCCGGGAAACGCGCCACGCCCTGGCCGCGCACTTCACCTTCGACCCATTCGCCGGTGTACTCATAGCCATTGGGCAGCTTGTAGGTGCCGGTGCCATGCTGCAGCCCGCCTTTGAACGTGCCTTCGTAGACGCCGCCGATCTCGTCCTGGGTGGTGATGACCTCGCCTTCCTGCGCCAGCGCGGGGGCGGCCAGTGCCAGGATGGTGGAAAGCGCGAATGCGGTGCCGAAACGGGTCATTGAAAACCTCTGCCTGCCCAGGGATTACGGTGCTGCTGCCATATTGGGTTGCTCGCCCGGAAACTAAGCTACCGCAACACGGGCCGCAATGTCTTTTCCCTGGCCTGCCCCCCTTGCCCTTTTCCTTGGCCGTCAATCTGATAAATGGCTGGGAGAGGTATTTCACAAAGGGCCCAAGCAGCATGGCAGACCGTTTCCGCGTGACACTGGCGCAGCTGAACCCCACCGTCGGCGACCTGGCAGGCAACGCCGCCAAGGCCCGTGCCGCCTGGGAGGAGGGCCGTAAGGCCGGCGCGGATCTGGTGGCGCTGCCGGAAATGTTCATCACCGGCTATAACACCCAGGACCTGGTGATGAAGCCGGCCTTCCACACCGCCGCCATCGCCGAGGTAGAGAAACTGGCCGCGGATTGCGCAGACGGCCCCGCGCTGGCTATCGGCAGCCCCTGGGTCGAGGGCGCTAAACTCTATAATGCCTACCTTGTCCTGAAAGACGGCAAGATCGCCTCGCGCAGCCTCAAGCACCACCTGCCCAATGAAACCGTGTTTGACGAGGTGCGGATTTTTGATGCCGGCCCGCTGGGCGGTCCCTATGCCGTTGGCAATACCCGCATCGGCTCCCCCATTTGCGAGGACGGCTGGCACGAGGATGTCGCGGAAACCCTGGCTGAGACCGGCGCAGAGTTCCTGCTGATCCCCAACGGCTCGCCCTATTTCCGCGACAAGATGGAGGTGCGCTTCAACCACATGGTGGCGCGCTCCGTCGAAACCCATCTGCCGGTGATCTACCTCAACATGGTTGGCGGCCAGGACGATCAGGTCTTTGACGGCGGCTCTTTCGTGCTGAACCCGGGCGGTGCGCTGGCGCTGCAGATGCCGGTGTTTGATGAGGCCTATGCCCATCTCGACCTGGAGCGCACCGAGGACGGCTGGCGCGCGGTCGAGGGCGAAAAGGCGCATCTGCCCGACGCATGGGAGCAGGACTACCGGGTGATGGTGGAGTCCTTGCGCGACTACATGGGCAAAACCGGCTTTAATAAGGCTCTGCTGGGCCTGTCCGGCGGCGTCGACTCCGCAATCGTTGCGGCCATCGCGGTGGACGCGCTTGGCGCCGAAAATGTCCGCTGTGTGATGCTGCCGTCGGAATACACCAGCCGGGACTCCCTCGACGATGCAGAGGCCGTCGCCAAGGCACTGGGCGTCCGCTACGACTACGTGCCGATCTCCGAAGGCCGGGCCGCCATCACCAACACCCTGGCGCCTCTGTTCGAGGGCATGGAGCCCGGCCTGACAGAGGAGAACATCCAGTCCCGTCTGCGCGGCCTGCTGCTGATGGCGATGTCCAACAAGTTTGGCGAAATGCTGCTGACCACCGGCAACAAGTCGGAGGTCGCAGTCGGCTATGCCACCATCTACGGCGACATGAACGGCGGCTACAACCCGATCAAGGATCTGTACAAGACCCGCGTGTTCGAAACCTGCCGCTGGCGCAACGCCAACCACCGTCCCTGGATGAGGGGCCCGGCTGGCGAGGTGATCCGCCCCAATGTGATCGACAAGCCGCCCAGTGCCGAGCTGCGCGAAGACCAGAAGGACAGCGACAGCCTGCCGGACTACCCGGTGCTGGATGCAATCCTTGATATTCTGGTGGATCAGGATGGCTCAATTGCAGATTGTGTTGCGGCGGGCTATGACCGGGATACAGCCAAGCGGGTGGAGCATCTGATTTATATCAGCGAATACAAGCGCTTCCAATCGGCTCCCGGTGCCCGCCTGACCCGGCGCGCGTTCTGGCTGGACCGCCGCTATCCGATTGTGAACCGCTGGCGCGACCCCTCTTGAAGGCCGCGCTAACCCGTTGACTCCGCAGGTTAATCCGCGTCTCTTTAGTCGCGGTTTAGGGTTTTTCGTTGCCGGTAACGTTCTGATATGCGGCGGAAAAATCACAATGGCCGAATGCGGCGCAACCTGTGTCGCATGCACGCTGGACCGGCGGTAATGCTGCGGGCATAGATGCCCGCATGCCCGGACCGAAGCTGCCTCATTTCCAATCCGATCTGGCCTTGCCCAAGGCCGTTGACGCCGTGGTGATCGGCGGCGGCATCATTGGTGCCAGCACCGCGCTGGAGCTGGCCGAACGCGGCCACTCGGTGCTGCTCTGCGAAAAGGGCCAGATCGCAGGGGAGCAAAGCTCGCGCAACTGGGGGTGGGTGCGTATCGCTTGCCGCGACCCGCGGGAAATCCCTCTGATGGCAGAGGCTTTGCGCCTGTGGGACGGATTGGCAGAACGCACCGGGCATGAGACCGGCTTCACCCGATCCGGTATCCTCTACACGGCTGAGACCGCCAAGCGCGAGGCGCAGCTGGAGCGCTGGCTGCGCAACCTCGACAGCTGGGACCAGGGCGCGCGCATGGTCCGCGGCCAACAGCTGGCCCAGCTGATGCCAGGACACCAGACCAAGGCGCAGGCAGCGCTGCACACGCCCATGGACGGCCGCGCCGAACCGCAGCTGGCAACCCACGCAATCGCCTCCGCCGCCCGTGCTGCCGGGGCGAAAGTAATGACCGATTGCGCCGTGCGCAGTGTTGAAACTTCTGCGGGCCGCATCAGCGGGGTGATGACCGAACGCGGCCGGGTGGCCTGTTCCGCCGTTGTCACCGCAGGCGGCGCTTGGTCGCGGCTGTTCCTGGGCAATGCGGGCGTGGACCTGCCGCAGCTCAAGGTGCTGAACTCGGTTCTGCGCACCTCGCCGGTGCCGGGAGGTCCGGAAACAGCGGTGCGCAGCGGCAATCTCGGCCTGCGCAAGCGGGCAGACGGTGGCTACACGGTCTCTGATGCGATGGAAAATGTGGTGGACATCGTTCCTGACAGTTTCCGCCTTGGCTGGAAATACCTGCCCAGCCTGCGCCAGGAATGGCGGGCCCTGCAATTCCGTGTCTCCGGCCGCTGGGCCGAGGAAGCTGCCCAGGCGCACCGATGGGATCCGCAGGACATTAGCCCTTTTGAACAGTGCCGCGTTCTAGATCCGGCACCCTCTCAGAAAGCACTCCGCAGCGGCTGGGCCGCAGCGCAAAGAGCATTCCCGGTGCTGCAGGGCGCCGATGTGGTGCAAAGCTGGGCCGGGCTGATGGATGTGACACCGGATGCAATCCCGGTCCTCTCGCAGGTCGACAGCTTGCCGGGGCTGTTCATTGCCACCGGCTTTTCCGGCCACGGTTTTGGTATCGGCCCCGCTGCCGGACGGCTGGCCGCTGATCTGGTGACCGGCAGCATCCCGGTGGTGGACCCGCACGCCTTCCGCCTGTCGCGCTTCACCGACGGCGGCGGCTACGGCCCTCAAACTGGCTACTGATCCCTCCGCCAGCCAAACGCCCGGCACTTCCAGACTGCTCCCGTTGTGCTATCATCTCAGCAGGAGGGCTGGCGGATGAGCCGGAACAAGACAGCCCTGACGGGCGCAAGCGTCATAGAGTTTCTGCAAGCGGTGGAGCCGGAGCGCAAATTGGTCGAGGCGCAGGAACTGGACCGTCTGTTCCGCAAGGCGACAGGCTATCAGCCGCAGATGTGGGGACCGTCTATCGTCGGTTACGGCAGATACCACTACCGCTACGCAACGGGCCGCGAAGGCGAGTTCCTGGCCACCGGATTTACCCCGCGCCGGGCGCGCCATTCGATCTACATCATGCCGGGCTACCAGGACTACAGTGCCATCCTGGCCCGATTGGGCAAGCACCGCCTCGGCAAAAGCTGCCTTTATGTGAACAAGCTCGCCGACATTGATCTGAACGTGCTGGCTGAGCTGATCCGCGCGGGCATCAAAGACCTCAATGCAATCTGGCCTGTGCAGCCTGAATAACCTCGCTTCATCTTTCCAAAAATACTCGCGCCGCAGGCCCGCGCCAAAGGCGCGTTAACCCTCGCGAAACTGGACAAACCGCGGCCCATGTGACAAGGGGCAGGGCAACAGGAGACTCGTGATGACCACCACCCGTTTTGCCCCGTCGCCGACCGGCTATATCCACGTCGGCAACCTGCGCACCGCGCTGATGAACTATCTGATCGCCCGCAAGGCCGGCGGCACTTTCATTCTGCGCATCGACGACACCGACCCGGAGCGGTCTAAGGAAGAATACGTCGATGCAATCAAGCAGGACCTGGAATGGCTGGGCCTGACCTGGGACAAGGTCGAACGCCAGTCCGAGCGCCTTGACCGCTATGTGGCGGCCGCCGACAAGCTGCGGGAGATCGGCCGCTTCTACGAGGCGTTTGAGACCCCGACTGAACTGGACCTGAAACGCAAGAAGCAGCTGAACATGGGCAAGCCGCCGGTCTATGACCGCGCCGCGCTGAACCTGTCCGACGACGAGAAAGCTGCCCTGCGGGCTGAGCGCGGCGACGGCGTCTGGCGCTTCAAGCTGGACCATCAGCGCATTGAGTGGACCGACGGCATCCTGGGCGACATCTCCATCGACGCGGCCTCGGTCTCCGACCCGGTGCTGATCCGCGGCGACGGCCAGTTCCTTTACACGCTTGCCTCGGTGGTCGACGACACCGAGATGGGTGTGACCCATGTGGTGCGCGGCTCCGACCACGTCACCAACACCGCCACCCAGATCCAGATCATCGAGGCGCTGGGCGGTTCTGTCCCCTCCTTCGCCCACCACTCGCTGCTGACCGGCCCGCAGGGCGAGGCGCTGTCCAAGCGTCTGGGCACCCTGGCGCTGCGCGACCTGCGCGAGGCCGGCGTGCAGCCGATGGCGCTCCTCAGCCTGATGGCGCGCCTGGGTTCCTCCGACCCGGTTGAACTGCGCTCGGAACTGGCAGAGCTGATCGAGGGCTTCGACATCAACCGCTTTGGTGCCGCGCCGACCAAGTTCGATGTCGAGGATCTCTATCCGCTGACCGCCCGCCACCTGCAGTCGCTGCCGCTGGAAGCCGTGCAAAGCCACGTGGACGCACTGGGCGTTCCGGCGGAGAAACAGGCCGCCTTCTGGGACATGGCCAAGGAAAACATCACCACGCTCCAGGATCTCGCGGGCTGGTGGGAGCTGTGCCGCGACGGTGCCGAGCCGCTGGTTGCGGATGAAGACAAGGATTTCATCACCGAAGCGATGGCCCTGCTGCCCGAAGGCCCCTACGACAGCGAAAGCTGGGGCAAGTGGACCGCCGCGGTGAAAGAGGCGACTGGCCGCAAGGGCAAGGGCCTGTTCATGCCGCTGCGCAAAGCCGTCACCGGCATGGAGCGCGGTCCCGACATGTCCGCCCTGCTGGCGCTGATGGAAACCGTGCGCGCCCGCGGCTGACACCTGAGACATACTGGTGTAAAAAGGGCGGTGCCTGATGGCGCCGCCTTTTTCTGTCCAGAAGGGCTGGGTGCGGGCGGTTCAACCCCAGCGGCCGTCCTTTACCTCCCGGCACATCTCCTTGGCCGCCTCTGCCATGTCCGGGTTCGGATGGCCGCCAAGCGCATCAAGTGATTTCTCCATCCAGCGCATCACCGAAGGCGAGTCGCTGCCGCAGCGGGCAATCGGCGGAAAGGCGCAGTGCAGCAGATGCTTGGCTGTGACCGGCGGGATGCTCACATTCGCATAGGTCGCTTCGCGTGTCCCGCTGGTCTCATCCGCCGGCATATTCTCCCACAGCAGCCGCTCCAGCCGCCCCATCACCTCCACCGCGGTGCCGGGGTCGTTGACACCGGGCGACAGCGCCCGCTGCGCGGTCTCCGCCAGCAGCGTGAGGCCAAAGGACGGGTCCTGGTCGAAACTGCGCACATCGCCGATGTCGATCGCCGCAGAGGCCGCCTTGCAGAAATCATTGTCCCCCGCCGTGGCCCAGGCCACCGGCTGGCCGCGCAGGATGTATTCCCCTGGCGCCCGCGCCAAGGTGATCTGGGTGCCGGCCTCCTCTGCCAGCTCATTCAGCCGCGACAGTCCCGCATAGCGGACAAAGCCGCTTTTAGCAGCGGGGATATCAACGGCGTCCTCGGGCTTGGCCTCTTCCCGCGCGCACAGGCCGCCGAGGCAGGGCTTGTCCATCCGCGCCTTCAGGCTGGCGCGGGTGCGGCTCTCGATCAGCCGCAGAGTGTGGTCCATGCTGCCCAGGCTCGACAAATGGTCGATCCAGCGCAGGATGGCGCCGACGATCAGCACCACCACGATGACGGTCAGGCCAAACACCACCAGCGCGCCTTCCGGGGTGAAATAGCCGGCCCGGAACAGGATCACCGCGCTCAGCGAATAGATGAAGCCGCTGACAAAGGTCGCCAGCACCCGGTGGGTGACAGTGTCCTCCAGCAGCAGCCGGTAGACCCGCGGCGTCGCCATTGACGCGGCTGTGCGATACGCGCTGACCATGACGTTCAGCGAGAACGTGGTGACCGCCAGCATGCCAGACGCCAGGATCGTCAGAACCGGCAGCACTGCCTCGCGCCCGAAATCTCCGCTCAGGTTGTCCGGCAGCCAGGGTTTCGCCAGCGGCGCCAGCAGCAGCGCCAGCACGGAGATTATGGAAATAAGAACAACCCTGAACCAGAGCTGCCGCGCAATCCGGCCCAGGTGCAATAATAGCTTTTCGATCATGCCTTCCAGACTATGCGGCGGGCGCCGGTGCTGTCGATCAGATCGTCAAAGATTTTGCGCTCTGCTGCGGCGATGCTCTGATGGCGCGGATACCGCGGTGCTGCACGGTCATCCAGAATTGGCGCATCCCAGCCGTCGGTGGTGTCCACGAAGCCCTTCAGGCCGTCATCACCAAATACCCGCAGGTAGCCCTGCAGCACCACATCCAGATAGCTCAGCAGGATCGGGTGCTGCTCGCTGACGCCGTTCTGCTTGTCGGCAGCGACCGCATAGACAGAGATTTCCGGCGCGCCCGCCAGCCCGTGCTGCACGCGGTCCGAGGCCGGCAGCCGCTCATAGGCAAACTCCCGTTCGTCCAGCGCCGCCCAGTCGGCACCCGGCACCTCGGCAATCAACCCGTCGATTTCACTGTTCTCGCAGGGCACCGCCGACAGAAATGCCACCTCGCGCAGGGAGGTGTGAACCCAGGCCCGCCGCCAGCCCTTCAGGCGGGCAGGCTGGGCACCGCCGTAGCTGTGTGTCGCCGTATTCACCAGGCTGCCGTAGCCAAAGAAGTAAGGAGCCGTCATCTGCGCACCCTTCCGCCGCATTTCCGCTTATTGATGTATGTCAAACCGCTTTTTGGCGGCTTGTGCAATAAGCTATGCAATCTAGCTTCGGGAGCACCCCATGCGCATTACCAAAAGGACCAACATTGCCGTGCGGCTGCTGATGTACTGCGCCGCGCATGAAGACCGCCTGGTGACCAAGGCCGAGATTGCAGAGTGCTGTAATATCTCGGAAAACCACCTGGCGCAGGTGATCAACCAGCTGAGCCAGCTGGGCTATCTTGCCACCCAGCGCGGCCGCAACGGCGGTATGAACCTGGGTAAGAACGCCGCAGAGATCCGAATCGGCGATGTGTTCCGCGATGTGGAAGGCAACCTGCCGATGGTGGAATGCTTTGCAGATGCGGACAACACCTGCCCGCTGGCCTCGGCCTGCCGCCTCAAGGTGGCGCTGGCGGATGCAGCCCAGGCTTTCTACACCTCGCTGGACGATATCTCGCTGGAATCTCTGGTTTGCGACAACCACGACCTGATGCGGATCCTGCAACCGGTGTCCTGCGGCGCCCGCTAAGGCAGGCCGCCGCAGTTCTGCTTCTTACTCGCGGGCTCGCAGGATGCGGGCCGGCTTGGCCGCAAGCGGTCGCAGCGCAAAGGCAAGCCCGGCCAGCAGCGTTGTCAGCACCCCGCCGGAAATCACCATCAGCGCATTGGGCCAGATCACCGCATAGCTGGTCTCGAACACATAGGCGTTGATCGCCCAGGCCCCGGCAATGCCCGCCGCCAGCGCAACCATGCCCGCCGCCGCGCCCAGCAGGGCAGAGCGCAGCGCAAAGCTTGCCAGGATCTGCTTGCGCGGCGCGCCCAGGGTTTTCAGCAGCGCTGCCTCATAGCGCCGCGCAGGCTCCCCCGCAGCCGCGGTGCCCAGCAGCACCAGGAACCCGGTCAGCAGCGTCGCCGCCGCGCCATACGCGGTGGCCGCCGCCAGCTGGCGCAGGATGTCTGACACCCGGTCGATGGCATCGCGCATCCGGATTGCGGTGATATTCGGCATCTCCCGCGCCAGATCGCGCAGGATCGCAGCCTCGGCCTGCTCCTCTGCATAGACGGTGGCGATGAAACTGTGCGGCGCACCGGCCAGAGCAGCCTCGTTCAGGACCATCACAAACCCCATCCCCGCGGTAGAGAAATCCACGTTGCGGAAACTGGTGATTGTGCCGGTGATGTCGCGGCCCAGGATGTTCAGCGTCAGCGTGTCCCCCAGCTTAAGGCCCAGTTCCTCCGCCTCCTCGGCGGCAAAGCTGATCTGCGGATCACCGGAATAATCCTCCGGCCACCATTTGCCCGCCGTGACCTCAGTCGCCTCCGGCTGAGCGGCGGCATAGGTGATGCCACGGTCGCCGCGCACCACCCAGTGATCGCCCGCAACCTCCGTCGCGGGCTGCCCGTTGATCCGGGTCAGCACCCCGCGCAGCATCGGCGCGTTTTCCACCCGGGTGACGGAGGGATCGTTCTCCACCCGCTCCAGGAACGCGGGCATCTGGCTGCGCTGGATATCGACAAAGAAATAGCTCGGCGCCACGTCCGGCAGGTTGCCCGCAATGGCGCGGCGCATGTTGCCGTCGATCTGGCCGATGGCAGCCAGCACCGTCAGGCCCAGCCCCAGCGCTAGAACCGCAGGCACAGCGCCATCGCGGGCACTGCCAATGGACGAGAGCGCCCACCGCAGGGCAGGGCGCCCGCGCGACGCCCCGGTACCGCGGCGGGCCATAAACCCGATCCCTAGCGCTGCAACCAGCAGAACCATCAGCGCCCCCATCAGCCCGCCTGCGGTCCACAGCGTCAGCTGCGCCGAGCCGCTGAACCACGCCGCCAGCCCCACCAGCGCCGCCAGCGCCACCCCGGTTGCCAGCAGATAGCGCGGCGCGGGCAGCCGTGTGCGGCTGGCAAAGGCATCCCGGAACAGCGAGGCCGCACGGATGCGTTCCGCCCGCGCCAGTGGCCAAAGGGCAAAGATGAAAGCGGTTAGCACTCCGTAAATCGCAGCCTCCGCCAGCGCCGAGGGATAGAGCGAAAACACCGCCGGGAACGGCAGCTGCGCCGCGATCAGCGGCCCCAGCAGGACCGGGCCAAGCCCGCCCAGTACCAGGCCGATGCCCACGCCCACCAATGTCAGCGCGCCGATCTGCAGGAAGTAGGTCAGAAAAATTGTCTGCCGCTCCGCCCCCAGCGTGCGCAAGGTTGCGATGGTTGCGGTCTTGGTCGCCAGGTAGGCGCGCACGGCAGCGGACACGCCGACGCCGCCCACTGCCAGGCCGGACAGGCCGACCAGCACCAGGAATCCGCCCAGCCGCTCGACAAAGGAAGTGATCCCCGGCGCGCCGTTCCGTGCATCGCGCCAGCGCATGCCGGTGCTTTCAAACAGTCCCTCGGCTTCGGCCTGCAGGGCATTCAGATTGCTGCCCGCGGGCAGTTCCATCCGGTACTTGGTGTCAAAAATGGTGCCGGGTTCCAGCAGGCCGGAGTCACCAAGATCCGCCGTCCGCACCATCGTGCGCGGCCCAAGTTCAAAGCCTGAGGCCGCGGCATCCGGCTCCAGCGCGATCATCGCCATCAGCCGGAAATCCTGTGTTCCAAGCCGGAAGGTATCCCCCGGCTGCAGCCCCAAACGGTCCGCCAGCACCCGGTCCATCACGCCGCCGGGCAACCCGTCCGCGCCCGTCAGCGCCTCTTCCAGCGGCATCTCAGGCGCCAGCTGCATATCGCCTTTCAGGGGATACAACCCATCCACCGCCTTCACCTGGGTCAGCCCGCGCTCCTCGCCCACTGTCGCCATGGAGCGGAACTCGGCAATCTCGGAATGGCGCCGCGCGGTGCGTTCCAGCCAGGCGCGCTCTTCTTCAGTGGCAAACCGGTAGGTGAAATTCAGCTCCGCATCGCCGCCCAGGATGGTTGCGCCCTCGCGCTCCAGCCCTGTTTCGATAGAGGCACGGATGGAGCCAATTGCGGCAATAACCCCGACCCCCAGCGCCAGGCAAGCCAGGAAGATGCGAAACCCTTTCAGGCCGCCGCGCAACTCCCGCAGGGCAAAGCGCCAGGCAAGGCGGAACGCCGCAGCATTCATTCCGCCGCCTCGCGCGATGCCGCGGCGTCATCCACCCGTCCGTCGCGCAGCCGCACCACCCGGTCGCAACGTGATGCCAGCTCCGGCGCGTGGGTGACCATCACCAGTGTCGCGCCATAGCGGTCGCGCAAACCGAACAAGAGGTCCATCACAGCGGCGCCATTGGCCTCATCCAGATTGCCGGTCGGCTCATCCGCCAAGAGGATCGCAGGCCGCGGTGCCAAGGCGCGCGCCAGCGCCACCCGCTGCTGCTCGCCGCCCGACATCTGCGCCGGGAAGTGGCCTGCCCGATGGCCAAGGCCCACGGCTTCCAATTCGGCCTGCGCGCGGGGGAAGGCATCCTTGACGCCCGCCAGCTCCAAAGGCGTCGCCACGTTTTCCAGCGCCGTCATGGTGGGGATCAGATGAAAGCTCTGGAACACCACGCCCATGTTGTTGCGCCGGAACCGGGCCAGCGCGTCCTCGTCCATCGCGGTCAGGTCCTGGCCCAGGGCATTTACAGTTCCGCCGGTCGCCTGCTCCAGCCCGCCCATCAGCATCAGCAGCGATGACTTGCCCGAACCCGACGGCCCCACCAGCCCCAGCGTCTCCCCCTGCCGCACGTCCAGCGAGATGCCGTGCAAAATCTCTACCGGGCCGGTATTGCTATTCAGGGTCAAACTCGCATCTAAAAGATGCAGAACGGGGCTGTTTTGATCGGTCATCGGGCCTGCCTGTTGGATGCACCTAACCGATATGGAGTGTTTGCCGCCATGCGCAAGACATTGGCACTGCTGAGTTTGCTGCTTTTTACCGGTGCTGCCTGGGCAGAGCCGCTGCGGATCACCGCGCTCGGCGACAGCCTGGTGCAGGGCTACGGGCTGCCGCAGGGTCAGGGGCTGGTGCCGCAATTGGAACGCTGGATGATTGAGAACGGTGCCGAGGTCACGCTGCAAAACGCAGGCGTTTCCGGCGACACCACCGCGGGCGGGGCAGAGCGCGCCGAATGGACCCTGTCAGACAACCCCGACGGGCTGATCGTGCTTCTGGGCGGCAACGACATGCTGCGCGGGCTGGACCCGCAGGAGGCGCGCGGCAATCTCGGCCAGATCCTGCAAACTGCGCAGGACAAGGGGATCGCGGTCCTGCTGATCGGCATGAAGGCGCCGCGCAACTACGGCCCGGAGTACAAGCAGGATTTCGATGCGATCTATCCAGAGCTCGCGGCAGAGTACGACGCGGTGCTGCACCCGGATGCCTTTGCCGGCATCGCCGCTGAAGCGGGCAATGATCCCGCCGCTGCACAAGGCTTCATGCAGGACGACGGCATACACCCCAACGCCCGCGGCGTTGCGTTGAATGCGGCCGCTATCGGCCCGGCTGCCCTGCAGCTGGTAGCTGCCATAGGCCATTGAAAACAGCCCCGGCCATCAGGGCTGTTTGAAACTCTCGGTGCAGATCAGAGGATCAGGAGACCAGCGCGATATCCACTGCGGATTCGCGGCCGTCGCGGCCTGCGCGCAGCTCATAGGTCACTTTCTGATTGTCCGCCAGGCCGGTCAGGCCGGAACGCTCAACTGCGGAAATATGGACAAAAATGTCCTTGCCGCCATCTTCGGGTGCAATAAAGCCGTAGCCTTTGGTGGTGTTGAACCATTTGACGGTGCCAGTGGCCATCGTCGTGTACTCCTAAGTCGTCTCAGTTCTCTGCCCGCTTATGCGGCAGTCCGGCAAGGTTTTCGGATGATCATCACCGTGCCGTAATGGGGACAGTGATGGCATCCGCGTAACATCGCCGTGACAGAATTGAGTACGAATCCCCTTTTGCGCAAGAAAAATGCGCGGTGACGCGGGGTTCCGGGGCAGATTCCGGCGGCTGAGCGCCCAATGATCCGTCAGTTGTGCGGCTATAGCACAGTCACCACCGTGCCCAGCGGCACCCGCGCGTACAGGTCCATGACATGCTCGTTCATCATCCGGATGCAGCCGTTTGACACCGAATGGCCAATGGTCTGCGGCTGGTTGGTGCCATGAATGCGGAAATAGGTGTCGATGCCGTTCTGGAACAGATACAGCGCCCGCGCCCCCAGCGGATTGTCCGGCCCGCCCGGCTGGATGTACTCGTTGTCGATGAACTTGGCATAAGCCCGCGGGTCGCGCTCGATCATCTCGTCGGTGGGGCGCCAGGTCGGCCATTCCTTCTTGCGTTCGATCACCGCCTTGCCGGTGAACTCCAGTCCCGCCTTGCCAACGCCGACGCCATACCGCATCGCCTTGCGCTTGTCGGTCACGAAATAGAGGTAGTAGGAGCGCGGCAGCACCAGGATCTGGCCGGGGGCAAAATCCTTGCGGATGCGCACCTCCTGCGGTGTGGGGTCAAAGGGCGCGGGCTCCTTCTTGCGGGCCAGCGCGGGCAGCGGCAGCAGTGCCGCCGTTGCGGCTGCGGTGCCCGTGGTCAGAATTTTCCGGCGTGAAAACATGGCCAAACCTCCGAACGTCAACTGTATCTCCCTTCATCTTCCGGCGGCGGCGGCAGGCGGTCAACGGGTTTTGGCGGATGTTATGCAAACTGTTGCACAGGATGCAGGCTGTTGCACGCGCGGGTGCCGCGGCTATACCGGGGCAAACAGCCAAAGGAGCCGTCATGGGCGCCAAGACCCTCACCTGCCTCGCCTGCGCCCAGTTGAACCGGGTGCCGGAAGAGAAACTCGGCAGCGGCCCGAAATGCGGCAGCTGCGGCGCGGCGCTGATGCCGTCCAAGCCCTTGGACGTGGATCCGGCCACGCTGCAAAAGGCGGTGCAGAACGACGACGTGCTGCTGGTGGCGGATTTCTGGGCGCCCTGGTGCGGCCCCTGCCGGATGATGGCGCCGGAATATGCCAAGGCCGCCAAGGCCCTGGCTGGCCGCGCCCGGCTGGTCAAGCTCAACACCCAGGACCACCAGTCCACCGGCGCCCGCTACCGCATCCGCGGCATCCCGGCGCTGATTGCCTTTGAGCGCGGCAAGGAAAAGAAACGCCAGGCCGGCGCGTTGCGGTCAGGCCAGATCATCAGCTGGCTGCGCGGCTGATACCGCGGGCCTTGCGGCGGCAGGTTTGCTGCAGCGGAAAGATCAGGTTCAGAACGGGTCCAGCCCCGGGCTGCAGCCAGCCTTGGGGCCGCTGCCCCTCCTGGCGCCGGCGCTGTGCTCCCCGCTGCCGCTGCGCCACAGCTGGAACGCAAGCATTCCCAGCATCAGCACAACAGCCGCAACGGGATACAGAAGCAGCACCAGCCAAACCGGCCAGCCGCCGATCATGCTGGCAGCAACGGCCAGCACCAGGCCGCCCACTGCGCCGAATAACGCGCTGATCCAGGCCATGCAGCCCTTCCCCCAATAATCCCCATCCAACAGCAAACTAGGGCGCAGCCTGCCATCAGGCAACTGCGCACATGACACTTGCACGCGATTCCTGCGGAACCGGCTATGTCAAAGGTGGTGTTGTCCGAACCTCAGTCCGGCGCCCTGCCGCCTGCCTCAGGCGGCGGCCAGATGGCCGGATGGGGGCAGCCTGCCGCCAGGCCCGCCCGCTGTGCTGCGCCAGTACATCAGGGCGGTTGCCAGCAGCGCAGTTGCAGAGCCCGCTGCCGGATAGATCACAATGCAGACCCACAGCGGCAGCCCGGCAGCGGCATAACCCGCAACCGCGGCACACAGGCCCGCAACCATACCCAGAATGACACCTGCCCAGGCCATGACGTCTCCAACAAAACCGCGCAGCGCGGACCCGAGCGCCCCGCTGCTTCTCTCCCTATCATCCGGCCAACTGTGTTGTAAAAAGGTTAAGATTGCGGCGGCAGCAGCATTCCTGTGCAAATAACCGGCCCGCGCGTCATTTCGAGGTCAGCGCCACCCCGTCCTTGGCCTTGGGCATCCGGCCCTTGCCCTGCTCCAGCACATGCGCCAGCTCATGCACCAGCAGTTGCGGGTTCTTGGCGTCGCCCGGCTTCATGAAGTAAATGTCGTTGCCATAGGTGAAGGCCTTGGCCTTCAGCTCCTTGCAGACATCCTTGGCGTTGCCGCCCACGTGCACCTGCACCTTGGCAAGCTTCGCCTTGGAGAAATGCGCCTCCAGAGCTTTGCGCACATCGCCGGGCAGCTTCTTGCCCTTGGTGCCTTCCGGCTCCGTCTTCAGCTTTTTGCGCTTGGCCTTCTTGCCACCCAGCGCCTCGACCTGTGCCTTCACGTCTTCCGGTTTCAGGGGCATGGGGGATCCTTTTCAACGCTTCAACCAATACAGGGCGCGCCGGGCGCCTGAGGTGAGGGTAGCGCAGAGCGGGGGAAAGGCGAAGCTCACGCCGGTTCCCGCAGGGGCAAACAGTCCGGGGGAGTGAGAACCGTCTTGGAAATGTTCTGGGGGATCATTTCAGGTTCGAACCGGCGGAGCCGTGAGGCGTGGACGGGCGGAGCTCATTTGGGACGTGTCCCACAGTGTTACGGCCCGCGCCTGACCTTTTCCCGGTCAGGCGCGGGCCTTGTGTTAGTCTGTTTTAGTCGGGAGTTCTGGTGGAGTGCTCCCTGTAGATCCACCCTTCAAAGCGTCTACTAGATCGATACCAAAAAATTGTGTGCCGAAGGCCAAGAGTGCCAAAAGCGCTGAGGTTACAATTGTTGATACAACACCAACTTTTAGCAGACTCCAGAATGATCCTGAGTTTTTGACTGTTTGAGCTGCTTCGATCAATTCTCCAGCAACAGCCTCTTTCGCAATGAACGGTCTTTGATCTTCTACGAAAGAGTTGGCAAATCCAATCAAAATATCCTGCGCGTCTTTTCGGTAACGTTCGCACTGGTCATCAGTGGAAATACTTGTCGCGAATCCAGCTTCTTCTGCAGGCGTAGGCTCGCGGTCCTGCTCTGCGCGAATTTTGTTTGCCCACTGTCGCTTGTGACGTTTGTAAAGGGCGTAAGCCACAAGTCCTTCTATATTTTCATTGTCTTCTCCAGCGAGAAGATTGAACATTGGGTTCAATGGAAAATTCCTAGTTTGAAATTATACTTTTTCTTTGATCAGCTTAGAAGCGGCTCTTACGCCCTTTTTGTAAGTGTCACGGCTAACAGTGACTACGTCGCGTCCCGACGCTCCGCTTTGCTTCTGTGTTATGAATTTCCCAGTCTTGGCTGAACGTTTTACCACTCGGTAAAAGGTTTGGCCTTTTTGCTTGAGCATTTTGTGTGCACCTTCAATCGGTGAGTCCTATCGTAGATAGATGTAATGCCACTGTCACTCAGAAAACCTGCGCAACAGTTGCGGGCTGTGGGGCTACCTATCCAGAGCATATAGTAAGTTATGCCGGAGTTAGAACGCGTAACTAAAATGCTACGCGTTCTAACGATATGACTTACCGCACAAACTTCTTGTGCTTCAACCGCTTGGGCTCCAGCGCGTCGGGACCCAGGCGGCGCTTCTTGTCTTCCTCGTAGTCCTCGAAGTTGCCCTCGAACCACTCCACATGGGCGTCGCCCTCGAACGCCAGGATATGCGTGCAGATCCGGTCGAGGAAGAAACGGTCGTGGGAGATCACCACCGCGCAGCCGGCGAAATCGACCAGCGCGTCTTCCAGCGCCCGCAGGGTCTCCACGTCCAGGTCATTGGTCGGTTCGTCGAGCAGCAGCACGTTGCCGCCCTCTTTCAGCAGACGCGCCATGTGCACGCGGTTGCGCTCACCGCCCGACAGCAGCGACAGTTTCTTCTGCTGGTCGCCGCCCTTGAAGTTGAAGGAGGAGCAATAGGCGCGGGAGTTTACCTGCGCGTCGCCCAGCTCGATGATCTCGGCACCGCCGGAGATCGCCTCCCACACGGTGTCGTTGTCGTTCAGGTCATCGCGCGACTGGTCGACATAGCTGAGTTTCACGGTGTCGCCGTATTCCACCGAGCCCACATCGGGCTGCTCCTGGCCGGTCAGCATCTTGAACAGGGTCGACTTACCGGCGCCGTTGGGGCCGATCACGCCGACGATGCCGCCCGGCGGCAGCGAGAAGTCGAGGCCTTCGATCAGCTGCTTGTCGCCGTAGTGCTTGGCGAGGCCATTGACCTCGATCACCTTGGAGCCGAGGCGCGGGCCGTTCGGAATGACGATCTGGGCACGGCCGACTTTCTCGCGCTCGGACTGCGACGCCATCTCGTTATAGGCAGCAATACGGGCCTTGGATTTCGCCTGGCGGGCTTTCTGGCCCTGGCGCATCCATTCCAGCTCGCGCTCCAGCGTCTTCTGCTTGGCCTTGTCCTCGCGGGCTTCCTGCTCCAGGCGCTTGGCCTTCTGCTCCAGCCAGGCGGAGTAGTTGCCCTCGTAAGGGATGCCGCGGCCGCGGTCGAGTTCCAGGATCCAGCCGGTGATGTCATCCAGGAAGTAACGGTCGTGGGTGACGCAGAGGATGGTGCCCTTGTAGTCAATGAGGTGCTGCTGCAGCCAGGCGATGGTCTCGGCGTCCAGGTGGTTGGTCGGTTCGTCGAGGAGCAGCATGTCAGGCGCTTCCAAGAGCAGCTTGCACAGCGCGACGCGGCGGCGCTCACCGCCCGACAGGTCGGCGATCTTGGCGTCATCCGGCGGGCAGCGGAGCGCCTCCATGGATACGTCGACCTGGCTGTCCAGGTCCCACAGGTTCTGGGCGTCGATCTCATCCTGCAGCTTGGCCATCTCCTCGGCGGTCTCGTCCGAGTAGTTCATCGCCAGCTCGTTGTAGCGGTCCAGGATGTCCTTCTTGGCCTGCACGCCCAGCATGACGTTTTCGCGCACGCTCAGGCTCTCATCCAGCTGCGGCTCCTGCGGCAGGTAGCCGACCTTGGCGCCTTCCGCGGCCCAGGCCTCGCCGGTGAAATCCTTGTCGAGGCCGGCCATGATCTTCATCAGCGTGGACTTACCGGCGCCGTTGACGCCGACCACACCGATCTTCACGCCGGGCAGGAAGGAGAGGTGGATGTTTTCAAAGCATTTCTTGCCACCCGGGTAGGTCTTGGAGACACCCTGCATGTGGTAGACGTACTGGTAGGAGGCCATGTGCTCGCTCCGTTAAGGGGGAAATTCGCTGGCGGGAGTGATAGCGGATGGGCGGCGGCGGGGCAATGCGGGAAGCAGGCCTGCGCGAGGGGGTGCCAAGCGTGCACCGGCTGTGCACCCTCTGTGCACCGGGGGGTGCCATTCCCGGCCCGCGCCGGGCTGGTGGCGCGGGCCGGCAATGGCTCGCTGGCTACGCAAAGCTGCCCAGCGTCAGGTCTTCTAGTTAAAAGCGTTCAGAAGCTTGTCGGTGACGGAGGGGCTGTCGATGATGATGCCTTCTTCTTCCATCCGGCGCGTAACACGCGGCATCAGCTTGGAGACAGAGGATCTGCCGACCTCCCGGCCCATGTCGGCTCCGCGGGTCATCAGCGCGGGCGTTTTTTGGATGAGAGCCTGTCCTGGCGCTGTTTGGTAAAATGCTGCGATGCCTTGAATTTCGCTCTTAGTGAAAAGGTCCAGATAGATATCCTTGGTGCGCTTCTGCATTTCTTCTGTGAAGCTCGCAACAAACTCTTCCATGATAATGTCCATGAAGGAATCCAGATCGCTGACCCGGATTCCTTTTTCTTGAAGGTCGTTGTTCATGGCACTCAGAATGAGTTGCCTTTGGGATTGCAAGGCAGCTTCGAACAGTTCAGCCGTCACCGTTTCAGTGACAATAAACTCCAGATCTTCGTTCACACCTGCCATGGCGGAACCGGTAAAGAGAGTGCTGAAAACAATGGACGCGGCAATGTTTCGAAGTTTGAGCAATGGAGGTCTCCAATAAAAAAGCGAGGCGGTATATTCCGTGTTACAGCAACACCTGAAGGCGAGGTCAACAAGCGAGCAGGCACTTTTTTGATGGGGTGAGATGCCATCGTTTGTTGCGGGCTGGTGGTGCTGAATATCTCTCCAGCACATTGATCAAGCGCAACAAATGTCCCGCGCCCGTGCCCTAGACAGGGGCCAGGAACAAGGCACCCGAAGGGCAGGTCCCCATGACGCAGTGGCACAGATACAGGACGGGGCTGGCGCTGGCGGCGGCGCTCTGTTTTGCGCTGCTGGCGGGGGTGCATGCGGCGCGGCCGGTTGCGGCGGATCCGGGGTTTGCGGCCTTTGGTTTTGCCGCCTCGGATATCTGCGGCTTTGGCGGCGGCGAAGACCGCCAAGGCTGCCCGAATTGCACCCTGGCGGCGGGGGCGGTGCTGCCCCAGGCCAAGGCACCTGTGCATTCCTGCCTATACCGCCGCACGGCAACTGCCGCGCGCGGCGGCTGGATCGCGGCACTGGGCGTTGTGTCCATTTACCAGGCCCGGGCGCCGCCAGCCTTCACATGACAGCCACCGCCGGGACCCCCGGCACGTCTGACATGTGAACAAACGGACAAGACTGATGACACTCATGAAAATCGCTTCGGCGGCGCTGCTGGCGGCTGCCTTTGGAACCGCGGCTCAGGCCCATGCCACCCTGGAACAGCAGGAGGCCGCAACCGGCAGCTTCTACAAGGGCGTGATGCGGATTGGCCACGGCTGCAGCGGCGAGGCCACCCTGAAATTGCGGATAACCATCCCAGAGGGTGTGATTTCGGTGAAGCCGATGCCCAAGGCGGGCTGGACGCTGGAGACTGTGACTGGCGATTACGCAAACAGTTACGACTACTACGGCAAGACGCTCACCTCCGGCGTCAAGGAAATCATCTGGACCGGCGAGCTGCAGGATGACTTCTACGATGAGTTCACCTTCCGCGCCAAGCTGGACGGGTCGCTGGAGCCGGAGAAGATGCTGTTCTTCCCCACTGTGCAGGAATGCGCCAGCGGCGAAAACAGCTGGAGCGAAATCCCGGCGGCAGGCCAGGACCCGCATGACCTGGCGCATCCGGCACCGGGTCTGCATCTGACCGCGCCCGCCGCGCATACCCACTGACGCGGCCCCGCCGGAACACCGGTTTGCGGAACACCGGCAGGGGCTGGCGGCTCTGGCCCCTTGGCGTTTCGCGGTGCAGCTGCCCCGTCTCATGGCGGCTGCACCATCTGCAGGGCGGACAGGTGCTGCCGTACTTCCGCTGTTCTGCACTGCCGCCCACAGGCGGCAATTGATCTCTCCCAAAAACTATGCGCATCAAGGCCTTCATGGTTTGCAAGCTGCCGCATATCCGCCCGGGCCAAAGCGTCGGGCTCTTGGGGGGGTCCTTTGACCCGCCGCACCGCGGCCATGCGGCGATTTCCCATGCGGCGCTGAAACGCTTCGGGCTCGACCACCTGTTCTGGCTGGTGTCGCCCGGCAACCCGCTGAAGACCCGCCAGCCTGCGCCCCTGCAGCGGCGGATCGCAGCGGCAGAGGCGCTGGTGCAGCATCCCCGCATCCATATCAGCGGCATCGAGGCGGACCTTGGCACCCGCTACACCGCCCAGACCCTGCGCCACCTGCGCCGCCGCCATCCCGGCGTGCGCTTTGTCTGGCTGATGGGGGCCGACAACCTGACCCATTTCCACCGCTGGAAAGACTGGCAGCAGATCCTCGACACGGTGCCGGTGGGGGTGCTGGCGCGGCCCGGCGACCGGATCTCAGCCCGGTTTTCACCCGCCGCGCGGATCTACCGCCACGCGATGCTGAAAGGCAGCGAAAGCCGCCTGCTGGCGCAGGCCGACAGCCCGGCCTGGTGTTTCGTGAACCTGCCGATGGTGGAGGCCAGCTCGACCGAAATCCGCGCCCGCGGCGGCTGGTCAGCGACGGAGGGCGGCTGAGGCCAGCCCGGCCGACAGCACCACCGTCAGCCCTGCCCAGGTCCAGGCGTCCGGCAGCTGGCTGAACACCGCCCAGCCAAGGCCGACCGCGGCGGCCAGCTGGAAATAGACCATCGGCGCCAGTTTTACCGCCTGCACCCGGCCATAGGCAAACAGCAGCAGGAGGTTGCCCAGCATCGAGAACGCCGCACTCCCCACCGTCAGCGCGGCGGTGGACGGGGTGAACTCCGGCAGGCTGGCGAGGCCCAGCGGCAGCATCAGCAGGGCCGACAGCAACAGCTGCGTCAGGCTCAGCTCCAGCGGTGTGCCGACATGCGCCAGCCAGCGCGAGCTGGTCAGGAAGCCGCCGTAGAAACAGCCCGCCAGCACCGCCCAGAGCAGATTGACGGAGCCGCCGAACCCCGGCCGCACCACCATCAGCACGCCCAGGAACCCCAGCGCCATCAGCAGGCTGCGCAGGCCGGTTGCCTGCTCGCGCAGCAGCAGCACCGACAGCACATAGCTGACCACCGGCCCGATGAAGAAGGCGGCAAAGACATTGGCCAGCGGTTCCGTCTGCAGCGCCAGCTGGATGGAGAAGATACCGCCGGTCAGCAGCCCGGCCCGCAGCCACAGCCGCCAGTCGCCCAGCAGGGAGAACGCCCGGCGCGGCACAAAGGGCAGGATCAGCGCGGTGCCGATGGCAAAGCGGGACCAGGCGACAAAGGCGGGCGTCGCCAGCCCGGCGCCGGTCAGCAGTTTCCCGCACAGGTCGCCTGCGGGGATCATTGACATGGCCGCGAACATGAGGAGTACTGCCTGAAACATGGCTGCCAGCGGTAGCAGGACTTGCCCGTGTGAAAAAGCCCGGACCTTGCGGCGCAAAGCTGCGGATCGGGGATTGAAGTAGAGCCGCTCCTGACCCTAAAAATGAACAAGATGACTTCACGCCGGACATTCCTCCTTTCCGGGCTTGCCGCATTGGCGGGCTCCTCTGCGCTGGCCAATGCGCCGGCGGTTTCCTTGCGGCCTGTTGCCCGCAAGGTGAGCTCTCTGGCCGCGGGTGCCGATGGCCTCAAGGCGCTGATCGAACGCGCGGGGCTGCGCGGCGAGGCGGTCTGTGCAGTGGCGGATGTGAAGACCGGCAAGCTGCTGGAATCCTCCGGCGGCTCTCAGGCCCTGCCGCCCGCCAGCGTCGCCAAGGCGCTGACCGCGCTTTATGCGCTGGATGTGCTGGGCGCGGACCACCGGTTTGAGACCCGCATCCTCGCCACCGGCGGCGTGTCCGGCGGCGTGGTAAAGGGCGATTTGATCCTGGCGGGCGGCGGCGACCCGCTCTTGAACACCGACCATCTGGCGCTGCTGGCAAAATCGCTGAAGACCGCCGGCGTGCGCGAGGTGCGCGGCAAGTTCCTGGTCTGGGACGGCGCGCTGCCGTCGGTCAAAACCATCGACCCGGACCAGCCCGATCATGTCGGCTATTCCCCTGCGGTGTCCGGTATCTCGCTGAACTTCAACCGGGTGCATTTCGAGTGGAAACGCGCCGCGGGCGGCAGCTGGGCGATCACCATGGACGCCCGTACTGAGAAATACCGCCCCGAGGTGGCCACTGCCCGGATGGCGATCCAGTCCCGCGCGGTGCCGGTTTATACCTATGCGGAGAAGGGCGGGGTGGACCACTGGACCGTCGCCTCCAAGGCGCTGGGCAAGGGCGGCTCCCGCTGGCTGCCGGTACGCAACCCGGCGGCTTATGCGGGGGACGTGTTCCGCACCCTGGCACGCGCCAACGGCATAAAACTCTCCAAGCCCAAGGAGACCCGCGCGCTGCCGTCTGCCACCCTGCTGGCCCAGCACCACAGCCCGCCGCTGGATGTGCTGCTGAAGGCAATGCTGAAATACTCCAACAACCTGATGGCAGAGATGATCGGCATGTCCGCCACCGCCGCCCGCGCGGGCCGCCCGGCCTCGCTCAAGGCGTCGGCTGCAGAGATGAGCCGCTGGGCCGCGGGCAAATACGGCATGTCCGGCAGCCGGCTGGTGGATCACTCCGGCCTGGGCGGGGACTCGCGGATGACACCGGCGGATCTGACCGGCGCGCTGGTGGCCGCCTACAGGGCGGGCCAGCTGAAACCGCTGCTGAAACCGTTCCAGATGCGCGACGCCAAGGGCCGCACCATCAAGGGCCACCCGATCAAGGTTGCCGCCAAGACCGGCACCCTGAACTTTGTCTCCGGCCTCGGCGGCTTCATGACCGCGGCGGACGGCACCGTGCTGGCCTTTGCCATCTTTACCGCGGATCAGAACACCCGCAACCGCCTGACGCGGGCGCAGCGCGAACGCCCCCAGGGCGGGCGCAGCTGGAACCGCCGCGCCAAGCAGCTGCAGCAGCAGCTGATCGAACGCTGGGGCGCGGTTTACGGCAGTTAGGGCCTGACTGGTCTGGGAAAGTTTTCACTTTCTGGACGTTTGCGCTGGGCCAGTTTGCGGGCAGACCGGCGGGCGGCATCTGCCTGCCCGGAGTGCAAAGGACCAGACCATGACCGAGCGTATCAATGACCACGGACAGCCCATCGGTGCTGCGCTGCCGGACTGGCAGGGCGCGCGCCTGCCCGGCCACGACGGTATGGCAGGCCGCTATTGCCGGGTGGAGCCGCTGGACGCCGCGCGCCACACAGCGGATCTGTTTGCCGCCTTCAGCCAGGACCCCAGCGGCGCGATCTGGACCTATATCCCCTGGGGGCCGTTTGGCACCGAAACCGAACTGCGCGCCTGGATCCAGGGTGCCAGCGGCGTCGACGCGCAGCCCTATTTCGCCATCGTCAACACCGCCAGCGGCCGGGCTGAAGGTGTGGCCAGCTACATGCGGATCAAGCCCGAGCATGGCGTGATTGAGGTTGGCGGCATCACCTATGCGCCCGCCTTGCAGCGCACCCCCGCCGCGACGGAGGCGATGTTCCTGATGATGGCGCGGGTGTTCAATGACCTGGGCTACCGCCGCTATGAATGGAAATGCGACGCCCTGAACGCTGCCTCCTGCCGGGCAGCGGAACGGCTGGGCTTTACTTACGAGGGGCTGTTCCGCCAGGCCGTCGTCTACAAGGGCCGCAACCGCGACACCGCCTGGTATGCGGTGCTGGACAGCGAATGGCCGCGGCTGGAGGCGGCCTATGCTGAATGGCTCGACCCTGGCAATTTCGACGCTGAGGGGCAGCAGAAACAGAGCCTAAAAAGGCTGATTGAGGCCCACAGGGGTTAATCCGCTTCCGCCACTGTCCGCCCGGTTTGCGGGTCATACAATCCGCCGCCCAGATGCGCGTGGCCCCAGCCCATGATCTGCAGCAGCAGCGCCTCCAGGCTACGGCCCTCCTCCGTCAGCGCATAGCGGTAGCGCACCGGCCGGTCCTGATAGGCCTCCCGCGCCACCAGCCCCAGCGCCATCAGCCGCTTCAGCCGCTCTGACAGCAGGTTGGCGGCGATATGCTCCTCGCTTGCCTGGAGCTCCTGAAACGTATGCTTGCCGTGCCACATCAGGTCGCGCACCACCAAGAGCGTCCACTTGTCCCCCAGCACATCCAGCGTGCGGGCAATCGAACAGCGCGAGCGGTACTTGGTCTGCGGTTGGGTCACGGCGCGTCTCCTGAGGGTATTAGCCCTCTCACACTAAGAGACTTTAAAAATGAAAGCCACTGGCACATAGTCACTTTAATTTTGAAAGTGAGTCGCGCAGCAAGGGAGACCCGCCGCATGAACGCCATCGGAAACACGCCGCTTGTTCAATTGAAGCATCTGACCACCCCGGACATGGCCGAGGTCTGGGTGAAATGGGAGGGCGCCAACCCGACCGGCAGCATGAAGGACCGGATGGCGCTGTCGATGATCGAAGGGGCGGAGCGGCGCGGCGATCTGGAACCCGGCGGCAGGGTGGTGGAATACACCGGCGGCAGCACCGGCAGCTCGCTGGCGATGGTCTGCGCCACCCGCGGCTACCAGGCGCATTTCGTCTCTTCCAATGCGTTCTCGGAGGAAAAGCTGCAGACCATGCGCGCCTATGGCGCCAAGGTGGAGATCATCCACGCCGAGGGCGGCATCCTGACCGCCGGCGTGATCGACCGCACCATCGCACGGGCCAGGGAACTGGCGGCGGAACCCGGCGTCTTCTGGACCGATCAGGTCAACAACATGGACAACAAGCGCGGCTATCACGGTATGGCGCGGGAGATCCTGTCGCAGCTGGACGGGGCGGTGGATGAATTCGTGATGGCAACCGGCGGCGGCGGCTGCATCTCCGGCAATGCCGAGGTGCTGAAGGAGGTGAACCCCGAAACCCGCATCATCGCCATCGAGCCGTACTACGTGCGCAACCTGTCGGGCGGCGACACCAGCGGCACCCATCAGCTGGAGGGGATCGGGCTGTCCTTCCAGCCCAAGATCCTGCGCCGCGACCTGATCGACGACGTGGTGCCGGTCCGGGACGAGGACGCCTTTGCCGCGGCTCGCATGCTGGCGCAGCAGGAAGGCTTGCTGGGCGGTATCACCTCCGGCGCCAATATCTGGGCGGCGCTGCAGCGGGCGCGCGAACTGGGGCCAGGCAAGCGGGTGGTCACCGTGGTGATCGACACCGGCCTGCGCTACCTGAACTCTGCTCTGTACCGGTGAAAAAAAGTACGGCCGGCGCGGGGTGAGCGCCGGCCGGGTCCCCGGAAGCACTGCTCAGGTGCCGGAAGTTTCCAGCACGCCGGCCTCACGGCGCATCATGTCCCTGGCCAGATCGCTGAGGATCTCCATGCTGAAGCCGCCCATCTGCCGGTGGAGCGCCTGGACCGCGGTCCAGATGTCCTCGCGGCGGATATTGTCCAGCAGTTCATGGCCGCTCCAGGTCAGGCCGCGCACATGCCAGTTGCCGTTCGACAGCCGGCTGAACTGCGCCAGCCCGGCGCTTTCCAAGAGGCTCAGGTGATAGGACAGCTTGCGGGCCTCGGCGTCGGGCAGGCACTCCTCCGCGGGCAGCATCATTGCTTCGGCAGAAGAGCGCGGCAGGGCGCAGAACGCCTCTCTGCCGCCCTCAATCTCAAGCAGAAGCCTGCGGATTTCACCTATGTCTCTTTGCCACCTGACCATGAACCGATTCCCAACACGCGTCGAACTAGCGCGAAATGGGAGTCGGTCAAATTTTCTGCAAGTCTGCGTTGTGCAACCCCGCCATGCGCGGGCAGCAAGGGAAGCTGCGTCAACTTCTGGCGTCAGACCATGTGCCGCGCCCGTGCGCCGCGCTCGATTGCGGCGGCGTGCAGCCGGTCGATGTTCAGCTCGTAGCGGACCTCTGCCAGGAACTCCAATTCGGTCTCGCCCAGCACCCCGTCGGCTGCCGCCACATCGCAGGACAGCGCGTAAGCCGTTTCAAACAGCCGCTCCGGCAGGTCGCCGCGGATCAGGCCGAACAGCGCCTCCAGCCCGTCCTCCTGCTCAAACAGGTCGAACACGGTGCGGGAAATGCGGGCCACCCGGTCGATGTCATAGTCGGCAAACACCGGCAGCATGTTCACTGCCGACTGGATCTTGACCAGTTCGGCGGTGCGGATGTTCTCGTCCGAGGCAGATACCGCCACCATCAGCGCCACCAGGCAGTCCTGCGGGGACATCGGGTGCGGGGTTTGCTCTGTCATGGACGAATTCCTTGTCTGGAAATATTGCGATGCAATCAGGATAGGTATGCCCGCAGCCGGGTTCAACGGCAGACCGCGCGCTGCGGCAATTTTTGCGCGGCTGCGGCCCGCAAATCCCCGCACCGGCAGGGCTGCCATTATTGACTCATGCTGCACAGGCACAATAGAGGGAAGGGCCGGATGCATGGGGCATCCGGGATGATCACGCGGCACCCCGATAGCTGACAGAACTGCCGCCGATGGAGAACACAAATGTCTGATGTGCGCGAAGAAGCTCTGAAGAGCAAAGCCTGGCCGTTTGAAGAAGCCCGCCGGGTTCTCAAACGTTATGCCAAGGGCGCGCCGGAAAAGGGCTATGTGCTGTTCGAAACCGGCTATGGCCCGTCAGGCCTGCCGCATATCGGCACCTTCGGCGAGGTCGCCCGCACCACCATGATCAAGAAGGCGTTTGAGACCATCTCGGATATCCCGGCCAAGCTGATCTGCTTTTCCGATGACCTCGATGGCATGCGCAAGGTGCCGGGCAACGTCCCCAACCAGGAGGCGCTGGCAGAGCACCTGCAAAAGCCGCTCACCTCGGTGCCGGACCCGTTCGGCACGCATGAGAGCTTTGGCCACCACAACAACGCCATGCTGCGCCGCTTCCTCGATACCTTCGGGTTCGAATATGAGTTCTATTCGGCCACCGAATTCTATGGCTCCGGCCAGTTCGACGAGATCCTGAAGCGCGCCGTCGAGAAGTACGACGACATCATGGCGATCATGCTGAAGTCCCTGCGTGAGGAGCGCCGCCAGACCTATTCGATCTTCCTGCCGATCCACCCGGACACCGGCCGCGTTCTTTACGTGCCGATGAAGAAGGTCTGCGCCGAGACCTACACCATCACTTTCGACGACGAGGACGGCAAGGAATGGACCCTGCCGGTGACTGGCGGCAACGTGAAACTGCAGTGGAAGCCGGACTTCGGCGCCCGCTGGGCCGCGCTGGAAGTCGATTTCGAGATGTACGGCAAGGACCATTCCACCAACACGCCGATCTACGACGGCATCTGCCGGGTGCTGGGCCAGCGCGCGCCGGAGCATTTCACCTATGAGCTGTTCCTCGATGCCAACGGCCAGAAGATCTCCAAATCCTCCGGCAACGGCATCTCGATCGACGAATGGCTGACCTATGCCTCGACCGAAAGCCTGGCGTATTTCATGTACCAGAAGCCCAAGACCGCCAAGCGGATGCATTTCGACGTGATCCCCAAGGCGGTGGACGAATACCACCAGCAGCTGCGCGCCTACCACACACAGGACCTGAAGGCGCAGCTGAACAACCCGGTGTGGCATATCCACGGCGGCGACGTTCCGCAGTCCGACATGGTGGTGCCGTTCTCGATGCTGCTGAACCTGGCCTCCGCCTCCAGCGCCGAGGACAAGGAAACCATGTGGGGCTTCATCAACAAATACGCCCCCAACGCCACCCCGGACACCCATCCGGGCATGGATCAGGCGGCGGGCTTTGCGGTCGCCTATTTCAATGACTTCGTGAAACCCGCGAAGGAATTCCGCCTGCCCACCGATCAGGAGCGCGCAGCACTCAGCGATCTGGCAGACGCGCTGAAATCACCGGAGGCCGCACTGGCTGCGATTGCCAAGAAGAACGAGATCGCAGGCAACGACGACCCGCTGCCCGAGGCCAACTTCGCGGATGAGGAATTCCTGCAATCGGTGGTCTTTGCCATCGGCAAGATCCACGGGTTCGAACCGCTGCGCGCCTGGTTCTCGGCGATCTACGAGGTGCTGCTGGGTGCGTCCCAGGGCCCGCGTTTCGGCGGTTTCATCGCGCTTTACGGCGTCGAGGATACCATCGCCCTGATCGAAAAGGCGCTGGCAGGCGAACTGGCCTGAGCCTGCATTCAGGGACAATGAGACAGGGCGCGGTTTTCCGCGCCCTTTTCGTTTCAGCGATGCGGCGCACAGCGCGCCTGCGGCCTTCCCCTGCGCAAGAAAATTACCAAATCGCAAAAAATGTTTTGACGCTGCGTCACTCTGGTCTAACTTAAGGGAACGGACCGGGAGGGACAGATGCGCAGTGTTCTGTTTGCGGGGGTAAGTTTTTTTCTTCTGTCCTTTCCGGCAATAGCTCAGAAAGAGCCGGTCACATCGGTGATCGGCTCTCAGTTTGCGGCCTTCCTGAACAATGATGCAGAGACGGCGTTCACCTACGCCTCCCCGAATATCCGGCGGATTTTCGGCACGCCAGAGCGGTTTGGCGAGATGGTGCAGCAGGGCTATCCGATGGTCTGGCGCCCGGCTGAGGTGCGCTATCTGGATCTGCGCGAGGTGGCCGGCAGCCTGTGGCAGCGGGTGATGATCACCGATCAAAGCGGCGCCGTGCACCTCTTGGATTACCAAATGGTTAATCTGGAAAGCGGATGGAAAATCAATGCGGTACACCTGCTGAAAGGGCAGGCTGACAGCGTCTGAACCCAGGGCAGCGTACGCACCGCTTGGCGGAATTTAACGCCCTTTCTGTACTTCCTTTTCCCCGAACGCGACATGCGCAGCAGGAAAGGAAGCTTCCATGAACAAGGCAATCACCGAAGGTCTGCAGCTGATGCCCCCCGCCTTTGCGGAAGGTCTGAATGTCTGGTCCAGCGGCGACGGCACCCCCGGCTCTGACACCTATGACGGCGCCGCCAATGCGGTTTTTGTGGCGGCGGACGGCGATTTCGGCGGCTGCCTGGAAATGCAGAAGACCGAAAACACCCAGAAGCTGCGCTTCATGGGCCAGACACCTCTGGAGCCGGGCTGCTATCTGCAGATCAAAGTGAGAATCAAAGCCGTCAGCGGCGCGCTGCCCTCGGTCCGCGTGGCCGGCTGGGCGGCGCAAAGCAATGGCAGCCACATCAGCGGCGTTTCAGAAACCGCTCCGCAGGTCGCGCTCAGCACTTATGGCGAGGTGGTGGAGGTGACCGGCATCGTCGGCAGCGGCAGCCGCGGCGGCGTGGATATGCCGTGGGGCCGCAATGCGGCTTACGGGCACTTCGGCCTCGACCTCACCGGCGCCAACGGCGGCGTGGTGCGGATTGATGATATCGAGATCACCGACATCACCAGCGCCTTCCTGCGCGATATGCTGAACGTGGTGGACGTGACCGATTACGGCGCCATCGGCAACGGCAGCTTTGACTGCGCGGCTGCGTTCGAGGCCGCAGATGCCGCCGCAGACGGCCGCCGTATCCTGGTGCCTGCGGGCGAATACTACCTTGGCAGCACGGTGTCGCTGAACCACCAAGCGGTGTTCGAAGGCACGGTTGAGATGCCGGCCAGTGCCATGCTTCTGCTGACCAAGAACTACAACTTCCCGGCCTATGCCGCCGCCTTCGGGGATGAGGAGCTGGGCTTCAAGAAGGCATTTCAGGCTCTAATCAACAACTCCGACCATGAATCGCTCGACCTGATGGGCCGCAAGATCACCGTCACCGGCCCCATCGACATGGCGGCGGCGGTGCCGAACAAATCCTCCTATGCAACCCGCCGCGTCATCCGCAACGGCCAGCTGGAGGCCGCCAGCAGTTCCGCCTGGGACACGGATGTTGTGACCTCGCAGGCGACCTACAGCGCGTCGGATTCCAAGAAGCTGACCAATGTGTCCAATATCGCCAACATCGCCGTCGGATCGCTGGTTGAGGGCGCGGGTGTGGGCCGCGAGATCTATGTGAAATCCAAGAACACCGGGGCCGGCGAGCTGACCCTCAGCGGGGCGCTTTATGATGCTGAGGGGACCCAGAATTTCACCTTCCGCGACTTCAAGTACCTGGTGGATTTCAGCGGCTTCAGCTCGCTCAGCAAGTTCGGGCTGCAGGATATCGAGTTCCAGTGCAACGGCCGCTGCAGCGCCCTGCGGCTGTCGCCCGCCGGATCCGTCACCTCGATCGACAGCTGCTTCATCTCCCGCCCCAAGGACCGCGGCATCACTTCCATCGGCACCGGCTGCCAGGGCATCCTGGTCGACAACTGCCAGTTCCTGTCGGACGAGGACCCGTTGGATGTGTCGCAGCGGGTCAGTATCGGGCTCAACGTCAACAACAACGACGCCAAGCTGCGCAGCAACCGTGCCACCCGCTTCCGCCACTTCGCGATCCTGGGCGGCAGCAACAACACGGTGACCGGCAACCATTTCTTTCAGGGCGATAGCGTGCCGAACGGGGTGCGCACCGCGGGGCTGGTGCTGACCTCCAACAACTGCACCTCCACCGTGTCCGACAACTATGTCGACAACTGCTTCATCGAATGGACCAACGAACGCGACCCAACCCCGGACTACACCGGCGGCTTCTCCTTCAGCGCGCTGTCGATCAACGCCAATGTGTTCCTGTCCGGCGATGTCGCGCCCTGGTTCAGCTACATCGTGGTGAAACCCTACGGCAGCGGCAACTTCCTCAACGGCGTCTCGATCACCGGCAACAAGTTCCGTTCCACCAATGGCAGCATCGACCGGGCGGAACGGGTCGACACCAGCTTTGCCGATCTCGACTTCAGCCGGTCCAAGAACGTGGTGGTCACCGGCAACATGTACCACAATGTCACCGCTCATTCCGCCAATCCGCTGCGGGTGCTGCATGACCAGTCCTCGGCGTCCTCCTCTTGGACCGTGGATTCAGACGGGGAGCTGCCGTTCCGGGGCTATGCGCGCTTTGTCGACAGCGTGGTGGCGCAGGGGGCGCTGCGCACCAGCGGCAACAGCATCCGTTACCTCGCGCCCTATGCCGACGTGCTGCAGGGATCGAACAACGACGAAATCCGCCTGCGCTGGCAGGAGGCGGTCAAGGGCGAGGTGCAGGTGCTGATGCGGATGGACAGCTGATGTCAGCGGCCGGGCAGCAGATCAGCAGCGGCAAGGCGGAAGGCCTTGCCGAAGCCGCCGTTCAGATGCGCCGCCGTGACACGAAAGCGGACAAAGCTGAAATCGGCAAACTGCAGGTAAAGCTTGGCCTTGGGCTGATGGTGCAGATAGGCTTCCGCCAGCACCTCATGCGCGGGATCGCTGCGCGGCACAAACGCCGCCTCTGCCAGCAGGCTGAGGCGCGGATGGGTCAGCGCATCCCCCTTGGCGCCCGGCTCCCCCACCAGCAGCGAACAGGCCGGGTGCTGGCGCAGCGCCCCTGTGTGCTGCGCCAGGTCCGAGACCAGGCTGACCGGGCATCCGTCCGGGTCCAGCCCGAAGGCCACCCGCGTCACCAGCGGCTGGCCACCCTCCAGCAGCACGCCAAGCGCAGCAAAGCGGGCGGTTTCCATCAGGCCGCGCGCCAGTGCGCGGGCTTCATTATCGGTGGGGCGGATCACATCGGCCATATCGCGCTTTCTGTCCTGGGAAAGGGTTCAGAATTTCTGCCACAGCCCCAGCTTCAGGCCAAGACTGCCGCCGCCCGCGCTGCGGTGCTCCAACCCCAGGATCAGCTCGCGCCCGGCAGGCAGCGGATAGCGCAGCGATGGCGTCAGCGTATAGGAAAACTGGGCGCCTTCCGGCTTGTAGGTCTCAATCTGCAGCATCGGTGCAGGTTTGCCAGGGCGGTTCAGGCCCAGGGTGGCGTCCAGCTTCCAGATTGCATCCAATCCGCTGTTGCGCAGCTCATAGGCGGCATCAACGGCCAGCCAGCCGCTGGTTTTGCCGGTTTGGAACCCGCGCCCGTAAGACAGGGTGGTCTTCTGCATCATTTGCCACTGGCCGCGATAATGGTTGCCGCCAAAGGCCGCCTCTGCCGCCAAGCGGTAGCGCTCCCCCTCGCGCAGCGGCAGCCGGGCAAAGACCAGCGCGTGGCCGGACAGATCGCCGGTCTGGTTCAGGTCCACCCCCAGCGTCAGCTTCGGCGTGATCCCGTAGGCGCCGTAATAGCTCAGTTCCTGCTGCGCGCCGCGGCTGGTCTCGCGGTAAGTGGCACTGGCCGAAGCGAACCCTTTGCCCGGCACCTCCAGCCAAGCGCCGCCAGCCGCCGGCGGGGCCAGCAGCACGGCAAGACAGGCGGCATAGGCAGTTCTCATCCCTGGGCCTCATCACGAGTTCCTCAAGGGTTTGGTGTTATGGTTAAGGTTGTATTAACCGCAATGGTCGCCGCCCTGGGGTGTTCCGTAAAAAATGTCGTGCGCTTTCCGCGTGATCGGGCGTAGGCTGGACCCAAGTCAACGGAGGAGCCAATGCCGAAAATAGCAAAAACCGCGGACATCCAGACCGTTATCACCACATTCGAGATGACGCCGGGGACATGCCAGGACCTGCTGGAGGCGCTTGAGGACGCCTATGCCGACTTCATTTCCAAGCAGCCGGGCTTCATTGCGGCCGGCCTGCATGTGAACGATGCGCAGACCCGGATCGCCAACTACTCGCAATGGCGCCGCCGCGAGGATTTCATGGCGATGCTGCGCAGCCCGGAGATGCGCGAGCGCAACCGCAAGATCAACGAGCTGTGCCGCAGCTTCGAGCCGGTGATGTATGACGTCGCCGAAGTGTTCGGGGCCTGAGGCCCCGGCCCGGGTCAGGCGGCGGGCTGCCTGACCCTAGATAAACCGGCGCAGGGTCATCAGCCCGGAGCGGATGATGACCTTGGCCGAATCCACCACCGCGGCGATGCGCTCGTAGTGCACCTTGATCGGCCCCTGGGAACGCAGCAGGATGGTCACCGCATCAGCCCGGGCGCGCCGGAAGGCTTCGGCCGCCGGGCTCAAACCCTCCGGCTTGATCGCCTTGAACGTCTGGCCGCCGCTGCGCAAAGGCGCCGCCGATCTGTCCCGGTACTGCTTCAGCGCCGCGTTCAGGGTGCTCTCCACCATCTTCAGCGCCTTGCGTCCGTCCTTGTAGTCCGGGTAGCGGCTCAGCTCCGCTGCGGCGCGGCGGTAGAACTGCCGGTAGCAGTCGATCTGATAGGCGGAGGGCAACTGGCGGCAGGTGCCGTTGCCGCTGGTCAGCACCTTGACCGCCTTGGCGGTGACGCTGTCCGACATCGCGATGGTGTAGCTGCCCTGCGGTACTGACGGGCTGGCGCCTGCGGGCAGGGCCAGGGCCACGGCCAGACAACCGGTGGAGAGGGATTTCAAGATCATCAGGGTCCCTTTCAAAGACTATCTCAGCGCACCGCCGGGCGGGCCCATGACTGGAACCTTATGCGGTCTGGGGCGTTGCGGACAAGCCTGCGCTCTGCACGCCGCGGATGATCATGGTCAACGCGCCGGGCGGAAAAAGGGTGTAGACTGGCAAAGAAGGGAGAACAGACATGTATCACAATATTCTGGTGCCGATCTCATTTGACCCGGAGCGCGACGTGACCGGGCCGCTCAAGGTGGCGCGGCTGCTGTCGGCGCCGGGGGCCAAGGTGACGCTGCTGCACGTGATCGAACAGGTGCCGGCCTATGCGATTTCCTACATCCCGGCGGATTTCATGGAGGACACCCGCACCGCGCTGCAGGCGGAACTGGACGGGCTGGCCAAGACCCTGCCCGATGCCGAAGGCGTGCTGGTGGAGGGCCACTCCGGCCGCACCATCCTGGACTATGCAGAGCAGAACCAGCCTGACCTGATCATCCTCGCCTCGCACCGTCCGGCGATGCAGGACCTGATCTGGGGATCGACCTCAGGCCACGTGGTGCGCCACGCAGCCTGTGCCGTGCATGTGGTGCGCTGAGGCGCGTATGCCTTAAGCCGGAACCGCGGTTTTCAGCAGGCTCCAGGCCAGCCGGATCATGCCGCCGGGCAGCAGGGCAGAGCGCAAGAGCACCTTGTTCGAGTTCACCGCCTGGGCGATGCGGGTGTAGTGTTCCTGCTTGTTCGAAGGCGAGCGCAGCAGGATGGTTTCGGCCTTTTTCATCGCCGACTCCGCCTGCCGCTTGATCTGCGGCACCGCCGCCGGCTTGACCGCGCGGTAGAGGTTCAGACCCTTGCGCTTGGGCTTCTGGGCCGGGTCCAGATTCTGCTTGACGGCTGTGGTCAGGGTTTCCTCGACCAGCACCAGCGCCTTGTAGGCCTCGGCATAGGCCTGATTGCCGTTCAGCCGCTGCGCTGCCAGCTTGTAGGTGTGGCGGTAGCAGTCGAATTTGTAGACCTGTGGCAGGGTGCCGCAGCGCTCAAAGCCGCTGGTCAGGGTTTTCACAACTGCCTGGGTGGCCTTGGAACTGAGGCCGCTGCGCTGGCCGCCGCCGCTGTCCATCCCGTCCCGGCTGCCGCCGCCGCCGCCGCCGTCCGCCAAGGCCGGCACGCAGGAGAGGATCAGGGCCAATAGCCCGGCGAGGATGGTTTTGCTGCTCATGTAAGCCTCCGTGGTTTGGGGCAGCTTACCATGCGTCAGCTATCTGGAAACGGGCGGAAAGCCGCAAATTGCGGGTTTTTACGCCCCTGTTGTCTTGCGCCGCGGCTGAGCGGTTCCCACGTGAAAGGCTGGAGTTGTGCAAGGAGACGCGAATGCAGTGCCCGATTGACGGAACCGAACTTGTCATGTCCGACCGCGCCGGGGTCGAGATCGACTATTGCCCGCGCTGCCGCGGGGTGTGGCTGGACCGGGGCGAATTGGACAAGATCATCGAACGCTCTGCCCAGCCCGTTCAGCCAGTGCCGCAGCCGCAGCGCTATGACGACCGCAGCCGGGAGTACGGCCGGGAAGATGGCCGGAAGTATGACAAGAAGTACGAAAAGAAGTCCTTCAAGAAGAAATCGAAGAACTTCCTGGAAGATCTGTTCGACTTCTGACCGCCGCCAGCCGGGCCGCCCCGTTGCTTGGGGCGGCGGGCCGGGGTGTCAGTGCCCGGTTCGTGCCCAATCAGTGCACTGTGCAGAAGGAGCCGTGTTTGGCGTCCTTCATCAGGGTGTCGAAATCGGCGCCCTTCATCTCCACCAGCGTCTTGTGATCTCCGGCCTCGAACCAGACCTTGTCCAGCCCGGTGAGGCTGTCGTCGATCACCGTGGGCACCATATAAGCGGCACCGACGCAAGGCGCCGCGCCCGGGTCGCAATCGTCAAAGACCTGATCCAGTTCAATTTCCGGCGCCAGGCCCAGGCGGCGGTCGACCATCGACTGCAGCTTGTGCAGATCGACCTTTTGGTCAGAGGGGATCACCGCCAGGAAGGGGCCTTCCTCCATGTGAATGAGCACCGATTTGGCCAGATGGCCGCCCGGCACATGGGCGGCTTCGGCGCATTCGGACGCGGTGGCGGTATAGGGGTGGCGGACGGTGGCAAAGGGCAGGCCCTGTGCTTCCAGATGATGTTTCAGGCGTGAGGCAATCATCGAAGGGTCCTCCTGTCTGGGGCGGGACCCCGGCCGCTGGTGGCGCAGGTCATGGGCGCCGCGGGAGCCTGCTGGCTCACTGATCGGGCGGCGGCATCAGATCCGGGCGCGGCAAGCGGCAAGCCGGGGCGCGCAGGTTTCTGGTGCCTGACAGTCTGCGCCCGATGGGGTGAGTCGGGCAAGGGGGGCGGCATGGCTGGGGCGGAACCGGCGGAAATCTCTTGGGAACCCTTTGCGCCCCCGGGCCGTTATCCCTGCGACGCACCGTTGTGGTGCCAGGTAATCGAGAGGGAAAACCCATGAAGACCGGATCTGCCGTTGCCATCGGAGTGGCCGCCGTTATCGCCATTGCCGCCGCGTTCTACATGATCGACGTCGACCAGACTGAAGAGGCCCGCCTGCCGGATGTGGATGTGAGCGTCGAGGGCGGCAACCTGCCGGAATTCGATGCCGAGGTCGGATCGGTCGAGCTGACCGGGGAAACCGCCACCGTGAAGGTGCCGGATGTCGACGTGGAGATGAAGGACGCCGAGATCACCGTGCCCGGCATCGAGGTGACCCCGCCGGAAGATGCCGGCACCGAGACCGCCGCCGACAACTGATTTAGGCTGTGTGGTGACGAGTGGTCCCCCTCCGGAGTTTCCGGAGGGGTTTTTTGTGGCTTGGGGCGGGGGCGCGGCGGTGCGACGCGGGTGTAAATGAAAAGGGGTTTCGCTGCGAAACCTTGTTTATTTATATATGGTTAATGGGTTTTCGGTGGTTTTGCGGAAGTGAGTGTGCGATGGAGCTGAGCATCGCGCCCGACCCGCTTACACAGGTCCAACGCCAAAATGTTAGGAATTAGACGTACGGATCAGATTGCACTGGAAATCGGCGGGAGCTCGGGCTTTACCTTACGTGCTTGTTCTGCTCCTGATCTGCTCCTGCAGCGATTGGGACCTTTTTGCTCGTCGCCGGTATACAAGCCCGACACAAATCGAAACAGAAAGACCGGAAGCGAAAATCAAGACCTGCAAAAAGTCACCGAACTGCAGCTTGTGAACGGCTTCGGGCGTTGCCGTAAAGTACTTGTAGATAGTTGCGATGGCCGCGGGAATTGTACCTATGACGGCGCCCACAGCAATTAGGAGAATCTCCAAAACCATATCGGTTCGCGTTTCACACAGCATCTCCAACTCCTCATCAGAGATACTGTGCCGAAGAATATGATCTGGCAGCGTAGTCCTTATAGCTGGTGCAGGCGATGTAGGCTGGCCGATGTTGATTTTTGAAGACATGGCTGGCTATTTTTTTTCTTCGGGTTGGTCGGTTACGACACCCATTGGAACCGCTGCGAATTGCCGCATGTATGCGCAATTGAGACAAACGAGAAATACTGTGGGGTAAACTGGCCCGCCTACGACCAAGTTCCCCCCACTGAATGCCATGTTGTGCAGCAGGTGATCCCCTACCGACCAGTTGTTTTGCTGGCATACAGGGCAGCTGTGATTTGCCCCACGGTTGTCTAACCATGATACGATTTTGGACTTGTCGTCTGGGGTGAGTTTCCCTGAACGGTCGGGCATTAAGCTGTTTCCAAGTTGAAGAATCTTGCGTTAGCATTTCAATGAACCTTTCTGGTGTCTACCAGTAGAATACCAGGGTTCAACGGATGTTGCGGTCGGGTGTGTCGAGCGAACTGCCTTTAAACAAGCAAGTAACAAAGTTTAATGGAGGGTTAAAGCTGATGGGTGTTCGGCCAACCTCACGAAAACTTCTTCTGCGACTTGCCCCGGTACGCCCGCGTCCCGGCCTTGCCCGCGGTTGACCGCCCCCGCGATTTGACGGCGGCCTCGGACGCCGCCTCCACCGCCGATTGCCGCGCCAGCGGGTCGTCGGAGATGGCGAGGTCGACCGCCTCCAGCCGTTTGACCTCGTCGCGCAGGCGGGCGGCTTCTTCGAACTCCAGGTTCTCGGCTGCCTTGCGCATCTGGTCGCGCAGGCCGTTCAGATGCGCCTCCAGGTTGGCGCCGTGCATCGGTTTATCAATCTGGGCGGTGACGCGGTTCATGTCCACATCGCCCTCGTAAAGACCGGCCAGCACATCCTCGACGTTTTTCTTGACGGTTTCCGGCGTGATGCCGTGCTCGAGGTTGTAGGCGATCTGCTTTTCGCGGCGGCGGTTGGTCTCGCCCAGGGCGCGCTCCATCGAGCCGGTGATCTTGTCGGCATACATGATGACGCGGCCGTCGGCGTTCCGCGCGGCGCGGCCGATGGTCTGGATCAGCGAGGTCTCGGAGCGCAGGAAGCCTTCCTTGTCAGCGTCCAGAATGGCGACGAGGCCGCATTCGGGAATATCCAGCCCCTCGCGCAGGAGGTTGATGCCAATGAGCACGTCAAAAGCGCCGAGGCGCAGGTCGCGCAGGATCTCGATCCGTTCCAGCGTGTCGATGTCGGAGTGCATGTAGCGGACCTTGATACCCTGTTCATGCAGGTATTCGGTCAGGTCCTCGGCCATGCGTTTGGTCAGCGTGGTGACCAGGGTGCGGAAGCCGTTTGCGGTGACTTTGCGCACCTCGTCCAGCAGATCGTCCACCTGCATGTCCACGGGGCGGATTTCGACCTCCGGGTCCAGGAGGCCGGTGGGACGGATCACCTGTTCGGCAAAGACGCCGCCGGATTGCTCAATCTCCCAGGCCGCCGGGGTGGCGGAGACAAAAACCGACTGCGGGCGCATGGCGTCCCATTCCTCGAACTTCAGCGGGCGGTTGTCCATGCACGACGGCAGGCGGAAGCCGTGTTCCGCCAAGGTGAACTTGCGCCGGTGGTCGCCCTTGTACATGCCGCCGATCTGCGGGACGGAGACGTGGCTTTCGTCGGCAAAGACGATGGCGTTGTCGGGGATGAATTCGAACAGGGTCGGGGGCGGCTCGCCCGGGGCGCGGCCCGTAAGGTAGCGGGAGTAGTTCTCGATGCCGTTGCAGTGGCCGGTGGCCTCCAGCATTTCGAGGTCGAAGTTGCAGCGCTGTTCCAGCCGCTGCGCTTCCAAGAGTTTGCCGTCGCCCTCCAGCTGGGCCAGCCGCATCTTCAGCTCCTGCTTGATGGAGATGATGGCCTGGTTGAGGGTCGGCTTGGGCGTCACATAGTGGGAGTTCGCATAGACGCGGATCTGGTCGAAGGTGCCGGTCTTTTCGCCGGTGAGCGGGTCAAACTCAGTGATCTGCTCCAGCTCCTCGCCGAAGAAGGAGAGCTTCCAGGCGCGGTCCTCCAGGTGGGCGGGGAAGATTTCCAGAGTGTCGCCTCGCACCCGGAAGGAGCCGCGCTGGAAGGCCTGGTCGTTGCGCTTGTACTGCTGGGCGACCAGATCACCCATGATCTGGCGCTGGTCGTACATCTCGCCTGCTTTCAGGTCCTGGGTCATGGCGGAGTAGGTTTCGACCGAGCCGATGCCGTAGATGCAGCTGACAGACGCGATGATGATCACGTCGTCGCGTTCCAAGAGGGCACGGGTAGCCGAGTGGCGCATCCGGTCGATCTGCTCGTTGATCTGGCTTTCCTTCTCAATATAGGTGTCAGAGCGCGGGACATAGGCCTCCGGCTGGTAGTAGTCGTAGAAGGAGACGAAGTATTCGACCGAGTTCTCCGGGAAGAAGCCCTTGAATTCGCCGTACAATTGCGCCGCCAGCGTCTTGTTGGGGGCAAGGATGATGGCCGGGCGCTGGGTTTCCTCGATCACCTTGGCCATGGTGAAGGTCTTGCCGGTGCCGGTGGCGCCCAACAGCACCTGGTTGCGCTCGCCGTCCAGCACGCCCTCGGACAGTTCCTTGATCGCGGTGGGCTGGTCGCCTGCGGGGTCGAAAGTGGTGTTCATGACAAACCGCTTGCCGCCCTCCAGCTTGGGCCGCTGCTGCGGCGCGCGCTGAGTCATCATCGGCATGGTTTTGTCGGAATGGGCGTAGGGCATCAGGCGACTCCTTAGAACGGCGCCGATTTTGGTCTGTTTTTGTTCCTGTGCAAGGGGGCGGAGGCCGCAATCCGGGATATGGTGTCAGATTTTGTCAGCAGGCACGGGGCGCAGGAGCTTTCCGAGCAGCTCTGACAGCCGCCGCGCCTCGCCCGGGCTGAAATGCGGGGTAACGGCCTGCTGCATGGTGTCCGAGTAAACCGCCCACATCTGCGCGCGGGTTTCGGCGCCTTCGGCGGTGATCAGCAGCACCTGGCCGCGGCCATCGCCGCTGCAGTCCTGCCGGGTGAGATATCCAGCCTTGGCCAGCCGCTCCGCCAGCCGTGAGACGCCGTATTGCGGCAGCAGCAGCTTTTCCTGCAGCTCATAGGGGCGCAGGCCCGCATCGCCTGCGCATTCCAGCTCCCACAGCAGATCGTACCAGTCGAGGCCGGGCAGGCCCGCCTGCTTCAATGCGGTCTCCACCGCGGTGAGGATGGTCTTGTGCGCGCGTGCCAGCGGCAGCCAGACGGCAAAGGGATCGGGGGCGGATGTCGTCATGGCGGGAATTTAGATGCAGATGCATTGACATTCAAGAGTGTCTGCCCATCTGATATACATGCAACTGCATATAACTGGAGAAGCCCATGAGCGACCTGCATCTGATCAGCCACCACCTGTGCCCTTATGTGCAGCGGGCGGTGATTGTGCTGAGCGAGAAATCCATTCCGCACCGGCGCACCTATATCGACCTGGCAGGCAAACCGGACTGGTTCCGGGCGCTGTCGCCGACCGGCCGGGTGCCGCTGCTGGAGACCGGCGGGAGGGTGCTGTTTGAAAGCCAGGTGATTGCGGAATATCTGGATGAGACGACACCCGGCTCCTTGCATCCTGCCGACGCACTGGAGCGGGCGCGGCACCGGGCTTGGATTGAATACGGCTCGGACACGCTGGCGGCCATCGGGAAGCTCTATAATGCACCGGATGAGGCGGCGTTTGCTGAGGCGGCGGAGACCCTGCGCGAACGGCTGGAGCGGATCGCGCCGGAGGTGGCGGGGCCGTATTTTGCCGGGGACAGTTTCCACATGGTGGACGGGGTCTGGGGCACCATTTTCCGTTACTTTGATACCTTCGATGCGATTGGGGACTTTGGGCTGATGCCGGCACAGGGCCGGATGGCGGACTGGCGTGCGGCGATTGCGGCCCGGCCGTCGGTGAGCGAGGCGCCGCCAGAGGGCTACCCGGCGCGGCTGATGGCGTTTCTGGCCGCGCGGCAATCGTATCTGGGGATGCTTGCGCGGTAGGCCTGTGGCAGCGCTGCAAAGCCCGGATAACCCTGTTCAAAATGCCACCTTGCCGCAGGCCCGCATCCGGCGCATAAAAGCGCTGGATTTGAGACTCAGGAGCGGGAGACAGCCCATGCAAGCGCGGATTTACCGGCCGGCACGCAACGCCATGACATCCGGCATGGCCAAGACGCGGAAATGGGTGCTGGAGTTTGCGCCTGCCTCGGCCCGTGAAGTGGACCCGCTGATGGGCTGGACGTCCTCCGCTGATACCCAGGCGCAGGTGAAACTGCGGTTCGACAGCAAGGAAGCCGCGGTGGAATACGCCGAGGATCATGGCATCGACGCGGTTGTTGTCGAGCCGAAGGAGCGCAAGGCCAATATCCGCCCGGGCGGCTACGGCGACAATTTCGCCACCAACCGCCGCAGCCCCTGGACCCACTGAGGCTGTAAATCATTCACCCGTTCCCGCCAGGAACTGCATGAAAGGCGCCCAGCGGGCGCCTTTGCTGTATCTGGACTGGCGCAGTATGGCAGAGACCTGGGGCATGCCCGGCCTCGACGGGTGATCTGCTTTCCGTGAGGATCAGGATAGCGCCGCCTTCCATTCATGCGGAAGGATCGCGTCATCAATCCCCCGGATCAAACAGGGAGCAAAGTTTCTCAACGGCTGCAGGAATGCCATCTTCGTGGGTGCAGCCGAACCCAAGCAGCAGCCCGTTCAAGTCCTGCCGCTGCATGCAGTAATAGGACAGCGCATAGGCAGACAGCCCGGCTGCGTCCAGCCTGTCCAGAACATCCATGTCCCGGGTGCCCGGCGGCAGATCGGCAATCACCCGCAGGCCGCTGGTGTTCTGGCGCAGCGACACATGCGGGCTGGCGATGCGGTCAAAACTGCTGATCATCGCCCTGCGGCGGCGGACATAGGCGCTGTGCATGCGGCGCATGTGGGTGCTCAGGTGGCCCTGGCTGATGAACTCTGCCAGCACCGCCTGCAGCCAGGTATTGGGGCCGCGGTCGGTGATCGCGCTCAGCGCCATCAGCGGCCGGGCCAGCGCCGGGGGCGCGATGATGAATCCCAGCCGCAGCGACGGGAACAGCGCGTTGTTGAAGCTGGAGACATAGATCGTGCGGCCCTGATGGTCGTCGCAATAGATCGCCGGATCGGGCCGGCCGCCGAACATGAACTCATTGTCCAGATCGTCCTCGATCAGCCAGGCATCCTTGCGGCGGGCCCAGTCCATCCACTCCAGCCGCTGCGCAATCGGCATCACCGCACCCAGCGGGTACTGGCAGGAGGGGGTCAGATAGGCCAGCCGCGCGCCATCGGTCTGCGGGCCGTCCTGCGGAACTGCGGCGCCGGTTTCCGTTACCCGGACCGGCACGACGGTTCCGCCTTGGGCCTGAAAGCTCAGCCGCACCACCGGGCTGGAGGGATCCTCCATCAGCACCCTGCCGCCGGGGTCGAGCAGCAGCGCGGCAATCAGGTTCAAGGACTGCTGCGAGCCGTTGGTGACAATCACCTGAGCGGGGCTGCATTTCAGGCCGCGCCGGTTCAGCACATGGTCGCAGATCGCCTCGCGCAGCGGCCCATAGCCGCCTGGCTGGCCATAGGCCATCATGCTGCTGTCCAGCCGGTTGCGGATGCGGTTTTCGATGCGGCCCCAGACCTTGTGCGGAAACAGGTCGATGGCCGGAATATTAGCGAGGAACGGGCGCACCCGGACCGGATCGAAATAGGAGGGATCCAGCCCCTCCGCAGCCGCCCTGCCGCGCTGCGACAGCCGCGGCGGTTGCGGCGCTTCCGCAGCAATACCGCTGCCGGGATGCAGGCCGGGAAATTCCGGGTTCACGAAAGTGCCGGACCCGGTGCGGCTTTGCAGGTAACCTTCACTGGCCAGCTGTTCGAAAGCAGCAACCAGGGTGCTGCGGGCAATGCCGTGATGCTCTTTCAGCCAGCGGGTCGACGGCAGTTTCTGTCCGGGTTTGATGCCGCCGTCCCGGATCATCCGCCGCAACTGCTGGACCAGTTGCAGATAAAGCGGCGTGGCCGATGTGCGGTCCAGCTGCAAAAACGGCAGCGGGGCAAAATGCTTGGTCTGCTCCGGCACCGGCGGCCTCCTAAATTGGTTTGCATCATTTAACCAAAATGGACGTAGCGGGCAAAACCATTTTCTGCCACCACATCCTGGCCTGCCCCAGACGGGGCGTTTGAACAGCAACAGGCTGTATTGCCCTGTCCGGGGCGTGGTGCAGCCAGCAGGGAAACAATATGTCCGACATCATCAGCCACTACGTGGAACGGGCGGTCAAAGGCTTCATGACCCGCCGCGAATTCATCGGCCGCCTCGGCGCGCTGGGGGTTGCCGCCGCCAGCGCCAACAGCCTGCTGGCCTCTGCCGCTCGGGCCGAAGGCCCGAAGAAAGGCGGGCTGATCCGGTCCGGCCTGCAGGGCGGCGCCAGCACCGACAGCCTGGACCCGGCCCTGGCAGCCAGTTCGGTCGCCAACAACGTGCTGACCGCCTATGGCGATCTTTTGGTCGAAGTCAGCCCGCAGGGCGAAATCGTGCCGCGCCTGGCGGAAACGGTTGAGGCCAGCGCCGACGCCAAGACCTGGACATTCAAGATCCGCCAAGGGGTGGAGTTCCACAACGGCAAGACACTGACACCGGAGGACGTGCTGAAGACCATGCAGCGCCACTCCAACGAGGACAGCCAGTCCGGCGCCCTGGGCATCATGCGCGGCATCGAGTCGATGAAGGCGGATGGCGATTACTTCAGCGTCACCCTGGAAACGCCGAACGCCGACCTGCCCTATCTGATGGCGGATTATCACCTGGTGGTGCAGCCGGGTGGCGGTATGGATGCGCCCGCTGCGGGCATTGGCACAGGCCCCTACACGGTTGAGGTCAACGAGCCTGGCGCCCGCCATGCCTTCAAGAAATTCGCGAACTACTGGGACGCGGACCGCGGCCACGCCGATGAGATCGAGATCCTGGTGCTGAACGACGACACCGCCCGCACCGCCGCACTGCAAAGCGGTCAGGTGCATTTCATCAACCGGGTGTCGCCAAAAATCGCCAATCTTCTGGGCCGCGCACCCGGCCTGCGGATCGAGAGCATTTCGGGCCGCGGCCACTACTGCTTTCTCATGCATTGCGACACCGCGCCCTTTGCCTCCAACGACCTGCGGATGGCGCTGAAACTTGCGGTGGACCGGCAGGAGATGGTCGACAAGGTGCTGCGCGGCTATGGCAGCGTGGGCAACGACATGCCGATCAACGCCGCCTATCCGCTGTTCTCCGGCGATATCGAACAGCGCAGCTATGACCCGGATCAGGCCCGCCACTACTATCAGAAGTCCGGCCATGACGGCCCGGTTGTCCTGAAAGTGTCCGACAACGCCTTCCCCGGTGCAGTGGATGCCGCCGCGCTGTTTCAGCAAAGCGCGGCCAAGGCCGGCATCCCGCTGCAGATCGAGCGCGTGCCCAGCGACGGCTACTGGTCCGAGGTCTGGAACAAGGACCCCTTCTGCGCCTCCTACTGGGGAGGGCGCCCGGTGCAGGACCAGATGTTCTCCACCGCCTACAAATCCGATGCCGACTGGAACGACACCCGGTTCAAGAGGGAGGATTTCGACGCGCTGCTGCTGCAGGCCAAGGGCGAGCTCGACACTGCCAAGCGCACCGCGCTCTACCGCGAGATGGGCCTTATGGTGCGCGACGAGGGCGGCGCCATCATCCCGATGTTCAACGACTTCATCGATGGCGTCAGCGAACAGGTCGGCGGCTGGGAGAACGATCCGGGCGGCGGCATGATGTACGATGGCGCGCTGGTGAAAACCTGGCTGCTGTGAGCTGATCTCCCGAATACTGCGGCGGGCGCTCTCTCCGGGCGCCCGCCGTTTTTATTGAATACAGAGCCATTGAACTGGCGGCCTGCAGTATCCGGAATGCGCAGGAAGCTGCTGCTGCAAAGTTGCGAGCCGCCGAATCTGCCGGGATCTGTGCCGTTCATTGGGCTTCGGGCGCGGAGCGTTCTGCCGGTCTTGCTGATCCCTGGACGTGCCACCAGGCTGCCTTTTGCAGCGCATCCGGTGTTTGCGGCAGGCCATGCGGGAAACAGGACGCGCGGCGGAGCCTCTGGCCCCGCGTGCCATTTTTGTATCTAATGCTTGCAGGAAGGCTTCAGCTGGCGAGGCGGTCTGGAGAGCGCTGGAGAACTGAGATAAATTTTCCCGGAGCGGTTGGAGACCTGCCGTCAGATTCCTTTTAAAGGCAAAGCCCCGGTGAGCCGGGAATTTGACCCGGGCACAAGCGAAACATCTGCATTTTTCTTGATGAGGCCGCGATGGCGACGATTACATTTTACGAACCCTTTGCTATCGGCACCGAAATCGAAGCCGAATTCTTTGTCACGGGCGAGACCATCCTGTTTACCGGGGAGGACGGCTTTCGTGCAGAGTACAGGTCGGCGCAGGGTGCAGAATTCCAGATGATTGTCGGCTCGGACAACAGTTTCACGGTTACCGGCACAATCGAATCCTACCACCAGTATCAGACCGGCAGCACCACGGAACTGGTGTATGAGGTGACAGGTCTGGAACTGGAAGCCAGCAGCGTTGTTTCAGACCCTGACATTACCACGGACGAGTTCCTTGCGCTGTTTTACGGCGGGAACGACACATTCAACGGATCCGACGGGAACGATACTCTCAACGGTCTGACCGGTGCGGATCTGCTTTGGGGCAACAGCGGCCATGACCTGCTGAATGGCAATAGCGGTGCGGATACATTGCATGGCGGCGCGGGCAGTGATGAGCTGTACGGCGGCAGCGGTGCAGACACGCTGAACGGCGGTTCAGGTGCGGACACTCTGGCAGGCGGAACCGGCGCTGACTCCCTGACCGGGGGAACCGGCAGCGATCAGCTGTTTGGCGGTGATGCGTCCGACACGCTGGCAGGCGGTGACGGTGCGGATGCCTTGTGGGGCGGTGAGGACGCCGATGTGGCTGGCGGCGGCACTGGCGATGACACCCTGAAGGGCGGCCTGTCGGATGACACTCTTTCCGGCAATGACGGTGCTGATGCGGTCTTCGGCGAATCCGGGGCGGACCTCCTGTACGGAGGGTTTGGCACCGACACCCTGGCTGGCGGCAGCGGCAGCGACACCCTCTTCGGGGGGCGGGACAGCGATGATCTGTTTGGCGGCGGCAGCGCCGATACCCTCAGCGGTGACGACGGCGACGACAGCCTCAGCGGCGGCGGCGGGAATGATTTGCTCAGAGGCGGCGAAGGTGAGGACACGCTGAGCGGCGGTACGGGCAACGACGCGCTTGATGGCGGTGATGACGACGACGTGCTGGAGGGCGGCGACGGTGCTGACACGCTGGAGGGCGGAGAAGATGAAGACACGCTGAGCGGTGGCGCAGGAAACGACGCGCTTGATGGCGGTGACGATGCCGACGTGCTGGAGGGCAATGACGGTGCTGACACGCTGGAAGGCGGCGAAGGCGCAGACACGCTGAGCGGCGGCGCGGGTAACGACGCGCTTGACGGCGGTGAGGATGCCGATGTGCTGGGGGGCGGTGACGGGGCGGACACGCTGGAAGGCGGTGACGGCAGTGACATCTTGGATGGCGACGCAGAAGCCGACGAACTGGCCGGTGGCGGCGGGAACGACCTGCTGAGAGGCGGCGAGGGTGATGACACGCTGCGGGGCAACTTGGGGGATGACACGCTGAAAGGCGGGTTTGGCGAGGACGTGCTGCGGGGCGGTTTCGGCAATGACGTGCTGCGCGGCGACGACGGCGATGACATGCTGTACGGCAAGGCTGGAAACGATACCCTGTATGGCAGCGGCGACGATGACCAGCTGTTCGGGGATGACGGGGACGATGATCTGTTCGGCGGAACCGGAGCAGACAGCCTGAGCGGCGGCGGAGGCCAGGACATCCTGACCGGCGAGTCCGGCCAGGACACGCTGGAGGGCGGCGATGACAGCGATCTGCTGGATGGCGGCGACGGGGCGGATCAGCTTGATGGCGGCGCGGGCGATGACGTGCTGGCCGGGGGCGACGGCGCCGATACACTGACCGGCGGAGTGGGAACCGATATCCTCAGCGGCGGTGCGGATGCTGATGTGTTTGTCTTCAGCAGTTTCGATGACGCCAGTGCCGGGGACGACTTCCTGGACGTGATCACAGACTTCGACGATACGCAGGATCAGATCGACTTCAGCTCTCTCACCTCAGGGGATGCCTATATCGGCATATCCCTCGACGATGGCGATTTTGAACTGACACCAGCCAATGGCGCCATGTTCTTTGACATCACTCTGTTCATTGATGAGCACCCGGACGGCCTTTACATCGGCGCAATTGACAGCAGTGAAACAGAGCTGGATTTCGAGATCCTTCTGCTCGACGCTACAGGGTTGACCTCGGATCACATTATCGGAATTACCGGCGGTCCCTTGGGGATGTAGTGCGAAAAGGTTCGGGCTGGGTTCTCTGTCAGAGGGCGCACACCGGCAAGAAACCCTGCATCTGCAGGGCAAAGTTAAGAGGGTTCAATGAACAGCAGTAAAAACAAGGCGGTTTGTACATTGCCACTGGCGGCCGCACTTTTGCTTGCGCCGGCACTGGCGGAAGCCGCCGCAGTGACTGGCCGGACAGCATTGCAGGAAAAGGCTGCGGTGTACGTGCACAAGGCACAGGTGCGTGGCTCCCCGTCGCCTTCCCAGTTTGGCGGCGATGCGGAAGCCGGCGGCGATGCAGCGGAAGCGGATGGCGTCAGAAGCTCAAGCACCAGTACCAGCACCGCGGCCCCGGTTGGCCCGGCCTCGGTGACAAACTCTGTCACCACTGCTGTTGTTGCCCAGATCAGCACTGCATCGGCAGCCTGCGAGGCTGTTGGCACCGCCTACCGGACGGACTGTTTGGCCAAGGAACTGAAGGCGCTGGTCAAAAATCTGCCTGCTCAGGGTGAGTACGCGGCCGCACGTGAGGCGCTCGTCACGGCCTCCGACGAACTGGCCAAACTGTCCCGGCAGAACCGTGACTACAGACAGCCCCGGCTGCAGATCACTGTGCCATCAGACAGCGAGACCAAGCGCCGCCCGGTTGCGGCAGTGAAGCAGGAAAGTGTGGCTGAAACCAACGCCAAGGCGCTGGCCATTCTGGAAGACACCACAACCGTTCTGCTGCGTTCGGCAGAGGGCAACAGCGATGTGGCGCTGCATTACCAGCGGATCGCCCAGGCGCTGAATTCCAGCAAGGTGCTGCTGCGTTCCTTGTGATGCGGCAGAACGCCTGGCCCGGTCAGCTTGGCGGGGCCGGGCTGGCTGCAGCAAAGGCAGGGTGGGCGGCGCAGGCCGCCTCCACTGCGCAGATCCGCGGCAGGTCCGAGAAATCAGCTTCCCAGCGGCGGGCGTTGTAAAGCTGCGGCATCAGGCAGATGTCGGCCAGCCCCGGAGCATCGCCGGTGCAGTAAGGCGCTTGGCTGAAGCCCTCCAGCAGGGTTTCAAACGCCTGCAGACCGGGGCGGATGAACTGCTGCATCCAGGCCTTGGGCATGTCGTCCGCGCCGCTGCTGAGGGCTGTGGCGTGTTTCGCAACCTGCAGGTTGCAGACCGGATGCACATCCACCGCGACGGAATGCGCCAGTGCCCGTGCCCTGGCACGCTGGCCGGGGTCTGCGGGCAGCAGGCCAAGGCTGCGGGTCTCATCCAGGTAGTCAAGGATCGCCAGCGACTGAGTGAGGCGCAGCCCGTCGATCTCCAGCACTGGCACGAACCCTTGCGGATTGCGGGCCAGATGTTCCGGGCTCTTGTGTTCGCCCTTGACCAGGTCAACCGGCACCGAAGTGTAGCTGATCCCGGCCATGTTCAGCGCGATGCGCAGCCGGTAGCTGGCTGATGAGCGCCAGTAGTCATAAAGGATCGTGCTGCCCATCGGCGGTCTCCCGTGCTGAGAAGGCAGCCCGCCGGGCTGCCTTGGCTGCTTGAGTCTATCAGGCCTTGTTCAATTCCTTGGCGTGCAGCCATTCGGCATGTTTGGGTGCCTTCTTGGTCTTGGACCATTCCTCCAGCATTTCCCATTTCACCGAGTCGAGCTTTTGCAGCAGCGCCTCTTCCTCCGGGTCGGGGCAGGCCAGCTCCACCCGGTGGCCGTTCGGATCGAAGAAATAGATCGAGTGGAAGATCGAGTGGTCGGTGACGCCCAGCACCTCGACGCCGTTGGCCTCCAGATGCTCTTTGAACTGGATCAGGGTTTCGCGGTCCTTCACCTTGAAGGCGATGTGCTGCACCCAGACCGGTGTGTTGCGGTCGCGGTCCATCTCCGGCTTGGTCGGCAGTTCGAAGAAGGCCAGGACGTTGCCGTTGCCTGCATCCATGAAGATATGCATGTAGGGATCGGGTTCGTGGGTGGAAGGAACATGGTCCTCGGCAATGGCCAGGACAAAGTCCATGTTCAGCATCTTGTTGTACCACTCCACCGTCTGCTTGGCGTCCTTGCAGCGGTAGGCGACGTGGTGGATCTGTTCGATTTTCAAGCGGAGTCCTCCCCGGTTTTCAGCGCGGCAGCGGCCAGCGCCTGTTTCAGGATCGCGCGTTTCCCGATGTGATTTGCCAGCACCAGCACCAAACGCGCGTTCAGCGCATCGCTCTCGTCTTTGCTTAGATCCTCATGCGCGGCCAGCAGGTCGGCATAGAAGTCGTCGGCGCGCTCGAGGTTGGCGGTCAGGATCAGTTGGTCTTCGGTCATCTTGATCACTCCTTGCCGATGGCCCGGCGGATCGCGTGCCGGAACTGGTTTTCGTCGAAGCCGGGGCGGCGGGCGGCCACATGCTGGTCCGGGCGGATCAGGTAGACGCCGCTTTCGGCGCTGCCGAGGTAACGGTCCTTCAGCGCCAGCGTCTTGTCATCCTTGATAGAAAGCGCCAGCCGGGTGACCTTGATGCCGGATTCCTCAATTTCATCTGGGGCGTCGGCGTCGATGGTCAGCAGGGTGAACCTGTCTCCCAGCTTGTCCAGCAGGAACCCGTCGGCCAGCGGCACGTCGGGGCAGGGGGAGCCGGGGCGGGTGCGCTCCGGCCCGTTCAGCGCATCGGCTGAGTTCAGCGGCGAGCCGTCATAGGTGCAGGGCACCGACAGGCGGCCGGAGTTCACCAAGGGACGCGCGAATTCATACTGTTCGGACAGATCCAGAACTGCGTCGCGCAGCACCCGGCTCATCTCCGACTTGGGGGTGATGAAATCGGTGGAGCGCGAGGAGTTCAGGATGTTCTCATCCGCGCCATGGATGCGTTCGATGTCATAGCTGTCCAGCAGGCTTTCCGGTGCGGTGCCGTCCATCACCAGCTGCAGCTTCCAGCACAGGTTGTCGGTGTCCTGCAGGCCGGAGTTGGCACCGCGGGCGCCGAACGGGGAGACTTGGTGCGCGGCATCGCCCGCGAACAGAACCCGGCCATGGCGGAACTGCTCCATCCGGCGGCACTGGAAGGTGTAGATCGAGACCCATTCCAGCTCAAACTTCACGTCTTCGCCCAGCATGGCTTGCAGACGCGGGATCACGTTTTCGGGGCGCTTCTCGCGCTCCTTGTCAATGTCCCAGCCCAGCTGCAGGTCGATCCGCCAGACGCCATCGGGCTGCTTGTGCAGCAGGGCCGACTGGCCCTTGTTGAAGGGCGGGTCAAACCAGAACCAGCGCTCGGTCGGGAAGTCCGCCTCCATGATCACATCGGCGATCAGGAAGTTGTCCTCAAACACCCGGCCGACGAAATCCAACCCCAGCATCTGCCGGGTGGGGGAGCCGGCGCCGTCGCAGGCGATCAGCCAGTCGGCTTCCAGGTTGTAGGGGCCTTCGGGTGTGTCGACTTCCAGCGTCACATGGCTGGGATGGGTGCCGATGGCCGAGACTTTGTTGCGGCCGCGGATCTCAATCGGCGCGCCCTGCTCTTGCAGTTCGCGGACCCGGTTCACCAGATATTCTTCGAAATAATACTGCTGCAGATTGATGAAGGCAGGGCGCTTGTGGCCTTCCTCCGGCAGCAGGTTGAAGTCATAGACCTGACGGTCGTCAAAGAACACCTTGCCGACGTTCCACTGCACGCCCTTGTCCACCATGGGCTGGCCGCAGCCGAGCCGGTCGAGGATTTCCAGGGGCCGTTTGGCAAAGCAGATGGCGCGGGAGCCGAAGCTCACCTTGTCGTTGTCATCCAGCACCACCACTTCGGTGCCCTGCTGCGCCAGGTCGATGGCGGTAGCCAGGCCGATGGGGCCTGCCCCGATCACCACTACCTTGCGGCGCACGGGCGCAGGAGCATCCTGATCCGCATGGCGCGCGTAGGGGTACAACGGGACTTCAAAGATCTTGTTCATCAGGTCTCCTCCCAATTTCCGGGTGCCGTCAGGCACAGCTTCACCGCTTCCCGGCATGGGCACGCCGGGAGGATGGTCTAGCGTCTCACAGGTTCTGCCGGGGCGATACGATCTGGATCAAACCGCCCCGGTTGCAAATTTGCCTGGGCTCCGCCCGTTCGGCCCTGAAACTGTCCCCCGGACAGTTTCCAGGACGGGCCTCACCCCTGCAGGGCCTCCCACATCTCCAGATCGCGCTGGGCGGTCCAGATGCGGGGATGCGCAATGCCGCGGGCCTCGTCATAGGCGCGGGCGACGTTGAAGGGCAGGCAATGCTCGTAGATTGCGTAATCCGCGAACTTCGGATCGCATTCCGCGCGCACAGCATCCCAGGCTTCTTTCAGCGAACCGCCGCGTGCAGCGATGCGCTGAACCGGGCGGTAGGTGCTTTCGACGAAGTCGCGGGTGTTCTCGATGGCGGCATTGACCATCTCCTTGCCGACCAGCGCATCGCCGCGGCCCGGGGCAATCGCGTCCACGTCATAGGCTTTGATGTTGTCGAGCGTCTGGCCCCAATCGGCGAAATGCCCGTCTCCGCAGTAGCAGGCCGAGTGGTATTCGACGATATCGCCGGTGAACATCACGTTCTGGTCCGGCACATGAATGACAGCGTCGCCGGCAGTGTGGGCGCGGCCGATCTGTTTGATGTCGACCCGGCGGTTGCCGAGGAAGACAGTCATCTGATCGGTGAAGGTTGTGGTGGGGTAGGTCAGCCCCGGGATGCTTTCGTGGCCTTCAAACAGGCGCGGGAAACGCTGGAACTCGCTGTCCCAATCTTCCTGCCCGCGCTCCAGCACCATGTTGTATGCGGCATTTGACATGATCACTTGCTGCGCGCCGAACGCGCTGGCGCCCAGCACCCGCACAGCGTGGTAATGGGTCAGAACCACATGGGTGATCGGCTTGTCGGTGACCGAACGCACGCATTCTATCACCTTGTTCGCCAGCCGCGGGGTGGCCTGCGCCTCGACGATCATGACGCTGTCATCGCCGATGATCACGCCGGAGTTCGGGTCGCCCTCGGCGGTGAAGGCATAGAGCCCTTCGCCGATCTCATCAAAGGTGATCTTCTTTTCGGTCAGGTCCCCTTGGGACGCAAAAGCTTTTGCCATGGTGGTCTTCCTTATCTTGCGTAGGGGTCTTCGAGTGCAGGCAGCACGGTGCCGGTGCAGTCGCCGAAGCCGATGGTGTAGCCATCGCCCTTGGCCGCGCCTTTCAGGGTCAGCGTGTCGCCATCAGCGATGAAGGAGCGCTCCTCGCCGGTGTCCAGCGTCAGCGGCTCCTTGCCGCCCCAGCTGAGTTCCAGCAGCGAGCCGCGGCTTTCCTTGACGGGGCCAGAGATGGTGCCGGAGCCCAAGAGGTCGCCTGCGTTCATCGGGCAGCCCGAGGTGGTGTGATGCGCAAGCTGCTGCGCGGCGGAGTAGTACATCTCCTTGTAGTTGGTCCGCGCGATGGTGGTCGCCGCCTTGCCTTCCGGCGCCAGGGTCACTTCGAGGTCGATGTCATAGAGCATCGGGCCGCAGTCCTTCAGGTGGTCCAGCAGCTCCACTTCGCGTTCCGGCGTGTCGCAGCGGAACGGTTCCAGCGCCGGCTTGGTCACGATCCAGGGAGAGATCGTGTTGGCCGTGGCCTTGGCCTGGAACGGTCCCAGCGGCTGGTATTCCCAGGCCTGGATGTCACGCGCCGACCAGTCGTTCAGCAGCACATAGCCAAAGATGTTGTCATCCGCTTCCTGCACGGTGATCGGTCCGTCGGAGGGCGTGCCGACAATGGCGCCCATCTCCAGCTCGATATCGAAACGCGCGCAGGGTGCCCACCGCGGCTTGTCATCGTTCGGGCCTTTCAGCTGGCCCCAGGGGCGGCGCACATCAGTGCCGGAGACGACAACAGACGACGCGCGCCCGTTATAGCCGATCGGGATATGCAGCCAGTTTGGCGGTAGCGCGTTTTCCGGGCCTCGGAACATGGTCCCGACGTTAAAGGCGTGGTTTTTGCCGGCGTAGAAGTCGGTGTATTCGCTGACCGCAAATGGCAGTTCCATCTGGGCATCTGCGATTGGGTACAGGTGAGGCTCAATCTCAGCTTGGTAAGCTGACCCTTCTTTGAGCATTTCCGTAAGTTTATCGCGGAATTCAGCCCAGATGTCGGAGCCTAATTCCATGAAACCGTTCCAGCACCCGGCATCGAAAACTGGGTCGCCATATTCAAAATACTCGCCTTCGAGAGCGGTCACATCAAGGATCATGTCTCCAATGGCCACACCACAGCGAGGGGTGTCCCATTCGAGCGTCTGAATTTTCTCAGGTGTCCAAAAAACGCCGTAAGGCAGGTTGTTCAGCGGGAACGGGTGGTTCGCATCATTGGCCGAGGCCACCCAGGATTTCAGCAGAGGCATAGTGTCTCCAGTTTCCGGATCCGAAGATCCTTTTCATCTTTCCGGAAGTACTCCGGGGGTGAATGGGCCGGACCGGCCCAGAGGGGGCAGCGCCCCCTCACCGTTTCATTTCAGGCCGGGCGTGCCGTCGAACTTCTTCTCGATGTCGCTCCAGCAGTCGATATAGTCATCCTGCAGCGGCGCGTCCTTGGCTGCAAAGGCGGTCAGATGCTGCGGGAAGCGGGTCTCGAACATGAAGGACATGGTGTTGTCCAGCTTTTCCGGGCCGAGGTTGGAGTTCGAGGCGCCCTCAAAGGCGTTCTTGTCCGGCCCGTGCGGCAGCATCATGTTGTGCAAGGACATCCCGCCCGGCACAAAGCCCTGCGGCTTGGCGTCATACTGGCCGTAGATATTGCCCATCAGCTCCGACATGATGTTCTTGTGGTACCACGGCGGGCGGAAGGTGTTTTCGGCCACCATCCAGCGTTCGCGGAACAGCACAAAGTCGATGTTGGCAGTGCCCGGCACGCCGGACGGTGCAGTCAGCACGGTAAAGATCGACGGGTCCGGGTGATCGAACAGGATCGCCCCGACCGGGCAATAGGTGGTCAGGTCGTACTTATAAGGCGCATAGTTGCCGTGCCAGGCGACAACATCCAGCGGCGAGTGGCCGATCTTGGTCTCATGGAACTGGCCGCACCACTTGATGGTCACGGTGGAGGGCGCCTCGCGGTCCTCGAACGCCGCCACCGGCGCCTTGAAGTCGCGCGGGTTGGCCATGCAGTTGGCGCCGATCGGGCCGCGGCCCGGCAGCTCGAATTTCTGGCCGTAGTTCTCGCAGACAAAGCCGCGGCAGGGGCCTTCCAAAACCTCGACCCGGTAGACCAGCCCGCGCGGGATGATGGCGATTTCCTGCGGTGCCAGGTCGATGATGCCCAGCTCTGTTGCAAAGCGCAGCCGGCCTTCCTGCGGCACTACCAGCAGCTCGGAATCAGCGGAGAAGAAGTAGCTGTCCACCATCGACTCGGTGACCAGATAGATATGGCTCGCCATGCCGACCTGGGTGTTCACATCGCCCGCGGTGGTCATGGTGCGCATGCCGGTGAGCCAGGTGAGGCCTTCATCCGAATGCGGCACCGGGTCCCAGCGGTACTGGCCCAGCGAGATCACGTCCGGATCAACGCAAGGTGCAGACTTCCAATGCGGCAGGTCGGTTTTCTCATAGCGGTGCGAATGCTTGACCGACGGGCGGATGCGGTAGCACCAGGTCCGCTCCGGCACATCGGCGGTAAAGGCGGTGCCGCTCAGCTGTTCGCCGTAAAGGCCATAGTTGCACTTTTGCGGGCTGTTCATGCCCTGCGGCAGCGCACCGGGCAGCGCCTCGGTTTCAAAGTCGTTTGCAAAGCCAGGCATATAGCCCTCGTGCGGCCCCTGAAGAGAGGGGGCCTGGATCATTTCATGGGGATCGGCTGGCCGATTCATCGCGCGTTTCTCCTCTTGCTGCTTGCGGGATATTAGTTGTTTTTGTAACTAACAAGGGAGAGGGGACGAAAATGAACGAAAAAGATGATTTCGCTTTGCAGGATTTCCTGCCCTACCTGCTGAACCGCGCTGCCGAGGAAAGCTCGCTGGGGTTCCAGAAGCACTACAAGAACCGCTACGGAATGCTGCGCACCGAGTGGCGGGTGCTGTTTCATCTGGGCAACTACGGCCAGATGACCGCCAAGGAGATCGGCAGCCGCGCCAAGATCCACAAGACCAAGATCAGCCGCGCGGTGGCCAAGCTGTCGGAGAAGCGGTTCGTGACCCGGACCCGCGATGAAAACGACCGGCGGGCCGAACATCTGGCGCTGACCCCGGCCGGTGAGGCGGCGTATAAGGATCTGCGCGAGCACGCGCTGGAGTTCGACACACGGATCTGCGCCCGCTTCACCACCGGCGAGGTTGCAATTTTGCGGTATATGCTGCGCAATTTAGCAGGGATTGAACCATAGACATTGCAAGGCCCAGCCCCCAGATAAAGCAGCGGGATTGAAGGTGAAGCGATGATACAGATTGATGTCAATTCAGGGCCGCTGATTGCCTGGCTGATGGAGCAGGGCCTGCATGGGGCGCCGCAGCAGGATCTTTTGCAGGGGTATTGCCAGCGTCTGGTTGATGCAGGGGTGCCCTTGTGGCGGTTCCATCTGGCGCAGCGGGCTTTTCACCCAAAGTTCGGCGGCATCGGCTTCAACTGGACCCGCGCTGACGGCATTAGCCACGAACACTACGAATACCGCGAATCCCCGCGCGAGGAATGGCTGCGCAGTCCATTCTTCCACATCCTGGAGCACAATCTGGAAGAGTTTCGCGAGCGGCTGGAAGATAATGCGCCGGAACAGTTCCCCCTGCTGCCCGAACTGCGGGAGCGCGGCGCAACGGATTACTTTGCCAAGGGCGTTCGCTTCTCGCCGCCCGATGACGAACCCAATGATCCGCGCCACCCGCGCGAAGGGATGCTGGTCTCCTGGGCCTCTGACCGCCCCGGCGGCTTTTCCGGCCGCGAGCTGGACCTGATCCGCACCACCCTGCCGCATCTGGGGCTGGCGCTGAAATCCTCCTCCAACCGGCAGATGGCCAGCGACTTGCTGCAGGTCTACTTAGGCCGCGATGCCGGGCGCCGGGTGCTGTCCGGGGAAATCCAGCGCGGCTCCTCGCAGCAGATCGACGCGGTGATCTGCCTGTTCGACCTCAAAGGGTTCACCCAGCTGGCCGAACGGCTGCCGGGGACTGAGCTGATCGAGATGCTGAACGGGTACTTCGGCCTGGCGGTCGAAACCATCCAGGCGCATGGCGGCAATATCCTCAAATTCATGGGCGACGGCATGCTGACGATGTTCAATCTTGGCAGCATCGAAGAAGACGCCCACGCAGCGCTGGCCGCGGCCAATGAGCTGTGCGGCAAGGTGCGCGCCTATAACACTGAGCGTGAGGAGCTGGAATTGCCGACTGCCGGCTTCACCCTGGCGCTGCACGCAGGCGACATCCTCTATGGCAATATCGGGGCCGAGAACCGGCTGGATTTCACCGTGATCGGCCAGGCGGTGAACCAGACCGCCAGGATTGCCGGCATGCACCGCTCTGTCGGCCAGAACATCATCATGTCCGAGGATGTGAAAACCGCGGCCCGGGGCACCAATCATGACCTGGTGTCCCTGGGCCGCTACATGCTGCGCGGCGTGGCAGAGCCGATGGAGCTTTACACGATCTACCGCGGCAACTGCGGCTGCGACAGCTAAGCGGCCGCGCAGCCGGGGTCAGATGCTGATCTCGACCCCGGGCAGGTTCACTTCCTTCATCATGTCGCGCAGCTCCTGCCGGGCGGCGATATTGGAGATGTTCAGCTGCTTGACGCCGATGTCCTTGAGGTCCAGCAGCGTCAGACCGCGCGGGAACAGCTCGCGGAAAATTACCCGCTCTGAAAAACCCGGCGCGATGCGGAAGCCGATCCGTTTGGACAGCATCTTGATGGCGCGTTCCATCTTTTCCTTGTTGACCATGCGCTGGGTGCCGACGCGGTTGCGGATCACGATCCAGTCGATCGGCTTCAGCCCCGCCTGCGCGCGCAGCTGGCGGGCGTTCCAGACCATTTCGGAATAAACGGACGGCCCGGTGATGGTTTCGCCCTTCTGGTCCACATGCGCCAGCAGGTCGAAGTCGACAAAGCTGTCATTCAGCGGCGTGATCAGCGTGTCGGCCAGCGAATGCGCCACCTGGCTGAGGCGGGTGTGCGAGCCGGGGCAGTCGATCAGGATGAAGTCATGGCCCGGCTCCAGCGCCGAGACTGCCGCTGACAGCCGGTGGTCATAGATGTTTTCGCCCGGCTGCAGGCTGGCCGGGTCGATCTCCGGCAGCTCATGGATTTCCACCATTGGCAGGTCCAGGCCGGATTTGACGCAGAAATCCTTGCGGTTCTCCAGGTAGCGCCCCATCGAGCGCTGCCGCAGATCCAGATCCAGCGCCGCGACCTTGTGGCCCAGACGGGCCAGGGTGGTTGCGACATGCATGGAAACGGTCGATTTGCCCGCGCCGCCCTTCTCGTTGCCGACGACAATGATATGCGCCATGTACAGGTCCCTTCGCTCGTGCTTTTGTGCACGTCTTTCGCTTTGGGCCCCTGTATAGGCTCTGGATTCCGCCAAGAAAAGCGGTGCGGGCAGTCTGGTAAACTTAGTGTATCACCTGTGTTTTGCAGGACCCGCAGGCTTGCGCTTGGGGCGGGCGTCGCCGCCCTTGCCGCCCTTTGCGGACACGGCTGCAGCGGCGCGCGCCTTGTTCTTCTTGCTGTTGGGCTTGCCGACCGGCGGCTTGGGGCCTTTGGCCTTGAACGGCTTGGCCGCGGGTGCGCCGGGCCGGGTCATCCGCTTGGAGGGATCCGATGCGCCTTTGGGCTTGGCGGTCACAGCCGGCTTGGGCTTGCTGGGGCGGTCCTCCTTGCGGGCCGGTTTGCTGTCCCAGTCTTTGCGCGCGGGCTTGCCGCCCCAGTCCTTGCCTGCAGTCTTGTCGCTCCGTTCCTTGCGCTCCGGCTTGTCGCTCCATTCCTTGCGGGGCGGGCGGCTGTCTTCGCGGTGATCGGATTTGGCACGGTAGGGCTTGGCGCCATCGTCCTTGCCGCGATGCGGTTTCCGGTCGCCTTTGAAGCCGCCCTTCGGCCCGCCGGGGCCGCGGCGCGGGGCAGGGGCCAGTTCGGGTGCCTCTGCCAGCTGCGTCAGCACAGCGCCCGGCTCCAGCTCTGTCTTGCCGTCCAGCGCCTTGAGGAAGCCCTCAACCGCGTCTTTGCTGATTTCGGCAAAGGTTTCGTTATCCTGCACCCGGATTGCGCCGATGGCGTCGCGGTCGATATTACCGGCCTTGCACAGCATCGGCAGCACCTTGCGCGGGTCGGCGCCGGCCTCGCGGCCGCCCGACAGGGAGAACCAGACAGAGGGGCCGAAGGCTTTGCGTTCCTTACGCTCCTTGCGCGGCTCCGGCGTGTCTGCCGGGCGCAGGTCCTCAGGCGCCGAGTGGCGGCTGCGGAACAGGCGCAGATAGGTTGCGGCAATCTGTTCGGGCGTAAACGCGTCCAGCAGGGTCTGCACGCCTGCCTGTTCGTTTTCGGCTACCGGCTCCTGCCAGACCGGATCGGCCAGCATCCGCTTTTCGTCGCGGGCCAGCACGTCGTCGGCAGAGGGCGCTTCGCAATGCTCAGCGGTCAGCTTGGCCCATTTCAGCAGGCGCAGGGCCTTGGAGCGCGCTTTCGGCGGAGCGATCAGCGCGCTGACGCCCTTGCGGCCCGCGCGGCCGGTGCGGCCGGAGCGGTGCAGCAGGGTTTCGTGGTTCGAGGGCAGCTCCGCATGGACCACCAGTTCCAGCCCCGGCAGGTCGATACCGCGGGCCGCCACATCGGTGGCCACGCAAACCCGGGCACGCCCGTCGCGCATTGCCTGCAGCGCATGGCTGCGTTCGGTCTGGGACAGCTCGCCCGACAGGGTCACCACCGGCAGGCCGCGGTTGGTCAGGCGCGCGGCCAGACGGTTCACCGCTGCGCGGGTGTTGGCAAAGACGATGGAGCTGGGCGCCTCATAGTAGCGCAGCACGTTGATGATGGCGTTTTCCGCGTCCGCTTGCGCGACGCTCATCAGACGGTATTCGATATCCGCGTGCTGCTTGGTCTCGCCTGCGGTCTTGATCCGCATCGCGTCGCGCTGGAAGGTCTCGGCCAGGCTGGCAATTGCCGGCGGAACGGTGGCGGAGAACAGCAGGGTGCGGCGGTCTTCGGGCGCTTCGCCCAGGATGAACTCCAGATCCTCGCGGAAGCCGAGGTCCAGCATCTCGTCGGCCTCGTCCAGCACCACGCCGCGTACCTGGCTGAGGTCGATGGAGCCGCGCGCGATATGGTCGCGCAGACGGCCCGGAGTGGCCGCCACGATATGGGCGCCGCGTTCCAGGGCCCGGCGCTCATCGCGCATGTCCATGCCGCCGACGCAGGAGGCAATCCGTGCGCCTGCCTCGCGGTAGAGCCAGCCCAGTTCGTGTTTCACCTGCAGCGCCAGTTCGCGGGTCGGCGCAATCACCAGCGCCAGCGGCGCCGCGGCCTCGCCAAACGCCTCATCGTCACCCAGCAGGTCCTGAGCCAAAGCCAGGCCAAAGCCGACGGTCTTGCCCGATCCGGTCTGTGCAGACACCAGCAGGTCGCGCCCTTCCACGTCAGGCTGGGTCACAGCCTCCTGCACTTGGGTCAGGGTTTCATATCCGCGCTCTTGCAGTGCGTTGGCCAGGGCTTGTTTCACGAGGGGGCTGTCTTTCCCGCGGAGCGCGCATCCGGCCCCAGCGTCAGGAGAAAAAGAAAGAAGGCTGCCCGTCCGGGGCAGCCTTCGGGAGTTCTGCAAAATACGGCAGGCGGCTTAGAAGCCCAGGCCTTCGTATTTCTTCTTGAACTTGGACACGCGGCCGCCGGCGTCCAGCAGGCGCGAGGTGCCGCCGGTCCAGGCCGGGTGCACGGTCGGGTCGATGTCCAGGGCCAGCTGATCACCCTCAGCACCCCAGGTGGAGCGCATCTTGAGGATGGTGCCGTCGGTCATTTTGACGTCGATGAAGTGGTAATCGGGATGGGTGTCTTTTTTCATGATACCGCTCCTCAGGCTTTCTTGGGCTTGTAGTTCGCATCTTCTGCGATACGGGCCGACTTACCGCGGCGGGCACGCAGGTAGTACAGCTTGGCGCGGCGGACGCGGCCGCGGCGCACCACTTCGATCGAGTCGATGTTGGTCGAGAACAGCGGGAACACACGCTCCACGCCTTCGCCGAACGAAATCTTGCGGACGGTGAACGAACCGGCAATGCCCGAGCCGTTTTTGCGGCTGATGCAAACGCCTTCGTACATCTGCACGCGCGAACGCGAGCCTTCGGTCACCTTGTAGCCGACACGGATGGTGTCACCGGCTTTGAAGTCGGGGATCTCTTTCCCCAGGGCGGCGATCTGTTCCGCCTCCAGCTGTGCGATCAGGTCCATCGCAACTCTCCTAAATTGCCTGCGGTTCATTCCGCAGAGGTTTGTGCCGTCATGAGAGCTCCTGGTCTTCACCGGGTCCCGCCAAAGGCAGCCCGCCAGAGATCACGCCGTCTGTTCCTTGCTGCTGGCGGGTTGGATCCTGAAGGAAACCGAAGAAGATTTCCGGGGCTGATCCAACAGCCAACGGCCCGGGGCCGATTCCCGGCACCAGACGAGCGGCTTTTAGGCCTGCTGCGCCAATGTTTCAAGGGAATTCTGCGGCGGCGCCCGGATCGCAGGCATTGATTTCTTTTTGATCGGCTGCGGATCTGCGGTTACCGTTCAAATACATTTATTTACGCAGCGTCAGCATATGCAGCCGGCCGGGCGCGCCTCACCAGGGAGGGGAGACAGCATGCCATTCAAAAAGATGGATATTTTCAACAGCGAACAGTCCTACAAGGCAGAATTGAAGAAGGAGCTCAAGAAGCTGGATGCCACACCGGGCGATTTCTACTTCTATGATGAGGTCACGCTGAACGGCGCAGCCCAGTCCATTCTGATTGTCGGCGAGGCGGCGCCGCCTCTGCTGAAGGAGCTGAAGTCCAAGGCCAAACAGCGGGCGGTGGGGCAGTGTTCTGTCAAGGATGGCACGCTGCGGCTCAGCCTGGTGAAGGGCAGGATGCCTGAAAAGAAGCTGAAGCCGCTGATGAAGGGCACCCAGTTCGGCTACGAGCTTGTGGCCATGGACCTGGATGCGGGCGGCGAAGTTGATCCGGACAAGCGTTTCCTGAAACGGCTGCAGGCGGTGGAAAGCCGCTTTGACAAAATCAAGGGCAGGATCACGGATGACGAGCGCAAGGAGCTGCGCATCCTGTTCGGGCAGATCGAGGAGCAGAAGGACACGGACCAGGCACAAGCGGCCAAGACCCTGATCGCCCTCAACACCCGGATGGAGGAGCTGATCAAGCTGATCGGCGGCGGCAAGGAGGCCTCCAAGGAAGAAACCAACGCCAAGACCCGGCTCAAGGCCACTACCGCCCGGTTCGACAAGGTCAAGGGCAAGATCATGGATGACGAGCGCAAGGCGCTTCGCCAGCATTTCGGGGCTGTGGCCGATCATTTTGAGAAGGGCGAATGGAAGCAGGCCTATGCCCGGCTGGAGGTGCTCGACAAGGAAATGGTCGGATATGTGAAGGCGGCGCTGGCGTCGGATGAGCAAGACGCGGAAAAGCGCAGCGAGGAGTTCGCGCAGTCGGATAGCGGCAAAGCAGCCAAGATGCTGGCCAGCCGGATCAAGGAGGAAATCGCGAAGCTGGGCAAGCTGGAAACGGCCGTGACCCGCGAAGCCGGGGTGCTGAAGGACTTGCAGGAAACCCTGTCAGGGCTGACCAAGGCCAAGGACATCAGCAAGAAGCAGCAGCAGGTCGACGCCAGCGCCGAGCGGCTGGAAAAGGCCAAACAGGTGCTGGAGCAGTCCCGCGGCCAGCTGCTGAAAAATGTCGAGGAGATGAAGGCCGAGAAGCTGGAGAAGGAAAAAGCCTTTGTCACAGCCTTGGGCAATATCAAGTCCCGCATCACGGCATTGGATGAAATGCTGGACAGCGTGCCGGTGGATCAGGCCCGCAGCCAGATCGAGGCGCTGATCAAGAAGCAGGCCGAGGCACAGCAATGGCAGGAAGAGCGCATCAAGGCAGAGGACGGCGGCGAAGGCCACGGCACCGGCCGCCACGGTGCGCAGACCGGCATGGAACGGCAGGCGATGCGGGCCTCTTCGCAGGACGGGGTGACCCCGGATCAGAGCGGCAATTCCGCCGGCACCGCGCAGGTGACCGAGAAGTGGAATAAGGTGAAAATCACCTATACCGAGGAGGACGGGAAACGGGTGATTGCCAACCGTTCGGAAGTCGAAAAGCAGATCGCAGCCAGCTTTGACCGCAAGCAGTACAGCGGCGGCAATGCCTCAATGTGGGCAACCCCGGTTCTTGAAAAGGAAGCCTTCGACCGGGCAACGTCCATTGCCGCAAAGTTCAAGGGGTTCACGCATTATGCCACCGGCAAAAAGACCCAGGCCAATCAGGTGACGGACGAACTGACCTCGCTGACCTTGAAGATGGGGCCGCCGGCCTCGGCGCCGGGCTGGGGCTATGCGCTCAAGCGTGACGGGGCTGCCGTTTCGCTCAACGATATCAAATCCGCGGTTTCCGACTTTGAACAGGGCAAATCCAGCCTGGATGACATGTTCAAGGCCCTGAACGTGAAACTGGTTGAAAAATCCGGTGGCGGCGGTGTGAAGATGGTGCCCCACTGCCTGGTTGTGCTGACCCGCTCGTCCACGGCTGGCGACTGGAAGTTCAAGACCCACTTCCCGGATGACCGGCTGGGCAGCAGTGATATTGGCTGGGAAACGGAGCGGAACCAGTCCAAGGGCGATGTCACCTTCAAGCAGGGAACAACGCTGACGGTCTGGAAAAACAACAAGATGCCGAACTAGCCGGCTGCGGCCGGGCCCGGACAGGGCCCGGTGCTGTTTCAGGCGGTCTGGTCGTCCAGCGCCGCGTCTGGCGCGTTCTTCTTGACCGACTCGATGCCGTTATCGCGGCCAGAGGCACTGGCGTAGCTTTGCGAGGTGCCGATCACCTGGCCGTTGGTGGCCTTGAGGTTGAACATGTGTTTGCCCGCGGCAGTTTCCTTGCGCTCATAGCGCGCGTCGTCGCCGGCATTCTTGCGGACCGATTCAATACCGTTCTCGGCGCTGGCCTTCTGCTTGTAGCCTTCGCTGGCCAGAATGTTTTCGCCATTGCCTGCCTTCAGGCGGAAGCGGAATTCGCCTGCGTTGTCTGTGTAGAGTTCAAATTTCCCAGCCACCCTGCTGTCTCCTGTCATTTAACTTATGCAGGAGGAGTAAAACACGGGTTCGCCAATGCGGCAACGGCTTGCATTGGGGAAAAGCCAGGCTGGTGCGTCACTTGCGCTATGGCTTGCCGCTGTCCTTGGCGCGGATGTAGGCCTCCCACAGGTCCGGGCGGCGGGCCTTGGTGATCTCTTCGCTCATCCCGTGGCGCCAGTCTGCGATCTTGCCGTGATGGCCGGACATCAGCACATCAGGGATTTCCCGGCCCTTCCATTCGGCAGGGCGGGTGTATTGCGGGTGTTCCAAAAGGCCCGAGGAAAAGCTCTCCTCCTCGGTCGAGGCGTGGTTGCCCAGAACCCCCGGAATCAGCCGCACGGTGGCGTCAATGAGCGCCTGTGCCGCCAGTTCGCCGCCAGTCATCACGAAGTCCCCCAATGAGACCTCCTGAATGCCGTAATGCTCCAGCACCCGTTCATCGACACCTTCGAACCGCCCGCAGAGCAGGGTGATGCCGTCGCATTGGGCGAAATTATGCATCATCTGCTGGTTCATCGGCCGCCCGCGCGGGGTCAGGTAGACCAGGGGCCAGTTGCCGCGGGTATCCGCCATCGTGTGTTCGATCGCTTCGCCCAGCACATCGGCGCGCAGCACCATGCCGGCGCCGCCGCCTGCGGGCGTGTCATCGACATTGCGGTGCTTGCCAACGCCGAATTCGCGCAGATCGGTGGTCTCCAGCTGCCAAAGGCCCTCCTGCAGCGCCTTGCCGGTCAGGCTTTCGCCCAGCACACCGGGAAAGGCCGCGGGAAACAGGGTGATGATCTTGGCCTTCCACACGCCAGCCAGGTCCGGCGTCGGCGTCATCAGCTCGCGCGGTTTCAGCGTGGGGCGGATGGCCTTGCGGCCATGGGAGCGGGAGGGCGTGTCTGTCATGGCGTCCTCATAGGCGATGGCGCGCTGCGAAGAAAGCGGAGTTATGCGAGGCTCTGCTTCGCGCTCCGGGATATTTTCGGCCAGATGAACAAGAGATCCAGTCTTCTTCTGGCAGGAAGTATCCTGGGGGTGAGCGCCAATGGCGAGAGGGGGCAAAGTCCCATATGCACCTTTCAGAACAGCCCTTCGGGCGGGTCGGCGACAATACGGCGCTGGGTCAGATCCACGGTTGGCACCGCTTCCAGGGTGAAGGGCAGCAGCACGGTTGCCTTGAGGCCGGGGCCGTGGATCTCCAGCAGGTCGGAGGCGCCGTGGTTCTGCACCGATTTCACCGTGCCCAGCAGCGTGCCGCCGGTGTCATAGACTTCCAGCCCGATCAGGTCGGTATGGTAGAACTCGTCATCCGGCAGCTGCGGCAGCTGATCGCGGCGGGCAAACAGCCGCAATCCCTTGATGGCGTCGGCCTCTTCCTTAGTTTCAACACCTTCCAGCAACGCGGCAAAGCCGTTCTTGATCGGGCGGGTGATGGTCAAGGAGTAGGTCTTGGTCCCGTCCTCATTGCTGAGCGGCGAGTAGTCCTCGATCTCTTCCGGAATGGCACAGAAGCTCTTGAGCCGCACCTCGCCGCGCACCCCGAAGGACCCGGAAATGGCGCCTACGCAGATCAGATCGCTCATGGTGTCAGTCCTTTGCACAGAACCCCGCGCGCAGCCATTGGCCGCCGGATTGTTCGCAGAGTTCGCTTTGATGGTTGCGTTCAAAGAAGATGCCCGCGGTAAAGGCCACTGCAACAAAAAACACAAGCCTTATCAACCGTCCCATGACAGGCCTCAGCGGGTTTCAAGCGGCAGGTCCGCCATCCGGCTTTCCCAGCCGGTTTCTTCCAGTTCCGGCGTGTCCGACAGCCGCTCCGGGTAGCCGATGCAGAAATAGCCGATCAGCTGCCAGCCCTTGGGCGCGTTCAGGTCGCGGTTCAGCAGCTGGGGGTCCAGCACCGAAACCCAGCCCAACCCCAGCCCTTCGGCGCGCAGCGCCAGCCAGAACAGGGTGATGGCGGTGACCACCGAATAGCGGCGCATCTCCGGCATGGTGGCGGCGCCCAGGCCGTGGCCCTGGGTGGTCTCATCGTCGCAGTAGACGGCCAGCTGCACCGGAGCATCGCGCATGCCGGACAGTTTCAGTTCCGCATAACGCTCAGCCTTTTCGCCGGAATATCCGGTCAGCGCCTGGGCATTGGCGGCCTCAAAATTCTTCAGCGCAGCGGCGCGGGCGGTTTCGCTTTCCACCCGCAGGATGCGCCAGGGTTCGCTCAAGCCCACGGACGGGGCGAGCTGAATGGCAGAGAGGCAGCGCATCAGCACTGCCTCCTCCACCGGATCGCTGCGGAACCGGCGCACGTCGCGCCGGAGCCGCATCAGCAGATCAAGCTGGCTGCGGAACTCTTCGGGAAAAGCGCCCCGCAGCTCCACGGAATTATTCCGCGTCTGCAGCTGCTTCGGCGGCTTCAGCAGCCTTTGCAGCTTTCTCTTCTGCGCGCTCCTGGGCTTTCTTGCCCGGGGTGCCTTTTTTCGGGTTGCTGCGCTCGGCCTTGGCGCGGACGCCTGCGGCTTCCAGCATACGGGCGATACGGTCGGTCGGCTGCGCGCCCTGGTCCAGCCAGTGCTGCACGCGCTCCAGGTCCATTTTCACGCGGTCTTCCGAATCTTTCGGCAGCAGCGGGTTGTAGGTGCCCAGCTTCTCGATGAAGCGGCCGTCGCGCGGCATGCGGCTGTCAGCAGCCACGATGCGGTAGAAGGGGCGTTTTTTGGAGCCGCCGCGGGCCAAACGGATTTTCATTGCCATGGGTACATCTCCTTTGATGGCGTTGTCCGGGGTATGCCCCGGTTGTCCTGTTGTTGGTTGTTATTCTTGGTGTTTCTTGTGGTGGCGGATGACTTCATCAATGATGAAGTTCAGGAATGCCTTGGCGAATTCAGGGTCCAGATCGGCCTGATCCGCCAGGTCTTCGAGCCGCGCGATCTGGGCCGCTTCGCGGGTGGGATCGGACGGGGGAAGGTCGTGTTCGGCCTTGAGCCGGCCCACCGCCTGGGTGTGCTTGAACCGCTCGCCCAGAGTATAGACGAGGATTGCATCCAGACGGTCGATGCTTTCGCGGTGGCCCTTCAGCAGCGCGGCTGCGCGGGCAACGGGATCTTGGATATCTGTTGTCATCGGGGTCTCCGCAATACAGCAGGGCGGGGTGCCGTCGAGGGGGTGCCAGGCGTGCACCGGCTGTGCACCACCTGTGCACCGCCGCAGCGCAGCATCCGGGAAATCGCGCGCAGTTCAGTCAATGGCCCAGCCCTCCGGTTTGAAGAGCGGATCGGCGTAATGGCTGATTTCCATGTCGATCCCATGCGCAATCTGGCTGTCCTTCAGGGCGTCCGGCGCGGGGTGGCGGTAGACGGCGTCGTTGCCGTCGATGGTGGCGGCGCCGTGGTCCTTGGCAGCGCCGAGCCGTTCCGCGAGCCGGATCGAGTCGAGATTCTTGGGGTCGATATAGCTGACCGCAGTCTCCCAGCCCAGTTCCGAATAGAAATGCCGCCGGGCGGCATGGGTAGCCTCCAGCGCGTAGCCCTTGCCTGCGGCATCAGGCCAGATGATCCAGGCGATCTCGCGCTCCGGCCAGCCTGCGGGCTGCCAGCCGCCGGCCATGCCGTAAGTCTCGCCGCTGGCCTTGTCGTGGATCATCCACATGCCGAAGCCGCGCACCTGCCAGTGGCCGATCTCGGCGGCATAGAGCATCCAGGCCTCGTAAGTGTTCAGCGGCCCGCCCATGAAACGGGAGCGGTAGGAGCTGAAGGTGGCCTTGAAGTCGGGGTAATCCTGCGCTTCGGGGCCGCGCAGCACCAGGCGGCGGGTTTCGATCACCGGGATGTCAAACGGCATCAGCGCGCTCCTTCCAGCGGAAGGGCGCGGCGGCGCCAGGATATGATCCCGCGCAGGCGCATCAGTGCAAAAGCCCCCGGGCGGCTTCAGGGCCGGAGCGGCGGGCGGCGGGCGAGTGGCGCCAGCAGCGCAGGCCGGGCGCCGGCTGCAGCGGGAAGGAGACCAGCCGTTCCGGCTGGGCGCCGGCGCGGCGGGCCAGGGCGATGGAGGCGGTGTTTTCTTCCGGCACGTAGGAGACGATGGTGTCCCAGCCGGCCGCGTTGAACAGCCAGTCCAGCACGCATTGCACGGCTTCGCTGGCATAGCCCTTGCCCTCGCCGGTCTCCATCAGGTGCCAGGACAGTTCCGGTTCCGGCCAGCCCTTGGGGAACCAGGGGCCGACCAGGCCCACGGTGTCGCCGGTGCTGCGCTCCACCACGGCAAACAGGCCGTAGCCGTGCAGGTGCCAATGGCCGATGATGGTGGCGATCGACCACCACAGAGAATCGGCGTCATCCGCGACATTGATGAACCGCGGCGCGTCCGGCGCCAGGAAGGCAGCCTGGGCGTCAAACTCCGGATCCGCCGGAGAAATCAGCATCAGCCGCTTGGAAACCAGCCGTGGATACCGCCGTTGCGCGTCTTTCATATCGTACCCCATTGCCCGGGCGGCAGGCCGCCCGGCGTCTTTTTCACCCATCCGGTGAAGGAGTATCGATGAGACTGCGTAATTTTCCGTTAAACGGTTGCGGGCCGCGCCGGGCTGCGCAGTGCGGGACAGATGGGAGGTCATGCGTAGGCCTCCATCCCGCCGTCGCAATCCGGCGCAAAATGGCGGTAAACGATGGTATCTTCCGAGGTCTCACCCAGCGGCAGCGGCGCGGCAAGGTCAGGTTTGCCGCCGAGCCTTTCGGCGACAGAGACCGACCTGCTGTTGCCGGGTGTGATATAGCTGACGAGGCTGCTGGCGCCCATTTCGGACCAGGCCCACAAAAGGGCGGCAGCGGCGGCTTCGGTGATGTAGCCATTGCCTTCGAACCCGCTGCACAGCGTCCAGCCGATCTCCGCCTCGGGGTAGTGGGCCGGTTTATTGATACCGACCTGGCCAACCAGTGCGCCGTCGTCAGCGCGCTCGATGGCCCAGCTGCCATGTCCCAGCAGGGACCAGCTGCCCACTTCAGCGGCAACAGTCTGCCAGCTGTCTTTCAGTGAAAACGGCCCGCCCATATAGCGTGCGCGGTCACTGCCCAGCACATCGTGAAGCGGCGCAAAGTCCGACATCACGTGGTGGCGCAGCTTCAGGCGCGCAGTGGATATGGTGGGCGCAGTGGTCAACTTACTTCTTCTTGCCAAAACCGCTGAGGCCGGCGGGCAGGCCCATGCCGCCGCCAAGACCGGGGAGGCCGCCGGGCAGGCCGCCTTTGCCGCCCATTGCCTTGGCTGCCGCTTCCAGCGCCTTGGGGTCCATCTGGCTGGGGTCCATGCCGCCCATATCCGGCATGCCGCCTTTGCCGAACATGCCCTTCATGGCCTGTTTCAGCATCTTGCCTTTGCCCATCTTGCCCATCTTCTTCATCACATCGGCCATCTGCCGGTGCATCTTCAGAAGCTTGTTGAGGTCGGAGACTTCCATGCCGGAACCGGCCGCGATGCGCTTCTTACGGGAGGCCTGCAGCAGGGCGGGGTTGGCGCGTTCCTTCTTGGTCATCGACTGGATCATGGCGATCTGGCGCTTCAGCACCTTGTCGTCCATGCCCGCGTCCTGCACCTGCTTGGCCATTTTTCCCATGCCGGGCATCATCTGCATCATGCCCTCCATGCCGCCCATCTGGAGCATCTGTTCAAGCTGCATCTTCAGGTCGTTCATGTTGAACTGACCCTTCATCATGCGCTTCATCATCTTCTCGGCCTGTTCGGCCTCGATGGTTTCCTGGGCCTTTTCGACCAGCGCCACGATGTCGCCCATGCCCAGGATGCGGCCGGCGATCCGGTCCGCCTCGAAGGTCTCCAGCGCGTCCATCTTCTCGCCCAGGCCGACAAAGCGGATCGGTTTGCCGGTGACAGCGCGCATCGACAGCGCCGCACCGCCGCGGCCGTCGCCGTCCATCCGGGTGAGGACCACGCCGGAGATGCCGATCTTGGCGTCGAATTCCTCGGCCACCTCGACGGCGACCTGGCCGGTCAGGCCGTCGACCACCAGCAGGGTCTCGCGCGGGGAGACCACGTTGCGGACGTCCTCAACCTCCTGCATCAGGGTCTCGTCGATGTGCAGGCGGCCGGCGGTGTCCAGCATGTAGACGTCATAGCCGCCCAGGGTCGCCTGCTGCTTGGCGCGTTTGGCGATGTCGACGGGTTTCTGGCCGGGCACGATGGGCAGGGTGTCGACGCCGATCTGGGTGCCGAGGACAGCCAACTGGTCCATCGCCGCCGGGCGGTAGACGTCGAGCGAGGCCATCAGGACCTTCTTGCCCTCTTTCTCCTTCAGCCGTTTCGCCAGCTTGCCGGTGGTGGTGGTCTTACCGGAGCCCTGCAGGCCGACCATCAGAACGGGGGCGGGCGGGTTGTCGACCTTGAGCTTGCCGGGGTCTTCGTCGCCGCGCAGCACGTCGACCAGCGCGTCGTGGACGATCTTGACGACCTGCTGGCCCGGGGTCACGGATTTGGTGACCGCCTGGCCGGTGGCCTGTTCCTGAACCTTTTTGACGAAATCGCGGGCAACCGGCAGCGAGACGTCGGCCTCCAGCAGGGCCACGCGAACCTCGCGCAGGGCGGATTTGACGTCTTCTTCGTTCAGGGCACCCTGTTTGGTCAGCCGGTCAAAGACGCCGGATAGGCGTTCGGATAGATTTTCAAACATGCCTGCGGCCTCCTAATGCCGGTTTCAACGTGTGGCGCCCCCGTATGTAGGGGACAAGCGAACCATGCGCAAATGCCCGCCGGTCCTGGTGTCAGTCGTGGGGGCAAACCAAACGAGTTTGCCCCCACGGGCGTAACACGCTGGTGGGGGGCGATCCCTGGCACGGGCAGGGACCGGAAGACTCAGATCTCCCGGATGTTTGGGCAGGCGATACGCGGATTAGGGGCCGGAGTCAACCTTTGCGGCTTCCAGCCAGTCGTTGACGCGGTTTGCTGTTTCAATATGTGCAGAGGAAGTGCCAGGGCGCGAGATCAGCGGGCGGAAGAAGTAGCCTTCATCCGATTTGATCAGCAGTGAGGGCTGGTATTCCGGCTTGCCCGTTTCTGATGCCGCAATGTCGAGCGTGTAGGTTTCTACCGCAGCTAGTGGGACCTTCAGTTCATCGAATTGGAGGGCTGTCTTTCTGCGATGGGTCATTTGATCACTTTGCCGGTCGAAAATCAGTTGGCTTCGATCCAGGCTCAATGCGGCCAGTCCGAGCAAAACAACTGCTATAGCTGCCAGAACCGCAGCAATTGAGATGTCTCCGTGCCAAGTCCACCTAAGAGAATAAAAGGCCGGGACCAGTGCGATGATGCTCAGCGCAACCGGCGCCAGCCAGTCTTGATACTCTAATATCAATTGATCCGGCGTTTCACGGGTGATCTGCATCTGTAGTTATGCCTTGCTTGGCAGAGGGGAAATGGCTCAGGAGAATTCTGAAATTGTGCGAGCAGGAGTTAGTAGCTCTGACAATAGCGACGGTTTCAACTAAAAAACGTGCCTGGAACGGGATGGCGAAGATGCTTGTCAGTTACTGAGAGTGTTCCTGCATTTGTTCGCTGGCCGGCAGCCAGGCATTGATCGCCTCCGCCAGGTGCTGGGCGCCGCGGCCGTTGGTGTAGGCCTCGACCACCGGGTGGCGGCCGGCGCTCATGCCGCCGTCGAGCACCAGAACCGGGCGGTGGAGCGTGCGGGTGCGGCCCTCGCGGCGGCTGGTGGTGCTTTCCACCTCGGCGTGGGAGAGGTCGGCGAGATGGTGCTCCACCTTGCTGTAGCCGAACACCGACTGGCGCCGGATCACCACGCTGCCGCCGGGGCGGTCGAGGATCACCTGCACCCGGCGCACGAACAGGCAGAAGGCCAGCGCGCCCATGCCGCCGCCCACCAGGGCAAAGACGAGGCCTGGCAGGATCAGGTCGCCGCCCTGGCTGAGCATGCCGAGGCCGGCGCCGGCAAAGACCAGGATGAAAAAGACAAGCATGATGCCGATCAGCCAGGGTGTATCGGACAGGATCAGCTGTTCGGGCGTGTTGCGGGTGATTTTCATGGGAATAGCTTACCCAAGGGAAAGCCGGTGGAGAGGGGAAATCGGCGGCGGATGCGTCAAAACTGTGCGCGGGGTGCCGCCGCTACGCCCTCTGCGCGCTTGACTCAGGGGCGGACGCTTGGCCAACATCGAGAACGGCCCCTTGTTGCCCACTCACCGGCAGGGGGCGCTCAGAAGAGCACCGAGGCAGATCTTTGGCACAGGCAAGCTGCACGCCGTTGGCGGCTGCGGTCCTAGGCGGGCATTCGCATCAGCTAAGGGAGGATCTGAGAACATGCGCGTTTTCACTATTCTGGGACCGTCGCAGTCCGGCAAATCAACGCTGGCTACGGCGCTGGCCAATCTGGACAGTGCCGCGGGCAAGAGGCAGGAGGTTGCAGGCGTCGCCGCTTTGCAGCCTTTTTCATTTATGGGGGAGGACTGGGCCGCGATCGACATCGCAGGCGGCGCCGATAACCTGGCGCAGGCGGGGCCGGCCTTGGCCGCCAGCGATGCTGCTGTCCTTTGCGTTCCGGCGGATGCCGGCGCTGCGGTCCTCAGCGCGCCTTACTTGCGCAAGCTGGAGGAGGCGGGAGTTCCCGCCTTTATTTTTGTCAATCGTATGGACCAGGCAGCGGACCGGGTGGCGGAAATCGTTGCCGCGCTTCAGGCCTATTGCAGCCACAACATCATCCTGCGGCAGGTGCCGATCCGCGAGGATGGTCAGGTTGTGGGTGCTGTGGATCTGATTTCCGAACGCGCATGGCAGTATCAGGAGGGCAAGCCCTCGGCGCTGATCGAGCTGCCGGTGGCGATGTACGCGCGTGAGCAGGAGGCGCGCACTGAGCTTTTGGAGGCGCTGGCGGATTTTGACGACACGCTGCTGGAGGAGCTGATCGAGGATCAGCAGGTGATGGCGGAGGAGGCCTATGAGGTGGCCACCAAGGTGCTGCAGCACAACGACCTGATCCCGGCGCTGATGGGATCGGCAGAGCACAAGAACGGGATCATGCGGCTGATGAAGTCGCTGCGCCATGAGGCCCCGGATGTGGGTGTGGCGCTGGAGCGGCTGTCGCAGGATGGCAAAGTGGTGGCGGTCGGCTGTATGGCGGATCTGGTCAAGCATCTGGGCAAGACGGTGATGGTGCGGGCGCTGGACGGCAGTGTCGGCAACGGCGTGCCGGTTGGCGGTGCGGCGTTGGGATCGCTGACCGGCATGGGATCGGCAGCCAATACCAGCCTGACGCCGGGCGACATGGGGCAGGCGGTGAAGTCTGACCATCTGAACCTGGGCTTTGCCTATGGGCCGGACGGAGCATCGCCGCTGCCGGAGTGGGCGCAGCCGCGGCCCTCGACCTTCCGGCGGGTGATCACCCCGGTGAATGAGCGCGACGATGCGCGCCTGTCCACCGCGCTGGAACGGCTGGCGGAAATCGACCCGGCGCTGGTGCTGGGCCAGGACGAGGCCAGCGGCCATGTGCTCTTGAACCTGCAGGGGCCGCTGCACATGCGCCGGATCAAGCAGGCGCTGAAGGACGAGTTCGGCGTCGAGGTGGAAGAAGGGGCGGTGCCGCCGGCCCTGCGCGAAACCATCAAGAAATCCGTGCAGGTGCATCACCGGCACCGCAAGCAGTCGGGCGGTGCGGGCCAGTTCGCCGATGTGGTGATCGAGGTGAAGCCCTTGCCGCGCGGCAGCGGGTTTGTGTTCGAGGAAACGGTGAAGGGCGGCGCGGTGCCCAAGAACTACATCCCCTCGGTCGAGGCGGGCGCGCGCGAGGCGCTGGCGCTGGGCCTCAATGGCCATCCGGTGGTGGATGTCTGCGTGACGCTGAAAGATGGCAAGCACCATTCGGTCGACAGCTCCGACTATGCGTTCCGCACCGCGGGCAAGAACGCGGTGAAGGAGGCGCTGGCGGAGGCCGGCGCGGTGCTGCTGCAGCCGATCATGCGGGTGCATATCCATGTGCCGTCGGTGTTCACCGGCGGGCTGGTGCCGGTGGTGAGCGGCATGAAAGGCCAGATCCTGGGCTTCGAGGCCGAAGACGGCGTCGCGGGCTGGGACGTGTTTGAGACGCTGCTGCCGATGTCGGCGCAGGATGATCTGTGCAGTACCCTGGCCAGCGCCACCCGCGGCACCGGCTGGTTCAGCACCGATTTCGACCACTACGAAGAGGCGCGGCGGGCGGATTTCGCCGAGGCGTGATCTGGCCAGGCGGCGGGCGGTCGCGCCCGCCCTTCACAGAGATGGCGCAAAACGGGGCGCAGGGGGCGGAACACCTCTTGCGTCCCGTGGCCGTTTTTTGTGATCTGCGCTGCAAACCGGAACGGCTTGCGGAGTAAGATCATGGATGCGTCATCGGCCTATCAGGATAGCCTGCCCATCTCCTCGGATGCGCTGCTGAAGCAGCTGGACGACTGGGGTATTGCTTATCAGCTGCATACCCATGTGCCGCTGCGCACGGTGGAGGACGCCAAGGGCGTCGAGGAGCAGTTCATGGTGCCGGGCGAAAACGCGCTGCGGCTGAAGAACCTGTACCTGCGGGACAAGAAGAAGCGGAATTATCTGGTGACGCTGCAGCAGGACCGCGAGATCGACCTGAAGGCGCTGGGCGCTGAGCTGGGCATCGGAAACCTGTCCTTCGGCTCAGCCGACCGGCTGCTGGAGAACCTCGGCATCCGTCCCGGCGCGGTCAGCCCGCTGGCAATGATCACCGGCGCGGAGAAAGGCGTCACCTTCTATATGGATGCACAGGCGCAGGAAGCTGACGTGATCTATATGCACCCGCTGGTCAACGACCGCACGGTGGCGATGAAGCGCGATGATGTGATGGCGTTCTTTGAGCGCATCGGCGTTGAGGTGCGCTGGGTCTAACCGGCCTTTTCGTCCGCCAGCGCCAGATCCAGCGCGGCGGTAACATGGGCGGCGGAGGGGTTCACGAACAGGAAGCCGCCTGCCTCGAAGCTGACGTCGTCGATATGATCGGGGAAGGCCAGCGGCAGTTCGGTGCAGGCCAGCAGGATGGCGGTGCCGGGCTGCGCGTGTTTGCTGCAAAACCGCAGCAGGCGGTCCTGTGCGGTGGCGGAAGCGCCGCCGTAGAAATCCTCGTCGATCATTGCCTGCATCTCGGCGATTTCAGCCTCTGGAAGGGTATCGTTCGCACCGACTCCGTGTGCGGCAAGCACGCTGGCATAGTTGCGGGCCTGCATGGTGACGGCGGTGCCCAGCACAAGCGCGCGTGTGGCGCCGGTTGCGGCGGTGGCTTCTGCGGTGGCGTCGAAGATGCTGAGGATCGGCATCACCACGCCCTCGCGGATCGCGTGCAGGCGGGCGTGCGGGGTGTTGGAGGCGATGAGGGCAAAGTCGCAGCCGGCGCGTTCCAGCGTCAGCATCGCCTCGCGGAAGACGGCATCAAAAGCGGCCCAGCTGGCCTCATCCCCCGGGCGGCCGCGCAAGGCGCGGGTCTGGGCCTGCACTACGGATTCGATGGTGATCGGCGGCACCGGTAGCGGCGAGCCCGCGCCGCGGTCCGCAAAGAACCGCCCGGCGCCCTCGCAGATGGCGCGGTAGTAATCGAGGGTGGAGGCCCAGCCGACGCCGCCGAGAATGCCGATCTTCTTCATGGGAATGCCTGTGGTTTGAAATGCGGATGCGGGCAGAGTGGCACAGGCCCCGCCGCGCTGCCAAACGCAAAAAGGCCGCCAGCCGGGGGTGGCTGGCGGCAGGAGCGCGGGGCAGTGCGGGGATCAGGCCGCCAGCGCTTCGATTTGGTTTTTCGCTTTGGCCAGGGCGCCCTCGGCGTCGATGGACATGGCGTCGGCGGCCACGATCTCAACCTCGGTGATGCCGATGAAACCCAGCACATGGCGCAGGTAGGTGGTGGCAAAGTCAATGTCGGATCCGGCCTGGGTGCCGCCGGAGGCCACGGCAATAATGGCGCGCTTGCCTTCCAGCAGGCCGATGGGGCCGGTTTCCTCGTAGCGGAAGGTGACGCCGACGCGGGCCACCAGGTCAATCCAGGCCTTGAGCGTGGAGGGCACCGAGAAATTGTAGATCGGCGCGCCGATCACGATGGTGTCGGCCTGTTTCAGTTCCGCGACCAGCGCATCGGAGAGGGCGAGCAGCTGCTTGTCTGCCTCGCTGCGCTGGTCGGCCGGGGTGAAGTTGGCGCCGATCCAGGCGCCGTCCAGCAGCGGCAGCGGCGCGGCGAGGTCGCGGCGGATCACAGTGTCCGCGTCCAGGCGGCTGACGATCTGTGCGGAGAGGTCCCGGGTCACCGAGCCTTCGGTGCGGGCGGAGGAGTCGAGGTGCAGAACGGTGCGGGTCATTTTGGGTTCCTGTGCTTGTTGCTGACGGAGATTTGGGTTATTGCATTTGCGAACGCAACGCCGCAAAAGTAACATCGAGTGTGCGCGTGTGCGCATGTCGCGCGGATTGGCAAGGAGGCAGCCATGGACAATTGGGATGAGGTGCGCACCGCCTATCAGGTCGCCCGGATGGGCACGGTCAGCGGTGCCGCCGAAGTGCTGGGCGTGCACCATGCCACGGTGATCCGCCATATCGACGCCATCGAGGCACGGCTGGGGGTGAAGCTGTTCCAGCGCCACGCCCGCGGTTACACGCCGACGGAGGCTGGGCAGGACCTTTTGCGAGTGGCGCAGGCAACCGATGACCAGTTCAGCCAGCTGGTCGGTCGGCTGAAGGGGCAGGGTGATGATGTCTCCGGTGAGCTGGTGGTGACGTCGCTGGCGTCTTTTGCACCTATGCTGGTGCCGGCGCTGAAGGAATTCCAGGACATGCACCCGGGGCTGATCATCCGCTATCTGACCGGCGACCGCCTGTTCCGGCTGGAATACGGCGAGGCGCATGTGGCGGTGCGGGCGGGCAACGCCCCGGATCAGCCGGACAATGTGGTGCAGCCCTTCATCAAGCAGCAGGTCGGGCTTTATGCCTCCAAGGCCTATGCCGAAAAATACGGCGTGCTGCAGGGTGTCGAGGACATGGCCAATCACCGCTTCATCGGCAATGACGATGAAAACAGCCGCGCGCCGTTTTCGCGCTGGCTGCGGACCCATGCGCCGGCTGACGCGATCTCGTTCCGCTGCTCCAACGGGTTCACCATGCAGAACGCGGTGCACAGCGGCGCGGGCATTGGGTTCATGGCAGCCTGGGAGGCCCGGCAGAACCCGAACCTGGTGGAAATGATGGCGCCGCAGGAAGAATGGGAGGGCACCCTTTGGCTGGTGACCCATGTGGACCTGCACCGCACCACCAAGGTGCAGGCGTTTTTGAAGTTCCTCAAGGAACAGGCCAAGGAATGGCAGCTGTGAGCGAGGCGCTGCGCGGGCATCTGGCGATGCTGCTGTTCTCGGCGCTGGTGGCGGGGTCGTTCTCGCTGGGCGTGATGGTGGCGAATGAGATTGCGCCGGCGGCGCTGAACGCGGCGCGGTTCGGCATTGCTGCGGTGGTCATTGGCGTTGCCGCCATGGCGACCACCGGAATGCGGCGGGTGCATTTTCAGGCGCCGTGGCGGTTTGCGGTTCTGGGCGGGCTGTTCGGCGGCTACTTCGTGCTGATGTTCTACGGGCTGCAGACCGCGGCGCCGGTCAGCGCGGCGGCGGTGTTCACGCTGGTGCCGGTGATGAGCGCGGGGTTCGGCTGGCTGCTGTTGCGGCAGGTCACCACCCGCTGGATGGCGCTGGCGCTGTCGATCGGGGCCGCGGGCGCGGTCTGGGTGATCGTGCGCGGCGACCTAGGAGCGCTGGCGGCATTTCAGATCGGACAGGGCGAGATCATCTATTTCTGGGGCTGCGTGCTGCACGCGATCTACACGCCGATGGTGCGCAAGCTGAACCGCGGGGAGCCTGCGGTGGTCTTCACCTTCGGCATGCTGCTGGCGGGCGGCGGGCTGCTGGCGGCGTTCGGCTGGCAGGACATTCTGGCGACCGATTGGATGCAGCTGCCGGGCATTGTCTGGATCGGGTTGTTCTATCTGGCACTCTTTGCCAGCGCGGCCACCTTTGTGCTGCTGCAATACGCAACCCTGCGACTGCCCTCGGCCAAAGTGATGGCATACACCTATCTGACCCCCAGCTGGGTGATCCTGTGGGAGATTGCGCTGGGCCGCGGCGCGCCGCCGGGCATGGTGCTGATCGGGGTGGTGATGTCGGTGGCCGCACTGGTGATGCTGCTGGAAGGCGACGCCAAGCCGGTGCGCGCCTGAACGCTGCCCGCCTGAGCACTTCCTGCTGGGCGCGCTTGCGGCAGGTCAACGCAAGCCCCCTGTTTTCCTGTATACTGGTCCCGAGGGACACGTCAGGAGAAGGAGGGAAAGATGTTCAGACATATCATGGTGCCCGTCGACCTGCACATGCCCCCGGCGGTCAAGAAGGCCTTGAACGTGGCCGCGGATTTTGCCGCCAATCATGGCTCACGCGTGACGCTGGTCCATGTGACGGGCGAGCAGATTGAAGGCGCACACACCCTGGGGCCGTCCGGGGATGAATTGGCTGCACTGGCCAGCAAGATGGCCGAAAGCAGTGGCGCAAGGGTTGAGGCGCTGCCAGTGCATTCCGTGGATGTGGGGTCGGAGATGGACTCTATCCTGGCCCGGACCGCCAAGGAGCTGGAGGTGGACCTGATCGTGATCGCAACACATATGCCCGGCATCCTGGACTATGTGTTCTCGTCCCACGCCAGCCATCTGGTGCTGCATTCCGAAATTTCGGTGTTTGTCGTCCGCTAGGGGCCAGTGGCCCTAACTGCCGGTCTGGCTGTCCTCTGACAGGTGCTCTGCCTCCAGGAAGCGCTCGAAGGCATCCAGGTTCACCGGCTCGAACTGGCCGAAGCCCTGCATCCAGACAGAGGCGGCGCGCATGGCGTCGGGCTGCAGCTTGCACCATTTGACCCGGCCGCGCTTTTCCTGCGCGATGAGGCCGGCGCGGGTGAGGATGGTCAGGTGCTTGGAAATGGCCGCCAGTGACATCTCGAACGGCTCTGCCACGTCGGTCACGGCCATGTCGTCCTCCAGCAGCATGGTCAGGATCGCCCTGCGGGTCGGGTCGGCCAAGGCTGCAAAGACGGTGTCGAGGGTGTCGCTCATGCCTGATACTCCTAAAGGGCAAGAAGCGGGTCGACAATCCTGCAAAAACTGCGATGGATCGGTGCAAGGCATTTCGAGGGAGCAGTTGGCATGGCGTTGCGCTATTGGGCGGTGATCTTCATTCTGGGCATCGGCTGGGGCATGTCCTTCATGTTCAACGCCATCCTGTTGCGCGAGCTGGGGCCGCTGTCGGTCTCTATGGGCCGTGTGGGCTTTGGAGCGCTGGGCTGCTGGATCTATGTTCTGGCAGCGCGCAAAAAGGTGCCCGCTGGCGCCGGGCGCTGGCTGGCGCTGTTCGGGTTCGGCGTGCTCAGCTATGCCGGGCCCTTTGCATTCTACGCGCTGGGCCAGCAGCATATCGCCAGCGGCGTGGCGGGGATCGTCAATGCGACCACACCTGCGCTGGCGGTGGTGGTGTCGCATTTCTGGCCCGGCGGCGAGCGGGCCACGATGCTGAAATCGCTGGGAGTGATCTGCGGGTTCCTCGGGATCGTGCTGCTCTCGCTGCCGATCCTGGAGGGCGGCCAGTCCTCGGAAGCCTGGGCGGTGCTGATCACCCTGTGCGCGCCGCTGTGTTATGCCTTCTCCGTCAATTTCGCGCGCAGCTTCAGGGATATGGAGCCGGTGGTGCTGGTGGCGATCGCGCTGACCGGGTCGACCGCGGCAATTGCGCCGCTGGCGTTGTGGAGCGAGGGGCTGCCGGTGATCACGCGTATGGAAACCTGGGCGTCGCTGCTGGTGATCGGCTTTGTGCTGACCTCGGCGGCCTTCATCGCGTTCTACTGGGTGCTGCCCAAGGTGGGGCCGACCAATATCACCATGCCGACGCTGATTGCGCCGGTGTCGGCGCTGTTTCTGGGGACTTACATTCTGGGCGAGACGCTGCTGGCAGAGCACCTGTGGGGCATGGCAGCAATCTTGGCAGGGCTGCTGCTGATCGATGGGCGGATTGTGCGCTGGCGGCTGCCGAAACCGCCCGCCGGCTAAAATCAACCTTTTGGTTGAATATGGATTCCGGCGCAGTTTGGCGCTAACGGCGGCTGCGGCAGAGCGGCGCGGCGCATAGGGGTTGGCGAAATATTGCGCATAAACAATGGGGTATGCATATTTTGAATCTTCAATCCTTGTAATTGACTCCTAGGCCCTGTGGCCTTAGCACCCTCACTAGAAATTCGCGTGAGGATGGCGCCCGTGACCGATGACGACCAAAAGCAGCGCATGGCGCAGCTGGAGGAGAAATTGGCGGCGGCGCGTAAGGCCCAGGAGCCCAAGCCGCGCGCGGATGAGCATTATTCCCTGGCCAATCAGGCCTGGCGGATGGTGATCGAATTGGTGGCCGGTCTCGGGATCGGCTTTGGCATCGGATACGGGCTGGACCATCTGTTTGGAACCCTGCCCATCTTCATGGTGCTGTTCATAATGCTGGGCCTGGCGGCTGGGGTGAAGACGATGCTTCGCACCGCGCAGGAAATCCAGAAAGAGAAACTGGCCGAAGAGGCCGACAAAAATGCGCAAGACCGGGATTGATCCGACGGGATCGGCGACCGGCGACAGGAGAAGCGGACCGATGGGCAAAATTTTCTTTTTCGCAGCTCTGGCACTGGTAGTTGTGTCGGGTCTGATTTTCGCTCCGGCGGAAGCAAAGCTGGCGATCCATCCGATGGATCAGTTCCAGGTGAGCGCGCTGTTCGGCGATCACATCTCCTGGTACACCCCGACCAACGTGACCCTGTGGATGGCGCTGGCTGTTGCCGCCGTGTTCGCGCTGCTGGTTCTGGGCTCCTCGCGCCGCGCCATCGTGCCGGGCCGCGCCCAGTCGGTTGCGGAACTGGCCTATGGCTTCATCTACAAAATGGTTGAGGACGTGGCCGGCAAGGACGGCGTCAAGTTCTTCCCCTACATCATGACCCTGTTCATGTTCATCGTGATGGCCAACTTCCTGGGCCTGATCCCCGGCTCCTTCACCACCACCTCGCATATCGCGGTGACCGCGGTTCTGGCGGCGCTGGTGTTCGTGACCGTGACCGTGGTTGGCTTCGTCAAGAACGGTGTCGGCTTCCTGGGCCTATTCTGGGTGTCGAGCGCGCCGCTGGCGCTCCGCCCGGTCCTGGCCATCATCGAACTGATTTCCTACTTCGTGCGCCCGGTCAGCCACTCCATCCGTCTTGCCGGTAACGTGATGGCCGGCCACGCGGTTCTGAAAGTGTTCGCAGGCTTCGCCGCGGCACTGGGCATGTTCAGCTTCCTGCCGATCTTTGCCATCACCGCGGTTTACGCACTCGAAGTTCTGGTGGCCTTCATTCAGGCCTACGTGTTCACCATCCTGACCTGCGTGTACCTGAAGGACGCACTGCACCCGAGCCACTAAGGCCAGGATCTGAAAGCTTACCGGGCGGCGCCCTGAGCGGTCCCGCCCACCCTAGAAATCACCACATTCCATCGTAAGGAGAGAAATCATGGAAGGCGATATCGCACAACTCGGTCAGTTCGTCGGCGCAGGCCTGGCAGCAATCGGTTCCGGCGCAGCCGCAATCGGTGTGGGCCACGTGGCTGGCAACTTCCTGGCAGGCGCTCTGCGTAACCCGTCGGCAGCTGCCGGCCAGACCGCAACCCTGTTCATCGGCATCGCGTTTGCAGAAGCACTGGGCATCTTCTCGTTCCTGGTCGCTCTGCTGCTGATGTTCGCCGTCTAAGACCTTAGGAACCTATTTCCTTACGGCCGGGCAGTGCAGATCCTGCGCTGCCCGGTGTAACGGCAAGTTCCTGGGAGGACGACATGGCATCAAATACGCAAGAGGCAGCACACGGCGGCGGTTCCGCAATGCCGCAGCTGGACTTCTCGACCTTCGGGAACCAGATCTTCTGGCTCGTGGTCGCCCTGGTCGTGATCTACCTCATCCTGTCGCGCGTCGCGCTGCCCCGCATTGCTGCGGTGCTGGCCGAGCGTCAGGGGACCATCACCAACGACCTCGCCGCGGCTGAAGACCTGAAAGCCAAGGCTGTCGAGGCCGAAAACGCATATAACAAAGCTCTGGCGGATGCCCGTGCGGAAGCGCAGCGCATCGCTGCCGAGACCCGCACAGAAATTCAGGCCGGGCTGGATGAGGCCATCGCCAAAGCAGACGAACAGATCGCTGCCAAGGCTGCCGAATCCGAGAAGGCTATCGCCGAAATCAAGGCTGGCGCGCTGGAAAGCGTGAAGGCCGTGGCCACCGATACTGCAGAAGCGCTGGTTTCTGCTCTGGGCGGTTCGGCAGACAAAGACGCAGTTGCCGCGGCAGTTGCCGAGCGGACGAAAGGATAAGGACATGCGCAATATTCTCGCTCTTGCCCTGACCCTTGGCGCGGCTTCGCCCGCGTTTGCGGCCGGCGGCGGCATGGACCTGTCCAACACCAACCTGGTTGTTGCGCTGGCGTTCATCCTGTTCATCGGCATCCTGCTGTTTGCCAAGGTGCCGTCGCTGCTGGCTGGCCAGCTCGACAACCGCGCCGAAGGCATCCAGAAGGAACTGGACGAAGCCCGCGCCCTGCGTGAAGAGGCCCAGACCGTTCTGGCGTCTTATGAGCGCAAGCAGCAGGAAGTTCAGGCCCAGGCCGATCAGATCGTGGCTGCCGCCCGTGACGAAGCTGCCCGTGCAGCTGAACAGGCCAAGGCCGATCTGCAAACCTCCATCGCCCGCCGTCTGGCGGCTGCCGAGGAGCAGATCGCTTCGGCAGAGGCTTCGGCTGTGAAAGAAGTGCGCGACCAGGCGATCTCCATCGCTGTTGCCGCTGCGGATCAGGTGATCTCCAAGCAGATGACCGCCGCCGAGGCCAACAAGCTGATCGACGCCGCCATCGCGGATGTGGACGCCAAGCTGCACTAAGCGCTGGCTGATACAGACAAGTTAAAAGAACCCGGTCCGAGTGGCCGGGTTTTTTACTGGCGGCAGGCAACGCTGGCGTTTTGACTTGCAAGTGCAACCTTTCCCGGCATGAGGCGCGCCTTTGGGCAACAGGACTGCATTTAAAGTTGTCCAGTCTGGAAATGTTCTTCCTATGCAGGTAGGCAACCCGCATGTTTTTTGGGCATGGCCGGATTACGGAAAAGCGGCCTGCGGCATTATTGGAGACATTGGCAAATGAGCGCAAACATCAGCGGATTTGAGTTTCGCGGCAATGCGAAAGAATGGTTTGGGATCTGGATTGTAAATCTTTTGCTCAGCATCCTGACGCTGGGCATCTATTCGGCTTGGGCTAAAGTCCGCCGTCACAAGTATTTCTACAACAACACTTATGTCGAAGGCCGCAACTTCGACTATCACGCAACCGGAGGCCAGATTCTTGTCGGGCGGCTGATCGTTTTCGGGGCCTTTGTGATCTACAACATTATTCTGACGATGGTACCCATGCTGGCTCCGGTTCTGCTGCTGGCATTGGTTTTCGTCTTTCCCTGGCTGATCATCCGGGCGATGATGTTCAATGCGCGGATGACAAGCTTTTCCAACGTCCGCTTCGGTTTCTCGGCGGGGTACGGAAAGGCCTTTCTCGTCTACTTGATCTATCCCATCCTTACTGCGCTCACCGCCTATCTGACCTTCCCGCTGCTGGACCGGGCAGTCAAACGCTTCAGCATTGACAACCACAGCCTGGGCACCGCAGCGTTTCATTTCGAGGCGCCTTTGGGGCCATTCTACAAAGCCTTCTTTGCCGCTCTGGCATGGGTGGTGATCGTCGGGGCCGCGGTTTTTGCACCGCTGGGCACAACGGTCATGACTTCCTTCCAGGACTCCTTTGCATCGCCGAATCCGGACCCAACCGCGGTGCTGCTCTTCATGGCCGGCTTCTACGGGATCTTTTTCCTCGCGTTCCTGCCGGCTGTCCTGCTGTATCACGCGATGACCCGGAACGCCGTGTACAACAACACCGCGTTGGAAGGGGGACATCAGTTCAGGTCCGATATCTCCGCAGGCACCCTTATGTGGCTCGCTGTGACCAACATGGTTGCCGTGGTCTGCAGCCTGGGTTTGCTTTTGCCGTGGGCTCAGGTCCGCATGGTCCGGTATCTGACCGCCCATACCGGGGTGGTGCTGGGATCGTCTCTGGACAGCTTTGTTGACGTGCAGGGCCGCCGGACCTCTGCTGTGGGCGATGCCTATACCGATTTCGAAGGCATTGACGTGGGGCTCCCGGTCTAAATGGGAGCAAACTATCCTTTGCCGGTAAAGATCGAAGGGCGCGCCTATGCGCGCCTTTCGTCCCGCTTGATGCAGGCAGACTTGCTGTTGCACCTTGAGCCTCAAGGCACGGCCGTGAGGCAGGTGGATATCGTCACCCGTGATGGGGAGACGCTTGGCAGTTCCGCCTGGGCGGACGTCTCGCTGGATCCGCCGCTGGGGCGCCAGCCGCGCCGGCTGACGCTGCCGGATGGCACGATGTTTGAAACGGATGACCACGATGCCGTCCTGACGCTGAGCGGCGGCGCCGGCGGCGATTGGTTGCATGCGCTTGAGCAATTCCGGCCGCGTCTTGCCGCATTTACGGCCCTGGCGGTCCTGTCCGCATTCCTGGTCTGGAAATACGGCCTGGACGTGCTGGCGTCGGCAGCTGCGGCGATGACCCCTCCTGTCGTGCTGCAGCAGATGGACCGGGGCACCATTGAAGCTGTGGATTTTGCTCTGATGGAGCCCTCCGAACTTGGTGCAGATGAAAAGGAACGCGCCAGAAGGGTATTCCAGACGCTTCTGGAACATCTGCAGGACACCCCGAATGGTGTCAGTTTTCAATTGCTGTTCCGCGAGATGCCTGGAATGGGACCCAATGCTGTCGCCTTGCCTGGCGGCACCGTTATGGTGTCCGACGCGTTCATGGACCGTTTTCCTGGCGAGGACGTTCTGGCCGGGGTCCTCGGGCACGAAATCGGTCATGTGGTAGAGCAGCACGGACTTCGCCAGGTTTACCGCTCACTCGGCCTGTATGCGGTTGTAGCATTTGTGGCCGGGGACACCGGGCCCTTGCTTGAGGACATTCTGCTTGAAGGCAATGTACTGCTGTCGCTGCAGTACGGCCGGGAGCAGGAGGCTTTGGCGGATGAATTCGGCGTTCAGCTGGCCGCGCGTGCGGGGTATGCGCCCGAAGGGCTGATAACCTTCTTTGAAACCGTGCAGTCCGAAATGGCCGAGCCACCGGAGTGGATGTCATCGCATCCGAACTCAGCGGCCCGTATTCAGTCCATAGAAGATGCTATCCGGCAACTGCAACGCTGACGGTTACCCCTTCCCCGTCTCATGCTCCAGCCGCTGCTTTGCCACCTCGGCGTTGCGCTCAGCCCGTTGGTGGTCGGTGAGGGCCTGTTTGACATAATCCAGATGCGCCTCGACCGCGGTGCGGGCGGCTTGCGGGTCGCGGGCCTGCAAAGCGGCGTTGATGGCGCGGTGCTGCTCCAGAAGCGCCTCATAGGTGGTGTGCTGCTGGAACATGATGCGGCGGTTGTAGAACACGCCCTCACGCAGCAGATCGAACATTGAGCGCATCATGTGCAGCATGATCACGTTGTGGCTGGCGTCCATGATGGCGGAGTGGAACTGGGCGTCGAGCTTGGCCGCTTCCTCGGACACGGCGGGATTGCCGGCTGCTTCCATCTTGTCGAAGATCGCCTGGATCACCTGCAGGTCGTAGTCCGACCCGAACCGGGCTGCGCGCTCGGCAGCGAGCCCTTCCATGTCGCGGCGGAAGGAGAGGTAGTCGAACACCGCCTCATCATGGGTGGCGAAAAGCTGGATCAGGGCAGGGGAGAAGGCGGAACCCAGAACATCGGCCACAAACACGCCGGAGCCGGCCTTGGACGCCAGCAGGCCGCGGTCTTGCAACTCACCGATGGCATCGCGCAAGGAGGGGCGGGAAACGCCGAGCCGTTCGGCCAGTTCCCGTTCGGCAGGCAGCCGTTCACCGGGCGACAGGATGCCGCGCAGGATCAGCTGCTCGATCTGCTTGACGACGGAGGCGGAGAGTTTCTCGGGCTGGACTTTCTGGAAGGGCATCTGGTCGCTCTGGCGGATTGGTCAATTTATATGACCACGCGGGGCGGGTGGCTGCAAGAGCAACGCATCACGAAGGCTGTAACAATAGGTCAGCATTATTGACTTTATTTTGGAGCCTCCTACCGTGATCATGGAAGCTCAGCGAGGAGAGAGCCATGCAGCTGGACCAGATCTTTGCCACCCGCAACAGCCGGATGAAGGCGTCCGAAATCCGTGAATTGCTGAAACTGCTGGACCAGCCGGACATCATCTCCTTTGCCGGCGGTATCCCCGATCCGGCGTTGTTCCCGGCGGATGAGTTCGCCGAAGCCTTCAAGACCGCGCTGACGCCGGAGCGGCAGGTGCAGGCGCTGCAGTATTCCGTGAGCGAAGGCTACCTGCCGCTGCGCCAGTGGATCGTGGCGGAGATGGCGAAGATCGGGATTGTCTGCGAGGCTGAGAACGTGCTGATCACCTCCGGCTCGCAGCAGGCGCTGGATTACCTGGGCAAGCTGTTCCTGTCGCCGGGTGACACTGCTCTGGTCGGCTGGCCGACCTACCTGGGGGCGCTGGCGGCCTTCAACGCTTATGAGCCGCGCTATGACCGGCTGTCGCTGAATGGAAACCGCACCGCGGAAAGCTATGCCGAAGGCGCGGCGGAGGCCGGCAGCGCGGTGAAATTCGCCTATCTGTCGCCGGACTTTGCCAATCCGACCGGCGAGACACTGGACCACGCCGGGCGGCTGCGGCTGTTGGACATCGCGGGCACGCTGGACTGTGCCATCATCGAAGACGCGGCCTATCAGTCGCTGCGCTATGACGGGGAGCCGGTGCCGCCGGTGCTGGCGCTGGAGATTGAACAGAAGGGCTCGATCGAGGACTGCCGGACGATTTACTGCGGCACCTTCAGCAAGACGCTGGCACCGGGCGTGCGGATCGGCTGGGCGGTGGCGGCCAAGCCGGTGATCGCGCAGATGGTGCTGCTGAAACAGGCGGCGGATCTGCATACCTCATCGATCAACCAGATGGCGGTGCATGGCGTTGCAGAGGCCTGTTTCGGCGAACATGTTGAGCAGCTGCGCGCGGTTTATCAGCGCCGCCGCGACGTGATGCTGGCGGCCATGGCGGCACATATGCCGGAGGGCGTGGAGTGGACCCGGCCTGAGGGCGGGATGTTCATCTGGGTGACCCTGCCGGATGGCATGAGCGGCGCAGACCTGCTGGCGCGTTCGCTGGAGACGGAACGGGTGGCCTTTGTCCCCGGCCAGGCGTTTTTTGCCGATGGCAGCGGCCAGAACACGATCCGGTTGAGCTTCTCCAATTCCAACCATACAGCCATCGAGGAAGGCATTGCCCGGCTGGGGCGGTTGTTGCGGTCCCTTTGAGGCCTGACAGGCTGCTGCTTGGCAAAACACCGCCGGATCCTGCGGGTTATCCACAAGATATGGTGTGTTTTGAGCAGAATTCGCCCCGATTTGGGGGTGCGGAGCGTTGACTCAGCGGGTAGGAACCGCTGAACTTTCTCGATACGGAATCACGAAGGGGCAGCTTTGCGGTTTTCCAAGCTCAGGCTGAACGGCTTCAAAAGCTTTGTCGATCCTACCGAACTGGTCATTGCCGATGGGCTGACAGGGGTTGTGGGTCCAAACGGTTGCGGCAAATCCAATCTTCTGGAGGCATTGCGCTGGGTGATGGGGGAAACCCGCGCCAAGGCGATGCGCGGCGGCGGCATGGAGGACGTGATCTTTGCCGGCACCTCGTCGCGGCCTGCGCGCAACTTTGCCGAGGTGAGCCTGAACATCGACAACTCGGAGCGGCTGGCGCCGTCGGGGTTCAATGATGCCGACGGTCTGGAGATCGTGCGCCGCATCACCCGCGATGTGGGCAGCGCCTATAAATCCAACGGCAAGGACGTGCGGGCGCGCGATGTGCAGATGCTGTTTGCCGATGCGTCTACCGGCGCGCATTCGCCGGCGCTGGTGCGGCAGGGACAGATTGCCGAGCTGATCAACGCGAAGCCCAAGGCGCGCCGCCGCATTCTGGAAGAGGCAGCCGGGATCTCTGGTCTCTATCAGCGGCGCCACGAGGCCGAGCTGAAGCTGAAGAACACCGAGGCCAACCTGCTGCGCGTCGATGACGTGATCGAGCAGTTGGCGGCACAGCTGGCGCAGCTGGCCAAACAGGCGCGGCAGGCGCAGCGCTATCGCGAGATCGGCGAGAAGCTGCGGCTGGCCGAGGGCATGCTGCTCTACCGCCGCTGGCGCGAGGCGGATGAGTTGCGGCTGGCCTCAGAGGATGAGCTGAGGGTGCGCGTCGAGCAGGCTGCCAAGGCGGAGGCGCTGGTGCGTGCCGCTGCCGCTCAGCGCGGCACGTTTGAGGAAAAACTGCCCCCCCTGCGCGAGGAAGAGGCTATTGCGGCCGCTATCCTGCAGCGGCTGGTGGTGCAGCGCGACTCGCTGGGCGATCAGGAGGCGCAGGCGCGCCAGACCATCGAACGGCTCAGCAGCCGGATCGTGCAGCTGGGCAACGACATCGAGCGTGAGGCGGGCCTGAACAAGGACGCTGGCGAAACCATCGAGCGGCTGGAATGGGAGCAGCGGGAGCTGTCCAAGGCTGGCGACGGCCATGACGGCAAGCTGGCCGAGGCCGCGGAGCTGGCGCGCGATGCAGGCTCGATTCTGCAGGCGCGCGAGGACCATCTGACGCAGGTGACAGAGGATGTGGCCCGTCTGGCGGCGCGGCACCAGTCAGCGCGGCGTGCGGTCGAGGACTGCCAGCGCGCCTTGGGCCGTTCCGAGGGCGAGGCAGAGAAGGCCCGCGCTGCCCAAGGCGAGGCGCAGGAGGCGCTGAAGCTGGCGGTGGAGAAGTATGAGGCGGCTGTCTCGGCTGAGGAAGAGGCGCGTGAAGCCTCTGAGATGGCAGAGGAGGCGCTGGAAGCGGCGGACGAGGCGCGCACCGAAACTCAGGCCCGCGAGGCCGAGGCACGCTCGCAGCGCTCTGAGGCAGAGGGAGAGCTGGGCGCGCTGCGGGCTGAGGTGACGGCGCTGGCCAAGCTGGTGGAGCGCGACACCGCCGAAGGCGGCCAGGTTCTGGATGAGCTGACTGTTTCGCCGGGGTATGAGAAGGCTTTGGGCGCAGCGCTGGCGGATGATCTGCGCGCGCCGCTGGCGGATGCCGACGGGCCGACCGGCTGGCTGTCCCTGCCGGGCTATGACCGCGACGCGGCACTGCCGGAGGGTGCGCAGCCCTTGGCACTGTTTGTCTCCGGTCCCGATGCCCTGTCGCGCCGGGTGGCGCAGATCGGACTGGTGGATGGCGATGCTGCAGCGGGCCTTCAGGTGCAGTTGCAGCCCGGCCAGCGGCTGGTGACGCTGGAAGGCGATCTGTGGCGCTGGGACGGCTACCGCGCCTGGGCCGAGGACGCGCCGAGTGCCGCTGCCTTGCGTCTGGAACAGCTCAATAAGCTGGAAGCGCTGAAGCAGGAAATGGAGCGTGTCAGCGCCACTGCCGACGGTGCCCGCGCCGCGCATGAGATGCTGCTGCGCAAGCTGGAAGAGGTGACGCTGGCCGATCAGAACGCCCGCCAGGCGCGCCGGGTGGCAGATCAGCGGGTGGCCGATGCGGCCCGTGCGCTCAGCCGGGCCGAGGCCGACCGCAACCTGGCCGAGGGCAAGCTGGAAACCCTGGGCATCGCGGTGTCGCGCCACGAGGAAGATGCGCTGAGCGCCGGCCTGCAGCTGAAAGAGGCTGAGAAGGCCCTGGGAGAGCTGGGGAATCTGGACCAGGCCCGCACTACGGTTGAGGATATCAAGCAGTCGGTTGAGGCGGCGCGGATCACCATGCTGACCCACCGTTCCAGCCATGACGAGCTGCGCCGCGAGGGCGAGGCCCGCACCAAGCGCGGGCAGGAAGTGACCAAGGAGCTGTCCGGCTGGCGCCACCGCCTGGAAAGCGCCGAGGCGCGGATCGAGGAGCTGGCGGAGCGTCGCGAGGCCTCGCAGGAGGAACTGGAAGAGGCCAATGCGGTCCCGGCGGAAATTGCCGAGAAACGCGAAGAGCTGAACGAGGCAATCTCTGAGGCTGAAGCGCGCAAGTCCGCAGCGACCGAGGCGCTGATCGCAGCTGAGGCAGAACTGCGCGAGGCTGTCCATAAGGAGCGCGAATGCGAGCGGCTGGCGTCGGAAGCGCGCGAGGCGCGGGCACGGTCCGAGGCACGCAGCGATGCGGCCAAGGAAGCCGTCACGCAGGCGGCGGGCCGGATCATCGAGGCGCAGCAGATCACCCCGCAGGCACTGCTGGAGAAGCTGGGCGTGTCGCCGGATGAGATGCCGGCCTCGGATGATTTGGAGCACGATGTGGACCGCTACAAGCGTCAGCGCGACGCCTTGGGTGCGGTCAACCTGCGGGCTGAGGAAGACGCCCGCGGGGTGCAGAACGAGCATGACACGCTGGTGGCTGAAAAGCTGGACCTGGAAGGCGCGGTGAAGACCCTGCGTGACGGCATTTCAAGCCTCAACCGAGAGGGCCGCGAGCGGCTTCTGACCGCGTTTGAGCAGGTGAACAACAGCTTTGCGATGCTGTTCACCCATCTGTTCGGCGGCGGCGAGGCCAATCTGGTGATGGTCGAAAGCGACGACCCGCTGGATGCGGGGCTTGAGATCATGTGCCAGCCGCCGGGCAAAAAACTGTCGACCCTGTCGCTGCTATCGGGCGGCGAGCAGACGCTGACCGCGATGGCGCTGATTTTTGCGGTGTTCCTGTCGAACCCGGCACCGATCTGTGTGCTGGACGAGGTCGACGCGCCGCTGGATGACGCCAACGTCACCCGCTTCTGCGATCTGCTGGACGAGATGTGCCGCCAGACCGACACCCGCTTCCTCATCATTACCCATCACGCGGTAACGATGGCGCGGATGGATCGTCTTTTTGGCGTCACCATGCAGGAAAAGGGTGTCAGCCAGCTGGTTTCGGTTGACCTCAAGAAGGCAGAGGCGATGGTGGCCTGAGGTCTGGCTGGCGCAGGGGGGATCTGTGCCGGGGCCTGTTTGCAAAGACAAAGTTTTGTGGAGTGACAAATGAATATGCTCAAAGCAATTGCCGCTGCTGCGGTGCTGATGACCCCGGCTGCCGCGATGGCTGGCAATGTGGTGGCCAAGACAGGCGACAGCGTCGCCAACTTTTTTAAGGACGAAGGCGCCAAGGTCGAAGTGACCACCGACAGCGTTGGTGATCCGAACCTGAAAGTCGAATATTACGGCAACGATTTTTCCGTCTACTACTACGGCTGCGAGGACAACGCCAACTGTGATGCGATCCAGTTCTTCTCCGGCTACCAGACAGACGGCAGCGTGCGCCTGTCCAAGATCAACGAATGGAACACCAATAACCGTTTTGCCCGTGCCTATGTCTCCGAGGAAGGCTCTGCCCGGATCGAGATGGATGTGCTGCTTGGGAATGACGGCATGACTTCGGATGATTTTGCCCTGGCCGTCGGAAAATGGAACCGGGCGTTGCAGGAGTTTGAAGAATTCATCGACTGGTAAACCGGCCTGTCACCGGATCGTGACAGCGGATTGCAGGATCAATCGCTAGGGTGGGGGCATGAAATGGATCATGCCCCTTTTCCTTTGCCTGCCCGCTGGGACCGCCGCGGCGGACAGCTGGCAGCTGCGCCCCGGCGACACGCCCTTTGCGCAAGCGGAGCTGGACGCGCTGCCTGGACAGTCCTTCCGCTTTTTTGACGGGGGCGAGTCGCAATACGGCAGCGGCGGGGCCTATGCCTATACCTACTCCTCGGAGAACGGCGGCGGCACCGCCTGGGGTACCTACCGGATTGCCGGCGATGGCAGCATCTGCGTGGACTTTACCAACGGGTTCGGGCGCTGCGACCTGTTTGTCCGCAACGGCAGCCGGATCATCCTGATCACCGAAAAGGGCGAAAGGTTCCCGGTGCGTTAAAGCTTCTTCAGCAGCGCGGGCGTGGGCCAGGCGTCGGCAGGCAGGCCGAGGCGCTGCTGCTCCTTTTGCACCGCAACCCGGGTGCGGGCGCCAAGGATGCCGTCAATGTCGCCGACATTGTGGCCGCGGGCCTGCAGTTTCTGCTGCAGCTGCTTCATCTGGGCGCCGTTCAGCCCATTGTCGGGCCTGCCGGCCTCATAGACATCCGCGCCCTGCAGCCGGTTGGCAAAATAGGCGGCGGTCAGCACATAGGTGAAGCTCTGGTTCCACTCGAAATAGACGTCGAAATTCGGATAGGCGAGGAAGGCCGGCCCCTTGTGGCCCTGCGGCAGCAGCAGCGAGGCGCGCATCGACGGATCCGGCAGGCTGCCGTCGCGGGCGGAGACACCCAGCTTACGCCATTGGGCAACCGACTTTTTTCGTGCAGTGCCGCTGAGAGACAGGTCCAGATCTTCGGGGATGGTGACTTCCTGCAGCCAGGGCTGGCCCGGCTGCCAGCCCAGATGCGACAGCATCCGTGCGCCGGACATCAGCGCATCGGGGGCAGAGGATTTCAGGCTGACCTTGCCGTCGCCATCGGCATCAACGCCGTGCTGCAGGATGTCTCCCGGCAGCATCTGCACCATGCCGATCTCGCCTGCCCAGGCGCCGGTGGTGCGTTTCGGGTCGAAGTTGCCCTGCTTGAACATTTCCAGCGCGGCAAACACTTGCGGGCGGAACAGTTCCGGGCGGCGGCAATCATGCGCCAGGGTGACCAGCGCGTCGCGGGTGTTGAAATCGCCCTGATAGCCGCCGTAGTCGGTCTCGAACGCCCAGAAGGCCAGCAGCACGCCGCGGTCGATGCCATAGGTGCTTTCGATCCGCTGGAAGGTGGTGTCGTGTTTCTGCGCCATCTGGCGGCCTGTTTTCAGCCGGTTCTGCGAGATCAGGCGGCGGGAGAAGTCGATGAAGGGTTTCTGGAACACGCCCTGGCCGCGGTCGGCCTTGAGCACGCGGGGGTCCTGACGGGTGCCGGCAAAGAAAGCATTGACCGTGGCGTTGTCATACCCGGCCTGAACCGCCTCGTCCTTCATCAGTTTCACGAAATTCTGAAAGCCGCCGCCGCATTGGGCCGCCGCTGCCGCAGGCAGCAGGGCCGCTGCGAGGACAAAGGGCAATAGGCGCATGGTTCTGGCGCTCCTTGGTCTTACCGCTCCCACAGGAACTTATGTGCTAGAAAACTGCGGCGATGGCAACCGTCAGGGCCAGCGCAAGCGCCCAGGTTTGCCAAAGGAGCGCAACGGAACGGGTGATGGTTTCGGCGCTGGCGCTTTTGGTGCCCTTGGCGTGCACCCAGGCGAAATCGCGCATTTCGCCGTCATAGGAGCGGGGGCCTGCCAGCGATGTATCCAGCGCCCGCGCCATCGCGGCCTCCGGCCAGCCGGCATTGGGAGAGCGGTGCTTGCGGGCATCCCCGGCAATGGCACGCCAGTGGCGCAACTGGCCGCCGGCGGCGGCGATCATCAACCCGGTCAGCCGGGCCGGGATCAGGTTCAGCAGGTCGTCCAGCCGGGCGGCGGCCCAGCCAAAGTCCCGGTAGCGGTCGTTGCGGTAGCCGATCATGCTGTCGGCGGTGTTGACCATCTTGTAGATGATCAGCCCCGGCAGCCCGGCGATCAGAAACCAGAAGGCAGGCGCAATGACGCCATCCGACAGGTTCTCAGCACCGCTTTCGATGGCGGAGCGCGCGGCCTGCGGTGCGGTCATGGCACCAGTGTCGCGGCTAACGATCATGGCCACGGTCTGGCGGCCCTCCTCCAGGCTGCTGCGCAGGCCCTTGGCAACCGCGGCAACATGTTCGGTCAGGGACCGCTGGGCGATCAGGACGGCCGCCACCAGAATTTCGACCAGTGTACCGGGCAGGGCCAGCAGCTTGCCCGCGATGAGGCCTGCCAGAACCAGGGCCGCTGCCGCAAGCACGCCGTTGAGGCGGCGGCTGGGGCCGGTGTTGAGCTTACGGTCAAGGAAACCGACCAGCCTGCCCATCAGCACCGCAGGGTGGGTCAGGCGCGACCACAGCCATTTCGGCTCGCCCAGGACGGCGTCCAGCAGCAGGGCCACGGCAAGCATTCCGGCGGTGGTCACAGCGCGGCCTCCAGACGGTCCCAGCCGTCCGCAGGCGGCAGGCCAAGGCGCAGGAAAGTCTTGGAATAGGGGAAAATGCGGCTCCAGATATGGGCGCTGGCCAGCTTTTGCTGCCAGGCAGCGGCATCATCCACATGGTAAAGCCGGAACAGGTCGGTGCCGCCGGCCAAGCTGGCACCCTTGGCGAGCACAAGTTCGTCCAGCCGGGCGGCATCCTGATGCAGCCGGGTGCGAGTGGCTTCGGCCCAGGCATTGTCCTGCAAGGCCAATGTGCCGGTGCGCAGGGCCGGGCCGGAGACCGCCCAGGGGCCCTGCCAGGTGGCCAGCTGCGCAATCAGCTTGGGGTCGCCGATGGCAAAGCCCAGCCGCATCCCGGCCAGGCCCCAGAATTTGCCAAAGCTCTTCAGCACGACAACGCCGGGGCGGGCAGCCATGCGGATCAGGCTTTCACCCGGACACACATCGCAGAAGCTTTCGTCGATGATCGTCAGCGGTGCGGTAAGCTCGTCCTCGCGCCACATCCGGCCATCCGGGTTGTTGGGATGCACAGCCACCTTGGCCTCCGCAGGCCCATGCACCCGGACAATCCAGCCGCGGGCCTCAAATGCGGCGGCGTGTTCGTTGTAGGTGGGCTTGGTGATCTGCACCCAGCGCGGCTCGGCCAGCGCAGGCAGGGCGGCAATCAGAGCAGAGGCGCCGGGGGCGGCAAGAACAGCGGCCTCCTCCGGGATATTCCAGAAGCTGCGGGCGGCCTGTTCCAGACCGGCCAGCGCATCCGCATCCGGCAGCGCGCCCCAGTCACCGGCGCTGAACTGCGGCAGCGGATAGGGGTGCGGGTTGATGCCGGTGGAAAGGTCGATCCAGCCGTCGCGGCTGCCGCCGAATTCGGCGATCGCTGCACTCAGATTGCCGCCGTGATCGCGGGGCTGGGTTGCGGGGTCGTGAGAGAGGTCATGCATCGCAGTCGCCACCGGTGAGAGTTCACACCGGCCAGGGCCGGCTGCCATCTGAGGCACTGCGCGTATTAACCTATGCTGTGCGGGGCGTGAACTCCCTATTTACGGTGGTGCAGACGCAATCGCGTGAGTCAGCCGCGTCCGTGCGGTTCCTGCCAGTTGATATCCGGGTTGGTGGGGATGATCCGATGCGGATTGATGGTGTCATGGCTGTAATAATAGTGGCGCACGATGTGCTGCATGCCGACCGTCTCCGCCACACCCGGCCACTGGTGCAGCTCGCGGGTGTAGGCCCAGAGGTTCGGGTAATCCATCAGCCGTTTGCGGTTGCACTTGAAGTGGGTGTGATAGACCGGATCGAAACGCAACAGGGTGGTGAACAGCCGCCAGTCGGCCTCGGTGATGCGCTCACCCAGCAGGTAGCGGTGCTGCGACAGCAGATCTTCCAGCCAGTCCAGGCTTTCGAACAGCGGCGCGACGGCCTCGTCATAGGCTTGCTGCGAGGTGGCAAAGCCGCATTTGTAAACACCGTTGTTGATGGTGCTGTAGACGCGGGCATTCACGGCCTCAATCGGCTCGCGCAGTTCCTCGGGCCAGTAGTCATTGCTGTTGCCGGTGATCCCGTCAAAGGCCGAATTGAACATGCGGATGATCTCGGCGCTTTCGTTGGAGACGATGGTGTTCTGCTCCTTGTCCCACAGCACCGGCACCGTCACCCGGCCGGTGTATTCCGCATCGGCGCGGGTGTAGATCTGGTGCATATGCGAGTTGCCGAACAGGCCGTCGCCGGTGGCGCCATGTTCGTCGGTTTCAAAGGTCCAGCCTTCACCCAGCATGTCGGGGTGCACGACAGAGACAGAGATATGCTCTGCCAGCCCCTTCAGCTGGCGGAAGATCAGCGTGCGGTGCGCCCAGGGGCAGGCAAGCGAGACGTAAAGATGATAGCGCCCGCTTTCCGCCGGGAAGCCGCCCTTGCCTGACGGGCCCGCGCTGCCGTCGGCGGTGATCCAGTTGCGGAACTGCGATTCGCTGCGCTTAAAGGCGCCACCGGTAGAGTCGGTGTCATACCACTGGTCGTGCCATTTTCCGTCGATCAAAAGGCCCATCGCGTCTGCTCCTGCTGCTGTGCTTGGCAAACATATGCGGGCAAGGGGCGTGCGCCTATGCAGGCCAGCGCGCAGGCCTTCTGCACTCCTGCACAGCAGCAACAAAATTGCGCGGCCGTCAAATTTTCGAAAATGTTTACTTGATTTTATATATTTGTGACGCACCGTTGAAAGAAGGACCCGTGTAAACCGAAGCATTTGGAAGGCCGCTGACATGAACACCTACGTACCCAAAGCCGTGCAGGAAGCGCTGGACACCGCCCGCCTGCAGGGGATGCGGCGCAAGAGCCGTTTGCGGGTGATGGCGGATAATGAGCTCTATCCGGTGCTGCGGCTGTGGAAGACCGGTTTCTCGGTCGAGGCGGAAACCGCACCGATGCTGCGCGGGCTGGTTGATATCTACGACGGCGCCCGTCATGTGTCGCAATGCCTGATCGTGGCTGGCGAGGAAGAGGGCGGCGAGATGCGTTATGAATTCAAGCGCTCCACCCCTACCGCCGACAAGGCGCCGGTGGATTTCTACAAGTCGCCGGATGCGCCTGCGGGGCTTATCCCTTTCGACCAGTCGCAGGGCAAGATTTGAAGCGGTTCAGGGGCGGATTTCAACCTCAATTCCTATCTCTGCCAGGCGCCAGAGCGTTTCCATCTGTTCATTGCTGACAGCGATGCATCCGGCGGTCCAGTCGCCGGGTAGGGTGACCAGATTGCCCACTGCATTGGGCTGCCCGTGGATAAAAATATCGCCGCCCGGGCTAACACCTGCCGCCTGCGCGCGGGCACGGTCATCGGGCTGCGGATAGTTGATTCCCAGCGACAGGTGATAGGCGCTGTTAGGATTGCGCCGGTCGATCCGAAAGATGCCCTCCGGCGTCTTGCCGTCGCCTTCCTGTTCCTTATCGCCAGCAGGGGCAAAGCCAAGCGCGATAGGGAACTCCAGGACCATCTCGCCATCCCGGCTGGCGGTCAGTCGGCGGGCGGATTTCTCGATCAGGATACGGTCGATCCGGTCCACCGCCGCAGATTGCGGCGGCGGCACGGGACGCGGGGCAAAGGCCTGCCAGGCCATCCAGGCGGCGCCGGTCAAAGCAACCAGCGCCAAGAGGCGCAGCAGGCGCTTCATGCTTATTGCAGGTCCGAGAAGGCTGCGGTCAGCCGGCGGCAGGCTTCCTCCACCCGCGACCGCTGGGTCGCCAGATTGAACCGCTCCATGAGTTCGCCGCCGGTGCCGAAACCATCGCCAGGAGAGGTGGCGATTTTCGCGACTTCGCGCAGGCGCTTGATGAATTCTTCGCGGCTCATGCCTGTCCCGGAGAAATCGACCCAGGCCAGATAAGTGGAGGCCAGCGGCAGGGATTTGAGGCCGGGAAGGGCGTTGACCGTCTCGTCAAACAGTTTCTTGTTCCCTTCCAGATGCGCGATCTGTGCATCGACCCACTCTGCCCCTTCGGGCGAATAGGCGGCCATGATCATCGCCACGCCGAGGCCGCTGGGATCATAATCCAGCGTGGCCTGGCGGTGCCGCATGGCTGCGCGCAGGTCCGGATCGGGGATGATCATGTTGCCGGTGCGCTGGCCTGCGATGTTGAAGGTTTTGGAGGGCGCGGTCAGGGTCACAGTCCAGGGCCGAGCGTCCGGCGCGGCCACGTCCATCGGCACAAAGGTGCTGCCCGGATAGACCAGATCGTGGTGGATTTCATCCGAGACCAGGATCAGCCCGTTGCGCTTGGCGAATTCGGCCACCGCGCGCAGTTCCTCCGGCGTCCAGACCCGGCCCGAGGGGTTCTGCGGAGAGCACCACAGCAGCAGCTTCTCCGTCCCGTTCAGGCGCGATTGTGCATCGTCCAGGTCCAGATTGTAGGTGTCGCCGTCCCGTGCCAGCGGGCATTCGGACACCTTGCGGCCCGCCTTGTTCACCTTGTGGGCAAACTCATGATAGACGGGCGAGAAGATCACCACGCCGTCGCCTGGCTGGCTCCAGACATCGAGGCAAAGCGCGATGGCGTTGCCGAGACCTTGGGATGTCAGGATCCAATCGGTCTCAATGTCCCAGCTGTGGCGGTTCTTCATCCACCATTGCACCGCCTGCAGATACTCGGGGTGCTGCCAGGAGTAGCCGAACACGCCATGCTCCGCGGCCTTTTTGACGGCCTCGATCACGCAGGGCGCGGTTTCATAGTCGGAGTCCGCCGTCCACATCGCCAGGCCATCCTCAGGGGACACGCCGAACAGCTGCTCCATCTTGTCCCATTTCGAACTGTGGGTGCCGCGGCGGTCTGTGGGTTTGTCAAAATTCATCTGTGAACTCCCGTATCGTTGGATGCGAAGCTAACCACTGCGGCAGCGTGCGCAAGGGGGGCGTTGCGATGGGGCCTGCAATCGCATACATGAAGCGCATGAAACGACCGATCCTGATCCATCCCGATCCCCGCCTGAAAAAGGTTTGCGTGCCCGTGCCGGACCTGAGCGATGACTTGCGCGTGCTGGCGGACGACATGCTGGAAACCATGTACGCCGCGCCCGGCATTGGCCTGGCAGCGCCGCAGATCGGCATCCTGCAGCGGCTGATCGTGCTGGATTGCGTCAAGGAAGAGGATGGCGACCCGCGCCCTCTGGTGATGTTCAACCCTCAGATCATTTCTTCCTCGGACGAGACCAACGTCTATGAGGAAGGCTGCCTGTCGATCCCGGATCAATACGCCGAGGTCACCCGCCCCAAGGTGGTGGAGGTCGAATGGATGGACCGCGACGGCAACGCGCAGCGGGAAACCTTTGACGGCTTGTGGGCGACCTGCGTGCAGCATGAGATCGACCATCTGAACGGCAAGCTGTTCATCGATTACCTGAAGCCGCTGAAGCGCCAGATGATCACCCGCAAGATGCAGAAGCTGAAGCGCGAACGCGCCCGCGCCTGAGGAAATACCAGACATGACCGTCCGCACCTGCCTGCCCTGGCCCGACAAGCGCCTGCGCACCAAGGCTGATGAGGTGACAGAGATCACCGACGAGATCCGCGAAATCTGGAACGACATGGTCGACACGATGGAGGCAATGCCGGGTGTGGGTCTGGCCGCCAATCAGATTGGCGTGATGCTGCGGCTGGCCGTCGTGGACGGCTCCACCGAGCGCGGCCGCGCGGTGAAGCTGGCGAACCCGGAGATCCTGCACGCCTCGGTCGAGCTGCGCGAGCATGACGAGGCCAGCCCGAACCTGCCCGGCGTCTCCGCCAAGATCAAACGTCCGCGGGCGGTGACCGTCCGCTTCATCAATGAGCAGGGCACGGTGGACCGCAAGGATTTCGTCGGTATCGAGGCGACCTCGGTGCAGCACCAGATCGACCACCTGAATGGCAAGATGTATTTTGACCGCCTCAGCAAGGTGAAACGCGACATGCTGATCCGCAAGGCGAAGAAGCTGAACGGCTGAGGCTGATCTAAATTCCCGGATCGCCTGCGGTCCGGTTCGCGCCCTGGCAGCAGGCTGCCGGGCAATCGGGGCAGGGATTTGCGGGCAGATTGCCCACCCTACGGAGGCATTGATGCGCATTATCTTCATGGGAACGCCTGACTTCTCAGTGCCGGTGCTGGATGCGCTGGTGGAGGCCGGGCACGAGGTTGCCGCCGTTTATTGCCAGCCGCCCCGGCCTGCGGGCCGCGGCAAGAAGGACCGTCCAAACCCTGTCCACGCCCGCGCCGCGGCCTTGGGGCTGGAGGTGCGCCACCCGGTCTCGCTGAAAGGCGCGGAGGAGCAAGAGGCCTTTGCCGCTTTGAATGCAGATGTGGCGGTGGTCGTGGCCTATGGCTTGATCCTGCCGCAGGCGGTGCTGGACGCGCCCGCGCATGGCTGCCTCAACATCCACGCCAGCCTTTTGCCGCGCTGGCGCGGTGCGGCGCCGATTCACCGCGCGATCATGGCGGGCGACGCGGAAACCGGCGTCTGCATCATGCAGATGGAGGCGGGGCTCGACACAGGTCCGGTGCTGTTGCGCGAGGCCACTGCCATCGGTGCGGAAGAAATCACCGCGCAGTTGCACGACAGGTTGTCTGCAATGGGTGCAGCGCTGATCACCGAAGCCTTGAGCCGCCTGCCGGAGCTGACACCGGAAGTGCAGCCGGAAGATGGCGTCATTTATGCCGAAAAAATTGACAAGGCGGAGGCGCAGATCGACTGGACGCGTCCGGCGGCGGAGGTGGACCGCAAGATCCGCGGCCTGTCGCCCTTCCCCGGTGCCTGGTGCGAGATCGAAGGCCAGCGGGTCAAGCTGCTGGCCTCACGGCTGGCGGAGGGGCAGGGCGCGCCCGGAGAGGTGCTGGACGACAGCCTGATCGTGGCGTGCGGCGAGGGAGCAGTGCAGCTCTTGCGCTTGCAACGGGCGGGCAAAAGCGCGCAGGATCCCGATGTATTCCTGCGCGGCTTCCCGGTTCCCAAGGGCAGCCGCCTGTAACCGGAGGGTCTGATGCCCATCATTGCCCTGATCATCATCGGCGCCGCGGCAGGCTTTCTGGCAACCAGGCTGATGAAACTCGAAACCGATATCATCACCACGGTCTGCATCGGTATGGCCGGGGCACTGATCGGCGGATTGGTGCTGCGCGCACTGCTGGCGGTGATGGGCTTCATGGCCGGTTTCATAGGCGCGGTGCTGGGCGCCTTGGTTTTGATCTGGCTCTGGCAGAAATACGTCCAGCGCTAGACGCCTTTCCTAGCTGCGCGGCGGGCGGCTTTTGTAGACCGGCAGGTGCCAGCCAAACAGGATGGAGCCTGCCCGCAGCACCCAGCAGACCCCGGCGCAGGCCAGCAGCGCGAACTTCAGCTCAAACCCCAGCCAGATGGCCGCAACGGCAGTGATGGCGCCTGCCATGGCGCAGGTGATGTAAAGCTCGCCCTGTTTCAGCACCAGCGGCACCTCGTTGCAGACCACGTCGCGCATCAGCCCGCCCATGGTGCCGGTGGCCATACCCATCAGCACGACGATCACCGGCGGGCTGTCCAGCGAGATCGCGGCACCGGTGCCGGCAGGTACAGCAATGGCAAGGGCAAAGCTGTCGAGCCAGACCACCCAGCGCAGGCGGCTTTCCAAGAGATGCGCAGTGAAGAACACCGCCACGGCGGCCAGCGCGGCCAGCAGGATGTAGTTGGGGTTGCCGATCCAGAACACCGGGTTGCGGTCCAAGAGCAGATCGCGCAACGTGCCGCCGCCAAGCGCGGTCAGGCAGGCAACAAAGGCAAAGCCGACAATATCCAGCTGCGCCCGGCTGGCGACCAGCGCGCCGGAAAGGGCAAAGACCAGCACCGAGGCATAGTCCAGCAGCGCCAGAAAGGTCATACGGCAACCCTGCGCATCAGGCGCTTTTCTTCTTCTTGAAGGGCGCCATGCCTGCGCGCGCCAGCTCATCCGCGCGCTCGTTTTCAGGGTGGCCTGCGTGGCCCTTGACCCATTCCCAGGTCACCTTGTGGCGGGCTTGCGCTTCGTCCAGGCGCTGCCACAGCTCGACATTCTTCACGGGTTTCTTGCTGGACGTCTTCCAGCCGTTCCTTTTCCAGCCGAAGATCCAGCCGGTGACGCCGTTCTTCACATAGGCCGAGTCGGTGACCACGGTGATGGTGGACGGCCGCGCCAGGCTTTCCAGCGCGTTGATTGCGGCCAGCAGTTCCATCCGGTTGTTGGTGGTCTCCGCCTCGCCGCCGCTCAGTTCTTTTTCTTTGACGATGGTGTCACCGTCCATGGCGCGCAGCAGAACACCCCAGCCGCCGGGGCCGGGATTTCCAGAGCAGGCGCCGTCGGTATAAGCAAATAATTCAGGCATGCGCCGTCAGTACTACGAACTCCTGGGCAGTGCCAGCCAGTCCTTTGCCTGTCCCGCGGCGGGCGCCGAGCAGGGTGAAGCCGGCGGTTTCGAGTTTTTCGCGCAGCTCGTCCTCGCTGTAGTACGCATAGAACCTGCCCAGCTCGTCGCGGCCTTCGCTCTCGCCCAGTTTCATTGCCAGGCATAGCGTGCCGCCTTCGGTCAGCGCCCGGCGGAGGGCGGTCAGGTGAACGGAAAGTTCCTCCCGCGGCACATGCAGCAGGCTGAAATAGGCCCAGATGCCGTCAAACACCGCCTCTGCATCCAGCGCGTGAAACCCGGCGGTAATGACCTCAATCCCATAGGCCGCGCGAGCCGCCTCTGCCATTTCCGGCGAGGCATCAAGCGCAGCTACCCGAAAGCCGGCATCCCGGAAACGCGCAGCCCAATGGCCGGGGCCGCAGCCAAGGTCCAGCAATGTGCCGCCTTCGGGCAGTCGTGCAGTGAAGGCCTGAAAATCAGCCTCCTCCCCCGGGTCCGTTCTGCCGGTGAAAAGCTCGGCGTAATCCGCCGCGCGGTCGTCGTAGACGCTGATGGTTCTGTCATCACTCATCTGGATCTCTCCCGGGCAGGGTCAGGCGCGTTCCATGGCCAGCCGGGCAGCAAGGCCTGCAAAGACGGCCGCAAAGCCGCGGTTCAGCCACTTCAGCACCCGCTCGCTGTTCAAGAGGTAAGTGCGGGCCTGGGCGGCAAACAGCCCGTAGAGCACGAAGATGGCAAAGGTCATCACCATGAACACCAGCCCGAGTACCGACATTTCCAGCGTGGCGCTGGCGGGATTGCCGCTCAGGAACGGTGGCAGCAGGGCCAGGAAGAACACCGACAGTTTGGGGTTCAGGATGTTGATCAGCGCGCCGCGCCAGGCGATTTTCCAGCCGGGCTGGCTGGTGCGTTTCGAGGACACAGCCAGCGCGCCGCCGCTGCGCAGCGCCTGCCAGGCGAGGTACACGAGATAGGCCACGCCCGCGGCCTTGACGATCTGGAACAAGAGAGCAGAGCTGTGCAGCACCGCCGCCAGCCCCAGCGTGGCCGCGGCCAGATGCGGAAGGATACCGAAGGTGCAGCCGATTGCGGCCCAGATGGAAGCGCGCCAGCCCTGGCCGAGACCAAGCGCCAGCGTGTAGATGACACCCGTGCCCGGTGCGAGGACGACGACAAAGGCGGTAATCAGAAAGTGCAGCGTGATCATGAAAACGGCTCCAGAAAAATGCCCGGGACCTTAGGCGTACCACGGTTCGCCTGAAGCGGGTGTAATTTCTGTCACTTAGTATGCACTCTGGTCTGTGCGCTCACGCAGGCTGCCTCAGCACGCGGGGCACCTTGAATTCCACTGTTTCCACCGCGGTCTCCACGACTTCCACGGTCACCTCATAGCGCTCCCGGAAAGCGTCGATCACCTCGTTGACCAGCAGCTCCGGGGCCGAAGCGCCGGCGGTGATGGCAACCGAGCGGATGCCTTCGAGCGCGCGCCAGTCGATGTTCTCGGCACGCTGCACCAGCTGGGCATACTCGCAGCCGTTCTTGGCACCGACTTCGACCAGGCGGCGGGAGTTGGAGGAATTCGGCGCGCCGACTACCAAGAGGGCGTCGGCCTTGGGCGCCACCGATTTCACCGCCTCCTGACGGTTGGTGGTGGCATAGCAGATGTCTTCCTTGTGCGGGCCGATGATGTTGGGAAACCGTTCTTCCAGCGCTGCAACGATGCCCTTGGTGTCATCCACCGACAGGGTGGTCTGGGTTACATAAGCCAGCCGGTCCGGATCACGCACCTCAACCGTCGCCACGTCTGCGGCGGTCTCAACCAGCAACACCTCGCCCTCAGGCAGCTGGCCCATTGTGCCGATGGTTTCGGGGTGGCCCTTGTGGCCGATCATGATCATCTGCAGCCCGGCCTCGGCGTGGCGCTGGGCCTCGATGTGCACCTTGGAGACCAGCGGGCAAGTGGCATCGACATAAATCATCTCGCGTGCTTCGGCCGCGGCGGGCACAGATTTCGGCACCCCGTGCGCGGAGAAGATCACCGGGCGGTCATCCGGGCATTCATCCAGCTCCTCGACAAATACCGCGCCTTTTTCGCGCAGGCTGTCGACCACGAATTTGTTATGCACGATTTCATGGCGCACAAAGACCGGCGCGCCCCATTTGCCGATCGCCATTTCAACGATTTTGATCGCGCGGTCCACGCCGGCGCAGAAGCCGCGCGGCGCGGCGAGGTAGAGGGTCAGGGCTGGCTTGGTCATGGGCGTCTCCTTGCGCGCCAGAGGTAAGCGCTTCGAGCGGCAAGGTCCAGTGCCGCGGGCGCCTCACGCGAGTGTGATTTCAGCTTCCAGCGCCGGAAGGCGGCAGATAGTTTTGCGGCACGCCAGGACGGGAGGCAGAAATGATACGGGCATTCACGCGGGCTGCGGTTTTGGTTCTAGCGGGCGAAGCGGGTTTTGGCTTCTCCGCTGCAGGCGCCGGGCCCGCAAGTATCCTGCCGTATGATGATCCGGCTGAGGTTGAAGCAGGCAGTGCGGTCTATGAGGAAAACTGCGCCAGCTGTCATGGCGGCGACCTGCAGGGGGAGGCTGACTGGCAGACGCGGGACGGCGAGGGCTATCTGCCCGCGCCGCCCTTGGACGGGACCGGTCATGCGTGGCACCATCCGGATGAGCAGTTGCTTGAAGTGGTCAGGAAAGGCGTGGCGGCAATTGCTGGCGGTGGCTACAAAAGCCGCATGGAAGGCTTCGGCGGCGTGCTGAGCGACGCGGAACTGCGTCAAGTGCTCGCCTATGTCAAAAGCCGCTGGCCCGCAGATGTCATCGCGCGCCACAACCAGATCAACAGCCAGGGTCACGCGCACGACTAAGTGTTTCCGGAACAGGCGCCACCCCATCTGATGCCTGTTCCGGTTTGTTTCCAGCGTCTCCGGTCAGCCGTGGGCGGCTGTTGCGGAACGCGGTTCGCTCTGCTCGCGCGGCGGGCGGCCGATCACGTCGCGCAGCTCTTCCAGCTCGATGAAATTGTCGGCCTGGCGGCGCAGGTCGTCAGAGATCATCGGCGGCTGGCTGCGGATGGTCGAGACCACCGAAACGCGCACGCCCTGGCGCTGCAGGCTGGCAATCAGCGGGCGGAAGTCCCCATCGCCCGAGAACAGCACGATATGGTCCACCCGCGGTGCCAGCTCCATGGCATCGACGGTCAATTCGATGTCCATGTTGCCTTTGACTTTGCGGCGGCCCATGCTGTCGGTGTATTCCTTGGCCGGTTTGGTGACCATGGTGAAGCCGTTGTAATGCAGCCAGTCGACTAGAGGCCGGATCGGTGAATACTCGTCGTTCTCGAGCAGAGCGGTGTAATAAAAGGCCCGCAGAAGCTTGCCGCGGCGCATGAATTCCTGCCGCAGAAGCTTATAGTCGATATCAAACCCGAGCGCCTTGGCCGCGGCGTACAGGTTTGACCCGTCTATGAACAGCGCGAGCCGTTCGTCCTTGTAAAACATCAAAATTTTCCTTCCGGTATATCCGTCTCGGCCGGGGGTTCCGTGAGTGAATGCTTGAAATCGGCGAAACGGGTAGACTTAATGTAAGTTATTTGTCATTTGCCGCAAGTATACTGTCCGTTTGAATAGGGTCAAAGATGGCCGTAAACCGCAAAACGGCGCTGATTGCTCTTGGCGGCAACCTGCCAGCTGACGCTGATGCGCCTCAGATCACCCTGTCAAAGGCCATCCGGGCGCTGCAGTCGGAGGAGATTTCCCTGCGCTGCGTGTCGCGGTTCTTTCAAACCCCCTGTTTCCCGGCCGGCGCCGGGCCGGACTATGTGAACGCTGCGGTTTCCCTGGAAACCGCGCTGTCCGCAGGTGACCTTCTGGCGCGGCTGCATCAGGTCGAGGCGCAGTTCGCACGGGTGCGGGAGCAGCGCTGGGGGATGCGGACGCTGGATCTGGACCTGGTGGACTATGACGGCGCCGTGCTGCCCGATGCGGCGGCCTATGCCCGCTGGCAGGGGTTGCCATTGGAGCAACAGATGCAGGAAGCACCGGGGCAGCTGATCCTGCCGCACCCGCGCATCCAGGACCGGGCCTTTGTGCTGGTGCCGCTGACCGACATCGCGCCGCGCTGGCGCCACCCGGTGCTGCAGAAAACCGTGACAGAGATGCTGGCGGAGCTGCCAGCGCAGGACGTGGCCGAAGTGACTCCGCTCTGAGCCGCGCAATGCGGTGTTTTCCGCCCTTGTCAAGAGAAAGATATGGGCGTAAATGTCTGCCTTCTGGACCAGGAATGATATGGAGAGTCGCTGATGGCCCGCGTGACGGTTGAAGATTGCGTCGATAAAGTGCCCAACCGCTTTGAGCTGGTGATGCTGGCTGCGCATCGTGCCCGCGAGATCTCGGCAGGTGCCCCGATCACCGTCGAGCGCGACAACGACAAGAACCCGGTTGTGTCCCTGCGTGAAATCGCCGACGAGACCCAGAGCGCCGACGACCTGCGCGAGCGCCTGATCGAGAGCAACCAGACCCAGATCGAAGTTGACGAGCCGGAAGAAGATTCCATGGCTCTGCTGATGGGCGCTGACAACGACAAGCCGGCTGACGATGACATGTCGGAAGAGAAACTGCTGCGCGCACTGATGGAGGCCCAGGGCCAGGGCTGAGGCGCGCGTCTGGACTATTGAGGCTGCGGACCGGACATGATTTCCCCTGACGACCTGATTGCTCTGGTCCGCAACTACAATCCCAAAACAAACGCGGACAGGATCGCGGACGCCTTTGCGTTTGGCGAGCAGATGCATGACGGGCAGTTCCGCCACTCGGGCGAGCCGTATTTCACGCATCCGGTGGCGGTGGCCGCCATCCTGACCGAACAGCGCCTGGATGATGCAACCATCATCACCGCGCTGTTGCACGACACCATCGAAGACACCAAAGCCAACTACGAGGAAGTCTCCCGCCGTTTCGGCGAAGAGGTGGCGATGCTGGTCGATGGTGTCACCAAGCTGACCAACCTGCAGCTTTCCAGCCGTGAGACCAAGCAGGCGGAGAACTTCCGCAAACTGTTCATGGCGATGTCCAAGGACCTGCGGGTCATTCTGGTCAAACTCGCCGACCGTCTGCACAACATGCGCACCATCAAGGCGATGCGCCCGGAGAAGCAGGCCCAGAAAGCGCGCGAGACGATGGACATCTATGCGCCGCTGGCAGGCCGCATGGGTATGCAGTGGATGCGCGAGGAGCTGGAGGACTTGGCCTTCCGCGTGCTGAACCCGGAAGGGCGCCAGTCGATCATCCGCCGCTTTGTGACCCTGCAACGCGAAACCGGCGACGTGATCCACCGGATTACCGGTGATATGCGGCTGGAACTGGAAAAAGCGGGCATAGAGGCAGAGGTCTTTGGCCGCGCCAAGAAACCCTATTCGATCTGGCGCAAGATGCAGGCCAAGGATCAGGGCTTTTCGCGGCTTTCGGACATATATGGCTTCCGGGTGATCACCCTGTCCGAAGAGGATGCCTACCGCGCGCTGGGCGCCATCCACCAGCGCTGGCGGGCCGTGCCGGGCCGGTTCAAGGACTACATCAGCCAGCCGAAATCCAACGGCTACCGGTCGATCCACACCACCGTTTCGGGCCGCGACGGCAAGCGGGTGGAGGTGCAGATCCGCACCCGCCAGATGCATGATGTGGCGGAAACAGGCGTGGCGGCGCATTGGTCCTACCGGGACGGCGTGCGCACCGAAAACCCCTTTGCTGTGGACCCGGCAAAATGGATCGCCTCGCTGACTGAACAGTTCGACGCTGAGGACGATCACGACGAATTCCTCGAAGCTGTGAAGCTTGAGATGTATTCGGACCAGGTGTTCTGCTTCACCCCCAAGGGCGACGTGATCAAGCTGCCCAAGGGCGCGACGCCGATCGACTTTGCCTATGCCATCCACACCCGTATCGGCAGCTCCTGCGTCGGCGCCAAGGTGGACGGTATCCGGGTGCCCTTGTGGACCCGGCTGCGCAATGGCCAGTCGGTCGATGTGATCACCGCTGAGGGGCAGACCCCGCAGGTCAGCTGGCTGGAAATTGCCACCACCGGCAAGGCCCGCACCGCCATCCGCCGCGCCCTGCGCGAGGCGGACCGGGCGCGGTTCGTCAAGCTGGGCCACGAGCTGGCGCGCTCCGCCTTTGAGCACGTCGGCAAGAAGGCCACCGACAAGGCCCTGGAAACCGCCGCCCGCGCCCTGCGTGCCAGCGGCGTGGACGAGCTTCTGGCGCGGCTGGGTGCCGCGGAAATCACTGCGCATGATGTGGTGCAGTCGGTCTACCCGGAACTGACCACAACCGGCGATGGCGACGAAATCTCTCCGCGCCGTGCAGTGATTGGCCTTGAGCCAGGCCAGAGCTTTGAGCGCGCAACCTGCTGCCAGCCGCTGCCGGGCGAGCGCATCATCGGCATCACCTACCGCGGCCGCGGGGTGGTGGTGCACGCCGCCGATTGCGACAAGCTGGGCGAATTCGAGGACCAGCCGGAGCGCTGGATGGACGTCCAGTGGCACAGCGGCACCCACCCGGCCGCCTATGGCACCACGCTGGAATTGACCATCGGCAATGACGCTGGCGTGCTGGGACGCATTTGCACATTGATTGGCGAGAAAAAGGCCAATATCTCGGACCTGGAATTTGTAGACAGGAAACCAGACTTTTACCGGCTCATGATCAATGTGGAGCTGCGGGATGTGGAGCAGCTGCACTCGCTGATGCTGACGCTCGAAGCAGAAAGCGATGTCGCCGCGGTGGCGCGGTTCCGGGAAAAGCCGGAAGAGCGCCACTTTCCGGGGTAAACCGCTGAAACTCTGAGCCGGGAACTGGGCCGGGAACTGGGAAGGACGGACAGCTTTGGTATTCAGGCGCCGGGACAGACGTCCGCCCCTCCGGGCGCTGGCGGACTTCCTCTGGCCGCGCGGCGGCTGGGGGCGGGCGTTCCTGTATGTGAAGCACCGGGTCCGGCGCCTGCCCGATTCGCCCGAACGCATCGCCCGCGGCATCTGGGCGGGGGTGTTCACCACCTTCACGCCATTCTACGGCCTGCATTTCTTTGTCGCTGCAATCATTGCGCGGATGATGAACGGCAATATCCTGGCCTCGCTCAGCGCCACGTTCTTTGGCAATCCGCTGACCTATGTGCCGATTGGCGTCGCGTCGCTGCAGACCGGGCATTGGCTGTTGGGGACGGAGTTTGACCAGGAAGTCGACAAATCCCTGGTGGGCAAGTTCCTGGCTGCTGGCGGTGATCTGAAGGACAACCTGATTGCGCTGTTCATGGACCGCCCTGCCGACTGGCAAGGGCTGCACCTGTTCTACAATGAGGTGTTCTATCCCTACATGATCGGCGGGGTGATTCCGGGCATCATCTGCGCAACTGTCTGCTATGTGCTCAGCCTGCCGGTGATCCGGGTCTACCAGCAGCGCCGCCGGGCCAAGATCAAGGCCAAGTTCGAGGCCATCAAGAAACGCGCCGAGGTCGACACCGGGCTTTAAGGCGTCTGCCTGATTGTACCATTATTGCCTGCAGGCTTGCTCTTGCAGTTTGTCTGTCTAGTCTTTGAGACAAGGCTTTGACTTCAGACGGATGAGAGTGCTCTCATGACAGACAATCAGCTGCGCCTGGGCGTGAACATCGACCACGTCGCCACCGTGCGCAATGCCCGCGGCGGCGCCTATCCGGACCCGGTCCGCGCCGCAAAGCTGGCCGAAGATGCCGGCGCTGACGGCATCACCGCACATCTGCGTGAAGACCGCCGCCATATCACCGACAGCGATATTGATGCGCTGATGGAGGCGCTGAGCGTACCGCTGAACTTTGAGATGGCTGCGACGGTGGAAATGCAGAAGATCGCCCTGCGCCACAAACCGCACGCAGTCTGCATTGTGCCGGAAAAGCGCGAAGAGCGTACCACCGAAGGCGGGCTGGAAGTGGCGCGCGAGGAAAACCGCCTCGCTCATTTCATCGCTCCGTTGCGGGATGCCGGCTGCCGCGTGTCGATTTTCATCGCCGCTGACCGGAAACAGATCGACGCCGCACACCGCATCGGCGCGGAGGTAATCGAACTGCACACCGGCGCCTATTGCGATTATCACGCTGAGGGCCGGTTTGAAGACCGCGACCGCGAGCTGGAGGCGCTGCGGGAGATGTCCGCCTATGCCCATTCGCTGGGATTGGAAGTGCACGCGGGTCACGGGCTGACCTATGACAGCGTGCAGCCGGTTGCGGCCTTCCCGGAAGTGCGCGAGCTGAATATCGGCCACTTCCTGATCGGCGAGGCGATCTTTCGCGGGCTCACCCCGGCAGTGCAGGAAATGCGCCGCCTGATGGACGCCGCGCGCGGCTGACAGCGGTAAGCCAGAAACGGGCCGGGGCAAGGCATATCACTGCCCCGGGCCAGATTAACTCCCGCAGATCAGGTCATTCCAGCTTGCCGGGCAGGCTCAGGTCGCCAGAAGCGATATCGAACACATCCGTCACGCACAACAGCGGCGCGTGGATGTTCGCATTGACCTTCAACCCGGCCGTCACCCCGTCAAATGCCAGCGCCTCTTCTGCCAGTGGAACCGTCAGGCTGACTTCTTTGCCGTTCAGGACCGGCGAATAGCCGGGGCTGTCGATGTAGAGCGGCAGTCCCGGCCAGGTCGGCGGCAGCGCCGGGGTGGCACCTTCGGGGATGTCCTTGACCGACAGCATGCCTTCGCCGCAGCCATCGTTGGGGGTCAGCACCACCCAATGGCTGTGCCAGCCGGCACCATCGTTGGCCAAATCGCCATCGCCGTTTTCGTCGAACAGCGGCGTGTCGTCAAAGTCCGGATGCGCGGTGGCAACCAGCGCCAGCGTGCCGCTGCCGGCTTCAAAACCCGCGGCTGAGGGATCCAGCGACAGCGGCCAGACATAGGCCTGCACCCCGGCGCCACCCAAGGAACCTGTGGCAGGTGGCACGGAGCTGCCGGCCTCTCCCCCGGTTTCCATCCGGAACGTGACATGCCCGCCAGTGCGGCTGGCATGAACGCTGCGGATGTCAGTGTCCGGCGCTATCCCCTCCTTGGCGTCCGACAGCAGCGGTTCTGCATGGGTTGCAGCGTGGCTGCCGCCGGCCTGTGCTGCTTGCCCCGCACCCAGAGCGGCAATCGCCGCCAGATAATATGCGAATTTCATTTCAACCTCCTTGGTGTCGACTCGATGCCATTTGATAGTGTCGAGTCGAAAGTATTGCAATGGTAATTTTGACTCGCTATCAAGCTTGCATGACTGCGGCACATGAAATCGCCAGCCTGCTCGACCGGCTCTCGCGCCTGCATGGCACCGGGCGCCGGGCTGCCGGGCTCAACCCGGCGCAGGCGTCGGCGCTGGATTATCTGGCGCGGGCCAACCGGTTCTCCCGGACCCCGTCGGCGGTGGCCGACTACCTGTCAGCAACCCGCGGCACGGTCTCCCAGACGCTGAAATCGCTGGCTGCCAAGGGTTTGGCGCAAGAAGGGCCAGGCGGCAGCGACCGGCGCTCGCGGCGCTATGATCTCACGCCGCAAGGCCAAGCCGTGGCCGGGGCCCTGGACGCTGCACCGCAAGTGGACCTGCCAGCCAGCCAGATGGAAGAAGTCCGGGATGCGCTGCAGCAGCTGGTCAGGGGCATGATTGCGGCCCGCGGCGGGCGCAGTTTCGGTCTGTGCCGCAGCTGCCGGCATCACCGGGCGTCTGCTCAGGGCGCCCATTGCGCGCTGCTGGATGTGCCGCTTCGGGACGAGGAAACAACACAGATCTGCCAGGAGCATGAGCCGGGCAGGACGGAAAAGGCGCGGCCGGATGGCTGTGATGCCGGGGGGGAGTGAATATGCAGGTCAATCTAGTCCGTTACGGTCTTTGGTGGATGGGGGCCTCAGTGGCGATGCTGCTGGCAGGTCTTTTGCTGGCGCAGTTCGGTATCGGCATGCCGGCCGGGCTGGCAACGGTGCTGCCGCCGATGGTGGCGTCGGTCGTGGAGGGCATGCGCATCGCCCAGGCCACCCGCGCGCCGCTGCCGGGCAGGGATGCCTGGGTCTGTGCGGCGGCGATGACCGCGGTTGTGGCACTGCTGACCATTATCCAGCTGCCGCTCTACTGGAACAGTCCAATGGTTGCTGAGGCGCGGCAGACAATTCCGATTGTTTTCCTCGCCGGGATCTTCCTGCTGCTGCTGGCGGTCATCCTGATGGTCAACCGGCTGTTCCTGGGCCATGGCATCAAACTGGGTTTGAAGCGGCTGGAAGAATGATCCTGGGCATCGGAACCGACCTCGCCAATATCGAACGTATCCAACGCACGCTGGACCGGTTCGGCGACCGTTTCCGCAACCGTGTTTTCACCGAGGTGGAGCAGCGCAAGGCCGAGCGCCGCCGCGATGTGGCCGGCACCTATGCCAAACGCTGGGCCGCCAAGGAGGCCTGTTCCAAAGCACTGGGCACCGGCCTGCGCATGGGGATCGCCTGGAAGGACATGGCGGTCAGCAACCTGCGGAGCGGCCAGCCGGTGATGCATGTGACCGGCTGGGCCGCCGACCGGCTGCAACAGATGACCCCGCCCGGCCATGAGGCGGTGATTCACGTGACATTGACCGATGATCACCCCTGGGCGCAGGCCTTTGTGCTGATCGAAGCACGCCCGATCCCGGCGAACCCGGCGGAATCATCCGCCGGAACTTGACTTGCCCCCCTCAGGCCCGCATGTAGCCCCGGACCCTGTTACCAAACCGGAGAGCCTGATGACGGCCAAAGCAAAGACCAGCAGTTCGATCATCGAGACGATCAAGACCGTCGTCTACGCGCTGCTGATTGCCGGTGTTTTCCGCACCCTGTTCTTCCAGCCCTTCTGGATCCCTTCCGGATCGATGAAGGAAACCCTGCTGATCGGGGATTTCCTGTTCGTGAACAAGATGGCCTACGGCTATTCCTACGCGTCCTGCCCCAGCCTCCGCTTCCCGGCGGTCGGGGTGAACATCGATGCCAAGAAGATTTGCGCCTTCTTGGATGGTGACAACACCCGCCTGATCGGCAGCGAGCCGGAGCGCGGCGATGTCGCGGTGTTCCGCCACCCCGTGAATGGCAACGACTTCATCAAGCGTCTGGTCGGCCTGCCGGGCGACAAGATTCAGATGAAGAACGGCGTGCTGTTCATCAACGGCGAAGCGGTGAAGCTGCAGGACGCGGGCGAGTTCGAGGAAGTGATGGAGCGGCAGGGCCCGCAAGGCTCGATGCCGCGCTGTGAAAACGCTCCGGTGGGTCAGGGCGCTGTCTGCAAGAAGTCGCGCCAGATCGAGACCCTGCCCGGCGGCAATGAGCATACCGTGCTCAACATCACCAACCAGGGCGTCGATCACACCAGCGTCTATCAAGTGCCCGAGGGCCATTACTTCTTCATGGGCGACAACCGCGACAACTCCTCGGACAGCCGCCTGCCGCAGTCCGCGGGCGGGGTTGGGTTCGTGCCGTACGAAAACCTGATCGGCCGCGCCGACCGGATCATGTTCTCCTCCGCCGGGCGCTCCATGCTCTACTTCTGGACCTGGCGCAGCGACCGTTTCTTCAAGGGGATCCAGTGAAACTGTCCAAGGAACTGCGCGCGTTTGAGGAGCGGATCGGGCATAAATTTGCCCGCCCCGACCTGCTGCAGCGCGCCGTGACACACGCCTCCGTCTCCTCCTCCACCCGCAAGGACAACCAGCGGCTGGAGTTTCTGGGCGACCGGGTGCTGGGGCTGGTGATGGCTACCGCACTTCTGGAGCATGACAAGACCGCCACCGAGGGCCAGCTGGCACCGCGCTTCAACGCGCTGGTGCGCAAGGAGGCCTGCGCCGATGTTGCCAAGGAAATCGACCTGGGCGCGGTGCTGAAACTGGGCCGCTCCGAGATGATGTCCGGCGGGCGCCGCAAGCAGGCGCTGCTGGGCGACGCGATGGAGGCGGTGATTGCCGCGGTTTACAAGGACGCGGGCTTTGACGCCGCGGCGGAGGTGATCCTGCGCCTCTGGGGCAGCCGGATCCACCAGGTGGAAACCGACGCGCGCGACGCCAAGACCTCGCTGCAGGAATGGGCGCAGGCCCGCGGCCAGAAAGTGCCGGTCTATGCCGAGGTCTCCCGCAGCGGCCCGGACCACGCACCGGTCTTCACCATTGCTGTCCGCCTGCAGGACGGCACCGAAGCACAGGCCACCGCAGGCTCCAAGCGGCAGGCCGAGCAGGCCGCCGCCAAGGCACTTTTGGAACAGCTCAGCTAAAACTCAGACCACCCGGATGTAACCGGCAAGACCGGTTTTCTGGTGCTCGATCACATGGCAATGGAACGCCCAGTCGCCGGGATTGTCGGCGACCAGGGCGATCTCGGCCACCTCATCTTTCAAAAGCAGCATGGTATCCGTCACCAGCGGCGGCAGTTTTCGCAGGTTGGAGCGGATCGGAATGAACGCCAGCCCGTGCAGATGGATCGGATGCAGGTTTGGCGATTCATTCCTCAGCCGCAGCACATAGCTCTTGCCCCTTTCCAGCACGGCCAGCGGGCCTGTGCCCTTGGCCGCATCTCCGGCCCAGGGCGTGCGGTTGATCGACCAGAAGCTGTAGCCCATGGAGCCGCAATAGCCGTCATTCGGCGGACCGCCCTCCGGCGTCCAGCCAAAGACAAAATCATGCACCTCGCCGTTTGCCAGATCAGGCCGGGCAACCGGGTTGGCAGGCAGCGGTTTCAGCTCCCGCAGATCCCGTGCCAGGTCCGCGCCAACAGACCGCAGCCGCGCCATGGTGCGGGTGGGCTGGCCTGGAAGTTCTGCAAGCAGCTCCGCCGTCTGCCCTTCGCCCGCAGGCATCCGCACCGCGAAATCCACCCGCTGTCCGGGGCCAACCAGCAACGGCTCCTTGGCCGAGGGCAGGGGCAGTTCAACCGCCACCGGATGCCCGTCCCAGGCAATGATCAGCGACTGAGCGGTGCTCAGGTGCAGCTTGTAGATCCGCGTGGTGTCGGTGTTCACCACCCGCAGCCGAACCAACCCGCCCGCAGGGTGATCATAAACCGGCGCCTGCAGCCAGTTTGCAGTCAGCACATTGCCGTGCGTCCCGCCGCGGGCCGCGCCGCGTGCAGTGTAATAGGGCAGGAACGCGCCCGCATCATCCAGCCGGAAATCCCGCAGGTTAACTACCTGATCGGCGTCGAACCCGGGGTCCTCCGTTTCGCGGATCACCATCACTCCCGTCAGCCCATGCGCCATCTGCGCCATGGTCATGCAATGCGGGTGGTACCAATAGGTGCCCGCGTCCGGCGGTGTGAATTCATAATCAAAGCTCTCGCCGCCTGCGATCGGCATCTGGGTCAGGTACGGCACCCCGTCCATCGCGTTGGCAATCCGCAACCCGTGCCAGTGCATCGCGGTGTAATCTTCGGTGCCATTCTCCACCCGCAGCCGCATGGGGGTGCCTTGGGTGCCAAACAGAACCGGCGGCGGCGCATCCGGCGACAGGCTCACCAGCCCTTCGGTCGGTGTTTCATGGAAAGCGAAACTGGCGGGCTGGATGGTCAGCCGCTGCGCCCCGCCGGTACCCGCCAAACCCCAGCTGCCTGCGCCAAGCGCTCCGGCGGATGCAGCAGTCCTAATCAGAAAATCCCGGCGGTTCATCAGGCTGGCCCCCTTGTGTGCACTCGAATAAAGGCCTGGCTTGTGGAACTGGCTCGGCGCGGTGGTTCTTTCACGGGATTTGCCACAGGTCTTTGACATAGGGCAAGCTGGCCGAAGCCCAATGAAAACGCCTCTGGCCCCTGTGGGTAAATTCCTGTAGAGGCACTGATCTGCAAACAGGACCAGTTGAAATGACCACACGCGCCGGATTCGTTGCCCTGATCGGAGAGCCCAACGCGGGCAAGTCCACCCTTCTGAACCGCATGGTCGGGGCCAAGGTCTCAATCGTGACTCACAAGGTGCAGACCACCCGCGCCCGTATCCGCGGCGTGGCGATGGAGGGCGACGCGCAGCTGGTGTTTGTCGACACGCCCGGCCTGTTCAAACCCCGCCGCCGCCTGGACCGCGCCATGGTTGCCGCCGCCTGGGGCGGTGCCGCGGACGCCGATGTCGTCGTGCTGATGGTGGAGGCCCACCGCGGCATCACCGAAGGGGTTGAGACCATCCTCGAAGGCCTTGCCGAAATCGGCGAGGGCCGCACCGTGGCGCTGGCAATCAACAAGATCGACAAGGTGCCGGCCGAAAAACTGCTGGGCCTCACCCAGGACCTGAACAGCCGCTACACATTTGCCGAAACCTTTATGATCTCGGCAGAGCGCGGCCATGGCGTCGACGATCTGCGCCAGTGGCTGGCGGGCAAGCTGCCGGAAAGCCCCTGGCTCTACCCCGAGGATCAGATCGCCGACCTGCCAATGCGGATGATCGCGGCGGAAATGACCCGCGAGAAGCTGACGCTGCGCCTGCATCAGGAGCTGCCCTACCAGCTGACGGTTGAGACCGAAAAATGGGAAGAGCGCAAGGACGGCTCTGCCCGCGTCGACCAGATGATCTATGTGGTCCGCGACGGCCACAAGGGCATCGTGCTGGGCAAGCGCGGCGAGACCATCAAGTCCGTCTCCCAGGCCGCCCGTGCCGAGCTGGAGGAATTCCTGGGCCGCAAGGTGCACCTGTTTCTGCAGGTGAAGGTGCGCCCGAACTGGCTGGAAGAAGCAGAGCGCTATTCCGAAATGGGCCTCGACTTCAAGGACGGCAATTGAAGCGCCCCGTGCTTTTCACCTTTGTGAAAATACTCCCGCCGGAGGCTCCCGCAGGCTCCTTGAGCGCTGACGCAGGCGGGGGTGCGGCATGACCCGCCTCACCGCCCGCTTCTGGGTCGACGCCTATCTGGCCCGCCTTCGGTTCCAAGATATTCCGGCCTTCATCACCTCCCATGGCGACGACACTGCGGGCGCAGTGCTGGTCAAGCTCAACACGCTGGACGGCCAGGCCCGCGCCTTTCACCGCACCTATGACCTGATGAGCGGCGACCGCAAATGGGATGCGCTGGCCGAGGGGGCGGAGACGGACGTCGATGCTTCAATAAACCGGCAGCGGAGCTTTGACCCTGACCTCTGGGTGATCGAGGTCGAGGACCGCCAGGGCCGCCACCTGCTGGACGAACCCGGCCTGGAATGACCCCGCCGCTTGCAGCCCGTCCGGCAATACGCTCTGGTAGGGCGGACCGCAGAACAGGGAGGCCCGGCTTTGGAGTGGCGTGATCACGGCATATTGCTTTCGGTGCGCCGCCACGGCGAAAGCTCGGCCATCATCGACGTTTTCACCGAAGAACACGGGCGCCACGCAGGCGTGGTGCGCGGCGGGGCCGGCCGCCGGATGGCACCGATCCTGCAACCCGGTGCACAGCTGGATGTGACCTGGCGAGCAAGGCTCGAGGACCATTTGGGCAGTTATCACGCCGAACCCCTGCGCAGCCGCGCAGCCGCAGCGCTCTCTGGCCGGCTGGCACTGGCCGGGCTCAACACAGTGACGGCGATGCTGTCCTTTTGTCTGCCAGAGCGCGAACCGCACGCCGGTCTCTATACCCGCAGTGAACAGCTGCTGGATCTTCTGGGCAACGAAGACCTCTGGCCGCTCGCCTACCTGCGCTGGGAATTGACGCTCCTGGAGGAGATGGGCTTTGGCCTCGACCTCACGGTTTGCGCCGTGACCGGCAGCCGGTTCGGGCTGGCCTATGTGTCGCCGAAAACGGGCCGGGCTGTTTCACGTGAAGGGGCCGGTGACTGGGCAGACCGGCTGCTGCCGCTGCCGCCGGTGATGCTGGGGCAGGGCGATGCAAACGACGCCGAAATCCTCCAGGCCCTGCGTACCACAGGTCATTTCCTGGATGCGCATCTGGCCCCGTCGCTGGGCAATCACCCACCGCCGGAGGCGCGCAATCGGCTCATGGACTTGCTTAGCCGCCGTCTTTGAACAGCATCTCCCGCCCCGCGTCATTGCTGAGGATCAGCACATCGCCGGAAACCTCTGCCAGCGTCATCTCCTGCAGCGCTTTCAGAAATGCGTCCTCAGCCTCCAGTTCCGGGCAGGCCATCCGCGTCACCGCCAGCGGCCCGGTTTCAAACCAGGGATAGGGCGCGGTCTGGCTGCCCAGGAAATTGTTGCAAGGCCCGCGTCCGGCGATCTTGCCCGGCTCCGGAAAGATGAGGGTCGCAGCGGCGGTAAAGGCGCTGCCATCAATGCTCTGCAACTTCCACTCCTTGCCCGCGGCGCCATAGGCAGACAGGCTTTCATCTCCGGTGCAGGCGGTTGGCAGCAGCAGGGACGCGATCAGGGCAGCACGCAGCATCTAGACCTCCGGCGGCAGTTTCTGATGCCACATTGAAGGGGTGGCGCGGTCAGCGCAAGGCCGCAAGTGCAAGCGGGCGGGGGGGCGGGAAACCCGCGCGTCCTGGCCGGGGTTCTCTCAGTTCGTGCGGATAATCTCGGCCACCTTGCGGCCGATCTCGCTGCTCGCCTTGACTGACGGGTGGATCATGTCCAGCGCGTGGTAGGACCGGTCGCCGTAAGGCACCAAGTCCTTGTTTGACAGGAAGAAGATCCCCTCATCCAGCGCCGCCAGCCGCTCAATCCGGGCCTCCAGCTCGTTGCCCTCGTCCCGGCAATGTTCGATCATCGACCCCACGCCGGGGCTGCGCAGGTAGCCGACATAGATCACCTTGGCGCCGGACGCGCGCAGTTCTGCCAGCATCCCGGGGATAGCACCCTTGCGCCCGTCAGAGGCAATGAGCTTGTCCATTTTGCGGTTACAGGCAAAGCAGCCGCAGCCAAGCCACAAGTCATTGCCGCCGCCGTTGACGATCACCCAGTCCCATTCGCCGGGCGTGTACTGCTTGCGGATGTTCATCCCAGCAGCGCCGGAAATGGGCAGCTTATAGATGATCCGCGCGGCGGAAACGGAACGGTCAACGACCGGTTCCTGCAATTCGCGGGCCACTGTGTCCGAAATGGATTTGCCGGCCAGGCTGTGCCAGGCCAGAAGCGAATCGCCCATCGCCAGAATACGGGGGGATTGTCCCTCCGGCACGGCTCCGCCGCAGGCGGAGATCAAAAGCAGAGCGGGCAGAAGGAGGCAGCGAAAGAGTGTCATGCACTCTTGTTAACCATGAATCGTTAAGGATCGAAGAACCTGTATTGGAAACAGACTTATTCCGTGCCGTGGTTGCAGGCGGGCCGCATAAGCTGCGGTTCTCAGCCACCCGGAAAAAAGCCCGGCGCGAGCGCCGGGCAAGAAGGGGATTGCTCCCCTGCGGTGGTCTCTGACAGCGGTCAGCCCAGCAGGCGGCGGGCAATAACCTGCGCCTGGATTTCGGCAGCGCCCTCAAAGATGTTCAGAATACGGGCATCGCACAGCACGCGGGAGATCTTGTATTCCATCGCAAAGCCGTTGCCGCCGTGGATCTGCAGCCCGTTGTCGGCCGCCGCCCAGGCAACCCGCGCGCCCAGGAGCTTGGCCATCCCGGCCTCCAGGTCGCAGCGGTGGCCGTGGTCCTTTTCCCAGGCTGAGAAATAGGTCAGCTGGCGGGCGATCATGATCTCCACCGCCATCATCGCCAGCTTGCCGGAGACGCGCGGGAAGTTGATCAGCGACTTGCCGAACTGCTTGCGCTCCTGCGCGTACTGCATGGCAATATCCAGCGCCGACTGCGCCACGCCGATGGCGCGGGCCGCGGTCTGGATGCGGGCCGATTCAAACGTCTCCATCAGTTGCTTGAAGCCCTTGTTTTCCTCGCCGCCCAGCAGGTTTTCCTGCTTCACGTGGAAATTGTCGAAACCCAGCTCGTATTCCTTCATGCCGCGGTAGCCCAGCACCTCGATCTCGCCGCCGGTCATGCCTGGGGTGGGGAAGGGCGCCTCGTCGGTGCCCGGGGTCTTCTCCGCCAGGAACATCGACAGCCCGCGGTGATCGGTGGTGTTCGGATCGGTGCGCGCCAGCAGCGTCATCACATGGGTGCGGGCAGCGTGGGTGATCCAGGTCTTGTTGCCGGTGATCTTGTAATCGCCGTTCTCATCCTTCACCGCGCGGGTGCGCAAGGACCCGAGGTCAGAGCCGGTGTTCGGCTCGGTGAACACGGCGGTCGGCAGAATCTCGGCGCTGGCCAGTTTCGGCAGCCAGTTGGCCTTCTGCTCCTCGGTGCCTCCGCACAGGATCAGCTCCGCCGCAATCTCGGACCGGGTGCCCAGCGAGCCAACACCGATATAGCCGCGCGACAGTTCCTCGGACACCACAACCATCGAGGCCTTGGACAGGCCGAACCCGCCGTATTCCTCCGGGATGGTCAGCCCGAAGACACCCATCTCGGCCAGCTCCTCGATCACTTCCATCGGGATCAGCTCATCCTTCAGGTGCCAGTCATGGGCATTCGGCTCGACCTTCTCTACCGCGTAGCGGCGGAACTGGTCGCGGATCATCTCCAGCTCTTCCTCCAGGCCGGAGGCGCCGAACATGGTGGAACCAGCCTGTTCCTCCATCAGCTCCACCAGACGGGTGCGGGCGGCCTGGCTGTTGCCCTGCTCGCACAGCGTCATCACTGCAGGCACCATAAGCGCACGCTGGGCGTCCTGGCTCAGGCCCAGATCCTGCAAGCGGATGATTTCGCCCTGGTTCATCTGGATGCCGCCGTAGACCTGCCACAGGTATTCGCCAAAGCCGATCTGGTGCAGCAGCTGCTCCATCTCGCCGAACTTGCCCTCGCCCTGCAGCTTCTCCGCCCATTTCTGCATCTGCCGCAGCGAGTAGACGTAAGTAGCAAGCCAGGACAGACCATGCGCCGCCACCTGGTTTTCCTCGATCAGCTTGCCGGAGACACGGCCGTCGCTGCTCACCATGTCCTTGACGGAGGCCCGTGCGGCCTCAAGCAGCTGGTCCAGCGGTTCCAGCGCTGCGCCGGTCAGCGCCAGCAGGTCGGGAATGAGAGTCGGTTTCATATGCAAGTCCTGTCCGTCGTGGGCCATGAATCAGATCCTTCTTCGGTCGCCCGGTGGTAAATCATTTTGCAGGTGCAGCGCAACAAAAATACTCACGGGTGCGTCATTTGGATCAAATCTTGCGTGTCGATTTTGCCCGTGCAGCACGCTGCGGATGTGATAGAGCGGAGGCATGACCGCATTGTTTACGCTTCTTTCCCCGGCTGAGCTGGCAGCGGCCTTTGGCATCGCGCTGCTGGCGGGCACGGTCAAAGGCCTGGTGGGCTTTGCCATGCCAATGATCTTCATTTCCGGCCTCAGCATGTTCCTGGCGCCGGACCTGGCGCTGGCCGGGCTGATTCTGCCTACGCTGGTAACTAACGGCATGCAGGCGCTGCGGCAGGGGCCCGCGGCGGCCATGGCCTCGATCCGCAAGTTCCACGTGTTCCTGCTGATCGGGCTTGTCTGCCTGCTGCTCAGCGCCCAGTCCGTGCGGCTGCTGCCGCAGCAGGCTCTGCTCCTGGTTATTGGCCTGCCGGTCACTGTCTTTGCCTGCATCCAGCTGATGGGCAAGACCTTCACCATCGCCAATCCTTCCCGCCGCAGCGAGGCGGTGGTCGGTGGCATTGCGGGTCTGATCGGCGGCGTGTCCGGCGTCTGGGGGCCGCCGACGGTGGCCTATTTGACGGCCCTGAACACTGAGAAGACAGAGCAGATCCGGGTGCAGGGGGTGATCTACGGCTTGGGTGCGGTGGCGCTTCTGGTAGCCCACATCGGGTCTGGTGTGATCCGCGTGGAAACCGCGCCCTTTTCGCTGGCGCTGATCGTGCCAGCCGTGGCGGGCATGTGGGTCGGCGGCCAGCTGCATGACCGCATCGATCAGGTGCTGTTCCGCCGCGCAACGCTGGTGGTGCTGCTGATCGCAGGCCTGAACCTGTTGCGCCGCGGCGTGCTGATGTAGCGGGGAAAGGCAGGGCGTCATGCATCAACGGCTCAGCGCAGAACAGCTGGCAACCGGCTCCATCCTGGTCGCGCTGGCGGTCATGACGCTGAAGGTTGCTGCCTGGATGATGACCGGTTCCGTGGCGCTGCTGTCGGATGCGCTGGAATCGCTGGTGAACATCGGCGGCGCGGTGATGGCCTGGTTCGCGGTGCGCTATGCCCAGCGGCCGCCGGACGCGGGCCACCCCTACGGCCACCACAAGGCCGAGTATTTCTCGGCGGTGATCGAGGGCATCCTGATCGTGATCGCTGCCCTGGTGATCCTGCACGAAGCCATCAGCGCGCTGACCCGCGCAGGCGATCCCGCCTGGGGCGCTGCCGGCATGTTGGTGAACGCGCTGGCGATGCTGGTGAACCTTGCTTGGGCGCGGGTGCTGCTGCGCGCGGGCACACGGTTGAAGTCCCCGGCGCTGTCGGCTGGCGGGCGCCACCTGATGAGCGATGTCTGGACCTCTGCCGGGGTGCTGGCTGGGCTGGTTCTGGCACTTGTCACCGGCTGGGCGGTGCTCGACCCGCTGCTGGCGCTGCTGGTCGGCGTCAACATCCTGCGCGAGGGCTGGCTGGTGATCGCAGCCTCCGTGAACGGCCTGATGGACACCGCCGCCCCGGCGGAGGAACGCCAGAAAATCGAAGAGGTCATCCAGCGCATGGCAGCAGGCGCGCTGCAGGTGCATGGCCTCAAGACCCGCCGGGCCGGCCGTGCGCTGTTTATTGAGTTTCATATGGTGGTGGACGGCGCCATGACGGTGCGGGCGTCCCACGGCATCTGCGACATGATTGAGATCGCCTTGAAAGATGCCCTGCCGGAGGCGCAGGTGGTGATTCACGTGGAGCCGGAGCACAAGCTGGAGCCCGCCGGCATCGAACCGCGCTGAAGGGTTTGCAATTCCCGTCCGCCTCCCGTTTAACCGCCCTCAGACAGGCAAAGGAGCAGGCACATGGCGATGGAGTGGAACAGGCTGCTGAACCCGGGGCGGCTGTGCCGGCCGGACTTCCCCGAGGCCCCGGGGCGCGAGGCCTATCTGCAGGATTATGACCGCATCCTGTTCTCCGAGCCGTTCCGGCGGCTGGCGCAGAAAACCCAGGTGCACCCGCTCTACAGCCACGACCATGTGCACCACCGGATGATCCACAGCATGGAGACCTGCAGCGTCGGCCGTTCGCTGGGTTCGAGCGTGGGCCACGCGCTGCTGAAGGACGGACGCATCACCCCGGATCAGGTGTTGCGCATCGCGGGCCATGTGCAATCCGCCTGCCTGCTGCATGACATCGGCAACCCGCCCTTTGGCCACTCCGGCGAGGACAGCATCGGCGGCTGGTTTGCCGCGCAATTCAAGGCAGGTGCAGGGCTCGCCGCCGAGGTCCCGGCAGCCCAGCAGGCTGAGTTCGCGCATTTTGAAGGCAACGCCCAAGGTCTGCGCATCGCCGGGCGTCTGGAAATGGCCCGGCGCGAGGGTGGAATGCGGCTCAGCTATGCAACGCTGGGCGCCTTCCTGAAATACCCCTGTACCCGCCAGGTGCGCGATGCAGTCTGCGGCGACGGTCCGGCACCCTATGCGGGTCTCAAGAAATTCGGCGTCTTTGCCGCCGACACCGCGCTGCTCGATGAAATCTGCACCGCCACCGGCATGATCCGCGAAGAAGGGGGCTGGTACCGCCGCCACCCGCTCGCTTTCCTGGTCGAGGCCGCGGATGACATCTGCTACCGCATCATGGATATCGAGGACGCAGGCGCCGTGGGCGATCTGGACCGGGGTGATGTGGCTGCTGTGCTCGAGGACATCACCGGCAAGCGCAACCGCGAGGAAGACGCCGCCATGCCGCTGGGCGAGCGTGTCGTCCTTCTGCGCGCGCTCTCCATCGGTGCCGCCACCAGCGCCGCTGTGCAGGCCTTCCTGGACAATTACGACGCCATCATGAGCGGCGAATTCGACGGTGACCTGATCGGCGCATCATCCAAGGCGGACGCCTTTGCCGAATTGCAGCGCCTGTCGGTGGAACGCATCTTTGCCGCGCGCCGCAAGACAGAGCTGGAGGTCGCAGGCCGCCAGGTGCTGCACCGCATCCTCGGCCACTTCCGCGGGCTTTACACCGATCTGGCTGCCTGCGGCTGGGATCAGGCGGTGCTGGCCAAGGAGCATCCCCATTGGGCACAGCTGATCCGCGCCGTCGACCTGGATCTGCGCGGGGTGGAGGATGCCTGTACAGCCATGCATTCGCTGGCGGATTTCGTTTCCGGCATGACCGACCGCTACGCAGTCAAGGTGCGGGACATGGTGACAGGCAGTCTTTAGGCCGGATATCCGGCCTTAGCCGCCGGGTTAGAAGTTTTTCGGAAATGTGCTACCTTGGATTGTGCAGGTTCAGGGGGGACTGATATGCGCGTTTTCCGTGTTTTCACGCAGCTGGTTCTGATAGCTTTGTGGCTGCTTGGAGCCGGCACTGCAAACGCGAAGGCAAATCCGGAAAAGCGGGTGGCACTGATCATTGGCAATTCCGACTACGCAGCAGTTCCCAAACTCCGAAACCCGGGTCGCGATGCCGCGGATCTTGCAAGCGCCCTGCGGCGGATCGGGTTTGAAGTCTCTGAATTCGAGAACCTGGATTACCGCGGTATGCGGCTCGCGCTGCGCGACTTTTCAGCAACCGCTGAACAGGCGGATGTGGTCTTGGTTTATTACGCAGGACACGGCATCGAAATTGAAAACACAAATTTCCTGATCCCCGTCAATGCGGAACTCAAAAGCAGCCGGGACGTCGAATTCGAAGCGATCCGGCTGAGCGGCGTTCTGTCAGCTGTGGAGTCATCCGGCGGCCTGAAAATCGTGCTGGTAGATGCCTGCCGGGACAATCCGTTCCAGCAGCAGATGAAAGTGGCCGGCGCAACCAGATCCATCGGCCGCGGTCTGGCTATAATTGAACCCAGCGGTGTTCTTGTTGGATATTCGGCAAAGGGAGGCACGCTTGCCCTGGACGGTTCCGGACGCAACAGCCCCTATGCGGCGGCGCTGCTGCGGCATATCGAAACCCCGGGGCTTGAGCTTGGCAAGCTGTTCCGTCAAGTCCGCGACACAGTGTTTGCAGCGACGCAGGGAGAGCAGGAACCCTTTGTCTATGGATCTTTGCCGGGCCACGACATCTTTCTGGTGCCGCCCAAACCGCAACCGGTTGCCGCTCCTGCCCCGGTCCCGCGGCCTCAGGGAATCGATCAGGAGATGATTGAGGAATTCACCGAGGCAGCGGGGTATAACACGGTTTGGAGCTGGAAGCGGTTTTTGAAGAAATACGAAGACTACCCGGAGCACCGGCTGGTTGCGCTGGCGGCAAAGCGGCGTGACGCGCTGTCTCTTGAGTTGGATCTGCGCCGGGGCTACCGGGTTGCAGAGCCTTGGCTGAAGTCAGCGATTGAAGAAGACGGACACACCGTAACGCTATCTGCAAATGACCGGATATTAGTGCAGAAAGCACTGGGTATGATGGGGTTTGATACTGGCGGAGCGGACGGGCAATTCGGTCCTCGAACGCGCAAGGCTATTTCGCAAGCACGTTTAATGACCAACATTGGATATGGCTCTGAAGTCGATGTTGCGCTCCTGAAGGTGCTTCCCAATGTTCCGGCTATTGAGGAGCTGATGACGCCCAAAGCCCGGCTGTTTTCACCTGAAGAACTAACAGGGGATATTGAACCGCGGTTGCGAAAGGCGCTTTCAGTATTTCGGCTGTACCCAACAAAGTTTGGCTATTTCCGCGGCCGTCTCTACCTGGCAGTGCACGGGCGGTCGATGGCTTGGTCCTCTGCAAACAACATGGCGCGGAATGCCGGAGGATACTTGGTGTCGATCAACAGTGAGCAAGAAAACCAATTTGTGGTTGATCTATTCTCCTCGGATGAGCGCTTCATAGCACATAATGACGGAATGCGCTTTGGTCCCTATATCGGTTTGTACCAGCCAGACCGGCGAAACGAACCTGCAGGGGGGTGGGTTTGGGCTTCAGGAGAGCCGCTGACATACCGGCGATGGGGACTTGGCCAGCCGAACAACCTCAAAAACCGACAGCACTTTGCGAGGTTTTCTATAGCGCCTAAGCTCAATCGGCCTGGCGTAAAGGTTTCCTACTGGGACGATGGAAACGCTGATATTTGGAATACCGGGTTCCTGGTTGAAATTGAACTGACAGGAAGAAGCAAATAGCCCCGGTGGTGGCCGGGGCTATTAATCAGATAGATCAGCCGATGGCGGCGGCCTTCACGTCCTCGTCGATGAACGGCAGGTACTGCTCGAAGTTGTCAGAGAACATCTGCACCAGTTTGGCCGCCTGGGTGTCATAGGCGTCCTTGTCGTCCCAGGTGCGGCGCGGATCCAGCAGCAGCTCCGGCACGCCCGGCACGTTCACCGGCACGTCAAAGCCGAAGTTCGCGTCTTTGCGGAATTCCGCATCCGCCAGCGAGCCGTCCAGCGCCGCGGTCAGCAGCGCGCGGGTGGCCTTGATCGGCATCCGGCTGCCGGTGCCATAGGCGCCGCCGGTCCAGCCGGTGTTCACCAGCCAGCAGGTGGCGCCGTGCTGGGCGATCTTCTCGCGCAGCAGGTTGCCGTACACTTCCGGGCGGCGCGGCATGAACGGCGCGCCAAAGCAGGTGGAGAAGGTCGGCTCCGGCTCGGTCACGCCGCGCTCGGTGCCCGCCACCTTGGAGGTGAAGCCGGACAGGAAGTGGTACATCGCCTGCGCCGGGGTCAGCCGCGCGATCGGAGGCAGCACGCCGAAGGCATCACAGGTCAGCATGATAATGTTCTTCGGGTGGCCGCCGCGGGCGCTGGCCGATGCATTGGAGATGTAGTGCAGCGGGTAGGCGCAACGCATGTTGGCGGTCAGGCTGTCGTCGTTGAAATCCAGCTCTTTGGTCTCCGGATCGAACACCATGTTCTCGATCACGGTGCCGAACTTGGAGGTGGTGGCGTAGATTTCCGGCTCTGCCTCGGCATTCAGGTTGATGGTCTTGGCATAGCAGCCGCCTTCGAAGTTGAAGGTGCCGTTGTCGGCCCAGCCGTGCTCGTCATCACCGATCAGGACGCGGTCCGGGTCGGCCGACAGGGTGGTCTTGCCGGTGCCCGACAGGCCGAAGAACACGGCGGTGTCGACCGGGTTGCCCTTGGCGTGGTTGGCGGAGCAGTGCATCGGCATGATGCCTTTTTCCGGCAGCAGGTAGTTCAGCAGGGTGAACACCGATTTCTTGTTTTCGCCAGCGTATTCGGTGCCGCCGATCAGGATCATCTTGCGGTCGAAGTTCATCGCGATGATGGTCTCGCTGCGGCAGTCGTGCTTCTTGGGGTCGGCCTGGAAACTCGGGCAGTTGATGACGGTGAAATCGGCGATGAAATCATCCAGGTCTTCACGGTCGGGACGGCGCAGCATGGTGCGGATGAAAAGGTTGTGCCAGGCCAGCTCGGTCACCATGCGGACGTTGATCGCATGTGCCGGATCGGCGCCGCCCACCAGGTCCTGGACGTAGTAGTCCTTGCCCTTCATGTGCTCCAGCATGTCGGCGTAGAGCGCGTCAAAGCCCTCGGCGCTCATCGCGGCGTTGTTGTCCCACCAGATGGTGTCGCGCACGCTTTCGGTTTTCACGACATGTTTATCCTTGGGCGACCGGCCGGTGAATTTACCGGTGGTGACCAGGAAGGCGCCGCCATTGCCCAGCGTGCCTTCGCCGCGCTTCAGCGCGGCTTCGATCAGCGCAGGCTCCATGAAGTTGTAATAGACATTGCCCAGACCCTCGATGCCCTGATCCTCGAGGCGGAATTGCGGGTTAACCCGTCCAGATGTCATGCGTTTTTTCTCCTGTGGCGGCGCGGGCGGCACGCAGGCTGCGCGGCTGCGCCATTGGGGCAATAGAAACGGCATCGCTGCCGGTGGCGCGGTCTTAACATGGCGTTTTGGGGGGTGAACAGGCCGGTTTCAACCAGTTAGCGCCATCAAGGCAATGTTTAGCGCAACCATTGTTCTGCACCGCGGCATGTGCCCGGCTGTTCAGTGAACGCTAAGGTATTTTTGCCCCAATTGTGTCCAAAGATTGTCCCGATTCTTCAAATGGGATTGATTCGGGGCACTAGAACGGCGATGAACATGGTAAAAACAAAACATAACAGAGCAGATTAGGGGCAATTCCGATGTCGAAGATTGCTTTGGTTGACGATGACAGGAACATCCTGACATCGGTTTCCATGACGCTTGAGGCCGAGGGCTTTGAGGTCGAAACATATAATGACGGGCAGGCGGCGCTGGACGCCTTCAACAAGAAACTGCCGGATATGGCGGTGCTGGACATCAAGATGCCGCGCATGGATGGCATGGACCTGTTGCAGCGGCTGCGCCAGAAATCCCAGATGCCGGTGATCTTCCTGACCTCCAAGGATGATGAGATCGACGAGGTGCTGGGCCTGCGCATGGGGGCTGACGATTACGTCAAGAAGCCGTTTTCGCAGCGCCTGCTGGTCGAACGCATCCGGGCGCTCTTGCGCCGCCAGGAGGCCATCAGCAGCGACGCCGAAGGCACCGCCTCGCCCGAGGCCAAGGTGATGGAGCGCGGCAACCTGCGGATGGACCCGCTGCGCCACGCGGTCAGCTGGAAGGGCAGGGACGTGTCGCTGACAGTGACCGAATTCCTGCTGCTGCAGGCGCTGGCCCAGCGGCCCGGCTTCGTCAAAAGCCGCGACCAGCTGATGGATGTGGCCTATGACGATCAGGTCTATGTGGACGACCGCACCATCGACAGCCACATCAAGCGCCTGCGCAAGAAGATGCGCAGCGCGGATTCGGATTTTGCGGCAATCGAGACCCTTTATGGAATCGGTTACCGTTACAATGAAGAATAAGCGGCACATCTAAGCGGGGCTTCTTGCCCCCGGCCAAGGGAGTGGCGCGGATGCGCGATACCAGCATAGTGCAACGCCAGCAGGACGGCGATGTGGTTTTGGGGGAAGACTGGGTCACCCCCGACCAGTCGGTCACGCGCGAGATGCAGGTCAAGCGCGCCCGCCGCGGGCTCCTGCCGCTCAAGGGCTCGCCGCTGACCCGCCGGATCATCACTTTCAACCTGATTGCGCTGACCATCATGGTCACCGGCATCCTCTACCTGAACTCTTCCCGCCAGAGCCTGGTTCAGCAGCGGGCCGGCGCGCTGGTCTCCGAGGCGATGCTGGCCGCCGATGTGTTCGAGGCTGAGATGCCCGCGGCCGGCGCCGTCAGCTTTGCTGCCGGCGATGGCATTCAGGTGGAAGATACCTTGGCTCGCCTCAGCCTGCGCGGCGGGGTCGAGGCCTTTGTGTTCGACACCACCGGCAACCTGATTTCCAGCATCAAGGGTGTGGACCGCAGCGATGCGCTGAACGTGCTGAACGACAGCGGCCGCAGCCGCACCCTGATCAGCGACGCGCTCTCTGTGCTCTGGGGATTGACGGAAGGCGATGAAACACCCAATGCGGCTTCTGGCCCGACGCTGGAGGAACGGCTCAGCGGCCTTGTGGACCGTGCGATGAATCGCGGCACCGGGGTTGAAACCGTGGTGGACACCAGCGGCAGCCGGGTGATCTCCGCGGCTACCCCGATCATGCACAACGGCACCGCCGTCGGGGTGATCGCGCTGACCTCGCCCACCGGCGAGGTAGACGCGCTCGTTCGCGGCGAGCAGGAACGGGTTCTGCAGATGTTTGTGGTGGCGCTTCTGGTTTCCGTCGGCCTCAGCCTGGTGCTGGCTTCGACCATCGCCAACCCCTTGGCCGATCTGGCCGAGGCGGCGGAACTGGGCCGCGACCGCGGCAGCCGTAAATCCAACCCGGGCCGGATCCGCATCCCTGACCTGTCCGCCCGCCCTGACGAGATTGGCCGCCTCAGCCGTGCCCTGCGCGGCATGGTCAAGGCGCTTTATTCCCGCATCGACAGCAATGAGCAGTTCGCCGCGGACGTGGCGCATGAGATCAAGAACCCGCTCGCCAGCCTGCAATCCGCGGTTGGCACCCTGCGGATGGTTCGCCGCGATGACCAGCGCGAAAAGCTGATGGACGTGATCGAACACGATGTGCGCCGCCTCGACCGGCTGGTCAGCGACATCTCCAACGCCTCGCGGCTGGACGCCGAACTGGTCAAGGAGGAGGAGGAAGAGTTCAACCTCCTGTCCATGCTGGGCAACCTGAACCAGTACCTGGGCGAGGATGCCCGCGCCAAGGGCATCGACTACATCACCGATCTGCCCGCACAGCCGATTCAGCTGCAGGGGCTGGAGGCGCGCCTTGCGCAAGTTTTCGTGAACCTGATCACCAATGCGATTTCCTTCTGCGAGGAGGGCGACGCCATCCGCGTCTGGGCGCGCCGCCGCGCCAACCGGGTGCTGATCGTGGTAGAAGACACCGGCCCAGGCATCCCCGACCAGGCGCTCTCCAAGATCTTCAAACGCTTCTATTCGCAGCGCCCGGTGGAGCATTTCGGCAATAACTCCGGCCTTGGCCTGGCGATCTCCAAGCAGATTGTCGAGGCGCATGGCGGGGTGATCTGGGCCGAAAACATCCGCCCGACCGAGGCCGATGTCACTTCCGAGCCACTCGGCGCGCGTTTTGTGGTAGGCTTGCCTGTCTGATCCCGGTTCAAGCCCATGTCTGAAACACAAAGCCTCATCCTGCATGCCTCCTGCGTCGCGCTGGAGGGGCAGGGGCTTTTGATCACCGGCACCTCCGGCCAGGGAAAATCCGCGCTGGCGCTGCAGCTGATGGCCTTCGGCGCCCAGCTGGTGGCTGACGACCGGGTGCTGGTGCAGCTTTTGCACGGGGAACTGGTCGCCAGCGCGCCGGAACCGATCCGCGGTTTGATCGAGGCGCGTTATATGGGCCTTCTGCAGGCGCAGATCCGCAGCCCGGTGCCGGTGACGGCGCTGGTTGATCTCGACGAGGCAGAGACCGAACGCCTGCCGGTGCGCCACACCACCCAGCTCTTGGGGCAGGAGATTGTCCGGGTCAAACGCGTGGACGGCGCCCATTTCGCCCCGGCCCTGATGCAATACCTCAGATGCGGGGCGCTGGACCCGGATGCCTGAACAGAAAAAACAGGCAGTCCCGGCGGTTCTGGTCACCGGCCCCTCCGGCGCGGGCCGGACCACCGCGATCAACGTGCTGGAGGATCTTGGCTTCGAGGCAATTGACAACCTGCCGCTGCGCCTGCTGCCCGGTCTGTTTGATGCCGCCGCAGCGCCGCGCCCGATGGCGCTGGGGCTGGACAGCCGCAACCGGGACTTCTCGCCGCGCGCGCTGCTGGATGTGATCGACATGCTGTCGGGCCGCCGAGAGCTGGACCTGACCGTGCTCTACCTCGACGCCCAGCCCGATGTGCTGTTGCGCCGCTACTCGGAAACCCGCCGCCGCCACCCGCTGGCACCGGCAGAATCCCCGGGCGAGGGCGTGCGCCGCGAGCTGGACCTGATGGGACCGATCCGCGACCGGGCCGACATCTTGCTGGAAACCTCGGGCATGAACGTCCACCAGCTGAAGGCGGAGATCGAGCGCTGGTTCGCCCCCGGCGGCCGCACCCTGGCGCTGTCGGTGCAAAGCTTCTCCTACAAGCGCGGGATGCCGCACGGGATCGACATGGTGTTCGACTGCCGCTTCCTGGCCAACCCCTATTGGGACCCGGGCCTGCGTGCGCTGAACGGCCAGGATCCGGCGGTGCAGGACTATGTCCGTGCCGACGACCGGTTCCAGCCGTTCTTTGACCGGGTGCTGGACCTGACCCGGCTGCTGCTGCCAGCCTACCGGGATGAGGGGAAATCGCATTTTTCCATCGCCTTCGGCTGCACCGGCGGCCAGCACAGATCGGTGACAATGGCGGAAACCCTGGCCAAGGCCCTTGCGGAGGACGGCTTGCAAGTGTCAATTAGACACCGCGAGCTGCAAGGCCAGCAAAAGAAGTGAGAGGCCGGGTTGATCGGGATTGTGATCGTAGCGCATGGCGGACTGGCAAAGGAATACCTTGCCGCAGTGGAACACGTTGTGGGTCCGCAGCCCAGCCTTGTGGCCATTGGCATCGGCCCTGAAGACGACCGCAGTGCCAAGCAGAAGGAAATCGCCGCCGCAGCCGACAAGGTTGATAGCGGCGGCGGCGTGGTTGTGGTGGTGGACCTCTTCGGCGGCTCGCCCTCCAACCTCAGCCTCAAGGCCTGCGCGCCCGCGGACCGCCGCATTCTTTATGGCGCCAACCTGCCGATGCTGATCAAACTGGCAAAATCCCGCCACCTGCCGGTTGCCGACGCGGTGCGGCAGGCGATGGAGGCCGGGCGCAAGTATATCAACGCCCAGAACGTAAACCCTGACGGGGAGCAGGCACATTAAATGGCTCTGAAGACGCTGAAAATCATCAACGAAAAAGGGCTGCACGCCCGCGCCTCTGCCAAGCTGGTGGAGGTGGTCGAAGCGTTTGACGCCACGGCAGAGGTGCTGAAGGACGGAATGTCGGCCTCAGGCGACAGCATTATGGGGCTTTTGATGTTGGCAGCCTCGAAAGGAACGACTATTGACGTCGAGACTTCGGGGCCTGATGCTGACGCGCTGGCGCATGCGCTGGAGGCTCTGGTGGCCGACAAGTTCGGCGAGGGCTACTAGGCCCGCGCCGGCGACGGGACGGGAAAAGGCACATTGGCGGATACCGCACAAGACAGGAATACCGGCATCGCGCCGGACACCGCTGAGCAGACAACGGGCGAGGTCTATGACCGCCGCACGTTGACCTATGCCAACTCCTTTGACGACCGCTGGACCTCGCTTGCGATCAAGACCATCGAATGGCTGACCGGCAAGCTGACGATCCTGCGTATGGTCAACAAGTTCGAGAAAAACAACGCCGAATACCGCGGCCAGAAGTTCTGGCGCGGTGCGCTCAACACCATGGGCATCGACCTGCAGACCCCGCAGGAGCAGATTGACAATATCCCCGCCGACGGCCCGGTGGTGATTGTCGCCAACCATCCGCACGGCATGGTCGACGGCATGATCTTTGCCGACCTGATCGGCCGCCGCCGTCTTGATTACCGCATCCTGACCCGCTCGGTGCTGACCGGCCTGGACGAGGCCGCAACCTCCTTCATGATCCCGGTGCCCTTCCCGCATGACCCCGAAGCGCAGCGCAAGATGGTCGACATGCGCGCCAAAACCATGGCCTTCCTCAAGGAGGGCGGGGCCGTGGCACTGTTCCCCTCCGGCGTTGTGATGTCGTCCGACAGCTGGTTCGGCCCCGCGATTGAGCGCGAATGGAACGTCTTTACTGCCCAGCTGATCCGCCGCTCCGGCGCGCGGGTGGTGCCGATCTTTTACCCCGGCTCGAACTCGCGCTGGTATCAGATCGCCTGCCAAATCTCCCCGATCCTGCGCCAGGGCCTGCTGCTGCATGAAATCGTCCGCTCCTGCAACAAGCCGCAGGCACCGGTGGTCGGCAAGCCGCTCACCGATGAGCAGATGGAGCAGCTGCAGACCGACCCGCGCGGCTTCATGGCCTGGCTGCGCGAGCACACGCTGAACCTCGGCAAGCAGGGCTGAGCCTGCGCTCTCCATCTTGCCGGAAACGAAAAAGCGCCCCGCGGGGCGCTTCTTTGTTTGTGCCGTCTGTTACCGGGTCGGCACCGGGGTTTCCCCGCGGTAGTCATAGAACCCGCGCTGGGTCTTGCGGCCCAGCCAGCCGGCCTCGACGTATTTAGTCAGCAGCGGGCAGGGGCGGTATTTGGTGTCCGCCAGCCCGTCGTGCAGCACGTTCATGATCGCGAGGCAAGTGTCCAGCCCGATGAAATCCGCCAGCTCCAGCGGCCCCATCGGATGGTTGGCGCCCAGCTTCATCGACTCGTCGATCGACTTCACCGATCCCACGCCCTCATAGAGCGTATAGACCGCCTCGTTGATCATCGGCATCAGGATGCGGTTGACGATGAAGGCCGGGAAATCCTCGGCGCTGGCAGAGGTTTTGCCCAGCCGTGCCACCACGTCCTGGCAGGCCTTGAAGGTCGGCTCGTCGGTGGCAATGCCGCGGATCAGCTCCACCAGCTGCATCACCGGCACCGGGTTCATGAAGTGGAAGCCCATGAAGCGTTCGGGCCGGTCAGTGCGGCTGGCCAGCCGGGTGATCGAGATCGACGAGGTGTTGGAGGTCAGGATCGTATGCGGCTGCAGATGCGGCTGCAGGTCCTCAAAGATCGCCTGCTTCACGGTTTCCCGCTCGGTCGCCGCCTCGATCACCAGATCGGTTGCACCCACGTCGGCCAGCTTCAGCGACGGCACGATGCGCGCCAATGCGGCCTTCACATCGTCTTCCGAAATCTTCCCCTTGCTGGCCTGGCGCTCCATGTTCTTGTGAATCAGGCTCAGCGCGCCGTCCAGCGCCTGCTGGCTGACGTCATTCAGCACGACCTCGTATCCGGCCAGCGCCATGACATGGGCAATGCCATTGCCCATCTGACCCGCGCCGATCACTCCAACCTTCTGAATTTCCATGCCTCAGGCTCCTGAAATAGCTGCGGCAACCATACTGGCCGGGCGCGGGCAGGCACAAGGGCAGCTGACCCGGATTTGAGGCAAATTCTCACTTTAGGGAAATTGCAATGGTTGCCCGCCAGGGTGAGTCTCGGGTGAAAAATTTGGTGGTAGTATGAGCTATGAACTCAAAAGCGCGGGGGCGCTTGCGGGGGAACCATGCAGATATGGTCAATCCAGACTGCTGGTGCGGGGGCCGCGAAGGTCCCTGGATGACCCTTATGTCGCTTTCCTTGGCGGAACCGAAGTCTATGGGCGATTCGTTGAATTTCCCTTTGTCGACTCGCTGCAGGCCCGGCTGGGCATGGATTGCGTCAACCTGGGCAGCGTGAACGCGGGGCTGGACAGTTTCGCGCATGACGACAGCCTGATCGGCGTTGCCCGCAACGCCCGGCTGACCGTGGTGCAGATGCTGGGCGCGCAGAATATCTCCAACCCCTATTACCGGGTGCATCCGCGCCGCAACGACCGCTTCCTTGCCGCCCAGCCAGCGCTCAAGACCCTGTATCCTGAGGTCGACTTCACCGAGTTCCACTTCAACAAGCACCTGCTGTGCTCCCTGCGAGAGATCTCCGCGCAGCGGTTTGAGCAGGTCCGCGAGCAGCTGCAGCGCAGCTGGATCGACCGGATGACCAGGCTGGTCGATGAACTGGACGGCCGTGTCCTGCTGTTGTGGCTGCGCTATGCGCTCGACGCCGAGGCCGGCTTCCCGGAGGAGCCGGTGCTGGTCGACCGCGCCATGGCTGAGGCGCTGCGCCCCAAGGTGCAGGGCATCCTCGAAATCAAGGCTGCCTCCGCTGCCGCGGCGCAGGATATTTCCGGCATGATCTTCGGCCCGATGGAGCTGCCGGCTGCCCGCCACATGATCGGCCCCAAGGAACACATGAAAATCGCAGAGGCGCTGGCCGGCGACCTGGAGCCGCTGCTGCGCGCCTGAGCGTCAAATCCCCCTTACCATCAGAACGGAAAAAGGCCCGCCAATTGGCGGGCCTTCCTATTGGTCAGCTGTCCAGCTGGGCTCAGCCCAGTTTTTCGGTCAGGGCCGGGACGGCTTCGAACAGGTCGGCAACCAGGCCAAAGTCCGCAACCTGGAAGATCGGTGCTTCTTCGTCCTTGTTGATCGCCACGATGACCTTGGAGTCCTTCATGCCGGCCAGGTGCTGAATGGCGCCGGAGATGCCGACAGCGACATACAGGTCCGGTGCAACAACCTTGCCGGTCTGACCCACCTGCCAGTCGTTCGGTGCATAGCCCGAGTCGACAGCCGCGCGGGAGGCGCCAACAGCGGCGCCCAGCTTGTCGGCCAGGTTCTCGATCAGTTTGAAGTCTTCCTCGGAGCCAACGCCGCGGCCGCCGGAGACAACGATGCCGGCCGAGGTGAGTTCCGGACGGTCGCTTGCGGCAACCTTGTCTTCAACCCACTCGGACAGGCCCGGGTTTGCCGCTGCCGAGATGGTTTCCACGGAAGCGGAACCGCCTTCGCCAGCTGCGTCAAAGGACGCGGTGCGGAAGGAGACGACTTTCTTGGCGTCGCTGGACTTCACGGTCTGGATCGCGTTGCCGGCATAGATCGGGCGCTCGAAGGTGTTGCCGTCGACAACGCCGGACACGTCCGAGATCACCATCACGTCCAGCAGCGCAGCAACGCGCGGCAGCACGTTCTTGGCGTCGGTGGTGGCGGGCGCAACGATGTGCTCATAGTCGGACGCCAGGCCAGCGATCAGCGCCGCGGTCGGCTCCGCCAGGCGGTGGCCCAGCGATGCGTCCTCGGCAACCAGAACCTTGGCAACGCCAGCGATTTTCGCGGCTTCTTCGCCAGCGGCAGCAGCAGAGGCGCCAGCGGCCAGAACGGTCACGTCGCCCAGCTTGGAGGCAGCGGCAACGGCTTTTGCGGTCGCGTCCAGCGCCAGCGCGCCGTCGGTCACTTCAGCAAGGAGAAGAACAGCCATTACACAGCCCCCGCTTCTTTGAGTTTCTCAACCAGCTCGTCGACAGAGCCGACCACGATGCCTGCGGCGCGTGCCGGCGGCTCTTCGGTCTTGACGATTTCCAGGCGCGGGGTGACGTCGACGCCGTAGTCGGCGGCGGTTTTCTCGTCCAGCGGCTTTTTCTTCGCCTTCATGATGTTCGGCAGCGACGCATAGCGCGGCTCGTTCAGGCGCAGGTCCACGGTGATGATGGCAGGCATCTTCACGGAAATGGTCTGCAGGCCGCCGTCGACCTCACGGGTCACCTTGGCGTTACCGCCTTCGATGTCCAGTTCGGATGCAAAGGTGCCCTGGGACCAGCCCAGCAGCGCCGACAGCATCTGGCCGGTTGCGTTCATGTCGTTGTCGATTGCCTGCTTGCCGCAGAGCACGACGCCCGGCTGCTCTTCCTCGACCACTTTGGCCAGGATTTTCGCAACGGCCAGCGGCTCGATGTCGGTGTGCACGTCGTCGGCAGCAACCACCAGGATGGCGCGGTCCGCACCCATCGCCAGGGCGGTGCGCAGGGTTTCCTGAGCCTGCTTGACGCCGATCGAAACCGCAACCACCTCATCAGCCTTGCCGGCTTCTTTCAGGCGGATGGCTTCTTCGACAGCGATTTCGTCGAAGGGGTTCATCGACATTTTCACGTTGGCGAGATCGACACCGCTGCCGTCCGCTTTGACGCGGACCTTCACGTTGTAGTCAATCACGCGTTTGACAGGCACGAGTACCTTCATTTTGCGTTCTCTCCTTAACAAACGGCAAGCCGCCCCAGGGCGACTCCCCCTCTATGCTCTCGAAGCGTTGATACCGGCTGGTGCGGGCGCGCAACAGGGCAAAATCGTCACGTTAGCGCACGCCGACGTCGCGTTTGCTCATTTGGAACATCATTTTTGCAAGAATGTTTCCGGTGGGAAATCTGCCTGCCGCAACGGCAGGGCGCGGCGGTCCCGCATGACGCGTTTGGCGCCGGATTCGCAAAAATCCGGCGCCAGATGGCGAATCAGACCGGCATCAGGCCGAGATCAGATTGGGGCAGGGGGTCTCAGCGGTTGGCGCCGGGCACCCACAGAACGTCGTCCTTGCCGCCGTTGTTGGCGGTGCGGGCAGCGACAAAGAACCAGTCGGACAGGCGGTTCAGGTATTTCACCGCCGCCGGGTTCACGTCCTCGGCGGTGCTGAGGTCGGTCGCCAGCCGTTCGGCGCGGCGCGCCACGGTGCGGCAGACATGCAGATGCGCCGCCAGCTTGGAGCCGCCCGGCAGAATGAAGCTGCGCAGCGCCTCCAGATCCTTGTTCATCACGTCGATTTCGGCTTCCAGCCGCTCGACCTGCGCCACCGCAATGCGCAGCGGTGGGTATTCGGCGTCCGCATCCTTCTCCATCTCGGGCCGGCACAGATCAGCGCCCAGGTCGAACAGGTCATTCTGGATGCGCGCCAGTGCCGCATCCATCTCGCCGTCGGCTTCCAGCCGCGCGACGCCGACAAAGGAGTTCAGCTCATCCGAGGTGCCATAGGCATTGACCCGCGCCGAGTGTTTGGCGACCCGCTCGCCGTTCCCCAGCGCGGTTTCGCCCTTGTCGCCGGTGCGGGTGTAAATCTTGTTCAGAACGACCATCGCCGATTATCCTCCCTGGCTGCGCAGATAGACGTAGGCCAGCAGGATCACCACTGCAATGAACTGAAACAGGATGCGCAGCCGCATCATCTTGTTCGCATTGCGCCGATTAAACTCGCCGCCCTTGCCAAAGCCGCCGATGCCGATGACCAGCGCCACAACCACGGCCGCCACGGCTGCCAGTCCCAGATAATACAGCGGATCGCTCATCCTGTCCCCCAAAGCGCATCAATTCGTTGGGTTCCATCTACCCTGTGCAGGTGCAGATGGCGACCCTATCCGAGCTTCACAAGGATGCGGTCAATTGCCCTGGTCGGCAGGATGCGCCGCAGAAAGCCCGCGATGTGGGTTGGGGTGGTGACGTAATAGCGCGGATGCGGGCGGCGGGATTCGCAGGCATGCGCCAGCTTGGCGGTGACGGCGGAGGCCGGCAGTTCGAACCGGTCCGGGCCATTGCTGCCCTCATAGAGCCGCTTCAGCAGCCGCGATTCATACAGGTCGCGCAACGGTGACACTTTCCAGTCGATGAACCGCTCGAAATGCGGGATCGACTTTTCCCGGATCTTCGACGTCACCGGTCCCGGCTCGATCAGCACCATGTGGATGCCGGTGCCCTTCAGCTCTATTCGCAAGGTGTCCGTCAGCCCCTCCAGCGCGTATTTCGTTGCCACATAGGCGCCGCGCCAGGGGAAGGTCACAAACCCCAGGATTGAGGAGTTCTGCACGATCCGCCCGTGCCCCTGTTTGCGCATCACCGGAATCACCTGCCGGGTCAGCTCGTGCCAGCCAAAGAAGTTGGCCTCGAAGATCGCACGCAGGCCTTCGGTCGGCAGATCCTCCACTGCGCCCGGCAGCCCATGCGCACCGTTGTTGAACAGCGCATCCAGGGTGCCACCGGTGGCCTCCAGCACTTCACCCAGGCCGGCGGTGATGCTTTCCGGGTCGGTGTAATCAATGCGCGGGCTCTCAAACCCTTCGGCCCGCATCCGGTCGCAGTCGCGCTGCTGCCGGCAGGAGGCAAACACCCGCCAACCGCGCTCCCGCATGCCGCGGGCCGCATCCAGGCCGATCCCGGAGGAACAGCCTGTAATCAGAATCGTTTTCTTCAAGAGAGTGCCCCTCTGCCCGGAAGTCTCCGGGACCAGTTATGGGCGTTTCTTGCTCACCAGGGAAGCGGCAATCCAGCCCACCTTGCCCTTGCCGGGCGCGCGCAGGTGCAGCCAGCCGGTGCCGCTGTCCTCGAACACGACAACCTCGTCACCGCCCAGCAGACGCGCAATCACCGGGTAATTGGTGCCCGGCCCCTGCCGCATGTTCACGCGCGACGCTCTGATTCGGCGGATGTCCTTCTCCGGTTCAGGCTGCGGCTCGGCCAGGGCTGCGCCCGCAGGTTCGGACGCATCGTTTTGAACCTCAGTTCCGGCAGCGGCTGTCTGAATGCTGGAAATGCCGCCCTCCAGCGATGCCAGCTGCAGTTGGGCGCCCTGGTCTGCAACTGCCGGAAACACGTTTGTGCTGTCACTGATGGCCAGGCGTGCCTGGGTGATCTGCCGCAGCGCCACCCGCGAGCGCAGCTGCGGGTCGGCTGCAGGACGCGCAGGCCGGGCGGCCTCTTGCGTGCTGCCTGCAGGCTGGAAAGTCACGTTGCGGATCAGGGATTTGGCGTCTTCGCCGGCCCGGCTGCTGCGGTTGGCTTGCCGGGTTTCATCCGGTGCGGAAAATGCCGCCTTGGCAATTTCCAGCGCTTCCGAGCGCTCCTGGCGCGGCTCAAAATCCGCACCCCCGCTGAGTTCGTAAAAGCCCCAGCCCAGAAAAGCGAAAGACACAAAAATAAAACGCGACATAACCGGTCCCCCTAGTACCACCACACGGGCAGCTGCACTGAATTGCATTGGTTTGAAAAAGAAACGCGCGGCGCGGCTGCCTGGTTCCTTTCTATCTAGGGCAAGTTAACGGCGGGGAAACAGGGGAGAGTCCGGCTTATTCTCCCCCAAGCTTCCCCCGAACCCCGTGGGCGCGCCGCTGCACTGTGCGAATTTCGCGTGCGCCCGCTTTACCAATTCCGGCGGCGGAAGTATCACCGATGCATGACCGACCTGGTAGAAGATCCCGACATGCCGTCTGCCCCCGAACAGGGTGAAATCCTGGAACCGCTGCGCCGCGCCATTGGCGAGCGCTATCTGACCTATGCGCTCAGCACCATCATGCACCGGGCGCTGCCCGACGCGCGTGACGGGCTGAAGCCGGTGCACCGGCGCATCCTCTATGCGATGAACCGCCTGCGCCTCAGCTCCACCGGCGGCTTCCTCAAGTCAGCCAAGATTTCCGGCGACACCATGGGTGACTTCCACCCCCACGGCGACGCCGCGATCTATGACGCGATGGCGCGCCTGGCGCAGGACTTCAACGTCCGCTACCCGCTGGTCGACGGCCAGGGCAACTTCGGCAACATCGACGGCGACAACCCGGCGGCCTCGCGCTACACCGAGGCGCGGATGACCTTCGTGGCCGAGGCGATGCTGGAAGGCCTCAATGAGGATTCGGTTGATTTCCGCGACAACTACGACGGCCGCCTGACCGAACCGGCAGTGCTGCCCGCGACCTTCCCGAACATCCTGGCCAACGGCGCCGCCGGCATCGCGGTCGGCATGGCGACCAACATCCCGCCGCACAACATTGCCGAGCTGATCGACGCCTGCCTGCATCTGATCAAGACGCCGGATGCGCGCGACGACACCCTGCTGAATTATGTGCCCGGCCCCGATTTCCCCACCGGCGGCATCATCGTCGAGCCCAAGGAAAACATCGCCAAGGCCTACAGCACCGGCCGCGGCTCCTTCCGCCTGCGCTGCAAGCATGAGGTCGAGGACCTGGGCCGCGGCCAGTGGCAGATCGTCGTCACCGAAATCCCCTATCAGGTCCAGAAATCCAAGCTGATCGAGAAGATCGCCGAGCTGATCCAGACCAAGAAGGTGCCGATCCTCGCCGATGTGCGCGACGAATCGGCGGACGACATCCGCATCATCCTGGAACCCAAGTCCAAGAACGTGGACCCCGAGGTTCTGATGAACATGATGTTCCGCAATTCGGACCTGGAAATCCGCTTCAGCCTCAACATGAACGTGCTGATCGACGGTGTGACCCCCAAGGTCTGCTCGATGAAGGAGGTGCTGCGCGCCTTCCTCGACCACCGCCGCGACGTGCTGCAGCGCCGCTCGCGCCACCGGATGGAAAAGATCGACCACCGGCTGGAGGTGCTCGAAGGCTTCATCATTGCCTTCCTGAACCTCGACCGGGTGATCGACATCATCCGCTATGACGAGGACCCGAAGGCCGCCCTGATCCGCGAGGATTGGAGCAAGGACCATCCCCGCGCCTTCACCGAGGCCGAGTATGTCTCTCCGGCCCCCGGCGCGGGCGAGCTGACCGAGGTGCAGGCTGAGGCGATCCTCAACATGCGCCTGCGGTCTTTGCGCAAGCTGGAAGAGATCGAACTGGTCCGCGAACGCGACGCCCTGCGCGAGGAACGCGCCGGGCTGGTTGAACTGCTGGCCTCCGAGGATCTGCAATGGTCCCGCATCTCCGAGCAGTTGAAAGAAACCAAGAAGCAGTTCGGCAAGGACTACGCAGGCGGCGCCCGCCGCACGCTGTTTGCCGAGGCGGGCGAAGTCGAGGACGTGCCGCTGGAAGCGATGATCGACCGCGAGCCGATCACCGTGGTCTGCTCCCAGATGGGCTGGATCCGGGCGATGACCGGCCACATCGACCTGAACCGCGAGCTGAAGTTCAAAGACGGCGATGGCCCGCGCTTTATCTTCCACGCCGAAACCACCGACCGCCTGCTGGTGTTCGGCTCCAACGGCCGTTTCTACACCCTGTCGGCCGCCAATCTGCCCGGCGGGCGCGGCATGGGCGAACCGCTGCGCCTGATGGTCGACCTGCCGAACGAGGCTGAAATCGTCGACCTGATGATCCACAACCCCGACGGCCGCCTGCTGGTGGCCTCGGATGCCGGCAACGGCTTCATCTGCGCCGAGAAGGAAATCGTTGCCCAGACCCGCAGCGGCAAGCAGGTGCTGAACGTCAAGGACGACGACCGCGCCAAGATCTGCATCCCGGTGGAGGGCGACCACGTCGCCATCGTCTCCGAGAACGGCAAGTTCCTGGTCTTCGCGGTCGAGGAAATGCCCGAGCTGACCCGCGGTAAGGGCGTGCGCCTGCAAAAGTACAACATGGCCCGCGGCAAGCAGGGCTCGCTGGAACTGGACGGCGGTCTCAGCGACATCACCACCTTCAACTGGGATGATGGCCTGCGCTGGGAAATGGGCGGCGGCAAGACCCGCCACGAGGCCGACCTCACCCAGTGGCTCGGCAAGCGCGCAGGCGTGGGCAAGCGCCCGCCGCACGGCTTCCCGCGCAATTACAAGTTCAAGTAAGGCAGCAGAAACCTGCCGCCTGCCTGTGCCCCCCGCGCCACCCGCGCGGGGGTTGCTGTTTCCGCCTCTTTACCCTGGCCGCCGCCCCCGGCTATCTGGGCGGGACCGACTTTCTCTTGGGGGACTTCCATGATCCGCGTTCTTTCCGTGCTTGCCTCTTTGGCCCTGCTCGCCGCCTGCGGCGAAACCCAGCTGAACGAAGCGCCGGAGGATCTGGGCGCCTTCCAGGCCCGCGTCACCCATGTCTACACCGAGAAAGCGCTGCAATGGCCGCTGTCGCGCGACGCCGAGCACAGCGAATGGACTGCGCCGATCGAAAACGCGCTGAACACCCGCCTGCGCCGCTATGACGGCGCCCAGCAGTACGACGTCGCGGTGACGCTCGAAGGTTTCATGCTGGCCCCCCCCGGCGTGCCGGTGCTGTTCTCCCCCAAAAGCGCGGTGGTGGTGAACGTTTTTGTCTATGACGTGGCGCAGAAGAAATTCCTCGCCAAGAAGCACCAGATGCAGATCTTCGAAAGCACCACCGGCGAAAGCGCGGTGCTGGGCTCCGGCCATGCCCGCACCAAGCAGGAGCAGATCCAGGGCCTTGCCATAAATATCGCCGACAAGGTCGAGGAGTGGATGGCCGAGCAGCACGAGGCGGAAGGCTGGTTTGCCCCGCGTGCAGCGGCGGAATCCAGCGCCGGCGCAGACGCGGCTGCGGCAGAGACGCAACCGGCTGGCTGAGGCGCGCGAAAACCGCCCCTGTCAAGCAGGAACGGGTTGATTTTTGCCGGCAAACCAAATAATCCGCCGGCGCAGAGGAAACCGGGTCGGCAAGCGACCCCTCATTTCAAAAGGGCGCCTAAGCAATGGCTAAGGAAAAGTTTGAACG
>NZ_AFCF02000009.1:0-244280 GCF_000203975.2 Leisingera sp. ANG1 | reverse complement strand
GAAAAATCGATTTTTCATGGCCGTTTTTCGCGTCGAAAAGCGGCGGGGACTTCCTCGCAGGGCAGCGCCCGCCCGTTTTGCCGGAAACAACCCTCCGGTTCGGCGCAGGCCACGCACGGCCCGAACGTGGGGCGTCCGGACGGGTATGGATTGAGGCCTATTTTCCCCTTAGTGCTTTGATAAACATCAGCCTTGCGGGGATGTCCGCCAGGGTGTGGTTTGTATTCTCCGGGGTGGCCTCTATCCGGTATCTGCCAGTGGACAGCTGGGCCAAGGCAACTTCCAGGCCGAATTCTTCGTTACGGCTCATAATCAAATTTGGCAGCAAATTCGATTGCTGGAAGACCAACTCATCGCCGCGATCTCCCCATTTGTAGATTTTCACGTTAAAGGTCAAAAGACCGGGGTCTTCTGATGAGTTGTGCAGTAACGAGACGTCATACCCGCCCGTTCTCAGTTCGCTGGCAAGCCCCGCGTGCTTCTGCAGCATCAGATACAGGCCGTACTCTTTGGGCCAGAGCACTTTTGTTTCCAAGGAAACCGTGTTGCGGGATCCAAGATTGATTTCAGCCTCGGCCCGGGCCTCGCCGGAAATCAGGAAAGCGGCAGAAATGGCGAAGAACGCTGCGGCGCGCAGAATGCGCAGGGTGATGGACTGCATTTTGACCTGTGGAAATTCAAATTGAAGAAAGGAAAGCTGGTTCCAGCCAGCGTTTCGCATCTTGCGGTTGAATGCAATCTGGTGTGGTCTTTTCCAGATCAAAAACCAACGAACTTCTGGCAGACAATCTGCCTGCCCGCGAGGTGCATTGTGTTCGCAGGGTGGGCACTCAGCCCGCCACCGCAAACGCCCGCTCACCCCGCCTGCGTCTTTGGATCCTCACTGCCGCGCCCCGCCGCCGCATCCGCGGCATCCGTTATGGCATCCAGCGATGCCTCCAGGCTTTGCCGCAACCCTTCCACCTGCTCGTCACTGGGCTTCTTCGGCACCTCGTCCGTCCATTCCCGGCACATCAGCACGCCGCGCGAAAACGGCAGCGGCAGCATCTGCTGGTCCCAGGTCGGCAGCTTCATCACCTTCTTTTCGGCAAAGGCCACGGTGAACACCCGGCAGCCGGTCATCCGTGCCCAGACCACCGGCACGGTGGACGAGACCCGCGCAGGCCCGCGGGGGCCGTCGGCGGCGATGCCGATGGAGCAGCCCTCGCGGGTGCGGCGCAGCACTTCGCGCGACAGGGCCACATGGCGCTTGTGGCTCGACATCGGGATGGTCTCGAACCCCAGCCGCACCAGGATCTGGCCCGCCAGACGTCCGGCGCGGGCGGCTGAGGTGAGCGCGCAAATGCGGCCCAGCGAGGTGTCGAACAGATAGGGCGCCATGATCAGCCGCTGGTGCCACAGCACAAAGATCACCGGCTCGCCGCGGCGCACGCAGGCGTCCATCTCCTCAAACCCGGTGCGGGTCCAGCGGGAGGTGCGGAAGGCGAATCGCACGTAGGCGGCAAACAGCCCCTCGATGGCGCGGTTGACCTTTGGGCTGTCGGCGATTTTCTTTCTGAGGCTCACGGGGCTACGGCTCATTCCTGCAGGGGGCACAGGGGCTTGGCCCCGGCATTTGCCCCGTCATACTGCATGGCTGCGCCGGGGCAAAGCCCAGGGAAAGCCCACGGCGGGCAAACCGCCCGGGCGGCGCAAGAAAATGCGCTTTTCCCTCTTGCCTCCGCAGCGCGCCTGCCGTAGGACATGCCGCACCACAGGGGTATAGCTCAGTTGGTAGAGCGACGGTCTCCAAAACCGTAGGTCGCGGGTTCGAACCCTGCTGCCCCTGCCATTTTCCCGCACATCGCCGGTACAGCACTGCCCTTTCGGGCAGGCCGTTTGGCGTGCCAGGTCACACCAGATCCAGATGGGCCGGGGCCAGCCCCTGCTGCTGCCGTTCGCAGGCGGCGTCAAAGGTGCGCTCCACCTGCCGGGCCAGCCGTTCCGGGCTGAACAGCGCGGCGGTCTGCTGCTGGGTGCGGAGCTTGCTGCGCAGGCTGGCGGCGGATGTGCTGTCAGCAGCCAGTTCCGCGGCTTTGGCCTCATAGCCTTGTATGCTTTCGGCAATCATCTCCGGCAGCCCGGCGGATTGCAGCAGGCTGGCGGAGGTGCGGGCGGCGGATTGCTGGCCGGGCAGGGTGAGGACCGGAACCCCTGCAGCCAGGGCGTCGCGGGCGGCGGCGGTGGCGTTTACGGTGAACGTGTCCAGGACCAGATCCGCCAGCGGCAGGCGGGCCAGGTGATCATCGCGGCTGGCTGCCGGGGCAAAGACCAGGCGGTCCGGATCGACACCGCGCGCAGCGGCGGCGCGGCGCAGGTTGGACATCGCATGTTCACCGTTGTCCGCCAGCCACAGGACGCTGTCCGGAGCGCTTTGCAGAAGGCGCATCCAGATGTCGAATTCCTGCGGTGTGATATGGCTGCCAGACGCAAAGCTGGAGAACACGAAGCCCTCTGCGGGCAGGCCGAAGGCGGCGCGGTCCGGGGCGTTGGCCAGTGTGGCCGGGGCCACCGCTTGATGGCCATCTGCCAGTCGCAGCAGGTGCTCGTTGTGGTAGCGTTCGCTGCCGGGTGGGTAGGCGGCGGCGTCGCTGATCAGGTAGTCATAGGCGGCGGTGCCCATGGTGCCGGGATAGCCGGGGAACAGGATGTGCAGCGGCGCCAGCCGGGCGGCGAACAGCGGCAGCGCACCGCCGCCGGAATAGCCGGAGAGATCCACCGCGGCGTCCAATTGGTCTGCCTTCACCGCCGCCGCCATCTGATCCGTGGCGCTGGCATCCAGAACCTTGAGGCCGTCAAACCTCTGCGCCGCGCTGTCCGGCAGGCCTGCGCCAACCGCATAGATGCGGATGTCAAAGCGGCCATCATCGTGGGCGGCAAGCATTCCGCCGTGCTGGTCCAGCACCGCCGCGGCGTCGCGGGCGGCGAAGAAATAGCCGATGCGCAGCCGCGCGGGGCGCTGGCCTGCAGGCGGGGTGCTGTTCAGCTCAGCCGTGCCGAACAACTCGCTGGCATAGGATTGGGCGCGGGCGCGCAAGAGGTCGGGGTTGTCCTCCATCAGCATCAGAGCGCTGGGATCGCAGCCGCTGCCGCGCAGGCCCAGTTGGCGGCGGAAATCACCGTATTCCGGCAGCCATTTCCAGTCGCAGAGCTCTGCCAGGACATGCAGCCGCTGGGTGCGGGCGCGGTCATCGGAAGGACTGGCCTGCAGCACCTTGTCGAAACAGGGCAGGGCGGCGGCAAAGGCGCCCTCAGCCTTCAACAGCAGGCCCAGCTGGTAGCGGGCCTCGGTCAGGGCGGGGTTCAGGCGGACGGCCTGGGTGTAGTGTTCCTTGGCGTCCTCCACCGCGCCCTGCTGGGTCAGGAGGCCCGCCAGGGTGACATGCAGCGCCGCGTCATGCGGAGCCAGAGCAACCGCCTTGCGCAGCATGATGGCCGCCTTCTGGCTCTGGCCGCGCTTGATCAGCACCTCTGCCTTGCCGTGCAGCGCCTGCAGGCAGCCCGCGGCCAGCATCAGCGCCTTGTCATAAAGCGCCATGGCATTGTCCAGCTCGCCGCGGGCGGCCTTCACCCGGCCCATCGCAGCATAGCTGCCGGCGGCACGGGGATTGATCCCGATCGCCTTGTTCAAACAGGTGGCGGCATTGTCCAGATGGCCCGCGGCCAGGTGGCAGCGGCCCAGGAAATCCCACAGGAAATGCGATTCGCGGAAGGTCTTGAGCAGCGCGCCGCAGCTTTCCGCAGCCTCGAAAGGACGGCCCTCTGCCAGCGCCTCCTCCAGCCCGGCCTGATGCACCGGCGACGGATCGGTCTGCGAGTCCAGCCGTTTGCGCAGCCCCTCCAGCGCCGATTGCGCGCGCTTGTTGCGGGGGTTGCGGGACAGGATGCCGGCATAGGCCATGGCGGCATCTTCAAACTTGGCGTCGCGTTCGAACTGTTCGGCCTCGGACAGGGAATTGGCAGGTGTCATGGCTTCCGATCTCAATAATTCACACGGTCCGGCTCCCGGGCGGCGCGATGGGCCGCAGGGAACCTCTGGAGTCAATTTTGCCAGTAGTGGATTAAAATTGGATTGACCCGGCGTCCGCTGCCTGCGCAACACCCGCAACGGGCCGGGCAGGAGGGCCGCAGGGCTTGAATTCACGGGCCGCTCCGGTTACATCGCCCTGACTGCTAGCAGAGAGACACCCCCAGTATGGCAACTATCAACCCCGTTCAGTTCATCCAGCAGGTTCGCGCCGAAGTCTCCAAGGTCGTCTGGCCGACCCGCCGCGAAGTGCTGCTGACCACGGTCATGGTGTTCATCATGGCGGCGCTGACGGCGCTGTTCTTTGCGCTGGTGGACCTGCTGATCCGCTTTGGCCTGCAAGGGCTTCTGGGGATGTTCGGCTAAGTCCGCAGCGGTACTTGGGCTTTGGGGCCGCAATTGCTGCGCTGCACTTGATCTTGGCAGCGATGGGCGGTACCTGAGCAGGAATTATTGAGGCGGGCGTGCAGCGATTCGGTTTGCACGCCGCTTTTTGTTGGAGAGCGCAGCCCCGGGGCTGCAGCGGAATGAACAGGCAGCGGCGCGGCAAGTGGCCCGCCCGGCAGAACAAGGACAACGGTTCATGGCGAAACGGTGGTATTCGGTCAGCGTTCTTTCGAACTTCGAAAAGAAAATCGCAGAGCAGATCCGCACCTCGGTCGCAGAACAGGGCCTTGAGGACGAGATCGACGAGGTTCTGGTCCCCACCGAAGAGGTGATCGAGATCCGCCGCGGCAAGAAGGTCTCGACCGAGCGCCGCTTCATGCCCGGCTACGTGCTGGTGCACATGGAAATGTCCGACCGCGGCTATCACCTGATTTCCTCGATCAACCGCGTCACCGGTTTCCTGGGCCCGCAGGGCCGCCCGATGCCGATGCGCGACGCTGAGGTGCAGGGCATCCTGGGCCGCGTCGAGGAAGGCGTCGAGGCGCCGCGCACCCTGATCCACTTCGAGATCGGCGAGAAGGTGAAGGTGAACGACGGCCCGTTCGAGGATTTCGACGGCATGGTCGAAGAGGTCGACGAGGACAACCAGAAGCTCAAGGTCACCGTGTCGATCTTCGGCCGCGAGACCCCGGTCGAGCTGGACTTCACCCAGGTGACCAAGCAGGGGTGAGTTGCCGCCCAGTGGAATTTGAGGCGCCGCGTTGGGTTCAACGCGGCGTTTTTTTGTTTGGCAGATATCTAGACCTTTCGTTCAATTGGTTTGGCTTAGAGGTCCGGAAGGGTGAGCAGTTGTTGACGTGGGGGGTATCCCTCGCAATGGTGCGGCGATGTTTGAAGTTAATCCCAAAGCTCGGGCCGACCTGAAGTCAGGAACGCTATACGCTCTATTTGGCGAAGGTGAATGGATCTATTACGGTCAGGTCACCTCCGAAAAGTCGGTAGGGTTCTTTCGGCGCCGGGATCACGAAGTCGCCAATGTCAAAGATATTCTCTCGTCGCCAGTGATGTCTGTGGTGTCGGTCGCATTCCCGTCAATAACGCGAGCCCTCCGTGCGGGCCGGTGGGTCAAGCTCGGACGCTATGATCTCGCTGGGGCGCTGCACATTGTTCCCCCGCAGGTTCAGTGGCCGGTTGGCACGCTTGCTGTAACCATTTGGGAGGGAGGGGGTGCTACTCGTGAAACGCGACTGGAGGACCCGGCCATACAGGATCTTGAAGTTGTTGCAGTATGGGACGCTGAGCATCACTTGCCAGCCCGGTTAACCGCCGATTTCGGAGTTGAGGAAGCTGCTTGGCATGTTGGCGGCCCCGTTTCCCGGGAGCGAAAACTCAAGGAAGAGATGGCGCGGCGTTTTCCTGACCAGCCGTGGCATCAGCTTCCTTCCGATTGGGTCCGGACGGGGCGTCACTAGCTGATCGCAAGCGTTCACGTCCACCAGTCAAAATGGAACGGAATTGCTTTCGGCTAGGCTCGAGCCGGGTTTGCTCAATTCCCCTCCCGCCCACTTGCCAACACCAACATTCCCCTGTAAACGCCGCCTCTATCGTCTTCGGGCGAGATTCTCTCGTGGGAGATGAATGGGTCGCGACCCTGACATCCGACCACGCAACATTCTCCGGGCGGAACGCGTTCCGTCCTCGTTGAAAGGACAACCAAATGGCTAAGAAGCTTGTTGGTTCGATGAAGCTGCAGGTTCCTGCAGGTCAGGCAAACCCCTCTCCGCCCGTCGGCCCGGCCCTGGGTCAGCGCGGCATCAACATCATGGAATTCTGCAAGGCGTTCAACGCCAAGACCGCAGACATGGAGCCCGGCGCGCCGTGCCCGACCGTGATCACCTACTATCAGGACAAGTCCTTCACCATGGACATCAAGACGCCGCCCGCGTCTTACTACCTGAAGAAGGCGGCCAAGGTGAAATCCGGCGCGAACAACCCGAGCCGGGAAACCGTCGGCACCGTGACCGTGGCCCAGGTGAAAGAGATCGCCGAAGCCAAGATGAAAGATCTGAACGCCAACGACATCGACGCGGCAATGCAGATCATCCTGGGCTCCGCCCGCTCCATGGGCATCGAGGTGAAGTAAGATGGCAAGGCTCGGTAAACGCACCCGCGCCGCGCGCGAAGCTTTCGCAGGCAAAGAAAACCTGTCCGTGGAAGAAGCTGTTGCCCTGGTGAAAGCCAACGCAACCTCGAAATTCGACGAAACCGTCGAGATCTCCCTGAACCTGGGCGTTGACACCCGCCACGCAGACCAGATGGTCCGCGGCGTGGTCGGCCTGCCGAACGGCACCGGCAAAGCCATGCGCGTTGCTGTGTTCGCCCGCGGCCCCAAAGCTGACGAAGCGACCGCAGCCGGTGCAGACATCGTCGGCGCCGAAGACCTGATGGAAGCGATCCAGGGCGGCAAGATCGACTTTGACCGCTGCATCGCCACCCCGGACATGATGCCGGTCGTCGGCCGTCTGGGCAAAATCCTGGGCCCGCGCAACCTGATGCCGAACCCGAAAGTCGGCACCGTGACCATGGACGTGAAAGCGGCCGTGGAAGCAGCCAAGGGCGGCGAAGTCCAGTTCAAAGCGGAAAAAGGCGGCGTTGTGCATGCCGGCGTCGGCAAAGCGTCCTTCGACGAAGCCAAGCTGGTCGAGAACGTCCGTGCCTTCGTGTCGGCCGTGGCCAAAGCCAAGCCGACCGGCGCCAAAGGTGCCTACATGAAAAAGATCAACCTGTCCTCGACCATGGGTCCGGGCATCACGGTTGACGTGGACAACGCTGTCACCGAGTAATCGGGCGCACAGCTGATGTCAGGAAGGGCGGCTCCGCAAGGGCCGCCCTTTTTCTTTGGGAGGTGGGTTTACTTGGCCAAGTCGGAGAGGGTGCCAATCTCAGAGAGGTCGACTAACAGGAAGTTTCCGTCGTAGTCGTATACTCCAACTTTGAGTTTTGGGTTTTCAGTTTCTTCGCTGAGCGTATCGACGCGGTTCTGAATATCGCGCCAAACGCCTTTTGTGACTTTTTGCTCATACCAAAGGCGGAGCTCCTCTGCTCTTATCGTGGTCCAGCCCTTGGTTAGCACGAGCTCGTCAATGCGGGATTCGAGCATGTCTTGGTGACGTCTATTCATTTTCTCAATCCTATTTTGCATCAGTAAACATACTTTAAAAATCTAAAATATGTTTGTCAACTTAAAAGTTGGTCGAAGGATCTGGTGGATTGCCTATCTCAAATTTCTATTTTCGCCCTTGGAAAACCCGTCAAATACCACTAACTACGGCCTTGAGATAAAGCGTGCGATTCGTCGTGCGCTTTATTTCATTTCGTCCAAGATGGTGGGTGGCCTTTCGATCGGGTCTTAATTTCCCTCCTGAGACGGGTAAGACCAGGAAGATCGAGGGTTTTCATTCCCTCGGGCGACTTTGGCTCATCCCGTAAAACGGACCTGAACGCCGGGCCATCTGGTTCGGCAAATATGAGCCGGGATGCGCAAGCATCCCTAACTTGGAGAGAACTGTGGATAGAGCCCAGAAAGAGAAAGTGGTCGAGGAACTCGGCCAGATCTTCGAAAGCTCTGGCGTCGTGGTGGTAGCTCACTACGCCGGTCTGACAGTTGCCGAGATGCAGGATCTGCGCGCGCGTGCAAGCGACGCGAACAGCTCCGTGCGTGTTGCCAAGAACAGGCTCGCCAAAATCGCCCTCGAGGGTAAGCCGTGTGCAAGCATGGCCGGCCTGCTGACGGGTATGACCGTTCTGACCTACTCCGAAGATCCCGTGTCCGCTGCAAAAGTGGCCGAGGATTTCGCCAAGGAAAACAAAAAGTTTGAGATCCTTGGCGGCGCAATGGGTGAGAACGCTCTGGACCGTGCCGGTGTCGAAGCCGTGTCGAAAATGCCGTCCCGCGACGAGCTTATTGCTCAGATCGCAAGCTGCATTGGCGCACCTGCTTCCAACATCGCCGGCGCGATTGGCGCACCTGCAAGCAACATCGCAAGCATCCTTTCGACCATCGAAGAGAAGGCGGAAGCTGCGTAAGCGGTTGGCACTGAATGGCTGGCGTGGGGCAAAAGCCCGCACGTTGGAACACACATACTGTAAACGGAAAGAGCTGAACAATGGCTGATCTGAAAGCACTCGCAGAAAGCATCGTGGGTCTGACCCTGCTGGAAGCACAAGAACTGAAAACCATCCTGAAAGACGAATACGGCATCGAGCCCGCTGCTGGCGGCGCTGTGATGGTTGCAGCTGGCGGCGACGCCGGTGGCGCAGCTGAAGAAGAAAAGACCGAATTCGACGTCGTTCTGAAGAACGCCGGCGCTTCCAAGATCAACGTGATCAAAGAAGTTCGCGGCATCACCGGCCTGGGCCTGAAAGAAGCCAAAGAGCTGGTCGAAGCTGGCGGCAAAATCAAAGAAGGCATCGACAAAGCCGAAGCAGAAGACATCAAAGCCAAGCTGGAAGCAGCTGGCGCCGAAGTCGAGCTGGCCTAAGTCCTGCCTCTGGTGCATCGCCGATGCATCGGAAATTTGGCTGGGTCCGGATTTTTCCGGGCCCAGCCGAACCTGTCTTAGAAAGGGCCTCATCCAAGAGGCGTTTTCTTAGGCGGAGTTCAAAGGATCGGGAGGCTGCCTTCGGGACGGTGGCCATGAATTGATCCGAACGCGCTGTCTCGTATGGGCAAGGAGCCGGGGCCCGGCGGCTTCCTTGACCGGTGAGAACTCGAAAGGTGACATCTGACATGGCTCAATCGTTCCTTGGCCAGAAACGTCTACGCAAATATTACGGCAAAATCCGCGAAGTGCTGGAGATGCCGAACCTCATCGAGGTGCAGAAATCTTCTTATGACCTTTTCCTGCGCTCCGGCGATGCAGCTGAGCCGCTGGACGGCGAAGGCATCAAAGGTGTGTTCCAGTCGGTATTCCCGATCAAGGATTTCAACGAAACCTCCGTTCTGGAGTTCGTGAAATACTCGTTCGAGAAGCCGAAGTACGACGTCGAAGAGTGCATGCAGCGCGACATGACCTACTCGGCGCCGCTGAAGGTCACCCTGCGCCTGATCGTGTTTGATGTCGACGAGGACACCGGCGCGAAGTCGGTGAAGGACATCAAGGAACAGGACGTCTTCATGGGCGACATGCCCCTGATGACCCCGAACGGCACCTTCATCGTGAACGGCACCGAGCGTGTGATCGTGTCCCAGATGCACCGCTCGCCGGGCGTGTTCTTCGACCACGACAAAGGCAAGACCCACTCCTCGGGCAAGCTGCTGTTCGCCTGCCGCATCATCCCGTACCGCGGCTCCTGGCTGGACTTCGAGTTCGACGCCAAGGACATCGTCTTTGCCCGTATCGACCGCCGCCGCAAGCTGCCGGTGACCACCCTGCTGTACGCCCTGGGCCTGGACCAGGAAGGCATCATGGATGCCTATTACAACACCGTGCAGTTCAAGCTGGAGAAATCCCGCGGCTGGGTTACCCCGTTCTTCCCGGAACGCGTGCGCGGCACCCGCCCGACCTATGACCTGGTGGACGCTGCCACCGGCGAGATCATCTGCGAAGCCGGCAAGAAGGTCACCCCGCGCGCCGTCAAGAAGCTGATCGAGGAAGGCTCTGTCACCGACCTTCTGGTTCCGTTCGATCACATCGTCGGCAAATATGTCTCCAAGGACATCATCAACGAAGACAACGGCGCGATCTATGTCGAGGCCGGTGATGAGCTGACCCTTGAATACGACAAGGACGGCGAGCTGATCGGCGGTTCCCTGAAGGAGCTGCTGGACGCGGGCATCACCGACATTCCGGTGCTGGACATCGACAACGTCAACGTCGGCCCCTACATGCGCAACACCATGGCGCAGGACAAGAACCTGGACCGCAACAGCGCGCTGATGGACATCTACCGCGTGATGCGCCCGGGCGAGCCGCCCACCGTCGAGGCAGCCTCAGCGCTGTTCGACACCCTGTTCTTCGATTCTGAGCGTTACGACCTGTCCGCCGTTGGCCGCGTGAAGATGAACATGCGCCTGGCACTGGACGCCGAGGACACCCAGCGCACCCTGCGCAAGGAAGACATTGTTGCCTGCATCAAGGCGCTGGTCGACCTGCGTGACGGCCGCGGCGATGTCGACGACATCGACCACCTGGGCAACCGCCGCGTGCGCTCCGTCGGCGAGCTGATGGAAAACCAGTACCGCGTCGGCCTGCTGCGCATGGAGCGTGCGATCAAGGAGCGGATGTCCTCTGTCGAGATCGACACCGTGATGCCGCAGGATCTGATCAACGCGAAACCGGCTGCGGCTGCGGTGCGTGAATTCTTCGGCTCCTCGCAGCTGTCGCAGTTCATGGACCAGACCAACCCGCTGTCGGAAGTCACCCACAAACGCCGCCTGTCGGCGCTTGGCCCGGGCGGCCTGACCCGCGAGCGCGCCGGCTTTGAGGTCCGCGACGTGCACCCGACCCACTATGGCCGGATGTGCCCGATTGAGACCCCGGAAGGCCCGAACATTGGTCTGATCAACTCGCTGGCGACCTTCGCGCGCGTCAACAAATACGGCTTCATCGAGACCCCCTACCGGGTGGTGAACGAAGGCCAGGTGACCGACGAAGTGCACTACATGTCGGCAACCGAGGAAATGCGCCACACCGTGGCGCAGGCGAACGCGACCCTGGACGAGAGCGGCAAGTTCATCAACGACCTGGTGTCGACCCGCCAGTCCGGCGACTACACCCTGGCGCCGCGCGAAAGCGTGGACCTCATTGACGTGTCGCCGAAGCAGCTGGTCTCCGTTGCTGCCTCGCTGATCCCGTTCCTGGAAAACGACGACGCCAACCGCGCTCTGATGGGCTCGAACATGCAGCGTCAGGCGGTTCCGCTGCTGCGCGCAGAGGCGCCGCTGGTCGGCACCGGCATCGAGGAAAAGGTCGCGATCGACTCGGGCGCGGCCATCCAGGCCAAGCGTGCGGGCATCATCGACCAGGTCGATGCGCAGCGTATCGTGATCCGCGCCACCTCCGATCTGGAGCTGGGCGACGCGGGCGTTGACATCTACCGTCTGCGCAAGTTCCAGCGTTCCAACCAGAACACCACCATCAACCAGAAGCCTCTGGTCAAGGTGGGCGACACCGTTGCCAAGGGAGAGGTTATCGCCGACGGCCCGTCGACCGATATGGGCGAACTGGCACTGGGCAAAAACGTGGTCGTCGCGTTCATGCCGTGGAACGGCTACAACTACGAAGACTCCATCCTGATCTCCGAGCGCATCGCGCGTGACGACGTCTTCACCTCGGTCCACATCGAGGAATTCGAAGTCGCCGCCCGTGACACCAAGCTCGGGCCGGAAGAAATCACCCGCGACATCCCCAACGTCGGCGAGGAAGCCCTGCGCAACCTCGACGAGGCGGGCATCGTCTACATCGGTGCCGATGTGGAACCGGGCGACATTCTGGTCGGCAAGATCACACCCAAGGGCGAAAGCCCGATGACCCCGGAAGAGAAGCTGCTGCGCGCCATCTTCGGCGAGAAGGCTTCCGACGTGCGCGACACCTCGCTGCGCGTGAAGCCGGGCGACTACGGTACCGTGGTCGAGGTGCGCGTCTTCAACCGCCACGGCGTGGAGAAAGACGAGCGTGCGCTGCAGATCGAGCGTGAGGAAGTCGAGCGTCTGGCCCGTGACCGGGACGACGAGCTGGCGATCCTGGACCGCAACATCTATGCCCGCCTGCGCGATATGCTGCTGGGCAAAGTCGCGGTCAAAGGCCCGAAAGGCGTGCGCTCCGGTTCCCCGATCGACGAGGAGCTGCTGGACAGCCTGTCCCGCGGCCAGTGGTGGATGCTCGCCCTTGAGGATGAGCAGGACGCCCAGGTTGTCGAGGCCCTGAACGAGCAGTACGAGGCGCAGAAACGCGCCCTGGATGCCCGTTTCGAGGACAAGGTCGAGAAGGTCCGCCGCGGCGACGACCTGCCGCCGGGTGTGATGAAGATGGTCAAAGTCTTCATCGCCGTGAAGCGCAAGCTGCAGCCGGGCGACAAGATGGCCGGCCGTCACGGCAACAAAGGTGTGATTTCGAAAGTGGTGCCGATGGAGGACATGCCGTTCCTCGCCGACGGTACCCCGGTCGACTTCTGCCTTAACCCGCTGGGCGTGCCGTCGCGTATGAACGTCGGTCAGATTCTGGAGACCCACATGGGCTGGGCCGCACGCGGCCTCGGCATCAAGGTGGATGACGCGCTGCAGGAATACCGCCGCTCGGGCGATCTGACCCCGGTCCGTGAAGCGATGCACCACGCCTATGGCGACGATGTCTACGACGAAGGCATCGCCAACATGGACGAGGGCACTCTGATCGAGGCCGCAGGCAACGTGACCCGCGGTGTGCCGATTGCGACCCCGGTCTTCGACGGCGCCAAGGAAGACGATGTGAACAACGCCCTGGTGCGTGCGGGCTTTGACCAGTCCGGCCAGTCGATCCTGTTCGACGGCCGCACCGGCGAGCAGTTCGCGCGCCCCGTGACCGTTGGCATCAAGTACCTGCTGAAGCTGCACCACCTGGTGGACGACAAGATCCACGCGCGTTCCACCGGCCCGTACTCGCTGGTTACCCAGCAGCCGCTGGGCGGTAAGGCGCAGTTCGGCGGTCAGCGCTTTGGTGAGATGGAAGTCTGGGCTCTGGAAGCCTATGGCGCCGCCTACACCCTGCAGGAGATGCTCACCGTCAAATCGGATGACGTCGCCGGCCGGACCAAGGTCTATGAGTCGATCGTCAAGGGCGAGGATAACTTCGAGGCGGGCGTGCCGGAATCGTTCAACGTTCTGGTCAAAGAAGTCCGCGGCCTCGGCCTGAACATGGAACTCCTGGATGCGGAGGTTGAGGAGTAAGGGCCCCGCGCCCTTCTCCCGCTCCCCCCTTCCGCAAGATTTGAGGTATCAAAATGAACCAGGAAATCACCAACAACCCGTTCAACCCGCTGACCCCGCCGAAGGTCTTTGATGAAATCAAAGTCTCGCTGGCCAGCCCGGAACGGATCCTGTCTTGGTCCTATGGCGAAATCAAAAAGCCCGAGACCATCAACTACCGGACCTTCAAGCCGGAGCGCGACGGCCTGTTCTGCGCCCGGATCTTTGGCCCGATCAAAGACTACGAATGCCTGTGCGGCAAATATAAGCGGATGAAGTACCGCGGCGTCGTCTGTGAAAAATGCGGCGTCGAGGTCACCCTGCAGAAAGTGCGCCGCGAGCGCATGGGCCACATCGAACTGGCCGCGCCGGTTGCGCACATCTGGTTCCTGAAGTCGCTGCCCAGCCGCATCGGCCTGATGCTGGACATGACCCTGCGCGACCTGGAACGGGTTCTCTACTTTGAAAACTACGTTGTCATCGAACCGGGCCTGACCGACCTGACCTATGGTCAGATGATGACCGAAGAAGAGTACATGGACGCCCAGGACGCCTACGGCATGGACGCCTTCACCGCCAACATCGGCGCTGAAGCGATCCGTGACATGCTGGCCCAGATCGACCTGGAATCGGAAGCCGAAACGCTGCGCGCCGAACTGGCCGAAGCGACCGGTGAACTGAAGCCCAAGAAGATCATCAAGCGCCTGAAAGTCGTGGAATCCTTCCTGGAATCGGGCAACCGTCCGGAATGGATGATCATGACCGTGATCCCGGTCATTCCGCCGGAACTGCGTCCGCTGGTTCCGCTGGACGGCGGCCGCTTTGCGACCTCCGACCTGAACGACCTGTACCGCCGCGTGATCAACCGGAACAACCGCCTGAAGCGGCTGATCGAACTGCGCGCGCCGGACATCATCGTCCGCAACGAAAAGCGGATGCTGCAGGAGTCTGTTGACGCGCTGTTCGACAACGGCCGCCGCGGCCGCGTCATCACCGGCGCCAACAAGCGTCCGCTGAAGTCGCTCTCGGACATGCTGAAAGGCAAGCAGGGCCGCTTCCGCCAGAACCTTCTGGGTAAGCGCGTCGACTTCTCCGGCCGTTCGGTGATTGTGACCGGTCCTGAGCTGAAGCTGCATCAGTGCGGCCTGCCCAAGAAGATGGCGCTGGAGCTGTTCAAGCCCTTCATCTACTCGCGTCTGGAGGCCAAGGGCCTGTCCTCGACCGTGAAGCAGGCGAAGAAGCTGGTCGAGAAAGAGCGTCCCGAGGTTTGGGATATCCTCGATGAGGTGATCCGCGAGCACCCGGTGATGCTGAACCGCGCACCGACGCTGCACCGTCTGGGGATCCAGGCGTTCGAACCCACGCTGATCGAAGGCAAGGCCATCCAGCTGCACCCGCTGGTCTGCTCGGCGTTCAACGCGGACTTCGACGGTGACCAGATGGCTGTGCACGTCCCGCTGAGCCTTGAGGCCCAGCTGGAAGCGCGCGTCCTGATGATGTCGACCAACAACGTTCTGTCGCCCGCCAACGGCGCGCCGATCATCGTTCCGTCGCAGGATATGATCCTGGGTCTCTACTATGTGTCCCTGGAACGCGAAGGCATGCCCGGCGAAGGCAAGATCTTTGGCACCATCGACGAGGTTCAGCACGCGCTGGACGCCGGCGAAGTGCATCTGCACACCAAGATCACCGCGCGGATCACCCAGATCGACGAGGAAGGCAACGAGGTTCTCCAGCGTTTCGAGACCACCCCGGGCCGTGTCCGTCTGGGCGCGCTGCTGCCGAAAAACGCCAAGGCGCCGTTTGAACTGGTCAACCGTCTTCTGCGGAAGAAAGAGGTTCAGCAGGTCATCGACACCGTCTACCGCTACTGCGGCCAGAAAGAGTCGGTCATCTTCTGCGACCAGATCATGACCATGGGCTTCCGCGAGGCGTTCAAGGCCGGCATCTCCTTCGGCAAGGACGACATGGTGATCCCGGATACCAAGTGGACCATCGTCGACGACACCCGCGAGCAGGTGAAAGACTTCGAACAGCAGTACATGGACGGCCTGATCACTCAGGGCGAAAAGTACAACAAAGTTGTCGATGCCTGGTCGAAGTGTAACGACAAGGTCACCGAAGCGATGATGGGCACCATCTCCGCTGACAAGCGGGACGAGAACGGCGCCGTGATGGAACCGAACTCGGTCTACATGATGGCCCACTCCGGTGCGCGTGGCTCGGTTACCCAGATGAAACAGCTGGGCGGCATGCGCGGCCTGATGGCCAAGCCGAACGGCGACATCATCGAGACCCCGATCATCTCGAACTTTAAAGAAGGCCTGACCGTTCTGGAGTACTTCAACTCCACCCACGGTGCCCGTAAAGGTCTGTCGGATACCGCGCTTAAGACGGCGAACTCGGGTTACCTGACCCGCCGTCTGGTGGACGTGGCGCAAGACTGCATCGTTCGCGAGATCGATTGCGGCACCGAGCGTGCGATCACCGCAGAAGCGGCTGTGAACGATGGTGAAGTCGTGGCGTCGCTGGGCGAGCGCATCCTGGGCCGTGTGGCTGCGGATGACATCAAGAAGCCCGGCACCGAAGAGATCATCGTGGCCGCAGGCCAGCTGATCGACGAGCGCATGGCCGACGCAGTGGAAGAGGCCGGCGTGCAGTCGACCCGCATCCGCTCGCCGCTGACCTGTGAGTCGGAAGAGGGCGTCTGCGCCATGTGCTACGGCCGTGACCTGGCCCGCGGCACCCGCGTGAACACCGGCGAGGCCGTCGGTATCATCGCGGCGCAGTCGATCGGTGAACCCGGTACCCAGCTGACCATGCGGACCTTCCACATCGGCGGCGTTGCCCAGGGTGGCCAGCAGTCGTTCCTGGAAGCCTCGCAGTCCGGCAAGATCGTCTTCGAAATGCCGCAGACCCTGGAGAACGCCAATGGCGAGACCCTGGTTGTCGGCCGCAACATGAAGCTGATCATCCAGGACGAGCACGGCGAAGAGCGCGCCAGCCACAAGCTGGGCTACGGCTCCAAGCTGTTCGTCAAGGAAGGCCAGATGGTCAACCGCGGCGACAAGCTGTTCGAATGGGACCCCTATACCCTGCCGATCATCGCCGAGAAGCCGGGTACCGCCAAGTATGTCGACCTGATCTCGGGCCTGGCGGTCCGCGACGAGACCGACGAAGCCACCGGCATGACCCAGAAGATCGTGATCGACTGGCGTGCGGCGCCGAAGGGCTCTGACCTGAAGCCGGAAATCATCCTGGTGGACGGCAACGGCGAACCGGTGCGCAACGACGCAGGCAACCCGCTGACCTACCCGATGTCCGTGGATGCCATCCTGTCGGTCGAAGACGGCCAGCAGATCATGGCAGGTGACGTTGTCGCGCGTATCCCGCGTGAAGGCGCCAAGACCAAGGACATTACCGGTGGTCTGCCGCGCGTTGCGGAACTGTTCGAAGCCCGCCGTCCGAAAGATCACGCGATCATCGCCGAAATCGATGGTTACGTGCGCTTCGGCCGCGACTACAAGAACAAGCGCCGTATCGCGATCGAGCCGAGCGACGAGTCGATGGAAGCCGTCGAATACATGGTGCCCAAGGGCAAGCACATTCCGGTTCAGGAAGGTGATTTTGTCCAGAAGGGCGACTACATCATGGACGGCAACCCGGCGCCGCATGACATCCTGTCCATCATGGGTGTCGAGGCACTGGCGAACTACATGATCGACGAGGTCCAGGACGTCTACCGCCTGCAGGGTGTGAAGATCAACGACAAGCACATCGAGGTGATCGTCCGCCAGATGCTGCAGAAGTGGGAGATCTCCGACTCTGGCGACACCACGCTGCTGAAAGGCGAACACGTGGACAAGCAGGAGTTCGACGCCGCCAACGAGAAGGCCCTTGCCCGCGGCAAGCGTCCGGCTCAGGGCGAACCGATCCTGCTGGGTATCACCAAGGCGTCGCTGCAGACCCGCTCCTTCATCTCGGCGGCCTCCTTCCAGGAGACCACCCGGGTTCTCACCGAGGCTTCGGTGCAGGGCAAGAAGGACAAGCTGGTCGGCCTCAAGGAGAACGTCATCGTGGGCCGCCTGATCCCGGCCGGCACCGGCGGCGCCACTCAGCGGGTGCGCCAGATCGCCCAGGGCCGCGACAACGTGGTGCTGGAAGCCCGCCGCGAGGAAGCCGAAGCCGCTGCAGCCCTGGCTGCGCCGGTGATGGACGAGGACGCGATGGACGCTGGTCTGGACAACCTGGTCGATACCCCGGAAAGCCGCGACTAAGCTCCGGCAGCTGATCGAAAAACAGAAAAGCCCCCGCATTGCTGATGCGGGGGCTTTTTCACATCTGCTGCCGGGGCTATCTGTTGCAGGGCAGGGAGGGTGCAGGGATGGACATCAGGCTGCGGATGGCCGGGCTGGTCCGCTTTTCCGTGCTGAGCACGGATTACTATTCGGAACGCTTCGGCACGCTGGAGGAAAAGGCCGCGCATCTGTTCAGCCCGGAACGGATGGAGCTGCGGTTCCGGCTGTTTGAAAACCTGTGCCTGCATGCGCTGACCCGGCAGAGCGACCCGCGGTTCCGGCTGATCGTGCTGACCTCCGACAGCCTGCCGCCGCCCTATCTGGAGCGGCTGCTGGACCTGACCGAACCCTATGCCAATATCTTCTGCCATGCCGCGGCGCCGGCAATCCACTACCAGCAGCTGAAGCAGGCCCTCGCTCTGCTCCCGCTGCCCCAGGCGACCCATCGGGTGCTGTTCCGGCTGGATGACGATGATGCGGTGGACGGGGACTTTGTCCGCCGCACCAAGCGCCTCGCCCGCGGCCTGATCCCGCTGCAGGGCGGCGGCAGCGCGCCCTTTGCAATTGCCCACAATCGCGGTTTCTATCTGGAAAAGGGGGCCAGCGGGGCAGACGTCTATGACGCCTGTGAACGGCTGCCGCTGTCCGCCGGGCTGACAGTGGTGGCGCCTGCGGGGGAGACGGTAAACCCCTATACCTACAACCACCGCCGTATCGCCCAGCACCTCAACACGGTCTCCGACATCTCGGTGCCGGCCTTCCTGCGGACGGTTCATGGCGACAACAAATCCGACCCGGTGCAGATCGGCGACGCCCGAAAATGGCCCCCGCAGAAAATTGAAGAGGCACTGGAGCGGCACTTCGGCCGCACCGGCGATCAAGTGAGGGCATTGCTGCCATGACACCAAACCAGACAGGCGCGCTTTTGATGATGGGGGCGATGGCGGCCTATACCTTCAACGATGCGTTGGTCAAGCTGATCGGCGGGGCGCTGCCGCTGCCGCAGATCCTGACGGTGCGCGGGCTGGCGGCCAGCGTGCTGATCTACCTGCTGGTGCGGCGGATGGGCGGGCTGCAGCTGCGCCTGCCGCGCCGCGCCTGGGGCATGATCGCGTTGCGCTGCGCAGGCGAAGTCTCGGCCACCTACCTTTTCCTGACCGCGCTGATGGTGATGCCGATTGCCAATGTCACCGCAGTTCTGCAGGTGCTGCCGCTGGCGGTGACGCTGAGTGCTGCGCTGTTCCTGCAAGAGCCGGTGGGCTGGCGGCGGATGGCGGCAATTGCCGCGGGTTTCTGCGGCATGCTGCTGATTGTGCGGCCGGGGCCGGAGGGGTTCAGCGAGGGGGCGCTTTATGCGCTGGCGTCGGTGGCCTGCATCACCGCCCGCGACCTGGTGACCCGGCGGATGCCGCCGGAGGTGCCGTCGATGACGGTGACGCTGATGTCTTCGCTGTCGGTGCTGGCCTTCGGCATTGCGGGCTCTGCCGCGGTGGAATGGCAGCCGATGGGCGGGCGCGAGCTGCTGATCCTGGGCGGCGCGGCCCTGTTTATCTTTGCGGGCTACCTGTGCTCAGTCATGACCATGCGGGTGGGGGAAATCGCGGTGATTGCGCCGCTGCGTTACAGCGGATTGCTGTGGGCGCTGCTGTTGGGCTGGCTGGTGTTCGGCGAATGGCCGGATGCGGTGACGCTCTTGGGCGCGGCCATCGTGGCCGGGGCCGGGGTCTTCACCTTCTACCGGGAGCGCCAGGCCGCCCGCAAACGCCGCCCGGTCACGCGCTGAACGCTGCGCGCACGCGGTCTGCCCGGATGCCGAAGACGGTTGCGAATTCGCGTTCCTGCTTCGGCGTCAGCCGGGTTACCTCAACCGGCTTGGCCCGGTCCTGGCGGGAATCGTTGAACCGGTTGTGGCTGCGCACCCACATCGGCACATCGGTCACGGTCACCGTTGGCATGTGGTGGTGGATGCGGTTATGGGCGAAGTTCATGATCGTCTTGCGGCTGCCGCCCGCCGCATACATCGCCAGCGCCGCGGTGAAATAGGGCCGCACGGCAGGTTCCGAGGCGGCGATCCCATCGGCGCTGAATTCGGCGATATAGCCGCGGTTGAAATCAATCGCGGCAGTGTCCGTCTTGGCAAGCAGCGGCGCACAGTCCGCCGCGGCCTCCCGCAGCCGCTCGATGAACTCACCGGCTACCGCATCATCGTCGTCAAAGCGGAACTGCAGGCAGGGCTGACCGGGATCCTTGCGAGCGCTGTTCAGAAGCTCCTTCATCACCTCGCGGTGGCGGCGCGGCGGCTGGGATACGATCTGAACCTGCGGCATGTCCGAGGTCAGATCCCGCAGCCGGTCATGGTGCTGCCGGGGCAGGCTGTCGCCGGTCACGATGATCAGGTCAAAACCGGGGTCGCTCTGCGCCCGCAGGGACGGCAGGGCGACAGTCTCGAACAGCCGGAACCGCTCCTCCATCCGCGCGTCAGAGTAGAGATAGGCGATCCGCTCCTCCATTGTCTCATGCTCGACCTGAAACCCGCCGATGGCCGGGTAAGAGAACCGGCACAGCCCGATGACCTGCATACTGAAATCCGTTTGTTGCAAATGCCTGCGCCGGCGACTATGGCGGGCCGGCAGCCCTCTGGCAACCGCCGCGCCGGTGCGGCCCGGCCCGCAGCGCCCGGCTGCTGTTGACAACCCCCGCGACTCCCCATATACGCGCGCCTATCCGGCACCCGGAGTGTATGCTTCGAAAGCCGAATTCAAAATTGCAGTGGCTCAAGGTCCGGGCACTTTTACCACCCGGATCCTCTGTAAACACACCGCGTCGTCTCACCTCGGAATGGGAGCGATTGCGGTTTTTGCGCTTGTGGACGCACAGGTGCAGCGAAATCACCCGCACGCGCCGGCGTGCATGACAAGTTGCTAAACGGGGAATACCTGAATGCCAACGATCCAGCAGCTGATCCGCAAGCCGCGTCAGCCGAAGCGTAAAGTTTCGAAGTCCCAGCACCTCGAGCAGTGCCCGCAAAAGCGCGGCGTCTGCACCCGCGTGTACACCACCACTCCGAAGAAACCGAACTCCGCTATGCGGAAAGTTGCGAAGGTCCGCCTGACCAACGGTTACGAAGTGATCTCCTACATCCCCGGTGAAAGCCACAACCTTCAGGAACACTCCGTGGTTCTGATCCGCGGCGGCCGTGTAAAAGACCTTCCGGGTGTCCGTTACCACATCCTGCGCGGTGTTCTGGATACCCAGGGCGTCAAAGACCGTAAGCAGCGCCGCTCGAAGTACGGCGCGAAGCGTCCTAAGTAAGAAGGAGAGGCTGATATGTCACGTCGTCACGCCGCTGAAAAACGCGAAGTTCTGCCCGACGCAAAGTTCGGCGACCGCGTTCTGACCAAGTTCATGAACAACCTGATGATCGACGGCAAGAAGTCGGTCGCAGAGCGTATCGTCTACAACGCATTCGACCGCGTTGAAGGCAAGATCAAGCGCGCTCCGGTTGAAGTCTTCCACGAAGCGCTGGACAACATCAAACCGTCCGTCGAGGTCCGTTCCCGCCGCGTTGGCGGTGCAACCTACCAGGTTCCGGTTGAAGTCCGCCCCGAGCGCCGCGAAGCGCTGGCCATCCGCTGGCTGATCGCTGCCGCCCGCAACCGCAACGAAAACACCATGGAAGAGCGCCTCGCAGGCGAGCTGCTGGACGCCGTCCAGTCCCGTGGCACCGCGGTCAAGAAGCGCGAAGACACCCACAAGATGGCAGAGGCCAACAAAGCCTTCTCCCATTATCGCTGGTAAGCTAGAGGACATAGACCTATGGCACGCGAATATCCCCTCAATCTGTACCGTAACTTCGGTATCATGGCGCACATCGATGCAGGTAAAACCACCTGCTCCGAGCGCATCCTGTATTACACCGGCAAATCCCACAACATCGGTGAGGTGCACGACGGTGCAGCCACCATGGACTGGATGGAGCAGGAGCAGGAACGCGGCATCACCATCACCTCGGCTGCGACCACCACCTTCTGGGAACGCACCGAAGACGGCAAGACCGCTGACTCTCCGAAGCACCGCCTGAACATCATCGACACCCCCGGCCACGTTGACTTCACCATCGAAGTTGAGCGTTCGCTGGCGGTTCTCGACGGTGCGGTCTGTGTTCTGGACGCCAACGCCGGTGTTGAGCCGCAGACCGAAACCGTGTGGCGTCAGGCTGACCGCTACAAGGTTCCGCGCATGGTGTTCGTCAACAAGATGGACAAGATCGGCGCTGACTTCTTCAACTGCGTCAACATGATCGAAGACCGTACCGGCGCCCGCGCGGTTCCGGTTGGTGTGCCGATCGGCGCCGAGAACGAGCTGGAAGGCCTGGTTGACCTGGTCAACATGGAAGAATGGCTGTGGCAGGGCGAAGACCTGGGCGCATCCTGGGTCAAAGCTCCGATCCGCGACAGCCTGAAAGACATGGCTGACGAGTGGCGCGGCAAGATGATCGAAGCGGCCGTCGAAATGGACGACGACGCGATGGAAGCCTACCTGGAAGGCGAAGAGCCCGACGTTCCGACCCTGCGCGCCCTGCTGCGCAAGGGCACCCTGGAACTGGCCTTCGTTCCGGTCCTGGGCGGCTCCGCGTTCAAGAACAAAGGCGTTCAGCCGCTGCTCAACGCTGTGATCGACTACCTGCCCAGCCCGCTGGACGTTGTCGACTACATGGGCTTCAAACCCGGTGACGAAACCGAAGAGCGCAACATCGCCCGCCGTGCGGACGACGAAATGGCGTTCTCCGGCCTGGCGTTCAAGATCATGAACGACCCGTTTGTCGGCTCCCTGACCTTCACCCGGATCTACTCCGGCGTGCTGAACAAGGGCGACACCCTGCTGAACTCGACCAAGGGCAAGAAAGAGCGCGTTGGCCGGATGATGATGATGCACTCGAACAACCGTGAGGAAATCACGGAAGCGTTCGCAGGCGACATCATCGCGCTGGCAGGCCTGAAGGACACCACCACCGGTGACACCCTCTGCGCCGTCAACGACCCGGTCGTTCTGGAAACCATGACCTTCCCCGATCCGGTGATCGAGATCGCGGTTGAGCCGAAAACCAAGGCCGACCAGGAGAAGATGTCCCAGGGTCTGGCCCGTCTGGCCGCCGAAGACCCGTCCTTCCGCGTCGAGACCGACATCGAGTCCGGTCAGACCATCATGAAGGGCATGGGCGAACTTCACCTGGACATCCTGGTGGACCGCCTCAAGCGCGAGTTCAAGGTTGAGGCGAACATCGGTGCGCCGCAGGTGGCCTACCGCGAGACCATCTCCAAAGAGGTCGAGCATTCCTACACCCACAAGAAACAGTCGGGTGGTTCGGGCCAGTTCGCCGAGGTGAAGCTGATCATCTCGCCGACAGAAGCAGGCGAAGGCTACTCCTTCGAATCCCGCATCGTCGGCGGTGCGGTTCCGAAGGAATACATCCCGGGCGTCGAAAAAGGCATCCAGTCCGTCATGGACAGCGGCCCGCTGGCCGGCTTCCCCGTGATCGACTTCAAGGTTGCCCTGATCGACGGTAAGTTCCACGACGTGGACTCCTCGGTTCTGGCCTTTGAAATCGCCGCCCGCATGGGCATGCGTGAAGGCATGCGCAAGGCTGGTGCGAAACTGCTCGAGCCGGTGATGAAGGTCGAAGTGATCACCCCGGAAGAATACACCGGCGGCATCATCGGCGACCTGACGTCCCGCCGCGGCCAGGTGTCCGGCCAGGAGAACCGCGGCAACGCAATCGCGATCGACGCGTTTGTGCCGCTGGCGAACATGTTCGGCTACATCAACACCCTGCGTTCGATGAGCTCGGGCCGCGCCCAGTTCACCATGCAGTTCGATCACTACGATCCGGTTCCGCAGAACATCTCGGAAGAGATCCAGGCGAAATACGCGTAAGATGATCAATCGGCGCAATTTTGTCTTGGCAAGCACTTTTGCCGTGTTGGCTGGCTGCTCGCAACAGCAGCTGGTTGACACGCAGACTGCTTCCAGCCTGCGTGTTACCGAGGTTTCGGTTAGCACGCAGGTGGCGCGCGAGAAAACGGCTGTTCCAAAACAACAGATTCTGGACACGGTTCAGGCCAAGTCGTTTTCCGTGCTGTCAAGCGCAAGCCGGGCGGGGAGCCGCCCGGTACGTGCACACGTTGATGTGGTGCAGTTCTATATTGCCAACCCTGGTCTCGGGGCATTGATCGGAAGCACGAACAGCGGGATCAATACAGAGGTTTCTCTGATTGACATTGAAACCGGTGAGCCCGTCGGAGACAAGTTTACCGTAAATGGCGGAACGCAAGAAGTACGGCCGGGTTTGTTTGGCGCTGCAATGATTGGAGCGCCGGAAAAAGAGCTCGACGAGATTACTGATAGTCTCGCCAACAGCATGAAGATTGCGATCTTCGGAGAATAATCGCCATTCACAGGCAATGGCAGCGAAAGCAAAAGGAGGCCATCATGGCTAAGGAAAAGTTTGAACGTAATAAACCGCACGTCAACATCGGCACCATCGGCCACGTTGACCACGGCAAGACCACTCTGACCGCGGCTATCACCAAATACTTCGGTGACTTCAAAGCCTACGACCAGATCGACGGCGCCCCGGAAGAAAAAGCCCGCGGCATCACCATCTCGACCGCGCACGTGGAATACGAGACCGACAACCGCCACTACGCGCACGTCGACTGCCCCGGCCACGCCGACTACGTGAAGAACATGATCACCGGCGCGGCCCAGATGGACGGCGCGATCCTGGTTGTGAACGCAGCTGACGGCCCGATGCCGCAGACCCGCGAGCACATCCTGCTGGGCCGCCAGGTTGGCATCCCGAAGATGGTCGTGTTCATGAACAAAGTTGACCAGGTCGACGACGAAGAGCTGCTGGAGCTGGTGGAAATGGAAATCCGCGAGCTGCTGTCCTCCTACGACTACCCGGGCGACGATATCCCGATCGTTGCAGGCTCCGCTCTGGCGGCGATGGAAGGCAACAAGCCGGAAATCGGCGAAGAGAAAATCAAAGAGCTGATGGCGGCTGTCGACGAGTACATCGACACCCCGGCGCGTGCGGTTGACCAGCCGTTCCTGATGCCGATCGAAGACGTGTTCTCGATCTCCGGCCGCGGCACCGTTGTGACCGGCCGTGTCGAGCGCGGCGTGATCAACGTGGGCGACTCGATCGAGATCGTCGGCATCCGCGACACCACCACCACCACCTGCACCGGTGTGGAAATGTTCCGCAAGCTGCTGGACCGCGGTGAAGCCGGCGACAACATCGGCGCGCTGCTGCGCGGTGTGGACCGTGACGGTGTTGAGCGCGGCCAGGTGCTGTGCAAGCCGGGTTCCGTGACCCCGCACACCAAGTTCGAAGCCGAAGCCTACATCCTGACCAAGGAAGAAGGCGGCCGCCACACCCCGTTCTTCGCGAACTACCGTCCGCAGTTCTACTTCCGCACCACCGACGTGACCGGCACCGTGACCCTGCCGGAAGGCACCGAGATGGTGATGCCGGGCGACAACCTGAAGTTCGGCGTTGAGCTGATCGCACCGATCGCGATGGAAGACGGCCTGCGCTTCGCCATCCGCGAAGGCGGCCGCACCGTCGGCGCCGGTGTTGTGTCGAAGATCATCGAGTAATGACTTTGGGCCAGTGGGCGGCAGGCGGTTTTCGCTAGAAAATCGCCGGGAGCCCACACGGTTCTGATCTAAGAAAGGGCCTCCCTTGGGAGGCCCTTTTTCCATGCGCCAACCTCAGAACAGGGCCGGGACCGGCCTGGGGCCGAAGGCCGTCTTGCAAAAGCTCCAGTGGAGCTTTTGAGGCCGCAGGGAGCGCCAGCTCCGGGTGCGATGCAATCGCGCCCGCCCATTCGGGCAGGCCGGGCGCGGCCCGAACGCGGGGCGTCCGGGCGGAGTGCCCCAAAATCACCGATTTCTGCGTAAGGAGATTGAGAGAGTTTCCATCAGAGTGTCTCTTTTGCGAGGTACCCCTTGCGGGCTATGGAGCAAGGAACCACTTTCAAAAAACCGATTAAATGAAGTTCTTATTGGGGGATGCATGTTTCTTGAGGATGCTAAATTTCAGTTGAAGTTGAGAGAGCTTCAGAAGTCGAACAAAAAGGTCTGGGATCACTTTAGCCCAAAAATCGACGCCGCCCGAGAAGCGAAACAGTTTGAGGAAGAGCAGTTGATTGCATCCGAGGCTTTTTGGGAGAGCGATCAAGTTCGAGACGAGATACACAACCTTCAGCACAGGTATGTTCAAAAGCAAGCTGAGCGTCTTTTGATACCTATGCCAAAATTTAAGACCAAAGACGGTGAGTGGGAGCAATCTCAATTTGACGGTTTCTGGCGGCTGAATGAAGCTGCACTTTCCGCTCTTGCTCGCGAAGTACGGCAAGAAAGGCGGGAGCGTTTGGAGTTAGCTTTTCTGTGGCCTTCTTCAATCATTGGTTTCGTTGGCGGGCTAGTGGGCATCGCCTCTGCTTTTTGGTAAACAAACCCCAAACGCACCGTGCGCCGCAAACGCAACTGTTTCGCGGCGAAACCCCTTGCCTCATGGGGCCATAGGGCGTATAGGGCGCGAGTTCGCCGCGTGCGAATAGGGGCGGGATGATTCCCGCCTTTTGGGTTCGATGAGGGGTTGCGGTGGTCGCAGGCCCTCCTCTCAACCCCAACGCCTGAATAAAAGGCTGTACGATGCAAAGCCAAAACATCCGTATCCGGCTGAAGGCATTTGACTATCGCGTGCTGGATGCGTCCACGCAAGAGATCGTCAACACTGCCAAGCGGACCGGCGCGCAAGTGCGCGGCCCGATCCCGATGCCGAACAAGATCGAGAAATTCACTGTTCTGCGTGGCCCCCACGTGGACAAGAAATCCCGCGACCAGTTCGAGATCCGCACCCACAAGCGCCTTCTCGATATCGTCGACCCGACCCCGCAGACCGTGGACGCGCTGATGAAGCTCGACCTGGCTGCCGGCGTTGACGTCGAAATCAAGCTGCAGTCGTAAGTTCGGAGGGTATAGATTATGCGTTCCGGAATTATCGCTAAGAAAGTGGGCATGACCCGCCTGTTCATGGAAGACGGCAAGCAGATCCCTGTGACCGTTCTGTCCCTGGACGGCCTGCAGGTCGTTGCTCAGCGCACCGAGGAAAAAGACGGCTACACCGCCGTTCAGCTGGGTGCTGGCTCCGCCAAGGCAAAACGCACCTCGCAAGCCATGCGCGGCGTGTTTGCAGCTGCCAAGGTTGAACCCAAGCGCAAGCTGGTCGAATTCCGCGTTCCCGCGGACGGCCTGATCGAAGTCGGCGCCGAGATCTCGGCCGAACACTTCCTGGCTGGCCAGAAAGTGGACGTGACCGGCACCTCGATCGGTAAAGGTTTCGCCGGTGCCATGAAGCGGCACAACTTCGGCGGCCTGCGCGCCTCGCACGGTGTGTCGATCTCGCACCGTTCGCACGGTTCGACCGGTCAGTGTCAGGACCCGGGCAAGGTCTTTAAAGGCAAGAAAATGGCCGGCCACATGGGCGCAGCCCGCGTGACCACCCAGAACCTGGAAGTGGTGAAAACCGACGCCGAGCGCGGTCTGGTCTTCATCAAGGGCGCCGTACCGGGCCCGAAATCCGGCTGGGTTACCGTCAAGGACGCCGTGAAGAAGAAAGCCCCCGAGGGTCTGCCTTTCCCGGCCGCTCTGAAAACTGCGGAAGTTGCCGCGGAAGGTGGTGAAGCATGAAACTTGACGTGATCAAACTGGACGGCGGCAAAGCGGGCGACATCGAACTGTCCGAAGACCTGTTCGGCCTGGAGCCGCGTGCGGACATCCTGCACCGCGTGGTCCGCTGGCAGCGCAACAACGCGCAGGCCGGCACCCACAAGGTGAAGACCCGCTCCGAGACCTCCTACTCGACCAAGAAGATCTACCGCCAGAAGGGCACCGGCGGCGCACGCCACGGTGACCGCAACGCGCCGATCTTCCGCAAGGGTGGTATCTACAAGGGTCCGACCCCGCGTTCGCACGGCCACGAGCTGACCAAGAAGTTCCGCAAGCTGGGCCTGCGCCACGCGCTGTCCGCCAAAGCCAAAGCGGGCGAGCTGGTCATCATCGAGGACGCTGCTTCCGAAGGCAAGACCGCAGCTCTGGCCAAGCAGGTGAAGAACCTGGGCTGGAAGCGCGCGCTGATCATCGACGGCGCAGCGGTCAACGAAGGCTTCCTGCAAGCGTCGCGCAACATCGAAGGTCTGGACATCCTGCCGACCATCGGTGCCAACGTCTATGACATCCTGAAGCGTGACACCCTGGTGATCACCAAGGCGGGTGTCGAAGCACTGGAGGCTCGTCTGAAATGAGCGTGAAGGCAGAACACTACGACGTGATCCGCAAGCCGATCATCACCGAGAAATCCACCATGGCGTCCGAAAACGGCGCAGTGGTTTTCGAAGTGGCAATCGACTCCAACAAGCCGATGATCAAAGAAGCTGTCGAGGCTCTCTTTGGCGTCAAGGTGAAAGCGGTCAACACCACCGTCACCAAGGGTAAGGTCAAGCGTTTCCGCGGCCAGCTGGGCAAGCGTAAAGACGTGAAAAAAGCCTATGTGACCCTGGAAGAAGGCAACACCATCGACGTGTCCACCGGACTCTGAGATTTGCCTCTCTGACAAATTGGAAGGCCCTCGCGAAAGCGGGGGCCTTTTTCGTTGGGGCCATCGTTGATGGGGGAGAGGGCGGCTGGTGCGGGTGCGGTCATGGCGGGGTCCTTTCCGGGATCTCCGGTCCTGTTTAGTTGCTGGCGGTTAAGATCCGGGAAGCGGGGCGTACGGTGGGGGCGCAACGGGTGGTTTGGGTGGAGCCCAAAGCCTGGCGAGCCAAGTTTTCAAAGCGCGGCAGCGGAGCCTGGACCCCGGCGCGGAATAAAGGCCGCAGGCCGCCGCGCCAGCGTCATGCCGGAGGCATGCCTTCGGCATGACCCGCCCCCATGGGGCGGCGCTTTGGCTGATGTTCTGTGTGTCGGTGAGGTCGTACGGATGTGGCCGGGATAAACTGCCTAACGCCACGTTGCGAGCGCCACCCCGCGGGACGGCGCTGGCGCAGAAAGATTAGAAAATCGTTTTTAACACTTTTCCAGTGCCCTCAATGAGTTCTTCAATTTCTTCCTTTTTGGGCTCTCGCCCTTTGGCGTGGCTGCAAACGTTTCGAGTATCTGCCAAGCTCTGTATGAAGCGCTCTTGAGCTAAGGTGATGACGTTTCCAGCTCGCAAAATTTGTAGGAGATCGGAGATGCCAGGGTTTTTCTTCTTTATCGTAAGATTATGTTTGCTGCAAACGTGGCTGAGGTGCTTCTCCAAAACTACTCCACAAATTGCCCCTGCCGCTCGAAGATGGCCCGCTTTTGCTAGGGCTTCAGCGGAATCTATTTCGGTATCGAATAAGTCAGCTTGAAGGACTTCTGATAGATCGAGCAAAGTTGAGTCTAAGGTGTCCCTTGCTGCCTTGACCATGTTCAGCTGTTGAATAAATTCTGGAATAGCAGCTGACCCGTCGGCAATGACTTCGTATCCACCGCCTCTAGTGATTTGGAGGCCCTGTAAGTAGTCTTTGATCATGTAGTTTTGGAAAGTCGTTTCTTTCCGGACGCGAGGGTATTCGTAGTAGTTGCGAAAATCTGCAAGTCGGTCCGGTAGTACCTGCTTTATAACGGCTTGTGCTTCTGAGTACCACTTTTGATAAGTATCACGAAAGTCCGGTAAGCCACTCAAATATTTCTCTATTTGATCATTGTCGTCGTCGAACTTCTTTCTAACTGCTTCGACGAAGGTTTCTCTGTGGCAGTTATAGTTCATTGCCATATGCAGGGCTTCACCCTGTTTTATTAGCTTACTCAATTGATCGGAAAATTTCTTGGTTCTTTCGGACATGTTTGGAAGGCCTATCAGATTTAGCTAAATGTCACTGCTGACCAATGATGCGGGGTTCTAGCAGCCTATTCAACTATACGGGGTGCTCTGGGGGCTAGGATATTGATAATATTGTGGGTGAACAACTCATTACATTTTTGACCCGAGCCTGCAGTTCTCTCGTTTGTCTCCCGGAAGTAGAGAGGCCCCGGATCACCCCCGGGGCCTCTGTATTTGCCGGGACGGCTACGGCCTCAACGCAGCCCCTTCACCCCTCCCGCAGATCCTCCGGCAGCAATGCTTCGGGGATGTTCTGATAACACACCGGGCGCAGGAAGCGGCGGATGGACAATGTGCCCACCGAGGTCGCGCCGAAGTTGGTGGAGGCCGGGTAGGGGCCGCCGTGAACCATGGTGCCGGAGACCTCAACCCCGGTGGGGAAGCCGTTGGCCAGCACCCGGCCGGCCTTGCGCTCCAGCACCGGCAGCAGGGTCTGGCCCTGGGCGGTGTCGGCTTCATCCAGGTGCAGGGTGCAGGTCAGCTGGCCCTGCAATGCGCGGGCGATCTCCAGCATTTCGGCATCGCTCCCGGCGGTGATCACCAGACCCAGCGGGCCGAAGACCTCCTCGGCCAGGATCTCGTTGTCGAGCCAGGTGCGGGCTTCGGTGACATAGAGGTAGGGCGCGGCGGTGCGGGTGTTGCAGCTGGTGGTCAGCAGCTCGCGCACGCCCACGGTGGCGGCGACGCGGCGCTGGCCGTCCTGGTAGGCGCTGGCGATGCCCTCGGTCAGCATGGTCTGGGGGGCGACCGCTGACAGGGCGGCGGTGGCGGTGTCGATGAAACGGTCGGCCTCGGGGCCTGCGCGCAGCACGGCGATGCCGGGGTTGGTGCAGAACTGGCCCGCGCCCATGGTCAGCGAGGCGGCCCAGCCGGTGGCGATTTCCGCGCCGCGGCTGGCGAGGGCGGCGGCGAGGATGAACATCGGGTTCACGGACCCCAGCTCGCCGAAGAAGGGGATCGGCTCGGGGCGGGCGGCGCAGAGGTCAAAGAGGGCGCGGCCGCCTGCAAGCGAGCCGGTGAAGCCCACCGCCTTGATCAGCGGGTGCTGCACCAGCGCCGCGCCGACCTCGCGGTTGCCGCCCTGGATCAGGCTGAAGACGCCAGGGTGGATCCCGCATTTGGTGATCGCGGCAAGCACGGCCTCGGCGACGATCTCGCCGGTGCCGGGGTGGGCGCTGTGGCCCTTGACGACCACCGGGCAGCCGGCGGCCAGCGCCGCGGCGGTGTCGCCGCCGGCGGTGGAGAAGGCGAGCGGGAAGTTGGAGGCGCCGAAGACCGCGACCGGCCCCAGCGGGCGCTGCATCATCCGCATATCGGGCCGGGGCAGGGGCGCGCGGTCCGGCAGGGCGGCGTCATAGCGGCGGTCGAGGTAATCGCCCTTGAGGATATGCTCGGCAAAGATGCGCAGCTGACCCGTGGTGCGTCCGCGCTCGCCCTGCAGGCGGGCCTCGGGCAGGCCGGTTTCCTGGGTGCCGATGGCGGTGATGTCTTCCGCGCGGGCCTCAATCTCATCCGCGATGGCGTGGAGGAAGGCGGCGCGCTCGGCCCGGCTGGTGCTGCTGTAGCTGGCGAAGGCGTCCTCTGCCGCCTCTACCGCGGCATTCACGTCGCTGACGCGGCCAACGGAGAAATCGTGGCTGGGGCCGGTGGCGGGGGCGGAGGGGAAGCGGGTGCCGCCGGGCACCCAGGCGCCAGCAATCAGGTGGTTTCCGTGCGGTGTGAACATGGGCGGGCCTCTGTCTGGTGGGATCAGTGAATCTTGATACAGGATAATGGATACAAAATACGAATTGTGCAAGAGGAGCGCCGGAGAAAACCGGGCGTTTCACGTGTCAGAAGCTGAAATAGGGCGGGTTAGCTGTCGGCAGTGGCGCGGTGTTCGGCGACCAGCGACAGCAGTTCCTCCTTGGTGCGGGAGATGTGATGGGTCAGCGCGGCGCAGGCGCCCTCCACATCGCGGGCCTGGGCCAGGTCCAGGAGGTCGTGGTGCTCCTTCTTGGCAGGTTCGCGCTGTTTCATCACGCTGAGGTGCATCCGGATAAAGCGGTCGCAATGCAGGCTGATGCCCTGCAGCACCTCGTTGGTCAGCTTGCGGTCCGCAGCGGCATAAAGCGCCGAGTGGTATTTGTGATTGAGCGCGCCCCATTTGGCCACGTCATTGGCATCGTATGAGGCGTCCATGTCCTTGAGGATCTGAGTGCAGCGGGTGAAATCCTGTGCAGTCATCGCCGGGATCGCGCGGCGGAACAGGTCCACCTCCAGCAGGATGCGCAGGTCGAAGATCTCGGCGATTTCACGCAGGGAATGCTTGGTGACAGAGGCGCCGCGGTTGTTGGTGAATTGCACCAGCCCTTCGGCGTCCAGCCGCTTCAGCGCCTCGCGGATCGGCATGCGGGAGACGGCGTATTCCTCTGCCAGCGCCTCCTGCCGGATGGTTTCGCCCTCTGCCAGCTCACCGCTCAGGATGCGTTCGCGCAGGTCGTCGGCAATCACTTCCGGGAGGGAGCTGCGGGTAACGGCGCGTTTGCCTGCCATGGGGGCCTCGTCGGGTCTGCTGTTCGTATTTTGGATACGCTAGTGGGTTTTCCCTGTCTGTACAAGCCGCCGGCCCGGTCCAGCTGGCCGCGCGGGCGGGCTGGATCCGGTATTGGCATATTGTATCCAAAACCCGGGCCGTCAGGCGCCCCAGGTGTCGCTGAGGCGGTAGCCGCCGTGCCAGGGGTCGTCCGGGTCCAGCATGTGCTGGTGGATGCCGGTGATCCAGCCGCGGCCGCTGAGTTCCGGCACGATCGCCGCGCGCCCGCCGACGGTGGTCTGTTCGACGATGCGTCCGGTGAAGCGGGAGCCGATGATGGACACGGCCTCAAACGTCTGCTCCGGCGTCATCTGCCCCTTGGCCAGCATCAGCGCCATCCGGGCGGAAACCGCGGTGCCGGTGGGGGAGCGGTCGACCTTGCCCGGCTGGATGGTCACGGCGGAGCGGCTGCGGAGGCCGGTTTCCGTCTGTTCCAGCGGGCCGCAGAAGGCGCAGAAGGAGATGTGGGTCCAGTCCGGGTTCTCCGGGTGGGTGAAACCCAGCTGCGCGTTGGCGGCCTCCAGAATGCGGGTGCCGAGCTGGGCGATCTGCTTGGCGTTTGCCTCTGTGATCTCCACGCCCAGATCGGCGGCCTGCACCACCACGAAACTGTCGCCGCCATAGGCGGTGTCGACGGTCAGCGTGCCGATACCCGGCACATCCAGCGCCGCGCCGGTCTCCCCAGCGAAGCTGGGCACGTTCTGCACGAAGATCCGTTCTGCCTTGCCGTTCCGGCATTCGGCGCGCACCCGCACCAGCCCGCCGGGGGCCTCCAGCACCAGATGGGTTTCCGGCTCCTGCATCGGCAGGATGCCTCCGTCCAAGAGCACGGTGGAGACGCAGATCGAGTTGGAGCCGGACATTGGCGGGGTGTATTCCGGCTCCATGATGATGAAGCCCATGTCGGCCTCCGGGTGCTTGGGCGGCACCAAGAGGTTCACATGGCGGAACACGCCGCCGCGGGGTTCGTTCAGGACGAAGTTGCGCAGGGTCTGGTCGCGATCGATGAAGGCGCGCTGTTCCCACAGGGTGTCGCCCGGCGGCGGGGCGACGCCGCCGACGATCACGTCGCCCACCTCGCCCTCCGCATGGGCGGAAATCACATGGATGGTCTTGCTGCTGCGCATCCGCAGGCCTCCTCAGGAATAGCGGGCAACCGGTTCGCCCAGGGCCTCGAAGATCGGGGTGATCCCCAGGCCGGGCGTGTCCGGGGCGGTCATCCGCCCGTTCACACGCTTGGGCGCGCCGCTGGCAATGTCAACGGTGCCATAGCTGTTGAAGTCGGTGGCGGAGAAGGTGAACTCGGCCGGGGTGGAGCGGGCCAGATGGGCGATGGCGGCGGTGGTGATGTCGCCGCCCCAGGTGTCCTCGATGGTCATCGGAATGCCATGCGCCACGCAGAGGTCGCGCATCAGCCGTGCTTTGCTCAGGCCGCCGACCTTGGAGATTTTGAGGTTGATCACGTCCATCGCATCCTCGGCAATGCCGCGCACCAGCGTGTTGGGGGTGTCGATCACCTCGTCCATCACAAAGGGCAGCGCAGTGCGGCGGCGGATTGAGACGCTTTCCTCATAGGTGAGGCAGGGCTGTTCCACATAGACGTCGAGGCCCGCGATGGCGCCAACCACCCGCGCCGCCTCGTGCCGGGTCCAGCCGGTGTTGGCGTCGGCCACCAGCAGGTCGGATTTCTTCAGCACCGCGCGGGTGGCATGGATGCGGTCGATGTCGTCATTGGCCTCGCCGCCGACCTTCAGCTGGAACTTGGTATAGCCCTCCGCGGCATAGCCCTCGATCTTGCGGGCCATGGTGTCCGGGTCTTCCTGGCTGATGGCGCGGTAGAGCACCACATCGTCCTGCGCGGCGCCGCCCAGCAGGGTGTATACCGGCTGACCGGTGGCCTTGCCCAGAAGGTCCCAGCAGGCAATGTCGACCGGCGCCTTGGCATAGGGGTGGCCGCGCAGGGCGGCGTCCATGGTGCGGTTGATGCCGCCGATATTCAGCGGGTCCTGGCCAATGAGATGCGGCGCCAGTTCCGCCAGCCCGGCGCGCACGCCGCGGGCGAAGGAGGGCAGGTAGGCGGAGCCCAGCGGGCAGCACTCGGCATAGCCGGTCAGCCCCTCGTCGGTGGTGATTTCCAGCACGGTGCTGTCGAAGACATCGACATAATTGCCGTTCGACCAACTGTAGCGGCCTTCCTTCAGCGGCAGGTCGACCTGATAGACAGTGAGCTGGGTGATTTTCATGGCGCGGCTCCTTTCAGCTGCGGGTCAGAACCTGGTAGCGGCGTAGGGCTGCATCGGCAGCGCGGCGGGAGTGTTTGCGGCCAGTGCGGCCACCAGCTCGGCAGTGCCAGCGGCCTGGGTCAGGCCCAGATGGCCGTGCCCGAAGGCATAGATCACGCCGTCCGAGCGGGCGGAGCGGCTGATCACCGGCAGGCTGTCGGGCATCGAGGGGCGGAAGCCCATCCATTGGCTGCCGCCCGCGGTGTCGAGGTCCGACAGGAATTGTTTGGCCTTCTGCAGCAGGATGTCTGCGCGGCGGTAATTCGGCGGCAGTTTCAGCCCGCCAAGCTCCACCGCGCCGCCAACCCGCACGCCGCCGCTGATCTTGCTGACGACAAAGCCATGCGCCGGGAAGGTCAGGTGGGTCTTCAGGCCGAAGGCGCCGGGGGGCAGGGTGGTGTTGTAGCCGCGTTCGGTCTCCAGCGGGAAGGTTTCGCCCAGGGTGCGGGCGAGGTGGTGCGACCAGGCCCCACAGGCGACCACGATTTGGCTGGCGGAGACCGGGCCGTCCTTGGTCTGCGCTATGGTCTGTCTGCCCTCGCTGTGCAGCGCGGTCACTTCAGCGGTGTCTATGCGGCCACCGCGGGTCACGAAGGCCTGCGCCAGATGTTCCGCCCAGGTCTTGGGGTTTACCGTGTTCATCCAGTCGGGGGTGAAGGCAGCATGGGTGAAGCGCGAGGCCAGACCGGGCTGAACTTCGGCAATCGCCTCAGGGCTGCGCAGCAGGTCGAAGCGGATGCCGTGCGTGCGCCGCAGCTGCCAATCGGGCAGGGCGGCGCGGAAGGCGCTCTCACCCTCGTAGAGCTGCAACTGCCCCTCGCGCTGCATCAGCGGCTCGCCGTCCACATCGGCGATCTGGCGTTCCAGCGCAGCGCGGGAATGCGCCATCAGCAGCACCTGCGCCTGCAGAGCGGCCTGGTAGCGGCTGCGCCAGCTGGCGCGCCAGAAGCGCAGCATCCAGGGCGCGATCTGCAGCGCATAGGCGGGTGGCACCGACAAGGGGCCCAGCGGATCCAGCAGCCACTTGGGGGCCTTGCGCATGATGCCGGGCGTCGCCAGCGGCACGATGTCGGTAAAGGCGAAGGCGCCGGCGCTGGCCGCCGAGGCCTCTGCCGCGACGCCAGTGCGGTCGAGGATGCGCACGCGGCGGCCCTGTTTCTGCAGCTCCAGCGCGGCGCTGAGGCCGATGATGCCGGCGCCGATCACCAGCACGCTGTCCGAAGCGGGCGCGGTCATGCAGGTTCCTCCGAACCGGCAAGGATACCGCCCTTGAACGGATCATCGGGGCTGAAGAACAGCTTGCCCTCGCCCATCACAAAGGCCTGGCCGCTGAGGGTGGGGATCACCCCGCCATCCGGCCCCGGTTGATAGGACAGGCGGTAGGGGGAGCCGATGATGCTTTCCTGGATGATCTCCTCGCCCGGTTGCAGCCGCCCCGCTGCTGCCAGGCAGGCCAGCCGGGCGGAACTGCCGGTGCCGCAGGGGGAGCGGTCGTAGGTATCATCCGGGCAGAGCACGAAGTTGCGGCTGTGGATGCCCGCGCGGGGGGAGGGGCCTTGGAAGATCACATGGTCGATCGGCTCACCGTTTTCGCCGCCGACGCCTTGGGCATTGGCGGCGGTGCGGATGGCGATGGCGTGATCGGTCAGGGCGCGGATGTTCTCTGTCTGCAAGGGCAGCGGGCTGGGCTCAATGATGAAGAACCAGTTGCCGCCATAGGCGACGTCGCCGGTCACTGTGCTGCCGTCCGGCAGGGTAACATTGACCGCCGCGGTCACCCGGCGGCTTTCGATGTTGGTGACGGTGACGGTATTGGCATCCTCCAGCAGCACCGTCACCACGCCAACGGGGGTCTCGATGCGGTGGCTGCCGGGGGTGATCAGGCCCAGATGGGCCAGCGTCACCGCCAGCCCGATGGTGCCGTGGCCGCACATGCCCAGCACTGCATCGGCATCAAAATAGATGACGCCAGCGGCGCAGGTGGGATCGGTGGGCTGCACCAGCAGCGCGCCGACCATGGCGGGCTGGCCGCGCGGCTCGCGCATCACGGCGTGGCAGAAGCCCATGTGGTCCTCTGCCAGCCGCCGCACGCGCTCTGCCAGCGGGCCGGTGCCCAGATCGGGACCGCCCTCCAGGATCACGCGCGTCGGCTCGCCGCCGGTGTGGCTGTCGACTACATGCATTCGGCGATGATCCCGCCCTGCGCCGACCAGTCCGAAAACCAGGTGCGGAACAGCTTGTACTGCTGTTCGCAATAGTTGCGCTGGGCGTCCGACAGCTCGTCAGTCTCGTTGAAATGCAGGCGGTAGTCATCGTCGCCGTTCAGCACCAAGAGGTGCTTGTAGTAGAGGATCAGGTCCGGGCCCTCGTCGAAGGTCGACAGGACGTGGATCGCGTCGGTCAGCTCCTGCGCGCGGACGCGGGCCTCGGCGCTGCCCTCGGCGGCCAGTTTGGACAGACGCGCCAGCAGCAGCGCTTCCTTGGGTAGGGCGCAGCCGATACCGGTGATCGAGCCGGTGGCGCCGCAGTTCACAAAGCCGTGGTAGACCTCGGTGTCGACACCGACCATCAGGGTCACCTGGTCGTCCTGGCAGGTGATATGCTCCGCCGCATAGCGCAGGTCGTCCTTGCCGCCGAACTCCTTGAAGCCGATCAGGTTCTTGTGCTCCGCACGCAGAGCAAAGAACAGGTCAGCGCGGGTGGCAAAGCCGTAGTAGGGGCTGTTGTAGATGATCGCGGGCACGTCCGGTGCTGCGTCCAGAATGGCCTTGAAGTGGTTTTTCTGCGCCGCCACCGAGGTGCCGCGGGACAGGACACGCGGGATCACCATCAGGCCGGCCGCGCCGACTTCCTGCGCGTGGCGGGCGTGATCGACGGCGGATTTGGTGTTGATCGCACCGGTGCCGACCACAACCGGCAGACCGGCGGCGGTGAGGCGGGCGACGCCCTCCATCCGCTGTTCATCTGTCAGCAGCGGCCAGTCGCCCATCGAACCGCAGTAGACCACCGCCGACATGCCCGCGGCGATCATCTCTTCGCCCTTTTTGACCAGCGCGTCGAAGTTCGGCGTGCGGTCCGGGTTGCAGGGGGTCATCAGGGCCGGCATGGTGCCGGTGAAGACATTTGTAGACATTATCCAATTTCTCCAGTTAGGGGCAGGCTGCCGCTGGGAGGCACGGCAGCCTGCGGGGGAAGGGGTCAGCGCACGTTGGCGAGGAATTTGCGGGTGTGTTCGGACCGGGCGTCGCCGAAGATCTGCGCGGGCGGGCCGATCTCCTCCATCACGCCCTGATGGAAGAAGGCCACCCGGTCGGAGACATCGCGGGCAAAGCCCATCTCATGGGTGACGCAGATCATCGTCATGCCCTCATCGGCGAGCAGGCGCATGGTATCCAGCACCTCGCCCACCAGTTCGGGGTCAAGGGCAGAGGTCGCCTCGTCAAACAGCATGTATTCCGGCTCCATCGCCAGGGCGCGGGCAATTGCCAGACGCTGCTGCTGGCCGCCGGACAGGGCGCTGGGGTAGACATCCAGCTTCTCGCCCAGCCCCACGTGCTGCAGCTGTTTCGCTGCAATGTCGCGGGCCTCAGCCTTGGATTTGCCTTTGACGATGCGCGGCGCCAGCGCCACGTTTTCCAGCGCCGTCAGATGGGGAAAGGAATTCCACTGCTGGAACACCATGCCCAGCTTCTGGCGCAGCTTGTTGATGTCGGTGCCCTTGGCATGGACGTCGGTGCCGTCGACGGTGACGGCGCCGTCCTGGATCATCTCCAGACCGTTGATGCAGTAAAGTAGCGTCGATTTGCCGGAGCCGGAGGCGCCGATGACAGAGAGCACTTCGCCCTTCTGCACATCCAGGTCGATGCCTTTCAGAACGTGCAGAGCGCCGAAATACTTGTGAAGGTCGCGGATGGAAATCATTGGGCCCACCTGTTTTCGAGATGTGTGGCGTAGCGGGAGACCGGATAGGACAGCGCGAAATAGAAGGCGCCGGCCAGGGCCAGGATCAGGAACGGCTCCTGGGTGCGGGTGATCAGGATCTGGCTGGCCTTCAGCAGCTCGACATAGCCGAGCACGGAAACCAGCGCGCTGTCCTTCATCACCCCCAGCGCAACGCCGACCCAGGACGGGAACACCGCCCGCCCGCCGATCGGCAGCACCACATGGCGCAGGTCCTGCCAGTAGCTAAGCCCGAGGCTGCGTGCGGCGCGGCGCATCGGGGCGCCCACCGCCTCAATCCCGCCGCGGGCGACATTGGCCACCAGCGCCGCGGTATAGACGGTCAGGATCACGGTGCCGGAGGCAAAGGGATCAAGGTTCAGCCCGACGATCGGGGCGAAGTTGTAAAACAGCACCAGCTGGATGATCAGCGGCACAGAGCGGAACACGTCCAGCACCGGCGCCAGCGTCAGGGTTGCGGCGCGGCGGCCTTCGTACAGCATCCAGCCGAACAGGGTGCCCAGCACCGTGCCAAGCGAGATCGACAGGACGGAAATCCATAGAGTGCGCAACGCGGCCTCGCCCATGAACCACAGGTCATTGGGGGCAAAGCCGCTGAAAAACTTGAGTGTCGGTTCCATGGCTCTCCCCCTCAGTACCGGAACAGCCGGGCGGCCATCAGCCGCGAGCTGAGCAGGATCACCTTGACGATGGCGTAGTAGATCACCGCCGTGACCGCAAAATATTCAAAGATGCGGAAGGTGCGGGAGGCGAAGAACTGGGTTTCGCCCGACAATTCGCGGAAGCCCACCAGCATCCCCAGCGAGGACATCAGAACCGCCCAGACCATCTGGTTGGTGATCGGGTGGTAGACGATGCGGAACACCTGCGGGATCACCACCCGGCTGTAGGCCTGCCATGGTGTCATGCCAAGGCTGCGGGAGGCGCGGATCTGGGTCTCCGGCACCGCCTTGAAGCCGCCGCGGAAGTTTTCCGCCAGATAGCCCGCGCAGTTGAAGGTCAGCCCCGCCAGCACGATCAGATAGGGCGACAGATGCAGCCCGAAGGCGCCGAGGCCGAAGCCGAAGAAGAACAGTTGGAACAGCGCCGGCGTGTTGCGGGCCAGCTCCACCCAGGCGGTGGCGAACCAGTAGACCGGCCCCTTCAGGTGCAGCCGCGCCAGCGCCAGGCAGAGGCCGAGCACGATGCCAAGCACCATCGCCAGAACCGCCACCTGCAGCGTCAGGGAGGCCGCCTCCAGCAGGTCCGGCAGGCTTTTCATCACCGGCCGCCAGTGAAAATTATAGTCGAACATGTGGGGTTATGCTCCCTAGCCCCTGCCAGCCGCCGGGAGAGCGCGGCAGGCAGGGGCGGGTTTCACCGTTGGATCAGTACAGCACGCCGGGGATGCGCAGCTCAGGCGCGTCGCCGCCGACGTATTTGCCCCACAGCTCCGCATAACGGCCCGACCGCACCTGATGGGTCACAAACAGGTTCAGGAAGTTGATCCAGGTGACATCCTCGCGCTTGCCCACCACTGAGGTATAGTCGGTAGTCCAGGGCATCCGCGGGCCGGCTGCCAGGGTTTCATATTGCTGGGTCACCGGCAGCACCGCGGTGTTGGTGGTCAGGCCGATGTCCGCCTTGCCCTGCGCCACCGCCAGGAACACCTCGTTCTCGGACTGGTAGCCCTGATAGTTGCCTTCCTCGCCCCATTCGGCAGCGATCTTCAGCCATTCCTGCTCCGGCACGGTGCCGATGGCGCCGGCCACCCGCTTGCCCTTGATGTCCTCAAAGCTTTCGATGCCGCTTTCGGTGTTCACGACGCCCTGGGCGAAATAGATCGCATAGGGGATGGTGAAGCCGACGGTGCGCGCCCGCGCCAGGCTGTCGGAGGTGGCACCAAAGACCACGTCTGCACGGCCGGTCACGATGGCGGGCAGGCGCTCGGCCCAGGTCACCGGCAGGATCTCGGCATCAACCTCCAGCGCCGCCGCCAGATCGTTACAGTAATCGACGTCAAAGCCTGCCGGTTCGTTGTTGGCATCCCGGTAGCCGATCGGCGGGAAATCCAGCACCACGCCGCAGCGCAAAGTGCCGCGGTCCACCACATCATCGAGCGTATCCGCAAGGGCAGGTGCCAAGGGCACCAGGGCAAGCGCCGCAGCCGCGGTCAGCGATTTGAACATGAGATCCTCCTGTCGGTGTGTTGTTGTGGAGAATCAGATACAGGATAATGGATACAAAATCCACATGTATGTGAGGACGCCGATTCTGGGGGCCGGTTCCCTGCGCATCTGTTGCGGCAGGCAAAGCTCGAACTGCGGGCCTGTGCGGCCGAACCGGCAGGGCGCAAAGCGGCCCGAAGGCGTCGCAGAACGATCTGCCTGCGGCATTTTGCGCGCGCGCTGCGCAGCCGTGCAGACCATATAATCCATTGATATCATTTGAATGTCACTGAAACCCCCTCGGGGAAGCCGGCTTCCTGCAGCATCCGGGCGGCTGCAATCGTCTGCGAGCTAGGAATTTCTTAGGAGCAGGTCTCTAGGGAGGAGAGCTTAGGCCTGTAACTAAGGGACCAAATCACTATGCCTGCATTTCTCTACCGTCTGCCTGTCCGGATCTACGCTCTGGCTGCCCTGGCGATTCTGCTGTTTGCGATGCTGACCATCTTCCTGCTGGTCCGCTCGAATAACGACGAATACGCCAGCCGCGAACGCGAGCTGCATCAGATCACCGACTTGGCCTTCAGCCAGCTGGACGCGCTGCAAAGCCAGGTCGAAGACGGCCAGCTGGATGAGGCCGCGGCCCGCGAGATGGGGCGCACGGCGCTGGAGACCTTCAGGTTCGGCACCGCCGGCGATTTTCACGCCTTTGATTTCGATCTGGTGATCACCGCAAATGCCTTCCTGCCGGAGTGGGTGGGCACGCGCCAGCCTGGCCTGACCGATGAAAACGGGGTCAAGATCTATCAGGAGATGCTCAAGATTGCCAAGGCGGACGGCCAGGGCTCGCTGATCTATCATTTCGCCAACGCAAGCACCGGCGTGATCGAGGCCAAGATGGGTTATATCCGGGTCTATGAGCCCTGGGGCTGGATCATCGGCACCGGTGCCTATGTGTCGGATATCGAGGCCAAGGTGCAGGAAAACATCATCACAACCGTGACAGGTCTGCTTGTGACCCTGGCGGTTCTGATGGCGGGCGCGACCCTGATCACCCGCAGCGTCACCGGGCCGGTCAGCGCCTTGCGCGGGCGGATGCAGTCGATGGCGGAGGGCGACACCGCCAGCGCCATTCCGGCCACCGCCAACAAAAGCGAAATCGGCGAGATGGCCCGCACCCTGGATGTCTTCCGCCAGGCGCTGATCCGGCAGCAGGAGCTGGAGGATGCCGAACATGCGCTGAACGAGAAGCGCAGCAAGGTTGTGGCGGCGCTCAGCAGCAAGCTGTCGGCGCTGTCGCAGGGCGACCTGACGGCGCAGATCACCGAGACCTTCCCGCAGGATTACGAACAGCTGCGCCAGGACTTCAACACCACCGCGCGGAACCTCAGCTCCACCGTGGAGCAGGTGATTGCCGCCGCCGCCAGCATCCGCAACGGCGCCACCGAGATCAGCCAGGCCTCCGACGACCTGTCGCACCGCACCGAGAGCCAGGCGGCCACCCTGGAACAGACCGCCGCGGCGCTGGATGAGCTGACCGCGTCCGTCAAATCCGCCGCCGACGGCGCCCGCAGTGTCGAGGCGACGATGGACGAGGCCAAGGAAGAGGCCCGCACCAGCGGCGAAGTGGTGCAGAGCGCGGTCTCGGCGATGACCGAGATCGAGGAAAGCTCCAACAAGATCAGCCAGATCATTTCTGTGATCGACGACATCGCCTTCCAGACCAACCTTCTGGCACTGAACGCGGGCGTTGAGGCCGCGCGGGCCGGCGAGGCGGGCCGCGGCTTTGCGGTGGTCGCCAGCGAAGTGCGGGCGCTGGCGCAGCGCTCGTCGGACGCGGCGATGGAGATCAAGACGCTGATCTCCGACAGTTCCGGCCAGGTCGCCCGCGGGGTGGATCTGGTGGGCAAGGCGGGCGACGCGCTGCAAAGCATCGTCAGCCAGGTCACCCATATTTCGCAGCTGGTCTCCGGCATTGCCGAGGGCGCGGCGGAGCAGTCTACCGGTCTGAATGAGATCAACACCGGTGTGACGCAGCTGGATCAGGTGACCCAGCAGAACGCGGCGATGGTCGAGGAGGCAACGGCAGCGGGCCACATGCTGAAGACCGATGCTGGCAAGCTGGCCGATCTGGTGGCCCACTTCAAGATCGCGGGCGGCAGCCAGCTGGCCGCCCCGGCCAAGGCCTCCAGCACCCCGGCAGCAGCGCCGGCGCCGACCGCCCATGGCGGCGATGATTGGGACATGCAGCCCGCGCCCCAACCCGCCGCGGCGGCCGCCAGCGGCAACGCCGCCCGCGACCTGTGGCAGGATTTCTGATCCGCCTGCCTGATCCCGCTGGGTCCTGAAAAGCATAGCGCCCGGGCTGCAAACCCGGGCGCTGTTCATTTCGTCGGGGCGGGCGCCAGCAGCCGGTTCCAGGCGCGGTCCGCAAAGTCCGGTTTTTGCGGCTCCAGCATGTGCAGCCCCAGAAACCAGTAGAAATAGCGTTCAAACGGGAAGGCGGCAAAGGCCTCCCCAGCCCGGCTCAGGTTCTCCTGCAGCTCCGCCCCAGTGCGGCAGACCAGCGTGCCGTGATGATAGTCGGACGCCGCGCAGGTCAGCACCGGCTTGCGGTGCATCAGCGCCTCGAACCCGACGGCCGAGTTCTGCGATACAACCGCAGCTGAGGCAGCGATCAGGTCATGCACGCTGGCACGGCTCAGCTCTGCATTGGCAATCCCGGCGCAGAGCTCTTCCAGCCCGCGCAGCGCGGCAGCATCCTGCAGCGGATGCGGCTTGACGTAGACCCTGCCGGGCACCGCCGCGCAGGCGGCTGTGATCATCTCCGCTGTGGTCAGGTAATGCACCGGCTCGCGGTATTTCTCGATGTCCTGCACGAAAATGGCGGCGTCTGCAGGCGCCAGCCCGCCGGGCGTGCGCGCGCTTTGCGCCCGTTTGGAGACGTTGCGCCGCAGCGCATGGCCGCGCACGCCGTTGAAGAAATGCTCTGCTGCGGCGCCATCCACCGCTTGCGGGTCGAACAGCTGCCCGGAGAGGCTGGAGTTCCAGTAATAGCCCTGCGGGTCCAGATACCAGAAGCCGCGCAGATAGCTGGGCTGGGCGTGAAAGATGCGCGGCCCCTGCGTGCGTTTCGGGCCGATGACGATTTGCAGATGATCTGACCCCAGAAGCCCGAAGGACAGGACATCCTCGGCGTGGATCAGCAGTGGCTTGCAGCCCCGCGCATGGGCGCTGGCGCCGATCTTCTCGAAAAACTCGCAGCCGCCCTCCAGGATGTGCCGGAACCAGGCCTCCTCCGCATGCACGATCAGCGGCTGCTTGCGGCTGTCCAGCTGGCGCAAGTGATTGAGCTTCTTGAAGCTGCCCCGTTTCTGCATGGGATGCTGTTTCTCTGCCTGCCTGTGCTGCGGTGTCGGGCCGCAGGCTCAATTTCTGGGCAGTACAGACCGTCCGGTCAAGCCGGGCGGCGGCGGCAGCGCAAAGAAAATGCCCGGGGAAAGCCCCGGGCATCCGTGTTTTCAGATCCGCTGGGATCAGCCGATGATGGCGTTCAGCGTGGCGCTGGGGCGCATCACCTTGGCCTTCAGCTCCACGCTGGGGCGGAAGTAGCCGCCGATATCGGCGGGCGCGCCCTGGGCCGCAGCCAGTTCGCTGATGATCTGCTCTTCCTTGGCGCCCAGCTCCTCGGCGATGGGGGCGAAATGCGCCGCCAGGGCTGCATCCTCGGTTTGCGCCGCCAGTGCCTCGGCCCAGTAGCGGGCGAACCAGTAGTGGCTGTCGCGGTTGTCGGGCTGGCCGACCTTGCGCGAGGGAGAGCGGTTGTGGTCGAGGATGCCTTGGGTCGCGTCCTCAGCCGCACGGCCCAGCACGCCGGCCTTGGTGTTGCCTTTGACATCGGCCAGGAAGTTCAGCGACTCGCCGAGGGCGCAGAACTCGCCCATCGAATCCCAGCGCAGGTGGTTTTCCTCGACCAGCTGCTGCACGTGCTTGGGGGCAGAGCCGCCGGCGCCGGTTTCAAACAGCCCGCCGCCCTGCATCAGCTTGACGATCGACAGCATCTTGGCAGAGGTGCCCAGTTCCAGGATCGGGAACAGGTCGGTCAGGTAATCGCGCAGCACGTTGCCGGTGATGGCGATGCTGTCCTTGCCTGCGGTGATGGTTTCCAGGCTCTGGCGGGTCGCTTCGCGCGGCGCCATGATCTGGAACTTGTCCGCAACGCCGGCCGCCTCAAGCGCGGGCTTCACGTATTTGATCAGCTCTGCGTCATGGGCGCGGTTTGCGTCCAGCCAGAAGATCGCCTCGGAGCCGGTCAGGCGCTGGCGGTCCATTGCCAGCAGGATCCAGTTCTCGATCGGGGCTTTCTTGACGGTGCAGGAGCGCCAGATGTCACCGGTCTCGACGTCATGGCTGTGCAGCGTCTCGCCGCCCGCCAGCACGATGCGGATGGTGCCGTCGGCGGGCGCCTCAAACGTGGTCGGGTGGGAGCCGTATTCCTCAGCCTTCTGCGCCATCAGGCCGACGTTGGCGACCGCACCTGCGGTGGTCACATCCAGCGCGCCGTTGGCCTTGAAGAAATTGATGGTCTCGTCATAGACGGTGGAATAGCAGCGGTCGGGGATCACGCAGTTGGTGTCGCCCTTGTTGCCGTCCTGGTCCCAGCCCTTGCCGCCGGCGCGGATCACCGCAGGCATCGAGGCGTCGATGATCACATCCGACGGCACATGCAGGTTGGTGATGCCCTTGTCGCTGTCCACCATGTACATGTCGGGGCGCTCGGCGCGCACCGCTTCGATGGCGGCGGTGATTTCGGCGTTGCCTTTGACGCGGTCCAACAGGTCGCCCATGCCGGAGTTCGGGTTCACACCCAGCGCGTCCAGCTCGGCGCCGTATTTCTCGAACACCGGTGCCAGCCAGGCCTTGACCGCGTGGCCGAAGATGATCGGGTCGGAGACCTTCATCATGGTGGCCTTCATGTGCAGCGAGAACATGGTGCCGTCCGCCTTGGTGTCGGCAATCGCTTCGCCGAGGAAGGACGACAGCGCCTTCACCGACATGAAGGTGGCGTCGGCCACGGTGCCCTCTTCCAGCGGCCAGCCGTCTTTCAGCACGGTGACGGCGCCATCCTTGGCCACGAACTCGATCTTCGCGGCACCGGCCTGGGCGGCGGTGATGGTGGCGGATTTCTCGTTGGCATAGAAATCGTTGCCCGGCATCGACGACACTTTGGTCTTGCTGTCTGCCGACCATTCCCCCATCGAATGCGGGTTCTTCTGAGCAAAGTTCTTCACGGCCTTGGCGGCACGGCGGTCGGAGTTGCCTTCGCGCAGGACCGGGTTCACCGCGGAGCCCTTGATCGCGTCGTAACGCGCGCGCACGTCTTTCTCGGCGTCACTCTTGGGCTCTTCCGGGTAGTCCGGGAGGTTATAGCCCTGGGCCTGCAGTTCCTTGATGGCGGCGGTCAGCTGCGGCACCGAGGCGGAGATGTTCGGCAGCTTGATCACATTGGCGTCCGGGGTTTTCACCAGCTGGCCCAGATCGGCCAGGTCGTCGCTCTGGCGCTGCGCATCGGTCAGGTTCTCCGGGAAGGCGGCGATGATGCGGCCGGCAAGCGAAATGTCCTTGGTGCCGACAGTGACACCGGCGGCGGCGGCGAACTTGCGAATGATCGGCAGGAAGGATGCCGAGGCCAGTTCGGGCGCTTCGTCTACAATGGTATACAATATGTCCGGGGTTTGATTTTCTGCCATGTTCCACAACCTTTCAGCGATCTCGGAGGCTTATAGGGCATCAGCGCAGACAGGCCGCGCCGGTTTCGGGTAGTCCGGTGCTGCCGCAGCGGCGCCCGTGTTTCGGGCGGGACCGGCCTGGGCAGCCATGTGTGTGGCCCCCATGTAGAACACGATTGCTGCGGGTGCAATGGTTTGGCGCATCTGCGCCCCCGCGCGGATTGCCGCAACGCTGAAATGGAGGGCGGTGAGGGGCGCTGCCCCCAGGGCTTGATTTAAAGAGGGGCGCTGCCCCGCAGGCCTGATTTAAAGAGGGGCGCTGCCCCTCTTGGGCCGCCGGCCCAATTCACCCCGGAGTATTTCGGGAAAGATGAAAGCGCCGGGGTTACTCGCGCAGCTCGTCCGGGGCGACGCCCCAGAGCTTTTTCTTCGGCGCCCAGCCGCTGTAGCCGCCGGCGGAGATCTCGCACCAGTCACTGGCGCATTCGCCCAGCCGCGCCACCACGCCCAGTTCAAAGGCGGCCGTTACCGGCGCGCGGGTATCGGGGCGGGCGTGCACGGTCAGCATGTCCTCCTCGACCAGCACAGTGCGCACGCCGGACAGGAGCGCGTAATGCACCCAGCCGCCGGCGCCATCGCGGTCCTGCACCCGGCGCCAGTGGCCGTATTCCGCGGTGATCTCCAGCGGCATGCCGCGGCGCTTGAACACCCAGTCGATCTTATGGGTCAGCGACGGGCCGCGGCGCACATTGCCGGTGGCGGCCTTCATCGAGACATAGCGGGGCAGGGGCAGGTTGGTGACCGGGCCGCGGGATTCGGCCGCGCAAACGGTGGCCGTCAGCAATGTAACTGCTGCTGCCGCTGCCAGATGGCGGAGTGCCATTGCCGCGTTTCTCACTGCCTGCTCGCCTCTTCGTTGCCCAGCCGGGTTATGCCCAGCCTCTTGTTCCGGTCTTCCGCCCGTCTGGTTATGCCCCTGCTGCGTCCGGGAAATTTCCGGCCGAGAGGCAAGGGAATGCGGTTGGGTTCTTGTGCCTCTGCGCATCCTGCGCCACGATGCCATGGAGGCGTGCGGATTGAAAAGCCCAAGGGAGAGCACAAGTGCCAAGAGACCGATTGAGTGTTGTCGTTACGCGACGGTTGCCGGAACCTGTGGAAACCCGGCTGAGCGAGCTGTTCGATGTGCGCCTGCGCGAGGATGACACGCCGATGACCCGCAGCGAGCTGGCCGCGGCGCTGAAGGACGCCGATGTGCTGGTGCCGACGGTCACCGATACCATAGATGCGGGCCTGCTGGGCCAGGCCGGCGAGCGGCTGAAGCTGATCGCCAATTACGGCGCCGGCGTGGATCACATCGACGTGGCGACAGCCCGCCAGCGCGGCATCCTGGTGTCGAACACCCCCGGCGTGCTGACCGATGACACCGCTGATATGACCATGGCGCTGATCATGGCGGTGGTGCGCCGGATGCCAGAAGGGCTGGCGGTTATGCAGAAGGGCGACTGGCAGGGCTGGGCACCGACCGCGTTCCTCGGCGGACGCATCGCAGGGCGCCGTCTGGGTATCCTTGGCATGGGCCGGATCGGCCAGGCGGTCGCCAAGCGCGCCGCCGCCTTCGGGATGCAGATCCACTACCATAACCGCCGCCGCCTGCGCCCGGAGATTGAGGAGAAGCTGGAGGTCACCTATTGGGAGAGCCTCGACCAGATGGTGGCGCGGATGGATGTGATTTCCGTCAACTGCCCCTCGACGCCTTCCACCTTCCACCTGATGAACGCGCGGCGGCTGAAGCTGATGAAACCTTCGGCGGTGATCGTGAACACGTCGCGCGGCGAGGTGATCGACGAGCACGCGCTGACCCGGATGCTGCGCTCGGATGAGATCGCGGGCGCGGGGCTGGACGTCTATGAGCACGGCACCGACATCAACCCGCGCCTGCGCGAGCTGCCCAATGTGGTGCTGCTGCCCCATATGGGGTCGGCCACCATCGAGGGGCGGATCGAGATGGGCGAGAAAGTGCTTTTGAACATCAAGACGTTTGAAGACGGCCACCGGCCGCCGGATCAGGTTGTGCCGTCCATGCTGTAACCGCGGCTGCAGGGCTGGAATTATCAAGGAGGACTTTTCATGAAGTATCTGATTCTGGCCGCTGCCGCATTTGCTGCTGGCCCTGCCGCCGCGCAGGAGGCCGCAGATGCGGTTGCCCCCGAAGCGGCAACCGCAGGCACCTTTGAGGCGATTTCCCCCGAGGTGGCCGCCGCGCTGGAGGCCAAGGCCGAAGGCCAGCCGGTGGAAGCGGACAACTGGATGGTCGCGGCTGCCAACCCGCATGCGGTGGAGGCCGGTGCTGCCGTGCTGCGCACGGGCGGCACTGCGGCGGATGCGATGGTGGCGGTGCAAACCGTGCTGGGTCTGGTGGAGCCGCAATCCTCCGGCCTGGGCGGCGGCGCGTTTCTGGTCTGGTATGACGCCGCCACGGGTGAACTGACCACGCTTGACGGGCGCGAGACTGCGCCGCTGGCGGCGGCGCCGACCCTGTTTCAGGATGAAAATGGCGCGCCTTTGCAATTCTTTGACGCGGTGGTCGGGGGCCGGTCTGTCGGCACGCCTGGCACGCCCGCGCTGCTGGAAGAGGCGCACCGCCGCTGGGGCCGTGCCAACTGGCCATCGCTGTTTGAGCCGGCCATCCGGCTGGCGGAGGATGGCTTTGCCGTCTCGCCGCGTTTGGCTGCGCTGGTGGCAGGGGACGCCGAACGGCTCGCACGTGCCCCGGCCACTGCCGCCTATTTCCTGCCTGAGGGTGAACCCATTGCCGAGGGCGCAACCCTGCTGAACCCGGACTATGCCGCCACCCTGCGGGCGCTGGCAGAGGGCGGAGCGGGGGCGTTCTACGCAGGCCCCATCGCGGCAGAGATCGTGCGCGCAGTGACCACGGCTGAGGGCAACCCCGGCGTGCTGTCCGCTACCGATCTGGCGCTGTATCAGGTCAAGGAGCGCCCGGCGGTCTGTGCAGCCTACCGCGATTTCGAAGCCTGCGGCATGGGGCCGCCGTCCTCTGGTGCGCTGACCGTGGGGCAGATCCTGGGGATGCTGGGCAACTACGATCTGGCGGAGCTGGGGGCGGAAAGCGCCGAGGCCTGGCGGCTGATCGGCGATGCCTCGCGCCTCGCCTTTGCCGACCGGGGCCGCTACATGGCGGACAGCGATTATGTGCCGGTGCCCACCCATGGGCTGGTGGCGGCGGACTATCTGGCGGGCCGGGCAGAGCTCTTGCAGGGCGATGATGCACTGCCCGAAGTGGCGCCGGGCGCCCCGGAATTTGATCACGCGCTGATGCTGGCGGATGATGAGTCGATCGAGCTGCCCTCGACCTCCCATATCTCGATTGTGGACCAGTACGGCAACGTGCTGTCGATGACCACGACGATTGAAAATGCCTTTGGCTCGCGGCTGATGGCGGCCGGGTTCCTGTTGAACAATGAGCTGACGGATTTTTCCTTCCGGACCCATGCGAACGGGGTGCCCATCGCCAACCGGCTGGAGCCGGGCAAGCGGCCGCGGTCCTCGATGGCGCCGACGATTGTGCTGAAGGATGGCAAGCCGGTACTGGCCATCGGATCCCCCGGCGGCAGCCGCATCATCGGCTATGTGGCCAAGTCGATCATCGCCTGGGCGGATTGGGGGATGGATATCCAGGCCGCGCTGGCACTGCCGCATCTGGTCAACCGTTTTGGCACTTATGATGTGGAGGCGGGCACCAGCGCAGAGGAGCTGTCAGAGGCGCTGACAGACATGGGCTATGAGGTCAATGCCCGCGACCTGACCTCCGGCCTGCATGCGATTGAAATCGGCGATGGGCTGAAAGGTGCGGCGGATCCGCGGCGGGAAGGGATCGCACTGGGCGGATAGGCCGGGTGGGCTGGGGCGGCTACGGGGTTCTGGGTATTGCTGAACTCCGGTGGCTGGCCGTAAGTTAACAGGTGAATTGTTCCGGGGCATCGCGCCCCGCTGCCAGGGGAGGCCGCCATGGTCCAAGCCACATCACTGCCGCGCAACGAGGCCGGGATCGCCGCCGCGATTGATGCGCTGAGCCAGCAGTTCGGCGACCGGCTGCAGACCGGTCAGGCGATCTGCGAGCAGCACGGCCACACCACCACCTGGATCACCAACCAGGCGCCGGATGCGGTGGTGTTCCCCACGACCACCCGCGAGGTTGCGGAGATCGTCGCGGTTTGCGCCGAATACGGCGTGCCGGTCATTCCCTTCGGCACCGGCACCTCGCTGGAAGGGCATGTGAACGCGCCCGCTGGCGGCATCTGCGTGGACATGATGCGGATGGACCAGATCATCGCGGTTCATGCCGAGGATCTGGACGTGGTGGTGCAGCCCGGTGTCACCCGAGAGCATCTGAACACCTACCTGCGCGATCAGGGCCTGTTCTTCCCGATTGATCCCGGCGCCAATGCCTCGCTCGGCGGCATGGCGGCGACGCGCGCCTCCGGCACCAACGCGGTGCGGTATGGCACCATGAAGGACAACGTGCTGGGGCTGGAGGCGGTAATGGCCGACGGCGCCGTGATCCGCACTGCGCAACGGGCCAAGAAATCCTCCGCTGGCTATGATCTCACCCGTCTGCTGGTCGGCAGCGAGGGTACTTTGGGGCTGATTACTGAGCTTACCCTGAAACTGCAGGGCATCCCGGAGGCGATCCGCTCTGCCCGCTGTTCCTTCCGCACCGTGGATGAGGCCTGCCGCGCGGTGATGATGACCATCCAGTACGGCATCCCGGTGGCCCGCATCGAACTGCTCGATGAGATGAGCGTGCGTGCCGCCAATGCCTATTCCGGCCTCGACCTGCCGGAAACGCCGCTGCTGCTGCTGGAGTTTCACGGCTCGGATGCCGGCGTGGTGGAGCAATCCGACATGTTCGCCTCCATCGCCGAAGAATTCGGTGGCTTCGACATCTCCGCCACCTCGACGCCGGAGGAGCGCAGCAAGCTCTGGCAGGCGCGCCACGACATGTACTGGGCCAGCCTGCAGCTGCGCCCCGGCGCCAAGGGGCTGTCCACCGACGTTTGCGTGCCGATCTCGCGGCTGGCGGAATGCGTCGGCGCAGCGCGGGAAAAGGCCGAAAGCATGGGGCTGCTGGCGCCAATGGTCGGCCATGTGGGCGATGGCAACTTCCACGCGCTCCTGCTCATTGACATGGACAGCGATGCAGAGCGCCAGAAGGCGGACGAGTACATCGGCTGGCTCAATGAGATGGCGATTGAGATGGACGGCACCTGCACCGGCGAGCACGGCATCGGCCAGGGCAAGCGCCCCTATTTGCAGCAGGAACTGGGCGAGGCCACCCGGTATATGGCGGCGATCAAGGCGGCGCTGGACCCGGAGAACATCCTGAACCCCGGGAAAATCGTGGAGATGTAGGCCCCCGGCCCGGCGCGGCTGCAAAACAGCAAGATTTGTGCGTTCCGCTTTCCCGTCCCAATGCCTAGATCATGATCAGGCATAACACGAGGGAGCAGGCCGCAATGACCATCGGGCATTTCATCTGGACCGATCTTTCCACCTTCGACATGGCGCTGGCGCGCAAGACCTATGCGGACCTGTTCGGCTGGTCGTTCGACGGCGATGACAGCTACGACTTTGCCCAGGACAAGACACAGGCCGCCGCCGCAGTGTTCCCGATGCCGGAGTTCCTGGTGAAGATAAACATGCCGTCCTTCTGGATGTCCTATGTGCATGTCGAGGATCTGGACGCCAGGGTCGAAGCCGCCCGCCGCCACGAGGGCGCAATCATCGAGATCGAGCCGCAGCCGTTTGACGAACACAGCCGCATCGCGCTGGTGCGTGATCCCTCCGGCGCCGGCTTCACCATGGTGGAGGGCAGCAGCCTTACGCCGCCGGAAGGGCCGCCGCAGCCCGGCCATGCGGTCCGCCGTTTCCACCACCTGCCGGATATCGCGCTGATTGCGGATTTCTACAAGGACCTGTTCGGCTGGACCTTCCACAAGACGGCGGAAGCGCCCTGGCCGGTCTATGATATCCGTCACCCGGACGGCAGCCTGGTGGCCGTCGCCGAGGAGGTGCCGGAGGAAATCCGCGGCAAGTTCCGGTACTGGATGCCTTGTTTCGCTGTCGGCTCGCTGGAACAGGCGGCGGAGAAACTGTCCGCGCTGGGCGGCGAGGTCACGGTGGACCTGCAGGACGGGCGCCTGATGGGGGCTGATCCGCAGGGGGCTGCCTTTATGTTCACGGCTCTGGAACCGGAGGCCGCGGCTGGCAGCAGCGATGCAATGCCGTGGAAGGCCGGGCTGGGCCTTTTGTGCATCTGGCTGGCGGTGGTGCTGGATATCCCGCTGTTCTGGGGCGTGCTTTTCCTGCTCTGGAGCTGGCCCGCGCTGCGCACGGGACGGGCCGATTTCATCGAACCCGTCCGCCGCAGCACCCATCCGCTGCTGTTCTGGGGGCTGACCGGCACCTGGATCGGGCTAAGCCTCTGGGCGATTGCCGGGGCGCTGGGGGCGTTGTAGCCTTGGCCTGAACCGGACCGGAATGCGCCTAGCCGGTGCCGGTGCTTCATTCAGACTGATCAAGCAGGCCGGACTTGAACAGCACCCCTGCTGCAACCGCGCCCAGAACCGGAGCGACGATAAACAGCCAAAGCTGCGACAAGGCCGTTGAACCGGCAAACAGCGCGGGCCCGATGGAACGGGCAGGGTTCACCGAAACGCCGGTGACGTTGATGCCCACGAGGTGGATTGCAACCAGCGCCAGGCCAATCGCAAGCCCGGCCAGCGCGGCCGGCGCCCGGCTGCCCGTGGCCCCTAGGATGACAACCATGAACAGGAAGGTCGCCACGGCCTCGAACAAGAAGGCGGCCAGGATATTGTACTCTCCCAGATAGCCTGCGCCCCAGCCGTTCTGACCCAGCCCGTTGACGGCAACATCGTAGTCCGCCTTGCCGCTGGCAATGATCAGCAGCACCAATGCCGCGGCGATTGCGCCTGCGATCTGTGCCAGAATGTATTTCACCGCCTCCGGCAGCGGCATCCGGCCTGCCGCCACCATGCCAAGGGAAACCGCAGGGTTGATATGACAGCCCGACACCGGCCCGATCCCATAGGCCATGCCGGTCAGGGCCAGCCCGAAGGCAAGACTGATACCTGTCAGCCCGATGTCGGCCCCCGCGATCACCGCGGAACCACACCCGAACAGGACAAGCGTGAAAGTACCCAGAAATTCTGCAACTTGTTTCTTCATTGGTAATCCCCTTCTGAGGCTGCCATCCGCTTGCAGTGTAGCAGGGCGGGGCGGCGGCACAGGGGGAAATATCCGGTCTGGATGTCAGGGGCAGGGGAGCTCTGCCCGCCTGCCAGCCGTTGCGTCGGCAGCGTACGCATAGCTTACGGCCTTTTAAGCTCCTTATGCCACACTGCTTCCCGATCGCGGTCACCGCCGGGCCTGACACCCCCGGCATCCAGGAACAGGGCCCTTTGGCACGGGCACGCACAGACGACGTTTCGCGTGCGGGAGCAACCCTCCCGTCCCGCCTCCGCCCCTTGGCGGCGCCGCCACTCCTTACCGCTGGCAGACACAGACGATACAGCACAGCGGAACAGGCCAGACAGAAACAGCAGAACGGAACCCGGTCCGGCAGATTCAATCTGTGCGGGCGTGGCGCGCGTTCTTTTCGCGTTTGCGCCGCAATCCCGCCCCAAATGCCCATTAGCCGGATGGAAAGATTTCGGGCATTTCCATGAGGACATTATGAGCATCAAGCATCTGGCAGGCTTCGCAGCTGTGTGCGGGCTGGTATTTCTGGGCGTTGACTATGAACAGCAGACCCGCCGGGCAGGGCTGGACTTCGGCAGTCTGAGCCTTTCCGGCTATGCCGGCACCATCGAAAGCCGCTACCTGGGCCATAAGGCAGAGCAGCGCCTGGCGGATCTGGAGCAGGAGCGCCGAGACCGCTGGCGGCAGGGCGGCAAGGCGTATCTGCCCGAAGCGCCTGCCGGCATGGAGCGTTTCAGCCTGCTTGAACGGCCAGAAGTGCTGGCGGCAGGGGGTGGCGGCGCGGAGGCGGAGAGCGATCCGCTGGCGGAACTGGATCAGGCGCTGGATAGCGTCCGCCTGCAGAAACGGGCAGCCAAGATGGACCCGCACAGCTGGGGCTACGCCAAGGACGGTGAAGTGGTCGTGCTCAGCGTCCATCTGCGCGGCCTGCAGAACCCGAACACCCTGGGGGGGATGGTTGTGTCCTCGATGCGCGGCATGGGGCTGCCTGAGGAACCTTATGCCGTCATCGGCGGTGTCGCCTTTGGCCGCGATCAGGGCATCTACAAGCGCAGCAGCGGCAAGATGCGCAAATTCGAAGGGGTTTTGGGCTTCGGCGAACGCGCCATTATCGTGGTCCATGCGGATGCGCCGGACAGCACCATCAGGGAGGTTCTGGCGGCCATCGACTATGACGGGCTGAACGGCCTGCTGGAACAGCCGGTTCCCACGGTCGGCAATGACGTGACCGTGCCCGCCGCCGCTGAGCAGGAACTGGCAAGGGATATCACCCGGCTGCGCAGTGAGTTGCAGAGCATCGAAGCCAAGGCCGCGCAGCTGAAGATCGAAAACATTGATCCCGGCAAACTGCTGGCCGGCGCGGTGACAGGCACCACAGCTTTTATTGATGTGACCAGCGGCGATGTGCCGGACCCCGGTGCGGTGCTGGAAACGGCCTACCGCGAACGGCTGACCCGGCTGATGGCAGAGGCCGGTGCGGTTAGGGACGGCGTAGCAATCGAAGCGGAAGACCCCGCCGCGCTGGAGGCTGGCGGGAACAGCAGCGGCGCCACCTCCGGCAAACTGGCAGGGCTGGCGGGTTCGCTGCTTGGTGTCTTCACGGGCGGCTCCAGTCAGGAAGGCAGCCCGGCACCGCAGGACAGCAGCGGCGTGTCGCCGGTCAAGGTCAGCAAGGGGCTGGCGGGTGACGGCGGCGAAGGCAGCGGCTGCATCCGGCGCGGCACCACGCGGACCTGCGACTGATCCCGGCGGGGCAAGCGGCACGGCAGGGTCCGCGCAATTGCATGGGCTTTTCCCCGAATTGCCGGAATGCTGCCGCAATTCTGCGCCAGGTTTGAATCTGAGGTGAACAGCAAGGCACATGCGGACCCGGAGGACGGAAATGGGACTGAAGAAAGCAATGGGCATCCTGGTGTTCAGCACCCAGGCGGTGATTGGTGCCGACTATTACTTCCAGACCCGTGACGCAGGCCTTGGCTGGGGCGATCTGAGCGCCACCGACTACGGCACCATCGTGCAGGAGCGCTTTGCCCGCGCCCGCGCCGCCAAGGAGCACGCCGCCCGCAGCGGGGGAGATGCCGGCAGCTGGGACAGGCTGGCCGCACTGGGCAGCAGCACCTCAGGCGACCAGCCGGTCTGCATCCGCCGCAGCAATGAGGCCGAATGCTGACGCCTGGCAGAACAGCGTAAGACACAGACTTCAGGGGGCCGCGGCCCCCTTTTGCTTGCGCAGAAAAACGCCATTTCCGGCACTGCCGCCCGCAGAATCCGGTATGCTGTGACGCGCAAGGTCGGTTTTGAGTGTTTTTGCGTCGGCCTGATTTTGCGCGGATTTCAATGCGCGGGCATAACCGTCGCCAAGAATCTCATTAAGCTGGAGAGCGGGAGAATGAAAACCCAAGTCAAAGCACTTGTTGTTGGCGGCGGCGCCGTCGGCACCTCGATTGCCTATCACCTGGCCAAAGCCGGCTGGGAAGACGTCATGCTGATCGAGCGTGACGAGCTGACCTCCGGCTCGACCTGGCACGCGGCGGGCCTGCTGCCGCTGTTCAACATGTCCTATGCGACCACCCACATCCACAAGTACTCGGTCGATTTCTACAAGACCCTGGAAGAGGAAACCGGCCTGAACGCAGGTTTCGCCGTGGTCGGCAACCTGCGTATGGCGCAGACCCAGGAGCGCATGGACGAGTACATGCTCTATGCCTCCACCGCAGAGACCTGCGACGTGGACTATGAGTGGCTGACCCCGGATCAGATCAAGGAACGCTGGCCGCTGATCGAGACCGGCGACCTGAAGGGCGCGATCTACCACACCGAGGACGGCTACATTAACCCGGCAGACGTGACCCAGGCGATGGCCAAGGGTGCCCGTCAGCGCGGCGTCGATATCGTCCGCAAGATGCAGGCCGATGCCTTCCATTGGAACGGCACCCACTGGGAAGTCACCTGCACCAAGATGGTCGAAAAGGGCGGCAACCTGGTTCCTTCCGACGAGCAGGTGGTAATCACCGCCGAGCACGTCGTGACCGCATCCGGCAACCACGCGCAGCGCACCGCGAAAATGCTGGGCATCAAGATGCCGGCCATCCCGGTCGAGCACACCTTCATCGTCATGGACAAGGACCCCGAGCTGGTCAAATGGCGTGAAGCCGGCAACCCCGAGCACCCCGTTGTGCGCGACGCCGACAATGAATCCTATGCCCGCGAAGAGCGCGGCGGCTGGATCCTGGGCATCTACGAGCGCGGCGCGCCCGCCCAGTTCGAGCACGGCGTGCCGGACAGCTTCCGCGCTGACCTGTTCCCGCTGGATCTGGACCGGATCGCCGAACAGTACATGGCGATGGCAGAGCGCGTTCCGTCCTGTGCCGAGAGCGGTCTGAAAGACGACTTCAACGGCCCGATCTGCTACACCCCCGACGGCAACCCGCTGGTCGGCCCGGCCCCGGGCCTGCGCAACATGTGGCTGGCGGAAGGCTTCTCCTTCGGCATCACCGCCGCAGGCGGCACCGGCTACTACTTGGCCCAGATGATGGTGGACGGCGAGGCCGAGATCGACATGGCGTCGCTCGACCCGAAACGCTACTCCTCCAACTGGATGACCACCGAGTTCGCGGCCCGCAAGAACGAAGAGTGCTATGAGCACGTCTACATCCTGCACCACCCGGACGAAGAGCGCGAAGCCTGCCGTCCGCTGCGTACCGCACCGGCATACGACCGCCAAAAGGCCCGCGGCGCACAGTTCGGCTGGGTCAACGGCTGGGAACGCCCGAACTACTTCGGCCCCGTCGATGCACCGCAGAACTACGACCACGATGCCCGCTCCTTCCGCCGCGGCGGCTGGTGGCAGCATGCCGTGGACGAGGCAAAAGCCGTGCGTGAAGGCGTTGGCCTCATTGACGCGACCGCCTTCACCAAACATGTCGTCAAAGGCCCCGGTGCGACCCAGTTCCTGGATTGGTTCACCTGCAACAAGCTGCCGAAGGTTGGCCGCATCAACCTGACCTACGCGCTGACTGCATTCGGCACCACCCGCACCGAATACACCATCGTCCGCAACGGCGAGAACAACTACTACCTCGTCTCTGCCGGTGCCTGGTCCGAATATGACGCCGATTTCCTGCGCAAGGCGGCCGAGGACAAGATGGAGGAGTTCGGCTACATCGAGATCCAGGACGTGACCACCCAGTGGGGCGTCTTCGCCATCGCAGGTCCGAAGTCGCGCGATGTGCTGAAAGAGGTGATCGTCGACGCCGATCCGGAAACCGCACTGTCCAACAAGCGCTTCCCCTGGCTGTCGGCCAAGCAGATCGAACTGGGCATGTGCCCGGTCAATGCGATCCGCGTGGCCTACACCGGTGAACTGGGCTGGGAACTGCATCACCCGATCGAGATGCAGAACTACCTCTTTGACCTCTTGGAAAAAGCGGGCGAGAAGCACGGCATGAAGCTGGTGGGTGCGCGCGCCCAGAACTGGCTGCGCCAGGAGAAATCCTACCGCGCCTTCGGCAACGAACTGGGCCGCGACGCGACCCCGCTGGAAGCCGACTTGCCGCGCTTTGTCGATCTGGAGAAGGACTTCCACGGCAAGGACAAACTGGTCGAGACCGGCGTCCGCGTGAAGTGCTGCACCCTGCTGATCGACGGCCCCGCCGATGCCGATCCCTGGGGCCGCGAGGCGCTCTATGCCGAAGACGGCACCCGTGTGGGCCGCCTGACCTCCGGCGGCTACTCGGTGGCCTTCGAGAAATCCATCGGCATGGGCTACGTGAAGCCCGACTACGCGGTGGAAGGCACCAAGCTGCAGGTCAAGATCCAGGACAAGCTGTGGGATGCGGTTGTCACCTGCGACAGCCCCTACGATCCGAAGAACGAGACCATCCGTCAGAACGGCTAAGCCCAGACGGAAGAAATGAAGAAGCCCCGGTCATTGGCCGGGGCTTTTTGTTGGGTGAGGGCGTGACGGTTACATGTCCAGGCCATTCTCCCGGCCGAAATCCGTGTAGCTGGTGTCGCTGCGGCATTCGTCCAGCATCGCTTCATCTACGGCCTTGGGGTCCATGTGGTACTCATTGATGCCGGTTCCCTCCACAAAGCGGTTTGCCAGGCTGAAGACCCCGCAGACCTGAATGGCATCAAACAGCGCGCTTTCGCTCCAGCCCGCCGCGTAAACCTCATTGGCATCCCCTTCGGTCATGCGGGACGGTGTCAGGGTGAGCTTGCGGACATAGGCAAGCACAGGCTTGAGCTTCGCCTCAACCGGTGCCGTCTCCAGATCCTGCATCAGGGCGTCAATGGTTTCAGGTGCCACCCCATAGGCCCTGGCAAAGATCGTATGCGCACCATGGCAGAACGCACAGGCGTTGAGACCGGAGACAAATGCCCCGATCAATTCCCGCTCCGCAACGGAGAGATCGCTTTGCCCCCGCATCACCCGGTTTGTGTATTCCGCCAGCGGCGCAAGCTTCTCCGGGAAGGCGCGGTAGACGCTGCCAAGTGTGGCGTCTTCGGGCAGGGACGGGAACAAGCGCTTCATTTTCATACCTCCGTTGTGGCTTGGCAGGAACCGCCTGCGGGGCGGGCTGTGCAGCTTATCAATCTTTGGTTTCTTCGCCGCTTTCCTTGTAAATCGCCGCATAGCGGGGGGCGAAGTATTTGACGAAAGCGCGAACCTCAGACCGCCTGTAGGCGTCCGGTGAGATGAGCATCAGATGCGGAACGGAAAGTTCCTTGATCTCGTCGAAACACCGGATCAGGGAGGTGTCCGGCTCAACCAGTTTGACATTGGTAATACCCAGCCCTTGACCAGACCGGATGGCCGCATGCATCAGGTCCAGCTCGCTGTAGCTGGCCACGATCTGGTCAGGGCCGACACGCTCCATCAGCCATTCGTGAAACACGTTCGGAACATCGCCGCGCTGGAAAGTGACAAACCTGTGGCCTTTCAGGTCGCCGGGAGTGCCGGGCAGCCCGAACCGAGCCGCATAGTCCGTTCCGCCGAACAGAGACCATTTGGCGTCGCTGATCTTCCGCGCGATCAGGCTGGGGGAGGGTTCGGTGCGGGCCAGCCGCAGCGCAATGTCCGCCTCACCCGCGACCAGGTCCAGGGTTTTGACGGAGGGCAGAAACTCAAAGGCCACACCCGGGTTTTCGGCGGAGAACCCGTTCACGATATCAATCATTCGCGGGGAAAAGTTCGCCGAATAGGCGGTGATGCGGATCGGTTTTACCTCCGCCAGCTCTGCCGCCTGGCTGGCAAAGGCCCGGGCCGCGGTTTCAACGGCCTCGGCGCCAATGACCAGATCCTGCCCATTTGCCGTTAGCCGGAAGCCGCGGGTGTCCCGCTCAAACAGCACCAGGCCGGTGGCATGTTCCAGCGCATCGATCCGCCGCGCCACAGTGGGCTGCGCCATTCCGAGCTTGCGGGAGGCTGCCAGGGTCGACCCTTCCCTGGCAACCGCCAGAAAGACACGGAGGTCCGACCAGTTCCAGTTTTGGCTCTGCATTTTTGAAGAACAGCACAATTTCACGGCTGATACCAGACACCCCGGCAGGCGGGTAACCTGTTGTCAGAACCCGTTGAATGGAGGACTGACCATGTTTTCGCCCGGCATCCCGCAGATTGGAAACTGGAGTTTTCTGCAGTTTCTGTTCAAGCCATCCGCCCCTGCAGGCAGGCCTGCGCAGCAAGCAGCACCCGCAGAAGATGCTTTGAATGAACGGGAATTCATCCTTGATATGATGCAAAGCCACCCGGAGGCCTTTCACAGCGATTTGGACGTTCAATACGTCATGCAACACTATCCGTCCCGATTCTGAACGCAGCCGCCAGGACCGGCGATTTTCTTCCTGTTCCAGGTGCCCTGTCTGTTGACGCTGCCCGCCCGCCGGGTCACGGTCCCGGATCTGAACAACCAAGGCGGAGCACGCAGGCAAATGAGCGACGACTGGAATGACTACGCCGACGGCTGGGACGGCAACAGCGATGTCCGGCTTTATGCGGACCGGGCCTTTGCCGCGCTGGATGGTTCGGCCGGCATCACCGGCGGCGGCTGGCAGGACAAGCGGGTGCTGGACTTCGGCTGCGGCACCGGGCTTCTCAGTGAAAAGCTGGCGCCGCATGTGCGGGAAGTGGTGGCTGCTGACACTTCGGAGCGGATGATTGCGGTGCTGCAGGAGAAGGCGCTGCCCAAGGTCAGGGCGCTGTGCACGGATATTCTGGACGGCGGCGCACGGGAAGCAGCGTGCATGCTTGGCGGTTTCGACATGATCTGCGCGTCCTCCGTCTGCAGCTTCCTGCCGGACTACCGCGGCGCCGTGGAGGTGCTGGCTGGGCTTCTGAATAACGGCGGCGTCTTTGTGCAGTGGGACTGGCTGGCCGCGGACGCGGGCGGCTCCGGGCTGACGGAACCGCAGGTGCGGGAGGCGCTGCGCGCCGCGGGTCTTGAGGCTGTGCGTGTTGAACGGGTGTTTGAGATGGAGAGCGGCGGTCAGGCGATGCCGGTGCTGATGGGTTCAGGCACCCGCGCCGCGGAGTAAGCCGCACCCCGCGGTAGCGGGGCAAAGCGGCGCGGAGCACTCCCGCCCGTCCCGCTTCGGATCTGAAATCCGAAGGGCCCGGTTGGGCCAGGCAGGCCGCGCCGCAGGCGCGGCCTGCCTGGCCCCCGTGGCGGCGCGCAGCGCGCGGCGCAACCCTCAGGAGGCCAGCTTTTCCGCCTCTGCAATGGCGGCCTGGAAACCGGCCTCCGGGTCGGCCGTCAGGAGCGTTGGCTGGAAGCGGAGTTCCGCGATGTCCTCCACTCCGGCCTGGTTCAGCCAGAACTTCAGATAGGCGGACTGGTGATCCACCCCAAAGGCTGGCGACGGCATGTCCGGCCCGTAGGCGCCGCTGGTCAGCGCCAGCACGGCCCTCTTGCCCTCCAGCAGGCCGAAGTATCCTGTTTCAGGATCAAGCCCCCACAGCAGGCCGGGCTGATGGATCAGGTCGATGTACTGCTTGAGCTTGTAGGGAATACTGCCGTTCCACATCGGCGCGGCGATCAGGTAGATGTCGGCGGCAGCGAACCGGCTGGCCATAGTGGTGATTTCGTCCCAGGCCGTCCGCTGGCTGCCATCGTGGTTCTGGCCGGTGATAACGTTCATCTTTGCGGCAACCTTGTCACCGTCAAAATCCGGCAGCGGCTCGCTGGACAAGTCCAGCACGTCAATTTCGATCCGGCTGTCCGTTTCCTGCAGCCGGGCAAGATAGGCGCTGGCGAGTGCGCTGGACTTCGACTGGCTGCCGCGGGGCGAAGCCTTGATAAACAGCAGTTTGGTCATATTCAGGGTCTCCTGTCTGAAATACTGCGGGGTTTCACAGGAGCAACATGAGGGCGCTTGACCTTGGCGAAAACAGTTTGAAATGCAAAGGATTTGTGCGCAGAGTGCAAAGATGATTCAGGGGGCAAGCGCCAGTCTGTTTGTTCAGGTGGTCGAGGAGGGCAGCTTCTCGGCAGCGGCCCGGGTGCTGGGCGTGGCGCCGTCATCGGTGGCGCGCCAGATCAAGCAGCTGGAGGACGGGCTCGGCACCCGGCTGTTTCAGCGCACCACCCGCAAACAGAGCCTGTCTGAGGCTGGCGAGCTTTACTACCGGCACGCAAAACGCGCGGTGGAAGAGCTGGAGACCGCCCGGGCTGCCATATCCCGGCTGTCCGGCGCGCCAGCGGGGGTGCTGACGGTCACGGCAGAGCCTGATCTGGCCACGGCCCTGATCGCGCCGCTGATGCCCGGCTTTCTGGCCGCCCATCCGGATATCCAGGTGAAGCTTCAGTTTTCCTCAGCGCTTGAGGATCTGGTGGAAGGCCGGATCGACGTGGCCGTCCGCATGGGGCAGCTGAAGGATTCCAGCCTGATTGCCCGCAAGATCTTCGATAGCCGCTCTCAGCTTTATGCCAGCCCCGGGTATCTGGAGGCCTTCGGCACTCCGGACCATCCGGAGGAACTCGCCGGCCACCAATGCCTCTCCTTCCGCTCTGAGGCGCAGAAGGTGGTGTGGCGGTTCCAGACGCCGCAAGGCGAATGCGCCGTACCGGTTGCCGGGAGGGTTCAGGCGAACGGGCTGGCGTTTCTGAAAAGCCTGGCCGTTTCCGGCTGCGGCATTGTGATGATCCCGGAATGGGCGGCTGCCCGGGAGCTGGAGAGCGGCACGCTGGTTCCGGTGCTGGCTGGTTTCGGCGCCATTCCGGCATCGACACCGGTTTATGCGGTCTATTCGTCGCGGCGCCATCTTGAGCCCAAGACGCGGGCGTTTGCGGACCACCTGGCCAGTGCGTTGCCAGGCGGGCGGGCCGGGCAGCGCCGCGGCAGGCGCTAAGCAAAGTTTGGCGCTGTAAGGCTGGCGCGTTTACCTGTCCGCTGCGTGCGCAAGGGGGTGGCAGTGGCCCGCCTGCGGATCGCAGATGGCGACAATAAATCAGAGCCCGGGTGGATTGGGGCGAATTTTACCACAATCAAAAGAATCCGCCAGAGGGAAAAATCCGCCAGTTTCCCTGCGAAAACATGCATTTACCCATTCACAATCCGGAATGCCTCTGGCTAAGCTTGGAGCATGGAAACCGGAGGTATCAGACAGCCGCAATGCCGGGCTTCTGCGGGGCCGATGCCCGGACGGAGGTTTTACGGACTGCACATAGCGCGGGTGCGGGCGCAGGGCCTAGTCCCGGCGGGTACCCTGCAGCGGATAGCTGTCCAGGGCCACGCCAATCCACCGCATCGCCGCAGCGAGGGCCGCTTCGGCAGTATCGCGCGCGGCCGGGTCTGCGCCGGCAGCGAAATAGATATCTTTGAGACGGTCGAGATCGCTGGCGGCCTTGTCGAAATCTGCGGGAACAAACTGGCGCATTCTGGATCTGCCATGGATGGGGAAAGGAATTGACGAAAGCGAACGGGTGAGCGCGGAGACAGCTTCCTTTGTGCGGCAATACAAGGAAAGAAGCCATCTCCGGCCACTCATCAACAGAAAACCTGATAACGGGGGGCTGATAGGTTTGGGGACGATCAAGGACAATCTCCAAAGCCGCGAAATGCAGCTTTTTGACATGTTCGGTGAACCGCCGCAGTTCACGGTGCATGAAATGACGCTGGTTTTGCGCAGCGGAGTGTTTCTGAAATACGCCGCGGCAATAGTGGTGCTGCTGGCGGCGTTTGACACAGACGGATACCGGGAGGCCGGCATGCCGCTGCACGTGAACCTGCTTTTGTGGGTGATCTGCGTTGCAGGGTTTGTAAGTGCTTATGCAGGGATCCTGATAGCCTGGATCGCACTGGCACCGGGAGGGCGGGTTGTGCGGATGCTGCGTGCGGTGCCGAATATTGTGTCCATGGCACTGGTCACGGTGATGGTGGTGGCGCTGGCCGCGCCCTATACTGGAACGGGTGTCAGCTGGCGGGTGGTTCTGCAGCTCTTTCCCTACAATGTTGTGCTCAGCTATACGTTCGAGACGCTTTTGTTCCTGTTCATCCTGCCGCAGGCCAATACGGCGCTGGGCCTGGACCTGTACGGGCGCAAGCCGCGGGGCATCGGTAGACCTGCCGTGACAGCAATGCCCGAACCTGCCTCAACGCAGCCGGAGCCGGCCGCGCAAAACGCTGGCGATGCAACTGCCGGTCTGAACGGGACCGCAGTTGTCCTGGGCGGGCAGAAGTTCGCGCTGGACCAGCTGCATTACGTGAAATCAGAGGAGCATTACCTGCGGATATCGGCAGGAGACAGCGAGCTGACACTGCGCGGGCGGCTTGCCGACCTGCTGGCGCAGATGCCGCAGGATGCGGGCCTGCAGCCGCACCGGTCCTGGTGGGTGGCCCGGGATGCGGTCGCGGGGCTGAGGCGCGGCGGGCAGAGCGATGTGCTGCTGCTGGCGGATGGCGGTGAGGTGCCGGTGGCCCGCGGCCGGCGCGCCCATGTGCGGGAGATTTTGCAGGCCTGGCAGATCGGAACGGAATGACGGGCCGCTGACAGAAACACCCCGCCTGGACCTGGCCGGGCGGGGTGCTGTTCCTGATTGGCAAAGGGTCTAGCCCGCAGGCTGCTCCTCTGCTGTTTCGGCCAGCTCCATATGGCCCCAGCCGCGCGACAGAACCTTGCGCAGGATCGGCTCGAAAAACTCCAGCGGTTTGGTGGGATACTCCGGGTCAAAGGCGCATTGGTCGTATGTTTCGCAGAAGTACCGGCAGTCCTCCCAATAGGGGCTGTCGCGGTATTTGTCGCGGGCGTTGCGGTCGCCGCCGAAGTGGTGGTTGTAGTAGAAGCCCTGGAAAACGCAGTGATGCTTGAGGATCCAGTAGGTCTTTTCGCTGACATAGGGCTTCATCATCGCCGCCGACAGCTCACCGTGATTGTAGGGGGACAGGATGTCGCCGGTGTCATGCACCAGCGCGGCCACGATGATCTCGTCATCGGCGCCGTCTTCCCAGGCGCGGGTCGCGGCCTGCAGGCTGTGCTGGTAGCGGTTCACCGGGTAGGGGGTCCAGTCCTCGTCCAGCGAGCGGATCGCGTCGAGGATGCGGTCGGGCAGGGCGGCGTTATAGGCCTCCTCGTAGGCTTCAACGGCTTTCCAGTCCTCGGCGGTGGCTTCTGTGAAACTGGTCCAGGTTGGCTTGTGGCTTTTGTCCAGCATTGGCGCGGGTCCTTTGGTTGATCTGCAGGCAGGCTAGCGAGTTTGGCCTGAGCAGGAAAACGAATTGATTTGCTCAAGACGAAAGGAAATAGTGATCGCCATGCAGATCAGCGCGTTCAAAACCTTTTTGGCGATCGAGGCCGCGGGCAGCTTTCACGGCGCGGCGCGGGCGCTGAGTGTGACGCAAACTGCCGTCAGTGCCCGGATCAAGGCGCTGGAGGAAGCACTGGGCACGCCGCTGTTCGACCGCGGACCCGGCGGCACGCGGCTGAGCGCGGCGGGGCGGCAGTTTCTGCCCTATGCCGAGCAGATGATGCGGACGTGGGAGTTTGTCGCGGGTGATCTTAAGGCGAGCCTGGCGGGCCGGGTGCCGCTGCGGCTGGGGGCGCAGCTGTCGGTCTGGGACCCGCTTCTGGTGGATGTGGCGGTGTGGCTGGAGGAGGTGCAGGGCACGGTGCCCTTCACGCTGAACTATGACCACGCGATGAACATGGGCGAGGCGGTGGCGCGCCGTCTGCTGGACGTGGCGATTGTGAACGAGGTGCCGGCGGGTGCGCGGCTATCGGTTGAGGAGCTGCCGCCCGAGCGGCTGGTGCTGGTGGCGGACCAGCCCCTGCGGCTGGGGCGGGATGCGCTGCCCCTGTTCATCAACCTGGAATTCGGCGCTGAGTACGATGCGCAATTGCATGATGTTCTGCCCGCCCGCAGCCGTCAGCACATCGTGCTGGGGAATGCGCTGATGGGGCTGCGCTATCTGCAAAAACGCGGCGGCATAGGATATTTCCCGGCCTATATGGCAGCAGAGGCGCTGGCGGCGGGTGCGCTGCATGCAGTCGAGGGTGCGCCGGAGATCAGCCTCGGCTGCCGGGCGCTCTATCTGCCCGACAATCCGGCGCTGGAGCACATCCGGCAGGTGGTCCGGGGGCTGCAGGAGGTGAGGGGCGGCGGCTAAGGGAGAATATTCCGGCGCGGAAATCAGATTGCGCGTTTTTCCGAAACCAGCGCCAGGTTGTTGGCGGGCATGTCCACGGTTTGAACCAGCTCCAGTCCGGCGGCCTGCAGCCAGCGGATGACCTCAGCATCATCCTTGTAGCCGGTTTCCGGATCATGGGCGGTGATGGCGGCGTGGAAGGCGCGGTCGCCTTCGCTGATGAGGTTTCCGCCGCGCATGAAGGGGCCGTAGATCACAAACCGCCCGCTGGGGGCGAGGGCAGCAGCGGCCTCTTGGATCAGGGTGCGGGCCTCGCTTTCACTGATGAGATGCAAGAGGTTCACCAGAACGATCAGATCCTGGCCTGCATGATCCGCGCACCAGCCGGGGGCGGTGGCGTCCAGCTCGATGGGCGGTGCGATCTTGGGCAGGCCTGCCTCCTCGGCATAGGCCTGGATACTGGCGCGGCGGGTGGCGTCCACCTCGGTCGGCTGCCAGGTCAAGCCGGGCAGGCGGGCGGCGTATTCAATCACATGCTGGCCAGTGCCGCTGGCGATTTCCAGGGCGCGGCCCTGTGGCGGGGCCACTTTTGCAAGCAGATCGCAGATCGCGCCGGCATTGCGGGCGGCGGAGGGGGCAAACAGCTTGCCCCCCTGCGGTTCCGCGACAGAGGCCGTGCCGGGAACGGAGCGCACTGGCATCAGCGCAGCCGCGCGGGCGACAGCGCGGCGACGGTGGCGGCATCCAGCACCGGCGCGCGGCCTGCCACCAGATCGGCAATCAGCTGCGAGGCGGCGGGGGCAGTCATGATGCCGTAGCCGCCCTGACCGGCACACCAGATGAACTCCGGCTGATCCGGATCCGGCCCCAGCACCAGGGTGCCGTCAGCGACAAAGCTGCGCAGGCCGGCAAAATTGCTTTCGACCCGCGTCACCGGCTCAGTCACCATCTCCTCATAGCGGGCCAGCCCTTCGGCCAGCACCATGTCGTCGGCATAGGCGTCATGCGGCTCCACCGGATCGGCGTCGGCGGGGGAGACCAGCAGCTTGCCGGCATCAGGTTTGGCGTACCAGGTCTCACCTGCGCCCAGCAGCATCGGCCAGCCGCTGACATCATGGCCGCCGGGGGCGGGCAGCCGTGCCATCGAGCGGCGCTTGGGCTGCAGGCCGATGGCGGCGACCCCGGCAAGCGCGGCAACCTTATCGGCCCAGGCTCCCGCGGCGTTGACCAGGTTGCGCGCCTCATAAACGGTGCCGCCCGCGGTGACCTGCCAGCCGCCTGCAATGCGGGTGATGGCGGTGACGGGTGCCTTGGTCACAGTCTGCCCGCCCGCAGCGCGCAGGGTTTTGGCGAAGTCCTGCAGCATCCTGTCGGTGTCGATGTCCTCGGCGGCACCGCTGATGGCGGTGAAGCCTACGGTTTCCGGGTTCAGGATCGGCACCATGGCGCGGGCCTCGTCCGGCTCCAGCGTGGCCATGCCCAGTTCATCCACGTCGCGGGCAAAGAGATCGCCTTCGTCCTTGGCACCGACCAGCATCAGCCCGCGTGGCGACAGGTAGCCGTTCTCGCGCAGGTGCGCGGCGCTGGCGCGGTTCAGGTCGATGGTGGGGCCGTGGCCGTAGTTTTCCTCAAACAGCGCAGCGGAGCGGCCGGAGGAATGGTAGCCAAGCGCGTCCTCCATTTCGAGCAGGGTGACGCTGCCGAGGCCGGCCAGCCGGGCGGCGGCGCTGGTGCCACCCATGCCGCCGCCGATGACGATGAAATCCTGCATGGGTCTAGTCCTTGTCGTCTTGTTGTTCTTCCAGCCGGTCGGTGGCGGGCGCGGGGCGCGGGCTGAGCGCCTCAATCGCGCGGTAGAGGTCTGCGTCCATCGCGTAGTCCAGCGCTGCCAGCGAGGGCTGAAGCTGTTCCGCGTTGCGGGCAGAGATGATCGGAACCGGCGCGGAAGGATGGGCCGCGGCCCAGGCCACGGCGAGGGTGGCGGGATGGGTGCCGCGCTGGGCTGCAAGCTCTGTCAGCGCGGTGGCCGTTTCGTGCATGGCGGCCGGGCTGTAGCGGATGCCATAACCCTTGTCCTCGGTGATGCGGCCGGTGCCGCCGGTGGCATATTTGCCAGTCAGCAGTCCGCCGCCGAGGGGCGAGTAGGGCACCGCGGTGATGCCCTGGTCGGCGCACATCGGCAAGATCTCCACCTCTGCCTGGCGTTTCACCAGCGAATACATTGGCTGCAGCATGTCGACGGAAACGCCGGAGGCCAGCCCGGCCATTTGCGCCTTCATCACCTGCCAGGCGGCAAAGTTCGACAGCGCCGCATAGCGGATCAGGCCCTCTGCCTTCAGTGCCGCGAAACAGTCCATGGTTTCGCGCAGGTCGGTGTGTGGGTCGAAGCGGTGCAGGTAGAAGACATCGACCATGTCCAGATCCAGCCGGCGGCGGCTTTCGTCCAATTGGGCGCGCAGGTTGGCAGCGCCGGCGCCGCCCTCGTAACCGGCCTTGGTGGCGATCAGAAGCTGGTCGCGCTCCTGCTTGATGAGGCGGCCAAGGATCTGTTCGGACTTGCCTTCGGTATAGACCCAGGCGGTGTCGAAATGAGTGATGCCGGCGGCGCGGCAGGCGGCGTACATCTCTGCCGACTGCGCCTCGGTGGCGCGGCCGCCGAATTGCATGCAGCCAAAGGCAAAGCGGCTGGCGGGGGTGCCGTCGGGGCTGGTGAGGGGCGTGCGGGGGCTCTGTGTCATGGCGGGAGAGTGGCACGCAAGGAAGGGCAGGCAAAGGGCAATTCCGGCGCCGGCCAGACAAAATGCTTGGTCAAAGGGCCGGGCAGTGCAACTATCGGATGCAGTTCAAGAAAATAAATTGAAACGGGGGACGGACGATGACGACGCCCAATGCACATCCGATGGCTGCGGGGCATATTCCTTCTTATGTCACTGCGGCGGACGGAAGCGATTTCCTTTTTACCTTCATGGCGGTGTTCACGATTGTGCTGATCCTGCTGATCGGGGTGGCCTATTTCACCCTGCACGCGCTGCCGGAGAAGATGGCGCACAAGAGCAATCACCCGCAATTCCAGCTGGTGGGCATTCTGGCGCTGCTGGCGCTGTTCACCCACAACAATATCTTCTGGGTGGCCGCGATCCTGATGGCGGGGTTCCAGATCCCGGATCTGGCCGCGCCTCTACGGTCCATTGCCGATGCGGTCCGCGGTCTGGGGCGGGAGCCTGAGCCGCCTGCGGCGCAGGGCGGTGGCGATCCCGATCCGCAGCCGGAGAAACCGGACGCGCCTGTGCCGGTGCAAGGCGAACCCGTGGCAGAGGGGCACTGAACCATGATCGAGACACTTCTGTGCGCGCTGGTCACCATCCTGCCGGACTTCCTGTTCCGCCGCTTTGTGCAGGGCAAGCGGGTCGGCCAGGAGCTGACGCTGTTTTCTGTCTGGTACGAGTTGCGCTGGGGTCTGACGGCCTGCGTGATGCTGACCCTGACGGTGCTGACCACGCTGTTCTATTTCCATCCGGCGACCAATACGGTGGCCTCCTACTTCCGCACCGTCACCATCCTGCCGCAGGTCGGCGGGCGGGTGGCAGAGGTCTATGTCGTCAACAATCAGGAAGTGAAGGCGGGCGATCCGATCCTGCGGCTGGAGGGGCTGTCGCAAAAGGCTGCCCTTGAATCCGCCCACGCGGCGATTGCCCAGGTTGAAGCCTCGCGCAAGCTGGCAGATACAGACTTGGCCCAGGCAGATGCGGGCATTGCCCAGGCGCAGGCGGCGCTGACGCAGGCACGCGATGATCTGGAACGGAACCAGACGCTGCGGGACCAGGGCTCCAGCGCGGTGCGGCCGGCTGAGATCGAACGGCTGGAGAACCTTGTGGACCAGAGGGCGGCCTCGGTTGAGGCTGCGCGGGCGCAGAAGGCAGCAGTGGAGCAGCAGATCGAGGTGCTGATCCCGGCCCAGATGGCCAGCGCCGAGGCGCAGCTGCAATTGGCGCAGGCGGAGCTGGACAAAACGCTGATCAGTGCCGGTGTCGATGGCCGGGTGGAGCAGTTCGCGCTGCAGGTCGGCGACTACGTCAGTCCGGTGCTGCGCCCGGCAGGCATTCTGGTGCCTTTGGCCTCTGGCAGGAACCGCTTCCAGGCGGGGTTCAACCAGATGTCGGCGCAGGTGATCAAGCCCGGCATGATTGGTGAGATCGGCTGCATGACCAAGCCCTTCACGGTGATCCCTATGGTGGTGGTCGAAGTGCAGGACGTGATCGCAACCGGCCAGCTGCGCCCGACGGATGAGTTGCGCGACTTGGGGAACATGCGCAAGCCCGGCACCATCACCGTCTTTATGGAGCCGCTTTACGAAGGCACTGCAGAGGCGCTGCCGCCGGGCAGCAATTGCCTGGCCAATGTCTATACCAGCAACCACGAGCGGCTGGAGCATGACGACAGCATCGGCACGGCTGAATGGGCCTTCCTGCATGTGGTGGACACCATCGGCGTGGTCCATGCGGCGGGCCTGCGGCTGCGGCTCTTGCTGATGCCGGTGCAGACGCTGGTGTTGTCCGGGCACTGAGGCGGGGCTTGCCGAAAGAATAGGAAAGGCGGGCCTGCGGGTCCGCCTTTTGCCATTGCGGCTTGCTCAGTCCGCGAAACACAGCTTGTTGCCGTCCAGATCCCGCACATAGGCTGAGAACCGCGGTCCGCGCTGACCCGGCGCGCCTTCGCAGGTGCCGCCGAGTTCGAGCGCCTTTTTGTGCAGCCGGGCGGCCTCATCTGCGGAGCCGAGGCTGAAGCCTGCCATGGTTCCATTGCCATTGGCGGCCGGTGCGCCGTCAAAGGGGAGGGCGGCGGCAAAGGCAAAATCGTCCTTCAGCCAATAGGTCATCCGTTCGCTGGGCCGGACCTGGGTGAACCCCTGGTTTTCAAAAAGCGCGTCATAGAATTTGACCGCGGCGTCCATGTTGTTGGTGCCGACAACGAAGTAATTCAGTTTCAAAAGCAATCTCCAAAGTGCTTGAGCGCGCCGCGGGCAGGATCCCGCGGGCTTGTGGAGCGGGGAGTACATCAGGGCAGTGACAGGGTGTGTCAGCAGGCTTTGCTGAGCTCAGACGTTCTTGGGGCAACAAAAAAGGCCCGCCAAATGGCGGGCCTTTGTGTGTCATAGGAGGTTCCGCTTATTGCGGAATGTCGCCTTCGATGCCTTCGACATAGAAGTTCATGCCGGCCAGGGTGCCGTCATCGGCTGTTTCGCCCTCTGCCAGCCAGGCAGAGCCGTCCTGCTTGTTAATCGGGCCGGTGAAGGCGTGGTAGGTGCCGTTGGCCTGTGCGTCCTTGATTGCCAGTGCAGCGGCTTTGACGTCCGCAGGCACCACATCAGAAATTTCGCCGATTCCAACCATGCCGGCGCCAATGCCGTCCCAGGTATCAACCGATTCCCAGGTGCCGTCGATCACGGCCTTGGTGCGGGCGATGTAGTAGGGCGCCCAGTCGTCGATGATGGAGGAGACGCGCGGTTTCGGCGCGTATTCCGACATGTCGGAGGCTTGGCCGAAGGTGATCACGTTGCCGGCGGCCTGTGCGGCGGCCTGCGGCGCGGTGGAGTCGGTGTGCTGCAGGATCACGTCGGCGCCCTGTTCGATCAGCACCTTGGCGGCATCAGCCTCTTTCGCCGGATCGAACCAGGTGAAGGCCCAGACGATCTTGAACTGGACGTCCGGGTTCACCTTCTTGGCGTGGAGATAGGCAGAGTTGATGCCGCGGATCACTTCCGGGATCGGGTAGGAGCCGATGTAGCCGATGATGTTCGACTCAGTCATATGGCCCGCAATGGTGCCCTGCACCGCGCGGCCCTCATAGAAACGGGCGGAATAGGTCGAAACGTTGTCGGCGCGCTTGTAGCCGGTGGCGTGCTCGAATTTCACGTTCGGGAACTTCTTGGCGACGTTGATGGTTGGATCCATGTAGCCAAAGGAGGTGGTGAAGATCAGGTCGGCGCCTTCCAGCGCCATCTGGGTCATCACGCGCTCGGCGTCCGGGCCTTCGGCGACGTTTTCCACGTAGACGGTTTCGACCTGATCGCCGAACTCGGCTTCAACCGCCTTGCGGCCCTGGTCGTGCTCGTAGGTCCAGCCGCCGTCGCCGACGGGGCCGACATAGACAAAGCCCACTTTGGTGGTGTCGGCCATCGCCGCGCCTGCGGCCAGGCCAAGCGCCACGGCGGCGCTGGTCAGAAGGTTGGTCAGTTTCATCAGGTTCTCCCCAGTTTACATCTATTGGCCCCGGCAGAGGGGGCAGTGAAAAGCCCCCCGTCTAGCGGGAGGCGTGGAAGTTGCGGCCAAGCGAGGCAGGTGCGCTGCTTTTGTCCGCCGAAAGGATAACAAGCACAATGATTGTAATCAGATAGGGCGACATTGCCAGATACTCGACCGGAATGGCAACGCCTGCGGCCTGCAGATTGAGCTGCACCACAGTGACGCCGCCAAAGAGATAGGCACCCAGCAGTGCGCGCCAGGGTTTCCAGCTGGCAAAGACCACCAGTGCCAGCGCAATCCAGCCGATGCCGGCGGTCATGCCTTCGGTCCATTGCGGCACGCGGATCAGGCTGATGTAGGCGCCGCCGAGGCCCGCGCAGGCACCGCCGAACATGATCGCCAGCAGGCGGATTTTCAGCACCTTGTAGCCGAGAGCATGGGCGGCGTCGTGGTTCTCGCCCACCGCGCGCAGCACCAGGCCTAGGCGGGAGTATTTCAGCATCCACCAGACCGCGGCGGTCAGCGCGATGCCGAAGTAGAGGATGATGTCATGGCCGAACAGGATCGGGCCGACGACGGGCAGATCACTGAGCACAGGGATATGGATATCCCCCATCTGCGGCGGCTTGATGCCGACATAGGATTGCCCCATCAGCGCCGAGAGGCCGAGGCCAAAGAGCGTCAGTGACAGGCCGGAGGCCACCTGGTTGGCCTGGGCAAACTGGGTGAGGATGGCAAACAGGATCGACAGCGCCGCGCCAGCGATGGCGGCGGCGATGAAGCCGAAGAAGGGCGAGCCGCTTTCCACCGCGGTGGCAAAGCCTGCGATGGCGCCGACGATCATCATCCCCTCGACCCCGAGGTTCAGCACGCCGGCCTTTTCGACCACCAGTTCGCCGATGGCCGCCAGCAAAAGCGGGGTTGCCGCCACCATCAGCGAGGCGATGAGCAGGACCGGATTGATTGCAGAAAGATCCATGTTACGCCACCTCCGGCTTGCCGATTGCGATGCGGAAATTGGTGAGCAGGTCGAAGGCCAGGAGGAAGAACAGAAGCATCCCCTGGAAGACCTGAATGGCTGCGGCGGGCAGCTGCAGGTTCGATTGCGCGATGTCGCCGCCAATGTAGGTCAGCGCCATCAGCCCGCCTGCCAGCAGGATGCCGACGGGGTGCAGGCGGCCCAGGAAGGCGACGATGATCGCGGTGAAGCCATAGCCCACGTTGAAGTCGATGGAGATCTGGCCGGAGGGGCCGGAGACCTCAAACAGGCCGGCAAGACCTGCCAGCGCGCCGGAGGTGCCGAGGCAGAACAGCACCAGGCGGGTAGGGTTCACACCGGCGAATTTGGCGGCGCGGGGCGCCTCGCCGGTCAGGCGGATGTGGTAGCCGGTCATGTGGCGGTTCAGCAGAACATAGGCAAAGATCACCGCGATCAGCGCCGCCACCACGCCCCAGTGCATACCGGTGCCTGCGATCAGCTCGGCGTTATGGGCGGCGTCCCAGGACTGCAGGTTGCGGGAACCGGGGAAGCCGAAGCCTTCGGGGTTCTTCAAAAGGCCCAGGGAGACCGAGGCGAGGAACTGCTCGGCCACATAGACCAGCATCAGTGACACCAGGATTTCGTTGGTGCCGAAGCGGGTTTTCAGCACCGCCGGGATCATTGCCCAGATCCAGCCGCCAAAGGCGCCTGCGAGGACCATGAACGGGAAGATTAGGAAGGACTCGGAAGGGTAGAAGGCAAGGCCCGCCCCGGCGCCAAAGATGGCGCCCATGATGTACTGGCCCTCGGCGCCGATGTTCCAGATGCCGGCGCGGAAGCCCAGCGACAGGCCGATGGCGATCAGCACCAGCGGCGCGCCTTTGACCAGCAGTTGCGGGCGGTAGTAGAAGGAAAACTCGCCAAACAGCGGTTCCCAGAAAATGGTGCGGATCGCCTCCACCGGCGGTTTGCCAAGCGCCGCGAACAGCAGCCCGCCAACGATCATGGTGGCAATCACCGCCACCAGCGGTGTCGCCATTGACCAGGCGCGCGACGGTTGCGGCCGTTTCTCAAGCCGGATCATGCAGCGGCTCCCTGTTTCTTCTTATGATTTCTGTTGCGGAGGTCAGACATGCGCCACCTCCATGCCGTGGGCGCCGCCCATCATCAGGCCGATCTCGTCCACCGTCAGGCCTGCGGCTTCGCGCGGGGCGCTGAGGCGGCCTTCATTGAGGGCGGCAAAGCTGTCGGAGATTTCCATCAGCTCATCCAGATCCTGGCTGATGCAGATCACCGCGGCGCCTTTGGCGGCCAGATCGAGCAGCGACTGGCGGATGGCGGCGGCTGCGGCGGCATCGACGCCCCAGGTCGGCTGGTTCACAACCAGCACATCCGGGTCCTGCAGCACCTCGCGGCCGATCACGAATTTCTGCAGGTTGCCACCTGAGAGCGACCGCGCAGCATTGCCGGGACCCGGTGTGCGGACGTCAAACGCCTTGATGATGCGCTCGGCAAAATCCTTGGTGGCGCCCCAGTCGAGGAAGCCGTTTTTCTCCAGCCCCTCGCGCACCGAGCCGGTGAGCATGGCGTTCTCCGTGAGGCTCATGTCCGGGGCGGCGGCGTGGCCGAGGCGTTCCTCCGGCGCGGCCAGCACGCCGAGCTTGCGGCGGGCGGTGGGGCCAAGCTTGCCGATCGGCTCCCCGTGCAGTTTTACCGCATCCGCCTCGGTCAGGGTTTCGCCCGACAGCACGCCCAGCAGCTCGTCCTGGCCATTGCCGGCCACGCCGCCAATGCCGAGGATCTCGCCCTTGCGCACGGTCAGATGCACGTTCTTGAGCGCGGTGCCAAAGGCGGAAGGGGCAGGGACCGACAGGCCGGAAATGTCCATCGCCACAGCGCCGAACTCGCGGCTGCCGCGTTCGGGGGTCTGCAGGGTGCTGCCGACCATCATCTCGGCCATGTCGCGGGCGGAGGTCTCGGAGGGGATGCATTCGCCCACATTCTTGCCCAGCCGCAGGATGGTGGCGTGGTCGCAGAGGGTGCGGATTTCCTCCAGCTTGTGGGAGATATAGAGGATCGAGGTGCCTTCGGACTGCAGCTTCTGCAGGGTCTTGAACAGGATCTCCACCTCCTGCGGGGTCAGCACCGAGGTCGGTTCGTCCATGATCAGCAGTTTCGGGTCCTGCAGCAGGCAGCGGATGATCTCGACCCGCTGGCGCTCGCCTGCCGACAGGTCGCCGACGGTGCGGAACGGATCCAGCGGCAGGCCATAAGTTTCCGACACCTCGCGGATGCGCGCCGCAAGGTCGCGCATCTCCGGCGGGTTTTCCATGCCGAGCGCGATGTTTTCGGCAACATTGAGCGCGTCGAACAGCGAGAAATGCTGGAACACCATGGCGATGCCGTCGGCGCGCGCCTGGCGCGGCTCGGCGGGTTCATAGGGCTGGCCGCGCAGCAGCATCTTGCCGTTGTCGGGTTTGACCAGCCCGTAGATCATCTTGACCAGCGTCGACTTGCCGGCGCCGTTTTCGCCCAGGAGGGCATGCACTTCGCCCTCGCCGATGTCAAAGGAGACGGTGTCATTTGCCACCACTCCGGGGTAGGCCTTGGTCAGGCCCTGCAGGCTCAACAGTGGTACAGTCACGCGCGTGCGCCCTCTCTCAGTTCATCTTTTGCACTGTGGCGCAGCAGCTGGGCCGCAACGCCGACCGCAATCATTTGCGGATGTTTTCCAAGCTCCGGATCGCCGATCGGGCAGGTGATCCGTGAAATCTGTTCCGGGCTGTGGCCCAGGGCCGCCAGGCGGGAGCGGAACCGCGCCCATTTGGTTCTGGAGCCGATCAGCCCGGCAAAAGCGAAGCCGTGGCCCAGCAAGGCGTGGCATAGCGCCAGATCCAGCGCGTGGGAATAGGTCAGCACCAAATGCGCAGCGTTTTCAGGTGCATGCGGCACAAGGAGCGCAACGTCAGCAGCCGGAACCGTGGTGACACCGGTTGGGACGTCAGCCGGGAACCGTTCTGGCGCCGTGTCGGCCCAGGTGATTGCCATGTCCGGCAGCGGCGCCAGAACGTTCACCAGCGCACGGCCGACGTGGCCGGCGCCCCAGATCCAGACCGCGCGGCTGGGATGGTGAACCGGTTCGATCATCCAGCCATCGACCAGCTGCGGTTCGGGCGGGATGCCTTGGCTGCGGGCGGCGGCAAGGATGCGTTTCACCGCCATCGGCATCGGCGCGGGGGCGGCGGGGCGGGCAATGATTTCGCTGTCCAGGCTGTCCAGATCGGAAGCCTCGTAGACTTCACTCAGCAGGGTGACAGCGCCGCCGCAGCACTGGCCCAGGTCCGGACCCAGCGCGTGGGTGCTGAAACGTTTTGGGGCGATCAGATCCCGCGCGGCTTCGGCAGCCTCGAACTCCAAGGTGCCGCCGCCGATGGTGCCGCTCTGGCCTGATTCCCAGACCAGCATGGCGGTGCCCGGCTCGCGCGGGGAGGAGCCGCGGATGGCGGCAATGACCACGCGGGTCACGCGGCCATGTTCGGCAACTGCCGCGCGGAGGGCTTGCAGGTCAAATCCCATCGCGCACCCTCCGGATTGCGCGCCAGACTTCCTCTGCCGTCGCGGGCGCGTTCAGCGCCGGGTAGGCCGGCCCGAAGGCCGCGACCGCATCGCTGAGCGCCAGCCAGGCGGAGATGCCCAGCATGAAGGGCGGCTCGCCCACCGCCTTGGAGCGGTAGATGGTGTCCTCGCGGTTCTGCCCGTCCCAGAGTTTCACGTTGAACACATCGGGCCGGTCTGAGCAGGCGGGGATTTTGTATGTGGAGGGCGCGTGGGTGCGCAGGCGGCCGGCGTCGTCCCAGACCAGCTCCTCGGTGGTCAGCCAGCCGGCGCCCTGCACATAGCCGCCTTCGATCTGGCCCACGTCCAGCGCCGGGTTCAGCGAGGCGCCGGCGTCATGCAGGATATCGCAGCGCAGGATGCGGTTCTCGCCGGTCAGGGCATCCACCGCCACTTCTGTCACTGCGGCGCCATAGGCGAAGTAGTAGAACGGGCGGCCCTGGCCCTTGATCCGGTCCCATTCGACCTTGGGTGTCTTGTAGAAGCCGGTGGCCGACAGGCTGATGCGGCCCTGGTAGCAGGCCATGGCGGCCTGATCGAAGGTCATTACGTCCTGGCCGACCCGCACCTGGCCGTTTTTGAACACCACATCGCCGGGCCTCGCCTGATGCTGCAGCGCCAGATGCTCGGCCATGCGGGCGCGGATGGTGTCGCAGGCGGCCTTCACCGCCATGCCGTTGAGGTCGGAGCCGGAAGAGGCGGCGGTGGCAGAGGTATTGGGCACCTTGCCGGTGTCGGTGGCGGTGATCTTGACCTTCTCCAGTGGGATGCCGAAGCGGCTGGCGGCGACCTGCGCCACCTTCTGGAACAGGCCCTGGCCCATCTCGGTGCCGCCGTGGTTCAGATGCACGGAGCCGTCCTGATAGACATGCACAAGGGCGCCGGCCTGGTTGAGGTGGGTGAGGGTGAAGGAAATGCCGAATTTCACGGGGGAGAAGGCGATGCCGCGCTTCAGGTGGGTCTGGGTCTTGTTCCATTCGGCAATCGCCGCCTTGCGGGCAGCGTAGTCCGAGGAACGCAGCAGATCCGCCGTCATCCCGTGCAGCTCGAAATCCGTGACTTCCATGCCGTAGGGCGTGGTGTTGTCCGGCTTCGCCTCCGCCGGTGCCGCATAATAGTTCCGCTGCCGCAGCTCCGCCGGGTCGATCCCGAGGTCATGGGCAATGTGGTCCATCACCCGCTCGATCCCCACCATGCCCTGCGGGCCGCCGAAGCCGCGGTAGGCGGTGGCGCTTTGCCGGTTGGTGCGCAGGCGATGGCTTTCGATGCGGATGCTGGGGATCAGATAGGCGTTGTCGGCGTGCAGCATCGCCCGGTCAGCGACCGGCAGCGACAGGTCCTGGGCCCAGCCGCAATCGGCCAGATGCAGGAACTCGATGCCCTGCAGCTGCCCATCGTCACCGAACCCGGCACGGTAGGAGATGCGGAAGGCGTGGCGCTTGCCGGTGATGACCATGTCGTCGTCGCGGTCATAGCGCATCTTGCAGGGCTTGCCGGTCAGCCGCGCCGCAACCGCACAGGCGACAGCCAGAGCGTTGCCCTGGCTTTCCTTGCCGCCGAAGCCGCCGCCCATGCGGCGGGTCTCGACGCGCACGGCGTGCATCGGCAGGCCGATAGCGTCGGCGACCTTGTGCTGGATCTCGGTCGGGTGCTGGGTGGAGGAGAAGACATGCATGCCGCCGTCCTCCTGCGGCCAGGCCATGGCCGCCTGGCCTTCGAGGTAGAAATGCTCCTGCCCGCCGAGTTCGAAGCTGCCTTCGACGATCCGCGGGGCCGCGTCGATTGCGGCAGCAGCGTCGCCTTTCTGATAAATGCGCGGGCCTTCCTCGAACCGGCTGTCGGCGGCCAGCGCCGCGTCCAGGGTCAGCAGGGCGGGTTCTTCCTGATAGTCGACCTTACCCTTGCGGGCGGCGATGCGGGCATTGCGGTGGCTGTCGGCGACCACCAGAAACACCGGCTGGCCGACGTAGTTGACGGTGCCCGCCGCCAGCAGCGGCTCGTCATGAATCGAAGGGGAGACGTCGTTGGAAAACGGCAGCCCCTTGGCGGTCATCACCGCAGCGACGCCGGGGCTGTGCTGCACATCGTGCAGGTGCATGCCGGTGATATGGCCGCGGGCGATGGGGGAAAGGCCAAAGGCCAGATGCAGGGTGCCGACGGGCGTGGGAATGTCGTCCACATAGCGGGCGGCGCCGGTCACATGCAGATCTGCGGCGTCATGGGGAAGGGGTTTGGAGACGCTCATGGGCGGACCTCCAGCACCGAAACCGCCTGGCCGTCCTTCTCGGCGAAGTAGCGGGTGAGCATGTTGCGCGCGGTTTCCAGCCGGTAGCCGGCGGAGGCGCGCATGTCGGTCATCGGAGTGAAGTCCTGATCAAACGAGGCGGCGGCGGATTGGATCGAGGCCTGATCCCAGGGCTGGCCGGTCAGCGCGGCCTCCACATGGGGGGCGCGCTTTGGGATGCCTGCCATGCCGCCGAATGCAATGCGGGCGGCGGTGATCCGGCCGTTCTCCACGGTGATATTGAAAGCGCCGAGCACGGCGGAGATGTCCTGGTCGAAGCGTTTGGACAGCTTGTAAACCTTGAGGGTATCAGGCCGGCGGGGGAAGCTGACGGCCTCGACAAACTCGCCGGGCTGGCGGTTCTGCTTGCCATAGTCGAGGAAGAAATCCTCCAGCGGCAGTTCGCGGCGGCTGTTCCCCTTGCGCAGGTGCAGGGTGGCATCCAGCGCGATCAAGGCGGGCGGCGTGTCGCCAATGGGGGAGCCGTTGGCGATATTGCCGCCGACGGTGGCCGCGGCGCGCACCTGCTGGGAGGCGAAGCGGCGCAGCATTTCAGCAAAGGAGGGATGCAGCGGTTCCATCGCGGCGCGCAGGGCGTTCATGTCGGCCATGGCACCGATGCGGACGGTGGTGCCGGTGACCTCGATGCCCTTCAGGTCCGCGCAGCCATCAAGGAAGATCATCTGCGGCAGGTGGCGCAGCTGCTTGGTGACCCAGAGGCCGACGTCAGTGGCGCCGGCGATCAGCGTTGCATCCGGGGTTTGTTCGCAGAGTTCCGCCAGTTCGTCTGCCGACTGCGGCATTAGCGGCTGCGGACCGGGGGCAACCGGGCGGTCGCGGGTGATCCAGTCCGGCACCGGGGCATCCTTGGCGGCCTCAGCCGCGCGAATGATCGGGGCGTAGCCGGTGCAGCGGCACAGGTTACCTGCCAGCTGGTCGTCGAAGTCCGTGGCGCCATTTGCGTGGGCGGTCACCATCGACATGATGAAGCCGGGGGTGCAGAAGCCGCATTGGCTGCCGTGATGGTCCACCATTGCCTGCTGCATTGGGTGCAGGCTGCCGTCCGGGCCTGCGGCACCCTCGACGGTTCGGACGGATTTACCGTTCAGCTGCGGCAGGAACAGGATGCAGGCGTTGAGAGCCTTGGAACCGCGCGCGTCGGTGACCATGACGGTGCAGGCGCCGCAATCGCCCTCGTTGCAGCCTTCTTTGGTGCCGGTAAGCCCCCTTTCGTCGCGCAGCCAGTCCAGCAAAGTTGCCGACGGATCTGCGTCCGGAATGCGGACCTCTTCACCATTCAGACGAAAGGTGAGTGCCATCTTCCCGATACCGCCGCTTTACCCTGTTGACCCTCTGTGCCGCCCCCTCGATGCGGCGCAGAGGGGGAAGCGGGCTGTTTTATTGCTTGCTGACAACAGCCTAGGGAGCGGCCCGTTACCAAAGCAAGGAAAACCGGTGCTGCGCTGCAGTATTTTGCGGAGCAAGAAAATTGCGGGCTATGCGGGTAGAACATTCATATTTATGCGTTTTATCCGCATGTTTGCGGGGGCTTTACGCGCTGGATGCGAAAGAGTTTCAACAAAATGGATAAAATGCAGCGCCCACCACACCGGTTTTGGCGGGTGTTCAGTGCGCAGATCGCCCTTTCACCCCTGCGTGTCAATAAGATAGCGTGGCGGCATGACAAGCTCTCCCCGATTCATTCACCTGCGCACCCATACCGAATATTCGCTGCTGGAAGGCGCTGTGCGGCTGAAGAAGCTGCCGGACCTGTGCAAGAAGCATGAAATGCCCGCGATTGCGGTGACGGACACCAACAACCTGTTCTCGGCGCTGGAGTTTTCCGTGTCTGCCAGCGGTGCCGGGGTGCAGCCGATCATCGGCTGCCAGGTGGATCTGCGCTTCACCGAACCGGCCCCGGGCGAGCGGCCCAAGCCGCCCGCGCCGCTGGTGCTGCTGGCGCAGAGCGAGGCAGGCTACGAGCATCTGATGAAGCTGAACTCCTGCCTGTATCTGCGGCAGGGGGGAGAGCTGCCGCATGTGACGCTGGAGGAGCTTGAGGCGAATGCCGGTGATGTGATCTGCCTCAGCGGCGGGCCGGACGGGCCAGTGGGGCGGCTGCTGCAGATGGGGCAGCGGCCGGCAGCGGAAGCATTGATGCAGCGGCTGAAAGAAATTTTCCCGGACCGCCTGTATGTCGAGTTGCAGCGCCACCCGGGCGAGCACGGCCAGCCCGAGGCAGAGAAGCAGACAGAGCGCGGCCATGTGGAGATGGCCTATGCCATGGAGCTGCCGCTGGTCGCCACCAATGACGTCTATTTCCCCAGCACGGAGATGTTCGAGGCGCATGACGCGATGATCTGTATCGCCGAGGGCGCCTATGTCGATCAGGTGGAGCCGCGCCGGCGGCTGACCGCGCAGCATTACTTCAAGAGCCAGGAGGAGATGGTTGCGCTGTTTGCCGACCTGCCGGAGGCGATTGAAAACACGGTTGAAATCGCCAAGCGCTGCGCCTTCATGGCCTACCGGCGCGATCCGATCCTGCCGAAGTTCGCCGATGACGAGGTGGCGGAGCTGCGCCGCATCGCTAACGAAGGCCTGCAGCAGCGTCTTGCAGTGATCCCGCATGCTGTCAGCGTTGAGGAATACCAGGAGCGGCTCGATTTCGAGCTGGGCATCATCGAGGGGATGGGCTTCCCCGGCTACTTCCTGATCGTTGCCGACTTTATCCAATGGGCCAAGGACCACGACATTCCGGTCGGGCCGGGGCGGGGCTCCGGTGCGGGCTCGCTGGTGGCTTATGCGCTGACCATTACCGACCTTGACCCGCTGCGCTACTCCCTGCTTTTCGAACGCTTCCTGAACCCGGAACGGGTCTCGATGCCGGACTTCGATATCGACTTCTGCATGGACCGCCGGGAAGAGGTGATCAAATACGTGCAGGAAAAGTACGGGCGCGACAAGGTGGGGCAGATCATCACCTTTGGCGCGCTTTTGTCCAAGGCGGCGGTGCGCGACATGGGGCGGGTCTTGCAGATGCCCTACGGCCAGGTGGACCGGCTGTCCAAGCTGATCCCGGTCGAAGGCGTGAAGCCGATGTCGATCGCCGACGCGCTGAAGGAAGAGCCGCGCCTCAGCGAGGAGGCCCGCAACGAGCCGGTGGTGGATCGGCTCTTGACCTATGGCCAGCAGGTCGAAGGCCTGCTGCGTTCTGCCGGCACCCACGCGGCGGGTGTGGTGATCGGCGACCGGCCTCTGGACGCGCTGGTGCCGCTTTACCGCGATCCGCGTTCGGACATGCCTGCGACCCAGTTCAACATGAAATGGGTGGAACAGGCGGGCCTCGTGAAGTTCGACTTCCTGGGCCTGAAGACGCTGACCGTCATTCAAAACGCCATGGACCTGATTTTCCAGTCAGGGCGCGATCTGCATATCGCCGAGGACGGCACCCAGCTCTATGAGCCGCCGGAGGGGGCGGAGAACCAGATCAACGCCATTCCGCTGGACGACACGGTCACCTATGACCTCTACTCGCGCGCCAAGACGGTGGCGGTGTTCCAGGTGGAATCCACCGGCATGATGGATGCGCTGAAGCGCATGAAACCCACCTGTATCGAGGACATCGTGGCGCTGGTGGCGCTGTACCGTCCCGGCCCGATGGAGAACATCCCGGTTTATTGCGAGGTCAAGAACGGCCAGCGCGAGATCACTTCGGTGCACCCGCTGATCGACCACATCCTGGAGGAAACCCAGGGCATCATCGTCTATCAGGAACAGGTGATGCAGATCGCCCAGGTGATGGCGAACTATACCCTTGGCGGTGCGGACCTGCTGCGCCGGGCGATGGGTAAGAAGATCAAGGAGGCGATGGACGCCGAGCGCCCGAAATTCGAGAAGGGCGCGGCGGAAAACGGCGTCGACAAGAAAAAGGCCAGTGAGGTCTTCGACCTGTTGGAGAAATTCGCCAACTACGGCTTCAACAAATCCCACGCCGCGGCTTATGCGGTGGTGTCCTACCAGACCGGCTGGCTCAAGGCGAACCACCCGGTGGAGTTCATGGCCGGCGTCATGAACTGCGATATCCATCTGACCGACAAGCTGGCGATCTACTTCGAGGAAGTGAAGAAGGGGCTGGGGCTGAAATACGTGCCGCCCTGCATCAACCGCTCGCTGGCGACCTTCAACGTGGTCAACGGTGAGCTGGTCTATGCGCTGGGCGCGCTGAAGAACGTCGGCCTGGACGTGATGCGGCTGGTGGCCGAGGCGCGCAAGGAGGGCGAGTACGAGAAGCCCTTTGTCAACGTCTACGACTTTGCCCGCCGGGTGAACCTCAAGAAGGTCGGCAAGCGGCCGCTGGAGATGCTGGCGCGGGCGGGGGCCTTTGACCAGCTGGACAGCAACCGCCGCCGGGTGTTTGAGAGCCTGGGCGCACTGGTGGATTACTCCGCCGCGGTGCATGACCAGAGGAATTCCAGCCAGGTGTCGCTGTTCGGAGAAGCGGGCGAGGACCTGCCGGAGCCGCGGTTGCCCAATGTGCCGGACTGGCTGCCGGCCGAGCGCCTGTCTGAGGAATTCAAGGCGATCGGCTTTTACCTCTCGGGCCACCCGCTGGACGACTACATGCCCGCGCTGAAGCGCAAGAAGGTGATGACACTGGACGAGGTGACAGCCAAGGCCGAACGCGGGCCGTTCATGGCCAAGATGGGCGGCGTCGTTGCGGGCCGGCAGGAGCGTAAATCCGCCCGCGGCAACCGCTTTGCCTTTGCCCAGCTCAGCGACCCCTCAGGCGCCTATGAGGTGACGCTGTTCTCCGAGGTGCTGGAGAAGTCCCGCGAGTTTCTGGAAACCGGCGCCAAGGTGGTGATTACGGCTGAGGCGACAATGGAAAGCGACCAGCTGAAACTGCTGGTGCGCTCGGTTGGTCCGGTGGACAGCGCCATTGCCGACGCCGGGCGCTGTTCCCTGCGGGTCTACCTGAGTGACGCGGCGGCGGTTGGCACCGTGGCGCAGGTGCTGGAGGACGCCAAGGCAGCGGCCCGCAATGCCTCGCGCGGGGAGGTCTACATGTACCTGCAGGATCCCGGCCTGCCCGGTGATGTGGAGATGGACCTGGGCCAGCCCTTCCCGATCAACCCGCAGATCAAGGGCGCGCTGAAGTCGCTGGACGGGGTGATGGATGTGGAGGAGATCTAGGATTCCCGCAAAGATTGACAGCAGGTTAGACAGCGGTTAGCGGTGGCAGCATGGAGCGGCTACTGCATAAACCTTGTTGTCACCACGTGCTTTTACGGGGCAGACACCATTGATGCCTCCGGCATGACTTGGACGACCTTTCGTACTGTCAAACCGGAGTAAAAACAGTGAACATTCCCGATGTATTGAATGGCCGTGTTTTCGAGGCGGCTGAATTTGTATCCTCAGATTTCTGCACACAGATGATCGCCAAGGCGTATGAACTTGGGTTCAAAAGGGCGACGATCAACACTGAATGCGGTGTCAAAGCGGTTCCGGATATCCGGAACAATGACCGGGTGATCTTTGATGACCCAGTGCTTGCAGCAGCTTTGTGGCAAAAAGTGAGCCCATTCTTCTCTGCTCCGTTCAAAGGCGCTGCGGTGGTTGGAGTGAATGAGCGGTTCCGATTGTACAGGTATCATCCCGGCCATTTCTTCGACTGGCATCAGGATGGGGAGTACCGCAGCGCACATGGCACCGTGAGCCGTTTTACAATGATGCTTTATCTCAACGAAGGCTTTGAGGGTGGCGGAACCAGTTTCGCGGATGTGTTTTCGCCTTTCCGTTTTGCGGATTTCACCATTCAGCCTGCAACCGGCAAGGCTCTTTTCTTTCATCACCCTTTGTCGCACCGCGGGGACCCTGTGGTGTCTGGCGTGAAATACGCATTGCGCACAGATGTAATGTTTGAATCGGACGAATAAACCCAGGCCCGGAACAACGGCGCGGAGCGCTCCGGGCCTGCGGCAGACCGTTCGGGCGGGCTGGCGCACTGGTGAGGCAAAGTGCTCCGCCGGATAAGTTCTACGGACTTGGCCGGGATAAACTGCCAAACACAACCGCCGGGGCGCCATCCCACGGGCTGCCGCAGGCCCGTTTGAGGCAGGCGCGGGCTTAGGCCTCCTTCGGCACTGGCAGCTTGGCGGTGTCTTTCAGCAGGCGGATGGCATCCTTCATTTCCAGCCGCAGGGTTTTTACCACCTTTTTCAGCATCCCCTTCACCTTCTTCACGCCGCCCAGGATCGTGGTAAGCTCCTTGATCCAGCCAAAGACGATTTGCAGCACTGAGGCAAAGCGGTTCAGGATCGACAGCGCGGTGTCGAGCAGGCCGATCTGCTCCCAGATCTCCTGCACCCAGCCCCAGACCTGGCGGAACATCTCGACGTATTTGCGGACCACGGTTTTCAGCACCCGGACCAGACGGGAACGGTCGGTGTTCTTGCGGATGGTATCAAGGATGCGCTGGCCCAGCTTGATCATGGTCTTCAGCATCTGCTCCACCCGGTCCAGCAGATTGAGCACCGTTTGCCCGGCAGAGGTGACCTGCGCGACTGCCTTCTTGCCGGCGGTCTTGGCGATGGACTTGGCCGCCGAGAGCATTTTCTTCATGAACTTGCGCAGGGGCATCAACAGCGAGCGGACGCGTTTCCAGACCTTCTTGAGGTAAAACAGCACGCGGGTGTGGAGCCTATCGATGCCTTTTTCGACGAATTCCACCGGGTCGTTGGATGGTGCCATGGCCGTGTCCCCCAATCACTTGTCACAGAATACACATGTGACAGCCTGCGCGGCGCGGGCGCTTGGATCAAGGGAAACCGTGGTTTTCGGGGCAGGCGTCAGTAATGCGGCGGGCGTTCGTCGGCGAAGACCACGCCACCGGTGCCTTCCTGCTCGCGGGTGGCTTCGCGCTGCATCAGCATGGCAACGCGGCGGGTCAGCACGTCGATCTCCTGCTGCTGGCGGGCGATCACGTCGCTCATTTCGTCCACGCTGCGGGTCAGATGGGCGATTTGCTCTTCCAGATGCTGCATGGGTCACACCTTTGATTGCGGATGCGCTTAGATAGGCGCTTTGGCGGGCTGCGTCCATCACCAAGCCGCGCGCATGTTCAAGATGAGAATTTCGGGTGAAAGGACGCAGGTGCTGGACCCTTCGCAGCCTTGCCGCGCGGGGCTGCTTCCGTTAGACCGCCACGCGAGTGAAACCGCTACCCGTGAGGAGGCCGGATATGGCCAAAGTGAAGAAACAGCCCCGCCCCAAGGCGCAGACGCCGAAGGGGTTCCGTGACTATTTCGGTGCGGAGGTGACCCAGCGCAGCGAGATGCTGCGGGCCATCGCGGGTGTGTATCATCATTACGGGTTTGAGGCGCTGGAAAGCTCGGCGGTGGAAACCGTTGAAGCTTTGGGAAAATTCCTGCCCGACGTGGACCGCCCGAACGAAGGCGTGTTTGCCTGGCAGGAGACCGAAGAGGACGGCAACGGCGACTGGATGGCGCTGCGTTATGACCTGACGGCGCCGCTGGCGCGGGTCTATGCCCAGCACCGCAACGACCTACCGACACCTTACCGCCGCTATGCGATGGGGCCGGTCTGGCGCAACGAGAAGCCAGGACCGGGCCGCTTCCGCCAGTTCTATCAGTGCGATGCGGATACTGTCGGCACGGCCTCGATGGCGGCGGATGCAGAGATTTGCGCGATGCTGTCCGACACGCTGGAAACCGTTGGCATTCCGCGCGGCGATTACCTGGTGCGGGTCAACAACCGCAAGGTTCTGAACGGCGTGCTGGAGGCGATGGGCCTGGGTGATGGCGATGCCAAGCGTGACGACGTTCTGCGCACCATCGACAAGTTCGACAAGGTGGGCGAGGCCGGCGTGCGCGAACTGCTGACTAAAGGCCGCCTGGATGCCTCGGGCGCCTTTATCGACGGGGTTGGCCTGTCGGACGATCAAGCAGCGCCGGTGCTGGCGTTCCTGACATCCAAGGCGGCAGATGCGGCGGGCACCATCGCCAACTTGCGCACTGCCGTGGGCGACAGCAAGGTCGGTCAGGACGGCATTGCCGAGCTCGAGCAGATCGGTGAGCTGCTGGCCGCGGGCGGCTACGGCAAGGACCGGATCGAGATTGACCCCTCGGTTGTGCGCGGGCTGGGCTATTACACCGGGCCGGTGTTCGAGGCGGAGCTGACCTTTGAGATCCTCGACGAGAAAGGCCGCAAGCGGCAGTTCGGCTCGGTCTCTGGTGGTGGCCGTTATGACGGGCTGGTCAAGCGCTTTACAGGGCAGGAAGTGCCTGCGGTGGGTGTCTCGGTCGGCGTTGACCGGCTGCTGGCGGCGCTGCATGCCAAGGGGCGTTTGAGCGCCGAGGCAACCGGCCCGGTTGTGGTCACAGTGATGGACCGCGACCGGATGGCGGATTATCAGGCGATGGTGGCAGAGCTGCGCAATGCGGGTATCCGGGCTGAGGTCTATCTGGGCAACCCCAAGAACTTCGGCAACCAGCTGAAGTACGCGGACAAGCGGAACTCTCCGGTCGCGGTGATTGAAGGCGGTGACGAGAAGGCCAATGGCGTGGTGCAGATCAAGGACCTGATCCTGGGCGCCAAGATCGCCGAAAGCGCGACGCTGGAAGAGTGGAAGGAACGCCCCAGCCAGTTCGAAGTGCCCCGCACCGAACTGGTCGCCAAGGTGCGCGAAATCCTGGACGGGCAGGGCTGATCATGACGCTTCGTTCCGACATACAGGCCCGCGCCGCCCAGCTGAGGGTCCGCTTTGAGGCCGCAGGGGCGCAGGTGGTGGACACACCGCTGCTGCAGCGGGCCGGCACGTTGCTGGATCTTTACGGTGAGGACATCCGGGCGCGTGCCTATGTGACCACTGACGCCTTGCGCGGCGAACAGATGCTGCGTCCCGACTTCACCGTGCCGGTGGTGGAGGCGCATATGCGCCATGGTGCCGAGCCTGCGCGCTATACCTATTCCGGCGAGGTGTTCCGGCGCCAGGAGATCGACCCGGACCGGCCCAACGAATACTTGCAGGTTGGCTATGAGGTGTTCGAGCGTGATGGTGCCGCGGCGGCGGACGCGGAAGTATTTTCGCTGTTTGCGCTGCAGGTGCGCGGGCTGCCGCTGCGCGCAGCGACCGGTGACATCGGCATTCTGATGGCGGCGGTCGAAGGGCTGAACACCACCGAGAAGCGCAAGGCGGCGCTGATGCGCCATATCTGGCGGCCGCGCCGCTTCCGCTCCTTGCTGGACCGTTTTGCAGGCCGTAGCCCGGTGCCGGAAAGCCGCAGGAAGCTGTTGGAAACCGAGGGCGACCTGACCGGCTCTGCCGTGGAGATCGGCAAGCGCCGTGCGGCAGAGGTGCAGGCGCGGGTGGAGGCGTTGCGCGAGGATGCCAAGCATCCGCCAATAGCCGAAAACGAATTGCTGGCGCTGGAAGCGCTGATGGCGGTGCGGGAAACTGTGCCCTTTGCCACTGAGCAGATGCGCGACATCGCGGTGGATCTGCCGCAGATCAACCCGGCGCTGGACCGGCTGGATGCGCGCACCGCGGCAATGAAGGCGCGCGGCGTGGATGTGGACAACCTCGATTTCGAGGCCTCCTACGGGCGCACCTCGATGGAGTACTACGACGGGTTTGTCTTTGGCTTTTATGCAGAAGCACGCCCCGATCTGCCGCCGGTTGCCAGCGGCGGGCGTTATGATGCGCTGACCCGTCAGCTGGGGGAGGGCGAGGAGATCCCCGCAGTGGGTGGTGTGCTGCGCCCGGACCTGATGCTGCAGCTTGAGGAGGCGCGCAAATGACCCTGAAGCTGGGAGTGCCGTCCAAGGGGCGGCTGATGGAAAAGACCTTTGACTGGTTTGCCAAACGCGGCGTGACGCTGTCTCGCACCGGGTCGGACCGCGAATACGCGGGCGCGGTTGAAGGTGTGTCGAATATGGAGCTGGTGCTGCTGTCGGCGGGAGAGGTCCCGCGCGAACTGGCTGCGGGGCGGATCCATCTGGGCGTGACCGGCACCGATCTGGTGCAGGAGAAGCTGCCGCGGTTCGAGCAGCAGGTGGAAGATCTGGCGGAAATGGGCTTCGGCCATGCCGATCTGATCCTGGCGGTGCCGCAGTTCTGGATCGACGTGGACACCCTGGATGATCTGGACGCTGCCGCATCGGCGTTCCGCGCGGCGCATGGCCACCGGCTGCGGATCGCCACCAAATACCACCGGCTGGTGCGGGAGTTCCTGACCGACGCCGGAGTGGCGGATTACCAGCTGGTCGACAGCCAGGGCGCGACCGAAGGCACGGTGAAGAACGAGACCGCCGAAATGGTGGCCGACATCACTTCCACAGGCGAGACGCTGCGGGCCAATCACCTGAAGCTCTTGAACGACGGTCTGGTGCTGAAGTCGCAGGCCACCCTGTGGCGCAGCCGGGTGGCGAAGTACGGCACCGATGAGAAGGCGGCGCTGAACACGCTGCTGGACCTGCTGGAACACCGCAAATAAGCGCTGCTGCCCGCGCGCCCGCGCGGGCTTGGCCCAACGCCTTCAAGGCATCTATGGATGCCTGAAAAGGGGGCGGGAGCGCATTTTTGGTTCCGGGTGCATGCCGTATGCCGGGGTGCTCCCGCCCGTTGCTGGAAACTTCACAGATGTTTCCGCCTCGGTTGGGCCGTGCGCCGGGCTGACGCCCGGCGCTGGCGAGGCTGCCGCGGGGGGAGCGGATTGCCTCAGATAACCCCGATTTCCGCCAGTGCCTGGGAAAGTTCCAGCGGCAACGGCTCCTCCTGTTTTTTACCTGCGGGCAGGTCGGCAGGGGAGTCTTCAGCCTTCAGGTAGCGCCAGCCCTGGAACGGGCGTTTCGGCGCCGTGTGGGTGCGCTGCAGCTCCGGGTCCAGGATGATGGCGCAGCGGCGGATGCCGTCTTCGCCGATGACCTCATCCAGCCGCAGGATGCGCTGGCGGCACTGGATCAGCCCCTTGATCACCCAGTAGATCGAGCCGCCGTTCAGGATCTCTGCCTCGCGCTTGGGCCACATGCGGGTGACGTGCCGCGGCAGGCCCTCCGGCAGTTCCGCACGGCGCATTTCCTGCCAGGCCATCAGGCTGTCGACGCTTTCGGTGCCGACCGAAAGCTTCACAAGATTCACGCGCTTATCCACAGGTTCCCCACAGAGTCGTCCAGAGCTTTGACAGTATATAGTAGTTTACGGATCACCGACTTCAAGGTATTGTGTTTCTCCACGCTATTGCTGCAAGTAAGCCTTAACAAAAAATGGATTCGCCACGGTGCCCGGAAAGAGCTGCCGCAGCGGAGCCGTTTTCATGAAGCCCGAACGAGCCGAAGGACCGACACATGAGCCGCTTTGCCGCCCCCATCGCCGAGCAGATCTGGGATATGAAATACCGTTTCAAGCAGGCCGATGGCGCGCCGATCGACGTGACTGTCGAGGATACATGGCGGCGCATCGCGCGCGACCTGGCGCGGGCGGAGAAGAAGCCGGACGTGTGGGAAGAGAAGTTCTATGGCGCGCTGGAGGACTTCAAATACCTGCCCGCAGGCCGCATCACCGCAGGCGCCGGCACCGCGCGCCAGGTGACCCTGTTCAACTGCTTTGTGATGGGCACGGTGCCGGACAGCATGTCGGGCATCTTCGACATGCTGAAAGAGGCGGCGCTGACCATGCAGCAGGGTGGCGGCATCGGCTATGACTTCTCCACCATCCGGCCGCGCGGTGCCGATGTAAAAGGCGTAGCGGCGGATGCCTCCGGCCCGCTGTCGTTCATGGATGTGTGGGACGCGATGTGCCGCACCATCATGTCCGCAGGCTCCCGCCGGGGTGCGATGATGGCAACGATGCGCTGCGACCACCCGGATATCGAGGCCTTCATCACCGCCAAATCCGACTCTGCCCGCCTGCGCATGTTCAACATGTCGGTGCTGGTCACAGATGACTTCATGGACGCAGTGAAATCCGACGGCTCCTGGGAGCTGCAGTTCGACGGCAAGGTCTATCACACCGTCGAGGCGCGCGACCTGTGGAACAAGATCATGCAGGCGACCTATGACTATGCCGAACCGGGCGTGATCTTCATCGACCGCATCAACAAGGCCAACAACCTCAACTACATCGAGAATATCTGCGCCACCAACCCCTGCGGCGAGCAGCCGCTGCCGCCCTATGGTGCCTGCCTGCTGGGCTCGATCAACATGGCGCGGCTGGTGGCCAGCCCGTTTGAGAAAGACGCCCAGCTGGACCAGGCCGCAATGCAGGAACTGGTCGCCACCGCAGTGCGGATGATGGACAACGTGGTCGACGTCTCCAAGTTTCCGCTGGAGGCGCAGGCGCAGGAAGCGAAGAACAAGCGCCGGATCGGCCTGGGCGTGACCGGCCTCGCCGATGCGCTTCTGATGCTTGGGCTGGAATACGGCTCCGACGAGGCAGCGCGCCAGACCGACGAATGGCTGCACGCGATCGCACGCGCCGCCTATCTGGCGTCGGTGGACCTTGCCAAGGAAAAAGGCGCCTTCCCGCTGTTCGACGCCGACAAGTACCTGAACTCCGGCAACATGCTGAACATGGACGAAGACGTGCGCGACGCCATCCGCGAACACGGCATCCGCAACGCGCTGCTGACTTCCATCGCGCCGACCGGGACCATTTCGCTTTATGCGGGCAACGTGTCCTCGGGCATTGAGCCGGTCTTCGCCTATGCCTATACCCGAAAGGTGCTGCAGAAGGACGGCAGCCGCACCGAGGAGGAAGTGGTCGACTACGCAGTGCAGATGTACCGTGAGAAGTTTGGCGCGGACGCCAAGCTGCCGGACTATTTCGTGAACGCCCAGACGTTGAGCCCGGCGGCCCATGTCAAGATGCAGGCGGCGGCGCAGAAGTGGATCGACTCGTCGATCTCCAAGACCATCAACTGTCCGGAAGACATCTCCTTTGACGACTTCAAGGACGTCTACATGCAGGCCTGGGATCAGGGCTGCAAAGGCTGCACCACCTACCGCCCGAACGACGTGACCGGCTCGGTCCTGTCGGTGAGCGAGAGCGCCGACACCGCTCCGGGCGAGACCGCGCAGGCGCCGCATGAAAGCGGTTTGGGTGAAGACGGGGCCGAAGTGGTTTACATGTCCGAACCGCTGGACCGCCCGCAGAGCCTTGAGGGCCATACCTACAAGCTGAAGTGGCCGGACAGCGAGCACGCGATCTACCTCACCATCAACGACATCATCATCAACGGCCACCGCCGCCCGTTCGAAGTGTTCATCAACTCCAAGAACATGGAGCATTACGCCTGGACGCTGGCGCTGACCCGGATGATCTCAGCCGTGTTCCGCCGCGGCGGGGACGTGTCCTTTGTCGTCGAAGAGCTGAAGGCGGTGTTCGACCCGCGCGGCGGCGCCTGGGTGCAGGGCAAGTACATTCCCTCGATCCTGGCGGCGATCGGCGGTGTGATCGAGACCCATATGGTAAAAACCGGTTTCCTGGAAGGCGAGGGCATGGGCCTGAAGTCCGACCCGCAGGCGCAGGTGGTGAACCTGAACCAGCCCCGCGGCAAAGCCTGCCCGAGCTGCGGCCAGTTCGATATGCAGATGGTCGAAGGTTGCATGACCTGCCGCAGCTGCGGTCATTCGAAATGCGGGTGAGCGGGCTTTGTCCTGTTTTCGGACACACCGTGCCTTTTCCGGATTCCACAATTTCGGTTTTCCAGCCTGAAAAATGAACCATAAAAATAAGGGCGGAGCACAATGCTCCGCCCTCATTCGTTCTTACACTGGCCTTGTTGTTAGCTATTGGTGCGCGCGGTATTCCCGCGGCTCTTCTTGATGGTGCCTTCGGATCTCGTCTGCAAAGCAACTCGATGGCGCCGGGCAATACAAGGCTTTCTAACGTCTGGTTCTGTCGCTTGGCGAGTGCGGCGCCGCTTCAGACTCCGGCTTGGCTGAAGGGCGAAGCCACCGCCAGCCTAGCCGGATGGAGCTCCACGCCGCCTCGGAGCGTTTGCGTGGCGCGGGCGGGATCAGAACCGCAGCGACAGGCAGGACATGCCGCCGTCCAGCTTGGCGCAGTCGGTGTTGTCGATCTCGACGATCTCATATCCGGCCTTGTCCAGAACTTCTGCCGTGCGCGGGAAGCCTGCGGCCATCAGCACCAGGTTGTTGAAACGGATGGCGTTGGCGGCGGCTTCCTCACCTTCGGCCACATGCAGCACCCGGTAGCCTTCGAAACAGCCGGAGGCGTCGAGGCGCTTGGTCGACAGAATGGTCTCGGCGTCCATCAGCGAGCAATCGGTCTTGAAGTGCAGAACGCCTTCTGGAGTGAACACCTCGCGCAAGGCATGGCCCCATTCGGCGGTGATTTCAGCAAGCTCGGCAACGCCTTCCGCGTCGGTCCGGTCGGACCGGCCGACCAGGATCTCCTTGCCGGTCACCAGAATGTCGCCGCCTTCGATGTGGCCGGGTCCAGTGATTTTGCGGACATCATCGTAGCAAGCGCGCAGGGTGGGGGCCATTTCCGACACCTCACCCAGCCGCGACGGCGCGCCGGGACGCATCAGGATCGCGCCCTGCGGCAAGCAGAGGGCGGTGTCCTCGACAAACTGGGCGTCGGGGAAGGCCTCCAGCGGGTCCAGTTCGATCACCTCGGCGCCGGTGCTGCGCAGAGCGGTGACATAGGCAGTGTGGGCGGCCAGCATGCTGTCGAGGCTTGGATTGCCGGTATCTTCGGCACGCAGGCCTGCAGCGATGGTAGAGGCGGGGCGGCGGGTGATGGCGCGGGTGAACTCAAAGGTTGGGTTTCGCATGAGGTTACTCCTGTCCCGGAACGGGTCCGGGGATGTCGATTTCGAGGATGGAGGGGGTGCCGCGTGCGGCGCATTCCTGAAGAGCAACGGCAACGGTCTGCGGGGTCATGGGAACACGGCTGAACGGAATTCCGAAAGACTGCGCTGTGGCTGCGAAATCCGGCGGGGTGGGGTCGCAGCCGACAACCGCAACGTCCACGGCTTTCATTGAGGAGGCGATCTCTCCATAGCCGCGATTGTTCCAGATCACGAAGGTAATGGGCAGGCCTTCATCAACCGCGGCCATGATCTCAGGCAGAGAGAACTGGGCGCCGCCGTCGCCGGCGATGCAGATCACATGCGCAGATGGATCGGCAATCGAGGCGCCGATGGCGGCGGGAATGCCATAGCCAAGCGCGCCATAGCCGGTGGCAGCATTGAACCAGCCACCTGGGCGGTCGTGGTCGTAGGAGAGGTTGCCGGCATAGATCGGTTGGGTGGAATCGCCCACCATCAGGGCATTGGGCACCGTGTCACGCATGGCGTTCAGCACTTCCACTTGCCGGCGGTAGTCCGGGCCGATCTCTTCCTGCGCGGCGGCGCGTGTGTGTTCGGCACGGGCCGCGCCTTCGCTGTGCTTTGCTGTGCCGGGCAGCGCATCAAGCAGCGCGGCGATGGCCGCATCAGCGTTGCTCTGGATGGCAAGTTCAGCCTCGTGACGGGCCAGTTGCGCGGCGCAGATATCGATTCGGATCAGCCCGGCCATGTCAGCCATGCTGCCGGTGGCATACATATCGTAATCTGTCGGCCCCAGCTCGGTTCCCAGCGCCAGCACGCAATCGGCGTCTTCGATCAGTTCCCGGACCGCTTGCAGGCTGGGGCTGGCCGGGACGGTCAGCGGGTGGCCGTGCATCAGCCCGCGGGCGTTGACGGTTTGCACCACAGGCGCGTCGAGGCGTTCGGCCAGGGCCTGCAAGTATTGGTCTGCGGTTTTGGCGCCGCCGCCGGTCAGGATCACAACTTTGCCTGCTGCGCTCAGCCGTTTCGCGGCATCGGCGATCTTGGCCGGATCCGGCGCCGTCTGCGCTTCGGCGGGCTTGGAAATGCCGTTTAGCGACGTGGCACCTGCCACGTCCAGCGGCACCTGGATGTGCGTGGGCCCGGGGCGGCCAATTGCAAAGGGCGCGAAGGCGCGATCCAGGGCGGGCTCCAGCTCTTCGGGCCGGGCGACATGTTCTGAGGTCAGCGCCACGGTCTTGGCTAGTGCGTGCTGGTCGGGCAATTCGTGCAGGTGGCCGAGCCCCTTGCCCAGGGTTGCGCTGTCGTTGACGCCGGACACCACCAGCATGGGGACTGAATCTGCGCGGGCCTGGGCCATCGGAGTCAGCGTGTTAGTGAGGCCAGGGCCGGTGATCACAAAGGCCACCCCCGGCTGTCCGGACACCCGGGCATAGCCATCGGCCATGAAGCCCGCGCCCTGTTCGTGGCGGGGGGTGACATGGCGGATGCCGGAGGCGGCCAGGCCGCGGTACAGTTCCACCGTGTGGACGCCGGGGATACCGAACACGCAAGTCACCCCGCGCGCCTTCAGCCCGTCAACCAGGGCTTCGCCAACTGTTTTTGCGGTCATGCGGCGCCTCTTGCAGTGCGGTTTGCGTGGGCGGTGATCCGGTCAAGCGCGGTCGCAAAGCTGTCGTCATCAATCGTCAGGGCAACGCGGACCCAATTGCCGAGGCTTTCGCCGAAGGCGGAGCCGGGCATGACCGCAACGCCGCTGTCCAGAAGGCTCCAGGCATAGGTGTCGCCATCCATGCCGGTGGCGGAGACGTCGATCAGCGCGAACATGCCTGCCTCGGGGTGGTGGACGCGCAGCCGGGTTTCGGCGTGCAGGCGTTGTTCCAGCAGTGCGGCGCGGGCAGCGAAGCGGGCGGTCATGCCTGCGGCGACAGAGGAGCCTTCGCGCACCGCCTTTTCGGTCATGTCGGCGATGAAGGGCTGGTTGCCGAACAGCATGGTTTCCGAAACCGGCAGCAGGGCGGAGCAGAAGGCCTCTGGCCCGGCGCACCAGCCGCTGCGGAAACCCGGTGCAGCGTGGGACTTAGAGATCGAGGAGACTGCAATCACCCGCTCCGCCAGTGCCGGGTCGGAGAGGGGTGAGACAAATTCAGCACCCTCAAACACCAAGTGCTCATAAACCTCGTCGGAGATGATCCAGAGGTCGTGTTTCATTGCCAGCTCGCCGATTTCGCGCAGGTCCTGCGGTGTCAGAATGGCCCCGGTCGGGTTGTGCGGCGTCGTCAGCAGGATGGCGCGGCTGCGGGGAGTGATGCGGGCAGCGATGTCGCTGGCCTGCATCCGGAACCCGGCCTCGGGCCGCAGCGGCACCGGCACCATGTCCGCACCGGATGCGCGGATCACACCCTCATAGGTGGCATACATAGGGTCGCCCACCAGCACTTCGGTGCCGGTCTCGGCCACGCCTTGCAGCACGGCATAAAGCGCGGTTTGGGTGCCGGGGAAGCAGAGGATGTTTTCCGGCCCGAATTCCCGCCCGCGGCTGTCGGAATAAGCCTCGGCCAAGGTGGCGCGCAGATGCGCCTCGCCGCGGCCGTCGGAATAGCCGGTGCGGCCTGCGTGCATCGACTGCGCGGCGGCTTCGACCAGTTCGGGCGGGGTTGGCACGTCCGGTTCGCCGATGGTCATTTCCACCAGGTCGGCGCCTGTTGCAGCCAATTGCCGTGCCCGTGCGTGCACTTCCCATTTGCCGCCGCCAAGCCCGGCCAGCCGTTCGGTGATTGCTGTCAGCCTCATCAGGTTTCAGCCTCCTGCTCCAAATCCAATCCAGTGATGGCGGCAACCGATTGCCGTCCTATTTCAACAAGTTCGCCTTGCGCAAAGGCATCCGGCAGGGCGCCGCCCTCCAGCCACAGGCCGTCGATCACCGCGTTGCAGGCAATCGCGAGCTGGCGCAGCCGGGCCGCCGGGGCGGGGCGCCCGGCCTCTTCCAGCGCGGCGGCGATCAGCGCCTCGAGCCGGTCGCGGAAGTAGGCGTAGGTGCGCTGGTGGGTTTCCTTCATCTGCGGGTCGTTCTGCACCTTGTTCAGGAAGCTGGCCCACAACGCCAGCGCGCGCGGATCAACCACCGGCGGCGTCAGCGAGCCATCGACAAAAGCCCTGAGCCGCGCCCGGGCGCTGCCTGCCGCCGCACCGGGGGCGAAGGTCAGGTCCGTCATCTGGTTCATATGGTGTTCATAGGCCGAGATGATCAGCTCTTCCTTGGAGCTGAAGTAATGCCGGATCAGACCCTGGGTGACGTCGGCGCGCTGGGCGATGCCCCGCACCGTGGCGCCGCGCACACCGTTCTCCGCCACCAGCTCCAGCGTGGCGAGAATCAGCGCTTCCTTCCGGGCTTCGGCGGATTCGCGTTTGAATTTGCGGCGCTCGTCGGTCACCTCAGCTCCTGTTTTTGTGCTGGCGGAGAAATTATACACTTGCATAATTACGCGAGTCGCGGCTTACTGCAATCGGAAAATTCGGGAAGACGCAAAGATGGACACAGCCACAGCAGCCGCATCCTCACCGGAGACAGACACGCGCCGGGAGGCAATCCGGGTCGAGGACCTGCACAAGTCGTTCGGAAATCTGGAAGTGCTGAAGGGCGTTGATCTGACCGCGCAACAGGGCGATGTGGTGGCCATCATCGGCGGCTCCGGCTCCGGCAAATCCACCATGCTGCGCTGCATCAATTTCCTGGAGACGCCAAGCTCCGGCAAGATCGTGATCGGCGGCGAGGAAGTGGCGATGCGCGGCGACGGCAGCCCGGCCAATCAGAAACAGATTGAACGTATCCGGACCAAGCTGGCGATGGTGTTCCAGCAGTTCAACCTGTGGACCCATCGGACGCTGCTGGAAAACGTGATCGAGGTGCCGGTGCATGTGCTGAAGGTGCCCAAGGCCGAGGCTATCGCGCGGGCGCACGAGCTGCTGAACCGGGTGGGGCTGGGCGGCAAGGAGGACACCTATCCTGCCTATCTGTCCGGCGGTCAGCAGCAGAGGGCGGCGATTGCCCGGGCGCTGGCGGTGGACCCGTCGGCGATGCTGTTTGACGAACCGACCTCGGCGCTGGACCCGGAACTGGTGGGCGAGGTGCTGACGGTGATCCGCGACCTGGCCGCCGAGGGGCGTACCATGCTGCTGGTCACCCATGAAATGAAATTCGCGCGCGAAGTCGCAAACCACGTTGTCTATCTGTACCAGGGCCGCATTGAAGAGCAGGGGCCGCCTGCCGAGGTCTTTGGCAATCCGCAATCAGAGCGGCTGAAGCAATTCCTAAGCTCGGTCGCCTGATCCTCTACCACCAAAATAATAACCAACTGGGAGACTAAGATGAAACTGAAAGCATTGCTTGCTGCTGCAACCGCAGCTGCCGCGCTGACTACTGGTGCCGCCGCTGCGGAACAGGTTAAGATCGGCATCGCCGCGGAACCCTACCCGCCGTTTGCCTCGCTCGACAGCTCGGGCAACTGGGTCGGCTGGGAGGTCGAGGTGATCGGTGCGGTCTGTGCCGCGGCGGAACTGGACTGCGTGATCACGCCGGTGGCCTGGGACGGAATCATCCCGTCGCTGACCGGCCAGCAGATCGACGCCATCATGGCCTCCATGTCGATTACCGAGGAGCGGATGAAAACCATTGATTTCTCCGACCCTTATTACAACACCCCTGCGGTGATCGTGGCAGACAAGTCGATGGAGATCGATGCAACCCCGGAATCGCTGGCGGGCAAGATTGTTGGCATTCAGGCCTCGACCATCCACCAAGCCTATGCGCAGGAATACTTCAAGGATGCTGAGCTGAAGGTTTACCAGACACAGGATGAAGCCAACCAGGATCTGTTTGCGGGCCGCATCGACGCGACCCAGGCGGACAGCATCGCGATGGCGGATTTCGTTGGCTCGGACACCGGCAGCTGCTGCGAGATCAAGGGCGCGGTTGCGGATGACCCGGCGATCCTGGGCCGCGGTGTCGGTGCGGGCGTGCGCAAGGGTGACGACGAACTGCGCGAGGCGCTGAACAAGGGCATCGCGGCGATCCTGGCCGACGGCACCCACGAGAAGATCACCGCCAAATACTTCACCACCAGCATCTACTAAGGTGCTGCCGTGACCGGACTGTTCGAACTACTGGGCCTCGGCGCCAGCGCAGAGCTGCTGTCGCTGTCGGGCTGGGGAGGCAACCTGTTGCGCGGGCTTGCCAACTCCCTCCAGATCGCCTTTGGCGCTTTTGGGCTGGGGCTGGTGATCGGGCTGTTCGGGGCCTATGGCAAACTCTACGGCGGGAAGGTCACGCGTGATCTTCTCGCCATCTACACCACGGTGATCCGGGCGGTGCCGGAACTGGTGCTGATCCTGATCCTCTATTACGTGGGCAGCGATATCATCAACAAGATCTCTGAAGGTCTGGGCGGCGGCCGGGTTGAGATCAACGGCGTTGCGGCCGGGATCTGGGTCTTGGGCGTGGTGCAGGGGGCCTATGCCACTGAGGTTCTGCGCGGCGCCATCAAGGCGGTGCCGGTGGGCCAGATCGAGGCGGCGAAATCCTATGGCATGCCCGCCTTCATGATCATGCGGCGGGTGACGATCCCGGCGATGATGAGCTTTGCGGTTCCGGGGCTAGCAAACCTTTGGCTGATCGCCACCAAGGACACGGCGCTGCTGGCGGTGGTCGGCTTCAACGAGCTGACACTGGAAACCCGTCAGGCGGCAAGCAGCACGCGGGCCTATTTCACCTTTTTCCTGGCCGCCGGGTTCCTGTACCTGATGGTGACGCTGTGCTCCGGCGCGGTCTTTGCCCGGGTTGAGAAATGGGCACGGCGCGGCCAGCCCTCGCTGAAGGGGGGCGCGCGATGACCGGTTTGAAGGATCTGATGCAGCCGCACCGTATCGTGATGATGCTGGTTTTTGCGGCGCTGGTGATCTGGTGCGCCTTTGCGCTGCGCTGGGACTGGATCCCGAAATACGCGCCGCTGGCGCTGGAGGGGCTTTGGGCCACGATCTGGATCCTCGCGGTCTCTACTTTCCTCGGCTTCATGCTGGCGGTGCCGCTGGGGTTGGCGCAGGCGGTGGGACCCTGGTACCTGTCGATCCCTGCGCGCACCTTTTGCACCATCATCCGCGGCACGCCGCTGCTCTTGCAGATCTGGCTGCTTTATTACGGGTTGGGGTCGCTGTTCCCGCAGTTTCCGTGGATTCGTTCGTCTGAGCTGTGGCCCTATCTGCGGCAGGCCTGGCCTTATGCGGTGCTGGCGCTGACCCTGTCTTATGCGGGCTATGAAGGCGAAGTGATGCGCGGCGCGTTTTCCGGCGTCGCCAAGGGGCAGCTGGAGGCTGCGAAGTCCTTTGGTATGCCGCGCTTCACCATGTTCCGCCGGATCTGGCTGCCGCAGGCGGTGCGCAACGTGCTGCCGACCTTAGGCGGCGAAACCATCCTGCAGCTGAAGGCGACGCCGCTGGTGGCGACGATCACGGTGATGGAAATCTATGCGGTATCCTCGCGCGTGCGGGCCGATACTTTTATCGTCTATGAGCCGTTGTTGCTGCTGGCGCTGGTTTACATGGCCATCGCCGGGGTGATCGCATTCGCTTTCCGCCGGTTTGAGAAAGGCTGAAAAGACGGGTGTTTAGCGCGTTTTCCGGACCGGATGATTTTGGTCCGAAAATTCTGATTTATCTGACATACATCAAATAACGGCACTAAAGTTCCCTCTAGTGTCAGCGGCGAATGCAGCAAGAGATTCTTGTAACAGATGCCGCGTACCGTCTTCATACCCTCCGTTTGCTGCGCCGGACTGTTCCGGCGGCTGGCGGGTGTGTGCGCCATCTTCATGCTGGTTCTTCAAACCGCCTTTCCCGGCGCAGCTCAGGCTGCTGTCGGCGGTGAGTGGATCGAGATCTGCGGCGAGTTCGGTGTGGTTGAGATTCAGGTCGCTGCCGGAGACCGCGAAGACAACAAGTATTGCCCTAAGTGCAGCACTTGTGCCCTCTGCGCTGCTGAAACCGGGGCCGGGCCGGTATTCCTTCATGCATTCGGTGCCAGCCGGGTGGCAGGCCGCATAGTTTTGCTGCCTACGGGCGCTGCAGTGCCGCCGAACCCGGCGCAGCACTGGCATGATGGCCGCGGGCCTCCGCTGGTGAAAAAGATAGAATCCGAACGCGCCTTCCGCGCGTCCGTGGCTGCCACTCAAAACAAAGGAGAGGCGCCATGGTCCTGACACGCGCCTTCCGGGGCTGGCTGACAGCCCTTGTGATGACACTCACCGCTGTATGTGCGGTGACCGCTGAGGCAGACAGCCTCGACTCCTTCCTGACAGAACTGACACCCGCTGATCTGGTGCCCGGCGCCGAGGCATTTGGCCCGGTGCGCGCCGATGTGCCGGTGGCGCCGGTTTTGAAGGCGGGCGAGACGGTTGCCTATGCCTTCCTGACCTCAGATTTCGTGGGCACCACCGGCTATAGCGGCAAGCCGATCCACGTGGTGGCCGCGATTGATAACGATGCGGTGCTGACCGGCGTGAAGCTGGTCAAACACTCCGAGCCGATTGTGCTGATCGGCATTCCTAATTCCAAAATGGTCAAGCTGACCGAAGGCTATGCCGGGCTGGATCTAAAGGCCGAGGCGGTGGCGGGCGGTGATGCCCATGACCTCGACATCATCTCCGGCGCGACGGTCACGATCATGGTGATCGACGACAGCCTGGTGCGGGCAGGTATTAAAGTGGCCCGCGCGCTGGGGCTGGGCGGCCTGTCACCGGTGCAGGCCGACGGGCCGAAGCGCGAGGTTGATATGGCCCGCGAAGAAGTTTCGGACTGGACCACACTGGCAGGCGACGGCTCTGTTCGGCGGATGACGCTGGACGTGGGTCAGATCAACGCGGCCTTTGAGGCCACTGGCGATCAGCGCGCGATCAAGCGGCCGGAGCCGGGTGCCCCGGACGACACTTTCATCGACATGCATATGGCGCTGGTTTCCGTTCCCTCCGTCGGCAAGTCGCTGCTGGGCGAGGCGGAGTACCGGAACCTGCAATCCTGGCTGAAGGAAGGCGAGCACGCCATTCTGGTGCTGGGACGGGGCAGCTACAGCTTCAAAGGCTCGGGCTATGTGCGCGGGGGCATCTTCGACCGCATCCAGCTGATCCAGGGTGATGCCTCGGTGCGGTTCTTTGACAAGCAGCACAAGCGGCTGGGGGAACTGGCAACTGGTGACAGCCCCAGCTTTGCAGAGCTGGACCTGTTCAAGATCCCGGCAGATGCGGAGTTCGACCCGGCTGAACCCTTCCGCCTGCAATTGCTGGTGCAGCGGTCCGTGGGCGCGCTGGAGCGGACGTTCCTGACGTTTGATCTGGGCTACAAGCTGCCGGAACAATATCTGCTGCCTGCCGCGCCTGCGCCCAAAGTGGTGGAAGACGACACCGGTGAGGCGGCTGCGAAGGCCGCGCTTTGGCAGCGGATCTGGAAGGACCGGACGCTGGAAATCAGTGTGCTGGGTGTGATGTTGCTGGTGCTGACGGCAGTGTTCTTCTTCCAATTCCAGGCCACTGTGAATGCGCGCATCTTTTATTGGTTCCGCATCGGATACCTGACTGTCACCCTGGTGTTCCTGGGCTGGTATGCCAATGCGCAGCTGAGCGTGGTGAACCTGATGGCGCTGGCGGGGTCTTTGCGCAGCGGGTTTTCCTGGGATGCGTTTCTGCTGGACCCGCTGGTTTTCATTCAGTGGTTTGCCGTTGCCGCCGCACTTCTGTTCTGGGGGCGGGGCGCTTATTGCGGCTGGCTGTGCCCGTTTGGCGCGCTGCAAGAGCTGACCAATAAGGTTGCCCGCGCCTTCAAGGTGCCGCAGATCACTCTGCCGTGGGGCCTGCATGAGCGCCTGTGGCCTGCGAAATACATGATCTTTCTCGGCCTGTTCGGCCTCTCGATGGTATCGATCCCGCTGGCCGAAACCTATGCCGAGGTGGAGCCGTTCAAAACCGCGATCATTCTGAAATTCGTGCGCGACTGGCCGTTTGTTGTCTTTGCCTTGCTGCTGCTGCTGGCCGGGCTGTTCATCGAGCGTTTCTACTGCCGCTACCTGTGCCCGCTGGGCGCGGCGCTGGCGATCCCGGCGCGGGTGCGGATGTTCGACTGGCTGCGCCGCTACAAGGAATGCGGCAGCCCCTGCCAGACCTGTGCCAACGAGTGCCCCGTTCAGGCCATCCACCCGACCGGTGAGATCAATCCGAACGAATGTGTGAACTGCCTGCATTGCCAGGTTCTGTACCAATCCGAAGCCAAATGCCCGGTTGTGATCAAACAGCTGAAACGCCGGGCCAAGACCGGCAGCCCGGGTCCGGAGATTGCTCTGGGCAGGCCGCCTGCCAATCACCCCAACGCGAACAGGACAAAAGTTTCCTGAAGGAGGACGTTATGTCTGAAGAACTGAAAAACAAACTGCCCGTCACCCGCCGCGGCCTTCTAGGGGCCACCGCCTCCGGTGCCGTTCTGGCGGCCACCGGTGCCGGCTCTGCGCTGCTGGGCGCAAAGCCTGCACAGGCTGCCGGTTTCGGCCTGGAGCCGGGCGAGCTGGACGAATACTACGGCTTCTGGTCTTCCGGCCAGACAGGCGAGCTGCGCATCATGGGTGTGCCGTCCATGCGCGAGCTGATGAGGGTGCCGGTGTTCAACCGTTGCTCCGCCACCGGCTGGGGCCAGACCAATGAATCGCTGAAGATCCTGACCGAAGGCCTGCTGCCGGAGACCAAGGAATTCCTGGCCGCCAACGGCAAAGTCACCTATGACAACGGCGACCTGCACCACCCGCATATGTCGTTCACTGACGGCACATATGACGGCCGCTACCTGTTCATGAACGACAAGGCCAACACCCGCGTCGCCCGCGTACGCTGCGACGTGATGAAGTGCGACAAGATCATCGAGATCCCGAACGCCAAGGACATCCACGGCCTGCGCCCGCAGAAGTTCCCGCGCACCGGCTATGTCTTTGCCAACGGCGAGCACGAGGCGCCGCTGATCAACGACGGCCAGATCCTGGATGATCCGTCGCAATATGTGAACATCTTCTCGGCCATCGACGGCGACACCATGGAAGTCGCCTGGCAGGTGATCGTCTCGGGCAACCTGGACAACACTGATTGCGATTATCAGGGCAAATACGCCTTCTCGACCTCTTACAACTCGGAAATGGGCATGAACCTGGCCGAGATGACCGAGAGCGAGCTGGACCACGTTGTTGTCTTCAACATCAAGGCGATTGAAGAGGCAATTGCGGCAGGCGACTATCAGGAGCTGAACGGGGCCAAAGTCGTGGACGGGCGCAAGGAGTCCGGCAAGAACTTCACCCGCTACATTCCGATCCCGAACTCGCCGCACGGTGTGAACGCTGCACCCGACAAAAAGCACATCATGATCAACGGCAAGCTGTCGCCGACGGTTTCGGTCATTGATGTTGAGAAGGTCGATGCGCTGTTCAGCGACAACGCCGATCCGCGCTCTGCCATTGTGGCGGAACCGCAGCTGGGCCTTGGCCCGCTTCACACCGCCTTCGACAACCGCGGCTATGCCTACACCACCCTGTTCCTGGACAGCCAGGTGGTGAAATGGGACATCGCCAAGGCGATCGAGGCCTATGCCGGCGCCGATGTGGACCCGATTATGGACAAGGTTGATGTGCAGTACCAGCCGGGCCACAACTCGACTTCCATGGGTGAAACCGCCGAGGCAGACGGCAAGTGGCTGATCTCGATGAACAAGTTCTCCAAGGACCGGTTCCTGAACGTCGGCCCCCTGAAGCCCGAGAACGAGCAGCTGATCGACATCTCCGGCGACAAGATGAAGGTAGTGCACGATGGCCCGACCTTTGCCGAGCCGCATGACTCGATCCTTGTTCACCGTTCCAAGGTGAACCCGGCCAGCACCTGGCAGCGCAACGACCCAATGTGGGAAGACGCGCGCAAGCAGGCAGAGGCGGATGGCGTCGATCTGGACGACTATCAGGACACCATCATCCGCGACGGCGACAAGGTGCGGGTCTACATGTCGAGCCAGGCGCCGAACTTCAGCCTGGAGAAGTTCACGGTGAAGCAAGGCGACGAGGTCACTGTCTATGTCACCAACCTGGACGACATCGACGACCTGACCCACGGCTTCTGCCTGTCGAACTTCGGCATCGCTATGGAAGTCGGGCCGCTGGCAACTGCCTCTGTCACCTTCAAGGCGGAGCGCCCGGGCGTGCACTGGTACTACTGCCAGTGGTTCTGCCACGCGCTGCACATGGAAATGCGCGGCCGGATGCTGGTCGAGCCGCGGAGCGCGTAACCATGAAACGGCTCCTGCCCATATCCCTGGTTGCGGCCCTTGCCGGCCTGGCGCCCGCGTGGGCGGCGGATTGGGATGTGCCCAATCGGGCAGGGGCCATCGCTGAAACACTGGCGCAGGCGGCGGATGGCGACACCCTCCGCCTCGCCCCCGGCGAATACGCCGAAACCCTGGTGCTGGACCGGCCGGTGACGCTGGACGGGCAAGGCCATGCCACGTTGGACGGACAGGGCAAGGGATCGGTGATCACTGTGACCGGACCGGGCGTGACCGTTCAGAACCTGACCGTTGCTGGCTCCGGCTCCTCGCATCAGGAGATCGACAGCGGCATCAAGCTTACCAAGACCGCACAGGCGCCGCAGATCCTCAACAATGTGCTGCTGGGCAACCTATACGGCGTGGATATTCATGGCGCCACAGACAGTCTGGTGCAGGGCAACTGGATCGAGGGACGCCTGGACCGGCACATGAACGCCCGCGGCAACGGGGTCTATGTGTGGAACGCGCCGGGCGCGGTGGTCGACGGCAACGATATCCGTTTTGGCCGCGACGGGATCTTTGTGAACAGCTCCAAGAAGAACGCCTTCACAAACAACACCTTCCGCGACCTGCGTTTCGCGGTGCATTATATGTACGCCGATAATTCCGAGGTTTCGGGCAATGTCTCGATCGGCAATCACCTGGGTTATGCGGTGATGTTCTCGAAACGGGTCAAGGTGACCGGGAATGTCTCGCTGAATGACCGCGATCACGGGGTGATGCTGAACTATGCCAACCAGGGCGAGGTGCGCGGCAACTATGTGAAAGGCGCCAAGGACAAATGCACCTTCCTCTACAACGCGCACAAGAATGATTTCTCCGGCAACTGGTTCGAGGGCTGCGGCATCGGCATCCACTTCACCGCGGGCAGCGACGGCAACCGGATGGTTGGCAACGCCTTTGTCGGCAATCGGCATCAGGTGAAATTTGTCTCCACCAAATGGGTGGAGTGGAGCGAGGCCGGCCAGGGCAACTACTGGTCCGACTTCGCGGGTTTCGACGTGGACGGGGATGGCATCGCCGATGCGCCCTACCGTCCGAATGACAGCATGGACCATGTGCTGTGGACACAGCCGGCGGCGAAACTGCTGATGGGATCGCCCGCGGTGCAGCTGGTGCGCTGGTCGCAGTCGGCGTTCCCGGCGCTGCTGCCCGGCGGGGTGATCGACAGCCACCCGCTGATGCGGCCAGAGCGGCCTGGGGCCGCCAGAAAGGTTGAACAGGATGGATAACTCTCCGCTGCAGATCCGCGCGCTGGACAAGTTCCGAGGCAAGACACAAGTGCTGCATGGCATCGACCTGGACATCGCGCCGGGCGAACGGCTGGCGCTGTTGGGCCACAACGGCGCGGGCAAGTCGACGTTGATCAAGGCCGTTCTGGGCCTGATCCGGCATGAGGGCGGCAGCATCCGCATCTGCGGCGCGGCACCTGGCAGTGCCACAGCACGGGCTGCCACGGCTTTTCTGCCGGAAGCCGTCAGCTTTCACCCGGCATTGACCGGGCATGAACAGCTGTCCTTGTTTGCCCGGCTTGCGGGCGAACGCGCCGACATTAATGGCCTTTTGGAGCGGGTTGGTCTGGGCGAAGCCATGCACCGCCGCATCGGCGCCTATTCCAAGGGGATGCGGCAGCGGTTGGGGCTAGCCCAAGTGCTGCTGGGCCGCCCGAAATTGGCGCTGCTGGACGAACCCACCAGCGGGCTGGACCCGATCTCGCGCCAGGACCTCTATGCCATCATCAATGAGCTGGCAGAGCAGGGTGCGGCGGTGCTGATCGCCTCCCACGCGCTGACTGAGGTGGAGGCGCGCACCGACCGCATCGCCATTCTGCGCAAGGGTGTGAAAGTGGCGGATGACACGCTGGCGGGCCTGTCGGCCCAGGCCGGGCTGCCGGTCAAGCTGCGGGTGCAGGCCAGCGGCGCGCACGCCGACCGGATTGCTGTTGAGACAGGCGGGCGGCGGATCAACGGCGCCTCGGTCGAGGTCCTGTGTTCACCGCAAGACAAAATGGCCGAGCTGCGCAAGATCGCAGCCATGGGCGATGCGGTGGCCGATATCGACATGGTGCCGCCGCGGCTCGAAGACCTCTATCGCCATTACTCCGGGGAGGACCGCAAATGAGACGTGCCTTTGCCATTGCCCGCGCCGAGATGCTGATTCTGCGCCGCAACCGCTGGCTTTTCATGGCGACGCTGATCATGCTGGCCTTTGCGCTGGCGCTGTCCTTTGCCGGATCGGCGCCGACGGGAACGCTGGGGGTGGATATGCTGACCGTTTCGGTCGCCTCGATGACCACGCTGTCGGTCTACCTGGCGCCGCTCCTGGCTCTGATGATGGGATTTGACACGGTGGCGGGCGACCGGGACCGGGGCAGTCTTGCCCTGCTCCTGGCCTATCCTGCGGGCCGTGCGGAGATCCTGCTGGGCAAGCTGATGGCGCATCTGGCCGCCTTGTCTGTTGCCATGTGCATCGGCTTTGGCGCGGCAGGGGCCGTGGCCGCCTGGTTCGGCGGTGCAGGTACAGAGAGCTTTATGGCGCTGGGGCGGCTGGTGCTGACATCAATCCTGCTGGGTGCGGTGTTCTTGGTGCTGGGCTATGCGCTGTCGGCGCTCAGCAGCAGTGCAACAGCTGCCGCGGGTCTGTCTGCGGGCGTGTGGCTGGTGTTTGTGGTGCTTTATGACCTGGGACTGCTAGGGGCCGTGGTGATGGACAGCGGCGGGGTCTTTACCCAGAAGATTTTCCCCTGGGTGATGGTTGCCAACCCGGCGGATGCGTTCCGGCTGTGGAATGTCGCAGCCTCCGAAAGCGTGGCCCTTTCCAGTGGTATGGCTGGGGCTGCCAGAGCGCTGCCCGGCTGGGCCGCACCACTGTCGCTGGTGCTGTGGCCCGCGCTGGGCTTCCTGCTGGCCTGTGCCGCGTTCCGGAGGGTAGAGCCATGAAACGCCTGATCCTTGCGGCTGCGCTGGTCCTGCCTGCCTGCCAGGAAGAAGAGGCCAAGGCACCGCCTGCGCCGGTGGAGCTGACCGAAGCGGCGCTCAGCTACTTCTGCCAGATGAATGTGGCTGAACATGGCGGACCCAAGGGGCAGATCCATCTGGACGGTTTCCCTACACCGCTGTTCTTTGCCCAGGTGCGCGATCTGGCGGCCTATGTGAAAAGCCCGGAACGTGATGCGGAGATCACCGCGATATATGTGAGCGACATGGGCGCAGCACGAAGCTGGGAACATCCCGGCACTGAAAACTGGATTGATGCCAAGGGTGCGCATTTCGTGGTCGGATCCAACGCCGCTGGCGGCATGGGCGCGCCGGAGGTTGTGCCCTTTTCCTCGCCGGAAGAAGCTGCGCGGTTTGCCAAGCGGTATGGGGGCACTGTTGCCGGGTTTGACAGCATCCCGGACGAGGCGGTGCTTGGACCGGTTGATCTGGACCAGCAGCTGGAGACGCCGTCCTGAGAACGGCGCCTCCCTAGGGTTTTAAACCGTCTCGGGCATCAGCCGCATTTCGGCGGCGATGGCGTGGCCTTCCATTCCTTCCATCCGGCTGATCCGCGCGGTGCGCTGGGCCAGTTCATGCGAGGCGGCGGCGTTGCAGCGCTGCCAGGTCACGGTCTTGGTGAACTTGTGCACTGACAGCCCGCCGGTATAGCGCGCCGCGCCGCTGGTCGGCAGCACGTGGTTGGGGCCTGAGCTCTTGTCGCCGAAGGATACCGTGGTTTCCTTGCCCAGGAACAGCGAGCCATAGGCGGAGAGGCGGTCGAGCCACCAATCTAGGTCTTCGGCCTGCACCTGCAGATGTTCGGGTGCATAGCGGTCGGCCACTTGGGCGGCCTCCTCGCGGGTTTCGCACAGAACGACCTCTGCGCGTTCGTGCCAGGCGCGGTGGGCGGCGGAAAGGTTGGGTTCAGGCAGCCTGTCGATCAGGCCCTGTACTCGGGCCATGACCCCAGTTGCCAGAAGTTCGCTGGTGGTGATCAGCCAAACCGGGCTGTCGGCGCCGTGTTCGCACTGGCTGACAAGATCCCAGGCGACGGTCTCTGCATCGGCGGTGTGGTCGGCAATCACCAGCGAGTCGGTTGGACCTGCAAACATGTCGATGCCAACCTCTCCGAACAGCATCCGTTTGGCCTCTGCCACATAGGAGTTGCCGGGGCCGACCAGAATGTCGGCAGGCTGGGCGCCAAACAGGCCCTGGGCCATGGAGGCAATGCCCTGCACCCCGCCGAGGTTCAGGATCAGGTCTGCGCCGCATAGGTCCATGGCATAGACGATAGCATCGGGGATGCCGCTGCCGGAGCGCGGCGGCGACACCGCTGTGATGTGGGACACGCCTGCCACCTTGGCGGTGGTGATGGTCATCAGCGCGCTGGCGATATGGCTGTAGCGGCCGCCCGGCACGTAACAGCCGGCACTGGATACCGGGATCTGCTTCTGGCCTGCGATCAGGCCGGGGATCACCTCCACCTCGCATTCACCCATCGTGGATTTCTGCGCCTCGGCGAAGCGGCGGATGTTGGCATGGGCAAACTGGATGTCGTCCTTGGTTTGCTGCGATACCCGGTTGCAAGCGGCACGGCGCTGGGCGTCTGTGACCACGATCGGACCGGTCCAGCCATCCAGCTTTTCCGCATAGCGGCGCACGGCCTCCTCGCCCTCGCGCTGGATATTGGCCAGCATCACTGCAACGGTATCGCGGATGTCGTTGCTTTCGGTGGCAGGACGTGCCTGGGCCTTTTTCAAATAAGTGATTGCCATGTCATGTTCCTCGAAGGGCCGCAGAATGCGCGGGGAGCGCACGGCGCGGATTGCGCCTAAGACAGCTGCTGACAGGCTTCATGGTCAACCCGTGGCCGGCGGGTTTCGAAAAACACGGATGTTTGTTTCGAATAGCAATAGCGGTCAGCCGGTGCCCGACGGCAGGGTCCGGAACTCTTCGCCCAGCCAGGGAAAGCGCTGGGTGATCGGATCGGTGAAATGCAGGCGCAGTGACTTTTGCAGGGCTTCATGAATGAGCTGGGAAGTGGCCGCGGGGTAGACGCTGGTTGTAAACAGCGACACCGTGCGGGCAAAGCTTTTACCAGGAAAGCGCACGACCTTGACCTTGTCGTGGAAGCGCTGGGCGCGATGGTAGCTGGCGGCGGTGGTGACGGTCCAGCCGCTGTCTTCGGAAACCAGACCTATGATGGATTGGTTGCATTCCAGTTCAAAGCGGTTGGGCAGAGCGATCTTGAGCCGGGTCAGCTGGGTTTCGATCTGCTTGCCAATTGTGTGGTCGCGGGAATAGCGCAAGAAGGGCAGCGGCGCGTCAGCCTTGGTCAGATCCTCGACGCTGCCGGAATAGCCTGCCGGGACAACCAGAATGAACGGGTCGCGCATCAGCGGGTATTCGATCAGATCAGGGAGCAGCCCGGACGGGCGGGTGGCAACGCCTGCATCCAGTTTCTGCGCCTGCAGTTTTTCGATGATCTCATGGCTGGGGCGGGTGTAGTGCCGGAAGCTGCACCGGGGCAGCGCGGTGGAGAGGAACTGGAACAGCTCCGGGCCGACTTCATTGTCGAAGTCATCCAATAGGGCCATGCGCAGATCGGTTGCGTGCTGCCAGCTGCCGGAGCGTATTTCTGCTTCGCCCCGCCTTAGCGTCATCAGCCCGTCGTAGACATAGCGGGCAAAGACCACGCCTGCGGGCGTCAGACCCATCGGACGGCGTGTGTGATCCACCAGATCAACGCCAAGCGCGCTTTCCAGGCTGCGCAGATGATTGGACACGGTGCTGATCGAGAGCCCGGTTTCTGCTGCCACTTTTTGTATAGACCCGGACTTCGAAATCAGCTGAAAAACTTCCAGCCAGCGCAGGCTCAGCGTTTTTTGCATATGCGGCCCTCCTTAGGGTTTGCATATGCTATCCTCAGAAATGCGCCAACACATCCGAAGAAATCGAAACTGAGTTTTACTTTCCGTGCATGAGTAATTTTATTCTACAGCGAATTCTCTTCCCGGATAAGGTTTGCCGTGCAAAAATTAGAGCCTTAAGGCCCGCATAGAACGGGTCAGGCGTGACAACTGGGAGAACCAAAAACATGATCAAAAAGTATCTGCTTTCAACAGCCTGCGCAGCCGCAGCCGCGATTTCAGCAACACAGGCCTCAGCTCTGGATGAGATTACCGTGGCCTATTTCCTGGAATGGCCGATGCCCTTCCAGTTTGCCAAGGCCAACGGCACCTACGAAGAAGAGATGGGTGTAAAGATCAACTGGGTCTCATTTGACACCGGCACCGCAATGTCTGCGGCGATGGCCTCAGGCGATGTGCAGATTGCCGTCAGCCAGGGCGTTCCGCCGTTTGTAGTTGCGACTTCGGCCGGTCAAGACATCCAGACGGTGGATGTGGCGGTCAGCTACTCTGACAACGACAACTGCGTAGTGGCCGAAGCGCTGGAGATCGACAAGACCAACGCGGGCGAACTGAACGGCAAGAAGGTTGGCGTACCGATCGGCACCGCCGCGCACTACGGATTCCTGTCGCAGATGGCGCACTTCGGTGTTGATATTGGCTCGATGGAGATCGTCGACATGGCGCCTGCCGATGGCGCAGCGGCATTTGCCCAGGGTAACCTGGACATGGTTTGCGGCTGGGGCGGCGCGCTGCGGCGGATGGTGGAGCATGGTAATGTTCTGCTGACCGGCGCCGAGAAAGAAGAACTGGGCATTCTGGTATTTGACGTGACCAGCGCGCCGGCAGGTTTCATTGCGGATGAGGGTGCGCTTCTGAGCAAGTTCCTGAAAGTGACCGCAGATGCCAATGCAATGTGGAATGCGGGCGACAGCAAGGATGAGATGCTGCCGGTGATTGCCAAGGACGCAGGTATGGACCTGGCCGATGCCGAGGCCACCATCGCAACCTTCAGCTTCCCCTCGGCTGAGGATCAGCTATCCGAGAAGTGGCTGGGCGGCGGCGCGCAGAACTTCATGAAGGGTGTGGCGGATGTGTTCGTGAATGCGGGCAGCATCGAAGCGGCGCTGGATTCCTATGACGGTGCCGTGGACAGCGGACCTCTGGAAGCCGCTCTGAACTGAGCCGTCATGTTTTGACTAAGGCGGACGGCCCGGATCCCGGGCCGCCCGCATCCGCATTTGCAGACCGGCTGCAAACTGGCGCTAACAGGAAGGGGAAGCGATGTCGGGACTGGACATCAAGAGTGTCTCCATGCGTTTCGATCTGCCCAATGGCAGCTCGGTTCAGGCGCTGAAAGACGTTTCATTGAATTTGCAGGCGGGAGAACTGCTGTCGGTGCTGGGACCGTCGGGCTGCGGCAAGACCACGCTGCTGAACATTCTGGCCGGGTTCCTGGCCCCCACCGAAGGCGAGGTGGAGCTGAACGGCCATGTGGTGACTGGTCCTGACGCTGAACGCGGCATGGTGTTTCAGAAAGGTGCGCTGTTCGAATGGATGAATGTGCGCGACAATGTCGAATTCGGCCCCCGGATGAAAGGGATGGGCAAGGCGGAGCGGGAGAAGATCTCCGACCACCTGCTGGAAATCGTCGGGCTGCAGGATTTCAAGGAAAAGGCGGTTTACGAGCTGTCGGGCGGCATGCAGCAGCGTGTGGCGCTGGCACGCTGCCTGGCCAATGAGCCGGATGTGATCCTGATGGACGAACCTCTGGGTGCGCTCGACGCGCTGACGCGTGAGAAGATGCAGGGTCTGGTGCTGAAGCTGTGGAAGGAGACCGGAAAGACCATCATCCTGATCACCCACTCGGTAGAGGAGGCGCTGCTGCTGGGCGAGCGGCTGATCGTGATGGCGCCGCGGCCCGGCCGGATTCACCGCGAGTACCAACTACCCTTTGCTGAGCGCGGAGTGAATGCGGACCTGCGCGACGTCAAGAAATCCGAAGGCTTTGCCGAGACCCGGGATGAGATCCTCTCGATGATCTGGGAGATGGAAGAGGAGATCATGGGCCGGACGGAGCAAGTGGCATGAGCGTACTTCTGTTTTACATCGCGCTGTTTGCCGGTGCCTTTTTCCTGGTGCAGGTTATCCGCAAAGGAATGCAGTCGAGGCAGGACTTCACCAGCCTCAAGACCGTGACCTTCGGCGACGAAAGCGCGGTCACGCCGGACCGTGCGGCGTCGATCATATCGGTTCTGGTGATTTTCGTAATCTGGGCGGCGTTTACCGGCTCCAAGCTGTTCCCGATTCACGTTCCTGGGCCATTCACCGGCGAAACTGTATTCACGTATACCTTGGAGAACGCGGATGGTGCCACGGATGACGCAGATGTCACCGTGCGGGTCTTCGGATTTGGCGAGGACGTCGAGAAGTTCGAAGTCGAGGGCGGCAGCGGCTTTGCCGCGAATGATGCGCTGGCGGCCCAGGCAGGGCGTTCAACCACGCTGCTGTTCGACAAGAATGACGAGGCCAAACGCCGGGACGGCGCAAAGATCGTGGCGATCAATGGTGAGCCGATTGCGATTGGCGGCGCGGTCGATACCGGTGACGGCACCGTGACGCTGACCGGAAAGGGCGCAATCAGCTTTACGCCGCATGGCGGCATGCAGATGAACCCGATCTGGCTGCCGGCCCCGGAAACCGTGGTGTCGAGATTCTTTGAGATTGCCAGTGAGGGCTATCAGAATTTTTCGCTGTGGCAGCACCTGGGCTGGTCGCTCTTGCGGGTTGTGGCGGGCTTTGTGACCGGCGCAATAGTCGGTATCCCGCTGGGCTATGCCATGGGCCTATCCGGCTGGTTCCGCGGCTGGTTCGATCCGATTGTCGAGTTCATGCGCCCGGTGCCGCCTTTGGCGCTGATCCCGCTGGTCATCATCTGGTTTGGCATCTGGGAGACCGGCAAGATCGTTCTGCTGTTCCTGGCGGCGCTCTGGATCATGACCATTGCGGCGCGGGCTGGTGTGTCGGGCGTAAACATCTCCAAAATCCATGCGGCCTATTCGCTGGGCGCCTCAAAGTGGCAGATCATGCGCCATGTCATCGTGCCGAACTCGCTGCCCGAAATCTTCACCGGCGCGCGGGTTGCAATGGGCGTCTGCTGGGGCACGGTTGTGGCGGCTGAGCTGGTTGCGGCGCAGAAAGGCGCCGGCATGATGATCATTGCGGCGTCCAAGTTCCAGCTCACGGATATCGTGATTATGGGCATCGTACTGATCGGCATCATCGGCTACGGCATTGATATCCTGATGCGCAAGGCAGAGAACTGGCTGGTGCCGTGGAAAGGCCGAAGCTGACCAGAAAACTGCAGCGCAAAAAAAACAACGCCCGGGGGAAGCTCCCGGGCGTTTTGCTGTTCAGCACAGGATCAGCTGCGAATGCGTTCAAATCCTGGATCATATGGGGAGGGAGCGATAACCGTAGCGGCAACCAGATCCCCGCACAGATCAAGCTGCATGGCGCTGCCGGTCGCGGCAAGTTCCGGATCCACAAAGGCATAGGCCAGATTCATCCCCACCCTGTGGCCCCAGTCGCCGGAGGTCACAGTGCCCACAACTTTATTCCCTTGAACCAGCGAAGCGCCGCCATGCGGCGGAGCATGGCTGGCCTCCACCTTCAGAGTGACCAGCCTCTTGCGTGCACCCTTTGCCTGGCGTTTCCGCAGGGCTTTCCTGCCAATAAAATCACCTTTCTCCAGCTTCACGAAACGCTCCAGCCCCGTCTCAAAGGGATCGAACTCGGTGATCAGGTCGGCCTTCCAGTGCAGAAAGCCCTTCTCCATCCGCATCGACTCGACCGCACGGGCGCCGAAAAGTTTGAGCCCGTGCGCCTCTCCAGCTTTGCGCAAGGCCAGATAGGCAGCATAGAGCGAGGCATTGGAAACGTGGATTTCATAGGCAAGCTCACCGGAGAAACTGACGCCCATCACCGTGGCCGGGGCAATTCCGATGAAGCATTCCCGTACCGACAGCCAGGGGAAGGCTTCAGCCGACCAGCTGCCCCGGGCGCAGTCCGAAAGCACATCCCGCGCCCGGGGGCCGGCCAGAACCAGGATCGTCTGGTCATTGGTCAAGGACCGGATGCGCACGTCTTCCCCCGGCTGGACATTCTGGCTGAGCCAATCCATGTCGTGGAACTCGCTGGCGGCTGCAGAGCCGTACCAGACTCGCTCCGGCCCCCGGTCAGAAGCGGGCAAGTTGGCGATCGTGGCTTCGCTTTTGATCATGCCGTGGTGGTTCAGCAGATAGCCGAGGCCAACCCGTCCTGAATGTTTGTTGACGGTGCCGCAGAACATGCGATCAAGGAAGCTGTGGCGGTCGGCGCCGGTGAGCTCGAACCGGTTGAAGCCGCTAACCTCACAGAGGCCCACGTTTTCCTGCACGTTTTTTACTTCGGCGGCAACTACGTTGAAGGCCTCATCGAAGCTGAAGGTGAGTGAAGGGTGAAAGTCTGGCGCGGGCTTGATGTAGTCCACCCGCTCCCAGCCGTTCACCACGGTGAATTCAGCGCCCTCCGCGGCCATCACAGGCGTGAGCGGCGTGGTCTTGGCCGGACGGCCTGCCGGGCGGTGCTCATGCGGGAAGTGGAAACGGAATTCGTTCTGATAGTCCTCAATAGCCTTCAGAGCGGTCAGCTCCACGTTGGCATGGCCCGTGAAGCGACGCGGGTCGATGCACCAGGTATCGTAGCAGGCCTCGCCATGCACGATCATCTGCGCCAGAAGCCAGCCGTGGCCGCCCCCTTCACCCAGTCCTGCGCGCAAACCGATGGCGCAGAAAGCGTTGCGCTTGCCCGGGATTGGGCCGATCAGCGGCGCGCCGTCGATGGTATAGGTGATCGGGCCGTTCACGATGGATCGGATGCCGGTTTCGCGCAACGCAGGCATCCGCGCGAACGCGCCCTCCAGCACATCCATCACCCGCTCCAGATCATCTGGGCAGAGCGCGTTGACAAAGTTCGGGTCGATCCCGTCCATGCCCCAGGTCTTGCAATCCTGCTCGTAGAAGCCGATCAGCAGGCCGTTCTTTTCCTGGCGGCAGTAATAGTCGGAGATCGGGCAGCGGATCAGCGGCATCCGGTGGCCTGCCTCCACGATTCCGAGGATGTCTTCGGTCAGGAAATACTGGTGTTCCATCGACGCGACAGGGTGGTGCACCCCCATCATCGCGCCGACCTCATTCACCCGGTAGCCGCAGGCGTTTACGACGATGTCGCAGTCGATGCCCCCGTGTTCCGTGTGCACGGTCCAGGTGTCGTCCTTGTGCTGGGTAAGTGCGGTCACAGGCGTGTTGCGGTAGACCTCAGCGCCTGCCTTGCGGGCGTGATAGGCCAGCGCCTGGCATAGCTGCGCCGGGTCAATGTCGCCGTCCATCGGATCCCACAACCCGCCGGCCAGGTTAACGGTTGAAATCAGCGGGTGGCGACGGGCGCATTCCTCGGCATCAATCACCTCGAAGTGCACATCCATGCCGCGGGCCATCGAGGTAAAGTGGCGATAGCCACACATTTGTTCGGCAGTGTTGGCAAGGCGGATGCCGCCGTCGCCATGGTGGTAATTGATCGGGTACTCCGGGTCATCCGCCAGTTTCTTGTAGAGCGCGATGGAGTGGCTTTTCAGGCCAACCATCGTTTGGTTCATGCCGAAATTCGTTACCTGGGCTGCCGAGTGCCAGGTTGTGCCGCTGGTCAATTCGTTGCGTTCGACCAAAACGACATCGCTCCAGCCCTCCTGGGTAAGGTGGTAGAGGGTGGAGCAGCCAGCGATGCCGCCGCCGATCACCACAACTTTGGTGCGCGATTTCATGAAGTGGGCCTCCCAACAGTATCGTATCGACTAGGCCGCAGGACGGCAGCGGCGGCAAGGAAACGTTCCGGAATTCGCAGAAAAACGAATGCGGAATTGAGCGAAATTGAAAGGTGCCGCAGGGCCACTGCCTGCGAGGCATTCCGTTAACGCCCAGCTGTGTCACGATGTTTTTACCTGCCGGAGTGATACAGCTTTCTGCTGGCCTAAGACGCAGGAGCGTTGACGGCCCGCCCCGCGGCGCGCAGAGTGCTACTACAGAGATAGTTTCTCATCGCGGTTTTGTCGCGGGTGTTCTCAAATCGTGCCAAAACTGGCACCATGTTGCGCAAATTGATGGGTGATCTGGTCTTATCGTTTTTGAAAACTGTCACTGTTGGAGGCGGGCAAGCCTTCGCAAGGTTTCACTGTTGAAACAACAAGAACAACAATTAACAGTCCAAAGGGAGAATTGGATCAATGACAAACACTGGTAAGCTGACGCGGCGGAGCATTCTGAAAAGTGCCGGCGCCGCCGCCCTGGCAGCCCCGCTTTATTCGAAAAGCGCGCTGGCGTCTTCGGGCGAAATCAACATCCTGATGTGGTCGGACTACCTGCCGCCGGAATTCATTTCCGGTTTTGAAGCCAAGACGGGCATCAAGGTGAACTACACCGGCATCGGGTCTAACGAAGAAATCATCAACAAGATGAAGGCCACCAAGGGTCAGGGCTTCGACATCGTTTCGCCGACCAACAACCGCTCGCTGCAGTGGGGGCCGCTGGAACTGCTGAAACCGTTTGACATGAGCAAGGTCAACATTGACGCGGTGAACCCGGCGATGGCCAAGATCGGCACCGACGCCTGGAACTTCGGCGGTGGCGGTGTGCACTGGCTGCCGCATATCTGGGGCACCGAAGGCATCGCCTACCGCACCGACCTGTGGCTGCCGGAAGGCGATGCGCCGTCTTATGGCGACGTCTGGTCCGAAGAGAATGCAGGCAAGACCATGGGCCGGGCCCATTCGATGATGCTGGGTGCGGGCCTTTACATGGAAGCCTCGGGCGAGATGGAGCCTGGCTCGATCTGGGCGGCCTATGACGATGAAGAAACTATGCGGAAAGTTTGGGGCCAGGTCACCGACTGGTGCGTTGCGCGCAAGAACCGCATCAAGCTGATCTGGAACGATGCCGACACCCAGAAAAACGGTCTCCTGAACGAGGGCGTGGTGGTTGGCCAGACCTGGGACGGCCCGCCCTTGGCGCTGAAATCCGCAGGGGAGCCGGTGCACTATCAGGCGCCTGTTGAGGGCGCGATGGCCTGGGTTGACGGCATCTCGATGCCGGTGGGCGCGCAGAACGAAGAGCAGGTCTATGCCTTCATCTCCTATGCCTATGAGCAGGAACCCGCGGGCAAAGCGATCGACAGCCACGGATATAACTCGCCGGTGCTGGGCGCAGACGGCTTCTCCGGCGACGTCTACAAGAAGAACTTTGCCGAGGCTTATCCGGGCAATTCGCTGGCCAACCTGAACCCCTGGCCGGCAGAGGCACCCTGGTACGCCGACGTGCGCACCGAGTTCGTCAACAAGTTCAAAAGCGCGTAACAACTGCGCCTGAAACACTTGGCCCCCGGATCTTTTCCGGGGGTCAGCCATGTGCCGCGCGGCGCAATCACAAAAGAATAGAAACAGGAAGCAGGCCTAGCGGGGCCGGTGGCTTGCCACCGGATTGGGGACCTGCACCCTGGGGAGAAGCCAAATGAGTGCTGGGGTCGGCGTTGATCTCGAGAATCTCTGGATCCGTTTCGGTGACTTTGTCGCCGTGCGAGATGCCAATGTGAACATCAATGGGGGGGATTTCTTTTCCTTCCTTGGGCCTTCGGGCTGCGGCAAGACCACGATCCTGCGCGCGGTTTCCGGCTTTCTGGATCCGAGCGACGGCCGTGTGTTGATCGGCGGCAATGACATGAAGGGGATCGGGCCGAACAAACGCCCGACCGCGCTGATTTTCCAGAATCTGGCGCTGTTCCCGCTGATGAAGATCTGGGAAAACATCACCTTTTCCATGGAAATCAAGGGCGCCTCTGCCAAGGAACGCCGCAAGCGCGCGGATGAGCTCTTGGACATGATCGCACTGCCGGGACAGGGCGACAAGCTGCCCTCCGAACTGTCAGGCGGCCAGCGCCAGCGGGTGGCGATTGCGCGCGCCCTCTGCGCAGAGCCGGATGTGCTGCTGCTTGATGAGCCGCTGTCGGCCTTGGATCTCAAGCTGCGCCAGCACATGCGCACCGAGCTGCGCGAGATTCAGCAGCGGGTTGGCATCACCTTCATCTACATCACCCACGACCAGGGCGAGGCGCTGACCATGTCCGACAATATCGCGGTGATGAAGGCGGGCGTCATTGACCAGATCGCCGATGGCAAGACCATCTACAACGACCCCTCAACCGCATTTGCGGCGTCATTCGTCGGCGAAAACAACGTCTTCCGCGGCAAGGTCAAGCGCGTTATGGGCAATGAAGCTCTGATCGCGACCAACCGCTCCGGCGAACTGGTGGCGCGGATCTCCACTGCCAACCAGGGCAGGATGAAGGAAGGCGACGATGCAATGATGTTCATCCGCCCCGAGGCCTTTGCCTTGGCGCCGCAAGGCGCGTCCGGTGACCATTTCGTGACGGCCAAGGTCAACCACGAGGAGTTTGAGGGCAACGTCTTCAACATTTTCATGGAAGGCGACGGCGGTAAGGAGCTGAAGGTCTCCATCCCCAATCTGGGCCAGTCCTTTGAGGATCACACCGGACAGAATATCACCCTGGAATACGAGACGAAGAACGCCGTCTGTGTTCCCGCCGGTGAGCTGGCCGCGGAATAAGGAGGCCCAAACCATGCCAAGCTTCCTGAGGGAGTTTTTCAAACGCAACGGCGTCGGCATGGGCAGTCTGATGCTGGGCCTGGTCCTGTTCTGGACCATTGGCCTCATCATTCTGCCGCAGCTGTCGATGCTCGACTTCTCGTTCCGTCCCAACCTGCCGCCGCCGGAGATCGGCGGACCCAAGGACGTCTATACGCTGGAGAACTACAAATACCTGATCTACGGCCCGGAGGGCGGAAGCCAGGACTATAACGCGGTCGACCTCAAGGTGTTCTTCCGCACCCTGGTAGCGGCGGTCTGCGTCACCATCTTCAACCTGATCCTGTGCTATCCGATCGCATATTACCTGGCTCAGACCAAGGGCAACCATATCCGCATCTTCGCGCTGATGCTGATCATCCCGTACTGGATCAACGAGATCCTGCGCGCCTTTGCACTGCGCATCATCTTTGGCGAGACCGGGGTGCTGAACAGCCTCTTGGTGGGCAGCGGCATCTTCGACACGCCCTTTGACTTCATCCGCAATGACATCGCGCTTTATGCGGGGCTTGGCTATGCCTACATCCTGCTGATGATCTTCCCGATCTACAACGTGATCGAGAGCCTTGACCGCAACCAAATTGAGGCCGCGCGCGACATGGGCGCCAGCTGGCCGATGATCCACCGCCGGGTGGTCATTCCCTATGCCAAACCGGGGATTTCTTCGGGCTGCACCATGGTGTTCATGCTGTCGGCGGGCGCACTGGCGGCGCCGCAGATCCTCGGCGGCCCGTCGTCCCTGTGGTTCACGCAGCTGATCTATCAGCAGTTCAATGACAATTCCGACTGGCCGCAGGGTGCTGCTTATGCGGTGGTTCTGTTGGTCACCTGTATCCTGCTGGTGCTGGCGGTCATGCGCTTGTTCAAGGTGAACATGGGGGATATCGGCAAATGAAGAACTTCACCTTTATGCGCCTGAGCCTCTGGGTCTATCTGGCGATCTTCTTTGCCTATCTGCTGGGCCCCCTGGTGATCATGTCGGCGACCGCCTTCAACTCGCCATCGTTCCCGCGGATGACCCCCTGGGAATGCCTGACGTTTGAGTGGTTCTCGGCCCTGTTCCAGGACGAGCGGATTTTGAACGGTATCTGGAACTCGATCCTTGTGGGGGCGGGCACGGTTGTGCTGTCGGTGGCGATGGGTCTGGCGGGCGCGCTGATGCTCACCCAGATCTGGCCCAAGCTGAGGGCGACCTACTACACCGTCATCATTGCGCCGATCCTGATCCCCGGCGTGGTGCTGGGTATCTCGACGCTGGTATTCTGGGACCGGATCAACCGGATGCTGGGGCTTGGCGCCGACAGTTTCCTGTCGAACGGCTTGTTCCTGACCATCATCGGCCAGTCCACCTTCATCGCCAGCTATTGCATGCTGGTGCTGGTGGCGCGCCTGCAGCGCTATGACATCGCCCTGACAGAGGCGGCGCTGGATCTGGGGGCCACCCATGCTCAGGCTTTCCGCAAGGTTCTGCTGCCGTTCATGCGGCCCGCCATCGCCTCCGCCGCGGTGCTGGCGTTCCTGGCGAGCTTTGAGAACTACAACACTACCACCTTCACCTTCGGTGAATACCCGACGCTGACCATCGAGCTGGCGCAGAAAGTGCGTTACGGCATCACGCCCGCGATCTCGGCCCTGGCCTTTATCATCGTGGTGCTGACGGTCTTTGCGGCGCTGTTCAACGAGGCCAGCATCCGCCGCAAGCAGCTGGTGGCCGAGGCGCGCAAGAAGGCGACCGTGGAAGAGCTGGAGAGCGGCAAGCTGCGGCTTCCAGGTTTCCTCAGCTCAAATGCTGCTGCGGTAGCGCTTGTGGTTGTTGCCTGTGTAACAGTTGCGGTTGTCGGAACCGCAACGGTTTACAGCCCGCAGCAGTGTATCGCCAACGTGCAGGAGCAAAAGCGCCTGGAGACCGAAGAGCGCATCCAGGAACTGCGCCGCCAGCGCGAACTGCGCCGCCAGCAGTTGCAGGAACAGCAGGGCGAAGCCCCTGAACCAACCGCGCCCTCCACCGGCTCCGGCAACAACTCCGGCTTTGGCGGTGTGTTTGCCCCGGGCAGTCTGTCGGGTGAAGGCGAGGCAGAGCCTGAGGCAGAGCAGGCGCCTCAGGGCAACAACTCCGGCTTCGGCAATGTCTTTGATCCGAACGCCCTGTCAGGCGACGGCGAGGACAGCGGCTCCGGAAACTGAACTCCTCTGCCCTGAAACACCAAAGGCGGCCCGAAGGGGCCGCCTTTTCAGTTGCCAGGACCGGCTGTGCTCAGGCCAGCGAGCCTGCCGGATGCCGGTCAGCATAATATTGTTTGCGGAATGCCTGCGGGCTGGTTTTGTACTCACGTTTGAACCATTCCGTCAGGCTGCTGCGCGAGCCAAAGCCGGTGGCGGCCACAATCTCGGCCAGCGGCAGGGTGGTGTGCAACAAAAGCTGGCGCGCCTTTTCGATGCGCAGCTTTCGGTAGGCCGCAAGCGGGCTGGTCTGTGCTTTCTGCTGGAAGCGGCGTTCCAGCTTGCGCGGAGAAACCCCGGCCTGCTGAGCGATGTCGCGGATCAAAAGCGGCTCTTCCAGGTTCTGCTGCATCAGGTCGAGGATCTTGACCACCAGCGCGTCGCCGCCGGCTGTCTGACGCAGCTGCAAGGAGACCTTGGACTGTTCAGAGGCCGGGCCAAAGGCAAGGCCCAGGTAGTCGCAGACTGCATCAGCGATGAAGGCGCCGCGGTCAGCGCGCAGGAAAGCCGCAAGCACGCGCAGCGCAGCGAAACTGCTGACCGCTGTGCTGATGCGGCCTGCCGAGGTGGTCAACGTGCCTGACGGAGCGCAGATCATCTGCTCCTCTTCCGCGGCGGCGGCAAAATTTGTATGTACCGCGGTCTCGATAGCGGCATTCAGGCCGGTTTCCGGCAGCAGGAAAATGGCACTGCCGGCAAACAGGCAGCGCTGTGCCTGGCGGCAGATCCGCTGCAGGCTGGCTTTCTCGCCGGAGTTCAGCGGCCAGCGGTTGGAAATGCCACCGAGGAAAATGACGGTCTGCGGTTTCCAGCCCTCCGGCACGGTACGCATATGCGAGGCCAGATTGCGCACGGCGGTGCGGTAGCCGCTGTCGGGGAACAGATCATTGGCGGCGCGGAAGATTTCGCAGATCATCTGGGCCGCGGCGGGGGAATCTGGCTGCGGCAGAATGATTTCGACATCGTGGAAGCGGGCCTGTGCCGCGCTGTCAGCGGATTGCCGGGGCGCTGGCACGATCAGCGGTTCGAGACGGGACATCATTCTCTCCTCTGAGCGGGTCATGCGGGGTGCCCCGCCGGACAGGCCGGCGGGGCAGAAAGCCTGTTTGATCAGGCTTCAGCTTCTTCGTAGTCCGACATCGGCGGGCAGGTGCAGATCAGGTGACGGTCGCCATAGGCGTTGTCGACCCGGTTCACGGCCGGCCAGTATTTGTCGACGCCGAGGTTGCCCGGCGGGAAGCAGGCCTGTTCGCGGCTGTAGGGACGATCCCATTCACCCACCAGGTCGCGCACCGTGTGCGGCGCGTGCTTCAGGGGGTTGTTTTCGGGGTCGATCTTGCCGTCGATGATGTCCTGCGCCTCCGAGCGGATCGACAGCATGGCGTCGCAGAAGCGGTCCAGCTCATCCTTGGGCTCGGATTCGGTTGGTTCTACCATCAGCGTGCCGGCCACAGGCCAGGACATGGTCGGGGCGTGGAAGCCCGAGTCGACCAGACGCTTGGCGATGTCGTCCACGGTGACGTGGCCTTCATCGTTCAGCGGGCGGGTGTCCAGGATGCACTCATGCGCCACACGGCCCGTTTCCGAGGTGTAAAGGATTTTGTAGGCATCCTTGAGACGGGCTGCGATGTAGTTCGCGTTCAGGATCGCAACTTTGGTCGCCTGGGTCAGACCCTCGCCGCCCATCAGCAGACAGTAGGCCCAGCTGACCGGCAGGATCGAGGGCGAGCCGAACGGAGCCGCCGAAACCGGACCGACTGCAGTGCCGTACTCCGGGTGCCCCGGCAGGTGCTCTTCCAGATGCGCCTTGACGCCGATCGGACCCATGCCAGGGCCGCCGCCGCCATGCGGAATGCAGAAGGTCTTGTGCAGGTTCAAGTGCGAAACGTCGCCGCCAATCTTGCCCGGCTGCGCGAGGCCCACCATGGCGTTCATGTTGGCGCCGTCGATGTAGACCTGACCGCCATGATCATGGGTGATCTGGCAGACTTCCTGCACGGTTTCCTCGAACACGCCGTGGGTCGACGGGTAAGTGATCATGCAGGCCGCGAGGTTTGCGGAATGCTCCTCGGCCTTGGCGCGGAAGTCGGCGACGTCGATGTTGCCGCTGTCGTCCGATTTCACCGGAACCACCTTGTAGCCCACCATCTGTGCCGACGCCGGGTTGGTGCCGTGCGCGGAGGTCGGGATCAGGCAGATGTTGCGGTGTGCTTCACCCCGGGCCGCGTGATAGTTGCGGATGGTCAAGAGGCCCGCGTATTCGCCCTGCGCACCGGAGTTCGGCTGCTGGGAGATCGCGTCATAGCCGGTGATCTGGCAGAGCTTGTCGTTCAGATCGGCGATCATCTGGTGGTAGCCCTGCGCCTGGTCTTCCGGGCAGAAGGGGTGCAGGTTGCCGAATTCCGGCCAGGTGACCGGGATCATCTCGATGGTCGCGTTCAGCTTCATGGTGCAGGACCCCAGCGGGATCATTGCACGGTCCAGCGCCAGGTCGCGGTCGGCCAAGCGGCGCATGTAGCGGGTGATCTCTGCCTCGGCCCGGTTCTTGTGGAAGATCGGGTGAGTCAGGTACTCGCTTTCACGCAGCGCATAGTCCGGCAGGCGGTAGGCGCGGTTCTTGACGCTGTCGTCCTTCTTCTCGATGCCGAAAGCACCCCAGACCGCTTCGATGGTTTCCGGGCGGGTCTGCTCGTCCAGCGAGACGCCGACGTGGCTGTCGCCGATCTTGCGCAGGTTCACGCCGCGGGCAACGGCTGCCTCCATGACAGTTTTCTGCAGCGGGCCAACCTCGACGGTGATTGTGTCGAAGAAGACTTCCGGCTCCACCTTGAAACCGTGCTCCTCCAGCCCCGCGGCCAGGCGCGAGGTCTTGCGGTGCACCGACTGGGCAATTGCCTTGATGCCGTCGGGGCCGTGGTAGACCGCGTACATCGACGCGATGACAGCCAGCAATGCCTGTGCGGTACAGACGTTGGAGTTGGCTTTTTCGCGGCGGATGTGCTGTTCGCGGGTCTGCAGCGCCAGGCGGTAGGCCTTGTTGCCGCGGGCGTCGACCGACACGCCGATAATGCGGCCGGGCATGGCGCGCTTCAGCTTGTCGGTGGTCGCCATGTAGGCTGCGTGCGGGCCGCCATAGCCCATCGGAACGCCGAAACGCTGGGTGGAGCCGATGGCAATATCCGCACCCATTTCGCCGGGCGACTTCAGCAATGCCAGCGCCAGGATGTCGGCGGCGACAACGGCGATGCCCTTGTGCTCGTGAATGGCTTCGATTTCCTTGGTGAAATCGCGCACGTGGCCGTAGGTGCCGGGGTACTGGAATATCGCACCGAAGACCGCGCCCGGGTCCAGCTCGTCCGGATCGGCAACCACCACGTCGATGCCCAAAGGCTCGGCGCGGGTCTGGATCACGGCGACGGTCTGCGGGTGGCAGTTCTTGTCGACGAAGAAGGCCGCGTTGTTCGCCTTGGAGCGCGAGCCGCGATGCGCCATTGCCATGGCTTCGGCAGCGGCGGTGGCTTCGTCCAGCAGCGAGGCGTTGGCAACATCCAGGCCGGTCAGATCGCTGACCATCGTCTGGAAGTTCAGAAGCGCCTCAAGACGGCCCTGGGAGATTTCCGGCTGATAGGGAGTATATGCAGTGTACCAAGCCGGGTTTTCCAGGATGTTGCGCAGGATCGGCGCCGGGGTGGTGGTGCCGTAGTAGCCCTGGCCGATCAGCGAGGTCAGCACTTTGTTCTTGGAGGCCACCTGCTTCATGTGGAAGAGGGCGTCGCGCTCGGTCATTGCCGGGCCCCAGTCCAGCGCCTCTTTCTGGCGGATGGCGGGCGGCACGGTGGCGTCGATCAGCTCGTCCAGGGTTTTGAAGCCGATCACCTGCAGCATATCCCGCATCTCGGTCGGAGACGGGCCGATATGGCGCCGGTTGGCGAAGTCATAGGCTTCGTAATCGGTAAGTTTGAAGGCCATTACAGAGGTCCTTGTCTGGGGCAATGGACCCCGCCGGACGGTTCCGGCGGGGAGGGGGTGCTTAGCCGATCAGGGCTTTGTAGCCGTCCAGATCCATCAGATCGTCCAGCTGCGACGCGTCCGACAGCTTGATCTTGTAGATCCAGGCGTCGCCTTCCGGGCTTTCGTTCAGGGCGCCGGGGTTGTCGGCCAGGGCTTCGTTCACCTCGACCACTTCGCCGTCCAGCGGCGCGTAGATTTCGGAGGCTGCTTTCACCGACTCGATGACGCCGATCTCGCCGCCTTTTTCGAACTCTTCACCCGCTTCGCGCTGTTCGACGAAAACAACTTCGCCCAGCTGGTCGGCGGCGTGCTGGGTGATGCCCAGGGTTGCCACGTCACCTTCGACGGTGATCCATTCATGCTCTTCAGAGTAATAGGTGGCCATGTTGACTCTCCTGATGATGTCTTAGCGTTTGTAGTTCTGAGTAACGAAGGGCAGGGCGACGATTTCAGCCGGCTGCGCCTTGCCGCGGATGATGAGATTCACCTTGGTGCCTGCGGCGCTGTGATCCGCCGCAACATAGCCCATGGCAACCGGGCCGCCGACAGTGGGGCCGAAGCTGCCAGAGGTGATGGCGCCCAGAGTATCGCCGCTTTCGCTTTGGATTTCCACGCCCTGGCGGGCAGGGGCACGGCCTTCGGGCTTGATGCCGACCAGTTTCTTGGCGGCGCCTTCGGCCAGTTCCTTCTGGATCCGGTCGGCACCGGGGAAGCCGCCTTCTTCCTTGCGGCGCTTCTGGATTGCCCAAGACAGCGACGCCTCGATCGGCGAGGTCGACTGGTCGATGTCGTTGCCATAGAGGCAGAGGCCGGCTTCCAAGCGCAGGCTGTCGCGGGCGCCCAGGCCTGCGGGCTCGCAGTCGTCATGGGCCAGGAATAGCTTGGACACGCGGATCGCGTCGGCTTCCGGGATCGAGATCTCGTAGCCGTCCTCGCCGGTGTAGCCCAGGCGGGAGATGCGGCATTCGACACCGCCGATCTCGGCAATGGCGGTCTCCATGAACTTCAGTTCACGGGCTGCGGGGCACAGCTCGCCGACAACGTCCTCGGCCTTGGGGCCTTGAACGGCAACCAGCGCGCGATCGAAGATCTCGGTTACTTCGACACCGTCCAGATTGGCCTGCATATGCGGGATGTCCTGGTGGCGCAGGGCGGCGTTCACCACCACAAAGTAATGATCGCCAGCGTTGGAGACAATCAGGTCGTCCATGATGCCGCCGCCCTCGTTGGTGAAGAAGCCGTAGCGCGCCTTGCCTTCCTTGAGGGTGGCATAGGCCTGCGGGCAGAGCGTTTCCAGCTTCTCGCCCACGTTTTCACCGCGCAGGATCACCTGGCCCATGTGGGAAACGTCAAACAACGCTGCTTTTTCACGGCACTGCTTGTGCTCGCCCATGATGCCCATGGGATACTGGACCGGCATTTCCCAGCCGGCGAAGTCGACCATTTTGCCGCCAAGCTCGACGTGCAGGTCATAAAGCGGGGTGCGTTTGGGTGCGTCGGTCATCCTGTGCAGCCTTTGAATTACTAGGGTTTCGGGGTGGAGGAGGGCGCAGGACGCGCCCTCCCGGAGAGCTTACTCGGCAGCGTGGCCGGCTTCTTCCGATTTGCCGCCGGTGGCAAAGAACTCTTTCGTCACCTTGAAGACGATCGGGCTCAGCAGCGCCAGGGCGATCAGGTTCGGGATGGCCATCATCGCGTTCAGCGTGTCAGCCAGCAGCCAGATGAAGCCCAGATCGGCGGTTGCACCGAAGTAAATCGCGATGATCCACAGGATGCGGTAGGGCAGCATGACCTTCACACCGAACAGGAACTCCATGCACTTCTCGCCATAATAGGACCAACCAAGGATGGTGGTGAAGGCAAAGATCGACAGAGCGATTGCGATCAGGTAGCCACCGAAGCCGGGCAGCGAGGTTTCGAACGCCAGCGAGGTCAACGCCGCACCGGATTCACCCGAGGTCCAGGCGCCGGAGGCGATGATCGCCAGGCCGGTGATCGAGCAGACAATGATGGTGTCGATGAAGGTGCCCAGCATCGCGATCAGGCCCTGGTTGACCGGACCTTTGGTCTCAGCCGCTGCGTGCGCAATCGGGGCGGAGCCGAGGCCCGCTTCGTTGGAGAACACACCGCGGGCCACACCAAAGCGGATCGCGGCCCAGACCGCCGCACCGGCAAAGCCGCCTTCGGCTGCCGACGGGGTGAAGGCATGGGTGAACACCAAGCCGAACGCGGCGCCGATAGCGTCTGCGTTGATGACCAGCACGATCAGGCCCGCAATGATGTAGCTGACCGCCATGAACGGAACCAGCTTGCCAGCCACTGCGCCGATGCGGGTGATGCCGCCCAGGATCACAGCGCCGGTCAGCACCATCAGAACTACGCCGGTGACAGAGGTGTTGAAGCCGAAGTTTGTTTCCAGCACTTGCGCCACACCGTTGGCTTGTACTCCGTTGCCGATGCCGAAGGCCGCGATGGAGCCGAACACGGCAAAAGCAACACCCAGCCAGGCCCATTTCGCGCCGAGGCCGTTCTTGATGTAGTACATCGGGCCACCGACATAGTTGCCTTCTTCGTCCCGCTCGCGGAATTTCACCGCGCAAACAGCTTCGGAATACTTAGTGGCCATGCCGACCAGCGCGGTCATCCACATCCAGAACAGCGCACCGGGGCCGCCGAGGAAAACGGCAGTCGCAACGCCTGCGATGTTGCCGGTGCCGATTGTGGCCGACAGTGCCGTCATCAGTGCGTTGAACGGGGTGATCTGGCCTTCGCCGGTGCCTTCACGGCCTTTGAACATCAGGCCGAAGCCCATGCCCAGTTTCCGGATCGGCATGAATTTCAGGCCGACCTGAAGGAAGAAGCCGACGCCGAGAATGAGGACCAGCATCATCGGCCCCCAAACCACGCCGTTTACGGCTCCTACGATTGAATTTAACGCTTCCATGGGTCTCCTCCCGCTTGCGTTAAGGTTAAATGCCCTTTGCCAAGGCCATCTGACGGGCCTCTTTCAGGGCGGCAAAATCTTCATCCGCGTGGAACGAAGAGCGGGTCAGCGGTGTCGCTGACACATGCAAAAAGCCCTTGGAACGCGCGATCTGTTCCAACTGCGCAAACTCCTCCGGCGACCAGAAGCGGTCGATCGGGTGATGCTTGGGAGTGGGCTGCAAATACTGGCCGACGGTCAGGAAATCGACCTGGGCCGCGCGCAGGTCGTCCATCACCTGGCGCACGTCCTCCAGTGTTTCGCCCAGGCCGACCATGATGCCGGATTTGGTGAACAACTGCGGGTTGGCGCGTTTGGCGTCATCCAGCAGCCGCAGCGAGGTGTAATAACGCGCGCCAGGGCGCACACGCGGGTAGAGGCGTGGCACCGTTTCCAGGTTGTGGTTGAAAACGTCCGGGGCAGCCTCGAATACCGCATCAGCGGCCGCGCCTTTGCCCAGGAAGTCCGGGGTCAGCACCTCGATTGTGGTGCCGGGGTTCTGGTGGCGGGTGGCGCGGATGGTTTGGGCGATATGCTCCGCTCCGCCGTCCGCCAGATCATCGCGGTCAACAGAGGTGATCACCACATGGCGCAGTCCCAGCTTCTTGACCGCCGCAGCAACCCGGCCTGGCTCAAACACATCCAGCGTGTCCGGCTTGCCGGTGGTCACGTTGCAGAATGAGCAGCCGCGGGTGCAGACCTCGCCCATGATCATCATGGTGGCGTGGCGCTTGGACCAGCACTCGCCGATGTTGGGGCAGGCGGCCTCTTCGCAGACGGTGGCCAGATCATGCTCCCGCATCAGCTTGCGGGTCTCATAGTATTCCGCGCTTTCGATCTTCTTCTTGCGGATCCATTTCGGCTTGCGCGGGATGGCGCTGTCGGCCTTGTGGGCCTTTTCCGGGTGGCGGGGGCGCAGCTGGATCGTCATCTGGCGGACCTCCGGATCAGGCGTGAATGGCGCGGCCAAGCGCGTCGAGGCAGGCTTCTTTCACCGCCTCGCCCATCGCGGGGTGTGCGTGGCAGGTGCGCGCTACCTCCTCGACGGTTGCGCCCTTGGTCATTGCCAGCACCAGCTCGGCAATCAGGTCGCCGCCATGCGCGCCGCAGATATGTGCGCCAAGGATCTTGCCCGCTGGCGTTGCCAGCACCTTCACGGCACCGTCAGTTTCACCGGTTGAGCGCGCGCGGGAGTTCGCCATGAAGGCAAATTTGCCGGAAATGTACTCGGTGCCGGCCTCTTTCAGCGCTTCCTCGGTCTGGCCGACGGAGGCAACTTCCGGGTCGGTGTAAACCACGCCGGGCACGGTGTTGTAATCCACATGGCCGTGCTCGCCGGCCAGCATCTCGACGCAGGCAACGCCGTCTTCCTCGGCCTTATGCGCCAGCATCGGGCCGGGCACGCAATCGCCAATGGCAAAGACGCCGGGCACCGAGGTCTGGAAGGTTTCATCCACTTCGATGAAGCCTCGCGCGTTGATGGAGACCCCCAGGCCTTCGAGGCCCAGCCCGCGGGTCACCGGACGGCGGCCGATGGCGATCAGCACCTTGTCAGCCTCGATTTGCTCTTCTTTGTCTTTGCCCACGCGGTCCAGGGTCAGGGTCAGGCCGTTTTCACCTCTCTCAATGGACTTCAGCGCGCGGCCCAATTGGAATTTCAGACCGCGCTTGCTCAGTGCGCGCTGGGACAGCTTGGCGATCTCGCCATCGATGCCGGGCAGGACGCGGTCGAGGTATTCCACCACCGTCACCTTGGAACCAAGGCGTGACCAGACCTGACCGAGTTCAAGCCCGATCACGCCGGCGCCGATCACCACCAAATGCTCTGGCGCCGATTCCAGCGCCAGCGCTCCGGTGCTGCTCAGCACGTCCACCTCGTCGATCTCCACGCCAGGGAGGGGGCTGGGTTCCGAACCGGTGGCAATCAGAATGTTCTTCGCTGTGTAGGTAACGTCACTCACTTGCACTTGGCCGGGGGCCGGAATGCTGGCCCAGCCTTCGATGTGGTCGACGCCGTTCTTCTTGAACAGGAAGGCGATGCCCTTGGTCAGGTCGCCAACAACTTTGTCCTTGCGGGCCATCAGCGCCCCCAGATCCAGGCTGACGCCCTCAACGGAAATGCCGTGCGCGGCGATGTGGGACAGCTCGGCGTACTTGGCGGACGAAGTCAGCAGCGCCTTGGAAGGAATGCAGCCAACGTTGAGGCATGTGCCGCCCAGCGAGCCGCGGCCTTCGACACAGGCAACCTTCATGCCCAGCTGTGCAGCACGGATTGCTGCGACATAACCGCCCGGACCGGCTCCGATCACGACCAGATCATATGCGCTCATGTGGTTTCTCCTCCGAAATGCGGTTCAGGACCGGCACGTATTCAGCCGTATACGACGTTGCGTCTCCTATAGGAAACTTTTTCCCTCTTGCAAACAAAAAGTGCGATCACGGAAATTTTGACCGGAAAATACATCAAAGCTAAAGTGTTTGCGGATCAGGAGAATTCGCAGAAATGGAACCAATTCCCTCAGAAGAAACAGGACTGGGCCCCGAGGCCATGGAGGCCCCGGATGGCGAAGTTCTAGGAAAAATGATTCGCGAAGCCCGCAAAGAAAAGGGGCTGACATTGGAGGAAGCCGCCAAGGCAGCAGCCATTGGCAGGTCCACTTTATCCAAGATCGAGAACAACCAGACCCGTCCCAGTTTCGAGATCATCCGCCGCCTGATGCAGACGCTAGAACTGGAAACACCGCAGTTGTTTGTGCAGTCCAGTCAAAGCGGCGTCACCGGGCGCCGGGACTTCACCCGCACTGGCGAGGGCGAGCACAAGGAAACCTCGACCTATGATCATGAACTGTTGTGCAGCGAGCTGACCAGCAAGCGCATGGTGCCTTATATCAGTACCATCAAGGCCCGGGATGTGACCGAGTTTGACAATTGGGTGCGCCACCAGGGGGAGGAGTTCATGTTCGTGCTGAGCGGGGAGCTGATCCTTTATACGGAGCATTACCGGCCGTTGCGCATGGGGGCCGGGGATTCCGTTTATTATGACAGCGGCATGGGCCACGGCTGTGTTTCCGTCAGTAAAGAAGACGCCAAGGTGCTTTGGGTGTCGTTGGAGGGATAAACGCAGCAAGGCGCTCTTTGGCGTGAAAACATCCCGTCAGCTGCGGCTGAAACAGGCATTTCCGGCCTGCGCGACCTCAGTTGGCCTGGTGCAGCCCGCCTTTCGGCAATGACGCAAAACGCGGCGCAGTAGGATAGCGGAGCGTCCCCTCTGCTGATCGGTCCGCAACCTTCAGCAATCGCGAAGCGGTGTAGGCTGTCTATAACGTAATGCCTTTAATGTCAGGCTGATTGCCGTGCAGGCAGCGCGTCAAGGCTGATCGTGAACCGGATTGTGGTGCCGGCCTCAGTTTGCGGGTCGCACCAGATTAGTCCCTTGTGCCGCTTGGCGATTTTTGCGCAGGTTGCCAGCCCCAGGCCGGTGCCAGGCTGCTCGCTGCCGCGTTGCAGCCGCTTGAAGGGCTCAAAAATCTTATCCCGGTATTCCGGCGGCACGCCAATGCCATTGTCGGCTACAGAGATCATCAGCCCCGGCTGGGCTGGTTCCGCGGTTATTACGATCTCAGGTGTTTTGCCGCCGCTGTACTTTATTGCGTTGCCAATCAGGTTCTGCAGCAACTGCACAATATCGGGTGGAAAACAGACCACCCTCAGCCCACCGGACTGCCAATCAATGCGGGCACCGGATTCTGCCAGATCCTGCGCAAGGACAGCACGCAAGCTGTCGAACAGGCTGTCAACGGTTACTCGCTCTGCCCGGCCGTCGCTGTGCGGGTTGATATGGCTGGCAAGCCGCTCAATCAGCTCTGATGTCTTGTTTACCGACTTCTTCATCAGGTCGAATTGCCGGGCAACCTCGTCCAGGTCACCGTCTGCGTACTCTTCCTGGATCTGATCGCTCAGGAACTTGATTGCCCGCAACGGCGCCCGCATGTCGTGGACCAGAACGTCGGAGAAAAGCCTCAGCTCGTTTTGCTGTTCCTGAATGCGCCAGCGCATATCCGAAACTTTCAGCCCGTTTGCGATCATCCGTTTCAGTGCCTCTGCACTGAGCGCCGACTTCGGAATGTAGTCACTGGCTCCGACCAGGATAACGCTTTTGGCAATCTCCTCATCGCCATGGCCGGTTGTCATGAACAGCACCGCCCGTGGCCAGGCTTCATTCAAACGTGCAATCAGGTCGAGCCCGGTTCCATCCGGAGCAGGTAGTCGAGGAAAATCACGTCCGCCGGCTGCCCGGCAAACCCCAGCGCTTTCTCGCCGCTGTCGGCTTCGGAGATGCTGGCGTCCGGGTGAGGCTGCTTTAGTAACCGGCGCAGCAGTTTCCGGTCGCCGGCGTCATCGTCAATGAGCAGGATGTTGAGCGCCGCCATCGGTCACCTTTCTAATGTGGATTTCGGGCAGTTCGACAATCCGCCAGTAATTATCGAGCGTTGCCATTAGGTCGGCAAACATGTCGCCGGCCTTTGATTTCAGTATGTAGCCGGCGACATTATTGGCATAAGCCTCAGAAATGTCCCGTTCGTCATCCGAGGTTGTCAGCACGATGAATAGTATATTGTGCAGTACCGGGTCCGCGCGGATTTCCCGCAGTAGCTCAATCCCGTTCTTGCGTGGCATGTTAATGTCGCTCAGCACCACGAAATGAGGCGGCGGAACCTGACTCATTTCACCACGCAGGAAGGCCAAGGCCTCGACCCCGTCAGCAAACCGGGTAACTGGATTGGCAATCCTGGCCTGCTCAAAGGCGCGCCGCAAGGCCTTTGCGTCGCCGTCATCATCTTCCACCAGAATGATGTTCAGGGCAGGGCGGCTGGCGTTCCGGGGGCTTTGCATCGTGCTGACACTCCTTTCTGCCGGGGCTTGGTGCTGTTCGGTGCGATCACCAGCTGGAGGGCTGGAAGAAGCGCGGCGGTCCCCTACTGGAGAAGGGTTGGGGACACGCGGGCTGTCACTTCGCGGGTGTCTTCGATCACGCTGTCCAGATCATCCATGAAGGCCACCAGATCCTTGCAGCTGCGTTCAAGCATCGACACATCCGACAGCACGGCTGGAGAAAAACTGTCATCCTGGCGGGCTTGCGACTTGACGATCCTGACCCCGGCAAGCGTCCGGCTCAGCAGCAGGCGCAGATCGGGGCCGCAGCCGACGATGAAGCGCTGAAAGATCCGCTTCAGTTCCTTCTCTGAAGCTTTGGCGCTGGAGAGCTGGCCGTAAAGGGCCCGCCTTTCGATGGCGGAGGCAATAGACTTTATCAGCGCATCCACAGAAAGCTCTTCCTTGACGATGTAATCGGAGCACCCCCGGCGCATGGCTTCGACGGCAGTCTGGTAGCTGGTGACGCTAGTGAGCATGATCGGGACGGCTTGGACCTGTTCCTCGTGGCTCAGCAGAAGTTTCAGCGCATCCAGGCCGGTATCCATACCAAGATTGTGGTCCAGAAAAACCAGGTCGTACTGCTCCTTGTCCAGCAGCTTGCGCATTTCCTCCAGATTGGCAGCCTCAAAGAACTCGGCTTCCATTCCAGCCTTGCGGCACAGCTTTTTAAGGCGCAACCGGTCTATTTCGTCATCATCAACCGAAAGGATGTTGAGGATTACGGGCGGCATGAAGGGCGGTGCAGTCACTTTCTGAAAACGATTGTTACTCATCCTGGTACCCCTTTGAATTGACACAGCGCCCGGAATTATAATTCGGAACGAGCACTCGCTTGGATTGTTTATATCACACAAGATCACGCTAAGGGTTATTATCAGACGAGATTTGATTAAAGAACACTAAGCCGCTGCATGAGGGGGGAGGATTTTGCGGTTTCAATTCGCAGTTTGCTGAACTTTTATGGAAAAATTTCGGAGCGGCGTGCCTGCACGCGGGCTGGTAATCTGAATGCTGTGCGGAAGTTAAAACTTATTGAAAAATTGGCGTTTTTTAGGGGGCTGTTGCAGCAAGCTGGAGAAGGGGCTTGCAAGCGAGTGCCGCGGCCCTGGAAACTTATCGGCTGGAGTGGCGTCCGGTGGCCGCAAGCGGCCTGGCAGCCAGCCGCGTTCAAGCACAGGTTGCCATAGTCTGAAGGCGCCGCAGGTTTTTGCGGCGCCTCCGGTGAGTTTTCAGAAGTCCTGCCAGAGATCGCGGGCGGCGCTGCCGTTGGAAGCTGCCGCTGCGGGCGCCGGGCTGGCTTCGATGTCCCAGCTGTCCTCGCCATGCGCCGAGGGCGCAGGTTTGGCGGCCGGGACGGCGGCAGGGGCCGTTGCGGGCGCCGGGCGGGCGGGGGCCGCGCCGCCGGAAACCCGGAAATGCGCCACCAGCTCGGCCAGTTTGCCGGCATCGGTGTTCAGCATGTGGCCGGCTGCTGTGGCCTCCTCGACCATCGCCGCGTTCTGCTGCGTCACCTGATCCAGTTGGGTCACACCGGTGTTGATCTCGTTGAGGCCGGTGGACTGCTCCGCCGCGCCTTCGGCAATGCCGGAGACCAGCTGCGAGATATGGGTGACCTGCTCGACGATGCTCTGCAGCGCCTCGCCGGCCTTGCCGACCAGATCGACGCCGCGCTCCACCTGCTTGGAGCTGTCGGAGATCAGCGTCTTGATCTCCATCGCCGCATCCGAGGAGCGCTGCGCCAGGGCGCGCACTTCGCTGGCGACCACCGCAAAGCCCTTGCCGGCCTCGCCCGCCCGCGCCGCCTCGACGCCGGCATTGAGCGCCAGCAGGTTGGTCTGGAAGGCGATGTCGTCGATCACAGAAATGATCTGGCTGATGTGGTTCGAGGACTGCTCGATCTCGGTCATCGCCGACACCGCGCTTTGCACCACTTCGCGGTTATTTTCCGCTTCGGTGCGGGCCTCGGCCATGGTCGCCTCGACGCTGCGGGCGCCGTCGGCGGCGGATTTGACGGACGCGGTCAGCTCATCCAGCGCCGCGGCGGTTTCCTCCAGGGTGGCCGCCTGGCTCTCGGTGCGGTGCGACAGGTCGTCGGAGGCCTGGCTGATCTCGGCGGCGCCGTTGCGGATGCTGCCGGAGGCCTCGATCACCTGCTGCACGGTGGCGCTGAGGTTGCTGACGGTGCTGTTGAAGTTCTGCCGCAGCTGCTCGTATTCCTCCGGGAAGGCGCTGTTGATCGGCTGCGAGAAATCGCCGTCTGCCAGCTGCACCAGGCCGCTGCTCAGCTTCTCAACCACCTGCTGCTGCTGGCGCTGCATCTCGGCGCGCTCCTCCTCGGCGGCGCGGGCCAGCTTCAGGTCGTCCTGCATCGAGACCAGCGTTTTGCCGATCTTGCCGATCTCGTCGCCGCGGCTGGCCGCCGCAACTTCGGTGTCGAGATCGCCGGAGGACACCGCTTCCATATCGCTGCAGATCCGGTCGATCGGCTTGGTCACCGACCGGGCAAACAGCCAGCCGAAGAAGGACATGCCGCCAGCGCAGATCAGCGAGGCCAGAAGCAGCATGTTGCGCTTCTCAGCTGCCGGGGCCATCAGCTCCGCCCAGTCCTGCTCGGCGATGATCGCCCAATTTGCAAATTCCAGCGGCAGCGGCTCGGAATAAGCAAGCACAGCATGGCCGTTTAGCCCAGGGACGCCTTTCTGGACGTGCGACTCGCCGTCAAATGCAGTGGTAACCTGAGGGACCGAAGGCAGTTGCGACAGAACTTGATAGCCGTCCTCGAACCGCGATGTGGTCCGCGCAAGCATATCTGAGCCTGCCAGATATATCTGGGTGGTTTGCCCCATGCCCTGGTCGTTGTTGACGATGGCCCCCAGCAGATCCACGGGGATCTGCACCGCCAGCACGCCGACAGTCAGATTGGCATCGTTCACCACGGGAGAGGCTGCAAAAGCGGCAGCTGCGCCGCCGGAGGGCGCATAAGGCTTCATGTCCGCAAAGAAGACCTCGCCGCGGCTGCCTTCAAGGGCGGCACGGTAAACGTCGGCCAGACCTGAGTCCTTGAACGGGCCGGTCATCATGTTGGTACCGTAGTCGTTTTCCTTGAACACCGAGTAGACGATGTCGCCGGCCAGGTTGATCAGGAAGGCATCATAGTAGCCTTTGCTTTCGATCAGCGTCTTATAGGCCGGATGGAAGGTCTCGTGATGCATGTGATAGGGCGACTCGCCCTTGCCGCGCACCAGAAGATGCTTCTGCCCGATCGGATTCGGGTTGTCGTCGATATAGGCCTGGCGCAGGATCTGGCCTGGATTTCCATCCAGATCGTTCCAGGTCATTGTCAGCCATTCGATGGCAGTGGCTGTTGACGGTACCGCCGCCAGCGTCTGCACATCCGCATGAATTCCGTCCAGCAGCGTCTGCACCGAAAACTTCCGGTCCGCCACCATCGAGCGGAACTGGTCTTCCGCAGTTTTTTCGGCGCTTTTTTGGAAGCTGATAGTGCTGATGGTGACGAGAATCGCCGTCACAAGCACACCGAACCCAACAACAAACAATGGCAATTTATGTGCCAGCTTGAGCGATTTGAACGTTTTCATTCCGTCCTCCTAAGAGCAGTGCGGTCTAGGCCACCGCAATAGTGATGCCAGTCAGAATGCGTCCCAGGTGTTAATTTGCCGCTTACGGCGCATGCCGCATGCCGCATTTCGATGCAGAAACATGCCGGATTCTGCTGCGCTCCGGCGTCACTTTCTGAAGGTCTGGTAAAGATGCATCCGCAGGCTGTGCGGAGCCCTGAAAACACGCCTGCTGAACCGCCGCAGGTGATTCTCCGGACCGTCAGAACACAGATAAAAATTGATCGGGTTTCTGACGCGAAATTTTCGCCGGTCTCCTTATGAATCCCCCTCCTGGCGCGGCTGACGGCAATCAAATGTTAAGTCCCGCCACCTAAGAATTGCCCCATCGAACTCGAACTGATCGCCGACAACGGGGGTGCGAATCGCCGAAAATGACTACGGAAACGCAAAAGCACGTTTTGGATCTGCCAAACGCCTTCGCGGAGCTGGATCCGCTGATCGCCTTCCTGCAGGGAGCGCGCGCAAAGGCAGTCGAAATCGACTGCAGCGGCGTTGCCCTGATGCCTTCGCGCTGCCTGCAGCTTCTGCTTGGCGCAGAGCAGCAGTGGCGGTCCGAGGGGGCGGGCTTCGCAGTCACCAACATCACAGAATCCTGCCGCAAGTCCCTGACGCTTCTGGGGCTGGAGCCCAACCGTTTTGAAGACGAGGAAACAGCATGAAAACCAAAGTTCTGGCAATCGACGATTCCCGCACCATCCGGAATCTTCTGGCCGCGACCCTGGAAGAGGCCGGTTTTGAATACCACTGCGCGGTCGATGGCCGCGAGGGAGTGGACATGTACCCTGACGTGGATCCGGACGTGGTGATCACCGACATCAACATGCCCAACCTCGACGGTTTCGGCGTGATCGAGGAGCTGCGCGGCACCGGCATCAATTCCAAGGTTCCGATTCTGGTGCTGACCACTGAAAGCGCACCTGAACTGAAGGCCCGTGCCCGCGGCGCTGGCGCCACCGGCTGGATCACCAAGCCGTTTGATGATGCCTCGCTGATTTTTGCGCTCAAGCGCGTGACTGGAGCTGCGGCCTAAGATGTCGGGTTCGATTCAGGATACCTTCTTTGAGGAGTGCGAAGAGCTCCTTGAAGCAACGGATGAGGGTCTGACCGCCATCGAAGGAGGCGATCACGACTCTGAGGTTGTCAACGCGATCTTCCGCGCCGTGCACTCGATCAAGGGTGGCGCCGGGGCCTTTGGCCTCGATGATCTGGTGGCTTTCGCCCACCGGTTCGAAACCGTGTTTGACGAAGTGCGCTCCAACCGGCTGGAGCTGGACGAGAAGCTGATCCAGCTGCTGCTGCGCTCCAGCGATCAACTGTCAGCACTGGTCGAGGCTGCCCGGGACGGCGGCGAGATAGACGAAGCGCACAATGATACGCTGTTGGCGGCGCTGGATGAATACATTCCGGAAGAAGAGGAAGACCTCACCTTCGAGCCGATGGGGCTCGGCGGCCCGGCGCCCATGATGGATCTTGGCGATCTGGGCGGCGCCCCGGCGGAACCGCAGGAAGAGACCTACCGGATCCGCTTCCAGCCGCTGAAGGAAATGTATGGCACCGGCAACGAGCCGTTCTTCCTGTTCCAGGCGCTCAAGGATCTGGGTGAGCTGACCGTCACCATGGACGAGAATGAGCTGCCCGGCTTTGATGCCATGGACATGAGCGAAGCCTATCTGGCCTGGGATCTGGTGCTGGTCACCAAGGAGACGCGTTCGAAGGTTGAGGCCGTGTTCGAATTCGTCGAGGGCCTGTGCGAGCTGTCGATCAACGGTGATGGCGATGCCGAGGCGGAAGCCAATGCGTTGGCCGCGCTGGATGCGATGTTCGCTGCACCGCCAGCCGCAGATGCCGCAGCTGCCCCTGAGGGGGAGGCGCCTGCAGCCCCTTTTGAGCCGCCGGTCCCCGCACCTGAACCCGAAGCCAAGCCGGCAGCTGCCGAAGAAAAGGCCTCGGCCCCGAAAGCCGAGAGCGGCAAGCAGGAGCAGCGCGGCGGTCCCAAGCCGACGCTCCGCGTCGAACTCGAGCGGGTGGACCGGCTGATCAACGCTGTCGGGGAGCTTATCATCAACCATTCGATGCTGGCCCAGCAGATCGCCAACCTGAACGTCTCGGATACCCGGGATGTGGAGACAGAGCTGGAAGGGTTCAAAAACCTGGCCCGCGACATCCAGGAAGGTGTCATGGCCATTCGCGCGCAGCCGGTGAAGCCGCTGTTCCAGCGCATGGCCCGGATCGTCCGCGAGGCTTCGGCCGCAACCGGCAAGACCTGCAAGCTGGTCACCGAAGGCGAAAACACCGAGGTCGACAAGACGGTCATCGAACGGTTGTCAGACCCGCTGACGCATATCCTGCGCAATGCGGTCGACCACGGTGTGGAGAAGCCAGACGACAGAGAAGCGGCCGGGAAGTCCAAAATCGGTGAAATCCGGCTGTCTGCCTCCCACCGTTCCGGCAGTGTCTGCATCGAGATCAAGGACGACGGGGCCGGTGTGAACCGCCCGCGCGTGAAACAGATTGCGATCGAGAAAGGGCTGATCCCGGAAAATGCGGAACTGACCGACAGCGAGATCGACAACCTTCTGTTTGCGCCGGGTTTCTCGACGGCCAAGGAGATTTCCAATCTCTCCGGCCGCGGCGTTGGCATGGATGTGGTGAAAAATGCGGTGACCGGTCTCGGCGGGCGCATCAACATCTCATCCTCGCCCGGCAAAGGCTCCACCTTCACCATCATCCTGCCGCTGACCCTGGCAGTGATGGACGGCATGGTGGTGTCGGTTGCCGATCAGACCATGGTGGTGCCGATCACCTCGATCGTCGAAACCATGCGCGGCAGCGACGACATGATCAACAGCCTGGGCGCTGACGGCACCCTGTTGTCGATCCGCGGCAACTTCGTGCCGATCTGCGATGTGGCCGGCGGCCTTGGGCTCTACCGCGAAAGCGATCAGCAAGCGGGCGTCTACCTGCTGGTGGAGACCGAAACCGGCCAGCGCTGCGCCCTGGCGGTGGATGACATCCACGATCAGCGCCAGGTGGTGATCAAGAGCCTGGACGGCGTCTGCGGGGAGATCCCGGGCGTCGCTGCGGCAACCATCCTTGGCGACGGCAAGATCGCCATGATCCTGGACCCTGAAAGCATCATCGCGGCCTCGCCCACTGCGGCCGCCTTTGACACCGAGCGGAGAATGAGCAATGCAAGCTGAAGTGAAGCAAACCGATCAGGAAGTGAAACACGCTGAACACAGCGAGTTTGTGAGCTTCACCGTGGCCGGTCAGGCGTTCTGCCTGAAGATAACCCAGATCCGGGAAATCCGGCGCTGGTCGCCGGTGACCATCCTGCCGCATGCACCCGCCGACGTGCTCGGGGTGATGAACCTGCGCGGTGCGGTGATCCCGATTTATGACCTCTCCGCCCGTTTCGGCCTGCAGCAGACCGAAGCCAGCGAGCGCAATGTGGTCATCGTTGTCTCCGTGCACGGGAAACCGGTCGGCCTGCTGGCAGAATCGGTCTCCGAGATCATCTCGATTAACCCGGACGACATCCAGGACACCCCGCCGGTGGATAGCCGCAACACGATGGAGTACATCCAGGGCATCATCTCGCATGATGACACCATGGTGCGCATCATCAATCTGGATGCGGTGATCTCGGCTCCGGAGCAGGTGATGCCGTGAGCGCAGAAGGTACTATCACTCCCAACGCGGACAGCTTTTCGCTGTCAGACCAGGAATTCGAAGCCATTGCGCAATTCGCGCACAAGAACTTCGGACTGGCGATGGCGAAAAGCAAGAAGCCGCTGGTGTCGTCGCGCCTGGCCCGCAAGCTGCGGCAGCGCAACATCACCAACTTCAAGGATTACCTTGCCAGCCTGGACGGCCCCAATGCCGACGAGGAACGCAGCGGGCTGTTGTCGCTGCTGACCACAAATGTGACCCATTTCTTCCGGGAGCCGCATCACTTCGAAACCCTGCGCAACGACGTGCTGCCGCCGCTGGTGGAACAGGCACGGCGTGGCGGCCGGGTGCGGCTGTGGTCGGCGGGCTGCTCCAACGGGCAGGAACCCTACTCGATTGCGATGACACTGCTGGACGTCTGTCCGGAAGCCGCAAATCTGGACATCAAGATCCTGGGCACCGACATCGACCCGGTGGTGGTGCGCCATGCCCAGGCGGCCAAGTACCCCGAGGACGAGCTGGCCCAGATCGACGCCAAATACAGCAAGCTGGTGCCCAAGCGCGACCCGGACGGGCGGCTGCCGGACAGCCTGCGCAAGCTGATCACCTTTGGGGTGCTGAACCTGATTGAACCCTTCCCTTTCAAGGGGAAGTTCGATGCGATTTTCTGCCGGAACGTTGCGATTTATTTCGACAACCCGACCCAGCAGAAGGTCTGGAGCGCCTTCCAGAATGCCCTGAACCCGGGCGGCACCCTCTTCATCGGTCACTCCGAGCGCATGTCAGGCCCGGCGGCGCAGCACCTGAAGACGGCCGGGATCACCACTTATGTCAACTCACCCGCTGGCAGGTAACCCTGTCCACGGCTGCAAGCAGAGCAGAAGGAAAGAAAAATGAGCTTGAAAGACTCTCTCCGCGTCATGGTTGTTGACGATATGTCGACGAGCCGGGGGATCATCACACAGAGCCTGGATGAGATCGGCATCAAGAACTACATGGTCGAGAACTCCGGTCAGGGCGCTTATCAGAAGCTGACCCAGACCCCGGTTCATCTGGTGCTGTCCGATTACAACATGCCAGGCATGGACGGGCTCGGATTGCTGAAGGCGCTGCGCAGCCATCAGGTGACCCAGCGTGTCGGCTTCATCCTGGTCACCGGCAAGCCGACACCGGAAATCATCCAGGTTGGCAAGCAGATCGGCCTGAACAACATCATCCGCAAGCCGTTCACGGTGGCAACCATGAAGCAGGCCATCGAACAGGTCGTCGGGCGGCTCTGATCATGGAGCGTCCCGACAAAGCCCTCGGCGAGCTCTGCGCCGCATCCGCGTGGGAAATGGAGCAGCTCCGCAGTCAGATGCAAGCGCTGGAGGACGTCGTCCTCGACGTTCTGGAGCGGGGAACCGCGCCGACCAGTCAGGAGCTGCGCTCGCTGCAGGACTTCGACCTGGTTATCCAGACACTGTCGGGGCTCTCCGGGTTCTACCGGCGCGTGCAGGCCCAGGTTGATGAGGCCGGCCCCGCGGACCTGCCTGCGGCAGCGGCCGGTGTCACCCTGGAAAAGCTGCGCGACCGGTTGCGGTCGGCTGGCAGCATGGCCAGCACCTGATACAGTTAGACCCTGTCCGGGTTCGGGCAGGGTCTGTCCGCCGCTATTGCCAGCGGCGGATTTTCTTTTTCTTTTCTGCCGCTAAGGACTACATTGGGCCATAGCTGAATTCGCTAACCCAGGTATCCGCATGTCGTTTCTCTTCAAACCCCTGATTTTCACCGCTTGCCTGCTGCTCGCCGCCGGCGCGCAGGCTGCGACCGACCGCATAGCCCTGGTCATCGGGGTTGCGGACTACCAGTACCTGCCGCCGCTGGAAAATACCCGCAATGACGCCGTTGCCATGGCGGATACACTGGAAGGCATCGGATTCGACGTCAGCCTGGCGCTGGATCCGGGCACGTCTGAGATGGAACAGCTGCTGGATGACTTTGCCTTCCGGTCCGAAGTCGCCGATCTGGCGCTGGTCTATTTTGCCGGCCACGGGATTGAGGTGCAGGGCGAGAACTTTCTGATCCCGGCAGATGCCAAAGTCGCAAGCAACCGTGATGTGCAGCGGCAGTCGCTGTCCTTGAAACAGCTGCTCGGCGCGGTCGACCGGGCCCGCAAGATGCGGATCGTGATCCTGGACAGCTGCCGCGACAATCCGCTGGGCGACTCCATCGCACTGGAACAGAGCAGCGAACAAACAACTCAAACCACGGAAACTACCCGCGGCGGCGGCGGCATGGCCCCGGCAGACCCGGACCGCGGCACCTTGGTGGCCTTTGCCGCCAAGGACGGCCAGGTGGCTTTGGATGGCAGCGGCAGCAATTCACCCTACGCCACAGCACTGATGCAAAAAATGGTGCAGCCCGGCCTGGAAATCAGCCTGATGTTCCGCCAGGTGCGCGACCAGGTGCTGCAGAGCACCGCCAACCTTCAGGAGCCGCATACCTACGGCTCGCTGACCGGCGTGCCCTTCTACCTGGCTGGTCCCGGAGAAAATGACGCCCCTGTTTCTGTGGCCGATGCCTCTGCCGCTTGGGCGGCACTGAAACCCGACCAGGAGGAACAGCTTCTGGCGCTGGCTGAGCTCGGCGACACCCGCTCTATGCTGGGTCTGGCTTATATCCGGCTGAACCCGAATGAGGGCCGGTTTGACCCCAAGGCGGCGGTGAAATTCCTGCAGCGCGCCGCGGATGCCGGCTCACCGGAGGCCCAGTTTGAACTGGCCAAACTTTATGAGCGCGGTACCGGAGTGGAGGCCGATCAAACCAAGGCTCTGGAACTGTACCAAGCGGCCGCAGAACAAGATTTTGCCGACGCGATCAATGATCTTGGCTTCCTGCACTATCAGGGCGGACTGGGTCTGCCTGCCAACCCGAAAAAGGCGCTCACCTTCTTCGAGCGAGCTGCTGACCTGCGCCATCCGCAGGCCCAATTTAATTTTGCCGCGCTCATTGATGACGGCTTGATTCCCTCGAAAGGTCCCGAAGATTCAGCGCATTACCTTTATGCCGCCCTGCGCAGCGGAAGCTCTGACGTGCTGGGCCTCCTAAGCGAACGGCCCAATATGTTCACGGCAGAAACCCGACGGGCACTGCAGTCGAAGCTGAAGGAAAACAACTTCTATGCCGGCGCGATAGACGGAGACTTCGGCCCGGGAACCCAGCGCGGAATCCGTCAGGCCTATGGACTGGAGGGCTAACCGCCCTACTTCAAGCCGATGTTACATCGTGCTTTGTTCCTCGTTCTCCTCACTTTCTTCCTGAACAACCCCTCGGATGGCCAGGCCGGCGGCGGCTATGGCGGCGGTTACGGTGGCGGCGATGGTGGTGACGGCGGCGGTGACGGTGGTGACGGCGGCGGCGATGGTGGTGACGGCGGCGGCGATGGTGGTGACGGCGGCGGCGACGGTGGTGACGGCGGTGGCGGCGGGGTCAGCTCACGTGGTGGTGGTGACGGCGGCGAGGGTGACGGCAGCACGTTCGGCGGTTCGTCCGGCAGCGGCCGGTTCTTTGGAAACCGCATTCGCTCTGCCGATCAAGTGGTGGACCGGGTCGCCGGTTTCCAGGATCTCTGCGGCATCGTGGGCCCTTATCTGATCGATTGTCTGGCTGAGCGGTTTGAAGCGCTGGAAAAAGACTTGGCCGGCTTGCCAGGACATGAACCCTTGCGCGCCATTCTCAAAGACACTGCCCGCGATCTGCGGCAGATTGCGCGGGAAAACCGCGACCCCTCAAAGCCCCGGGGCAAGGCACGATCCGTCAACAGCACGGACAAGTCGCACCGCCCGATTGTGGCCGTGGCACCGGAGCGGCAGGCAACTGCAGTCGCTCAGGCATTGGCTGTGCTGGAGGAGACCCAGACCAAACTGTTGCGCTCAGCTGAAAGCTCACCCACAAGGTCGGTTGTGCGTTATCAGCGGATCGCAGCTGCGATCGATTCCAGCAAGGTGCTGTTGCGGTCTGTCTAAGCAGAACAGCAACGCCTTTTACAGCTGACCGTCAGCGATCCACGCGTCCAGCTGGCGGCGGCTGATCTCAAAGTGCATGCTGTCCTCGCGCCGGAAGCCGGCCCCCCAGACCCACCCCTGATCGTAAAAGAAGTCCGCCATGATGGTGAGGCCCAGCTGGGTTTTGCCATCGGTGAAATTGTCCAGCTTGCCGTCAATGTTCAGGTCCACCGCCAGCCCGTAACTGTGTGTGGACAGCGAGTTGGTGGTGCCGCGGATCCGCCGCACGCACAGTGCCCCGGCAGTGTTGATGCGGGCATAAAGGTCCGGGTCGGCCTGGCGGATGTTCTCAAACACTACTTTCAGGCTTTCAATTGCGGGGCGCAGCATACTGACCCGGATCGGCCCAACCTGTTCGGTCACCAGCTTTTCCTTCAAGTCCGGGTTGGTCATCGGCTGGCAGGTGTCGTTCAGATCCTCGCGCGGGCGGCCCAGCCTCTCGGTCAGGTATTTGCCGCCCGTGACCCGCAGCCCGCGGTTCACGTTCAGCCGGTCGGCAATCAGCACCACCTGCGCATAATCAAGATCAGCACCGCCGGTCTGGTTCCAGATCGCAGCCTCGCCGGCCGCGTCATCAGTGAAAGGGCTTCCGGTGCCTGCCCCTCCTGCGGGCAGGCTGGCAACCTCATTTTGCAGATCTGTCATCCGGGCTTGAAGATCCTCCACCTGCTGGCGCAGCATCTCGATTTCAATCCGCGCCGTGGAATCCACACCGCCAGCCCCCTGGTAATCCTCTTCGCTCAGCAGCCAGCTGAGACCGAACCAGATCGCCGGCGCCAGCACTAGGCCGATGGCGATTATCACAGCTGGCAAAACCCGCATTTTCCCTCCCGGTACGTTTGCGCCCATTTCAATCTTTAGCCGCCCGGCAGTAAACCCCCTGTTTACAACTTGCCGGAAACACCGTGTTTTTTTCCGGCGCTTGGCTCTGCCCGGCATTGGCAGGCAGATAGCGCTGGTATAGACTGCCAGCAATGTTCAAACGGTAGGGGAGGGCGCAGAGCATGATCCGCCTGAAAGGTATTTTCACAAGTGTTCTGGGTGCCGGCCTGATTTTCGCGCCGATGGCGCAAGCACAGTCCGACAGCAGCGAACTGTCGGTCGAAGAAATCACCGAAGCGTTCAAGAAGCAGAAGACCCGCGGCCTGGTCATTGTGCCCAGCAGCGGCGGCACAGCCGAAACCGCAGCTGAGGAGACCGCAACCGTGGCTGCGGCGTCTGAGGAATACAATCCGGTTGACCGCCAGACTCAGATCAATGTCCAGATCTCCTTTGACTTCGACAGCGCCGCCCTGCGCGCCGATCAGGAGCCGAAACTGGCAAATATGTGTGCCTCGATGAAGGCTCTGGATGGCACTGTGTTCCAGATCATCGGCCACACCGACAGCTCTGGCTCGGCAGCTTATAACGAACGGCTGTCGCTGTTGCGCGCGCAGGAAGTGCGCCGCCATCTGATCAGCTCCTGCGGCGTGCCGGAGGATATGCTGAAAGCGATCGGTATGGGGGAAACCGCCCCGTTCAACCAAGACAACACACGCGCCGATGAAAACCGCCGCGTAGAATTCCAGGCTCTGGGCTAAGAACAGCCCGGACCCGCGCCGGATAAGAGGTCAGGGAGACTTCCATGCTTGAATCGCGCCCTGGCGACCTGTTCCAGCCGGGTGATCTGCTGAACAATACCTACAGGATTGAATGCCTGCTGGGTCGTGGCGGAACGTCCGACGTCTACAAGGCGCGGTCGGAAATTTCCGGTAACCTGGTTGCACTTAAGGTGTTGAAGCAGGAACTCGCAGCCAACGAGGATTTCACCGTCCTGATGGCGCGCGAGGAAAACATCCGCGAAATCCGCCACGCTGCCGTTGTGCGCTATTCGGAGAACCACCGCACGCCGGACGGACATATTTACCTGCTGATGGACTATGTCGACGGCCCCGGCCTCGACAAGCGCCTGAAGCAGGGGCCGATGCCGGCCGAAGATCTGCTAGTTGTCTGCCGCCGGGTGGTACAGGGCCTGCAGGCGGCGCACGCGCGCAACATCGTTCACCGCGACCTCAGCCCCGACAACATCATCCTGCGCGGCGGCGACCCGGCAGAGGCGGTGATCATCGATTTCGGCATCGCCAAGGACACCAATCCCGGTGCCCAAACCATTGTCGGCAATGAATTTGCCGGCAAGTACTCCTATGCCGCGCCGGAGCAGATGAGCGGCAATACCGATGCCCGTTCGGATATTTACTCGCTGGGGGCCCTGCTCTTGGCCAACTTCCGCGGTGCCGCGCCCAAATTGGGTGCAAACCCGATGGAAGTAGTTGAAAACAAGCAAAAGCCGCTGGACACCGAAGGTGTCCCCGAACCGCTGAAATCTCTGATTGACCGGATGTGCGCACCGGATCCGGCTGACCGGTTCCAGAACGCGGGCGAAGTACTGGCGTTTCTCGACAACCCTGACAGCGGTTCTGATGGCGGCAGCCTGGCCGATGTGCTGGATGCACCAAATGAAGACGCCACCATCATCGTGCCGCAGACCAGCAAACCGGCACCGCCTCCCCCGCCTTCTTCCAAACCGGCACCGGCAGATGCAAAGAAGAGCGGCGGCAAAGGCCTTTGGGCAGCTTTGGCGGTTCTCTTGCTGCTGGGCGGCGGCGGAGCCGGCGCTTATTTCGGCGGTTTCCTCGACAGTTTCATCGGGCCCAGCTACCCGGAGGTGCGCCCCTATTCGCTGATTGCCGAAAAGCAGCCCGATGGCCCAGTGCAAATCGTCGGCAATGTACCGTCCGAAACCGTGCGCAACGAATTGGCCGCACTGTCGCAGGAGGCTGACCTGACCCTGGCCACCGGCGCCATTGCCGAGACCTGGGGCGCCGATGTTCTGGACACCGTGCGGCCGCTGGAAGGCCTGCGCGAATGGCGTCTGGTGATCAGCAATAACAAGGCCCGCCTCAGCGGCAGCACCGATGACCCCAACGTCGCAGAAATGCTCAATGAAATGTTCCGCAACGGCCTGCCGGGCGCGCTGGAGGGCAAGGCTGAAATCCGGTTTGAACTGCCGGTTCTACCCGTTGCGGAAGTCAAGGCGATTATGGACACCTTCGCCGACTGCGGCCCGCTGGTCCGCGACGGCAACGGCCATATTGAAGGTTACGGCCCCACGGATCCGATCCTGATCAGCGGCCGGGTTGCCAGCACCGCCACCCGGCTGGAGTTGTTTGATGCCCTGCGCGCGCTGGCCCATGAAAGGCAGGTGGTGCTGGATGTGGAAGTCCTGAACGACTCGCTCTGCGTGGTTGAACAGCATCTGCCAAAGGCACCTCCAGGCGGTGCCGAAGTGGAATTCGCAGTGGGTGGAACGCCCGTGGAACCAAACCCCTCCGGGCGTTTCTTTGTCGGCGAAAACCCGGTGATCGACGTGGTGCTGCCAAACGATGTGACAGATGGCTATCTGACGGTTTCGATCCTGGATGTATCGGGCAATGTGTTCCACCTGCTGCCCAACATCTCGCGCGAGGACAACGCAGTCTCAAGCCTCCGGGGCGGCGAAGCCGGGGATGTCCCTGTGCGGGTGGCTTACAGCCTGGAAGAATCGGCGGCCAATGGCGGCATCGCCTTCAAGGTCGACGACAGCACATTGGGCAAAAGCAAGGTGCTCGTGCTGCATTCCGCGGAACCGCTGTTTGACGGTATGCGTCCGACTTCGGAAAGTGCTGTTGGATTTGCTGAGGCACTGAAGGCCAGTTACGAGGCGGACTCCAGCCGCATCCGCTCGCTCGACAGCCGCATTCTGGTGACGGCCAAACCCTGACCGGCTTTCGAGGTTTCCCTTCAGGGGAAACCTCCGCCTACAAAACGTCGATGACAATGGCCGTGATGTTATCCGCGCCGCCTCCCGTCAACGCGATCTGGATCAGCTGGTCGCCGACAGTCTCCAGGGGCGCACTGCCCAGAACGTCCTCCAGAATTTGGAAGGTCGCGTATTTGGTCAGCCCGTCAGAGCAGATCAGGAACCGGTCGCCTGGTTCCGTGTCGCCGCGGATTTTGTCGATCTCCAGCTCCTCCCCTACCCCGACAGCACGGGTGATCGCATTTGAATGCGGATGCTGTTCTGCCTCATCCCAGGTCATCTTGCCGGCCAGAACATATTCCGCCACCGCGGAGTGATCCTCAGTCAGCATCTCGATATGGCCATCGCGCAGCCGGTAGATCCGGCTGTCCCCGGCCCAAAGCCCGACAAAATGCTGGTTCGCCATGATCAGTGCCGCAACGGTTGACCCGATGGTGCCGCCGCCGCGGGCCTCGGCCTCGGCGCGGATCGCCTTATGCGCGTTTTGGATCGCATCGCGCAGCGCATGCATCCGCGCGGCCGGGTCCAGGCCCAGCGGGATCATCGCCACCGCATCGGCAATCAGCCGGCTGGCAAAGTCACCTGCATCATGTCCGCCCATACCATCTGCCACCAGCCAGATGTCATGTTCCGGAAGCGCCAGAACGGAGTCCTCGTTGACCTTGCGCTTCAGCCCCACATGGGTCTGCGCGGTATAGCGGTATTTGCGCAGCTGGTTCATCATGCAGCCTCAACCCCCGACCATACCGGCGCGCCCAGATCAAACAGCGCCAATGCCACCGCACCTGAGGGCAGCCCCCTGGACGCCAGCGTCCGGGGCTCCCCATCCAGCACTGCCGTCCACAGGCTGCAGCCCGCCAGTCGCGGGTCTGATTGCTTCAGCCGCTCCGGGCCTAGCGGACCAGCCATCACCACGTCCGTTGCCGCTGGCTGAACACCGTCAGGGACTGGCATTGCTGCAAGCCGTTCAGCCAAGCTGTCTTTGGTCATGGTGTCCTCCAATGCATCCAGCGCCAAATCCTCCAGCCCTTCAAACAGCGGTTCGGCGCTTAGATGGCCCAGTGCCGGCGGGCCGGATTTAGGCAGCGCCTCCATCAGGGTCAGCGGAAACCGCCGCCCAACCCGATCGACCGACGGCATCATCACGCCCCAGACGGATGCGGCACCTGCAAGACCCGCCGGCAGCGTGAACCGCCAGATCGGCGCAGTCATGTAATGCGCATCGAAGCCTGCGCCGTAGACCGCTTTGCCATCCAGCATAACCTGCTGCAGCCAGGCGTCCCAGACCCGCACAAAGCCGCCAGGCGTGTTCAGCCGGAAGAAATCCCCGGCTGAAGGCATCTTGCCGAATGCGCCGAACCCCGCCATCACATTGACTTCGGGCAGCTGAATTTCGCCATGGCAGGCAGGGCGAAGGGGTTGATAACGGACCCGGACTGCAACTCGAACAGCGCCAGTCGCCCGCCGACGCGGAAGTTCACCCGCCGCCGGTCAGAGACATTGGTGCGCCGCACCTCCGCCGCATCCAACAGCCGGAACCAGGCCCAGGGCCCGTCCCGCGACAGCACGTTCTCGCTATCCCGTTTTTGCGGCAGTAAAGTCAGCCGAGCCAGACCGACAGAGCCCGGCCAGGTCACCGCCACCGGCGTCGGTGCACCAGAGCGGTGGTTGTAGGCCACCTTGGTGCCGTCGATCTCCAGCAGCACTTCCTTGGCCTTGGGGTCCAGCGCGTTGACGGTGATCTGGAAGTTCACCGCAGGCTGCGCCCCGCCGGCAAAGAAGGCTTCCTTGATCTCAGATGCGTATTGCATCTGCTGCAGCACCGCAGGGCTGATGCCCAGATCCACGTCATTGACGCGCTTCCATGTCCAGGGCCGGCTGCGGGTGTCGACGTATTTCAGCAGATGCTCATTGAAGAAACTGTCGATCATCCCGTTCGGGGAGAACAGCTTGGCAAAATCCGCCATCGCCACATCGGCACGTGCCGAGCGGTTGAAGGGATAGCGGTTCGCCAGTGCTTTCTCGCAGAACGGCAGCACCGCCGATTGCCAGCGCGCGTTGATCGAAGCCCGGGTGCCTTCCGACGTGATGCCCGACGATCCGGCCGAAATCTGCGTTGCCCAGCGGGGCAGCGGCCCGCCCATCCGGCTGGCGGTCTGCTGGAACTGCAACAGCGCTTGACCGCTCTGGCCGCCCGTGGCGACGCCAGAGAAGGACATCTTGTTCAGCTCCTGATAGACCAGTTGCAACTGCCCCATCAGATCATCCAGCTGCGAGGGCTGCCCCTCGGGCCGGTTGACCAGGTCATACAGCCACTGGAACCGTTCCTGCACATAGGCCCCCGGCGGCTTGGCCGCCTGACCGGGTGCATTTTCGGCAGAGCCGACCAGCGCCTCCAGCAGAATCTGTCCCTGGATCGACAGGTTCGAGCGCGCCTCAATCGCGGCCACGTTCTGGGCACCCGCGGCCAAAGTGCCCGCATCCAGAACGGATTTATCCTCGTTCAGCCGGGTCTCGTTGCTGACGTCGGTCAGGATATTGACGATCGGCGAAGTCGGCCCCGACAGCACATTGGTGACTTCTACCGCATGCGACAGCGACTCCAGCGGCACAATGTCGATGTCGCCCAGGATCTGATCATAGCGGCTGATGTAATCGTTATAATAGAGATCCAGCACATCGCGGCTGAGCTTCAGCAGAACCGCCTCGTTCTGGGACGCTTCATTGTTATCGCCGAGCACCCAGGCCTCACGGTGGACCCGTTCGGCAACGCTGACCGCCTCCGGCAGGAACACGTTGTGGAAACCGTCAAAGGTAAAGATCCCTTCGATCCCGTCGTTCAGCGGCTTGCCGGAACTGCGCACCAGCACCCGCTTGACCGACGGGCCGCCAACATCGGTGATCCGCCATTTCGGCAGCGCCGTCGCCTGCTGTGAATTCAGGATGCCGTTATAGACCCGTTGGGCCAGGGGCATCTCCGACAGGATGTTCTGTGCCTGCTCGATCAGCGGGCCGTTGAGCGCGATTTCCTCCATCGGCTGCGACAGCAGCGCGGTGAGGTGATCCGTCAGATCAGCGCGCAACTGGTTGCGAGCGATACCGGGATAGGCAATGTTCTCCCAGTCAAGGCGCATCCACTCCTTGACCAGATCGGGGTTCATTGGCCCTTGAAGGCCCAGCATCAGATAGATCTTCAGCGCCTCATACAGCGTGTCGGGGTTGTTCATATTCCCCTCGATCTGCTGCTCCAGGCGCACCAGCAGCCGCGGCAGCAGACGCCGGTTCAGCGCCCCGCGGTAGGTCTGCGCCGCCTGGGTGCCGATCACTTCGCCCTGATACAACCCATAGGTCATGGCCCCGTCAGGCTCCGGATCGGACAACACCGGGTTGCCGGGCATGTCGCGCAAGTTGTTCAGCGCGGCGGCTACCGGCACCAGATCGGTATCGCCGACCGGACTGGGCGGAAGCTGCGCCGCGGCAGCCTGATAGGCCGCAACCTGGCCTTCAGCCTGAGCAATCAGATCGGTGTTCTTGAGATAAGACCGCACCCACAGCGCCCCCATCGCAATTGCCACCAGCACTGTGGCAGTAATCGCAATCCGGCGGGTCCAGCGGTAGCGGCGCTCGACCTTGTCATCCGCCGATACCAGACCGGCCTCGGGGAACATCACGCTCTCGAACAAGCGGGTCAGGAAGAAACTGCGCCCCGTGCCCTGCCCCGTGCCAATCGCTTGGCGCCCGATGCCAAAGGTCTGCGCCATACCCAGCATCAGCCGGTCGATCGGCGTGCCTTCCTGGGTGCCGGAGGTGAAATAGACCCCGCGCAGCATCTGGCGCTGCTCATAACGGTTGTCCTGGAACACCTCCATCAGGAACTCGCGCGCAACTGCGCGCATGGAGGCGACCTGCGCCGGGAAGCCCGCAATCAGCGCCCGGCGCTGATGGTCGGTCTCGGTCTGCATCTTCTCCAGCAGCTGCGCGTTGATCTGCCCCAGCAGCAGGCCGAATTCCTCGTCAAACCCGGCAATTGGCGGCTGTTCTTTCTTGCCCTTGGGCAAGGGCAGCGTGAAGCCCCAGACCTGCTCGCGGTCCTCCTTGCCTAAAGAGTCATGGAACTCCTGGAAGCCGGCAATCAGGTCGGCCTTGGTGAACAGCACATAGACCGGGAAGCGCACGCCCAGTTTCTCGCGCAGCTCCGCCAGGCGGCGGCGCACAGCGGCGGCGTGGCTTTTCTGGGTGATCTCATCCTGCAAGGACAGATCCGACAGCGAGATCGCAATGATCGCACCGTTGATCGGCTGCCGCTTGCGGTACTTCTTCAACAGCCCGAGGAAGCCAAGCCAGGCCGCATTATCCGCCTCGGCATCGCTTTCCTGCGTGGTATAGCGCCCGGCGGTGTCGATCAGCACCGCCTCATTGGTGAACCACCAATCGCAGTTACGGGTGCCGCCGACGCCGCCGATGGCGGCCTTGCCCATCTTCTCAGCCAGCGGGAACTGCAGGCCTGAGTTCACAATGGCAGTGGTCTTACCGGCACCCGGCGGGCCGATCATGATGTACCACGGCAAGTCGTTCAGGTGCCGCCGCCCGCCCTTGGACTTGCGCAGCTCCTTCATCGCGTCCTTAAACTTGCCGCGCAGCTCGCCGATTTCCTCGGACAAGACATCATCTTCCGAGGTATCAACGGCCTCCGCCATCTCCTCGGTCATCTCCTTGTCCTTGCGGCGGCGGCGCCAGAAGATGATGCCGATGATGATGAAATACAGCAGGAAGATCACCCCGATGGTGATCAGCCGCGCCATCACGCCGTCAAACGGCCGCCAGTCATCGCTGCCGATGAAAGGTGCAAAATACCACACACAGGCCGACAGAACCGCAGCCAGAATCAGCAGGATGGTGTAGATCGACCGGAACAGGGGAAAGATATAACGGCGGATCATCCTTGAACCTCCTGAACCAGCAGAATTTCAATCCTGCGGTTCTTGGCCCGCCCGGCGCGGGTGCTGTTGTCTGCTATCGGTTCCTTGTCAGCACGGCCCTCGGCCGACAGCCGGTCCGGGTCTGTCATGACCTTGGCCATGCCTGCCATCACCGACTTTGCCCGTGCCAGCGACAGCGCCATGTTGGACGGGAACCGCGAGGAACGGATCGGCACGTTGTCGGAATGCCCTGCCACGATGATCTTGCCCTTTTCGTCATTCAGCGCTTCGGCCACCCGGTTCACGGGATTACGGAACGCCTTGCTCAGCTGGTCCGAGCCGGAACCGAACATGCCGGAGCCGGTCAGCCTGATGATGAGCGTGTTGCCCTTCTGGAAGACCTGCACGATGCCTTCCTTGATCTCAGGTTCCAGGAAGCCAGAAACCTTGGCGACCTGTTCTTCGGTCGTCGGCGCCAATGGCGGCGGCGGCGGCGGCGGCGCGCGCCGTTCCAGCTCTGCCTTGGGGCCGGAATCCACGATCGTCAGCTGCCCGACCACATTTTCGGTCTGGTTCGACAGCATCCAGCTTAGCCCTAAGAACTGCAGTGCCAGGATGGCCAGGGTCGCGGCCATGGTGATCCACACCAGCCGCCAGACCGACAGCGCCTTGAACGGTTTGACGATGCCTTCCCAGTGCGGCGACAGATCGCGCTCTACCGGGCCCCTCTGGTTGCGGATGATCCGGGCCAGCGCACCGCGGATCTGCAGATGTTTTTCCGAACCGCCCTGCTCCACCCGCAGGCGCCCCTCGAACCCCAGTGACAGGCACATATAGAGAAACTCGAGCATGTCGATGTTGGCACCAGGCTCCTTCTCCAGCCGCGCCAAAAGGTCATAAAACCGGTCACCGCCGACAACCTCGCGGTGGAAGGTTGCCACCATCGACTGCAGCCCCCAGGCGGACTGCCCGCCCCAAGGAGTATTCAGCACCACGTCGTCCAGCGTCGCGCACAGCGCATAGCGCGCAACCTTCACGGTCTGCGCCGCAATGCCCGCCTGCAGGGCGCGGTTCTCAAACGCGCGCACCTCGGCCACCACGTTCTTGCGCAAGCCATCCGGGTCCATGTGCTGGGCACGGTTGCGGATACGGGAAATCAGCGCAAACAGGGTTGAGGCGCAGGCCGTCAGCTGGTTCATACCCGTCAGCGCCATCTTCGGCGCCTTAGCCCCGCCCGCGGCAGCCTGCGGTTTTGGGGCTGCCGCCTGCGGGACGCCATAGGCATCCAGATCCGGCTCCGCTGGCTGCTCAGGCACTGGCTGGGTCTGCTGCGGCACCTCCGGCTGCTGCATCGGCGTGGCCGTGCGCCGCCCGCCCGGGTTCGGCTTGATCACCGTCTTGTCGGTATCCCCCGGTTCAGCAAAGGGATCGTCATAATCAGCCATTTCAGCGCCTTCCCTTATGCATTACGGATCGCCCAAAGCTCCATCTTGAGCCCCGGATACTGTCCCGACACATGCACCGCGATACCGCCCGAGGTGGTCATCTTGCGCCAATAGGGGCTGTCCGCATCCATCTCGAAATAGACCACGCCGGAATGATAGGGGATCTGCCGCGGCGCCACCGGCAAGGGGCGCAGGGTGATCCCCGGCAGGGCCGAGTTCACCAGCTGGCGGATTTCCTCGACGGGTCCGATCTTGGCCTGGCCGGAGAAATGCTTGCGCACGTCCTCGGCCGGGATGTCGGCACTGACCGCCAGTACAAAGCCTGCGTTGCCCAACAGCTTGCGGTCGGCGATGACCCCCACCGAGATGCCGTATTTGCGCGCTTCCAGCTTGATCGGAATTGCGGTCTGCTCCAGCACAGAGCTCAGATACTGGCGCAGCACCCGGATCACCGGCGCAAAGCACTCGACCAGATTGTCGTGGGTATAGGGCGGAAATTCCGGCGCCTGTTTTTCCGTCGACATGAACACCGACAGCTCGCCCGCCATGCCTGCGCAGGTGGTGAACAGCCGTTCCGGGTGCAGGTTCTCGATGTTGCGCAGGTGGCGCACCTGCGGCAGCATCCGGTTCACCACTGCCAGCAGCATGAAATCCGACACATCCGCCACACCGCGGGCGCCGCCCGCCTCTGACAGGCGGCCCGCCAGCGCCTCCATCCGGTGCGCCAGAAGCCCCTCCAGCTCACGCAGGAAACCGCTGAGCGCCTGCGACGCCCTGATGTCCAGACAAGACGGGATGAATGCCTGATCCAGCACGATCTCCTTGTCGGGGCGCACCTCGATGATTCGCGCCACCGGGACCGCCAGCAGATCAGCCAGATCATCCACCTCCAGCGCGAACTGCAGGCGCATCTTGCCCACGTCCAGCTCCACCGGCTTGCGCTCGGTCGAGGTCACATCGGTCACTTCCACCTTGTCGGGGCGCAGGCGGCTGGCCGAACGTTCGGCGCCGCTCAGATCCACTTCGGTCGCCCCCTGCCGGCGCTGCGGCACGGTCAGGTAAACAATGCAGTCCTTGACGGTGGTCGGCACTTCCATCGCCGGCGGATGCGGGTCCGCCATCGGCACCCGGAACACGGTGCCGTCATGGGTCAGCCCCTCGCAGGACTTCACCGCGAACTGGCCGATCTTCAGCGCCTCATGGTCGATTTCCAGCCCGTTCACGCCCCAGGCATAGGGGCTCAGCCGCCGCGCCAGTCCGCTGACCAGCGCCTCATTGTAGCGGTCGGACTGCTGGAAATGGTGCGGCTGCAGAAACAGCCCCTCCGTCCAAAGTACCTTGCTGTCCCAGGACACCGGGATCTCCTCTTACTTGCGGGCACACGCGCAGGGCGCGGTGCCGGTCATTCCTTCAGCCTGTCCAGCTGGTCCTTGTAGGCCCGCGCAAATTCGCGGCTGAACAGGTCGTGAAAATCATTCTCAGCCTGGTCGGAAATCTCCGCATAAAGCTGCTCGTATACATCCCAGTACCGCGCCTTCTTGCCGCGCAAGAGGCCGGTAAAGCCGCCCTTGTCCTCGATCTGCGCTTCCAGCGCCTTGGGGTCGAGCCGCTTCAGCACGCCTTTCAGCGCTGCCTCCATGCCGGTGACCATCGCCACTTCATGCGCCTTGATATCCCGCAGCGCCTCTTCGGCGGCAGTCTCAGGCGACAGGTAGCCCTTGGTCGCCGGGCGCACCATCGCCTCGATGGCTTGTTCCGGCGTGATCGAGAATTTCAGCGGGTTGTTTCCGCCGGCAGAAATCATCGTCTGTTCAATCCGGAACTCGGACTTGATCGAGGTCCGGGTCATCAGGATTTCGCGCAAGCCCGTGACCAGTGTTTTCATCACCCGGCCCATCCGCGCCATGGTGCTGGCGTGCTCCGCCGGATCGAGGCCGACGTCTGCGCCGACCCCTTTTAGAAACGCTTCTACCGCTTCCTGTGCCTCTTGCGAAGGCGCAGCGGCAGGCGCGATTGTCTTCTCTGCTGTGTCCTGCTGCGGCGGGATTTCTTGCGGCGGCGCGGGCGGTGCTTCTTGCGGCGGGGCCGTGGGCGGGACCTCGGTTGGCGGCTGCGGCACCTCGCGCGGGGGCTGTGCAGGCTGAGGGTCCGGCTGGGGAACCGGATTTTCCGGCTCGCCGATGCCGGACAGGAAATCATCATCCCAATCGTCGGGGATCAGGCTGGACTGCGACGCGGGTGCTGAAAACCCGTCCGAGGCGGTCGGATTGTGATTGGGCAGGCTGGCCCCCTCCCCTTCGCGCCCGTCGCTGGCCTTCTGGAAGAATGGATCCTCGTCCTCACCCAAGGGCGGCAAAAGCTCGTCGATCGGGTCCACCGGGGTGAACTGCGCAGGCCCCTTCGGCCCTTCGCCCAGCAAGTCATCCAGGAAATCGCCGCCCGGACCCGCATCCTCAAGCAGCTGCAAGGGGTCAGGCGCATTGGCCGCATTCCCGTGCGAGGCTGCCCCTTGCGCCGCGGGTGCCGCGATCATGTCGCCGACATCGGCCAGGTCATCGCGGATTTCCACCACCAGCTCATAATTGCCGACGCACAGCACATCGCCGTTGTTCAGCGGCGTCGGGGTGCGGCCCAGCGGGATCTTCGAATAGTTCAGAAAGGTGCCGTTGGAACTGAGGTCGACCACCACCACATTGCCATTGTGATCCTCGATCACACAGTGATTGCGCGACAGCATCTGGTCCGGGTCCGGCAGCACCAAGTCACAGCTGGCACCGCGCCCCACCGTCAGGCTCGGCCCCCGCATCGGAACAGGGGCCGCATCGCCGGGCATCGCGCCCGAGCTCTGGAATTTCAGTGTCACTCCCATGCCTGGGCTTATCCTCCCACCAGAACGGTGACTTCACCCTTGGCAACCATGCCGCCGCAGGCGGTGCTGTCCAAGATGCGCGCGGCCGGCAGGTTGTTGATCAGCACCGTTGCCGACCCCTTGATGATCGGGTGCGGTGATGGCGCTGCGGTGCACATGTCGGTAAGCCGCGCGGCCGGCAGATTGGCCACCAGCACAGTCACCGCGCAAGGCGGCAGAATCGGTGTCGGCACCGGCAGCACCGGCGGCGGCGGGGTGGAGGGCAGCATGCAGGCATGCAGATCCGTCACCCGGGCCTGTGGCATTCCCATCTGTTCATCCTCCCTTTCAGTCCTGCGCGGCGTGCAGCGGGACCTCGATCACCTGCCCTTTGCCGCCGCGCGCAATATCCAGCGCCCGCTCTATTAGAACGGCGCCGTGTTCTTCAAACTTATCAGACAATTGACCCAAGGCCACCATATTCATGGCAAAGGCAGCCGCCTCAGAGGCCCCTGCCGGGGCAGGATATTGATTCAATTCTCCGGGTCCCAGCGTTCCGGCCGCATAGAGCACCGCCAGCGCGCAATTCACTGTGTCATCATCCACATAGGCATGATCCAGGGTGATCCGCGCCTTGTCGCGGTTCTCTTCCGTGGGATCGAACACCCAGGCCTCCGACGCGGTCAGCGAGGCAGGGTCCTTGTCGGAGCGCGGCCCGATGTAATCGCGCGCTGCCAGGCAGGCCCACCACACCCGCTCCCGCGGGGGCAGCAGCACCGCCAGCGTGCGCAAGAGATCGACCAATGCGCCCTTGCGCTCCAGCTCTTCCAGCACAACCCCCGCCAGCGCCGTAGGCGGCGCCTCCAGCGGGGTCTTCAGGATGACATTTGCCCGCGACAGCAGCTTGGCCACCGGGTCAGCAGGCATTTTCACCAGCTTTTCAAATCTTGCCGACATCTGCACCCGCCTAGTTGATCATCGTGAGGCCGCCCTTCAGGGTCAGCATGGCCTCGCCTTTGACGGTGGTCATCGGCGCTTTTGCCTCAACCATACCGGTGCCTTCGATCTTGATCATCGGCCCTTTGATACTGACCCCGGAGTTGTCGATCTTCACCTCCGACGCACCCACGGTCAGCTTGATCTCCTGGCCCGCGCTCATCGCGATCTTGCCCGCGGTCACATCCACTGTCAGATTGCCCAGCGACACGGTTTCCGAATGGTTCCCCTTGGCGATGGTCTCGGTCAGATTGCCGGTATCCACATCCAGGGTCATGTTGCCGGTCTGGATGGTCTCGGACTTGTCGCCGGTCTCAACGACTTCAGTCCGGTCGCCCTGGTGCACGGTTTCAGTCATATGCTGCTGGACCGTGAACACATAGCTCTTCTCATCCGCAGAGGTCACTTCGGGGTCGGGCGCATCCAGCCCCACCGTCACCGTTGAGCGGTCCTTGACCAGCATCTGGTGATCCTTCTCGGCCTGCACCCGCATCAGTTCGCTGTCTTTCTTGTCGTCGAACATCAGCTCGTTATAGCCGCCCCCGCCCTTTGACGAATTGGTCTTAATCCCCAGCTGGGTCTGATCAGCGGGGTAGGTATAGGGCGGCATCGTTTCGGCATTGTAAAGCATGCCGGTGCAGATCGGCCGGTCAGGGTTGCCGTCCTCGAACTGGATCACAACCTCCTGTCCCATCCGCGGAACGGCCACCATGCCCCAATTCTTGCCGGACCAAGGCGTCATCACCCGAACAAAGCACGAGGATGTTTCGTTTTTCTTGCCCTCGCGGTCCCAATGGAACTGAATCTTGATGCGGCCATGCTCGTCGGTCCAGATTTCCTCGCCGCTCTGGCCCACCACGGTGGCCGTCTGCAGACCCTGCACCTCAGGCCAGGGTGTCACCAGCGGCGCCCGGAACTGATCGGCTTTCAGGATCGCACCAAAGGTGGAGGCATAGACATCATGCTCCATCTCCTCCGGCACTTCCATGTTCCTCGGCTTCAGGTCGCGGCGCATCGCGCCTTTGGTCGCAACTTCCTTCTTCTTCTGGCTTTCCCGCTCGCCATAGTCCCAAGCCACCTTGATGTGATGCTCCGCATCAATCACCAGGTACTCCTTGTTGTTTTCGCTCACCGGGTGCTCTTTCATGGTAAAGGTGCAGCCCGTGACCAAAGTCGGCACGCTGGAGGCTCCGCGCCAGCGGATGTGCTTGATGGCCTCGGCCTCCATTTGCACCCGCGCCAGCTTGTTGCCCAGGCCGGAATTCTTCCGGTAATGCCCCTGGTAGTCGTAGACCTCGTAACTCTTGTAGGAATGCTGGCCCTTCTGGATCGACGATGTGGCCTTGAGATCCGCTGACGGCGTCAGGAAGTCAAAATCGTTCAGCGTAACCTTGCCGCGGGTCACGCGCTCATCCTTGGTCCACTCGGAAATATGCTCTTCGCGCCGCCTGTCGCTGTCATCGCGGGCGTGAAATTCAACGGTTGATCCGCCGCTGATCGGAGAATGGCCGCTGACCCCGTCGCACAGAATAAGCTTCTCGCGCGAAGTCTCCCCGACCGGGCTCTCAAAGTAGTAGTAGATCCCCTCTTCCTCCATCAGGCGGCACAGGAAATCAAAGTCGCTCTCGCGGTACTGCAGGCAATATTCCCGCTTCTCATAGCTATCGCTCAGCTTGTCAGTAAAATCGCTGAAGCCGTATTCGCCGAACAGCTGCTTGATGATCTCGACCGTGCTCTTGTCCTGGTACACCCGCAAATCGCAGGTCCGCGTCAGCATCCAGAACCAGGGGCGCACCTCGGCCACGAACATCTCGTACCCATTGCGGAACCCCAGATGCTCAACCGAAACGCAGATGCCGTTGAACTGATGCTCCGTCTGCTGGCGCATCACATGCACGTTCATCTGCTTGCCGACCAGGTCTTCCAGCTTGGGCTGGGCCTTGGTCGCAGCAAACTCGATCGTTGTCTCGGTGAGCTTGCTAAGCCCTTCGCGCACAATCGCCCGGCTCATCATCAGGCCGTCGGTGGAATATGTCCCCGACATCCAGGCGAGGTCATTTTCATGGCCCTTGCTTACAACCATGTCTCCTCCTTTCCGTGACGGGAACGGAGCCGGTAATCGCCGGCAGTGTTCTCAAACATTCGCATCACAAATCATCCAAAAGCGCGGCGAGGTCCGCATCCATTTCGTCATCATCATCCCCACCGTCGTCATCATCGTCATCCCCAAACGACGACAACAAGTCATCCAGATCCCCGAGGCCATCGTCATCCCCGTCATCGCCTCCGAAATCAAGATCATCCAGGCCGAGATCGTCCTCATCGTCTCCGCCCAAATCCAAATCAAGATCCAGGTCTTCGTCTTCATCACCGCCGCTATCCGCAGGCGGTTTGGGCTTCGGCAGCCCGCGCGGATCCGGCGGCGAGGGCTCCGGCGCCGGCAATCCGGTCCAGGGCCCCAGAATCTCGCCGCCCTTCAGAGAGTTGAACGAGGTCAGCCGCACTTCGTCCCGTCCCTTGACCGCGCTCACCGCCATGAACCCGCGTTCCTGCGCCAATGCGATCTTGTCCAGATCGATATTGCGCTCGGTGCAGGGCAGCGCCACCTGGTCGCCGAACTTGTCGTTCACATAATGATAGGGCATCCCTCCAAGAGACATAATTTTACCCAGCTGCAGCGACGGCCCGTGTTCCGTGAACGACCGCCCCAGCAGGATCGCCACCAGCACCACCGGATTGGCCCAGAGCATACCCTTCAGGCCTTCCGTTTCGGTAAACTCCTCGAAATCAAACTCATAGCAGGGATCGGTTTTTTCGCCATAGGGCCGGCGCAGCAGGAACCGCGGGCTGGCCAACCCCAGATGGCCTGCCTCCGCCATCCCCTGTAGCGTGTTCCAGGCATCGGCCACCAGCTTGGGACGCTCCGCCTTGGGCGTTTTCAGGAACTCCGGCGAAATGGAGGCAAAGAAAGGCGCGTCCACATGCGCCGCCACCCGCGCGATCCGGCCCAGCAATTCGGCATGCGGAGGGGTTTCCTCGAATTGGTACATCCCGATCAGCGCCGAATAGCCGCCGCGCCCGTTCTCCTCGTCCAGCGGCTCCTCGGTCAGCAGCCGCACGAAACCGGTTTTTGACAGGTCGTCCTCGGCGGCCAGATCCGCCGCCAGCTCCTCTGCCGAGATGTCATAGAGCATCACATCCAGCGTATCGTCCGCTTCAATCGACCGCGCCATTAGATCCAGCGAGCGCCACTGCGCTTCCACCGACTGGAACTCCGGGTGATGCAGCACCAGCCGCATCGCATCTGACAGCGCCTCATCCACCGCCTTCTGCATCGCCGCCACATCGGGATCTGGCAGTGCCCGGATATGCGGCCCCACAACGCGCGCCAGCAAATCCTCCACCGGCGAGGCCTCGCGCAGCGTGTTGCCAGTGTCGCCGATCAGTTGCTGGAAGGCGCTCAGTCGCTTGTCAGCCGGCACCGAATTCCCGGCCGAGGTCCGTTTCGGCGCCCGTGCTTTGGTGCCGAATTTCTCTGCCCAGGCTTTCAGCGTCCCCGCCGCATGATCCGCCGTTGCGCCGCTTTGCAATTGCTTGCGCAGGCCAACCAGCTCGGAAAACAGCTCCACGTTTTCAAAGAGCTCATCCGGGTGCAGCCCGTCCAGGTCCTCCAGCTTGACCGCAATGCCCGCACCGTCCTTGCCGATCGGCAGCACCAGTTCGGTGGCGAAGCTCTCGATCACGTCCTCAACCGTATCCGGATCCAGCAGCACCGCTTTGCGCGCTGCCAGCGCATCGCCAGTTTCGATAATCCCCTTGGCCGCGCGGCCTGAGAAGTCGCCCAGGATCGCCATCCGGAACCGCTTGCGCTCAAGCTTCTGCGCAGCCGGCCGCTCCGCGCTCATGGTGCCATAGGCAAACTCCGGCTCGTCCGAGACCTCTGCCGCCGCAGCCGGTTCATCGCCGCCCTCGTCCAGATCCCCCAGAAGCGCATCCAGATCATCGCCGCCGGCCTCGGCGGTGTCCTCGTCGTCACCGCCTAAATCGCCAAGCAGATCATCCAGGTCCATATCCCCGCTGTCACCGCCCATCAGGCTGTCAAGATCCGCATCTGCGTCCCCCAGACCGCCCAGCAGCGCATCGAGGTCGTCTTCGGCACTGTCCGCGTCCTCTGCCTCTTCGGCTTCCGCTTCCTCGCCAAGCCCTGCCAGCAGACCATCCAGATCGCCGTCGTCTTCCTCATCGCTGCCAAGATCGCCCAGCAGGTCATCCAGGCTGGCGTCCCCGCCGGCCTCGTCCTCATCCAGACCGCCAAGCAGCGCGTCCAGGCCATCCTCACCGGCGTCCGCGCTGCTATCCGTTTCCTCCGGGGCACTCTCTTCCGGCTCGTCCAAACCGCCCAGCAAGGCGTCCAGATCATCCTCAGCCCCAGCAGAGTCCTCATCGCCAGCCAAAAGCGCATCAAGATCAGAATTGTCTGTGTCTTCCTCTTCCGCCGCATCCAAACTGCCTAGAAGATCATCCAACCCGTCTTCGCCGTCAGCGGCCTCAGTTGCGGTCTCTTCCTCCGCACCGCTCATAAGCGCATCAAGTTCGTCCGCGGCATCATCCTCGCCGCCCAGGTCTCCCAACAGGCTGTCCAGATCGCTGTCTTTGGCGGAGTCTTCCGCCTCATCGTCATCCTCCAGCAAAGCCCCCAAATCGGCCCCGCTGCTTTCTGCATCCTCCTCAATGCCGGCGTCCGCGAGGCCTGCCAGCACATCATCAGCGCCATCCTCCGCAGCCTCTTCCGGTTCATCACTACCAAGATCCGCAAGCAGATCGTCCAGACCGCTGTCTTCGGTTTCAGCTGCCTCAGGAGCCTCCAGCGTATCCAGCGCCGCGCTCAGATCCTCTTCGCCGGCGTCGTCCTCCGGTTCCTCAAGACCGCCCAGGATGTCATCCAGATCAGTGCCGGCATCCGTGTCTTCCTCAGGCGCGCCCTCTGTCAGGCCGGCCAGGATATCCCCGGCATCCTCCGCCTCTCCGGCTTCTTCGGGCGCATCAAGGCTGTCCAGAACGGCGCTCAGGTCGTCACCTTCCGCGTCATCCTCTTCAGGCGCAGCGTCGAGCAGACCGTCCAGAATATCATCGGAGCCGTCATCTTCCGCATCTTCGATCTCAACTGCGGCGAGGCTTTCCAGCGCATCTTCGGTATCGCTGGCGGTTTCGTCCTCCCCGGGCGCCTCCTCCAGCAGCCCGTCAAGCACGTCGTCCAATCCGGCGTCTTCTTCATCATCGGACACAACCGCGTCCGCCAGGCTCTCCAGGGCCGCAGCGGCCTCTTCGCCGCTGTCTTCCTCTGCCAGATCCGTATTTGCAAGCCCGGTCAGAACATCGGAAACATCGTCATCTTCGTCTTCGGCAACATCCACCGCAGCCAGGCTTTCCAAAGCCGCACCAGAGTCATCCTCCTCCTCAGCCGCGTCCGGTTCCAGATCTGCCAGCCCCTCCAGAATGTCCGAATGGTCCTCATCTTCAGTCTCTGCCACCTCTGCGGCTGCAAGGCTCTCCAGCGCGGCGCCTGCAGCATCATCGGCCTCATCCTCCACCTCGATCGCGGCCAGCTCATCCAGAACCGAGGCATGGTCCTCTTCCTCGTCAGCGTCCGGCACATCCGCAGCCGCAAGGCTCTCCAAAGCTGCGCCCGCAGTGTCTTCTTCCGCGTCATCGCCGGTCTCCAAAGCGGCAAGGCTTTCGAGCGCATCCTCCGCTGCGGTGTCTTCATCCTCTTCCACCGCGGCATCTGCCAAGGCATCCAGCACGCCGGAATGGTCTTCTTCGCCATCCTCCGCAATCTCGACAGAGGCGAGGCTCTCCAGCGCATCATCAGCCGCCGTATCGGCTTCTTCCGGCACATCCAGATCCGCCAGCGCATCCAGCACACCAGCGTGATCCTCTTCTTCCGCGTCAGTCACTTCAACGGACGCCAGGCTTTCCAGCGCCGCTCCCGCGGTATCTTCTTCGGCCGCCTCCTCCACATCCTGCGCCGCCAGCCCGGCCAGCACATCGCCAGAGGTGTCCTCGTCCTCTTCGGGGAGGTCCGCCTGCGCCAGCCCTTCGAGGACAGAATCCGTCTGATCGTCCTCTTCAGCCTCAGGAACCTCAGCGCCCGCGAGCGAGGCCAGCGCCTCTCCGGCCTCATCGCCCTGGTCTTCTTCTTCGGGTGCGGCAGCGCTCAGGCCCGCCAGCACATCAGCGGACCCATCATCCGTTTCAGCCTGCTCAGGCTCAGCAGCCCGCAAGTCATCCAGAACGCTGCCGGAGCCATCCTCTGCTTCAGCTTCTTCCGGGGCCTGTGCGGAAAGCCCGGCCAGCACCTCACCGGACGTGTCTTCCTCTTCTTCCGGAAGGTCAGCCTGGGCCAGCCCCTCCAGCACCGACGCAGAGGTATCTTCCTCAACAGTCTCCGGAACCTCAGCCGCGGCCAGCGACGCCAGGGCATCTGCGGCTTCATCCGGCTGGTCTGTGTCCTCAGGCGCCGCCGCGCTCAAACCGGCCAGCACGTCCGCTGACGTGTCTTCCGGCTCCGCAGCTTCCGGCGCGGCGTCGCGCAGCGCATCCAGAACCCCGCCGGATGTGTCCTCAGGCGCGGTATCTTCTGGCGCTTGCGCGGCAAGGCCGGCCAGCACGTCACCCGTGGTGTCCGCCTCTTCCTCCGGCAGTTCCAGATTGCGCAGGCTGTCCAGCGCCGCGGCACTCTCTGCATCCGCGGCGGGTGCAGACACCGCCGCCAGCAGCGACGGGTCGTTCAGGATCGTCTCGATCAGCGTCTCGGCCCCGGTTTTGCCGTCCATATAGGCCATCAGGTTCTGCAGCTGGGTGCGCGCCTCCAGCAGCGGGCGCAGCGCATCCACCTTGGCGGCAATCGCACCGGGCGCGAAATCCGCCATGCTCTCAAACGTCAGATCCACCGCCAGGTTGCCCTCGCCGGTCAGCGTGTTGGGCACGGTGAAGGCGGCGCGCGGCGCCAGGCCCTTCATCCGCTCATCAAAATTATCAACGTCGATCTCTAGGAACTTGCGGTCCGCCACCGCGGGCTGCTCTACCGTGGACTTGCCCACCAGATCGCTCATCACCCCCATGACAAAGGGCAGCTGCACCTTCTTCTCGGCGCCATAGAGCTCCACGTCATATTCAATCTGGACCCTGGGCGCCCGGTTCCGGGCGATGAATTTCTGCGAGCTGTCAGCCATTGCCCTGCCCTTTCAGCTCGGCCAGCTCAGCCCGCAGCGCCTTGATCTCCTCATGCATCTCCCGGACATGCTCATCCACCACATCTGTCTCTGACTTCACCAGTTCGCGCAGCTTCTCGAACTCTGCCTCCGCATCCGCTTCCACCGCGGATTGCATGGTGTTGACCAAAAGGCCGATGAACAGGTTCAAAACGGAAAAGGCGGTGATCACGATGAACGGCACAAAGAACGACCAGGCGAAGGGGAACTCCTCCATCACCGGGCGCACGATGCCCATCGACCAGCTTTCCAGTGTCATGATCTGGAACAGCGAATACAGCGACCGGCCCAGCGTGCCGAACCATTCGTCAAATGCAGCGCCGTACATCATCGTCGCCATCACCCCGAAGACGTAGAACACGATGGAGATCATAACAATCACCGCGCCCATGCCCGGCAAGGCATCCAGCAGTGCCTGCACAACCGCCCGCATCTGCGGAATGACCGACAAAAGCCGCAGCGCCCGCACCACCCGCAGGCCGCGCAGCGCCGACAGGCCCTGGCTGTCCGGGAACAGGCCGAAGGAGACGACGACAAGGTCAAAGATATTCCAGGCCGAGGAAAAGAACCGCCAGCCGTAGGCAAACAACTTCAGCGCCAGCTCCAGCACAAAGATTGCCAGTACGGTGGTGTCGATCACATCCAGCAGCCCGCCCGCATGCGCCCGCACCGCAGCAGAGGTGCCGAGGCCCAGCGTGATGGCGTTAAAGATGATGATGCCCAGAATGGCATTGGTCACCGACCTGCGCTCGACAAATTCACGGGCCTTGTCCCGAAGCGTCTCTGCGGATTGCGCGCTGCTGTCCAAGGTACTTCTCCACCGGTCTTTCAGTTGTCCGGGCGCAGAATGCGCCCGGTGGTCTTTTTCAGTTTCAGGCCGCGTCGAACACAGTCCCGTCCAGCACCTTGCTGGTGATTTTGTCATAGGCGTAGCCACCCACCGCGCCGCCCACGCCCAGAGCCAGATCCTTGGCGCCGGTGGCGATCGAGTTGCCGTCGATCGGCGACAGTGCCAGAGCTGCAAATTTCAGCCCTTCGCGGAACACCTTCAGCGCCTTGGGGTCTTTGATCGTCAGCGCCTTCACCCGCTTCATCAGGTCCTTGATGTTGTTGGCCCAGCCGCGGGCATCGGCATACATGATCTGGATCTTGTCGATCGCGTTCTGCACCTCGGCATAGTTTTTCGCCAACGCCGTATCCAGCGCCTTGCTGATCATCACCAGCTGCGTCTTCTTATCCTTGACAGGGTGTTTCTTCAGCTTCTTGCCGACCTCGGCCAGGAATTCCTTCTTCAGCTTTTCCTGCTGCTTCAGGATCTTGTTCAGGTTCTTCGACAGGTCATGCATCTTGACGACCATCTGGGCGTACTTGGCCTTCAGCGTATCCGCCGCATCCTCGACCGTCTTGACCGACGGCTGCGAGATGCCAAGAAACTCCTGGAACACCGCCGCCGACACCTCGTTGGTGGCATTCAGCGCCTTGTTGGAGGCCGCCTTTTCCACCACCGCCAGGTTCTTCACCAGGATGGTCTTGGACTGGTCGATATTGATCGCCAGCTTGCCAATGTCCTTGGCCAGCGTGACGCCGGACTTGATCAGCCCGATGATGCCAAAGGCCGCGCCCGCACCGCCGGAAAACGGCGAGGTTGCCATTGCCGCGATGCTCACCGCCAGACCGGCCAAAGTGCCGGCAATCGACACCCCCACCTTGATCTTAAACTTGGACCATTCCTTTTTCTTCTTCTGAAGGTTCGTCCAGGCCTTCTGCGCCGCCAGCTCCGCCGCCTTCTCGCCGACCTTGATGTCGTTCTTGATGGCGTCGTTCAGCCCCTTCAGCTGCTTCTCCATCGCCTTCTTGTCAGCGCCTTTGTTGGCCATCTCGACAAAGGCCTTGTCGAACACCTTGCACTTCTTCTCAATGGTGTCGCGGGTCTGCTCAAAGACCTCGCTGGCACCGGCATGGAACTCCTGCTGCAGAAGCGGGTCTTTCTCGACCCCCTTCTCCATTTTCTTATCGAGCTCGACCACAACCTTGAAGGACAGCTTGGGCGGCTTGACCATCTCCAGCCCAGACGCGCCGACATCGACGTTTTTCATGTCCATAACAACATGTTTAACCATAGGAACTCCTTCCCCACTTGTTACCAAATTGTGTGATCATTCGAATGCGTAGGTGAACTCTCCGTCCTTGACATCGATGGCGACTTTCTCGACCTCCGCACCCTCCATCAGGCGGCGCAGGAACTCGTTGGAAATCTCCGGCAGCATGGTGTTGGTGACAATCGCGTCGATCATACGCCCGCCGCTGTCCAGCTCCTGGCAGCGGTTTACGATCTCTTCGACCACAGCATCGGTGTATTCGAACGGCACCCCATGCGCCTCCTGCACCCGTTTCTGGATGCGGCCCAGCTGCAGCTTGGTGATCTCGCCGATCATCTCCGGGCTGAGCGGATAGTACGGAATCGCCACCAGACGCCCCAGCAGCGCCGGCGGGAACACCTTCAAGAGCGGATCGCGCAGCGCCTTTGCCATGCCCTCCGGGTCCGGCATCAGATCCGGATCGGAACACAAGTCCATGATCGTCTCGGTGCCAACGTTGGAGGTCAGCAGGATCAGCGTGTTCTTAAAGTCGATGATGCGGCCTTCGCCGTCTTCCATGACGCCCTTGTCGAACACCTGGAAAAAGATCTCATGCACATCCGGGTGCGCCTTCTCGACCTCATCCAGCAGCACCACGGAATAGGGCTTGCGCCGCACCGCCTCGGTCAGCACCCCGCCCTCGCCGTAGCCGACATAGCCGGGAGGTGCGCCTTTCAGCGAACTGACAGTATGGGCCTCCTGATACTCCGACATGTTGATGGTGATGACATTCTGCTCACCACCATACAGCACCTCGGCCAGCGCCAGCGCGGTTTCGGTCTTACCCACACCAGAGGTACCGGCCAGCATGAACACACCAATCGGCTTGTTCGGATTATCAAGTCCTGCGCGGCTGGTCTGGATCCGCTTGGCGATCATCTTCATCGCGTGATCCTGGCCGATCACCCGCTGCGCCAGCCGCTCTTCCAGGTTCAGGATGGTCTCGATCTCATCCTTGACCATGCGGCCCACCGGGATGCCGGTCCAGTCGCCGACAACCGAGGCCACCGCCTGATGGTCGACAATCGGCAGGATCAGCGCAGAGTCGCCCTGCAGCGTTTCCAGCTCCGCGTTCTTATCCTTCAGCTCCTGCATCAGCTTGGCGCGCTCTTCATCCGACAGCGGGCTATCGGCAGCGCCCTCCGCAGCGTCGTCCCCAGCATCCGGGGCAGCATCCACGGGCGCGGCCCCCTCCCGGAGCTTGGCGCGCAGCTCCAGAATGCCCTCGACCACCGCCTTTTCCTTGTCCCAGCGCTCGGTCAGCCCGGCCAGCCGTTCCTCTTCGGCAGCCTTGGCCGCTTCCACCGCCTCGCGCCGGTCGGCAACCTCATACCCTGCAGTCTCGTCACGGCCGATGATCTCCAGCTCGGTGGTCAGCGCCTCGATCCGGCGCTGGCTGTCATCGACCTCGGCCGGCACCGCGTGCTGGCTGACAGCGACCCGCGCACAGGCCGTGTCCAGCAGGCTCACCGACTTATCCGGCAGCTGCCGCGCCGGGATATAGCGCGCCGACAGGCTGACGGCGGCCTCGATCCCCTCGTCCAGCACCTGCACCCGGTGGTGGTTCTCCAGCATTGAGGCAATGCCGCGCATCATCAGGATCGCCTTCGGGATACCGGGTTCCTCAACCTTGACCACCTGGAAGCGGCGGGTCAGCGCCGGGTCTTTCTCGATGTATTTCTTATACTCGGCCCAGGTGGTGGCACCGATGGTGCGCAGGGTGCCGCGCGCCAGCGCCGGTTTCAGCAGGTTCGCGGCATCGCCGGTGCCTGCCGCGCCGCCCGCGCCGACCAGCGTGTGTGTTTCATCCACAAACATCACAATCGGCGTCGGGCTTGCCTGCACTTCGTCGATCACCTGGCGCAGGCGGTTTTCAAACTCGCCCTTCATGCTGGCCCCGGCCTGCAGCAGACCCACGTCCAGCACCAAGAGCCGCACATCCTTCAGCGCCGGCGGCACGTCGCCGCGTGCGATCCGCAGCGCAAAGCCCTCGACCACAGCCGTTTTACCCACGCCCGCCTCACCGGTCAGGATCGGGTTGTTCTGGCGCCGCCGCATCAGGATATCGACGATCTGGCGGATTTCCTCATCCCGGCCCACGATCGGGTCGATCTCGCCATTGCGGGCCTGTTCGGTCAGGTCGGTGCAGAACTGCTCCAGCGCCTCGCCCTTGCCCATCGCGCCCGGCGCCATCGACCCCGAGGCCTCGCCCGGTTCCGCCCCGCCGCCGGTGACATTAGAGCCGTCCTGCGCCCCCAGCCGTTCCTCGGGCGAGCCATCGGTGGCCTCGTGGAAATTGTCGGCCAGGTCATCAGCCCCAATCTTCGCCAGCTCCGGCGACATGCTGGACAGGATGTTGCGCAGCGCCGGCGTCTTCAGCATACCCAGCAGCAGATGGCCGCTGCGCACCTGGCCCGCGGAATAGAGCAGCGAGCCCCAGACCCAGCCGCGTTCCATCGCGTCCATCAGATGGTCCGACAGGTCGGAAATCGTCGAGGCGCCGCGCGGCAGCATGTCCAGCGCCCGGGTCAGCTCGCTGGCAATCTTGCCGGTGTCCAGGTCGTAATGCTGAATGATCCGGTGCATGTCGCTGTCCTGCTGTGCCAGCAGCTGATGCATCCAGTGCACCAGTTCCACATAAGGGTTTCCGCGCATCTTGCAGAACACGGTTGCGCTCTCGACGGCCTGGTATCCCAGCTTGTTCAATTTGCCAAACAGCGCCACGCGGCTGATCTCGGTCATCTCAAATCCCTCCCTCTACAGGCATCTCAGCCCCGGCGCCTAATCCCGGGTACAGGTACAAATCATTCACATCCGGCTGATCCGCATCCGGATCCGGGCGCGAGCGCACCCAGCTGGTATGCCCCAGCCGCGTGGTGCCGCCCAAGGATGCCCGCGGCACCTCGTCGCCCGCTAAAATCAGGTTCACGTCCCAGTCCAGCACATCGCCGGCATAGGACCGCACAATGGCCCTCAGCCGCTTCAAGGCCTCACCGCCCGGCAGCAGCCGCTCATAGTCTTCCAGCTTCAGCGGCCCGATGCGGATGCGGAATTTCGCAGTGCGGCTCCAGACCTTGTCGCCGATGCTGGTGGTTTGCCCCAGCTCGCCATATCCCAGCTGCCAGCGGTCGTCCGGCTCCAGCTCCAGCCAGCTGCCGACGTATTCCTCCAGCTTGACCGGCACCTCGAAAAACGCCGACAGGATCGACACCAGCCCCTCGGCGTTCTTGGCGCCTTTGGCCAAATGGCCCGCAAAATGCAGCTTGGCCAGATCCGGCATGTCGTCGCGGCCAGTGAACTTGAAGCCGTTATAGCCAATGAGCGACGCCACCTTGCGCGCCATCGGATCATCCGCCCGGTCAAAGCTCACCGCAGGCGAGCCTTGGGTCCAGGCCCGGTAGAGCAGACTCATCAGCCGGTGCGTCAGCATATCGGCAAAGGCCACCATCGTCGGGTCGCGGTGGTTGCGTTTGCGGTCGCGGGCGTATTCGGTCAGGTGCAGCGGCAGCGGGCCTTGCGGGCCAAACAGCCCGAAGAACCGGTTGGTCAGCACCGCCGGCTTGTCCCCCTCCGCCGGTTTGAACGCGGCAATGGTCGAGGGCGGAAACGCCAGTTCCGCCTCTTGCCCCAGACGCAGCCGGTCCTGCCGCGGCCGACGGCTTTCGCCCAGGCGCGGGGCGTCATCGAAATGCGCCTCCAATACCCTCAGGGCCTGAAAAACGTGGTGCTTTTCAGGGTCCATGGCCAGCCGGCCATAGAGGCTCAGATCATCCGGCCGAGGCCCTTTTCCGGTCGCCATCTGGCAATTTCCCCGCGTTTTTCGGTTTTCAGGACGGTCTCCGTGAACGAGTTGATGCTGGCATAACCGCGGAAGAACCGCTCCAGCACGGCTCCCAGCGCATAGATATTGCTGCCCTCGAAAAAGCTCTCGTCAAAGCCCAGGGTGATCTCGAGACCCCGCACCGCAGTGGACAGCACCTCGTCGGTCATGCGCCGCACGATGGGCCGGGCGCCGACGGACAGGATGCCCTCCAGCTGCTTTTCCGTCACCCGGTCGCCCAAGGGCGCATAAAGCCCGACCAGCTCGCGCAGCGCCTCCGCCGACTGGCCCTTGCCGGTTTCCGCGATTGAGACATAGTTAAGGCTCAGATGCGAAATCAGCCGCCAGGCGGTATCGCCCTGCGCCAGGGTGGGATGCGGCCGGGTCGGCGACACCGGCAGCGTCACCTTCTTGACCGGGCCGCCTTCGGGCAGGTGGAATACATCGTCATTGCCGGTCGCCAGCAGCATCGGCAGATCGCGGTTGGTGCACAGTGCGTTGACCGCCAGCTGCTCCAGCCCGGCGGAATAGGGCGCCTGCGCCCGGTCCACCAGCGTCAGGAACACTTCCGATCCCAGATAGGAACTGCGCACCCCGCGCAGGCGCTCCTTCTCCGACCGCTGCCGCATCCGCCGCTTGACGGTGTAATAGGCCGGGTGGCTCTCGCCTGCTGCGGTGAAATCATTGGCGGAATAGAACGGGCGGAAAATTACGTCATCCTCCCCCTCGCCGCTGATCCCGGTCACGCTCTGCAATCCGTAAATCTCGAAATCGAGGCCCGCAGTGCGGTTCGGAATCACATGATGCTCGGTATCAATCGGCGAAATCCGCACCCGGTCGCAACGCTTTTCGAACAGGTTCACGGCCGGCACCGCGTTCAGCTTGAACACCTCCGGCACCACGATCGGCGCAATCTCCGGCATCCCTTCGCGCAGCAGGATATAAAGATCCACCTCATCGCCCGCGGATTTTTCCAGACCCGCCTGCAGCCCCTGCAGCTCGACAAAGCGGAACCGCTCCGGCATCGCAAAATATTCCTGCAGCAGCCGGTAGCCGTCATAGACCCGGCGCGGCAGCGGCAGCAGCGCCTCCTCGGGGCTGAATCCCTTGTGCGCCACCTTGGCACCGCGCAGCGGCAGCTGCCAGTCGGCCCGCCGGTCGGTGGAGCGCGCGACAATCCCCTGCACCTGCGTGCACAGCAGTTCCAGCAGCGGCCAGCTGTTGCCCGCCTCGCCGGTCAGGTACAGCGACAGCTTGTCCATCTCCAGCTTGCTGATCGGATCGCCGTCGATCCGCTTGATCCGCAGCCGGATGCCCGCCCGCGCGTCATACCCGGTGGCAACCCCTGCCGCCACCAGCTCGCCGCGCCCGTCAATATACTGCGCCTCGGTGATCTGGATCGGCCACATGGTCAGATCGGCAGAGGTGCGGAACTCGCAAGGCGTCTGCTCGCCCTCAGTCAGCCGCGAGCGCAGGGTCGATCCGCGCTTCAGCACATAGCCGCTTTTCACCGCCGAATTCGCCACATCCGGCTCAAACGCCGCGATCATCATCGAGGGCGTCGGCGCCAAGTAATGCGGGTAGATGATTTCCAGAAGGTTGGAGGTGAAGTTCGGATACTGCAACTCCAGTTCCAGCTGCACCCGCGCGGTCAGAAACGCGGCGCCTTCCAGCAGCCGCTCCACGTAAGGATCAAGAACCTCGACCCCTTCCATGCCCAGCCGGGCCGCAATCTTGGGATAGGCGGCAGCAAACTCCGCGCCCATATCGCGCAGGTAGTTCAGCTCATTCTCGTAATGGGTCAGCAGCCGTGTATCCATCACATGGCCCTTTCCATCTGAACTTCGCCGGTGGTCAGATCAACCTTGCTGCGCAGATACAGTTCCAGCGGCATCGGCTGTGCCCACATGTCGGCGCGGATCTCCAGCCCCACGGTCATCTCGGTCGCATCCGTGCCATCCTGCAGCCGCACGTCGACAGAGCCTTCGATGATCCGCGGCTCATAGGTGGCAATCGCCCGTTTGATCGACCGGCGGATCGCCTCCGCCTTCTCGGTGGTCGAGGCCTCGCCCGCCACCTCGATCAGCCCGTAGTTCAGCACAGACTTGGACACCGACGGGTATTTCTCCGCATCAAAATGGCTTTCGACATTCTGGGTGTTCAAGAGCCAGGACAGATCGCGCTGAATGATTTCCCGCAGCCGCACCAGATCAATCACCCGGCTCTCGCGGGTTTCCTTCTGATCGCCAGGCGCATTGTCGGTCAGCCGGTCCAGCAGCGAGGGCTGCAGGCGCTCGGCCAGTGTCTTGTCAGCCATTCTCTTCGCCGTGCCCATCCATCCGGAGTGTGCGCACGTCCATGATGGCAATGTCCTCATCGCCGATCGCCAGCAGCCGCTGGCCCAGACCGGTATAGGTTTCCTCGCCGGCATCCTCCCACACGGTGGCGCGTGCCAGCATCGACAGTCCGTCGGCCTTCTCGCTGCCGGGATAACGGGTCGGGATCATCGCCGCCACTTCACCGCCGCCCGCCAGGGTCAGCGTGCCGGCTGTCCAGACCGCATCGCGCAGGTCGCTCGGTTCCTCTGCTTCAAAGGAGACGATCTTGGAAAACGGCAGCCAGTAGTATTTGCCGTTGATCACCGCCTCCAGCACCGGACCCAGCCGCATGTCGGCGTCCGCAATCCATTCGAACCGCTTGCCGTTCACCTCACCGGGGCTGGCCGGAGCTGCATCAAACGCCTTGGCGCGAAGCTCGGCGGCTTCTTTGGGATTGCCGGTTGCCAGCAGTTTCTGCGCCTCGATCAGATGCGCCAGCCATTCTTCCGGCTCGCCCAGGATCAGCGGCGACTTTTCACCGGCGAACACCTTCTCGCGGTAGACCTCGCAGATGATCGCCTCGCGGTAGGCCTGCGCCATCACCGTGGCGCCTTCGTCCAGCCCGGCGGCGGCCTTCAACTGGGCAATCGCCCGGTTCCAGTCGCCCAGCACGCACAACAGCTGGAACAGGAACACCCGCAGCTTCGGATTGCTCGCATCCGCGCGGATCTTGGCTTGCAGCGCCTCCAGCGCCGCCTTGGGATCACCAGCTTTCAGATGCTCTTCGGGGGTCATGGGCTCTACTCCGCAACGGGGATGGATGCTGCAAATACGTCAGAAAAAACGGACCCCGGGCATGTAATATACCCGGGGTCCGCCAATTGGTTTACTCGACCTTGCCGGTCTGCACGTTCCACTTGAAGGTGCCTTCAGTGGTGAGTTTACCAGTCTTCTGGTTGGTCGACTTGTACTCATGCTCAATCGCGGCATAGGCCAGCGACCAGGTTTCTTCCGGAATGCCGTCTTCGCTGGCAGAGATCGAGTAGCTGTCGACAACCACGTCTTTCATCTTCCAGACCGAATAGACCAGCAGGCCCTGGCTGGCGCTGTCACCCGAACGGCACCAGTGCATGATGATTTCCGGGCGCACGGTGCCGTTGGCAACCGACAGCGCCAGATCGTTGGACGCTTTGCCCATCTGCGAGGTCAGCTCGATCTTGCCGAAGTTCGAGTTCGCGTGCATCCGCTGGGTGGACCCCAGGTCGGTCATTTCAACCGCGCGCTCCACGTTCCAGCTCGCCGACTGGATCACGATCCACTTCTTGTGGTTCTCCTCGGTTGCATCGCCTTCGATGTCCGAGATCTGTACGAACATGTTTGCAGCCATTTTGCTATCCTTTCAAAAATATTGAACTCTACTGCACTATGCTTGGTTAAGGCTGGGGAGTGGAAAATCAGCCTCCTTTTTCCGAGGGCAGTTTCGATACCAGACGCAGCGAGACGGAAAGCCCCTCCAGCTGGTAATGCGGGCGCAGGAAGAATTTTGAGGTGTAATACCCCGGGTTGCCCTCGACCTCTTCCACAACCACTTCAGCTGCGGCCAGAGGTTTGCGCGCCTTCTCGGTCTCCGAAGAGATGTCTGCGTTGAAATCAACATAGTTGTTGATCCAGTCCTGCAGCCAGGACTCCATGTCCTGACGGCTTTTGAACGAGCCGACTTTGTCCCGCACCATGCACTTCAGATAGTGCGCGAACCGGCATGTGGCGAACAGATACGGCAGCCGCGCGCCCAGATTGGCGTTGGCGGTGGCGTCCGGATCGTCGTATTCGGCCGGCTTGTGCAGCGACTGCGCGCCCATGAAGGTCGCAACATCGGTGTTCTTGCGGTGGATCAGCGGCATCATGCCGTTCTTCGCCAGTTCCGCCTCGCGCCGGTCGTCGATGGCAATCTCGGTCGGGCACTTCTGATCGACGCCGCCATCGGTGGTCGGGAAGGTGTGGCTGGGCAGGTTCTCCAGCGTGCCGCCGCTCTCGACGCCGCGGATGCGCGAGCACCAGCCGTACATCTTGAACGAGCGGGTGATGTTCACCGCCATGCCATAGGCCGCGTTGACCCAGCCGTATTTCTCGCTGCCGGCACCTGCGGTGTCTTCCTCGAATGCGAACTCCTCAACCGGATCGGTCTTGGAGCCATAGGGCAGACGGCCCAGGAAGCGCGGCATCGCGAGCCCGACGTATTTCGCATCTTCGCTGTCGCGCAAGCTGCGCCATGCGGCATATTCCGGGGTCTGGAAGATCTTGGTCAGATCGCGCGGGTTCGACAGTTCCGCCCAGCTGTCCATCTGGAACAGGGTCGGCTTGGCGCCGGTGATCAGCGGCGCATGCGCGGCGGCTGCAATTTTGGACATTTCACCCAGCAGCTCGATATCCGGCGGCGAATGGTCAAAGTGATAGTCGGCCACCAGGGAGCCATAGGGCTCGCCGCCCAGCTGGCTGAATTCCTCGGTATAGATCTTCTTGAAGATCGGCGACTGATCCCATGCCGTGCCCTTGAACTTCTTCAGGGTCTTCGACATTTCCTTCTTGGTGATTGGCATCACCCGGATCTTCAGCTGCTCATCGGTCTCGGTGTTGTTGACCAGATAATGCAAACCGCGCCAGGCGCTTTCCAGCTGCTGGAAATCCTCGTTGTGCAGGATCAGGTTGACCTGCTCGGTCAGCTTCTCGTCAATCGCCGCCACGATGCTCTCGATCGAGCGCAGCGCGTCATCGGAAATCAGCGCGGTGTTTGCCAGCGCCTGCTCGGCCAGGGTCTTGACCGCGCTTTCAACAGCGGTCTTGGCCTGGTCCGACTTGGGACGGAATTCCTTCTGCAGCAGGCTCGCGAATTCGGCAGAGCCAAAGGCGGCTTCACCAGCAGCGGCTTCCGCCTGGAGTTCTTCTTCAGCCATCTTCGTCCTCCGCTCTTATTCTTCGCTGTCGGCTTCGCCGCCGGGTTTCGGCTGCGCGGCCAGGGTTTTCAGCAGGCTCGGGTCCTGGATGATCTTGGAGATCAGATCCTCGGCACCGGTCTTGCCGTCCATATAGGTCATCAGGTTGCTGAGCTGGGTGCGCGCTTCCAGCAGCTCGCGCAGCGGCTCCACCTTGGCGGCAATCGCGGCGGGCTTGAAATCGTCCATGCTCTCAAACGTGATGTCGACCGCCAGGTTGCCCTCGCCGGTCAGCGTGTTGGGCACGGTGAAGGCGGCGCGCGGCGCCATCGACTTCATCCGGTCATCGAAGTTGTCCACGTCGATTTCCAGGAACTTGCGGTCCGCAACGGCGGGCTGCTCCACTTCGGATTTGCCCACCAGGTCGCTCATCACGCCCATCACGAAGGGCAGCTGCACCTTCTTCTCGGCGCCATACAGCTCCACGTCATATTCGATCTGGACCCTTGGTGCCCGGTTGCGGGCAATGAATTTCTGTGAACTTCCGGCCATCTAGGTCTCCTTACTCGTCTTGCTTTCACGGGGTCCGCAGCAGGTTCCGCCGCAGAAATTCCCCGTGTCCGTCAGTCGTCGTCTTCGTCAATCCCGCCGATCAGGTGGACGTTCTCCACCCCCTGCGGGGCCATGTCATTCATGATGGTGAGGAAGTCGGCCCCCACCAGCCGCTTGCACCGCTCCAGCAGGATCGGCAGCGGGCTGGAAGGTTCCGCCCGCCGGTAGTAGCTGATGATGCGGTCCAGCGTGTTGGACACATCCGCGTGCGAGTTGATTGCGCCCGGCGCAGACGGCATCGCCCGCCCGCCAGCAGCCGGCGCTGCGCCGCCGCTGTCCTCCGCGCCGTCCTCTGCCGCCTCATCTTCCGCAGCATCATCCTCGGCGCTCAGATTGGCATAGGTGCCGATCCGCTTGCCGATCTGCTGCAGCAGCTTGATCAGCGCGCTCAGGTCCGGGCCCTGCCCCGGCGTCTGCTCGTCGAACACGGCAGAGATCGCGCGCACGTTCTCCTCCGCCGTCTTGACCGCAGCCAGCCGCGCCGCGACGATTTCCTCGTCGCTGTCCTGAAACGCCGCGCCGATGGTGGCGCTGTCCGGCACATGTTCCATGTCCTCCGGCGCCGCCATCACCCCTTCGGCAATTTCAATGTCGCGCAGACAGAACCGGCCAAAGCCGCGGCTCTCGCTCAGCGGCGCCCGGCGCAGCGACCGGTAGAGCGGCGAAGCCCCCGCCATCCCGTCCGGCTGGCCGCACAGATCCTGGATCGCATTGATCCGCATCGTCGGATCGCCGTCGTCCTCGTCCAGCTCCGGATGGCAGGTCTCCCAGAACTCTTCCAGGCAGCCGCGGATATAGGTGGTCACATCGGCAAAACCGGGCAGCCCTTCGGAGTGCAGCAGCGCGTCGCCCAGGAAAACGGCAGCGCGCAAATCGTGGCTGCGCTCCAGCACCTCAAGCGCCTTCTTCTGAACTTCGCGGTAGTCGGGATCGGTGGCCTCGATGGTCTCGTTGCCCACCACCGATTCTTCGCCCGGCTGGGCCGCCAGCTCCATCTCGGTGAAAGCCGGGTCATATTCGAGGTTCTCACCGCTAGGGGCATCATCCCCTTTGGATTGCAGCAATACTGCAGGATCCATCTTCTTTCGCCCCCCTGGGTGCATTCTTTTTTGGTCACGTTCCTGTGTGGTAACGTAACGGAAAGCAGGTGCCACTCTTTTCGGGCCTGGTGGTTAAACCTGCGGAAACCTCAAACAATAACTTGACCCCAAGAGAGCCTTATCGCCATCCTAATGTCAAACCTTTTCCAAGCATTCAACAGCGGCTGAATGATGAGTATTGATCGTATTTCTGGCAAAGAAGTCAAAGAGATGGTTCGCGAGGGGGCGAAGAAGCGGATGAGTTTCGCCTTCTGCCTGGACGCCAGCAAGGACCCGCTTCTGATGATTCAGCCGGGTAAGAAACCGGAAACCCTGAAAACACCGATGAAGAATGCGGGCGGCGGCCCGCCCATGGCCTGGGGCACCTATGTGGTGCGTTCCGGCGACATGGAGATGATCTGCGAAAGCGCGCCGCAGCGCATGGTCACCGAGCTCAAAAAATTCTTCAAGCGCAACCCGGCCAAGGTCAACGTGCTGTTCTACGATGACGGCGGCAACCTCCTGGACAGCCTCAAACCCGAGGCCTCCGGCGGCCAGGTGACAGAGGAAGACGCCTCCGACATTTCCGCCACCGGCATCGACGCCAAGGCCATCGCGCCGCTGAAGCGCCGCCTGAAACGCATCCAGCCGCGCATCGGCCTCGCCCCCGGCCCGCTGGAGCTGAAGCTGAAACGCGCCCTCGCCAAATCGGTCAGCCTGATCAACGACGGCCGCCTGCAGGAGGCCGAGACGATGATCGTGGTGATCGAACGCGCCGTGGCCCGCATCGGCGCCGACCGCGAGGATGAGTCCAAGTCGATGAAGCGCGGCCAGCGCGAAATGGACCAGCGCTCCCTTGGCGCCCAGGTCAAACGCGCCCAGTCGCTGCAGGCCAATGTCGCCCGCGCCCCGGGCAAGGCCCGCGACCGGCTGGGCCGCGCACTGCATGTGGCCGCCCGGCACCTGAAACGCCGCGACCTCGATTCTGCCCGCGACGCGATGGACAAGATTGAAAAGGCCCTGACCGCCCTGGTCTGACCCCGAACGCAGCCCGGCCCGCAGCGGTTGCGGGCCGGGCATCCACCGGAACCCGGAGACCGTGATGCCCATGACCCGCCTGCTGACTGCCCTCGCCCTGATCTGCCTGCCGCTCACCGCCGCCGCGGAAACCGGCCCGCTGCACGTTGAGCTGAACAAGACCGAAGAAATCGAGGGCGGCGGCTGCCGCGCCTTCTTCCTGTTCCGCAACCAGACCGGCAAAAGCTTCGAAGGCTTCGAGATGTCGCTGGCGATCCTCGACGGCCAGGGCGTGATCGACCGCCTGCTGTCGATCGACGCCGCCCCCCTGCCCGTCCAGCGCACCACCCTGAAACTCTTTGAGATCCCGGAAACCGCCTGCAGCAACATCTCCGAGATCCTGCTGCACGACATCACCTCCTGCCAGCCCCAGAACGAGGATCAGATGGACTGTTTCCCGATCCTGGAGCTCACTTCCCGCGCTGCCGCGCCGCTGGTGAAATAAGCCATGGCCGGCACCTGGGATATGCTCGGCACCGGCGGGCCAGTGATCGTGATCCTGGCCCTGATGTCGCTTCTGTCGCTGACGGTGATTGCCGTCAAACTGATCCAGCTCTGGCCGGTGCGCTCCGGCGGGCAAGCCCGCGAACAGGCGCTGACTCAATGGAAGGACGGCGACCGCAAGCAGGCACAGGACAGCATTGCGGGCGGCAAATCCCCCGCAGACCGCGTCATGACCTACGCCATGCAGGCCCTGCAGGAGGGTCTGCGCGGCCCGCTCCTGCAAGACGAACTGCAGCGTCGCGGCAATGAGGAGGTGAGCCGGATGAATTCCCTCATCCGCCTCTTGGAACTGATCGCCATGGTCTCGCCCCTGCTCGGCCTCCTCGGCACCGTCCTCGGCATGATCCAGTCATTTCAGGAACTGGAACTGGCGCAGGGTGCCGCCAATGCCTCGGTCCTCGCCGGCGGCATCTGGCAGGCGCTCCTGACCACCGCCGCGGGCCTGCTGGTCGCCATCCCCGCCGCCATCGCAGCAGGGCTTTTCGCCGCCCGCATTGACGCCGCCGCGCAAGCCATCGAAAGCGCCGCCGGCCGCCTGCTGCTGATCGACGGGTCACGCTGACACGGGGGAACGCCGCCATGATGATCAACCGGCCCGCCCGCCCCCGCGCCCTGATTTCGCTGGTGCCGATGATTGACGTCATGCTGATCCTCTTGGTGTTCTTCATGGTGACCTCCACCTATCTGAACCTCGACATGATCCCCGCTGTAAAACCGTCCGAGGCCACCGCCGCGGGCAGTCCCCAAACCCCGGTCGGCACCCTGATGATCCGCCTTGGCGCTGACGGCGTGCCGGTGCTGCGCGGCACCGCACTGGACGCGGCATCCCTGCAATCCACCCTCTCCGCCGCCGTCGCGAACGAACCGCTCACCCAGGTGGTCATCCTCCCCTCCGGTGCCGCGCAGACCCAGGCGCTGATCACCGTGATGGACACCGCCGCACTGGCCGGGGTCACCCGCCTGCGCGTCTTGCGGCTGGAGGCGGCACAGTGAAACTCAACCGCCCCGCCCGTAACCCGCATTCTGAGACCATCATCGCCCTGATCGACGTGGTGTTCTTCCTCTTGGTGTTCTTCATGCTGATCGGCCGCATGGACGCCACCGCGCCCTTCGACGTGCGCCCCGCCACTGCGGTCACAGGCCGCGACATGCCCGCAGGCGGCATCACCCTCGCGGTCTCCGCCAGCGGCGACCTGGCCCTCGACGGCGAAGCGATTGCCCGCGACGCCCTCTCCCCTGCCCTCTCAGCCCTCTTGGCAGACGACCCTGCCTTACGCCTGCGCATCAACGCCCACCGCACAGCCGAACTGCGCAACGTGCTGCCGCTGGTAGCCCAGGGCGAAGCACTGGGATTCACTGACGTGGTGCTGGTGGTCACCCCGGAAACCGGCGGATGAGCCGCGCCCCGGCCATATGGGCACTGGGGCTTGCCGCCTCCGCCGTGGTCCACGCGGGCGGCGCCGGCGCGCTGCTGATCTCACTCACCCCAGACCCGCTGCCGCAGCAGCCCACGCCCGAAAGCAGCCTCAACCTCCAGGCCCACCGCATCCCAAGGTCTGAGGCCGTGCCGCAAGCGGCAGAGAGTGAGCAAGCCCCTGAAAGCCAAGCCCAATCCCAAGGCCTCGCCGCAGGCAGCATTCCGCAGTCCAAGGCGCAGCCCAAGGCCCCAGCCGCGGACACTCTCACCCCGGCGGCAGCCAAGGCTCCCGCCGCCGCGCCCGCCCAGGCACCGGCAGACCGTCTCGCCAGCGCCGCGCCCGCGGCTGCCGCCCTGCCCGCCGCCGCAATGGCCCCTGCCCTGCCGCTCACCGGTACCGCAGCTCCGCTGGCCACCGTTCCTGCCGCACAACCGGACACAGCCGCCCTGCCGCAGACCGCGCCAGCCAGCCAGCCCAGCCCCCAGGCACAGCCGCAGGCCACCGCCCTGCCCGGCACTGCCCCCAATCCGCAGCAAACCCCGCCTGCAACCCCGGACGCCCCCCGCATCAAGGCCGCACTGGCGTTCCAGGGCGGCTCCGGCGACATCGACCCGGTCTCCCTCGCCGCCTTCCAAAGCTTCATGCAGCCCGGCGATGCAGTGGCAGAGGGCGATCCCCTGCGCGACGGCGTCTCCGGCATCCTTGCCGCCGTGCCCTGCGCCCGCCTGCAGGTTGCCTTTGTCCCTGAAACCGCCACGCTGGAGGTCCGCGGCCACCTGCCCGAGGATGGCCTGCGCAGCCCGGTCCTGGCCGCGCTTCAGGCACAGATGGGCGCTGACATCACGGTATCGGACCAGATGCGCCTGCTGCCCCGCCCGCAATGCGGCGCTCTGGCGGGTATTTCGAACGTCGGCCTGCCGCAAAGCACCGATCAGATCACCAATCCGCTCTTGGTCGGCAGCGACGCCCACGCCCGCGTTCTCGACTATTCAGGCGGCGAGCGGCTGTTCTTCGACCTCACCGCACCGGACTACCCGGCCTATGTCTACGTGGATTACTTCGACGCCGGCGGCGCGGTGCTGCACCTCTCTCCAAACGAGCTGGTGCCTCTGGCAGAAGCCGCCCCCAAAACCGCCCTGCGCGTCGGTGCCAAGGAGGCCGGAGATCCCGGCCTGCAGATCACCGTCGCGCCGCCCTACGGCCAGGAAATCGCCGTCGCCTTCGCCGCCTCGCATCCGCTCTATGACAGCCTCCGCCCCCTCAGCGAACCCGCGGAACCTTATCTGGAATTCCTGCGCGCCCAAGTGGCCGCCGCCCGCGCCGAACACGCGGATTTCAAAGGCGAATGGGTCTATTTCCTGATCACCACCCACGCCCCGTGACGCCCAAGCTCTCCCGCGCCGGCAGAACCGTCCTTTTCCGGGTCAAGGGCTGCGCCAGCAGCCGCGCGGCACGCGCGGTTTACCCTTGACGCGAAAAAGGATGGAACACCATGGACATAGCGCCTTAAGGGCAAACCTGCCCTTAAGCGCTTCTCAGCAATACCAGCCCAGGCTTCTGCACGGCACCCCGCTTGCCCTTCCAGCTCCACGCTGTGCACAGCACAGCGCCACGCCCAACCAGAGCGGTGCATTTTTCAAATGCACCTGCACGGGCGGGAGTCCTCCCCTGCCCTGCCGGTTCAGAACCAGGAAATTACTGGCAGCCGCCCGCGGCCCAGCTCTTCAGCACCTGTTTCAGCGCCCCGCCAAACGGGTGCTGCTTGCCCAGGGAGCGCTGCATGTTGAGGCTCAGATACGTGTTGCCCTGGGTGCACAGACGGTCCCGTGTCCACTGGTGGCAATTGCCGCAGGACTGGCCCTTCCAGTAGCTGTCCGGCAGGCCTTCGACGGGTGGAAACGACGGCGAGCGGGTCACCACCTCCGCCAGCGTCAGCCCGGAAATCTCCGCAACACCCGTGTGCAGCGGGCTTGCATAGGTCACAGGCCCAGCCTCTGCCAATTGCACCGCCTCCTGCTCCACCTCCGGCACCACAGCCGGCGCGTCACCGCCCGCCGCAGGGTCCTGCCCGGTGCCTGCCGCCAGCGCCGCAACCTCAGCCGCGGCCATTTCAGCGAACTGCCCCTCAGGGTAAGCCATCAGGTAAGCCTCATAAGCCGCCTTGCTGCCATCCCCCTGCGCCGCCTGGTACATTGCCGTCTCCGCGTCCTGCACCGGGTCCGCGGGCGCCTCTGCAACCGCCGCCCCACCTGTTTGCAGCTCCTCCTGCACCAGCTCCGCCAGCAGCACCCGCGCCTCATCAGCATAGCGGCCATCGCCATAGCCGCGCAGGAACAGCATGATCTGCATCGCATCCCGCGATGCCTTGACCGAAGCCCAGACCTGCGCCTCTTCCATTTCCGCCGCGCTTATCACTGGCTCCGGCGCCGCCGCCGCAAAGGTGAAATCACTCACCAATGAGGACGTGTCCCAAGGCGTCTGCCTGCCGCCGCTCTGCTCCAGCACCGCCCGGCGCACCTGCTTGAACACCTGCTCGACCGGCGCCCCCGGCACCGTGATTTCACGCGCCAGCGCCTCGGTGAAGGGGCTGTTTGCCCCCTCCCCGTCCAGCGCCACATCACCCGGCGCGGTGGCATAGGCCAGGAAGGTGCCGGTCGGCGCCTTCATCTCCGCAAGACCGCTTGCATTCAGATCCGCCACCGCCTCAAACGGATTGTTGCGGCAGGCGTCCAGGATCACGATATTGGTGCGGTTCCTGGCCGAGGCCATCTGCCGCAGAACCGACTGCGCCTCAATCGCCATAAGGTCCAGATCCGCCGCATCCGCCAGCGCCACATCAACCGGCAGCAGGTAGTTGCTGCCAAAGCTCTGCACCCCGTGGCCGGCATAGTAGAACAGCCCCGTCGCATCCTCGCCGGCGCTGCGCAGCTTGCGGCCGAACTGGGCAATCGCGCGCTTCATCTCGATCTGCTTGGCATCCGCTGCCAGGGTCACGTCAAAGCCCAGCCCCTCCAGCACCTCTGCCATCAGCCGCGCATCGCGCACCGGATTGTCCAGCGCTGAGACCGCGCCATAGCTGGAGTTGCCGATCACCAGCGCCAGCCGCTCCTCAGCCAGCGCCATCGCGCCCCAGCAGGCCGCCGCAACTGCCAGCAGCATCAGCCGGACCCGGATCATCAAAACTTGCACCTGTCTGCTCCACTTCCCGCCCCAGCATCCGTCCGCGCAGGGCTGCTTCCCAATTCTTAAGGGTATTTGGTTACCAAACTATCGCGTCCCTTGCGCCCGGCAGCAACTCTGCGGTTAGTCTGGGCGCATCATTTCTGCCCTGGCCCGCAGGCCGGGACCTCACTTCCAGAAACCCGGATGGACCCGCATGTACCGCTTAACCCTTTCAATCATAACAATTTTCCTGCTCCTCATCCGCCCGGCACTGGCCGCCGGCCCGTTTGAGGGCGGCTGGCAGCTGACCCCCGAATCCTCTGCCATCCGATTCATATCGATCAAAAAAGGCAGCATTGCGGAATCCAGCCGCTTCGCCGTCTTCTCCGGCAGCATCTCCGAGGCCGGGGAGGCCAAGATCCACATCGCTCTGGACTCTGTCGACACCTCCATCGACCTGCGCAACGTGCGGATGCGGTTCCTGTTCTTTGAAACCTTCACCTACCCGGAGGCCGTGATCACAGCCCGGATCGATCCGAACCAGATCACTGATCTCGCCGCAGTGCAGCGAAAACAGATCGACCTGCCCGTCACCCTGTCGCTGCATGGCGTCACCGCCGATCTGATCATCCCGGTAGCGGTAACACTGCTGGGTGAAAACCGGGTTGCCGTCGCCACCGTGCAGCCGGTGATCCTCAAGCTGGAAGACTTCAACCTGATTGCAGGGAAGGAAAAACTGGAGGAAGCCGCAGGCGTCACCATCACCCCGGTGGGGCTTGTCAGCATGGACCTGATGTTTGACCGCACCGGTACAGCCACAGCCTCTGTCCCCGCGGGGACAGTCACCGCAGGCGCCTCTGCAGCGCTGGAAGCCAGCGGCGATTTCAGCCGCGAGGCCTGCACCGGCCGGTTTGAAATCCTGTCGCAGGGCCGCAGCGTCAACTTCGCGCCCTCCACTGCCCGGCTCGATGCCAATTCCCGCGACTTCCTGAACAGCCTGTCGGACATCATCCGCCGCTGCCCCGGCATGGTGGTTGAGGTCGGCGGCCACACCGACAGCCAGGGCAAGGCGGCCTGGAACATGACGCTGAGCGAGAAACGCGCCGCGGCGGTGAACCAATACCTTCAGCAAATGGGCATCCCGGCAGAGCGCCTAGTCGCTGTCGGCTACGGCGAAACCACACCGCTGGTGCCCAATGACACGGTGCAGAACCGGGCCCGGAACCGGCGGATTGAGTTCAAGGTTCTGAACTGAACCACTGCTGTCCCCGCGGGGACAGCACTTGAAAACCTGCAGGACCCGGCCCTCAGGCCGGGTCTTTCTTTTGACCCGCGCTGCATCCCGCAGGTGTTTTGCGCATCTGTCCCCGCGGGGACAGGCTGGGTTTTCAACGAATACACAAGGGATACAATGCCCCACTCTACGGCGGCTCTGCCACACAGAAAGGCAGGCGTTTCCACCCGCTGCCAACAACCTCTCCAAGAAAACCGCAAGCGGTTTCAGCAGCGGCCAGCCTCGCCTTTCTGACCCTGTCCGGCGTTGTCCCCGCGGGGACAAAACGCAAATCCCGGGCGGAGCAATCAGGTTTCACCCGCCTGTCCCCGCGGGGACAGGTTACCCGCCTGACACGCTGCGGCAGGCGGAGCGCCCATGAACCAGCTGCGGGTTGCTAGGCCCAAACGGTCAACCAGACGGGTATGGCGTCATCGCAGGGTGGGCGTTTCCGCCCACCGCAACCGGTATCCAGACACCTGTCCCCGCGGGGACACATCATGAAAACATGCTCAAACAAGCGGATTAGGCACTGAATCTATCCCTTCGTCCCGCCCATCAGACCTGCCTGTCCCCGCGGGGACACCTGCTGAAAACCCGTTTCGCGCCGCCACCGGGCAACAAAAAGGCCCGGCATTTCTGCCGGGCCTCCACCATTTTCCGATGCTGTCCCCGCGGGGACAGGCGTGTCAGCTGTCTTCTTCGAGGGCCGCAAAGAACGCAGCAATCGCGCCTTCCAGCTTGTGCCGGTCGATCTCCGAGAAGTCGCGCTCCATCGCCATTTCGATCTTGCCGTCACGGGCCTGGCAGCGGACTGTCCCCGCGGGGACAGTGCAGCGCAGGGTGGTCTTGGCCACACCGGGGCGCGGTGCAGAAGCCGCGCGCGGCGCGTTCTTGCGCTTGCCTTCGGCAAAGCTGCGCAACACTTCCAGCTCCGCTTCCTCCGTTGCGGGCTGCACCCGCGCCAGCGTGTCACGCAACACCTGAGCGTTCATCGCGTCCGCTTCCAGCCGCTTTTTCAGCTCCAGACCCAGCGCCCGGGGAATCGCTTCGGCGAACTTCAGATGGTCGCCCACCGCTTTCAGCACCTGGGCGAAATGGCGGATATAGATTCGCTTCTGGCGGCCGGCAGAGGCGTAGAGGTCATTGACCGCATCCTCGATGGTCTCTGCGCCGGTCTGGGTGTCCTCGGCATAGCGCAGTGCCAGCTGAGCCATCTCGGCAAAGGAGATGTCGCGGCGCACCAGGTTCTCGTCCACCATCCGGCGGTAGAGGGTCTGCAGCGTGTCGCCATTGGCCACCAAACCCGCGGGGATATGCGCGTAGGAGTGATCGTCGGTTTCGTTCAGCAGCTCCCAATAGGCCTTCATCCGGCGGTAGCCCTGGATCAGCTCATACTGGCCGTTCTCCAATGGCTCGACCCGGATCGGGTTCGAGAGCCCCACCGCCTTGATCGACGCTTTCAGCTCCTCCAGGTCCGGATCGCGCTCCTCCTTGCGGTCGCGGATCAGTTTCTTGGTGCAAATCATGCCGATCGGGATCCGGTCGACCACCAGCCCCAGCTTCTTCAGCCGCACAAACTCATGCGCCAGCCGGTCGTTTTCATCGCGGATTTTCTGCTCCGCCTCTGCCCGGCTGCGCAACGCATCTGCGTTCTCGGAGATCGCGGTGGCCATCGGCCCGCGGCGCGGTTCAGACGGTTTGCGCATCCGCTGGTCCGGCTTCTGGACGGCAGTCTGCGCGGGGGCAGTTTTTGTTTCAGAGGGTTGGTTTGGTTCAGTCGGGAAGTCGATGTCGAAGACTCTGCGTTTACTCATGCCTCATCCTCCAGTTTTTCCCAGGCTTCCAGCGCGTAGGCCTTGAACTCGTCATAGGCCTGATCAAACGACGCCCGCGCACGGCGCCAGGTTTCGCGTGTCATATCCCGGTAATCGATTTCGTAGATGGAACTTAAGAAGCGGCCCGATTGTTCGACTGCGCGGGTCATCTCGATCGGGTGCTCCGTCATCCTACCCTCAAAAACCTTCATAAATGCCGAACGCATCGCACGGTGCAAATCGTTACCGCTTTCGTAACGGGTCAGAAGGAAGCGGACGTCCTGAAAAACCTTGGGCAAAGCAAATGTCCCCGCGGGGACAACGCCGTTAAAGGCGGACAAATCCTCCAGCGCCTCGGACAGCTGGCCGATGAAGGAGGTGGTGGAGTCATATTCCCAGTAACCGGGGCCGGAGGGGATATAGAGCATGTCGGCGGCAAAGACCGCGTTCATCGACTGGTAGCCGATGGCAGGCGGGCAGTCGAAGATCATCAGGTCGTAATCCTCAGACGGCAGCTGGTCGAGGTAGCGGGACACGGCCGCAAAGAACGACCATTCCGGGTTCAGGTGCCGGTACTGGGCGGAGGCGAATTCCACAAAGGCCGCATTGGCGCAAGAGGGGATGATGTCGATGGTCGGCCAGCTGGTGGGCTTGACGAAATCGCTGACCCGCAGGTCCTGCAGCCCCATGCCGGTGATCGCCTCGGGCAGCTGGCGCTGGGGCAGGGCGGTGCCGGACTCGGCGCCCTGCAGCGAGGCGTTCATCCGCGTGGTCTCGCGCACCAGGTCGCGGGCCATAATGCCCCAGACGGTGTAATCCTCGGTGACGTCGCTGAGACCCATGGAGTGGGACAGGGTGGCCTGCGGGTCGAAGTCGACGCAGAGCACCCGGTAGCCGTCCAGCGCCGCGGCATGGGCGAAATGCAGGGCCACGGTGGATTTGCCCGCACCGCCCTTGAAGTTGGAGATTGCCACCCGCAGCGCCCGTTTCCCCGCGGGGCGCTTGGGCAGCAGGGACTGCCGGTTGATCTTGATGCGGCGGCGCAGCTCGTTGATCTCCTCCAGCGAATACCAGCGCTGGCGGCCGTCCTCCTCCACATGGCCCTGGGGCAGGGAGGGGTCGGTGGCGAGCCGTCCCCGCAGGGTCGACTGGTTGACGCGGAAGATCAGCTCCGCCACTTCCCAGGAAGAGAACCGGCGCAGGGTCTTTTCCATTTCAGGGGAGAAAGTCTGCTGGCGGATCCAGCTTTGCATCTTCAGGGATTGGGCCTGCATCTTGGACAGGTCTTCGTGCGTAAACATCGCTGCTCCTTAGCCTCACACGGTGTTGTTTTTTGAAAGCGTCCATTTCTGCAGGACGCTAATTCAGCCTCAATATCCATTTACGCCGAATTTGCAAAAAACGCAAAAGCAAATATGGTTGGGATGAGCGTCCTGTCCCCGCGGGGACACATCTGCAAAAGGCCCAGTGAAATAAGGGCAGGGGCGATTCGTGAGGCAGGCGCCAAGCGATTCGTTTTACTGGATTTTTCTGGGGTTCAGACGCCAGATTTAGGGGGACACCCCGGATCGGGATACAGCAGATTGGGGGACATTTTGGCGCGAATAGGGGACATCCAAGCTGTCACCCAATACCATAGATACCAATTTTTCTTTCGAAAAAGGGATTGGGTCTGAATTCAATTCCCGCCAGCGCTTGACAGAATCGGAATTCCGGACGCAAATCAGGTACAACAAACAAATAGCGTTGAGTTCAGGGCAAACCGGCCAGCGCCATTCCCGGCAAAAACCCCGGGAGCACTTGAGGCAGCATATCCCGGCCCAGGAGGGCAGGGAGGGAGAAACGGGGGCAGCAATGCTTGCCAAACGGCCTGCGGGGCGCAACGCCTCTGCATTGAAGTATGACATCCTCACGGCGATGGGGGCTTATGCGCTTGGCCAGGGCAAGGGGGCGCAGAAGCTGGTTCTGCGTTTCATGACATTGATGACCGCCCGCTACAACTGGCAGCGCGATGAGCTGGCCGTCGGGCAGCGGGAGATTGCCCGGCTATGGGATGTGGACGAGCGTACGGTGAAGCGCGAGATGGCAAAGCTGCGCGGCTGGGGCTGGCTGGTGGTGAAACGCCAGGGCGCGCGCGGGCGGGTCACCGAATACGGCATTGATCTGGAACGGCTGCTGGCGGACACGCAGGAGCGCTGGGGCGCAGTCGGGCCGGACTTTGAGCACCGGATGCAAAGCAATGACGAGCCTGCACCAAATGTGGTGCCGCTGCGCCCCGGTGCGGTGCCGCCTGCGCCGGATGTGTCGGACGGCCATGAGTGGAGCCTTGCCAAGGCGGTGCTGCATGCAGAGGATCCGGCGAATTATGCCTCCTGGGTGCAGGGGCTGGAGCGCGCGGGCCGGGCAGGGGGGCGGCTGGTGCTGAAGGCGCCGAGCCGGTTCCATGCGAACTACGTGATGTCCCATCTGATGCCGCGGCTGCTGGCGGCCTGCCGGGATGTGGACAGCGGCGTCTCCGCGATTGTTGTGGAGGCGTGAGGCCGAAACCGCACGCCTGCGGTTGAACCCCTTGGGGCCAAGGCATTATGTGGGCGGGCAGGGGGCTTGGCGTAACCAGCCCCGCGGAACAAGGAGCAGCCGGACATGAGCGGCGCGCAAGACAAGATCTGTGTCATTGGCCTCGGCTATGTCGGGCTGCCGCTGGCGGCGGCGTTCGGGCAGCACCGGGCGGTTATGGGGTTCGATATTGATCCCTCCCGCATTGCCGAACTGCGCAAAGGCGCGGACCGCACGCGGGAGCTGGAGCCGGAGGAGCTGGCGGCAGCGGAATTCCTGCGCTTTACCTCGGACCCGGCGGAGATTGCGGACTGCTCCATCTACATCGTCACCGTTCCGACGCCGGTGGATGCCAGCCACCGCCCGGACCTGGGGCCGCTCTTGGCGGCATCGGCCATTGTGGGCAGCGTGCTGAAACCCGGTGATCTGGTGATCTATGAATCCACCGTCTATCCCGGCGCGACTGAGGAAGATTGCGTGCCGGTGCTGGAGGCGCGGTCGGGTCTGAAATTCAACGCGGATTTCTTTGCCGGCTATAGCCCGGAGCGGATCAACCCCGGCGACAAGAAGCGGCGGCTGAAGGATGTGGTGAAGGTGACCTCAGGCTCCACGTCTGAGGTGGCGGAACGGGTGGATGCGCTGTACCGCGAGGTGGTGACGGCAGGCACCCACAAGGCCGCAAGCATCCGGGTGGCGGAGGCCGCCAAGGTGATCGAAAACAGCCAGCGGGACATCAACATCGCGCTGGTGAATGAGCTGGCCAAGATCTTCAACAGGATGGGCATTGATACTCAGGCCGTGCTGGAAGCGGCTGGCACCAAGTGGAATTTCCTGCCGTTCCGCCCCGGTCTGGTGGGCGGGCACTGCATCGGTGTGGACCCCTATTACCTGACGCACAAGGCGGAGCAGCTGGGCTATCACCCGGAGATCCTGCTGGCGGGCCGCCGTCTGAACGACGGCATGGGCGCCTATGCTGCGGGCGAGATGGTCAAGGCGATGCTGAAACGCAGCCTGCCGGTGGCCGGCGCGCGGGTGCTGGTGATGGGGCTGACGTTCAAGGAAAACTGCCCGGACCTGCGCAACACGCGGGTGATTGATGTCGTCCGCAGCCTGGAGGAGTACGGCGCGGTGGTGGATGTGTTCGATCCCCATGCGGACCCGGCAGAGGCGCAGGAGGAATACGGCATTCCGCTGGTATCCGAGCCGGGGCAGGGGGGCTATGCCGGGGTGGTTCTGGCGGTGGCGCATTCCGAGTTCCGCGCGATGGGCGCACAGGCAATCCGGGCCTTGGGGTCCGAAGGTGCGCTGCTCTATGACCTGAAATATGTTCTGGCGCCGGACGAGGCGGATTTGCGGCTCTAACTCGGGAAACTCCCGCCGACGCTTGATTTGCTGTATCCTGGCGGTGTCAGCAAGGAGTCCGGCTATGAGTGATGTTCTGGAAGGCCGCTGCCTGTGCGGTGCTGTAAAAATCCGTGTTGAAGGGGCGCATGATCCGCATCCCGGGGCCTGCCATTGCCGCATGTGCCAGCGCTGGAGCGGCGGGCTGTTCTTGTGTTTCGAGGCTGATGCCGAGGCAGTGACCGTGGAGGGTCCGGTGGCGCGGTACCAATCCTCTGCCTTTGCGGAGCGGGCCTTTTGCAGCACCTGCGGTTCGCATCTGTGGATGCGGGACGTGGACAAGGAGGGTGGCCCCTATGACCTGATGCCGGGGCTGTTTGATGACGCGCTGGCCTGGCCGCTGAGGTCAGAGATCTATGCCGACCGGGCGATGGCCGCGGTACGGCTGCAGGGCGGTCACAAGCGGGCCACCCGGGACCAGTGGGAGGCGCAGAATCCGTTTATTGATGGCGATGTCTGAGGGTTTCAAACAGGAACCGCAAGCATAGGGAACAGGTTTTGCATAATTGGGACGTGAGCCGGACATATGAGAATGTAGACGGAACCTGCCGGGTTGAATTTCAGTTCAATGCTGGCAGCAGGCTCTATCGGTATTGGGTAGATAATTGGTGGCCCGCTTGCGATGAGGACGAGGGTGTCCTGGGGGACGGGTATTGGGCTTGCTCCGGGATATCTGGCTATTTCGGCAGCTTGGAAGAATGCGAGCGTGAGGCAAAGGCCAGTTTGAGCTGGTTGCCGGACAGTGGACAGGTTCTTTGATCAGCGCCCAACCCGCGGCAGTTTCGGGCCGCTCCAATAGGCGCCGCTGTCCTGGCGCAGGGCGTCATAGGCTTCGATCCTTCGCCGGGCGTCCTCGCCGCCGGCCTCGATCAGATGGGTGATCAGGCATTCCAGCACGGCCATGGCGCCGCCGACGGCGCCGAACGGGTGCAGCGCGTTGGCGGCCACCGCCAGAACATGGTTAGTGCGGATGCCGGGGGCAATCACCTCGCTGTCGGAAATCAGGATCACCGATGCGCCGCGTTCGCCCGCCAGCCGCAGCGCCTGGATGGTGCCGGCGGAGTAGGGGGCGAAGGTGAGGGCGATCAGGCAGTCCTCGGGGCCTATGTCCAGCAGATCGTCGAGCGCGGCGCCCATGTGGCGGGGGACGAGGTCCAGCGAGGGCAGGGCCATGCGGCCGACGTAGTGGAAGTAATAGGCCAGCGCGTAGGACGACCTGGTGGCGGTGACATAGCTGCGGCGGGCCGTCAGCAGCGTGTCCACGATGGCCTGTGTCCGTTCCGCTGTCATCAGCCGTAGGGAGCGGGAGGTGATGTTCAATTGGTTGCGCGCGGCGGCGGCCTGCAGCTTGCCTGCCGGGCCTTCGTCCTGCATCCGGTCCAGCCAGTCCTGGCCGAGGTCGGCCTCATGCGTGGTGGTGAGGGCAGCGCGGAAGGGGGCGCGGAAGGCTTCGAATGTGTCATAGCCCAGGTGCTGAGCGAGGCGGACAAAGCCGTTGGCGCTGATGCCGGTCCTTTCGGCGGAGGTGCGCACGGTGTCGAGGCCGAAGTCGCCGGGGTTGTCGATCACGTATTTCGCTGCCGCCTTGAGCTTGGGCGGCAGGGCGTCCATCTGGTCCTTCAGATGCTGGATCAGCCGGGCGGTTTTCCGGGGGTCGAGATGCGGGTCCATGTGCCGTATCAGAGCAGATGTGCGGAAAATGGCAAGGCTGGAACGGATGTTATTCCGACAGGAACGCCATCAGGTCCTGGCGGGCGTGCAGGATGCGGATGATTTCCGGGCAGTTTTGTTCGATGCGGTAGATCACCAGATGCGCACCGGTGGGGTGGATGCGGACCGGAGGCGTGAATTCCGCCCGTTCGCGGGCCATTTCGGGAAAGTCCGCGAGCAAGTCGAACAGAGCAAACAGGCTGTCGGCATAGGCGTCGGCCTGCGTTTCGCCCCAAGTTTCCAAGCCATAGCGCCAGATCGCGGCAAGGTCGGCGCGGGCGGCGGGGCGGATCCGCCAGCGCAGCTCAGCCATTGCGGCGCATGGAGGCCTTGAAACCTTCGGCTGTCAGCTGTTCCGCCGGGCCGCTGGCAAGGCCCGCGTCAATGGCGGATTGCAGTTCGGCAATGGCGGCTGTGCGGGCCTGGTCGCGGCGGATCAGGTCGCGGACATAGTCGCTGGAATTGGCATAGGTGCCGGTGCGGGCCTGTTCCTCGACCCAAGTTTTCATCTGCTCCGGCAGGGAGACGTTCATGGTGGCCATGGGCGGGCTCCTTTCGCTGAAACAGGATATGGCAATCTTTGCCAAAAGTGCAAGGGGGAAGGGATATGGCGGGCAGATTGACCGCCGGATGCAAAAAGCCCGCAGCCAAATGCTGCGGGCTTTTCTGTTCTTCCTGTCCAGCTGGATCAGGCGGAAACCACCTTGAGGCCCTTTTCCTCCAGCGGCTGGATGCTGCCGTCTTCGCTGACGGTCACCTGCTCGCCGTGGCTGAGGCTGTCGAGGCCCTTGCAGGCGACCAGCATCAGCACGTCTTTTTCACGCGCGACGATGGCCATGTGGCTGAGCCAGCCGCCGACCTCGCTGAGCACCGCACCAGAGCGCTGGACCCACGGCAGCCAGGCCGGGTTGACCATCCGGCAGACCAGGATGTCGCCGTCCTGGAAGTCTGCAAAGGCGGCCGGGTCGATGCAGCTGTCGTCCTCCATCCAGAACACCCGGGCGGTGGCGCTGCCGCTGCCGGCAACGCAGGTGCCGCCCATGGTGCCGTCGCCCGCCTGGGCCTGGGCGCCGAGCGACAGCAGCTCGCAGTCGCGCAGGGTCAGGGTGACGTCGGTGGGTGCGGATTTCTTGCGCAGCGCTTCTTTCTCTGCCCGTGCCCCTGCCAGATCGCGCAGGGGGGCCGGGTTGGACCAGTTGCTGTCCAGAACCTCCGCGAAGGTCAGGCTGAACACCAGATCCTCCAGCCCGCTGGTCCGGCCCAGTGCCAAGAGGGCACGGCGCAGTTCGGCGACGACGCGCAGGGCCTCGTGCTTGGCCTGTTCCTTGAGATCCTGATAGGCGATAGCGATTCCGATGGTATCGTCCAGCTCATCCGGCAGGTTGGCCGGGACCGGAACGGCGCCGATCGGCTCCACCGTGCTGTCGAGCAGGGAGTGCAGCAGCGCCGGCGCCTCGGTGTAGCGGGGCGAGGACAGCTCGTAATCGAAGATTGAGCGGTGGCCCATCAGCTGCATGGCGCGGGACTGGGCATCCTTGCCGGTGCAGGAGGCGAGCAGGCTGGAGGGCGCGTTGGGCAGCTCTGCGTGCATCAGATGCGCGCGCAAGGCCGGGTCGCCGGCCGCCGCCGTGCCTGCCTCGCCCATGGTGAAGCCTGCCAGGATGTTGATCTTCTCCGCTTCCAGATAGACCTCGCGGATGAACATGTCCTTGAGGGTGGAGATCGCCTCCAGCAGCTTGTCCTGGGGCAGGGCGGTGTAGTCCACGGCCTGCCAGATCGCCAGCTTGTTGCGCAGTTCCGGCATCACTTCGTTGCGGAAGCGGGTGATCATCGGATGCGCCTGCTTGCGCAGCTGCTTGGCCTTGGCGGCGGTGAGCTTGAGCGTCATGCCCTGTTTCAGCGCCACATCGACATAGGTCTTGCCGAACAGGTTGACCAGATGGCCGTCGCGCCCCTCGGGCAGGCCGTAGGGCACGCCAAGGGCGCGGCAGGCCAGGTCAACGCTGCCGCCCGGCGCCCACAGCTCGCTCATCAGCGAGAAGGAGAGCGGGGTGGGGCGGGGCAGGACCTCTGACATTTCGTCCTGTTCCAGGATGGTCTGGTCCGGGTCTGCATCGGCGTAGCGGTCCAAGAGATCGCGCCATTCGGCCAGACGGGTCTGTTCCTGTTCGGTGCCAAGCGACAGCGTGGTGATGTCGCGGCTTTGCACGATCTGGAACTGGCCGTTGGCATAGGCCCATTCGACATCCTGCGGGCAGCCGAAGGTGTCCTCGATCTGCTTGCCAAGGGCCAGCAGCGGCGCCATGTCCAGCGTCTGGTCCTGATCTTCGGATGCGGGCAGGCCGGTGTAGCGGCCAAAGCGCAAGGAGGTCGGGGTGACGCGGCCGGACACCAGGTCTTCGCCGCAGCCCTCGACCCATTCGATCATTGCCATGCCGGGGGCCATCGGGTCCTGGGTGAAGAGGACGCCGGCGTATTCCGCCTGCACCATTTCCTGCACCACGATGTTGCCCTGATCGGAGCTGTCGCCCTCGCCGGAGTAGCTGGCGGCGCGGTCCGAGGAGAAGCTTTCCACCACTTCGTCCAGGGCGGCGCGCATGGTGTCCGCGGTCACGTCGAGCACAGATTCAAAAACGCCGGCAAAGCTCTGGTCGTGGCCGTCCTCATTGCTGGCGGAGGAGCGCACGGCAACCGGTTTGCCGCCTGCAAGGGCAAAGACCTTGGCGGCAAAGGCGTCTTTCTTGGCGCCGGACATTTCGCGGTAGTCGTGGATTGCGTCGGAGCGCACGATCACGCCGCCCGGCACCGGCAGGCCGGCGTTGCGCAGGATCGACAGGCGCAGGGCCTTGTTGCCGGCGTGCTCCAGTTCCTCGGTGTAGCCCATCGGGATCACGCCGCGCGGCAGTTTGGCGAGGCGGCGCTTGTGGGCGCGCAGGGCGATGGCTTCGCCCAGCTTGCGGTGCATGCCGGTGACGTAGGCGCGCTGCACCAGCAGCAGCGTCAGGCTGAAGCAGAGATAGGCGTTTGCGGCGGCTGTCAGGGTGAACACCATTGCAAAGAGCGCAGGCATGCCGAGCACCATCCACAGGGTTTTCTGGCGCGGGGTCTTGGCCACGGCCCACAGCAGATAGACGGCAGCGAGCGCGCAGAACAGCACCGGCAGGATGAACAGCGGGTCGGGCAGGCCGAGGTCAGCCATCCACAGGAACGGGGTTTGCAGCGAGGCGCTGGCCTCTTGAGCCGCGGAGACGCCCAGCATCATCACCGGCAGGAACAACAGCGCGGTGAGGTTCTTCATCGGCGTCAGGCCCTTGTCGGCATAGAACGCCTGCACCGCGCGCGCCTTGCGCACCGGGTCATGGGCCAGTTTCGCCTTCAGCGCCTTCATCTCATCCGCGGTTTCGTTGGTGATGATCTGGTCGCGTTCGGATTTCAGCGCCACCGGCAGCACCAGGATGCGGGTCACGATGGACAGCGCCAGCAGGCCCAGCAGGATGTGGCTGCGCCCATGCACCCACAGAAGGGCGGCTGCCAGCGCCGAGATCGCCTTGTCCCAGAGGGTGGATTGCTGACCTGCCAGCCATTCCTGCACATGCGGTTTCGGCTTCGGCGCGACGAAGTATTCCCACGGCAGGGTATAGCGGCCGCGGAAGTCGATGCCCTGCTGCGACAGCTCCAGCCCCAGCACCTGACTCATGAAGCAGCTGCGGCGGTCATAACAGGCGGCGATGGTGGGTTTGGCCGGGTCCAGCTGTGCAATGCGCTCCATCAGGTCCGCGGTGGTCATCTTGCGGATCGGGATGTTGATGGCACCGGGCAAGTGGCCGGTTTCAAAGTCGCCGGGATAGCGGGTGTCGACGATCTGCAGGTCCTCGGTGGTCAGCAGCGCCTCGAAATCGGCGGTGCTGAGCAGCACGTCTTTGCCCGGGTATTCCGGGATCGCGCGCAGGTCTGAGAGGGATTGCACGTCCTTGTCGGAGAACTCGCGCCCCTCGACGATCCACTTCTCGATGCCGCCTGCGATGAAGCTGCAGTCAATGCCCATCGCCGCCAGCTTGGCACAGGTTTCCGAGGAGCGGTTGCCGTTGTGGCAGAACAGAACGACCTTCTGGCCGGGTTGCACCGGCTGGCTCTCAACGAAGTCCGGGAAGCGGATATGGGTGGCGCCGGGCAGGGTGCCCATGGCGTTCTCACCGGTTTCGCGGATGTCGTAGAACAGGGTGGCGCCGTCCTCCAGCGCTGCCGCCGCGTCTGCGGTGCTCATCGCCAGCGGGTGATCCTCCTGCTTGGAGAAGCTGGTCTCCTTGAGCGAGGCGTCCTTGATAGTGGTGCCGTCAAACTGCGCTGGCCGTGTCAAAGTGGCCTGCAGTCTTGCCAGCTCAGCCTGCTCATGCGAGGAATACTGCCAATAGTTGCCTGCAGCCAGAGCCATGGCTGCCAGAACGAGGACGGAGATCAGCTTGACCGGGTAGCGCCGCGGTGAGGCGCCCGGTTTGGGGGTAAAACCCAGTTTCGCCGCAATGACAGCGCCCAAACCGGAAATCATGGCAATTCCTACGGCCAGGACCTGGGACAGCGAAGAGACCGAGCCGATCACCAGTTCCGGCGAGGGAATGGCAAAGGCCGCAACCGGGAGCGCGGATAAAAGGGACGTGAGCACAATGGTTTGTGCTGAGCGGCGGTGGGACCGGGTGGTCCTGGAGAGCATAGGGGTCTGCGTCACGGTGGTTCCTGTCGGGCCAGCTGAGTGTGTCGTTCCGAAATTAAGGCGAATTTGCCTAAAAGATTACGAAAACCTTACTGAAGGGTTAATATAGAGGCCGAAGAATAAAAGAACCGCAAAATTTTTCCGAGAATTGCAGGTGCGTTAACATTGTATTCTTAACCATGTGCCATGTAACGAAGAAGCGCGGCCTTCCTGCCGTGCGAGCCGATGCGACTCAGGAGGCGAGAACCGTGATTCTGTTTGAGTGGACCTTTGGTATCATTGCGCTTTTCCGGAAACGGCTGAGGCATGCCGCCGCCGCCGCGGTTCTGGCTGCCTGTATGGCGGCCATATTGCCCACGGCCGGTCTGGCCGGAACAGATCTGGTTTTCGGCACTTATGCGGCGGATAAACCAACCGCAACGGTCAAAAAATACCAGCCCTTTCTCTCCTTCCTCTCCAAACGGATGAGCGAGGAGCTGGGAGAGCCGGTGACGATCCGGCTGAAGATCGCCAAGGAATACGAGGAAGGCATCCGGCAGTTGGCCAGCGGCGAAGTGGATTTCTCCAGGTTCGGCCCGGCGTCCTATGTGCATGTGATGAAGGAAAACCCTGAGATCCGGATCATTGCGATGGAATCCCAGAACGGCCAGAAGCGGTTCAAGGGGGTGATCGTGGTCCATGCCGACAGCACGGTGCAGTCGGTTGCGGACCTGGCCGGGCTCAGCTTTGCCTTCGGCGACGAGCTGTCGACCATCGGCCGCTACCTGGCGCAGGAACATCTGCTGGAAGCCGGCATCAACAGCGGCGATCTGCTGGAATTTGCCTATCTTGGCCGCCATGATCTGGTGGGCGAGGCCGTGGGCGCGGGCCGCTACACCGCGGGTGCCCTGAAGGAAAGCACTTACAAAAAGCTGATTGCCAAGGGTGTTCCGATCCGGGTGCTGGCCTCCTTTGACAATGTGACCAAGCCCTGGCTGGCGTCGCCGGAGATGCCGGAGAACGTGCTGGAAGCGATGCGCAAGGTGATGCTGTCCTCGGAAAACGAGGAGATCGTGCGCCGGATTTCGAAGAACGGCTTCCTGCTGGGGGACGATCAGGATTATGACATTATCCGCCGGGCGATGGAGCGCAGCCTGGCCTTCTAGAGCGCCGCGTTGAGATTATGAAACGTACAAGCATCCTTTTCCAGATCGTGCTGTCGCTCTTGCTGGCGGCCTCGGCGGTCGGCTTTGTGGTCGGCGATCTGGCGCAGCGCCAGGAGGCGCAGCGGCTGGAAAAGCAGTTGGCGGAGCAGGCGGACCTGACGGTGTCGCTGCTGAGCGGTCTGATGCTGGAATCGATTATTGTCGAGGATGTGCCGGTGCTGGAAACCGGCCTCATTGAGGCCGTCACCCGCAAGCCGCAAATTGTCTCCATCCAGATCCGCAGCCCGGCAGGCAAGATGCTGGCGTCGGCGGAAGCCGCCGGTGCTCCGCCCGAAGGCGGCCGGGTGATGTATGAACGCCCGATTGAGCTGGAAGGCGCGGTTTTTGGCACCATGGTGGTCGAATGGTCGACCCAGGAAGGCGAGGCGCTGGTGGCGGCTTCGGTGCGTCAGATCATCATCTGGACGGTGGTGCCGGTGCTGGTGTTGTCGCTGCTGGTTCTGCTGCTGGTGCACGGGCTGGCACTGCGTCCGCTGCAGATGATCCACAAGCGGATGTCGGACGCGATTTCCGGCCTGCGCAGCCCGGCGCAAAGGCTGCCCTGGTACGCCTCGCGCGAGTTCCGGGCGCTGGATTTCTCGGTCGGCGTGCTGGAGGAGACCTTTGCCGAGCGCGACGAGCGCGAGTTTGCGATGGAGCAGGCGCGGGAGTCTGCAGATATCGCCAATCGGGCGAAATCAGAGTTTCTTGCCAATATGAGCCATGAGATCCGCACCCCGATGAACGGGGTGATCGGCATGGCGGAACTGCTGCAGGAAACCGAGCTGGATGATGATCAGCAGATGTATGCAGAGACCATTGCCAAGTCCGGCTCGGCGCTGCTGACGATCATCAATGACATTCTGAATTTCTCCAAGATCGAGGCCGGCAAGGTCGAGTTCGCCATCGAGCCCTTCAATCTGCAGACCGCGGTGGAGGATGTGGTGACCCTGCTGTCACCGAAGGCGGCGGAAAAGGGCGTCGAGATCACCATGCGCTATGACCCGGCGCTGCCCGAGGTCTTTGAGGGCGACGCGGGCCGGATCCGGCAGGTGATTACCAATGTGGCGGGCAATGCGGTCAAGTTCACCCGCGAAGGCTATGTCTATATCGAGGTGACCGGGAAGGCGCAGGAGTCCGGCAGCCATCTGCTGCAGCTGCGGGTGCGTGACACCGGGGTCGGCATTGAGGCGGACCGCATCGGCAAGATTTTCCGGGCCTTCGAGCAGGCCGACAACGCCGCCACCCGCAACTTTGAGGGCACCGGACTGGGGCTGGCGATCTCGTCGCAGCTGCTTTCGCTGATGGGCGGATCGGTGCAGGTGGAGTCAGTTCCGGGCGAAGGATCGGTCTTTACCATTGAGCTCCCCTTGCGGCCCGGCAGCCAGGCGGCTGCGGTTCCGCAGGGCAGCCCGCAGAACTTTTCCGGGCTGCACGGGCTGCTGGTCGACGATCTGGAGCTGAACCGGGTGATCCTGTCCGAACGGCTGAGCGCCTGGGGTGTGTCCTGCACGCTGGCGGCCTCGGCGCATGAGGGGTTGGAGATCCTGGCCGATGCGCAGCTGGACGGCCGACGTTTTGATTTTGTGATTCTGGATTTCCAGATGCCGGCCATGGACGGGCGCGCGCTGGCGGCGCGGATCCGGGCGATGCCGGGATTTGAAACCGTGCCGCTGATTATCCTGTCGTCGGTTGAGCATGCGCTAAGCCGGTCGGATTGCGAGGCCATCGGCGCCTGTGAGTTTGCTTTGAAACCGGTGCGGTCTGTGCAGCTGCGGCAGGTGCTGGACCGGGTGCTGAGCCTGCCTCTCCAGACGGCGGAACCTGATGCAAACCAGGAACGCGGCAGCGAGCCGCCGGAGCAGCGGCTGAAACTGCTCCTGGCAGAGGACAACCGCACCAACCAGCTGGTTGTGACCAAGATGCTGAAAAACGCGCCGCTGGACATCAGCATCGCCAGGAACGGTCTTGAGGCCGTTGCCCAGTTTGAGGCTGCGCGGCCCGACATCGTTCTGATGGACATGATGATGCCGGAGATGGACGGGCTTGAGGCCACTGCAGAGATGCGCCGGATCGAGGCCGAGAACGGCGGCAGCAAATGCCCGATTGTGGCGCTTACGGCCAATGCGCTGCAGTCGCACCGGGAAAAGTGCCTGCAGGCCGGGATGGATGATTTCCTGAGCAAGCCGATCAACAAGAAAGCGCTGACCGAGGCGATCAGCAAATGGACCGGCGCTCCGGACCTGCAGCGCACCGGCAGCTGAGGCTGCAGCTTGCAGGCAAGCGGATTGCCGTGCGGCTGGCCTGGAGCCCGGTCAAGCCGTGCCAGCAGCTAGAAACATCAGCCGCGGCTGCGCCGCAGCAGCAGACCGGCGAGGCTGGTGGCGGCAAAAAGGCCTGCAGCCAGACAGACGATGCTGGGTCCAGCGGGGGTGTCCAGCGCAAAGGCCAGCTGCAAGCCGCCGGCAGCCGACAGCATGCCCAGCAGCGCCGCAATGGCCGCCATCCGTTCCGGCGTGGCGGCAAAGGGCCGCGCTGCAGCGGCCGGTATCAGCAGCATCGCTGCAATCAGCAGCACGCCGACGACCTTGATCGCAACCGCCACCACCAGCGCCAGCGCAATGGTCAGCACCATCTGCTCGCGCCGGGGGTCAATGCCGGCGGCATGGGCCAGATCCGGGTTCAGGGTTGCCGTCAGCAGCGCCGACCAGCGCCACCACAACAGCGCCAGAACCAGCACCGCGCCGCCCCAGATCACCGCCAGATCACCGCGGCCCACCGCCAGGATATCGCCGAACAGATAAGCCATCAGGTCGATCCGCACCCCCTGCAGAAAGGAGACCGCGACCAGGCCGAAGGCGAGCGAGGAGTGCGCCAGCACACCCAGCAGGGTGTCCATGGCGTAGCCGCGGCCCGCCAAAGCCGAAACCGTAGTAGCCATTGCCAGCGCGGTCGCCAGCACCCCGGCAAAGACCGAGACGTCAAAACTGAGCGCCAGCGCCACGCCGAGGATCGAGGCATGCGCGGTGGCATCGCCGAAATAGGCCATCCGGCGCCAGACCACAAAACAGCCCAGAGGCGCCGCGGCCAGCGCCACGCCGATGCCCGCCAGCGCGGCACGGATCAGGAAATCGTCCAGCAAGGTCATTCGGCAGCCTCGTGATGATGCCCGTGATCATGTTCGCAGCCGTGATCATGGCTGTGATTGTGCTCATGCCGGTAAAGCGCCAGCGCGCCTTGGGTGCCGGTGCCGAACAGCGCCCGGTATTCCGGGGCGGAGGCGACATGCTCTGGCGCGCCCTCGCAGCAGACGTGGCCGTTGAGGCAGATCACCCGGTCGGAGGCCGCCATCACCACATGCAGCTCGTGGCTGACCATCAGCACCGCGCAGCCCAGCTCCTGCCGGACCTTTTCGATGCGCTGGTAAAAGGCGGCGGAGCCGGGCTGGTCCAGCCCTTGGGTGGCCTCGTCCAGGATCAGCAGCTGCGGATTGCACAGCAGCGCGCGGGCCAGCAGCACCCGCTGGAACTGGCCGCCGGACAGGCCGGACATCTGCCGCGCTGCCAGATTTCCGGCGCCGGCCTGCTCCAATGCCTCCGCGGCACGGGTGTCAGATACCCGGTCCGGCAGGCTTAGGAAGCGGCGCACGGTCAGCGGCAGGGTGGGGTCGATGTGCAGTTTCTGCGGCACATAGCCGATCCGCAGCCCCGGCGCCCGGGTGATGGTGCCGCGCGCAGGCTTCTGTGCGCCGATCACGCTGCGCAAGAGAGTGGACTTGCCGGAGCCGTTGGGGCCGACCACGGTAACGATCTCGCCGGGAGCTATCGACAGGCTGACGCCGGACAGCACCGTGTTGCCGCCATGCGCCACCGTGAGGCCGTCGAGGGAGATCAGGCTGCTCATGCGGCGGGCTTCTCTTGGCATTTCGGGCATAGGCCCTCGGCCTCGATCACCGCGCGCTCAATCACAAAACCGGCGTCGCGGGCGGCCTCGCCAAGCTGGCCCTGTGTGGGTTCGCGCTGCGCCTCCGCCACGGCGTCGCAGGCGCGGCAGATCAGGAAGACCGGCGCGTGGCTTTCGCCCGGATGGGTGCAGGCGATGAAGGCATTCAGCCGCTCGATCTTATGGGCAAAGCCGTTTTTCACCAGGAAATCCAGCGCGCGGTAGGCGACGGGCGGCTGCGAGCCAAGCCCCTCCTCGCGCAGCCGGTCGAGGATTTCATAAGCCCCCAGCGCGCGGTGCTCCTGCAGCAGGATTTCCAGTACCCGGCGCCGGACCGGGGTGAACTGCAGGCCTTCTGCCCGGCATTGGGCGTCCACAGCGGCAATCCCGTCCTGGATGCAGCTCGTGTGGTCGTGCGGGGCAAAGCCGATGGAATCCATATGCGGGGGTCCTTCTGCGCGGCGGCGGATTTGCCTCTTGATATGTTATGTTATGACGTTTATCAAGCGGCGTGATGTTATAAGATTACATGGGGCGCGACATGCGGAAATCTGGCGTTTTGAAATGCGGTGCAGCGGTGGTGGCTTTGCTGGCGGGGGCAGGGGCCGCGGTGGCAGAGGTGCCGCAAGTGGCGGCGGATATCGCGCCGGTGCACGGGCTGGTGGCGCGGGTGATGCAGGGTCTGGGCGAGCCGGCCCTTGTGGTGCCGCCGGGCGCTTCGCCGCATGGCTATGCGATGCGCCCCTCCGAGGCGCGGGCGTTGGACCAAGCGGATGTGGTGTTTTGGCTGGGGGGAGCTCTGACCCCTTGGCTGGAAGGTCCGTTGGAGGAACTGGCCGGTGATGCGCACCGGATCGAGCTGCTGGAAAGCGAAGGCACCACGGTGCTGCCGTTCCGTGAAGGAGCCCGGTTTGAGGCACATGCGCATGATGATCAGGAGGAGCATGGCGATCACGATGACCACAGCGGGCATGAGGATCATGCAGATCATGACGGCCACGGCGATCATGGTCATGCGGAGCATGCTGAAGCAGCTGCGCATGCGGGCCATGATGATCACGAAGACCACGGGCATGAAGACCACGCTGAAGGCCATGACGACCATGCGGGTCATGATGGCCACGAAGGGCATGATCACGAGGAACATGCCGGAGAGCACGGCCAAGAAGATCACGCCGATGCCCACGGACATCACCATGAGGGTGCCGACCCGCATGCCTGGCTGCTGCCGGCCAATGCGCAGGCCTGGCTGGATGTGATCGCAGAGGAGCTGGCAGAGCACGACCCGGACAACGCTGCCGCTTACCGGGCGAATGCTGAGGCCGGCAAGCAGGAGATCGCGGAAACCGTGGCAAGCGTTTCGGCCACGCTGGAACCTTTCCGGGCCAAGCCGTTCATCGTGTTCCATGACGCCTATCAGTATTTCGAGCAAGGCTTTAGCCTGAGCGCGGCCGGGGCGATCTCGCTGAGCGACGCAGTGAAGCCCAGCCCGGCACGGGTTGCGGAAATCCGGGATGTGGTGGCGGAGCTGAAAGTGGCTTGCGTGTTCTCGGAACCGCAGTTCAACCCGGGGCTGGTTGCCACCGTGCTGGACGGCACCGCGGCCGGCACCGCTGTGCTGGATCCGCTGGGGGCGGGGCTGGAACCGGGGCCGCAGTTCTATCCGGCGCTGTTGCAAGAGATTGGCGCGGCGATTGCCGGCTGCAAGTGAAGCAAGCCGCGTATTGACGGCGCGCGCGGGGGCGATCCCGGCGGTTGTGTCTGGCAGTTTATGCCGGCCAAATCCGTAGAACCTGCCGGCGAAACGCCTGGCTCAGCCAAATCGCCGCCGCGTGGGCGCGCGCCGGCGATGCGCGGCGGCCTTCGGCCTTGTTCCGCGCATGGGGTTGCCCTTTATCTGTCGCTGATCAGATGGGTGAGCGTGGCGCCAGTCTCGTAATAGGCGCTGCGCAGACCTGCGAACGGCAGGCTGTGACCCTTGGCGGGCGGCACCGGCAGGCAGGCTGAGTCTCCGGTCAGCAGCGCCTCGGCCATGGCAGCCCCGAACAGGGTGCCGGGGCCGATGCCGCGGCCGGAGTAGCCGAAACAGGCATAGCCGCCTTGCAGGTCCAGGATCTTGGGCAGGTGTTCGGTGGTCATGGCGATGCGGCCGTGCCAGTGGCTGTGCAGTTTCACATCCTTCAGCTCAGGATAGAGCGCTGCCAGCTTGCGCGGCAGCCAGCTGCGGTGCAGGGCGCTGCCGAAATGGTTGAGCGCGCCCATGCCGCCGATCGCCAGCCGCCCGGCTTGATCCAGCCGCCACGACGACATCACCAGCGCGGTGTCCCAGCAGCCTTCCTTGCCCGGAAGGATTTTTTTCAGCAGGGATGCGGGCAGCGGATCGGTGGCGGCCTGGAAGTAATGCACCGGGATAACCTGCGGCGCGGTGTAGCCGGAGATTTCGCGGGCATAGGCGTTTGTGGCCATGATCAGATGCTTGGCGCGGAGGCTGCCCTTGGGCGTTGCCACATGCCAGGCAGAGCCTTCGCGGCTGATGGCTGTGGCGGGGGAATGGGGGTGCAGCTGCGCGCCCGCCGTGGCGGCAGCGCGGGCGAGGCCGCGCACATAGGCCAGCGGCTGGATGGTGCCCGCGCGCGGGTCGAACAGCGCGCCGTGCACGGCTTCGGATCCGGTGCGCTGGATGGTTTCTTCGCGCGACAGCAACTCTACCGGTGCGCCGATGGCGGTGAGCTGGGCGTGGCGGCGCTGCAAGTCTTTCAGGCCTGAAGGCGCATGGGCGCAGTGCAGGGTGCCGCTGCGCTCCGGCTCGCACTGGATGGCGTGTTTTTCGATCAGGTCAAACACCATCTGCGGCGCGCCGGCCAGCAGGCCTGACAGGCGGTTGCCGGTCCCGGTGCCCAGTGCGGCGTTGATGTCCTCGGGCGGCAGCCAGAGGCCGGCATTGGCCAGCCCCACGTTGCGCCCCGAACCGCCGCTGCCGATCTCGTCCGCTTCGATCAGATTGACAGAGGCACCCATTTCGGCGGCTTTAAGCGCGGCGGAGCAGCCGGTATAGCCGCCTCCGATCACCACCAGATCCGCTTCAGCCTCCCCGGAAAGCTCCAGGAAGGCGGGGTTTTCCTGGCAGGTTTGGTGCCAGAGGCAGGACGCCAGATCAGATGTCAAACTTGATCCCCTGAGCAAGCGGCAGCTCGCGCGAATAGTTCACGGTGTTGGTCTGCCGGCGCATGTACCCTTTCCAGGCGTCGGAGCCGCTTTCGCGGCCGCCGCCCGTCTCCTTCTCGCCCCCGAACGCGCCGCCGATTTCAGCGCCGGAAGGGCCGATGTTCACGTTGGCAATACCGCAGTCGGAGCCTGCTGCCGAGAGGAAATATTCACATTCGCGCACGTCGGTGGAGAAGATGCAGGAGCTGAGGCCTTGCGGCACTTCGTTCTGCATTTCAATGGCTTGGTCGAGATCTGAGTATTTCACCACATAAAGGATCGGGGCAAAGGTTTCAGTGTGCATTATGGCGGTCTGGCCGGGCATTTCGACGATGGCCGGGTGCACATAAGCCGCATCCCCGTGGCTGTCCGCCAATGCGCGGGTGCCGCCGTGCACGGTGCCGCCTTCATCCTGGGCGCGCCCCAGCGCGCTGGTCATCGCGTCCAGTGCCGCGCCGTCGATCAGCGGGCCGACCAGTGTGCCGTCGGCCAGCGGGTCGCCGATGGGCAGGCCCTCGTAGGCTTTGATCAGTCGGGGGATCAGCTGGTCATAGATGTCCTCGTGCACGATCAGGCGGCGGAGCGAGGTGCAGCGCTGGCCGGCGGTTCCGACGGCGGAGAACACGATGGCGCGCAGGGCCATTTCCAGATCGGCGGAGGGCGCCACGATCATCGCGTTGTTGCCGCCCAGCTCCAGAATGGTGCGGCCGAGGCGTTTCGACATATCGGCAGACACCGCCTTGCCCATCGGGACAGAGCCGGTAGCGGAGATGATGGCGACGTCCTTGGAGGCGGTCAGCGCCTCGCCCAGGTCACGCTCGCCGATCAGCACTTGAATCAGGCCCTCTGGTGCGTCCCCGCCGAAGGCCGCCATGGCGCGGTCGCAGATTTTCTGCACGGCAAGGGCGGTGAGCGGGGTTTTCTCCGACGGTTTCCAGATCACCGGATCGCCGCAGACCAGCGCAAGTGCTGCGTTCCAGCACCAGGGGGCGACGGGGAAGTTGAAGGCGGTGATGATGCCGCAGGTGCCCATCGGGTGCCAGCTTTCGCGCATCGCGTGGCCGGGACGTTCGGAGGCGATGGTCAGACCGTAAAGCTGGCGCGAAAGACCCACCGCAAAGTCGCAGATGTCGATCATCTCCTGCACTTCGCCCAGGCCCTCCTGGTAGATCTTGCCGCATTCCAGGGTGACGAGGCGGCCCAGGTTTTCTTTTTCCTTGCGCAGTTCGTCACCCAGCAGGCGGACCAGCTCGCCGCGGCGCGGAGCCGGCACCAGGCGCCAGGATTTGAACGCGGATTTGGCGGCGGCGATCTGCGCTTCGGCCTCCGCTATGGAATGGGTTTTCAGGCGGGCAATTTCACTGCCGTCCACCGGCGTGGTGACAGTCAGGCTGCCGCCGGTCAGTTCGGCCTGGGTCAAGCCAGCAGCGGTGAGGATATCGGAATGGGGCATGTCGGTGTCCTTATGATGCGAGGGCGGGGCATGAGCAAAACTTTAGCCTGATTTGCGCCGATGTCCCGCCGGGCGTCGGTTGGATATAGAAATTGCACCCTCCGGCGCGGATTGCTATTGAAACTAAATCCTGAAGCTATGAGCAAAGATCATATGATTGCCCCGCGCCGCTTTCTGCCCTCGATCCCGTCGCTGCTGGCGCTGGAGGCCGTGGACCGGCTGGGCAGTGCCTCGGCCGCGGCAGAAGATCTGTCGCTGACGCAAAGCGCCATCAGCCGCCAGCTGAAGCAGCTGGAGGAGCAGATGGGGGTGGACCTGATTGCCCGCGACCAGATGCGGATGCAGCTGACGCCGGCGGGCACCGGTTTTGCCAAGGAGGCGAGGATGATCCTGACCCGGCTGGCGCAGGCTTCGGTCAAGCTCAGGGCCAATCCGGACGGCGGCAGCTTCACCCTGTCAATCCTGCCGTCCTTTGGCCTCCATTGGCTGGCGCCGCGGCTCAAGGAATTTGCCGCCTCGCATCCCGGCATCACGGTGAACCTGCACACCCACAATCTGCCGTTCAGCTTTGACGCGGGGACGGCGCAGGCGGCGATCCACTACGGCACGCGCGACTGGCCGGGGGTGGAGTATCTGCCCCTGATGCCGAAACACGTGCTGCCGGTCTGCGCGCCGGGTCTGTTGGCGGGGCCGGTGGCCAGCCCGGCGGAGCTGCTGAACTATCCGCTGCTGCATCTGGAAACCCACCCTGATTGCTGGGAGCAATGGTTTCACCTGCATGATGTGCCCGCGACAAAGCTGCGGGGGATGCTGTTTGACCAGTCCTCCGCCATGACGCAGGGGGCGGTGCATGGGCTGGGGGTGGCGCTGCTGCCGGATTTCCTGGCAGAGAACGAGATTGCGCAAGGCCGGCTGGCGCTGGCGATGGAGGGGGCTGCGGTGAGCCTGGGCGAGTATTTCCTGGTCTGGCCTGCGGATCAGGCAGAGGACTATCCGCTGATCAAGTTCCGCGAGTGGCTGCTGATGCAGCTGGAGGAGGTTTGAAATGCGGCTGCCAAGCCTGACCCATCTGCGCTGTTTTGAAAGCGCCGCGCGGCATCAAAGCTTCACTGCCGCCGGCGAGGAACTGGGGCTGACCCAGAGCGCGGTCAGCAAGAAGGTGAAGGAGCTGGAAGGCGACTTGGGCTTCGACCTGTTCCAGCGGGCAGGTCGCGGTGTGGTGCTGACGCCGGCGGGGCAGGGGCTGGCCGCCGATCTGGAGCTGGATCTGGCCGGGCTGCGCGCCACCCTGCAAAAGGCCGCCGCTGCCGGGGCGGGGCGATCGGCCTTGCGGATTGCGGTGCTGCCGGCATTCGCCAACCTCTGGCTGATCCCGCGGCTGCCGGATTTCTTTGCCCGCCACCCGGAGGTGGAGCTGAGCTTCTCCACCCGGCTGGAGCCGTTTGATTTTGCCCGCGAGAATTTCGATCTGGCGGTGCATTACGGGCTGGATAATTGGCCCGGCACCCATATGGCGCCGCTGTTCGGAGAGGAAATGGTGCCGGTCTGCGCGCCCGGTTTCTTTGCCGCGCATCAGCTGGAGCAGTCGCATAATCTGGCGCAGGCGCCGCTGCTGCATCTGGAAAGCCGCGCGGGCTCCTGGGCGGAGTGGTTCGAGCGCGCAGGGCTGGCGGGCGCGCCGCGTCAGGACGGGCGTTACTTCGACCAGCACTCGATGGTGATTGCAGCCGCCACAGCGGGGCTGGGCGCGGCGATTGTGCCTTATGACATGGTGGCGCGGGAGATTGCGGCAGGCGATCTGATGCGGATACCGGGGCCGGCGCTGGAGTCGCGTAAGCGCTATTTCCTGGTGCGCCCGCACGGGGTGGTGCCGGAGGCGGTGCAGAAACTGGAAGCCTGGCTGCGCAAGCAGTTGAAGGGCAGGCGGGATTAAGGTGTTCCGCTCCCCACCGGGGCGGGCGCTGCCCTTCGCGACAAATGCCAATCTGGAATGGTTTCTGTCCTAAAGGGTCGGTTTTTTGAAGTGCGTTTTTCGCTTCAACCTAGCGGAAACAACTAGCAGGGAGTCTTTGCCATGGCCCAGTTCCGCCGCGCCGCCCGTCTTGATCCGCTTGAGGTCTCGGAAATCCTCTCCATCGGTGCCAAAGCGGCAGAGATGAAACGGCAGGGTGCGCCGGTGATCATCTTGGGCGCTGGGGAGCCGGATTTCGACACGCCGGACCACATCAAGGAGGCCGCTGCCGCCGCAATGCGGGCAGGGGAGACGAAATACACCCCGCTCGGCGGCACGCTGGCGCTGCGGCAGGCAATCCAGGCCAAGTTCAAGCGAGACAATGGGCTGGACTATGCGCTGGACGAGATCATCGCTGGCACCGGCGCCAAGGAGATCCTGTTCGATGCCTTCATGGCCAGCCTCAACCCCGGCGATGAAGTGATCGTGCCGACACCTTACTGGACCTCCTATTCCGATATCATTCGCATTGCCGGCGGCGAGCCGGTGCTGGTGCCCTGCGGGGATGACACTGGCTTCCGGCTGACCGCGGAGAAGCTGGAGGAAGCGATTACTCCGCGCGCACGCTGGCTGCTGCTGAACTCGCCGTCGAACCCGGCGGGCGCGGGCTACAGTGCCAGCGATTACCAGCCGCTGCTGGAGGTGCTGCTGCGGCACCCGGATGTCTGGCTGATGGCTGATGACATGTACGAGCACATTACCTATGGCGGCTTTGAATTTGCAACGCCGGCACAGGTGGAGCCGCGGCTGAAGGACCGGGTGCTGACGGTCAACGGCGTCTCCAAGGCCTATGCGATGACCGGCTGGCGGCTGGGTTATGCGGGCGGGCCGAAGGCGCTGATTGACGCGATGAAGGTGGTGCAGTCGCAATCGACCTCGCATCCCTCGTCCATTTCGCAGGCGGCGGCGGCGGCGGCTTTGAACGGGCCGCAGGAGGTGCTGGCCGAGCGGCGGGCCAGTTTTCAGATGCGGCGCGATCTGGTGGTTGAGGCACTGAACGGCATGGAGGGAATCAGCTGCCCGGTGCCGGAGGGCGCGTTTTACACATTTGCCAATTGCGCAGGCGTGCTGGGCAAGCGCACGCCGGAGGGGCAGGTGCTGGAAACAGACGCGGATTTCTGCGCCTGGCTGCTGGACCAGCACCATGTGGCGGTGGTGCCGGGCCGCGCCTTTGGCATTTCGCCCTATTTCCGGATTTCCTATGCCACATCCGAGGCGGAGCTGCGCGAGGCGCTGAGCCGGATTGGCAAAGCCGTGGCGGCGCTGGTTTAAACTTCGGCCAGTGCAGGCTGGCGGGTGCGGGCGTTGGCCCAAGCGCGCACCAGCTGCCGCTGGAGTGAGGCCACAGCCAGCCCCAGGATGATGCCGCCCAGGATGCCGAGGGTGTTGACCAGCGCGCTGCGCCCTTCCAGCCCGATCACCGGCATCAGGACCTCCGGCACCAGCCGGTGCAGCAGGTAGATCGGGAAGGCGGCCTGTGCCAGCCGCATGACGGCGCGGGAAACCGGGCGCGGCAGCGGCATCCGCTGGACAAAGATCAGCCCGGCGATCAGCGCCAGCAGCCACATGTACTTGATCCAGCCGCCGTACCAGTTGCCGCCGAGATAGGCCGCCCCGGGCATGATCACGCAGGCGGCACCCAGCAGCACCAGCTGCTGGCGCAGTGTGCGGGCGGCGGTGATGCACCAGCCGATGGCAAACAGATAGAGGACCCAAGGCACAGTGAACTGCGCGCGGCCGCCGATCTGCCAGACCTCCGGCGCGATCAGCCGCAGGGCGACGGCAAACCCCAGCAGGCACAGGCCCGCGCGGTAGGCGCCCTGGCCGGCCAGCCAGCGCCGCACTGGCGGCAGCGCAAAGGGCAGGGCAATCAGCAGGGTGATCTGCCAGTAGGCCTCCACAAACCAATAAAGGTAGGGCAGCATCAGATGGGTTTCCGGCGTGGTCAGGGCAAAGTTCCCGGCCAGGAAGACAGAGACCCAGGGCACCTGCTCCCAGGCCACGGCATAGCCGGCCAGCACCAGGTAATAGGGGATCAGCACCGCGGCCACGGGCTTGAAAAAGCTGCGCATGTCACCGGTGCTCAGCGCCTCCCAGCGGTAGCCGGCAACGCTCATCCCCATCAGGATCACCATCGCGGCGGCGCCGCCGTAGGTGGGCCAATGGGTCTGGTGCGCAATGACCACGGCGAGGATCGCAATCACCCGCGCGACCAGCTCAAACGGCAGGCTGCTGCCGCGGGCGGGGGCGGTGGTCTCCAGCTCCTTGATGGGCATGGTTTCCCAGCCGGCCGGGGCGCCGCCCAGGGCGTCGTCCAGCGCCAGCGACAGCTCCACATGACGCAGGGAATCGCCGCCGAGCGACGCAAAACTGTCGTTGCGGCCCACGGTCTGCGGCGCAAAGGCGGCCTGATAGGCGGCCAGCACGCCCTTGGACCGCGCAGGGTTGGCAGACTGCGCCTTGAGCGCCGGATAGTCGATCTTGCCATTGGCGCGGCGCGGCAGGGGTTTGCGCGGGATCACGCAAAAATGCTGCTGGCCGACGCCGGTCAGCTTGGCGGCCAGCGCGGCAATGCCGTCCGCCTGCCCGCAGATGGCGATGGAGATGCGGGTGTCATCGCCCCAGACCGCGGCCTCATGCCCCTGGGCAGCCAGTGCGCGTTCGATGGCGTCATGGCCGATGCGCAGGCCCGCGATCTTGGACATCCGCGACAGCCGCCCGGTGATATGGTACAGCCCATCGGCATCGCGCCGGGCAAGGTCGCCGGTGGCAAGCTCAGACAGCTCCGCGCCTTTGGCCAGATCGGTATGGCCCTCGGCGTAGCCCATCATCACGTTCGGGCCTTTGTAGAGCAGTTCGCCCTCGCCCTCCGGCGCGGTGATTTCATTGCCGCCCGCATCGCGCAGCAGCAAGTGGCCGCCGGGAATGGCGCGGCCGGCGGCGCCGGGGTGGACCAATGCCTGCTCCGGCGGCAGGTAGCTGATCCGCGCGGTGGCCTCGGTCTGGCCGTACATGACGACGAACCGGCCAGCGCGGGCCTGCATCCGGGCGGCCCAGGTTCGGACTTGATCCGCCTCCATCGCGCCGCCTGCAACGGTCAGGGTCTTGATGGTTTCCGGCAGCGCCTGGGACAGGCCCGCGCTGTCCAGCAGCCGGAAGTGATGCGGCACGCCTGCGAGGCTGGTGGCGCCGGAAGCCGTCAGCGCACCTGCAAAACCGGCATCCAAGACCGAACCGGGTGCGAGCCACAGGCTGGCCCCGGTGGCCAGATGCGAGTGCAGCACCGACAGGCCGTAGGAATAGTGCAGCGGCAGGATCAGCGCGGCGCGGTCCTGGGGCTGGATCTCCAGATATTGCGCAATGGCGCGGGCGTTGCTGTCCACGGCATTGGCGGACAGGCGCACACCGCGCCCGTGGCCGGTGCTGCCGGAGGTTTGCAGCAGCAGGGCAAGGTCCGGGTGGATCTCCGCCGCTTCGTGCGCATGGGTCAGCAGCTGCCAGGTGCCGCCGGTGCAGCGGAAGCTGGCGGCGGGGCGGAAGCGGTCTGTCAGGCTTTCGGCGGTGGCCTGATCCCCGGCGGGCAGCGGCATGACGGCATGGCCTGCGGCCAGCGCGCCGAGATAGGCGGTGATGGCTTGCGGAGCGCTGGTGGCCTCAATCGCAATCAGCCGCCGGTCCTGCGGCAGCTGGCGGGAAAACTGTTCCGCGGCATCTGCCAAAGCGGCATAGGTCAGCTGGGATCCATCCGCCGCAATCAGGCAGGGACGGGCGCCGAACGCGCGCAATTGTGCCAGGTCAAAAAACATCCGCAACTCCTTCGAGCGCGGCGGGTATTATAATTTACTAATTTTGTCAATTATTCCTGGGCGGCTTGTCGCCGCCTTTTTGCATGTGCGTCAGAGCGGTATGAAAAATGATTGTAATAGAGATTATGGTAAGAATTGAGGTAGAAGTGCCGCGGGCGTTGGCCCGCGGCGGCAAGGTCAGGCCTTCATCGGCTGGCCGGCCACATAGGTTTGCGCGATCGACCGGTCGTCACCCAGGGTCTGCAGGATAAACAGCTCCTCCGACAGGGTCTCCGCCCGCTGCATCCTCAGGTCCATCGCGTGGGTGGCGTGGGAATCGAGCACCACGATGTCGGCCTCGGTGCCTGCTTCCAGCGTGCCGATCTTGTCCTCCAGCCCCAGCGCCACGGCGTTGCCGCGGGTGATCCAGTGGAAGGCGCGCAAGGGGTGCAGGCTCTGGTTCTGCAATTGCAGGACTTTGTAGCCCTCGTTCAGGGTCTGCAGCATCGAATAGCTGGTGCCGGCGCCGATGTCGGTGGCGATGGCATTGGTGATGCCGCGCCCGCGCAGGCCCGCGTCGTCAAACAATCCACTGCCCAGGAACAGGTTGGAGGTCGGGCAGAACACCGGCTTGGCCTGGGTCTCGGCCAGCGCATCGATCTCGCGCGGCTGCAGGTGGATCGAGTGGCCCAGCAGCATCTTTTCCGTCAGCAGCCCATAGGACTGGTAGACGTCCAGATAGTCGCGCGCCTGCGGATAAAGCTCAGCGGTGAAGGCGATCTCGTCGTGGTTTTCCGACAGGTGGGTCTGCACGTAGCAGTCCGGGTGCTCCTGCACCAAGGCACCCGCCATTTCCATCTGATCAGGGGTGGAGGTGATGGCAAAGCGCGGGGTGATCGCATACATGCCGCGGCCCTTGCCGTGGTATTTCGCGATCAGTTCCTTGGTGTCGTCATAGCCGCTGACCGGCGTGTCCAACAGGCCCTCCGGCGCGTTGCGGTCCATCAGCACCTTGCCGCCGATCATCCGCATGTTGCGGCGGGCGGCTTCGGTGAAATAGGCCTCGGCAGAGGTTTTGTGGACCGAGCAGTAGGCAACGGCGGTGGTGGTGCCGTGGCTGGTCAGGAGGTCAAAGAAATGCCCGGCCATCTCGGCACTGTGGCCAGCGTCGGCAAAGCGGACCTCCTCCGGGAAGGTATAGTTGTTCAGCCATTCCAGCAGCTGCGAGCCCCAGGAGGCGATCACCTGCACCTGCGGGAAATGCAAATGGGTGTCGATGAAGCCAGCCATCAGGATGTGCGGGCGGTGGTCGATCACCTCGGCGCCCGCGGCCTGCGGGGCCAGCGCGTCATAGCTGCCCTTGGCCAGGATCATGCCGTCCGCGACCAGCAGTGCGCCGTCCTCGATGAACTCATAGGCGCTGGTGTCCTGGGGGTCTTGCGGCTCGGCGGTGAAGGAAAGCACCCGGCCGCGCAGCAGCGTCTGTTTCGATGTCATATCTGTGTTGTCCTTGGTTTGCAGGCAGGGAGCGCGCAGCCCCCTGCCCATTATTATTGGGGTGTCATTTGTGGTTATTCGCCCGCCGGCAGGTGCGGCACATGCGGCTTCACACCGTCGTCCTCGGCTTCCTCGTGCTCATCCGCCTTGTGGAAGATCGGGTAGATGAACAGGAAGGCCGCAGCGATCAGGTAGCCCATGGCGACACCGCTGAACTCCGGCCAATGCAGGCTGGCAGAGTGGATCACGCCGACCAGCGACATCACCGCCGCCGCCAGGGCAAAGCCGCCCGCGTTGCGGAAGTCGCCGTCGATCACGCTGGCCACGATGGCGCCCCAGATCAGGCCGGTTAGGATCGCACCCTGGCTGAGGGCCAGATGGCCTTCGTAATGGGCGCCCTGCTGCAGCAGCGCGGCTGTCAGCTCAGGATCGCCCAGCTGGGCCATGCCGGTGGCACCCAGTGCGCCCAACGCGCCTGCCAGTGCACCCCATTTGATCACCAGGAAGGCCGAGACATGCGGCATCATTGCAATCGTCACCGCAGCGATGTGGTCGGTCTTGACCGAATGCGCAGTATTGGTCACCAGGCTCAGCGCCACGAACACCAGAACCGGCGCGGCAGCGGCGACGGGGATCAGGTTGTTGAGGAACGCCAGCAGGCCAAAGAAGGCGGCAAAGGGGATCACAATGCCAACGCCGATGATATAGCCGGAGCGCGCGCCCATCCGCTTGTAGGCCGGGTGGCCGATATAGGCGGTGGTCGGGAACGGCGAGCCGAAGACCGCGCCGATCATGGTGCCGACGCCGTCGGTCACCTGGCACAGGCCGACCGGATAGTGGTCGCCCGCCGCTTCGGCGCTTTCGACGTTGTTCATGGTTTCGATGAAGTTGTAGATCTGCACCGGCACCAGGACCAGGAACAGCTCCGGGTTGGCAAACAGATGCTGGATACCGGCAATCAGGTCGCCGATGTAAGGAACCGGCAAGTAAACGCCAACGCCATCGAGAGACACCGAAGCCTCGCCCATTCCAAGCGCCACAACGGTACCGACGATCAGCGCCAGCAGGCCCGCCGGGATGTTGAACGGCAGCCGGTGGCGGCCCACCAGGCCCCACAGGATGATGATCATCGAGGCAAAGCCGATGAACGGATTCTCAAAGATCGTCGCCAGCGGCACGGTGCCGATGAACACCAGCGCAATACCGCAGAGCGTGCCGAGCATGCCGGCACGCGGGGTCACCCGCTTGAGCCAGGGGCCGACAATGGCGCCAAGACCGGCAACGATGCCGCCCATGAAGCCCGCGCCGATGCCCACCTGCCAGGCCAGCATGGCGTCATTGGTGGACCAGTAAATCGGCCCGATCACGCCGAACAGATAGACGAACATCACCGGGGTCGAGATGCCATAAGGCAGCGCGGTCACATCGCGGCCCTCTTTCTCGGCGGTGTGCTTGGCCAGCCAGGTGTAGACCGCGATACCGGCCAGGATCGCCACTGCGGCGCCGGGCACGATGCGGCCGAACACGATGTCGGCAGGCATGTTGAAGACAAACTGACAGATGCCCGAAAGCACGATCAGGTTGATCAGGTTGTCTGTGAACAGCGCCCAGAATGCACTGAAGTCATTCCGCGCGAACAGTTTGTACGTATAGCTCCGCCCTGTGGTCATGGCGGCCTCCTCCTATCAGAGGACGCAGTCCTTACCGGCTGATTGCTCCAGCCGTGTCTCCCTCTGCGTCCGGTTGCTTACCCGCTTGGGGCAGGTCAGTGCTCCGTGATGGAGCGGACGCGGCAGTTTCAGAGGTCAAATCAGCAATCACTTCCGCTGCCACGAAGGCCGCGATGACGCTGGGCCGCTTGTCGCGGCTACCGCTTGCCCCGATGGGGCAGATGAGACGGTCGGTTCCCAGACCGTCGCAATGGTCCCGGCACCAGCGGCGGAACTTCTCCCGCTTGGTGGCCGATCCGATCAGGCCGACATAGCCCGCATCGCCGCGCTGCAGGGCAGCGGAGGCAAGCAGGAAGTCGAGCGCGTGATCATGGGTGAGAACAACAAAGGCGCTGCCCGCGGGCGCGGTGGCGATGTCGATCTCAGGAATTGCGCTTTGGCGGATTTCCACGTCCGCGTTGCACAAGGCAAGTTCATCGGCGCGCTGGTCGATCAGGATGCAGCGCAACGGCATGTGCTGGAACAGATCCGCCAGGGCCCGGCCAACATGGCCTGCCCCCATCACATAGACATGCGGCAGGGCCTGCTCCTCGGCCTGCTGGCGGGCAATGGCATCGTCGCGGTCGGCCTGGCGCATCTGCGCCAGTGACATTTCAACCCGGCCGCCGCAGCACTGGCCGATTTCCGGCCCCAGCGGCACATCCAGCGTGTCGCTGATCACATCCTGCTTCAGCATCCGCCGGGCGTGGTCGATGGCGATATATTCCAGCTGACCGCCGCCAATGGTCCCCCAAAGGCCGCTTGGCGCCACAAACATGCAGGTGCCGGTTTCGCGCGGGGAGGAACCGCGAACGCGGGTCAGCGCGACCTGCACCACATGTTTGTGGCTGGCCAGAAAGTCTTGGAGGGAAGGGCGGCGGGTCATGGCTCAGCCCTGCGCTTTGAGGGTTTCGATCGCCATCAGCACGCGCTCCGGCGTGGCTGGCGCATCCAGGCGCGGGCAGACCTTGTAATCTGCAGTGCTGGCGACAGCCATCGACAGCGCCTCGAACACCGAGATGCCCAGCATGAACGGCGGCTCGCCCACAGCCTTGGACCGCTTGATGGTGCGCTTCTTGTTCACCGACCACTGGGCCAGCTGCGTGTTGAAGATGCGCGGCCGGTCGGATGCCAGCGGGATCTTGTAGGTCGAGGGCGCATGGGTGCGCAGGCGGCCTTCGCCGTCCCACCACAGTTCCTCGGTAGTGAGCCAGCCCATGCCTTGGATGAAGGCGCCCTCCACCTGGCCTTTGTCCAGGATCGGGTTCAGCGAGCGGCCCACGTCATGCAGGATGTCGGTGCGCTCCACCCGGTATTCGCCGGTCAGCGTATCGACCGACACCTCGGAGCAGGACGCGCCATAGGCGTAGTAGAAGAACGGCTGGCCCTTGCCCGCCGCGCGGTCCCAGTGGATTTCCGGCGTCTTGTAGAACCCCGCCGCCGACAGGTGGACGCGGGCCATATAGGCCTCTTTCACCAGCGTATCAAAGGGGATCTCTTCGCTGCCAACGCGCACGCGGTTGGGCAGGAATTCGACCTCCGCCTCGGCCACTTCATACTTCTCCGCCGCGAACTTGGTCAGCCGGGCAATGATCTGCTCCGCCGCATCCAGCGCCGCCATGCCGTTGAGGTCTGACCCGGACGAGGCCGCGGTGGCGGAGGTGTTCGGCACCTTCTCGGTGGTGGTTTTGGTGATCTTGATGCGCTCGAAATCCACCTGGAAGGCGTCGGCCACAACCTGCGCCACCTTGGTGTTGAGGCCCTGCCCCATCTCGGTGCCGCCGTGGTTCAGGTGGATTGAGCCGTCGTTATAGACGTGGATCAGCGAGCCCGCCTGGTTGTACCAGGTCGCGGTGAAGGAAATGCCGAATTTCACCGGTGTCAGGGCAATGCCCTTCTTGATGATCTTCGACTCCTTGTTGAAGGCGATGATCTCTTCCCGGCGCTTACGGTACTCAGCGTTCTCTTCCAGCTCCCCGATCAGCCGGTCGAGGATATTGTCCTCCACCTTCTGATGGTAGGGCGTCAGATCCCGGCCTTCTTCGCCATAAAAGTTGACCTTGCGCACATCCAGCGGATCCTTGCCAAGGGCATAGGCGATCTCCTCGATCATCCGCTCTGCCGCGACCACGCCCTGCGGGCCGCCAAAGCCGCGGAAGGCGGTGTTGGAGACGGTGTTGGTCTTCATCGGGCGGCTTTTCAGCAGCACGTTCGGGTAGAAATAGGCATTGTCCGCATGGAACAGCGCGCGGTCGGTGACCGGGCCGGACAGATCCGAGGAATAGCCGCAGCGCGCGGCAAAACCGCCCTCGACCGCCTGGATGCGGCCCGCATCGTCAAAGGCCACGTCATAGTCAATCACGAAGTCATGGCGCTTGCCGGTGGCGGTCATGTCCTGATCGCGGTCCGGGCGGATCTTTACGGGGCGGTTATGCTTCTTCGCAGCAATCGCAGCCACAGCGCAGAACAGGTTCATCTGGCTTTCCTTGCCGCCAAAGCCGCCGCCCATGCGGCGCACGTTGACGGTGACCGCGTTGTTCGCGACGCCCAGAACATGCGCCACCATATGCTGCGCTTCGCTGGGGTGCTGGGTGGAGCAATGCACGGTCACATCCTCATCTTCGCCGGGGACGGCAAAAGCGATGTGCCCCTCCAGATACATGTGGTCCTGTCCGCCAACGGTCATCTGCGCCTGGATGCGGTGCGGAGCACCCTTGCGCCCGGCCTCAACGTCGCCGCGCTCCAGCTTCAGCGGGTCGGTGATCATCGGATAGCCCGCCTCCTGCGCCTGAACCGGGTCCAGGGCGGGGGGCAGCACCTCGTAGTCCACCTCTGCCAGCTCCGCCGCACGGCGGGCGGCATCGCGGGTCTCGGCAATCACCGCAAACATCGGCTGGCCGTGGAATTCGACCTTCTCGGTCGGGAACACCGGCTCGTCATGCTTGCCGGTGGGGCTGATGTCGTTAACGCCGGGAATGTCATCGGCGGTCAGCACGTCCACCACGCCGGGCGCGGCGCGCACCGCTGACAGGTCGATGCTCCTGATATTGGCGTGCGCCACGGTGGACACACCCAGATAGGCGTGCAGCGTGCCATAGGGCTCGGCGATATCGTCGGTGTATTCGGCGCGGCCGGTCACATGCTTGATCGCGCTGTCGTGCTGGCGGTCATGGTGCACGGCGCCGCTGATGGTCTGATGGTCTTTCATCTTAAATCCTCCTCAGGCGACGGCCAGCCGGACAGCACCGGCGGTTCCCGCGTCATGTTCCAGGTAGAAGCGGCGCAGCAGGTTGCTGGCCGTAAGCGCGCGGTACTCGGCAGAGGCGCGCCAGTCGCTGAGCGGGGTGAAGTCCTGCTTCACCGCTTCCGCTGCCGCGTCAAACGCGGCCTCGCCCCAGGGCTGGCCAACCAGTGCGGCCTCGGCACCGGCGGCGCGCTTGGGCGTTGCCGCCATGCCGCCGAATGCGATCCGCGCAGAGGTGATCGTGCCGTCCTTCACGGTGACGCTGACCCCGGCGGCAACCGAGGAGATATCCTCGTCCCGGCGCTTGGAGATCTTGTAGGCGGCATCAATCTGCCCTGCCGCCGGGCGCGGAATGCGGATCGAGGCCACGAAATCGCCCGGCTCACGGTCCTGCTTGCCGTAGTCGATAAAGAACTCTTCCAGCGGCAGCGTGCGGGAACCGCCTTTCTTCTGCAGCGTCACCTCGGCGCCCAGCGAGATCAGCACCGGCGGGGTGTCCCCGATGGGAGAGCCGTTGGCGATATTGCCGCCGATGGTGCCCATGTTGCGCACCTGCCAGCCGGCAATGCGGTCCCAGTAGGCGCTCAGATGCGGGAAGGCATCGCGGATCGCCGCTTCGCTCTCGGTATAGGTGACGCCGGCACCGATGGTCAGCGCTTCATCCGTCAGCTCAACCGCCTTCAGCTCTTCCAGGTGGGCAACAAACACCACCGGCGAGATCGGCTTCATGAATTTGGTGACCCACAGGCCGACATCGGTGGAGCCCGCGACGATAGTTGCCTTGGGGTTCTCGGCCAGCACCTCTGCCAGATCCGCCGCATTCAGCGGCAGGATGGCACGGTCATCCTCGGGGCCGGTCACGACGCGGGCTTCCGGCTGGATTGCCTTCAGCTTGGCGGTCAGCGCGTCGCGTTCGGTGGTCAGGTAATCATTGGCCGGGGTGCCGTACTGGTTCACCGCAAGTGCGGCCTTCACGATCGGCTCATAGCCGGTGCAGCGGCAGAGGTTGCCCTGAACGGCGGTTTCCACCTCAGCCTCGTTCGGCTGCGGGTTTTCCATCCACAGCGCATAAAGCGACATCACGAAGCCGGGGGTGCAGAAGCCGCACTGGCTGCCGTGGTATTCGACCATCGCCTGCTGCACCGGGTGCAGACGGCCGTTCGGGCCGGACAAATGCTCCACCGTCACCACGTGGCAACCATTGAGCGACGCCAGGAAACGGATGCAGGCGTTCACCGCCTCATAACGCAGGGCGCCATTATGCAGACGGCCCACCAGCACGGTGCAGGCGCCGCAGTCGCCCTCGGCGCAGCCTTCCTTGGTGCCGGTCAGGCGCTGCTCCAGCCGCAGGAAATCCAGCAGAGTGGTGGTCGCCTTCACGTCCTCCAGCACAATGTCCTTGCCGTTCAGAAGAAAGCGTATGCCGGTTTGATGTGCCATGGGGCCTCCCGAATGTCTCTTGGGCCGAGCTGGCCCGCTTATGTCATTTTTACCTTGTCTGACTGCCTCGGTTAACGGCTGCAATCGCGAAAGGCTTTCAACACTCTGTTGAAAATGGTTAGGCTAATAGGTGCCGGAACCGGTGCGTTTGCCGACCTCTGCTCATCAGGGCAAGCGGGAAACGCGCCCCGTAAAGGTCTGTGAACCATGTCTTATCTGGAATCCCTGCGGGTCTTTACCCGAGTCGTCGAACTGGGCAGCATCACCTCTGGCGGGCGGGATCTGCGGCTGACTCCGGCGGTTGCCAGCAAGCGGATCAAGGAGCTTGAAAAGCACCTTGGCGTGCGGCTGTTCAACCGTACCACGAGATCGCTGACCCCGACAGAGGCCGGGCAGTTGTTTTATACCGAAGCCAAGAAGGTGCTCGAATCGATTGAGGACGCCGAGGCGGTGGTCTCGCAGTTTTCCGCCGCGCCGCGCGGGGTGATCCGGGTGACCGCGCCATTGGGCGTTGGCCGCCGCATCATCGCGCCGCTGGTACCGGGGTTTGTCGAGGAGTATCCGGCCACCGAAATCCGCATGCGGATGTCGGACCGCAAGGTCGATATCCTGGCCGACGGGCTGGATGTGGCTTTCTTTATCGGCACCCCGCATGATTCCACCCTGAAGATGCGCAAGATCGCCGATTGCGCCCGGGTGCTATGTGCGGCGCCGGAGTATCTGGAGCGCCACGGCACCCCGCAGGTGCCGGAGGATCTGCTGAGCGGTCACAATTGCCTGCTGCTGCGTTATCCGCGCTCACCCGAATATTTCTGGACGCTGACCACGCCTGAGGGGCCGCGCAAGCTGGAGGTTTCGGGAAAATACGACGCCGATGACAGCGACGTGCTGACCAATTGGGCGCTGGACGGGCGCGGCATCGTCAACAAGCCGCGCTTTGACGTCGCCGCGCATTTGAAGAGCGGCGCGCTGGTCGAGGTGCTGCCGGACACCCCGCCTGAGGCGACCATTTTCGGCTGTCTCTATCCGCACCGGAAACTGCAGGACCCCAAGATCCGCCTGTTTGTGGACTATGCGGTAAAACAGGGCCTCGCCGCTTTTCGGCGCAGCGAAGCGGGCGGCTAGAGGCAAAGGAAAAGGCGGGCACCGCTTGCCCGCCTTTTGAATGACCAGGGTTCTCGCCTTAGCAGCGGTGCGGATTTTCCTGGCAGTAGAGCAGGTTTGCCGCGGCCCCGACAGCCGCCCCTGTCACCGGATTGCCGTCCAGAACGGCGGCGCCGGCAGCCCCGGCCCCGGCGCCGTAGACCAGCCGCTCGCCGGTGGTGTCGCCACAGGCGGCCAAAACGGTGCAGAGTGCAAATCCGATTGCGATGGGTTTCCTAAGCATCGTGTTTCCTCCTTCAACGTCCACTCCCCCCGGCAGTGTTGCCGCATTTCCGGGCGGCCACCCCCGGCTGGTGCCGCCCAAGCGAAGGGTGCCCGCAACGGAGTGGCGCTGTGGCTGAACAGGCCGGAAGCCCCGGAGATCCGGCGCAGTTGGGCAAACCCTATGCAGAGTTAACGCGCAGCTTGGGCAATTGGTTCCCGGGTTTTTGCTGCATTGGCGGTGCACAGGGGGTGTACAGGGGGTGCATGCAGGGTGCCGGACAAAAAATGGCCCCGCCACAGGGGCGGAGCCATCCGGTTTGAAAGTGTCTGACAGCGTCAGTTCGCGGCCAGTGTCAGCGGCAGATCCTTGGAGGCGCTGCCGTACCAGCGGCGGATCAGGGCGCGCTCCTCGTCCTCCATGAAGGTGACGTTGGCGGGCGGCATCGCATGGGTAGCACCTGCCTGGAGGTAGATATCCTTGGCGTATTTCGCCACATCGGCCGGGGTCTCCAGCAGCACGTTCTTGGGCGCGCGGCGGATGCCGTCATAGTAGGGCTCCCGCGCGTGGCACATGGCGCAGCGGCCCGGCACCACATTCATCACGTCCTCGAAATGCTGATTGCTGGCAAACACTTGCTCGGATTTGGTCAGCTCCCGCGCCTCGGATTCCTCGTAGGTGTCCTGCTGCAGCGGCGCCTGGCTCAGGATCATGATGCCGATGAACAGGATGGCGGTCACCGGCCAGGTCCAGGTCGGGTTGCTGGTGCCCGCGTGGTTGCTGTTGAAGTAGTGGCGGATGGTCACGCCCATCAGGAACACCAGCGCCGCGATCAGCCAGTTGTACTCGGTGGCAAAGGCCAGCGGGTAGTGGTTCGACAGCATCAGGAACACCACCGGCAGCGTCAGATAGTTGTTATGGGTCGAGCGCAGCTTGGCGATCTTGCCGTATTTGGCGTCCGGCGTGCGGCCTTCCTGCAGGTCCTTCACCACGATGCGCTGGTTCGGCATGATGATGAAAAAGACGTTTGCAGTCATGATGGTAGCCGTAAAGGCGCCCAGGTGCAGCATCACCGCGCGGCCGGTGAAGATCTGGTTGTAGCCCCAGCCCATGGCGACCAGCAGCACGAACAGCAGCACCATCAGGAAGGTCGGTTTTTCCCCCAGCGGCGATTTGCACAGGAAGTCATAGACGATCCAGCCGATGGTCAGCGATGCGCCGGAAATCAGGATGCCCTGCCACAGGGCCAGGTCGGCCTTGGCGGAGTCGATCAGGTACAGCTCCCCGCCCGCCCAGTAGACGATCATCAGCAGGCCCGCGCCTGACAGCCAGGTGGCGTAGCTTTCCCATTTGAACCAGATCAGATGGTCCGGCATGTTCTTCGGCGCCACCAAGTATTTCTGGATGTGATAAAAACCGCCGCCGTGGACCTGCCATTCCTCGCCATGCGCGCCGACCGGCAGATGCGGAACCTTCCGCAGGCCAAGGTCCAGCGCGACGAAGTAGAATGACGATCCGATCCAGGCAATGGCGGTGATGACATGAAGCCAGCGGACCGCAAAGCCCAGCCAGTCCCACATGATCACGAGCTCTTCCATTGTTCTCTCCTCATAAGCTTTGACCCGAGACTAGAGCATGGCGTTATTTTCATGTATTAGGTAAAAAATCCAAGCTGTTTCAAAATAACACAAAGAATACGTGAATGGCCTATCTCGACAATATCCGCACCTTTGTCCGTGTCTATGAACTCGGCAACATGTCTGCAGCCGCACGTGACATGCGGATCTCAGCGGCGGTGGCGTCGTCGCGGATTTCGCAGCTGGAGGATCACCTGAATGTGCGGCTGTTCCAGCGCACCACCCGGCTGCTCAATCCGACCGAACAGGGCAACTTGTTCTATCACGGCGCGGTCAAGATTCTGGAAGCGGTGGATGAGGCTGAGGCTGACATTAGCAGCGTCACCCAAACCCCGCGCGGTACCTTGTATGTGGCCGCACCGCTGGGGCTGGGGCAGCGGCTGATTGCGCCGGCGGTGCCGAAGTTCAAGGAAGCTTATCCGCTGATCTCGATCCGGCTGCGGCTGTCGGACCGCAAGCTGGACTTGGCGGCAGAGGGGCTGGATGCGGCGTTTTTCCTGGGCGTGCCGGAGGATTCAAACCTGCGCATCCGCAAGATCGCCGATTGCCCGCGGGTGCTGTGTGCGGCGCCGGAGTATATCAAACAGCGCGGCCAGCCGAAAAACAGCGAGGAGCTGAAGACGGAGGCGCATGACTGCCTGAACCTGCGCTATCCCGGCGCGCCGGAATTCCAATGGCCGCTGCGCAGCCAGGACGGGGTCAAGCGGGTGACGGTCACCGGGCCGTTTGAATCGGATCACGGCGATGTGCTGACCAACTGGGCGCTGGACGGGCATGGGATCATCCTAAAACCGGTGTTCGAGATTTCAGAACACCTGGCCTCCGGCAGGCTGGTGCCGGTGCTGGCAGAGGAGCCGCCGATTCCGATCCAGATGGCCTGCCTTTATGTCCACCGCCGCCACCAGGACCCCAAGGTGCGGCTGTTCATGGATTTCATGGTGGACCACATTCAGGCGTCCCTCCCCTCAGAATGAAAAAGCCCGCCCCAGTTGCCTGGGACGGGAACCGCCGGCAGATGCCAAGCGGGAGGAGAGGTATCTTGGGGCGTGCGGCTCAGCTGCCGCGGTAGGTGGAGTAGCCGTAGGGCGACAGCAAGAGCGGCACGTGGTAGTGGCTGTCAGCCTCGCTCATCCCGAAGCGCAGCGGCACCTGGTCCAGGAACAGCGGGTCAGCGCCGGCCTGGCCGGTGGCGCGCAGATAGCCGCCGGCGTGGAACACCAGCTCATAGGTGCCGGTTGCAAATTCGCCTGCGGGCAGGATCTGCTCATCTGTGCGCCCGTCGTCATTGGTAGTTAGGCTGCGCAGGTGAATGCGCTCATTGCCCTCGATCCGGTAGAGATCGATCTTCAGCCCTTCCGCCGGGCAGCCGCGGGCGGTGTCCAGCACATGGGTGGTCAGAAATCCGGCCATGCCAGCCTCCTATCAATTCCGTTTCCATAGGTATGCGCGCATCAGCCCGCTGCATACAGAAGGAAGAGTCAAAAAGTTCTTTCAAAAATATACTGAAAGCCGAAGCGGATTATCTGTTCTATACATAATAAAAAGACAGGAGACCTGACGTGACGCGCTATCCCCGTGACTTGCGCGGATACGGTGCTGCCGCACCTGACCCGCAGTGGCCCAATGGGGCCAAAGCCGCCGTGCAATTTGTTCTGAACTATGAAGAAGGCGGCGAGAACTGCATCCTGCATGGGGATGCGGCCTCTGAGGCGTTCTTGTCCGACATTCCCGGTGCCGCGCAATGGCCCGGCCAGCGCCACTGGAACATGGAGTCGATCTATGAATACGGGTCGCGCGCCGGCTTCTGGCGGCTGCACCGGCTGTTCACCGGCGCGGGCATTCCGCTGACCATCTACGGCGTCGCCACCGCCCTTGCCCGCTCGCCCGAGCAGGTGCAGGCGATGAAGGACGCGGACTGGGAGATCGCCAGCCACGGCCTGAAATGGGTCGAGCACAAGGACATGGCCGAGGAGGAGGAACGCGCGGCGATTGCCGAGGCGGTGCGCCTGCACACTGAGGTCACCGGCACCCGCCCGCGCGGCTGGTACACCGGGCGCTGCAGCGCCAATACGGTGCGGCTGGTGGCCGAGGAAGGCGGGTTTGACTACATCTCCGACACCTATGACGACGACCTGCCCTATTGGCTGGAGACCGGCGGCCATGATCAACTGATCATTCCCTACACGCTGGAAGCCAACGATATGCGGTTTTCCAATTCGCCGGGCTGGATCACGGGCGAGCATTTCTTCCAGTATCTGAAGGATGCCTTTGACGTGATCTATGCCGAGGGCGAGGCGGGTGCTGCGAAGATGATGACCATCGGCCTGCACTGCCGTCTGGTGGGCCGTCCGGGCAAGATCGCGGGGCTCAAGCGGTTCATCGACTATATCCAGGGCTTCGAGGGTGTCTGGTGCCCGCGCCGCATCGACATTGCTGAGCATTGGGCAGAAACCCACCCGCCGGTGAAGCGCGAGCGCCCCAGCCAAATGGAGCGCGAGGCGTTTGTCGCCAAGTTCGGCTCGATCTTCGAGCATTCGCCCTGGATCGCCGACCGTGCCTTTGATCTGGAGCTGGGGCCCGCGCATGACTGCGCCGCCGGCGTCCACAACGCGCTGTGCCGGATTTTCCGCACCGCATCTGAGGACGAGCGCCTGGGCGTGCTGACCGCGCACCCTGATCTGGCGGGCAAGCTGGCTGCGGCAGGACGGCTGACCGCGGAGAGCACCTCCGAACAATCGAGTGCTGGTCTCGACATGCTGACTGATGAGGAGCGCGAGACCTTCACCCGGCTCAACACCGAGTATGTGGAGAAGCACGGCTTCCCCTTCATCATTGCGGTGCGCGACCACAACAAGGCGTCGATCATGGAGGCCTTCCACCGGCGTATCCACAATGACCGGGCCACCGAGTTCGATGAGGCTTGCCGCCAGGTCGAGCGCATCGCCCAGTTCCGGCTGCAGGACCTGCTGCCGTGAGCGGGCGGCTGACAGCAAAGCCGCTGACGGCAGCGGCTTTTGCACCCTATGGCGATGTGATTGAGGTCGCGGGCGCGCCGGACAAAATGATCAATCAGGGCATGTGCGGACGCCACCACGACCGCGCGGCGCTGGATTTCGGTCCGGACGGACGGGCCGGGATCAGCCTGTTTGACGCCAAGGCCCGCCATCTGCCGCACAAAGTGGACATGGTGGAGCGCCATCCGGAGGGCAGCCAGGCCTTTGTGCCAGTGAGCGGCGTTCCTATGCTGGTTGTAGTCGCGGACGACGATGGCGGTGTGCCGGTCAACCTGCAGGCCTTCATCAGCCAGCCGAGCCAATCCATCAATCTGCACCGCGGCACTTGGCACGGGGTGCTCGCCCCGCTGGGAGCACCCGGCCAATATATCGTTGTCGACCGGATCGGTACCTCCCCCAATCTCGAAGAACACTGGTTCAAGGAGCCTTTTACCGTGGTCGCAGACTGACCGCACACCTTCAAGCCGCCAACAAAAACAAGAAGCGGCAAGATCCCCATGACCGACAGGAGATTCCAATCATGGCTGACACTTCCATCGGGACGCCAGCACAGCTGCGCGACCCCAATTACACACCGCCCTTGCACAAGGCGGTGCCGCTGGGCATCCAGCATGTGCTGGCGATGTTCGTTTCAAACGTGACACCCGCCATCATCGTGGCCGGCGCCGCCGGTTTCGGCTTCGGCTCCAATTCGCCCGATTTCCCCGAACTGCTCTATCTGATCCAGATGTCGATGCTGTTTGCCGGCATCGCCACCCTGCTGCAGACCATCACCGTGGGCCCCATCGGCTCGGCGCTGCCGATTGTGCAGGGCACCTCATTCGCCTTCCTGCCAATCATGATCCCGCTGGTTGCGGGCAAGGGTGTCGACGGGCTGGCCGCGCTGTTCACCGGTGTTATTGTTGGAGGCATTTTCCACGGGCTGCTCGGTACGGTGATCGGCAAGATCCGCTTTGCGCTGCCGCCGCTGGTTACCGGACTGGTGGTCACCATGATCGGTTTGGCGCTGGTGAAGGTCGGCATCCAGTACGCCGCGGGCGGTGTTCCGGCCATCGGCACGCCGGAGTACGGTTCCTTGCTGAACTGGTCGGCGGCGCTGGTAGTGATTTTCGTCACCCTTGGCCTCAAGTTCTTCACCAAGGGGATGCTGTCTGTCTCTGCCGTGCTGCTGGGCCTGATCGTCGGCTACATCTATGCGCTGATGACGGGCATGCTGACGTTTGAAGCCGTTTCCGGCTCTTGGGAGCGGGCCGCTGCCTTTGCCCTGCCGCAGCCGTTCAAATACGGGATTGAGTTCTCCGCCGCAGCAATCATCGGCTTCTGCCTGATGAGCTTTGTTTCCGCGGTTGAGACCGTCGGTGACGTTTCCGGCGTGACCAAGGGCGGCGCGGGCCGCGAGGCCACCGAGGAGGAGATCGCAGGTGCGACCTATGCCGATGGTGTAGGTACAGCTGTGGCGGGATTCTTCGGCGCCTTCCCCAACACGTCGTTTTCCCAGAACGTCGGCCTGATCGCGATGACCGGGGTGATGAGCCGCCACGTGGTGACCTGCGGAGCCATCTTCCTGATCGTCTGCGGGCTGATCCCCAAGGTGGGCGCGGTGATCCGCACGGTGCCGATCGAGGTGCTGGGCGGCGGTGTGATCGTGATGTTCGGCATGGTGGTTGCGGCAGGCGTTTCGATGCTGTCGGACGTGGACTGGAACCGCCGCAACATGGTGATCTTTGCGATCTCCCTGTCCATCGGCCTGGGCCTGCAGCTGGAACCGGGCGCGCTACAGCACATGCCGGACACCGCACGCATCCTGCTGACCAGCGGTCTGCTGCCTGCAGCGCTGATTGCCATCGTGCTGAACCTGGTGCTGCCGCAGGAACTGGCGGGGGAGGCCACCGAGGAAGTCTCCGGCGGGCTGAGCGGCCACGGCCGCGGGTCATTGCCGCATGAGGACCACGCCTGACGCAGGCAGATGCAATGAAATGACAATACGAGCCGGCCCGCAATGGGCCGGTTCTTTTCGTTTCAGCCAGCCAGCCCGTGCAGCACTGCCAGACCCGGCAGCCAGCCGGTGAAGATGCCGCACAACAGCGTTGCAATGGCAGTCAGCCGGGGGCTGCCGCGTTTGAGGGCAAGGTTCAGGAAATACAGGAACCACAGCCCGGACCAGGCGGCCCAGCAACCCGCCAGCCAGACATCGAACAGACCGTCCGCCTGCGCCAGTACCCGCAGCACCATCGGCGCGGCGGTGAGGGCCACAAAGCCGCTGAACCATCCCAACCCCTCGCCGCTGGAGGCGAAAGTGCGGTTGTAGGCCACCCACAGGTATGTGGAGCCGAACAACAGCGTCATGCCCGCATCGAGCAGGTCCGCGGGCTGCCGCGCCGCCAGCGCGATCAGCAGAACGATGGCAAAGAACACCAGTGATGCAACCGCGTTGATCAGGATGATCTCGCGGTCCTGAATACGGCCCATCTGCCAGATGCCGTTCAAACACAGCACCACGCCGACCACCAGCAGGCTCAATCCCAGAAACATTTTTTCAGTCCCCCAAAAGAAAACAGGAGAGAGGTACACCTCTCTCCTGCCGTTCCGCTATGCGGATATTTGCAGAATGTGTTTCTGGCCGGGGCTTAGAAATCGACCTCGATGGCGATGCCCTTTTCAACCGCCACTTCCACAACAGAGGCCGCGACGGCCAGATCCTGCAGGCCGACGCCGGTGCCATCGAACAGGGTGATCTGATCGTCCGAGGTGCGGCCCGGATTGGTGCCGTTGATGACCGCGCCGATCTGGGCAACATCAGACTCCTGGATCAGGCCCTGCGCCACCGCGTGCTGCGCCTCGCCGATGGAGATGGATTGCGCCACTTCGTCGGTGAACACGGATGCCTTGACCAGAAGTTCGGCCTCGACCTCCTGCTTGCCCTTGGTGTCGGTGCCCATGCAGGCGACGTGAGTGCCGGGGCTGACATGATCCGCCATCAGTGACGGTGCAAAGGCCGAGGTGATGGAGATGATCACATCCGCCTCAGCCATGCCGGGGAGGTCCACTGCTTCAAACGGTAGGCCTGCTTCCGCGGCGACCTTTTCGATGTTGGGCAGCATTTCCGGGTGGTAGTTCCAGCCGATGACCTTCTCGAACTGGCGCTGCTCCAGGGCGGCGCGCAGTTGGAAGGTGGCCTGGTGGCCGGCGCCGATCATGCCGATCACCTTGGCGTCCTGGCGGGCCAGATGCTTGATCGACACCGAGGACGCCGCTGCGGTGCGCAGCGCAGTCAAGAGGTTGCCGCCCACCATCGCCTTCACCTTGCCGGTGTCCGGGTCGAACAGGAAGACGGTGGACTGGTGGTTGATCAGCCCGCGCTTTTCCAGGTTGTTCGGCCAGTAGCCGCCGGCCTTGAGGCCCAGCGTCAGGCCCGCGCGGTCAAAGCCGCCCTTGAAGCCGTAGAGCGCGTCCTCGTGGCCGATCGCCTCGCGCACCACGGGGAAGTTGTAGGCATCGCCTGCGGCCATCGCGGCAAAGACCTTCTCGACCGCATCGAACGAGGCTTCGCGGGTCACAAGATCCGCAATCGCCTTTTCCGGAACGATATACATGTCTGTTTCTCCTCAACAAAAAAGCCGGCGGAGGGCGGCATGCGCACCTCCGCCAGTTCGGGGATCGTTTGCTTAGTAGGCCTTGCCGCGGGCCGAGACGGGCCAGACGGTTTCGACCTTGCCGTTGCGGACACCGACGTACCAGTCATGCACGTTGGCGGTCGGGTCGCAGTGGCCGGGCACCAGGCGCAGCTTGTCGCCCACTTTCAGCGCACCGTTCGGGTCGGAGACCACACCGTGCTCGTCTGAGCATTTGATGTATTCCACGTCGTCGCGGCCGAAGATGAAGGGCAGGCCGCTGTCCACGGATTGCGCCTTGAGACCTGCATCCACGATGGCCTTGTCGGCCTTGGCGTGGCTCATCACCTGGGTCAGCAGGAAGAAGGCGTTTTCCCACTCGCCCTGGTCGATCCGGTTGCCGTCCTTGTCCAGGATACGGCCATAGTCCGCGTCCATGAAGGCGTAGGAGCCGCACTGCAGTTCGTTGTACACGCCGGAGTTCGATTCGAAGTAGTAGGAGCCGGTGCCGCCGCCGGAGACCAGCTCGCACTCGATGCCTTCGGCCTTCAGGCCCTCGACCGCATCGGCAACCTGCGCGATGGCGATGTCCAGCTTGGCTTTGCGGTCCTCGTAGCTGTCCATGTGCTGCATCGCGCCCTGATAGGCCTGGATGCCGGAGAACTTGAGGTTCTCTGCCGCGTTCACCGCTTTGGCAATCTCAACCACAGCTTCGGTGGTGGTCACGCCGCAGCGGCCTGCGCCGCAGTCGATCTCGACAAACACTTCCAGCTCGGTGCCGTGCTTTTGTGCTGCTGCCGACAGGTCGGCCACGTTGTCCAGATCATCGACGCAGACGATGGTGCGGGCGCCCAGTTTGGGCAGGCGGGCCAGGCGGTCGATCTTTTGCGGGTCGCGCACCTGGTTGGAGACCAGCACGTCCTTGATGCCGCCGCGGGCAAAGACCTCAGCCTCCGACACCTTCTGGCAGCAGACGCCAACCGCGCCGCCAAGGCGTTCCTGCAGCTTGGCCACATCCACCGACTTGTGCATCTTGCCGTGCACCCGGTGACGCATGCCGTGTGCCTTGGCATAGTCGCCCATCTTCTTGATGTTGCGCTCCAGCGCGTCCAGGTCGAGGACCAGCGCCGGGGTCTGGATGTCAGCTTCGTCCATGCCCGGGATCGCCGGGACGTCATAGCCGACTTCAAGCTCTTCAAATTTGGTCTGTGCGTTCATGGTTCTATTCCCCAGTTTAGCTGTTCATCCAGGGCAGCTTGTCGAGGTCGACATTACCGCCGGTGACGATCAGGCCCACGCGTTTGCCCGCGAAGGCGTCTTTGTTTTTCAGAATGGTGGCGAGCGGCACCGCGGAGGACGGCTCCATCACGATGCGCAGGTGCTTCCAGATCAGTTTCATTGCGTCGATGATCTCCGCATCGGATGCGGTGTAGATCTCGCTGACGTGGTTGCTGACGAAATGCCAGGTCAGGTCTTTCAGCGGAACCAGCAGCCCGTCGGCGATGGTCTTGGGCGCATCATCGGCGATGATGTAGCCCGCTTTGAAGCTGCGGTAGGCGTCATCGGCCTGCTCCGGCTCCGCGGCGATCACCTTAGTTTCCGGTGCCAGCGTCGACAGCGTCAGGCAGGTGCCCGAAATCATGCCGCCGCCGCCGATCGGGGCCACCACCATGTCGAGGCCGTCGGTCTGCTCCACAAACTCCTTGGCGCAGGTGCCCTGCCCCGCAATCACGCGCGGGTCGTTGTAAGGGTGCACGAAGTCGCCGCCGGTCTCGGCCTGCACCTTGGCAAAGGTCTCCTCGCGCGAGCTGGTCGAAGGCTCGCATTCGGTGATCTTGCCGCCATAGCGGCGCACGGTGTCCTTCTTGGCCTGCGGCGCGGTGCGCGGCATGACCACGTTGCACGGGATGCCGCGCAGCATTGCCGCATAAGACAGGCAGGAGGCATGGTTGCCTGAGGAGTGCGTGGCGACGCCCTTGGCGGCCTGCGCCTCATCCAGCCCGAACACCGCGTTGGTGGCGCCGCGCACCTTGAAGGCGCCCGGCTCCTGGAAGTTCTCGCACTTGAAGAACAGCTCGGCCCCGGTCAGTTCATTCAGATAAGCAGAGGTGCGCACCGGGGTGCGGCGGATATGGGGCTGGATGCGAACGTGCGCAGCCAGCATGTCCTCATAGGTCGGGATATACATCGCGGTATCCTTCATCAGGCGGCAGCCTTGGTGCTGGAGGCGGTGTTGCCGCGGTAGTAGTCCTGTGCCGCTGCCACGCCGGAGCCCAGCTGGATGTTGAGGCCGAGGTCGGCCATAACCATTTCGGCGGTGGCAATGCCGGACAGAGCCATCACATCGGTCAGGCTGCCCAAGTGGCCGATGCGGAACACCTTGCCCGCGACTTCGCCCAGGCCGGTGCCAAAGGCGACGCCGTATTTCTCGGCCGCCAGGCTCACGAACTTGTTGGCGTCAAAGCCGTCCGGCGTGCGGATGGCGCTGACGCTGTCGGAGTAGACATCCGGCGACACGGCGCACAGCTCCAGCCCCCAGGCGCGGACCGCGGCGCGGACGCCCTCGGCAATCCGGTGGTGGCGGGCAAAGACATTCTCCAGCCCTTCATCCAGCAGCATACCACAAGCCATGTTCAGACCGTTCAGAAGGCCGACAGAAGGCGTGTAAGGATAGGCGCTGTTGGCATAGCCGTTGGCCATGTCCTTGATATCAAAGAAGGTGCGCGGCAGGGTCGCGGTCTCGGCAGCTTTCATGGCCTTGGGCGAGAAGCCAACGATGGCCAGGCCCGGCGGCAGCATGAAACCCTTTTGCGAGCCGGTGACGGCAATATCGACGCCCCATTCGTCCATCCGGAAGTCCATCGAGGCGATGGAGGACACACCGTCGACAAACAGCAGCGCCGGGTGGCCTGCGGCGTCCAGCGCGCGGCGGACGGCGGCGATGTCGGATTTGACGCCAGTTGCGGTCTCGTTATGGGTCGCCAGAACCGCCTTGATCTGGTGGGAAGTGTCAGCGGTCAGGATTTCCTCATACCGGTCCGCGGGCAGGCCCTCGCCCCAGGGGGTTTCAACAACCTGGACGTCCAGACCGTGACGCTGGCACATGTCGATCCAGCGGTGGCTGAACATGCCGTTGCGCGCCGCCAGGATCTTGTCGCCCGAATTCAGCGTGTTGGTGATCGCGGTTTCCCAGCCGCCGGTGCCGGTCGACGGGAAGACGAAGATCTCGGCGGTTTCGCTTTTCAGAATCTTCTTCACACCGGCCAGTGCCGGGTGCAGGATCTGGCCGAACAGCGGCGAGCGGTGGTCCAGCGTCGGCATGTCCACTGCCTTGCGCAGTGCTTCGGGCATATTGGTCGGACCGGGAATGAAAACTGGGTTTTGAAAGCTCATGTCGTGCCCTCCTGTGGCGATTTCCTCCAATGTAAGGGGCAGCTGCCCGCAGGGATATTTTTTTGAAAAAAGATTTCAAAAATGGGAGAGGCGAGTTATTTATCCATATTTTCAATGGTTTTAGTTTTTTCACTGTACAGAAGGTATTTTCAGTTTTATCGATAAGCAGCTGCTTGAATTGCCAAGAAAGACCTGAAAATGTCCCAGCCGCCGCGCCGCAAGGGCCGCCCCAAAAGCTTTGATTCCGCCAGTCAGCCGGCCACGATCCAATCGCTTGACCGGGCGCTGGATGTGCTGGACGCGCTAGCTGGCGCCAGTGGCATGACGCTGACGGAGCTTTCCTCCGCGCTCGATCAGTCGGCGGCCACTATGTACCGGGTGCTGGCAACGCTGGAGGCGCGCCGGATTGTCGAGATGGAGCCGCAGTCGCAGACCTGGCACATCGGCGCGATGGCGTTCCGTCTCGGCTCCGCCTTCCTGCGCCGCTCCAGTGTGATCGAACGGGCGCGGCCGGTGATGCGGGAGCTGATGGAGGCTACCGGCGAGACCTCCAACCTCGGCATCGAACGTGGCGGCGATGTGATGTTCGTGAGCCAGGTGGAAACCCATGAATCGATCCGGGCTTTCTTTCCGCCTGGAACCACTTCTCCCATGCATGCTTCCGGCATCGGCAAGGCGCTGCTCAGCTGTTTCGGTGAGGATCAGCTGGCCCGTTTCCTGCGCGGGCGCACGCTGGAGCGATTTACGGAGAAAACCCTGACCTCGGCAGAGACTTTGCGCGCAGACCTGGCGCAAATCCGCAACCGCGGCTGGTCATTCGACGATGAGGAAAAGGCGCCGGGCATGCGTTGCGTCGCGGCGCCCGTTTTTGGCATGCAGGGCGAGGTCCTGGCTGGGATTTCGATCTCCGGCCCCACCGCACGGATGCCGGACGGCGGCATCTATGGCATCGGCACCCTGGTCAAGGACGCCGCGCAGAAACTGTCGCAAGGAATGGGGGCGCCGGCCGCCTGACGCCCCCCTGCGCCTAGTGCTGCAATTCCTCCGCGGTGCGGTGCGGCCTGCCCTGACCGGTGTCGAGATAGGCCTTCAGGCTGGAAGCGAAGAAATGGTCCCAGCCAGCCTCGCAAACATCATAGCAGAGCAGGCTGGGCCTGAGGCCTTCATGCTCAAACCGGATGCGGCAGCCCTGCGGATCCGGAGAAATCCGCCAAATAGCGCGCGTGCCGAGCCATTCGGTTTCGATTTCGCTGGGCTGCCCTTCGTGCAGATGCAGCGCCTCGACGCATTCCAGCTCGACAAGTTCGCCGGGAACAAGGCGCTTGGCCTCAAAGATCCAGAAAGAGCGCCCCGGAGGGAAGGTGAATTTGGCGCGGTCGCCGGGCTGCAGAATGGGATTATCCGGCTCCGTCCACCAGCCTCCGAACCCTTGGGTTAAAGCGTGAAATGCCTGGTCCGGTGTGGCTGCGGTAGAGATGCTGCGCTTGTAATTCCGTGCAGCTGGGCGTCTGGTATGCTCGTCCCAGTGCAGCGGAAGGGTTTCGGCCATACCGGGCAGCACGCTCATCCGCTCCTTCCAGTCCGCCAAACGTGGGTAGAGATCCGGAGGAAAGCCGAACCCGAGCTTCTCCATCACCTCGTGGCGGGTTTCGGCGGCCCTTTGGATCAGGCGGATTTCCGGAAATACTACTGCGTCAGCGGCGCTGGGGGCATACCCGGCCAGATACGGCCTGCTGTCCAGAAGCCCTTCCAGCCAGCGGCACTCTCTGTGCAGGGCCTCTGACGCGGTCTTCAGCGCTGTTTCTTCAGGACTGCCGGGGGCCGGAGCGATACGCTGAACCAGCACAGGCGCCAGCACATCATGGCAGGCATCTCGCAGATAGCTGCTGGCCTCCATCGTGATCTGCCAGATTTCTGCGGCTTCTTCCGGGGTTGCGCCAAACAGCGGACGCTTCGGAAAGGCCCTGTCGAGCCAGGCAAGAGCCGCGATGGAATCCCGTATGACGCAGCCGCCTGCTTCCAGCACCGGGACCGTGCCGCGCGGATTGAGCGAAAGGAAGGGTTCCTTCTTGTGCTCGCCGTCTGACGCTGACAGCACCTTCTGCTCCCAGCTCAGCCCCTTGAGTGCCAGGCCCGCGAGAACACGCCAGGCGCGGGGTGCGCCGCTGATTGTGTGAATAGTGAGTGTCATTTTGTGCCTCCTTCAGGTGTCTCTGAGGAGGATAGCGTCTGCTAATTAATTGAAAAGTAGGCAGAAATTTCTTACTTAGTCAGGGAAACGATACTATTGCCCGGCTGCTTCCAATAACAAGTACCGGCTGAATAGCATCCTCAACTCTGATTTTCTGCGAAACTCCTCAAATTCATGTTAGTATGATTTTTGTACCATGGAGGATTTGCAATGAATGCCGAGCCGCCGAAAAATTTCCAGACGACGCAATCTGGCGGGGCATTTGGCAAGCGCTGTCCGATGCCGGACATCGCACAGCTCATTGGCGGCAAGTGGAAGCTGATCATCCTTCAAGTGCTGATTTTTCAGGGAACCAAACGGTTTGGCGAGCTGAGGCGTGACGTTGAAGGCATCACCCAGACCATGCTCACCAGCCAGCTGAGGGCGCTGGAGAAAGACGGCCTTGTCAGCCGGGAGATCTTTCCCGAGGTTCCGCCGAGGGTGGAGTATACGGCAACCGCCAAGGCGATGGCGCTAACGGATATGTTCCATGCAATGCATAAATGGTGGGTGCTTCATAACAGCGAACAGGCCAGCTGACCTGAGAGTCAGCCAGCCTGAGTATGAGCAGCCCGATGCCGGAAAACGGCTTGTGTTCCCCTGACCTGCCCGTCAGCGCAGCGGCGCCAGCGGCATGTGACGGTTCACGTCCTTGTAGAGCAGGTAGCGGAACTTGCCCGGGCCGCCTGCATAACAGGCTTGCGGGCAGAAGGCGCGCAGCCACATGTAATCGCCGGCCTCGACCTCGACCCAGTCCTGGTTCAGCCGGTAGACCGCCTTGCCCTCCAGTACATAGAGGCCATGCTCCATCACATGGGTCTCGGCAAAGGGGATCACCGCGCCGGGCTCGAAGGTGACGATGGTCACATGCATGTCGTGGCGCAGGTCGTTGGGGTCCACGAAACGGGTGGTCGCCCACTTGCCCTCGGTTTCCGGCATCGGGGTCGGGTCGACGTGTTTGTCGCTGGTGACAAAGGCCTCAGGCGCGTCCAGCCCTGCAACCGGCTGATAAGCCTTGCGGATCCAGTGGAAGCGGACCGGTGCGTCACCGTTATTGCGCAGGCTCCAGACCGCTTGCGGCGGCAGGAAGGCATAGCCGCCCTCCTCCATTTCATGCGCGGATCCGTCGATGGTCAGGGTCATTGATCCTTGCACCACGAACAGCACCGCCTCGGTGCCTGCTTCCGTTTCCGGACGGTCGCTGCCGCCGCCGGGCTGCACCTCGGCGATATACTGCGAGAAGGTCTCGGCAAAACCCGACAGGGGCCGCGACAGCACCCAGAAGCGCGCCTTGTCCCAGAACGGCAGGAGGCTGGCCACGATATCGCTCATGGTGCCCTTGGGGATCACCGCATAAGCCTCGGTGAACATGGCGCGGTCGGTCAGCAGCTGGGTCTGCGGCGGCAGCCCGCCTTCCGGAGCGTAATAGGATCGTTTGGTCATCGGCTGCCTTTCCTGCTGAAGTGCTGCTCCATTGATACCCGCCTGTCCGGCGCAACCGAACTTATTTCCGTATCAAGAATACCTGAAGGATTGTCTTGGTATTTTTGAAGACGTGACTGGCGGCCCTATCCACCGCCGCCGCCGATATCTTCCGGCGCAATGGAGACGGTTTTGACCACTGCATGGCATTCTGCGCCAGGCTCCAATCCCAGGGCCTGGGCGGAGCGTCGGGTGACACGGGCCAGAACCCGGCCCGCCGGCGTGGTCAGCGAGACCATAGCGCCGGGCCCGCCGCCGGTGCGGACATGTTCCACAGTGCCCGGCAGGATGTTAAGCGCCGACAGCCCTTCGGGGCGCTGGCGCGACAGGATCACCTCATGCGCCGAAACCCGCACCCGGACCATGCTGCCGGGCGCCCTGGCGATCTGCGGCAGGTACAGCGGCACGCCGCCTGCATCCAGCTCTGTCAGCCCGTCGCCGTGATGCCGCGCCACCCGTGCCTGCAGCAATGCGCCTGCCGCGCGGACGCCTGCGGGCATAACCGCGGGATCACCCAGAACCTCTGCCGCGGAGCCTTGCCGCTGAACCTGGCCGTCCTGCAGCACAACCACGGTGGTCGCCAGCCGGGCGACTTCAGCCGCCGAATGGCTGACGTAGAGCATCGGAATGCCGATCTCGTCCCTCAGCCGCTCGAAATAGGGCAGGATCTCTGCCTTGCGGGCCTCATCCAGAGCCGACAGCGGTTCATCCGCCAGGATCATCCGCGGCGCGGATAGCAGCGCCCGGCCAATGGCAACGCGCTGCTTTTCGCCGCCTGACAAATGTCCGGGCCGGCGCTGCAGAAGCGGGCCGATGCCCAAGAGCTCCACCACCCGGTCCAGGTTTTCTCGCTTTGCATTCCGGGGCGCGAACCATTGGCCGAAAGCCAGGTTCTGGCGCACCGTCAGATGCGGGAACAGCCGCCCCTCTTGAAAGACACAGCCCATCCGGCGCTTGTGCGGCGGCAGCCATTGCCCCCGGCTGGTGTCGCACAGCACCTCGCCCTGCAGCGCCACCCGGCCCTGATCCGGCCGCAGCAGCCCGGCCACCGCCTGGATCACCGTCGTTTTGCCGGTGCCGGAGCGGCCAAACAGCACGGTGACCCCTGGCGGCGCCTCAAACTGCACGTCCAACCCGAACCCTGGCAGCGCATGTTGCAGCGAAACGGTCAGCATCAGCGCCCCCCGGCCCGGTCAGCCGCCCGGCGCGCCAGCAGTTCCGACAGCAGCAGCGCGGTCAAGGCGATTGCAATCGACACCAGGGTCAGCCGCAGCGCCGCGGTCTCGCCGCCGGGCACCTGCAGGAAGGTATAGATCGCCGAAGGCAGCGTCTGGGTCTGTCCGGGAATGCTGGAGACAAAGGTGATGGTGGCGCCGAATTCGCCCATGGCCTTGGCAAAGCCCAGCACCGCGCCGGCAATCAGCCCGGGCAGGATCATCGGCAGGGTGATGGTAGCAAAACACATGATGCGCGATGCGCCCAGGGTGGCGGCGGCCTGTTCCAGCTTGGGGTCCACCGCCTCCACCGACAGGCGGATGGCCCGCACCATCAGCGGAAATGCCATGATACCGGCGGCCAGCGCTGCCCCGGTCCAGCGGAAGGCAAAGACGATGCCGATCTGCTGCAATGCGCCGCCAACCGGCCCCTTGGTGCCGAACAGCATCAGCAGCAGGTATCCCGTCACCACCGGCGGCAGGATCAGCGGCAGGTGCACCAGGCTGTTGACGATCTGCTTACCTGGAAACTGCCAGCGTGCCAGCGCGTAGGCGGTGAAGACCGCCGGCGGAAGTGCCGCCAGCGTTGCCCAGATCGAGACCTGAAGCGACAGCATCACCGCTTGCCATTCCTCGGGACCCAGCCATGCAGATTCAGCGCTCACTCTTGGGGTTCTCCAAAACCGTGATGCAGAAAAATGCTCCGGGCCGCGGCGCCGTTAAGAAAATCCAGAAACGCCTTTGCCTCAGCCATATTGCCGCCGGTGACGACAGCAGCCGGGTAGATGACCGGAGGATGGCTGTCAGCCGGAAAGGCTGCAATCACCGTGACTCCATCTTCCGCCTTGGCATCGGTGGCATAGACAACACCCATTGACGCCTCACCGGAGGCAACAAGCGCCAGCGCGGCGCGCACATTGGCGGTCTGAGCCACCTTGGGGGCAAGCTCATTCCATTGCCCCAGTGCCATCAGCGCTGCCTTGCCGTAGAGGCCTGCAGGCACCGCATCCACCAGCGCCATGGCCAGGCGGCTTTCGCCAAGCCGGCCTGCCAGATCCGCGGCCTCTAAGTCCAGCGGCAGAGCACCTGGTCCATGCGCGATCAAAACCAGACTGTTCGCAAGCAAGTCCAGACGTGAGGTTTCGTCGATCAGGCCTTCTTGCTGAAGCACGTCCATCCAACCGGGGTTGGCTGAGATGAACAGGTCTGCCGGTGCGCCCAGCTGGATCTGCCGGGCCAGGGCTGGAGAGCCTGCATATGAGAGTGTTACGTTTTGACCGGTGCTGTCCCGGTAGGATGCCGCTGCCTCATCCAGCGCGGTTTTGGCGCTGGCGGCCGCAAACACGGTGACTTCGGCCTGCAGCTGCCCGGCCAAGCCGGAGATCAGCGCCCCTGCTGCAGCAAGGCTCCGCCAGAAAACCGGCGAAGCCAATGAATTCAAGAATGAAGCCAGGTATGCGCTCATGACCCCTAAGGGACTACCTGTGCCGGCCGGTGCGGGCAAACGGTATTTCACGCACTGTGCTCAGCGGCCTTGCAGACTAGGCGGCGTGCCGAAGGTGGCGGCCGGTCAGAACAGATCCACCACGCCAGCGCCAGCGCCTGCCGCTGCCGGTGCAGGGACCGGAGCCGGACGTGCGGCGGCGCGCTGTTCCAGTTCGCCGAGTTTGCGGTCGTCCTTGACATGTGTCTGCTGGGCTGCGCCGGAACAGGCGTGGAACCGTACCCGGCGTGCCGAAGTGCCTCCGACGCTGGAAGAAATCACGGGAATGCCCTCATCGCGCAGGAACCGCTGCACGAAATCGGCATTTGCAGCCCCGATATCCGACAGGTTTGCCGACATTTTGGCGCCGCCGAACACCTTGGCTTTCAGGTTGGAGCGGCTGGCACCTTTCTTGAGGATGCCGTTGATCAGCAGCTCCATTGCGTGGATGCCGTAGCGGGCATTGGCCGCCCCGCCCTGGCGGGCGTTGGCGAGCAGGAAATGATTCATCCCGCCCACACCATTTTCCGGATCGTAAATGCAGGCCGCGATGCATGAGCCAAGGACCGTGGAGAACATGATCTTCTGATCCGTGCTCACCCGGTATTCCCCCTGCAGAACCGTAACGGATTTCGAATTGGCGAAAACAGTAGTCAAAGTCAGGTCCTTCCTGCGGTTCGATCAGACCTTGCTGGCCTGTAGTAGTGTATTGGCCATCCGGGCCAGAGGCACCTGCTGCTGGGCAGCCCCCATTTCCCAGGCCACCCGTGGCATGCCGTAGACCACTGAGGATTTCTCATCCTGGGCAAAGGTCTTGGCGCCGGCCTTGCGCAGTTCCAGGAGCCCCCTGGCCCCATCCTGGCCCATGCCGGTCAGGATGGTGGCTACAACGTCCTTTCCATATGGCACGGCAGAGGTGAACAGAGCGTCAACAGAGGGTGTGTGGCCGGAAATATCGGGGCCTTCCTTCATCCGCAGGCGCAGCGGCTTGCGGCTGGTGATCCCCATGTGGCGGCGCTGGCCTGCGGCGATGTAAACATGGCCCGGCTCCAGCGTGGTGCCGTCTTCTGCCGGGCGCACGCGGGCAGGGCAGATGCGGTCCAGCAGTGACACCAGCCCGGAGCCGAAATTCTTGCCGGTGTGCTGCACAATCAGGGTCGGAGGGCAGTCGAAGGGGAAGCCGACCAGCACGCTGCGCAGCGCCTCCACGCCACCCGTTGAGGATCCGATCAGAATAAGTTTCTTGCTGCCGCCAGCAGCAGCGGCCGGCCGGGCGGCCGAGGCACCTGCGGCAGCCCGGGGGCTGCGGCGCGGCGCGTTGAGCATCATGTCGAAATACTGCGCAAACTGGCTTGGGTGGTCTGATTTGGTCAGCTCGAATATACCGGCGCCGACATCAAGCAGCGGTGAGGACTTGCGGGCCGGCGTGGCGCCCTGAGTGTCCATCACGGAGACCCAGCGGGTGTCCATGGCGGAAAACAGCGCCATCATCATCTCAAATTCAGGCAGCTTGGTGAACCCGTCCTCAACGAAGGCAAACACCGGCTGTGCGGCCTCCGCCTGATTGTAAGCCATCATCAGGTTGTTGGCCAAAAGCACTTTCATGCCGGGATAGGCGGACTCCATATAGCCCTGCAACGTGCGGGCAAAGTTACGGTCCGTGGTAATGATCAATAAGTTACGCGAAGACAATGGGTTCCCCAGTCAAGTTGCAGTGCCCTAAGAATTGCAGGCACAGGTTGCCATAGTCTGAAGGCACCGCAGGTTTTTGCGGCGCCTCCGGTGAGTTTTCAGAAGTCCTGCCAGAGATCGCGGGC
>NZ_AFCF02000008.1:518982-775743 GCF_000203975.2 Leisingera sp. ANG1 | reverse complement strand
GCGCTTTGCACCACTTCGCGGTTGTTTTCCGCTTCGGTGCGGGCCTCGGCCATGGTTGCCTCGACGCTGCGGGCGCCGTCGGCGGCGGATTTGACGGACGCGGTCAGCTCATCCAGCGCCGCGGCGGTTTCCTCCAGGGTGGCCGCCTGGCTCTCGGTGCGGTGCGACAGGTCGTCGGAGGCCTGGCTGATCTCGGCGGCGCCGTTGCGGATGCTGCCGGAGGCCTCGATCACTTGCTGCACGGTGGCGCTGAGGTTGCTGACGGTGCTGTTGAAGTTCTGCCGCAGCTGCTCGTATTCCTCCGGGAAGGCGCTGTTGATCGGTTGCGAGAAATCGCCGTCTGCCAGCTGCACCAGGCCGCTGCTCAGCTTCTCAACCACCTGCTGCTGCTGGCGCTGCATCTCGGCGCGCTCCTCCTCGGCGGCGCGGGCCAGCTTCAGGTCGTCCTGCATCGAGACCAGCGTTTTGCCGATCTTGCCGATCTCGTCGCCGCGGCTGGCCGCCGCAACTTCGGTGTCGAGATCGCCGGAGGACACCGCTTCCATATCGCTGCAGATCCGGTCGATCGGCTTGGTCACCGACCGGGCAAACAGCCAGCCGAAGAAGGAGACCAGGGCTGCGCAGGCCAGGGAGATCAGGAGCATGATCCGCTGCTGGGCGGTTGCCGGAGCCAGGACCTCTGTCCGGTCAAGCTCTGCGACCAAAGCCCATTGCAAATTGCGGAAACTGACAGGTGCAGAAGCTGCGGTGACCTCACGCCCGTTGTCCCTGATGACGGACGGGTAGAAGGAGGCATAAGTGTTCGCCTGCGCCTCACCAGACGAGGCCGAAGTAAATGCAAAGGCCTCTTGGATGTGCGGCAGTGCCGGCAAGTCTTCGAGCAGCTCATGGCCACCTTTGAGACGCGAGGGCGTGCGGGCCTTGAGGTCCGCCCCGGCCAGGTACACGTCAAGCGTCTTCAGATCTCCTTCGAAGCTGGAAGTAATCGCAGCGATTTCGTCGATAGCAACCTGCAGTGCAAAGACGCCGATGTAACGGCCGCCGCTGTCCAGGATACGGGTCGCCGCAAAGGCCGCAGGAGCGTCTGCACTAGGTGCATAGGGCGCGATGTCAGAGAAATAGACCTGTTCTTTTTCTCCCTCAGCGGCCAGACGGAAGGCTTGCGCCAGACCGCTTTCAGTGTAGGGGCCGGAAGTCAGGTTGGTGGCATAGTCAGCTTCTTTCGCAACAGAGAAGATCACGTCACCCTCAGGATTGACCAGAAAGATGTCATAGTAGCCAAGCCGTTCCATCATTCCTGCGAATGCAGGGTGATTGCGCTCAAAATGAATATCATACGGCGATGAGGCCGAGGCAAACATCGACAGGTTGCTGACTTCCTCCTGGCCGCTGCCGCCACGGCTGCTCCAGGTTATGCCCATGTCCTTCATCGCCTTTGCGGTGGAGGGTACGGCTGAGACTGTCAGAATTGCCGCTTCAATGGATGCCAGGTAGGATTGCAGCCCGGCTTCTCGGTCGCGGACCAAGGATTTCAGGACAATCTCTGCATCGTGGACGACGCTGCGCCGGAAGTAGCTGCTGGAGAAGGCAATCAGGACTACTGTTACCGTTAGTGCGGTTCCGACGATCAGCAGGGGAAGCTTTTGGGAAAGTTTAAAATTCTGCAACATCTTCAACATAAAACCTCCGGCAGGTATCCCTCGGCTTGCCGCCGGGGATAAGGGACTGAGACTGGGGCTGATACAACGACAGATTGATTTTCGATCCGTTAATGCTCCAAAAAAAAAGGCGGAAAAAATTTTCAAAATGATTGCATCCTGCAGGCGGCGCTGGCCTGCCTTGGCGTCTATTGACCGAACCGGCGTTAAGGAATTGGCCTGATAGTGTGCGTTTGACCGGTTAACGGCTGATGGCGGGCACCCGGCCGGGCGGATTGGATTCGTTAACCTTTTGCGGCTCGGATGGTGTCGAATCGCGCCGGGCCGGGGGCCCCTCACCCGGGTTACGTCCGGAATTGACTGCTGAGTTCTCTTTTGTTGTTCGCGGGTTGGAAAAAATATTTACGCTTTGTTTACTTTTCCTAGCCAAGCCGCAGGCTTTTTTGCCATGGTTAAGCATCAATAACCGGGGGGTTAGGGAATTGTTAACGCTGCCGCATTCTGTCCACCTTTTGGTCTCAGCCCGGCAACTTTGGGTCTCATTCCAGCCGCACGCCTGAATGACGATGCCCATGTGGGAAGCTGGAGTGGGTTATGAGACTGACTATTGCTGCAATTGCGGCATGCCTGTCCTTGGGCATGCCAATAAGCGCCGCTGCGGATGAGCCGCAGCCTCGCGCCGGAGAAATACAAGGTCTGGAGGCCGTGGGGCGGCTGAATATTGCGAACCGGAACATGTGCACCGGAGCGCTGGTTGCGCCCAACCTGGTGCTGACCGCAGCGCATTGCCTGTTCGATCCCAGAACCGGTGCCAGGGTCGATCCGCAAAGCATCTGGTTTGAGGCCGGACTGTCAGGGCGCCGGGCCGTTGCCTTGCGGCAGGTGGTGAAGGCGGTTGTGCACCCGCAGTACCGGTACCGGCCGTCCGGAGCGCATCAGATCGGCAGTGATCTGGCGGTTCTGCGCTTGGACCGGCCAATCAGCAGCCGTCAGGCTGCGCCGCTCGCCATGGCAGGTGATGCCCAGCTAGGTGATACACTGGATGTTCTGTCCTATACCCGGGCGCATGCGACTCGGCCCCGGCTGAAACGCTCGTGCAGTGTTCTCGCCCGCAAAAGCCGCACGCTGGTGATGTCCTGTCTGGTTGATTTCGGGGCGTCCGGGTCGCCGGTGCTGGAATTGCGGCCGGGCCGGGCACCGCGGCTGGTTTCGGTGATTTCGGCCAAAGCCGCCATGGGCAGCAGGAGGGTGTCGATCGGCACCGCCTTGGACGCCACGCTCAGCGATCTGATCCGCCGCGCCGGCTGACAGGTGCTTCCCGCACGTCAAAAGGCAGGGGCTGCTTCGATCTGGGGCTGCCCCTTTCTGTATTAGGGTTCGCGCAATGCTTCGCGGGATTTGTAAAGCGGTTTCAGCAGGTATTGCAGCACGGTTTTGGCGCCAGTCTGCAGTTCCGCGATGGCGCGCATGCCCGGGCGGATCTCTATGGATTGCTGACGTTCGCTAAAGCCGGATTTGTCGACCCGAACCGTTACCCTGTAATAGGGCTCGGCGCGCGGATTGCGCTCATCCTCGAAGGTGTCGGCGGACACGAAGTCCACCTTGCCGCGGAGCGCGCCGTAAATGGTATAGTCATAGGCCGACAGTTTGATGGTAGCGTCCTGGCCGGGCTGCACGCTGGCGATGTCTTCGGGCTTGACCCGTGCCTCCACAAACAGTTCCTCACCCAGCGGGATGATCTCCAGGATCTCCTCACCCGGACGGATCACGCCGCCGATAGTGGTCACCGCCAGGCTATTGACGATGCCTGCCATGGGGGAGGTGATGATGGTGCGGTTCAACTGATCGACAGCGAGCCGCTGCTCCTGCCGCAAAGTAGTAATCTCGCGCAGGGTCTGGGCATATTCCTCGGCCTGCTCCAGTTCCGCCTGGGTTCCGATTTCGTTATATTTCGCGCGGGCGTCGGTGGCCGCCTTGCGGGCCTTGTTTACTTCGATCAGCGCCACGATCTTCTGCTTGAAGAGCTTCTCCATATTGGCAAGCTCCGCATTCAGCTGATCCATGACTTGCCGGGCGCTGTCGCGGCGGCTTGCAAAGTCCGTTTGCCGCGCGGTAAGCAAGCTGCGCTCGGAAGCCAGGATGCCGGGGGAGCGCTGTGCCAGCATGTCCGGCACGGCGAATTCAAAGGCGCCCTTCATTTGCGCTTCCAGCCGGTGGCGCCGGATCTCCAGCGCATCGATCTGGTTTTGCAGCTCATCCGCAGCAGTGCGGAACTTGGTGTCCTGCAGCTTGGCCAGCACCTGGCCAGCCGTCACGATGTCGCCCTGGCGGACATGCAGCTCTGCCAGGATGCCGCCCTCCAGGTTCTGCACGATCTGGGCGCGGGAGGAGGAAACCACCTGGCCCTCGCCGCGCACGATCTCGTCGATAGAGGCAAAGGCGGCCCAGATCAGGAAGGTGAGCACGGCGGCCAGCGCCAGATAGATGATACGGCTGGCGCTGCGCGGCGTCTGCGCATCGCCGTAGGGATCATGCAGTGCCATGGTCATTTGCCCTCTCCTGCGGCCAGATGCGCCAGAACCTGATCGCGCGGGCCGTCCACCACCATTCGGCCTGACTGCAGGATCAGGGTACGGTTGGTCAGCGACAAAATCGGCATCCGGTGAGTGGCGATCACCGCGGTCCGTCCCTCCAGCCAGCTTTCCAGGCGGCTGACCAGGGTGCGTTCCAGCGTCTGGTCCAGCGCCGCGGTGGGTTCATCCAGCAACACGACAGAGGGGTTCTGCAGCCACAGCCGCGCCCAGCCGATCGACTGGCGCTGGCCGATCGACAGGCCATGGCCGCCGTCGCTGATCTCCAGATCCAGCCCCTTGTGGTGGTTGCGCACATGGGCGCCGAGGCCTGCGAACTCCAGCGCTTCCATCAGCCGGTCGTCGTCGCGCTCCAGCTGGTTGAGGTTCAGGTTGTCGCGAAGGGAGCCTGCAAACAGCCGCACGTCCTGGCTGAGATAGCCGATGTTGGCGCGCAGGTCGCGCGGGTCGATCTGGGCCATGTCGGTGCCGTCCAGCAGGATGCGGCCCCGGTCAGGTGCATATAGGCCCGACAATAGTTTGAGCAGGGTGGACTTGCCTGAGCCGTTGACCCCCAGCACCGCAACACGCTGACCCGGCGTGACCGCCACAGCCTGCACGTCCAGCGTCGGGGCGGCGTCATCCTCATAGCGGAACATGATCTCGCGCAGCTCAAACCGGCCTTCAATTTTCTGGCGGCGCAGATAGGTGCGTTCTTGTTCTTTCTCCTGCGGCGCCTGGGCGATTGCATCCAGCCCTTCCAGCGCTGCCTTGACGTTGCTCCAGCGTGCCAGGGTTGCGGCGAACTGCGTAAGCGGCGCAAGCGTGCGGCTGGTCAGGATGCCGGTCGCGATAATGGTGCCGACGGTGAACTCACCGGCAAAGACCAGCAGCGTGCCCAGCACCACAGCAGTGATATAGGTTGCCTGCTGCACCCCTTGCGACCAGTAGGTGAGGGCGCTGGACAGCTTGCGCTGCTCGGTGGCGGAGTGCGACGACAGCGTGTTCAGTTCATCCCACAGCCGCAGCACCCGTTCCTCGCCGCGCTGGGTCTTCACGGTGTCGAGTTCCGTCACCACCTCATGCAGCAGGCGGCCCGCCTTGGCATTCGCACCTTGGGTCTGCCGGGTATAGGCGATCATCTTCTTCTGCATGAAATAGGCAGGCAGCAGCATCAGGACGCCGCCAGCAATGATCACCCAGACCACCGGCCCGGCGATGGAGGCGACCAGCAGCAGGAACACCGCGATAAAGGGGATGTCCGCCAGAGTTGAGATGGTGGAGGATGTAAAGAACTCCCGTACCGAGCCGAAATCGCGCATCGCGGCAAACAGGCCGGAGGGCGGCAGCGGCTTCTTGTCGGACCGCATTCCGATCAGGCGGCGCATCAGGTTGTGCTGCACCGACAGCTCGATCTGGCGGCCGGCCGCATCGGTCAGCCGCGCGCGCGCCAGTTTCAGCATTGCTTCCAGCGCGATTGCCAGAAAGGCGCCCACCGCCAGCACCCATAGGGTTGCGTGCGACTGGTGCGGCACCACACGGTCGTAGACCTGCAAGCTGAACAGGGCGACCGACACCGCCAGTATATTGGCCACCAGCGACCCCAGCATGATCTCGCCCACCTGTCGGCGGTACTTGGGGAACTCGCTCCAGAACCAATGGCCCGGGTCGATCTGTGGAGTGTGCTTGGCTGCCATCTGTTTGAGCGATGGGCGGGCTGACAGCACGGTGCCGGTGAAATAGGGGCTGAACTCCGCCAGCGGTACCTCGGTCCGGTTATCCGGGCAGGCAGTGTCATAGATGGTCAGCGCATCTTCGGCCTGTCCCAGCACCAGCACGCATTGGCCGCCGGACATGATCGCCAGAGCGGGCCACAGGGCGGGGGCAAGGCTCTGTTTTTCCAGCACCTTGGGCTGCAGCCCGGCGGATTGCACTGCCTTTGCAAGCGTGTGCAGCGACAGATCGCCCGGCGTTTCCTGCCAAAGGAAGGCGGCGACGTCGCTGACCGGCACCTCGCTGCCCTTCAGGGCGGCAAGGGTGGCAATCAGGCTGGCCCGGTGCTGGATGCGCGCGGCTGCCCCTTCCAGCAGCGAGCCGACCTCAGGTTGGGCGTCCTGCGGCTTGGGCCGGTTGTCGGTCTTGGGTTTCACCTGCGCATTGGGGCCAGCGGCTGGGGCAGGGATGTTGGCGGGCTGCAGCCCGTCCTGCGCCGCGGTCCTGGGAGCGGCAGCAGGGACCGACCGCAGAACCGGCTTCTGGCCAGGGGCGGGCATGCGACGGGACGGCTTTTGCGTGGTATCGGTCAAATCTTGTCCCCATCAGCCAAAAGCCCCAGGTCGCGCGCCAGCGCCAGCTGGATCAGCACCACCTCGTATTTTGCGTCGATATAGGCTTGCTCACGGCGTACCAGTTCCTCGTAGACCTGGATCACTTCCATCACCGGGCGCTGGCCCGCCTCAAACTGCTTCTGGAACAGCTCGTAGGTCTCGCGGCTGCGGCGCACCAGCACCGCGGTCTCGCCTTCTTGCCGCTGGTAAGAGGCGATTTGCTGCACCTGGCGGCTGTAGGCGCGCCGGGCGGTTTCCTCAGCCTCGCCCACCTGGCGCATTGCGGCCTCCTTGGAGGCCTCCAGCGCCTGGATTGCGGCTGGAGTACCCAGTCCCAGCGGCTGGCCGACCCCCAGGGTGATGCCGGCGCCAGAGCCGTCCGTGGTGACATTTCCGGCTGCGGAAATCTGCGGCAGCAGCCCGGCGCGTCCGGATTTGGCCTGTGCAATGGTGCGTTCTGCTTCGGCGCCGGCTTTTAGCACAGACAGGAACTGTCCCTGTTCCGGCGGTGTGCCTATGGCCAGGTGCGACGGCTTCTGATCGAAACTCTGGCCGGTCATCGCCTGCAACTCGGCGCGAGCGGTGGTTGCAGCATCGCGGGCGGTGGCAGTGGCGGTGCGGATGCCGCTGATCTTGCTGTCTACCACGTTGAGATCTGCGCGGTCCGAGACCCCGCCATCGACCCGCCCCTGAACAATCCGGCGGAATTCCTGCATCCTGCGCAGCGCGCGGTCGCCATAGGCCGCCTTTTCGTCGCCACGCAGGGCGGCGGCATAAAGCCCGACAGCGGTCTCTACCCGGCCGTTCATGTCCTCTGACAGGCTGACGGCCGCCACCTCAACATCGGCGGCGGCAAATTCGCGTTCCGCCTTGCGGCGGCCATTGTCGAACAGCACCTGCTCGATCAGCAGCCCGGCCACCAAGTCGCCTAGATCGGTCAGGCTGACCGAGGGTCCCAGGGTTGGAAACCAATTTTTTGAGGCGGCTTCGGCCCGCAGTTTGGCACTGATCAATTCTGCCTCGGCAGCGCGGGAAGAGGCGGCGATGGCAGCTGACGCGACCTGACCGTAGGCGCTGTCTTCCGCCAGCAGCGAACGCCGGTTCATCAGGGCGCTGATGACCGCGGAGGAAGTCTCCCCCGTTTGAGTGAAATTGCTGTGCGGGGCTCCGTCCGCTGCCTCGTTCGCGCCGCCAAACGGGGCCGTTGCGCAGCCAGACAGGCTGCACATCACTGCGATGGCGCAAAGAAAGCGTCCCGGTTGCATCCTGCCCTTTTGCCCTTTTGTTCAAGGCTTTTGATGATTTGGGTCTGGCAGCAGGTGCCGCTGCCAGACCAGAAAATCAGATCACGGTGTTGACGTCTTCATCAACAAGGATCGTGGTGCCGTCGTCGCCCAAAGTATAGACATCGTAAGTCTCGCCATCGATGGTCTGAGACCCGTCTGCGGTTGCACCGGTGATGGTCAGCGTGTCATCGGAGCCGCCGTGCACCGTCAATGTGTCGCCGTTGCCGGACAGCGCGTTAATGTCCGCTTCGGTCAGGGTCAGGTCGACGTTGTCTGCATGGACAAGGTTCAGTTCGTCAATGTTGAACTGCGACAGGCCCGAGTGATCCAGAACGGTGGCGTCGGCACTGTCTTCAAAAACAACCATGGTGCCAGAGCTGTTGCCGGCTTCGTCCACGCGGTTGACCACCAGGTTTGACCCGTCCGGCACGGTTTCGTCGAAGCTGAACAGGGTGCTGCCGCCAATGTCTGTCTCGGTGCCGGAAACATCCTCCACGCCGCCGCCGCTTGTCAGCTCATGCGTGGTGTCGCCGTCTTCATAGTCGTCGCTGAAGAAGCCTGTGACGCCGGAGCCGGTGCTGACAACGCTGCCCACATTCGGTGCATCGTATTCGGTATCGACTTCAAAGGTCTCTGTCAGGGTTGCGGTGTTGCCTGCGGGGTCGGTCGCAGTGATTTCTGCGCGGCTGGTGTAGGTGCCCTCCGGCAGATCGTCCGCGTCAAACTCCACGCTCCAGTTGCCATCGGCATCGACGGATGCGGCCCGGGTTACACCTTCGATGGTGACGTCGACCGTGGAGCCAGCCTCCACCGTGCCAGTCAGAGTCAGCCCCGCGGCGCGTTCGGCGATGTTGACGATGTCATCATCGGCGATGCTGTCGGCTTCGAAGGGCACAACTTCGGTGTCGATGCTAAGGGTGTCTGTGATTTCCGCCGTGTTGCCGGCAGCGTCCGTGGCTGTGACGGTGACATCGGCTTCATAGCTGCCGTCAGGGATGTCGGAGGCTGCAAAATCCACGCTCCAGTTGCCGTCGCCATCCACTGTTGCAGTTTCGGTAGCATCACCCAACTGCACCACCACGGTTGAGCCCGGCTCCACCGTGCCAGTTAAAGTGATCCCGTCGCTGTGCTCGTCCTCGTTGACGACGCCATCCCCCTCAACAGTTGCTGTCTCAACGGTGAGCGGATCGACCAGGGTGTCCACATGCAGGTCAGCTGTTGCAGTTGCGCTATTGCCCGCTGCGTCGGTCGAAGTGACGCTGATCATTGTGTCATATTCACCGGCAGGCAGGGAGCCCGCCTCGAACTCTGCAGCCCAGTTGCCATCGGAATCCACTGTCGCAGTCCGGGTCACGCCTTCGACGGTCACGCTGACCGAAGCGCCGGACTCGCCGGTCCCGGTCAGGGTGAGCCCTGCTGCGGCTTCGGCGTTATTGACGAGGTCGTCACCGCCCGCCTGGCCGCTGTCAATTGCCACGTCAGTGGTGGTGTCCACACGGATCGTGCCGGTGGTCGTCTCGGTGTTGCCATAGGCATCGGTCGCGGTGGCCGTTACCTCCGCGTCGTATTCGCCGGACAGGATTTCGGACGCGGCGAAATCGGCGCTCCAAGTGCCCTCATCGGTGGCCGTCACCGTGCGTGTCACCCCCTGAAAGGTCACGTTCACGGTTGCCCCGGCTTCGGCGGTGCCGGTCAGGGTCACCCCGTCCGCGGCCTCCGCGCCATTGATCATGTCATCACCACCGGCCTGGCCGTCATCAAGAGCGACGGAGGTTTCGGTGTCGATGCGGATTGTGGAGGTGGCGGTTGCCGTAGCTCCGGAGGTGTTTGTCGATGTGGCCGTTACCTCCGCGTCGTACTCGCCGCCGGTGATTTCGGAGGAAGCGAAATCAGCGCTCCAGGTGCCTTCATCGGTAGCGGTCACTGTGCGGGTCACCCCCTGAAAGGTGACTTCCACAGTGGATCCAGCCTCCGCGGTGCCAGTCAGCGTAACGCCGTCTGCAGCTTCAGCTGCGCTGATCGTGTCGTCCCCTCCGGCAAGGCCGCTGTCGACAGTCACAAACGTGTCACCGTTATTGCCGCCAACGCCACCGCCGCCACCGCCGCCTCCATCACCGCCGCCGCCGCCGCTTGCGATCGCTGCGACGCCAACAGCGCCCGCAGCGGCTCCAGCCGCGCCCAGGCCGCCGAACAGCGGTGCCGCCAGCGGTGCCACAACAGGTTCAATCCGGTCGACGTCCAGGAACACCATCTCATCATAGGCGCTCCACTTGCCGGCCAGGTCAAGCGGCTCGTAGGTGGCAAACAGCATCCCGCTGGACTTGTCCTCCAGCACCACTTCGATGAATTGGCCTTCTTGGCTGAGGAACAGGTTCTTGCCGCCGGTTGCACCGAAGGAATAATAGTTCTCCAGCACCAGCTCCTGGCCGTTCGCCAAGGTCACATGCAGGTTGCTGCCCTGCCGGGAGTAGCTTTCGACGTCAGCAGGGCTGAGGTTCAGCGAAATGTCCTTGGCCTGGCTGGCATCAATGCGCGCCGGGGTGCCTTCAGAGAAATTTCCATGCTGCGTGGTGCCCGCCATATCGCGGGTGATAAATGCGACCGTGCTCATAAACTTACCGCCCATCTGAATGCGCCGCGGCCCGGAAATTGGCCATCGGCTTATGGTTAAGTTGCCTGTATTTTTGCCCAGCGGCCGTCTTTTGCGGCCATTTTGAGGCCACAATGTGACAATTTTTTCTGTCCTGTCCAGTATATGCAGGGCGTGTGTGAGGTTATTTTGCCGCCAACCGTGTCCTGGCTGCCGCAGATTTTCTAAGTTTTTTAACGCGACTGTGATGCTGCACCGGGCGCAAATGCCCCCTGCGCACGCACTGAAACCGGCTGGCAAAGCCCGCTGGGTGCGGTGTTCCCGGAGGCGCTGCGCCGAAAGGGAAAAGTTGCCGTGAAGCTCGGGTTTGACGGTCAGATTGCTGCAGAAGCCTTTGAAATGCCGCGACGCAGAAGGTCCGTGCAGCAGCGGTGATCGCCGTGATGTGAAGAAAATTTCCCGCAAAAGTTTCTGGCAATTAATTAAAAGTACACCACTTTCAGATAGTAAGAAGTTCGTAATTGGTGTAAGCTCGGAAGTAACTAACACGACGCCGCCAGCCTGGACTCCGGGCGCAGGCCGCCGCCAAGAGCGGCCAGCCGGACGTATGACGCCAGAAGCGGCGCCGAGCAGAAATCAGAACTCAACACTGACGCGGACACCTATGCCCACGTGCTGGGCACTCTCTGTCCGTGCGCGATCTTAAACGCCAGGAGGAACGGCGCGAGTTAACCAGGAGGCTTGATCCAAGATGAAAGACATTGCCGAACTTTTTGCAGAGCAGTACGGCGAAACGCGCGAGCAGGAAATGCCGCTGCAGGAGTATTTGAACGCCTGCCGTGACGATCCGAGCCTGTACGCAAACGTCGCCGAGAGGATGCTGAAGGCAATTGGCGAAGAGGAGCTTGTGGATACGTCCAAGGACGCACGGCTCGGGCCGATCTTTCAGAACCGCACGATCAAGCGCTACAGCGCCTTTCACGACTTCTACGGCATGGAAGATACGATCGAGCGCATCGTCGGCTACTTCCGCCACGCCGCGCAAGGGTTGGAGGAGCGCAAGCAGATCCTTTACCTGCTGGGCCCGGTCGGTGGCGGTAAATCCTCGCTGGCGGAGCGCTTGAAGCGCCTGGTCGAAGATCAGCCAATTTATGTTCTCAAGGCCGGTGACCAGATTTCGCCGATCTTCGAAAGCCCGCTGGGCCTCTTTGACCCGGTCCGCATGGGCAAGGTGCTGGAAGAGGAATACGGCATTGCCCAGCACCGGCTGCCGGGGCTGATGTCGCCCTGGGCCGTGCAGCGGCTGGATGAATTCGATGGCGATATCAACAAGTTCTCGGTTGTCCGCATGTATCCATCTCGGCTGCGCCGGATCTGTGTTGCCAAGGTGGAGCCTGGCGATGAAAACAACCAGGACATCTCTACCCTGGTCGGCAAAGTGGACATCCGACAGCTGGAGCATTTCAGCCAGGATAATCCGGATGCCTACAGCTTCTCCGGAGGCCTGAACCGATCAACCCAGGGCGTCTTGGAATTTGTTGAGATGTTTAAGGCGCCGATCAAAATGCTGCACCCGCTGCTGACGGCGACCCAGGAAGGCAACTACATGGGCACCGAAAGCTTTGGTGCCATTCCCTTCAACGGACTGATCCTGGCGCATTCAAATGAGTCCGAATGGCAGTCCTTCAAGAACAACAAGAACAACGAGGCCTTCATTGACCGGGTGTCGATCGTCAAGGTGCCCTATTGCCTGCGGGTCTCGGATGAAACCTCGATCTATGAAAAGCTGATCGAGTTCAGCGAACTGCGGGATGCGCCCTGCGCGCCGGAGACGCTGAAAATCCTCAGCCGCTTCTCGGTGCTGACACGCCTGAAGCCGCATGAGAATTCGAACCTCTACTCCAAGATGCGGGTCTATGATGGCGAAAGCCTGAAAGACACCGATCCCAAGGCGAAGACGGTGCAGGAATATCAGGACCGCGCCGGCGTCGACGAAGGGATGAACGGCATCTCCACCCGTTTTGCTTTCAAGGTGCTTTCGACCACATTCAACTTCGACACCAACGAAGTTGCGGCGGACCCGGTGCATCTGATGTACGTGCTGGAGCAAATGATCAAGCGTGAGCAGTTCCCGCAGGAGACGGAACAGAAGTATCTTGAGTTCATCAAGACCGAACTGGCACCGCGCTATGAGGAATTCATCGGTAACGAGATCCAGAAGGCGTACCTCGAAAGTTATACCGAATACGGTCAAAACGTCTTTGACCGGTATATCTCCTATGCTGACGCATGGATCGAGGAGCAGGACTACAAGGATCCTGACACCGGCCAGCTTTATAACCGCGAGGTTCTGGATGCGGAGCTCAGCAAGATCGAGAAGCCGGTCGGCATTGCTAACCCCAAGGATTTCCGCAACGAGGTGGTCAAGTTTGCGCTGCGCCACCGCGCCAACACTGGCAAGAACCCGGCCTGGAACTCCTACGAGAAGCTGCGCGATGTGATCGAGAAGCACATGTTCAGCCAGGTCGAGGAACTGCTGCCAGTGATTTCCTTCGGGTCCAAGAAGGACAGCAAGACCGAAGGCAAGCATCAGGAGTTCGTCGAGCGGATGCGCGGCCACGGTTACACCGACCGCCAGGTGCGGCGCCTGGTCGAATGGTACATGCGGGTCAACAAGGCGGGCTAAAGAGGAGCGCTGTGCAACATGCATCATTTCATCGACAGGCGCGCCAATCCAAAGGGCAAGAGCCTCGGGAACCGCCAACGGTTCCTGCGGCGGGCCCGGGAGAATATTAAGGAGCGCGTCGATCAGTCGGTCCGGGGGAAGTCGATCCAAAGCGGAAGCGGTGTCCCGGACGAAGGCGAAAAGGTCACCATTCCCACACGGGGGCTGAAGGAGCCGCGGTTCTTCCATTCCTCCAAGGGCGGCATGCGCCGCCATGTGCTGCCCGGCAACAAGGATTTTGTTGTCGGCGACACCATCAAGCGGCCGCAGGGCGGTGCCGGACAGGGCGGCCGCCAGGCATCGGAGGACGGGGATGGTGAGGACGAGTTTTCCTTCACCCTGACCCAGGAAGAATACCTGGAAATTCTGTTTGAGGGGCTGGAACTGCCGGACCTCGTGGAAAAGGCCACGGTGGAAACCGAAACTATCGGCACCCGCCGGGCTGGTCTGACAACAGCGGGCACCCCGAACAACCTGAACTTGGTGCGCACCATGCGCAACTCGCTGGGCCGCCGCATTGCTTTGCAGCGACCCACCACCAAATCCCAGCGTGAGCTTGAGGAGCAGATCGCTGAGCTGGAAGCGCTGGATGAGCGCACCCCGCCGCAGGAGGAATTCCTGGCGACGCTGAAAATGCGGCTGGAAGGTATCATTCGCAAGCGCAAGGTGGTCGGATACATCGACCCGCTGGACCTGCGCTATGACACCTTTGTGCCGGAAAAAATCCGCAACTCCCGTGCCGTGGTGTTCTGTCTGATGGATGTCTCCGGCTCCATGCAGGAACGCGAGAAGGATCTGGCGAAACGCTTCTTCCTGCTGCTGCACCTGTTCCTGGAGCGCTGCTATGAACACACCGAGCTGGTGTTCGTGCGCCATACCCACCACGCCCAGGAAGTGGATGAGGAAACCTTCTTCTATGCGCGCGAAACCGGCGGCACCATCGTGTCGACCGCGCTGGAAAAGATGAAGGAGATCATCGAGGAACGCTATCCGCCGGACGAGTGGAACATCTACGGCGCCCAGGCCTCGGACGGCGAAAACTTCGGCAATGATTCAGTGCGCTGCAAGAATCTGCTGCTGAATGATCTGCTGCCGGTCAGCCAGTTCTACGCCTATGTGGAAATTGTAGACGAGGCGGCGGAGATGCTGCTGAACAACCCCGAAGCAGGCGAAGACCTGTGGCAGAACTACCGCGAGGTGAAGGCGCAGGCGCAGCATTTCGAGATGCAGCGGGTTTCGCAGCCCGGCCACATCTATCCGATTTTCCGGGAATTCTTCCTCCCCAAGGTGAAAGGGATGCAGTATGCGGGCAGCTGAAAAGGCGTGCGAGCCGCTGTTTGACGGGCCGGAATGGACCTTCGAACTGATGGAAAAGGCGCGCGACGCGATCGAAAAGATCGCGCTCGAAGACCTCGGGCTGGACGTCTATCCCAATCAGATCGAGATCATCTCTGCGGAGCAGATGCTGGACGCCTATTCCTGCGTCGGCCTGCCGCTGATGTACCAGCACTGGTCTTTCGGAAAACACTTCGCCCGCGACGAGGCGCTCTACCGCACCGGTCGCCAGGGCCTGGCCTATGAGATCGTCATCAACTCCAACCCCTGCATCAGCTATAACATGGAAGAAAATACCATGGCGATGCAGACGCTGGTGATGGCGCATGCAGCTTTCGGGCATAACCATTTCTTCAAGAACAACTACTTGTTCCAGCAATGGACCGATGCGGCCGGCATCCATGACTACCTGGCGTTCGCCAAGAACTACATCGCCGCCTGCGAGGAACGCTATGGCCCGATGGCGGTGGAAGAGGTGCTGGACGCCGCCCATGCGATGCAGTCTCAGGGGGTGTTCCGCTACGGCCGCCCGCCCAAGCCCACCAACGAGGAACTGGTGGCGATGCAGAAAGTGCGCGAAGGGTATGAAAGCGGCCAGAGCGTGCTTGATATCTGGACCGACTCAACCCTTGGCCGGGACAAGCTGGAACTGATCGAGGATGCCGACTTCAGCGCGCGCCGCAAGATGATGAACCTGCCGCAGGAGAACATCCTGTATTTCCTGGAGAAACACAGCCCGGTTCTGGAACCCTGGCAATGCGAGATCCTGCGTATCGTGCGGATGCTGGCGCAGTATCTGTATCCGCAGAAACAGACCAAGGTCATGAACGAGGGCTGTGCAACCTTCGTGCATTACTACATCATCAACAAGCTCCATGAGCAGGGTCAGATCACGCAAGGAGCCTATATGGAAATGCTGCACAGCCATACCAATGTGGTGATGCAGCCTGAATATGACGATCCGCGTTATTCCGGCATCAACCCTTATGCGCTGGGCTTTGCGATGATGCAGGACATCCGCCGCATCTGCCAGGATCCGACTGACGAGGATCGCGAGTGGTTTCCGGACTTTGCCGGCAACCCGGACTGGCGCGGGGTGCTGCGGGATGCCTGGGCGAATTACCGGGATGAAAGCTTCATCCAGCAGTTCCTGTCGCCCAACCTGATCCGCAAGTTCAAGCTGTTCACGCTTACGAATGACGCGGAGCTGCCCAATCTGGTGGTCAGCCAGATCCACAACCGGGCCGGATACAAGGCCATCCGGCGCGATTTGGCGAAACAGTATGACCTCGCCTATCTGGAGCCGGATATCCAGGTGACAGACGCTGATCTGCGCGGCGACCGGGAACTGAAGCTGACCCACAACGTGCGCGATGGCATCCATCTGGATGAGGACGACCAGGAGGAAGTACTGAAGCACTTGCGCCGGCTCTGGGGCTATGGCGTCAGACTCGATGCGGTGGAGGCCACCACGGAAAGCTGACGGCAGGACCCGCGATGCCAAAAGAAAACGCAGGCCCTCGGGCCTGCGTTTTGGTGTTTCACATGAATCCCGGGATCAGAATTCCACTACCGCGCGGATCGACTTGCCTTCATGCATCAGCTCGAAGCCCTCGTTGATCTGGTCCAGCGTCAGCTTGTGGGTGATCATCGGGTCAATTTCGATCTTGCCGTCCATGTACCAGTCAACGATCTTCGGCACATCGGTGCGGCCCGACGCACCGCCAAAGGCGGTGCCGCGCCAGCTGCGGCCGGTGACCAACTGGAACGGGCGGGTGGAAATCTCGGCCCCCGCAGGCGCAACACCGATGATGATTGATTCACCCCAGCCCTTGTGCGCGCATTCCAGCGCGGTACGCATCACGTTGACGTTGCCGGTTGCGTCAAAGGTATAATCCGCGCCGCCGCCGGTCAGTTCCACCAGATGCGCCACCAGGTCGCCCTCGACCTCCGCTGGGTTCACGAAATCGGTCATGCCGAATTTCTCAGCCATCTCCACTTTGCCCGGGTTCAGGTCGACACCGACGATCTGGTCGGCACCGGCCATCCGCAGGCCCTGGATCACGTTGAGGCCGATACCGCCGAGGCCAAAGACCACCGCGCGGGAGCCGATTTCCACCTTGGCGGTGTTGATCACAGCACCAATGCCGGTGGTGACGCCGCAACCGATGTAGCAGACCTTGTCGAACGGCGCGTCCTCACGGATTTTCGCCAGCGCGATTTCCGGCACCACGGTGTGGTTGGCGAAGGTCGAGCAGCCCATGTAGTGGTGGATCGGGGTGCCGTCCAGCATCGAGAACCGGGTGCTGCCATCGGGCAGCAGGCCCTGGCCTTGGGTCGAGCGGATCGCCTGGCACAGGTTGGTCTTGGGGTTGAGGCAGTACTCGCACTCACGGCACTCCGGGGTGTAGAGCGGGATCACGTGGTCGCCCGGCTTCAGGCTGGTCACGCCTTCGCCGACCTCAATCACGATGCCTGCGCCCTCATGGCCCAGGATCGCCGGGAAGATGCCTTCCGGGTCGTCGCCGGAGCGGGTGAATTCGTCGGTGTGGCACAGGCCGGTTGCCTTGATTTCCACCAGAACCTCACCCGCCTTGGGGCCTTCCAGGTTCACTTCCATGATTTCCAGCGGTTTGCCGGGGGCAACCGCAACGGCAGCGCGGGTCTTGATCATGTGACTGGTCCTTCGTTCTTTTCTTCGGGACCGGGCCGCCGACAGGCGGGTCCGGGGTGAATGCGGTGCCGGCGGCTGCGCCGCGGGCCGGAATGACCCAGCGTTACATTTGCGAACCGGCACGCGCAAGCATTGCCTCGGCACCCTAACAGGGGAGGCACCCTGGGCTTTGCCCCGAAAGCGACAGCTGAGCCGCGGTCCGCGCCATCCAGGCGCAATGAAAAATCCCCGGTTTCCAGCAGTTTGCCTGCAGGCTTCCAGTTTTGGGAAGGAATTATGCTGCCACCCCTTGACCTTCCCCTGACTGGAACCCTCATATCCACTGTCAAAGGAACAGATTCCGGCGGACTTTCGATGTCAGACACGACCCAAATTTCCTTGCATATCACCGGCCTCAGCTGTGCAGGCTGCGCAGGCCGGGCTGAACGCGCGCTGGCGGCAGTGGACGGGGTTCGGTCGGCTTCCGTCAATCTGGCCAACGCCACCGGCCAAGTGGAGGCCGCCCAGGATGTGGCGCTGACGGATTTGACCGGCGCCCTGACCGATGCCGGCTATCCGGCCGCGGAATCGCAGGCTGTATTGGTGATCAGCGGCATGAACTGTGCTTCCTGCGTGGGTCGCGTGGAAAAGGCGCTGCTGGCGGTGCCGGGGGTGCTGTCGGCCAGCGTCAACCTGGCAAACGAGACCGCGCAGATCCGCTATCTGACCGGTGCCGCCCGCGCTGCGGATCTGGCCCGCAAGGTGACGGAGGCCGGCTATCCGGCCCGTCTCAGCGGTGCGGTGGAGGATGAGGCGGAACAGGCCAGCCAGCGCAAGGCGGATGAAATTTCCGCACTGGGCCACCAGATGCTGATCGCCGCGCTGCTGACCCTGCCGGTGTTCCTGATCGAGATGGGCGGCCATATGGTTCCGGCGCTGCATCACTGGGTGGCGGCAAATATCGGCATGCAGAACAGTTACTTGCTGCAATTCGCCCTGACCACCCTGGTGCTGGCGGGGCCGGGACGGCAGTTTTACGCCAAGGGTTTCCCGGCGCTTTTCCGGGGCGCACCCGACATGAACGCGCTGGTGGCTTTGGGCACTGCCGCGGCATACGGCTTCTCGGTGATTTCCACCTTCGCACCCCGGCTGCTGCCCGCAGGCACCGCCAATGTCTATTACGAGGCCGCGGCGGTCATCGTGGTGCTGATCCTCACGGGCCGCTTCCTGGAAGCGCGCGCCAAGGGGCGCACCGGCGCGGCGATCCGCAAGCTGGCTGGGCTGCAACCGAAGACCGCCATGGTGGTTGCGGGCGGTGATGCCGTGGAAACCCCGGTGGAGGAGATCGGGGCAGGGGATCTGATCCGGGTCCGTCCAGGTGAACGGATTGCGGTGGATGGCGAGATTGTCTCGGGCAGCTCCTATATCGACGAGAGCATGATTTCGGGCGAGCCGGTGCCGGTAGCCAAGTCCCGCGGCGATGAGGTCACGGCGGGCACCATCAACGGCAACAGCGCGCTGGAGTTCCGCGCGACACGGGTGGGGCGCGACACTGTGCTGGCGCAGATCATCCGCATGGTGGAGCAGGCGCAGGGCGCCAAGCTGCCGGTGCAGGGGCTGGTTGACCGGATCACCCTGTGGTTCGTGCCTGCCGTCATTGCGGTGGCGGCGCTCACCGTGCTGGCCTGGTCCGTGTTCGGCCCGGCGCCGTCGCTGCCGCTGGCCTTGGTGGCGGGTGTCTCTGTGCTGATCATCGCCTGCCCCTGCGCCATGGGGCTGGCAACGCCGACTTCGATCATGGTTGGCATCGGCCGCGCCGCCCAGATGGGGGTGCTGTTCCGCAAGGGTGACGCGCTGCAGCGGCTGCAGGAAGTCAAGGTGGTGGCGCTCGACAAGACAGGCACATTGACCGAGGGCCGTCCGGCGCTGACCGAATTGATCTGCGCCGAGGGCTGCACCCGAGAGGAGGTGCTGCGCCTGACTGGCGCTGCTGAAGCACAGTCCGAACACCCGATTGCCCGCGCCATTACGGCCGCGGCGGGCAAGGGGCTGCCCAAGGCATCAGGTTTTGAGGCTATCCCGGGCTACGGCCTGCGGGCAGAGGTCGAAGGCCGCGTGGTGCTGGCCGGTGCCGCCCGTCTGATGGCGCGTGAAGGCATTGCCTTTGGCGCGCTGCAAGCGGAAGGCGAGAGATTGGCTGAGCGTGGCGAAACCCCGCTCTATGCTGCCGTTGACGGCCGGCTTGCGGCGGTGATTGCGGTGGCGGACCCGATCAAGCCAGGCACCCCGGCAGCGATCAAGGCGTTCCACGAGCAGGGGCTGAAGGTGGCCATGATCACCGGCGATGCGGCCGCGACGGCGCAGGCGATTGCCAGGCGGCTGGGCATTGACGCGGTGAAGGCCGAATGCCTGCCTGCGGACAAGGTAAAGGCGCTGCAGGAACTGCAGGCGGAACACGGCACGCTGGCCTTCGTCGGCGATGGCATCAATGACGCTCCGGCGCTGGCAGCAGCAGATGCGGGCATCGCCATCGGCACCGGCACCGACGTGGCGATCGAGGCGGCGGATGTGGTGCTGGTCTCCGGCGATCTGCGCGGCGTGGTCAACGCGCTGACCGTCAGCCGCGCCACCATGCGCAACATCCGCCAGAACCTGGGCTGGGCCTTCGGCTATAACGTGCTGCTGATCCCGGTGGCGGCGGGCCTGCTCTACCCCTTCGGCGGGCCGCTGCTGTCGCCTGCGCTGGCGGCAGGCGCCATGGCGCTGTCGAGTGTTTTTGTGCTGTCGAACGCGCTGCGCTTGCGCCGCCTGAAACCGGCCATAGATGAGGATCAGGCCGCACCGGCACCCAAGGCGGACACCAAACAGGAGGCGCGCGCATGAATATCGGGGATGTATCCAGCCGCTCAGGGCTTCCGGCCAAGACGATCCGCTATTACGAGGACATCGGCCTGATCAAGCCGCACCGCAGCGCCAACGGCTACCGCTGCTTTGCCGAGACCGACCTGCACAAGCTGGCCTTTCTAGGCCGCGCCCGGGCGCTGGGCTTCACCATCGAGGACTGCCGCACCCTGATGGCGCTTTACGAAGACGAAAGCCGCGCCAGCGCTGATGTGAAACAGCTGGCGCAGGAACATCTGGCCAAGATCGAGGAAAAGATCGCAGATTTGCAGGCGATGCATGACACGCTGGGCGAGCTGGTCAACTGCTGTGCAGGCGACAGCCGCCCGGACTGCCCGATCCTCAAGGACTTGTCCGGCGAAGGATGACCCGCGGGGAGCAAGGGCTCCCGCGCCTACGGTTGCCCGGCCGAGCAGCCTGGCGGATAAGGTCAAGGCTTCGGGTCTCGTGGCCCGAAGCAGGCAGTCTCAGCCGGGGCGCAGCTCCAGGATCTCGCGGGCCTGCTGCCAGGTGGCAACAGGGCGCTCGTATTTTTCACACAGCTCTGCCGCCCGTTTCACCAGCGCGGCGTTGGAGGGCGCCAGCGTTTCGCGGTCCAGCCGCATGTTGTCCTCCAGCCCAGTGCGGGTATGGCCGCCCGCGGCGATCGACCATTCGTTGACCAGGATCTGCCCCGGCCCGACACCGGCGCCGCACCACTGGGCCTCGGGCGCCAGCCGCTGCATGGTCTTGACGTAGTAGTCGAACACATCCTTGTCGACCGGCATCGCGTTCTTCACCCCCATCACGAACTGCACATAAAGCGTGCCGGGAATGCGTCCCTCGCGGTTCATCTTCACCGCCTGGTGGATATGCGACAGGTCAAAGGCCTCGATCTCCGGCTTCACGCCGTAAGTGCGCATCTCCGATGCCAGCCAGTCCACCAGATCGGGGGAGTTCTCATAGACCCTGGTGGGGAAATTGTTGGACCCCACCGACAGCGACGCCATGTCCGGGCGCAGCGGCAGCATGCCGCCGCGTTCGTGGCCCGCGCCGGAGCGGCCGCCGGTTGACAGCTGGATGATCATGCCGGGGCAGTGTTTCTGCAGATCTTCCATCAGCCGCGCGAACCTTTCCGGGTCCGAGGTCGGAGTCTGGTCGTCGTTCCGCACATGGCAATGGGCGATTGAGGCCCCAGCCTCAAACGCCTCATGCGTGCTTTCGATCTGTTCCGCGATGGTGACCGGCACCGCCGGGTTGTTTTCCTTGGTCGGGACTGAGCCGGTAATGGCAACGCAGATGATGCAGGGTTTGCTCATGGATTTCCCCTTCAGATGTCGAAAAACACAGTTTCATCTTCGCCCTGCAGGCGGATGTCGAACCGGTAGACGGCCAGACCGTCCCGCAGCGCGCGCCTGGCGATCAGGGTGGCGCGGCGGCGCTCCCACTCTATCACATTCAGCACCGGGTCGGCAGTGTTGGCCGCGGCCTCATCCTCAAAGTAGATCCGCGTGTTCAGCCCGACGTTGATGCCGCGCGCCACGATCCACAGGTTGATATGGGGCGCCATCATCTGCCCGTTGCTGCCCGTCACCGGCCCGGGCTTCACCGTGTCAAATCCCCATTCGCCGGTTTCGAAATCGGTGATCACCCGGCCCCAGCCGCGAAAACCGTCCTCCACCTCGCCTGTGTGTTCCGGATGGGCATAGAGGCCGTCCGCATTGGCCTGCCAGGCCTCCAGCAGCACGTCCTTGACCGGCGAGCCGGTGCCGTCGGTCACCACGCCCTCCACCCGGATGCGCTCGCCCTTGGCGTTGGGTCCGGCAATGTCCCAGCCAAGCTCCTGACCGTAGATCTCAAACCCCGCCGTGCCGGGGGCCAGGCCGATATGGACATAGGGGCCAGCGGTCTGCGAGGGGGTTTCCTTCAGATAGTCCAGCTTTTGGCGCATCAGTTCCCCTCCAGCCGGTTCTCAAACAGGGTGGACCGCCGCCCGCGCAGCACGATGTCGAACTTGTAGGCGATAGTGTCCAGCGGAATGGTGGCGTTCATGTCGAGGCGCGCAATCAGCATATCAACGGCCTCCGGGTCCGGGATGGTGTTCACGATCGGGCAGCGCGCAATCAGCGGGTCGCCTTCAAAATACAACTGGGTGATCAGCCGCTGCGCAAACCCGGTGCCAAAGACCGAGACATGGATATGCGCCGGCCGCCAGTCGTTCACCCAGTTGCGCCAAGGATAAGCGCCGGGCTTCACGGTGCGGAAGTGGTAGCAGCCGTTCTCATCCGTCAGCGTCCGGCCGCAGCCGCCGAAATTCGGGTCCAGCGCGCCAAGGTAGGTATCCTTCTTGTGCCGGTATCGGCCGGAGGCATTGGCCTGCCAGATTTCCACCAGCGTATTCGGCACCGGGCGCGCGTTTTCATCCAGCACCCGGCCGTGCACGATGATGCGTTCGCCGATCGGGCTCTGGCCGGGCTGGGCAAAATTCGACAGCAGGTCATTGTCGGCGGCATTGATGTCGTTATGGCCGAACACCGGCCCGGTGATCTCGCTGGCGGTGTTTTCCAGGCTGATCAGGGGGAACTTCGGCGAGCGGGTGACCGAGGTCTTGTAATCCTGCGACAGGGCAGGGGGGTGCCAGTGGCGGTCCCTCTGGTAGAACTCCCCGGGCTGCGGCGGCTTGGTCATGCGGTGTCCTCTCCCTCGCTCTCCATTTCGGCATAGGTCTGTTTGGCCAGTTTCAGCGCGCGGTTGGCCCGCGGCACCCCGGCATAGATCGCCACATGTTGGAAGGCCTCCAGCACATCCTCCCGGCTGGCGCCGGTGCGGGTGGTGGCGCGAATGTGCATCGGGATTTCGTCAAAGTTGCCAGTCGCCGCCAGCAGCGCCAGCGTTAGCATTGAGCGTTCCCGCAGGCTGATCCTGTCCGAGGCCCAGACTGTGCCCCAGGCGCCTTCGGTAATCAGCTCCTGAAACGGCTGGTCCAGCGCGGTCTTGGCGGCCTCCGCGCGGTCCACATGGGCGTCGCCCAGAACCCTGCGCCGCACCTGCATACCGCGGTCGTAACGGTCTTGCATCATTCCAGTCTCCCTTTGCTCAGGAGTATCGCATACCGCAAGTGATCTGTATAATCTTCAAAAAGGCATAAACAAATAACCTGTGTGATATGCGTCTATCGTCATCCTTGAAGCTGCGCCATCTGGAGGTCTTCGTCGAAGTCGCCCGCAAGATGAGCGTCACCCAGGCGGCGGAGGCGCTGGGGATGTCCCAGCCCGCTGTCACCCGGGCTCTGCGAGAGCTGGAAGCGGTCTGCGGCAAGCCTCTGGTGGAGAAACATGGCCGCGGCATCCGGCTCAGCAGCTATGGCGAGCTGTTCCGTGATCATGCAGGCCGCAGCCTGGCGCTGGCCCGCGACGGTGTGGCGCTGCTGCGCGGCCTGGATGAAGCCGATGGGCCGCTGGTTGCCATCGGCGCTCTGCCCACGGTGGCGGCAGATCTGGTTCCGGACACGCTGGCAGAGCTGCGCAGCAGCGGCGCACCGGGCCGGTTCGTGGTGGTGTCCGGGGACAACCGCTATCTGATCGACCAGCTGCGCCGGGGCAGGCTGGATGTGGTGGTTGGGCGGATGCCGGCGCCGGAGACCATGGCTGGGATCGGTTTCGATCCGCTTTACCGCGAGCGTGTGGCCGCAGTTGTGGCCCGGGACCACCCGCTGGCCAGTGCCGGCCGCCTGCTGCCTTCTGCCTTTGAGGACTATCCGGTGCTGATGCCGTCAGAAGGGGCGGTGATCCGGCCGCTGGTGGAACGGATGTTTCTGGAGCAAGGGCTGGCGATGCCCCGGTTCCCGGTTGAAACCGTTTCGTCCAGTTTCGGGCGGCGCTTTGTGCTGGCACATCAGGCCATCTGGATCATAAGCCAGGGCGTGGTGCGGCCGGACCTTGACGCGGGCACGATGACGGCTTTGCCGTTTGACACCAGCACCACCCTTGGGCCGGTCGGCCTGTGTGCCCGTCTGGAGCACCAGCTGTCACCCGCTGCGGCGCGGTTCTGCAATGCCTTGCGCAGCACTTGTAAGGAACGGGGACTGGGGTAGCCTGCAATTGCCAATGTGAGCGGTTGCTTTTTATAGCATTAAATGCACCTTTTGCGAGCATTTACCCATCTCTTGAGTCTGGGGCAGCGGTGCAGGGCTGTTTCTGCGCGTCATTTATGTCGCAACTTTCCTTACTTTATACCACTGAATTTAAATACATTATACAGCTCGCCTTCTCTCTTCTGGCAGGCTGCTGAAGGTGAATTTTCCGGATAATGCAATCAGTAATTGCAAAACAACCTAAAGGTGTGCACCATAACGGTACTTTAATATTGAATGTATCACGCGTGGAGTGGGGTGGCAGATGACTGTTCTTCTGAAAATTCGCCGGTTCGGAGCTTTTGGTGTTTTCCATGCGGACGGGGCGGGCGTGCAGCTTGGCGCCAAGCATCAGGCTTTGATGGCTTTGCTGTCCACTGCTGAGGGCGGTATCCGCACCAGGGCCTTTCTGGAGAAGACATTGTGGTGCCTGGCGCAGCCGGAGCAGGCCAAGGCCAGTTTGCGCACGGCCCTGTCGACGCTGCGGCGGCACCTTGGCCCGGAGGCGGCCAGGCTGCTCTATGCCAACCGGGAGCGGGTCATTCTGGACCTGACCCGGGTGGAGCTGGACAGCCGCGCGGGCGGGGCAGACTTCATGGAAGGCTTCGAGCTGCCGCATGAAGCTGTGTTCAATACCTGGCTGGATGAGGCCCGGACAGAGCTTTCCCGCAGGCCCGCGGTTCCGGCTGCCCAAGGGGGCACGTCGCCGGGCCGGGTGATCCTGGATGGGCTGCTGCCTTCCATTGCAGTACTGCCCTTTGTGCACCGGTCCCCGGGGGAAGCAACCGCACCGCTCGGCTCGCTGATCTCAGAAGAACTGTCGCGCTACCTGTCGCGCAGCTGGGCATTCTCGGTCACCTCCTATTTGGCCTCCCGCCAGTTCGACCCGGCAACCGTGCGCCCGGCGGAGGTTTCCTCGGTGGCTGGCGCAGACTATCTGGTGTCGGGCGCAGTCACTTGCAGCAGGGGCCGTTTCCATGCCGAAATCGACCTGCATGATGCGGTGCGGGAAAAGGTGATCTGGTCACGCAGGTTCGAAGGCTCGCTGGACAATCTGATGGAGGGCCGCAGCTCTGTACTGCGCAACGCCACCTTGCAGATCGGCCAGACCGCCGCGGGCGAGGCGGTGCGGCTGGCCGATTTCAAGCCGCTGGCGGGGTTGGAAAGCCACACCCTGCTGATGGCCGCCATATCCTTGATGCAGGAAATGGATGTGCAGAAATTCCAGCAGGCCTACGGTATCCTGTCGCATTTGCTGGAGCGTGAGCCTGGCCACGCGCTGCCGCTGACCTGGATGGGATTCTGGCATGTGATGCGGGTCGAACGCGGGCTGTCCCGCAACCGCGAGGAAGACAGCCGGCTGGCTTGCCAGATGGCTGATGCCGCGACTGAGGCCGCGCCGGGGTTTTCCTTGGCCCATACTCTCAAGGGGTTGATTTCCAGCCACCTGACCTTCCGCTTCGATCAAGCCCTGGACGCCTATGATCTCGCGCTGCGCGATAACCCGAACGAGGCGCTGGCGCTGCTGCTCAAGGGCGCAACGCTGGCCTATCAGGATATGGCGGACGAAGCCGTGCAGATGACCGATGCCGCCCGGCGCCTGACGCCGCTGGGGCCGCAATGCTACTATTTCGATGCGTTGTCGGCACTGGCAAACCTGTCGGCGCGCAATTACGGCCGCGCCATCGAACTGGCGGACCGCTCGCTTGAGGCCAAGCAGGCCTTCCCGGTGCCGTTGCGGTCCAAGGCGATTGCGCTGCAGATGTCGGGCCAGGACGCGGAGGCGCGCAGCACCGTCCAAAAGCTGCTGGAGGCAGCGCCGGAATTCTGCCTGTCGCAATTCCAGCGCGATAACCCGGCTGCCATGAGCCCGGCTGGCCAGGAATGGGCCAGCGCCCTGCGGCAGGCCGGCGTTCCGGATTAACCGTTCCAGAGCTGCCCTGGCCGGAGGCGGCGGCTGCGCGAATGTTGGCGGCCTGCGCAAGCGGGTCGTTAAAATACGCGGTAATATCCGCCGCATTCTCACCCTTTCTTTACGTCTTGCGGCCCTTCTTTAGGGAAATGCAGGCCCCTGCACTTCAGCGGGGTCAGCGCCGCTAGAATTGCCCGGGGTGCGGGCTGAAGACTTGGGTGATAGAATGAGTTCGAAGAAAGACCTCCCGGCGAAACGCAGGTTCCGGCTGTTTTCCAGCATCGGTGCTAAGATCACGCTGATCCTGATGGCAATGGGCGCGACGGCGGCAGTCGGCGGTGTTCTTGTCACCCTGGTGTTTGCCCAGACCGGTCGCCAGATGGAGGTCCTGACTGGCGAGAAAGTACCGCAACTGGAACTCAGCAGCCGCATGGTTAATGCTGCAAGCCAGGCCAAGAATGCGATGATTGGCGTGCTGCAGGCCGCCTCGGTGGAGGAGCTGGCTGCAGCAGAGGAGGCCGCCGCTGCCGCGGTTTCCACCCTTGAGGGCAGTGTTGCGGAGCTTCCTGCAGAAGAGCAGGCTCAATTCGCCCCTGAAGCGGCAGCGTCCTCGGAGCGGCTCAGCAACCTGCTTGCTGCGCGCCAGGCAGCGTTCCGTAATCAGGCCTGGATCGACACGCAGACTGCTGACCTTCAGACCCTCAGCCAGGGGGTGCAGGAAAAACTGGTTCAAGTGGCGGCTGAGGCGCGCGACAGCCTGATGGATGGCGGCGAGGAGACCATTATCCAGGTCGACGAGGTCCTGAACAATCTGGTGGACCAGCAGTTCGGCAGCTTGCAGACCCTGCTGGAAGCGCGTGCTGACATCAGCATTCTGTCCGGTGCTGCGCTGGCGCTGGGCCATGTCCGCGATGTGCCAACCAAGCGCGCGCTCAAGAAGATGGCGACTGATGCCCTGAAACGGCTGGAACCTGTACTGGGTCGACTTGAAGAGCTGGGCCTCGATGCGTTCCGCGCCAAAAAGGTGACGGAGGGGGTTGAACTGTTCCGCTACACTCTGACAGCCAGCCGCAAGGAATTGAAGGAAAGCCGCAAACAGGTGCTGAGCGCCCGGAATGCCAGCGTCCGGCCGCTGACCCAGGCGATGGAGCGGATGGTGTTCACCCTGTCGGTCGCCGCCACTCAGGCCAGCGCTGACAACCGCACTGCCATTCAGGGGCTGCTGGACAATCAGGTTGATGTGCTTTTGCGCCTGCTGGAGATCAACGGCTGGACCAGCGCCTTCCAGGTCGCGGCGCTGGATATGGCGGCCGCGCATAGTATCGAAGCCGCCAATGCTGCCGCTGTCCCGCTGCAGGAGGCAGCTGCGGCGCTGCAAGGCTATACCGGATTCGGCGGCGGCGTTTTTGCAACAGAGCTGGAAGGAATGGTTGCGCTGGCCGACCCGTCCCAGGGGCTGCCGGCATTCAAAGTCGCCTCGCTGGAGGCCGCGGCGGAAGCGGACGCAGCTTCGGAGGCCACGGTCGAGGCGGTTCTGCAATTTGCCCGCCGTGCAACCGCGCTGGGCAATGAAAGCCAGCTTGAGATCGCCGCAATTGCAAATGGTCTTGCAGCCGATGTAACGGGGGCGCAGCACCAATTGCAGGTCCTGGCTGCAGTCTCCGCCGGAGTGTTTGTGGCCGCTTTGATCCTGACCCGGATCCTGATCCTGCGCCCATTGGCGGACATCAGCGGCACGACAGAGCGCCTGGCGGCAGGCAACCTGCGCCCGGTGAAGGGGTACGAGCGGTCAAGTGATGAAATCCGCCGCATTGCCATGGCTCTTGCGGTGTTCCGTGACGGTCTGGTGGAAAAGGCTGAGGTCGAAGCCGCGTCCAATGAGGAGCGCAATGCCCGTCTGGCGGAACAGACCGTTGCCGTAACGGCAATCGGCAACGGGCTGGAGCGGCTGTCGCAAGGCGACCTGACCTTCCGGATCCGCGAGGAGATGGGCGAGGGCTACGCCAAGCTGCGCGACGACTTCAACGCCGCACTGGAAAAGCTCGAAGCTTCAGTGCGCAGCCTCAGCGCCAACGGTCAGTCCATTGCCGGTGTCAGTACCGAAATTTCTGCCGCCTCCCACGACTTGTCGGAACGGTCTGAGCGCACCGCGCAAACCCTGGCGGGCACCGCTGCCGCGGTGAACCAGCTGTCGGTGTCGATCGCCGGCACCGCTCAGGCTTCGGGTGAGGCCTCCGCTTCTGTCGAAGCGGCCCGCCGCAACGCGACCGGCAGCATTGATGTGGTGAAGCGCACCTATGGCGCCATGGAGGCGATCAAGGAAAGCTCCGAAAAGATCTCCCGCATCATCGGCATGATCGAAGCGATTGCCCAGCAGACCAACCTGCTGGCGCTGAATGCCGGCGTTGAGGCCGCCCGCGCAGGCTCCGTCGGCAAGGGGTTTGCCGTTGTCGCCTCCGAGGTCCGCACCCTGGCACACCGGTCCAAGGAGGCTGCGACCGAAATCGCCGCCCTTGTCGATGAGGCCAGCCAGAATGTCGAACTGGGTGCTGACCTGGTCGAGCAGACCCGCGCCGCCATCGGTGAAATCTCGGAATCCGTCGCCAGTGCTGCCGACCTTATGAAAACAATCTCCCAGGCCTCCTCGGAACAGTCCGGAAGCCTGCAGGAGATCAACTCGGCGATGGCCAATCTCGACGATGCCACCACCCGTAATGCAGGGCTGTTTGAAGAAGTCACATCCTCCAGCCAAGGGCTCTCGAAAGAGGCCCAGGCCATGGCTGGCGCCCTTGGCGCCTTCCGCACCAATACGGCTGCGGCGGAACCGGCCTGGGATGAGGCTGCGCTGTCAGAGGGAGACGGCTGGCGGCTGCAAGCCTGATGGGAATGTGGCCCGGCAGCCTCGCGGGGCGGCCAGCACAAGGGGGCAAAGGGGCTTTTGCCACGCGTCCGGAGCTGCGGATTGCAGCGCGGCGAAGATGCAAAGGCTGGTCTTCGCAGGTGATCAAAAGGGAAGATTTGGTGGAGCCTAGCGGGATCGAACCGCTGACCTCCTGCATGCCATGCAGGCGCTCTCCCAGCTGAGCTAAGGCCCCAAACCTGTCCGCTTTCAGTGTCCGTTCCGTCTCCGGTGCGGTCCGTCTTGCGGTGTGAGCGTCGTTTACGGGACGGCGGCGCGGGCTGCAAGCGGAAAAATGCGCCGGGTCCGAAAATTTTTGCCGCCGGTCAAAGCGGACGGTCCGGGGGCAGCAGACCGCGCCCCCGAACCGCTTGAAACGCCTTAGGAATCGTCGTCCGGCGACGACATGTCGGCGATGTCGTCCAGCGAGACGTTGTCATCATCATCGTCGTCGTCCAGGACATCATCGCCCAGATCGACATCGACGTCTTCGTCATCATCCAGGACCACGTCATCCGCGTCCATGTTTTCTTTGGCCTTCAGGGTGGCCGCATCTTCGGCATCTGCTTCGATCATCCGGGACTTGCCGGTATCCAGCTCGACGACCTCGCCCGTGTAGGGGCTGACGATCGGGTCCTTGTTCAGGTCATAAAAGCGCTTGCCAGTGGTGGGGCAGACGCGCTTTACACCCCATTCTTCCTTGGGCATGTGGATCCCCTTGATTTACTGGTGAGTCGTATCGACGATTCCGGTGCCTTGCCATATGAGGGGGGCACTGTCAAAGCCAAAGCCTGGAAAGGGCGCGCGCATGGCCGACTATCATCTCTCCGGGAACCCGCCAGTGCCGCTGACTCTGCGCCGTTCTGCTCGGGCGCGGCGGATCAGCCTGCGGATTTCCTCGCTGGACGGGCGGGTGACGCTGACCCTGCCTAAGGGGCTGCCGGAGCGCACCGCGCTGGCCTTTGCGGAGGAAAAAGCCGACTGGATCCGTGCCAACCTGGAAAAGCACCCTGACGCGGTGGATGCGGTCTTTGGCGCGGTGCTGCCCATCGACGGACAGGACCGGGTAATCAAGCCCGCACCAGGCCGCCGCATCCAGCTGGATGCCGGCCGCATCGCAGTGCCGGGATCCAATCCGGGCCGGCCCTTGCAGCGGTACCTCAAGGAACTAGCGCGCAACCGGCTGGCCGAGGCTTCCGATTTCTACGCTGCCCGGCTGGGCAGGGGCTACAGCCGCCTGACTCTGCGCGACACCCGCTCGCGTTGGGGGTCCTGCACTGCGGATGGCGGGCTGATGTACTCCTGGCGGCTGATCCTGGCACCGCCCGCGGTGCTGCGCTATGTCGCCGCCCATGAGGTGGCGCATCTGGCGGAAATGAACCACTCGCAGGCCTTCTGGGACACGGTGGAGCGCATCCACGGCCGCTGGCAGGAACCTCGCGCCTGGCTGCGCGAAAACGGCGCCAGCCTGCACCGCTTCCGTTTCGGCGAATAGAATCAGGGCTTTGAGCCGGCGGGCGCGCGGGCTAAGCTGACACCAGTTGCAGTTGCCAGTTCCCGGTCAAAAGGCCCGTGTCCCGTGTCAGACAAGCCGCAAAGACGCCTTGCCGCCATCTTCATGCTGGATGTCTCCGGCTTCAGCCGGATGATGGCCCAGGACGAGGCCGGCACCCTGAACCAGGTGCTGGCACAGCAGCAGACATTGATTGCGCCCGCCATCCGCAGCCATGGCGGCCGCATCGTCAAGCTGATGGGCGACGGGGTGCTGGCGCTGTTTCCCAGCGTGATCTCGGCTGTGGAGGCCGCAGCGCAGATCCAGTCGGATGCGGCGCGCACCCGGCATCTGCAGCTGCGCATCGGCATCAATCTGGGCGAGGTGCTAATCGCCCAGGGCGACGTTTTCGGCGACGAGGTGAACATCGCTGCCCGGCTCGAAAGCCTGGCGCAGCCCGGCGGGGTGGCGCTGTCGGCCGCCGCCTATGACCAAGTCCGCAACCGCATTCCCTACGACTTCGAGGATTTCGGACTGCATGAGGTTAAGAATATTCCCGATCCGGTGCAGGTCTTTGTCCTTGGAGAAGAACTGACCTCGCTGCCGTCCTTGCGCCGCAGCACCCAGCCGCCCAGGCCGCCCGCGCCTGCGCAGCGCGCCGGCATGCGCCCCGCGGTGCTGCTGCTGGCAGGCTGCCTGGGGGCGGCCACAGCTGTGGCCGGGATCTGGGGCTGGCAGCAAGCGGGCCGCCAGGGCAGCGCCGCACCCGTGCCCGGTCAGCCCGCTGCCGCGGCATTTGAGGGCCGCCCGGTGATTGCGGTGCTGCCTTTCACAGCCGAGACGTTGCAGCCGGAAACCGCGCGGATGCTGTCGCAGGACGTGACCCGCAGCCTGGCTGCCGCCAGCGATGTCCGCATTATTGCGCCGTCCAGCAGCCGTGCCGCTGCAGGTCTGCTGCCGGGCGAGGCTGCGGCGCTCTTGGGGGCGGATTTCGTGGTCACGGGCCATTTGCCCGGCACCCTCCATGACGGGGTGCGATTAGAGATCCTGCAGGCAGCGGCTGGCAGCGGCGGCGAGGCCGGGGCAAAACCGCTCAGCATTCTGCCGCCGCAGCGGCTGGCAGCTGCGGCGCCACTGGCCCCGCAGCTTGCGGCAAACATTGTCCGTTACTTCGGAAAACCCTTGCCGGAGCCTGTCCGCCCGGAAGTGCCTGACGACGCGGTGGTGCAGCTGCTGGCTGCCCGCAGCCTGAGGGAGCAAGGCAGCCGCAGCGGGGCGGAGCTGGCCCTGCGCCGGGCGCTGCAGATGGCTCCGGACTGGCCGGAGGCACAGGCGCTGGCGGCGCTTTGGCACCTCGATATGCTGACCGGCCCGGTGGCCGCACTGCCGCAGCGCGCGGCAGAGGCGGCGCAGATCGCGGCCGGATTGCCGCCACAGGCTGGCGTCCTGCAACTGCGGGCGCTGGCGGCGCAGTTTGCCGGTGAACCCGACGCAGCCTTGCGGCTGGCCGAACAATCGGCTGAGGCCTACCCCAACGACGCTCAAGGTCAGCTGCTGCGTGCCTGGCTGCTTCATCTGACCGGACAAGGGAGCGGCGCTCAAAAAGTTCTCGGCCTTGTCCGCCAACTGGATCCGCTGCCGCAGCCAATGGCCCTGACACTGCAGTCCTCGATGCACCTTGCGGCCGGGCAGGACGCGGAAGCCGCAGCGGCGGCGGCCGAGGCCCTGGCGCTGGAGCCTGCGGCGCAGCAGGCGCGGGTGCTGCTCTGCGCCAGCCTGGCTGCACTGGGCAGTTTTGACGAGGCCGCCGCCGCCTGCGCCGGGCTCAAAGGCGCGCCGCTGACGCTGGATCAGGCGGCAGCAGCCTTTCCCTATTCTGCCGCGGCCCCGCGGCGGGCGCTGCGCACCGGTCTCAGCCTGGCCGGACTTGCGGGCCGCCCCTGACGCGCGCAATTTGCGCGGTTGACCGCAGCGGGATTTGTGATCACATGAATGGTATGAACCAGACTGTCCGCCCCGCCCAGGAAGCCGCCTCAGCGCCCGCTCATGACCGTGTTTACCGCGCCCTGCGCACTCGCATCATGCATGGCGAGATCACCCCCGGCGCCGCGCTGACCCTGCGCGGAATCGGCGGTGAATTCGGCGTTTCGATGACACCCGCCCGCGAAGCGGTGCGACGCCTGGCTGCCGAGGGTGCACTGTTTCTGTCTTCCTCAGGCAGGGTGACGACGCCGGAGCTGACAAACGAACGGATCGAGGAACTGGCTGCCCTGCGCGCATTGCTGGAGGTGGAACTGGCCAGCCGCGCCCTGCCGCGCGCGCACATGGCGCTGATCGACCGGCTGCAGACGATCAATTCCAACGTCGCTGAGATGGTCTCGAAACGCGATGCGGTCGGTTACATCCGCACCAATCTGGAGTTTCACCGCACACTCTACCTGCGCGCCCAGGCGCCCGCGATGCTTGCGATGGCGGAAACCGTCTGGCTGCAGCTGGGGCCCACGATGCGTGCTCTCTATGGCCGGTTGCGCCGCACCGATCCGCCGCAGAACCACCGTCTGATCATCGCCGCACTCAAGGCGGGGGATGAGCCTGGCCTGCGGCTGGCGGTGCGCTCCGACGTCACCCAGGGCCTGCGGCTGCTGGCAAGCTAAGCCGGTCTGTGAAACCGGTTCCCAGGCTGCGGGTGAACTGGTACACTCCAAGCCTATGAAAAGCCCTTCAAATCGCCGCCTGGCAGCGATCCTGGCTGCTGATGTGGCGGGCTATTCCCGGCTGACCGCCGCGGATGAAGAAGGCACGGTTGCCGCCCTTCGCGCCATCCGCAGCGAGGTGGTCGAGCCGCTGACAGAGCAGCACGGCGGCCGCATCGCAAATACCGCGGGCGACAGTTTCCTGATCGAGTTCCGCAGCGCTGTTGATGCCCTGCGCGCGGCTCTCAGCATCCAGGACAGGCTGCAGGCCCGCAATGCCGGGGTGGCAGCGGACCGCGCCATCCTGTTGCGCATCGGCCTCAACGTGGGCGACGTCATCTCCAACGGCGGGGACATCCTGGGCGACGGCGTCAATGTGGCGGCCCGGCTGGAAGCCCTGGCAGAGCCGGGTGGCATCACCGCCTCGCAGGCCGCGGTCAGCTATGCCCGCAAAAGCATCGCTGCGGACTACATCCCGATGGGCCCGCAAAAGGTCAAGAATATACCGGAGCCGGTGGAGGCTTACCGGGTCCAAAAGGCCGGGCAGGCGCCGCGGCCGGCATCCGGGTCCAAGGCCCTGCGCTCCCGGCTGGCCGCCTGGGCCGGCCTTCTCGCCGCCGCTGCAGCAGTGGCGGTATTGTGGATTGCACCCTGGCAGCCCAACCCGGACCAGGCGGTGGCGGCGCGGATGGCCTTCCCGCTGCCGGATCTGCCCTCCATTGCGGTGCTGCCGCTTGCCGACACCACCGGTGACAGCGGCAACGCGATGCTGGCGGATGGTTTTTCTGAAGACCTGATCACCGACCTGTCGCGGATTTCCGGCCTGTTCGTGATCTCCGGCAACAGCTCCTTTGCCTATCAGGATCAGCAGATCAGTCCCGCCCAGTTCGCCGAGGAGCTGGGCGTGCGCTATGTGGTCGACGGCAGTCTGCGCCGCACCGGCGCGGCGTTCCGGGCCACTGTGCGTCTGACCGACACGGCCAGCGGCCAGCTGGTCTGGGCAGAGCGGTTCGATGGCCCGCTGGAGGATGTCTTCGCGCTCCAGGACCGCATCGCTCTGGCCATCGCCCAGGCGCTTGGCCTGTCCTTGGACGCTGAAGAGCGCAGCGGCATCGAACAGCAGGACACCGCCACTATCGCCGCGCGCAAAGCCTTCCAGCAGGGCTGGGAACTGTACGCGCGGTTCAACGAGCAGGACAATCTGGCCGCAATCCCGCATTTCGAACAGGCGGTGGTGCTGGATCCGGGCTATGGCCGCGCCTGGGCTGTCCTGGCAATGGCGCATCTGCGCCCGCATATCCTGCACCACTGGCGGGGCTACACCCCGGCCACCGGCCAGACGCACATCGGCCAGTTCTACAAACACCTGCGCGAAGCTGTCCGGCACGACACGCCGCTCCGGCACGTGATCCGGGCGATGGTGCTCTTGAACCTGCCGGACTGGGAGGGGGTCTATGGCGGCAGCCGCGGCACCATCGAGGCCCGGCAGGAAGCGGCCAAAGCGATTGCCCTCCAGCCCAGCGATCCTGAGGCTCATCTGACAATGGGCTGGGCGCTGATTGCCGCGGGCGAGCCGGAACAGGGGCTGGCCTTTGTCCGCGCCGCCATGCGGCTTGATCCCAAGCATCCCAGCCACTACGCGCTGTTCGAGGCGGCAGCCCTTTTTGCAATGGATGATCTGCTGCAGGCCGCCGACGTGCTGCAGGCGGAGTTGGACCGCAACCCGCATGCCAGCGAGCTGATGCCGGTTGCGGCCTCTGTGCTGGCGTTGCAGGGGGATCTTCGGGCTGCGCGTGAAATGGTGGAGCGCTGGCACAGCGGCGGCAGCACCGCCTCGCTGCCGGCCGCGGTGCAGGACTATTTCTTCATCCTGCGCTGGACCGGCGCCAGCCAGCACTTGAACCGGCGGCTGTCAGACGGGCTGCGGCTGGCGGCGCTGCCGCCGGGCACAACAGTCGCCAGCCTGAGGGCGGAACTGTCGCTGTCCGATGCCAGCACCCAGCGCCAGGCGGCGCGGGCGCTGGGCTTGTTCGGCGCTGCGGCAGCCCCGGCGGTGCCGGAGCTGACCGCGCTTCTGGACAGCCCCTCCGCCTTTGTGCGCAAGGAGGCCGCCAATGCCCTCGGCAGTATTGGCGCAGCGGCTGAGCCGGCCTTGGCGGCTCTGGACTCCCTCGCTGGCACGGGTCTGGCCGGTAAACGTGCGGCCCTGGCTGCGGAACGAATCCGCAGCAGCCTTGCTGAGAAGGACCTCTGACAGGGGCGGCTGTTGTGAACCCGGCCGGGCGTCAGGCGGCCGGGCTGTAGTAGGGTGAATTCATCGCCCGGCTGGCGGTCTCCGTCAGCGCCGCGTCAAACACCCGTGTATAGAAGGCACAGCCCAGCTCTGCGGCCGTTTCCGGGAACATGTTCACCGCAAAATCCAGCGCCTGATCCAGCGTGGCGAAGGCATCGAAGCCGCCCAGCGTCTGCGTTTGCAGTCCGCTCAGCCAGACCTTGTTCTGCAACCCCGGCAGCATTTTCAGCGCCTTGTTGCGGGCCTGCCAGGGCGCGTCTTCAAACGGGACCGACAATTGCAGCTCGGTATAGACAAAGGCGCCGGGGGCTGCTGCCGGGCCGCCGTAATGCACCGCGCCCATGTCGCGGCTGGCAGCCTCGGTCACCTCTGCATCAAACACCCGAGTGTTATGCGCGACGCCAAAGACGCGCGGCTCTGACGGGAAATAACCGGTTACGAATTCGCGTGCGTTTTCAATGCTGTCAAAACCATAGAAACCGCCCAGCGAGTTGTTGCCGTGGCCCGACAGCCAGGTCTTGTTCAGGAACCCCGGCTGCTGCCGGATCTGCTCGTTGATCTGCTGCCAGGGCGCCTGGCCGAACGGCACGGAGATGGCAACTTCGGTATAGACAAAGGCTTTGGGGGTCATGGCGGTTTCCTGTGTTTTGGCAAGTGAGGGCAGTAGCAGCGCGCCCGCTGAGGCGGCCAGCAGCTGGCGGCGGGACAGCCGCGATCGTTCGCGGGATTCCGCGTTCGTTGGTGTCTTATTCATGGTCACTCCTGATTGCTTGCGTTTTGCAAGTGATTTAATGGCTCGCATGAGTGCTTGCACTTTGCAAGTGAAAACTTTAGGCAGGCTGTATGACCCAATCGCGCAGCAAATACGACTCCGGCTGTCCCGTCGCCTATGCGCTGGACATTTTCGGCGACCGCTGGAGCCTTCTGGTGATCCGCGACATGGCGGTGAAGGGCGCGCGCACCTATGGCGAGCTGCTGGCAGGGTGGGAGGGGATCTCCACCAACATCCTGGCGCAGCGGCTGAAGCAGCTGGAAGAGGCGGGCATCGTCACCAAGGCCAAGGATCCGGACAATGGCCGCAGTTACGTTTATGCGCTGACAGAAAAGGGCCGCGGCCTAGCACCGGTGCTGATCGAGATTGCCCTGTGGAGCGGTCGCCACAACCCCGCCGCCCACGCCATGACCGGTTTCCTGGACAAGATCGAGGCCGACCGGCCCGGAACTGAGGCCAGGATGCGGGCAGGGGAGCTGCCCTGAGGCTGGTCTCCTGGTTTCGGCAACGGCAACAGGGCCGCTGGCCGCAGCTTTCACAAGACTTGCTTTTGCCCGGTCCCCGTCCGATAGGGCAGTATGTTCAAGAACCGTGCCATTACCTTCATTCTGATCACGCTGATGATTGATGCCATCGGCATCGGCATTGTGTTCCCGATCATGCCGGACCTGATGAACCGGGTCGGAGCGGGCGGAACCGGGCAGGGGGCGTTTTGGGGCGGGCTGCTGATGGCCGCCTATTCAGGTGCGCTGTTTCTGTGCGGCCCCGTTGTCGGCAGCATCTCTGACTCGGCCGGGCGCAGGCCGGTGCTGATTGCTGCGCTTGCCATGCTGGCACTGGATTATGTGATCATGGCGCTTGCCGGCAGCTTCTGGCTGCTGCTGCTCGGGCGCACGCTCGCGGGGCTCGCCGGTGCAACCTACATCACCGCAACCGCCTATATTGCCGACATTTCCTCACCCCAGGAAAAGGCGGCGAACTTCGGCCTCATCGGCGCGGCTTTCGGGATCGGCTTCGTGCTGGGTCCGGCAATCGGCGGTCTCGCCGCGGAGATCAGCCTCGCGGCGCCGTTCTGGATCGCGGCAGGCTTGTCGGCGGCCAACGCACTGTTCGGGATACTCGTGCTGCCCGAAAGCCTGGCACCGGACAAGCGCCGCCCCTTCGGCAAGCGCGACCTTAATCCCTTCAAGTCGATCTTCGATGCCTTCCGCCTGCCGGGCCTTGCAGTGCCGCTGCTGTGCATCTTCATGTTCGAGTTTGCCAATATGGTCTACCCGACGATCTGGGCCTTCTGGACCCGCGAAGTGTTCGGCTGGCCGACTCTCTACATCGGCCTGTCACTGGCAGCCTACGGCGTGCTACTGGCGCTGGTTCAGGGCGGGCTGCTGCCCAACCTCATCAGGTGGTTCGGGGATTTCCCCACCCTGATGCTCGGGATGGCGTCTGCCCTGATTGGCATGATCGGCTTTGGCTTCACAGGATCTATTGCAGGATTGACGGTGTTCCTTGTGCTTGCTGCCCTTTCGGACCTGGTGCCGGCCCTGATGACGGCCATGGCTTCCAACCAGACAGATGAGGACCGTCAGGGCGTGGTGCAGGGCGTGATTGCGTCGCTGTCTTCGGTGGCTGCAATCCTGTCGCCGCTTGCGATGACCTCTCTGTTTCAGGCCTCCGTCGATGCGGATGGCCTCTATCTGCCGGGCGCGCCCTTCCTGTTCGCGGCGGTTCTGGTCATCGCGATGATGCCCTTGGCGGTCCGCTTGAAAGGCCATGCCTCCACCTGACAGGGCCGTGACCAACCTGTTGGTTCAGCCCGCACGCACAACTCTCGGGCACAACAAAAAAACCCGGCCTCTCAGCCGGGTTATCTGTCTTTCGCTGATACCGGCGCTTACGCGGCCAGCCCCTTGGAGCCGATGGCGAGGAACTTCTGGCGCCGGTCCTTGACCAGCGCGGCAGAGTCCATGTCCTTCAGCTCATCCAGCATCTCCTGGATTGCGCCGCTAACGGATTTGATCGCCGCCTTCGGGTCACGGTGGGCGCCGCCCAGCGGTTCCGGGATGATCCGGTCGTTGACGCCCAGCTTGTTCAGGTCTTGTGCGGTCAGGCGCAGCGCCTCGGCGGCTTCGCGCATCTTCTCGGCGTCTTTCCACAGGATCGAGGCACAGCCTTCGGGCGAGATCACCGAATAGATCGAATGCTCCAGCATCGCCACACGGTTTGCCGTGGCAAAGGCCACCGCACCGCCGGATCCGCCTTCGCCGATGATGACTGAGATCAGCGGCACGCCGATCTTCAGGCACATCTCGGTCGAACGCGCAATCGCCTCGGACTGGCCGCGCTCCTCGGCGCCTTTGCCGGGGTAGGCGCCGGCAGTGTCCACCAGGGTGATCACCGGCAGCTTGAAGCGGCTGGCCATCTCCATCAGCCGGATCGCCTTGCGGTAGCCCTCAGGCCGCGCCATGCCGAAGTTGCGCTCGATGCGCGATTTGGTGTCGGACCCCTTCTCGTGGCCGATCACCACCACCGGCTGGTCGTTGAAGCGCGCAAGGCCTCCCATCACCGCCAGATCATCGGCAAAGTTCCGGTCGCCGGCCAGCGGCGTGTACTCAGTGAACAGCGCCTCGATGTAATCCTTGCAATGCGGGCGCTCCGGATGGCGCGCCACCTGGCACTTCCGCCAGGGCGTCAGATTCTTGTAGAGGTCCTGCAGCAGCTGGGCGGCCTTGGCGTCCAGCGCCTTGGCCTCATCCGCCACATCCATTTCCTCATTCGCGCGCGCCAGCGCCCGCAGCTCCTCCGCCTTGCCCTCGATTTCGGCCAGCGGTTTTTCGAATTCCAGATACTGGGTCATGTTGCCTCTGCTCTGCAGGTTTGCAGCTATATGGCCTTAGCTGCGCCAAGATGCAACTCAGCAAGATTTGTGATCTAGGCTTATGCCATCACCTGAGAGCAGAGAGACACGAAGGAGACGCCGCAAATGGCAGCCAGCTACGAAGACCGGATCCTGCGGGTTCTGGCCCATATCCATGATAACACGGATGGAGACCTGTCGCTGGACAGGCTGGCGGACGTGGCGGCGATGTCGCGGTTCCACTGGCACCGGGTGTTCCGCGCCCTGACGGGCGAAACCTGCGCCCAGGCGGTGCGCCGCATCCGGCTGCATCGGGCCGCGGTTTGGCTGGCGAAGGACGACATGCCCATCGCGCAGGTGGCCGCCCGCGCCGGCTACCCGAACCAGAACAGCTTCTCCCGTGCGTTTTCTGAGTCTTATGGCAGCAGCCCGGCGGCCTTCCGCCGCGACGGCCAGGTGCGGCTGCCCAACCCAGCCCTCAGAACAGGAAGCTATCCCATGTATGATGTGATCACCCGCACCGACCCCGCCCGCCGCCTGGCCGGCCTGCCGCACAAAGGCGCCTACCACGAAATCGGCAAGAGCTTTGAGGCATTCGGCGCCATCTGTGAAAGCCGCAAGCTGTGGCCGCAGCTGGGCGCAGTGCTCGGGGTCTATTTCGACAGCCCGGATGAGGTGGCCGAGGCCGAGCTGAGCAGCTTTGCCGGCGCAGAGATGTGCGGCGATGCACTGCCGGACGGCATGGAGGAAGTGAGCCTGCCCGGCGGCCGCGTTGCGGTCCTCACCTACAGGGGGCCGTATTCCGGCATCCACGCCGCCTATCACAGCCTGTTCGGCAACTGGCTGCCCGGATCGGGGGAGGAGCCGGCCGACCAGCCCTGTTACGAGGTCTACCTGAACAACCCCCGCGACACCGCGCCGGAGGATCTTCTGACCGAGATCTGCCTGCCCCTGAAATGACGTCCCGCCCGGCATCAGGCCGGGCAGCGCCCGCCCTCTTGCGCGGGGGCGGGCGCTCCCTCCCTTCAGGCCGGGAGCGCCGCTCGCGTTACTGCGGCCAGATCACCGGGTAGAGCGAGGCCACCAGCAGCGCCGCCATGGTCCAGTTGAACAGCACCAGGCGGCGCGGGCTGGTCAGGAACCGCGCCATTTGCTGGCCCAGCACCGTCCAGGAGCCGACCGAGGGCAGGTTGATCGCGCCGAAAATCGCCCCCACCAGCAGGATTGCCGCCAGCGTCTGATCCGGCGTGTAGGCGCTGATTGCCGTGAGGGCCATCGCCCAGGCCTTGGGGTTCACCCATTGAAACGCCGCCGCCTGCAAAAATGTCATTGGGCGGCCTTCCGCGCCTTTGGCCTGCACCGGTGCCGCATTGGCGATCTTCCACGCCAGCCACAGCAGATACACAACCGAAACCGCCTTCAGCACTGTGTAGCTGACCGGGAAGGCATCAAACACCTGCACCAGCCCGGCGCCGACCAGCAGCACCATGAACACGAACCCCAGCGCCACCCCCAGCATATGCGGGATGGTGCGGCGGAAGCCGAAATTGGCGCCCGAGGCCATCAGCATCAGGTTGTTTGGCCCCGGAGTGATCGAGGAGACAAAGGCGAAGAGCGCAAGCGCGGTGAGGAGTTCATAGGTCATGCGCAAAATCATTGCGCCAAACGCGCCAAATGAAATTGCGTTCTGCCATTACTTGCGCGTAATTTCACAACTAATGGCGAAAAATGACAAGATAAACCAGCAGGTATTGCAGGAGCTCACCCGCGACGGCCGCATCAGCAATCTGGAACTGGCTGAGCGGGTGGGCCTGTCGCCCTCGGCCTGCCTGCGCCGGGTGCAGGAGCTGGAGCGCGCAGGCGTCATCACCGGCTACCGCGCGGTTCTGGACCGGCAGAAGCTGGGGGTGGGTTTTGCCACCTATATCGGCGTCGGTCTGGGCGAGCACACCAAGGAGGCGCAAGAGGCGTTTGAGCGTGCCATGGAGACGGCACCGGAGGTGGTGGAGTGCCACAATATCACCGGCACAATCGAATACCTGCTGCGAGTCGAATGCGCCGATCTGCCAAGCTACAAGAAGTTCCACACCGATATCCTCGGCACTTCACCTTATGTCACCGCGATCACCACCTATGTGGTGATGGGCTCGCCCAAGGACCTGCGGGCGTGAACTTTGGCTGAGGCTGGATTTTGAGTATTTGGGGAAAGATGAAAGGCTGATGCGCTTCATCTTTCCCCAAATACTCACTGCACTACGGTATCCACCGGCGCGCGGCTGCAGGTGTTGCGCACCCTGCGTACGCTGCTCTCACCGGATCTTAAGCCGCTTTTGGCAGTCTTGCTCCCGGTCGCGATCACCCGCCGGGGCTTGGCTCCCCGGCATCTTTGGAACCGGACCCCTGCCTGGCAGCGGGGCCGTGCAGAGACAACGTTTAGCACGCGGGCGGATACGCCCGTCCATCTCCGCCATTCTGGCGGCGCCGCCAGTCCATAACGCCTTCGCTGAAGCAGATCATGGATACAGGCAAAAACGGATCAGGCACACCGGCGGGGCAGGGGCCTTGGCCGGGAAAACCGCATGCCATGCCGCTGCTCGCCTCTCCTAGGTCAGGCGCCTGCCTTATGCTCCGCGAGCAAAGCCCGCACTGCAATCTCCGGAGAGGCAAGCACCGGCACCCGTGTCTGCTCTCGCAGCAGCTCAGCCGCCCCGGCCATCGAGGCCTGCGCCAGCACCACACAGCCAAAATCCATTGCCGCCAGGGCCTCGGCCACATCCTCTGCGATGGCAGCTGCAAAACCCGCTCCTTCTCCGGCTTCAAACAGCGGCCAGTGCTGGCCCAGTTCAAGGCAAGTAAGCTCCGGGTCACGCGCCCCGAAGGCGCGGCGCAGCAACGCTTCCGAAGGCCCGGCGGTGCTCTCCAGGCAATAGGCCATCAGCACCGGCCCGCCGGTGCGCGCCGCTTCCTGCATCATCGGCCAGTCGATGCGGATGGCGCCCGCGTCCTCCGCCGCCGGGCCAAGGGTGGTGCAGGTGCACAGGACCAACCCGTCCGCGGCCTCAACGGTCTCGGCAATCTCGGCCTTAAGCGCGGCATCAATCCCGCCTTGCGCCCGCTCCAGCCAATCGGCGCGCACATGCTGGTCCAGATCAGCCTCAGGCGCCAGCGCGCGAAAGGTTTCCACATGCACCTCAGCCGTATGCAGCAAGGTCAAATCCGGCATCTCTTCCTCCAATCAAAAAGGGCGCCCCCTGGGGACGCCCTTGGAACCTCTCGTCGCGGACCGGCGTCAGCTGCCCGCGATCAGTTCGGCCTGCGCCACAATCACTTCCGCCTGCTTGATCGAGGCGATGTCCACGAGACGGCCCTTGTAAACGGTTGCACCGGCACCGGAGGCCTTGGCCTCCTCCATCGCCGCCAGGATCTCGCGGGCTTCTGCGACCGCCTCGTCCGACGGGGTGAACACCTGATTGGCCAGGTCAATCTGGCTGGGGTGGATCGCCCATTTGCCGACCATGCCCAGCGTCGCGGAGCGTTTCGCCTGGGCGATATAGCCGTCCTCGTCGGAGAAGTCGCCAAACGGCCCGTCCACCGGCAGGATGCCATGGGTGCGGCAGGCCGCGACAATCGCTGCCTGCGCCCAGTGCCAGGGGTCGGACCAGTGCTTCTGGCCCTCGCGGATCATGTAGTAGTTCTCCTGGGTGCCGCCGATCCCGGTGGTCTGCATTCCCATCGAGGCTGCAAAATCCGCAGCCCCCAGGCTCATCGCCTGCAGGCGGGGGGAGGATTTGGCAATGTCTTCAGCATGGGCGATGCCAGCTGCCGACTCGATGATCACCTCAAAGGATACCGGTTTGGTGCGGCCCTTGGCGCGCTCGATGGCCGTGACCAGCGCATCCACCGCATAGACATCCTCGGCGCAGCCCACCTTGGGGATCATGATCTGGTCGAGCCGGTCACCGGCCTGCTCAAGAATGTCCACCACGTCGCGGTACCAGTAGGGGGTGTCGAGCCCGTTGATCCGCACCGACAGGTATTTATTGCCCCAATCGACGCTATTGATCGCCTCGATCACGTTGGCGCGGGCCTGATCCTTGTCATCCGGCGCCACCGAATCCTCCAGGTCGAGGTTGATGACATCCGCCGCCGAGGCCGCCATCTTCTCGAACAGCTTCACTTTGGAGCCGGGGCCGAACAGCTGGCAACGGTTGGGGCGCGCCGGGGCGGCGGGCTGGATGCGGAAGCTCATGGGGCAATCCTCCGGGTAATGACATTTCAATTCTGCTGGGGTGAAGTGTTAGAAAGTTGCGCGAGCATGTGCAAGGGAATTTTGCACATGCAGAAAGTGCCGCTGCGATGCGGCGCCGGAAACATTGCCGCAAACAGACGCGCACCCGACGGGCACCCGTGCGAGCACCCGGGCATGAAACGTGCATTTATTGAAAACTGGGCCCTGTTTCTGGGCATGCTGATGCTGATGGTGGCCAACGGGCTTCTGGTCACCCTGCTGACAATCCGGGGTGCGGGGCTTGGCTTCTCCGACCTCACCATTTCGATCATGCAGGCGGCCTATCCTGCCGGCGCCCTGCTGGGCACCGTGATGGCGCCGGGGATGGTGGCCAAGGTGGGCCACATTCGGGCGTTTTCGGCGCTGGCCTCTTTGGTGTCGATCTCGGCGATCCTGCACCTGCTGACCTCCGATCCCTATTCCTGGTCGGCGATGCGGTTCCTGGCCGGGGTCTGTTATCCCGGCATGTATGTGATCACCGAAAGCTGGCTGCAGGCAAAATCGGAAAACAAGAACCGGGCGCAGATCCTGTCGATCTACTTCATGATCTGGATGGCAGGCCCGGCCATCGGCACTGCACTGGTGGCGCTGCCCGATCCCAGCGGCAACCTTCTGTTCGGGGCGGTTTCGATCTTGATCTCGCTGTCGATCGTTCCGCTCTTGCTGTCAGGCAACAAGGCGCCGGAGTATGAGGTGCCGGACCGGATGCCGGTGCGTAAACTGTACCGCGTGTCGCCGATGGCGGTGCTGGGCAATCTGGTGAGTGCGACCGCGGTGGCCGGCTGGTTCATCGCGCTGCCGCTGTATGCGCTGTCGCGCGGTATGAGCCCGGCAGAGGCCTCTGGTGCGCTGGTGGTGGCGATGGTTGTCGGCGCTGTGGTGCAATACCCGGTCGGCTGGATCAGCGACAAGACCGACCGGCGGCTCGTGCTGATGGGGCTCGGCGTCATCGGCGCCGCGGCCTGCCTGTGGATGCTGGCGACCCCCACACCTCAGGCGCTGGTGATCGGTTTTGCGGTGCTCGCGGGCGCCAGCCTGCCGATGTACGCGGTCTGCTCTGCCCATGCCAACGACCAACTGAAACCCTCCCAGATCGTGCCGGCCAGCGGCGCGATGGTGTTCCTTTTGAACGTCGGCCAGTTTGGCGGCACGCTGGCGGCCCCAAATATGGTCAGCATTGCTGACGGAAATGGATTGCTGATCCTGCTTGCAGCCCTGTGTTTTATGGTCGCGGGGGTTGCTGCGCTGCGGCGGACGCAGGCCGATGCGCCAGAGGAAACCGGCTCCCAGCAGGCCATAGCGGTGCTTGGAGCGCCCCAAACCGGGGTGCTTCAGGCCGAATCTTGGCTGGAGGAGGAAAATAATGTCAGCAATGGTGACATACCGCGGGAATCTTCGGCAAATTGACAAAAGTGACGGATAATCTTGCGCTCCAGGCGCGCTGCGCAGCGGATTAGGCATGAACTTGTGCGGGAATCTCCGCAAACTCACCGGCAAGAGTGAAGAGGAAACCCGCCATGATCGAAACCCCTTATCTGCTGTTCCTGGGCGACGTGCCCGATATGCTGGCTGCCAAGGTTGCCATCGGCATCCGTGACTGGCGCCCCGACCACGCCGTCGGCCAGATCTCCCTGCCGGGCTGCGGTGCCGACCTGGGCTTGAAGGAGATGACCCTGGCCGAGGCCAAGGAAGCCGGCGCCAAGACGCTGGTGATTGGTGTTGCCAACCGCGGCGGCGTGATTTCCGACGCTTGGAAGGCAGTTCTGATCGAAGCGCTGGAAATGGGCTATGACCTGGCCTCCGGCCTGCACAACCTGCTGCGCGACGAAGGCGACCTGGTGGCCGCGGCCCAGACCCACGGCGGCACCCTGCACGACGTGCGCGTGCCCACCGTCGGCTACCCGATTGCCAACGGCAAGCCGCGCAGCGGCAAGCGCTGCCTGGCGGTTGGCACCGACTGCTCGGTCGGCAAGATGTACACCGCAATGGCGATGGACAACGAGATGCGCGAGCGCGGCATGAAGTCGACTTTCCGCGCCACTGGCCAGACAGGCATCCTGATCACCGGCCACGGCGTGCCGCTGGACGCGGTCATCGCCGACTTCATGGCGGGCTCTATCGAGTATCTGACCCCGGACAACGATGACGACCACTGGGATCTGATCGAAGGCCAGGGCTCGCTGTTCCACGTCTCCTACTCGGGTGTCACCATGGCGCTGGTGCACGGCGGCCAGCCGGATGCGCTGATCCTGTGCCACGAGCCGACCCGCACCCATATGCGCGGCCTGCCGGAATATGACGTGCCGACCCTGGAAGAGCTGCGCGACGTCGCCCTGCCGCTGGCACAGCGCTCCAACCCGGCCTGCCAGATCGTGGGCATCTCGGTGAACACCCAGCACCTGTCCGAGGATGAGGCGGTGAAGTACCTGGCCGAGGTCGAAGAGCGCATGGGCCTGCCCGCCGTCGACCCCTACCGCCACGGCGCCGGACGCCTGGTGGACGCGCTGGCCGCGGTCTGATCTAACAGCCCCCGCCGGAGGTGCTCAGGCGCAGCCTGGGAAGCCTCCGGCGGGAGTATTTTTAGCAAGATGAAAGAGCAGGTGCCCCGGATGAAGGGCATCGTGCCAAGGCCCGCTGCTGCGCGCGCAGGGCCGCAGGAAAGGGCAGTTTCATGAACATCACCGTCACCCCGGACGTCTTCAAACTGGCGCAGGTCTTCACCATCTCTCGCGGCTCGCGCACCGAGGCCAAGGTGCTGACCGTGCGGGTGGAAAAGGACGGCGTCACCGGCTGGGGCGAATGCGTACCCTATGCCCGCTATAACGAGACGCTGGAGAGCGTGACTGCAGAGATCGAAGGGCTGCCTGCCGATTTCACCCGCGAAGAACTGCAATCGCTTCTGCCTGCCGGTGCCGCCCGCAACGCGGTTGACTGCGCGCTGTGGGACCTGGAGGCGAAACAGGCCGGCAAGCGGGTTTGGGAGCTGGCAGGCTTGCCAGCGCCGGGGCCTGAGATCACCGCTTACACCCTTTCGCTGGATACGCCCGAAAAGATGCAAGCGCAGGCGGCGGAGAACGCTCACCGGCCGCTGTTGAAGATCAAACTCGGCACCCCCGACGACATGCCCCGCCTGGAAGCGGTCCGCGCCGGTGCGCCGGACGCCAAGATCATCATTGACGCCAACGAGGGCTGGTCGGCAGAAGTCTATGCCGAACTGGCGCCGCATTTGGTGCGCCTCGGCGTGGAACTGGTAGAGCAGCCCTTGCCCGCGGGTGAGGACGAGGCGCTGATCGGAATGGAGCGCCCGGTGCCGGTCTGCGCGGACGAAAGCTGCCATGACCGCGAGAGCCTGCCCAAGCTCAAGGGCAAATATGACGTGGTCAATATCAAGCTGGACAAGACCGGCGGCCTGACCGAGGCGCTGAAACTGCGTGAGCAGGCGCTGGCCGAGGGCTACCAGGTGATGGTCGGCTGCATGGTCGGATCTTCGCTGGCGATGGCGCCTGCGACGCTTGTGGCGCAGGGTGCGGCGGTTACGGATCTTGACGGTCCGCTGCTTCTGGCCGAAGACCGCGAGGAACCATTGTTGTTTGATGCCGAGGGCGTGCACCCGCCGAAACCGGCACTTTGGGGTTGAGGAGACCAAGATGACCCGTACCGTTTATGTGAATGGCGAATACCTGCCCGAGGGTGAAGCCAAGGTTTCGATCTTTGACCGCGGCTTCCTGTTTGCCGATGCGGTTTATGAGGTGACTTCGGTCCTCGACGGCAAGCTGATCGACTTTGAAGGCCACGCCGTGCGCCTGGACCGCTCGCTGAAAGAGCTGGACATGGCGTCGCCCTGCTCCAAGGAGGAGCTCTTGGAGATCCACCGCAAGCTGGTGGAGCTGAACGGCATCGAAGAAGGGCTGGTTTACCTGCAGGTCTCGCGCGGCTCTGACGGTGACCGGGACTTTGTGTTCCCGTCCGAAGACACCCCGCCGAGCCTGGTGCTGTTCACCCAGAACAAGCCCGGCCTGGCGGACAGCCCGGCCGCTGCCAAAGGCGCCAAGATTATCTCGATCGAGGACATCCGCTGGGGCCGCCGCGACATCAAGACCGTTCAGCTGCTGTACCCGTCGATGGGCAAGATGATGGCCAAGAAGGCAGGCTGCGATGATGCCTGGCTGATCGAAGACGGCTATGTGACCGAGGGCACCTCCAACAACGCTTATTACGTCAAGAACGGCAAGATCGTGACCCGTCCGCTGTCCAACGATATCCTGCACGGCATCACCCGCGCCGCGGTGCTGCGTCTGGCGGCAGAGGCTCAGATGGAGATCGAGGAGCGTCTGTTCACCATCGAGGAAGCCAAGGAGGCGGATGAGGCCTTCACCACCTCCGCCAGCGCCTTTGTGATGCCGGTGGTCGAGATCGACGGCGTGCAGCTCGGCGACGGCACCCCCGGTCCGATCGCCAAGCGTCTGCGCGAGATCTACCTGGAAGAAAGCCGCAAGAAAGCCGTCTGAGGCTGCTTGCCGCACTGTTACGAAAGGCCGCCCTTCGGGGCGGTCTTTTTGTTCAAAAGAGAATCAATTCGGCTGTTCCGGGCCGTATGGCTGGTCCGGAAAGCGAGGCCTTGAAAGCAGTGAGACTGCGTATTTTCCAGCCTCTGGCAACAATGGGCGGCTGGCCGAACGACTGTCCCGGAAAACCCCTGCTTCGGCTCAGGATTTTAACTAATTTTACACAAAATGACCCCGTCGCGTCAGGAATGCGGTAACCTGATTTCAGGTGATAGGAGCCGGCCAGGGGGGCCGCCAGCCAGAGCCGCAGACCGTGGAGGTGCCAGATGCAACAGTGTTATCAGCCAGAGATCGGGGAAGCCGTGAACAGCCAGGCCGCAGAGCCGAGCGACGCGGAAATTCTGGCCGCTGTCCGTCAGGTGCTGACCGCGGAAGTGGTGGAGCATCCCGACTATGCCGAGGCGCCTGCCAGCCGGGGGTGGCTGGCTGGCAAGCTCCTGGCGCGGGAACGTCCGGCCTCTGGTGCACTGGCCTCCCGGCTTCTGGGCCGCTTCCGCGGCTAGGCGCGCCATCGGGGGTGCGCGCCCTGCTGCGGACCGGTGGTCCAGGGAATTTAAGTAAGACATTTTGCAGCGGCCGCCCAGAACGGGCGGCCTTTTTCTTGTTCCTGTCAGCTGCAGCGCCTGCGGATTGTGCTAGCCTCGGTTCTGTACCGTATGGGGGAGGGGCGCAGATGCTGAGCCGGATATGGATGCTGCTGATAGCGGGGCTGCTGGCCGCGCCAACAGGAGCAGCGGAAGAGGCCGCGCCGTGCGGCGGGGAGACGCCGTGCCCGATAGATGGCGGTGACTACCACTTGGCTTTGCCGGAGGGCTGGCAGGGCGGGCCGGCAGTGATGTTCCTGCATGGCTACGGCAGCAGCGGTGCCAAGGTGATTGCCAATACCGGGCTGGTGGGGGCTTTCAGCCGTCGCGGCTATGCGGTGATTGCCCCCAGCGGGCTGCCTTGGGCAGAGGGCAAACCCGCCGACTGGTCGGTGCGTGACGGCTGGAACACCTATCCGCGCCGTGACCTGGTATTCCTGCGCGATGTACTGGCGGATGCCACGGAGCGTGCCGGGGTAGAGCCGGACCAGCTGCTGCTGAGCGGCTTTTCCCGCGGCGGCTCTATGGTCTGGGATGCGGCCTGCCAGATGCCGGAGTTCGCAGCCGCCTATGTTCCGGTTTCCGGCGGCTTCTGGCTGCCTATGGTACGGGACTGCAAGGGGCCGGTGAAGCTGCTGCACATTCACGGGTTTACCGACAAGGTGGTGCCGCTGGAAGGCCGGGTAATTCAGGGCTCGGTGGCCGAGATCATACAGGCTGACATCTGGGAAGGTCTGCAGCTGTGGCGGCGCGAAAACAGCTGCCGCAGAAATGCTGCTGACCATCAGATCGAAGATGGCATCTGGCGCAAGCGCTGGGACTGTGAAGCCGGCGGGCTTGAGCTGATCCTGCACAAGGGTGGCCATGGCCTGCCCAAGGGATGGAGCACTATGGCGCTGGACTGGTTTGAAAGCCTGGAGCGCTGAGGCGGCGGGCGAGGCAGCGCCGCCGCCCGTTAGATCAGCTGCCTGCTGTCAGCCGTTGCCTGAAGAATGCCAGGATCTCATCCCGTGCGGTCAGGGTCGGGCTGCCTGCCTCATCCACCAAATGCGCGGTGACCACGCTGTGCGGGGTGGGGACGTGTTTGGCAAAGAACGGCGGCACTTCGGCGGCGGCGGCGCTGTCCGGCAGGGTGCGGGCGTCAAAGCGCTCTCCCAAGGCTTCGGCATAAGCCGCAAAGCGCTGCGCCTGGCAGAAGTCGTCACCCTGAAACCGGTAGGCCAGCACCGTGAGGTCCTCGCGCTCCAGCCGCTCACGCACGGCGGCCAGTTCCTCTGGCGGGCTTTCGACACCCGCCGGGTTGTCCAGCGGCAGAGAGGGCTGCGCCAGAACCGGAGCAAGCATGGCGGGCTCCAGCATCATCGACAGCGCAAAGTTGCCGGTGAAGCACATGCCGATGGCACCGGTGCCGGGACCGCCGCATTCCTCATGCGCAAGCCGTGCCAGCGCCCGCAGCCACTGGGTGACCGGGCTGGCGCCATTGCCCGCAAAGGCGCGGAATTCGGCGCTGACGCAGGCGCGGCGGAACACCTCTGCGCCGTCCTCTGCGGTGGCCACGGCGCCGTCCTTGCCGAACAGCGAGGGCATGTAGACAGTGAAGCCTGCACCACGCACCCAGCGGGCAAAGCGGGCCACATGCGGGCTGATCCCGGGCATTTCCGCCATCACGATAACCGCCGGGCCGTTGCCGGACACATGCACGGTTTTCTCCGCATCGTTGAGGGTGATTCGGCGCGGCTCGAAGTCTTCGAGCGTATCGTCGCGGTCCATCGGGCGCTGCTGGGTCATCGGGGCTGTCCTTTCGAATGCGAATCTGAGTCTAAATTTTGAACTCAGGTAGAAATCCCCTATCTGGGTCCGTATGTCAAACCCAGCTTCTGATTCCCGTGAAACCCTGCCCGCCGTCCGCCGCCGCGCCCTGGTGCCCAAGGAGCAGTGCCCGATGGCGCTGGCCGCCGAAATCCTCGGCGACCGCTGGACGCTCTTGATCCTGCGGGAGGCTTTCTATGGCGTTTGCCGCTATGACGACATGCGCGAAGACCTGAAGGCGCCGCGCTCGACGCTGACGGACCGGCTGAACAGCCTGGTGGCGCGCGGGGTGCTGGAGAAGCAGCCCTATCAGGAGGCGGGCGACCGGGTGCGCCAGGCCTATGTGCTGACCGAAGCCGGGCGCGGATTGGCGCTGACCTTTCTGGCGCTGGCGCAATGGGGGGAGGCGCATGTCACCGGCGGCGCGGCACCGGTCGGGGTGGTGGACCGGGAGAGCGGTGCGCCGCTGCGGGTGGGGCTGATGGATGCGGATGGTGCGCCGGTTGATCCAGCGCGCGCGGCCCTGCGGCTGAGAGGCTGAGGCTGCGGCCGACCCGGTTCTTTCACCTTTGGGCAAATACTCCGGGGTGAATTGGCCGCACGGCCAAGAGGGGCAGCGCCCCTCTGTTCCGGTTTAGCGGAGCAGCTGCTTACTGCTTGTCGGTCACGTTTTCCTTGAACGCCACCTCGAAGGCCGCCTGTTTCTCGGCGCTGGCCTCGGTCTGGTAGTTGGCCTTCCACTCATCCATGGTCATGCCATAGTAGATTTCACGCGCTTCGGTCTTGCCCATCTCGATGCCGCGCTCGTTGGCGGCCTCCTGGTACCAGCGGGCCAGGCAGTTGCGGCAGAAGCCGGCCATGTTCATCAGGTCGATGTTCTGCACATCGGTGCGGTCTTCCATCAGGTGCTTTTGCAGGCGGCGGAAGGCGGCAGCCTGGATTTCGATCTCGGTTTGCTTGTCCATGGCGGTGGCTCCGGAGTTGTCTTGCGTCCCCGCAGGCCTAGCAGCCGCAGCGGGGGCGGGCAATGGGCGCGGGCGGCTGGTCAGATCAGCTGCAGCGCCAGCCAGGGCCCCAGCGCGGTGGCAAAGATCACGATCTTATAGGTGCCGAGCCAGCGGTAGACCGTCAGGCTGACATCCGCGGGCGCCAGCCCGAATATGCGGGCGTGCAGCCCAGCCACCCAGTCCCGCATCAGCATCAGAAGCACGGCAGAGAGGGTGAACAGTCCGATATGCAAAACGGTCAGCCATCCGAAAAAGGCAGAGAGGGTTTCCTGGGTCATGACTGCTCCTTTCCCCGAAAATCCCGCGTTTCCGTTACAAATATGGGTGCGCGCGGCCCGTTCTGCAATGTCAGCGCCGTTTTCCGGCGCGGAAAACGGCCCGGAAAACACGTGTTTTCCGAGCCGGAATTCGCGCCGAATTCCGGTGCCCGGCAGGTCAGAGCTCGGAGGCGTCCAGTGCCTTGGGCAGGATACGGGCGAGGCGCTCGGCCCATTCGTGCTGGCCTTCGTGCTCTGCAATCAGATCGTTCCTCAGCTCGACCAGCATGTTGGGGCGGCCCGGCTTGGTGGCATGGGTTTCGATCGCGTCGCCGGGCAGATAGCCGGTGTAGGGCTCATTGACGCCCACACACAGGCCGTCCTCGCGGTTCAGCTCCTCAATGACGAAGGGCGAGAACCGCTCGCCCTCGGGGAACAGGATGCCGATTTCCCAGGGCCGCGGCGCACGCCCGCGCAGCTGGCGGGTGAAGCTGTGGACCGAGACGATCACCGTGCGCGGCCGCTCTGCCAGCCGGGCCAGCGCCCGGTGGTAGGGGCGGTAGCAGCTTTCCAGCCGCTCCTTCAGTTCTGCCTCGCCCGCGTGGCGGTTGGCCGGGATGATGGTGCCGTCATAGAGCTTCATCAAGAGGGTCGGGTCGTCCTCGCCGCGGTTGGGGTCGATCACCAGGCGGGAGAAATTCGAGGCCACCACCGGCGCGTCCAGCATTTCACCCAAAAGCTTGGACACCTCATAGGCGCCGACGTCATAGGCGATGTGGCGTTCCATGTCCTCGCGCGGGAGGCCGAGGTCGCCGCCGCCGGCAAACTCCGGCACATGGTTGGTTGCGTGGTCGCAGGTGATCAGCCAGCGGGCGGGGCGGTCTGCGCCGTGAACAAAAAACGGTGTGTATGTCATGAGCCTGATATGTTTTGCCGCATTCTCTTTACGGGAGTTGCGCGGAAATGGGAATTGGGGGATAAGCACCCCGAGCTGTTTGCGGTAACATGAAGACGAGATCCGAAGGAGAGGACCCCAATGAAACGATCGCGCAATGTGAAGATTGTCGCCACTTTGGGGCCGGCCTCGGAGACCTACGAGACCATCCGCGCGCTGCATGAGGCGGGCGCAGATGTGTTCCGCCTGAACATGTCGCACGGCAGCCACCCGGAGATCGCCGAGAAGCACAAGATCATCCGCCAGGTGGAGCAGGACCTGGACAGCCCGATTGCGATTCTCGCTGACTTGCAGGGGCCGAAGCTGCGGGTGGGTGTGTTTGCCAATGGTGCCGAAGACCTGGAGGAGGGGGCGAAGTTCCGCCTCGACTTGGATGAGGCGGAGGGCGGCGTGTCGCGCGTGTGCCTGCCGCATCCGGAGATTTTCCAGGCGCTGGAGCCGGGTGCGCACCTGCTGGTGAACGATGGCAAGATCCGCCTGGTGGTGGATGACTGCGGCCCGGACTTTGCTGATTGCACGGTGGAGACCGGCGGCACGATTTCGAACCGCAAGGGCGTAAATGTGCCCGACGTGGTGCTGCCGCTGGCGGCCTTGTCCGAGAAGGACCGTGCGGACCTGGAATTTGTCTGCTCCCTGGGGGTGGACTGGCTGGCGCTGTCCTTTGTGCAGCGGGCCAAGGATGTTTATGAGGCGCGCGCACTGGCCGATGGCCGCGCGGCGGTGCTGTCGAAGATTGAAAAGCCGCAGGCGGTGGAGGATTTCGAGGCCATTCTGGATGCCTCTGATGGCATCATGGTGGCGCGCGGCGACCTGGGCGTCGAGCTGCCGGTGGCGGCGGTGCCGCCGATCCAGAAACGTCTGGTGCGCAAGTGCCGGGCCGCGGCCAAGCCGGTGATCGTGGCAACCCAGATGCTGGAAAGCATGATCGAAAGCCCGATGCCGACCCGGGCCGAGGTCTCCGACGTTGCCACCGCCATCTATGAGGGCGCCGATGCGGTGATGCTGAGCGCCGAGAGCGCGGCGGGCCAGTATCCGGTGCAAGCGGTGCAGACCATGGACAAGGTGGCGGTCGAAGTTGAGGCTGACCCGACTTACACCCAGATCATCGCGTCTTCGCGCTCAGCCAAGGGCACCACGGTGGCTGACGGAATCGTCGCCGCAGCACGGGAGATTGCGGAGAAGACCGAGATCAAGGCGATCTGCTGTTTCACCCAGTCCGGCACCACCGCGCTGCTGACCGCGCGGGAACGCCCTGGTGTGCCCATCATCGCCATGACCCCGGTCAGCGCCACCGCCCGCCGGCTGTGCCTCAGCTGGGGCTGCAAATGCGTGATGACGCCGGAGCTAGACCGGTTCAAGGGCGCGGTGGTCAGCGCCGCGCGGGCGGCGCGGTCGGGCGGCTACGCCTCCGAGGGCGACCAGATCGTGGTGACTGCCGGCGTGCCCTTCAACGTGCCAGGCACCACCAACATCCTGCGCATCGCCCCCTGCGACGAGCGGCTGATCTACAGCACCGATCCGGAATGACCCCAAGGCGGCCGGCGGCGATTGAAATGCTTCCGGCTGCCCCTACCATCTCTCAGGCTGCTGAGGTCATGGGGGAGATGGTTCATGGATACGGATCTGGCGTTGATCCTGGGACTGGTGATTGCGGCATTCACGGTGCCATCGGTCATGTCCTCCCTGAGTGAACGCCGCCCGCCGCGGGCGTCAATTCTCACCATATTGATCGCCATCTCGCTGATCGCCTATGCCGTGGTGCAGAAACCTGGCGGATATGCGATTGATGAGATCCCGGACGTGTTTTTCAGGGTCGTCGGGCGCCTTCTTTAGAGAATCCGCTTGCCCATCCTGCCAGCATTGCTTAAAGGGCAGCTCTGTTCCGCGCGGCCGGCCGTCGAGGCATGCCGAGTCGCGCGTCTAGCGAACCTGCATTGAAGGAGACGGAAATGCCCAAGATGAAGACAAAGTCGAGCGCCAAGAAGCGCTTCAAGATTACCGCCACCGGCAAGGTGAAAGCGGGTCAGGCCGGCAAGCGCCACGGCATGATCAAGCGCACCACCAAGTTCATCCGTGACGCCCGCGGCACCACCACCCTGTCCGCACCGGACGCAAAGATCGTCAAGGGCTTCATGCCCTACGACCGCTAAGAGGAGATCTGAGATATGTCCCGCGTTAAAGGTGGTACCACAACTCACGCCCGTCACAAGAAGGTCATCAAGGCAGCCAAAGGTTACTACGGCCGCCGCAAGAACACCTTCAAGGTTGCCCGTCAGGCCGTCGACAAGGCCAACCAGTACGCAACCCGCGACCGTAAGAACCGCAAGCGCAACTTCCGCGCGCTGTGGATCCAGCGTATCAACGCTGCTGTGCGTTCGCACGACGAAGCGCTGACGTACTCCCGCTTCATCAACGGCCTGACCCTGGCCGGCATCGAAGTGGACCGCAAGGTTCTGGCCGACCTGGCCGTGCACGAGCCCGAAGCCTTCGGTGCGATCGTCCGTCAGGCGCAGGACGCGCTGGCAGCCTAAGGTTCCAGAGTTCGAATTCAGAGAAGGCCGCCCATCGGGGCGGCCTTTTTTGTTGCCGCTATTCCGGCAACCCTGCCGTACGGAGCGCGTTCAGATAGGGATCCAGGCCGCCGGGATGTTTGACCGGCAGGCTGCGGGCCAGGTAGCTGAGGGATAGTTTCGGCAGTTCGCCAATCGCGGCCTGTACTGAGACCCTGGCCTCGTCCAGCCGCCCGGCCTGCACCAGGGCGGCTGCCTTGACCGCATGCGGCCAATAGCCGGTTGCCCGGGGCAGCTGCATTGTCTTGTCCACCCAGGCCAGGGCGGCCTCTGTATCTCCGGCCAGCACATCCGCCAGCGCATGGGTAATTGTCGTCGCCCAGAGGATCGGATCGCGCGGGCTCAACGGCTCGACACGTTCTTCGCAGGCGCGCGCTTCGTCCAGGCGGCCGGCCAGGGTCAGCACCATGCCCAGCCCGTGGTGCGCCTGGCTGAAGCTGGGGTTGAGCTGGATCGCCCGCTGCAGCGCTGCAATCGACAAGTCGTGGCTGCCCTGCATCATGTGGATCCGGCCGATGGCGAAATAACCCACCGGGTCGGTGTCGTCGATCTGCAAGGCGCGGCGTGCGGACGCCATGCCCAGTTCCAGATGGTGCTCCGGGTCGTCCGGCCAGCCCATTACCACGCCCTCATAGTAGGCGTAGCACAGATACGCGTGCGCGGTGGAAAACTCCGGATCAAGCTCTGTTGCCCGCCGGAGAAGGTCCAGAGACTTCTGGTGGTCCTCGCGGCTGTAGTCCCACATGTGCCAGAGGCCGCGCTGGTAGCAGGCCCAGGCATCCAGGCTTTCTGTTCTGCGGCTGATTGCCTTCTCGCGTTCGGCAGCGGCCATTTCCGGCTCCACCCGGCCGACGATGGTCCGGGTGATCTCGTCCTGCAGATCGAAAATATCCTGCAGCTCACGGTCGTAATGTTCCGCCCAGACATGCAGTCCGGTCGGCGCATCAATCAGCTGCGCGGTGACGCGGACGCGGCTGCCGGCCCGCCGCACGCTGCCCTCGAGCACGTAGCGAACGCCAAGTTCGGCGGCGACGCGTTTGATGTCGACGGCCTGGCCTTTGTAGGTGAAGGTGGAATTGCGGGCGATCACCAGGAACCAGCGGATTTTCGACAGCCCGGTGATGATGTCCTCGCTTAGCCCGTCTGCAAGAAACTCCTGCTCTGGGTCGGCGGACATGTTGGTGAACGGCAGCACAGCGATGGACAGTTTTTCCCGTTTCCGGGCTGCAGGTTTGGCTGTGGACGTGCCGCCGTCCCAGCGCCAGACCCGGAAGGGGCCGTCGATGTTTTTGAGGCTGATCTGGCCGGCGTCGATGAAGGTGGCGCCCACTTTGCCGCGGACCTGGCTGTGCACGTAGTCGGAGGTCAGAACGCCGCCGCAGGGCGCGGCGGCTTCCAGCCGGGCGGCGACGTTGACGCCTTCACCCAGCACGTCGTCGCCCTCGACAACGATGTCGCCCAGGTTGATGCCTATCCTGAAATCAATCGGGTCCAGATCTGCGTTTTCAGAATTTCTTGCGCGCAGAGCGTTTTGCAGCGCAACCGCACATTCCACCGCATCCACGGCGCTGGCGAATTCGGCAAGGGCGCCATCGCCCATGGTCTTGAAGATGCGGCCCCTGTTTCCGGTCACCAGCGGGAAGAAGATTTCGTCCCAAATCTCCTTCATCCGTTTGAGCGTTGCCGCCTCGTCCGCCTGGACAAGTTTTGAATAACCCACGACATCGGCTGCCAGAATTGCAGCCAGGCGGCGCTCCATCAGCTGGCCCTCCCCACTGTGTCAGGGTAGCGGGAGAGGTGGTGAAAAACCAGTTCCCAGTGCTGAGGTGCAGAAAACAGCACCGAATATTTGCTGACCCCTGCCGTGCTCAGCCTTGGCGCGGCATCCGCAGGGTAAAGATGGTCTGCTGGCGATCCGACGCTGCCACGATCAGGCCACCATGCGCCCTGGCGATCTGCTGGGCGATGTAGAGGCCGAGGCCCAGGCCGTTCTGCGACTCGCGGGTGTCGGTGCGGGTGAAGGGTTCGAACAGCAGCGCCATGGTTGCTTCGGGGATCGGATCCCCCTGGTTGGCGACGGACAGAGTGAAATCGCTGCCGTCCTCGCGGGCTGTCACGATGACCGGTTTGCCTTGGGCGCCGTGAGTCACTGCATTGGACAGAAGGTTGGAGACCAGCTGCGCAATGCGGTCCGTGTCGCAGTTCAGCGGGTCGGTGAAACTGTAGTTCTCGGTGATCGGGGTGCCCGGATTTGCCAGCCGGATTTCCTCAACCGTTTGCGCCAGGACCGGCCGCAGCTCCGCGCTGTCCGACCGCGTGATTTCAATGCCTTCTCCAAGGCGCGACCGGGCAAAGTCCAGAATGTCGTTGATCAGCGCCGACATCCGGGTGACGGACTGGCGCCCGAGCGCCAGGATCTCCAGCGCCTTGGCTGATTGCGGTTCATTCTCCAACAGCCGCAGCGTGGCGCCGATCGCCGACAGCGGGTTGCGCAGGTCATGGCCCAGCACAGCGATGAACTGCTCGCGGAAATGGGCTTCCTGCTCGCGGGAGGCCAGATTGGCGGCGTTTTCCTTGGCTTTGGTTACATCCCGGGCACTGCAGTAAAAGCGTTCGCCTTCCGGAACCGCGTTCCAGGACAGCCAGCGATAGCTGCCGTCCTTGTGCCGGTAGCGGTTTTCGAACTGCAGCACCGGCTTGCCCTGCTTGACGCGCTCAAAGGCGGCCTCGGTCCGGGACATGTCGTCGGGGTGCAGGAAGTCGAAGAACTGGCGGCTTTCGATCTCTTCCGGCAGCAGGCCCAGCGTGGTGAACCAGGCCGGGTTTGTGTCTGTGAAGATGCCGGAGGCGTCGATGATGCCCAGCAGGTCTGGCGTGACCTTCCAGGTCTGGCTGGTGCGGTCCATTTGTGTGGGCACGGCAGTACATCTCTTTGGGACGGCAGGTCTGCAACTTGCACAGGTTGCCTGCCTGCTGGCAAGCGCTAAGGTGCCGCACTTGCGGGAAAAACTGTCTGCTGCGGCATGCGTTTGCCTCGCTGGACCAGACGGGCAGCCGCGGAAACGCCATCACCACATGCGGGACTTGGCGTATTCCGCATATCCTGCGTCATATGCCTCTGCCTCAAAGCTCTCCTCCTGCTCTTTCAGGAACTGGCCAGCGGTGGGCACCGCGGGGCGGTTCGCCTCCAGGTCCCACAGGCGGGAGCGCATCAGCGCCTTGGCGCATTGGAAATAGAGCTCTTGAATCGTGATTACCGCCACAGTCGCGGGCCGCAGGGATTTGCGGGCAAAATGGGAGCGAATGGCCTCGTCCGCGGTCAGCACGGCGGTGCCGTTCACCCGAACCACGTTGTTGCAGCCAGGCACCATGAACATCAGGCTGACGCGGCTGTCGCGGACGATATTGCGCAAGCTGTCGATGCGGTTGTTGCCGCGCCAGTCGGGCAGCCAGAGGGTGCGCTCGTCCGCCATATGCACCACAGGGCCGTCATCGCCGCGCGGGGTGGCGTCTGTGCCCTCGGGGCCAACGGTGGACAGCACCAGGAACCTCGAGGCGCCGATCCAGTCGCGGTAGAGCGGCGTCAGGCGGGTGGTGACCTTGGTCAGCGATTGCGGCACCGGGGCGCCGTAGATCTCTTCAAGCTCATTGGTGCTGGTGATGGTCTGCATGGGGCCGGCCTCCTTTTGGTTGCGTTTTAGCTTGCCCTTTCGCGGCGATGGGGCCAGTTTTTGCGCAAATGGGCCAGAATGCGGATATCCGGCGGCGGGGACCGTCCTCCTCCGATGCGGTGCAGATGCTGCCGCATGGGGTGGCATCCTATGCGCGCACCTATGCGGACGGCTATGTCTCTGCCTGGCATGATCATCCGCGCCACCAGCTGGTCTATGCGGTGGCCGGGCTGATGATGGCAGAGGCCGGCGGCACCACTTGGGCGGTGCCTGCGGGGTCGGGGCTGATCGTGCCTGCAGGGGTGCTGCATGAGATCCGCATGGCGGGCGAAGTGCAGCTGCAGTCGCTCTATATCGATCCGGCGGCACCAGGGGCGGAGATGATGGCGGAGTGCCGGGCGGTGACCGTGGAGCCGCTGCTGGCGGGGCTGATTGCGGCGCTGTGCGCCATGAACAATCCCTGGCCGCTGCCGCCGCGGGCACACCATCTGAGCCAGCTGATCCTGATAGAACTGGCGGCGGCGCCGAAATCCCCGCTGGCGCTGCCGTACCCTGCGGACGCGCGGCTGCAGCGGGTCTGCGATGCGCTGATCGGCGCACCGGGCGCGCCGCACACGCTGGACCATTGGGCGGCGCTGGCAGGGATGAGCCGCCGCAGCTTCACCCGCCGGTTCCAGCAGCAGACGGGGCTGAGTTTCGGTGGCTGGCGCGACCGGCTGCGCTGCCAGATCGCACTGCGGGAAGCGGCGCGCGGCGCGCGGTTGGACCAGGTGGCGCAAAGGCTGGGCTATGCCAGCCGCCAGTCGCTGCTGGCGATGATGCGGCGGCTGGTGTGACGCCCGGCGAGGACGGCTGGCCGGTGTCATGATTTCCGTAGTCGCAGGCCGCTGCTATCTGTGGCAGGTTGCGCCGGAACGGCGGCAATGAGGCAGGCATGAAATTCATCCGGGATGTGATCGCGCAACTGGAATCCCCGCGCGAGGTTCGGCCGCTGGGCAGCGGCTGGCTGTCGGGCTCGATGGCGCTCTTGGCGGCCATTACCGGGCTGCTGCTGGTGCTGCTGCGCTGGTACCCTGAGACGTTCTCTTATCCGCAGATCGCATTTGTGCATTCCAGCGGCTATGTGACCGCCTTCCTGCGGTTTGTGCTTCTGGCGGGCTATGCGCTGTCGCTGCTGAGCCTGATCCTGAGCCGCCAGAAAAGCCTGGGCTGGGCGGCGCTGGGTCTGTCTGTAGTAGCCTCGCTGATGGCCACGGCGCAGCCGCAGCACGCGGGCGAGGCCCCGCAGAGCTTGTATTTCGGGCTCGACTATTTTGTCGTGAACGTGCTGCTGGTGGGTTTTCTGTTCGTGCCGCTGGAGCGGGTCTTTCCGGCGCGGCGCGAGCAGACCGTGTTCCGCACCGAATGGCGCGAGGACATGTTCTATTATCTGATCAGTTCCATGCTGGTGCAGGTGCTGACGTTCCTGACCATGGCGCCCGCGAACTATGTGAACACCGAGTTCGACCTGGAGGGGATCCGCGCCCATATCACCAATCTGCCCTTTGCGGTGCAGGTGCTGATCATCATGGCAGCAACGGATTTCGTGCAGTACTGGGTGCACCGCGCCTTTCACACCTTTCCGGCGCTGTGGCATTTTCATGCGATCCACCACTCGGCCAAGAAGATGGACTGGCTGGCCGGGGCGCGGATGCATTTCATCGAGATCGCGGTGCTGCGCGGGCTGACTGCAGTGCCGATGTTTACGCTCGGCTTCAAGCCGGAGGCGATCCAGGGCTATCTGCTGATCGTCTATTTCTACTCTAGCTTCATCCACGCCAATATCGGCTGGAAGCTGGGCTTTGTGGAGCGGTTCCTGGTCACCCCGCGCTATCACCATTGGCATCATGGCAGCGAGCGGGCGGCGATCGACATCAACTATGCCTCGCATTTCCCGCTCTATGACTGGCTGTTTGGCACCCACCACCTGCCGGAGAAGGAATGGCCGTCGAAATACGGGGTGGCCGGTGACACGGTGCCAAACGGCTACTGGCGGCAATTCCTGTACCCGTTCAACCAAAAGCGCTGGAAGAAGAAGCCGGATGAGGGTGGCAAGGGCTGAGGCTCAGAGGTTTTGGCCGTCGTAGATTTCTGATGGCAGCCGCAGCGCATCCAGTCCCTTGATGCAGCCGAGGTTCACCCGGTAGTGCCCAGGGTTGAGGCGGGTTTCCACAAAGGTGTGGATGCCGCATGTGCCGCAGAAATGGTGCTGCGCGGTCTTGGTGCCGAACTGGTAGGTTTTCAGGGTGCCGGGGGCAGCCGTGATGTGCATATCGGCGGGCGGGATGGTTTCCGGTGTCAAGCCAGCCCCTCTGCGGGAGCAAATCGAGCAGTCGCAAAGCATGGCGCTGGAGATTTCCCGGGTGCGGAAGGTGAAGCGGACTGCGCCACAATGGCAGGTCCCGGAGTAGGTTTCCATCACTGGCCTCATAAGTTGAGTGGAATACGCAGATAAGATGCAACAGGATGCACACTGTGCAGGCCTGCGGGCGACAGCGACAGGTCTGGAAACGCCTGTTACACCAGCGGAGCGGGCATATCAGGCCGCGATTCCGTGCGGACCGTGGCGGATGATGGCCCATTGGCCATAGCTGTCATCCAGGTCCAGCTTGATCGCCGCGTCAGACTTGGTGCTGGCGCTGCCGATCTCGGCCAGGGTGAACTCGATGCCGCCGGGGATGTCGATCCGGACCCGGTGCTCGCCGCCGCCATGCGGGGCCTGGATCGGCCGGCCGGTTGAGGTGACCAGCCCTTCGATGTCCAGTTTGGCAGTGCGGTTTTCAATGTCGACTTCGTAGTCGATCCGCTTGATCAGCGTCTCGTGCACGGTGTCGCACATGGCGCGGAACACCCACCAGTGGGTGGCTTCCTCATCGGTTTCGCCGCCCAGCATCACGGTTTCCAGCGCCGCGCGCTGGGCGTCGGTGGCGCGGTCGTCGATGATCGCCTGCAGCGCCCCCTTGCCCTCGAAAACCGGGCCGGGCCAGGCGTAGAACAGCGCTGCGCGGGTGCCGGTCAGGTCGGTGCCGCCGAAATGGCCCTTGTCGATACGGATCACCTCGAACCCGGTGCAATGCCCATGGGTGGGCAGATCCTCGAACTGGCAGGGGCAGCCGTAGTTGCAGTTGCAGTTCCCGAAGCTGGGGCCTTCGATATACCAATCCACATGTGCCATGGCTGTCCTCCGGTTGCTGCTGAATGGGATGCGCTGTGCCGCGCGCCGCAAGTATAGCATAAAACCGCAGGCTCTGCCGGGCGGCAGGTCAGGCGCTGCTGTTCTCCGCCGCTGCGACCGGGAACAGGCGGTCATAGGCGAGGGTGAAACCGTAGGTGTAGACCACCACGAAGGAGGTCACCGTCAGGTCTGCGGCCAGCGCCTGCAGCAGGCCCAGGTTCAGCCACCAGATATAGACCGGAAGCGAGGTCAGCAGCAGCGTTGCCTCGAACCCTGCGGCATGGAGCAGGCGGCCCAGCGGCGAGCGGTCGCTGGCGACCCGGCCTGCTCTGGCATCCGCGTGATCGAAGATCCAGTTGTAGAGGAGGTTCAGCAGCATTGCCTTCACGGACAGGAAGGCGCCCAGGAGGCCGATGTCGCTGAGCGGTTTGTCAAAGAATGCTGCGCCAACGGGCACCAGCATTGCCATCAGCAGGATTTCGAAGCTGAAGGTATAGCGCAGCCGGTCCCTTGCGGTACGCATTGCAACTTTGCCTGCCATTCTGTGCCTCCTTTTGAAGTCTGGGCGTTGTCTTTGTTCTATCCCTATTTCATGATGCTTCCAGTCAGTATGTATCTGAAAATCAGATGGGTGGTCCATGATGTCTCCGGAAACCCTGCAGGCCTTTGTGTTGGCCGCCGAACTGGGCTCCTTCTCAGCCGCGGCGCGCAGGATGGGCAAGGCGCAGTCGGCGGTGTCCACTGCAATTGCCAATCTGGAGATCGACTGCGGCCTGCAGCTGTTCGACCGCAGCGGACGGTCGCCTGCGCTGACAAAGGCGGGCCGCGAGATGCTGCCGCATGCGCACGGCATTCTTTTGGGTCAGCGGGAGTTTACCGCCAAAGCTGCGTCGATGGCCGAGGGGGTGGAGGACAGCCTGTGCCTGGCAGTGGAGCAGGGACTGAACCAGGCGCCGCTGCTGGAGGCGCTGCGCGGCTTTGCCGAGGCCTTTCCGCATGTGGCGGTGGAGATTCTGTCGGCGGGACCCAATGATACGGCCGCATTGCTGAAGGAAGGCCGCGCCGATCTGGGGCTGATGACGGAGCAGGAGAGCTACCCGGAGGGGTTCCAGTTCCGCGGCGTTGGCCACACGGTGGCGGTGCCGGTTTGCGGGCGGGATCACCCGCTGGCTGCCCTTGGCCCCCTCGCGCACCGCGACCTGCGGGCGCACCGGCAGCTGGTGCTGCAAAGCCGCTCGCAGGAGGCCCGCTGGCTGATCGGTGAGGCCTACAGCGCCTCTCTCTGGTGCGCGGAAAGCCCGGGGATGATTATCGAGCTGCTGCGGCAGGGGCTGGGCTGGGCCGAACTGCCGCTGCCCGCGGTGCAGCCGCATCTGGACAGCGGCGCCCTGGTGCGGTTGCGCTATGGATTCCAGCAGAGCGATGCGCTGGCCGGCATCGACGTGGTCTGGACGTCGCAGCGGGTGCTGGGGCAGGCCGGGCAATGGCTGCAGCAGCACCTGTTAAGGCTGCCGCAGGAGGCGTGGCGGGGGTGACGGCTTCTGGCTCCGGTCCGTCGCGGCGCGCCGTGGTGACACACCGCTGACGCATCGGTCCCCGCCCTCTTGCTTTCGCGCGCCCTTGTGGTAGCAGGGCACAAGCAGAATTCGAGGGGCCGTGATGGACGATCTTAAAGCCAAATACCTGGGTCAGATTGCAGAGGCCGCCGACGAGTCGGCGCTGGAGGCGATCCGCCTTGCCGCCGTCGGCAAGAAGGGCGAAGTGGCGCTGAAGATGCGCGAGCTGGGCAAGATGACCCCGGAAGAACGCCAGGTGGCCGGTCCCGCGCTGAACGCGCTGAAGGATGAGATCAACTCGGCGCTGGCAGCCAAGAAGGCCGGCCTGGAAGATGCCGCACTGGATGAGCGCCTGCGCACCGAATGGCTGGACGTGACCCTGCCGTCACGCCCGACCCGCCATGGCAGCCTGCATCCGATCAGCCAGGTGCAGGAAGAGATCACCGCGATCTTTGCTGAGTTGGGCTTCTCGGTTGCCGAAGGGCCGCGGATCGACACCGACTGGTACAACTTCGATGCGCTGAACATTCCCGGCCACCATCCGGCGCGCGCCGAGATGGACACGTTCTACATGCACCGTGCCGAGGGCGACGACCGCCCGCCGCATGTGCTGCGCACCCATACCTCGCCGGTGCAGATCCGCTCGATGGAGAAGATGGGCGCGCCGCTGCGCATCATCTGCCCGGGCGGCGTTTACCGTGCCGACTACGACCAGACCCACACGCCGATGTTCCACCAGGTCGAAGGCCTGGCGCTGGACAAGGACATCTCGATGGCGAACCTCAAGTGGGTGCTGGAGGAGTTTGTCAAATCCTTCTTCGAGGTGGATGACGTCGAGCTGCGCTTCCGCGCCTCGCATTTCCCCTTCACCGAGCCGTCGGCAGAGGTCGACATCCGCTGCTCCTGGGAGGGCGGCACGCTGAAGATCGGCGAGGGCGACGACTGGATGGAGATCCTCGGCTCCGGCATGGTGCACCCCAAGGTGATCGCCGCCGGCGGCATCGACCCGGAGATCTACCAGGGCTTTGCCTTCGGCATCGGCATCGACCGCCTGGCGATGCTGAAATACGGCATCCCGGACCTGCGCGCCTTCTTCGACAGCGACCTGCGCTGGCTGCGCCACTACGGTTTCCAGAGCCTGGACATGCCGGCGCTGCATGGCGGTTTGTCGCGGTAAGCCGCCCATAGTTTCAGACCTTCCGTCCGGCCGAGAGGCCGGGCAGCGCCCGCCCCGCCCCCCACGGGGCGGGCGCTGCCCTCGGTGACGCATTGTGCAGGTGCAATTGCGCTTTGCACGCAACGGGCGCTATGCTCCCCTCGATACTGTAAAAAGTTTGATTTGAGGGTTTTGAGCGAATGGCTTCTGCTGAAGTGATGACCGCCTGCGAGAATGTGTGCGGGGATTTTGGGTGGCTGTTTGATTGGCTAAAAGAAATAGCAGGTAACCCCGTTTGGGCGTTGTTTCTTGGAGGCTTGATCTCTCTGGCGATCTGGCGAATGCAAACGAAGTTGGCGTTCGAGCTGGAGCTAAAACGGGAAAAGAGAGAGCTATACCGCAACTTTATTCGTCAAATCGGAAAAGCTGCTAGAGTAAAGCATGAAGCCGATGCTGATGGTTGGGATTTGAACCCGGAAGTAAGGAAGCTTTGGGCGCTGCAAAAAGAAATTGTGCTGGTTGGTTCAATCGCGTCAAGTGAGACCAGTCAGGCCGTTCTTGCTGCTCTTGAAACCCTTTTCGAAGAAGTATCACCACGGGTCACTTCCTTAGACGGCTTAGAGCGAAGCCTGGACGAAAATGTTTTGTTTGCGAGTGACCGAATGGTTGACGCAATGAGGCGAGAAATCGGCACAGATTTTTGAATGAAGCCCCAGCGCGGAACAAGGCCGGGAGGCCGCCGCGCCATCGCTTGCCTCCCGGCGATTGCCCGCAAGGGCAGGCGATTTGGTGACGCAGGCGAAACGGCTGGACGTTCTACGGACTAGGCCGACATAAATTGCCAAACGCCAATGCCGGTTCGTCTCCCCGCGGTCAGGCGGTGGCGAGGCTTGAGCGTGACACTTCAAGCAGGCGCGGCTGCTGGTGCGCCGCCCAGCCGTTCTCCCAGTGCCTTGATCTTGGACACCCGGTTTTCCTTGTCCGGAATGATGAAGCCGCGGAGCTTGCGGTTGATCATGCCGGCCATCAGCTTGCCCAGGAGCTTGGGGGAACGCGTCTTGGCATAGCGCAGCTTGACCAATGTTCCGCCGCCGACCTCCTCCATCTCGATGGTTTCATACATCATCAGGCCCATCGGCAGGTTGTAGCGGCCGGTGACATATTCGCCGGGGTTCCAGTCCAGCACTTCGTAAGGAAACAGCGCGTCGCCGTGGTAGCAGTGATACATCGTGCCGGGTTCGATCTTGCCCTTGTTGGTGTTCAGCAGGTCCATCTTGTCGGCGCCCAGCCATTCGGTGCGCAGATCGGGGCGGGTGCAGATGGTAAAGGCGATCTCAGGCGAGACGGCCAGCGGGACGATCCATTCGTCAAACAGCAGGTCATCCGTGGCGCCGACAAAGCTGCGCTCGGTTGAGCGGCGGCGCTGCCAGGCCACACGCATGTCGCGCACCACGTACTCAACCGGGCCGATGTGTTCGATGTCCTCGCTGTGAAACTCGCTCTCCTCAAAGAAATCGACCAGATCCATCGCCCGCAGCGCATCGCAGGAAATAAGCGTATAGGCGGTGAGGCCGGTGCGTTCGGTGACCGAGTTCTTGAGCAGCCGGAAGGCGGTGATCACGTCGGGGCCGGCCAGCTCGTTGCTGCCCCTTGTGTCCTGCAGGATGCATTCGCCGTGATGCACCACCAGTTTCAGCTCCAGATCGCCGATCTTGCTGCAGGCATCGCAGGTGCAGCCGGTGTTGAGGATCATTTTCTCCTTCTCGCGGGCGAAAATGCAGTAAAGGCTTTCGGCAAAGTCGAGGATGAACTGCTTGGTCATCACCTCGCTTTCGAAGGCATAGGCAAAGACCGCATCGCCCTGCAGGCCGGAGATCTGAAGCGGTGCGCGGATAGCGGGGATCAGGCTGCCGAAGAGCGCATCGAGGATGCCCTTGGAATGCTCCAGCGGGGTGCCGGCCATGAATTTGGTGTAGCCCGACAGGTCGGCAATGACGAAGAAGGCGTTTTGAACCCCGGAATGCTGATCCGTCATCGGTGTCTCCCTGGCAGTGAGGGGATCAGTATGCGCGAAGATGGGGGAATCTCAAAACATCGCGTGCCGGGAATGTTTGAGGGGTGGGCTGCCAGTTTGCGGCCAGGCATCGGCGCCGCCGCACAGGCCCCACAAACTTGTGACGTGACAGCTGCGGCGTTGTGGCTACCCTAGGGCGAATGATCCGAGCAGTTCTTTCTCTCTCCGCCGCCCTGCTGTGGGCTACTGCCGCTGCCGCCATGGGGCCGTCAAAACCCGCTGAATGCCTTGGCGCAACGCCCTGCGAACTGGGTGACCGCTCCTATCATGTGATGGAGCCGGAGGGCTGGGACGGGACCTCGTCTCTGCCGGTGCTGCTGCACTTCCATGGCTGGTCCCGCACCGGGCGCCATGCGCAGAAAAGCGAGCGGGTGGGGGTCTCTGCCAAGCGGCGGGGTGTCTTACTGGTGACGCCGAACGGGCGCAATAAGACCTGGGATTTCTGGTCCGCGGAAACAGATGACGTAGCTTTTGCCGACCGGGTGCTGGCGGACGTCGCCAAACGCTACCCGGTTGATCCGGATCGCATTTACGTCTCCGGCTATTCCTATGGCTCGGCCATGGCCTGGCGTTATGTCTGCCACAGCGGCAACGATGTCGCCGCACTTCTGGCGGTGGCCGGAACCATCCAGCAAAGCGAGGACTGCCCTGAGGCCCCGCATGAGGTGCGCCATGTGCACGGGCTGAAGGACAGGGTGATGGATTTCCCCTATGGCCCCGGCGGCGAGCGGACCTATCCGGTGGCGCTATGGCGGGCGCGGCTGGGCTGCGGCGCGGCGCGGGCGCTGGGGCAATGGCAGGTGGTGGAGTTCCTCAAGCTGGACCGCACGGTCTGGGCGGGCTGCACGCAAGGGCAGGTGGTGCTGGACACCCATCCCGGCGGTCATTTCATCCCGCATGGCTGGATCGGGCGGCAATTGGATGAGCTTTTGAACCTCACTCCCAGCTATCCTTGAGTGCTGGCGTGCTGAACCCTTGAACCTTGGCGCATTCTTTGCCATTGCCTCAGGTCAAACACGCATGTCTGCCAAGGGGTCCCCGACCGATGAAATTCACGCTTTCCTGGCTGAAAGACCACCTCGACACCGACGCCTCGGTGGAAGAGATCACTGATGCCCTGACCGATCTGGGTCTTGAGGTCGAAGAGGTCGTCAATCCGGCGGACGCGCTGAAGGATTTTACCCTCGGCTATGTGAAACACGCCGAGAAGCACCCGGATGCCGACAAGCTGCGGGTCTGCAAGGTGGACACCGACGAAGGCGAGCTGCAGATCATCTGCGGCGCACCGAACGCGCGCGAAGGCATCACCGTGGTGGTCTGCAAGCCGGGCATGTATATCCCCGGCCTCGACATCACCATCGGCGTCGGCAAGATCCGCGGCGTTGAGAGCTTCGGCATGATGGCCTCCGAGCGCGAGCTGGAGCTGTCGGAAGAGCATGATGGTATCATCGAGCTGCCCTCCGGCGCGGTTGGCGACAAGTTCGTGGACTGGCTGGCTGAGAATGATCCGGCCAAGGTCGATCCAGTTATTGAAATCGCGATCACCCCGAACCGCCCCGATGCGCTGGGCGTCTATGGTATTGCCCGCGACCTGGCAGCGCGCGGCCTCGGCACACTCAAGACCCGTGCGTTTGAGGCGATCCCGGGCGACTTTGCCAGCCCGATCAAGGTGACCATCGACGCCGACACGCTGGATGGCTGCCCCCTGTTTGCGGGCCGGGTGATCAAGGGCGTGAAGAACGGCCCCAGCCCGCAGTGGCTGCAGGACCGGCTGAAGGCGATCGGCCTGCGCCCGATTTCGGCGCTGGTGGACATCACCAACTTCTTCACCTTCGACCAGAACCGCCCACTGCATGTGTTTGATGCCGCCAAGGTCGCGGGCGATCTGCGCGTTCACCGCGCGGCTGGCGGCGAGACGCTGAAGGCGCTCGATGAGAAGGAATACACCTTTGGCGCGGGCCAGATGGTGATTTCCGATGCCAATGGTCCCGAGAGCATCGGCGGCATCATGGGCGGCGAGGAGACCGGCTGCACCGAGGAAACCGTGGATGTGTTCCTGGAGAGCGCGTTCTGGGATCACGTGCAGATCGCCATGGCGGGCCGGGCGCTCAAGATCAACTCCGACGCGCGCTACCGTTTTGAGCGCGGTGTCGATCCGGAATACACCATCGAGGGCCTGCACCGCGCGACCCAGATGATCCTGGACCTGTGCGGCGGCGAGCCGTCCGAGGTCGTGATCGCGGGCGACGTGCCGGATCATTCCCGCGCGTACAAGCTGGATGCGGATCGTGTGCAATCGCTGGTGGGGATGGAAATTCCGGAAAGCGACCAGCGCCAGACCCTGACCCGCCTGGGCTTCCGTCTGGAGGGCAGCATGGCGCATGTGCCCAGCTGGCGCCCGGACGTGCAGGGCGAGGCCGACCTGGTGGAAGAAGTCGCGCGGATTGCTTCGCTGACCAAGCTGGTGGGCAAGCCGCTGCCGCGGCTGACCGATGGCATCCCGAAGCCGGTGATGACACCGCAGCAGCGCCGCCAGCAGATGGCACGCCGCACCTGCGCCAGCCTCGGCTACAACGAAGTTGTCAGCTACAGCTTCATCGACAAGGCCTCTGCTGCGCTGTTCGGCGGCGGCGATGATGCCACAATGCTGGCCAACCCGATCTCTTCCGAGATGTCGCATATGCGCCCGGACCTGCTGGCAGGCCTGCTGCAGGCTGCGGCCCGCAACCAGGCGCGCGGCTTCATGGACCTGGCGCTGTTCGAGGCAGGCCCTGCTTTCACCGGCGGTGAGCCGGGCGAGCAGGTCAATCAGATTGCGGGCCTGCTGGTTGGCCGCACCGGGCCCAAGGACGTGCATGGGGCCTCGCGCGCAGTGGATCTTTATGATGCCAAGGCCGACATCGAGGCGGTTCTGGCGGCCATCGGCGCCCCGGCCAAGGTGCAGGTCCTGCGCGAAGGTGCCGCCTGGTGGCACCCGGGCCGCCATGGCCGCATCTGTCTGGGGCCGAAAAAGACCCTCGGCGTCTTTGGCGAGCTGCACCCGAAGGTGCTGAAGGAGATGGGCATCAAGGGGGCCGCCGTGGCCTTCACCATCTTCCCGGATGAGATTCCGCTGCCGCGCAAATCCTCTGCCACCCGCCCGGCGCTGGCAATCAGCGATCTGCAGGCGGTGGAGCGGGACTTTGCCTTTGTCGTCGATGATAGCGTCGAAGCGCTGACCCTGGTCAATGCCGCGGCAGGTGCCGATAAGGCGCTGATCGAGGGTGTGCGCGTCTTTGACGAGTTCATCGGCGGCAGCTTGGGCGAGGGCAAGAAATCGCTGGCGATCACTGTGCGGCTGCAGCCCAGCGACAAGACGCTGAAGGAAAAGGACATCGAAGCGGTGAGCGAAAAGATCATTGCCAAAGTGAGCAAGGCTACCGGCGGCACCCTGCGGGGGTGACGGCGGGTCCAAGGCTTTTTGAAAAGCCTTGGCAAAAGTTTTGAGGAAAACTTTTGGGCGGCTCCCGGTTCCGGGGCCGCCCTTTTCCTTTGCGGCGGCGGTTCAGAACCGCATCTTCAGCCCAGTCAGGTAGTCGGCCAGAATGTCGAACACCAGGCGGATGCGGCGGCTGGTGTGCAGCTCGCGGTGGGTGGCCAGCCACAACGGGAACTCCAGCGTGGGCAAATCTTCCAGGTCCAAGGGCTCCACGTCGGGGCTTTTGCGGGCGATGGCATCCAGCATCGGCACAATGCCGAATCCCTGCCGTACCAGTTCCCAGGCCGCCAGGCCGCTGGTGGAGCCGACAGGGAAGTTCCCTTCGCTCAGCCGGATGCCGAGCGGCTCCAGGTAGCCGAGGAACTGAGGAATGTCGCCGAAGGACACGAAATCATGGGTGCTGAGGTCGGCGCGGCTGCGCGGGGTGCCGCGGCGTTCCAGATAGCTGCGGGCGGCATAGAAGCGGGCAGTGGTGTCCTGCATTTTGCGGGCGATCAGCTCCGGCTGTTCCGGGCGGACGTGGCGGACCGCGATATCGGCCTCTCGGCGTTGCAGGTCGCGGATGTCGTCCGCCGCAACAATCTCAATCCGCAGCCGCGGAGCCTGCTGGCGCAGCCGGTCCAGCACCCCGGGCAGGATATGGGCCGAGATGCCGTCGCTGGCAGTGATGCGCACCAGCCCCTCGATGGTCTGCGCCTGGCCGGTCGCGGCCAGCGCCAGACCGTCGGCGGCCTCGCCCATCCTGCGGCTGTGCGCCAGCAGTTCCCGCCCGGCTTCGGTGAGGGCCAGTGACCGGCCAAGGCGTTCGAACAGCAGCACGCCCAGCTCTGCCTCCAGTGCCGCAACCTGGCGCGACAATGTCGGCTGGGTGAGACCAAGCTTGCGTGCTGCTGCCGACAGTGAGCCGGTTTCAGCAGTGGCGAGAAAGGCACGGATATGGTTCCAGTCGGGGCTAATCATGCAAATACGTATAACACCCCTGCGGATTTCGGCAATTTATCCGTGGTTAATGTATAGATAGGGTGCGGGCAGCCAAGGAGACATGCGATGACCGCTGATGCCCGCTTTTGGAACAAGATCGCCCCGAAATACGCCAAGTCCAAGATCCGCGACATGGACGCCTACCGCTATGCGCTGGAGCGGACACGGTCCTATCTCAAGGCGGATGATACGGTGCTGGAACTGGGCTGCGGCACCGGCTCCACCGCCATTGAGCTGGCCAGCGGCGTCTCCAAAATTCTTGCAACCGATCTGTCTGAGGCGATGCTGGAGGTCGGCCGAGAGCGGGCTTGGGATGCAGGTGCCGGCAATGTCGAGTTTCAATGCTGCAGTGCCGGGCAGGCGCCTGAGGGGCCGTTTGATGCGGTCCTGGCGCATAACCTGCTGCATCTGCTGCCGGATCTGGAGGAGGTCCTGGACGGCGTCGCGGCACGGGTGAAGCCCGGCGGGCTGTTCATCTCAAAGACTCCCTGCTTGGGCGAAATGCGGGGCAGCTGGAAATACTGGCTGTTTTCGGCCGCCATTCCGCTGATGCGGCTGGCAGGCAAGGCGCCCAGCTTTGTGGACTTCATCGATATCCGCAGGCTGGAGGCCGCGGTGCAAAGGGCAGGGTTCGAGATCATCGAGACCGGGAACTACCCGGCCGATACCCCCGGGCGGTATCTGGTGGCGCGGCGGCGCTGAGGTTTGCCTTTGCAGCTTCCGCGCTAGGTAACGGGGTGGAGGCCGACATGTTCGAGGACCGGATTTCTGCCGGGCTTCAGCTGGCGGGTAAACTGGCTGAGCTGCCGATGACGGACCCCGTGGTGCTGGCGCTGCCGCGGGGCGGGGTGCCTGTGGCACTTCCCATTGCGCAGCAGCTGGGCGCGCCTCTGGATCTGATCCTGATCCGCAAGATCGGCATGCCCTCCAACCCGGAGCTGGCTGCGGGGGCCTTGGCCGAAGGCAGCAATCCCATTTTCAATGGCGCGCTCTTGCAGGCCACCGGCATGAAGCCGGAAGATTTTGCACCCCATGTCGCGCAGGCCCGGGAAGAGAACGCCGCCCGCCGTGCCAGCTACTTGCAAGGCCGCGATCCGGTGGAACTGGAAGGCCGCACTGTGATCGTGGTGGACGACGGGATTGCCACTGGCGCGACCTTTATGGCGGCGCATTTCTGGCTCAAGGAACGCAAGCCCGCAGGGGTGATCCTGGCGGTTCCGGTTGCACCGCCGGAAGCGGTGGACGAACTGGGCTCCTTGGTGGATACTCTGGTCTGTTTGCTGAGCCCCAAGGAGTTTTGGGCGGTCGGCGCGCATTACAGGGATTTTACGCAAACCAGCGATGACGAGGTCATGGCCGCACTGGCCGCGGCCCCGGACGCTGGCGCAGGAAAGGACAAGACGTGGCATTGAATGTTTATCTCTCGGGCGAGATTCACACGGACTGGCGGGAACAGATCGTTGAGGGTGCAAAAGGGCTGGAGGTGAGCTTCAGCGCACCGGTGACGGATCACGACGCCAGCGATGATTGCGGCGTGGCGGTGCTGGGGGCCGAAGAGAACAAGTACTGGCACGACCACAAGGGCGCGATGGTTAACGCGATCCGCACCCGCAAGGGGATTGCGGACGCCGATGTCGTGGTCGTGCGCTTTGGGGACAAGTACAAGCAGTGGAACGCGGCCTTTGACGCGGGCTATGCCGCGGCGCTGGGCAAGTCGATCATCGTCCTGAGCCCGCCGGAGCATCAGCATGCGCTGAAAGAGGTTCATGCCGCTGCGCTGGCGGTGGCAGAGGAGCCGCGCCAGGTGGTCGAAATCCTCACCTATGTGCTGACCGGCAAGCTGCCTGCATGACACCTCCCGTGCTTGAGACGGAACGGCTGATCCTGCGCCCGCACGGGGTGCAGGATTTCGAAGCCGTGGCGGCACTTTGGGCGGAGCCGGAGGTGGTGCGTTTCATCTCCGGGACACCCTCGGCGCCGGAGGAAAGCTGGACAAGGCTGCTGCGTTACATCGGTCACTGGCAGGCGCTGGGCTATGGCTACTGGGCGGTGACCCTGCGGGAAAGCGGCCGGTTCATCGGCGAGGTGGGTTTTGCCGACTACCAGCGCAGCATGGAGCCGCCGCTGGCAGGGGTGCCGGAAGCGGGCTGGGTGCTGGCGCCGGAAGTGCATGGGCGGGGAATGGCTACCGAAGCGGTTGGGTGCATCCACGAGTGGGCGGCAGAGGCCACGGACTGGGCGGAAACCGCCTGCATCTTCGATCCGGCCCATACGGTGTCGCACCGGGTGGCGCTGAAGCTGGGGTATGCACCTGCGGGCGAGGCCCTGTATCGGGGCAACCCAACTTTGGTCATGAAACGGCCTGTCAGCCGGTGAAGCTGGAAACATTCCTGTATTTCAATGTTTTGCGGTGTTCGAATTGCACTTGGAAAAGCTGTGATCGCTGGAACGGAGCAACGGTTCTTTAACGGGAGCGGGCTAGTTTTCCCGTGACAAATAATAGATCGAAATGGCACCGCTCTCTCCGGAGGGCGGTGATCGGGACTGCTGAATGACGAACCGCCGCCGCCCTCCCATGCAAGTCACCCCGCTGGTCGAAGATGCGGGGCTGTTCAAGCGCGAGGTGCGCGATGTGCCGGTGGAGCTGGTGCCGGTGTTCAGCCGTAACAACCGCGGCGATCTGGTGGTGAAGGGGCTGGTCAGCCCGGGCGCCGAGATTGAGGTGATCTTTGCCGGCCGCCGCCTGCGCGAAGCGGCCAGCCTGGTGGAGCGGATGAGAAAGCTGCGGGCACAGGGCGCGCGTGCCGCCCTGAACGGCCATCAGGCGATGATGCAGATCCGCCAGCTGCGGCTGCCGGTGCAGGTGCGTGGCACCTGGCGCTTCCGGTTTCAGCCAGACGCTTCCGGCTGGGAAGTGAAGAGCTACCAGCTTATTGCGGCGCAGTGGGCGTTTACCGATCTTGAGGGGTACAAGGTGCTGGCCGGCTGGCCGCCGGCAGAACCTGAAAACAGAGTGCAGGACCGCGCGCGGGAGGCCAGAGCCCGGAATGCGGCTGTTCGCGCTATGCAGGCCGCGCGGGAACGTTGATCCGCTGAACCCGGAACGCGGAAACGCCCCGCCAAAGGCGGGGCGCCAGGCCCAACGGGGTGCGGCCCCGGCAGGGGCCAAAGTCAGGCGGGAGCGCCTCAGCCCGCTTTCTTGATTTCCACCGCATGGGGGTAGGGGATGGAGATGCCCTTGGCATCAAAGGCTTCCTTCACGCCCTGAGTGAGGGCGAATTTCACCTCCCAGTAATCATCCGCCTTGCACCAGACCCGCGCTGTGAGATCGACCGAGCTGTCGCCCAGGTTGGTGACCCGCACCCAGGGTTCCGGATCTTGCAGAACCCGTGCGTCTGCGGTGGCCTGTGCCAGAATGACCGCCTTGGCGGTGTCGGCGCTGTCGCCATAGTCGATGCCGAACACCAGGTCGACACGGCGGGTAGGGTGGTGCGAGAAGTTGGTGATGACCGAGCCCCAGGCCTGGCCGTTGGGGACGATGATCTGCACGTTGTCCGGTGTTGCCAGCTCGGTCACGAACAGGTTCACGTCCTTCACCGTGCCGGCGGTGCCGCCGATGTCCACATACTGGCCGATCTTGTAGGGGCGGAACAGGATCAGCATGAACCCCGCCGCCAGATCGCTAAGCGTGCCCTGCAGCGCCAGGCCGATCGCCAGTGTGGCGGCGCCCAGCATCGCTACCAGGCTGGTGGCCTGAATGCCGAAGATGCCGAGGATGGCAACCAGCACCACCGCCAGCAGCGCCCAGCGGATCATGCTGGCAGCGAAATTGCCGAGCGTCGGGTCGATCTGCGGTGTCCTATTGATGCGGTTACGCACCGCGCCGCTGATCCAGCCGGTGGCGATCCAGCCGAGGATCAGCACCACCAGCGCCTTGACGCCGCTTACCAGCAGCGGCCAGTAGGCCCCGGCCTGTTCAATCAATTGTTCCATCAGTTTCAATCCCTTGCAAACGCGCTAAAGGAGCGGAAGCCCGCCCCTTTGCAATTCCTTGATGCCGGTGCACCGGCGTTATTTTTTCAGCGAGTCGCGGATTTCCAGCAGCACGTCAAGTTCTGTCGGCCCGGCGGGCGCTTCCTCTGCCGGAGCCTCTTCCTGCCCCTCCATCGCGTCGCGGGCGCGGTTCACGGATTTGATCAGCAGGAACACCACCCAGGCGATGATCAGGAAGTTCAGCACCGCCATCAGGAAGGAGCCGTAGGCAAAGACCGAGGCACCGGCTTCGCGCGCGGCCTCCAGCGAGCTGTAGCTGGCGCCATCGCCACCCAGCACGGCGAAGTTGTTGGTGAAATCCACCCCGCCGGTGAACAGGCCGATGATCGGGTTGATCAGATCATCAACCATGGACTTCACGATCGCGGTGAAAGCGGCACCGATAATGATCCCCACCGCCATATCCATCACATTGCCCTTGGCAATGAAGGCCTTGAACTCGTCCAGCATATCCGTTTCCTTTCCATCCCTGCCGCGCTGTTTATGCGCTTCAGGCTAGGAGCGGCGTTTCACTCTGTAAACGGGGAATATCAGGCTGGAAACGCCTCAACCGCAGGGCGGCATAAGGGGCGGCCGCCGGGCCGCCCCTGGGGAGATCATAGCAGCTCGAATTCGTCTGCACCCAGATCCTCTTCAGCCTCCGGATCTGCCTCTGCGTGATCCTCCAAACTCAGTGCTGCCATCAGGTCCTGACCGGCCAGGTCTCCGGTGGCTTCGAGAGCGTCGTCATAGGCGGCCAGCAGGTCGTCCGCACTTTGGAAGCCGCCCTCCGGCGCGTCGATGCGGTGCAGCTCTTCCTGCGCGCCGTCCTCTCCGGTTCCGTAAAACACCACCGACTGCACAGCGGACAGGTCACCGCCGATATCTTCCGACAGGAAGTAGGACAGGTAGTTGTCAAACGTCGGTTCCGTGCCTTCGGGCAGGGCGGGGATGCTGTAGGGGTTCGGGTCCGGTTCTTCGTCCAGGATGAAAGTGCCGCCCAGCGGGTCGCCGGAGTCCGAGAACACCTCGCCGAAGAAGACCTTCTCATAAGTGGGCTCTTCCGGGTCCTCGGGCTCTTCCGGCTCCTCCGGATCGCCGCTCACGCCTTTGATGGAGCCTGCGTCATTGGTGGTGGAGGTGGCGCGGATGCCGAAAATGTCGATCTCGTCCAGGCTTTCGATGTCCAGCGAGACCGTCATCGTGTCACCGGTCTGCAGGTAGGTTTCCTTATCTTCGCCCTCCGGCCCCAGGCCGGGGTCGCTCAGCTCCGTGGCTTCGTCCCATTGCACCTTTTCGCCGTCCAGGCGGGTGCCGTTCATGTTCAGCGGGCCGCTCAGAGACTCGCTGGAGCCGGAAAAATCATCATCCCCGAAATAGATGGCGTTCACGTCCATGGCGCCTTCGTCGACGGTGATGTCAGCAAAGAATTCGCCGTTTTCCTCGTAAACGGTGACGGTGTAGGCAAGGCCGTCCACCGCGTAGGTAAAGATCTTGGAAGTCTCGGGCATTGATTTGCTTTCACTCGTGACCGGAAATGATTACGCGGGCTTGCCCTGCCGGCCGCTGCTGTCCGGACATGCCGCAATTTCACAAATTTGCCTCATTTTTAACAAAATTGGGGTGAACTAAAAACCACCTCTGCGGGAACAAAGCTGGCTGATTGTCTCCATTGGGTAAACGGCAAATGAGTCGTTCCGGTCTTCAGGGCAGCAGCATCCAGACCGCAACCGCCGCCAGAACGGCGCCGAACAGCACATTCAGCCGGCGGGCGCCGGCGGAGGTTCGGAACAGCTTGGCGATCCTGCCGTCGGCCAGGGCCCAGACCGTGAAGGCCAGCAGGTTGTTGAGAGTGAAGACGGTTGTGATCAGCAGCACCGGCAGCAGCCGGCCGTCCTCCTCCTGGGCCAGGAACTGCGAGAACATCAGCGCGATGATCACGTAGGCCTTGGGGTTCAGCACCAACAGCACCGCCCCATCTGTGAAACCGGCCGGCTGCGGCTCCTGTGCGCCGCTCAGCACCCCGGCCCGGACCAGTTTCCAGGCGAGCCACAGGACATAGAGAGAACCTGCGGTCTTGAGCACCGCAAACAGCTGCGGCGCCTGGTCCATAACTGTCAGGAAGCCCAGCCCGATCGCAGCTGTCACGATCCAGGTCGCCAGGTGGTAGCCTGCATTGGCCGGAACGGTGGCAGCAAAGCCGAAGCGCGCGGCATTGGCGGCAAAGAACAGGTTGCCGGGACCGGGGCTGTAGGCCAGCGGAAACAGAAACACGATCAGAGCGGCGGCGGTCTGGAGCATCTGGAAAACCTCTTGGTGCGGCTCCAGAAACGCCATTTCCGCAGGTCCGGTCGATCCGGTTCTTGCGCAAAGGGGCACAGAAAAAGCCCCGCCGGTTTGGCGGGGCTTTCTTTGGATTTCCTGCCGTACAGCGGGAAGTTACAACTTGATTGCGTCTTCCGCAGAGATGCAGTCCAGGCCCAGGGCCTCGCCGACCGCGGCATAGGTCAGCTTGCCGGCGTGCACGTTCAGGCCGTTCAGCAGGTGACGGTCGTCGGCGCAGGCCTGACGCCAGCCCTTGTTGGCCAGGTTCAGCATGAACGGCAGGGTCGCGTTGCCCAGTGCCTGGGTCGAGGTGCGTGCCACGGCGCCCGGCATGTTGGCCACGCAGTAGTGCATGATGCCGTCGACCTCATAGATCGGGTCGGCGTGGGTGGTTGCCTTGGAGGTCTCGAAGCAGCCGCCCTGGTCGATGGCGACGTCCACCAGCACTGCGCCCGGCTTCATCTCAGAAAGCTGTGCGCGGGACACCAGTTTCGGCGCTGCCGCACCGGGAACCAGAACCGCGCCGATTACCATGTCGGCGTCGCGCACCAGCTCGGCGGTGGCGCCGGCGGTGGAGTACTGGTTCTTGAAGGTGCGGCCGAAGACGTCGTCCAGATACTTCAGGCGGGTCAGCGAACGGTCGAGGATGGTGACATCCGCGCCCATGCCAGCCGCGATCTTGGCTGCGTGGGTGCCGACAACACCGCCGCCGATCACCACCACCTTGGCCGGGGCCACGCCGGGGACGCCGCCCATCAGCACGCCGCGGCCGCCGTTGGCCTTCTGCAGGGTGTACGAGCCAACCTGCGGTGCCAGACGGCCGGCCACTTCCGACATCGGCGCCAGCAGCGGCAGGCCGCCGCGGTCGTCGGTGACGGTCTCGTAAGCGATTGCGGTACAACCGCTTTCCAGCAGGTCGTGGGTCTGTGCCGGATCGGGTGCCAGGTGCAGGTAGGTGAACAGCAGCTGGCCTTCGCGCAGCATCTTGCGCTCAACCGCCTGGGGTTCCTTCACCTTGACGATCATGTCGGCGGTGGCAAAGATTTCCTCGGCAGTGTCCAGGATCACGGCACCGGCGGAGACATAGTCCTCGTCGGTGAAGCCTGCGCCCAGGCCGGCGCCTTGCTGGATGACAACCTCGTGGCCGCGCAGGACGGCCTCGCGGGCGGCGTCCGGGGTCATGCCGACGCGGAATTCCTGCGGTTTGATTTCGGTGGGGCAGCCGATTTTCATCTGAGTATCTCCTCAAAACTCTCTGCGGTCATAATGCCGCAGGCAGCCCGGAATGTGCTGCTTATTTGGGCAGAATAAAAACATGCGTTTCGAAGATTCTTCGCGTAATATGGCAGGACACAGCAAGGATCTTCGCAAAATGTCGCTGGACGAAACAGATCGTCGCATTCTCTCGGTTCTGCAAAAGCAGGGGCGCATCTCCAACGCGGACTTGTCGGAGCGGGTGAACCTGTCGGCCTCGGCCTGCCACAGGCGGGTGCAGCGGCTGGAGGCGGAGGGCTATATCCGCGATTATGTTGCCTTGTTGGATGCGCGCAAGATGAACGTGCCGTCGACGGTGTTTGTGGAGATCACCCTGTCCGGCCAGGCGGATGAAGTGCTGGACGCGTTTGAGAAGGCGGTGTCTCGGATTCCGGATGTGCTGGAGTGCCATCTGATGGCGGGGACGGCGGATTACATTCTCAAGGTGGTGGCGGAGAACACCGAGGATTTCGCTCGCATCCACCGCCAGCACCTGGCGCGGCTTCCGGGGGTGGCGCAGATGCAGTCCAGTTTTGCATTGCGCACGGTGTTCAAGACCACGGCGCTGCCGGTCTGAGGCAGGATATTGGGGGGTGGCATGCGTGCACCCCCTGTGCACCCCCTGTGCACCGGGGAGGCGGATTTTCAGGCCGGGCCGGGGTAAGTGAACAGCAAAAGGTGGGTGAGGTTGAAGGCGAAGTGCATCAGCACCGGCACGTAAAACCGCCCCGCGCCCCAATAGCCCAGCCCGCAGGCCAGCCCCAGAAGCGCGGCGAATGCGGCCACTGCAGGTCCGGCGCCGATGTGGGCGAGGCCGAACAGCAGGCTGGCGGCGGCGATGCCTGCCGCCGGGCCGAAGCGGCGGCTGAGGCCTTGCTGCAGGTAGCCGCGGAAGAAGGCTTCCTCTGCCAGGCAGGTGAGCAGCAGGTTTGAGGCCATCCACAGCGGGAGCCAGTCCGGCAGCGATGGCTCCAGTTCCAGCGCGCCGGTGAGCAGGGCCAGCGGCAGCAGGGCGGCGAGGATCAGAAGGCCGGAGATCAAGGCGCGCCTGCCTGCCGGATCATTGCGCTGCAACAGGGCAGGCCAGGCCAGCAGCAGAGCGAAGACCACCAGCGGCTTGTCGAGGTTCAGGTGCAGGGAGTACGGCGCGCTGGCGGGACCGGCCTGCACCTGGTCCAGGATCAGAAGGTTGCGCACTCCCGGCAGCAGATGTGCGCCAAGCGCCAGCGACCACAGCACCAGCACCGCGTGGCCGATCAGCCCGGCAGGGCCGCGGGTGCGGGGGATGAAGGCGGCAAACAGCAGCCCGGTGGCCAGCGCCATCAGCGCGATTGGTTCCAGATGCCCGAGGGCCAAAGCAACGCCGCCGAAGACCGCGAGCAGGGCAAAGGCCAGTCCGCGCTGGCCGCTCCAGCCGGCAGCAAGCGCCGCCATCAGGATCAGCCAGGGCCAGGTTTGGGGCAGGGAGGATAGAACAAAGCTCATGGCGTGCACATAAAACGCTCATCTGCCCGGTTTCCAGCAGGTGGCGCAGGGGCATTGCTCTTTTTGCGCTTGAACCTGCCCGGGAATTCCGCTTGCCTTAAAGGAAGCTGCAGCCGGGCGGGTGACATCAAGCCGTCATATAGAGCCGCTAGACAGCAGCACTTGCACCAGCTGACAAGGAAGGAACCCGCCCGTGACCCGCGAATTTGAGACCGCCTCTCTCGACTGGCTGGAAGCGGAACTGCAGGACACGCTGGACGAGGACATCGAGATCGAGTTTTCCGAGCCGATGCTGAGCCAGGAGATCCGCAAGGTCTACCGCGAGCAGCACCCGGAGATGCTGGACCGGCAGGTTTATTTCCGCAACCTGCTGCGGCTGCAGGCGGAGCTGATTAAGGTGCAGGACTGGGTGCAGCACACCGGCGCCAAGGTCTGCATTCTGATGGAAGGCCGCGACAGCGCCGGCAAGGGCGGGGTAATCAAGCGGATCACCCAGCGGCTGGACCCGCGGGTGGCGCGGGTTGTGGCACTGCCGGCGCCGAACCGCCGCGAGCAAAGCCAGTGGTATTTCCAGCGCTATGTGCCGCATCTGCCCGCAGGCGGTGAGATCGTGCTGTTCGACCGCTCCTGGTATAACCGGGCCGGCGTTGAGCGGGTGATGGGCTTTGCCAGCGAAGACCAGGTCGAACAGTTCTTTCAGGACGTTCCCGAATTCGAGCGGATGCTGGTGCGCTCTGGCATTATCCTGCTGAAGTACTGGTTCTCGATCACCGATGAGGAACAGCAGCTGCGGTTTTTGATGCGCATCCACGACCCGATGAAACAGTGGAAACTGTCGCCGATGGATCTGGAGAGCCGGATCCGCTGGGAACAGTACACCAAGGCCAAGGAGGCGATGTTCAAGCGCACAAACATCCCCGAGGCGCCCTGGTACATTGTCGAGGGCAACGACAAGAAGCGCGAGCGGCTGAACTGCATCGAGCACCTGCTGACCAAGATTCCTTATGAAGAGGTGCAGCACGAGAAGGTCGAGCTGCCGGACCGCAAGTACAATCCGGATTACGAGCGCCAGGTGCTGCCGGATGAGCTGTATGTGCCGAAGATCTACTGAGACATGACGGAACAGCAGAAAGGGGCGTGCCTAGGCGCGCCCCTTTCTTGTTTGCCCGGTGGGAGTATCAGAACAGGAAGTCGCCGGAGTTCAGCTGCTGTTCTGTGATGCCGGCCAGCAGCATACTGTCGCCATCGCTGTCGGTGATCAGCAGGCCGTTAGCGGTCTGAGTGGTGTGGTTGTTCATCAGGTCGCTGTAGCTGGTGATACCGTCGGCATCGCCCAGGTCGATCCGCTCGCCGCTGGTGTTCACGCTGAAATCGGTGACGGTGTCATTGCCGTTGCTGAAGATAAACAGGTCAGCGCCGCTCTTGCCGGTCAGGCGGTCATTGCCGTCGTCGCCGTCCAGGGTATCCTTGCCGCTGCCGCCATACAGAATGTCATTGCCGGTGCCGCCCCACAGCTTGTCATTGCCGTAGCTGCCCCGCATGGTGTCGTTGCCGCTGCCGCCCCAAAGCCGGTCGTAGCCGGCCCCGCCGCCGATGGAGTCATCGCCGCCGTTCCCGGAGATTTTGTCGTAGCCTTCATCGCCGAGCAGGGTGTCGCGTCCGGTGCCGCCGTACATGCGGTCGCCCTGGCTGCCGCCCCGCAGGTTGTCGTTGCCGCCCTCGCCATAGACGGTGTCATTGCCTTCGTTGCCCTTGAGGCTGTCGTTGCCGCCGCTGCCGGTCAGCTTGTCGTCGCCGTCCAGGCCGTCCAGCGTACCGGCGCTGCCCAGGGTCAGGACATCGTCGCCCATGGTGGGCTGGCTTGTGCCGCCGCCACCGCCACCGCCGCCGGAGCCGCCGCCCGACCCGGTGTCCAGCTGCAGTTCGGCGCTGGTCTTGGCGAAGTTCTGGGTGACCATCACGGCATCCCAGCCTTTGAAGTTGCCCTGCTCGATGCCGATGCCGATCACTTCGACATTGGCGTTCAGGATGTTGGCGCGGTGGCCGGGGCTGTTCATCAGCGAATTGTGCAGGTCGATCACGTCATCGGCCAGGCCGGGCGCGCCGCGCTCGCTTTGCCAGGCGATGTTTTCCGCCCAGGTCCAGCTGCCGGAGAAGACAAAGCCCGCGTCCTTCATCCGGTCGCCGGCGCTGGAGCCGCCCGAACCGGTGTGCGAGAACACATCCGCTTGCAGCATCCATTCGCTGTGATCCTCGGCGGAATCATTGAGCCGCAGCTCCAGCTGTACCGGGTTAAGCCCGCGCGAAGTGCGCTCGGCGTTGATCAGCTCGAGCATCTGCCGCTCGAGTTCGCTTGCCTGTGACATCGTTAACTGCTCCATGAGTGTGCCGGACCTCCGGCGGTGCGCCATCCGGTTAAAGGAAATTGTTTCCGCCGAAAGTCGGACGGGGCGGTTTTGCGGTTTTACGGCGGAGGCCTGCCCGTTGAGCGGCGGACGGTACGCGGATTTCTGCGCGTTTTGCCGGTTTGGACCGTTGCGGCCCCGCCACGGAGGCCGGCGGCAATTGTCTGCTGCCTTGCCGGCCACTTGACGGGGGCGGGGGATTCGCCCTGGCGCACGGGCAGCAGGCAGGCGGCGAGGATGGAATCAGAGGCCTGGAAACGGTCCGGACGCTGCCGGGGGGTGGCAGCGTCCGGTAAAATTGAAAACCCGGGAGAGACGAGCCTTGTTTGCAGGGACCAAGACCAGCGCCGGTAATCGGGGGGAAGCGCCGTCTGCCCAGGGTTTCGGGTAACCGGGAGTTCCAAGCCCGGCCGGCGGGGCAATGGTTAGGGAAACGCAACTGACTTGCCCTGCCGTGATCCCTGTATAGCAGAAGGTGGCAGGGAAATACACCCTAAAGATGTATTTGTAATCAATTTGATATTTTTACGTGTGCCGCAAAGGAGGCAGACCGGCCTGCCGGGGCGCTGGGCTATCCGAAAGGGGTGCCGCAAATGACAAACCCCCGGGCAGGGCCGCGGGGGTCGTCTGAACGTATGTTCCGGCGTGATCCGGGGATCTGCCGTAGTGCTGTCCAAAGCTGGAGAGCAAGGGTATGCTTAGAGCAGACCTTCGCGCTGGGCTTTCTTGCGTGCCAGTTTACGGGCACGGCGGATCGCTTCAGCTTTCTCGCGCGCTTTTTTCTCGGACGGCTTTTCGAAATGTTGCTTGAGCTTCATTTCGCGGAAGACGCCTTCACGCTGCAGCTTTTTCTTCAGGGCACGGAGCGCCTGATCGACGTTGTTGTCGCGAACACTAACCTGCATGTGGTTTTCACCACCTTTCTAAGTTGAGTTGCAAGGATTTGCAGGAGGTGGCCGTATAGCAAAGCGCGCAAATTTTGTCTAGTAGGGTGTCAGCACGCCGCAAGCGGGAGGGTGAGATGACCGAAGACCACGATCACGCACAGGACGATATCAAGGATAAACTGCTGGATGCGGCGCTGAATCATGTGCCGTTTGACGGCTGGTCGGAGGTGACCTTCCGCGCCGCCTGCCAGGATGCGGATGTGCCGGAGGTGCTGGCCCACGCGGTCTGCCCGCGCGGCGGGGTCGACCTGGCGCTGGCGTTTCACGCCCGCGGTGATTCGCGGATGCTGGCGCGGCTGCAGGCAGAAGACCTGTCCGGGATGCGCTTCCGTGACAAGGTGGCGGCGGCGGTGCGGTACCGGCTGGAGGCGGTCGAGGACAAGGAAGCGGTGCGCCGCGGCACCACGCTGCTGGCGCTGCCGCAGTATGCCGGCGATGGCGTCAAGGCGATCTGGACCACCTGCGATCTGATCTGGGACACGCTGGGCGACGGATCGGACGATCTGAACTGGTACACCAAGCGCGCCTCGCTGGCCGGTGTCTATTCCGCCACCGTGCTGTACTGGCTGGGTGATGACAGCCTGGAGCATCAGGCGACCTGGGATTTTCTGGAGCGGCGCATTGATAATGTGATGGACTTCGAGAAGCTGAAGGCCGGTCTGCAGAAGAACCCGCTCCTGAAGCCCTTGTTGGTGGGACCGAACTGGCTGGCCGAACAGATCAAGCCGCCAAAGGGGCGCGATGATCTGCCGGGGTCGGTTGATCCCCGGCGGTAGGGCAGCGGGCTGGCCCGGTTTGCTGCTTCCCGCTGGATTGAGAAATCCGGTTCACCCGCCCGCGGGCACCGGGTGTAGACAGAATGCCGATGTGATTCCAGAATTGGTGCCAAGTTCCCTTTACTTGGTATTCCGGTTGGAGAGGAAACACGATGGCGGATATCTTTCAGTCGCTCGATACGCTCGACAGTGAAAAACTGCAGATGGTCGTGGATCGCCTGGAGTACCGGGGCACCTACCCGCCTTTTGTTGCCATGCGGGAACGGTATTTTGACCGGCTGCCGCTGGAGCGCTGCCGCGAGGTGCTCGATATGGGATGCGGAACCGGCGTTGTCACCCGAGCCTTGGCGGCGCGTCTGCCCGGGGAGGCCCGTTTGACGGGAACCGACTTTTCCGCAGAGCTGATCGGGGTGGCCCGGCGGCTGGCTGCCGAGGAGGGTCTTGACGGCCGGATCTCATTTGACGTTGCCGATAGTCACGGCACCGAGGCAAATCAGGACCAATACGACCTGGTTGTGCTGCATACGCTGCTCAGCCACGTCACCAGCCCCGCCCAGGTTCTGAAGGAGGCCGCCCGTGTCACTGCCTCGGGTGGCCATGTGGTGGTCTTTGACGGCGACTATGCCTCGATCACACTCGGCGCAGGCGATCCGGCTCTGAATGACGAAGCGCTGCAGGCGTTGCTGAAAACCGTTGTGGCCCACCCGCGGGCGATGCGCCAGTTCCCTGAACTGGTTGCCGGGTCGGGCCTGGAATTGGCGGATTTCCTGCCTGAGATTCTCGCCGAGGCCGGTAAGGCGGAGTTTTTCGAGAGCATGCTGGACAGCTACAGGCCCGCGATGGTGGCGGCGGGCCACATCAGCGAAGCGGCAGCGCGGCAGTGGTCGGAGACGCATCATGCAGCCTCAGCCGCGGGAACCTTTTTCGGGTCCTGCAACTTCGTGTCCTATATCCTGCGCAAGCCCTGACAACGGGGAATCCGCCCTGCTGTTGCAAGGCCCCGGGATGGCGCTGTCCGCATTCCGCCCCAACTGCGGCGCCTTTGCTGTTTGCGCGCATCGGGCCGGATGCTAGGCAGGAGGCAAGGATCAGGAGGATATCAGCCGATGACAGAGATGATGCGCGCGGTGGAGATCAGCAAACCCGGCGGGCCGGAGGTGCTGCAGCTGTGCCAGCGCCCGGTGCCGCAGCCGGGCCACGGCGAGGTGGTCATCAAGGTGGCCTACGCCGGCGTGAACCGCCCCGATGCGCTGCAGCGCGCAGGCGCCTATGATCCGCCCAAGGGCGCCAGCGACCTGCCGGGGCTGGAAGCCTCCGGCGAGGTGGTGGCGGTGGGCGCAGGCGTCAGCGGCCTTGCGGTGGGCGATCTGGTCTGCGCGCTGCTGCCCGGTGGCGGTTACGCGGAATATGTGGCTACGCCTGCGGCGCATTGCCTGCCGGTGCCGGAAGGGCTGGACCTGAAACAGGCAGCGTGTTTGCCAGAGACCTTCTTTACCGTCTGGTCCAACGTTTTCACCCGCGGTGGTCTCAAAGCCGGGGAGCGGTTTCTGGTGCATGGCGGCTCGTCCGGCATCGGCACCACCGCCATCCAGCTGGCCAGGGCGTTCGGGGCGCGGGTGTTTGCAACTGCGGGTTCGGATGAAAAATGCCAGGCCTGCCTGGACTTGGGCGCGGAGCGGGCGATCAACTACCGCGACGAGGACTTCGTCAAGGTGATGCGGGAGGAAGGCGGCGCCGATCTGGTGCTGGACATGGTCGGCGGCGATTACATCCCGCGCAACATCAAGGCGATGGCCGAGGACGGGCGGCTGGTGCAGATCGCCTTTCTGCAAGGCCCCAAGGTGGAGCTGAATTTTGCCCTGATGATGGTCAAGCGGCTCACGCTGACCGGATCTACCCTGCGCCCGCAGAGCGACCTGGCCAAGTCGCAGATTGCGCAGGATCTGGCGGAGGCGGTCTGGCCGCTGATCGAAGCGGGCAAGGTGGCGCCGGTGATGGACAGCGAATTTACGCTGGAGGAGGCCGCTGCGGCCCACGCCCGGATGGAAAGCTCCGGCCATATCGGCAAGATCGTCCTGAAGGTGGCCTGACGGCCTCAATCAGTCACAGCAAAGGGCCGGCGGATGCGCCGGCCCTTGTTTTTTTTGGCGTCACATGTTCACTCCACCGCGCGCCGGTACAGATGCCAGGTTGCATGCCCCAGCACCGGCACTACGATGATCAGCCCGGCCAGGAAGGGGATTGATCCGACGATCAGCGAAACGCCGACGATCACACCCCAAGCCATGCAGACCATCGGGTTCTTGCGCAGAACCTTGATCGAGGTTGCCACCGCCACCGGCAGGCCGACATGGCGGTCCATCAGGAGCGGGAAGGACACCAGACTCATCGCCAATGCGGCAAAGGCAAAAACCGCGCCCACGATGCCGCCGCTGATCGACATCATCCAGCCCTCGCGGGTGGTCAGCACATCGCCGATAAAGCCCATGATCGAGGCCGGCGGCTCCGGACCCAGGGTGCGGCTGTAGATCATGTCCGCCGCCACAAGCCAGATGATGAACAGGGCTGCCAGATACAGGCCCAGCACCAGGATAGCACCAAAGGAGGGCGAGCGGATCACCGCAAAGGCGTCCATCCAGCGGGTCTCCAGCCCGGCCTCGCGGCGCGAGGACATTTCATAAAGCCCGACCGCTGCGACGGGTCCGAGAATGGCGAAGCCCATGATCATCGGCACGATGAGCGGCAGCAGGTTCATCGACAGGCTCATCACGATGAGCGCGATGCCGATGATTGGGTAAAACAGCACCAGGAACATCGCGTCGGAGCGGCAGGCGGCAAAATCCTCCAGCCCGGCGGCCAGCGAATGGATGATGTCGTCCATGCTGAGCTTGCGTGCTTCGGGCATTGCCGCGGCGCCGGTGCTGCGCATCTCGCCGACTGTTTGGCCAACGTGGTGGGAGGTGGTCTCTGCACCCTGCAGAAGCCAGCTGAGCGGGTTACCGATTGTTTTTGCCATGCGCTTCCTCCTTCTCGCTGACCAAAACGGAGTGCCGTTCAGGCAGGGCCGGGCGCGGCACAAGGGTAATTGTAGCACGAAATGCGGCGATTTCCGCTTCACAGGCTATTTACTGCCGGTAAAATTGTCTTGGATCAGTTCAATGCTCCAAGGCGGGCGAGAACCTCGTCAATTGCCTCCACTTCGGTTTCGCACAGCAGTTTGGTGACCTGCGTGCTATGGCCCCCGAAAAACGTCTGGACATAGTGGCCGCGCCAGCCCGTTCCGGAGCATCTTTTCAGAAAGAGCTGGTCGTTGCCGCTGTAGTTGATGTGGTGGCGCCCCAAGGAGAACTCACGGTAGTTTGAATTGAACTCCGCCACCCCGGCAAAGGGCAAGAAGCCTTCGAACCCCTGAGCCAGAAATGGATCCTCAAAATACACGGCTTCGTGGTTTTCTTCTCTGAAAAAGACGTCCAGGCGACCGGAATGATCGAGCAGGTACTCAAAGATCAGGGAGGTATCTGCCGGAATTATCCTGCTGTGCCCGGTTTTTCCGCCGGGCCGGGGTCCGTCCGTGGCAACATAGTCGCTGCCGACCGCAAGACAGGAAATGCGGCCTGCAGTCAGCCTGTCCTGCGCAGAGGATGGCGCCGCAGCGACTGTCAGCAGAAGCGCAAAGAGGACCCTCATCGTAATTTCTCCTGCGCAACAGTCTAGCAAACTGGCGCGAGTGTGTCATCGGTCCCCCGAAAACAGCAGGTGGTCTCAGCGCATAGGAGCAAAGCGGGCGTTCTTCAGCGTGCAGTCCTTGATCACGTCCCGCCCGCAGGGCACCGGCTCCAGTGCCTTGGACAGGCAGATGCGGGCCTCCTGGATGGCGCCGTCGCGGCAGGTGATGGTCAGGCTGTCGCGCGTCAGGTCCGGGTTTTCCTGCAGGAACGCCTGTTCAACGACAGAGGCGGGCAGGGTCACGGGCTTCTCAAGCCTGCGGAAGGCTGCGGGGCGGGTGATGCGCCCGTAGGCTTCGCGCATGGCTGTGTAATAGTCCCGCGCGCTGAGGCCAGAGCAAGTGCCGTGTTTTTTCCACTGGTGCCAGGCGAGGCCGGCGCTGCCCATGATGCCGGCCATGTCCCGGCTCATTGCACGGCTGGGCGGCGCCTCTGCGGTGCGGCAGTAGCTGGGCCAGCCGCGGTGGTATTGCGGCCAGAGGCCATGCAGGGTCCAGCCGTAGTCATGGCGGGCGTCACACTGGTCCGCATTGCGTGCATCACCTTCCAGCGCACACCAGTTCGGCGACCAGCTGAGCGACAGCACGTAATAGTCGAAGTCGCCCGCAGTTTCGCCGTCTGCCGCGGCAAGGGCGGGCAGCAAGGCAAGAAGGGCCGCAAAAACACCTGTGAACAACTTGCGCATTGGCCTCTTTCCTTATGCAATGATGCCGACTATATAGGGCGGAAGTTCCCCGACAACGGAAACCTGCCCCGGAACGCCGGGGACGCCATTTCAGGCGGCGGGAGAGATGTATCCGGGGATCAAAGGTGTTTTAAGGAGATGAGCACATGGCAAAACCGTTGATGGCCAAGGCAACCGCCGTGTGGCTGGTGGACAATACCACGATCAGCTTCAAGCAAATCGCGGATTTCGTGGGCATGCACGAGCTGGAGATCCAGGGCATCGCCGACGGTGAAGTGGCGGTCGGCGTCAAAGGGTTCGACCCGATGGCGAACAACCAGCTGACCCAGGAAGAGATCGACAAGGCGCAGGCCAATCCGCTGCACAAGCTGAAGCTCAAGTTCAACCCGGCCGCGGCCGGCGAGGAAAAGCGCCGCGGTCCGCGCTACACCCCGCTGTCCAAGCGTCAGGACCGTCCGAACTCGATCCTGTGGCTGGTCAAGTTCCACCCGGAACTCAGCGACGGCCAGATTGCCAAGCTGGTGGGCACCACCAAGCCGACCATCCAGTCGATCCGCGAGCGCACCCACTGGAACATTGCCAACATGCAGCCGATCGACCCGGTGGCGCTGGGCCTGTGCAAACAGTCCGAGCTGGACTCTGCCGTGCAGAAGGCCGCGGCCAAGAAGGCAGCCGAAGGCGGCGTGATGAGCGACGACGAGCGCCGCAAGCTGGTGTCGACCGAGCAGTCGCTGGAGATGGATGCCGAACCGAAGATCCCGAGCGCCATCGAGGGGCTGGAAACCTTCACCCTGGGCGGCGGCCTCAACGACGACGACGAAGAGAAGAAGGAAGAGAACGTCCTGGACGCCGACAGCTTCTTCAACCTGCCGTCCGGCGGCGATGACGAGGATGACGAAGAGGACAACCGCTTCTGATCCGGATCTGTCCGGCCTAGGGCAGCCGGGCTGCCCGGCAAACGGAAAATCTGTAAAAAGCCGCAGATCCGATGCTCCGGATTTGCGGCTTTTTCTGTTAGAATTGAGTCTCAATCATACAAGATGTTGACTGCGCGCTGGTTTTTCGCGCAGCATGATGTTGCAGTGCGGCCGTGTTCCAGGCCGCCTGCGGGGTGTTTTGTTTGCGGGGCAGGTCTCTGGAAAAGGGGCCGTTGCGCGATGTGAAAGGGACAGTGGTTAGCGAGTTATGCCAAAGGTCCGGTCTCTTGGGCCGGTCCGTGCAGGGATGGCAGGAGTATTGGTTATGGACGCATCCGGGGGTGCGGCGCTTGGGGAAAGCGGCCGCTTGGATCTAAGGCAATTGTCGGTCTTGAGCGGCCGGGAGTTTTGCCAGGCATTCACGGATCAGATGGCGCTGGGATTTGGCGCGGATCTGGTCACGGTGAGCCTGCTGCAGGTCGCGGAGGCCGACTACCTGAAGGTGGTGGCCAGCTGGTTTGACGGGCTGCAGCTGGGGGACTTCGAATATGACGCGCGCGGGGCGCCGTGCCACGATGTGGTGCTGAGCGGTGCGGCACAGGTTGTTCCGGACCGGGTGCAGCAGCTGTATCCCGAAGACGCGATGTTCATCGAGGAAAACATCAACAGCTATGCCGGGGTGCCGCTGAAAAATGCCGCTGGCGCCGTGGTCGGCCTGGTGCAGGCGGCCTGGCGGCAGGAGCCGGGAGAGGCACTGGCAGCGGAGGCTGTGGCTCACATGCAGCAGTTTGCCCCGCGCCTGGGGGCGGAGCTGGCCGGGCTGCAGCAGGTGGCGGCGCTGACGGCGCTTGCCCAGGGGCCGGGCAGCCTGCCGCTGCGGGCGGCGCTGCAGCAGCTGGCGGAGCAGTTGCAGAAGGCCTTCCGGGTGCGGTTTGCCTTCATAGCTGAATTCAATGCGGACCGCTCTGACGGTTACCGGGTGCTGGCCGCCTGCGAGGGCGGGACGACCGTGGCCGGGATTGAGGATGCCGTTGTGCCCTATCAGGGCACCCCCTGCAGTTTCCTGCGGGAGGGGGAGCCGTTCCTGGTGCCGGAGGGGCTGCAGGAGGTGTTTCCGGCGCAGGCGCACATGCGGGCGCCGGGGCTGCACTCTTATCTGGGCGTGCCGCTGCGGGATGCCGAGGGGCAGCTGGCCGGGCATTTTGCGCTGCTGCACGACCGGGAAATCGGGGAAGATATCAGCAAGGACCCTCTGATCGGGGTGTTTGCCCGGCGGGCCGGCCTGGTGCTGCAGCGCCGCCGGGCCGAACTGCGGCGGCGCCAGGCGGAACAGGCGCTGCTGTTGCGCCACAAGACCGAAAGCCTGGGGCTTCTGGCAGGCACCATCGCGCATGAATTCAACAATCTGCTGGCCTCGATGCAGGGTGGCAGCGAACTGGCGCTGGCGCATCTGGAGGCGGCCCACCCGGCGGTTGCGCATGTGCAGATGGTGGGGGACGGGCTGCGCGACTCGGCCCGGCTGATGCGGCAGCTGCTGGGCTATGCCCGGGGTGGCGGCACGCCGCAGCCGGAGGCCTGTGATCTGAACCGGATCGTACGTGAGACGCTGGCACTGGTGCCGTCAGAGTGCAAGCTGGGCAAGGCGGTGGTGCTGGATCTGGCGGGCGGGGAGCTGACTGCTCAGATCGACCCGGCGCAGGCAGGCCAGCTGCTGATGCAGGCGGTGCTGAATGCGGTGGAGGCGATCGGCCCCGGCGCAGGCACCGTGACGGTCGCAACCCGGCGCATCAGCCTGAGTGCGGCGGAGCGGCGGCGGCTGCTGAAGGGACGGAAGATGCCCGCGGGCGATTGCCTGCTGCTGGAGGTGCGCGACACCGGCGGCGGCATGGGGCAGGACACGATGGCGCGGATATTCGACCCGTTCTACACCACCAAGCCCGGCGGCCGCGGGTTGGGGCTGGCGGCGGCCATGGGCATCATCAGCAGCCACCGGGGCGGGCTGGCCGTGGACAGCCGGGAGGGCGGCGGCAGCATTTTCCGCTTCTATTTCCCGGCGGGCACGGCAGACGCGGAGCGGACGCCTGACGCCGCTGCCAGGCCGGTTCTCCGCAGGGATCAGGCGCGGCGGTTCCTGGTGGTCGATGACGAGGAAACGGTGCGCCGGGCCGTGGCAGGTTTGCTGCAGCTGCGCGGCTGCGAGGTGGTGCAGGCTGACGGCTATGACGCGGCGCTGGCGCAGCTGCAGGCGCAGGGACCGTTTGACGGCGCGGTGATCGACATGAGCATGCCGGGCCGGGGCGGCTGGGAGACGCTGGCGCGGCTGCTGCAGGTCCAGCCCGGGCTGAACGCGGTGATGATGAGCGGTTTTGCCTTCAGCGCGGCGGAGGCGGGGTTTCCGGAACTGAACGGCGTGCAGGTGCTGGATAAGCCCTTTACCAAGGAAAAACTCTACAAGGCACTGTTCCGCTAGGGATAAAAGGTTCGGGTGGTGGCCTCCCGCGCCTGCAGGTGCCCCTGCGGCCCCCTTGGCAGCCTTGGGCGTGGCGCCGCGCGGATGCGCGGCGCGCCAGCGTCTAGCCGGAAGGCGCCTGTTCCAGCAGCCAGGCCCGGACCCGTTCGATCCGGCTGGTCCCGGCCTTGGCCTGCGGCGTCAGCAGGTAATAGGCACTGGCAGGCGTGCAGCGGTGGGGGTGGGCCAGGATCAGCGTTCCTTCGGCCAGCTCGCGGCGGACCAGCAGCTCCGGCAGGATCGCCACGCCGTGGCCGTACTTCACCGCGTCGATCAGCATTTCGAATTGGCTGAACAGCGGTCCGGCGGGGCGGGCGGGCAGCGCCTCGCCCAGATCCTCAAACCAGATCTGCCAGCTGAGCGGGCGGGTGGTGTGCTGCAGTGCCGGATGATCCAGCAGCCGGGCGGCGTCCTGCAGTGGTGCCTCCAGCAGGCCGGGCGCCGCCACTGCCACCAGGGTTTCCGGCATCAGGAGGTCGGCGCGGAAACCCGGCCAGGGCGGATCACCCTGCACGATGGCCAGGTCCACCAGGCTGGCATCCACCTGGGCATTGTCCAGATAGGTGATGGTGTTGACCGTCAGCCGCGGCTGATCCTGCGCCAGCCGCGCCAGATGCGGCATCAGCCAGCGGCTGCCCAGTGTCGGGTAGGTGCCGATGTTGAGCGCGCCATAGGGGTTGTCGCGGGTGCGCAGCCGGTAAAACGTGGCCTCCAGCGCCTCCAGCTGCGGCGCCAGCTCCTGCAGCAGCATTTCGCCCGCACCGGTCAGCTGCACCCGCTGGCGTTCGCGCTTGAACAGGGTCTGGCCGGTCTGTGCCTCCAGCCCCTGGATCTGGCGGCTGAAGGCGCTTTGCGACAGGTTCATTGCGCGGGCGCCCTGGGCAAAGCTGCCGGAGCGGGCGGCGGCCTCGAAACACAAGAGGGCGGAGATGGGCGGGATCTTGCGGCGCATGGGGGTACCCTGCCACTTGTTGCATTTTTTGCAATACTATTTGCGAAAGCCCGGCTTTATTCAGACGTATCTGCCTGCAACGATGGCGCCGAATGCATCACCACTCACGTACAGCACGAAATTTGGGAGCGCGCGGCATGACATTTGTTCCGCAAATCAACGACGCTGATGCCGGGGCCGTGGCCCGGGCCATGCAAACCATGCCCGACTCCGCCTCTGTGGCGGAGTTTGTGCCGGGGCCGGGCATCCAGCGGCTGGAGCTGACATTCGACATCCAGCTGCTGCAAGAGGCGCTGGAGGAATGCCTGCGCCGCGAGGACTTCATGGGCGGCATGCAAGACCAGGGGTTTGCCGCGCTGCCGCTGACCCAGAGACCCGGGCAGACGGAGTGGACCGCCAACGACCTGTCGGGCCGTTACTGGCTGCGCGCCGACGACCGCTATGTCGAGGAGCCGCGCGAGGATCTGGTGCCGGAGGTGGATTTTTCTGAGTTCAATCCGAAGTTCGCCGGCACCTATTTCGAGCATGTGCATGCCGAGCTGGCCAAACGCTTTCCGATCGGGCGCACGCGGGTGCTGTCCAAGGGCCTTTATAACTGCAACTCCTGGCACCGCGACCCGGAGCCGCGGCTGCATATCCCGGTTGTCACAAACCCCGGTTCCCTGTTCATCGTCAATCATCACGTCACCCACTTGCCAGCGGACGGTTCGGTCTATTTCACTGACACCCGCGGCTACCACACCGCATTGAACGGAGGCGAAACCCGGCGCGTCCACATCGTGGCGGCGCTGGCTTATGAGCAGGTGACAGAATGAGCCAATACACAGGGCTGGCGGGGGCAGGGGGCGATGCACCCCTGTGCGATCTGCGCAGCGATACGGTGACGCGGCCCGATGCGGGCATGCTGCGGGCGATGGCTGCGGCGGAACTGGGCGATGACGTCTTTGGCGAGGACCCTTCGGTGAACCGCCTGGAGGCTGCGCTGGCCGAGCGTCTGGGCAAGGCGGCCGGCCTTTTCCTTCCTACTGGCACGATGAGCAATTTTACTGCCATGCTGGCGCATTGCCAGCGCGGCGAGGAAGTGATCTGCGGCAGGGGTTATCATGTGAACGCCTATGAGGCGGCGGGCGCCTCGGTGCTGGGCGGCATTGCGCTATGCCCTCTGCCGGTGCGCGCGGACGGGGCGCTGGACCCGGCAGAGATCCGGGCTGCGGTGAAGGAGGATGATCCGCACCTGCCCATCAGCCGCCTGTTGTCGCTGGAGAACACCCATAACGGGCTGGCGGTGCCGCTGGCGGATATGGCCGCGGCGGCAGAGGCGGGCCGGGCTGCCGGGTTGTCGGTGCATCTGGACGGGGCGCGGTTCTTCAACGCGGTCACCGCGCTGGGGTGTTCGGAAACAGATCTGGCCGGGCTGGCGGATACGGTGTCGGTCTGCCTGTCCAAGGGATTGGGCACGCCTGCAGGATCAGTGTTGGTCGGGCCAGCGGATCTGATCGCCAAGGCGCGGCGCTGGCGCAAGATGCTGGGCGGCGGCATGCGGCAGGCGGGCGTGCTGGCGGCGGCCGGGCTTTACGCGCTGGAGCACAACGCGGGACGGCTGGCGGAGGATCACGCGCGGGCGGCGGAACTGGCCGGAGTGCTGCGGGGCCTGGGCGCGGGTGACGTGTCCCAGGCCACAAACATGGTGTTCTTCACGCCGGGTGACGGACGCAACGATGATCTGCGGATGCACCTGGCGGCAGAGGGCTTGGTGATCGGCGGCGGCAATTCCGGTGCCATCCGCATGGTGCTGCATAAGAATGTGGATGACGCCGCGCTGGCGCAGATGGTGCAGGGGTTGCGGCGTTTCTACGGCTAGCTGCGGGCGCCGGAAAATTCGAATTTTCCGGCCAAAATTCTTATCAAGAATTTTCTGCGCCCGGCCGCGGCGTCAGATTTCCTTGCGGGCCTGCATCGCGGCGGAAATTGTGCCGTCGTCCAGATAATCCAGCTCACCGCCGATCGGCACGCCCTGCGCCAGGGAGGTGAGCTTCACCTGTCCCTGCAGTTGGTCGGCGATGTAATGCGCCGTGGTCTGGCCGTCGATGGTGGCATTCAGCGCCAGGATCACCTCGCGGATGCCCTCCGTCGCCACCCGGTCCACCAGCCGCGGGATGCGCAGATCCTCTGGTCCCACCGCGTCCAGCGCGGAGAGCGTGCCGCCGAGCACATGGTAGCGGCCCTTGAACACGCCTGAGCGTTCCATCGCCCAGAGGTCAGCCACATCCTCGACCACGCACAGCTCGCCGTTGCCGCGCACCTCGTCGGTGCAGATCGGGCAGATCTCGCTGGTGCCGGCATTGCCGCAGTTGAGGCATTCGCGGGCGGTCGCCGCCACTTCGCTCATCACGTCAGCCAGCGGGGTCAGCAGCAGCGCCCGCTTGCGGATCAGATGCAGCACCGCGCGGCGCGCCGAGCGCGGCCCCAGCCCCGGCAGCTTGGCCATCAGGTCAATCAGGTCTTCGATGCCGGTGGTGGAGTTCTTGATCATGCCTTGGGCCCTTTGCTTCCCAGCCATATAGGCTGATCGGGACAGGGAAGCGCAAGGGCAGGGCGGCAAAATGTTCGGGGTTTGTTTTTCTGGCGCGCGGCGCTATGCCTTGCCTGCAAAGGCGGAGGGTTCGGAATGGACGGCAGGATTGCGCGAGACGCAGGAGACGTTCCCCAGTTGCGTTTTGCCCGGCTGACGGAGGTGCCGCCGCAGGAAATTGCCCGCCACATGTCAGACCCGCGGATGGCCGAGCATATGCCGCTGCTGACAGGGGCGTGGGATGAGGAGGCGGCCAAGGGTTTCGTGGCGGCCAAGGAGGCCTGCTGGCAGCGCGACGGGCTGGGCCATTGGGCGTTTTTGCGCGGGGAAGATTACCTCGGCTGGGGCGGGTTCCAGAAAGAAGGCGCAGAGTGGGATTTCGGGCTGGTGCTGCGGGCGGACTGTTTTGGCCTTGGCCCCGCCATCGCGCGCAAGGCACTGGCGTTTGCCCGCCAGGATCCGCGCATTCCCTTTGTCACCTTCCTGCTGCCGCCGACGCGGCGGCACCTGCGGCCGCTGATGCGGCTGGGGGCGGTGCTGACCGGGGAGGTGCAATACGAGGGCCGGCGCTTTTTGAAGTTCCGGCTCGAGACGGGCTGAGGCGGAAAAGAAAAAGGCGGCACCTGACGGGCCGCCTTTTCGCTATCTGCTTGCCGGTTCTTAGAACGGCAGCTTGATGTCCTTGGGAAGACCCATGCTTTCGGTCAGCTTGGCCATCTCGTCCTGCGCCTTTTCCGCCGCTTTTGCCTGGGCGTCCTTGATCGCGGCCAGAATCAAGTCCTCGACCACTTCCTTGTCGTCGCCGTTGAAGATCGACGGGTCGATGTCCAGGGCTTTCAGGTCGCCCTTGGCGGAGGCGGTTGCCTTGACCAGGCCGGCGCCGGCCTCGCCGGTCACCATGACGTTGTGCAGGTCTTCCTGCATCTGCGCCATCTTGGTCTGCAGTTCCTGTGCCGATTTCATCATCTTGGCCATGTCGCCAAGACCGCCGAGGCCTTTGAGCATGTGTCTTCTCCTAAGTGCGGGGGCGCAGGGCGCCGTAAGTCATCCCGGCACATATCGCAATTGCGAGCGCGATGAACAAGTGGGGGGAGGCCGTGCAGTCTTCGATTATGCCCAAGGCCTTCTTATCATCAAAGAAAAGTTCATGGTTATCCACGGCAATCAGCAGCGCCAGCAGGCCCCAAAGTGCGCCGGAAATTGCAAACGGCACGCGCTTTCTGCTGCAGAGCGCGAATCCGGCAAGGGCGAAGAGGGCCAAAACAACAGGTTTGGCCGAGAGCCGCAGAAGCACATCCCACGCGCTTTCATGTGCTTCACCTGTGGCAAAGCAAGTGGTGGCGAAGGCAGTTGCCGGCAATGTGAGCAAGGGCGCCGTCAGGCCCGCCGTCACCCGTCCTCGAAGGGATCCCATTCGTCTTCCACTTCGGGCAGGGCCTCGGCGGCGACTTCGGCGGCCAGTTCCTCGGGCGTGCGGATGCGGGTGATCTTGGCCTTGGGGAAGCTTTCCAGAACCGCCTGCACCAGCGGATGCGCGGTGGCTTTTTCACGCAAAGCGTTCTCAGCCGCGTCGCGGATCTCGGCAATGGTGGGCGCCTCGCCGTCTGGCGCGATGGAGACCACCCAGCGGGCGCCGGTCCAGTTCTGCAGCGCCGAGCCGAGCCGTGCGGCCAGATCGCGCGGCGCCTGGGCCGAGGGGGTGAATTCGATCCGCCCGGGCTGGTAGGAGACCAGGCGTACGCCGGTTTCCACCTCAACCAGCAGTTTCACGTCGCGGTTGGTGCGGATCAGTTCAACCACATGTTCAAAAGACGGATAGCGGGCCAGGGCAGAGCTGACCTGCGGCGCCAGCGCTGTCACCGTGCCGCCGCCGCTATGGGCCACGGGTGAACCGCCGGGCGCGCCGCCTGCCGGGCCGCTTTGCGGTGCAGCACCGCCAAGCGCCTGGGCGCCCATGCCCTGCATCTGCACGCCGCCGCCGGGGCCGCCCGGGCCGGGGGGCGGCGGGGGCGTGTCCTGCAGCTTGCGGATCAGCTCCTCGGGCGAGGGCAGGTCGGCCACATGGGTCAGCCGGATCACCGCCATTTCCGCGGCCATCATTGCGTTGGGGGCGGCGGCCACTTCCTCCAGCGCTTTCAGCAGCATCTGCCACATGCGGGTGAGGACGCGCATTGCCAGCGCATCCGCCATCGCCTTGCCGCGGGCGCGTTCATCGGGGCTGACGGTGGGGTCCTCGGCCGCATCAGGCGTGATCTTCACCACCGAGACCCAATGGGTGATCTCTGCCAGATCGCGCAGCACCGCCAGCGGGTCGGCGCCCTCGGCATACTGGCCGCTGAGTTCCGTCAGCGCCGCCGCCGCATCGCCGCGCAGGATCATGTCCATCAGGTCCAGCACCCGGCCGCGGTCCGCAAGGCCCAGCATGGCGCGCACCTGATCGGCAGTGGTCTCACCAGCGCCGTGTGAAATCGCCTGATCCAAGAGCGAGGTCGCATCCCGGGCAGAGCCCTCGGCGGCGCGTGTGATCAGCGCCAGCGCATCCTCTGCGATTTCGGCGCCTTCGGCAGTGGCGATCTTGCGCAACAGGGCAATCATCACCTCCGGCTCGATCCGGCGCAGGTCGAACCGCTGGCAGCGCGACAGCACCGTCACCGGCACCTTGCGGATTTCCGTAGTGGCGAAGATGAACTTCACATGCGCGGGCGGCTCCTCCAGCGTCTTCAACAGCGCGTTAAAGGCGGAGGTCGACAGCATGTGAACTTCGTCGATGATGTAGATCTTGTAGCGGGCCGAAGCGGCGCGGTACTGCACCGAGTCGATGATCTCGCGGATGTCATTGACGCCAGTGCGCGAGGCCGCGTCCATCTCCATCACGTCGACATGGCGGCCTTCCATGATCGCTGTGCAATGCTCGCATTTGCCGCAAGGATCGGTGGTGGGGCCGCCCTGGCCGTCCTCGCCGACGCAGTTCATACCCTTGGCGATGATCCGGGCGGTGGTGGTCTTACCGGTGCCGCGGATGCCGGTCATGATGAAGGCCTGGGCAATCCGGTCGGCGGCAAAGGCGTTTTTCAGCGTCCGCACCATGGCGTCCTGGCCCACCAGATCGGCAAAGGTCTCTGGCCGGTATTTGCGGGCCAGAACCTGGTATTGGGAAGGGGTGGTGCCGCTGGGGGTATCGTTCATGATGTCTCGTGCCGGATTCGATGTGCGGGTGTCCCGCGTTCCGCGCAGGGTATTCAAGCGCAGCCGGTTCGTCCACCGCTGATGGGCAAGTGCCGGCCAGCCAAGAAAAGGTTTTGGATTTGGCGGGTTTGGCGGTTAGAATCCCCTTGCAAGACCCTGGGCGGGAGTGGGAATTGGAACGCAACGCGAGGAGGCGGCATGCGATCTGACGAAGTCTCTGGGACTGCGGCGCAGGAGATGCCTGTGCCTGTGAACATTTCCATATACGAGGTGCCCGTCGCGGGCGGGATGCTGGCGCTGTGCCCCTTGCCTGGCAAGGGCGGCGACTACCCTGGCGACATGGGCCGGATCAATGCCTGGAAACCCGGGCTCGTGATCTCCATGACCACGGCTGAGGAACACGCGGCAGCGGGCAGTCACCGGCTGGGCTGCGACATTCAAAGCATGGCCTGCCGCTGGGTGCATCTGCCTGTGCCGGATTTCGACGTGCCATCCCGGCAGGTGGCAATGAAATGGCCCAAGGCCAGCGCTTCGGCGCGGATGGCGCTGGAGGGCGGCGGCCGGGTGCTGGTGCATTGCAAAGGCGGCTGCGGCCGCTCCGGCATGGCGGTGCTGCGGCTGATGATTGAAAGCGGCGAAGATCCCGCGCAGGCGCTGGCCCGGCTGCGGGCCGTGCGCCCCTGCGCGGTGGAGACGCAGGCTCAGATGGAATGGGCCTACGCTGGTCGTTCCGCGGGGTTCCGGCCGCAATAAGGCGGCAGCCCAGTGCGGCCTGCCGAACCTTGTTTCTGTGCCCTGACTGCTGGCCTAAAGCGCCAGCATCTGCTCTGCCTGATGCGCCTTTGCCGTTTTCGGCAGCGCCTCCATCAGCGCGCAGGGGCGGGCGTCCAGTTTTGACGCTGCAAAACCGGTGCCGTCGCGGCTGAGGATCGCATCGGCAAACCGGTCCAGCCCCTCGCGCGGGGCCTCTTCTCCGACACCGCAGAACAGCCGGATCCGGTCATGGCTGGCCACGAACTGCGCCGGGCAGTTGCGCGGGCATCCGTCCAGCGCGCTGGTGCCGGTGATTTCGAAATCTTCCTGGGTCAGCGGCTTGGCCTTGGTCATCGCCTCGGCCAGTTTGGCGATCATCCGCTCCGCTGCGGGGCAGGGCCGCCCCAGGTATTTGCAATCCGTTGCCGCATAGAAATGCGTCTTGTCCGTCCACATCATGTTTGCGCCCTCCGCGCGTGGTGCGGGGGTTTTGGGGACAAGAGACCGGATGAAAAAGCGGAAAGCCCGCGGTGCCATCAGACCCTGTCCGGACACCCCGCCCGGGTTCGAGTTTCACATTCGATGGCAGGTCTCCTGACTTGCGGGTCGCAGCTTTCCCGATCCTTCCCGGCCTCTTAGAGGGCCAGTGGCTCTATCGGGGTCGCTCGCCGCTTACAGTTGCGGGGGCAGTCGCGGAATTGGCGTCGCCGGAGGCGGGCCGCACCGTGTTCCCTTTTCATCCCGGACACAAGATTCTGTGGCGCGGGAACCATCGCCACAAGCGGTAGCGGCTTCCGCCTCGAGTCGTCAATCGTTTTTCTGCGGCTGCACATGGGCGGGGAGGGGCCTGTGCATCTGAAGGTGCAGCCCCCGGATCACATCCGAATCGCGCCGCACCCGGGCCAGCTGCCAGCCGCCCTGCAGCAGGATATAAAAGTTCTCAGCGGCCGCGCGGGCCTCTGCCTCTGCCAGGCCGAGGCGCTGGGCGTGGGTCGAAGTTTCAGTGATCCAGCCTTCAAACAGTTTGGCGGCGTGCTGGTGAAACGCCTCGTTTTCCGGCCCCTCGAACAGAGTGGCGGAGACCGGGCAGCCGCTCCATTTGCCCTGTTTGTCAAAGAGTTTCGCCAGTTTGTAACAGACCGTCTTGGCGCCTTCCTGAAACGTCGGGGCAGGAGTGAAAGACGCGTCGATCAGCACCAGCATCTGCTCCGACGCCCAGTCCGCCGCTGCCAGGGCCAGATCGGATTTGCCGTTCGGGAAATGGTGGTAGAGCGAGCCCTTCGGCGCCTCCGCCGCGGCCAGCAATTCCGCCAGGCCGGTGCCGCTGTAGCCCTTGTTGCGGAACAGGCCGGCGGCCGCCCGCAGCAGCCGCTCGCGGGTTGGGACGGGGCCGTCCGGGGCGGCAGAGGGTGTCGTCACGTCAGTCATGGCGGCAGGTTGACAGCATTAGACCGAATGGTCCAGAGGTGGAATAGACCAATCGGTCTAGGAGGGTGCCATGCTCGACAGCCATGCAGAACACAGCGCGGATATCCGGGTGGAGGACGTGCGCTTTGCTGCCGGAGATGCGGCGCTGGCCGGGCGGCTCTATCACCCTGCGGGACCTGCCAGGGCAGCGGTGGTGCTGAATGGCGCAACCGGGGTGCCGCAGGGCTACTACCGGCATTTCGCGCGCTGGCTGGCGGCAGAGCGGCAGATGGCTTGCCTAACCTACGATTACCGGGACTTCGGGGCCTCGGCGCGCATGCACCCGCGCCGGTCACAGGCCACCATGGGTGATTGGGCGCTGGCGGATCAGCCAGCCGCCCGGACAGAAATGCAGCGGCACTATGCGGGCGTGCCGATGTATGTGATTGGCCATTCTCTGGGGGCGATGCTGATGCCCCTGCAGGAAGGCCTGACGGACGTCGCCCGCATGATCGTGGTTGCGGGCGGCTTGGTGCATCACCACGATCATCCCTGGCCCTACCGCGCGCTGGCGCTGGCCTTCTGGTTCGGCCATGTGCCGGCGCTGGTCCGTGCCTTGGGCTATCTGCCCGGGCGCGCGGTGGGGGTCGGGGCCGACTTGCCGGCTGGTGTCTACTGGCAGTGGCGGCGCTGGTGCACCACGCCGGGCAGCTACCTGCCGGAGACCGGCACCACGCTGCCGCAGCCCCGCTGGGCGGAAACCGGCATCCCGGTGGATCTGTTTGCGATGGCGGATGACGACGTGGTGCCGCCGCCAGCGGTCTGGCGGCTGAGCGATGCCTATGGAGATGTGCCGCAGCGCCGGATTGTGCTGGATCCGCAGCAGGCCGGCGTCCAGAAAATCGGCCATCTGGGCGCCTTTGCCCGCGCCAATGCCGCGCTGTGGCCGCGGCTGCTGCCGCAGGCCTGACCGGGGCTTCCTCAGGCTGTCCGGCTCAGACGCTCTTCAGTCAAGCGGGCATAATCCGCCAGCCGCAGTTTGAAGCGGCGATTGAGGTTGCTGCGCGCCAGTTTCAGCGATTGCACCAGCAAGCGCCCTGTCAGGGTGGTGGGCGACAGCTTGAGCCGGACCGCCATCCGGGTCCGTTGCGGCGACAGCGCCAGCAGCTCGACTTCCATCCGCCCGTCAACCCCGCTGCCGCTGCCATCCAGCGCCATGCCTGACGGCGGCGTGTAGGAGGCCATCGTCAGCTTGATCGCGCGCGGTTTGCCGCGGAAGCTGAAGGACAGGTCCCAGGCCAGGCCATTTCCCGGATGGGCAGGGTCGCCGGTGCGCTGCAGCTCGATGCCGCGCCGCAGGGCAGACCGCTCCAGCGTGCCGAAGTCGGAGATCGCCGCAAACACCTCTGCAATCGGGGCTTCGATGTCTTCCTTGCTGTGAAATTCCATGTTCGCCTGCCTCGTCTGCGGCTTGGGATCGGTGCCGTTTCCGGCAAATATGCGCCTTAGTCCAGCGTGTCTGCAAGCCAGTTCTTGATCAAAAACTGCGCAATCGCGCCTTTGCGTGCGGGTTTCAGAACCGGGTGTTCGCCTGCAAAGACAGTCATCATCTCCTGGCGGCTGATCCACATGGCGTCCTCGATCTCTTCCGGGTCTATGGTGATCTCACGGCTCAGCGCCTCGCCTGCGCAGCCGAACATCAGCGACATCGGAAAGGCCCAGGGCTGGCTGGACAGGTAGCTGACCGGGCCGACCCGCACGCCGGTTTCCTCCAGCACCTCACGGCGCACCGCGGCCTCCAGCGTCTCGCCCGGTTCGACGAAGCCTGCCAGCAGCGAGTACATGCCTTCAGGCCAACCGGGGGAGCGGCCCATCAGGACGCTGTCGCCATGGGTGATCAGCATGATCACCACCGGGTCGGTGCGCGGGAAATGCGGGGCCTTGCAGGACGGGCAGACGCGCTGCCAGCCCGCCTGCGCCATGTCACTGGGCGCGCCGCAGCATGCGCAGAACCGGTGGCTGCGGTGCCATGCCAAGAGTGCCTTGGCGGTGGTGGCCAGTTCCGCCTCCAGCGGGGTGAGGCGGGTCATGATCCGGCGCAGCTCTGCAAATACATGTGTGTCCGGCAGCTCAGGATGCTGCTGCTCGCTGGCGTCGGCAAAGCTGTTGAGAGCATCCTGGTCCAGGTCCTGCGGCTGCCAATCGCTGATGTCGCAGGCAAAGCAATGCGTGCCGCCGGGGGCCTGGCCCAGGTAAATTGCGTCACCCTTGCGGTCCGCCGCCAGCGGATGCGAGGGCGGGGTCCAAGCCAGGCCGCAGGGCAGATCTCCCTCCGCTGCACGCCGCGTGAGCGGCTTGCCGCGCCACATCAGCAGCACCTGCGCCTCAGAGCTGTTCCAGGCCGCCTCCAGCGCCGCCGTGTCCGTGCGCAGATGCGCCGCGCGCTCCAGCCCGCCGCCGCCAAAGGTCACCTGTTCCGCGCGTTTCATGGCAATTCTCCTATGGCTGGCGGACGTCTGGCCGCGCTCAACGGGGAAATGCGGCAATGCATGACAGTGTGCCGCAGCCGTTGCCAGCATTTGCCTGCGATCTGTGCTTGCCTGTCGCAGTGCCGCCACACCTGGCATCGTTGACGTAGGGTCATTTTGCAGCAGAACAGGGGCATCCGCGCCGCCGCCTCAGGGCGTCTACGAAAAAGTTAATACGCAGAGAAAAGGATTCTTTGCAAATTCTGAAAACGCTGATTCAAATAGCGCCGAACAAGAATGGCGCCGAATGGTGCGAGAGGAGCGGCGGGCAGGCGGTGTCAGCAGTATTTTGGACATGACAGGCGGGCCGGCGGCCTCCAAGCCCCGCAGTGCCGGGGAATTGCATGTGCTGGCCACCACGGACCTGCACTGCAATCTGCTGAGCCATGATTACTATGCCAACAGGCCGGATCCGGCCATTGGACTGTCGCGGGTCGCAACCCTGATTTCTCAAGCGCGTGCTGAGGCTGCGCAAAGCGGGGCGGCCTGTATCCTGGTCGACAATGGCGATGGTTTGCAGGGGGCGCCGCTGGGAGATGTTCTGCCGCAGGCGTCCGGTCCGCATCCGCTGGTGCGTGCATTCCAGGTTCTGGAATATGATGCCGCCGGCCTGGGCAATCACGATTTCGATTCCGGGCTGGAGGCGCTGGCAAATGTGCTGCAGGACGCGCCCTGTCCGGTCCTGTGCTCCAACCTGTCAGCGGCTGATCCCGGCCGCGCGCTGCCCTTTGCAGCCTCGGCCGTGCTGGAGCGGACAGTGCCTTGCTGCCCGGACCTGCCTCCGGTGCAAATCGGAGTGATCTCTGTGCTGCCGCCGCAGACGCTGGCCTGGTGCCGGCAAGCGCTGGAGGGGCAGCTGCGGGCAGACGGCATTATTGAAGCCGCAGCAGAGCGGGCGCGGCAGCTGAAGGCGGAAGGCTGCGATCTGGTGCTGGCGCTGGCGCATACCGGGCTGGCAGCGGCGGGCGGAGACAGCAGCGAAAACGCATTGGAAGACTTGGCAGCCCTGGCGGAGATCGACGCCGTGGTCGGCGGACACACCCACCTGACACTGCCGCACCCGGACCACCCCTTTGCTAAGCCAGTGGTGATGCCCGGTGCGCATGGGTCGCATCTGGGGGTGATCCGGCTGGAGCTGGAGTATGCTGCTGGCGGCTGGCAGATGGCTGGCGGCTCTGCCTGTTTGCAGCCGGTCTCGCAGCCTGGCGCAGCCGGCACCGCAACTCCGCTGGCAAAAGAGGATCCTGTCCTTGTGCAGGCGCTGGCAGAGGATCATACCTGCACTCAGGAGCGGATGCAGGAACCGGCGGGCCACAGCCCGGTCGCGATGCATTCCTACTTCACTTTCTTCGCCCCGGACCGGGGCCTGACACTGGCTGCCTGCGCCCAGGCCGCCGCGGCGCGGGTGCTGCTGCGCGGCACTGCCGCCGAAGACCTGCCGCTCTTGTCCGCAGCGGCACCGGGCAAATTCGGAGGCCGCTCCGGGCCGCAATCCTACACCGACATTGCGGCCGGCGGGCTTTGTGCCCGCAATATTGCGGATTTGCAGGTCTTCCCGAACGAATTGCGGGCGGTGGCCGTTACTGGCGCACAGCTGCGGGATTGGCTGGAAATGTCAGCCGGGCTGTTCAACCGGATTGCGCCGGGCAGCTCCGGCCAGCGGCTGACCGATCCGCTGCGGGCCGGGCACAACTTCGATGTGATTTTCGGCCTCAGCTACCGGATCGACGTCTCCCAGCCGCCGCGGTATTCCGCATCAGGGGATCTTCTCAATCCTGAGGCCCGGCGGATCACCGATCTTTGCTGGCAGGGCCGTCCGGTGGACCCCGGCCAGCGCTTTGCGGTTGCGCTCAACAGCTACCGGGTCAGCGGCGGCGGCCGGTTCCGGATGCTCGAGGAGGCGGAAGTGCTGCCGCTGCCGCCGGTCCGTATCCGCCAGGCGATCCGCGACTACATTGCCGGGCGTTTGCCGCCGGAGCCGCTGGCAGAGATGCCCTATCCCTGGCAGCTGGCGCCGGTGCCGGGCACCAGCGCAGTGGCCGTGACCGGCCCTGGCGCAGCGGAGCACCTGCAGGAACTGCCCGCCGGGCTGGCCGCGCCGCGCGGTTTCAACAGCGGCGGATTCTGGGAGCTGGAGCTGCAGCTTTAAGCATCCAAAGGAGGTGCCGGAGTGGCCCTTGCCAATCCCGGCAGCGGTCCTTATATCGGGATTCGAGAGGTTGGCGCGGGCAAGCGCCTCGCCAACCTGGTCAGGTCCGGAAGGAAGCAGCCACAACGAGCCCCGCTTGGGTCGATGTCCAGCCTCTCACTTATCCCCGCCGTTTTGTGATCAAGGCACCGTTTTCCTGCGAGGAAAACGGCCAGGAAAATCGATTTTTCCTGGCCGGAATTCGCGCCGAATTCCGGCTGGCCTAGAACCGGCCGTTGTCTGCCGGATAGACGCCGAGAATTTCCACATTGGTGGTGAAATAGCTCAGCTCGTCCATTGCCAGCTGCACATTGGCGTCATCGGGGTGGCCCTCGATATCGGCATAGAACTGGGTTGCGGTGAACGAGCCGTCCACCATGTAGCTTTCCAGCTTGGTCATGTTGATGCCGTTGGTGGCAAAGCCGCCCATCGCCTTGTAGAGCGCCGCCGGGATGTTGCGCACCTGAAAGACGAAGCTGGTGATCATGTTGTGGGCGCCGCGGCGGGTGTAATCAATATCCTTGGCCATGATCAGAAAACGGGTGGTGTTGTCGCCATTGTCCTCGATATGGCGGGCCAGCACGTCCAGGCCGTAGATCTCGCCCGCCAATTCGCTGGCCAGCGCGGCAGAGTGGATGTCGCCGGCCTCGGCCACATCGCGGGCGGCGCGGGCGTTGTCGGGGCTGACGCGGCCGCGGATGCCGTGTTCGCGCAGAAAGGTTCCGCATTGCGGCAGCAGCACCAGATGCGAATGCGCCTCGCGGATATCCTCCAGTTTCGCCCCCGGCACCGCCAGCAGGTTGATATGCACCCGCACAAAGGCCTCGTCGATGATGTGCAGCCCGCTGTGCGGCAGCAGCCGGTGGCTGTCGGCCACCCGCCCGTAGGTGGAGTTCTCCACCGGCAGCATCGCCTGCTCCGCCTCGCCGCTGCGCACCGCCTCCAGAATCTCCTCGAACGTGCGGCAGGGCAGCACCTCCATACCGGGGCGGGCAATGCGGCAGGCCTCGTGGCTGTAGGAGCCAAGCTCCCCCTGAATGGCGATTTTGCGGCTCATGGGTGTGTTCCCCGTGCAAAACTTCAAGAATTGGGCGTTTCGTCGCGCTGTCTATACCTTGCCACTTGGGAGGGGAAGCCTTAGACACCCCTGCAGACAGCTAAATGGACTCGCGATCATGTTTGACACGATGACCCTCACCAAAGCGACCGCAGGCATCTGCGGCGCGTTCCTGGTATTCCTTCTGGGCAAATGGGGCGCAGAAGTACTGTATCACATGGACAGCCACGGTGAGGCTTCCTATGTGATCGAAGTCGCCTCGGCCGAAGATGCCGGCAGCGACGAGCCGGAAGTCAGCTTTGAAGAGCTGATGGCCTCCGCCGACGCCGCCAAAGGCGCCAAGGTATTCAAGAAGTGCTCCGCCTGCCACAAGCTGGAAGACGGCGCCAACGCAACCGGCCCGTATCTCTACGGTGTGGTTGGCCGCGATATCGCTTCCGCATCCGGCTTCGGCTACTCCGGCGCGCTGACCGGCCTGGCCGGCAAGGCCTGGACCCCGGAAGAGCTGGACGCCTTCCTAGCCAAGCCGTCGGCCTATGCCTCCGGCACCACCATGTCGTTCTCCGGCCTGAAAAAGCAGGCCGACCGGGTGAACCTCATCGCCTATCTGGACAGCCTGGACGGCTAAGCCGGACCGCTGTCCCAGCACTCCAATTGAAAAAGCCGCTGCAAACCGCAGCGGCTTTTTTTTGATGTTCGCGTGAGTGGTGTTCCGTGAGCGGCCGGATCAGGCCGGGTTGTTTTCCCGGTAATAGGCCAGCGCGTCGCGCTCTGTGCCGTCGGGCAGGATGCAGACGCCGATGGTGCCCGCCTTGCCGCTGCGCAGCACGTAACTGCCGCCGGTCTGCACGCAATAGGCCTCTTCCGGGCTGGTGTAGACGACTTCCTCTTCCTGCTGGGCGCAGGCGCTGAGCGCTGCGGCCCCGGCAACCGCAAGGGCGGCAAATCTCATTGACTTCAGCATCGCAAACTCCCTCGTTTCATAACGCAATCGTGATATGAGGCTGGCAGGCAATTTTATTGCGGGCAAGCGCGGCCTTGAAAAAGCATGGTTTTCGGCTGCTTTGTGCCAAGAGAGCCGGGGATATCACCTAATCTCAACTTGAATGTTACCACCCCCGGCCATTAGCTTGGGGCGAGAAATCCGGGCGCGAATTCCGGAAAAAGGAGGTCATGGCAGATGAACACCGCTCGAGCAGCGGCGCGGGTGCGCGCCAAGGACAGAGTGACCCCGCTGCAGGCCGCCGCCGCGCTTGCTTTTGGTATGATCCTGGCGCTGGCCGCCGCGACGCTGGCTAGGGCGGATGAGACTATCATCAAGGCGCATGGCTTTGCCGAGTTCGGGGAGCTGAAATACCCGGAAGGTTTCGCTCATTTCGATTACGTCAATCCAGAAGCCCCCAAAGGCGGTGAACTGTCGATTTCCGCAGTCGGCACCTTTGACAGCATGAACCCGTTCACCCGCAAGGGCCGCGCCGGGATGCTTGCCTCCAGCCACTACGAAAGCCTGCTGGTTGAATCCTATGATGAGCCCGGTTCATATTACGGGCTGGTCGCGGAAAGCCTGGAATACCCCGAAAGCCAGGACTGGGTGATCTTCAACCTGCGGCCTGAGGCCAGGTTCTCCGACGGTACACCTGTCACCGCCGAGGACGTCGTATTCTCCCACAACATCCTGCTGGATCAGGGGCTGAAGTCTTATGCCGAGGCCGTCCGCAAACGCATCCCCAAGGCAGAGGCGCTGGGCCCGCACCGGGTCAAATTCCACTTTTCCCCGGATTTTCCGCGCCGGGCGATGATCTCCCAGGTTGGTGGCACGCCAGTGTTTTCCAAAGCCTGGTTCGAGGCGGACCCGGAAAACCGCCGCATTGACGAGCCACGCCTCGATCCGGGCATCGGCTCCGGGCCTTATGTGCTGGAAAGCGCTGATGTGAACCAACGCATCGTTTACAAGCGCAACCCGGACTACTGGGGCAAGGATCTGAACGTGAATACCGGCCGCCACAACTACGACCGCATCCGGGTCGAGTACTTCGGCGATGCAATCGCTGCAATGGAAGGCTTCAAGGCTGGTGTCTACACGCTGCGTACGGAAAGCAATTCGAAGAGCTGGGCAACCGCTTATGACTTTGCCGCGGTTGACAACGGTCTGGTAATCAAAGCGGAAATTCCAGACGGAAATGTGCCTGCTGCCGCCGGTTTCGTGATGAACCTGCTGAGGCCCAAGTTTCAGGACATCCGTGTGCGCGAGGCGATGCAGCTGGCGTTCAATTTCGAATGGACCAACGAAAGCCTGCAATACGGGCTGTTCCGGCATCGCTCCTCTTTCTGGCAGGACACGCCACTGGCTGCCACCGGCCTGCCAGAGGGCCGCGAGAAAGAGTTGCTGGAGGCGCTCGGCGATCAGATCGACCCGTCTATTTTGACGTCGGAGCCGGTGATGGCGCATGCCTCCAAGGCGTCGCGCCCCGGCGACCGCAAGAACCTGCGCCGGGGAATGAAGCTGCTGGACGAGGCCGGCTGGACCGTCGGCGATGACGGCATGCGCCGCAACGCAGAAGGCACACCGCTGAAGATCGAATTCCTTGTGGACAGCCCCACCATCGAGCGCATCGTGCAGCCCTATGTCGCGAACCTGCGCACCATGGGTGTGGATGCGGTGGTCAACCGGGTCGATTACGCCCAGTTTACCAGCCGCCGCCGGGAAAAGGAGATCGACATGATTTTCACTGCTTTCCCGATGTCATTGGAGCCGTCGACCGGTCTGCAACAGTATTTCGGCTCGGAGGCGCATGAGTATTCGGTGTTCAACCCGGCCGGGCTGGCCGATCCGGCAGTAGACGTGCTGATTGATGGCGTTATCGAGGCCAAAACCCTGGAAGACCTGCGTGCTAATGTGCGTGCTTTGGACCGGGTGCTGCGGGCCAAGAGGTTCATGGTGCCAACCTGGTATCTGGATGTGAACTGGGTTGCCTATTGGGACATGTACCGCCAGCCGGAAAACCTGCCGCCCTATGACACCGGCCTGCTGGACCTGTGGTGGATTGATGCGGCGCGCGAGGCGGAACTCAAAGCCGCCGGCGCGCTGCGGTAAGGGACCTGAGATGGCAGCCTATATCCTCCGGCGTCTGCTGCTGGTGATCCCGACGCTGTTCGGCATCCTTGTGGTGAACTTTGCCTTGGTTCAGTTTGTGCCCGGCGGCCCCGTGGAGCAGATCATCGCCCAGCTCGAGGGCGGCGGCGACGTATTCGAGGGCTTTGCCGGCGGCGGCGGCGATACTGGCACCGAGGCGATCAGCTCCAATGACAATTACGCCGGCCGCCAGGGCCTGCCGCCGGAGCTGATCAAGGAGCTGGAAGAACAGTTCGGCCTCGACAAGCCGCCCTTGGAACGCTTTCTGACCATGCTCGGCAACTACGCCCGCTTTGATTTCGGCGAGAGCTATTTCCGCAAGATCGACGTCACCGATCTGGTGCTGGAGAAGATGCCGGTTTCGATCTCGCTGGGCCTGTGGTCAACGCTGATTGCCTATCTGATCTCAATCCCGATGGGCATCCGCAAGGCGATGCGCGACGGCTCGCCTTTTGACACCTGGACCAGCGGTGTGATCATCGCCGCCTATGCAATCCCCGGCTTCCTGTTTGCCATCATGCTGCTGGTGCTGTTTGCCGGCGGCTCCTACTGGCAGATCTTCCCTTTGCGCGGCCTGACATCCGACAACTGGGAAAGCCTCAGCCTGTTCGGCAAGGTCATGGACTATTTCTGGCACATCGCGCTGCCGGTCACCGCCTCCACTATCGCGGCCTTTGCGACGCTGACGCTGCTGACCAAGAACTCCTTCCTTGACGAGATCAAGAAGCAATACGTGATGACCGCCCGCGCCAAGGGCCTGAGCGAGAACCGGGTTCTTTACGGCCATGTGTTCCGCAACGCGATGCTGATCGTGATCGCGGGCTTCCCGGCGGTGTTCATCGGCGTGTTCTTCGCCGGCTCGCTGATTATCGAGACGATCTTCTCGCTCGACGGCCTTGGCCGCCTCGGGTTCGAGGCCGCGGTGGCGCGCGATTACCCGGTGATGTTCGGCACCATGTATATCTTCGGCCTGATGGGGCTGGTGGTCGGCATCATCTCCGACCTGATGTATGTGGTGGTCGACCCGCGCATCGACTTTGAAAAGCGGGAGGGCTGATTGATGAAGCTCTCCCCGCTGAACCAGCGCCGCTGGCGCAACTTCTGCCGCAACCGCCGCGCCTACTGGTCGCTGTGGATCTTCGCGGTGCTGTTCGGACTGTCGCTGTTTGCCGAGTTCATCGCCAACGACAAGCCGATCCTCGTCAGCTACCGCGGCGAAATCCATGCGCCGGTGTTCAAGTTCTACCCGGAGACCCAGTTCGGCGGCGATTTCCAGACCGAAGCCGTCTACAGCGACCCCGAGGTCGAATGCCTGATCCGTTCCGGCGGCATCGAGGACTGCTTTGACGAGCCGGACACCATCCTGGAGGAGATCGCCGCTGGCACCTATGCGGCGGATGGGTTCGCCGAAGGCTGGACCCTGTGGCCGCCGATCCCCTACAGCTTTGACACCACCGTGGACCGCCCCGGCGCGGCCCCGCTGCCGCCCGGCGGGCTGAACCTCCTGGGCACCGATGATACCAAGCGCGATGTGCTGGCGCGGGTGATCTACGGCTTCCGCCTGTCGATCCTGTTCACTCTGATGGTGACGGGTGCGGCCAGCCTCATTGGCATTCTGGCCGGTGCGGTCCAGGGCTATTTTGGCGGTTTCACCGACTTGATGTTCCAGCGGGTGATCGAAGTCTGGCGGTCGGTCAACTCGCTCTACGTCATCATCATCATGTTTGCGATCCTGGGCCGCAGTTTCTGGCTCTTGGTGTTCCTGATGGTGCTGTTTGGCTGGACGTCTCTGGTCGACGTGGTCCGGGCCGAATTCCTGCGCGCCCGCAACCTGGAATACGTCCGCGCCGCCAAGGCGCTGGGAGTCGGCAACCTGACAATCATGTTCCGCCACATGCTGCCCAACGCGATGGTGGCGACGCTGACGATGCTGCCCTTCATCATCACCGGCACCATTGGCCTGCTGGCGGGGCTGGATTTCCTTGGCTTCGGCCTGCCGTCCTCGGCGCCGAGCTTGGGTGAGCTGACCCTGCAGGCCAAGCAGAACCTCGAGGCGCCCTGGCTGGCCTTCACCGCCTTCTTCACCTTTGCCATCATGCTGTCGCTGCTGATCTTCATCTTTGAAGGCGTGCGCGATGCCTTTGATCCACGGAAGACGTTTTCATGATTGGCACGGGATTGCCTGACATTAGGGCAGCGTCTGCCTGGGCTGGCGCGAATGCGCCTGCCGGGGGGCAGGCAGGCACAGCCCGGGCCGCAAGCGTCCCGGGCAAAGAGTGGGGCAAGGGAGCCGCAAAAGAATGAGCAAAACCGCATCCTCCCTCCTGAACGTCCAGAACCTCCGCGTCTCCTTCCGCCAGGACGGCAAGGTGACCGAGGCCGTGCGCGGCGTCTCCTTCTCTGTCGGCCGCGGCGAAACCGTCGCGCTGGTGGGCGAGAGCGGCTCCGGCAAATCGGTCTCAGCCCTGTCCACCGTCTCGCTCTTGGGCGACAGCGCCATGGTGAGCGGTTCCGTCACCTATGATGGCACCGAGATGGTCGGCGCCAGCGAGCGCCACTTGATGCAGGTGCGCGGCAATGACATCAGCTTCATCTTCCAGGAGCCGATGACCTCGCTCAATCCGCTGCACACCATCGAACGGCAGCTGGAGGAATCCCTGGCGCTGCACCAGGGGCTGGCCGGCAAATCCGCCCGCGCGCGTATTCTGGAACTCTTGGAGAAGGTCGGCATCCGCGACGCCGAAAACCGGCTGACCTCCTACCCGCATCAGCTGTCGGGCGGCCAGCGGCAGCGGGTGATGATCGCCATGGCGCTCGCGAACAAACCCGACATCCTGATCGCCGATGAGCCGACCACGGCGCTCGACGTGACCATCCAGGCGCAGATCCTCGACCTTCTGGCGGAGCTGAAGGAAAGCGAGGGCATGGGGCTGCTGTTCATCACCCATGACCTCGGCATCGTGCGCCGTATCGCTGACCGGGTCTGCGTGATGAAAAGCGGTGAGATCGTCGAGGAAGGCCCGGCAGCCGAAATCTTCGCCAACCCGCAGCACCCCTACACGCAGAAACTGCTGGCGGCGGAACCCTCCGGCCAGCCGCAGCCGGTGGCCCCGGACGCGCAGGAACTGGTGGCCGCCAAGGACCTCAAGGTCTGGTTCCCGATCCAGCGAGGGCTTCTGAAGCGCACTGTAGGCCATGTGAAAGCGGTGAACCCGATGTCGGTCTCGGTCCGGGCGGGTGAAACCCTGGGCATCGTCGGTGAAAGTGGCTCCGGCAAGACCACTCTGGCGCTCGCCATCATGCGGCTGATTGCGTCGGAGGGCGCGGTCACCTTCCAGGGCCAGGACCTGCGCAAGTGGTCCACCCGCGACCTGCGCGCCTTGCGCAAGGACATGCAGATCGTGTTCCAGGACCCGTTCGGCTCTCTCAGCCCGCGGATGACCTGCGCCCAGATCATCGCGGAGGGGCTGGCGATCCACAAGGTGGACCAGCACCGCGACACCCGCGAACTGGTGGCGGAGGTGATGACGGAGGTGGGCCTGGATCCCGCGGCGATGGACCGCTACCCGCATGAGTTCTCCGGCGGCCAGCGCCAGCGGATTGCGATTGCCCGCGCCATGGTGCTGCGCCCGAAACTGGTAGTGCTGGATGAGCCGACCTCGGCGCTGGACATGACGGTGCAGGTGCAGATTGTCGAGCTGCTGCGCGATCTGCAGACACGTTATGGGCTGGCCTATCTATTCATCTCTCACGACCTCAACGTGGTGCGGGCGATGTCGCATCAGGTGGTGGTGATGAATCAGGGCGACGTGGTGGAAACCGGCGCGGCAGAGGAGCTGTTTGCCAACCCGAAACAGGACTATACCCGCAGGCTGCTGGCCGCGGCGGGTTGAACCGCTCCCGAGTTAACCCTCTGGCAGGCTTTGCAGCATCTATGCGTTCGCACTTCACGCAACGCCCAGAAATTGCGGCAGCGCGGTTGACCAAATGTTTCGCGCGCGAAACATTTAGACAGCATTGCTGACCTATTAAGAGGCCGTTGAAAAGCACCGGAACCCTCCCGCGCCCGCAAGTGCCCCGGCTGCGCCAGGACCCCTTGGCGGCCTTGGGCGAGGCTCAGCGCCCAGGGCGCTGAGCCTCGCCCAACGGGAGCGCTGCGCCCAAAGGCGCGGCGGCGACGGGCGGGAGAACTCCTCCCCGGCAGAAAGGGATCAGATGGCGGTGCTGTGGCCTGCGTGGTTCAGGTCATAGGCGTCAAAGCTGCGGGCGATCATCCGGGTCAGCGGGCGGGCTTCCTCACGGATATCCAGCCCCTTGGCAGAGACCTCCAGCATCCCCGGAAAGGCTGCGCCGGCCGCGGCAAACAACCGGTCCAGGTCCGCCTCGACAACGGCAAACCGCGACAGTATCTCCTCGCGGCAGATGCGGAAATCGCACATCAGCGCCTCAATCAGCCGCGCCCGCAACAGGTCCTCGCCGCCAAAGGCATGGCCGCGGGCGGTGGCGAATTGCCCGTCGCGGATGGCGCGCACATAGGCCGAGGTCGCAGGCGCGTTTTGCGCATAGCCTTGCGGGAACCTCGAAATGGCTGAGGCGCCGATGCCGATCAGCACCTCTTCCGGATCGTCGGTGTAGCCCTGGAAATTGCGGCGCAGGCGCCCGGTCCGCTGCGCCACCGCCAGCCCGTCGTGCGGCCGCGCGAAATGGTCGATGCCGATCTCCCGGTAGCCGTCCCACTGGAACAGCTGGCGGGCGGTTTCGAACAGTTCCAGCCGCGCCTCTGGGGTGGGCAGCGCATCGGAGCGGATCATGGTCTGCCGCCCGGCCATCCAGGGCACATGGGCATAGCCGTAGACCGCCACCCGGTCCGGCGTCAGCGACAGCAGCTTCTGCACGCTTTCGGTCATGATCGCGGATGTCTGATGCGGCAGGCCATAGAGGATATCGGCATTGAGGCTGCGGATCCCATGTGCGCGCAGCTGCTCAATGGCGGCGCGTGTGGCCTCAAAACTCTGGATACGGCCGATCGCCTGCTGGATGGTGCTGTCAAAATCCTGCACCCCGACAGAAGCGCGGTTCATGCCTGCCTCGGCCAGCGCGTCCAGCCGCCGGTCCCCGATCTCGTTCGGGTCGATCTCAACCGAGAACTCGGCCCGCGGCGCCAGAGGAATGGCCGTGGCGATCGTGCTCGCCAGTTCACGGATTATATCCGCACTCAGCAAAGTCGGGGTGCCGCCGCCCCAATGCAGGCGCGACAGGGTGATGCCCTCCGGCAACTGCGCCTTCAAGAGCGCAATCTCGGCTTTCAGAACCTGAACATAGGCCTCAACCGGGGCGTCGGAATGGGTGCCCTGCGTTCGGCAGGCGCAAAACCAGCACAACCTGCGGCAGAAGGGCACATGCAAATACAGCGAGATGCTGCTGCCCGGTGAAATCTTTGAAACCCAATTGGAAAACAGCGCGGAATCAGTGTCCTTGCCGAAGTGCGGCGCGGTGGGATAGCTGGTGTAGCGCGGCACTTTGGCGTCAAACAAACCCAGTTCGGCCAATTGAGCTTTCTGTTCCATTCAATTACCGTTATGGCAGCGCGCGAACCAGAGCCTTGACCCAGATCAAACGGACCAGCGAATGAACGCTCCCATTATGTCACAATCCAGATGCGGCGATTGCCCGATCCGTCACCGTGCCGTGTGCGCGCGCTGCAACGCGGATGAGCTGGAAGCGCTGGACGCGATCAAATACTACCGCACCTATGAGGCTGGCCAGCCGATCATCTGGTCCGGTGACGTGATGAACTTCGTGGGCTCCGTGGTTTCCGGCATCGCTTCCCTGACCCAGACGATGGAGGACGGGCGCACCCAGATGGTGGGCCTGCTGCTGCCCAGCGATTTTGTCGGCCGTCCGGGCCGTGAAGGCGCGGCTTACGATGTGGCGGCGACCACCGATGTGGTGATGTGCTGTTTCCGCAAGAAGCCGTTTGAGGAGCTGATGGAGCGCACGCCGCATATCGCCCACCGGCTGCTGGAGATGACCCTGGATGAACTCGACGCCGCGCGCGAGTGGATGCTGGTGCTGGGCCGCAAGACCGCGCGGGAAAAGATCGCGAGCCTCTTGGCAATCATCGCGCGGCGTGATGCCACGCTGACGCCGGGCGGCGCCACCAACCGGATGGTGTTCGACCTGCCGCTGACGCGGGAGGCGATGGCAGACTACCTGGGCCTGACGCTGGAAACCGTGAGCCGCCAGATCTCCGCGCTGAAGCGGGACGGCATTATCGAGCTGGAAGGCAAGCGTCATGTGACCGTGCCGGATATGCGCCGCCTGATGGAAGAAGCGGGCGACGACAGCGACGGCGGCTTCCTCGGCTGACCCAGCTTAATCCGCGTTCTCTCTAACCGTTTTCCGCCAGCCAGCGCGCCACCCTTGCTGCCGGGCTGCGCGGGCCGGAGGGGCGCAGGCTCCATAGCCTCAATTCGCGGGGCAGCTCTGCTTTGACCGCAAACGGCGCCACCAGCTTGCCGCTGTCCAGCAGCGGCGCAACCAGCGCCTGATGGCCGATCAATACACCCGCACCATTGACGGTCTCCTCCACTGCCAGCGAGTAGAGCGAGTATTCCGGCCCCCGCAGGTGCAGGGTCTCGCCGGGGCAGGCGGCCTGCAGCCAATATTCCCAATCCTGCACCCAGACCGCGTCTGACAGGCAGGGCACGTTCTGCAGGTCCGCAGGAGTGCGCAGCTGCTCTGCCAGCGCGGGGGCGCAGACCGGGAATATTACGTCCTGGTCTATCACTTCGCCCTGGCCGCCGCCGAAGAACAGGCACAGGTCATAGGGCGTGCGCTTGAGGTTCGGGGGCTCCTCGGTGGCCGTGACCGACACCACCATCTCCGGCATCGCCGCGCGCAAGGCAGGCAGGCGCGGCGACAGCCAGAACTGGGCAATCGCGGGCAGGGTGGCGATGTGGACGGTGCATGGCTGGGCTTCTTCGCGCAAGGTGCGGGTGGCGGCGTTCAATTGGTCGAAGGCGGCGGAGAATTCCGGCAGCACCCGCGCGCCAATTGGCGTCAGCGTCACCTGCTTGGGGCGGCGATGGAACAACTGCGCCTGCAGCGCGTCCTCCAGCGATTTGATCTGGGCCGAGACCGCGCCGGGGGTCACCCCCAGCTCCTGCGCGGCCGCAGAGAACCCGCCGAGCCGGGCGGCGGCCTCAAAGGCGCGCAAGGCGGTCAGCGGCAGCGATTGGGCAGGGGGCGGGGAAACAGCCATGGCTTAGCCTCAATTTTTCTAGCCCTAGTTTTCTGGAAAACTGATTTGCGCGCAAGGGGGCATTGGCGGTTTGATGGGGGCAGAGAGAAACCCGCCACTGCGCGAAGGAGACAGACCATGACAGAGCTTGCCCGCCGCAACTGGGTGCCCGCCGCCTGCGAAGACTACGTGCAGACCGTGGCCGCCAAGACCGCCGCTGCCACCAGTGCAGAGACCGCTGCGCGGCTGACCGCGCTGGCGGACCGCAATGCGGAAATCCACGACCGCGACTGTTTCAACCTGAACCCGGCCACCAATGTGATGAACCCGGCGGCTGAGGCGTTGCTGGCAACCGGCCTTGGAAGCCGCCCGTCGCTGGGTTACCCCGGCGACAAATACGAGATGGGGCTGGAAGCCATCGAGGAGATCGAGGTGATCGCCGCTGAGGTCGCGGCACAGGTCTTCAATGCGCGCTATGCGGAGATCCGGGTGGGATCTGGCGCGCTGGCCAATCTCTATGGCTTCATGGCGCTGACCAAACCCGGTGATGCAATCATTGCACCGCCCGCCGCGGTGGGCGGGCATGTAACCCATCACGCGGGCGGCTGTGCCGGGCTTTACGGGCTGCAAACCCATCCGGCGCCGGTGGACGGCGATGGCTACACCGTCGATCTGGACGCGCTGCGCGATCTGGCGCGCGAGGTGCAGCCCAAACTGATCACCATCGGCGGCAGCCTCAATCTGTTCCCGCATCCGGTGCCGGAGATACGGGCGATTGCGGATGAGGTGGGCGCCAAGGTGCTGTTCGACGCAGCCCACCAGTGCGGCATGATCGCGGGCGGCCATTGGGGCAACCCGCTGGAGCAGGGCGCGCATCTGATGACGATGAGCACCTACAAGAGCCTGGGCGGCCCGGCTGGCGGGCTGATCGTCACCAACGATGCGGACATCGCCGAGCGGCTGGATGCCATCGCCTTTCCCGGCATGACCGCGAACTTTGATGCGGCCAAATCGGCGGCACTGGCGATGAGCCTCTTGGACTGGGTGGAGCATGGCGCGGACTATGCCAAGGCAATGGCAGATCTGTCGCTGGCCCTGGCCGAGGCGCTGGCCGGGCAGGGGCTGCCGGTCTTTGCCGCTGCGCGCGGCATGACCCAGTCGCATCAGTTTGCACTGGAGGCGGCGGAGTTCGGCGGTGGCCAGGCGGCGTCGAAGCATCTGCGCAAGGCGGGCTTCCTGGCCTGCGGCATCGGCCTGCCCATCGCGGAGGTGCCGGGCGACATGAACGGGCTGCGCATCGGCACGCCGGAACTGGTGCGCCGCGGCGTCACCGTGAAGCATGCGCCCCAGCTGGCGGAGCTGATCACCCGGGCCTTGCGGACGGAGGACCCGGCAGCCATGGCAGCAGAGGTTGCCGAATTCCGCGCCGCCTTCCAGGGCATGCACTACGTGCGCTGAGGCCAGACAGGCGGGACGCTAAAACGGGGCTCTCCCGCGCCCGCACGTGCCCGGCCCAACGGGAGGGCGCCTTTCGCAGGAAAGGCGGACGACGGGCGGGAGAAGCTTGGATTTACGGACCTGACGGCAGCGGGTGACCCGGAGCCGCGGTTGTGTTCTACTATTGCGGTAACAACACATGGAGGCGGCAATGCAGTTTGGAAGTCTGATCGGGATGCTGATCATCGGGGCGCTGGCGGGCTGGCTGTCGGGCAAGATCATGCAGGGGCGCGGCTTTGGCATCCTTGGCAATATCATTGTCGGCGTGGTCGGTGCCTTCCTGGCCGGCACCATCTTTCCGGCGCTGGGGTTTGCCGCGGGCGGCGGCTTTTTCTGGTCGCTGATCCACGCCACCATCGGCGCGGTGATCCTGCTGTTCCTGATCGGCCTGATACGCAAGGCAAGCTAGGTCCAGCCGCGGAAACAAAAAAGGCGCCCTGCGGAGCGCCTTTCTGTTGTGTAACCTGGCTGGCCCTAGTGCGCCATCAGCACCGGTACCGCGGCCTGCTCCAGCATGTTGCGGGTGGCGCCGCCCAGGATCGCCTCGCGGAAGCGGGAGTGGCCATAGGCGCCCATCACGATCAAGTCGGCGGCGGTGTCGGCGGCGTGGCGGTTCAGCACGTCCGACACCCGGGTCAGCGTCTTGCTGAGCACGTCGATCTCGCAATTGACCCCGTGGCGGGCCAGCATCTGCGCCAGCATGCCGCCGGGATCGGAGCGTTCGGGGCCATGCTGCGGCGGGTCGATCACCGCGATGCGGACCAGTTCCGCGCCCTGCAGGAACGGCATCGCACGGCGGATCGAGGTCATTGCCTCGATGCTTTCGTTCCACGCGACCAGTACAGTCTTGGGCTGCTTCAGCGGCGCGCCCTTGTCCGGCACCACCAGCACCGGCGCGCGGCCCTCGAACAGGGCGGCTTCGACGATCGGTTCTGCCTCGGCACGTTTGCCGGATCCATAGGGCTGGCCCAGCACCACCAGGTCGGAGAACCGTGCCTGGCGCGCCACATGGCGGCCGATGTCTGCGATTTGGGCAACGCCGCTGTCGGTGCCGTAGGCCACGCCCGCCTGCTGCAGGATCGCATCGGCCCGGGCCTGAACCTCTTCGGCCTCTTCCTGCGCTCGGGCCAGGGTTTCCTGCAGCACCATCGCATTGGCGCCGGCATAGTAGTATCCTGTCTGGGTGCGGTCCACTCCGAGGCAGAGCGCATCGGCATGGGCGCCGAATTCCTCAGCCAGGGCCGCAATTTGCGCCAAAGGCGCCGCTGCGGTGTCCGCAGCTGTCAGAACGGTAAGTAAGGACTTGTAGGACATTGACACCTCTCGGCGGAAAGTGCACCGCAATCCTGACGGGTGCTGGTGCGTGGAGTTTCACTGCTCGGGAAGAAGTGTCACATGTTGCCCGGAAATGTCTTGATGCAGATCAAGGCGGCAGAAAGGCGCGTTTTGCATGAAGGGCGCGGTCTAATAACGTCTCCGGTTTCGCAAGAATCGCGGGGGCATGGCAAAGGGACGCAAGATGTCTAATTATATCAAGCTGATAGCGCTTGGTTTGGTCACGCTGTTTGCGATGATCGGCACCAATTACGCGCGGGATCTGGCTTACCAGGTGCACGCGATCATCGTGATGATCGTGGCTGGCGGCCTGTTTCTCTACACTTTGCGCAGAACCGACGAGCCGAAAATGGCACCCGCCGGTCTGGAAAATGAGTATTTCGACAGCGTGATCCGCGCTGGCACGATTGCAACCGCCTTCTGGGGTGTGGTCGGGTTCCTGGCGGGGACCTTCATCGCGTTTCAGCTGGCGTTTCCGGCGCTGAACTTCGAATGGGCCGAGGGCCTGGCCAACTTTGGCCGCCTGCGCCCGCTGCACACCTCTGCGGTGATCTTTGCCTTTGGCGGCAACGCGCTGATTGCGACCTCCTTTTATGTGGTGCAGCGGACCTCCGCGGCGCGCCTTTGGGGCGGCAACCTGGCCTGGTTCGTGTTCTGGGGCTACCAGCTGTTCATCGTGCTGGCGGCGACCGGCTATCTGCTGGGCGGCACCCAATCTAAGGAATACGCCGAGCCCGAATGGTACGTCGACCTGTGGCTGACCATCGTCTGGGTGGCCTATCTGGCAGTGTTCCTGGGCACCATCATCAAGCGCAAGGAGCCGCATATCTATGTGGCGAACTGGTTCTACCTGTCCTTCATCGTCACCGTGGCGATGCTGCACCTGATCAACAACATGACCATCCCGGTTTCGATCTGGGGCTCCAAGTCGGTCATCGTGTGGCCGGGCGTGCAGGATGCTATGATCCAGTGGTGGTACGGCCACAACGCTGTGGGCTTCTTCCTGACCGCGGGCTTCCTGGGCATGATGTATTACTTCATCCCGAAACAGGCCGAGCGTCCGGTGTTCTCCTACAAGCTGTCGATCATCCACTTCTGGGCGCTGATCTTCCTCTATATCTGGGCCGGTCCGCACCACCTGCACTACACCGCGCTGCCGGATTGGGCCTCGACCCTGGGCATGGTGATGTCGGTGATCCTGTGGATGCCCTCCTGGGGCGGCATGATCAACGGCCTGATGACCCTGTCGGGCGCTTGGGACAAGCTGCGCACCGACCCGGTGATCCGGATGATGGTGATCTCGCTGGGCTTCTACGGCATGTCCACCTTTGAGGGGCCGATGATGTCGATCCGCGCGGTGAACTCGCTGTCGCACTACACCGACTGGACCATTGGCCACGTGCATTCCGGCGCGCTGGGCTGGAACGGCATGATCACCTTCGGCGCGCTCTACTATCTGGTGCCGGCGCTGTGGAAGCGCGAGAGCCTGTACAGCCTGCGCCTGGTCTCCTGGCACTTCTGGCTCGCCACCATGGGCATCATTCTCTATGCCGCATCGATGTGGGTGACCGGTATCATGGAAGGCCTGATGTGGCGTGAAGTGGACGCCAACGGCTTCCTGGTGAACTCCTTTGCCGACACCGTGGCAGCGAAGTTCCCGATGTATGTGGTGCGGGGCTTGGGCGGGGTGATGTTCCTCGCGGGTTCCATCATCATGTGCTACAACCTGTGGATGACGGTCCGTAAGGCGCCGGCCAAAGAGGCCAGCCTGACGGTCCAGGTCCCGGCTGAATAAGGAGCCAGGAAGCTATGTCTATTCTCGACAAACATAAGATCCTCGAGACCAACGCGACCCTGCTGCTGATCTTCAGCTTCCTGGTCGTGACCATCGGCGGCCTGGTGCAGATCGCACCGCTGTTCTACCTGGAAAACACCATCGAGAAGGTGGAGGGCATGCGTCCCTACACCCCGCTCGAGATGGCGGGCCGCGAGGTCTACATCCGGGAAGGCTGCTATGTCTGCCACAGCCAGATGATCCGTCCGATGCGCGACGAGGTCGAGCGTTACGGCCACTACTCGCTGGCAGCGGAGTCGATGTACGACCGTCCGTTCCAGTGGGGTTCCAAGCGGACCGGGCCGGATCTGGCCCGCGTCGGCGGCCGCTACTCGGATGAGTGGCACGCAGACCACCTGCGCGACCCGCAGTCGGTGGTGCCGGAATCGGTGATGCCGAAGTACGGCTTCCTCGAAGAGAAGAAGATCGACGGCAAATACATCGGCGACATCATGGCCACCAACGCGCTCTTGGGCACGCCCTACAGCGACGAGATGATCGAGGCTGCGCAGGCTGACTTCCGCGCCCAGGCCGACCCGGACAGCGACTATGACGGGCTGCTGGAGCGTTATGGCGAGGACATCAATGTGCGTAACTTTGATGGCAAGCCGGGGATCTCCGAGGCCGATGCGCTGATCGCTTATCTGCAGATGCTGGGCACGCTGGTCGACTTCTCGACCTTCACCCCGGACGCGAGCCGCTGAGGGAGGATGGTATGGAACTCTACACACTCCTCAGGCAGTTCGCCGACAGCTGGATGCTGCTGTTCCTGTTCACCTTTTTCATTGGTGTGATTGTCTGGGCGTTCCGCCCGGGCAGCACCAAGGCCTACAAGGACACCGCAAACATTCCGTTCCGGCATGACGACGCACCTGCGCCCAGCCAGGACCAACCCGCCGCGACTAAGGAGGCGAGGGCATGAGCAAGAAATCGCAGAAATTCGAAGGCGATCCGAACACCACCGGCCATGAGTGGGACGGGATCGAGGAATTCGACAACCCGATGCCGCGCTGGTGGCTGTGGACCTTCTATGCCACCATCATCTGGGGCGTTCTGTACACCGTCGCCTATCCGGCCTGGCCGCTGATCAACGGCGCCACCGCGGGGGTGCTTGGCTGGTCGACCCGGGCCGATGTCGCGGCGGAGATCACTGCGGTGGAAGAAGCCAACGCGCCGGTCAATGCCAAGCTGGAGGCGGCTGAGCTGACCGCCATCGCGGAAGATGCGGAACTGGGTCCCTATGCGGTATCCGCGGGTTCTGCCGTGTTCAAGACCTGGTGCGCCCAGTGTCACGGTTCTGGTGCGGCTGGCGCCAAGGGCTATCCGAACCTGTTGGACGACGACTGGCTCTGGGGCGGCTCGGTGGAGGATATTCACGCCACCATCACCCACGGCATCCGCAACGAGGACAGCGACGAAGCGCGCTATTCCGAGATGCCTGCATTCGGCCGCGACGAGCTGCTTGAGAAGGAAGAGATCTCTCAGGTGGTCAACTATGTGATGTCGCTGTCGGGCGAGCCTCAGGATGCGTCCAAGGTCGAAGCCGGTTCGGTTGTCTTTGCCGACAACTGTGCCTCCTGCCACATGGAAGACGGCACCGGCGACCGCGCGCAGGGCGCGCCGAACCTGGCGGATGCGATCTGGCTCTATGGCGGCGACTACGGCACGCTGACCGAGACTGTCAGCAACTCGCGCTATGGCGTGATGCCGGCCTGGAATACCCGCCTGACAGAGGCGCAGATCCGCGCGGTGTCGGCCTATGTCCACCAGCTGGGCGGTGGCGAATAAGCCAGGCCCGGATTGGCGGGAAAGCAGAAAGGGCTGCCCCCGAGGGCGGCCCTTTTTCGTTGCGCCGGCGGTGCAGGATGAGCGGATCCTGATCTGGGAGCCGGGGAAAGCGGATTTATTGCAAGCCCCTTGAAACCGGATGGGGTGCGATATCATTTTCTGCGCAGGCACCCACTGAAAGCGCCCGGCGCAGGCATCGCCGGACCGGCAGGTGAGCGGTGCAGGCTGTGCGGCCTTGGACATGACATGGCCGACCTTGGAGACGTTTCTCGTGTTTGAAGTCTGGCTGCCGCTTCTGGGCGGGATGTTGCTGCTGATCCTTGGCGGCGAGTTTCTGGTGCGCGGCGCCGTGCGCGTGGCGGAGCGGTTCAGGGTGTCGCCGCTGGTGATTGGCCTGACCCTGGTGGGCTTTGGCACCTCTGCGCCGGAACTGGTGACCTCGGTCCGGGCAGCGCTGGCCGGGGCGCCGGGGATCGCCTATGGCAATATCACCGGTTCCAACATTGCCAATATACTGCTGATTGCCGGCGTGTCGGCGCTGATCGCACCGATAGCGGTGCAGTCGGCGGCGCTGCGGCGCGATGGCGGTGTCATGCTGGCGGCTACGGTGATCTTTGCTGCGCTTGCCGCAACGGTTCCGGTGACGCGGACTGCCGGACTGGCCTTTGTGCTGGCACTGGCGGTCTATGTCTGGTTCGCCATCCGGCAGGAACGGACAGCACCTGCTGCAGAGCACGGAGCATTGTTTGACAAGGCCGCCGCGCTGGAGGGGGTGGATCCGGCAGTTTCACCTGCACACACGGCCAGACTGCCGCTGTGGCGCCCGCTTGCCACGACGCTGGGCGGGCTGGTGCTGGTGCTCGGCGGCGGCGGGCTGCTGGTCGACGGGGCGGTGCAGCTGGCGCGGATGATGCAGGTGTCCGAAACGGTGATCGGCCTGACGATTGTGGCGGTAGGCACCTCGGCACCGGAATTTGCGACCTCGGTTGCAGCCGCGCTGCGGCGGCAGGGAGAGATGGCATTCGGCAACATCATCGGTTCCAACATTTACAACCTGATGGGCATCGGCGGCGCCACTGCATTGATCGCCCCGTCAGAGGTGCCGGAGCGGATTGCCGGTTTCGGCAACGTGGTCATGCTGGGCGTTACAGTGGCGTTTCTGGCCTTGGCCTGGACTGGCCTGCAAGTGTCCCGGCGCGAGGGGGCGGTGCTGCTGGCAGGATATGGTGCCTATGTCTGGTGGCTGTGGCCCGTCTGAGCGGCCTCAGCCCATCGAGGTCATTGATCTGCGTTTGCTGGCGCGGGCGGCGTCTGAGCGGGCGCTCCACCAGGCGATGCCGCCCCAGAGCACAACGTAGAAGACGCCTGTGGCCAGCACCATCTCCCCCGGGAAGGGGCCGATGTCGGCACGGTCCAAGGCCTGCTGCCAGGAGGTCACACCGGTGGGGTGCACCGCCAGCTTGCCCGCATAGGCCAGTGACTGGATCAGCAGGATCCAGAAATAGTTGCGCCGGATCCGCCGCCCGATCGCAGTCATCACGCCGACATGGTACTCGGGCCGCAAATAATCAGCGGCCAGAACGTCCTGCCAGTGCTCCTCCAGATGCAGGTCGCCCTCGATCAGCATCGGGGTGTAGAAATGCGTCTCCAGCCAGCGGGCACGGGCGCGGAACACGTTGAAATAGCGGTAGCGGCGGGCCTCCAGCATCAGGAAGAAGATGATCAGCACGCCCACCAGGATCAGCGGCAGCGGCGAGGCCTCCGGCGAGGAATAGGAGATCGACAGCGCCACGCCCAGCGTCACCACCGACCAGTTGGTGGTGGTGTCGAGCCGGGTGCGCCAGACCGTGCTGCGGTAAATCTCGCCGCGGTAAAGATGCGCCAGCGCACCGACTTCATCCGCTGACAGCGGTGCGCGGGCACCGGCCGCCGTCTGTTCGCGCTGTGACGTGTCCATGAAACAAGGGTAAGTTTTTTGGCGCAGCCGGGCAAATTATTTGCGCCAGTTTGATCCGCATCAAACTGCAGATGCCGCAATCGGGGTAAAACCGCAGATGAAAGAGATTGCTGCTTGGCTAGTACCCCTCCTGGGCAGCAAGAAATCCCGCGAGGCCGACGTGCAGGCCAAACGGGCCATGCGCCGGTTTTCCGATCTGTTCGCGCGTTTCCTGGAAAACCGGCGCTTTTTTCGTCTCAAATCTTCTGCGGGTTGACGCAGCGGACCTGCATCGGTCGGCCGCGCAGCCAGGCAGCGAGCCTGGCCAGCAGCCCCGGTGCGCGCGGCGGGGCCTGATAGGCGCGCGGCAGCGGTTTTGCCGGCGGCAGATCGCGCAGCCGCACACAGTCCTGGCGGGCGGCGGTCATCATCGAGCGGGCATAGATATCATTCAGCATGTCACGGCCTCCTGTTCTGGCGTGTGGTCCTGACTCTTGCCTGAACAGGCGATTCCTGCGAGTTAAGAAGAATGTCGCTATGTAAGGTGCAGTTACATATGGATTGGATGCACATGCCGCCGCTTGCGGCGCTCAGAGCCTTTGCTGCCTTTGCCGAGACCGGAAATGTGGTGCAGGCGGGCGCTGCACTGAATGTGAGTCACGCTGCCATCAGCCAGCAGCTGCGGGCGCTGGAGGCGCATCTGGGCGCAGCGCTCTTGGACCGCAGCGGCCGGGCGCTGGCGCTGACCGCTGACGGCGAGCATCTGGCGCGGGCGCTGCAACTGGGGTTCGGCGCGATCGAAGCGGCGGTGCTGGATATCTCTGCCGCCGGCGCCGCCCGGCCGCTGCATGTCACCTGCACGCCGATGTTTGCGGCCCATTGGCTGATGCCGCGGCTGGCGGATTTTCAGGCGGCGCATCCCGAGATCGATCTGGTGCTCGACCCGAGAGGCGAGATCGTCGAGCTGAAGCCCGGCGGTATCGACATTGCGATCCGTTATGGCGGTGGAGCGTGGCCAGGGCTGGAGGCCCGGATGCTGCTCCAGTCGCCAATGGTTGTGATCGCGGCGGACAGCCTGCTGCGCGGGCGCCGGGTGGCGGCACCGGAGGACTTGCTGGATCTGCCCTGGCTGGAGGAGCTGGGCACGACGGAGGCTTCGCGCTGGCTGGAATCGCGGGGCGTCAAGGACAGTCTGCGCGGCCCTCGAACCCGGCTGCCCGGTAACCTGCTGATGCAGGCGGTCCGTGCGGGGCAGGGGGTTGCGGTCAGCGTGCAGGCATTTGTCGCCGAGGACCTGCAGACCGGCCGCCTGCTGGCCCTGTTCACCGAAGGCGAAAACTTAGGCTATCACATTGCAACCCGCAAAGGCGTGCTCCGCCCGGAGGCCCGCAGTTTCACCGCCTGGCTCAGCCGCCAAGCTGGCATCTGAAGCCTGTGCAGAGCAAGAACCAGCTCTTTGAAGCCGATTTTTACCTTGTTTCGCTATGTCAGGAGGCCGATGGCTGGGGTGGTAGGATTCGAACCTACGGTACACGGTACCAAAAACCGCTGCCTTACCACTTGGCTACACCCCATCGGTGAGGCGCTGTCTAAAGTTTGTTTCGGGGGGGTGCAAGAGGGTTTTTGAAAAAAAATGCAGATCTTCTTTCGGCGGCTCCGGAAATCGCCCCGTTGTCCGCGCTGAGGTACCGGGCCGGGTGCTGAAAGATGTTGAAAAACAGTGTTGATTCAATGCGATGGTCGATCATCCGGGAGGCGGTTTCGGGGGGCGGGCGGCCCGGAAATGCGACGTTGCGGAGGCCGCGGATGACGGCGGAAAAGGCGCGAAGCTGCGGTGGGGAGCAAGGGTCGGCCCGCTGCGGGGGCGGCCCTGACGGTGCCGCTGTCAGGAGCCCCAGATCGCCTGATGCGCTTCCTCGCCGCTTTCGAAGATATGCGGCTGCACGCCGCGGCTGGCGAGCTCACCCTGCATCTTCAGGCGCATGAAGGCGCTGGTGGTGTAGTGGGCGATCGAAGACGAATACGCCTCCAGAGTCTGACCAACAGAGTTTGCGTAGTCGTCCTGCAGATCTTCGGCGATGCGGAAGCCGTTCTGGTTCATCACCATGCTGACATCGCGGCCGCTTTTGGCAAAGGCATCCTGCAGAACGCGGTCCAGATCCTCGACGTCCTGTTTCTTGCGGACGCTCCAGCCTTCGAGGTTGAGGAACATGGTGTGGCGGGCGGCGTCATAGGTGACCCGTTCTGAAAGGTTGAAGTTCAACAGGTCGTTCATCAGACCCATCGGCTCGTCCCGGAAGATGCGGGCATCCATCAGGGCGACGTTTTCAATGATCGGCTTGAACTCCATCTGATCCAGAATGTCGCGCTGCAAGTCGATGCCGGGGGCAATCTCAATCAGTTCCAGCCCCTTGGGGGTCAGCTGCAGCACGCAGCGCTCGGTCACGTAGAGCACCGGCTGCGATCGCTTGGAGGCATAAGGGCCCGAGAAGGTGATCTGCTCGATCAGGCGCACGAATTTCTTGTTGCGGCCTTCCTGCACAATGCGCAGTTCGCCGTTTTCCACCGCAACCTTCAGCCCGCCGGCGGTGAAGGTGCCGGCAAAGACCACGGCGCGGGAATTCTGGGAGATGTTGATGAAGCCACCGCAGCCGTTCAGACGGCCGCCGAAGCGGGAGGCGTTGACGCTGCCCTCGGCGTCGCATTCGGCCATGCCGAGGCAGGTGAGGTCAAGCCCGCCGCCGTCGTAGAAATCAAACATCTGGTTCTGATCGATGATGGCGTCGGCATTGGCAGAAGAGCCGAAGCTGGAGCCGCCTGCCAGCACCCCGCCGACGGCGCCGGCCTCGGTGGTGAGGGTGATGTAGGGGGTGGCTTTTTCCTCGTTTGCCACGGCGGCCACACCATCGGGCGCCCCGACGCCAAGGTTCACCGCACCGTTGGGCGGCAGCTCAAACGCGGCGCGGCGGGCGATGATCTTGCGTTGATCCAGCGGCATCTTGGCGATGCCTTCCACCGGGACCCGGATTTCGCCGGAAAGCGCGGGATTATGCTGCACGCCGTAATTCATCCGGTGCATGTCCGGGTCGTCGGCGACGCAGACGCAGTCCACCAGCAGGCCGGGGATCTTCACATCCTTGGGCTTGATCGAGCCGTCCTCGACGATGCGTTCCACCTGGGCGATGACGATGCCGCCGTTGTTGTGGGCGGCCATCGCCTGGGCCAGGCAGTCCAGCGTCAGCGCCTCGCGCTCCATGCTGATGTTGCCGGAGCGGTCGGCGCTGGTGCCGCGAATGAAGGCGACGTCGATCTTGGTGGCCTTGTAGAACAGCCATTCCTCGCCATCGACTTCGTGGTAGCGGACGATGTCCTCCTCGGTCACTTTGTTGACCTTGCCGCCGCCGTGGCGCGGGTCGACATAGGTATGCAGGCCGACCTTGGAGAACAGGCCGGGCTGGCCGGCGGCGCAGGCGCGGTAGAGCTGCGAGATCACCCCCTGAGGCAAGTTGTAGCCGCAGATCTTGTTCTCCTGGGCGGCCTGGGCAACCTTGGGCATGCGGCCGAAGTTGCCGGCAATCACCCGCCGCAAGAGGCCGTCGTGATGCAGCCGCCCGGTGCCCAGCCCCTTGCTGTCGCCGGCGCCCGCGCACATGATCAGGGTGAGGTCGCGGGGGGCGCCTTCGGCCAGGAAGCGCTTTTCCAGCGCCGCGTGCAGCATTTCCGGTATGCAGCTTTGCACAAAGCCGGTGGTTGTCACGACGTCGCCGTCGCGGATCAGCGCCATTGCCTGTTCGGTCGTGGTTGTCTTGTCTTTCATGGCGTCGCCTCCTCCCCGAAGCTGCTTGCCGCCGGGTAGGGATCAATGTCCACGCGGCAGTTTGGTCGGGAATGTTAGGCGTGGTGGGGTTCCGTGCTGTCTTTCGATTGCGTCAGCGTTTTGGGGAGTTACGACATCCGGCCGGAGCGCCGGCCGGGAAGTTTCCGATTGGCGTCATCATGTGCCTGATAAGGCGAGGGGCCTGAACCGGCCGCTCGCCCATTGGGGATTATCTGTCCTACAGGCTCAGAACAGGCTGAAGCCGGAGTTCTGCCAGTCTTGCAGGCTGATGCCCTCCAGGACCACAGACCAGTTGCCGCCATCGGAAACCTCAAGATCGTCTCCCAGGTCCGTGATCTGCAGCGCATTGCGTGTCGGGCCTTCAGCTTTGATGAAGTCCTTGCCAAGTTCGAAGTCCGTGATGGTGTCCTCACCGGTGTGGGATGTCTTGAACAGGAATACGTCGGCACCGGTGCCGCCCGTGAGCAGGTCATCGCCCTCACCGCCAACCAGCACGTCATTGTGGCGGCCGCCGTCCAGGGTGTCATTCCCCTTGTTGCCGCGCAGAAGATCGTGGCCGTTGCCGCCTTCAAGCTCGTCATTGCCGCTGCCGCCACTGAGCGTATCCTTATGGGAGCCGCCAAAGATGAAATCGTCACCAGAGCCGCCCAGAAGCAGGTCCAGGCCGCCGCCGCCATCCAGGCAGTCGTCGCCCTTGTTGCCGATCAGCGTGTCGTTGCCGCCGCCGCCTTGCAGGTCATCATCTCCGGCGCGCCCCTTCAGGAAATCTGAGCCGATGCGACCGTGCATGAAGTCGCGCCCGCTGGTGCCGAACAGGTCGTCATCGCCCTTGGTGCCGATGATGCGCTCCATCGCGGCAAAAACGTCCTTTTGCAGCAGTTGGACATCAGTGTTGCGCACGATGACGTCCGATAGGCTGGTGTCCCAGAGATCTGCGAGCTCACGCTTTGGAATGCCATCGCGCCCTTCGCTCCAGTAAGGATCGCCGTCACGCAACCGGGTGAATTGATCAATCATCACAATTGTGAAGGTTTCACCCAACAGGCCCTTACCGTGGGGATCTTCGGCCAGGCCGCCAATCCAGGCGTCCAGCAGGTCGGTATCGCCATAGGCCTCCTTGAGCTTTGCTGCCAGCGTTGTGTCTGAGGTGATGTCAGAGAATTTTTCGGCCCGCGACAGGCCCAGGGCCTCGCGCAGGTCGTTGTAGCTGGCGACACCCATGTCGCGGCCACGCTGGATGTTCAGAGCTGCCAGGTCAAGACCGCCGGCGCCCGGCGGCCCGAACAGGAAGGAACGCACGTCCTCAACCACCTTGGTGTCGATGGCCTCCGAGGTTTGAGTGGCCGCGCCGCGCAGCACGTTTTCGATCATGTTTTTCTGGCTGACCAGATGCGGCTGGAAAAACGCATCGCGCAGAGCCAGCGGATCCAGCTCTTTGCCGCTCTCGGTGACCCGCTGCAGATTGGAGGACAGCAGAGTGTGCCCCAAACGGTAAACAGCGGTAGAAAACTCGATCGCAATCCCCGGGTTCACGTCCTTGTCATAACCTTGGTAGTCGTCGAAGGCATCCTTGCCGATCAGAATGGGCAGGAATTCCTTGAAGGTGATGGATTGCACCAGAGCCTCCACCCGGGCGCGGGCGGCTTCGAAAAGGTCATCATCCGACAGCATCGGGTCTTTTGCTGCCAGTTCGTCGACCAGCCTGTTATGCTCGCGCGTGAACAGGGTGTGCATCGATGTCAAGGCGACATTTTCGGCCGCACGGACATCGCCGGTTAAAAAGCCGTCGCCGTCACGGTGCAGAAGATCATCCTTGGTCATTTTCAGTTTGCCGCCGGCATCGCGCATTGCGCTGACCATCTCTACGGTCGATCCATAGATCATCGAGGCGTCGATATAGGCGGTGATCTCGTTGTGATAGCCGTCGTGATGGTGCTCGACCCGGGTAAAGGGAATGATGGCCTGGCCGGTGCCGAACGGGTCAAAAAACGGATCGCCTGCCGGTACTTCAATATGTGCGGTGATCTCGCTTTCCGCACCGGAGAGTGACAGGTCGTGGTCCAGGAACTGGCCCCAGATCCACAGGAAATCAGAGGCGCCGCCGGCAGTGTGCGTGGTGCCGTGCTGCTGTGACAGAATGTTCGAAACTTCGCGCGGGTTGGGCCGGTCTTCACCGGCCATCTCGCCGTTTGGTCCCAGGCCGCTGGGTGCCATATGCATCAGCGCCGTGTTCGTGGCGCCCCAGTCAGGATGGTCAGGATTTGCGGAAGTGCCATCGGCGGGGCGCGCGGCCCCAATCTTCAAATTGGACATGTGATCCCCCAATCACTCGTTACTTTCACTAGAAACGCCGCCGCGCCATGCACACTCCCCAGCGCGCAGCGGCGGCTTATCACCTGCCGGCTCCAAGCGAAAAAACACTGCTGGAGCACAGGATCACCTTTCAGTTTATCATATTTTTGTGACTGATTGTGAGTTTTCGTGATGTATTTTTTTTGGCTTAAATAACAGCCTGATAATCAGTTGAGTTGTGCGTGCCGCGCCGGATTCAGGCCTGTTTGGCCTGGGTTTCTGGCTGTTCTTCGGCCGGTTTTTGCGTCCATTTGGCAATCTGGTCCAGCAGTTCCTTCTTGCGCACGGGCTTGGACAGGAACCCAACCATTCCGGCCGCGCGGCAGGCGGCTTCATCGGTGCTCAGGACATTGGCGGTAAGCGCCACAATCGGGCAAGGGCTGCGCCCGTTTTCCCGCTCCCAGTCCCGCAGGCGCCGGGTTGCCTCCAGCCCGTCCATGACCGGCATCGACATGTCCATCAGCACCAGGTCGAAGTTCTGAGCGGCATAGGTATCAACGGCCTCTTGACCGTTACTGCAAATGGTAAGCTGAATGCCGGTCGGGGCAAGCATCTTCTTCAGCACCAACTGGTTGGTGCGGTTGTCCTCTGCCGCCAGGACCCGGAGGCCGCTGAACTGGCCAGCTGAGTGCCCGGACCCTGTCTGGCGGGTGGCGGCGGCCTGAACTGGCCCTGTGTTCAGCGCCTTCTGCAGTGTCCGGAGAAGAAGCCTGCCGCGAGCGGGCTTCATCAGAATATGCACGGTCTTGCAGCTTTGCAGTGCCTGGTAGTCGGCAAGCAGCTGGCCGCCAGTACAGTAGACAAGGGGCAGCTCCCGGCAGCCAGGCAGCGCATGCAGATCCTGGCACAGGGACCTGGCCTGCGCCAGCGGCAGGCTGTTTTCCACCAGCACGAGGTCGGGCAGGGGGGCGCTAGCGGCCGGGGTTTGCAGCTGTGCCATCAGTTCCGGGAGCCCGGTCGGAGCACTCGCCGCGGCTCCCCAGTATTCCAACTGGCGCAGGCGCACCTCGCGGGAGAATGCCAGATCGGCAATGACCGCCACATTCTTGCCTGCAAGCGGGCGTGAAGGGTGCGGGATTGGGGCCGCCACAGGCAGCGTCAGGCAGACGGTGAAACAGGAGCCTTCACCGGACACCGAAACCACATCAATCCTGCCGCCCATTGCTTGGGCCAGCCGCGACGAGATCGCCAGTCCCAGGCCGGTGCCTTCGAACCGCCGGGCTGTGGTGCTCTCGACTTGCTCGAATGCGTGGAATATCTGCCCAATGCTGTCTTCGGGGATGCCAACGCCGGTGTCGCGCACATCAATGCACAGCGGAATTTTGTGGCTGGCGTCGTAGTTGAGGGTGATGCTGATGTGGCCCTCAAGCGTGAACTTTACGGCATTGCCGACCAGGTTCATCAGGATCTGCCGCACACGGCCGCTGTCACCCGAAAAGACCGCCGGGGTGCCTTCCGGAATGTCGATGCAGATTTCCACCCCCTTGGCCGTAGCGCTGGGGGACATCAGTGCAGCAACATCATAGATCACGTCGCGCAGGTTGAAGGGCTGCTCCAGCATCTGCGTCTTGCCAGCTTCCAGCTTGGAAAAGTCGAGGATGTCGTTGACGATGCGCAGCAATGCCTCGGAGGAGGCCAGGATAGTGCTTGTGCAGGATTGCTGCTCTGGCGTCAGGCTGGTTTCACTTAGAACCTCGGCCATCCCAAGCACGCCGTTGATGGGGGTGCGAATTTCATGGCTCATGGTGGCGAGGAAACGAGACTTGGTCTCCGTCGCGGCTTCTGCACGGGCTTTTTCCTGCAGCAGCCGGTCGGCAATCCGCTTCTTTTCCTCCAAGCTGGTTTCCAAGGTGTCGAGTGCCCTGAACACCGCGGCAATCTCATTGTCGCTTTCCGGCGCCGCGGGCTGTTCCCGGGTGGCGAGCCGCCGCAATTTCTGGGCGGCAAGCTGCATTGCCGCGGAAAAGCCGCGCGCCTTGCGCATGGCAAACATCAGGGCTGCGGCCATCAGGAGGGTGGTTCCGGTCAATCCCAGCACTAGAATCCGGGTGAGCGCCCCGTTTGCCGCGGCAACAGCACGTTCCGCATGACCGGCGGCCTGCGCGGTGACAGTCGCGGCCTGGGCAGTAACGGCCTCGCTGCTCATGGTCAGTGCGCTAAGGGTTGGGATGTCCCGTTCTGATCTGATGCCAAGAAGGATAACTGCCTTCACGCACCAATCCGCAAAGGCGGTGTCCAGCGCCTTGACCTCTGCGCGCAATGACTCCGGCAGCGGCAGGGCCAGAAGGGCCGCCAGATCCCCGTTTATTGATTTTAGATAGGCCTGGAACTGCCGGGCCACCTCCTCCTGCGGGATCAGCCGTGTCATCGCCAGAACGTCCATGGCATATTCTTCTGCGGTGGTGATGCCGGCGCTGACGCTGCTGGCACGCCGGGTTGCCTCCAGCGAGGTCTCCAGAACGGCGTCTTTGCGGGCTGAGGCATAGATTGCCATGCCGCCAACCAGCAGCGCGGCGAACAGCGCGGCCACCGCGATGACCAGAACCGGAAGGACTATGGACCGTTTGATGTTCATGCGTGGTGTCCCTCAGCCGCACGCATCAGTTGGCCGGCAGGATTGGAGTCGGCACATTGGTCTCTGTGTCCGTCAGCGTTTCGAGGAAAGCAATGAGATCGGCTGTGTCGTCAGCAGTGAGAGTGAAGGTATCAATATCCGGAGACCGGTCCGCCGCGGCTGCTCCGCCGGAGGCATAGTGGCGGATCACCTCCTCCAGCGATGCCAGCGATCCGTCGTGCATGTAGGGCGCCCGCAGCACGATATTGCGCAGGCCCGGGGTCTTGAAGCGGAAGTTCTGGTCCGGATTGGGCGGCACCAAGCCGCCACCGCCAAGATCGCCGGATTGCAGCCCGACATCATGCAGCTGGTTGTCAGTGAACATCCAGCCTGTATGACACGAAATGCAGTTTGCCTTACCGGTAAACAGCGCAAAACCCCGTTTGGCGGCATCGGAAACCGCCGTTTCATCTCCCTCCACCCAGCGGTCAAAGTCGGCGACACCGCTGACTATGGTCCGCTGATAGGTGGCCAGCGCGGTCAGCACGGTGTCCTTGCGGATGCCGCGGCTGGGAAACAGCCGGCCGAACCAGATTCTGTAGTCATCCACTGCCGACAGACGTTTGGTAATTTCCTCGAAGGTGGCGTTCATTTCATCCGGTGCGGTGATCGGCCCGGCAGCCTGTTCTTCCAGGCTTGTTACGCGCCCGTCCCAGAAGAGCGGCGTGATCCATGCGGCATTCAGGATCGTCGGTGCGTGGCGGCGGATCGGAGTGCCGGCCGCGCCCATCGCCTTGGAGACCGGGACTTCCCAGCCGAAAGACGGGTTGTGGCAGCTGGAGCAGCTGATGTTCTGCCCGCCGGAGAGGCGCGGATCAAAGAACAGCATCTTGCCGAGTGTTGCGATCTCGCGGTTGTAAGGGGCTTCGGCTGGAAACGGAACGGTTGCCGGCCGCCGGAACGCATCGAGCCCGGCCGTTTCAGCCAGGCTCTGGACAGTCCAAAACAGCAGCGGCACTACGGCAGCGGCAGCAGCTTTCCACCGCATTCAGGACCTCCTCTTCGCGTTCCATAACCTAGTTAACCGGAATGGCATCATCTGAGAAGGCCGTTAAAATATGGTGAGCTATGCCTGTCCTGCTGCTGCCTGCTGTGCAGGTGGCTGGGCGGGTTTCCCGGAGACCTTCTTGGGGCCGATCCGCCGGGTGACCAACCAGGGGCCGGCCTTCAACACCATTAGCGCGAACCCTGCGGTCCACAGGCCAGCCGAGACGGTGATACCGTCCAGACCTGCAACCAGGCTCGTGCCGCCTGCAACACGTGCGGCAACGGCGCCCAGCAGCAGCATGAAGGCAAGGGTCAGCGCAGGGCCTGCCTCCAGCGGGCGGCCGCTGTGGCCCATGGTGGCGCGCATCATCACCGCCAGTGTCATGCCGCCAATTGCACCGATACCCAGGACATGTACCGCGGCAGGAGGCTCCATCAGGCCGAAGGGCACGCCGCCTGCTGCAATCAGCCCGGCAGGCACCATCGCATAGGCCAAGTGCAGCATCAGTAAAAGCGGATCCGGCAGGGTGGCCAGGCTGCGCCAGCGCGCCAGCCGTACCGTGTGCAGCAGGCCCGCGGCCAGTAGCAAGACGCCGGTGGCGGCAGCCCAGGGCGCTGCCGTCCAGGCCAGCAGCGCGGCCGCGCCGAAGACCAGCGTCACCGCGTCGAACCTGCCGAATGGCACAGGCATTTTGCCAGCCCCGCGCTTGGCCAGCCAATTGCGGGTAAAGCTGGGAATGATCCTCCCGCCGATCAGCATGATCAGGAAAATCAGAACCGCGATGCCCAGACGGCGGGACAGATCCGCGGCGCCTTCAGTCATCGCCTCTATGTGGAAGCAGGCGTTGGCAATGCCGAGCAGGGTGACCGGCACCAGCACCTTGAGATTGCGCCAGTTTTCACCGGCAATGATCTCGCGTGCGATCATGGCAATCACCGCGGCCAGGAAGGCGCAGTCCACAGCCATCACCCCCAGCGCGGGCAGCCCCAGCCAGCCCGCAGCCGCCAGCCTGCCCAGCAGCCAAAGGCCGGACAGCAGTGCCAGGGGCAGCCCGCGCGCAGGCATCCGCCCGGTCCAGTTCGGCACTGCGGTAAACAGGAAACCCGCCACAACCGCGGCGCCGTACCCGAAGATCATCTCGTGAATGTGCCAGTCTGTTGGCAGCATCGCGCCGCTGTATTCCAGATCGCCGCGCCAGATCAGCAGCCAGGCGGGGATCGCCAGCACGGCAAAAACGCAGGCCCCCAGAAAGAATGGCCGGAATCCGAAGGAAAAGAGAACAGGTCCGGTATAGTTGGTTCGCGCAGCCATGACGGCCTCCTTTCGTCCGGTCAAAGACAGGCGGGCGGCACTGGTCAGGTGCCGCCCGCCGGTTCAGCGCAAGGGACGCAATCTTTCGCCGAACCCCGTGGATCAGCTCCGGCAGGCAGGGGGAGGGAGGCTCCCGCAAATCCGGTTTCCCGTTTTTTCCCGCACGGTTGTTTCCTCTGCTGCCACTATGCGATAACGGCGGAGTGACCTCTTTGTCCTTCAGCAAACTTGCGGTGCATTCTTGTCCAAGCTCGACGAAAGCCTTCTCTCCGGGCTGCCGCCCTTCAGCCTCCTGGAGCGCAGCCAGATCCGCGAAATCCTCGATCAGGCGCTGCCCAAGCGGTATGATGAGGGGGCGGAGATCTTTCATGAGGGCCATGACGCCGAGAGGTTTCACCTGCTTCTGGATGGCTACATCCGGGTGGTGAAGACCACCGAAGGCGGCGAGCAGATCATCGCGCTGCATATTTCGCCCGGCCAGCTGTTCGGCATTGCGCCGGCGTTGAACCGCGACACTTATCCGGCGACCGCGGTGGCGGCCTCGGAATCGCTGGCGCTGTCCTGGCCGGTGCGGCTGTGGGCGGAATTCACCGCCAAGTATCAAGGTTTTGCTACTGAGAGCTACAGCACCTTGGGCCAGCGGCTTGGGGAGATGCAGACGCGGATAACCGAACTGGCGACGCAAGCTGTGGAGCAGCGGGTGGCGGCGGCGCTGTTGCGAATGGTGAACCAGTCGGGCCGCAAGGTGGAGGAAGGGATCGAGATCGCCTTCCCGGTGACCCGCCGCAATATCTCCGAGATGACCGGCACCACGCTGCACACGGTGAGCCGTCTGCTGTCGGCCTGGGAGAAGGAGGGCATTGTGCACTCCACCCGCAAGCATATCGTGGTCACGGCCCCGCACAGGCTGGTGCTCCTGAGCGGGGCGCAGGGGTAGTATCTTCCGCCGTGGCAGCGAATGATGAGGTCAGAAGTTATCCCAACCCTGGGCCATCGGCAGATCTTCCTGTCCAGGCCGTGTGTCCGTGAAGGAAGCTGGCGGTGCGGATTTGCGGGCCGTTGCTGCCGGTTCCGGTCCCTCGCTGCCATCTTTGAACTTGGACACCTCCTGGGTGAGATGGCAGGCGTCATTGGTCAGCATCTGACTCGCCGCTGAGGTCTGTTCGACCATCGCCGCGTTTTGCTGGGTGACCTGATCGAGCTGCGCAACCCCCTGATTGATCTCAATCAGTGCCGTCGACTGCTCGGAAGCGCCGGTTGCGATATCCTGGATATGCTCTGAGATTGTGGCGACGCTCTTGATGATCTGCTGCAGTTCTTCGCCGGACTTGCCAACAAGATCGACGCCTGCCGCGACCTGCCGGTTGCTTTCACCGATCAGCTGCTTGATTTCGCCGGCAGCGTCCGCGGAGCGCTGGGCAAGCGCGCGGACCTCGGAAGCAACAACCGCGAACCCGCGTCCGGCTTCACCGGCCCGGGCGGCTTCAACGCCGGCGTTCAGCGCCAGAAGGTTGGTCTGGAACGCGATGTCGTCAATCACTCCAATGATTTTGGAGATCTGTTCAGAAGAATTTTCAATCTGCGCCATCGCGTCAATTGCGCTGCTCACGACCTCGCCGCTGCGTTCTGCCGATGTTTTGGCTTCTGTTACGATGCCGTCCACTTTCTGGGCGCCTTCGGCAGAAGCTTTTACAGTTGCTGACAGCTGTTCAATGGCCGCAGCCGTTTCCTCCAGGGTGGCGGCCTGGCTTTCAGTCCGCTGGGACAGGTCGCCGGCTGACTGCGAAATTTCCTGGGCGGTGCGGCCAACTGCGGAGGACACTTGCTTGACCGTCCTCACAGAAGAGCTGAGCTGCTCAAGCGAGTGATTGAACGTCTTGCCCAGGGCGCCGACATCCGGAAGGTCGGAAACCGCGACCCGGTGGGTCAGGTTGCCGCCGCTGAGTTCCTCAAGGCCTTCTCCGATCTCATCAAGCGCGCGGCGCCGCGCGGTGATGTCGGAGGCAACTTTCACCACCCTCACCACCTTGCCGTTTTCATCTTCCACCGGGGCATATGTCGCCTGGATCCAGATTGTTTCACCGGCCTTCGTCACTCGCGGAAACTGGTCCGAGAACACTTTGCCGCTGGCAAGATCCGACCAGAAGGTTTTGTAGTCATTGGATGCGACCAGTTCCGGTGCGACAAACATGGAATGGTGTTTTCCCTGGATCTCCTCCAGGCCATAACCCAATGCGCTCAGAAAGTTCTGGTTCGCGGTGATGATCGTGCCATCAGGGTGGAATTGAATGGTCGCCTGCGTGCGGTCAACCATTCCGGCGATGATGGCAGAGGTGTCGTCCTTCTCAGTCGTATTCGACTTTTTTCTTGTTAAAAACACTAGCTGTACTCCAAGGATTGCTGGGCCTCACTCCTCTGGATCACCAGTCATATCGTAAAAACAGAATAAAAAAGTTAATGCGCCGTTGGCGCTTTCTGAGCAGGACGAGACATGAGTGCTTCAAATCATTCCGGGCAATAAACCTGCCCCAATCATACGGCACCGAAAGTACAAGCTCAGGTGTAAAGACAGTCAGCAGCGGGCGGATGCTTCGCGACCTGCAATCCAGCCCCGGCTAGTCTCAAACTAACGCGGCCCCCCGCAACTCCTCCCTGAATGCCATCTCCTCCAGCCCGTATTCCTCGCAGGCATCGATCAGCGTGTGGAACGGTGCGATCGGGCAGCCGGGGCAGAGCATCTGGCGGCGCATGAACTCGCCCGCGCAGGCGGGCCAGTGGTGGAATAGTTCTGACAACGGCAAGTCGGGATCGTCGAAATCGGGGCGGCGCATGGCGTGTCCTCCTTTTCCTGCATCTTGCGTGCAGCAATGGGGCTGGTCTTTGCGCTTCGACAATATTCGCGGCGGTGCGCGGGTTTAGGCAGAACCCATCCGCAACTGTACTCAGGACCGCGATATGTCAGAGATACTTACCAAGTCGCGGGCCAGGAACGTGTTCTACGGGGGCTCCTTGTTCTTCGTTGTCGTGTTCGTGGCCATGACCGCGCACAGCCACCGCTACATCACCCAAACATCCACCGCTGGCATGGAGCTGACCGACGAGGTGCGCCAGGGCAAGCATGTGTGGGAGCGCCATTCCTGCATCAACTGCCACACGCTGCACGGCGAGGGTGCCTATTTCGCACCGGAAGTGGGCAATGTGATGACCCGCTGGGGCGTGCTGGACGACCCGGAAGGCGCCTATGAAATGCTTGATGGCTGGATGAAGTCGCAGCCCTCCGGAGTCGAGGGCCGCCGCCAGATGCCGTTCTTCGACCTGACCGAGGAAGAGACCAAGGCCTTGTCCGAATTCCTGCGCTGGGCGGATCAGACCGATACCCAGAACTGGCCGCCGAACGACGCGGGCTGAGGGGAGAGAAACAATGAAATATCAATCTCAAAAAGTGGCCTATGCCTATTTCATGGTGGCAATGGGTCTGTTCGCCATTCAGGTTCTGGGCGGTCTGCTGGCCGGCTGGATTTATGTCTGGCCCAACACGCTGAGCGAGCTTCTGCCGTTCAACATCGTGCGGATGCTGCACACCAATGCGCTGGTGGTCTGGCTTTTGCTGGGGTTCTTCGGCGCTGCTTATTACCTGATCCCCGAGGAAAGCGAGCGGGAAATCTTCTCGGTCAAGCTGGCCTATATCCAGCTGGGCATCCTTGTGGTTGGCACGCTCGGCGCGGTGGTCTCCTACCTGGCAGGCATTCACGGCGGGCGGGAGTTCCTGGAACAGCCCCTGTGGGTCAAGTTCGGCATCCTGGTTGCGGCGGTGATCTTCCTCGTGAATATCTCCCTGACCGTGCTGGCAGGCCGCAAGACCGCGATCACCAACATCCTGCTGATGGGCCTGTGGCTGCTTTCGCTCCTGTGGATCTTTGCCTTCATCAACCCGGACAACCTGTCGCTTGACAAGATGTACTGGTGGTTTGTTGTCCACCTGTGGGTGGAAGCCACCTGGGAACTGGTGATGGCCGCGATCCTTGGCTACCTGATGCTGAAGCTGACCGGTGTTGACCGCGAGGTGGTGGAGAAATGGCTCTATGTCATCGTGGCGCTGGCTCTGTTCTCCGGTATCCTTGGCACCGGCCACCACTTCTTCTGGATCGGCACCCCCGGTTACTGGCAGTGGATCGGCTCGATTTTCTCGACTCTCGAAGTGATCCCGTTCTTCGCGATGATGAGCTTTGCCTTCGTCATGGTCTGGAAAGGCCGCAAGAACCACCCGAACAAGGCGGCTCTGCTGTGGTCGCTGGGTGCATCCACCGTTGCCTTCTTCGGCGCGGGCGTCTGGGGCTTCCTGCACACGCTGCACGGGGTGAACTACTATACCCACGGCACCCAGATTACCGCCGCCCACGGGCACCTGGCCTTCTACGGCGCCTATGTGGCGATGAACCTGGCGATGTTCACCTATGCGATGCCGCAACTGCGCAACCGCGACCCCTATAACCAAGTGCTGAACATGGCCTCCTTCTGGCTGATGACCGGCGGCATGGCCTTCATGACCTTCGTGCTGACCTTTGCCGGCACCATCCAAACCCACATGCAACGCATTGTCGGTGAGTACTTCATGGACGTGCAGGACCAGCTGGGGCTGTTCTACCTGATGCGCCTCGGTTCCGGTGCTGTGGTGGTCCTGGGTGCGCTGCTGTTCATCTATGCAACTGTGGTGGTCCGCCGCGAAGTCATCAAACCCGGCCCCGCGGCCGTACCGGGAGAGTAAGCCATGAACGCAATGAACATGCCTTCCGTGCCCTTCTACCGTCCCGCAGGCGATGAATGCACCGTCTTCGAGATGGCCCAAGCCAACGGTCTGCCCCTTCTTCTGAAGGGGCCCACCGGCTGCGGCAAGACGCGGTTCGTGGAACATATGGCAGCCCGGCTCGGGCTGCCCCTCCACACCGTTGCCTGCCATGACGACCTGTCGGCTGCCGACCTGATCGGGCGCTACCTGCTGAAGGGCGGGGAAACCGTCTGGGTCGATGGTCCGCTGACCCGCGCGGTGCGCGAGGGCGGCATCTGCTACCTCGATGAGGTGGTCGAAGCCCGCAAGGACGTGGCCGTGGTCTTGCACCCGCTGACCGACGACCGCCGCCGCCTGGTCATCGACCGCACCGGCGAGGAGCTGGCGGCGCCCAAGCCCTTCATGCTGGTGGCCAGCTACAACCCTGGCTACCAGAATATCCTGAAGAAGCTGAAGCCCTCGACCCGGCAGCGCTTCCTGTCGATCGGCTTTGACTTCCCGGAAGCCTCCGCCGAAACTGCGGTCGTCGCTTCCGAGAGCGGGCTGGACGAGGACCGCTCCGCCGCGCTGGTGCGGCTGGCGGGCCATATCCGCAAGCTTTCCGGCATGGACCTGGAGGAAGGTGTTTCCACCCGTCTCTTGATCTACGCCGCCACACTGATTGCCAAAGGTATGGGTGTGGAGCGCGCGGTGGAGGCCGCCATCATCGAACCCCTCAGCGACGAGGCTGATGTGCAGCAGGCGCTGCGCGACCTTGCCGCCAGCGTCTACGGGTGATGCCATGATCCACGCTCTCGACCTTCTGGAACCCGAAGAAACGGTTGGCAACCTGTGGCACGGCATGGCCACACGGATCGGCGCCGCAGAAGATGGGACCGAACACACCGTCCGGTTCGAGGACATGCGCGCCAGCGTGGCGGCCTTGTTCCGGGCGCTGGGCGGGGCCGGGGGCGTGGAGATTCAGGTGGCGCCCGCGGTGCTGTCGGATCACCGTCCGGACCGGCTGCGCCGCATCGGCACCCCGCGCGAGATGGCGCATATGGCCAGTTTCGATGGCGAACGCCTGCGCCTGCCGCCGGAGATGGCTGTTTTTCCCAGCCTGGAATTGAACCGCAAGGCCTATCTGTGGCTGGCTGCAATGGCCGCCTCGATCGAATTGCCTGAGCGCAACGAAGACCGGTATCAGGCCGATCAGCTGGAGATCGCTGCCAATGCCCGCGCCGCGGACAAGGTGTTCGCTGCCTGTCCAGGGCTGCGGTCTGCTTACGGAGCCTTCTGCGCTCATGTTGCTGAGACCCGCAAACGCAACGGCCTGCCGCGGTTCGAGGCACGGATCGAGCGGATGGTGCTGGATCAAATCGGCTCTGATTGCCGCATTGCCGAACCCTGCGCCTGCACCGCGCCGCGCGGCTACCGCACCTATCAGCCGGTGCCGTTCTGGCTGCGTCTGCCTGTGCCGCAGGCGGGCAGGGGCGCGGCCCCCGCAGCGGAAGAGGAAATGAAAACCCCAGGCCTTGCCGTCTCCACCCGCAAGACGGCCAAGCGCCAGGATCAGGACCAGACCACCCGCAAGGACAGTTTCATCGTTCACCGGTTCGAATCCATCCTGTCCTGGGCCGAAAGCCTGAACATCAACCGTATGGTCGATGACGACGACAACGAGAACGCCCAGAAAGCGGCAGAGGATCAGGACAACCTCACCCTCTCGCAGCACATGAAACGTGCGGCTTCGCGGCTGCGGATCTCGCTGGACCTGTCGCCGCAGGATGCCGAGCATGAACGGCTGGCGGGGCAGTTCACCTATCCGGAATGGAACCACCGGCTGGGCAAGCACATGCCCGCCCATACTTGCGTGCTGGAGGCCGAGGGCAACCCCGCAGACAGCTTCCAGCCCGATCCGCGGCTGGTTAGCCGCGTGCGCCGCCAGTTTGCGCCGCTGCACCCGCGCCGGGTGATGTTGCCGCGGCAGCTGGACGGTGACGAGCTGGACCTGGAAGCGGTGGTCAAATCCCATGTCGATCTGGCCTGCGGCCAGCAAGGCAGCGACCGCGTCTGGCAGGCCAGCCGCCCGATGGCCCGCGACCTGAGCGTGGCGGTGCTGATGGACTGCTCCCGCTCTACCGAGGCGACGGTCGGCGACCGCCCGGTGATCGAAACTGCCCGCGAGTCGCTTGCGGCTCTGGCCAGCGGCATCGCCACCGCGGGCGACCGGCTGGGCATCTGGGGGTTCTCCTCCCTGCGCCGCGACCGGGTGTTCCTGACCCGCGCCAAAGGGTTCGAAGACGTGATGTCAGAAGCGGTCACCGCCCGCATCGGCGGCTTCAAGCCCGGCCACTACACAAGGCTCGGCGCAGCAATCCGCCATTCCTCTGCCCAACTGGCAGAGGAAGGGTCCGAACGCCGCCTGCTCTTGGTGCTGACCGATGGAAAGCCAAACGATCTGGACCACTACGAAGGCGTGCATGGCATCGAGGACAGCCGCATGGCGGTGCGAGAGGCGCGCGCCCTGGGCCAATCGGTGCATGGCGTTGTGATCGACGCCGACGGGCAGGACTGGTTTGCCCGCATCTTCGGGCGCGCCGGGTTCACCCTGCTGCCTGACCCTGACCGGCTGCCGCGCGCGCTGCCGGAAATCTATCAATCCCTGACCATGGAGCACTGAGATGAAACGTATCCTCGCTCTGGCCTTGCTGGCCCCGTCCAGCGTATTTGCCACCAGTTTTGAACGGCCGATCCCGCAGCCGCAGACCGAAACAGCGGAGTTCTGGTTTCTGATGGGTTCCATCGCGCTGATCGTCAGCTTGGGGTTCGTCCAATACCTGGTGAGCCGGCGATGACACCGCGGCCCTCCTGGCGGTTGCTGGCAGCGCTTTACCCATTCGGGGCGGGGGCGGCGGCCGTCAACATCTTCTTTGCATCGCTGATTGCCAGCTGGATCGGCTGGCAGGTGCTGACCCCGTATGAGTCAGTGGCTTGGGGACTGCTGCTCGGCTTGCCGGCAACTTACATTTTTGCCCGCCATATCGAGCGGCTGAAGCGGCAGGCCGACGGCAGCTAATCCTTCATGGACGCGTAAAAAGGCCCTGCCGAGCAGGGCCTTGCACCATTTAACATCAGGGGGAACCGCAAGTGGCAAGGCGGCTGGTTTTGAGGGGGGAGCCGCCTTGCCGCGGGGTCAGCCAGCCGCTGCCAGCAGGCCGGCCTCCTCCGCTGCCTTCACCTCAGCCAGATCCGCCTCGCCGTCGGCATTGGCGTCGATGGTCGCAAAGGTTTCCTCTGTCAGGTCGGGAAACGCCGCCTGCAGCTCTTCCAGCGAATAGGTGCCATTGCCGTCGGTATCGGCCTCAGTGATGGAATCCATCGCCGCCAGCGGCGAAGCGGCCAAAGCAGCAAGGGCGGTGGCGGTCAGTGCGAGTTTTTTCATGTGAGACACTCCAACTAATTGTATTGATCTTCCTGAGGCCACGGAATTCCGCGTGCCATGGGCAAGTGCTAGGCCGATGCAGAGCCTGCTTCTATCCTCTCGGTGTAAGATGGCCGTTTCCGGCACCTGTATGCCGGAACTGCCTGATCCGCCCGGCGCTTTGCCGCCCCGGGAACCTCCTGATCCTTTCTCCGCCTAACGCGCTGGCCGTTTCTTGCGGTTATCTGCCAGTTCCAACGGCTGCCGCTATTTCACAAGCCTGCGTGGACAAGCACCGAATGCCATCTAGGTTGCATAGAAGTGTTCTGACGGGCGGGTATTTTGGCTTCAAAGACGGAAATCATAACGGATATTGGTGCACTGGCCGCGCTGCAGCCTGCCTGGGCGGAGCTGCATGCCGCGTCAGACGGCGGTCCGTTTTCGTCAATGGACTGGATTTTGTCCTGGGCCGGGGCCTTTGGCGAGGGGGCGGCACCGCGGATTGGCTGTGTCTGGCGTGATGGCCAGCTGACAGCGGCACTGCCTATGGGCGTGAAACGCGTGCCGCTGTGGCAAGGCGGGCCGCAGGTGCGCAAGCTGATGATGCTGTGCAGCGACCGGGCAGGGTTTCACGACATTCTGGCCGCACCTGGGCAGGAGGCGGATGCTGGTGCGCTTCTGGAGGAAATGCTGGCGGCAAAGGGGTGTGATTTCGCGGATCTGACACCTGTGCGGACAACACCGGCGCTCAGCCGGTTCAGCGAAGCATCTGGCAAGGGCGGTCTGCGCCGCCGTCAGCGTCAAGAGATCCGGGCGGCTGTCTGCCGCCATGATGACGGCCTGGATGCTTGTCTGGCCCGGCGCAGCAGGAAGTTCCGCAGTTCGCTGCGCGCAGGCCACAGGGCGCTGAATCTGCGGGAACATGAGATGCTGACTGCTGACAGTCCTGGCGACGCTTCCGACCGCATTCTGGATGCTGCACTGAGCCTGTCAGCACGGACCTGGAAAGCCCGGCTCGGCACCGACATCGGCTCCAGCAGGCGCACCCGTGACTTCTTTCAGGAACTTTGGCGGCGGATGTCAGCCAGCGGCACCATGGCTGTGCACCTTCTGACCATCGAGGGCCGTCCGGCCGCCAGCAGCCTGTGTGTGGAGGCTGGTGGCACCTCCTACGGGCTGATCCTGGATTTCGACGAGTCATACAGCAAGATTTCACCCGGACGGATCATGGCCTGGAGGGGGGTCGAGGCTGCTATCGCGCGAGGCTGCAAAAGCTCGAACACGCTGCGCTCAACACCGTTCCTCGACCGTCTGGCGGATGAATTTGAAACCTTCCACCGGCTGCGCGTCTGCCGCCGGTACGGCGTGGCTGACCTGATGCTGACAGCCCAGGATCTTCTGCGCCCGGTTGGAAAAAAAGCGCGCAAGATGAAGCAGCTGCGTACCCGAAAGCGGTCCGCCTTCGTGGGCTGACCAAACTGGTAAAAGGAGGGACCGCATATGGCCCGCCGCACATTCATCACAAGACTGCAGGCCCGCTTGGCGGGGGCAGTCCTATTGGTCTGTCTGGCCGCCATTACCGCAGCTGCGCAAACGCCGGTGCTGGGGCCGGGGGACGAGGTAAATATCTCCGTTCTGAACCGCGAAGACCTCACCCGGGACTACAGGGTCCGCCCCGACGGCAGGCTGTCCCTGCATGTGGTCGGCGAAGTGCCCGCAGCGGGGCAAACACCGGCCGCACTGGAAGCCAGCCTGGAAGCGCTGCTGAGCGAGCGTACCGGCCTGCCGGCCTCAGTTGCCGTCAGCGTGAGCCGCTGGCGCCCGGTTTATGCCCTTGGCGATGTCGTGACACCCGGCGAAGTTGCTTACCGCGAGGGCCTTACGGTCGGGCGCATTCTAGCAGTGTCCGGGGGGTTATTTCCGCGCGAAAGCGAAGCGGCCTCCAGCCAGCTGGATATCCGGATCGCCGATGAACGCTCCAAGATAGCCGTGCGCCAATCCGCCATGGTGGACCTGCATGCGCAGCGGTTGCGGCTGCTGGCCGAAAGCTCTGGTGTGGTGTCCCTGGAGCCGGACGCCGCCTTCTCTGCCCTGGCCGGGCCAGAAGCGGATTCTCTGATTGCTGAGCAGATTGCGATCCTGCGGGCCCGGGCGGAACGCGACCAGGTGCGGGCGGCTTCTGTCCAGATCCAGGCGGACCTGGCCGCCCAGGAAGCGAGCGCCTTGTCCAGCCAGCAGACGATCCTGCGCGAGCAGATTGAAGCCAGTGCCAAAGCCCTGAAAGATCTGGAAAGCCTGCTTGACCGCGGGTTGACCAGCACCGAGCGGGTGCGCCAGCTGCGGTCAATCTACAACGACGAGAACATCGAGCTGATGCTCTCGGCCAGTTATGAGGCCCGCGCACGGCAGACGGAAATTAACCTGCTTTCCTCGGTCGAGGATGCCCGCCGGGTGCGGGCGCAGCAAATCACCGCAGAGCTGGCAACGATCATGGCGTCCATCCGAAATGAAGAAGCGGAGGTCACCGCCTCGCGCGAGCTGATCCGGGCGCTGTCTGCGGCGCTGGGGCAAGTGCCCGCCACCGGACCGCTGCTGCCGCCGGAATACCGCATTCGCCGAAACACCGGGCAGGGCGAGCAGGTTCTGCCAGCCGCATTGAACACTCAGGTCCTGCCAGGCGACCTGGTGGAGGTGCGCCGCGGCGGGTTTGCAGAGCTGGAGCCAGGCTGAAGCTGCGAGTGCGGAAGCGCTGTTCCCGCATCAAATGCTGTCTCGAAGCTACCGGATGTCCGCGGCCTTGCGGGCTGGCTGCAAAGGCACGGCTCCATCCGCTCTTAGAATCCCGCTGGCGAAGCTGTCAAACGCGGCTACTGCAGAAGGTATTTTGTATTTAATAGCGGCCTCTTGCCCGCGGGCCAGTATTTCTGCGTCCGGCCGGGATTGCATCTCCTTGAGGATTGCATTTGCAAGCGCGCCTGCGTCACCCGGAGGCACCAGCACGCCCAGCTTGCCACCCTGGAGGATTGCTTCGGGGCCCAGGCAGCGGCTCGCCACCAGCGGTGTGCCTGCAGCCAAGGCCTCGACCGCGACATTTCCGAAACCTTCGCGCAAGGACGGCAGCACGGCCAGCTCTGCGCGGGCAAATTCGCGCAGCAGATCCGATGAATACCCCATCAGATGCACATGGTCCTCCACGCCCAAGTCCTGTGTGAGTGTCTTCAGACTGGGATGCTGCGGTCCGGTACCGTAGATCAACAGCTTAGCGCCGGGCGTGGCCCGCCGCACCTCGGCAAAGGCCCGGATCAGCACGTCATGCCCCTTGTCCGGTATCAGCCGCCCGGCAGCCACGATCCTCCCCGGCACCCGGGCCGGAGGGTCGCGTCGCAGCCGGTCCAGATCGGCTTCGTTCAGAACAGGGTTTGGCAGGCAGGCCAGCGGCGGCCCGGGTAAGTTGAGCGCGACCTGCCATCCTTCGCCGATTGCGTGCAGCGGCACCGCCAGGTGATCCGCCCGCGGATAGAGCGCGCGGATCAGCAATTTCCGCAGCAAGGGGTGCCGTGCTGTGGCGAGATAGGTTTCCGCTGTCGTGTGCTCGGAAATCACCAGCTTTGGCTGCAGGTGCGGCGGCAGCAGGGAGACCGCCAGGACAGCCGAAAGATTCATGGCATTGGTGCCGGAGTATAAGACTGCGGCGGGATGTTTCCTCAGCAGCCGCGCCAATGCCCGGGACCTCTGCAGCAGCCCCCTACCGCCGCAATTCAGCACCGGCACGTCGGGGGGCAATTGCGCCAGAAGCTCCCCTTCGGCGCGGTTTAGTATCAGGACCGGTGCCCAGCGGCTGCGGTCTAGGTTGCACAGCAGCGCTTTCACAACCATTTCGATTCCGCCTGCTTTCAGATGCGGCAGGGCAAAGGTGAGGGTCTGCGGCTGAATGGCATTCATGTCCTGTCCCACCAGGGCAGTTTCCGGGCAAACCGGAAAAGAGCCCTATATCCTTAGTTTGTGTTCAACTGAGAGTAGGTCCGCCATGCGATTGCTCAAGTGCCGCCTGCGCAGGAGCGTGTTTCCTGTCCTGACTATTGCTGCTGCTCTGGCGGCGGGCGGCAGCAGTGCGCAGGATGTGTGCCCGTCCGAGGGCCGGTATTGGAGCTTTGGCAGCGGCGGAGAGCATGGCGGCTTCGCTCATGTGCAGTTGCAGCGCGGCACTGCAGTTCTGGTAAATGATCCGGTGCAGCCGGGAAACCAGGTGGCGCGGCTGACAGCAGGACCCAAACAGAAGGGCAAGGTGGGCAAGGCAGACTATATCCACCGGTTTGAACCGCTGCAGGCCGGCAGCGTGATCCTGATGCAGGCAAGGTTCTATTTCCCGTTGGGCACACCGCTCAACAGCCTGATCCTGATGGACCTGGAATGCGCGTCCTGCGGGCTGGAGACCAATCCCGGTGTACGGCTGTATCTGCGCCGCGGTATGTTGCGGGTGGATCGCTCCAAGATCGGCATCAAACAGGCGTTTCTGCCAACCGCACCGCATATGGTTGCGGCCGGGGGTTGGCACGAGGTGTCTTGGCAAGTGACCCTGGGCACAGGCGAGCAAGGCCGCTCTGTTGTGATGCTGGACGGTGAAAGGGTGAGCGATGTTCGCGGCACCACGCTGCTGACGCAGGAGATCGTTTCCCGCCATATGGACGTCGCAGTGCAGGAGCAGGCCGACCGCTTTCAGGTTGGGCTGACCGCCAATTCGAACCCGCAAGCAGTGGAAATGCTGCTGGATGATGTCAGCTTCTGCCAGCTTTGACCGCAAGTCAGACAGTCCTGTGCAGTGCCTCGCAGATCCGCTGCAGTTCCTGCAGCCGCAAACCCGGATGCACCGGAAGCCGCAGCACCGACCGCTTCAGTTGCTGCGCTTCGGGATGGCCGGATAGGTCCACGGAGGGATGGAACTGCCGCCAGAAGCGCACAGACTGAATACCCTCTGCCTGCAGTGCAGCATGCACCCGGTCGGCGTCTGGGGTGAACAGCGGGAAAAAGGCCGGGCAGGCGCCAGCGGGCAGGTTTGGCATCAGCGGCCGCATGCCGCTGCGCAGCGGGACACCTTGCTGCAATACCAGAAAATTTGCGCGGTGGGCCGAGGTGATGTCCGTGGCCTCTGGCATTCGCAGCAGCAGCCGGGACAAGGGGGATATCCGCCCGCGCATGTCCGCAGGAGCTATCCCCGCCCGCGGATGCCACGCCTCCAATTGCCGCTGCGGGACTGGCACTGCCGGCAAGGCAGGACGGGGCTTGCCGAAACTGCGCCGCAAGACGCCTTTCAGCCCGGCCAGTGCAGGCCGCAAGGGGGCGGCAGACAGCCGCTCCAACGCTTGTGGCTGCGGATGGCGCAGCCACAAAGCGCCGCCATCCGGCAGCGGCAGGGTTTTCACCAGGCTGAACACGGACATGTCGCCCTGGCAGCCCAATGGAATATCCGCGGCAGTGCGGGAGAAAAGCGCCAGGGCTGCGTCCTCGATCACTGCCGTGCCATATTGCTTTGCAAGTGCTTGCATCTCTTCGACGGGCTGCGGGAAGCCGAAGTAGTGTATGGCATAAATGGCCGCGATACTTCCGCCGTCCAGCTGGCGCCGGATGTCGTCCAAGTCGGCTGACAGGTCCTGATGCAGCCTGTAGAGGCCGACTTGCATCCCGGCAGCGAGGACCGCGTCTGTTTCCGAGCCGCAATGCCAGGCTGGTAGTAGCACCTTGGCACCTTGCGGCAGCCCAAGGGCGCGCAAGCCCTCGCGGATTGCAAAGCGCCCGTTGCGGGTAAGATGCGTTTGCGGGCTGTCAAAGGGAAACGGCAGGGCTTTGCGGTGCAGCCGCAGCGGCAACGGAGGCGACTTTTGGATATACTTTGACGGCTTCATGCCGCCCCCCCGCGCACTGCCTTGCGCAGCAGCGTGCGGATCCGCGCTGTTTCCGGTACATGCAGAAGCGTCGCAGCACCAACATAGGCCACCCCGCCGCAGAGCACACAAAGCGCAATCACCAGGATCTCCTCACCCCGGTTGGTCATGCCGGGCCCGGCTGCGGCTTGCACAAGCCTGACTGCGATGGCCGCGGCTGCGGCCGCAAGCGCCATGGCAGCAAAGGGCCGCAGCTCCTGAAGCCGCAGCAGAGAGCCGAACGTGCGGCTCAGCCAGAAGTACAACAGCGCCATCAGCAAGGTCATCGAAGCAAGCGAGGCCGCTGGCACTGTCAGAACGCCAAAAACCGGGAGAAACAGCCAGTTGAGAACAATGCGGAGCGCCAAAGCTGCGGTGATCGACGTTGCGATGATCCTGACATGCGGCAGCGCAGGGTTTGCAAACAGAGCCGATGTCAGCGTCCCCAGTGTTGCATTGACCACCAGCAGCGGAGCAAGCCAGGCAATTATGCCCGCCGTTTGCGCAACCGCCCAGGGCTCAAATGCGCCGTGACCGAGCAGCACAGAAACCAGCGGCTTGTTCAGCAGGAAAATCGCCACGGCGGCCGGCATCACAAACAGCAAGGTGGCGCGCAGGGCGTCTTGCACGCTGGTCCGGAAGGCGTCGCGGTTGTCCTGAGCCAAATGGCTTGCGAACTCGGTGTAATAGACGATAACCACACTGCTCGTAACCACTCCGGGCGCCATGCTGGTCATCCGCTGGGCAAATTCCAGCGTGGCGACGCCGCCTTCTCCGGTCAGCGATGCCATGGCCAGGTCAATCCAGCCCGCGCCAATCATATGAAACTGCGTCAGCAGCATCGCCCAGATGCGCCGCCGGGAATAGGGCGGTTGCAAGTTGGGAGATTTTACCGGCTCCCAGGTGCGGGACAACGCATGCCGCAGACCAAGAGCAAAGATGCCCGCCATCGCCACGGTGCCTGCGGCAATGGCAGCTGCGACGGCACCCAGGCCAAAAGCGAAGACAGGCACCAGTGCGAGTGCCGCGGCCGCAAACAGACGCGGCATCAGCCGGGCAATCACCGGCATCCTGAATAGCCTGAGCGCATTCAGAGTTGCTCCTGCAAGCGCAGTTGCGGCGGAGAGCGGCAGCACTGCCAGCAGCACCCGGAGATAGGTTTCGGCCGTCTGGCGCTGTTCCTCCGAAAACCCCGGAGCCAGAAAGGTTATGATATCCTCCGACAGAACAAAGGCGGCTGCGCTGAAGACTGACGCGGCCACGAACACTTGCCAAAGCCGCTTACGCAGATGTGCTTTCAGTATGGCCAGTCCTTTGGTTTCCGCCAGCTGCACCAGCGGCGGAACCTGCAGCAGATGAAATGCGCGTTCCAGTCCTGCGGCAATATTTGAAACCAGGCGCCGGGCAAAGAAAAAGGCGTCCGTAGCAAGCCCGGCGCCAAATAGATTTGCAATCGCCAAGGCGACAACGAGGCTCAGCCCCATTCCGGCGGTTTTCCAGAAAGTGACAGAGATAATGTTTTGCAGTGTCCCCCGCTGCTTCATCAGCGGCACTTTCCTGGAACCAAATAAAATTCCCCCCGTTACTTCAGCTTAGTTTCATTCCGGGGAACGGCCATCTCTTAGCTGAACATTTATGTTCTTCCGCAACGGAACCCGCAGCCAAACGGCCTGAAGTTACATCGCGTGTGTCAGCAATTTTGTTTTAAAAGCAGAGGTCTGCGGTTCAGTAAGCCCTTCGGCGTATGCCGGTTGGTCAATTGACACGAATCGCCTCGTTCCGTTGCATCGGATACAGGGGACATCGCAGATTTCGCCGGCCTTTATTTTGTGGGGTTGGTGAACGGGCCTGCGGAACTATCTCAAATACTGGGAATTGTATGGGGGTATACAATGAACCGGGTTTTCTTTCGCGGCCCGCCCGTTGGGGGCGGCGCTGCAACTCGTATTGATGGCCAGATTAGCGTTTCTGCAAAAAGGGCAAGTGTTGCAAAACGCAGGACCAAGCCTAAGCCGCAGCGAAGGCGTGCCGCCGGGGCGGCAGAGGATGCAGGTGTGGCCGGCGTTGTCTCTGCACCGGCACTTGCATCCGCCCCGGTGGCGAAAACCAGGGGGTTGCTGAGCGGTGCCGAGCTGCGTACCGGCTACATGCCTTCCAGTCCGCTTCTGGATGCGGTGATCAACCGCGGGCTGGCGCTGCTGCTGCTGCCGCTTGTCAGTCCGCTCATGCTGCTGATCATCGTGATGCAGAAACTGCTGGTGCGCGGTCCTGTGTTCTATGCCGGCCGCCGTCTTGGGAAGGACCGCAAGGAATTCAAGATCCTGAAGTTCCGCACTCTGAGCTTCAACGCCGGCACGGTGACCCGCGACCAGACACTGCCGCGCCGGTCCATGACGGAGACAAAAATTGGCATTTATCTGCGCCGCTCGCGGCTGGATGAGCTGCCGCAACTGATCAACATTCTGCGCGGTGACATGGTGTTTGTCGGCCCGCGGCCGATACGCCCGGAAATTGAAGACCTTTATCGTGAAGAAGCACCCGCCTACGAGGAACGCTTCCGCATCCGCCCGGGGCTGGTCGGCTTTGCGCAGGCGCTGATGACCCACGAAACCCCCAAGCATCTGCGGGCCCGGTTCAACCGCATGTGCTGCCGTACGCCAATCCGCTACCGTGCTGCTTTCGGCTTTCTGGCTTATGTCGGCTTTTGCGTGCTGGCAAAATCAGCCCGTCTCGCATTGTCAGGGATCGCGGACCAGTTCCGTCCGCTTGCCGCGCACAAATGGCTGCGGGCTGGCTTCAATTGCCCGCCAGACAGCAAGGTTGAGCTGTCGGCAGGCAACAGCACTCATGTCGGAGCGATTTGCGGTATTTCGGATGAGGTTGTGCAATTTGTTTCAACCCGCCCTTTTCCCGCGGGCGAGCATTTCGTGATGCTGGTGCGCACCCGCAAGTCCGGCCGCATATGCCGCCTGAAGGTGCGGGCGAAAATCGAACATTGCGAACCTGTTGGTATCGGCCGCAGCGGATTTGCCAACTATGCGACCTACTCCACCACAACCAGGGGAGCCAGGCATTTTGTTGAGCGCTACTTATTGCAATCGTCGGTGATTTCGTCATGACCTTAGGCAGGCGGCAGCAGCGGGCCGCCGCCCGCTTATCAGAACAGCACTTCGGGCCGCAGGCGGATCTCAGGGGAGGCCGGCCATGATTGCCCATTACCGCCAGCTGTTGCGCTATTACTGGGGGCTGGTTGCCTTTGCCTTTGTAATTCTGGTCGGCGGCACGGCCACAATCAGCACCTTTTTTCTCTATGTCTCGCCAGCCTACGTGGCATCAGCCAAGGTTTCCTTGCTGCCGACGAAAACGGAACTGGCGTTCAGCCAGAATTTCGTCCGGTCAACCACGATCAACCCGGCAAACCTGCTCGCCCAAACTCATATCGAGTATCTGTTAAGCCGTGAAATTGCAGCCAAGACCGTGGACCGTATGGCGGCGGAGCTTTCCGCAGGTCCATCGCCTGAACAGCCCGCAGATGAGGAAGCCGCCGGGCCTGTTGGAGCAGAGCCGCAACCGGCGCGTCTCAAACAGCAGGTGGCGGAGCGTTTCACCAGCTTCCGGCGCAGTGCCCGCAGGATCTACAACATCCTGAATTCGGGGCGGCACGTGCAGCTTGACCCCTACACCGACGCAGTGCTGTCTTTGCAGGATTCCATAAAAGTCGACATGATCGAAGGGACCTACATCCTGAAGATTAAGGTGTTTTGGAACAAGCCAGAGCTGGCCGCCGCCGCCGCCAACTTCCTGGCCGACGAATATGTAGCATATGCCCGCGCCCAGGCTGAAACTGCCTCTCGGCAGATGGAGGAAGTGCTGAGCCAGGAAATTGCCAAAGGCAACGGCAATTTTTCCGAATTGGAGGATCAGATCAACGCGTTGCGGCTGGCGCGTGCCAACAATTTTGCCGCGTTGCGCGTCATTGATCCTGCAATTGCGCCAGTCTACCCGGCCTTTCCGCGGGTGATCGTCAACACTGTCTTTGCCATAGCCGGCTGGGTGATGGCATCGGCCTTTCTGGTCATTTGCGCAGATACATTCTCCAACACCGTCAAAACCGATGCGGACCTGCGGCAATTGTTCGGACCCCGGGTCCTGGGCACAATACCGCTGCATCGCCCCAACCGGGCAAAACTGGCGGAACTCGCCAAGAAAATGAACATGCAATGCAATGCCATTCCCTGGCAGGGAGCGGTGACGGCTCTTGGCAGTGACAAGGAAAGCCGCCGGCTGACTGCAGTGATCGAGGTTGCCCTGCGCCGGCTCAAAGGCCGCCAAAAGCAGAGGGAGGCGCACCTGGAAACCCTGGCCGACAAGGTCGGGGTTCAGAGCGGTACAGCAACCCTTCGGGCGGTGCCCAGCGACACCAGCGAGTCGGTTGTTCACCTTGGGCGGTTGCTGGACGGGCGTGCCGGGGCAGCACGTGTAAACGGTGTCAAAGTAACTGATCTCGGCGGCGCTGATGAAAGCTTCTCAATGGGCAATGCCGGAGGATTCAACTGGGTGGTGGTCGGCATCCGTCCCGGCGCCGTGGCAGAGGAAGCACTGCAAGGCCTGACGGCCCGTCTGCAGGCGCAGGGGGTGGAGAACATTTTTGGGGTCTTCTTGAAAGGCTGACAGGAGGTGACCGGGGGTGCTACAGCACAACACATCGTTGGCTGGCGGCCGCCGCAAGTCAGAGCGGCGCTTGGCGCTTATTCTCTGGAGCGGCGGCGTTACTCTCATTCTGATTGCCTGGGCCCTGCTGGCCGCGGGCATTTTTTCCGCAGCAGATGTGCCGGGATGGAGCGGGGCGGCAGCCTTGGGAGGCTGGCTGTGGGTCGCCGATGGCTGGATGCGGCGGCGCGGGGGCGTGCCGTGCCTTACTTGGCACAGCGTCAGCGCGGATGCGTCCTGGCTGCCCTGGGCGGCAGAGACATCGGTCAGGCCCGAAACCCTGGACCGGCAACTTGCGCAGCTTCGGAAGATGGGTTGCACTGTAATGAACACGGCGGAGTTCATTCGCCGCCGCCGCGCTTGCAAGCCCGTTCCCTCCGGCACGGTGCTTTTGCATTTTGACGACGGATATCTGGACAATTGGGTTGCCGCCGCGCCGATCCTGCGCCGCCACCGCATGCAGGCGACCCTGTTTGTCTCACTGGAATTCGCGGCACCCGACCGCCCCGAACCGCAATCCCTGGACGATACCAGCAGCCCGGCGCGCTGGGATGGGTATCTTAGCTGGGGCGAGATCCGGGCGCTGGACAGAGCTGGCCCGGACAAGGTCTTTGACGTGCAGCCGCACGGTGTGGATCATATCCGGGTGCCAGTCGGTCCGCGATCAGTGGGGCGGCTCACCCGTGAAAACTGGAAACGTCACGCCTGGATGCAATGGGCGGCCATGCGCGGCAGCAAGCACGACTGGTATCTGCCGGAGGAACCGCCTGCGGTCCCGGCAGGGACGGCGATTCCTGAAAGCGATGCGGCTCTGGCGGCGCCGGCATTTACAGGCGGGCAGCAGGAGACGGCGGCGGAATACGGCGCCCGGGTTCGGGCCGAACTGGCCCGCTGCCGGACAGAGTTCAAGGCCCGGCTTGGCAAAGCACCCGAACTGTTCTGCTGGCCCCAGAACCGCACCTCCAGCCTCGCCCGCCGCATTGCCGCGCAGGAGGGCTATTGGGCGACCACGGCCGGACAGGGAAGCAACCGGGCGGGGGAGGATCCGGCGGTGATCAGCCGGGTGCATGCGGGGGAAAACGCCGCTGGGTTTGAAAGTGCCTGGATTGACACCTGGCATTTCCACGCAACGGTGCGCTGCTTTCAGGGCAACGCATACTGGTATCTGGTGATCCTGGCTGCGGGGGTCAGCAAGGCCTTGCATAGGCGCGTGAATGCGCGACGGCAACGCAGCCGGCAATGCCAGGGCGCACCCGCGGCATGATCTGGCGGTTGACCGGATATCTGCTGCTGGCAGGCGGGCTTGGCTTTCTGGCGCTGCTGCTGGTCGCCTATGCCGCCGAGTCCCCAAAGAAGGGCCTGATGCTGGTGCCCGGCCTCGCCGCCGGCGGAATACTCACTCTGAACCCCTATGCCGCGGCGCTGCTGCTGGTCGTCTTTTCCCATCTCGATGCTCTGGCGGGCCTCCTGTCCAAGGCTCTGCCGCTGTCGGCGTTCAAATTGCTCAGCGTTGCAGCCGTAGGAGGGATGCTGATTCAAAGCTACCGCAAGCCGCGTCCGCTGCGCTTGGGACCGCCCAGCCGGATCAAGTCTCTGGTTGTATTGTTCCTGATCTGGCTCTGCATTTCGTTTTTAACCTGCGAGTTCCGCGCAGCCGGCAAAGAGCATGTCATTGGCTTTGCCAGCGTGATTGTGCTGTTCTTCCTGATTGTTGCCCTGGCTGACACACCGGGACGGCTGCGCGCTATGGTCTGGGTGCTGGTCGGGACCGGGCTGGTATCGGGTTTATTCGTGCTGGCAGAAAGTATGCTGGGCGTGCGGCTGGTGGCAACCGAAGCTGCTGCCACCACCGCCCAGTTCGAGGGCCAGGCCCGCAGCGCCGGCGCTTCCAATTACAATCCAACTACTGCGGCGCATATGCTGCTCTGCACCGTTGTGATTGCTGCGGTTCTGTTCTTCGAACACAAACCTTACAGGTGGTTCAGCGGCGCGGTGGTGCTGGTGGGCATGGCTGCGCTGGTGCTGACGCTGGCCCGGTCGGCGGCGATTGCCCTGATGCTGATCGCGCTGACTTACATGTGGCAGAACCGGACCCGCCGGCTGTTCCCGCTGATGCTGATATGCCTTGCCGCCGCCCTTGCCTCGGCGCTGCCGTTTGTGCCTGAGGTCTATTGGGAGCGTATGGGTACGATCTTTGAGCAGGGGTCTGACCGGACCTTGCTGCGGCGGTTTTCCTATAACCTGATCGGGTTGGAGCTGCTGTGGGAGAACCCGGTTTTCGGCGTCGGCCCCGGCAATTACCCGCATTTCTATGCCGGGGATGATTTCCGCTGGTATCCGGGCCGGGAGCCGGGACCGCGGCAGCTGCACAATAGCTATTTGGAAGTTGCGGCAGAGCTTGGATTAATCGGCCTGGCGCTGTTTATGGGGGTGATGCTGACCGCCATGAGATCGGCGGTTCAGGCCGCGCGCGCCGCGGTGCCAGGCTTGTCGGTTTTTGCCAAGGCGTTGGCCTACGGCTTTGCAGCCTTTTTGATCGCATCGCTGTTCATGCCCAATGAAGACACTAAGTTTATGTGGATCCTGCCCGCACTCTGTGTGGCGGCCCGGACGCTATGCCTTGGGGGAGGCACCGGGACAGCCGGCACAGGCCAGGCGGGCAACGGGGGTGGGGGAAACTGACATGCGGCTGGCAGTTATCGTTACGGAATATCCGAAATTCACTGAAACCTTCATCTTGAGGGATGTGCTGAAGTTTCTGGAGTTCGGGGCTGAGGTCCGGCTGTACCATCTGTCGCCCTATAACACCTCCGAAGTGTTGCATGAGTTCGCGCAGCCAACCCGCGCCATTGCCCGTCACGTCGGGCTGATCAGCCCGGCTACCCTGGCCAGCTTTACGGCACAGCTGGGCAATATGGCGGGGCCCCTGGCAGTGATCGGCACGCAACAGGGCCGCAAGCCGGTTCTGGCCGGGAAGTCCGCCGTGGTGTCTGTTGCCGCCAGCGCAATAGCCCGGGAACTGGCAGACTGGGGCGCCGATCATGTGCATGCAGAGTTCGCAGGCCATCCGGCGACCGCGGCGTGGGTGATCCACCGGCTGACAGGCATCCCCTATTCCGTGAGCTGCCGCGCCCATGACATTTTCCGTACCCAGCGGTTGCTGGCGGAGAAGCTGGGCGAGGCCGCCTTTGTCCGCACCATCAGCAATTACGGACGGGATTTTCTGGCGGAACATGTCCGCGGCCTGTGCGCGGGGGAAATTCAGGTGATCCACTCCAGCGTCGATGTGGAGACGATCCCGCAGCTTGGCCCACCACCGCAGGACGGGCCGTTTCACGTGCTCTATGTAGGCTCCTTGCAAATACGGAAAGGCGTGGACTTGCTGCTGCGCGCGCTGGCTGCGATGGAGGTGCCGGACTGGCGCTGCTCGCTGGCAGGCGATGGGCCGGAGCGTGCGCAGCTAGAGGCATTGGCGGCGGAACTAGGCCTGGGTGAGCGGGTTGCGTTCCTTGGAAAGCAGGACTTTTCCAAAGTTGGCAAGCTCTATCAAAGCGCCAATGTGATCGCGGTGCCTTCGGTGATCGGGCCCTCCGGGCGCACTGAAGGTATCCCCAACGTGGCGATTGAGGGGCTCGCGTTCCAGCGGCCGGTGATCTCCACCAATGTGTCCGGCATCCCGGAACTGATCCGCCCGGGCAGGACAGGTTTCCTGATCGAACCGGGCTCCGTTGACGAATTGGTCCGGGCGCTGGAAGACGTGCAGGCAGATCCCGTGGCGGCCTACACCATTGCCTGCCAAGGGCGGCGGCTGGTGGAGGAGGAATTTTCGCTGGCGGTCAATGCGCGCCGCCAGTTCGATCTATTCCGCGCCTATTCAGCTTCGGCCTTGGGGAGGGCAGCGGAATGACTCTGCTGTTCTGGGTCTGCGCTGGGATGATTTGCTTCTCATTAGCGGGCTACGGGCTGCTTTGGTGCCTGCTGGCCGCGGTGTTCGGGCGCCGGGCGCCGCTGCCGCCAGAACAGCCGCTGAAGGCCACGGTGCTGATTGCGGCCCGCAACGAAGAAGCCGCGATCCGGGCCAAGCTGGAGACCGTCCTGGCGCAGGACTGCGGCCCGCACAGGGTGGATGTGCTGGTGGTCTCCGATGGTTCTGAGGACGCGACGCTGCAGCAGGCGCTGTCGCTGGGCAGCCCCCGCATCCGTGCCTTTCAGACGCCGGAGCATGGCGGCAAAGCGCAAGCGCTGACCGCGGGGCTGGCCCGGATCGACGCGGATGTGGTGGTTTTCTCCGACGCCAACAGCATGCTGTCACCTGACGCCTTGCGGCATCTTCTGGCGCCATTTTCACGGCCGGACACAGGCGGTGTCTGCGGCCGCCTGCGGCCAAAACACCGCAAGGGCCGCGGCGGTTGGCTGGCGCGGGCAGAACGCCTGTTCTGGGTGTATGACTCGGCCCTCAAAGCAGCAGAGAGCCGTTTGGGCGGTGCGGTGTCGGCTCAGGGTACGCTCTACGCTATGCGGCGGAAACTGGTGCCTGAGCGGGTGCCTGGCGATGTTGCAGATGACTTTTTCATCTCAGTACAGGCCCCTGCGCAGCACCGGCGCCTTGTGTTTGAGCCGCGGGCGGTCGCGCAGGAGGCGGTCACAAGCCGCACCGGGGAGGAGTTTATGCGGCGGGTGCGTTCCACGGAACGAGGCTGGCGCGGCCTGATGCGGATGCGCCGTCTTATGAACCCTGGCAAATACGGGCTCTATGCACTGCAGTTGCTTTTGCACAAGGGTCTGCGGCGGATCGTGGCCTTCCTGTTGCCGCTGCTGCTGGTGCTGAGCCTCGCGGCTGCAACGGCACATGGCGGAATTTATACTGCGGTCTTGCTGATGCAGATGGTTATCTACGGCGTCGCAGCCGGATCGCTGCTGTGGCCGTTGTTGGCCCGGTTGCCTGGGTCAGGGCTTTGCCGCTTCTTTGTGCTGGGCCATGCCGCAATGGGGTTTGGCATTCTGCGGGCGATGGCCGGGGTGCACAGTGTGCGCTGGGCTCCGGCGCGGAGGGTGGCAGATGAGTGATGGCGCGGCCCTGCGATGCGCAGCGCTGGAACCGCTGCAAACCCGCATCCTGAACCGCTGGGAAGACCTGGCCGTTCTGGAGCCGGAATGGCGCCGCATGCACGAACGCTGCCGCGGGCGCTTGTTTTCTTCCTTTGACTGGCTGGCGGCACAGTACGCTGGATTTGGCTCGCCGGGCGAGTTGCGGGTCATCACAATCTGGCAGGCCAGCCAAATGGTCGCGGCCGCACCCATGTGCCTGATCCGGAAACGGTTCAGCAAGCTGCTGCCCTTCTTTCGGCCGCGGGTGCTGACCGGCTGGCTGTGCCACTACGCGGGCTTTTTCGAATTTCTCGCCACCAGCCGTGAAACGCTGAGGGCGCTGCTGGAAGCCGTATGCAAGTCTGCGCCGCGGGCCGGCATTGAACTGGCACTGTTCCGCGTCTGCACCCGTGACGTGTTTGCCACCCGATGCCTGCGTATTGGAGGGCTGGAGCTGTGGCAGGATCGCGCCCAGGGAAGCTCAATCGCAGAGAACCTCACCGATTGGGACAGTTACTGTGAAACCCGCAGCCGCTCATTCCGCAAGAAAGTCCGCATCAGCGACAGGCTGCTGCAAGAGGCCAAGGCGGAATTGGAAGTTTTTCAGTCGCAGGACACCGCGCCAGTGCAAAGGATGCTCGTGTTGTCGCAACGCAGCTGGAAGCAAACATCAGGAACCGGATTGGCTGCTCTGCAAGGGGGCAGCACTTTCCTGCATGAACTGTGGCGCCGCTTGGCCGCACGAGGCCGCGGCAGCCTGATCCTGTTGCGGGCCGGGGAGAAGGACATTGCTTCTTTTTGCGCGGTCCGCTGCCAAGACACCTGGTATGGCCTGTTCTCGGAGTTTGACGAGGAGTTCTCCGAGTTGTCGCCAGGCCGCAGCGTCATGTACCGAAGCCTGCGGGATGTGATCAGCCAGGGGCGGCCTGTACGCTTTGAATTCGGCCGCAGGACGCACTACCTGCGTGAATTCGAAACCGGATCCTATCAGGTCCGGCGCCTTCGGGGGGTACGGCGGGGCAGCCCGGCCTATTGGCTGCTGAAGCTTGAGGATGCATTGCGGGAACTGACAGGGGTGCGCGGTCTGCTGCCAAACCGCAAACCGCGGCGGGCCGACATCCTTGCTGGTGGCAAGGGAAGGACCTGATCATGCTGCAGCGCCTTAGCTTTGAAAATGCAGAAATCCATGTCAGTTTGGATCAGGTGCCGCAATCTGCGGCCAGCAGCAGTGTCGAAGCTTTCCTCCAGGATTGCCCGCCCGCTACCTGGCTGCAGTCTCCTGATTTTGCCACTGTCTGCCCGCCGCCGCCGCGCCACCGTTATCTTGTGCTGACTGCATGCTACCCGGATGGCGGCATCGCCGGCTTTGGCGTCGCGCGTCTATCATGGCTCGCGCCGGGGCGGTACTTTGCTAGTTTCCGGCGCGGGCCTGTTACCAGGACGCCGGAGGCGCTGGCGCAAGTACTGCCAGCCTTTGCAGCGCGTTTGCGCCGCGAAGGCTGCTGCTCGATGCAGCTCAACCCGCGCTGGAGCGGTGAAGTGGAAGTCCAGAGAGTCTGTGAAATGTTACAGGCCGCAGGCTGTGTCCGGCTGCCAGTTGGTGCTCAATCTCAACACACGGAAACGGCGCTGGTCGGATTGCACGGCTCCGCAGAGGATTTGCAATCCAGGCTGAAGCAGCGCTGCCGCAGGCAGATCCGCAATGCGCAAAAGGCAGGGATTGAGGTGCGCCCTGCTGCAAGCCTGGAAGAAGCCCTGCAGTTCAAACCGCTGATGAAGGCATTCTTTCGCGCGCGCGGATTGGGTCTGGAATCTGTGCCGCCGGTAGAGTCGCAATGGCAGATGACGCGGAACAAGGGCGCGTTTCTTTTGGCTTGGCAGCGGGGAAAGCTTGTGGCCGGGCATGTCATGATTGCCGATGGCAGCCGGGCGTTCTGGCTGGCCCTCGCGCGTTGTGAGGAGCATTCCAGTGCGGCTGCAGGGTATCCGCTCGTCTGGGAGGCCATGAAAACCGCCCAGGCGCAGGGGTTTGCGCAATATGACATGGCCGGTGCTGTGAGCGTGCCTGACGCTGGCGGCGCGGAAGTTTCCGGTGGGGCCAGAAACCGCGCGCAGTTCAAGTCAGCTTTCAGGCCGGAAGCAGTGCCGCTGGTGCCGGCCTATGTTCTGCCGCTGCGCCAGCCCAGCCATGCTCTGCTGTTCAACCTGCGCCGCGCGTGCCGCGGGTTGCGGCAGCAGGCGGGGGCGGGCGTATGACCACGCATCGTGCCATGCCCATTTTTGTTCTGGGTTTGCAGCGCTCCGGCACCACTTTGGCTGCCAATCTGCTGGCGGCGCAACCCGGAGTTGCCGCCGTGGCGGCGGAGCGTCACCACGGGGTGCATGAAAGTATTTTCTTCTCGCACTTCGCACCAGCCATGGAGCCTTGGCCAAGTGCTGGCTGGCGCGCCGATGCAGCAGGGGATTTCCTGCGCAGCGAATACTACCAGCTTTGCGGGTTATCGCGCAGGTGGGGAGAGCAGGCAGCCGAAGCCAGCGCCAGCCCTGCAGAATTGTTCTGCAGGGTTATGGAAGCGCTGTCGCAAAGGCAGAACGCAATGGCCTGGGTTGAGAAATCGCCGCACCACACCCTGCTGGGGCCAGATATAGCCAAAGCTGTGCCCAGAGCACTGTTTTTATGCGTGAGCCGCGGCAACCCGGGCTTCCTGAGATCGCGGCTGTGGTCCTATGGCCGCCGTCCGCCATCTTACCCGCGGCGCGCCCTTCTGATCGGGCGGGCCTGTGCTTCGAATGTGTTTCATCAGCGCTGCATGCGCCAGCTGCAGCGGCAACTGGGCAGGAAACGCGTCTTTTTGGCGGACTATGAAACCCTGCGCGCCGATCCGGGCAAGGTACTGGCACCGGTGCTCGCGGCCGCCGGGCTGGAGGCGGACAGCATCCGGCAGCCGGAATATGCTCCGAACTCCAGCTTTGCCAGCCGGGACCAGCGCAAACAGGCACTGACGGCGGCGGATCTGGCTGTCGCAAAGGCCGCGCAATTGATTGCCTATGGCGTGCCGCAGACGCTGCTTGCAGCAGCTCAGCGGCGGCGTGCCAGCCGGCGGCCGGCAGACTTTCCTGTCTGGGTCTGGCCGGCAACCGTGAATGGCCCCCCCGCGGGACGCCTGGTCCCGGGATCCGGCAGAGTAAGGAGGAAACCTTAATGCCGACACTGCGTGCTGAAGTTGCTTGCAGCCTGCCTGAACTGCAGGCGCTGGACGGGCAGCTGACGGCCTTGTCTTCGGCGGCAGGCGCCGGTGCCTTTGACAGGCCAGGCTTTTTCCTGCCGTGGGCACGTGCTGCAATTGCCGAAGGGCAAAGACCTGTGTGCTTGTGTCTGTGGCGGGGCGGGGACCTGGCCGCCTTCCTGCCGCTGTTCCGCCGGCGCGACTGGAAAGCGGCCTTGGCTTGGCGCGCAGGGCCGCCTGTTTACGGGTCATCCCCGGCTTTTGATCTGCTGTTTGACCCGCAGCTGGACCAGCAGGAATTGTCCTCGGCCTTGGTTCAGGCCTTGGAACAGATGCGCTGGCTGGACCTTACCTTTGAAAATTTGCCGGAGGGCAACCGCCTGGGCCGCTGTCTGGCTCAGGCATTTGAACGGGGGGGGTACTGCGTCGGGAACCGTGCCGGCTTGGGCTATTACCTGGTAGAAGGCGTGGCAAGCGGCGCTGAGCTGGAGGCACAGCTCAGCAGCAAGAACCGCCGCAACCTGCGTTCAGCCGAGCGGAAACTGGCAGCCAGCTGCGAAGTCTGCCTGAGCCCGCCTGACGATGACCCGGAGGCCGCGGTAAACGTGCTTAGGGCGGTGGTGTCTGCCAGCTGGAAGAATTGCCCGCGCATGCGCCACGTCGGCTTACAGCTATACGAAGACCAGATTCGCGGCTGCGCAAGGGACGGAACACTGCGGTTCTGGTCGGCTTCACTCCGGGGGCAGCCTGTTGCCTTTGTTTTCAATCTGGCAGACCGGGGCGGAACGCATCACGGTTACTTCACAGCCCTTACGCCCAACGGGGGCGAGCTGGGGGCCGGTACCGCCCTGATGTTCAAGTCTATCAAACACAGCTTGGATGAGGGGGCTGTGTCCTTCAATCTCTGGTCCGCGCGTCATAACCTCAAGCGGATGGCAAACAGCCGGATGCAAACCTGCAGCCTGCGTATCAGCCGTGCCAGCCTGGGCGCGCGTCTGCGTCTGGAGACTGCCAGCCAGTTGCAGCTTCTGCGTCAATCTCTCAGATCAGGAAAACCCCGCCCGCGGACCTGAAACAGGGACGGGCAGGACGGCAGCAACCCCTGCTCAGGACCCGTTCAGCAGAAAGTCGCTGCTGGACAGATCAGAGTAGCTTACCCCCTGAAGCAGAAGGCTGTCTTCTCCCTGTATAATCAGCACTCCACCGTCTTCGCCTGCAACATTCCGAAAACGTAGTGCGTTCAATTCCTCCGAGGTGAAATCAAGGTGCACCTGGTCGGAACCCACTGCAAAATCAGTGATGATGTCCTGGCCCGCCCCGGTTTTGAACGTGAAGGTATCATTACCGCTGCCCCCCTTTAGCGTGTCCTCACCGGCGCCGCCGTACAGCACGTCCTGGCCATTGCCTCCGAAAAGCTTGTCCTTTCCGTTGCCGCCGAACAGCTTGTCCTCACCGCCTCCGCCGTGAATCTGGTCGTAGCCCTTCCCTCCGTGAACTTCGTCCCGGCCAGAGTCGCCATACAGCCTGTCACCACGGGTTCCGCCATAAACTGTATCATCGCCGCTGCCGCCAGAGATGGTGTCAAGTCCACCACCGCCCCGAAGCAGATCGCTGCCTCCGGCCCCATCAAGCCAGTCCCTGCCATTGAATGCTCGAACGGCATCAGCATTGCCGGTTCCCTTCAGAACATCGTCGTTCGGGGTGCCGGTGATGGTGTTAAAACCGGGTTCTTCCACCGGCGGTTCGGGTGTTGAAGGCTGATCCGGATTGATTTCGCTGACATATACGGGGTCAGCTTCGGTGCCATTGCGGTAAATGCCAACCGAGTGCTGAAGCGCATCCAGCGGGTTCAGGCTGTAGTGGCCATCATTGCCAGTGCCAGGATGGTCAACGGTGATTTCGGCATTGCGAACCGCCAAGGCCGCGTCATAGTCGTTTACGTTGGCGGTAAGGCCGATTTGAACGCGGTCGATTTCCCCATTGGCATAGCGCGTGTCCATGGTCTGGCCCTGCTCGTCCACGACGAGCTTACCATCCAGATACAGTTGAATTTCTCCGCTGTTTTGATCACCGGGACGCATGACGATCTTCAAAGTGTACCATTTTCCGGTCTGCAGCAGTTCATCCTGATCCGCCGGCCACAACTCTTTGATACCGATCTTGCCGCGTTCGACCCGGATCAACCCGTCACGGACTTGAATTCGCACACCCGGGTTGAACCCGCTGCTAGAGGCGTTGCTCTCAAGGTCTGCCAGATAAATATGGCTCAGCGGATTGCCATCCGGGATCATGAACTCAAACTCGGCGGTGATCAGACCGGAGGCATCAGTTGAATTGATTGCAGTGCTATAGGCTGACTTGCCAACCTTTTCGCCTGCCGATCCTGCCCGCATCAGGGAAACGCTGCCATCTTCCGAGATGTCGATGCGGCCGTCCTGAAGCTGAAGAATAGTATTGAATTGGCCGTATCCGCCAATCGGTTTGTAGTCCGTCTGGTACATGCCCGTCACCTTTTACCCGTAAGCTAACACTTGCGCTTGTTGTGGACTTGGCATGTACCAAAAGAAAACCCTCAGGCTCCGCCGTGCTGCTGCCACAGCGGGAACCTGCCAAATACATGCGGATGAAAGGTGAAAACCCGCTGACTAAGGCGCTAACCGCCTGGGGTTGAAGCGGTTTAGCGTCAGTTTTCGGGGGCTAAGAACGCATGTTTCCCGCTTCGCGCCGCGCTGAAGCAGTCATTTTCCGCCGCGCTGACCTCTCTCAGAGGGGGGAGCAACGGAGTTTTTTTCTTGAAAGGGTGGATCGTCTGCGCAAGATCGCGTCTTTAAGTTGACTGGTGGCAGCTCCCGGTGCCACCTGCCAAGATCACTGTGTTCACAGGTGGCGACTGGCCGGGAGAGTTACTGGCTTGGCACAGCAAAGCCGCCGTTCAGGGCACTGACGGCAAGCTCCGGAGTGCTGTTGCGGCTGGCCATGCGCTCCAGGTTGACGATCGTCGACAGCATGATGCGGTCATGGCTCCAGTCGCTGGGGCGTTGCAGCAGCACCGCCGTCGCCAGCACCACCCCGGCCATCGTCAAAGAGACCAGCCCCCAGCCAAGGGAGTTCGGCCCCCGCGGCTGAACCGCTGTCACCGCAATGATGCGGCGTTGCAGGGAGGCTCCGCGGCGGGTTTCGCGGCGGTCTACCAGCGCCACAGCGGGGCTGCGGCGGGTGAACAGTGCCGGGCCGCGCGCGGCAAGGGCACAGGCACGGATCAGGCATTCGCAATAGGCGCGCACATCAAACGCAGGCCGCGCCATCAGCGCCTGGTCGCAGGCAAATTCGCGCAACAGACGCACCTCGCGCCGCCAAAGGTAGAAGGCGGGATTCCAGAATAGGGCGGGGCGCAGAAGCTCCAGCAGAAACTCGCATTCGATGTCGCGTTGGCGGAAGTGCTGCAGCTCATGCGCGATGGTCAGGCGCAGGTCACGCGGATCATTCAGCAATGCCGAGGGCAGCACCACGTAGCGCCGCAGCAGCCCTCGGGTGGAATAGGCCACGCGGATGTCATCGGACACCATCAGCTGTACCCGGCCAATGCGTTTCCAAAGGAAGGAGCCGGCCAGGTTTTGCCGCAGGCGGAAGACAGAGGCCGCCACATGCGCCAGGCAGATGAGCGCCCCAACAGCAAAAGCCGCTGCAACGGCCTGCGCCCAGCCGGGTTGCAGGCTGGTGAGGCCGCGCACTGCATCTTCGCGCAGGCCGAGGGTGGCCTCAAAAGTTCCGGCACTCATGCTGACATTGCCCTGCAGATACTGCGAAACCAGCATGTCAGAGAAATTAGGCGGATGGGCGATGACAAAGCGGGTAAACGCTAGGATCAGCAGCGGCGAGGCCGCCAGCAGTACCGTCATTCCGTTCAGCAGCCGCAGCTGAGGCCGGTAGGCGCGCCCCAGCGGACTGCGCGCCAGTGCCTTGCGGGCGGCGAACCACAACAGGGTGCCCGCCAGCAGCAGGATATTCAGATCAATATAGGCATTCAGCAGAACATCAGCGTTCATTATCCCCCAGCCTTTCCTCCAAGAGCGCCCGCATCTCCTCGAGCATCTCGTCGGTCACATCCTCATCATCGACCAGCCGCGCCACCAATGCGGCGGGCGCGCCGTTGAAAAGCTTGCTCGAAAGGTTTTTCAGAGATGTTTTCTGATACTCTGCCTTGGGAACGGCGGGGCGGTACACCAGGGAGCGATCCTTGCGCTCGCTGGTGAGAAAGCCTTTCTGTTCCATGATCTTGAGAACCGTGGCCACCGAAGTGTAGGCGCGTTCCTGCATCTTGTTCAGCTCGGCAAGGATATCGCGCACGGTGCCGCCGCCCATGTCCCAGACCACGGTCATGAATTCCAGCTCAACCTCGGTCAGCAGGGAAGTGTCGTGTTTCTTGCGCATCGCCTCGGCAGTCCGGCTCATGTGATCGTTCCAGTCATGCTAGGGGAAGCAGGCTTCCGTGAAAACTATTTTTTTAGAAGATGCGCGGCAGCGGGGCTTTTGTTGTCACAATGTGCGCTGCCGCGCGAGTCTTCTCAGCAGGTTGCAGGGTGATGGCCAGTATTCGCGATGGTGCCTGGCGCATCCGTTCGGGGTCTTGGCTGAGACGGCCTTGAAGGACGGGTTTGCCTTCAAGGCCTGTCCCGACTTTGTTTGAGGTCGCGGGTCAAACCTTCCAGAAGCAGAAGATGCCCCAGGCAACCGACAGCCCCAGCGGCCACCACAAGGGCATCCCCACCAGTCCCAGCCAGGCCAGGAAGATGTAGGAGGTGCCCAATAGGCTGATGAACAGCCGGTCGCCGCGGGTCGTGGTGAGGCCGAGCACGCCTTTGCGGGCCGCGCCGCCGGGGTGGCGGATTTCGGCGATGATCAGCACGCCGATGGCGCTGAAAATGCCGATGAACAACAGGGCAGTGGGCCAGGTCCAGGCCATCCATGAAAGCATTACACCCTCCCCATCGCGAAACCCTTCGCGATGTAGTTGCGGACAAACCAGATCACGATGGCGCCCGGAATGATTGTCAGAGTTCCCGCAGCTGCCAGCAGCCCCAGTTCATAACCCGCGCTGGAGGCGGTCTTGGTCATGGTGGCGGCAATCGGCTTGGCGGCAACGGCGGTCAGGGTCTTGGCCAGCAGCAGCTCCACCCAGGAGAACATGAAGCAGAAGAAGGCCGCCACACCCACGCCTGCCTTGATCGACGGGATAAAGATCGTCGCGAAGAAGCGCGGGAAGGAATAACCGTCGACAAATGCGGTTTCGTCCAGCTCCTTGGGCACGCCGCCCATGAAGCCCTCCAGGATCCACACCGCCAGCGGGATATTGAACAGGCAGTGCGCCAGCGCCACCGCCAGATGGGTGTCGAACAGCTCCACCGCGGAATAGAGCTGGAAGAACGGCAGCGCGAACACCGCGGCAGGCGCCATCCGGTTGGTCAGCAGCCAGAAGAACAGCTGCTTGTCGCCCAGGAACCGGTAGCGGCTGAAGGCATAGGCCGCCGGCAGCGCCACCGCGATGGAGATCACCGTGTTGATCGACACGTAGGCGATTGAGTTGATATAGCCCCAGTACCAGCTGGGATCGGTGAAGATGGTTGCGTAATTGTCCAGCGTGAAAGTCTGCGGGAACAGCGAGAAGCCCGACAGGATTTCATTGGTCGTCTTGAAGCTCATCGCCACCAGCCAATAGATCGGCAGCATCAGGAACAGGATATAGACGATGGGGACGATGGATCGTTTCTGCATCTGGATCCCTCCCTTAGTTCAGATCGTCCTTGGTCATCAGCGTGTAGAACAGCCAGGAGACCAGGAGCGTGATTGCGAAATAGATGAGCGACATGGCAGCGGCGGGGCCGAGGTCGAACTGGCCAAGCGCGATTTTCACCAGGTCGATCGACAAGAGCGTGGTGGAGTTTCCGGGACCGCCGCCTGTCAGCACAAACGGCTCGGTGTAGATGTTGAAGCTGTCCATGAAACGCAGGAGGATGGCGATGGTCAGCACTGTTTTCATCTTGGGTAGCTGGATGAACCGGAACACCGCCCAGTTGGAGGCGCCGTCGATCTTGGCCGCCTGGTAATAGGCGTCGGGGATCGACACCAGGCCGGCATAACTCAGCAGCACCACCAGCGAGGTCCAGTGCCAGACGTCCATGGTGACGATGGTCACCCATGCTGCAACCGGATCCTGCGTCATGTCATAGGAGATGCCCAGCACATGGTTCAGGAAATAGCCCAAGAGGCCAATGTCGGGCAGGGTGAAGATGTTCCACATCGCGCCGACGACGTTCCACGGGATCAGCATCGGCAGCGCCATCAGCACCAGGCAGACCGGCACCCAGAACCCCTTGCGCGGCATCGACAGTGCAATGGCGATGCCCAGCGGCACCTCGATGATCAGGATCAGGAAAGTGAACAGGAACTGGCGGCCAAGCGCCGCGTGGAAGCGGTCAGAGCGCAGGATCTGCTGGAACCAGTCCAGGCCCTGCCAGAAGAACACGTTGTCGCCAAAAGTCTCCTGCACTGAGTAGTTGACCACCGTCATCATCGGAATGAGCGCGTTGAAGGCGACCAGCGCCAGCACTGGCAGGACAAAGAACCAGGCTTTCTGGTTTTCGGTTTTCATCAGGCTGCTCCTTGTTCACCGGTGGCATTGGCCGGGGCGGTGGCAAGCCAGCCGTCCACATAAAGCCGGGTCATGTCCTGGCGGAAGGCCAGATGCACAGCGCTGCCCTTTTGCGGCGCGGCGCCTTCGGTCACGGCGTTGATGCGGCAGCCGCCGGCCTCGCATTCCACCACCGTGTGGCGGCCGATGTCAGAGACCTTGGTGACCGTGGCAGGCAAGCCGTCGCCTGCCAGCGACACGAACTCCGGGCGGATGCCGATCTCGGTCCGGCCGTTTGCGGCGCCCTGTACGGGGCCTTCCAGCGCAATCTGCTGACCGGCAAACACGGCCGCACCGTGCTGCACTTCGCAGGGCAGGATGTTCATCCCGGGCGAGCCGATGAAATGGCCGACAAACGTATGCGCGGGGCGCTCGAACAGCTCCACCGGCGTGCCGATCTGCACCACCTCGCCCAGCTGCATCACCACCACCTGATCGGCGAATGTCAGCGCCTCGGTCTGGTCGTGGGTGACGTAGATCATCGTCGCCTTCACCCGCTGGTGCAGCTCCTTCAGCTTGGAGCGCAGCTTCCACTTCAGGTGCGGGTCGATCACAGTGAGCGGTTCGTCGAACATCACCACGTTGACGTCCTCGCGCACCAGGCCGCGGCCCATGGAGATTTTCTGCTTGTTGTCGGGGCTGAGGCCCGCCGCCTTCTGCTCCAGCATTTCGGTGACTTCCAGCATCTCGGCAATCGCCATCACCCGCTGGTGCACCGTGGCCTCGTCCCGGCCGCGGTTGCGCAGCGGGAACGCCAGGTTGTCGTACACCGTCATGGTGTCGTAGATCACCGGGAACTGGAACACCTGGGCGATGTTGCGCTGGTCCGGGGGCAGGGCGGTCACGTCCTTGCCGTCGAACAGGATCTGGCCCTCGGAGGGCACCAGCAGACCCGAGATGATATTGAGAAGGGTGGATTTGCCGCAGCCCGAGGGGCCGAGCAGCGCATAGGCGCCGCCGTCGGTCCAGTCGAGGTCGATTTCCTTCAGCGCGTAATCCGAGTCGGACTTCGGCGTTGATAGATAGCTGTGGCGCAGTTTGGAGAGTGTTATTTTAGCCATTGATGCCTCACGCCGCGCGGCTGCCGTCGGGGGCAAAGAAATATGCCTGCGCGGGGTCCATGTAGAAGTCGTGCAGCTCACCCACCTGGTAGGGGTGGACGCCGTGGGCCAGCGAGACCCAGCTGCCGGAGCCCATGTCGAAATGGGCAGAGCTTTCAGAGCCGGAGAGTTCTGTCACCTGCACCTGGCCTGACAGCTGCACATCAGCGCCGTTGCGGGGCTGCGGCAACACATGGTGCGGGCGGATCGCGATGGTATAGGTGCCATCGGCCAGACCGGCTGCGTCGCCAGCCAGCTCCCAGGTGACGCCGGCGCCCAAGCGGGCCATGCTGCCCTGCTTGGTGATCTCGGCGGTGTTGATCGGCGGATCGGAGAACACCCGCGCCGCATCGACATTGCCGGGGTTGCGATAGATCTCTGCGGTGGGGCCGAACTGGGTCACGCGGCCGTCGCGCATTAGCGCGGTCTTGCCGCCCAGAAGCAGCGCCTCTTCCGGTTCCGAGGTCGCATAGACCACCACCGCGCCGCGGCCTGCAAACAGTTCGGGCAGCTGGTCGCGCAGCTCCTCGCGCAGTTTGTAGTCGAGGTTGGCCAGCGGCTCATCCAGGAACACCGCGCGGCTTTCCTTGGCGATTGCACGGGCCAGGGCGCAGCGCTGCTGCTGACCGCCGGACAGCTCGTGCGGGCGGCGGTGCAGCATCGGTTTCAGCTGCAGGATTTCCGCAGCCTCTTCGACGCGGCCTTCGATTTCCGACTTCGCCATCCCAGCCACTTTCAGCGGCGAGGCGATGTTCTCATACACAGTCATATGCGGGTAGTTAATGAAGAACTGATGCACCAGGCTGATGTTGCGTTTCTGGGTGCTGAGACGGCTGACATCCTCGCCATCCATCAGCACCTGGCCGCTGGCCATCGGGTCGAGGCCCGCCATCAGTTTAATGAGTGAGGTCTTTCCGGAGCCGGTGGCGCCGAGGAGGACGTTAAAGTGACCGGGCTCCAGCAGCAGGGAGGTTTCCTTGATGTGCTGAATGGCGCCGACGCGCTTGGTCACACCCTTGAGTTCGAGTGCCATCTTGCTTTGACTTTCTGGCAGGCGGCCTGTTTGCGCGCGGGGCAGGGGCGCGCTCTGATCTTGGGGAAGATGGCCCCGGATGACGGGAAAGGGTCTTCCGGGGCCTGATACAGCCCGGCCAGATGATGGGGATCGCTGGCCGGGCCGGGAGGAGGCCTTAGTTGGTTGCCCAGCGGGCCACCAGCTCGTCATAGTTGACGGTCTGGCCCTGCGGCTTCTCGTTTTCCAGCGGGGCTTTGGCGCCGCCATTGGCGTACCACCATTCCGCGTCTTTCTCTTCGTTCAGACGCGGGCCGCAGCCGCCATAGACATTCGCCTGCTCGTCTGCACGCTGCATACGGCCCATGGTGATGTCCATTTCCTCGGCCAGACGGTCCATCGCTTCCTGCGGCGTGAAGGCGCCGGAGTTCACGTCACCGATCTGCTGCCACCAGATCTGGGCCAGCTTCGGGTAATCCGGCACGTTGATGCCGGTCGGCGACCATGCCACACGGTCAGGCGAGCGGTAGAACTCGACCAGGCCGCCCAGCTTGGGTGCGCGCTCGGTGAAGCTCTCGTGGTTCACGGAAGAGTCGCGGATGAAGGTCAGACCAACGTGCGATTTCTTCACGTCCACGGTCTTGGACACCACGAACTGGGCATAAAGCCAGGCCGCCTGGGCACGGTCCAGCGGGGTGGACTTGAGGAAGGTCCAGGAGCCCACGTCCTGATAGCCGACCTTCTGGCCTTCTTCCCAGTAGGGGCCGTGCGGGCTGGGCGCCATCCGCCACAGCGGGTTGCCGTCGCCGTCGACCGTGTTGTTGCCTTCGGACTGCGGCTTCACCATGTCGGCGGTGAAGGCGGTGTACCAGAAGATCTGCTGTGCCACGTTGCCCTGTGCCAGTGCCGGCAGCGACTGGTAGAAGTCATAGGACGCGGCACCCGGAGGCGCGTATTTGCGCAGCCATTCGTCCCACTTGCGGATCGCATAGACCGCTGCCGGGCCGTTGGCGGCGCCGCCGCGGGTCACGCTGGCACCAGCCGGGTTGCAGGAGCCTTCTTCCATGCGGATGCCCCATTCGTCGATCGGCACGCCGTTCGGCTCACCCTTCGAACCGGCACCGGCCATCGACAGCCAGGCATCGGTCATCCGCCAGCCAAGGTCCGGCGCGCGCTTACCGTAATCCATGTGGCCATAGATCGCGGTGCCGTCGATTTCCTTGACCTGCTCGCTGAAGAACTCGGCGATGTCCTCATATGCGGACCAGTTGACCGGGACGCCCAGGTCATAGCCGTATTTTTCCTTGAACGCGGCCTGCAGGTCTTCGCGGTCGAACCAGTCCTTGCGGAACCAGTAGAGGTTCGCGAACTGCTGGTCGGGCAGCTGGTACAGATCCCCGTCCGGGCCGGTGGTGAACTGGGTGCCCATGAAGTCATCCAGGTCGAGGCCGGGGTTGGTCACGTCCTTGAACTCGCCTGCCATCATGTCGGTCAGGTTGTACGCCAGCTGCAGTCGCGAGTGGGTGCCGATCAGGTCGGAGTCATTGACGTAGCCGTCATAGAGGTTCCGCTTGGTCTGCATCTGGGTCTGCACGGCCTGGACGACCTCGCCTTCACCCAGGATCTGGTGGTTCACCTTGATGCCGGTGATTTCCTCAAACGCTTTGGTCAGCACTTCGGATTCATAGCTATGCGTCGGAATGCCTTCCGACAGCACGTTGATCTCCATGCCTTTGTAAGGTTCCGCGGCCTTGATGAACCACTGCATCTCTGACAGCTGTTCATCCTTGGTCAAAGCCGACGGCTGGAATTCTTCATCAATCCATTTTTTGGCCGCCATTTCGTCGGCATAGCCAATTGATCCCGCAACCACCGCACAAACGGCTGCTGCGGAGAGAAGATACTTTCGCATCTCTTCCTCCCTGAAAGTCTCTTGAGGCCAGCTGCGCGTTGCCTGCACCTGACTGGCATAGAGCTTTCATAGGTTGGATTGCATTGTCAAACTAATTTTTTAGTAATGCTTATTGTATTGAATTCATTTGGAAATTGTTTCCTCTGTTGAGCGTCGACGCTATGCCGCAGCGCGGCATCTACGGTTGTAACGCAACGGCAGTTTCTCTCATGGCGCGACCGGAAAAAACAGTCGCCGCGGATCTGCTTTGCGTCTAAGGAGGGCAGCATGACGCAAGAAAGCACATTCGAGATCTTCCTGACCGCACCGCCGGGACTGGAACAGGCGCTGCTGGCTGAGGCCAAGGAGCTGGGTTTTGCCGCGCCCAAGGCTGTCCCGGGCGGGGTCACGGTGCAGGGCGATTGGCGCGAGGTCTGGCGCGCAAACCTGTGCTTGCGCGGCGCTGCGCGGGTGCTGGCGCGGATCGGCGAATTCCGCGCCTTCCATCTGGCCCAGCTCGACAAACGGTCGCGCAAGTTCCCCTGGAGTGACGTGCTGCGTCCGGATGTGCCGGTGAAGGTGGAGGTGTCCACCAACAAGAAATCCAAGATCTACCACGCCGGCGCCGCTGCCCAGAGGGTGGAAAAGGCAATTGCCGAGACCCTCGGCGCCCCCGTCACCAAGGACGCAGAGCTGACGGTCAAGCTGCGCATTGAGGACAACCTCTGTGTCTTCAGCGTCGATACCTCGGGCGAGGGTCTGCACAAGCGTGGCCACAAATCCGCTGTTGGCAAGGCGCCGATGCGGGAAAATCTCGCTTCCCTGTTCCTGCGCGAATGCGGTTTTAACGGCAGCGAGCCTGTGGTCGATCCGATGTGCGGCTCCGGCACCTTCGTGATCGAGGCGGCAGAGATCGCCAAGGGCCTGCTGCCCGGCCGCAGCCGCAACTTTGCCTTTGAGCAGCTGGCAACCTTCGATGCAGACGCCTGGGCAGAGCTGAAGCAGCAGGGCGAGGCGCGCGAAACGGACATCCTGTTCCACGGCTCGGACCGCAACGCGGGTGCCGTGGAGATGGCCGCTGCCAACGCGGACAGGGCGGGCGTGGACGATTGCACCCGATTTGCACAGGCCGCGGTCAGCGACCTGCAGCGCCCGGATGGCCCGCCGGGCCTAGTCATCGTCAACCCGCCCTATGGCGCCCGGATCGGCAACAAGAAACTGCTCTATGCCCTTTACGGCGCGTTGGGGCAGGTGCTGACGGAGCGGTTCTCCGGCTGGCGGGTGGGCATTGTCACCTCGGAATCCAGCCTCGCCAAGGCGACCAACCTGCCGTTCCTGCCGTTCGGCGCGACTGTGGCCCACGGCGGGCTGAAAATCCGTCTGTTCAAGACCGCTCCGCTACCCTGAGGCGGCCGCCCCGGCGGCTTATTTTGTGACGCTTGGTCTCTGTTTCCGGCCTGCGCCCGGCCCGGCTATCCTGCCAGGCGGAGCATTAGGGGAGAACTATGCAGCAGGCTGAAGATTTCCGCGCCGAAAGCCGCACCCTGGCAGCCATCCTTGAGGAACTGCCGGAGGCGGAGTTTCACCGCGCAACTCAATTCAAAGACTGGACCATTGATCATGTGCTGGGGCATCTGCACCTGTTCAACGCTGCGGCAGAGGCCTCGCTGAAAGGGGAGGGCGCCTTTACCTCCTTCATCGCGCCGGTCCTGCAGGACATGCAAGCTGGGCGTACCATCCTCGAATGCCAGTTTCCCTGGCTGGACGGCCTCAGCGGCCGGGCGTTGCTTGCGGCCTGGCGTGAAGGGGCGGAGCGCTGCGCCGATGCATTCGCTGCGGCAGATCCCAAGGCGCGGCTGAAATGGATCGGGCCGGACATGAGTGCGCTCAGCTCTATCACAGCACGGCAGATGGAGACCTGGGCGCACGGGCAGGAAGTGTTCGACCTCTTGGGGCATGAGCGGCAGGAGCAGGACCGCATCCGCAACATTGCGCATCTGGGGGTAGCCACATATGGCTGGAGTTTCCGCAACCGCGGGCTGGACGTGCCGGAGCCAGCGCCCTTTGTCCAGCTGACCGGGCCTTCGGGAGCGCTCTGGGAATGGAATGCCCCGCAGGACGCGAACTATATCAATGGCTCTGCGGTGGAGTTTGCACAAGTTGTCACTCAAGTGCGCAATATCCAGGATACCCGGCTGCAGGCCGTTGGTGCAGCAGCGGAAAACTGGATGCGCATCGCACAGTGCTTTGCCGGACCGCCGGAAACCCCGCCCGGCAAGGGTGCGCGCTTCAGGACCGGCCGCTGAAGTTTTGGCGCTGCGGGTTCTGGAAGCCCCGAAGTACGCCCATGCCGCAAGCCGGTGCCGCGATCAGTTCGCGGCCCAGGCCCGGGTCAGCCCTTCCAGCGTCATGCGCAGCGGGTCTGCCACGGTGACCGGCAGCCCTTGGGCCTCCAGCGCCGCGGCATAAAGCGGCTGCAGCGGCGCTTCAGCCAGCAGCGCCAGGTTCTGGCCCAGCCAGTAGGGGCGGGCAGCAGCCAGCTCCGCCCCCAATAGGAGCCCCCAGAGCCGTCCCCGCGCTGTGTCCGCCTGCAACTGCCCCAGCGCGGCGTCCGCCTGCAAAGACGCCAGCCGCGCTGCCAGCAGTTCCGGGTTGGCAATGCCGTCGGCTGCCGCCTCAGCAAGCGCTGCCTTGCTGCAGCTGCCTGCGGCTTCCAGCGCCATTGGCTGCGCAACCGCAGCCGCCAGCTGCCCGGTAAGCGCGCTTTGAAAGCTGACTGCTTCTCTGGCACTGACCTGCACCCAATGGGTCACACCGGTGTCCGGCAGGCAGACCACGCCGTCCCAGTCCGGGTTCAGCTGCAAGAAGCCGCTCAGCCGGGCTGCGGCACCCTGTATCAGTCCGCACGGCGCAGACTGGCTCAGCCCTGGCAGGGCATGAACGTTCAGCTCTTCCAGCGGGGCTGCCGTCAAAGGCAGGTCTGCAGGAACGGCGGGCACCGTCTGCACAGGCACCAGGGTGCTGCCACCCAGCACTACCGGCAGTGCCCCGCCTGCCAGCAGCTGCCGTAAACCTGCAGCAAGTTTATCCGGGCCGTTGCCGGGCAGGTGCAGCCGCTGTGCCGGGCCTGCAGTGCTGCCGGTCATGGTCCAGGCGGTCAGTGCGGTTCCGTCCAGGTTGGCGGCCAGCCAGCTGGCGCCGCTGCTGGGAGATTGCATCATGGCTACGCCCCTTCTGCCATCGCTTTGCTGAGGCTTATGGCTGTGTTTCCGGTTTCCGGCAAGTGTGCGGCCTGCCGGTTCACAGCGAGGAGATGCAGGAATACTGGGACTTTCTGCAATATTCATGCTCCGCACTGTTGCTGTTCAATAGGGCAATTGCGGTATTGATCATTCAATCGCTCCTCCCCATTCCCGGGGAATTGCAATATCCACCGGCAATAGGCTATCAGCAGGCGAGTGCTTTCTGTTGGCCCCGATTTTCAGTCTGCTGTGCAGTTGGTACCGTCTCTGGCGGATGGGTTTACTCCGCTCGGTTCCGAATAAGTTGAGGGTGGCAAGGGACATTTTCCCGCGGCTTCGCGGCCCGGAAAATTCCCGAAAGCAGCGGAACATTGATTCCGGGAAACGTTCGAACTCTTGCGGAAACAATTCTAATCAGTCTTCTTCCATTGTTTCCTGATTCTTCCTGTGCAAGGCGCAGTTTGAGGTCGTTTTGCAGGAAAATGAAAATTTTGCGCGCAATTGCCTAAATTTGTCCTAATTAGGGCGGAGTGCTGCAACGCACCGCCGCCTGGGAATTGGGCGGCATTAAAAAAATGGCGCGGGCGCGTGGGGGCGTGCCCGGTTTTGAACCGGAAAATCAGTAGCGGCATTCCGCGGCCATTGGCTTGCGGACTGTCAATGTGAGTTTTGAATGACCGCCGCATTCAGCGGCGGCCCGGCCAGGCGACTGGCTGGATCGAGGGGTGTGGAATGAAAGACATGGTTCCCGGAGGGGCGGGGCTGTCTTTAGTGCACGTTGATGCGGAAGGCGGACGGTCTGCAACGGCCGTTCCCCTGTTCAATTCTATGCATTTGAAGGCAGCAAACATGAATGCCTCGCTGAGCGGCCTTTCACCGGCTCGGCAAGCCGTAAAGGGCGCTGGCGGCGGAGCATACGCCGGCGGCGGTAAACGCGGGCTGGACGTGCTGCTGGTGCTGCTGAGCCTGCCTGTGGTTCTTCCGCTGATCGCTCTTTGCGCTGCTGCGCTGGCGCTGGAGGGCGGCCGCCCCTTCTACACTCAGGCACGGCTGGGCCGCGGTGGTCAGGTGTTCCGCATTCTGAAACTGCGCACGATGGTGCGGGATGCTGACCAGCTGCTGCAGCACTACCTGGACACTGACCCGGCTCTGCGCCGGGAATGGGAGGAAACTCAAAAGCTGAAGAACGATCCGCGGATCACCCGGGTCGGGCGGTTTCTGCGCGCCACCTCGCTGGATGAGCTGCCGCAGCTTTGGAACGTGGCCAAGGGGGACATGAGCCTGGTCGGACCGCGGCCGATGATGCCGGAGCAGCTGCCGTTATATGGCGATGCGCGGGCCTATTTTGCCTTGCGGCCGGGCATTACCGGCGCTTGGCAAGTGTCGGTTCGCAATGAGGGCAGCTTCGCCAGCCGCGCGCAGGCGGATGCCGGCTACAAGCGCGGGCTGTCATTTGCCGGGGATCTGTCGCTGATCTGGCGGACCGTCGGTGTCGTGCTGAAAGGCACGGGATATTAAGGCCAGTTTGATCTGTTGTCCGGGCCGTCAGGCGCATGCAGCAGATCAGCCAGCCATTGCAGGGAGCAAGGTTGTGAAGCATTTTGCGTCATCAGGAGCCGTCACCGCCAGCCCGGTGCGCGGCCAGCAGAAGACACAGAAGGACGACGAGGACGTCATGACCGAGCAAGGTTTCAAGCGGTTCCGCCGCCGCGCGCCGGCGGATGCCACACCCTCCGCTGCCGCGGCGGAACGTCCCTTATCTGCCCCCGCCTCATCTGTTGCCGCCCAGTTGCCCGCCACCCTGCCGGAGCCTTGGGACCGGATCCGCCAAGTCCCGTTTGATGCAGGGGCAGACGGGTCGCGTTGCCTGCCTCTGGTTAGCCGCTTCCGCACTGCGCCCGCGTCCAAGTCCTTTGACCTGTTGCGCACTCGGCTGCTGCACACTCTGAAGGCCCGCGGCTGGAAGCGGGTGGCGGTGACGGCCCCTGCCGGGGGCTGCGGCACCACGTTCTCGGCGGTCAACCTGGCGCTTAGCCTGGCAAGGGTGCCGGGCAGCCGGACCGTGCTGCTTGACATGAATTTCCGCCGCCCTGGGGTGGCACAAGCCATGGGGATACCGGTTCAGGCGGATATGAACGCGTTTTTGTCCGGCGCTGCCCCAATGGAAGACCACTTGCTGCGCCCGCTGCCGTCGCTGGCGGTTGGCCTGAACAGCGCGGCGGATCAGAACGCCGCCGAAATCCTGCACAGCCGCAGTTGCAGCGCCGCTTTGGACGAACTGATGCTTCGCAGCGGTGCCGATACCGCGCTGTTTGATCTGCCGCCGGTGCTGGAGCATGACGACACTGCCGCCGTCCTGCCGCAGGTCGACGGGGTGCTGCTGATCTCCGACGGCACCAGCACAACCACCGCGCAGCTGGCCGCCTGCGAGAAAATGCTAGTGGGACATACTCAGCTTTTGGGCGTGGTGCTGAACCGGGCGCGCAAATCCGACTGCCCCCTGCACTGAAGACGCAAACGCCATAGTTTCGCCTGTTTGCTATGGTGTAAAACCGGGCGGCGGTCCGTATGAGGCCGGCTGGCATTTGAACACACCGGGCACCCCGGCAGCATGAGAGCAGACAGATGGGGCCGATTTATTCTCTGGGTGATTTTCTGGACATGGTGCAGCGCAGGCTGTTCATGATCGCCTGCGTTTTTGTCCTCGGCTGCCTGGTGTCACTGTGGTTCGCCGCCAGTCAACAGCATGAATATGAAACCGCCGAGGTGCTTCAGATCACTCAGCCGCAGATTGCCGGCGAGCTGGCCAAATCCACCGTCGAAGGCTCCTCTGCCCGCCGTATGCAGCTGATCGAACAGCGTCTGATGGCCCGCGGCACCCTGCTGGAAATCATCGAAAAATATGGCATTTACGCTGACCAGAACGCCTTGACCGATCTGCAAAAGGTCGTGCAGCTGCGGACTTCCGTGCAGATTACGGGCGTTGCAGCCGCTCGCGAAGGTTTTGCCGACGACGGCACTATTTCGGTACTGACCATTACCGCCCGGATGCCCACGGCTGAGCAGGCCCAGCAGGTCGCCAGCGAATTCGGGCGCCGCACCATAGAACTCAGCATCGCCACCCGCATCGACCAGGCCCGCGAAACGCTCAGCTTCTTTGCAGAAAAGGAAGCGGCCCTTGCGGATCAGGTCGCGGCGCTGGAGGATGAGATCGCCGCCTTTCGCAACGCAAATGATGTGACCTTGCCTGGCACAATTGAATTCCGCCGGGCCGAAATCGCCGCGATGAACGAGGGTCTCCTGGAAATCGCCCGCGAGCGGATCGAGATCCGCCGCGCTGCTGATCAGGCCCAGACTACCGAACGCCCTGCCACTGCGCGGCGCATGCAGGAAGAGGCCGAGCAGCAGCTGGCCACGCTGGACGCCCAGGAGGCACTGCTGACCCAGCGCAAGGCCGGGCTTGAGGCGTCATTGCAGACCACCCCGGAGGTGGAGCGCCAGCTGGGCGCCTATGACCGGCGGCTGGCGCAGCTGCAGGGGGAGCTGGCGCAAATGACGGCCCGCCGCAACGAGGCTGAGGTTGGGTTCCGGCTGGAGACCAGCCGTCAGGCAGAACGGCTGACGGTGATTGAGCCGGCACCTCTGCCGGACTACCCGGTGACCGGTGCCCGTAAAACGAAGGCGCTTATGGGCGCGGCGGTCAGTGCGATTCTTGCCCTGCTGGCTGCTTTCTTGCAGGAACTGCGCCATCCGGTGCTGCGCACCGCCGTACAAATGGAGCGGGAGACCGGCCTGGTACCGGTGGTGTCCATCCCTGAAATGGACACGCGCCCGCCGCGCCGCGGGCGGTTCCGGCGCAAGGCGTAGGAAATTTTGTCTGAAATCAGCAACCGTTAGCTGGCCGATGGGTCAGTTTTCCCTGGTTATTGAGATCAGGGTGTTCCCAGCGCCCCCGCCATTGCAGTTACCTCTGCCCAATGCCAATGCAGCGCCGCCCCGCCAGCGGCCAGTGTCAGCAGCGCATAGCCAGTATCATGCAGGGGATCCCAGACGTGATGCCTGCGCGCCAGCCGCACCAGCACCGGGTAAGCCCCCAACATTGCCAGACCCAGCGCCGTAATGCCGCCTGCCAGCCCGAACCAGGCAACCCCGCCCAGAAACATGACTGTCTGCAGGCAGGCCCGCGCGGCGGAGAATACAAAGAACCCGCGGCTGTCGCCCGCCGCCAGCGCCGCCTGGTCATAGGTCATGGTGATCACCGCAGGCGCCAGTGCCAGCGCGATCAGCACCATCATCGGCCCGGCTTGCATGTAACGGTCATCATACAGCAGTTGAACCAGCCAGGGCCCGGCCCAAGCCATCACCAGAAGCAACCCGAGGATACCACCGGTCAGCCCGCCGCGCAGCTGCCGCTGCCGCCGCAGATTCTCCGGCGCCGCCTGTGCGGGCTTGTCGCGATACACAGGGATCATCAGCCGCTGGTTCACTGCATGGCCCAGCAGCATCGGAAAACTCGCCAGGAAATAGCCGATGTTGTAGACACCCAGCACTTCCAAGCTGACAAATTTCCCCAGGATCGCCCGGTCCCCTTGCGAGGTCAGAAACCAGAACGCGGTGGACAGGAAAATCCACTTGCCGAAATGGATCAATTCCCGCGCTGCGGCCTTCTCCCAGCGGAAGCGGTTGGCCGCCCCCGGCAGGCCGTAGTGGCACAGCGCCAGCTTGGCTGCGGCCTGAATGACCCCGCCCAGCACCAGCGCGATCACCGATTGCGTAGCCAGCGCCAGCCCGACCATCGCCGCCAGCCCAATCACCTGGCCCGCCAGTTCCAGCACCGTGACCCGCCCCGCCAGCAGATGCCGGTGTGCGGTCTCGATCCGGGTCGGGTTGAAGCCGGCAACCGCCAGCCCCGCTCCCGCGATGGGCAGGTAGATCAGCAGCTCCGGAGTGCCATAGAACACGGCCGCAGGCCAAGCCAGCAGAGCCGTCAGCGCCCACAACCCGAACCCCCGGATCACCTGAATGGTCCAGGCCGTATCAAGAAACGCCGGATCGTCACCCCGTTTGTTCTGGGCAATCGACGGCCCGATACCCACGTCGGAAAACAGCGACAGTCCCACCGTCACCACCGTGACCAGCGCCATCAGGCCAAAGGCCTCGGGGAACAGGATGCGCGTCAGGATCAGGTTGGAGGCCAGCCGCAAGGCCTGGCTGCCGCCGTATCCGATCATTAGCCAGGAGGCCGAGCGCAGCACCCGCGCCATCATCCCCTGACCGGCAAAAAGCGAAGCAACCCGCTGCATTCCGGCGCAAATCCCCAAAACTCTTGCGGTGCAGGCTAGGCGGGCAGGGAAGGGGCGTCAATCTTGCGGGGGCTGCGGAGGCCGGGAACCGTGCAAGCGGCTGAAACGCAGCGACAATCCTGCTGCCTGTGCCGCATTCTCCACGCCCGCGGGACAAGCGGCAGCGGGTGCTGGGCAAGCTGCCAAACCGGCGCTAACCTGCCGCGGATACATGCACTTGCAGGGAACCCGCTGCGTTGAAAATCGCCTATGTTCTGAACACTTATCCGCAGCCCTCGCACAGCTTCATCCGCCGTGAACTGCATGCGCTGGAACATCAGGGCTTGGAGGTCCTGCGCCTGGCGATGCGCCCTTCCGAAACAACGCTGGCCGATCCGGGCGATCAGGCAGAGGCCGCTCGCACAGAGTATGTGCTGAAGGCTGGCGCGGCCGGTCTTCTGGCCGCCTTGACGCGAGAGGCTTTGGCAGGCCCGCTCCATTTTACAAAGGCGCTGAGGCTGGCTTTCAAACTGGCGCGTGCTTCGGACAAGGGCGTCTTGCGGCATCTGGTCTATCTGGGTGAAGCGGCCCATGTGAAACAGCGCTGTCAGGCAGAAGGCGTGCAGCACATGCACGCCCATTTCGGCACCAATTCCGCGGCGGTGGCGATGCTGGCTCATGTTCTGGGCGGCCCCGGCTACAGTTTCACTGTTCACGGTCCGGAGGAATTCGATGCCCCGCATGCGCTGTCACTGGGCGAAAAGATAAGCCGCGCCGCCTTCACCGTGGCGGTTAGCAGTTTCGGCAAGAGCCAGCTGAGCCGATGGGCGCCTTTTGGCAAATGGGACAGCCTGAAGGTGGTGCATTGCGGCATCGAAGCGAAACACTTCGCGGACCCGGCACCGCTGCCGCAAGGGCCGCTGCGGCTGGCGGCTATCGGGCGGTTTGTGGAACAGAAAGGCCAAATGGTGCTGGTCCGCGCCATGGCGCAGCTGGTGGAGCATATCCCGGATGTGCATCTGGCGCTGATCGGCGATGGTGAAATGCGTCCGGAACTGGAGGCGGCATTTGCCGACCTTGGGCTGCAGCGTAATATCACCCTCACCGGTTGGCTGGCAGAGGACGGCGTGCGGGCGGAACTGGCCCGCGCCCATGCGCTGGTGATGCCCTCCTTTGCCGAAGGCCTGCCGATGGTGGTGATGGAGGCAATGGCCGCCGCCCGCCCGGTAATTGCGACCTATATCGCCGGCACGCCGGAACTGGTGGTGCCGGGGCAGACCGGCTGGCTGGTGCCTGCGGGGGACGAGACTGAACTGGCTCAAGCAGTACTGGATCTGGCGGAAACCCCCGAGGAGCAGCTGGCCGCCATGGGGCAGGCGGGGCGCATTCGGGTGTTGGAGCGCCACGCCAGTGCAATCGAAGCCGCAAAGCTGACCGCGCATTTCCGCGAGGCAATCAAACAATAAGCGGCACCTCCCGCCCGCCGCCTGCGCATCTGAAGATGCACCGCTCCCGCTGAGCCTGGCCCAAGGCCGCGAAGGGTGGTCTGGCACAGCCAGCCTTCCTGCGGGCGCGGGAGCGCCCCGGCAAATCAGCGTTTAGCGGCCGCGGGTCCAGCGGGTTCGGGAGGCGAACAGCGGTGTCTTTACGGCCAGGGCAACTGCGCCGTAGGCCAGAAAGCCCAACGGATCCCGCAACAGAAGTTGCAGCGCAGTACCCGCACTGGCCTTCACGGTGTCCTCGTTGCGCGTCAGCTGAGGAAATTTCGCCGCCACTTCCGACACGCCGGCATTCTGCCGCCGCCGCACTTTCACCAAGTTGCGGAACCCCTCGACCATCGGCCAGCTGTAACTTGCCGGAACCTGCACCCGCTCGCCGGGCGCAAATTTCAGCCGGGCAAAGATGTCATCGGCAATGATATCCGGCCAGTTCCCCCAGCGCTGCCGTCCGGCCCGGTTCATGGCAAAGATACCGAACCCCGGCACTCCGCTGGAAAAGAACGGCAGCTGCATCCACAGCCGCGCATAGGCCCGTGTCACCGGGCTACGTGCAGGGGAGACTTGGGGGCAGCCACTGGCATAGCGCGGCGCCTCCAAGTCCAATGCCACGGCGATTTGAGGAAGCAGGCCGGGCGAAACCAGCACATCGGCATCCAGGTAGATCAGGATATCCCCGCGTGCCGCAGCATCACCCGCATTCAGCGCCCCCAGCTTGCCGCCCTCGGGCAGTTCAAGCACCCGCAAATGCCAGCCCTCCGGGGGCGTGGCAGCACGGGCCAACGTTGCGGTTTCATCGGTGCAGCCATTGGCCAGCACCAGCACCTCTGCTGTCATTGCACCAGGCAACGGGCCGGATGCAAAGACCGCCTGCAGGCAGCCTTTGATATAGTCTGCCTCGTTGTGGGCCGGGATCAGCACAGAAACCCGCAGGCTCATTTTACGGCCTCCAACGCATCCCAGCGCGGGTTCTGGTCGCTCAATGTCCGCAATGCGCCCCAGCTGCCCCATTTTCCTGGCGCCCCGACATCGGAATAGGCGGTGAACAAGCTGCCGCCAAGCGCCTGCCAGCCCGCCAGCAGCTCCTGATAGAGCGCGCCCATCTCGGGAGTGTAGTTGAAATGGGTGAAGAATGAGGTCAGCGCCGCATCCTCGACCATCGGGCCGATGCCCACCACATGGCTGCCGCCCTCGTACATGATCAGCTCCAGCCCGTGCTGTTGCGCAACTTCTGCGTGATACGGCAGCACCCGGCCCAGCAGGTCGGTCAGCGTGTCGGCTGGGTCGCCCGAAATCAGCCCGTCGCGCAGCTCAGCGCCGGCCTGGGCGCTTGCGGCATCATACCGGTGCTGTTCCGTGAACTCCTCCGCGGCCGCACCGCTCAGCCCGCGCCCGGCGGCAACCGCCTGCGCCTGTTCCCGGCTGCCGGCGATCCAAGCCCGCACCTGCGCGGCGCGTTCCTTCAGCCCCAGCACGCCGCCGAAATAGCCAGTCACCGCATAGGCATCAAAATATGCGGCTGGTGCCCGGCGCCCGGCCTGCTCTGCCTTCCACAGCGGTGCAGCCAGCACCTGCTCCTCCAGCCCCAGCCAGCCGGCCTGAGAAGAGATCACCCGCACCAGCCGCGGGCTGTCTTCGCCAAACGCCCCGGTCCAGATTTGCGCCACCTCCGCTGCACGTCCGCCATAGAACTGCATCCACAGCCCGTCGCCGCCCCAGCGCGTCTTTGCCTGCGCATCGGCCCATGCGGCTTGCTGGAACTGCCAGTTCCAGACCTCGTTGGAATACTCCACATAGGCACGCAGGTCCTCGTCCAGCCCGCGCTCCACCAGCTGCGCGAACTGCCGGACATAAGTGTCATCTGCCATATGCGGCATGCTGAACCAAGGATCGGCGCCCAGCGTATTAGCCAGTTCCAGCATCACTTCCACCGGCACCCCTTTCTGCGCCCAGGTGTAGTCCGAGCGCAAAGGCCTGTCCTCCCATCCCGTTTGCTGTGAGTCATTGGTGGCCATCCAGTCCATGAACCGCAGCGCGGCGAATCCATCCAGATGGTCCAGCCACAGCGGGTTGAACACCGCACCGCGGTCAAACGCCTCCAGATGCTCTTCCTTCACCACGGTGATATTGCGGACATAGCCGCCGTCGCGGCCCATCCGCTGGATGCGGATCTCCACCGGGCCGGGGCCGGGAGTAAAGTCGAACCGCACCTCACCTTTGCCATAGCGCACGTTTTCCGCCCGCCCCAAAACCTCGACGATGCCTTCCCCCTCGAACCGCAGCACATAGCGGCCGGCCAGCGACACCGCTTCCTCTGGCATATCGGTCAGGATCACCGTCCCGATAGAGCTCAGCTCCGGCGGGATTGCGGTGGGCCAGCCCGCCGGATCAAGATAGCCCGCCGCCAGCAGATCACCATGATCCGCGCCGCCCCAGCGCCTGGGCAGATGGCCGATCCAGGGCCGCGCGGTTTTGAAATGGTCGAGGAAGGGGGCCTGGGTGCTCCAGTCCGCGATGCCCGCGAGGTTGACGGCAATGGGCTGACGGGAGGCTGTTCTTGCCGGCGCCACCGTATCTTCCAGCACTGCGGCATTGAGCACGGGTTCAGGCGGGTCCTGCGGCAGCGGCGCGGGATCTGCGGGCAAAGCCGCAGTGCGCACACCGTCCCCCTGGGCGGCGGCCCAGGCGATCTGCTGCAGCCGTGCCGCCAGTTCGGGTGAGGGGGCACGGTAGGGCTTGCCCCAGCGGTCCTTCAGCTGATGCGGCAGCCCCGCGGGATCTTCCCCGGTCAGCACCGCATATTGCAGCAGTGCCATAAAATAAAAACCGGTGGCATTGGGGTGGATGTCATCGGCAAAGACGTCGCGGATGCTAGAGAGCCCCGGCATCGTGCCGGCCCGGATCGCATCATCCAGCCGCGCCATTGCCTGGCCGGCTGGCAGCAGTTTCACGGTGCCGCCGGTGGCGGCGTTCACGTCCTCCACCACCGCCTGCCAGCGCGGCAGATCCTGGTCCAGCCGCACCCTCCACGGTACATCCGCCCCATCGTCAAAAGGCACATCGGCACCGGTGCCGCTGTCCAGGCTGTGCCAGGTTTCCTGCAGGTAGAATTGCACCTCCGGATTGGCCGTGCGCACCAGCTCATAAAACTGCGTGACCGCCTGTTCCGTGCCGCTCCATTTCAGGTGATTGGCCAGCGGGATCGCCTCAGTCACGATCACCGCATCCGCGGGTGCCTTCAGCCTTTCACGTGAATCAACACCCTCGGCGCTGCCGCTGTGCTGCCAGTTATAGCTAAGCGGCGCGCCATTGATGATCTGCGCTTCCACCCGGGCTTCTGCCTGCGTGTCCAGCAGCTGCTCCAGCATCTGCGGATTGTCCGGCCCGAACAGCGAATGGCCGATCATCACAACCGAGGTGATCAGCGCCTCCAGCTTCATTCTGGCGCTCCCGCGGCAGCAATCCCTGTGCGGGGCAGGGCGCGCACGGTGTCCCAGACGATAGCCTGCACCTTGGCGGCCGCCTCAGGGCGGAATACCTGCGCCGGGGAACCGTCCGCTCGGGTCAGCTGGTGCGGCAGACCTTCCGGTGAACGCTGATACAGAACCGCATAATGGGTCAGGGCGATCACATATGCCCCCAGATCATTGATGTGGATTGTGTCCAGATCGCCCTCAGGCGTGCGGGCAAACAGCGATTCACGTGAAGCCAGTCCCGGGATTTCCCCGGCCTCCGCCGCTCGTGCCACTGCGGCCAGCACCTGCCCGCCGGGGATCAGATAGACCGGCTGCTGCGGAGTGCGGCGGCTGTCGGCACCCAGCAGTTGCCGCGTCCACAGGGCCTCAAGGTCTCCCTCAATCCGCTCCAGCCAGCCATCCGGGTCATCCAGCCGGTGCCAGGTTTCATACAAGTAGAGACGCGTCTCCGGCGAGGCCCCGCGCGCCAGATCAGCCCATTTCCCCAGATACTTGGCAGCGTCGAAATACTTTAGCGCATCGCGCAGCTCGACCATCTCGGTCAGCACCACGGCGTCGTAATTACCGGACCCAATTGCCTCTTTCGCATCGCGGTAGGCTGGCGCCTTGTTGGCAGTCTCAAAATCAAGGATCGCCTCGTCTGGCTCCCAATGCCCCCTCAGCGAGGTGCCCGATCCCAGCTGGCTGTTGTATCCGTGGCCCTCCGGTGCCAGCTGCGCCAGCATATGCGGCATGTCCGGCCCGACCAGCGAATGGCCGAGGTGAAACACCGTTAGCGGCCCCAGCGGCGGGTCCAGCGGCGGCGGCACCGGCACAGACCGGCTGCGGGTGGCAAACGCCATCAGCCCCAGCGTGGCCGCGGCGGCGCCTGCGGCCAGAAGCCCGCGCCGCCCCATCATCCGCGCCCCCGGATTTCTGCCGTGGTCATGATCAGCCCCGCACCAATGGCAAACCGCCCGCCGACCGCCTCACCGCGCTTGAAAGGCGGCCGGTCGGCAGTGAAAAACGCCTGATAGGTGCTTGCACCCAGATCAAACTCCAGCTCCATCCCGTCAAAGCCGTAAAATGCCCGGCTCAAGCCGTACTGCGCCTTATAGGCCGCCTCCTTGGCGGAAAAGATCACCTTGGCCATCTGCCCCGGATTGTCCTGCCGCTTCAGCCAGGCCTGCTCCCGGTCAGAGCAGATGGCGGGCAGCAGCTCGTCCTTCAGCGGCGTGTCCTCCTCCACGTCGATCCCCAATGCCTGCACCGCGCCGGCCCGCGCCAGCACCGCCATCGCGCAGCTCTTGGTATGGGTGATGGAGCCGACCAGCCCCGAGGGCCAGACCGGCGCCCGGTCGCTGCCGACCTGTACTGGGGCAGGGGGCACGTCCAGCTGCCGCATCGCCTGATGCACAGCGGACCGTCCTGCGGCAAACTCGTTGCGCCGTTTCTCCACCGCGTTGGGTGACAGCCCTGCAGCTTCCTCCGCCAGCGGCGCGGGCGGCGTGCCCAGCGGGTCCGCCCCGGCCAATGCCACATCGGCGGCAAAAAGCGGCCGGACCAGGGCCAGCCGCTCTGCCAGTTTGCTGTTGCTGTCTGTCATCCGGTTCTTGCCCTGCGGTTTGCCCGCATCGCCCGCCGTTTCGACATCATGTCGCTGCGGTCTGGGGCTGCGGCTGCCTCAGGCTGTTGTTCCGTATTTGCCGGGGTACCTGCAAGCCCTTCGATGTGGGCAGCGAGTCCTGCCAGGGTCGGGAAGCGGAAAATGTCGGTGATTGACAGTTTCGCGGTGCCCAGTTCCTCGCGCAATTCCCTGTGCGCCTGCACCGCCAGCAGGGAATGGCCGCCCAGGGCAAAGAAATTGTCCTGCGCCCCGATGCCGCTGACCCCCAGAATGCGGCTCCAGACCGTGGCGATACGGGCCTGCGCGCCTGCGTCCAGCGCAACTGCCGGGGCGGCATTGGCCTGCGCGGGCTGCGGGTCCGGCAGCGCCTTGCGGTCGATTTTCTTGTTCGGTGTCAGCGGGAAGGCGTCCAGGGTGACGATATGCGCCGGCACCATGACCTCAGCCAGCCGCGCCGCCAGCGCCTGTTTCAGGGCCTCTCCGGACACAGGTGCGGAGGCGGTGATATAGGCAACCAGCTGCTCTGCGCCAGCTTCGCCAAGCGGCACCACAACGGCGCCCGTCACACCGGCTTGCGCCACCAGTGCGGCCTCGATCTCGCCCAGCTCGATCCGCTGGCCGCGGATTTTCACCTGGTGATCGGTGCGGCCCAGGAAGGCGAGACTGCCCGCGCTGCTCCAGCGCACCAGATCGCCGGTGCGGTAAAGGGGTGTTGCAGCGAACGGTGCCTTTACGAAGCGTTCAGAGGTCAGCTCCTCCCGCTGCCAATAGCCCGCCGTGACACCCGCGCCACCAATATACAACTCGCCTGGAGTCCCCGCGGGGACAGGCGCCTGTTTTTCATCCAGCACATAGACCTGCGTATTGGCAATTGGCGTGCCAATGCCGGCTGTCCCCGCAGGGACGGCGCTGATTTTCTCCACCGTCGACCAGATCGTCGTCTCGGTCGGCCCGTACATGTTGTGCAGCTTCGCGTTTGTGGTGTCCTGCAAGGCCTGCACCAGATCCCCCGGCAGCGCCTCGCCGCCCACCAGCAGATGCTGCAGCTGGCCCAGGCAGGCGCTGGCATCCCCGTCCGCGGCAATCATCCGCGCCATCGAGGGCGTGCATTGCATGTGGCTGACGCCATGGCGCACAATCTGCGCCGCCAGCGAGAAGTTATCCGCCGCCAGTTCCTGCGGCGCGTTCGACAGGCGCAGAACCTCTGCCAGCGGTTTCAGCCCCTCCAGCACCACATCCGGCGCGATGCCATAGTCGATCAGGCAGGCGATTTCATCGACGCCGATCCGCTTCAGCTGCTCCACCCGCTGGCAGGCGTCCTGAATGGTGCCAAACAACCCGGAGTCCTCGAAATAGCGCTCAAAGGCAAAGTTGAGGATGGCTTCCAATTCCTCCTCTGACAGCATGCCGAGGTCCATTTCAAACGGGTTCTTCACCCCTTCGGGTTTCTTGAAGGCGGGGAAGGCCCAGGCGTATTGCTTGATCAGCCCTGCGGCAGAGCGCAGGTAGTCCTTCATCGGTTCCCGCGCCACCTTGCGGGCTTCTTCGCGGGTCTGCGCCAGGTAGCTGTGCAGCATCAGCGTGACCTTGAAATCCGCGGGGTCATGGCCGGCCTCGCGCAGGGCGTCGTGGTAGATGCGGATCTTGCCCGCGACCTCGTCGATGCTCTGGCCCAGCAGGTGGGTCAGCACGTTGGCCCCGATCGACCCGGCCTCGCGCCAGGTTTCCGGGTTGCCCGCGGTGGTGACCCACACCGGCAGCTCCTTGGACACCGGGCGGGGCTGGGTGAGGACGCTGTGCTCCCCGCCGTCCCTGCGGGGAAAACCCACTTCCTCGCCGCGCCACAGCTTGCGCACGGTCTCAATGGTTTCAAACAGCGCGGGCTTGTTGGCGGGCGGGGTATTTTCTGGCCGCAGGATGAAGTCATCCGGCTGCCAGCCGGAGGCAAAGCCGATGCCGGCGCGCCCCGCGGTCAGGTTGTCAATTACTGCCCACTCCTCGGCAATCCGCGCCGGATGGTGCAGCGGCGCCACGCAGGAGCCGGAGCGCACCCCGATGTTTTGCGTCACCGCGGCGACAGCGGCGCCGGTGACGGACGGGTTCGGGTAAGGCCCGCCAAAGGCATGAAAGTGGCGTTCCGGCGTCCAGACCGCGTTGAAGCCGTGCTGGTCAGCGAATTTGGCGCCTTCCAGCAGCAGGTGGTATTTCTGCGGCCCCGGCCCGTCGTCATTGCCCCAGTAGAACAGGTTGAAATCCATCTTCCGGTCGCTGAGCGCCACCGGCCCCTTGGACAGCTCCAGTCTGCTTTCATCGCTGGACAAAACCAGCTTGAACCCGCGCGAGAGGGTCCAGAACAGCTCCAGCACCGAGATGTCGAAGCTGAGGCTGGTCACTGCCAGCCAGGCATCGCCGGGCTGGTGCGGGATGCGCTGATCCATGCCGATAAAGAAGTTCGCGACATTGTCGTGAGTGACCATCACCCCCTTGGGCAGGCCGGTGGAGCCGGAGGTATAGATCAGATAAGCCAGATCGCTGCCGGTGGCACCGCCATCAATGTTTTCACCTTCTGTCCACGCAGGGACGTCCTCTATTTTCAGCACCTGCGCGTCTGAGGCCGGCAGGCTGGCGGCCAGTGCGCCTTGGGTCACGATCACCTGCGCCTGGCTGTCGATGATGTAATGCGCGATGCGGTCGGCGGGGTAGGCGGGATCCAGCGGCACATAGGCGCCGCCGGCCTTCATCACCCCAAGCGCTGCAAACACCAGATCCGGCGCGCGGCGGATGTGGATGCCGACATGCACGCCCGGTTTTACGTTCATTTCACGCAAGCGCCCCGCTACTGCATTGGCGCGGGCGTTGACCTCAGCGTAAGTGAAGCTCTGGTCCTCGAAAACCAGCGCGGTGGCCTTCGGGGTCTTTGCAGCCTGGGCCTCGAACGCGGCGTGGATGGTCAGGTCCGCAGGGTAGTCCGTGGCGGTCTGGTTCCAGTCCTCCAGCAGCAGTTTGCGCTCGGCTTCGGGCAGGATTGGCAGCTCTGCCACGTTGCAGCTGCCGTCTTCTGCGATGGCAGTCAGCACCAGCTCCAGCCGCGCGGCGAGCAGAGCAGCGGAGTCTGGTGTCAGAGCGGCTGCGTCGCAGTGCAGCACCATGGTGTCATTGGTCAGGGAGGCTGTAGCAGCGCAACCCTCAATCGCTGCATCGGACCCCAGCATAAGACCGAAACCGGGCATAGCCTGCGCCGAAATCTCCGGCGCGCGGGCCACAATGTCTTCGGCAAAGCCGCCGGTTTTGCGGGCCTTGGCAATCTCTTGCGCGCTGCGTTCAACGAGGTCTGCAACGCGGTCCTGCTGGCGCGCCTGCAACGGCACCCAGCCGGAAATCAGGCCGGGCAGGCCCTCCATCCCCTCTACCGCCAGCGCCACATCGCCGGTTTCCGCGCCGCTGCTGAGCAGGGCAAAGGCGAGGGCAGCAGCTGCGGCCTGTTCCTCGCTGAGACCGGCGGGCAGGGCGATGTCCAAGCGGTTGAAACCGCTGCCGCCAGTATCCGATGTCAGCGGGACCTGCACCGGCTGCATCGCGGCGAGCCGCTGGCGCCAGTGGCTTTCACCACCCTGGACCGCAGCGAGACGGGCGGTGAGTGCCTCGGCCTCTGCTGCGGTCAGGGAGGGAACCTCGTCTCCGGCTGCGGCCAGTTTTGAAACGTCCAGCGGCTGGCCCGCGAATGTGGTCAGGCGGGACAGTGTAAGGGCACCGCTGCCGGTCGCGACTTTTACGCTGGCTTTACCGATCTCCAGCACGGTGCCCGGCGCGCCGTTGCCCTCCGCAACATCCGCAGCACCGGCCAGCACCACGGTCCCGCCAAGACGCAGCTTGGCTGCGCACAGCGGGTTCCAGTAGCCGCCGGTGTCCAGCGCCCGCACCAGCCGCGCCAGTTCCGCAGCGGGGCGGGTGAAGTCCAGCATCCCGCCTGCCGCCGGGCGGTCCGACTTCCTGAACAGGCGGCGCTGGCTCAGGTCCTGTTTCTGGCGCTTCAGTTCACCGGTTTCCAGCTGGGTAACTACCTCTCCAAAGCTGTCCATTGCGGCGGCATAGCATTTGGAATTGAGGCTGAAGGCGGTCTCATCCTCGGCCACATCGAACAGCCGCTGGGCCAGAATGTCGCCCTCATCCACGCCGCCTTCGATCAGGTGCCAGGTGATGCCGTGCTGCGCCTCGCCGTTGATCAGCGCCCAGTTCGGGGTGTTGAGGCCCGCGTAGTGGGGCAGCGGCCCGTCGTGAAAGTTGACCGCGCCCTTGGCCGCCTGCGCCAGCACCGCATCCGGGATCACCGCCAGGTTGGCAATCGACAGCAGCCAGTCAAAGCCGCCACTGAGGTCTGCAGGAGTGTCCAGCAGTTCCAAGTCCTTGCCTGCGGCCCAGGTGCGAATGTCCGCATCCTGGGACACCACCGCCCGGATCAGGTGGCCGCGCGCCAGCAGCGCATCGGCGCAGCCGATCAGAAGGGATTCATTGCCGATCAGGGCACAGGTGAATGCGGTCATTTCTGCTCCTTTGCAAGCGGAGAAGGGAGGCGCGTTTCCGTAAGTGTTGTGCGGCGCGGCGCAAACAGCGCGCGCAGGCTGTGCAGGCAGAGATCGCGCAGGAAATACGGCGGATCAGCCTGCGGCTTGTTCTGGATCAGGCGGCGCAGGCTATAGATCACGCTGCCGCTGATGCGGGCCAATGTGGCTGCGGCGGCATAGGCGCGGCCATGGTTCTTGACGAAGTAGTGCAGACGCGAGTCAAACCAGTAGCCGGGCGTGCGCTGCCAGCCCTTCATGCCGGTGGAGGCGGAGCCGATATGCGCCACCTCGCTGGCCGGCACATAATGGGTGCGCCATCCCGCGCGGGCAGCGCGGCGGCAGAGGTCGGTTTCCTCGAAGTAGAGAAAGAAGGTCTCGTCAAAGCCGCCCACGGCTTCGACGGCCTCACGGCGGATCATCAGGCTGGCGCCCGCGGTCCAGTCGACCTGAACCTCTGCCTGCGGCATCTCCATGGCGACCACCCAGGGTTTCAGCAGCCGGGTGAAGATGCCGGTGCGCACGCTGGCCTCAAACTCCCCCGCAATGGAGGGGAAGCGGAAGGCGGTGCGGTGCGGGGTCCCGTCGGTGCCGCGCACATAGGAGCCCGCCAGCCCGGCGCCCGGATGCTGCAGCAGGAAGTTGCGCAGGGTGCGGATGGTGCTGCCTTGCACAAAAGCGTCCGAATTCAGGAGATAGTAGAACTCCGGCGCGCTGCCGTCCGCCAAGCCGGTGCTGAGGCCGATGTTCATGCCGGCCCCAAAGCCGCCGTTCACCGGCGAGGCGATCACCCGGACCCGGTTGCTGTCCAGCCAGCCGCGGGTTTCTGCCGCTGCCCGGATATGCTCATAGGAGCCGTCGCCGGAGCCGTTGTCGATGATCAGCAGCTCCCCCGGCAAATCCTCCAGCTCCTGCAGCGCCGCCTCGGCGGATTGCAGGGTCATTTCCGGAGTGCGGAAATTCAACAGGATGATGAGGATACGCTGCTGGGCCATGGTAGTCACTCCGCCGCCCGGACCGTGCGCGGCGGGGCGGAGGCCGCTGCCCGGTCCGCTGCGTCGAGCCGCGCCTTGACGCCTGCCGCCAGCACGCTGACGTTCGGCACCAGCACCATGCTGTCATGGTCGCCCGGCACCTCTTCGACCTCAACGGCGGGCGCCATGCGGGTCCAGTCGTTGTCGGCAAACACGTATTCGCGCTCGCTGCTGACCCAATTGCCGCCCGAGACCTGCCATTTGCGGTCGAGCGGCGGGCGGAACAGGGTCAGCGGGCCGTGCCATGGCTGCAGGCCGTAGGTTTCGACCGCGGCGCGGAAGGCCAGTTCGATCTTGCGGTTGTTGAACTCCGGCTGGGCGCCGGTTTCCGCCGGTTTGGCGCGGCGCTTTTCGAACTCCCAGGCAATGCGGTTCCTGGCCCATTCGCCAAGGTAGCCTATCCCCTTGCTGCGCAGCTCGGCCAGCTTGATCAGCGCCTTGTCCTGCCGGTTCAGGACCGGGCGCACCGGCAGCGGCGTGTCCAGCAGGATCAGCGCCGCGGTGTCCTGGCCCTGATCCTTCAGCTGTTGCGCCATCTCATAGGCAGTGATGCCGCCGCCGGAGAAGCCGCCCAGCAGATAAGGGCCCTCGGGCTGGATCTGGCGGATTTCGCTCAGGCAACTGCGGGCGGCGTCCTCAATCCTGTCGTGCGGTGCATCATTGCCCACAAGCCCCTTGGCCTGCAGGCCGTAGACCGGGCGGTCCTTGCCCACCAGCAGCGCCAGATGCCGCAGGTTCAGCACGTTGCCGAACATTCCCGCGACCAGGAAGAAGGGCCGCCGCCCGGTGCCATCGCCCGGATGCAACTGCACCAGATGGGTGAATTTCGGTTTATCTTCCGCCGCTTGCGGTTCGCTGCCCGGTTCCTCGGCAACACCGCCGCCAGTGCGTTCGATGATCCGCTCTGCCAGGGCGGCGACGCTGGGCGCTTCAAACAGCACCGACAGCGGGAATTCCACGCCAAAGGCCCGTTTGACCTGTGCGAACAGCCGGACCGCAATCAGGGAATGGCCGCCAAGGTCAAAGAAGCTGTCCTCGATCCCGACCTGGCTGACGCCCAGGAGGGAGGCAAACAGCTTGGCCAGCTGCTCCTCCACCGGGTTGCGCGGTGCCACGTAATCGGTGTCGAGCTGCGGGCGGTCGAATGTCTGGGCCTCGGTCTCGGCCGGTGTGCTCTGGTCTGCCTGGGCAATCAGCGCGGGCAGGTCCAGCGAAGAAACCACCACCTGCGGCAGGCCAGAGGCCACGGCGCGGGCAAGGGCCTCGCCGCCGTCCTCTGCCTTGATGCCATTGGAGATGTTCAGCTGCAGACGGCGTTCCTCAGGCGATAGCGGCTGCGGGCTGCTGGCGGGTTCCAGCCCCAGCTGGGCGGCGGTGGCATCTGCTTCACCCTGCTCCGCTGCCGCATCAAACCCGCCCGCCAGGCGTTGCATCCGGAAACCCTCGATTTCGACCAGCACAGTGCCGTCCGGGCCGGTCAGAGTCACATCGAAGGCCGCTGAGCCGCCGCCGGAGCCCTCGGAGAGGCGAACATGGCTGAAGACCTGCGGTGTCAGCGGCGCAAAGACCCGGATGGTCCCGTAGGACACCGGCACCCACAGCGCGGTGCCTTCATATCCGGGGATCAGGTTCATGGCCCAGCCGGTTGCCAGATCCATCAGGCCCGGGTGCAGCAGGCAGCCGTCAGCCGCCGCCGCATCCGGCAGCGACAGGGCGGCAATGCCTTCGCCGTCCCCCAGTGCGGCGCGGTCCAGAACATGCCAGCGCGGCCCGAAGTTCAGATGCGCCTCCTGCGGGGATCGCAGGCGCCCGCGCACAGGCGCCTGCTCCTCCGGGCATCGGGTGAAAATCGTCTGGAGGGGGAGGGGGGCGGGGCGTTCTGCCGCCGCCGCTAAGGCCAGCAAAGCCTGACAATTCAGACGGTAACCATTTGTAAATCTCGAGTAAACAAACAGTTCATAACCATTTTCATTAGCTTCTAACTTTACCAGCGCACCCCGCGGGCTGTCTTCGCCGGCGATCAGCGGGCGCAGGAAGTAGAGGTCCCGGATCTCGAAGGGGCCTTCCACGCCGATGGCGGCCAGCGCCTCGGCGGCCATTTCGATATAGCCGGTGCCGGGCACCAGCGCGGTGCCATCCTTGGTGCGGTGCTCATCCAGCAGCCAGTCCGCGGTTCTGAAGCCGGGGGTGAAGATGCGGTTTCCGGCGGCATCGAAAGCCTGCTGCAGCAGCAGCGGCTGCGGGCAGGGCTCGGGCGTGCTGGCGCCTGCGTTTGCGTTGCGGCCCGCCATGGCGTCAGCGGCCATGCCGGTGTCGGCCCAGACGCCCCAGTCCACCGCGATCACACGGGTCTGCCCGCCTGCGCGGTGCTTGGCCCAGGCGTTGAGGTATTCGTTGGCGGCGATGTAATCCACCTGCCCCGCAGGCCGGGTCACGGTGGAGGAGGAGGAGAACAGCACCATCAGCTCCAGACTGCCGTCCGGGAATACTGCATCCAGCGCCCGCAGCCCGCTGACCTTGGGAGCCAGAACCTGGGCGATCTGGTCCTCGTCCTTGGCCAGCAGCGGGCCATCACTGATAACGCCGGCACCGTGGATCACCCCGGTGACGGGGCCAAAGGCCGTCTCGGCCTGCTCCCGCGCTGCACGCAGGTCGCCGCTGTTGCAGACGTCGGCGGCCAGCGGTAGTACTGCACCCTTGCTACCCGCCTCCAGCGCCATCACTGCGCGGATGCGCTGGGCGGTACGGTTGGCCGGGCTGTGGCTGGCCAGATACCGCTCCCAGGTCTCGCGCGGCGGCAGCCCGTCGCGGGAGATCAGCGAGACCTTGGCGGCGTAGCCGCGCATCAGGTGGCCTGCGATGGTCAGGCCGATGCCGCCATAGCCGCCGGTGATCACGTAGTGGCCGCCCTGTTTGAAAGGAGGCGTTTCCGGCGCGGGCAGCGGCCGCGGGCGCCAGCTCAGCTCATAGCGTTTTTCGCCGCGCCAGGCGGCGGTGCTGCTGGCCGGCTCTGCCATCAGCTCTTCCAGCAAGCGGGAGGTGATACCGGCCTGCGCCGGATTGCGGCGGGCAAACAGGCCTTGCGGCGCCTGCGGCAGTTCAATGTCCACAGCCGAGCAGGTCAGCCCCGGCAGCTCGCGCGGGATCACGCCCAGGGGGCCTGCGATCATGGCCTTTTCCGGGTAGGGCAGCGCCTCGCCGCGGACCTGCGCGGCACCGGTGGTAAAGACCGTCAGATGCGCTGGACCGGGCAGATCGGTATTGCCCAGCTCCTGCGCCAGTGCGGTCAGGGAATGGAAGCCCATCTCAAGGTTGCGATCAAAGAAGGAGGAGCCGGGGCGGAAGCTCTCTCGCTCCGTCACCAGCCAGAAATGCGCGATGCGGTCCGGCAGCAGCCCGGCCTCTGCCAGATCAGCCAGCAGCGCGCCATAGGCGGCACGCCCCTGTTCCGGCGGCAGGATATAGGAAGCGGGTGAAAGCTGCGCATAGGTGTCGCCTGCGCGGACGCGCACAACGCTGTGGCCCGCGGCCTCCAGGCTTTCGGCAGTGCGGGCGGCGTGGCCGGATTCGTCCTCGAAAATCAGCCAGTTGTGCGGTTCCTGCGCCAGCTCTTGCGCGACATCCAGCGCGCAATCTGCCAGCCGCTGGCGCCAGGCCGGGCGGTAGCCCCATTTGCTCAGATCGTCATGGCGCGCCGGGGTCTGGGCCTCTTCTTCGATTGCCGGTTTGCCGGGCTCGATGAAATAGCGGCTGCGCTGGAAGGCATAGCCGGGCAGGGGCAAGCGGTTGCGGCGCGCGTCGCCCCAAATCTGCGGCCAGTCGGCCTCCACCCCGCAGGCCCAAAGCCGGCCGATGACGCCGAAGAAATAGCTGTCGTCCATCACCTGGTGATCCGGGTGGCGCAGCGTGCTGAGCACTTGGCCCTGTTTCACCGCAGGCGACATCTGCGCCAAGGCGCTGAGGGCCTTGCCGGGGCCGACCTCCAGGAACACCCGGTCCGGGGTCTTGGCTAGGGTTTCGACGCAGTCGGCATAGCGCACGGTATTGCGCAGCTGGCCGACCCAGTAATCGGCGCTGGTGGCCTGTTCCGCGGTCAGGGCAGCGCCGGTGCGGTTCGAAATCACCGGCAGACCGGGTGCCGACAGGGTCAGCTTACGGATGAAATCGCCGTATTCCTGCAGTATGCCGTCCAGCATCCGCGAGTGGGCGGCGATGTCGATGGGGATGCGCTGGTGTTCTACCTCGCGGGCAGTCAGGTCGGCTGACAGCCTGTCCAGCGCCTCCTGCGGGCCGGAAACAGCAGTGAGCGACGGCGCGTTGACGCTGGCGATATCCAGATCATCGCCAATGATGGCCTCAACCTCAGCCAGGGGCAGGGCAATCGACAGCATCCCGCCCGCAGGCACGGTGTCGAACAGCCGTCCGCGCAAGAGGACCAGATCAATGCAGTCCTCAAAGGAGATGACGCCGGCCAGGCAGGCGGCGGTGTTCTCGCCCATCGAGTGGCCGACCAGTGCGGCAGGTTGCACGCCCCAGCTGACCCACAACTGCGCCAGCGCGTATTCCACGATCATGATCAGCGGCAGCTGCACCGAGGGCTGCTGGAGCTTGGCATTGGCGGCGTCCTCCTCACCGTCCTCCGGCAGCCAGATCGCGCGGATATCGTAGTCGAGGCTCTGTTGCAGATGCTCCAGTCCGCGGTCCATCCAGTCAGCAAAGACTGGCTCAGTTTCGTAAAGGTCACGCGCCATGCCCGCATATTGCGCGCCGCCGCCGGGGAACATGAACACCACCTCGGGGCTGCCGCCCAGCCGGTCGTGGGTGAAGACCTTGCGGGGGTCGTTTTCCTCAATCAGGTCAATGGCTTCGGAGGCGGTCTCTGCCACCAGCACCCGGCGCTTGGCAAAGCCGCGGCGGCCTTCCTTGAGGGTATAGGCCACATCGGCCAGATCGGCCTCCGGGTTTGTCTTCAGGTACTCAGCCAGCGTTTGCGTATTGGCGTCCAGCGCCGCCTTGGACTGGCCGGACACGCAGAGGATCTGGAACGGAAAATCACTTTCTTCCGAGGCCGCGCGCGCCGGCGCTTCCTCCAGGATCACATGCGCATTGGTGCCGCCCACGCCCAGCGAGTTGATACCGGCACGCCGCGGCCCCTTGTGCGGAGTCCACGGGGTGAGCTCCGCGTTCACGCGGAATGGCGAGGTCTCAAAATCAATCGCCGGGTTCGGGGCTTCAAATCCCAGCGAGGGCGGGATTTCCTTGTGATGCAGCGCCAGCGCCGTCTTGGTGAGGCTGGCAACACCCGCCGCGGTGTCCAGATGACCGATGTTGGTCTTGACCGAGCCGATGCGGCAAAAGCCGCTGTCCTGGGTCGTGGCCCGGTAGGCGTCAGTCAGGGCAGAGACTTCGATGGGGTCGCCCAGATAGGTGCCGGTGCCGTGGCATTCCACATAGTCGATGGTGTCCGCCGGGGTGCCCGCGGCCACCAGTGCCTTTTGCACCGCTGCCGACTGGCCGCCGACGGAAGGCGCGAGATAGCCTGCCTTGTCCGCGCCGTCGTTATTGATGGCAGAACCCTTAATGACAGCCCAGATGTGGTCGCCGTCGGCTATCGCATCCTCCAGCCTCCTCAGCACCACTGCACCTGCGCCGGAGCCAAACACAGTCCCTTGCGCCCGGTGGTCGAAGGCGTGGCAATGGCCGTCGGGCGACAGGATCTCGTTTTCCTTGTAGAGATAGCCACGCCCCTGCGGCAGTTCGATGGTGACGCCGCCCGCCAGTGCCATGTCGCACTCGCCCTCGCGCAAGGCCTTGCAGGCGTAATGCACCGCTACTAGCGAGGTGGAGCAGGCGGTCTGCACGTTGACCGACGGTCCTTTCAAGTCGAACACATGGCTGACGCGGGTCGACAGGAAATCCTTGTCGTTGCCGGTGTGGCGCAGCAGGAACATGCCCACGTCATCGACCAGACCCAGGTTGGAGCAGATGTTGAAATAGAAATAGCTGCCCATGCCGCAGCCCGCGTAGACACCGATGGGGCCATTGATGCTTTCGGGCGGATGGCCTGCGTTTTCCATCGCGCCCCAGGCGACCTCGAGGAATTTGCGGTGCTGGGGATCAAGGATGGCGGCCTCTTTCGGGCTGAAGCCAAAGAATTCCGCGTCGAACTCGTCAAATCCCTGCAGCTGGGCCGAGGCAGGGACATAATTCGGGTCCGCCAGGACAGAGGCGCGCTCGCCGTTTTTCAGCAGCGTCTCGCGGTCCAGAACCTCAATCGACTCGATGCCAGCGCGCAGGTTCTGCCAAAACGCCTCAGCAGAACCGGCGCCGGGCACAGTTACCGACAGGCCGACAATGGCAATATCACCTGCATTATTCCCGGCGGCGCGCCCCGCTGCGGATGTCCGATCCTGCATCGTCAATACCTGACCCCACTGGCCTTTCGCAAACAGCCCGGCACGCCGCAGCCAATCCGCTTTGCGAAGATGGCAGGGCCCGCCGGACGGGTTTATTTTCGGGTGCCGGGGTTCTCCCCGGCTGCTGTCCCGGCCTGGCGGCTTGGATCCCCATCTGTTCCGCGGGGCCGGGTGAACTCAAATTTACTTTCGTCAATCCATGCGGCTGTCCTATGGACGCATTGTGTCAATTTCGGCCGGAAAAGCGGAAAGATTGCGGCATCACAGGATGCTGCGCTGCTTAGCCCCGGCGGTGTCAGGCAAAAGCGCCTGCGCCCCGCCAAATAGTGCGGGTTTCTTCTGGAACAAGCCCGGGTAGAGCAATCTCTCGGCGTAGCCCAGAACCGATCCGGCGCACATCCAGGTGATCGGGATCAGCGTGGCATTCAGCAGCATATCCACCATGGTGGCTGCCAGAATCAGCGCAATCGGGGCCGCATAGGGCGAAACACTGCCCCGGGGCGCCCGGGCCGCGGCATGGGCCAGCAGCACCAGCGGGGACGCCAGCAGGCCCATCTCGGCGATATAGCCCAACCAGCCGAAAGTGCCGAACACGATGATCCAGCGGCCGTCCGGGATCGACAGGATCTGCCCGGTTTCTTCGTGCCGCACCAGGTTGCGGCCCCAGCCGCCCCAGCCGAACCAGGGCTTTTCGGCGGCGCGCGCCAGCATCTGGGCTTCGTTTTCAAAACGGTAGTTCAGCGAATGTGCCCGTTCGGCGCTGATCGTGCTTGCCTGGGCCACCAATTCCTCTGTTGGCACCAGCCCGGCGTTGCGCAGCATCGGATAGACCACGGCAATCAGCGCCAGCAGCAGGGCCGCCCGCAGCTGCCAGCGCAGCGGCGCCAGTGCCACCACCGGCACAAAGGCCAGCGCATAGGCCAGCGAGGCGAGGCTTTTACACAAAACCAGCACGGCAAACAGGTAGCCTGCGGCCAGCGCCAGCCGGACACGGTCCCCGCCCTTGGTGGCACGGGCAAGCGCGGTGGCCGCCAGCAGCGCCGACAGCATAAAAAACGCCAGCCACAGCGCATGGGGCAGGAACACGATGGGACGGAAGCCGCCCTGGCGCATCATCTGGCTGAAGTCATGCTGGAAGAATCCGTAGATCCAGACGTTGATCTGCGGGCTGAAGCGGATCTCGATCAGCGACGGAATGGTATAGGCGAGGCCGCCGGTCATCAGCGCCAGCAGCAGCTCGCGCTGGGCCTCTGGCGTGGACAGGTACCGGCGCGCCAGCAGGAAAGGGATCAGCACGATCACCTGATTGATGATCACCGAACCCAGGTCGCGCCAGCGCAGGCCCGGCAGCTGATCGGTCAGGAAGATGATCGGGTCGGAATTGGCGATTTTGCGGAACAGGATCGGCTCACCGTTGCTTAGCACGGTGGGGATGACCCCAAAGACAAACAGCAGCACCAGCAGCCGCACCGCCGGATGCCGCGGCAAGAGCGGCACCGGCCTGCGCAGCAGGAAGGCACACAGCACAAAGGCCATCACCGAGGGGATCGCGAACTTGTCCATGTCCGGCACCAGCGGCAGGTCGAACTCGGCCAGCGGCGGCAGCAGAAGATAGCCCGCGATGATGCACCAAAGGATCGCCCGTTCCAGCGGCAGGCGCCGGAACAGGATCAGGCTGGCCAGCGGCCAGGCCAGCAGCATCAGATAGGCCAAAGCGTTGGGCAAAGCCCCGTGCCCCCTCAATTCCCCGGTATTTGCGTCAAACTTTACCCGCTGCGGGCGGCGATGTCGCGCGGATTTGCAATATCGGGTTAACAGGATGCAGCTTTGCCACGGCGCAGGACCGGCTTGCGCATTGGTTCTGGTCTGCCGACGGTGGCGGCGGTATCAGATGGGCGGAAGTGAACCGGGGACGCCCATGTTTTTTGAAATCCACGGCCGCCGGGTTGCGGTGAACATTCCTGCGCGTGCGATGCTAGAGGCAGAAATTCTCGCCCGTTTCAAGGCGGGCCAAGGCTTTGCGCTGGCAACGGTGAACCTGGATCACCTGGTCAAGATGGAGGCGTCGGAGACGTTCCTGTCAGCCTATCAGGCGCAGGATCTGGTGGTGGCGGACGGGCGCCCCATCGTCTGGCTGTCCCGCCTTGCCCGCCGCCCGGTGGCTCTGATGCCAGGCTCCGACATGGTGCTGCCGCTCTGCCGCCTGGCGGCTGAGGCCAAGGTGCCGGTGGTGCTGGCGGGCAGCACGGAAGAGGCGTTGCAGGACGCTGAAAATGCGCTGACGGAGGCGGTGCCGGGGCTGCAGGTGGCCTGGACCCACGCCCCTTCCGGCCGCTTCGATCCGGAAGGGGAGGAGGCAGATCAGATCCTGCACCGGCTGGATGAAACCGGCCCCTGCCTGTGTTTCCTGGCGCTGGGTGCGCCCAAGCAGGAGCGGTTTGCCCAGCGCGGCCGCAAACTGTCGCCCGCGGCAGGCTTCGCCTCTGTCGGTGCCGGGCTGGACTTCCTTGGCGGCCATCAGAAACGCGCGCCCGCCTGGGTCCGCGCCATGGCGATGGAATGGCTTTGGCGGGCCCTGTCGAGCCCCACGCGGCTGCTGCCGCGTTATGCCAAATGCCTGGCAATTCTGCCCGGGCTGACACTTAAGGCCTGTCGCATCCGGGCGCGCTGACGGCGGGCTACTTGTATTCTAGTATGCCGCGCGCAGAACCGCGCCAGCGGCGCCAGTAAAACTCCAGCGCGCCCGCAGCCTCAGCGAATTTTCCGAGCACCGAAAACAGAGCCTGTTCAAACCCCATGCGGCGGGACAGGCGCAGCACCTGGGCGGGGTAGATCAGTGCCGCCAGCAGCAGAGCAGGGCGGAGCAGCCCGGCCATCACGATGGCTGCTGGCAGGATGGCGCCCCACAGGAGGGCGCGCCGGGTCTCTGCCACCCAGTGCCGGTCCGGCCCGGCGCCATGCAATGCGGCGCCTTCGGCAAAGGCATGGCCTGCGCGGCGGCTGCGGTTCCACCATTGGGTGAACCGCAGCATCTGCGCATCATGCAGGGTCATCTCAGCGTCCAGCCGCCAGACCTGCCAGCCCGCCCGGCGCAGCCGCAGGCACAGTTCCGGCTCCTCCCCGGCGATCAGCCCATCGCGGTAGCCGCCCGCGGTATAGACCGCCGCCACCCGCATCAGCGCGTCGCCACCGCAGGCCTTGGCCTCGCCAACGGGCGTGTCCCATTCCGCATCACACAGCCGGTTGTAGACGGACATCTCCGGGAACCGCTCCCGTCGCCGTCCGCAGGCCACCGCTGCCTTGGGATTTGCCTGCATGAAATCCGCGGCGGTGGCGATCCAGTCCGGGTTCACCTCGCAATCGCCATCCACGAATTGCACAAACTCGATCCCGGTCTCCAGCACCGCCAGCCCGGCGTTGCGGGCGCGGGCGGCTGTGAAGGGCTGGCTGAGGTCCAGGGCCACCACTTCCGCACCCATATCCCGCGCGGCAGCTGCGGACCCATCCGTGGAGCCGCTGTCGACATAGATCAGCTGCTGCACCTGGCCTCGCAGGGATTGCAGGCAGCGGATCAGCCGCTCTCCTTCGTTGCGGCCGATGACAACCGCGGCGATGGCGGCCGCGCTCATGCGGCCTCTCCGGCAAGAAAAGCCCGGTACGCGGGCGAGCTGCGCAGGAAGCCCCGGCGCTGCAGCTCTGAAATCCCCGCGCCCTCTACCGCGTCCGAAGACCACAGGCTCAGGTCCGGCTGCGTCTGCATTGCGCTGCTGCGCTGGCGGTCCTCGCCGTGTTCCGACACGGCCTCCGCCTGGCTCTGCAGATCCCGCGCCAGACTGTCGCCGGCAAATTTGTAGTGGCGGATCAGGCCTTCCAGATCTGCCACCCGCACACCTGACGAGGCATGCGGATGCGCTGCTGCCTGGACGCCAGGCCCGTTGAACACCAGCGGGTGCTTGCTGAGGCAGCAGTTCTCGCCAAACACCTTGCCGCGCACACCGCCGAACAGCATCTGCGCGCCGCCGGGCGGCAGGGTGTTCTGGCGCAGGTAATAGGCAAAGCCGGTGTCGCCGGAGGTATAATCCACCGCCCGCACCGTGCTGATGTCAGAATACCGGAAGCTCTGCACCGCTTCGGCGTAAGACAGTCCGCGCGCCGCGGACAGCGGGCCTTTGGGGAACATTTCCAGCATTTCGGCCTGCAGAGCCGTGTACCCTTGCTGCGCCAGGTAGCGGGTCAGCCCGGCCAGCCCGGCGGTTTCGCTGCCTTCGAAATCGAACAGCTCATCCATGTCGGCAAACAGGCACCAGCGATCCTGGCCATAGCGTTCCGCTGCATAGGCGCGAAAGGTGTTTTCAAACTCCAGCCAGGGCAGGGGGGACTGCAGCACCGCAGTATCCGGCTCCTGCCGGATCCGTTCGATTGTGCCGTCAGCAGAGCCGTTGTCAAAAAACACAAACGCCGAGACACCAAGCCGCCGGTAGTGGTCAAAGAACACATCCAGGTAATAGGCGCCGTCGCGCACGAGGGCGATCAGAACCACCTGGTCCGGCGCAGCAAAACACCCCGCCGGCCCGTGCAGATGGCGCAGCGAGGCGCGGAATCTGACCCTGTGTGCCATGCGGCTGGCGCGGTCCGCCAGTTTCTGGGTGAGTGTTCTTCCCACAGCGTCCCCAATCTGCGGTTGCCCGGAATTCTGCTTGCAGCTTGCCGGCATATTCCCTCCGCTGCAAGCCCTGCCTGTCAGTAGTCCCGTTTGAAGAAAAGGCCGACGCCGGTTTCCCCTTCGCTGTCCACAGTGCCTTGAACCGTCAGGCTTTTGGTGACGTCCAGGTTGATGCTCAGTTCACTGTCGCCCTGGGTGTTGACGTTGAAATCAGTATAGACGTTCTCCGCCACATAGCCGCCCAGCCCCAGCTGTCCTGCGCCCAGGTTGTCGGTGCCGATGTCGACGTCATCTGCTCCGGTGGCTTGCCGCACCTTGCTCTGGGCGCCGCCGCCGCGCCCGCTGAGGGTCAGGGCAGAGCCCGCCAGCCGCGCCAGCGCCAGCGGTGAAATATCTCCGATGTTGTCGCCGAACAGCAGCAGTGCCAAGGCCTCTTCACTGGGCCGGGGCGGGTCGGAGGTCACCTTGATCTCCGGCGCGTCGACCCGGCCGGAAATTTCCAGCGTCGCGGTGCCCTGTTCGGTGGCGGCGGTGGATTTGAACTCCAGATAGGGTTTCAGGTCGCCCAAGAGGGTAATGCGGCCCTCGTCCAGCTCCAGCCGCCGGCCGAGGATATCGAAGGTGCCGCGGATCAGGCTGATCTGGCCGGAGGGGGAGGGCCGCGCGGTGGTGCCGCGCAGATGGATCTGGCCGCCCAGCTCCGAGCGCAACCCGCGGCCGCGGGCAAAGATCCGCGATGGGGCGCTGATCATGATGTCCAGGTCTGTTCTGCCGGAGCCGCCCGCCCCGCTGCTGCCGCTGCCGGTCAGCCCGGCGCGGGCAAGGGTCCGGCGCACCTCTTGCGGTGCGCCCACATGACGGATCGGCGGGATCGGCGCAGAGGATACAGAGCCGCCTGCGGTATTCAGGTTGATGCTGGTCTCGCCCACGTTGATTTGGCCTGCAATCCGGTTGCTGCCCGCCATGGCGCCAGACATCGCCAGGCTGCCGTTCAGCAGGGACTCATAGGACAGGTGGTCTGTCACCACCACGTCGCCAATCGCGATCTGCAGGTTTCCGTTGAATGGCGGCAGCAGCCCGACCGGGCCGCTGATCTGCACCGTGCCGCCGTCGCGCGGGCGGGCCGAGACTTGCACTTGCGCATTGGAGCGGGCAATGGAGACCGTGGCGTTGATATCGTCCACCCGCTGCGCCGCGGCCGGGATGGCAAGCGACGCGCTTGGCACGGAGATGGTGCCGCTGACCCCGTCCAGCGCCGGAACCCCGCGCAGCGCCATGTCGAAATTCGCAGGCCCCTGCATGAGATTGGGGGAGATGAAAGGGTTCAGGCCTTCCAGCCGCAGGGTGCCCTTGGCCGTCACATCGGCAGTGCCCTTCGCCTCGTTCCAGCTGCCCTCGATGCGGCTGTCGATGCCGGCCGGGCCGCTGGCGGTGCTGTCTACGGTCCAGGTGCCGTCGCGCCGGGTTGCGGTGCCAGTGGCGGCCAGCCGGCCGGGAAGGTCTGGCACCAGCCGCTGCAGCTCAGCCATCACCGCGTCGAACTTCAGATCGGTGCTGCCGTTGCTTTCCGTGAAGCGGGCTTCGGTCTCTACCGAAATACCTGCAGGCCCTTCGGCTTGGACGGTTGCCTGCCATTCGCCGCTGCGCCGTTCCGCCATGCCTTCGGCGCTGAGCCGGCCCGCGAGCTGCGGCACAAAGCGTTCCAGCTCGTTCCAGGCTGCCGCAAAGGTGAAATCAGCGTCCCCCTCAAGCGTCACCGACCCGTCCAGCTTGGCGCTGGAGGTATGCGGCCCCTTCAGCTCCGCCACGCCGCTGAAGGTATCGCCGGTGCGGCTGAGGGTGGTTGCCAGCTCCAGCGTGCCGGGCGCTTGCGGTACCAAAACCTCCAGCCGGTTCAGACGGGCCGTGATGTCCAGCTGGCCGGACTGGTTGCTGAGCGTGCCTGCCGCAGCGGCTTCCAGCGCGCTGCCAGCCAGGGCAAAACGGTCGATGGCAATGCCGTTTTCATCCCGCGCCGCCTTAAGGGCGACGGTGGTGGTGCCTGCCAGCAGCTCATCCGCCTGGGCGATGCCCGCTGACAAGTCCTGCGCCTGCACTGAAAGATCGGTGTCGAACCCGCCGGTCAGCGGGATGAAGGATCCCTTGACCACGGCCTGAACCGCACCGCCCAGCGGGCGGCCCGCCAGCTCGGAAAAACGGCCAAGATCCGCAGCACCCGCCGTCAGGTCTGCGGTGACTTTCAACCCCTCTTCCAGACCATCAAAGGCGACATCGCCTGCGGCCTGGTAGTCGCTGCCGCGCAGCTCCATGTCCGTGATATGCAGCGCACCGGGGCCGTCAGTGCTGAGCGTGCCTTCAAAGCGGATTTCGTTGCCGGTCGCTTTGGCCAATGCCGGGTCGCGCGGCAGAAAGCCGCTGAGGCCGGCCGTCAGACGGCCTTCCAGCGCAAAGCCGCTGCTCTGATCCAAGGTGCCGCGGCCCAGAATTTCGGCGGTATCCACCAGCGCGCCTGGATGGCTCAGCTGATTGAGCACCCCGTCCAGCACCCAGCGGCCTTCGAGCGTCTTCTGCAGCTGCAGGTCGGCCTTGGCCAGCGTGGTCTGGCCGTCGCTGGTTGGCAGCGTGACCGCAGCCTGGCCTGCGGGCGGGGAGATCGCGGTCTTCAGGTTGGCGGTGGCCAGCTTGCCGCCCGCATCCAGCGCTGCGGCGCCGGTGATCCGAAGGGCATTGGTGCGCAGGACCAGCGTATCCAACGTTACGGCGCCGCTGCCCTCGCGCAGGCCTTTGACGTTCAGGCGCAGGCCGGGGCCAAAGAACGGGCGGTGCACCGGCGGCAGCAGCACGTCGATATTGCCGCCCAGGTCGGCAGAAAACCCGATGTCGCGCGGGGTTTCGGGGGCGGCATCCTCAGGCAAGGGGCGGGCCGCCAGCACCACCTGGCCGCCAAGGCGTTCGGTGCCATTGGTGCTGAAAGCGATATCGGCGGTGAAATCCGTGACCGGGCCGCTGCCCTTGGCGGTCAGCTGCAAGTCGGGGTTACCCGGCAGATTCAGCCCGCGCGAGATCAGCCCGCCCGCGGCCTCGTCAACCGAAAGGTCCAGGGTGATCTGCTGGGTTTCATTGGCATATCCCGCTTCCAGCCGGATGTGGTCGCCGGGCTTGTCCAGCCGTGCGGCCTCCAGCTTGGTGTCCAGCGCCCCGTCCGCCAGTTTCAGCGTGCCCTCGACCCGCAGGCTGGCGGCTGTTCCGGTCAGGTCCTCGCCCAGCTCAATCCGGGCCGCCTTGATCTGGCCCAGTTCGATGGCCACCGGCAATTCCGGCAGTGCAAAGGGCGTGGTCTCTGCCTCCGGCAGCTCCGGGTCCGGCGGCAGCGGCTCCGGTGCGCGCTCCACTGCAATGCGCTCCGCCGAAAGCTCATTGACCGAGAACCGCCCGCGCAGCAAATCCAGCCGGTTCCAGTCCAGCACCGCACCCTCGACGGTCAGCCAGATGCCTCTCTCGTCGGCTACGGTGATCTTCTTGATCTTGGCTTCAGAGGAAAATGCGCCTTCCAGCCCCGATACGCTGATATAGCGGCTGTCGCCGGACAGGGTGTCCTCCAGGAAGTCGACCAGCAGCCCGCCAGCATCTTCCTCGGTGGTTTCCTGCGCCGCAGCAGGCAGTGCCGTCAGGCCCAATGCGAGCGTATAGCCAAGAACCTGTCTCAAAACGCCTGTCCTATCCCGATATAGAATTGCAGCCCGTCCTCGGACCCGCCGTCCACCGGATAGGCAAGGTCGAGCCGGATCGGGCCGATCCCGGCCACATCATAGCGCACACCGATGCCCGCGCCTGCATGGCGTGCTGATGAACCGGAGACGAAACTGTCCGCATCGACAAAGCCGAGGTCGTAGAAACCGACCAGCGAGATCTTGTCAGTGACCTTGCCGCGAACTTCGGCAGACAGGGCGGCAAAGCTGCGCCCGCCCGCGGTGCCGCCATTCGCTGGCACGCCCAGCGACTGGTATTCATGCCCGCGCACGGTGCCCGCACCGCCAGAGAAGAACAGCAGCGTGGGGGAGACCTCACTCAGCGATGGGCCGACCACAGAGCCCAGCTGCAAGCGGCCTGCCAGCACGATCCGGTCGTCAGCGCCCAATCCATAATAGGCGCGCCCGTCGCCTTTCATCTGCAAGCCGGACTTGCTGCCGCCAAAACCGATGAAAGGCGTGGCAGTCCCTTGCAGGAAATAGCCGTCGGTGGGGTTCACCCGGCTGTCGCGGGCGTCATATTCGGCCCGGAACCTGCCTGCCACGTATTTGAACCTGCGTTTGCCGAACACGTCCTCAGCCAGGGTGGAGGACACGCCCAGCGCGGCTTCAGCATAAAACGTCTCCGAAAACGTCCGCCGCGCGCCGATGGCGCCATAGACGCGGGTGGCGGTGTAATGCTCCTCGTCCAGCCGCTCGGCTTCTGCAAGATAGAAGATCAGGTCGTCCGGCCCCAGTTTCGCGGGCCGGTCCAGCCGCACTGCGACGCGGCCGTCGATGTCGTTGCTGCTGCCGATGCCGCTGATGCGCGCTTCGATCCGCAGCTTCTCGGCGTTGCCGAACAGGTTGCGGTGCATCCAGCTGCCCGACAGCTCCAGTCCGTCGGAGGAGCTGACCTCGGCGCCAAAGGTCAGGCGGCGCGGTGGCAAGTCTTCCACCTGCGCCACAAAGTCCAGTGTGCCGTCCGGATTTGGATGCTCCGCTTCACGCAGGACCACGCTGGAAAACGTGCCGGTGCGGCGCAGCCGGGTGGCGGACTTGGAGATCAGATCGGGGTGGAACTCCTCCCCCGCCGGGAAACCCGCAATGCGGCGGATCGCATCCTGGCTCACGGCTGTGTCGCCGGTGATCCGCATCTGCCCGAACCGCAGCTTTGGTCCCGGCGCCAGCCGCAGCTGGGCATCCAGCCGCGCCTGCAGGTGGTTGGCAGTGATGTTCTGCTCCGCCACATCCGCCTTGGCATGGCCGCTGCGGCGCCACGCCCGGACGCCGGCAATGGCCGCATCGCGGATCACCCCGGTGCCGGCGGGCTTGCCGGGGGCAAAGCCCTCGGGGATCTCCACATCGCTGTTCTGCGGGAACGGTGCCAGCTCCGCCTTGCCAAAGGCAAACTGCGGGCCGGGTCTCACGGTGATTTCCACCGTTTTTACGCTCCTTGGCGGGTTCAATGGCTGGATCTGCGCCGCTTCACGTCCGTCCAGGCGGATGCTTACCACCGGCGAGAAATGCCCGGCATCATACAGGACCTGCACCAGCGTGCGGTAATCCGACAGCGCCGCCGCCAGCAGTTCCTGCACATTGGTTTCGCCGCTGGCCGCGACCGAGGCGGAGGAGCCGCGCAATTTTTCCGTCAGGGCCTGATCTGCACCGGGCGCCTGCAGCGTTGCTTCGGCGGCGCTGGCCTGCAGCGGCAGCAGGGTCTGAAGGCTGAAGGCTAAAGCGCACGCCAAGGGGCGGGGGCGGAAAGGAAAATTCATGTCTGCTCCGGCAGCGGGCGTAAAAATCCGCCTGGACCCGAACAGGGGCACAGGCGCCTTGAAGGTGAGCCTAGCACGGGAAAATTGCCGGATGGAACCGGCAAAGCGGCGGCAATCCGCCGGCCCCGCGCGATGGCGGATTGCCGCGCATTGCCCCGTGTTACCGGCCTCGCGGGCAATGAGGATTGGCAAGCCAAAGGAGGTGTGTGATAGATTAAACCAGCTCCGGCGGGCAGGCCCGCCGGAGCTGTCACTGTTTAACAAAGAACAAAAGTAACGTCAGGCGCAGCCACCACTCACAAAGCAGCCAGCCTGACTGGAATGATACCACGCATGATTTTACTGTCCATATAATTGTCAGTTTGATAAAGTTGCGTGGTATCATTTCTCCCGGGACAGGCCGGGATGCAGGTGTTGAGGACCCAGGAGAGCGGTTTTGGACCGGTTAAGACCAATATTCGAACTTCGCGACATGCTTCACCAGATGGAGCGTGACCTTGGACTGGACAGCCTGAGCCGGTCGGAACGCGATGTGCTGCTGGCGGCAAATGCGCTGACAAGGACGCCGGGTGAGCCGGTGCAATCCGAACAGATCCGCAATCACCGGCTGGTCCAGGGGCTGGCCCAGGCCACATTCCACCGCACGCTGAAATCGCTGCTCGAGCTGGGACTGATCAAACGGGCCGGCGGCAGCAAGGCCAAGCACTATGTGGTGAGCTTCGATTCTGCGGCAAAGTGACGGCGCTGCGTCATTCATACATTCCACGGATTGCAGGTTTCTCCGCTCCTGTCTAAAGGGGGCGGCATGAGACGAGTTTTTCAGCTGTTTGCTGGCCTTCAAAGTTTTGCGGTGATCACGGCCGCCTATGTTATCTGCCACGGGCTGACCGCCTGGGTGGTCACACCTGTGCAGGGTCTTTTCCTGCCGGAGGTGACGGTCTTTGCCAGCCTGGTCTACCTGCCGCACGGGGTGCGGGTGCTGGCGGTCTGGCTGCTGGGCTGGCGGGCGGTTCTGCCGCTGGCCGCAGGCGCTTTCCTCTCTGAATTGATATTCACCGACGCCGGTGTGCGGCAGGTTATGGAATCAGTGCTGCTGCAATCCATCGCTGTCAGTGCGGTTTCAGCCTTTGCGGCTTTTGAAATTGCCAGGATGTTCGGGTGGAACCTGTACGCCGGCCAGCAGCGGCGGATTGCCTGGACCAGCCTGCTGGCGGTTGGCGCGCTGGCCTCCCTGATCAATTCGTCGGGGCAGTCGGTGGTCTTCTCCGGCCTGATCTTTCCCGGCGATCAGCTGCCGGTGATGGCGGTCTATGCCGCCGGCGATCTGATTGGCCTGGCCGTTTGCATGCTGGCGCTGACGCTGATCTTCCGCTGGATCCGTCTGGCAGGCAAACGGCGCTGCCCGCAGGAATAGCAAAGCCCGCCGGCGGCGGGCTTGCAGCAAGGGCGGTGCAAAGCGTCCGGTCTACCCGGCCATCAGCCGCGCCACATCCAGCATCCGTGCCGAAAAGCCCCATTCATTGTCATACCAGCCGAACACCCGCACCTGGGCGTCCCCGGCCATGCGGGTTTCCGGCCCGGCAATCACCAGCGACTCCGGCCGCGCCCTGAGGTCGGAGGACACCAGCGGCATATCGGTCCAGCCCAGCACCTTTGACGCGGCAACGCCCTCGCGCAGTGCAGCAGTGAACTCTGCCTCGTTCATCGGGGTTTTCAGATGTGCGACCAGATCAATGGCAGACACGCTGGCCGTCGGCACCCGCACTGCCGCGCCGCTCACACGGCCTTTCAGATGCGGCAGCACTTCGTCGATCAAATGCATGGCAGAGGTGGTGGTCGGCACCATCGACTGCGCGCCGCCGCGCGAGCGCGCAAAATCGCCGCGCGGCGCGTCCACCATCGGCTGCGAGTTGGTGTAGCAATGGATTGTGGTCATATGCGCGGTGTCGATCCCGGCGATCCCGTCCAGCAGCTTGACCAGCGGTGTCAGCCCGTTGGTGGTGCAGGAGGCGTTGGAGACAATCCGCGCATCACCCAGCGTCTCCTCGTTGGCGCCCAGCACCACAGTCAGTTCAGCCGCGGGGGAGGGGCCGGAGATCAGTACCTTGGCAGCGCCCGCTTTCAATCCGCGTTCCGCCACATCGGACGTCCGCGCAATACCGGTGCATTCCAGCACCAGATCGACCCCGGACAGATCCACCTTGGTTAAATCGGGCTCGTGGCTCACCGGGATGGACCGCCCCATCACCTGCAGCGCGTCATCGCAATGCTCTACCGGATGGGCAAAAGGTCCAAAGGTGCTGTCGTACTGAAACAGATAGGCGCACATGTCCAAGGGCGCGATATCATTGATCCGCACCGCTTCGATGCCGTCTCCGCGCGAGGTGGTCAGAATCTGGCGCAGGATGGCGCGGCCGATGCGGCCGAATCCGTTGATAGCAAGTTTCATGCGCAATCTATGGCAGGCGCTCCGGCACCGCTCAATCCATGGGCTCCCGGAAAATGATCACATTTCCCAAGAGGATGTTTCAGAAAAACGCTGCTAAACCGCACAAGCGTCAGGGGAGTGCCTATTTGCGGCAGATCACCTGGGCGTAATAGGTGCCGGTGATGTTGCGCACCATCGTGTCCAAGTTGACGCTGCAGCCGGTGGCGGTGCGAATGGCCCGGACCGCCTGGCGCGCGGTCAGCACCGCGGGCGGACGGAAGGCCAGATGCTCCCGGTTGGTGCGGGTGGCGCTGTAGCGGCCCGGGGCGTCTTCCACCGGGGCCACCACCCAATCGCGGCCCAGCACGGTGACCTGCTTGCCTTCCACGCCCTTGGCGCCTGCAGCCGGGGCCAGCGCGGCGCAGAGGGCCGCTGCCAATGCAGTCTGTTTCATCATCGAAATGCTCCTGCGGAAATCACTGGCCTCAGCCTAACGCAGGGCAGGGGCTTTGCAAGGTGCTGCTTCGGGTCAGGACCCTAAAGGTGATCCACCGCTTCCGCCTGGCGCAGCTCTGCCGCGCACAGCTGCAGCCCGCGCAGCAGCCGCTCGGCATCCGCCTCCGGCTGCTGGCCCCGCGGCGCAGAGCACCCAGCCACAATCGGCGTCTGGCCGGGACGTGACACCGGAACTGCATAGCCGGTGATCCCGGCCTCGAACTCGCTGTCCGTCAGGCAATACCCTTGCGCGCGGGCTTCACCCACGCGGTCCAGAATGGCAGCGGGATCGGTCAGGGAGGCCTCGGTGTGGCGCGGCAGGTCCGTTTCCGCCAGCCCCGCCGCTGCCTCTTCCTCCGGCAGCCCGGCCAGCAGCATCCGCCCCAGGCTGGTGTGGGCCAGCGGAATATGCGACCCAGCGGTGAAGCCATAGGTGACATGACCGTGCTCGACAGTGGATTGCGCCAGCAGCAGCACCCGGCCCTGATCCAGCATCGCCAGCGTCACCTCGATCTGCATCTGCCGGGCATGGCGGTTCAGAACCGGCTGCACCCGGCGGCCGAACTGGTTGGCCTGCAGGAACCCGCCCGCCAGCGCCAGCACCCGCGGCGTCAAGGACAGCATCCGACCGTCCTGGCGCAGATAGCCCGCCTGTACCAGCGTCAGCGCGCCCCTGCGGGCGGTGGCGCGGTCCTGGCCGCTGCGCCGGGCAATCTCTGCCAGGGTCATGCTGGGAGTCTCTGCGTCAAACACCGCCAGAACCGCCAGCCCTTTGGCAAAGCTCGACGAAATATTCCTGTCCTGATCTGCCGCTGTCATTACCTGGCCGTCCCGTTCTGATCCTGTAGTCACCGCTGGCTGCAGCAGTTTTGTGCGAATGCTGGCAACAATGTTCGCTTTGCGAACGCTGTCAAGGCGCAAAACCTCCGCAATATCCAGATTGCGCAACGGGTTGCGGCAAATCCCGCCGCCGGCTGGACGTGCAGGTGTTTCCGGTGCAATTTCAATTAGCTCCACACCCGAGAGGCCGCCCATGGCACAAGATTTCACATCCGGCAAACTGGCCCGCCTGGGGCTGCTGTCACCTGAGGACTGCCGCAAGGCGGCGGAAATCACCTCCCGCGCCCAGTTCGACGGAATCGAGACGGTGCGGGTGCTGTTCCCCGACCAGCACGGGCTGCTGCGCGGCAAGACGGTGATGGCGGAAGCTTTTGCTTCCGTCTTTGACCGCGGCCTCAACGTGCCTGCAACCCTGCTGCTCAAGGACACCTCGCACCGCACCGCCTTCCCGGTGTGGGAGGAGGGCGCCGATCTGGCCGGGCCGATGCAGGGGGCGGGCGACGTGCTGCTGGTGCCGCGCCCGGACACTTGGCGCGCGCTGCCCTGGTCCGGCCATTCCGCCTGGATCTTCTGCACCCCGGTCTACCCGGACGGTCGGCCCATCCCCTTTGCCCCCTGCGCGGTGCTGCAGCAGCAGGTGGAGATGCTGGCGGGGCAAGGCATGGCCGCCACCTTCGGGCTGGAGGTGGAGTTCCACCTGTTTGAGCTGGCCGACAAGGCGGACGCTCATGCCCAGGCCACCCGCCCCGGCGCCCCGGTGCAGACCCGTAACCTGACGCAGGGCTACCAGTATCTGACCGAAACCCGCTATGGCGAGGCGGAAGGCATCTTGGATCTGTTGCGCCGCAACGCCCAGAAACTGGGCCTGCCGGTGCGCTCGGTGGAAATCGAGATGGGTCCCAGCCAAGTCGAGTTCACCTTTGCCCCCGACGGCGCCATGGCGCAGGCCGACGCGATGGTGATGTTCCGCACAATGGTCAAGGAGGTCTGCGCCCGGAACGGTCTGCACGCCAGCTTCATGGCCAAGCCGCGGCTGGACAATGCCATGGCCAACGGCTGGCATGTGCATCAGTCGCTGCAGGATCTGGCCACGGGCCGCAACCTGTTCATGCCGGAAACCGCCGGGATGCTCAGCCCGCCCGCCAGCGCCTGGATGGCGGGCCTGCTGAGGTACGCGTCCGAGACCTCCTTGCTGATCGCCCCCACGGTGAACAGCTATAAACGCTACCTGCCGTTCCAGCTGGCCCCCAGCCGCATCGGCTGGGGCGAGGACAACCGCGGTGCCATGCTGCGCGCGCTGATGCAGCCCCGCGACCCCGCCAGTCGGATCGAGAACCGCGCCCCCGACAGCTCCGCCAACCCCTATTACGCGCTCGCCGCCCAGATCATCGCAGGTGCTGCCGGCATCCGGGAGGGGCTGGAGGCCCCGAAACCCACCCTGTCGCCCTACAGCGAAGACGCCGACCGCCTGCCGCGCTCGCTGGGCCAGGCGCTGGACGGGTTCGCAAACTCCACGCTTTGCCGCGAGGCGCTGGGCGCGGACACTGCTGACTACCTGCTGCAGCTCAAGACCTTTGAGTGGGAACGCTACCTTGATACCGTCAGCGAATGGGAGCAGGCGGAGTATTTCAACCTGTTCTGACTCGTGGCAGGGCAGCAAATTCTCCATCCCCGGGTGAATTGCCGTCTTGATCGCCCGGCCCCCCCGTTGATACCGTATACCCGCGTATGCGAGGGGCTCCCTTGCCATGTGCGGCGCCATTTCCGGCGGCCAGAGACATTGAAAACCCACGCCTCTTCGAAGGAACACATCCCCATGAAATACACCGAGGAACACGAGTGGCTGCTGCCCGAGGGCGACCTGATCACCGTCGGCATCACCGCCCACGCTGCCGAGCAGCTGGGCGAAGTGGTCTATGTCGAGCTGCCCGAGCCGGGCACCGAAGTCTCCAAGGATGACGAGATCGTGGTGATTGAATCGGTCAAGGCCGCCTCCGACATTCTCGCCCCGCTGGACGGCGAGATCGTCGAGGTGAACGAGGCGCTGGCCGACAACCCCGGCAAAGTGAACGAGGACGCCGAGGGCGACGCCTGGTTCTTCAAGATCAAGCCGTCGGACCTGTCGCCGATGGACGATTATATGGATGAGGCCGGGTATAAGGATTTCATCAGTTGATCCGGCTGCCCTGACGCGCCACGTGCGCGCAGGGCAAAATGCACAGATGGTCACAATTGCGCCAGACCGCTGTCCAGCGGCTGGCGCCGCTCTACACTCCGGGCGGAACCCGCAGCCCGGACAGGAGCAGCAGAAATGACCGGTTTCTCAGGCCTCAAGGCCCTTTTCATCAATACCTCCCTCAAGAAAGACGGCAGCAAAAGCCACACCCGCCTGCTGATGGACGCCTCTGCCGCCATCATGGAAAAGAACGGCGTGGAGGTGGAGCATCTGCACATGCTCGACCACACGGTGCCGCCCGGCGTCTACCCGGACATGACAGGCCACGGCTGGCCGCAGGACGACTGGCCCGATCTGTGGCAAAAGGTGCTGGCAGCGCAGATCCTTGTGATCGGCACGCCGCTTTGGCTGGGTGAGGAAAGCTCTGTCTGCCGCGTCCTGATCGAACGCCTCTACGGTATGAGCGGCGAGCTGAACGATAAGGGGCAGTCGATCTTCTACGGCAAGACCGGCGGGACCATCATCACCGGCAATGAAGACGGCATCAAGCACACCGCAATGACAATCTGCTACGCGCTCAGCCATCTTGGCTTCACCATCCCGCCGCAGGCCGATTGCGGCTGGATCGGCGAGGCCGGGCCGGGGCCGTCTTATGGCGACGAGGTAGAGGGCAAGCCCGCGGGTTCCGAAAATGAATTCACCCAGCGCAACACCACGATCATGACCTGGAACCTGATGCATCTGGCGGCAATGCTGCGCGACGCGGGCGGTTACCCGAACGAAGGCAACGACCGTAACGCCTGGTCCGCGGGCTGCCGGTTCGACTACGAGAACCCGGATTACCGATCCTGACCCTAGCCTGCCAGGGCTCAATACCCCCGTTCGCGGTCCACTTCGTGCAGCAGGTCTTCGCCCGCCTCCAGCCGCCGCAGGTTTTCCACCACGTCCTTCAGCGCGTCACCCAGATGCCAGCCGGACACATGCGGCGTAAGGGTGACCTGCGGATGCGACCACAGCGGGTTGTCCGCGGGCAGCGGCTCTTTGCTCACCACATCCAGCACCGCATGGCCGGGCGTGCCATTGTCCAGAGCCGCCAGCAGCGCCGGTTCATCCACCAGATCGCCGCGGCCCGCGTTGATCAGCACCGCGCCCGGCTTCATCGCCGCCAGTGTGTCCGCATTCATCAGCTGCCGGGTGGCGGGGGTGGAGGGCAGGATCGAACAGACATAGTCGCATTCGCCCAGCATCTGCACCAGCGCCGTATCGCCGTGGCAGCAGTCCACACCCTCGATCTCCTTGGGCGAGCGGCTCCAGCCCAGCACCCGGAACCGCAAGTCGCGCATTAGCTGCGCCGTCAGGCCGCCGATATGGCCCAGGCCCAGAATACCCACCGTGGTTTCCTGCGGGCGCCCCGGCGCCCGCGGCTCCCAGGCGCTGCGGGATTGCGAGGCCGCATGGGCCAGCATGTTGCGCTGATCGCGCAGCACATAGGCCAGGCAGAATTCCGCAATCTCATGCGCCGGCTCCAGCGGTCTCAGCCGGGCGACGCGCACATGCGCTGCCAGGCTGGGGTGCGCCACGATGGTGTCCACCCCGGCGCCCAGTTTCTGCACCAGCTTCAGGTTCGGCAATTGCGCAGGCAGATCTCCCTTCAGCGCGGAGACTGCCAGCACCGTGACCTCATCCAGATTGCCGGGGGCTGATATCGGCCGGATATCGGCGCCGGGCGCCATCGCCCGCAGTTCCTCCGCCAGCTGTTCCTCGGTGTACCAGCCGTCGTGGCCGATGCTGATCAGCATTGCCATGCGCGTTCCTCCCGTCGCCGCGTCCCTTTGACGGGACTAAGCCACGGTTTGCGCGCAAACGAAAGACGGTAATCGCAACCTCAGTCCAACCGCCGCACCAGGATCTGGTTGCCTTCGCCGCGCTTGGTCTCAAACAGCTTCAGCGTTGCAATCAGCTCGCTCAGCTTGCGCTTGCCATAGCTGCGGGTGTCAAAATCCGGAAACGCCGCGGTGATATACTGGCCGATCTGGCCCAGGGTGAACCACTCGTCCTCCTGGCCGATCGCATCCATTGCCCGCACCACCAGCTTGGTCGGGTCCGCCAACTCCGCCGGCGCATTGCCGTTGCCCTCTTCCTTCTTGGGCTTCGGCTTGGTCTTTGCCGGCTCCTCCAGCAGGTTCTCCACATAGATGAACCGTTTGCAGGCTTGCACAAAGGCCGCGGGCGTCTTGCGCATCCCCATGCCGAAAACATCCACCCCCTGTTCGCGGATGCGGCTGGCCAGCCGGGTGAAATCGCTGTCCGAGGAGATCAGCACAAAGCCGTCAAAGCGGCCGGAATGCAGGATGTCCATCGCGTCGATCACCAGCGCAATGTCAGAGGCGTTCTTGCCGGTGGTATTGGCAAACTGCTGATGCGGCACGATCGCCAGTGCCGCCAGCTTCTCCTTGTTCCAGCCCTGCGGGCCGCCGCCGGCAAAATCGCCATAGATGCGCCGGATGCTGGCTTCGCCAAAGGAGGCGATCTCCTCGAACATCGCCTCGGCGTATTTGGCAGAGATATTGTCGGCGTCGATCAGGACGGCCAGAAGGGGCGGTTTGGCTGTAGCGGGCATTCGGGGTCTCTGCTTCGTGTATTTGGGCAGCCCCGCCGCGCGCAGTGCCGCCGCAGGAACGCTGCCGGTTGGTCAGGTCCTGCGTCAGTGTGAGGGAGGGGTGTGGCGATAGAATGGCAGGGGTGTGGCAGCGGCCCGGTGCACAGGGGGTGCACAGGGGGTGTACGGATGGCACCCCCCCCGGATTTCAAGCTTCAGCCGAAGGGATCGTCCGGGTATCCCACCCGCGCCAGATACAGCCCGTGCCCGGGGCAGACCGGCCCGCAGGCAGCGCGGTCGCAAGCGTCCAGCGCGGCCTTCACGTCCGCCGGTTCCCAGGCTCCGGCACCGACCCGCTCCAGCGTGCCGACAAAGCTCCTGACCTGGTTGTGCAAGAAGCTGCGGGCGCGGACGTGGAAGTGAATCTCCGGCCCGGAGAACCCCTGCACCCGCTCCACCCGCAGCTCATTCAGCGTCTTGACCGGGCTTGCCGCCTGGCAGATCGAGGAGCGGAAGGTGGTGAAATCATGATTTCCGATCAGATGGTTGGCGGCTTCCTGCATGGCCTCCGCATCGAGATCGTGATTGATCTGCCAGACCTGGCCCGCGTCATGGGTGGCAGGTGCGCGGCGGATCAGGATGCGGAACAGATACTGCCGCTCCACAGCTGAGAACCGCGCGTGCCAGTCGTCGTCCACCCGGGTGCAATCGACGATGGCGACCGGATCGGGCTTCAGGTGGTAGTTCAGCGCCTCAGACAGGCGGAACGGGTCCCATTCCTTGGCCATATCGCAATGCGCCACCTGTCCCAGCGCATGCACGCCGGTATCGGTGCGCCCGGCGGCGGCAATGGTGTGCTCCCCCGGCTCCAGCCGTGCCAGCGCAGCCTCGATCGCGCCCTGCACAGACGGCAGTTCCTTCTGCCTTTGCCAGCCGGCAAAAGGCTTCCCGTGGTATTCGACTTTCAAAGCAAAACGCGGCATGGCCGGGCAAGTAGCAACAGGGCCGAGCCGGGGCAAGCCCCGCGTGCGCTCTGGTATCCCGGCGGGATGCTGCCTATCTTGTGCTCAGCAAGAACAGAGCAGGATCAGGGCCTTGGTGATAACCTCCCTTGCAGACGGGGTGATGAACGGGGTGGAGAGCGTCACAAGCGGCTTCTCCGCAGCGTTGTTCGACCGGCCCATCCGGCTCGGCGTCACCGGTCTGGCGCGCTCCGGCAAGACGGTATTCATCACCTCGCTGGTCGCCAACCTCATGGACCGGGGCCGGATGCTGCAGCTTGGCGCCGCGCGCGAGGGCCGGATCGAGGCCGCCTTCCTGCAGCCCCAGCCTGACGACACCGTGCCGCGGTTCGACTATGAAAACCACCTCGCGGCGCTGACCGGGCCGTCACCCCATTGGCCGGATAGCACAAGGGCGGTCTCCGAGCTGCGTCTCAGTCTCAAGGTGCGGCCCGCGGGCCTCTTGGCAGGCCTGCAGGGGCCGCGCACGCTGCATCTGGACATTGTCGACTACCCCGGCGAGTGGCTGCTGGATCTGGCCTTGCTGGACAAAACCTACGCTGAGTGGTCTGCCGATGTGCTGTCCCGCATTGCCAGCCGCCCGCAGGCGACCCGCTTCTTGGCCGAAGAATCCAAGGCTGTCCCCGCTGGGACACATGAGGAGCCGCAAGCTCAGGCGCTCGCCGCCGCCTTCACGGAATACCTGACAACCGCCCGCACCGCCGGGTTCTATGACTGCACCCCCGGCCGCTTTTTGCTGCCCGGCGATCTGGAAGGCTCGCCGGTGCTGACCTTCGCCCCGCTTCCGGCTGAGGCCAGCCCGCCGCGCGGCAGCTTGTGGCGGGAAATGGAGCGGCGCTACGAGGCCTATAAATCCAAGGTCGTCAAACCCTTCTTCCGCGATCACTTCGCCCGTATCGACCGGCAGGTGGTGCTGGTCGATGCGCTCTCGGCGATCCACTCCGGCCCGCAGGCGGTGGAGGATCTTCGCCATGCAATGACGGATATCCTCAGCGCCTTCAAACCGGGCCGCAACCATTTTCTGACCCGGCTTCTGGGTGGCAAACGGGTGGAGAAGATCCTGTTTGCCGCCACCAAGGCCGACCATTTGCACCACGCCCAGCATCCACAGATGACCGCCATCATCGAGGCCCTGACCCGCGAGGCGCAGGACCGTGCGCGTTTTGCCGGCGCTGAGACCGCGGCGCTGGCGCTGGCCTCCCTGCGCACCACAACGGAGGAGATGCGATCCCACAACGGCAGCGAACTGCCCTGCGTGCGCGGCACCCTGCTGGACAGCGGCAAGCAGGCGGCCTTTTACCCTGGGGCTTTGCCGCAAGACCCGGCCCAGCTGCTCACCCCAGCGCGGCAAGGCGCTGAACGCTGGCTGGAAGGCGACTACCAGTCGATGGCATTTGCACCCGCGCCGCTCACCCTGAAACACGGCAGCGGCCCGCCCCATATCCGCCTCGACCGCGCCGCAGACTTCCTGATTGGAGATGCCCTGTGACCCTCTGCCTGCGCCCAGCCACACCTCTCGATGCGGGGGCGACCGGTGATATTCTCTACCGCTTCCAGCAAGATACCGCCTGGATGCCCAAGCTCTATTCATCGGCCCAAACGATCATGTTCTGCGGCATGATGATTGACCGGGGCTGGGTGACCGTGGCGGAGCGGGACGGGGCAGTTCTGGGTTTCCTCGCCCGCAAGGAGCAGGAGGTCTGCTCTCTCTACCTCGCTCCCGGTGCCTGCGGCCAAGGCGCGGGTAAGATGCTGCTGGATGCGGCCAAGGCGGAAGCGCCGCGGCTGGTGCTGAACACCTTTGCCGCCAATACAAGGGCGCAGCGGTTCTATCTGCGGGAGGGGTTTGCCGAGGTTGCCCGCGGCGATGGCTCTGGCAATGAAGAGGGCCTGCCTGACTTCACTTATGAGTGGCGCGCAGTACAGGAGGCCGCGGCATGAGTAACAAGCCGGTCCTGTTTGATCTGGAGGAGGAGGCTGACGCCCCCTCTGTCGCAGAGGCGCCGCCGGTGGCCGATCCCGTACCGATGGCAGCGCGGCCAAACGCGATGGAACAGGCCGCCCGCATTGCGGCGCGCCGCCCCTCGCGGCTGGCCCGCTGGTTCTGGGCGCTGCTGGTTGCCGTCATTGGCGCCATGGCCTCGGTCGCGGCCTGGGATTTTGCCGCCGGCCTGATTGCACGGGTGCCGGTGCTGGGCTGGGCCGTCACAGCCGGGCTGGGGGTGCTCCTGCTGCTGGCGCTGGCGATGGTCTTGCGCGAACTGGCCGCACTCTCCCGGCTGCGCCGCGTCGATGCGCTGCGCCATCAGGCAGCAGAGGTTGCGGATCTGACCGCCGCCCGCGTCTTCACCACCCGGCTGGAAGCTTTCTACAACGGGCGCGAGGACCTGAGCTGGCATCAGGCACGGCTGGCAGAGCGGCAGGTGGAGGTGATGGATGGCGACGCGCTCCTCCTGCTGGCGGAGGAAGAGCTGCTGGTGCCGCTGGACTCCATTGCCCTGCGCGAAGTGGAGGCCGCAGCCCGGCAGGTTGCGACGGTGACGGCGCTGGTGCCGATGGCGCTGGCGGATATCCTGACGGCGCTGGTCTCCTCGCTGCGGATGATCCGTCGGGTGGCGGGGATCTATGGCGGCCGCCCCGGGTTCTTCAGCTCCTGGCGGCTGACTCGCGCGGTGCTGGCGCATCTGGCTGCCACCGGCGCGGTGGCCGCTGGCGATGACCTGCTGGAGCCGGTGCTGGGCGGGTCAGTGCTGTCCAAGCTTTCCCGCCGCTTCGGCGAGGGGCTGGTCAACGGCGCCTTGTCGGCCCGTGTCGGCATTGCCGCGATGGAGGTCTGCCGCCCGATGCCGTTCTCTGCGCAGCATAAACCCAGCACCCGCAAAGTGGTGCAGCGGGCGCTGACGGGATTGTTTTCAAAAGAAAAATAGGCGCTGTCAGAACAGTTTAGGCGGCTGGTTCTTGGGTTGGCGCATGGCCACCACGCCAGTGCGGAAGCCCTCGCCGATGCGGTCGGCCAAGGCGCCCCATTGAAGCGCGGTACGCTCTGGCAGCTCCGCCCGCAGCACTTGGTGGAACAGCCCAAGCCAAAGCGGGAAATGCTCTGCCTTCACGTCGGGACGTGAGACATGCACCCGCATCGGATTGCCGCTGTAACTGCGCTCGCGCAGGATCGCATTGCGCCAGAAGCCCGCAATCTTCTCTTCATGTTCCGGCCAGTCGGTGACATGGGCGGCAAACACCGGCCCCAGCACGTCGTCCGCACGAACCTGCATGTAGAACACCGCCACCACGCGGGAAATCTCCTCTGCGGTGATCTCGAATCGTGCCAGCGGGTTCTGTGTTTCGGTGTCGGTCATTGTCTGCTCCGGCCTGCCATCATCCGCTAGATAGGGTGAAGGCGGCGGAAGCGGAAGAGGGAAGGCGTATCTGCCGCTGCCCTCATCAAAATGCGGCACATCTGCCGCTTTACCCTCCCGCGCGCCCGTCCTATAAGGCGCTTCATGTCCCTATTCGCGGCCATCATTATTCGAATTATATCCCCGGCGCTCTGAAACCCTTGAGCCGCCGGGCAAAGGCGCTTGAGCCATCGCGCCGAACCGAATATCCCAATTTCCGACCTTGATCATCCAAAGGACGCCCCCGATGTGCGCCGACACGCCCCAGACGCCTGACTACAAAGACACCCTGAACCTGCCGAAAACCGATTTCCCGATGCGCGCAGGCCTGCCCAAGCGCGAGCCCGCCTGGCTGGAACGCTGGGCCCAGATCGGCGTCTACGACAAACTCCGCGACAAGGCCGTCGCGGCCAAGGGCGGCGACGCGGAACGCAAGCCCTTTACCCTGCATGACGGCCCGCCCTACGCCAACGGCCACCTGCACATCGGCCACGCGCTGAACAAGACTATCAAGGACATGATCGTCCGCTCCCATCAGATGATGGGCTTTGACAGCCGTTACGTGCCGGGCTGGGACTGCCACGGCCTGCCGATCGAATGGAAGATCGAGGAGCAGTACCGCAAGAAGGGCAAGAACAAGGATGCGGTGCCGGTTGTCGAGTTCCGCCAGGAATGCCGCGCCTTTGCCGACAGCTGGGTCGAGATCCAGCGCGAGGAGTTCAAGCGTCTGGGCATCACCGGCAATTGGGATGATCCGTACCTCACCATGAACTACCATGCCGAGGCGGTTATCGCTGACGAGTTCATGAAGTTCCTGATGAATGGCACGCTCTATCAGGGCTCCAAGCCGGTGATGTGGTCGCCGGTCGAAAAGACCGCCCTGGCTGAGGCCGAGGTGGAGTATCACGACAAGGAAAGCTTCACCATCTGGGTGAAGTTCAAGGTTGCCGAACCTGCAGATCACAAGCTGGCCGGCGCCCAGGTGGTGATCTGGACCACCACCCCCTGGACCATCCCGTCGAACAAGGCCGTGGTTTTCGGCAAAGACATTGCCTACGGCCTCTATGAGGTCACCGGCACCCCGGATGAATGCTGGGCCGCCGTGGGTGACAAGTATATCCTGGCCGACAATCTGGCGGCTGAGGTGTTCAAGCGCGCGCGCCTGAGCGAGGACCAGTACACCCGGGTCGCCGATGTTCCTGCCTCCGATCTCGAAGGCGTCGGCCTGACCCACCCGCTGCACGGTGCCGAAGGCTCGATCGGCGAATGGGACGGTATCCGCGACTTCCGCGCGGCGCCTTTCGTGACTGACACCGAAGGCACCGGCTTTGTCCACTGCGCCCCCAGCCACGGCATGGAGGAATTCGAACTCTACCGTGATCTGAACATGCTGGAGCAGATGATCACCTACAACGTGATGGACGACGGCGGCTTCCGGGCCGACCTGCCGTTCTTCGGCGGCACCTATATCCTGAACCGCAAGGGCGGCGAGGGCGATGCCAACAAGACCATCATCGACAAGCTGGTTGAGGTTGGCGGCCTGCTGGCACGCGGCAAGATCAAGCACAGCTACCCGCATTCCTGGCGCTCCAAGGCGCCGATCATCTACCGCAACACGCCGCAGTGGTTCGCCTCCGTCGACCGCAAGCTGGACGACGGCATGGATGAGATGGGCAGCAGCATCCGCGAACGTGCCCTGCGCTCGATCGACGAACTGGTGAAATGGTGGCCGCAGACCGGCCGCAACCGCCTGCATTCGATGATCGAAAGCCGCCCTGACTGGGTTCTGTCGCGCCAGCGCGCCTGGGGCGTGCCGCTGACGTGCTTTACGAAGAAGGGTGCGCTGCCGACCGATGCGGACTTCCTCTTACGCAACGAAGACGTGAACAAGCGCATCGTCGCAGAGTTTGAAGAGCACGGCGCCGACGTCTGGTACCAGGATGGTTTCAAAGCGCGGGTGCTGGGTAACTCCGTGGACCCGGATGACTACGATCAGGTATTCGACGTGCTGGACGTGTGGTTCGACAGCGGCTCGACCCATGCCTTTGTGCTGCGCGACCGCGAAGACGGCACCGAGGACGGCATCGCCGACGTCTACATGGAAGGCACCGACCAGCACCGCGGCTGGTTCCACTCCTCGCTGCTGCAGGCCTGCGGCACCAAGGGCCGCGCGCCTTACCGCAATGTGGTGACCCATGGCTTCACGCTGGACGAGAAGGGCATGAAAATGTCCAAGTCGCTCGGCAACACCATTGTGCCGGAAGAGGTCGTCAAACAGTACGGCGCCGACATCCTGCGCCTGTGGGTGGCCCAGACCGACTACACCGCCGACCAGCGGATCGGCCCGGAAATCCTGAAAGGCACCGCCGACAGCTACCGCCGCCTGCGCAACACCATGCGCTTCATGCTGGGTTCCTTGGGTGACTTCAGCGAGGATCAGCGGGTTGAGCCTGCGGATATGCCCGAACTGGAGCAGTGGGTGCTGCACCGTCTGGCCGAACTGGATCACAAGGTCCGCACCGGCTACCAGTCGTTTGACTTCCAGGGCGTGTTCTCGGCGGTCTTCAACTTTGCCACCGTCGACCTGTCGGCCTTCTACTTCGATATCCGCAAGGATGCGCTTTATTGCGACGGCGACACCCTGAACGCCCGTGCCGCGCGCACCGTGCTGGACATCCTGTTCCACCGCCTGACCACCTGGCTGGCGCCGATCCTGGTCTTCACCATGGAAGAGGTCTGGCTGGAGAAATACCCGGGTGAGGGCAGCTCCGTGCACCTGCAGGACATCCCGGTGACGCCTGCCGACTGGCTGAATGAGCCGCTGGCCGCCAAGTGGTCCAAGATCCGACAGGCCCGCCGGGTGGTGACCGCGGCGCTGGAGGTGCAGCGCACCGACAAGGTGATCGGCGCCTCGCTGGAGGCCGCTCCGGTGGTGCATGTGCGCGACGGTGAGGCGCTGGCGGCGCTGAAATCGGTGAATTTCGCTGATATCTGCATCACCTCGGACATCGCGCTGACCAATGACCCGGCCCCCGCCGAAGCCTTCCGGATGCCGGAAGTGGACGGCGTGTCGGTGGTGTTTGAAAAGGCCGACGGCGGCAAGTGCCAGCGCTGCTGGAAGATCCTGCCGGATGTCGGCAGCCACGGGCATGAGGGCGTCTGCGGCCGCTGCGACAGCGCGCTGGGGTAAGCCGCTCCTCACCTCTGAATTGCACGCAACGCCCGGCCACGCGCCGGGCGTTGTCCTTTTTGCGATGATGTTATGGCATTTTTCACACTTTTTCCGGGAAATGCCTTGTGTCCTGCAGGATCGGATTCCTCTAGATGTTGACCGGTTTTCTACAATTGGTTAAGAATTCGTTAATTCCATGTAGATTTAAAACGTCATTTCAATAAGTGGCATGGGGCAGGGGGACAGTTTTCTATGCTGAAGCTGAAAGCGGACGCGCAACCGGCGGCTGAGCCGGGTGAGGCGCGCGGCAAGGCAGTGCGGATTGACGGGGTGTCAGCTCCGAAGAATATCAAGATCGGGCTTGTGGCGGCACACCCTGAGCCCGCCAAGGCAAAGCCCGCTTCCAGCGCCGCCGCCAGCGCGGTCCAGGCCGCCAAGTCAGGCCAGCCGGCCAAAAGCTCAGTACCTGCGAAGCCGGAGCCGAAAGCCGCTCCCGAACCGAAGCAGTTCGCGCCTGTGGCGGCTGAAGGCCCCTCGGCGCTGCCCAAGCTGGGTCTGGCGGCGGCCGGCCTTGCGGTGGCGGCTGCGATGCTGCTCTATTTTCAGTTCGGCGGCAGCGATGCTGCAGAGGCTGTTCAGGCCGTGGCAGTGCCGGTGGAGCAGAACGTGGAAGCGGTCCCGGCTGGTGCCGCAGCAGCGGCAGGGCTTGAGGGCACTGCCGCCAGCGGCGAGGACGCGCTGGTCGCCCGGATCACCGAAGGCACGCTGGCAGCGCTGCGCAGTAAGCAGGCTCAGCCCGCCGCTTCAGTCCAGGCTGCGCCTGCAGAGGGCTCGGCGCTCTACAAGATGGTGCTGACCGCTGCCGCGCAGGGCCAGTCCGCGGCCTATATCGACCAGCTGGTGAACGGCGCCTATGAGCGTCAGGAAATCTCCGTCCCGGCCAGCCTGATCGGCGCCGATGGGCGGGTGGATACCGCAACGCTGCTGGCGCTGTTCGTCGGAAACTAAGACCCGTCAGCTGCGGCGCCAGAACGGCGCTGCCGCGCGGGCAGCCGCACTGCCCGCGGACCTCAATCAACAAGAAATCAATACAATAGGCGCCACCCGCCATTTCTGCGGATCAGGTGCTGCACACTTCCGGGGGGATCATGAAGACCTTTTTCGCTGCCGCCGCCATCGGGCTGTCCGGCCTCTTTGCCACGTCCGCCGCTGCCGAAACCTGCGGTGGTATCTATACCGTGCAATCCGGCGACAGCCTGTCGGTGATTGCCGACAAACTCTACAAGGACGCGGGCAAGTGGAGTGCCATCCACAACCGCAACATCGACCAGATTGGCCCTAAACCTGGCGCGATCCGGGTTGGCATGAAGCTGTCTCTCGCCTGCCTCGAAGGGCTGCCTCTGGGCTTGCCGGGCGGCAAGGAAATCACCGCCGCCGCGCCTGCTGCTGCGGTGCCGGTCAAGGTGGCGCCGGGCAACGCGGCGGTGCGCCAGAAGATCAATCTTCTGACTGGCGATGACTACGCGCCTTTCACCTCCAAGGCGTCCCACAACGGCGGCCTGATCACCGAAGTGGTGAATGCAGCGATGACCCAGGCCGCCCCGGCTGAGGGCTATGCCATCCACTGGGTCAACGATTGGTCCTCGCACTTCGACCCGCTGCTGTCCAATGCGCTGCTGGACCTGGGCTTCCCCTGGTACAAGCCTGACTGCGAAACCATGCCCGACAGCTACCGCTGTCAGCATTTCCACTTCTCCGAGCCGATGTTCGAAACCCTGATGCTGCTGTTTGCGCATAAGGACCGGCCGTTTGTGTTCACCAGCGACAGTGACATCGAGGGCAAGACCCTGTGCCGCCCCGCGGGTTACCTGACCTTTGATCTGGATGAGCGCGGCCGCCGCTGGATTGCCGACAAGAAGATCACCCTGAAACAGCCGCACAAGGTGAAGGACTGTTTTGACATGGTGGCCGCGGGCGAGGCGGACGCGGTGGCGATCAACGAATTCACCGGCCGCAGCGTGATGAAGGAGGCGGGCATTGCCGACCAGTTCACGGTTCTGCCGCAGCCGCTGTCGGTGCTGGGCATCTATGTGGTGGTGCACAAGACCCATCCGCGCGCGGGTGAAATGCTGGCAATGATCAACAAGGGCCTGCGTTCGATCCAGGAAGACGGCAGCTACCAGGCCATCGTCGAAGACCACATGGCCCGGATCTGGGCCGGGTTCTGAGGGGGGATGCCTGAATGAAACGGCTTTTTTCACGCCTCCTGCAGCTGGCCGCCCTGTTCACCATGGCACCCGCTGCGGCCTGGGCGATCTGCGACGTGGACTATGTGGCGCAGCCCGGCGATACGCTGTTCTCCATCGCAGAGACCCATTACGGCGACCGCAACCGCTGGACCATGGTTTACTACCGCAACCAGAAACTGCTGGCGGGTGCCACGGTGCTGCCGGGCCGCAAGCTTTTCATCCCCTGCCTCACCGGCGCCACCGCGCCGGATGCCACGCCGCTCAGGCAGGAGAAGGCAGAGCTGACGCTGCTGACCGGCAGCGGCTACGGCCCGTTCACCGACCGCAGCCTGCCGGGGCAGGGCATGGTGACAGAGCTGATCAACGCAGCACTTGAGCTGGCACCAGCACCGGTCAGCTATTCGGTCAGCTGGGAGGACGACTGGTCCAAGCACCTGTTCCCGATGCTGGACAAGAAAGAGTTCGACATGGGATTTCCGTGGCTCAAGCCCGACTGCGCGGCAGAGCCTGGCAATGAGCGCTGCGCGAATTTCCATTTCTCCGAACCCGTCATGACCATGCCCATCATGCTGTTCGTGCGGGCCGGCGGCGGTTTTGAATATGAGGACGACAGCGATGTCGAGGGCAAGACCCTGTGCCGCCCGGCGGGCTATTTCACCCATGACCTGAACCGCGCGGACCGGCGCTGGCTGGACAGCGAAAAGATCACCCTGGTGCAACCGGATACCCCGGCCGACTGTTTCCGCATGGTGGCAGAGGGGCAGGTGGACGCGGCGGCGGTGAACCTGTTCCTGGGTGCCAATACCATCGTGGCAGAGGACCTGCGCGACACTGTGGTGCCGCTGGAAAAACCGCTGTCGGAAGAAGGCCTGCATGTGGTGATTTCCAAGCGCCACTGGCGCGGCACCACCCATCTCTACCGGATCAACGCAGGACTGCAGAAGCTGCGGGACAGCGGCCGGTTCGAAGAGATCATGTCGCGGCACCTGGAGCTGTTCTGGGCACAGCTGCAATAAGACGGAGAGGTCAGGCCGTCAGCGTCCTGGCCTCCTGATAGCCCTGATAGGCTGCCTGGGCCCCGCCGGGCGGGATCCGGTCTGCCGGCCAGGCGCGCTGCATCAGCAGATGCTCTGCCAGCACAGCGTTTTCGTGAAACAGCTCATCTCCGGGTGCAGCGGTTTCGCGTCCCGCGGCGTCCCAGAACAACTCGCTGTTTTCCGGATGCGGCGCATCCTGCGGATGCTCGTCCTGTCCGCGCGGCGTGTTGTCGGCGGTTTCGCTCTTGTCCGGGTCATCGGAGCGGACAACCGGGCGGGCGGTCAGAAAACCGCGGTTTGGCCTGATGGGATCTATACGTCCCGAAACTGGTATAAACATCACAGAGGGTCCTTCGCAGAGGCACTGAACCGTTCTTTAACCAGTTTTAACACAACAGGCTTAACGGCAGGTAAACACATTCAGGCGGCGTGGTATGTGCCCTTGCAGACGGGCCTTGGTTTGGCGGGTCAGCCAATGATGCGCTGCACCTTGGCATAGTTCGCCTCTGCGGTCAGCACACTGACCGGCTTCGGGCCTGCCTGGCAGCCATTCATCAGATCCTGATAGTAGGCATCCATGTCGATGCCTTTCGCCGGGCGCGGTTCCAACGCCTCGGCCCGCGCCATTTCCCGGGCCGGGCCGACATACTGGGCGGTCAGGGCGTCAGCAGGGCTGCCGGCCTGCACGGCATCCCGCGCTGGAGTGCGCGTCATGCCTTTGATCAAAGACGCATCAGCCGGTTCCCGTGCAGTGGTTCCCGAAGCCGGTGCCTGCTGGCGCTGGGCCTGGATCTGCTTCATGCCGTTGTAGAAACCGGCGGGGTTGGAAACTGCTGAAATCATGTGACTGACCTTTAGCTCTCTTCTTGAAACTCACTTTAGTCGAATTTGATGCAATCTGGCGGTAAACCGTTAGCACTGGTTAACAAAGCGTTAATGCTGCTGCCCGAGGCCGCTGTCCGGGCTTGCGGACCGCGCACCGGCACCAGAGAATGCAGCCGGGAGCAGGCCGGAGGAGAAGGATGAATTCAGCAAGTCTTGAGACGCCCGTCGGGCCGCTCAGCGTGGCAGAGCGGGACGGCGCCATCGTGCGGCTGGACTGGACGGCGGAGGCCAGCGGGCAGTCAGCGCTGCTGACCCGGGCGCTGGACCAATTGCGCGCCTATTTTGCGGGGGAGCTGACGGTGTTCGACTTGCCGCTGCAGGTGGACGGGTCTGATTTTCAGCGCGCCGTCTGTGATGCAATGCTGGCGATTCCCTTTGGCGAAACCCGCACCTATGGCGATATTGCCAAACAGCTGGGGGCACCGCCGCAGCCGGTCGGAAATGCCTGCGGCGGCAATCCGATCCCGGTGATCATCCCCTGCCACCGGGTGCTGGGCGCCAGCGGCCTTGGCGGGTTTTCCGGCAAAGGCGGGGTGGAGACCAAGGTGGCTCTGCTGAAACACGAAGGCGCCGCCAGCCTGCTGATTTGATCTTTACGGCAGAGGCGTCTTTATGACAGCCGCGGCGGCGCTTCTTTCTGGCTGAAAATACCCCGGGGTGAATGCGCCCGCAGGGCGCAGAGGGGCGGCGCCCCTTCAAGTGGCAGAGCGGTATTCAAGCCCTTGAGGACGTGCGCTGCCGTTCCGGCACAATCTGCTGTGCGATGCCGACAAACAGCAGGTAGACCGAGGTCACCACCAATCCCCAATGGGCCCAGCTGGCCGGGTGGAAGTCGACCCAGGCGGCCCAGCCGGCAAAGAAGGTCCAGGCCAGCGCCATCGGCAGCGACACCTTGCGCCAGCGCACTGTGCGCACCGGATGGATGAACTTCAGCGGCAGGAACATCGCCACCGACAGCAGCGTCACCAGCACCAGGCTGGTCCAATGGCTCGGCTCCAGCGCAAAGATCACCAGCACCGGCATGTTCCACACGCCGGGATAGCCGGAAAAGGAATTGTCCTTGGTCTTCATTCTGGTGTCGGCGTAATACATCGCGCTGCCAAAGGTGATTACGATGATCGCAAACCACCCTGTCCAGCCCGCCATCAGCCCGGATTGGAACAAGGCAAAGGCGGGAATGAAAACATATGTCAGGTAGTCAATGATCAGGTCCAGCAGCACCCCGTCGAACTCCGGCGAGTAGCGCTTGACGTGATAGTGCCGCGCCAGCGGCCCGTCGATTCCATCAACAGCAAAGGCTACCACGAGCCACAGAAACATCAGGCTCCATTTGCCTTCGGCGGCGGCCAGCATCGACAGCATGGCAAATACGGCGCCGGTTGCGGTGAGCAGGTGAACGGAAAGAGCGCGGATCTGAGGTGTCATGCGACCGTGATGGCGAATTTGCCCCGGAGCCGCAACCGTTCAGTGCAGAATTGGGCGGAATTCCGTACCCGCCGCCAACTGGATCCGCGCCATGCTGCGGCCATGCGGCGCCGGGTCGGTGATGTCGGGCGAGGAGAAAGGGGATTGTGCGGGCCTGTCGCGCTGCCATGGCTGCACATCAGGCGGCGGGGCAGGGGCGGCGGGGGCGCCATCGGCAAACAAAACGGCAAAGCCGGCGGGGGTCATGGCAGAATCCTTTCTGGATCGGTTTCTGCCATCTGGCCTGCAGCGCCTTAACAGAGGCTTGCTGCCTGCTGCGGAAATTAGTGCGGATTTTATTCAACCGGGCGGTAAACCGGTCAGCCGCAGCAGCCGTCCCCCTTTTGCACCGGCGGGCACGGAACGGTCCCGTAGGAACAGAAAACACAGCAATCGCCGGGCTTTGGCCGCAGCAGGGTTTTGCAGGCGGGGCACTCATGAAACCACTGGCAGGCGTTCTGCGGCATCTCCTCTGCCGCCTGATGCCCGCAGGCGGGGCAGGTCAGGATACTGGTCAGTTCCACTTGTGCGGGGTGTTCATCGGGCATGGCAGACCCTCCTGCTGACAGCAAAGGCCAGCAAGGCGGGCGGGGTCAAGTCACGCTTTCGGGTGGGCCTTGTTGTAGACTTCCAGCAGGTGGGTGGTGTCCACCGCAGTATAGGCCTGGGTGGTCGACAGCGACGCGTGCCCGAGCAGTTCCTGAATTGCGCGCAGGTCGCCGCCCGCCTCCAGCAGGTGGGTGGCAAAGCTGTGGCGCAGCGCGTGCGGGGTGGCGGTGGCGGGCAGGCCCAGCTGGGCGCGGGTCCTGGCCATCACCCCCTGGATCTGGCGCGGGTTCAGCGCGCCGCCGCGCACGCCGCGGAACAGGGGGGCCTTCGCCTCCTGCGGATGCGGACACAGCGACAGGTAACGCTCCACTGCATCGCGGGCGGCGGGCAGTACCGGCACCACGCGTTCTTTCCGGCCCTTGCCCAGGATGCGCAAGACCGGCGGCAGCGGTGCATCCGCACCCGTCAGCCCAAGCGCCTCGGATATCCGCAGCCCGCAGCCGTACAGCAGCGTCACCACGGCGACGTCCCGCGCCGCCACCCAATCCTGCTGCGACTGCAGCTCAACGGTTTCGAGGACGGCCTTGGCCGCCTCCGGCGCCAGCGGCCGCGGCAGCTTTTTCTGGAACTTGGGGGAGCGCGCCAGCAGCACCGCGGCCGGCTCAAACCCTTCACGCTCTGCCAGCCAGCGGTAGAAATTCTTGACCGCCGACAGCTTGCGCGCCAGCGACCGTGCCCCGGTGCCGGAGTTGCGCTCCGACGCCATCCAGGCCCGCATGTCCGAAGTCGTGATCCGCGCCAGCGCCCCCAGCCCCTGCGGCCCGCCGCTGTGCTGGGTCATGAAGGCAAGGAAGGCGGTCACATCGCCGCGGTAGGCAGTGAGGGTGTTTTCTGAGGCGTCCTCCAGCCCGCCCAGCCGCTCCAGCCACAGCTGCAGCGCATCCCGGCAGGCAGGCGAGATCAGCGTCATGACAGCCAGCAGCGCATCGAGCGTTCAAAGACGCCGCCAAAGAAAGTCAGGAGGTCCGTGCCTTGCATCGGCGAAAACTGATGCGGGTCTTCCGATCCCATCACCAGCATACCGGGCAGGCGGCCTTCGCCCAAATCCAGCATCAAGCAGGCCTCGGAACGGATCCATTCGGCCTTAGCCCCGTAAACCCGCGGGCTGCCGCCCTGGGTCTGGCGCAGGGTCACGGGGCGGTCGCTGCCGGGCTGGCCGGCATAGCTTTCAGTAAAGCCGGGGCCTGCCAGCTTCAGTGCGCCGGACTTGCGCTCCACCTCGGCGCCGCCGGGCTGGGCGGTCTCCAGCACCAGCGCCAGCGCATGGACGCGCAGGATTTCCGGCATGTCCTGCTCAAGGCAGGCCAAAAAGGCGGTGAAATCGCGCGGCTCCAGCAGCCGCAGCACGGCGCGGTGGATGAGGTTGGTGCCGGCCAGGTTGTCATAGGCCGCGGCAATCACCGAGCGGTGGGTATCCTCCAGCCGGTCCAGCCGCGCCGCCATCCGTTCCATCGCGATGCCGCGCAGGTCAACCACGTTGGACCCCATCGCCCGCTCATTGGCTGCAACCAGGGCGTTCATCAGGTGCTGATCCTCCAGCACCGCATCGGGTTTGGCGAGGATCGCCTCGCGCAACTGGTCTTCCAGGCTGACTGTATTGCTTGAAGTGCTCATGTGAACTCTTACGGCTCCGGACCTCTGACGGGTTTGGTGCCGTTTATAACACGGGATTTCCCTGATGCTGCGGAAAAATGCGGGGCGCACGGAAATTGCTGTATGGATGCGCGCTTGAATTGCTCAACGGCTAATTTTCAGCCGTTGCTGCGAGTGGCGAATTGAATCGTGCCGGATCCCTGACTTCCTGATGAATCTGATCGAGAGTCGGCTGCAACAGTTTGTCGTGTGCACTCCAAATCTGTTCAAGATTGGAGGGCTTGCCGTCCGCCTTGAACTTCACCTGTTTGGGGAAGGTTAGCAAAGATAAGAAGCCGAGGTGGTCCCGCGTTTCGGCTTTCCGCCAAGGCAAAGAGATCAGCGCTTTCCCCCACTTCTGCGGGTCGCTACCCAAAGCTGCAGCTGAACTTTCAGCAGACGCGCAGTGAAAATGCCATGCTTCAACAATAAGCTGCCTGCCGTGCGGCAGATACAGGCATTTCACTATCCTGATGCCATCTTCACGAACCGGCCCCAGAAAATCAGCTTCATATTCCTGATTGTGTGGTTCCCAGCCTGGCTTCCAAGCTGGGTGCGGGACATAGCCATAAGACGAAAGTGCCTTTGCCAGCCTGTCAGATAGGATGGCAAAGGCTTGTTTGTGCTGTAACTTTGGCTTTTTGGCGGCCACAGATTACAGGATCTTGATCTCTGCCGCCTTGATGTCGGCCAGGAAGGCGTCCAGGCCCTTGTCGGTCAGCGGGTGGTTCACCATCGCCTTGATCACGGCAGGCGGAGCGGTGATCACGTCAGCGCCGATACGGGCCGAATCCAGCACATGGTTCACGGAGCGGATCGAGGCCGCCAGGATCTGGGTCTCGAATCCGTAGTTGTCATAGATGGTGCGGATGTCCTCGATCAGTTCCATGCCATCGAGGTTGATGTCGTCCAGACGCCCGATGAAGGGGGAGATGAAAGTCGCGCCCGCCTTGGCCGCCAGCAGCGCCTGGTTGGCGGAGAAGCACAGGGTCACGTTCACCATGTGGCCGTCGTCGCTCAGGGTCTTGCAGGCCTTCAGGCCGTCCCAGGTCAGCGGCACCTTCACCGCGATGTTCTCGGCGATCTCCACCAGCTTGCGGCCTTCGGCGATCATGGTTTCCGCATCTGTGGCGGTTACCTCGGCAGAAACCGGCCCGTCGACCAGATCGCAGATCTCCTTGGTGACCTCGATGATGTCGCGGCCGGATTTCTTGATCAGCGAGGGGTTGGTGGTGACACCGTCCACCATGCCCAGATCGTTCAGCTCGGCAATGGCGCCGATCTCGGCAGTATCTACGAAGAATTTCATGGGGCAGTCCTTTGGATGGGTTGGCCTCGGTCGCCACAGCCTTTACCTCATGGAAATACGGGCGGCAACACAGGCAGCAGTATGAGCGGGCAGGAGTTCTTTCAGGCAGGCGAGAGGGTTGGGGTTCTGACCACGCAACCCCTTGACCGGCTGCTGGATTACCGCGCGCCGGAGGGCGGCTGCTACCTCGGCGCCTATGTCGAGGTGCCCTTGGGCCCGCGCAAGGTGCTGGGCGTGGTCTGGGGGCCGGGTGCCGGAGATTTCGATTCGGCCAAGCTGCGCGCGGTGATCCGGGTGCTGGATGTGGCCCCGATGCGGACCGAAATGCGCCAGTTCCTTGGCAAGGCTGCCGACTACACCCTGACACCCATGCCCGCGATGCTGCGGCTGGCCACCCGTGCGCCGGGTCTTTCCGATCCGCCGTCGATGCGCAAGATCCTGCGCCGGGGCGAGGGCGTGCCGGACCGGATGACGGATGCCCGCACCCGGGTGCTGGAGGTGCTGGAGGAGTATGGCGGCCTTGCCTTCACACCCAGGGAACTCGCCGATATGGCGGATGTGACACCCTCGGTGGTGAAGGGGCTGGTCAAGCAGGGCGCCCTGCGCGAGGAGGAAGCCCCCCGCGACACCCCTTATCCGCGTCTCGACCCGGAACTGCCCTCCAAGCAGCTGACCGAGGATCAGGCCAAGGCTGCCGCCGCCCTGGCCGAGGGCGTCCAAAGCGGGCGTTATGGCACCACGCTCCTCAAAGGTGTCACCGGCTCCGGCAAGACCGAGGTCTATCTGGAGGCCGTCGCCGCCGCCCTGCGTGCTGGACGGCAGGCGCTGGTGCTGCTGCCCGAAATCGCGCTCACCGCTGAGTTCCTGACCCGCGTCGAGGCGCGCTTTGGCGCCAAACCGGCTGAATGGCACTCCGGCGCCACCATGACCGAACGCCGCCGGGTCTGGAAAATGGTCGGGCAGGGCGCGGCGCAACTGGTGATCGGCGCCCGCTCAGCCCTGTTCCTGCCGTTCCGCGACCTGGGCCTGATCATCGTCGATGAGGAACACGACACCTCCTACAAGCAGGAGGACGGGGTTCTGTACAACGCCCGCGACATGGCAGTGCTGCGCGCGGCGATGTGCTCGGCGCAGGTGGTGCTGGCCTCCGCCACGCCTTCGCTTGAGACCTGGGCCAATGCCGAGGCCGGCAAGTACAACCGTCTGAACCTCACCTCCCGCTTCGGCGCTTCGGTGCTGCCGGACATGCGCGCAGTGGATATGCGGTCAGAGGACCTGCTGCCCTCCACCTGGATCTCGCCAACCCTGAAACAGGCAATGAAACTGCGCTTGGAACGCGGTGAGCAATCGCTCCTGTTCCTCAACCGCCGCGGCTTTGCCCCGGTTACCATCTGCCGCGCCTGCGGCGCGCAGGTGGCCTGCGACCATTGCGATGCGCGGATGGTGGAGCACCGCTTCATGAAGCGGCTGATGTGCCACCAGTGCGGCGAGACCAAACCCGTGCCGGAGGCCTGCCCCTCCTGCGAGGTGGAGGGCAAGATGGCCCCGGTCGGCCCCGGCATCGAGCGGCTGGCGGAGGAAGCCACCGCCCTGTTCCCCGAGGCCCGCATTGCGGTGCTCAGCTCCGACTTGTTCGGCTCTGCCCGCGCGCTGAAGCTGCGGATCGAAGAAATCGCCGCAGGCGAAGCCGACATCATCCTCGGCACCCAGCTGGTCGCCAAGGGCCATAACTTCCCTTTGCTGACGCTGGTGGGGGTGATTGACGCCGACCTTGGCCTGCAGGGTTCCGACCTGCGCGCGGCAGAGCGGACCTTTCAGCTGATGCGCCAGGTGGCGGGCCGGGCAGGGCGCGCCGAACGCCCGGGCGAGGCCCTGATGCAGACCTTCCAGCCGGAGCACCCGGTGATCCGGGCGATCCTGTCTGGGGATGAGGAAAGCTTCTGGAAAGCAGAAGCCGCCGAGCGTCAGGCCGCTGGCGTGCCGCCCTATGGCCGGATGGCCGGGATCATCCTGTCCGGGCCGGATCTGGCGGCGGTCTTTGACCTCGGCAATGCGATGGCCCGCAACGACGGACCGCTGCGCCAGATCGGTGCGCAGCTGTTCGGCCCCGCCCCGGCCCCCATCGCCCGCGTCCGCGGCCGCCACCGGGTGCGCCTGCTGGTCAAGGCGCCGAAAGGCGTGCCGTTGCAGGAGGCGCTGGCCCGCTGGACCGCGCCGCTGCGGCTGAAGGGCGACTTGCGCCTCAGCATCGACATCGACCCGCAGAGCTTTTTCTGAGACCGGGCAGGGGGCGCTGCCCCCGGCCTGCGGCCTCCCCCGGGGTATTTCTGACCAGAAAGAAGCGGCCTTTCTCTTGCCCGGCATATCCCTGTGCGAGGCAGAGCCTCGCATTTCCAGTCTCTGCGCGCTGATGCGGAGCTTAATGTGCAGGCGGGTTTTCCCCCTCGCCAGACCGGCGGAACAGGCGTAAACCCTTGCTCATGTTCAAACCGATGCCCCTTTCTGAGGCCCAGGGCCTCCCGTTCTGGCGCCGCCCGGTGACGCTTTTGTTCCTGATGGCGCTGGCGATGCCGATTGCCTTCAACACCTGGAGCGCGCTGCTCAATAACTTCGTGATTGAGGCCGCCAATTTCGACGGTGCCGACATTGGCCTGCTGCATACCGTGCGCGAGATCCCCGGTTTCCTGGCCGTTGGTGTGATCGCGGTGATCCTGTTCGTGCGCGAACAGGTGCTGGGGCTGATCTCGCTGGTGATGCTGGGGGTGGCCACCGCAGTCACCGCCTGGTTCCCCTCGCTCGGCGGCCTGCTGATGGTGACGCTTCTCAGCTCCATAGGCTTTCACTACTACGAGACGGTGAACCAGTCGCTGCAGCTGCAATGGCTGCCCAAGGACCGGGCGCCGCAGACGCTGGGCTGGCTGGTGGCGGCCGGTTCGGCAGCAACGCTGGTGGTCTACGGGCTGATCGTGCTGACCTGGGAGAGCCTGGGCCTCAGCTACAACACCGTGTTCCTGGCCGCAGGCGGGCTGACCGCCGCCATCGCGCTATTTGCGCTCTTTGCCTATCCGCAGTTCGACGCGCCGCACCCGCAGACCAAGAAGCTGATCCTGCGCAAGCGGTACTGGCTCTACTACGCGCTGCAGTTCATGGCGGGCGCCCGGCGGCAGATCTTTGTGGTCTTTGCAGGCTTCATGATGGTCGAGAAGTTCGGCTTTGAGGTGCATGAGCTGACCGGGCTTTACCTGATCAACCTGGTGATCAACATGACCGTTGCGCCGGTTCTGGGTAAGGCCGTGGCCGCCTTTGGCGAGCGCCGCACGCTGATTTTCGAATACGCAGGGCTCGCCATCGTCTTTGCGGCCTATGGCGGCATCTACTGGTTCGGCTGGGGTGTGGTGATTGCGGCTGTGCTCTATGTGGTGGACCATGTGCTGTTTGCCCTGGCGCTGGCGCTCAAGACCTACTTCCAGAAGATCGCCGACCCGGGCGATATCGCCCCGACGGCCGCCGTGGCCTTCACCATCAACCATATCGCGGCGGTGTTCCTGCCGGTGCTGCTGGGTCTCCTCTGGGTCTATGAGCCGGGCCTGGTCTTTGCGTTGGCGGCCGCCATGGCGCTGGTGTCGCTGTCCCTGTCGCTGCTGATCCCGCGCCACCCGGAACCGGGGAACGAGACCATCTTCAGCAAATACGCGCGGCCTGCGCCGGCGGAATGACCCTTCCGCCCCGCCAAGGGGCGGAGCGCCCGCGCACGGGGTGAGCGCGGGCGCTGCCTGGCCTCAGGCCAGGCGGATGCTTGACGCGGGCCGCGCGGCAGCCTAGGCGCTTGGCAACAGTTTCAGGAGCAACGCCATGCCCACATTCACCGCCCTCACCACGCTCACTGCAAAAGCCCAGGCCGAAGCGCTGGGCGAAGCCATGGAGCGGCTCATCCCGGAACCTACCGGCATCGGCGTCTTTGAGATGGAGGACGGCTCCGGCCTGTGGGAGGTTGGCGGCTATTTCACCGAAGCCCCCGACGAGGCAGGCCTCGCCCTGCTGGCTGCGATGCATGAGGCCAAACCCTTTGTGGTCTCAGAGGTGCCGGAAACCGACTGGGTCGCCCATGTGCGCCGCGAACTGGCGCCGGTCGAGGCCGGCCGCTTCTTCGTTTACGGCTCCCATGACGCGGACAAGCTGCCCGCAGACAAGATCCCGCTGCTGATCGAGGCGGCAATGGCGTTCGGCACCGGCCACCACGGCACCACGCTGGGCTGCCTCAAGGCACTGGACCATCTTTTGGACGAGGGCTTCCGCGGCGAAAAGGTGGCTGACATCGGCTGCGGCACCGCGGTGCTGGCAATGGCCGCAGCGCGCGTTTGGGATGGCACCATCCTGGCCAGCGACATCGACGAGGTCGCGGTCGAGGTGGCTGAGGCCAATCTCAAGGCCAACGGTATGGAAGGCCAAGTCACCTGCCTAGAGGCAGCGGGTTTCGACAACCCGGAATTGCAGGCGCAGGCGCCCTATGACCTGATCTTCGCCAATATCCTGAAAGGCCCGCTGGTGGCCCTGGCGCCGGATCTGACGGCGAATCTGCGTCCCGGCGGTTATGCGATTCTCTCCGGAATCCTGAACGAGCAGGCCGATGACGTGGTCAGCGTTTATGCACAGAACGGCGCCAATCTGGCGCGCCGGGACGAAATTGGTGAATGGACAACGTTACTTCTCCGTAAAGCGGGCTGATTGAACTAAGTTTACGGCAAATTTGAGGGGCTTGCCCCACTTTTGCCGCATTTTTAGCCAATGATGGGCCATCCGCTGGTGGGGGCCAGTTCGGAGACTAGTGATGGGCGAACATCGTGATACGTTCCAATCGCGTTTGAAGCATATCAACCGCAAACATACGGCCATGTCCGAAGGCTTTTCCGCGAAGATGCGGCCGGACGGGCTCTTGGTGATTCAGCCGCGCCGGGTGCAGTCCCGGATCTCGGCCCGCACCGTGGTGATCTTTGCCGGGGCCTTCCTGCTGTTCAAGGGCTTCCTGATGGCAGCGCTTGGTTTTGGCAGCTATGACGAAAGGGTCAGGACCCTTGCCGAAGGCAGTGCGCTTGAGCGCGCGGGGGCCTTCATCATGCAGGCTGATCCTGCTTCCGTTTACATCGCTCAGAAGATCGGGCCAGTGCTGCGCTGACCCGGATCAAACTGCAGGAAAAAGTGTGAAAGGCCGCTGCTCATGGGGCAGGCGGCCTTTTCCTGTGCCGGCGGCTGGCTGCACGGCCGCGCCAATAAAAAACGCCGCGGCCATTGCAGGTCCGCGGCGTTTCCCTAATCGCCCCGAGGGAGGAGGCAGGGCGGAAATCTGGGATGTCTCAGAAGACGGTTTTGCCGGTGGCGACGCCATCGATGTCGCCGCGGCACATGCCGATGTCGGCCAGCTCGCGGTCGGACAGGCCGTTCAGCGCGTTGCGGGTCACGCGGGCGTCGTTCCAGGCGGCGAAGGCGCCGGTTGCAGCGGCGAACAGATCGCCGAAACGGCCAAACAGGCCGGTGGAACCATAGGTGGTGCGGGTGGTATCAAATGCGGCCATATCCGTGTCCTCTGATTAGCTGTTAGCATCCGTCGCGTCATTGCGATGGCGGGCATCTAGTGGCGAAAAATCAGCGCAGCAAGGCCTGAAATTGCATGTGTCATATGCGCTAACTGCATAGCTGTTTGCCTTGTAAATAAGGGGTTTACGGCCAGGCTCCGAATGGGCCCGAAAATGTCGTTCCCGCCGGTATGAAGGGTCGTTTCCAGGCCGCAGCTGCAGGATTCCCGGAAACAATCAGCTATGAAAGCAATTGGACATGTTCGCCTTTTGTGCTAGTGCTGGGTCAAAATAATTTCCGGCCAGCGGGCCGGCTCGCGGGCAAGGGCAGGCAGATCATGCGGATTTTGGGAATTGATCCGGGGTTGCGGAACCTTGGATGGGGCGTAATCGAATCGCGCGGCAGCCGGCTGAGCCATGTTGCCAATGGTGTTTGCACTTCTGACGGCGACGATCTGGGCGAGCGTCTGTTGTCGTTGCACAACCAGGTTTCCGAGATCATCGACGAATTCGCCCCGGACCAGGCAGCGATCGAGCAGACTTTCGTGAACAAGGACGGCGCCGGCACGCTGAAGCTGGGCCAGGCGCGGGGGGTGGCCCTGCTGACCTTGGCCAAGGCGGGTCTGCCGGTGGGCGAGTACGCCCCGAACCGGGTCAAGAAAACGGTGGTGGGTGTGGGTCACGCCGAGAAGGAGCAGGTGATGCATATGGTCAAGCTGCAGTTGCCGGGGTGCCTTCCCAAGAACGCTGATGCCGCAGATGCGCTGGCGATTGCGATCTGCCACGCCTACTACGGCGGCACGCAGCAGCGCCAGCTAAGGGAGAAACGCGCATGATCGGCAAGCTGACAGGGCGGCTCGACTACCGGGCGCAGGATCACGTGCTGATCGACGTGCGCGGCGTTGGTTACATCGTCTACTGCTCCGACCGCACCATGGCGGCTTTGCCGGGTGTGGGCGAAGCCATCGCGCTCTACACTGACATGGTGGTGCGCGAGGACCTGATGCAGCTTTACGGCTTCACCTCGCTGGTGGAGAAGGAATGGCACCGGCTGCTGACCTCGGTGCAAGGTGTCGGCGCCAAGGTGTCGCTGGCCATTCTCGGCGCGCTTGGGCCGGACGGGGTGAGCCGCGCGATTGCGTTGGGGGACTGGGCCACAGTAAAGGCCGCCAAGGGCGTCGGCCCCAAGACCGCGCAGCGCATCGTGCTGGATCTCAAGGACAAGGCGCCCGGCGTGATGGCGATGGGTGGCACCGTGGTGGACGCGATGGACGGCCCAGGGCTGGAGGTGGTCGAGGATGCCGATCCCGCACCCGCCGCCAAGCCGGCCCGCAAGGCGCCACCCAAGAAACCCTCGGGCGCGGCGGCTGCTTCAGCCGGGGCGCTGTCGGCCTTGGGCAATCTGGGCTACGGCCCCTCGGATGCCGCGGCTGCGGTGGCGGAGGCGGCTGCGACCTATCCGGATGCGGATGAGCCGGAACTGATCCGCGCCGCGCTGCGCCTGCTGGCGCCGAAAGGGTGATGTAAGTTGTTGCGGATATCGGATGCCCGACCCGGCCGAGAGGCCGGGCAGCGCCCGTCCCGCCCCCCTCGGGGCGGGCGCTTCGCTTCCTGCCCCGCCGGGATGGGCGCTGCCCTTTCCGGGTTCCCTCTAATTGCGGAAACATTGACATGATTGACGCCGACCCCGCCTTGCGCCCCGAGCCGTTGCCGGAAGACAACGACCGCGCCCTGCGCCCGCAGGGCCTGGGCGAGTTCATCGGCCAGGCTGAGGCCCGCGCCAACCTGCGCGTCTTCATCGAGAGCGCCCGCCGCCGCGGCGAGGCGATGGATCACACGCTGTTCCACGGTCCCCCGGGCCTTGGCAAAACTACGCTCGCTCAGATCGTGGCGCGCGAGCTGGGCGTGAACTTCCGCATGACCTCCGGCCCGGTGCTGGCCAAGGCAGGCGACCTGGCAGCGATCCTCACCAACCTCGAAGCCCGCGACGTCTTGTTCATCGACGAGATCCACCGGCTGAACCCGGCGGTGGAGGAGGTGCTCTACCCGGCGATGGAGGACTTTGAACTGGACCTTGTGATTGGCGAAGGCCCGGCAGCGCGCACCGTGCGGATCGAACTGCAGCCCTTCACCCTCGTTGGTGCCACCACTCGCATGGGGCTGCTGACCACGCCACTGCGCGACCGCTTCGGCATCCCGACCCGGCTGCAATTCTACACCATCGACGAGCTGTTTGAGATCGTCAGCCGCAACGCCCGCAAACTGGGCGCCCCCGCCGATGACGCCGGCGCCCGCGAAATCGCGCGGCGCGCCCGCGGCACCCCCAGGATCGCCGGGCGGCTCCTGCGCCGCGTGGTGGACTTCGCGGTTGTGGAGGGCGACGGCACCATCACCCGGGAGCTGGCCGACGGTGCCCTGACGCGGCTGGGGGTGGACCAGCTGGGACTGGACGGCGCCGACCGCCGTTATCTGAAGCTGATCGCGGAAAACTACGGCGGCGGACCGGTGGGGATTGAGACAATCTCGGCGGCCCTCAGCGAGAGCCGCGATGCGCTGGAGGAGGTGATCGAGCCTTACCTCCTGCAACAGGGATTGATCCAACGCACCCCGCGCGGACGGATGCTGGCGCAAAAGGCCTGGACCCACCTCGGCATGCCACCGCCGCGCAGCCAGAACGACCTGTTCGGGTAAAACTGGGATTTGCCACTATAAGTTGTGCCAGTCTTTCTGTTCAAATGTTTCGCGCGCGAAACATTCGGGCAATATTGCTGACCTATCTGAATGCACTGCGCCGCGCCTGCGGCGCCGGGCCCAAGGCTGCTGCCGGCGGCCTGGCGCAGCCAGGAGGCCGGCCAGGCGCGGGAGCCTTCCCCTTGCTGTCCTGGCATACAGACGGCATAGACGGGGCAGGACCAAGGAGACACCCATGACCGCCCAGCTGCCAGACCTGACGCCGGAGCAGATCGAAACCCTGTTCACCCGCAACGACGGCGCCTACGCCTTTGCCCGTTGGGGCCGGCCGGTGGCGCCGATTGTGTTCGGGGTGCAGGACGAGACCCTGAAGACCGTCAAGGGCGCGCTGGAAGCAGTGATGACGCTGGCAGGCCACCAGATGGCCGAAACCGATCCGGAGCTGGGCTCCAACCTGATGTTCTTCTTCTTCCGCGAGTGGGAGGAACTGCTGGAGGTGCCGGACCTGGACCGGCTGATCCCGGGGCTGCAGACGCTGGTCGCACGGCTGAGAGACGGTGATGCCAGCCAGTACCGCGCCTTCCGCTTTGACGATCAGGGCGGCATCAAGGCGGCGTTTGTTTTCCTGCGGATGAAAGGACCAATGGCGCAGATGCCGGCCGAGACGCTGGCGCTCACTCAGGCGGTGCAGGTGGCGCTGATGTGGGGCGACTCCGCCTTCGCCGAGGCCTCGCCGCTGGCGGTTCTGCCGGAGACCGGCGCCACCATCCTGCGGCCCGAAATCGCGGGAGTAATCGCGGCCGCTTACGACCGGATGATGCCGGTTGCGGCGGAGGATAAATCCCATGCTCTGCGGCTGTTTGCGCGGCTTCAGGCGCCGGCGGAACCGCCGCAGAGCTGATGCGCGCCTTTGTCGGCCTGCCGCTGCCGGACTCAGCCCTGGATGCGCTGGAACGCGTGCAGGAGCGGCTGACCGTGGGACGTCAAGTCCCCGCAGAGAACATGCACCTGACGCTGGCCTTCCTCGATGACCAGCCGGAGGCCGCGCTGCAGGCCCTGCATCAGCTTCTGGCAGAGATCAGCGTGCCGCCCCTGCAGCTGACCTTCAACGGGCTGGACACCTTTGGCGGCAAGCTGCCGCGGGTGCTGGCGGCAGAGGTGTGGAAAACGCCGCAACTGACCCATCTGCGCGGCCAAATCCGCAGCGCCTGCCGCACTGCCGGGATCGAGCTGTCCCGCGAACGCTTCCGCCCCCATGTGACGCTGGCGCGTTTTCCCCGGCACATGGAGGCGGGGCAGGTGCAGAAGATTGCCCGTTTTCTGGCCGCGGCATCGGAGTTCCGGTTGGAATGCGAAGCAGACAGTTTCGCGCTGTTCCAATCGACGCTGGCGCCAGAGGGCGCGCGGTATGACAACTTGGCGGAGTATCCGCTAGAGGGATGAGCCGGCTTGCAGCGGTTTGGCGCCGCCCATAGGGTGCGCGGGCAAACGCAGGAGAGCAGGCAATGAACCACCAATTTCCCGTCCGGGTCTACTATGAGGACACCGACATGGGCGGGATTGTCTATCACGCCAACTACCTGCGCTTCATCGAGCGCGCCCGCAGTGACTGGGTGCGCGGCATCGGGGTCGATCAGAACGCCATGCGCGAGGCCGGGCTGATCTATGTGGTGCGCCGGATCGAGGCGGATTACCTGGCACCTGCCAAGTTCGACGAGGAGTTGCTGGTCATCACCTCAATGCACAACGTGACCCCTGCCCGGATGGTCCTGAATCAGGAGGTCGCACGGGACGGCCAGGTGCTGTTCCGCGCGCAGGTCACCATTGTTTGCATAACCACGGGCGGCAAACCGGCCCGGCTTCCGGCAGAGATTCGCGCATTGCGGTAACATTTGGCGCCCGGCCGCCTGTTTTATTGGCCTTTGCCATTGAACTGCGCTAGCGTCTTGCCAAATAAGGCCGGATAAACGGCTGGGAAAACCGTAGAGCAGGCGAATGGAAGCAGAAACTCTGGCGCTGGCGCAGGAGATTGATTTCTCCATGTGGGGCCTTTTCGCGCGGGCCACCGTAACCGTGAAACTGGTGATGCTGATGCTGATCGTGGCCTCGGTCTGGTCCTGGGGCATCATCATTCAGAAAACGATAAACTACCGCAAAGCGCGCGGGGAGGCAGACGCCTTTGACCGCGCCTTCTGGTCCGGCAATCCGCTGGATGAGCTGTTTGACCAAGTGGGCGCAGAGCCGCCCGGCCAGGCGGCGCGCATCTTTTCGGCCGGTATGACCGAATGGCGGCGCAGCCACCGCAGCGACGGCGGGCTGATCCCCGGCGCGCAGGCGCGAATTGACCGGTCGATGGATGTGGCGATTGCCAAGGAAACAGAAGGTTTGCAGGGCGGGTTGTCGGTGCTGGCAACTGTTGGCTCCACTGCGCCTTTCATTGGCCTGTTCGGCACCGTCTGGGGCATAATGACCGCCTTCATCGAGATCGCAGAACAGCAAAACACCAACCTCGCCGTTGTGGCGCCGGGCATTGCCGAGGCGCTGATGGCGACCGGGCTGGGCCTGCTGGCGGCGATCCCCGCTGTGGTTTTCTACAACAAGCTGAGCGCGGACAGCGACCGCATCATTGGCGGCTACGAGGCCTTTGCCGATGAGTTCGCCACCATCCTCAGCCGCCAGCTGGATTCCTGAGGCGATGGGCGCCGCAGTCCAGCAGCCTTCGGGAGGCGGCAACCGCCGCCGGGGCCGCCGCCGCGGACGCGGCCGGCCGATGTCCGAGATCAACGTGACGCCTTTTGTGGACGTCATGCTGGTGCTTCTGATCATCTTCATGGTGGCAGCCCCCCTGATGACTGTGGGCGTGCCGGTGGAACTGCCCAAGACCGCCGCGGGCGCATTGCCCGGCGACGAGGAAGAACCGCTGACCGTCACCATGACCGCCGAGGGCGGCGTGGAAATCCAAACCACGCCGGTCGCGCGCGAGGAACTGGTGGCCAAACTGCGCGCGATTGCGGCAGAGCGCTCCTCGGACCGGGTGTTCTTGCGCGCCGACGGGCGGATTGCCTATTCGGACGTGATGCAGGTGATGGGCGCGCTGAATGCGGGCGGTTTTTCCAACGTGGGGCTGGTCACTGACACCGGTGGCCCGGCGCTGGACGGGCAGCGGGCTGAAAGCACAGGGCAGTAGGCGGGGACGCGGACGGTGCAGACCGGAACCAAGATCTCACTTGCCGGGCACGGGGTGCTGATGACATGGGTTGTCTTCGGTGCCTGGTTTCCGTCCGAACCCTTGCCGTCCAACGTGCAGCAGGTCGCGCTGATTTCATCCGAGCAATTCGAGAAGCTGAGCCAGCAGCGTGAGGCGCCGCAGGTGTCGCCGGAGCCTGCTCCGCTGAACGAGCCCGCCGCGGTGCAGCCCGCGCCGGAACCGGCACCGCAGCCGGATGCGGAACCGGAAATCACCCAGCCGGAACCGATTGCCCCGGCAGAGCCGGATCCGCAGGTAACAGAGCTGCCGGAAAAGCCGCCTGAACCGGAAGTGCCGATCGAGCTGCCCTCTGCTGCGGAAGAGCCGGATGTGGCCTCCCTGGTACCGCAGGTCCGGCCCGAAACGGCGCCGCGCCCGGTGGACCGGGTGGCGCCGGAACCGGTTGCGCCGCCGGAACCGGACACCAGGATCGACGATATCGTCCAGCCCGAGGTGGCGCCGGAAGAAGGCGCCGAGACTGAGCAGGACGTGCAGGACGCCACTGCGCGCGAAGCAGCCAGCGACCGCATTGTGACCGAGGAAAACGAGGGCGAGGATGTGGCAGCCTCCGCTGCGCCGGCGGTCTCCAAACGGCCCAAGACCCGGCCCGCCCGGCCCCAGCCGGACCCGGAACCGCAGGTGACAGAAGCGGCGCAGCCGGTTGAAACAGAGCAGACGGATACTGCCGATGCAGTGGCGGATGCGCTGGCCGAGGCGCTGGCGGGCGGCGCCGATGTGGAGGCGCCGGAACCCTCCGGCCCGCCGCTGACGCTGGGCGAAAAGGACGCGCTGAGGGTTGAGGTGTCGCGCTGCTGGAACGTCGGTTCGCTCTCCACCGACGCGCTGAAGACAACTGTGGTAGTTGGCGTGTCGCTGTCCCAGGACGGCAAGCCGGACACCGGCTCGATCCGGATGCTGTCCAGTACCGGCGGGTCTTCGGCGGCGGCAAAGCAGGCCTATGAGGCGGCCCGGCGGGCGATTATCCGCTGCGGGTCCTCAGGCTTTCAGCTTCCCCCTGAAAAATACGCGCAATGGCGCGATATTGAGATGACATTCAATCCTGAAAGGATGCGGATCAAATGAGGAAAATACTGGCAGCCCTTCTGATCGGAGCCGCAGCCGCGGCAGGCGCAGGCGCGGCCATGGCTCAGGACGGCCCGCTTCGCATCGAGATCGACCAGGGCGTGATCGAACCCTTGCCTTATGCGGTGCCGGATTTCGTGCCGGAAACCCCGGCAGCCTCGGAATATGCGGCGCAGATCGCGCGGGTGATCGCGGCGGACCTGAGCGGCACCGGATTGTTCCGGGAAGTGCCGGCCAGCGCCCATATCTCCAAGGTGACGGGCTTCGACAATCCGGTGAAATACGCCGACTGGAAAGCCGTAAATGCGCAGGCGCTGATCACCGGCGCAGTCAGCGTCAACGGCAATCAGCTGACGGTCAGGTTCCGCGGCCATGACGTCTTTGCCGAGAAAGAGCTGGGCACCGGCCTGCAGTTCAATGGCACCACCGACGGCTGGCGGCGGATGGCGCATAAGGTGGCGGATGCGATCTACAGCCGGATCACCGGTGAAAGCGGTTATTTCGACAGCCGTGTGGTCTATGTCTCTGAAAGCGGCCCCAAGAACGACCGCCGCAAGCGGCTGGCGGTGATGGATTACGACGGTGCCAATGTGCAGTACCTGACCAACAGCGCCTCGATCGTGCTGGCGCCGCGGTTCTCGCCCACCGGCGACCGGGTGCTTTATACCAGTTATGAGAGCGGCTTCCCGCAGATCCATGTGCTGGACGTGGGCCAGGTGCAGCGCAAGGTGCTGTCCAGCGGAGACGGCACCATGAGCTTTGCGCCGCGGTTTGCGCCCGACGGGCGCACCATCGTCTATTCGCAGACCCAGGGCGGCAATACCGACCTGTTCTCGATGGATATCCAAACCGGGGCCAAGTCGCGGCTGACCTCGGCCCCGTCGATCGAGACCGCGCCGTCGTTTTCACCGGATGGCAGCCAGATCGTGTTCGAAAGCGACCGCTCCGGCAGCCAGCAGCTCTATGTCATGCCGGCAGGCGGCGGCGAGGCGCGGCGGATCAGCTTTGGCCAGGGCCGTTATGGCACGCCCGTCTGGTCGCCGCGCGGCGACATGATTGCCTTTACCAAGCAGAACAAGGGCCGTTTCCACATCGGCGTGATGCGCACCGACGGCAGCGAGGAACGGCTGCTGACAGCGTCCTTCCTGGACGAGGGGCCGACCTGGGCGCCCAATGGCCGGGTGATCATGTTCACCCGCGAAAGCCAGGGCAGTGCCGGGCGGGCGCTGCTCTATTCGGTGGACATCACCGGGCGCAACCTTAAACCTGTGAAGACACCGGACGGGGCCTCTGACCCGGCCTGGTCGCCATTGCAGAATTAATTGAATCTATAAGGCGGGGATACCCGCATGGAACCTGAACCGGGCATATGTTAATTTCCGGTCAAGAAACGCAAAGGGATAGGCAGACAACATGAGCGGTTTGAAATTGGCAATTGCGGCTGTTGCCGTCCTGGGCCTTGCGGCCTGCAGCAACAACCGGTGGGATGATACGGCAAACGGCGGCGGAGCCGGCGCAGGGGCGGGTGCCGGGGCAGGGGCCTTGGATCCGGCAAGCCCGGCTTATTTCCAGCAGTCCATCGGCGACCGGGTTCTGTTTCTTGTGGACCAGTCGACGCTGACGCCTGAGGCACAAGGCATCCTTCAGGGCCAGGCGCGCTGGCTGACCCAGAACGCCGATTATGTTGTCACCATCGAGGGCCACGCCGATGAGCAGGGCACCCGCGAGTACAACCTGGCCCTGGGTGCCCGCCGCGCCAATGCCGCGCGGGAATACCTGATTTCGCAAGGGGTTGCAGGCCACCGCCTGAAGGTCGTCAGCTATGGCAAAGAGCGCCCGCTGGAGATCTGCTCAAACGAGGCCTGCTATTCCAAGAACCGCCGCGCGGTCACCGTGCTGGCCGGCGGGCTGACGGGGTAACGCGATGAAACGCCTGCGCACAGTTCTTCTGGCCTCCGTTCTGGCCCTGCCGCTGCCGCTGGCGGCGCAGGACAGCCAAACGCTGGCGGACATCCGCCAGGAGCTGACCGTTCTGCATGTCGAAATCCAGCGGCTGAAGCGCGAGATGTCGACGACAGGCGCCCCCTCGGCGAATGTGTCAGGCGACACGGTTCTGGACCGGGTTGCCGCGATCGAGAGCGAACTGCAGCGGCTGACGCTGCAGACCGAGCAGCTGGGCCACCGGGTCGACCGGATCGTCACTGATGGCACCAACCGGATCGGCGACCTGGAGTTCCGCCTGGTTGAGCTGGAGGGCGGCGATGTCGGCGCGCTGAAGGAAACCACCACGCTGGGCGGCGGGGAATTGCCTGCCGCCGGCGGCTCGGGTGCGGTGGCCGGCACGGCCGGCACCGAACCGGCGGCCGGAGAGCTGGCCATTGGCGAGCAGGCGGACTTTGATGCCGCCGAAAAGCTTCTGGCGGACGGCGCGTATCAGGACGCGGCAGAGAAATTCGCGGCCTTCAACCAGTCCTATCCAGGCAGCCCGCTGGCACCCGCCGCCGAATTCAGCCGCGGCAAGGCGCTGGACGGTCTGGGTGACACCCGCGAAGCAGCGCGGGCCTATCTGGCGGCGTTTACCGGAAACTCCGCCGGGCCTGTGGCCCCCAAGGCGCTGTTCGAACTGGGCGCGGCCCTGGGCCGCTTGGGCCAGACCGATCAGGCCTGTGTCACGCTGTCTGAAGTCGGAGTGCGGTTCCCCGGCGCTGCGCAGCAGGCTGAGGCCGCGGCAGAAATGGCCAAACTGGGCTGTTCTTGACCGGGCTGCGGCGCGATATCCTGGGACTGCTGCGCGGCCAGTTCCAGTCCGGGCTGACCGGCAAACTGGGCATTGCGGTGTCCGGCGGCAGTGATTCCATGGCGCTGCTGCATCTGATGAAAGATGCCTTTGCGGGTGAGCCGGTCGAATTGATGGCCGCAACGGTAGACCATGGCCTGCGGCCGGAATCGGCGGCTGAGGCCAGTTGGGTGGGCGAGGCCGCGTCAGAGCTGGGGATCGCTCATGAGGTGATCCAGTGGGAGGATGGCCCCGGCAAGGGCAACCTGCAGAAACAGGCCCGTGAGGCGCGCTATGACCTTTTGTGCGCCTGGGCCCGGCGCAACGGTATAACCACCCTCTGTGTGGCGCATACGGCGGATGACCAGGCCGAAACCCTGCTGATGCGCATGGCCCGTGCCTCTGGCGTGTCCGGGCTGTCGGGCATGCCGGCACGGCGGGTGCACAAGGGGGTCACCCTGGTACGGCCCCTGCTGGAAGTCACCCGCACCGAATTGCGCCAGTACCTGCTGGAGCGCGGCATCGAATGGTGTGAGGATCCCAGCAACAGTGATTTGCGGTATGAGCGGGTCCGGGCCCGGCGCGCGCTGGCGGATCTGGCCCCGCTGGGCCTGACGCCGACGGTGCTGTCCCGGGTTGCTGAAAACATGAACAAGGCCCGCGAGGCGCTGGACTGGTACGTGTTTCTGGCCGCCCGCGACATGGCCCATGTGCAGGCGGGAGCCGTGGTCCTGTGCCAGCGCAAATTCCGCACTCTGCCCAGCGAAACCGGCTACCGCCTGCTGGTCAAAGCGATTCAATGGGTTTCGGGAGCCCCCTATCCGCCGCGCCGGGTGCCGATGGAAATCGCGGTCCTGGCCGCGCGCGGCGGCGGCGCGGCAACGGTGTCCGGCTGCCACCTGCTGACAACATCCAAGCAGATCTGGATCTGCCGCGAGGCCAAGGCGGTCACGGGCGTCACGTCACTTCCCGGCCAGATCTGGGACGACAGATGGAAGGTTTTTGGAGGCGACGCAAAGGGTTGCGAAGTACGGCCCCTGGGACGCGAAGGGTTGTTTGACTGCCCGTCCTGGCGGACAACCGGCGTGCCGGGAACCGTGCTGGAGTCGTCGCCGGCGGTGTGGCGCGGTGCCGAACTGGCGGCTGCGCCGGTGGCCGGAATGGGTAATGGCTGGACGGCCGAACCGGTGGCAAATGAAGAAGAGTTCTTTGCATCCCTTTTATCGCATTGAACCTGCCCGAATGATCCTTATTTTAAGCTCAACGCAGGCGGCCTGACAGGTGCGCCTTACTGATAGGGAGAACTTTCCTTGGGCAACGCTCGCAATATCGCCTTTTGGGTTGTTCTGTTTCTGCTGATTCTGGCGCTGTTCAATCTGTTCAGCGGTTCCGGCAGCACGATGCAGAGCCGTGAACGCACTTTCTCGGACTTCGTGAGTTCGGTGGAGACCGGCAAGGTCAGCACTGTCACGCTGGATGGGGAACAGGTGCGCTACACGACCTCGGACGGGCAAAACTATGTGACCATCAAACCGGCCGATGCCGAAGTCACCGCTCTTCTGATCGAGAAGAACATCCCGGTGCGCGCTGAAAAGCAGCAGCAGTCGGGTTTCCAGTCCTTCCTGATCACGCTGCTGCCGTTCCTGCTGCTGATCGGCGTCTGGATCTACTTCATGAACCGGATGCAGGGCGGCGGCAAAGGCGGCGCCATGGGATTCGGCAAATCCAAGGCCAAGATGCTGACCGAGAAGCACGGCCGCGTCACCTTTGATGACGTGGCAGGCATTGATGAGGCCAAGGAAGAACTGGAAGAGATCGTCGAATTCCTGCGCAACCCGCAGAAATTCTCGCGCCTCGGCGGCAAGATCCCCAAGGGCGCGCTGCTGGTTGGTCCTCCGGGCACCGGTAAAACCCTATTGGCCCGTGCCATTGCGGGCGAGGCCGGCGTGCCGTTCTTCACCATCTCCGGCTCCGACTTCGTCGAGATGTTTGTCGGCGTCGGCGCCTCCCGCGTGCGCGACATGTTCGAGCAGGCCAAAAAGAACGCGCCCTGCATCGTCTTCATTGACGAGATTGACGCGGTGGGCCGTCACCGCGGCGCCGGTTATGGCGGCGGCAATGACGAGCGCGAGCAGACCCTGAACCAGCTCTTGGTGGAGATGGACGGTTTCGAGGCCAACGAAGGCGTCATCATCCTGGCCGCCACCAACCGCAAGGACGTGCTGGACCCGGCGCTGCTGCGCCCCGGCCGCTTTGACCGCAACGTGACCGTCGGCAACCCCGACATCAAGGGCCGCGAGAAGATCCTTGGCGTGCATGCCCGCAAGACTCCGCTCGGGCCCGATGTGGACCTGCGCATCATCGCCCGCGGCACGCCTGGGTTTTCCGGCGCCGACCTGGCCAACCTCGTGAACGAGGCGGCGCTGATGGCCGCCCGTGTCGGCCGCCGCTTTGTCACTATGGAGGATTTCGAATCCGCCAAGGACAAGGTGATGATGGGGGCCGAGCGCCGTTCGATGGTGCTGACCCAGGACCAGAAGGAAAAGACCGCCTATCACGAGGCCGGCCATGCCGTTGTCGGTCTGGCCCTGCCGCTGTGCGATCCAGTCTACAAGGCAACGATCATCCCGCGCGGCGGCGCTCTGGGGATGGTGGTGTCGCTGCCCGAAATGGACCGGCTGAACTACCACCGCGATGAGTGCCAGCAGAAACTGGCAATGACCATGGCGGGCAAGGCAGCCGAAGTCATCAAGTATGGCGAGGACCATGTCTCCAACGGTCCGGCCGGCGACATCCAGCAGGCCAGCCAGCTGGCGCGTGCAATGGTGCTGCGCTGGGGCATGTCGGACAAGGTCGGCAACATCGACTATGCCGAGGCCCACGAAGGCTACTCCGGCAACACTGCGGGTTTCTCTGTGTCCGCCAATACCAAGGAGCTGATCGAGGAAGAGGTCAAACGCTTCATCCAGCAGGGCTATGAGCAGGCGCTGGAGATCCTCAAGGACAAGAACGAGGAATGGGAGCGTCTGGCGCAGGGCCTTCTGGAATACGAAACCCTGACCGGCGACGAGATCAAGCGGGTGATGAACGGCGAGCCGCCGCAGGCCGGCGACGATGAGGACGACAGCGAGGATCAGGGCAACGCCTCGGTCACCGCGATCCCCAAGGCGAAGCCCAAAAAGACCCCGCCAGAGGGCGGCATGGAGCCTGAGCCCTCCGCCTGATGACCCAAGGCTTTGACCCCCGGATGCCGCTGGCCTCCGGGGGTTTTTCATTTCCGGCGCTGAACTGCGGGACCACAAAAAACCATCGCGGCACCACTGGTGCCGGTCCGCGCCGCCTGTATGCTCACTGCAACGTCAAAGATTTATGCGAGGGAGAGCGGGCATGCCGGTGCTGCGGAAAACGGAATTCACAGGACAGATTACCTGGCTGGGCCATGTGCCCGCGGACAGCGGCCTGCAGGCGGTGCCCGCAGATCATCTGGACCTCGGCTTTGGCGGCATTGCCGGCGGGCGCCACGAGGGCGGGAACCGCCCCTCCTGCGTGCGGGTCAGGAACCTGTACCCGGAAGGCACCGAAATCCGCAACGTGCGCCAGCTGACCATCCTGTCGGAAGAGGAACTGGCCCTAATCGCGGCGGACATGGGGATGGACAGCGTTAACCCTGCGCATCTGGGCGCAACCATCGTGCTGCGCGGCATCCCGGACTTCACCTTCGTGCCGCCGTCCTCGCGTCTGCAGGGACCGGACGGGGTAACGCTGACGGTCGACATGGAAAACCGTCCCTGCGTGCTGCCGGGCCGCGAGATTGAGAAAGACCACACAGGCTTTGGCGCGCGCTTCAAGCCCGCCGCACAGAATCGCCGGGGAATCACCGCCTGGGTCGAACGTCCCGGCTCCCTGCAGTTGGGCGGCGAACTTGCGCTCTTTGTACCGGATCAGCGCGCCTGGGCGCCCTAGGCGGCTAGTTTTGGGGAATTCCGTTTCCTTTAAGGAACCTTGGCAGGGCCTGCGAAAGACCCCACGCCGCATCAAGGCGTGATAATGTCGGAAATCACGCGCGTATTGTGCCGCATTTTGGCTAAGTCTACCGCCAAACCGGCATTCCCGTGCCGGCGATTGTATGCAAACTCAGCAGGAACCTTGCCATGAGCTACAAGAGTGACAT
>NZ_AFCF02000008.1:0-516508 GCF_000203975.2 Leisingera sp. ANG1 | reverse complement strand
CCGATGACCATCGCCTGCCTGCTCGCCAACACCGTCACCGCCTGCTGCCGCGCCAATAACCTCGCCGAGCCCGAAGGCCTGACGGCGTAAGACGTTCGCAGAACAGCAACGGCTGAAAATGACACTCCCGCCGGATCGCCTCCGGCGGGAGTTTTTTTGGAAAGATGAAATGAGGGGCGTTTAAGCGGAGACGGGCACCATGGTGCCTTGCAGGAGCGCGACCAGCTTTTCCTCTTCGCCTGTCACTGCGTGAACTTCTGCCGTGACGATCACCAGCCTGCGGCCCGGTTTGATGACCTTGCCGGTGGCACGCAAATAGTCGCCGGCGCCCGGGGCCAGCAGGTTGATCTTCATCTCCGCCGTCATCACTTCGCTGCCCTCCGGCATCAGGGTCAGCGCCGCATAGCCCGCGGCGGTGTCGCCGATGGCAAAGCTGAGCGCCGCATGGGCCACATCGTGCTGCTGGCGGCTGACGGGCAGGATCGGGGCGGTGATCACCACTTCGCCCGGCGAAACGCTGGCGACCTCCGCGCCCAGTGTCTGCATCATGCTTTGCTTGGCGAAACTGCTGCGGATGCGGTCGTCCATCACTTCTTTCCTTCTGCTGGTTGCGCCAAGCATAGAAGAGGCCGGATAGCAAAGGGCCTGTGACGCTGCGCCACTTAGCGGGGCATGGGAACCGGCAGCGCCTGCGCACCGGTGAGGATCGCCAGCGCGTCCCTTTTCATCAGGGAGGTGAGCGCGGGATCGGAGCTGCGCAACCCGCCCGTATAGGTGCCGAAGGCGGGCAGGATCAGGCGTGACTGGTCCAGCAGGAAGCAGGGGCGGGAGGTGCTGCGCACCCGCGCCTTGGGGTGGTAGTGGCCGGAGATCTCTGCCGCCGCCAAGGGATCGGCGATGTGGCGGAAGGTGAGGGGGGCAAGATGCAGCTCTGCCATCTGCTCGCCGCCCAGATCCGCAGGTGCCGGATCGTGGTTGCCGGTGATCCAGATCCAGCGGCGGTTCTGTGTCAAGGCACCCAGCTGGGATTGCTCCGCTTCCGGCAAGGCCAGCGAGGCCGCGTCATCGTCGAAACTGTCGCCGAGGCAGACCACCGTGTCCGGCTGCAGGGCAGACACCAGGTCTGCAAGGCGGGAGAGCGTGTCGCAGGTCTCATAAGGCGGCAGGGCGCTGCCGCCGCGCCTGGCGTGGCGCTCGGACTTGCCCAGGTGCAGGTCGGAGACGCAGAGCAGATGGTGCGCAGCCCACCACAGGGCGCCGGAGCCAAGAGCGGTGAGGCGGGCGCCTGCGAGGATGAAATCATATCCGGTCATGGCTTGGGTTTATCCGTCACAGCCGGGCTGGCAAGACTTATTGCGGCAGCTGGTCCAGTCCGGATTGCTGCATCAGCGCCGCGGCCTCTTGCTGCAGCAGCTTCTCCTCTGCCGCGCCTTTGACCGGCACCTTGCCTACCTCCAGCAGCAAAGGCGCTGCTAGGGGAGAGATCCGCTCCAGCCGCCTGAGCGTGATGCGGCCGCGGGTCCGCTCCAGCATCTCCTCGATGCGGCCGAAATCCACCAGCCCGCGCAGCGCTTCCTCTCGGGTGATGTCCATCAGCAGGTGATCCGGGTCGTACTTGCGCAGCGTGTCATAGAGGATGTCAGAGGAGAACGTCGCCTGCCGCCCGTTCTTGCGCGCGCCCGGCGTGTTGCGTTCAATGAGGCCCGCGATGGTGGCGGCGCCGCGGAAGGAGCGTTTCATCACCGCATTGCCGGCCAGCCAGCCCTCCAGCCCGTCGCGAAGCGCATCGGGGTCGAACAGCGGCGCGGGGTCAGTGACTTCCTGCAGACCCCAGATCAGGGTGGCGTAGTCGGTGGCGACAAAACCCAGCGGATCAAGCCCCAGCTCCTCCATCCGCTTGGTCAGCAAGAGGCCCAGGGTCTGCTGGGCGTTGCGGCCGGCAAAACCGTAGACGCAGATGTGCTCGCGGCTGTCATGCGGGAAGCTTTCGATCAGCAGCCGCCCGGCGCGTGGCAGTTCGGAGACCGCGCGCTGCAGGTCCAGCCACTCCGCCGTGTGCCGGGGCAGGGCGGGCCAGCTGTCCTGCTTGAACATCGACAGAATGCGGGCGCTGAGCTGGGTGGAGGTGGCGAATTTGGTGCCGGAGAACACCGCGATCTTGGGTTTGCGGCCCGGGTTGCGGGTCACCTCCACGGTCATTTCGCGCAGGCCCTCGTAGCGCACGGTCTGACCGCCGATCAGAAAGGTGTCGCCAGGGGTGAGGGTGGCGGCAAAGGCCTCCTCGACTTCGCCCAAGGGCTTGCCGCCGCGGCTGCGCTTCAGGCGGACCTTGATCAGGTCGGCGTCCTGGATGGTGCCGAGGTTCATGCGGATGCGCTGCGCCGCGCGCGGGTCGCGCAGCTGCCACTTGCCGTCCGGGCGCTGCAGCAGGCGCTGCCACTGATCGTAAGCCTTCAATGCGTAGCCGCCGGTGGCGCAGAAGGTGAGGCAGGCGTCAAACGCGGCGCGGGTCAGACCGGCATAGGCGCCGGCTTGGGTCATCTCGGCATAAAGGTCATCTGCATCGAACGGGCCTGAACAAGCGGCAATCAGGATGTGCTGGCACAGCACGTCACGGGGGCCGGGACCGCGCGGCGCGCCGTCCAGATCGTTTTCGCGCACCGCCTCCAGCGCAGCGCGGCATTCAACCACCTCAAACCGGTTTGCAGGCACCAGGAGCGCCTTGGAGGGCGCATTGTAGCGGTGGTTGGCGCGGCCGATGCGCTGCACCAGGCGTTTCACGTTCTTTGGCGCGCCGATCTGGATCACAAGGTCCACGTCGCCCCAGTCGATGCCGAGGTCCAGCGAGCCGGTGCAGACGATGGCGCGCAGCTCTCCCCGGACCATCGCCGCCTCCACCCGCTCACGCTGGACGTGGTCAAGCGAGCCGTGGTGGATTCCGATCGGCAGGGCGTCGTCGTTGGCAAGCCAGAGGTTGTGAAAGAAAATCTCTGCCTGAGCACGGGTGTTGTGGAAGATCAGCGTGGTCTTGTGCGCCTTGATCTGCGCCATCACCGCCGGGATCGCATAGGCCGCGCCGCCGCCGGCCCAGGGCGGGGCCTCCTCGGTTTCCAGCATCCGGATGTCCGGCGCCGGGCCGGGGTCGGCCAGCACAATATCGCAGGGGTCCGGGTGGCGGGCGAGGTAGCTGGCGATCGCTTGCGGGTCGTCCACCGTGGCCGACAGACCCACCCGCCGCAGGTTCGGGCACAGCGTCTGCAGCCGCGCCAGCGCCAGCATCAGCTGGTCGCCGCGCTTGCTTTCGGCCAGCGCGTGGATCTCGTCCACCACCACCCGTTTCAGCCCTTTGAATGTGCGGGCAGCGTCCTCGTAGGAGGTGAGCAGCGCCAGGCTCTCCGGCGTGGTCAGCAGGATATGCGGCGGGTCTGCGCGCTGGCGCCTCTTGCGGGAGGCGGGCGTGTCGCCGGTGCGGTCATCAATGCGGATGGGCAGGCCGATTTCCTCAACAGGCGTGCGCAGGTTGCGCTTGATATCGGCGGCCAGTGCCTTGAGCGGCGAGATATAAAGCGTGTGCAGCCCGTCGTGGCTGCCATCCGCAAGTTCCGACAATGTCGGCAGGAAGCCTGCCATGGTTTTGCCGCCGCCGGTCGGGGCGATCAGCAGGGTGCAGGGCGCCCCGGCCCGCGCCAGCATGGCGTGCTGGTGCGGGTGGATGGTCCAGCCGCGGGCGGCGAACCAGTTTTCAATCGCTTCAGGCAGGGCAGGGGCGGTGTCACTCATCCTGCAAAATCTGGGAGGCTTTGCAGCTCATTGCAATGTCATTTTCTGTCGTAAACAGTCCGCGCCTCCAGCACCTGCTGATGCCGCCCGGCGGCCCAGATGGTTAGTGATTTCATGTGTTCCAGCAGCTCCTGCCCCAGGGGCGTAAGCGCATAGGAGACTGCCACCGGCGGGCCGGGATCGACGCTGCGGGTGATATAGCCGTCACGCTCCAGCTTGCGCAGGTTCTCGGTCAGCACCCGCTGGGTCACATCGCCGATGGTGCGCCGCAGGGCGCCGAACCGCAGCGCGCCGTCCTCCAGCACCAGCACGATCAGCATCTGCCATTTGCCTGTCACCTGCGACAGAACCTGCCGTATTGGGCAGTCCTCTGCTTGGTCCTTGGAGAGGGCGGTTACTGGAAGCATACCTGGTTCCTAAATAGTGCGTAATTGATATCTGGTGCAAAAAGGATACCACATTGAGCTGTCACGACAATGCGATTCGAAAGGACATCCGATGAGTGCCAAGGACCTCGTTCTGAATGCCGTAGCGGCGATCTTCACCTCGTTCGATCCGGAGGCGGCAGAACAGCTGCTGGCGCCGGGCTATATCCAGCATAACCCAATGGTGCCGACCGGGGCCGCGCCCATTATCGGGTTCATTCCGGCGCTGAAGGAAAGCGGCGTCACGATGGAGGTCCACCGGGTGATTGCCGAGGGCGACATGGTGGTGCTGCACAGCACTTTCGGCAATGCCCAGGCCTTTGGCGGAGAGACGCTGGTGGCCTTTGACGTGTTCCGGGTCGAAGACGGCAAGGTGGCCGAGCATTGGGACAACCTGCAGCCGCCCGCCGTGCCGAACGCCTCAGGCCGCACATTGACTGACGGCACGACGGAGATCACCGACCTGGACAAGACGGCAGAGAACAAGGCGCTGGTACAGGGCTTTGTCACTGATGTTCTGCACGGCAAGGCGCCGGAGAAGATCACCAGCTACGTCTCAACAGAGACCTACCTGCAGCACAACCCGAACATCGGCGACGGTCTGGAGGCCCTTGGCGGAATGATCCAGCATCTGGCGGAAACCGGCCAGGCGCTGGCTTACACCAGCACGCCGATTGTGGTGGCAGAGGGGAACTTTGTCTTCACCGCCTCAGAGGGCAGCCTGGGCGAAACACCGATGGCGTTCTTTGATCTGTTCCGGGTGGAGGACGGCAAGATCGTCGAGCATTGGGATACCGTCAGCCCGATCCCGGCGGAGATGGCGCACGACAACGGCAAGTTCTGATCGCAGAAAACGGAAGGGCGGGATGACCCCGCCCTTTTTCATCACTTCACGATGTGTTCGTCCTTGACGAACATGTTGGCCCAGGCCCGGTCGATCAGCTCCGGCGACATCTGGTAGGGGATGCCCTCAAACTCGCAGATCGAAATCATCTGGTCGATCAGGAACACCGGCTGGTAGTTGGCGTAGATGTTGTTGATCGTCGGGTATTTCTTCTTCAGCAGATGCACCAGCGCCGCCTCGTCCAGCGGCATGCCCTTCTTGCGGGCCACCATGGCAAAGATCTTGAGGAAGTTCTCCTGGTTCGGCCCGTCGATCTTGATCTTGAAGAAGATCCGGCGCAGCGCCGCCTGGTCAAAGATCTCATTCGGGTGGAAGTTGGTGGAGAAGATCACCAGCGTGTCAAAGGGCACCTCGAATTTTTCACCCGATTGCAGTGCCAGGATGTCCTTGCTTTCTTCCAGCGGCACGATCCAGCGGTTGACCAGCGACTGCGGCGGTTCCGCCTGGCGGCCAAGGTCGTCGACGATGAAGATACCGCCGGTGGATTTCAGCTGCAGCGGCGCCTGGTAGGTGCGCGCGGTCGGGTTGTAGACCAGATCCAGCATGTCCAGCGACAGTTCGCCGCCGGTGATCACGGTGGGGCGCTCGCACATCACGTACCGCTCGTCAAAGCGGCGGCGACGGCGCAGGGCGTTGGGGTCTTCCGGCTCCTGTTCAACCTCGGTGTGCACGATCGGGTCAAAGACGGTGATCACCTGGCCGGAGTATTCGATGGCGCGCGGCACATAGACGTGATCCCCCAGTGCATCGCGGATGCCGTTGGAGATTGAGGATTTACCGTTGCCCGGCGGGCCGTACATCAGGATCGAACGGCCGGCGCTGACCGCGGGGCCAAGGTGATCGAGCAGGCTGTTGGGCAGCACCAGATGCCCCATCGCATTGGTCAGCTGATCGCGGGTCACCTGAATGTTGCGGATCGACTGGCGCTTCACCTGCTCGCGGTAGACCGCCAGCGGCACCGGCATGGCGCCGAAGTATTCCGACTGGCTGAGCGCATCCAGCGCCCGCGCCTTGCCCGCGTCAGTCAGCTGGTAGCCCATCTCGTTGCCGCTGTTGGCATTGAGCGTGCCGGTGGCCTCCAGCAGTTTCTGCTCGCGGGCCATATCCACCAGCTCCTGGGTGACAGAGGAGGGCAGGCAGATCGCGGCGGCGATCTCGGTCACGTTTTCCACGTTCTTGCGGAAGATGGTCTTGAGCAGGATATCCCGCATCATCACCAGCGGCAGCTGCATCTGTTCCAGCCCCTTGGGGGCGGGAGGGGCCACAACGGTGAGGTTTTGCATGTTCATGGCGGTGCCTGTCCCTGATATCCATATCCGGCCCCGGCCGGCGGGGCGCTCCTGGAAACAGACTATTCAGGACTGTGGCAACAGCGGGGCAGAGCTGCAGCATTTCCGCGAAAGGGGCGTGAAATCCACCGCAGTTTTATGGACCGCCCGAAACCGCAGGCCGGGCGGTGCCTGCCAGTATCAGCTGCCGAATTGCGCGGCGAGGCCGAGGTAGAGGGCAAGGGTGGCGCCCAGGCAGAGGCCCATCGGAAAGCTCTTTCCGGTGTCCCAGCTCTGCCATTGCGGCGCCAGCTGGCGCAGGCGCGTGTGCTTGGCAATCCGGTGGGCGGTGAAGCCGGCCAGCAGGGTGGCGGCAAAGACAACCATCAGCATCCGCAGGTCGCCAAGCGCGAAAAAGGGCGCGGCGGCACCGGCAAACTTGGCGTCCCCTGCACCAACGGCCCCTGCGGCATAGAACAGGAAGCCGAGCGCAATGCCCACTGGCAGGTGCAGCAGGTGCCAGCCATAGTCCGCCCAGCTGGGCATAACCAGCGCGCCAATGACGACATAGATCACTGCCAGCAGGTCAACCGCCCAGTTGGGGATGCGCATGCCGCGCAGATCGGTCAGCGCCACCGTGTAACAGATCGGCAGCACGAACGGCAGGAACCACAGGGCTGCGTGGGCCGGGAACTGCATGGCTCAGCCGTTTTCCAGCGCTGCCAGAGAGCGCGCGGCTTCTTCGAAGTGCTGCGGGTGGGTATCAATCGCCTCGCGCAGCAGGTTTTCGCCAACCTTGACATCGCCCTGTTTGACAGCGGACAGGGCCAGCGTGTGCAGCAGCAGCGCGCGTTCGGATTGCTCCAGCGGGATTACCGGCAGGGTGTAATTGCGCTGCGCGCCGCGGGCCAGCACCAGATTGTTCTTGGCAGTAAACAGGCCCTGGTCCTGGCGGATGGCCTCGCCGAACAGGCGCTCCGCACCGGCAAAGTCACCGCGGGTCAGCTTGGAATAGCCCCAGTTGTTCATCACCTTGGCGGGTGTGGTGGTCAGCCCGACGGCGATTTCATAGAAGCTGTCGGCGCGCTTCCAGTCCTTGTTGGCGTCGGCCACAACGGCCTCGAGCCGGTAGCGTTCATAGGTTTCATGGGTCGGCGGCACCTGGTCCAGCTCTGCCTTGGCCGCATCCCATTCGCCGCTGCGCACCAGCGCGCCGGCCAGCTGCACGTGATCCTCGCTGGTGGCGCCTTTCATTGTCACCACTTTCTTCCAGGCGGCGGTGCCTTCGGTGGTGCGTTTGGCGCGGATCAGCGAATGCGCCAGGCCGCGCTGCAGATCGATCCGGTCCGGGCTGGTTTTGAGCGTGCGCTGGAAGTGGGTCACCGCCTCGTTCGGATCGGCCACCGACAGCATGACATCGTTGAGGTTGCTTTCGTCGATGACGTTCACTTCCTGAAACGCGCGTTCGACGGTTTCATCGGCTTTGTCCGCGCAGGCCGACAGGACCAGCGCCCCTGCCAGAGAAGCGGATAGGAAAATCTGCTGGCGCATTTTGTGCGTCCTTTTTACTGCTCTGCCTCTGTTATGGTGCTTCGCGAATCAGGTAGCTGCCGCTGCCCTGCCGCACCAATTTATAGTCTTCTTTTTGAGGCTCACTATGCGCGGGATTTTCAAGTTTTGCGAGGGCCAGGCGTAAATTATCGCGGATTGCGTCACTTTCGCCATTGTCGAGGGCATAGGCGCGCTGGAAGACCTGCACCGCCTCGGCGGTCTTTCCGCGCTCCATCAGCGCCACGCCAAGGTTGTTCATCGGCTCCGGCCAGGCGGGATCCGCGTCCACGGCCTGGCGCAGCAGGTCTTCGGCCTGGCCGAGCCGCCTGAGGCCCAGTTTGGCGCTGCCCATGCCCGAGAGCACCTCCGCCGTCAGCCCGTGATCCAGGGCGGCGCGGGTGAAGGCCTCCAGGGCTAGCTCGTGTTCGCCCGCTGCCATCAGCCGGTGGCCGACTACCAGCCCGTCTGCGGCCTGCTGACGGTGATCATCCCCGGGTGCCCAGGGGCTGCCCTTGTCCTGTTTCAGCCCGCTGGTCGAACACGCTGCCGCCAGCGCGAGGGCGCTGGCGGCAGCTGTAACCTTGAGCAGACGGGCAGAAGCTGCCCGTAGTGCCGTTTTCATTACTGGGGTCCCATATTGCCCATGTTCATGATGCCCTGCACCGACGGACCAACAAGAATGATCAGCAGCGGCGGGACTGTCAGCCCCATTGTGGCAAGTGTCATCTTCACGGGCAACTTGTTTGCGGCCTCTTCGGCGCGCATCACGCGCTTGTCGCGCATTTCCCCGGCATAAACCCGCAAGGCATCGGCGATTGAGGTGCCGAAGCTGGCGGATTGGATCATCACCGTCACGAAGGAGGACACATCCTGCACCCCGCAGCGGGTGCCCATGTCGCGCAGCACCTTGTCCTTTTCCTTGCCCGCCTTCAGTTCGTAAGCGACGACTTCGAATTCCGAAGCCAGTTCCGGGAAGGACGCGTGCAGTTCCTGAGACACCCGCACAATGGCCTGGTCCAGCGACTGGCCGGCCTCGACACAGACCAGCATCATATCGAGCGCATCGGGGAAGCCCTCGGTGATCTTTTGCTGGCGTTCGCCGATGCGGCGGGTGATCCAGTATTTCGGCAGCATATAGCCCGCCCCGCCAGGTGCGATGATGCGCAGCGCCATCTGCTGGCTGTCGTAGTCGATGTCCGCCTTGATCACATAGACAAAGAACAGCCCGCCGATCAGCCCCAGCAGGCCGAGCGCAAACTGCGCGAAATGGAACAGGCGCACCGAGTCCTTGGAGTGATAGCCCGCCTGGCGCAGTTTCAGCTCCATCGCGGAAAGCTCATCCGCGTTCTGCGGCTCCAGGAAGTTGGCGAACTTCTGCAGCTGTTCGTTGCGGCTGGTCTGCCTCAGGCGCTCTTTTTGCGTGCTCTGCCGGGTTTCGGGTTTGATATTCTTCTGCAGCTTCTTCAGCGGGTCTTCCGGCTGGTTCAGCAGTAAGGGAATAGCGAGCAGGATCATGAACATGCCCGCAATGCCAAGCGCCAGGAGCGGTCCGAACTCGCCGAACTGCGATGTGAGGAAGCCGTCAATACCGGTTACAAAATCCACGATCCGCTCCTTACACTTTGATGTTTGTCAGCACGCGCATGACAATCAGGTTGGCGGTCAGCATCACGCCCACTGCAAAACAGGCGGGAATGAACCAGGGATGGTCGATCACCTCGTCATAGTAGCCCGGGTCCTTGACCAGGATCCCGATCAGACACAGCAGCGGGAAGCCGGACAGGAACTTGCCGGACCATTGCGCCTCGGCGGTGATCGCCTTCACGCGGCGGAACAGGCGGAAACGGGCGCGGATCACCTTGGCCAGGCCCGCCAGGACCTCGGCCAGGTTGCCGCCCGACTGCTGCTGGATCGTCACTGCAACCGCGAGGAAGCGCATGTCCTGCATATCGAGCCGCTCCGCCATTTCCTTGAGCGCCTCGCCAACGTCGCGGCCATAGGCGCACTCATCGGAGATGATGCCGAACTCGGTGGCCAGCGGATCCTCGACCTCATTGGCGACGATCTGCACAGCAGAGGTAAACGGGTGGCCGACCCGCAGGGAGCGCACCATCAGCTCCACCGCGTCGGGAAGCTGCTCCTCGATCAGTGCCATGCGCTTGGCGGCCTTCTTGTTGACCCAAAAGAACACCGCGCCGACACCGATGATGACAGAGCCCAGAACGCGCACCGGCAGCGGCGCGCTGGTGCCGATGCCGAGGCCGACAAAGGCGATGCCTGCCAGACCTGCCATAATCAGGATCAGCTGTTTGGGGGAGAAGGCGATGGCCGCCTTCTGCGCCCGTTCCGACAGCAGAGAGTAAAGCGGGATCGACTGCGATCTGGCGTGCTGGCCCAGCTCCTTGCGCAGCTGCTCCAGCACCTGCTCGCGGTTGCCGCCCTTTTCCATCATCTCCAGCCGGCGGTTCACCTTGCTGTTGAGGCTGATCGACTTGCCGAAGACAAACAGATACAGGCCTTCCACCAGCGCCAGGACGCCAAAGAAGATCGCGCCATAGATAAGCGGTTCTGAACTCAGCTCCATCAGCGCTGCTCCATCACTGTGGGTTCATAGATCGACGACGGCAGGTCATAGCCCCAAAGACGGAAGCGCTCGGAATAGTGGCTGCGCACGCCGGTGGCGGTGAAATGGCCGATGATCTTGTTGTCCGGCGTCAGGCCGACGCGCTGGAACCGGAAGATTTCCTGCATCGAGATCACGTCGCCCTCCATGCCAGTGACTTCGGTGATCGAAGTCATCCGGCGCGAGCCGTCCTGCAGGCGCGAGGCCTGCACGATCAGGTTCACAGCTGAGGCGATCTGGCTGCGCACGGCCTTGATCGGCATTTCGATACCGGCCATGGCGATCATGTTTTCCAGACGCGAGATGCCGTCGCGGGCAGAGTTGGCGTGGATCGTGGTCATCGAACCGTCGTGGCCGGTGTTCATGGCCTGCAGCATGTCGATCACTTCCTCGCCGCGGGTCTCGCCGACGATGATGCGGTCGGGGCGCATCCGCAGCGCGTTTTTCAGACAGTCGCGGGGGGAAACCTCACCCTTGCCCTCGACGTTGGGCGGGCGGCTTTCCATCCGGCCCACATGGGTCTGCTGCAGCTGAAGTTCAGCGGTATCCTCAATTGTCAGGATGCGCTCGGCGTTGTCGATAAAGGACGACAGCGCGTTCAGCGTGGTGGTTTTACCGGAACCGGTACCGCCAGAAACAATGACGTTCAGGCGGGTCGAAACCGCGGCTTGGAGATAGGCTGCCATTTCTTCGGTGAAGGCACCGAAATTCACCAGATCATCAATGCCCAGTTTGTCTTTTTTGAACTTCCGGATCGACACCAGCGAGCCGTCCACCGCAATCGGCGGCACCATCGCGTTGAAGCGGGAGCCGTCAGCCAGGCGGGCATCCACATAGGGGTTGCTCTCGTCGACACGGCGTCCCACGGCAGAGACGATCTTGTCGATGATCCGCATCAGGTGCTTTTCATCCTTGAAGGCGATGTCGCTGAGTTCCAGCTTGCCGCTGCGCTCGACAAAGATCTGATGCGGGCCGTTCACCAGGATATCGCTGACCGTTTCGTCCTGCAGCAGGGCTTCCAGCGGGCCAAGTCCGGTGACCTCGTCATAAAGCTCCTTGTTCAGCTGCTGCCGGTCCTCGCGGTTCAGCACGATGCTTTTTTCGGCCAGGATCTCAGTTGCAATGGTGGAGATTTCGGTGCGCAGCTCCGCTTCACCTGCGCGTTCCAGTGCGGACAGGTTCAGGTTCTCCAGCAGATCACGGTGCAGCTGGATCTTGATCTCGCTCAGCCGCTCCTTGCGCTTGCGCTCCTTGTCCATCGGCTGCGCTTCAGCAGCCTTGCGCTGCACGGGGCGCCGCAGGCTGGCGGCCGGTTTGGCCGAGGCCGCGGGAGCTGCCGCTGGCTCCGGCGCCGGTGCTGCAGGTTTCGCGGCCTGTTTCTTGTACTTGGAAAACATCAACTCACCCCCAATTCAAGCCGTTCAGGCGGCTTCTGCTTCATTGCGGCCCAGCTCATGCAGCGAAGCTGCGAGCTTGGCGATTTCCTTGCGCAACGGGTTCTTTGCGGCAGAGACGGCCAGCGGCAGCCCGTGATCGCAGCTCTGCAGGATCTGCTTGCCGCCATCAGGCAGCTGCAGGTCGATCGAGATGCCCAGCGACTCCGCCATCCGCTTAACCCGGCTCTTGCCGGTCAGATCGGTAAACTTCGGCGCCCGGTTCAGGGCAAAGCGCAGTTTTTCGAAGGGCAGGTCTTCGGCCTGCAGCGCCCGTTTCAGCCGCAGCGCGTTCTGGGCAGAGCGCATGTCCAGCTCAATCAGCGCGAAATAGATATGGGCCATGTTCAGCACCGTTTCGGACCACTGCACCAATGTGTGCGGCATGTCGATAACGACAAAATCAAAGTGGCTGCGTGCCAGCCCGATGACGCGGGTGATGTCCTCGGGCGACAGCAGGTCCAGCGGCACCATTTCGGACGGCGCGGTCAGAACCTGCAGTTTTTCCTGGAACGGCAGCAGCGCCTGGCCGAACAGATCCTCGTCCATGCTTTCGGATTCGCTCAGCATTTCCATCACCACCTCCCGGCGGGGCAGATCCAGGTAGGTCGAGACGGAACCGGCCTGCAGATCCAGGTCCAGCAGGCAGACGCTGGGCTCCTCGCGTTCGCTGAGCGCCGCAAGCTCCCACGCCAGGTTGACGGCCATGGTGGTTGACCCGGTGCCGCCGGCCAGCCCGTGGCAGACGATCACCGCGCCTTCGCGCTGGCTGCCGGTTTGCAGCTGGTGCGGGTTCTGCACCGTTGGCGGCGGCGGGGCCTGCAGCCGGTCGATGGCGGCCTGCAGCTCCTGCTCGGGCAGGGGGTAGGGGACAAATTCGTCGGCACCCTGGCGCAGCAGCGTATGCAGTGCAGCCGGTGTCACATCCTCGGCAATCAGAATCACTTTGATCCCGCGGGACTTGGCCTGGGTGATGATCTCGCCCATCAGCGGCAGGTCGCCTTCGTCGGCGCTGTCGATGGCCAGGGCGATGAATTGCAGCGGTTCCGCCTCCGCCTGGCTGAAAAAAGCCAGCGCCTCGGAAAAACCAAGGTCGCCCCAGGCTTCACCCAGTGCGGTTTCCATGTCTTCAATCAGGAGGTCGAAATTCTGCACGTCACGGCTGACTGTGCAGGCAACAATCGCAGGTGTTTCTGTTTGCGGCATACCGCTGCTCATCGCCATCATCCTTGTTCACTTGGGCGGACCGGGCTTTGGGCACAGTCCGCCTCTTGGAAACAATGTCGGCGGCAATCTAGGCGATATTGGGGCCAAAAATCCCCAAATATGGGGAATTGTTACTACTTCGTAACCGCTGTAGGGCGCCTGAAGGCTTACTGCAGCGACCGTGACAACGACTGCTGCGAGGACAGGGTCGATTCCGGCACCGCGCTTTCCAGATACTCGCGGTAGATGATCTGAGCGTACTTGCCGTCCAGAACCTGCGGGTGCCGTTTCAGGAAGCCGCTCACCTCGGTCACGGTCCGGCGGTTGCGGCGTTCGCGCTCCGGCGTGGGGATCAGCGGCTGGGTTTCGCCAAAGGAAACAACGGCCTCCAGGCGGTTGCGGCTGATGCCGCGCGAAACCAGATAGTTCACCGCAGCGCGGGCCCGGCGCAGGCCGAGGGATTTGTTGTAGGCGTTGCTGCCCACGGCATCCGTGTGGCCGAAGACCCGGAAACGCACTTCCGGAAACTGCTTGATCCAATGCGCCTGGCGGTCCAGCACTGCACGTGCGGCCTGGTCCAGACGGGTGCTGTCGAAGTCGAAGTTGATGGTGTTCGGAACTTCCTTGGCAAACCGGTTGGCCAGCTGGATCGCATAGCTGCGCTCGCCGCTCATCACTGCTGAGTTGTTGAGGGTGGATTCGCCGAAGGTCGCCCTGCGGTTCAGTTCCTGCCCCGCTTCGCGTTCACAGGCGGCTGCGGTCAGGAAAAGGCCGAGGATTGCAGCGGTTCTGATCATATGTGCCACTCCTTATCAGTCCAGCACGTAGCCGTAAGAGCCGTTGAAGTCCTGCTTGGCCACTTCCGCAGCGGGGCCGTTTTTGGTGCGGGCGGTGCGCCCGAACAGGAACAGGTCCTTTTCGCTGGGCGGCGCAACCCGGTCGGTCGGCAGCGTCAGCGCCTCGCCACGGGTCGGGGTCACCAGATGCGCGCTGACGATGATGACCAGCTCAGTCTGCTCGCGCTGGTAGTCGGCGCTGCGGAACAGTGCGCCCAGCACCGGAACATCGCCCAGCCAGGGCAGCTGCGAGGAGTTGTCGAGGAACTCGTCCCGGATCAGGCCGGCAATGGCAAAGCTTTCACCGTCGCGCATCTCCACCGTGGTCGAGGTTTCGCGGCGCGAGAAGGCGTCGATCGACAGGCCGTTCAGCTCCAGCGAGTTGGTCGGGTCGATCGCGGACACAGCGGCGTTCAGTTCCAGGTTGATCAGATCACCGTCAACCACCCGCGGAATGAAGTTCAGCTCAATGCCGAAGGGCTTGAATTCAATGGTGATAACGTCGTTTTCCTGCGCCACCGGAACCGGGTATTCGCCGCCGGCCAGGAACTTCGCTTCCTGCCCCGACAGGGCAGACAGGTTGGGCTCAGCCAGGGTGCGGACCACGCCCTTGCGCTCCAGCGCCTCGAGCAGCAGGCTGACCTGCACGGAGCCAGCGTTGAAGCCGAACAGGAAGGCGCCGGTGTTTTCGTTGGCGGCAGGGATGTTGCCCGCCAGCGAGTTTGCCAGCGCCCCGGAGGTGTTCAGAGTGTTGACGCCGCCGGTGCGGCCGTTGCCGGTGCCGCCATTGAAGCCGAGCGAGGCGCTGAGCGATTTGGAGACCGAGCGCTGCATTTCGGCAAAGCGGACCTTGAGCATCACCTGCTGCACACCGCCGACCGACATCAGGTTGCTGACCCGTTCCGGCGCGTAGCGCTCTGCCAGATCCAAAGCGCGCTGAAGGCGGGCAGAGCTGGAGACGGTGCCCGAGAGCACGATGCCGTCATTGGCGGTGCGGACTTCGATCTTCTCGTTCGGCAGGATCTGGCGCAGCCGCTGCTTGAATTCTGTGACGTCTGCGGCAACCCGGACATCGACGTTTGTGATCAGCCGGCCGGACCCATCGAGCAGCGTCAGCGTGGTCAGACCCGGCGACTTGCCCAAAACGTAAATGGTGCGGTCGGAGAGAGAGGAAATGTCAGCAATACTGGGATTGGCGATGCTGAGCTCTGCAAAAGGGGTCTCGCTCTCCACCACCACAGCGCGGTTCATGGGCACATCAAGCGTCGCCGCCGTGCCCTTTTTCACCACGCGAAGAGATTGCGCCGATGCCCCATCAGCAGTCGGTATGCCAACAAGCGAAAGCCCCATCAGGGCCGCCGCCACGAACCGTCGAATTGCCATGTGACCTGCCTTTCCGATCACGCCTCAAAATCCGGGTCTTTTTGCCCGCTGTTTCCCGCACTGTGGTTCAGTTCCTGAATTATTGCAAGAATCAATGGCTTCGGGGCCTTTCCTAAGCGGCAGCTGATGTGGGGCCTTGGCAACAGACAGGTCAGCCGCCCTTCGGCAAAGAAGGGCGGCTGAACAAGGTAACAGTCTGTGCAAGAATGGAAATTCTAGTTGGTGCAGGGGATCGGAATTTCCACGACTTCCGCGCCCCGGCGGGTGCGGACGGTGCAGACTTTTTCCCGTTCCACCTCCGGCTGCACCTCAATCGCGCCAAGGCCAAGCAGCTTGCGCTGGTCAACTTCGATCACTGAGGCAACGGTGTCGTCGCCCGCGCCAACCAGGGCCAGGGTCAGCTTTCCGGTGCTCTGCGCCTGGGCAAGGGCGGCAACCTGTTCCGGCTTGGCCGCGACCGTCACAGTGCGGGCAATTACGGCGCCGCTGATGTCACTGTTTGCCTTTTGGTCAACAGCAATCAGTTCGACATTGGTTTCAATGAGGCGGGTGAACTCACCGTCGGCGGCCCCGGCCTGACGCACCTGGCCGGTCCAGTAGATATCCACCTTGTCGCCGGGGCGCAGGAAGCCGGACACGCCGGAAGACACGTCCACCCGGATGGCAAAGGCACGCATGCCGCGCTCCAGGCGCGAGGTGATGCCAGCGTCTTCACCCGGCAGGGTGACCTTGCTGGCCATGATCGCCTCGTTCTTCTCCATCGTGCGCAGAATGACACGGGGTGTCTCGTCTGCACCCGGCGGGAACAGAGCCTCCAGGCTGGTGAAAACCCCTTCGGGCAGGCTTTCCTGCGGCCAGCGGACCTGACGGACGTTTTCCTTGGTCAGCCGGTGGCCGTATTTCAATTCTTCCGTCGCAACAAAGATGTCGACGGTGGGAACCGCTTCCACCCGGGCTGCGCGTTCCTGTGCCAGAGCCTGCTGGTATGAGCTGATATATTTTTTCGCCATCATCACGGCGCCGCCGGCCAAAGCGACACCCAGGATGAGAATAAGTCCGAATACAGTACGCATGACGCTCCTTCGGTCGCATGCCCAGCCGGGGTGCTGAACAAAGACTCTGCTTAGGTTCCGGTCATCATGTTTTGCGGCAGGATCTCCGCAGCCGCTATGCGCGGCAAAAACCATGAGGAAAGCCGCCCGCTGGAGGGCAGGCGGCTTCCATAGCTCTCTTAGACGTTAGCCGGACCTTAGGTCGGGTTGTCGCCCAGGCTGTAGGTGGTCGGCACGGAGTTGGTCAGGGCGGTGCCGGTTGCGTCTGCAACGCTGTCCACGCCGCTTGCAACGGAGGTGTAGGCAACACCGGCCAGGGCTGCGACAGCTGCGGTCAGAACGACCCAGTCAACAGTCACGGCGCCGTCTTCGTCTTTGCGGAAGTTTTTGATGAACTTGATCATGGTATGGTCCCTCCAAAGGATCTCTGAATTTGCTTCACCTTGCCGTCGCTCTGGAACCTGCTCTCTCACCAGCTTTGGTTCCTGTCCGGCTTGGATGAATACATATAGCCAGTGCAGCGTGGCAGGATTTGGGCTGAAAGCCGGAAATTGCTGCCCAAATTTAACTTTTCAAAAAGAAATGCCTTAACGCCTTGTTTTTGCGGCGTTAAAAAATCGTTACTGGCGGGAGTCCCGTGGTAATTCCGCGCCAGTTGGGGGCAAATATGGCGAATACGCCAGATTCTGGTGCGGAAATGCTGGATTTTGCGGCCCGGTTTTCCGAGTCTTAGGCCAAAGAAAACCAAAAGCAGGCCGAGCAATGTTTGTGCGTAACGCAGTTTTGGCGCTGGCCCTCTGCGCCATGCCCCTGGCCGCGGCCGGGCAGGAGGCGGCGACTCCCTTTCCCGAGTTTGAGGCAAAGCGCGTCAAACCTCCGGCGCCGGGAACGGGCAAGCGTATAACTGTGCAGATCGAACCGGAACCCGAAGCAGAGAGTGCCCCAGCTGCAGCGCCTGCTGCCGGGGACCCGGCCGCTGTGCCGCCCGCGGGACGTTACGGCTGGTTCTGGGACAAGGTCGCGTCGGGGATTGAGGGCGCGGGGCCGGGACGTTTGGACGATGCGATGCAGGCCCTGAACGGCGCCAAGGGACTAAAGACGCCGCGGCTGCAGCTGATGCAGGACATCGTGCAGGAGCGCGGTGTGCAGATCCTGACCGAAAGCATTGGCACGGAGGTTTCGCCCGCCTTGGTGCTGGCAGTGATTGCCGTCGAATCTGCGGGCAAGCCCGATGCTGTCAGTTCCGCCGGTGCGCAGGGGCTGATGCAGCTGATGCCCGACACCGCCGCGCGGTTCGGGGTCAGCGATGCCCTGGAAGCCAAGCAGAACATCTCCGGCGGCATCCGGTACCTGGACTGGCTGATGAAGGAATTCGGCGGCGACCCGATGCTGGTTCTGGCAGGGTACAACGCAGGCGAAGGCGCGGTGCGCAGCCATCAGGGCGTGCCGCCCTATGCAGAGACGCGCGACTACGTTCCCAAGGTCCTGGCCGCTTACCAGGTGGCGCGGGGCCTGTGCATGACGCCGCCGCTGTTCCTGTCGGACGGATGCGTGTTCCGGATGCAGAACTGACCCCCCTGCGCGCCCCTTGGTTCCAGCAGCCAGTGGCCGGGGAAGGGGAGCCGGGCGAATCCCGCCCGGAATCAAGCCGCAGACGCCGGGCGAGCGCCTGCCTCTCGGCGATTGCTTGCAATCGCCTGCCGGCAGCGCATTGCGTTGCAATGCGCGAGAGGCCGCCCCACCGGGCTGGCGCTTTGGAAAGGGTAATGCTCCATTGAAAGCTTGTACGGACGTTGCCGGGATAATTTGCCCTGCACCAGCGTTGCGGCGCCACCCCGCGGGCAGGCGCCCGCCCTTTGCATCAAGCTGTGGGTACGGCACACCGCAAGGTGTTGCGCACCCAGCGTACGCCCCCTTCACGCGATCCTCATTTCCCTGTGCCACACTCCCAAATGATCGCGATCCCCCAGCCATGGATCCCGCGCGCGGGACCATGATACGAGGCCCAGGCATCTGTGCGGCTGAATGGGCAACACCCGGAGACCGGCCCTGATAAAAAGGGGGTCGTCCAAGCGAGCTTGTCCGAGCAGGCCCCCTGTGGGGTCTGTCCACCTCCACCCCGGCGGCGCCGCCCCCTTAATTGGGACCTCAGGCACAACCGAACGGACCGAAGAAAAGAAACAGGGACCTGCAAGGAAAAACCGCCAAGGGCAAAATGCCCCCGGCGGCCAAATCTGCTGCGTTTCCGGGGGGGGCGCGCATGACGCCGCCGTTGGTCCTGTCCGATGGCTGCGCGGTCCTGACCCTAGGTGCGCTAAGCCTTTGATCAGGCTGACGCTGCGTTTTTTCGGAAAATTGCCGGTGTCCCTGACGGCTGGCCTTGTTGCTGCCCCAGTTGACTGATTTCTGACCGGTATTTTCAGACGTACAAGTCATTGGAGACAGAGATTGGATTTAGGTATTGATCCGTCGGCGGTGGCCGCGGGCTCGCAAGAGGTGACCAGCACATTTGTCATGTTCGGAACCATTGCGTTTGTCGGTTTCTTCGGCCGGATGATTTTTGTGGCCTTTGGCCCCGGCCTCGCAAAGTCCAACCCGTTCCGGAACTTTTCGGGCGGCGGTTTCATTCTTCTGGCGGCGGCACTTTTTGCCGGCGGGCTTTATGCCTCGGGTAAAATGACCAAAGCCACCGTGCTGTTCAAACGGCACCTGGCCGATCCCGTCATTGTAACCTTGCTGGGCAAGGACAGCTGTGATCCGGCGGATGGCAGCTATTGCGTTGTGGTGTTCGAAGACGGGCAGGAAAAGATCGTCAACTGGTACAACAAGCGGGTCTACATGTACGAGATCGTCAACCCGCCTGAGGGGGCAGTCTGGCACACCCTTCGCCCCCGCCACCGGCCCGGTCTGGCTGCCGGAGTATAGGGCGTAACAGAAAACGGCCCGCCTGAGACAGGCGGGCCGTTTCAAATTCAGAAATAGAAACTCAGTCCACGATGGTGGCTTCGGTGGCTGCACGCAGCTCGTCTTCGCTGACGCCCTCAGCGCATTCCACGATCTTCAGCCCGCCCTCGACAACGTCCAGAACGCCCAGGTTGGTGATGATCCGGTCCACCACGCCCCGGCCTGTCAGCGGCAGGGTGCATTCCTTCAGAACCTTGCTGTCACCATGCTTGTTGGCGTGATCCATCACCACCACCACACGGCCGACGCCCGCCACCAGGTCCATGGCGCCGCCCATGCCCTTCACCAGCTTGCCGGGGATCATCCAGTTCGCCAGGTCGCCGTTCTCCGCCACTTCCATCGCCCCCAGGATCGCCATTGCGATCTTGCCGCCGCGGATCATCGCAAACGACTGCGCCGAGTCGAAATAGGCGGTCTGCGGCAGCTCGGTGATGGTCTGCTTGCCGGCGTTGATCAGGTCGGCATCCTCTTCGCCCTCGTAAGGAAAGGGGCCCATGCCCAGCATGCCGTTCTCCGACTGCAGGGTCACTTCCACACCCTCGGGGATGTAGTTGGAGACCAGCGTCGGGATGCCGATGCCGAGGTTCACATACCAGCCGTCCTGCAGCTCCTGCGCGGCGCGTGCCGCCATCTGATTGCGGTCCCAAGGCATTATGCTTGCTCCTTCTTCTGACGGACGGTGCGCTGTTCGATGCGTTTTTCGTGGTCACCCTTGATGATGCGGTGCACGTAGATGCCGGGCAGGTGGATCGAGTCCGGGTCCAGCGAGCCGGTGGGCACGATCTCCTCGACCTCAACCACGCAGACCTTGCCGCAGGTCGCGGCCGGCGCGTTGAAGTTGCGGGCGGTCTTGCGGAACACCAGGTTGCCGGTCTCATCCGCTTTCCAGGCCTTCACGATGGCGAGGTCGGCAAAGATGCCTTCCTCCATGATGTAGTCTTCCATCGCGCCGTCCGGCCCGGTGGGGAACTGCTTTTCCATCTTGCCCTCGGCAATCACGGTGCCGACGCCGGTCTTGGTGAAAAAGCCGGGGATGCCCGCGCCGCCGGCGCGCATGCGCTCGGCCAGGGTGCCTTGCGGGTTGAACTCCAGTTCCAGCTCGCCGCTCAGATACTGGCGCATGAATTCGGCGTTTTCCCCCACGTAGGAGGAGATCATCTTCTTCACTTGCCGGGTCTGCAGCAGGATGCCGATGCCGAAATCGTCAACGCCCGCGTTGTTGGAGGCAAAGGTCAGGTCCTTGGTGCCCGCGTCCTTGATCGCCTGCAGCAGCAGCTCGGGAATGCCGCAGAGGCCAAAGCCGCCCGCGGCGATGAACATGCCGTCGTGAAGCAGCCCGTCGAGCGCTTCAGCGGCGCTGGAATATACCTTTTTCATGGAGATCTCCCATTATGCCGGTTGCAGGGAGTTCTGGCGCTCAGCCGGTGCAGAGTCAATGAATACGGAGACGGCTGCGTATTTCTACGGAGCCGCTTTGACGGCCCGCCAGTTCCGGCAGACCGTCAAGGCCGGAAGTCATACAGGCAGGGCGTCTTCGGCGTATTGCGCCGCGAACGCCGCGCTGGGCGGGATCGGGGTGATCACGTCGATCAGCACACCGTTCGGGTCTGCCGTGATGAAGTGGCGCTGCCCGAAGTCTTCGTCGGTGAGCGGCTTCAGCACCGGCAAACCGGCGCCGGTCAGCCGGGTGTATTCGGCTGCGGCATCCTCCACCTCGAAGTTCAGGATGACGCCGGCACTGTTGCCGCGCCCGGCCTCTGGGACCGTGGGGTGCGTGCCATCCAGGATGGCCAGGTTCACGGCAGGATCAGTGCTCGACTGAAGATGCACGTACCAGTCCGATTCAAACGCCGGCTGGAATCCAAAATGGGTTTGGTAAAACGCCGCGGTGGCGGCGACATCGCTGGTCTGCAGCACCGGGTAGTATTGAGTGACTTTCATCTTGCACCTCATTTGAAAAACATACAGTCTGTATGTATGTGGAAATAAACATACAGGCTGCATGTATGCAAGAGAGAAATGCTCCCGTCCCGAACACCGCGCGCCGCGCCGCCATGCGTGAGCGGCTGATCGCTGCCGCCCGCAAACTGTTTTCGGAAAAGGGCTACGCCGAGACATCAACGCCGGAAATCGTCAAGGCCGCGGAGGTCACGCGCGGCGCGCTTTACCATCACTTCGATGGCAAGGAGGCGCTGTTCCGTGCTGTTGCCGAGGCCGAGGCCCAAGCGGTTACCAAGGCAATCGAGGCCGCGGCCAAGGTGCCGGGCGGGGAGGGGCTGGAGGCGGGCAGCCGGGCGTTCTTTGCCGCAATGGCGAAGCCGGGCCGCGCCCGCATACTGCTGGTGGACGGGCCCGCTGTGCTGGGAGCCGCTGCGATGGACGAAATTGATGCCGGCGGCGGGCGCAGTGCGCTGCGCGCGGGGCTGGCGTCTGCGGGCACGGGCCTGAAAGAAGGTGAGCTTGATGCGCTGGCGGCGGTGATGTCAGCGGCCTTCGACAGGGCAGCGCTTGCCATTGCCGAAGGTGCTGAGTCCGCGCCTTATGAGGCGGCGATGGCGGCATTGATGCGTGCCGCCATCGTACCGGTGACTTAGGTCGAGGCTTTTTTGGCGGCAGGTTTCTTCTTGGCGGCGGGCTTCTTCGCCGCGGCCTTTTTCTTGCCGCCCTTGGAGGACTTCTCGGCAATCAGCTGCACCGCCATCTCCATGGTCACGTCCTTGGGCTCCACGTCCTTGGGCAGGGTGGCGTTCACCTTCTCCCATTTGACGTAAGGCCCGTAACGCCCGTCCATGATGTTGATGGCACCGCCGCTGTCGGGGTGTTCGCCCAGCTCCTTCAGCGGCTTCGCTGCGGCCCGGCTGCGGCCGCGGCCCGGGTTGGCGCGTTTCTCGGCCAGCATCTCCACCGCGCGGTTCATGCCGATCTCAAAGACGTCCAGCGTTTCCTTGAGGTTCACGTAAACCGGCTTTTCATCATCCGGCAGCTGGTGCGCGATGTACGGCCCGAAGCGGCCCAGGTTGGACTGGATCGCACCGCCGTCCGGGTGCTGGCCGATTTCGCGCGGCAGGGTCAGCAGGGTCAGCGCCTGTTCCAGCGTGATTTCATTCGGGCCCCAGCCGGGCAGGAAATCCTTGCCCTGTTTGGGCAGCGAGGAGCGCGGCGGCTTCTTGTTCTCGGGCGTCGCCTCGCCGCGCTGAACGTAGGGGCCGAAGCGGCCGGATTTCAGGTGGATCTCGTCGCCGTCGTCCTCGCCCAGAATACGCTCATAGCCTTCGGCACCCTCACCGGAGATCGGCCGGGTGTAGTTGCATTCCGGGTAATTGCCGCAACCGACAAAGCCGCCGGTGCGCGAGGTCTTGAGGTGCAGCTGGCCTGCGCCGCACTTCGGGCAGGTGCGCGGGTCGGTGCCATCTTCACGCGGCGGATAGAGCTGCGGCGCAAGTGCATCATCCAGCACGTCCAGCACCTCGGTGATGCGCAGGTCGGAGGTTTCCGAAATGGCAGCGGAGAAATCCCGCCAGAACTTGCCCAGAAGCTCCTTATAGTCGCCGTCGCCCGCGCTCACGTCGTCCAGTTCTTCTTCCAGATTGGCGGTGAATTCATAGCCCACGTATTTGCGGAAGAAGTTCAGCAGGAAGATGGTAACGATCCGGCCCTTGTCCTCCGGGAACAGGCGGTTCTTTTCCTTGCGGACGTATTCGCGGTCCTGGATCGTGGTGATCACGGAGGCATAGGTCGAGGGGCGGCCGATGCCCAGCTCTTCCATCCGTTTGACCAGGGTCGCCTCGGTATAGCGCGGCGGCGGCTGGGTGTGGTGTTGCAGCGCCAGCACGGCACCGTCCTCAGAGAGGACAGAGGCGTCCTTGCCTGCCTTCTCTGCCTGCGCTGCCAAGGAGGATGCGAATTTCAGCGCCTCGCCCTGCATGATCTGCGGCAGGCGCTTGTCGTCCTCATCCGCCACATCGTCGCGGCCTTCCTCATAAACCCGCATGAAGCCGTCAAACAGCACCACCTGACCGGTGGCGCGCAGCACGACCTGCTGGTCGCTGGAGCCGATATCGACGGTGGTGCGCTCGAGCCGGGCGCCTTCCATCTGGCACGAGAGGGTCCGTTTCCAGATCAGGTCATAGAGCTTGCGCTGATCGTCGTCCGAAACCTTCAGGCTGGCGGCATCGCGGCTCATGTCGGTGGGGCGGATACACTCGTGCGCTTCCTGCGCGTTCTTTGCCTTGTTCTTGTAGATCCGCGGCGAGGACGGCACGTATTCTGCGCCATAGCGCTTTTCGATCTCGGCGCGGGCTTCCTGCACCGCTTCGGGTGCCATGTCGATGCCGTCGGTCCGCATATAGGTGATGAGGCCGGCCTCATACAGCCGCTGCGCCGCGTTCATGGTCTGGCGCGCGCCCATGCCGAACTTGCGGCTGGCTTCCTGCTGCAGGGTCGAGGTCATGAAGGGGGCAGAGGGGTTGCGGGCCGCGGGCTTGGCCTCCACCGACAGCACCGACAGCTTGCGCGAGGCCACCGCCTGCACCGCCATTTCAGCAGAGGTCGAGTTCTTGAGGCTGTATTTATCGAGCTTGTCGCCGCCCATGACGGTCAGGCGCGCCTCGAACTCCTGGCCGCGGGGGGTGGCCAGCTGGGCGCGCACGGACCAGTATTCCTGTGCGTTGAAGGCCTCGATCTCCATCTCGCGCTCGACGATCAGGCGCAGGCAGACGGATTGCACACGGCCCGCCGAACGCGCGCCCGGCAGTTTGCGCCACAGCACCGGCGACAGGTTGAAGCCCACCAGATAGTCCAGAGCGCGCCGCGCCAGATAGGCCTCGACCAGCGGCATGTCGACCTGGCGCGGGTTCTGCATCGCCTCGGTCACCGCTTCCTTGGTGATCGCGTTGAAGGTCACCCGGCTGACGGCGGTGTCCTTCTTGATCGAGCGCCGTTTGGTCAGCGCCTCCTGCAGGTGCCAGCTGATTGCCTCTCCCTCGCGGTCGGGGTCGGTGGCGAGAATCAGCGCATTGTCGTCTTTCAGCGCGTCGGCGATGGCCTTCACATGCTTGCGGGAATCGTTGGCGACCTCCCAGGTCATGCCGAAATCATTGTCGGTGTCGACCGATCCGTCCTTGGGCGGCAGGTCGCGCACATGCCCGTAAGACGCCAGAACCGTATAGTCGGGGCCAAGATATTTATTGATTGTTTTTGCTTTGGCCGGGGATTCGACAACTACTACTGGCATAAATTCTGATACCTCTTCGGACCGGTTTGCCGGGTTCTATGGCGGGGCAGGATGTGGGGCGCAAGGGGAGAATGTCAATCCGGGTGCAATGGACGCGGTGCAATTCCTGCCTTTGCGGACCTGCTGCAGAGCGATTTGCCTGGTTCCGGATGCCGCTTTGCCGCCGTTTCAGAGACAGGGGATTAATCGTCGTCTTCAGGGTAGGCCCGGGACAGCAGGCCGCCGGGTTCGCGGCGGATCGCGCCGTCCAGTTCCAGGTCCGTCAACGCGGGGGCCAGATCCTGCGGCGGCAGGGACAGGTCGCGGATCAACTGCGTCTCGGATGTGGGGGAGGGGCCGAGACTGCCGAGGATCTGCTGATGCAGGGCGTGAGTTTCCGCCAGGCTGCGCCGCTGCGGCGGGGGCGGCGGCAGGGCGGCAAGCGCTTGCTGAAGGTCCTGCGGTGCGCAGGCCGGCGCGGCTGGCATTTCCTGCGGCGGCAGCGCCTCCAGCACGTCGCTTGCGTCGCGGACCAGGGTGGCGCCGTCGCGGATCAGCCGGTTGCAGCCGGAACTGCGCGCATCAAACGGGTGGCCGGGCACCGCCAGAACCTCGCGGCCATAGTCGAGGGCGTCGCGGGCGGTGATCAGGCTGCCGGATTTGGCAGCCGCCTCCACCACCACCACTGCGCGGGACATGGCGGCAATGATCCGGTTGCGTTTGGGGAAATCGCGGGCCTGCGGTGTGAGGCCCATGGGCTGCTCTGACAGCCGCAGCCCGGTCTCAGTGATGTCAGCCGCAAGTTTGGCGTTTTCCGCCGGGTAGATCACGTCCGCCCCGCCTGCCAGCACCGCGATAGTGCCGGTTTTCAAAGCGGCCTGATGGGCGGCGGTGTCGATGCCGCGGGCCATGCCGGAGACCACAGCATTCCCGGCCTCACCAAGGGAATGGGCCAGCGACCGGGCCATCCGTACCCCCAGCGAGGAGGCATTGCGGGCGCCGACCATCGAGATCATCGGGCGGTCCAGCACCGACAGATCGCCGATGGCCCACAGCAGGGGCGGGGCATCTTTGATGCCTTTGAGCAGAGCTGGATATTCGGGGTCCGAAAAGCACAAAAGCCGCGCTTTGGCGGCTTTTGCGGTCTTGAGTTCCTTGTCCACCGCCTTGGCAGGGCATGTTTCATACCCTTTGATGCCTGCGGAGCGTGCCACTTCGGGCAGCGCATCCAGCGCGTTCTGCGCTGAACCATATTCTGCGAGCAGCCGGTGAAAGGTCACCGGGCCAACCCGTTTGGAGCGCAAAAGGCGAAGCCATGAATACCGGTCATCTTCCGTGGTGGGTGGGAGTGGGGGGTGAGTGGAAGAAAGTGTTTCTTCGGTCATCCGCAGCTCCGCCTGTTTGCAGGACAAGAATTAACCTTGAGGGGGTTAACAGGTGGTGAACGGCTGGAAAGATTTTGGCAATGCCCTGAAAATTTTTGCTAAGTTGTGAAAACTGCTTAAGAAATTCACATGCAATCAAAGGTTGTGCGATTGTGCTTGCAGCGTTTTGGCCCGGCTGGCTGTACAGCCGGGCCCCGGATTTTGCGGCAAGCATATGGTTTTGCCGCGAATTTACGCAGCAGAGCCGCCAACTGTCAGCCCGCCCATCAGCACAGACGGCTGGCCAACGCCGACCGGAACCCATTGCCCGGCCTTGCCGCAGTTGCCCATGCCGGGGTCCAGCGCCATGTCATTTCCAAGGCCGCGAATCTGTTTGAGCGCGGTGGCGCCGTCGCCGATCAGGGTGGCGCCCTTAACCGGTTCACCGACCTTGCCGTCCTTCACGCGGTAGGCCTCGGTGCAGGAAAACACGAACTTGCCGTTGGTGATATCGACCTGGCCGCCGCCAAAGCCCACCGCCCAGATGCCGTTCTTGATGCCCGCCACCAGGTCGCCGGGGTCAGCCTCGCCGCCCAGCATGTAGGTATTGGTCATCCGCGGCATCGGTGCATGGGCATAGCTTTGCCGCCGCCCGTTGCCGGTGGGGGAGACCCCCATCAGCCGCGCGTTCTGGCGGTCCTGCATGAAGCCGACCAGAACCCCGTCCTCGATCAGCGTGGTCTTCTGGCTGGGGGTGCCCTCGTCATCGACGGTGATGGAGCCGCGCCGGTCGGGGATGGTGCCGTCATCCAGCACCGTGACGCCCTTGGCGGCGATCTGCTGGCCCATCAAACCGGCAAAGGCAGAGGAGCCCTTGCGGTTGAAATCGCCCTCCAGCCCGTGGCCGATTGCCTCGTGCAGCAGGATGCCGGGCCAGCCGGGGCCAAGCACCACGTCCATTTCCCCCGCTGGGGCAGGGACTGCATCCAGGTTAACCAGGGCGATGCGCAGCGCCTCTTGCACTTGAGCCTGCCAGTGCGCGGGATCGACCAGCCCGTCCAGGCCCAGCCGCCCGCCGCCGCCGGCGGAGCCGCTCTCGCGGCGGCCGTCCTTTTCGACGATGACGGAGACATTCAGGCGCGCCATCGGGCGGGTGTCGCGCACGCGCACCCCGTCGGCGCGCAGGATCTCCACCTCTTGCAGGGAGGCGGCCAATGACGCGGACACCTGCACCACGCGTTTGTCGAGATTGCGGGCGTAATCGTCGATCTCGCGCAGCGTCTCCACCTTGACCGGGAAGGGCATGGCGCTGATCGGGTCGGCGTCGGTATAAAGCTTCTTGTTGGTGGCCAGCGGCGCGTCCGCATAGGTGCCGCCGCCGGTGCCAACCGCCAGCTTGGCGGTTTCCGCCGCCCGCCGCAGCGAGGCGATGGAGACGTCGGTGGAATGGGCATATCCAGCCACATCGCCGTTCACGGCCCGCAAACCAAAGCCTTCGGAGGCATCGTAGCTGGCGCTGCGCAGCCGCCCGTCATCAAAGGACAGCGCCTCCGACTTGCGGCGTTCGGCAAAGATCTCGCCGTCCTCGGCACCGTTCAGGGCATCACGCAGGGTGGCCAGCGCCTCATCCTCCGGAAGCGCGGTTTCGAAGGGTCGGAAGGATGGGTTTTCCATGGCACGGTCCTCAGATTTTTTGATCTAAATCAAGAAAGCGACGGTTTGACGCTTGGCTGCCTCTTTATCTGTACGCCCGAATATGGTTTTAAGCTGCATCAAAGACAACGGGGCAGGTGCGTTTTGCGGAATCATTGATTCCCATGCATTTCGTGCTGCCGCAGGAACAATACGATCAACCGATCAGGACAGAACATGAAAAACGCTTTGATGCTTTCGGGCCTTTTCGCCGGCCTTTCGAGCCTTCCAGCAATGGCGCAAGAAGGCCTGAAAACCATTGGTAAGCCGGTGGACGGCGGCCTGAACTTCCAGCCGGCGGCGACCTCGCTGATGGAAGGGATCCACAAGCTGGACTGGATGATCCTGGTGATCATCACCGTGATCTGCATTTTCGTTGCTGCGCTGCTGCTGTGGGCGATCGTCCGGTTCAATAAGCGCGCCAACCCGACCCCGGCAAAGTTCAGCCATTACACCCCGATCGAAATCGCCTGGACCGTGATCCCGATCCTGGTGCTGGTGTTCATCGGCTCCTTCTCGCTGCCGCAGCTGTTTGCGCAGCAGGAAATCCCGGAAGGCGACATCAACATCAAGGTGACCGGCTACCAATGGTACTGGGGCTATGAGTATTCCGACCACGAGTTCGGCTTTGAAAGCTTCATGCTGCCGAAAGAAGACCTGGCCGCAAACGGCTATGCCGAGGATGAGTACCTGCTGGCCACCGACACCGCCGTTGTGGTGCCGTCGGGCAAGACCATCGTGATGAACGTGACCGGCGCTGACGTGATCCACTCCTGGACCATCCCGGCCTTCGGCGTGAAGCAGGACGCGGTTCCCGGCCGTCTGGCACAGCTGTGGTTCAAGGTCGAAGAAGGCAAGGAAGGCATCTACTTCGGCCAGTGCTCTGAGCTGTGCGGCAAGGACCACGCCTATATGCCGATCACCGTCAAAGTGGTGACCCAGGCAGAATATGACGCCTGGCTGGAAGGCGCCAAGGAAGAATTCGCGGGCATCCCGCAGGCCTACCAGGTCGCTTCCAACTGATAGCCTGGCCGCATGGGGCCTGCAGGGGCGCCGTGTGGTACAGTGACAAGATCTGGGTGCGCAAGCTTGCGCACCCGTTGCCGCCAAAGGACCCAAGATGAGCGACGCAAGCATCAACGCAAGCCGGGCATATGAGGACGAGGCCAGCTTTGGCGATTATTTCGCCCTGCTGAAGCCCCGTGTCATGTCGCTGGTGGTGTTCACCGCTCTGGTCGGCCTGCTGGCCGCGCCGGTTTCTGTGCATCCCGTTGTCGGCTTCTGCGCGATCCTGTTCATTGCCATCGGCGGCGGTGCCTCCGGCGCGCTGAACATGTGGTGGGACGCGGATATCGATAAGGTGATGAAGCGCACCAAGTCGCGCCCGATCCCGGCGGGCAAGGTTGAGGCCGGCGAGGCGCTGGCGTTCGGCCTGGCGCTGTCGGGCCTGTCGGTGATCATGCTGGCGCTGGCCGCCAATGTCTTTGCCGGTGCGTTCCTGGCCTTCACCATCTTCTTTTACGTGGTGGTCTACACCATGTGGCTGAAGCGGGCGACGCCGCAGAACATTGTGATTGGCGGTGCCGCTGGAGCCTTCCCGCCGGTCATCGGCTGGATCGCCGCCACCGGCACCATGTCGGTTGAGCCCTGGCTGATGTTCCTGCTGACCTTCATGTGGACGCCGCCGCATTTCTGGGCGCTGGCGCTGTTCATGCGCTCTGACTATGACGACGCGGGCGTGCCGATGCTGACCGTGACCCACGGCCGCCGCTCTACCCGCATTCACATCCTGGCCTATACCGTGCTGCTGGCCGTGCTGGCTGTTGGCACCGCGTTCTCCGGCATTGGCGGCCCGATCTATCTGGCCGCGGCGCTGGTGATGAACGCGCTGTTCCTGCATGGCGCCTGGAAGATCACCCGCCGCGACGAGGATGATTCCGAGGGTGACAATTTCAAGGTGGAGCGCAGTTTCTTCAAGCTGTCGCTGCTGTATCTGTTCCTGCATTTCGGCGCCATTCTGGCCGAGGCTTTGCTGAAGCCCTATGGCTTGGGAGGCTGGTAAGATGGCCCTGCGAAAGGAACATGAGATCCACAAGCGCCGCTCCGGCCTGAACAAGGGAGTCGGCATTCTGCTGGCGGCCTTTGTGGTGCTGATCATGGCGCTGACCATGGTCAAGGTGACTTCGGCCAGCTTCAAGTTCCCCGATGCACAGTCCTCTGGTGAACAGGGGGAGCAGAACTGATGGCGCTGCAGGGGCCCCAAAAGACTGTTGTCCAGCTGGTCGGCGTTGTCGTCCTGATGGGCGGGCTGTCCTGGGCGTCGGTGCCGTTTTATGACTGGTTCTGCCGCGTCACCGGCTTTGGCGGCGTCACCGGCGTGGCCAGCGCGGGATCGGACACGGTTCTGGACCAGACCATCAAAGTCCGCTTTGACGGCTCCAAGGAACGCGGCATGCCGTGGGAATTCAAGCCGATGCAGCGCGAGATGGAGATCAAGCTGGGGGAAACCGGCCTGGCCTTTTACGAGGCCTATAACCCGACCGACCGCCCCGTGGCGGGGCAGGCGTCCTACAATGTGGCGCCCTATCAGGCCGGCGGGTTCTTTGAGAAAATCGACTGCTTCTGCTTTACCGAGCAGGTGCTTCAGCCGGGGGAGCGGGTGCAGATGCCCGTGACCTTCTATGTTGACCCGGAAATCATTGACGACCGGGACGCAAAATACGTGCATACGATCACGCTGTCGTACACGTTCCATGAAATCGATCTGCCCGAGGGCGTTGCCGCTCTCGACACCGGGGGTAACACCGGGGCAGGCACAACCACGAACTAGGCCGCTAGGTGAGGGACACTTAAATGGCGCATGCTAAAAATCACGATTATCACATTCTGCCGCCGTCGATCTGGCCGCTGGCTGCCGCAGTGGGCACCTTCGTCATGCTGGTTGGCGCAGTGTTCTGGATGAAGGGCATCACCGCCTGGGCCTTCTGGATCGGCTTTGTTGCCGTGCTGTACTCGGCCTTCGCCTGGTGGTCCGAAGTTGTTGCCGAAAGCAAGGTCGGCGATCACACCCCCGTCGTCCGCATCGGCCTGCGCTATGGCTTCATCCTGTTTGTGATGTCCGAGGTGATGTTCTTCTTCGCCTGGTTCTGGTCGTTCTTCAAACACGCCATGTACCCGATGGAGACCTATGTCGGCACTGAATATGTGGCCCCGGCGATCTACCCGGTCGACCCGTTTCACCTGCCGCTGATCAACACCCTGATCCTGCTGCTGTCCGGCTGTGCCGTGACCTGGGCGCACCACGCGCTGGTGCACAACAACGACCGCAAGGCGCTGATCCAGGGCCTGGCGATCGGTATCGCCTTCGGCATCGCTTTCACCGCGCTGCAGGGCTATGAATACGCCCACCTGCTGCATGAAGGCTGGAAGTTCGGCGAAGACGAGTTTTACTCGAACTTCTTCATGGCAACCGGCTTCCACGGTTTCCACGTGATCATCGGCACCATCTTCCTGACCGTCTGCCTGATCCGCGCGATGAAGGGTGATTTCACCCCCGAGCAGCACGTCGGCTTTGAGGCGGCTGCCTGGTACTGGCACTTCGTGGACGTTGTCTGGCTGTTCCTGTTCGTGGCCGTCTACATCTGGGGCACCTCCGGTTTGTAACGGTTACATGTTTGCGGTTCCAAAAACCGCAGACAGACCTTAATGAGCAAGGCGCGCAGGGGACACCTTGCGCGCCTTGTCTTTTGAAGCGGAGCGGCCCGGATGCGGCGTGTCATCTTCCTGTTGATCATCGGAGGCGCGGGCCTGGCGATACTGATCGGCCTAGGCACCTGGCAGCTGCAGCGCATGGGCTGGAAGGAAGACCTGCTTCAGACGATTGAGGCCAGCATCGCGGCTGCACCGGCGGCTTTGCCGCAAGTCCCGGTGAAGGAGCAAGACCGCTACCGGGCCGTTACCGTCGAGGGTGAAATCGAAGGCAATGCGCTGCATGTGTTCTGGGTCACCAAAGACGCCGAAACGGGGTACCGGGTCATTGCCCCATTCGTGACCACCGATGGCCGGCGTGTCCTGTTGGACCGGGGCTTCATCCCTGCCGCTGAAAAGACCACATCTCTCAGCATCGGGCAGGCAACCGTCACCGGCAATCTTCTCTGGCCGGATGAGGGCGACTGGACGACGCCCGCGCCGGAAGTGGACACCAATATCCTCTATGCCAGGGACGTGGCTTATATGGCAGAGCGCCTGAACACCGAACCCGTTTTGATTGTCGCCCGCAGCACAGCGCCTGAGGCGGCGGTCACTCCGCAGGCTGTGACAACTGCGGGCATCCCGAACAACCACTTGCAATATGCGATCACCTGGTTTTCGCTGGCCTTTATCTGGGCCGCGATGACCGTCTACTTCCTGCGGCGCAGCCGCCCCTGAACCCGAAAGAGCTGAAGGCGATGAAATATATCTCGACCCGGGGCCAAGCGCCCGAGCTGACCTTTGAAGATGCGATGCTGACCGGCCTCGCGCGTGACGGCGGCCTGTATGTGCCGGCGGAAATCCCGCAGATGTCCCAGGACGACATCGCGGCGCTGGCGGGGCTGTCCTATGAGGAAACCGCGTTCCGCGTCATGCGGCCCTTCGTCGGCGATTGCTTCACCGATGAGGAATTCCGCGCCATCATCGCCCGCGCCTACGCGGGCTTTGAACACGCCGCCCGGGCACCGCTGAAGCAGCTGGCGCCGAACCATTTCCTGCTGGAGCTGTTCCACGGCCCCACGCTGGCGTTCAAGGACTTTGCGATGCAGCTGATCGGCCAGCTGTTCCAGGCTGCACTGGAGCGCCGCGGCGACCGGGTGACCATTGCAGGCGCCACCTCCGGCGACACCGGTTCTGCCGCCATGGAAGCCTTCCGCGGCCTGAACAATGTGGATGTGTTCATCCTCTACCCGCATGGCCGCGTGTCCGAGGTGCAGCGCCGCCAGATGACCACGCCGCAGGACGCCAATGTGCACGCGCTGGCCGTCGATGGCGACTTCGACGACTGCCAGGCGCGTGTGAAGGACATGTTCAACGACTTCGACTTCCGCGACGGCGTAAAGCTGGCGGGCGTCAACTCGATCAACATCGCGCGGGTGCTGGCGCAGGTGGTCTATTACTTCTCCTCCGCCGTGTCGCTGGGCGCGCCGCAGCGCAAGGTGAGCTTCACCGTGCCGACCGGCAACTTCGGTGACATCTTTGCGGGTTTCATCGCCAAGCAGATGGGTCTGCCGATCGACCAGCTGGTGGTTGCCACCAACCAGAACGACATTCTGCACCGCTGCCTGTCCGGGCAGGGCTACTACAAGGGCGACACCCAGCCCTCGATCTCTCCCTCGATGGACATTCAGGTGTCTTCGAACTTTGAACGCGCGCTGTTCTATGCCTACGGGCAGGACAGCAAGGCGGTGGCGCTGTTGATGGATGAACTGAAGAACGGCGGCTTTGACGTGTCGCAGGGCGCGATGCAGGCGCTGGCGGAGAATTACACCTCTGGCCGCACCTCCGAGGAAGAGACGCTGGCGACCATCAAGTCCGAGCTGGCGTCCTCTGGCGAACTGATTTGCCCGCATGGCGCGGTTGCCGTGAAAGTGGCGAACGAACACCGCAAGGCGGAGGTACCGATGATCACGCTGGCCACAGCGCACCCGGCGAAATTCCCGGCTGCTGTGGAAGAAGCCAGCGGCATTCATCCGCCCTTGCCGCCGCGCATGTCCGACCTGTATGAGAGGCCGGAACGGGTCACCCGGATCGCCAATGATCTGGCTGCCCTTGAGGATCACATCAGAAAGAACATCGCGAATTGACAGTTCAGCAGCACACACTCGCCAACGGGTTCCGTATCGTCTCCGAGCATATGCCGGGTCTGGAATCCGCGGCGGTCGGGATCTGGGTGAGCGCCGGCGGCCGCCACGAGCGGCTGGAGCAGAACGGCATTGCCCATTTTCTGGAGCACATGGCCTTCAAGGGCACCAAGCGGCGCTCGGCCCTGCAGATCGCAGAGGAGATCGAGGATGTGGGCGGTTATATCAACGCCTACACCTCGCGCGAGGTGACGGCCTATTACGCCCGGGTGCTGAAAGACGACGTGCCGCTGGCGGTGGATGTGATCGGGGATATCCTGCTCAATCCGGTGTTCGACCAGCGCGAGATCGAGGTTGAGCGCGGGGTGATCCTGCAGGAGATCGGCCAGTCGCTGGACACGCCGGACGACGTGATCTTTGACTGGCTGCAGGAGGAAAGCTACCGCGGGCAGCCGCTGGGGCGGACCATTCTGGGGCCTGCGGAACGTGTGCGCAGCTTCAGCCGCGAGGATCTGCAGGGCTTTGTCGGTGAACACTACGGCCCCGGCCAGATGATCCTGGCGGCGGCGGGCGGCGTCGATCACGATGCGCTGGTCAAACTGGCGGAGCAACTGTTCGGCCATATGGAGGCCAAGCCGGAGTTCACCGCCGAGGGCGCGCAGTTCACCGGCGGCGAGGCGCGGCAAGTGAAGGATCTGGAGCAGGCGCATTTCGCGCTGGCTTTTGAAGGCCCCGGCTACCGCGACCAGTCGATGTACACCGCGCAGATCTATGCCAGCGCCCTGGGCGGCGGCATGTCCTCGCGCTTGTTCCAGGAGGTGCGCGAAAAACGCGGCCTCTGCTACACGATCTTCTCGCAAGCGGGCTCTTATGCCGATACCGGCTCGATGACCGTCTATGCAGGCACCTCGGGTGAACAGCTGACGGAGCTGGCAGGCATCACCATCGACGAGATGAAACGCGCCGCGGACGACATGAGCGATGCCGAGGTGGAGCGCGCCCGCGCCCAGATGAAGGCCGGGATGCTGATGGGGCTGGAAAGCCCCTCGAACCGGGCTGAACGGCTGGCGCGGCTGGTGCAGATCTGGGGCAAGGTGCCGTCGCTGGAGCGCACGGTGGAGCGGATCAATGCGGTCACCACCAAGGACGTGCGCGAGCTGGCGGAGACCATGGCGGTGACGGCGCCTGCGGCGCTGGCTTTGTACGGCCCGGTCGCGGACGCCCCGGCGCTGGAGCGGCTGCAGGAGAGGCGCGCCGCCTGATGCTGCTCAACCGCCGCAAGGTCCGTATCGAAACCGAGCGCCTGACCCTCAGGCCGCCGGTGCATGCGGATTTTCACGGCTGGGCGGCATTGAGGCTGCAGAGCCAGCCCTATCTTACCCCGTGGGAACCCAGCTGGGCGGCGGACCACCTCAGCCGCAAGAGCTTTACCAACAGGGTCTACTGGGCGCGGCGGTCGGTTTCCGGCGGCACCGCGCTGCCGCTGTTCCTGATCCGCCGGTCCGACAACCTGCTGGTCGGGGCGATTACCCTGGACAATATCCGGCGCGGCCCGGCCCAGGCCGGCACGCTTGGCTACTGGACCGGCCAGTCGTTTGCCCGCCAGGGCTACATGCGCGAGGCGATCGGCGCGGTGGTGCATCATGCCTTCACCAAGCTGGACCTGAGCCGGATCGAGGCCGCCTGCCTGCCGGAAAACCAGGCGTCGCGCGGGCTGCTGGAGAAATCCGGCTTCAAGTATGAGGGCGTGGCCCAGTCCTATCTGCAGATCAATGGCCGCTGGCGCACCCATGTGCTTTATGCCTCCCTGCGCCACGACCGCCGCGGCAAGACGCTGGCGGGGCAGGCCTAAGCAAAACATTCTATTAGCGAGGTGCTCCCGCCCGTCGCTTGCGCATCAGAAGATGCGCCGCTCCCGTTGGGCCGGGCGCCGCCCCTGCGGTGCGGCGCGGCGCGTGGGGCAAACGGTGCTGCGCCCTGCGCTAGCAGGGCGCCACGCCCAACGGCGGTGCGGAATTTTCAATTCCGCTGGCGCAGGCGGGAGCGCTTGCAGGGCGAATTTTCTGCGGTAAGGGCTGACAATGGCGGTTTGCGCCCTAGAACCTGCCTCATGCGCGCGTTTGCCACTTTCCTGTGTTTCATTCTGTGTTCCGCTGCCCTCCAGGCGCAGGAGCGGAGGCAGAGCCATTGCATTGCCCTGGCAGAGGCGACGCCCGGTCTGGAGTACCTGCAGCAGGCCAGCTGGCAGGACCCGGTGGCAGAAGACAGCGTGCAGATCCGCTACATCGCCCATGCCTCGTTCCTGCTGCGCACCGAGGGCGGGCTGAATGTGGTCACCGATTTCACCGGCTTCACCGGCGCTGCGCCGCTGATCCCGGATGTGGTCACCATGAACCACGCCCATGAAACCCATTGGACCGCTCATCCCGACCCCGCGATCCCGCATGTGCTGGAGGGCTGGGGGCCGTTTGGTGCAGGCATCGAGCATCACCTCGACCTCGGCGAGATGCTGATCCGCAATGTGCCCACAGACATCCGCAACATGTTTGGCGGGGTGGAGGCGCGCGGCAATTCGATCTTTGTTTTTGAGGCTGCGGGTCTGTGCATTGGCCACCTCGGCCACCTGCACCACGTGCCGACACCGGAGCAATATGCCGCGCTGGGGCGGCTTGATGTTGTGATGGCGGCGGTGGATGGCGGCATCACCCTGCCGCTGGATCAGATGCTGGAGGTGTTGGGGCGGCTGCGCTCCTCGGTGATCATTCCGATGCATTGGTTCAGCGACTATTCGCTGCAGAGTTTCCTGTCCCGGATCGGCCCGGAGTTTGATGTGGTGGATGAGGGCAACAGCGAGTTGTCGGTGTCCCTGCGCAGCTTGCCCAGCCGCCCGACCATCCATGTGCTGCGGCCCAAGTACCTGCTGGACGGGGAGTGAGCTGCCTTGCCAGTTGCGGGGCCTTGCGGCATGGATAGGGCATGACGCTGAACCCCGCCGATCCCGCCTTTGCTGCCCGCCTGTCACCCCTGCTGCCAGAGGGCGTTTTGCGCGCTCCCGAACCGCGTTATCTGGAAGAGCCGCGTGGGCGGTACCGGGGGCAGGCGGGGCTGCTGGCCTTGCCGCGCAGCGTGGAGGAAGTGTCCATCCTGGTCCGCGAAGCCAATGCCGCGCGGGTGCCGGTTGTACCTTATGGCGGCGGCACCGGGCTGGTCGGCGGCCAGGTGATGGCGAAGGGACCGGCGCCGCTGCTGATCTCGCTGGAGCGGATGGCGGCGATCCGGGCGGTGCACGCCCGGGAGAATGTCCTTATCGCGGAAGGTGGCGCCATTCTGGCGGACGTGCAGGCGGCGGCGCAGGAAGCCGGGCGCCTGTTCCCGCTGTCACTGGCGGCAGAAGGTTCGGCGAGGATCGGCGGCAACCTTGCGACCAATGCGGGCGGCGTTAACGTACTGCGCTACGGCAATGCCCGCGACCTCTGCCTGGGGCTGGAGGCGGTGCTGCCTTCAGGCGAGATTTGGAACGGGCTGTCGCGGCTCAGGAAAGACAATACCGGCTATGACCTGCGGAACCTGCTGATCGGGGCCGAGGGCACATTGGGAGTGATCACCGCTGCCGCACTGAAACTGTCGCCGATCCCGGCGTCGCAAGGCACCGCGGTCTTTACCGTGACGGACCCGCAGGCGGCCATTGATCTGCTGGCCCTGGCCCGGGATCACGCGGGTGAGGGCGTCAGCGCCTTTGAGCTGATCCACCGGCAGGGGCTGGATTTCCTGGCGGAGACGCTGCCGCAGGTCCGCCAGCCCTTTGCCGAGGCGCCGGAATGGTGCGTGCTGATCGAGCTGGGACTGCCGCGCGGGCTGGAGGCGGAGGACACCCTGGCCGCGCTGTTTGAAGCCGCCGAGGCGGCAGGGCTTGCCAGCGACGGGGTGATCGCCCAGTCGGACAGCCAGCGGCAGATGCTGTGGGCGGTGCGCGAGCATATCCCGCTGGCCAACAAGGCTATCGGCTCGGTGTCCAGCCATGACATTTCGGTGCCGATTTCGGAGATCCCCGCCTTCATCGAACGGGGCAGGGCGGCGGTTGCCGGGCTGGGCGATTTCCGCATCAATTGCTTTGGCCATCTGGGCGACGGCAACCTGCATTACAACGTGTTCCCGGCCAAGGGCCGCAAGCGCGAGGAGTATGAGGCCGCGCGCGGTGCGGTGAAAGAAGCGGTGCATGATCTGGTGCAGGCCTTCGGCGGCTCCTTTAGTGCCGAGCACGGGGTGGGGCGGATGAAATCAGGTGATCTGGAGCGCTATGGCGACCCGGCCAAGCTGGCGGCGATGCGCGCCATCAAACAGGCGCTGGACCCCAATGGCATCATGAATCCGGGCGCGGTGCTGCGCGCGGAGTGATTTGGTCTGGTATCTTTGGGGGGCTCCCGCACCCGCGGCTGCCCGGCTGTGCCGGACCGCCTGGCGGCTTTGGGCCCGGCGCCGCGCAGATGCGCGGCGCGCCCCTTCCGGCCCAAGGGGCCTGAAGGGGCCATGCCCAACGGGAACAGCCTTTCCCTGGAAAGGCGCCTGACCGGCGGGAGCCCTCCTAACATGCACAGGCGGTCAGTTGAGGGTGTTCAGAGACCCTCGAACTCGCAGAGCACATGCACGTCCATGCCCATGTCCTCCAGCAGCTTGCGCCCGCCCAGTTCCGGCAGATCGACGATGAAGGCGCAGGAGACGATCTCGCCGCCCAGCCGTTCGATCAGCTTGATGCCCGCGCCCGCGGTGCCGCCGGTGGCCAAGAGGTCATCGACCACCAGGATCTTCTCGCCCGGCTGGATGGCGTCGTCGTGAATCTCCACAATCGCCTCGCCGTATTCCAGCTTGTAGTCCTGGCTGATGGTGGTGCCGGGCAGTTTGCCCTTCTTGCGGATCGGCACAAAGCCGGTGCCCAGCTGGTGGGCAATCGCGCCGCCGAGGATAAAGCCGCGCGCCTCAAGCCCCACGACCTTGTCGATCTGCTCACCGGCGTAGGGGTGCAGCATCTGGTCGATGGCCATGCGAAATCCCCGCGGATCGGCAAACAGCGTGGTCACGTCGCGGAACATGATCCCTTCGTGCGGGAAATCGACGATGGTGCGGATGTAATCCTTGACGGCGGGTTTCTTGGGCATCGGCGCGGCTCCCCTTGGCGAATTGAATGCGGCGCCCCGGGTTTCGCGCCCGGGGCCACAGCGGGTTTGGCCGATGCTGCCGGGCCATGCAAGGGCTTCCTTGGCAGCACAGGGCTTTTGCAGCGCGGGCTGTCCGCTCGTCAGCCCAGCACCCGGCCCGCCACCGCGTCCAGTTTGGCCAGCAGCGCCGGGTCGCGTTTCTCCGGGGCGGTCATGATGGCGTATTCCAGCGCTTTGTCGCAGCCGTGCGGGCAGTCCTGCCGCGCCTTGCCCAAGAGGCCGGGCAGGCGGCGCACCAGCGCGCGGGCGTTGGCGGAGTTGCCCTGCAAAGTGGCAATGATATCAGTGATTTCCACCGCGCCATGCTCCGGGTGCCAGCTGTCGTAGTCGGTGACCATGGCGATGGAGGCGTAACACAGCTCCGCCTCGCGGGCGAGCTTGGCTTCGGGCATATTGGTCATGCCGATCACGTCGCAGCCCCATTGCTCGCGGTACATCTTGCTTTCGGCCATCGAAGAGAACTGCGGCCCCTCCATGCACAGATAGGTGCCGCCGCGGTGGACCTTGATGCCGGCATCGCGCGCTGCCGTCTCTGCCGCGTCCGAGAGCCGTTCGCAGGTCGGATGCGCGACGCTGACATGGGCGACGCAGCCGGTGCCAAAGAAGCTTTTCTCGCGCGCGAAGGTGCGGTCAATGAACTGATCCACAACAACAAAATCGCCCGGCGCCATCTCCTCGCGGAAGGAGCCGCAGGCGGAGACGGAGAACACATCGGTCACCCCCAGCCGCTTCAGCGCGTCGATATTGGCGCGGTAGGGGACCTCGGTGGGGGAATGCACATGGCCGCGGCCGTGGCGGGGCAGGAAGGCCATTTTGACGCCGTCCAGCGTGCCGGTCAGGATCTGGTCCGAGGGCGCGCCCCAGGGCGTTTCGACCGTGGTCCACTGGGCGCCTTCCAGCCCGTCGATCTCATAAATACCGGAGCCGCCGATCACGGCGATCATGGTTTCCCGGGTCATGTCCTGCCCTCCTGTTGCTGCTGATTTGGATATGCGCAAGCGGGATGGGATTTGGCAAGAGCGGGGTGATCAACAGGGGGTGACATGCGTGCACCCCCTGTGCACCCCCTGTGCAGCGGATGGGTGCCGGGGGCGGTTGCCTGCCCCTCTCGGCGGTAGAGCCGCCTGCCGGGCAGCGGGACATGAGTATTTGGGGAAAGATGAAAGAGCGGGGGCTATTCGCGCCGGATGATCCCGGTCAGCGCCGCCGCGCCGAGGGCGGTGACGATCCAGCCAAGAGTGGTGAAGACCCAGCGTGCCCACCAGAGGTGATATCCCCACGTGCCGCGCTCTGTCGAGGGCGCCCAGGCGTCGGTCTGGCCGAAGTTGATGATAGGGATCACGACGTCTGCTGCGTAAGCGAGCGGGTGAAAGCTTTCCCAGTCACGGCCAGGGATGGAAGTTTTGCTCCAATCCTGTGCCGGATTCGGGTGCGGTGGATGGCTGGAATGTGAGGCATAGGTTGCCCAGCTTTGCGAGTTCAGGATCACGCTGGAATTGGGCGCAAAGCTGCCTTCTTCCCAGGCCCGCTTTGTTGGAATGGAGGTCATGACAATCAAAAGGGTCAGCGCAAAAAGTGACTGCCAAGGGCGGTATCCGTGTGCCGTCAATAAATACGAAAGCCCGTGCCAGACCCAAAGCACGCCGCGTCTTACTGGTCGCATGAATGCGAAGACAGGTGACCTTGGAACGACTTCCTTCCGTGCTTCTGCGCGCAGTTTGCAGGCAAGTGTGACGCGGACTTTCATCGCATCCGCCTCATGTCCCATATCGTGCAGCACCTTGGCGAGCTGTTTGTAGGGCTGGGGGTAGAACTCCCCATTCCAGCGGTCACCCTGCGCCAGCCAGTTGAGCCGGGTGCGGGCATCGGTGGGGCCGTGAAGGCGGCGATAGGTGAAGCCGTCCAGGATGAGGTGCCCGCTGTCCGGCCAGCAGTCAGGATCATCCACCAAGTCACCGCAGTGTGCAGCGGCCAGGTCAATGGACCCCTGTACAGTTACCTGATCGCGAAAGAGAAAGCCTTTGCCAATAACCGCATTTTGGAGGTTTAGCGCTTTTCCGCCTTCGTTCTGGAACTCTGCCCCTTCGCAATCCAACTGCCCGCCGGTTTTGAGGCCATTCAGATCCGCCGCGCCGAGGACTTTTACAGAGTCGAGGGACAGGGTTTGGCCAATATCTGCGTCCTGGAGGTTCAGCGCCTCTCCGCCCTTGTTTTGGAACTCTGCCCCTTTGCAGTTCAGCTGCCCGCCGACCTTAAGGCCACCAGCGGAAAGAAACGGCAGCTTGCATGAGCGCAGCCGGAAATCTTTCTTAGCGTTGCAGCGGGTGGCGTAGATGCCATGCTGAAACCGGCAATTGTGCAGCAGCATGTTGCCGGGGATTTCGCAGTCCCTCAGATTTAACTCACCGGTGATTACCACGCCTGCCAGTCCAACGCCGACTTCCGTGACTTGGCTGTTTTCGCAGCCGCCGCGCAGGAAGAAGCGCAGCACGTCGGCGCGGATGTGGCGGTCAGCGGGCAGCGACGACCAGTCCTCTGGCTCTGGCGGGGTTTGACCATCGGGGCCGCAGATGCAGAGTTTACCGGCCACTGCCGCCTGCTTCAGCTTCCGCTCCGCCTTGGTTGCGGTGGGTTCAATCTCGCTCCAGCTTTTAAACCGCTGCATCTCAAATCCTTCAAACCGAATTTGGGGATCATCGGCGGCTTGGGGCGCGATTACAAGGCGGGGCGAGCAGTGAAATCCCAACAAGCGCTAAAGTTTTATCCCGGCCCGTCTGACCAGATTTTTCGCGCGCGACACATTGCGAGCTGGGCGGGGAGAGGCATCAAAAGAGGCACGGGAAAGCCGGCCCGGTTTGCAAACCCGCTACGCAAGCCGCCCGGAAACGCGAAGACCCCGCCGGGGGGCGGGGTCTCGGTGGTCTGCAGGGGCAGCGCGGTTGGGGTCAGCCCTCGTAGTCGGGCATTGCCTTCAGTTCGTCCTCGGTCATCGGGATGTAGACGCGCAGGTCGGAGCCGTCGTCGGCGCGCAGGATGTCGATCTTGGAGAGCTCCAGCTCAACCGGCTTTTCGCCAAGGCCCAGGAAACCGCCGACGTCGATGACTGCGGATTTGACCTTGCCTTCGTCGGTCAGCAGCAGTTCGGAGACCTCGCCGATCCATTCGTCGTTGGCGTCATAGGCGGCGGCGCCGGTCAGTTTCTCGGCGGTCAGGTCGGTTTCCTCCGCGGTCATGTAGCCGTCGCGCTCAACCGGGGCGCGGGGCTGCATGGCGGCGGTGGTTCCGGTGCCGGACATGGTTTCGGTTTCAGCCGTTTCTGCTTCGGCTGCGGCTTCCGCCTCTGTGGCTTCTTCCGTCACTTCTTCTGCCGCAGCTTCAGCTGCCGCTTCTGCCTCAGCCGCTGCTTCGCTGGTTTCTTCGGCAATTGTCTCGCCGGCCTGTTCAGCTGCGTTTGCGGCATCGGACGCCAGTTCAGCGCCCTGTTCGGCGGTTGCCTCGGCGGCTTCCCCGACGGTGGTATCGGAGGCAAAGGCGGGCAGGGCGGTCACGGCGGCAAGCGCCGTGGAAAGTAGCAGCTTTTTCATAGCGTTCACTCCTCGGTGTGTTGGTTGCTTGTGCGTGAGTACTCATCGGAGAAACGCCCTGCGCGGGGTTCGGTTCCCGCGGGATTTGAGAAAAAGCCGCTGCTGGGCGGCGAGGCAGAGGCCGATGGGGCCGCAATGGTGCGCAAACGCCCCGCGCCCTTGCCCCGTTGGCGGTTTTCCGCTAGGGGCGGGCAGCGAACACTCCTCCTCCCGAGCACAGGTACCTGACATGAGACGCGCAGCCGTGGCTTTGCTGGCCAAGCAGATTTCCCCGCCCAATCTTTCGATCATGCAGGACGAGGGCTTTACCGTGGGCCGCGTGCGCACCGAGCTGTTGTCGGGCCTGACCGTGGCGCTGGCGCTGGTGCCGGAAGCCGTCGCCTTTGCCTTTGTCGCGGGGGTGCATCCGCTGGTCGGGCTTTACGCGGCTTTCATGGTGGGGCTGATCACGGCTGTGTTCGGCGGGCGTCCGGGCATGATCTCAGGCGCGACCGGCGCGCTGGCGGTGGTGATGGTGGCGCTGGTGGCGCAGCACGGGGTGGAGTACCTGTTTGCCACCGTGGTGCTGATGGGGATTTTGCAGATCATTGCGGGTGTCATGCACTGGGGCAAGTTCATCCGCCTGGTGCCGCATCCGGTGATGCTGGGCTTTGTGAACGGCCTTGCCATTGTGATCTTCCTGGCGCAGCTGACGCAGTTCAAGGTGCCGGGCACCGGTGGCGCGGAATGGCTGAGCGGGATGCAGCTCTATATGATGCTGGGGCTGGTTGGCCTCACCATGCTGATCATCTGGGGGATGCCGAAGATCACATCCGTGATCCCGGCGCCGCTGGCGGGGATCGGCGTTGTGGCGGTTCTGGTCATTGCGCTGAACATCGACGTGCCGACGGTTGGCGATATGGCCTCGATCAAGGGCGGATTCCCGGCGTTCCACAACCCGTTCGGCACCGGTGAGGGGCTTTATGGCACTGCGCTGGCGCCGTTCACGCTGGAGACGCTGTGGATCATCCTGCCCTATGCGGTGATCCTAGCTGCCATCGGCCTGATTGAGAGCCTGCTGACGCTGAACCTGGTGGGGGAGATCACCGGCAAGCGCGGCGGCGCGTCGCAGGAATGCATCGCGCAGGGCGCGTCCAATGTGGTGACCGGCTTCTTTGGCGGCATGGGCGGCTGTGCGATGATCGGCCAGTCGATGATCAACGTGAAATCCGGCGGGCGGACGCGGATTGCGGGCATTGCCGCGGCGCTGTTCCTGCTGCTGTTCATCGTCGTCGCCTCGCCGCTGATTGAGCAGATCCCGCTGGCCGCACTTGTGGGTGTGATGTTCATGGTTGTGATCGGAACCTTTGCCTGGAACAGCCTGAAGATCATGACCAAGGTGCCGCTGATGGATGCCTTTGTGATTGTGCTGGTGACGGTTGTCACAGTGATGTCGGACCTGGCGGTTGCGGTGGTTGTGGGCGTCATCGTCTCGGCTCTGGCCTATGCCTGGAACAACGCGCGCCGTATCCACGCCTATACCCGCGAGTCCGCGACCGACAAGGGCGCCAAGGTCTATGAAATCGAGGGGCCGCTGTTCTTCGGCTCCACTGACGGGTTCATCGAGCTGTTTGATGTGGCAGGTGATCCGGAGCGCGTGATCGTGGACTTTGCCCGCAGCCGGGTGGTGGACCAGTCGGCGCTGCAGGCGATCGAGGCGGTGGCCGGCAAGTATGAGGCGGAAGGCAAGACGCTGGTGCTGCGGCACCTGAGCCGGGACTGCCATCAGCTGCTGTCAAAGGCGGGCCACCTGATGGTCGATAGCGACGACGACCCGGAGTATGAGGTTGCGGTGGATTACTCGGTCAAGACCGGGATCCTGGGCGGCCACTGAGCGGCCTGACGGCAAAATGAGAAAACCCGCGGATTGGCTGATCCGCGGGTTTTTCTGTTTTCCGGTGCGCGCGGAACAAGGCCGCAGGCCGCCGCGCATCACCGGCGCGCGCCCACGCGGCGGTGATTTGGTGAGGCTGGGCGCAACAGAGAGAGGGTCTACGGACTTGGCAGAGATAAATTGCCAGTCACGACCGTCGGGATCACCCCCGCGCGCGCCGGTGATGCGCGGCTTGTCGCGGGGGCAGGGCGTCAGTCGGGGGCGATGCTTTCCAGCATGTCGAGGTCGCCGGACAGCAGCGCCGGTTCGGCGCGGGTGATGAGGTCGGCGGGCCAGTCCCACCATTTCAGCGCCAGCAGGCGGGCGATCTGGGGTTTGGAGAAGCGGTAGCTTTGCACCGCGCCCGGGTTGCCGGTGACGATGGCATAGGGCGGCACCGTGCCGCGCACCACCGCGCCGGCGCCGATGATGGCGCCGTCGCCGATGCGGGCGCCGGGCAGGATCAGCGCGCCGTAGCCGATCCAGACGTCATTGCCCACCGTGGTGTCGCGGGTGTCGGGCTGGAAGCCTGCCATCTGCTCCGGGTCAAAAACCGGGAAGGGATAGCAGCTGAGGCCCTCCTGGGCGTGATTGGCCGAGGCGGTGATGAAGCGGACCCCGTGGGCGATCTGGCAGAAGCGGCCGATGACCAGCCGCTCGCGCGATCCGGGGAACAGGTAGGGGGCCAGGTGCTGCGCCCAGTCCTGCGGCGGATCGAAATCGGAGGCGTAGGAATAGTCGCCTGCCTTGATGTTCGGATGATCGAGGACCTGCGAAAGCATCACGGTGCCCGCGTGGGGCGTGCCGTCTGGCAGGGTGATCGGGTTGCGCTTACGGGGATCGGGAAGCGGCATCGCGGGCCTCACTCGCCGGGGCGGGACAGGGAAAACAGGTCGCGCACCACAGAATAATCGCGGTAGCCGAGGCGGGCCAGCGGCTGGAACGCGGTGACATCGAAGGCACCATCGCGCAGGCAGTCGTCGCGCAGGTGCACACCGGTCACCTCGCCGAAGACCACCTTGTTGGCTTCGCCCGGCAGGGTGACGATCTGGGTCAGTTTGCACTCCAGCGCCGCGGGGGCGGCGGCGACGCGGGAACAGATGATGGTTTCGCATTCCGCGGCTTCAAGGCCAGCATGGGCAAACTCATCGGTGCCCTTGGGCAGGGCGGCGGAGCTGGCGTTCATCGCATCGCGCAGCGCGTAGGAGACCACGTTGACACAGAAGACGCCGGTGGCCTCGATATTGGCGACCGAATCCTTGGTACCGTCCTGGTCCGGCTTGGCGCTGGTGGAGGCAAACATCACCTGCGGCGGGGTATAGGCGACGGCGTTGAAGAAGGAATAGGGCGCCAGGTTGTTCACCCCGTCCGGTGAGCGGCTGGAAATCCAGCCGATCGGGCGCGGCGTGACAATGGCGTTGAACGGATTGTGGGGGAGGCCGTGGCCGTCCTCGGGCCGGTAGAACATTTCTGTTTCCTGCTCTGGTCATAGATGTTTGCCCAAGGCTTACGCGCATGCTAGGCCAAACGCCAGCCTGCAGGGAAGAATGCGGAGGCAGGGCAGCGTGATCGAATTGAGGGCAGAGCAGCCGGAGGACCGGTGGGAGGTCGAGGCGCTGTATGACCTGTGCTTTGCGCCCGGGCGCGAGGCGCTGTCGTCCTACCGTCTGCGCGATGGGGTGCCGCCGGTTGAGGGCCTGAGCGAGGTGGCACGCGACAGCGACGGCATTCTGGCCGCGGCAATCCGGTACTGGCCGGTTCTGATTGGCGGTGCCTCTGCGCTGCTGCTGGGCCCGGTGGCAGTGCACCCGACGCGGCAAGGCGAGGGGCTGGGCGGGTCTTTGATTCGCGACAGCCTGGCCAAGGCAGAGGAAACCGGCTGGGCCAGGGTGATGCTGGTAGGGGACGCGCCCTATTACCAGCGCTTTGGTTTTACCAAGCTCACGGGGGTGGAAATGCCGCCCCCGACCAACCCGGAGCGGGTTCTGGGGCTGGCGCTGCAGGCGGGTGCCTGGGACGGCGTGCAGGGGCAGGTGAGCCGCTGGCAGGCTTGAAATTATGCCTTTCGCTGCCGATCTTTAGGGAGGCAGAGGAGGCGCATGTGGAAGACATCGTGACAAACGCGCGGGCCTATACCCCGCAGGAGATCGACGCCGAGCTGGATGCGCTGGCGGCGCGCTACCGGGCGGCTGGCGGGGCCGGCGTTGACTTGCTGAACCGGCTGGGCGGCAGCGGTGAGAGCCTGCTGGAGCGGCTGCCGGAACCGGTGCGGGCAGGGCTGACCGGTGCCACGGAGACCGCGTTGCGGGTGGCGATGAAGGGCGCCAGCCAGTCGCGCCGCCTGGTGCCGGATCAGAAACCCGGCGTTGACCGGATGGTGAGCGCGGCCATGGGGGCCGCGGGCGGCGCTGCCGGGCTGCCGGGCGCCCTGGTGGAACTGCCGGCCACCACCGCCTTTCTGCTGCGCACCATCCAGAGCGCGGCGGCGGAAGAAGGGTTTGATCCCGATGCTGAAAGCGTGACCTTTGACTGCATCCAGGTGTTTGCCGCGGCTGGGCCTCTGGCGGAGGATGACGGGGCCGACCTGGGGTTTGTCTCTGTCCGGCTGGGGCTGCCCGGGGCCTTGCACAAGCTGATTGCGCAGGTGGCGCCCAAGCTTGGTGCGGTGCTGGGGCAAAAACTGGCGGCACAGGCGGTGCCGGTTGCCGGCGCAGTTGCGGGGGCGGCGGTGAACTATGTGTTTTCCGGCTATTACCGGGAGATGGCGCATGTGCACTTTGGCCTGAGAAGGCTGGCAGTGGAGGCGGATGTGGCGCCGGAGGAGCTGACAGCACGGCTGCGGCAGCGGCTGCAGAACCAGAATGGCGCGCGGTAGCTGCGCGGCGGACACAGAGACCTCTTGCGCTTGCCGGAAAGGCAGATTTAATCAGCCTTTCCTGCTAAGAGAGAAAGCATGATTCAATACAGCCTCAAATGTGCGGACGGGCATGCGTTCGACAGCTGGTTTCAGTCGGCGGCGGCTTTTGACAAGCTGGCGGCAGCCGGGATGGTGTCCTGTGCGGTCTGCGGCGGCACCAAGGTGACAAAGGCCATCATGGCGCCGCGGGTGCGCACGGGCCGCAAGGCCGTGTCCGGTGTCGGCGAGCCGGAACCACAGGCCGCGCCGAAAGCTGCGCCAGTCCCTGCGCCTGCGCCCCCCGCACCTGTGCCCTCTGCGTCAGGGCCGGGCATGCTGAGCCGCCCCTCTGGCGAGGTGGAAAAGGCGCTGGCCGAGCTGCGCAAGAAGGTTGAGGAAAACTCCGATTATGTGGGGGACAGCTTCGTGCGGGAGGCCCGTGCGATGCATCTGGGCGAGGCGCCGGAGCGGGCGATCCACGGTGAGGCCAAGCTGGAAGACGCGCGGGAGCTGATCGAGGAAGGGGTGCCGGTGATGCCGCTGCCCTTCCGTCCCGGACGCAAATCAAATTGAGGGCCAGAAAACTGAAGGACAGGGCAGAATGCATGCAGTTGTAACGGGAACCAGCCGTGGGATCGGCAAGGAGCTGGTAAAGCAGCTGCGGGAGGCGGGTCATGAGGTGACGGGCACCTCGCGGGACCATTCCTCGGGCGTCAAGCTGGATGTCTCCGACCCGGGCCAGCAGGCGCGTTTTGCGGCCCAGATCAAGGGCCGCCCGGTGGACTTGCTGGTCTGCAATGCCGGCGTCTATATCGACAAGGCAATGGGGCTAGAGGATTATTCCGCCGAGGTCTGGACCAAAACGATGGCCGCCAATGTGACCGGCGTGTTCCTGACCGTGCAGGCGATGCTGCCGAACCTGCGGCTGGCGGAAAGCCCCAAGATCGCCATTCTGTCGTCGCAGATGGCAAGCCACACCAGAGCGCCGGGCGGCAGCTATGCCTACCGCGCATCAAAGGCGGCGGCGCTGAATATCGGGCGCAACCTGGCAACCGACCTGAAGCCGGAAGGGATTGCCGTCGGCATCTATCATCCCGGTTGGGTGCAGACCGATATGGGCGGTTATGACGGCGATATCACGGTGCAGGAGTCGGTTACTGGGCTGATCAACGAATTCGACGTTCTGACCCTGGACACCACCGGCTGCTTTCACACCTGGGACGGCCGTATCCACCCCTACTGATCAGAGGCTTCAGGCAGCGGAGCGCTCCCGCGCCCGCAGGTGCCTGGCTGCGCCAGACGCCTTGGCGGCCTTGGGCCGGGCGCCGCGCGGATGCGCGGCGCGGCACCGTGCGCAGGCACGGTGCCATGCCCAACGGGCTGAGGGCCTGAAAAGGCCCGGTGCCGGGCGGGAGCGCGCCACCGCATGGGAGACTGCGGGCACTGCAAAGAAGAAAGCCGGCGCGAAATCCGCGCCGGCTGTTTTGTGTCATCAGTTTGCTTGCAGGCGCAGGTTACTCCCAGCAGCTGACCAGAACGGTCATGCCGGAGGCCAGACGGGTGATCGCCGCGTTCGGCAGGCTGCCCGCGGAGGCCGGCTGTGCAGCCGGGGTTACACCTGCAGCGTCCAGGGCGCCGCGGATCACATCGGCGTTCACGGCAAAGCTGACGCCTTCGGGCAGCTGCTGGCCGCCGGTCTGCTGCGGCAGCAGCATCCCCAGCACCGCGCCGGTTGCATCCATCACCGGGCCGCCGGCATCGCCGGGCTGTGCTGCCAGCTCCAGCCGGGCAACATTGGTGTTGCCGTCCAGGCTTTTCACATCAGCGATCTTGCCCCAGGTGAGGCTGGGAGCGCCAAGCACGCCCTCGTAGGAGAAGCCGGAGACCGCAACCTCGGACTGCAGGCGGGGCGAGGCGGTGCTGAGGCCGGCGACCGCCGCAGGCGCCAGCGCCTCCGCCGGTTTCAGGATAGCGATACCGTCGGCGGCGTTGCTGGCCGCGACTTCCGCCTGGTAGCCGTGATCGAGGGTGATCCGGGTGCAGCCGGCCACCACGTCGGACGTGGTCAGGACGCTGCCGCGGTCATCCACGAAGAAACCGGTGCGCGACAGTTTCGGCTTGCGGACTTCGAGACCGGAGACCAGGTCGATATCCTGCACGGCTTCACCGCCTGCAGCCGGATCCAGCACGCCGTCGAGGCGGGTGAAGCTGGCTTGCATCGCGGCCAGAACACGGGCGCGGCGCTCTTCGTCACCGGCGGGCCAGACGAGGGTGAAGCCCTTGATCTCGCCGTTGTTCAGGCTGGCCTGGGTGAAGGAGACGATCTGATTGTTGCGGCCTTCGATCGTGAAGCTGCTGGCGCTGCGTTCGCGCGGGCCGTCCAGCGGCACGATTTCCAGCGTCTGCAGGATGTCGTAGAGGCCGAACAGGGTGCGCTTGTCGCCGGGCTGGCTGATCAGCAGCAGCTGGGCACCCAGGCCGCCTTTGCTGGAGTAGTGGGCAAAGGGCGATTCATAGCGGTCAAAGGCAACTTCCCCCGCCGGGATCTGCAGCGCGATGCCGGCCTTGGCGTCCTCGGCCCGGGCCATGCCGACCGAGATCAACGGCGCGTTGTATTCATCCATCAGAACCTGGCGCTGGGCCGTGGTCAGCACGCCGGTCGGCTCAAAGCCGCGGGCCGCCTGCCAGTCGCTCATCGAGGCGCGGGTGCCGCGGCCGAAGGCGCCGTCGATGCCGGAATTGTAGAAGCCTGCCGCCTTCAGGGCGACCTGCAGCTCCATCCGCTGTTCACGGCTGAGCGCGCTTTCGCTGCGGCGTGCCTGTGCAGGGGTCTCATCCGGCAGGGTGGTCTGCAGAGCGGTTTGCGGCTGCGGTTCGGGCTCCTGCACTGCAGGTTCAGCCGGTGCGGGCGCCGGAGCCGGCTCTGCGGGCTGGGTGGCATCCGCGGCAACCGGGTAGAACTGGCTGCGCAGGTTGCGCTGGAACGCGATGAAGCTGTCGCGCGGGATCTGGCCCTCGGCGCGGTAGACCTGCAGCACGCGTTCCGCGTCCTCGCGGGCGTAGGGGCCCAGCACCACGCCGTACCAGCCGCCGCCAAGCGCATAGCCGGAGACATCGGGCAGGCGGGCGGCATAGCTGCGGGCCTCGTTTTCGGCCTCGCGCAGGGAGGGGCGGGCGGCAATCTGGATCCAGACACCGTCGCGGCTGCTTTGCGCCGAAACCGGCGCCGTGAACGCAATGGCCAGCGCAATCAGCGGCAGGGCCAGAGCGGCAAACAGTTTTTTCATGGTCAGGGCCTCGTATCCCGGAAGTACTCTTATTCTTTGAGGCGGAGATAAAGCATTTTGCGGCGGCAAAGGGAACTCCTCATGACAGGGGGAATTCCCCGCCCGTTGCCGCATTCCCGCACTTTTGTTGCCGATGCGCTGCGGGCATCGGGGCAGAGCCGGGGCCTGACGCGCCGCAGGGCGTTGACCCTGCCAAGAGCCTTGCATAGGAAGAACACCGCAATTGCTGCCCCAGATGCCCCCAAAGGGATAAGAGATGACCCAGACCAACGGCGCGCCGCGCTCCTTCCAAGAGATTATCCTGAGGCTCCAGAACTACTGGGCCGCCAAAGGCTGCGCGGTGATGCAGCCCTATGACATGGAAGTCGGCGCCGGCACCTTCCACCCGGCGACCACGCTGCGCTCGCTGGGGTCCAAGGCCTGGGCCGCGGCTTATGTGCAGCCCTCGCGCCGCCCGACCGACGGGCGCTATGGCGAAAACCCGAACCGTCTGCAGCATTACTACCAGTACCAGGTGCTGATCAAACCCAGCCCGCCGAACCTGCAGGAGCTGTATCTGGGCAGCCTTGAGGCGATCGGCGTTGATATGGCGATGCATGACATCCGCTTTGTCGAGGACGACTGGGAGTCGCCAACGCTCGGCGCCTGGGGCCTGGGCTGGGAAGTCTGGTGCGACGGCATGGAAGTCAGCCAGTTCACCTATTTCCAGCAGGTCGGCGGCCATGACTGCCACCCGGTGTCGGGTGAGCTGACCTATGGGCTGGAGCGTCTGGCGATGTATGTGCTGGGCGTCGATCACGTGATGGATATGCCCTTCAACGACCCGGACGCACTGATCCCGCTGAGCTATGGCGATGTGTTCAAGCAGACCGAGGAAGAATACGCCCGCTGGAACTTTGACGTGGCCAATACCGAGGTGCTGCTGCGCCATTTCGAGGAGGCCGAGGCCGAATGCGCGGCAATTCTGGCGCAGGAGCATATGGACCCGAAGACCGGCAAGCGCATTGTCATGGCGCATCCCGCGTACGACCAGTGCATCAAGGCCTCCCACATCTTCAACCTGCTGGATGCGCGCGGGGTGATCTCCGTCACTGAACGCCAGGCCTATATCGGCCGCGTCCGGGCGCTCGCCAAGCAATGCGCCGATGCATTCGTGCTGACCGAGGCTGGAGGGCATGCGGCTTGACCAAGCTGTTTATGCAGTTTCACAGCTTCGAGAAACGCCTCGAAAGCAGTGTGAACTGGTCGACAGGAAATTGGAGACCGCTTGTGACCAGACTCAATGGGTTTGGCAGCTTTGTCTATGACAAGGGGCAGGACATTTGGGACTGTCATCAGGAACCCATGACGGCGGATGGGTTTGTTTCCTTGGAAGTTTTTTTCTGTGATGAGGAAAACCTGAAGCAGAACTCACCGCGCTCTCACCCGAAAGGTAAGCACTTCTGGCTGACGCCGCTTGGCGAAGATGGGTTCGAGTTTACCGTCAATTTGTGCACCTCTCATGTGCCATGGTTCTTGGAAATGCTTAAAGACTGCGAAGCGGAGGGCAAGTTGCTGACGTCCGCCGCAGTCACGGAAGACGAGACGGCCGAGTTGCAAAGATCCGGGCGCACCGTGTCTGAGGGGCGACTTTTGTTGCGTCCGTATCAGAAACGAATTCTGACCGGCGTGGAAACCGGCGCACTGAATGAAGGTTCAATTGGAGGAGGTGCCGATGGGTAAGTTTCTGGCCCTGATCCTGATCGTCTCCGGCCTCGCCGCCGGGGGGGCGATGTATTACCTGCAGGTCTATGGCTTCTATGATGAGGTCGCGCTGCAGCCGGGCCGCGATGTGATGCTGGTGCCGCTGGACGGCGGCGAGGCCCAGCCGATTGCCTATGCGGATTTCGAGGCGATTGATGCTGACAGCTCCCCCATCCGCTACCGCGCTTGCTTCAGCACCAAGATGACGCCGGGCGCGCTGGCGCAGGTCTTTACCCTGTCGGACAAGACTGAGCCGCGCAATGCGCCGGACTGGTTCGAATGCTTTGATGCCGCCGCCATCGGCGCCAAGCTGGCGGATGGCTCTGCCAAATCCTTCCTGTCGGTCAAGAACATCTCCTATGGCGTCGACCGCATTGTCGCCGTCACAGACGAGGGCCGCGGCTATGTCTGGCATGAGCTGAATGACTGCGGCCAGAAAGCCTATGACGGCACTGTGGTGGGCGAGGAATGCCCAGCCCGGCCTGAGGCCGGCGGAGGCAACGGATAGTGCCCCGCATCTTGCCCGCCTTTTCTGAATTTTCCGCTGCGCCCGCCCGCGCGGCCACGCCCGAGGATATCTGATGCCCGATCTGCTGATTGAACTGTTTTCCGAGGAAATCCCGGCGCGCATGCAGGCGCGTGCCGCCGAGGACCTGAAAAAGCGCGTGACCGATGGTCTGGTCGAGGCGGGTCTCACCTATGCCGGGGCCGCCGCACTGTCGACGCCGCGCCGCCTGACGCTGGCGGTGGATGGCCTGCTGGCGGAAAGCCCCACCATCCGGGAAGAGCGCAAGGGGCCGAAAAAGGGCGCGCCGGACAAGGCCATCGAAGGCTTCCTGCGCGGTGCGGGCCTCACCCGCGAGCAGCTGGAAGAGCGCGAGACCCCCAAGGGCGCGGTCTATTTCGCGATGATCGAAAAGCCGGGCCGTCCGGCAGCCGAAATCATTGCCGAAGTGCTGGAAGACACCATCCGCAACTTCCCCTGGCCGAAATCCATGCGCTGGGGCGCAGGATCCTTGCGCTGGGTGCGCCCCTTGCATTCGATCCTGTGCATTCTGTCGGATGAGGCAGGCGCCAGCGTGGTCGATCTGGACATCGACGGTATCAAGTCCGGCAACACCACCCGCGGCCACCGCTTCATGGCGCCGGAGGAGATCACCGTCACCGGCTTTGACGACTACGCCGCCAAGCTGAAGCGCGCGCATGTGGTGCTGGACGCCCGCGAGCGGGCGGAGGCGATTTGGCAGGAGGCGACCAATCAGGCCTTTGCCAACGGGCTGGAAGTGGTCGAGGACAAGGGCCTCTTGGCTGAGGTCGCCGGGCTGGTCGAATGGCCGGTGGTGCTGATGGGCGCGATTGACGAAGAATTCCTGGCGCTGCCGCCGGAGGTGCTGCAGACCTCGATGAAGGAGCACCAGAAGTTCTTCTCGGTGAAGAACCCCAAGACGGGGCGGATCGAGAAATTCATCACCGTCGCCAACCGCGAGACCGCGGACAATGGCGCCACCATCCTGGCAGGCAATCAAAAGGTCCTGTCGGCGCGTCTGGCGGATGCCAAGTTCTTCTGGGAGAACGATTTGCGCACGGCGAAGTCCGAGGCGGGCATGGGTTCCTGGGTGGAGAACCTCGGCAATGTGACCTTCCACAACAAGCTGGGCACCCAGGCGGCGCGGATCGACCGGATTGCCGCGCTGGCGCGGGAGATCGCACCGGTGGTGGGCGCCGATGCCGATCTGGCAGAGCAGGCGGCGCGGGTCGCGAAGGCGGACCTCAGCTCGGAAATGGTCTATGAGTTCCCGGAACTGCAGGGCCTGATGGGCCGCTACTACGCCGAGGCTGCGGGCCTGCCTTCAGCCGTGGCAAACGCCTGCGAGCAGCATTACTCGCCGCTGGGGCCGGGGGATGATGTGCCGTCGGAGCCTGTCTCGGTTGCCGTGGCGCTGGCCGACAAGCTGGACACGCTGACCGGCTTCTGGGCGATTGAGGAAACGCCCACCGGCTCGAAAGACCCCTTCGCCCTGCGCCGCGCCGCGCTGGGGGTGATCCGGCTGGTGCTGGAGAATGATGTTCGTGTGGCTGTTTTGGATCAGTTCTCTTCTCAGCTAGCTAGGGCTGATACTGCAATTTCGCAAACCATCGCGGCCGAACAAGAAAGGCTGGGTGAGGACTATAGACAGAAAACTGGGGCTGCAACAATTCAGGGTGGTCCCGCTACAATCACCGTTTCAAAAGATGTAGGCGGTCGGCACATTGACGAACGGGCAATAGACCTCCTCTCCTTCTTCCACGACCGCCTCAAGGTGTTCCTGCGCGATCAGGGCATCCGCCACGACGTGATCGACGCGTGTATCGCGATGGATGGCAATGACGACCTGACGCTGCTGGTGAAACGTGCGCGGGCGCTGGAGGATTTCCTGAAGACCGAGGACGGCACCAACCTCCTGCAGGGCTTCAAACGCGCCAACAACATCCTCAGCCAGGCGGAAGAAAAGGACGGCGTGGAATACTCCTATGGCGCCGACCGCAAGTTTGCCGAGGACGACACCGAAAAGGCGCTGTTTGATGCGCTGGAGGCGGGCGGGGCGGCGATCTCTCCGGCCATCGAGGCCGAAGATTTCGCGGCTGCCATGCGGGGCATGGCCGCCCTGCGCGCTCCGATCGATGCGTTCTTCGAGGCGGTACAGGTCAATGCGGACAGCGACATCGTCCGCCGCAACCGCCTGAACCTCCTCAGCCAGATCCGCCAGGTCTGCGGCCAGGTTGCGGACCTCACCAAGGTTGAGGGCTAAGCGCCGGACCGGCTGCTTCTTTCTGGTCAAAAATACCCGCCCCGCAGGGACCGGCCTTTCCGCAAGGGAAGGCCGGTTTTTCGTATCTGCGCCTGCCTGATCCGTCACCGGCCCGTTACAAGACTCTTGCGCCGTCGCGTCTTGGCCTTATGGTGACTTTCAAAGGAGACGTGCTGCAGTGCAGAAAGATTTCGAACAGATCCCGCCGGCCTCGCTGATCACTTCGACAGCGCCTATTGCCACCGCCACCCATGGCGGCCGGGCGAAATGCCTGCAGCGGCTGGTGCGGCTGGACCTGCCGGTGCCGCGCACAGTGGCGCTGTCGTTTGACGCAGTGCATTCCATTGCCGAAGGGCAGATGCCGGATCTGAACGCGGTGCTGGCTGAATTTGATCCGGAGGCATTGCTGTGCGTGCGCCCGTCCTCGGAGGACCCTGATTGGGGCGGGCCGGGGGCAATCCTGAATATCGGCATGAACGATGCGCGTTACGTCGACCTCTGCGATAGCCTGGGGCGGGAGGCGGCGGCGGCGCTCTATCTGCGGTTCGTGCAGTCCTATGCGGTGCATGTGGCACGGCTGGACCCGGATGTGTTCGACGATGTCGAGGACGGCGGCCCGGATGCGCTGACCGAGATCTTGCACGCCTATGAGGCGGAAACCGACGAGCAGTTCCCGCAGGACCCGGGTGAGCAGCTGGCGGCGGTGCTGCGCTCGATGGCGCGGGCGTGGGAGGGCACCTCAGCCCGGCTGCTGCGCCAGGCCAAGGGCGCGCCTGCCGATGCGGGCCTCGGGCTGGTGGTGCAGGAAATGATCCCTGGCGTGGGCCAAGGGGAATGCGGATCGGGCGTATTGCAGCTGGTGAATTCCACCACCGGCATGCCGCAGCTTACGGGGCGCTACCTGAGCCAGAGCCAGGGGCGCGATGCGCTGGGAGCCGGGGCCGGGGCGCTGTATCTGGCGAAAGATGCGCGCGGGTTGTCGCTGGAGGAACTGGCGCCGGAGGCCTTTGCCGACCTGAAAGCCCATGCAGCCTTGATGCGGGTGAAACTGCGCGAGGAGATGCAGCTGGAATTTGTGGTCGAAAACGGCCGGGTGCATATCCTGGACGGGGTTCGGGTGACGCGCAGCGCCCAGGCGGCGGTGCGGATTGCGGTCGCGCTGGCCGAGGATGGCGTGATCCCCAAGGAGGAAGCGCTGATCCGGGTCGATGCGCATATCCTGAATGAACTGCTGCACCGTCAGGTGGCACCGGATGCTGAACGCGACGTGATCGGGCGCGGCATTGCGGCCAGCCCGGGCGCGGCCACAGGCAAGCTGGTGTTCACTGCCGCCGGGGCGCAGGCCAGTGCCGCGCGCGGCGAGCCGTGCATTCTGGTGCGCCGGGAAACCTCGCCCGAGGATGTGCGCGGTATGCATGCCGCCGCTGCGGTTCTGACCGAAAAGGGCGGCATGACCAGCCATGCGGCGGTGATCGGCCGCGGTCTGGGGCTGCCGTGCATCGTCGGCGCCTCGAACATGAAGTTCCACAGCAAGCGCAAGATGCTGGAGGCGGCAGACGGGCGGATCTTCAAGCCGGGCGACACGATCACCATCGACGGCAGCAGCGGGCAGGTTCTGGCAGGCCAGCCGCGTATGCTGGAAGCGGCTGAGGATGGCGCGCTGCTGACCTTGCTGGCCTGGGCGGACGAGGCCCGTGATATCGGTATCCGTGCCAATGCGGATACACCGGAAGATGCTGAAATGGCGCGGAAATTCAATGCTCAGGGCATTGGGCTGTGCCGCACGGAGCATATGTTCTTTGAACCCGGCCGGCTGACGGTGATGCGGGAGATGATCTTTGCCGAGACGCCCTCGGGCCGGGAAGCGGTGCTGGAGCGGCTGCTGCCGATGCAGCGCGACGACTTCCGCGAGCTGTTCCGGATCATGGAGGGGATGCCGGTCTGCATCAGGCTGTTCGACCCGCCGCTGCATGAGTTCCTGCCCGCGACCAAGACCGGCCAGCGTGAGCTGTCGGAGGCCTTGGGCATTCCGGTCAGCGATGTGACGCGCCGGGTGGAGGAGATGGACGAATACAACCCGATGCTGGGCCTGCGCGGTGTGCGGCTGGGTGTTACGGTGCCGGAAATCTATGACATGCAGGCGCGGGCCATCTTCGAGGCCACGCTTGAAGCCTCTAAATGGGGTGAGCCGGTGGTGCCGGAGATCATGATCCCGCTGGTCTCGGCCAAGCGGGAGGTGGAGCTGGTGAAGGCCCGCATCGACGCGGTGGCCTCGGCGGTTAAATTGGAGCGGGGCGAGGATTTCACCTACCGGCTGGGCGTGATGGTGGAGACACCGCGCGCCGCCCTGCGGGCAGGGGAGATTTCGCCGCACACGGCTTTCCTCAGCTTTGGCACCAACGACCTCACGCAGATGACCTATGGGCTGTCGCGCGACGATGCCGGGCGGTTCATGTCGGAATATGTCAACCAGGGGGTGTTTCCGGAGGATCCGTTCCATGTTCTGGATACCGACGGGGTCGGCGAACTGCTGAAACTGGGGGTTCAGCGGGGCCGGGCAGAGAACGGCGAAATAACGCTTTCGATCTGCGGAGAGCATGGCGGCAACCCCGAATCGATTGCATTCTGCCGTGACGCGGGCTTTGATTACGTTTCGTGCTCGCCGTTCCGCGTGCCCGTTGCGCGGTTAGCCGCCGCTCAGCTGGCAATTGGCAGTAAAACCGGTCAGATCGCGCCAACTTACACAAAATATTAGGAAAATTCAGGTCATCCAGCCGCAGGAAACGGGGATGGCTCCGCACTTGCGTTAACCATGCTGTCGCACCCCGGGGCGGCAAGCTGGACGTTTGGGGCTGTTTCCATTAAGGGATGCGACCGCATGTGGCCGGGGAAACCGGTTGCAGGCTGTTAGGACGGGGGAACCCTGAATGAAATTGTTGACTATGATTGCCGTGATGGCTGCCACCATCACGATGGGTAAGAGTGTTGCTGCCGAAACCGGCCTGGATACGCTGATCGAGCGTGAGCAGGCCAGTCTCAACGCGGTGCCTGCGCGGAAGTTCAGCGGATTTTTCGGATTCCGCTCCAATCCGTTCAAGAACCGCAAGACCGGCACGCAGCAGGTGGAGTACTCCAAGGCCTGGCTGGATGACCAGCCGAAAGCGACCGGGGGCGAGCAATTCGCCTGCCTGGCTGAGGCCCTGTACTTCGAGGCGCGCGGCGAGACCGTGAAGGGCCAGTTTGCGGTGGCCGAGGTGATCCTGAACCGGGTCAGAAGCGAGCAGTTCCCGAACACCCCTTGCGGGGTGATCAACCAGGGAACTGGGCGCAAGTACCAGTGCCAGTTCACCTACACTTGCGACGGCCACAAGGAAGTGATCCGCGAGAAGAAAGCGTATCAGCGGGTAGCCAAGGTGGCGCGCGCGGCGCTGGACGGGCTGAAGTCGGAGCTGACGGAAGGTGCGACCTACTATCATACCACCGCGGTGCGCCCGCGCTGGAGCCGCACCTTCACAAACACCACGCGCATTGGTGTGCACCTGTTCTACCGCGACGATCGCTACCAGACCGCGATGAGCAACTGATGGCCTGAAGGCGGCATGCATGTGCCGCTTTCTGCTACTGGCATGGCGTATGCGGGACTGTTAAGAAGCCGCCGAAAGTCTATTGTTGGGTCCCACACCTGACACAGCCAGCCAAAGGCCCGTTCTGCCATGCCCTCTGAAATCCGCCTTGCCTTTGCGCATCCGTCCGAGCGTTCGATGGCCACTGCCGCGCCCGGCCTGCTGGACCGCATTTCGCTGCGCGATCATACTGTCGAGGTGGAGATCGGCGCGTTCCAGGCGGAGCGCGGCACAACCCAGCGGATCAGTTTCAATGTGGTGGTCGAAATCGCGCCGCTGCCCAAGGACCTGGATGACGATGTCGACCGGATCCTGTCCTATGACAAGCTGACCGAAGCCATCGCCCATGAGCTGGCGGCGGAACGGCTGAACCTGCTGGAGACGCTGGCAGAACGCGTGGCTGAACGGATCCTGCTGGAGCATCAGGCGGTGCGCGCCTTCGTGCGGATCGAGAAGCTGGACCGCGGCCCCGGCGCTCTGGGCGTCGAAGTGGTGCGCTCCAAGGACCAGATCACCCATTTGGCGGAAGAGCAGGACCGCCCGCATCCGCGGCTGATGTATCTGTCCAACGCGGCCATCGACAGTGAAAACCTGACCGGATGGATCGACCAGATGGAGTGCCGCCAGCGGCCGCTGATCCTGTGTGTCGGGACGCACCCGCTGGCGGTGCCCGAGACAGGGCACAAATGGACCCAGCGGCGGATCGACCTCTTGGCGATTGAACAGAATGCCTGGCGTCTGGCCGCCAAGGACGATCGCTGCGTCGTGGTGTCGACCCGGACCGAACTGGACTGGGCGATGAAGAACCGCCAGATCTGCGTCTGGGCGCCGTCCAAGATCGTGCTGGACGCGGTGGACGGCCCTTCGGCGCCGCCGTCGAACTCGGTTGCGCTGGCGGCCTGGTTTGCAGCGACCTTTGAAGCGGGTGAGATGATTGTGCTTGGCGGGGATTTGCCTGATAATCCCGGTGTCCCCCTGCGGGATGTCAGCGTGGAGCAAGCACAACTGTGACATATTACCGGCCGTTGGTTCAGCACGGCGAGGCGCGCCCCGAAGGCGCGGTCCCGCTGGCGGGCAGTGCCCTGTGGTTTACCGAGGTTGAGATCCTGAGCCGCGATGCGCCGCCGCGGATCGTGCCTGCCGGTCTGGTGCCGGAGGCCGAGCGCCGCCGCCTGAGCGCGCGGCGTGCCTCGATCGCCGGGCTGGACATGACCCAGCCGCAGATCATGGGCATTTTGAATGTGACGCCGGACAGCTTCTCGGATGGCGGCAAGCATGCCGGTATTGAGGCTGGAAAGGAAGCGGCGCTGCAGATGGTGGCTGGTGGCGCCACGATCATCGACGTGGGCGGCGAATCCACCCGGCCCGGGGCCGCTGAGGTTCCGGAAGCCGAAGAAATCGAGCGCACGGCGCCGGTGATCGCGGCCATTCGCGCGGAGTGCCCGGTGCCGGTTTCCATCGACACCCGTAAGGCCACGGTGGGCATGGAGGCGCTGGAGGCGGGGGCGAACCTGCTGAATGATGTCTCCGGCTTTACCTTTGATCCGGCGCTGGCGCCCCTGGCGGCGCAGGCCAGCGTGCCGGTCTGCATCATGCATGCGCAAGGCGACCCGGCGACGATGCAGGATGATCCGCAATACGGAAATGTGCTGCTGGATGTCTATGACTTCCTGAGCGACCAGATCGACCGGCTGGAGGCCATCGGCGTGGTCCGTGAGCAGATCGTGATCGACCCGGGCATCGGCTTTGGCAAGACGCAGGAGCATAATCTGACGCTGCTGCGCAATCTCAGCCTGTTTCACGGGCTTGGCTGCCCGGTGCTGCTGGGGGTTTCCCGCAAGAAATTCATCGGCACCATCGGCGATGCACCGCGCGCGGATGCCCGGGCGCCGGGTTCAATTGCGGTGGGGCTTGCGGCCCTGGCGCAAGGCGTGCAATTCCTGCGGGTGCATGACGTGGCTGAGACGGTTCAGGCTCTGCGGCTTTGGCAGGCGGTCCGGTAAGGCCTTTTAGGCAGGAAAGCATAATGCGGAAACTCTTTGGAACCGATGGCGTGCGCGGCACCGCCAACACCCATCCCATGACCGCCGAGATGGCGCTGCGCATCGGTGCGGCAGTCGGGCGGTATTTCCGGCGCGACGGCACCGGGGTGCACCGTGTGGTGATCGGCAAGGACACCCGGCTGTCCGGCTACATGTTTGAGAACGCGCTGACCGCGGGGCTGACCTCGACCGGTATGAACGTGCTGCTGCTGGGGCCGGTGCCAACGCCGGCGGTCGGGCTGATGACGCGCTCGATGCGGGCGGACCTTGGTGTGATGATTTCTGCCAGCCATAACCCGTCCGAGGACAATGGCATCAAGTTCTTCGGCCCCGACGGCTTCAAACTGTCGGACAGTGTGGAGATGGAGATCGAGGCGCTGGTTGAAGCCGGGGTTGAGCCGGCCCAGGCCGCAAACATCGGCCGCGCCAAGCGGATCGACGATGCCCGCTTCCGCTATGGTGAGCGGGTCAAAAGCTCGCTTCCGCGAAACCTGGGTCTGAATGGCCTGAAGGTTGTGATCGACTGCGCCAATGGCGCGGCGCACCGGACCGCGCCTGAGGTCCTGTGGGAGCTGGGGGCGGAAGTGATCCCGGTTGGGGTGTCGCCGGATGGTTTGAATATCAACCGCGGCTGCGGTTCGACGCATCCGCAGACCGCGGCAGAGGCGGTGGTGGCGCATGGCGCCCATGTAGGCATTTGCCTGGACGGCGATGCAGACCGGGTGATCCTGATCGACGAGACCGGCACTGTCGCTGATGGCGACCAGCTGATGGCGCTGCTGGCGACCCGCTGGGCTGAGCAGGGGCAGCTGGACGGCGGCGCACTGGTTGCGACGGTGATGTCGAACCTTGGTCTCGAGCGGCATCTGAAAGCCAATGGCCTGGGCTTGGAGCGCACGGCTGTTGGTGACCGGTACGTGGTGGAGCGGATGCGCGAAGGCGGCTTTAACCTGGGCGGGGAGCAATCCGGCCATATCGTAATGAGCGATTACGCCACCACCGGCGACGGGCTGATGGCGGGGCTGCATTTCCTGGCGGAGATGGTGCAGACGGGGCAGAAGGCGTCCCAGTTGGCGCATCAGTTTGAAACCGTGCCGCAGCGGCTGCGCAACGTGCGCTTCCAGGCAGGCCAGGTGCCGCTGGAGGAAGCCCGGGTGCAGGAGGCGATTGCCGCGGCAGAGAAGATGCTGGACGGCCAGGGCCGTCTGCTGATCCGCAAGTCCGGCACCGAGCCGCTGGTGCGGGTGATGGCTGAAAGCGAAGACGCTGAGCTGATGACGCTGGCAGTCGACAGCGTGGTTGCCGCGGTTGAGGCCGCCGTCGCCGATTAAGGCGGCGGGCGCTCAGCCCCGTTTTCCGAACAGGCGGCTGAGCCTGCCGAACTGGCTGAGGCCGAGGCCGCCGAGGATCATCACCATTGCCAGCAGCATCGAGGGCGGCAGCTCCTCGCCCAGGAAAACCGCGCCCAGCACCACGGCCCAGACCGGCACCTGATAGTTGGTGAGGGTCATGAAGGTGGGGCCTGCCTCGCGCACCACGATGACCCGCAGCAGGTTGGCGGCGGCTGTTGGGATCAGGCCGAGCACGGCGGCAATCAGCAAGGTCCGGGTGTCTGGCATTACCGGCGGACCTTCGGCAACCCATGCGGCTGGAAAGATGATGAAACAGCCGATCACCAGGAATATGGCGGCCAGCCCGACAGGGTCGGCAGGCGGCAGGCGGCGGGTCAGGATTGAGCTGACCGAGTAGCAGGCCGCCGCTGACAGGCAGGCGGCGCGGCCATAGGCCTCCAGTTCGGCGCCGCTGGTTTCAAATGCCTTGCCACCGATCAGCAGAGCAACCCCGGCAAAGCCGATGCAGAAGCCGATGAGGCGGCGCAGGGTCATCTGCTCGCCGGGCACAAAGATATGCGCCAAGGGCAGCACCAGCAGCGGGATTGCCGCCATGCTGACGCCGGTGAAGCCGGAGGAGACATGCTGTTGCCCCCAGTTGATCAGCATGAAAGGCAGGGCGGTGCTGAGGATGCCGATCAGGATCAGCGAGGGCCAGTTGGTCTCAGCCTTGAACAGCTTGAACCCGCGCCAGCCCCAGACCGCGCACAGCAGGAGCGCGGCAAATCCGATCCGGCTGGCCGCCAGCCAGAACGGGGTGATGCCGTCCAGCGCCAGCTTGATCAGCAGAAAGGTTCCGCCCCAGACAAAGCCCAGGGTGGCAATCATCAGCCAGTAGCGCGGGGCGATGCTGCTTGTGCTCATGATCGGCTCTTGGCCCATTCGTCAAATGCGGTCCGAAAGAGTTCGTGGGCGCGTGGCGGGATTGCCAGGTCCTTCATCTTTCGCTCAAGTATCTCGAGCTGTCGCTGAGGTGGGCGAAAATTGGACGAGTTGGCTCCGGTTAGTAAGGGGATGGCCTCGAAGAACAGGACTATTGCTTTTGCATCTTTGCCAAGATCGGCCTGCGCTATGCCTTGATTGATCAAATTGGTGGCGCGCTGGTGGTCGGTTAATAGGAAGCCTGTGAAACGCAGGCTGTTTTCGCATTTGCGCAGCCGTTCCTCTGCAGGGTGGCTGAATTTGCGGCATCCGGAGGCGTAGAGGCTGAATGAGAAGAAGTAGATCCAAACACCCAGAAAGGCCCAGATCACAATTGCCATCAGCCATTGCTTGGGAGTGTCGCGAGGTGCGATATCGGGCATGGGGTCCTCTTGCCGTTCACCGCGCGACAAGACCCCGCCGGGCGGGCGGGGTCAATGGCAATTGCTTTGTTACCGATCGAACAGTCTGCGCTTTACGCCACGCGCGGGCGGCGGCTGCGGCTGAGGAGGAGGCCGCCGAGGATCAGAGCCAGCGCCGCAAACAGCTGCGGCGGCAGGGTTTCACCCAACAGGGCCGCGCCGAAGATCACCGACCAGACCGGCACCTGATAGTTCACGGTAGACAGGAACGCCGGGCCTGCGCTGCGGGCGACCTGCACCAGCAGCACCTGGGCGAGGGCAGTGGGCAGCAGGCCAAGGTAGATAACGGCACCAAGCGGCAGGACGGCGGGCAATTCCGGCACACCTTCGGCCCAGAGCGCGGCCGGGGTCATCATGGCGGCCCCGCAGAGGAGAGCGGCGGCGGAGAGCGACAGCATGTTCACCTGCGGGCAGAGCCGGGTGATGATTGAGCCGATGGCGTAACAGAGCGAAGCGCCCAGGCAGGCCAGGCGGGCCAGCGATTCAAAGTCGGTGCCGGCAGAGCGGAAGGCGTCGAGCCCGATCAGCACCACCACGCCGGCAAAGCCGATCAGGAAGCTGATGGTGCGGCGCAGGGTCATGCTTTCGCCCGGAACCAGCAGATGCGCCAGCGGCAGCACAAACAGCGGCACCACCGCCATGCAGACCCCGGCAAAGCCACTGGCCACATAGGTCTGCCCCCAGCTGAGCAGGGTGAAGGGTAGGGCGTTGGTGAAAAATCCCATGCCGATGGCGCAGGCCCAGATGATCCGGCCGTCACGCGTGCGCGGTGAGGGCAAGCCGATTCCCATCGCAGAGACCACCCCCAGGAGGCACAGCGCGCCGATGGAGATCCGCAGCGCGGCGATGGTCATCGGCGGGAAGCCCCGCAGCGCCAGCGACACCGCCATGAAAGAGGCGCCCCAGATTACACCGAGGAACAGCAGCTTGGCCCAATTGGCAGCGCCGGGAGAATCTGGCATCGGATAACCTCAATAAAATAAATGAAAAAGGGCGCCCCAAAACCGGAGCGCCCTGCAGAGGTAAGGTCAGCGGAGGGTTCCGCGGGCGCCTTAGTTCTTCTCTTTGTCGACCATCTTGCCGGCCGAGATCCACGGCATCATGCCGCGCAGCTTGGCGCCGGTTTCTTCGATTAGGTGCTCGTCGTTGGCACGGCGGGAGGCTTTCAGGGTCGGCTGGCCAACCTGGTTCTCCAGCATGAAGTCGCGGACGAATTTGCCCTGCTGGATGTCTTCCAGAACCGCTTTCATGCGGGCTTTGGTTTCGTCGTACTTCAGGATGCGCGGGCCGGTGACGTACTGGCCGTACTCGGCAGTGTTGGAGATCGAGTAGTCCATGTTGGCGATGCCGCCTTCATAGATCAGGTCAACGATCAGCTTCACTTCGTGCAGGCATTCAAAGTAGGCCATTTCCGGTGCGTAGCCGGCTTCGACCAGGGTCTCGAAACCGCAGCGGATCAGTTCAACCAGACCGCCGCAGAGAACCGCCTGCTCGCCGAACAGGTCGGTTTCGCATTCTTCGCGGAAGTTGGTTTCGATGATGCCCGAGCGGCCGCCGCCGATGGCGGAGCAGTAGGACAGGCCGGTTTCCAGCGCTTTACCGGTGGCGTCGGTGTGAACCGCAACCAGGCAGGGCACGCCGCCGCCTTTGGTGTATTCGCCGCGCACGGTGTGGCCCGGGCCCTTGGGTGCCATCATGATGACGTCGACGCCTTCTTTCGGCTCGATCAGGCCGAAGTGCACGTTCAGGCCGTGGGCAAACGCGATGGCTGCGCCCGGACGGATATTGTCGTGGACGTATTTCTTGTAGGTCTCTGCCTGCAGTTCGTCGGGCATGGTGAACATGATCACGTCGCACCAGGCGGCCGCTTCTGCGATGCCCATGACCTGCAGGCCTTCGCCTTCGGCTTTCTTGGCGGAGGGGGAGCCTTCGCGCAGGGCAACAACAAGGTTCTTGGCACCGGAGTCGCGCAGGTTCAGCGCGTGGGCGTGGCCCTGGGAGCCATAGCCCAGGATGGCCACTTTCTTGTCCTTGATCAGGTTCACATCGCAATCGCGGTCGTAATAAACGCGCATGATCCACGTCCTTTCGTTTGGTGTTTGAAGGCATCATAGGCATGTGGGCGGGGAAGGCGATTGCTGTTACGCATGAATTTCGCAGTTTCTTTGCAGTAGTCATTCGTCATATTGACTGATAGTGATGAAATCATGCTTGATGATCTCGACCGGCGCATTCTGCGCTATATGCAAAGCGACCCGGAGCAATCGATTCCGGATCTGGCGGAACGGCTGGGGCTTACGGCCTCGCGCCTGTCGCGGCGGCTGGAGAAGCTGCGCGAGAGCGGCGTCATCCTCGGCCAGCGGGCGGTGATCGACTGGCGCGCCCTGGGGTATGAGGTGGAGGTGTCGCTGCGGGTGACGCTGGACAAGACCAACCCGCGCGCCTTTGACGAGTTCATCGAGGCGGCGCGCGGCATTGCCGAGGTGATCGAGATCCAGACCTTTCTGGGGCAGGTGGATGTGCGGCTTTCGGTGATTGCACGCGACATGCCGCATTACCAGCAGATCTACCGTGCCGCCATTCTGAACCTGCCGCATATCACCGACATCGAGGCGCTGATGCATGTGGCGCGGATCAAGTCGGATGAGGTGCTGCCGGTATGAGCGGGCTGGATGATCTCGATTTTGCCATCCTGCGGGCGCTGTCGGAGGATGCGACCTTGTCCGCAGGGGCACTGGGGCGGCAGTTGGGCCTGAGCCAGCCCGCCACCTGGCGGCGGATAAAACGGCTGCAGGAGGCGGGTATCATCGCGGGCCGCAGGCTGGAACTGGACAAGGAGAAGCTGGGATTCGGCGTGACTGTTTTTCTGGGCGTCAAACTGGCGACCAAGGGGCGGGTCTCGTTGGAGGATTTTGAACGTGCAGTTTCCGCCATTCCCGAGGTGCAGACAGTGGAGCATGTGCTGGGCATGTATGACTACCGCCTGCGGGTGACGGCGCGGGATATCTCCGATTTCGAACGCGTGCTGCGGCGGCGGGTGATGACCTTGCCGGGGGTGGGCAATGTCGAGGCCAATGTGCTGCTGAGCGAGGAGCGTCGGCCGGGGCCGCTGGGATAACGGCGCACCTTTGTTGCCGATGTGAAACCCGCTTGGCGCAAATGCGGGTGTTTTTTGTCGTGCCTGGGCTGTCTTTTCCACCGCGTTCCGTCAGTATCACCCTTCGGAGAACGGCGGCGGTGCTGTATGCCATTGTAGGCTTTGCCAAAGCCTGCGGCACCGGCTAGCCGTTTCATGAGGAATACCAAGGGAGGCCCAGATGGCACTGCTCGATACCGTGGACCCGCAGGGTCTGGATGAATTCTCGGTGGTTTTCACCGACCGCTCGCTCAACCACATGTCCAAGACCTTCCAGACCGTGATGCTGGACATCAACGCGATGCTGAAAGAGGTCTATAACGCCGAGGCCGTGGCGCTGGTGCCGGGCGGTGGGACTTATGCGATGGAGGCGGTGGCGCGCCAGTTTGCCCGCGGGGCAAATGCGCTGGTCGTGCGCAATGGCTGGTTCTCCTACCGCTGGAGTCAAATCTTTGAGGCGGGCGGCTTCACCGCGTCCTCGACCGTGATGAAGGCGCGCCGGACCGGCAATGAGAGCGCCTCGCCGTTTGAGCCGGCGCCGATTGCCGACGTGGTGGCAGCGATCAAGGAGCAGAAGCCGGACATCGTCTTTGCCCCGCATGTGGAAACCGCTGCCGGTGTGATCCTGCCGGATGATTATGTGACCGCCATGGCCGCGGCTGCGCATGAGGTTGGAGCGCTGATGGTGCTGGACTGCATCGCGTCGGGCTGCGCTTGGATCGACATGAAGGCGACTGGCGTCGATGTGCTGATCTCTGCCCCGCAAAAGGGCTGGAGCGCGTCGCCCTCTGCCGGTCTGGTGATGTTCTCGGACCGGGCGCTGGCGCGGCTGGAAGAAACCACCTCGGACAGCTTCGCCATCAACCTGAAACAATGGCGCACGATCATGAAGGCCTATGAGGACGGCGGCCATGCCTATCATGCCACCATGCCGACCGATGCGCTAAAGGACTTCCGCGACACCATGCTGGAGACCAAGGAATATGGTTTCGAGAAACTGCGCGATGCGCAATGGGCGCTGGGCAACGGCGTGCGGATGATGCTGAACGAAAAGGGCATCACCTCAGTTGCCGCCGACGGTTTTGGCGCGCCGGGTGTGGTGGTGAGCTATACCAGCGACCCGGACGTGCAGAACGGCAAGAAGTTCCTGGCGCTGGGTACCCAGATCGCCGCGGGCGTGCCGCTGCAGTGCGATGAGCCTGCGGATTTCCGCACATTCCGGCTGGGCCTCTTTGGCCTCGACAAGCTCTATGACGTGGAGGCCACCATCGCGCGGTTGAAAACCGTCGTGGATCAGGTGCTTTAACGCAAAATCCGGACTGGGCTGCGCAAGGGGATATTGCTTGTGCGGCCCAATCCGTGGCGCAGGGTGAGCCAGATCACCCCGAGGCTGATTGCCAGCCAAATCCCGCCCCATAGCATGGTTGCGCCGCCGAACTCCTCCGCCATCATCCGCGCGTCGGAGCGCAGGTAGGATCGCGCGATGGTGTCGTCCCAGATATCAAGCGGCACGTAGATCATGCTGCCGACCCCGATCACCCGCAGGATCATGTCGTTGATATTGAGGCTGAGATAGCGCGATGCGGCGAGCATCAGCGCGCCGGTGGCAAGGGTAAAGCCAAGCGCGAACAGTTCCCGGACATAGAAAGCCGCAACCGCCAGGGTGATTGCGCCGAATAAGGCGAGCACCTTGCGGTCCCAATCGGTACGCAGGGCAATCACGAACAGGGCAGAACCGATCAGCAGCGATCCGGTGTAGCCTGCCGTGAGCGTCAGGAAGCGGCTGCCGCCGCGCGAGACCACTCTGCCGCCTTCATAGGGGTCGATGGTCAGGCTGACCACATCCCCGCCGGTCAGCAAAGTCATGGCAGCATGGGAGAACTCATGCAGAAAGACAGTGAGGATGCGCAAGGGCAACAGCGCCGGGGTTTGCGAGAGGAGGGCAATCGCCAGGGTCAGGCAGAGGAACTGCCAGTGGCTTTTCAAATAGCGTCCGGCAGCCCGCATGTTATTTCACACCCAGGCCCATCTGCATCAGCGTCTTGCGCACTGGCGCCAGCGAATACAGCGCGTTGAGGCCAAAGGCACGCAGGTCGCGCAGCGGGCGCGGCGCCAGCATGGAGGTGCGGTTCAGGAGGTCGATGCCCTTCACGCGCAGCAGGATCTCGTTGTGGCGGGCCTTGTGGTAGGCCGCCAGCATCTGCGCATCGCCCAGGCTTTCGGGGCGGGCCTCGGCCAGTTCCAGCAGGCTGCGCAGGTCGCCCAGGGACATGTTCAAACCTTGCGCGCCGATCGGCGGCACCACATGGGCGGCTTCGGCCATCAGCGCCAGCCGTTCGCCGTTCAGCCGCTCTGCTGACTGGCTGATGATCGGCCAGATGGTGCGGCGGGAGGCCAGTTTCAGATCGCCGAACAGCCCGCAGCTGCGCTCGGTCATCGCGGCCTCAAAGGCGGCAGGGGCGAGGTTCAGGAGGTCCTGCGCCCTGGGTCCGCGCTCCATCCAGACAATGGCTGAGGAGGGCTGGCCCTGGTATTCGGGCAAAGGCACCAGTGTAAAAGGCCCGCCGGAGCGGTGGATCTCGGTGGAGACGTTGTCATGTGGCACAGGGTGGGTGACGGCAAAGGCCAGCGCCTTTTGCCCGTAACGGGTGGTTTTCACCGGAATACCAGCGGCCTCGCGCATGGGGGAGTTGCGGCCGTCACAGGCCACTACCAGTTTTGCGGTCACCTGGGTGCCGCCGCTGAGGCCGACGCGCGCCTCATCGGTGCGGGTGAACAGGCCAGTGGTGCCGGTGCCGAAACGCAGGTCGACGTTCGGCAGTTCCGCCAGCCGGGCGATCATCTCACGGCGCAGAAGCCAGTTGGGCAGGTTCCACCCGAACGGCTGGTCTGAAATATCGGCGGCGTTGAAATCCTTGACCACCCGTGGTTCGGGCCGGGCGCCGCCGGCATCAACGATGCGCATGATTTGCAACGGGGCGGCGTGATCCGCCAGCCGTGCCCAGATCCCGCAGCGCTCCAGCAGCGCCTGCGCCGGTTGCAGAAAGGCCGTGGTGCGCAGATCGGAGCCTTCGGCGTCGCGCTCAGTGACCGGCGGGGCCGGGTCGGCGCAAATGACGCTGAAGCCCTTGGAGGCAAACGCGGCGGCTGCGGTCAGTCCCGCAATGCCGCCGCCGGAAATCAGGATGTCGCAGGTCTCGGCCATGGTCTCAGCCCTCCGTTGTTGCCCTGAAATAGGCCCTGACGGAGGGGGAAGACAAGCCGCAACCTGCCGCGCGGGGAATTAGCCGCGGGTGATGGAGAGCAGAACCAGGAACATCACCGGCACCATGCACAGCGCGGGGATATACAGCCCCGGAATACCGAACAGCAGGACCGAGCAGCCCCAGAGGCTGACAAAGGTTGCCAGGGCGTAGCCGATGTTCTCTTCCGGGCCGTAGGCGACCTCCTTGAAGATCCGTCCCAGCAGCGGCACGGCAAACAGGATGCGCTGCCACAGGGTCAGTTGGGCGGGGAGGGTATATGCGCTCATCGGTCAGGCTCCATCAGGTCGTTTCGGGGCGCATATAGGGAGGAAAACATGCAGCAAACAGGTATATTTTGCCGCAGTTGCGAAGTTTTGCCGGAATGCAATTGCACACATTTTGCGATGCGGCAAACGGCTGCGCAAAAGCGTCCTGGCGCAGGCTTTGCGGTCAATTCAGTGCGGCCAGAAAACCCGCCAGATCGTCCGAATGATGATGGATATGGTCCGCCTTGACCGGCTCTGGCGCCACATGGACGGTGCGCATGCCCATCTCATGCGGGGCGGCCAGGTTGCGCGGATCATCCTCGAACATGGCGGCCTGCTGCGGGGCGATCCCGGCGCGGGCAAACACCCGGTCAAAGGCGCGGCGTTCGGGCTTCGGGTGGTAGTCCGCGTGTTCGACGCCGTAAACCTCATCGAACAGTCCGGACAGTCCGCGCGCGGCCAGTACCCGCTCGGCATAGGGGGCAGAGCCGTTGGTATAGACGATCTTCTTGCCGGGCAGATTGCGGATCGCGGCCGCCAGCGGCGCGTCCTCCTCCAGATGGTCCATAGAGATGTCGTGGACTGCGACCAGATAAGGGTTCGGGTCCAGATCGTGTTCGCGCATCAGCCCGGCAAGGGTGGTTCCGTGCTCGCGCCAGTAATGGCTGCGCAGGTGGTCGGCCTCTGCCCTGTCGACCTTGAGCGCGTCCATCACATAGGCGGTCATCTTAACCTCTATCTGGTCAAACAACCGCGCAGACGGGTGATAGAGGGTGTTGTCCAGATCGAACACCCATTGGCGGACGTGGGAGAAGGCGTGTTTGGGCATGGTGCCGAAGTAGGGCCCCCAAGCGGCATTTGCAATCAAAAGCGCATTTTGCCTGCGGGTTTTCAGCGCTTTGGCGCCATCAGGGTTGATTGCTGGGGGATGCGCTGTAGAGATTGTCGGATCAAAACAGACAGGGACGACCATGAGCCAGAGCCGCAGCAACCAGAAAGATGCCTATGCGCTGATCCTCGAGGCGATCGACTCGGGGATCTACAAACCGGGCGACCGGCTGGTGGAAAGCGATCTGGCGGAGCGCTTTGGCGTGTCGCGCACCCCGATCCGCGAAGCGCTGCAGCGGCTGGAGACGCAATCGCTGCTCGAACGTGACGGGCGGTCCCTGATCGTCGCTTCGCTGGATCACAACCAGATGGCAGAGCTCTATGTGGTGCGGCGCGAGCTGGAGGGGCTGGCGGCGCAGCTGGCGGCGCGCCATGCCACCGAAGAAGAGATCAAGGTGCTGAAGGAGATGGTCGAGTCCGACGACAAGCTGGTCGGCGATCCGACGGCGCTGTCCAAGGCAAACCGCCGGTTCCATGAGCAGATCCACCTGGCATCGCACAACCGTTACCTGGTGCAGCAGCTGGATCTGGTGCACCGGACGATGGCGCTGATGGCAACCACCTCGCTGGCGGCCGAGGGCCGCAGCGAGATTGCCCAGTCAGAGCACAAGGGAATTGTCGACGCGATCAGCCGCCGCGATGAGGCGGCAGCGGGTGAAGCGCTGAAGGAGCATATTTCAATCGCGTTCATGACCCGGCTGAAGCAGGACGCCAGCGGGCGGGGATAACCCGCCAGCGGCGGCGGCGGCGTTTGGTGGCGGGTTTGATGCCGTGGGCCGTCTTGTCCCAGAAAAATGGCCGCGCGAGCAGTTCATGCGCCGCCTTGGCAACCGCAACGGCGCCCATCGGGAAGTAAAGGATCATTGCAGGTGCCCAGGCTGCCAGCCAGGGCCGCCCCATGGCAAAGGCCGCGGTGATACTTATGACCAGCCCCAACCCTTCAAAGAACACCAGCATTGCCGCGGCCAGCGTCAGCAGCAGCGGCGGCAGGCTCTCGTCGCTGGGGTGCGGCAGGCCCAGGGTGAACAGCCAGAACGACCACAGCACCGGGGCAAACAGGAACTGCCCGATGGTGCCCAGAAAGAACGCCTGAAAGCCCAGAAAACGCTTCCAGCCCAGTTCCGCTAGCAGCCGCAGCGGCTGGCGCATATGCACCAGATAGGTCACCATAAACCCCTTGAGCCAGCGGGAACGCTGCTTGATCCAGGGCCAGGGGCGCCAGTTGGCTTCCTCATATGTCGTGCTGGGCAGCATTTCCGTGCGGTATCCTGCCCGGTACAGGCGGACGCCCAGATCAGCGTCTTCGGTGACGTTGTGGGCATCCCAGCCGCCCAGTTCCTCCAGCACCTTGCGGCGCACAAACATGGTGGTGCCGCCCAGAGGCACAACAAGGCCGAGCCGGGCGATGCCATGCAAAACGATGCGGAACCAGCTGGCATATTCCAGCGTGAAGCAGCGTGATATCCAGTTGGTGCCCGGATTGTAGTAGTCCAGCACTCCCTGAAAACACGCCGTCCGTTTATCAGCGGCGGCAAAGGCCTGGGCCACCTGATTCAGCTGCTCGGCCTGGGGCGCATCTTCTGCGTCCCAGACCCCGATGATGTCGCCCCGGCAGAAATTCAGCGAATAGTTCATCGCCCGGGGTTTTGTCGTCAGCCCGCCGAAGGCCGGCACTTCCACCACGCGGATCCAAGCGGGCAGGCGGGCGTTCTGCAGGGCGGCACGGGTGACGCTGTCGTGCTCCTCCAGCACCAGGATCACGTCTGTCTGCGCCCGCGGATAGCTGAGTTTCCGGATCCGGGTGAGCAAGGCGCGGCTGATCTCGGCCTCCTGATAGAGCGGAATCAGGATTGAAATCATAGGGCAGGAGGTGCGGGGAGGCGTGGCAAGCTCGGGCTTGGTGGATACCCGGTGCGCGCGTGCATGCCAGTAAGAGGCGAGTCCGCAGAGCTTGAGCGCGGTAAACAGAAATACAGAGAGCAGCGCCAATGCGCTGAGAGAGGTGAAAACCGCTGCCGGAGCGTGCCAGGACAGAAAGAGCGCCGGGGCGGCCAAGGTGGCCAGCAGAGCGCGGCCCCGCGCAAGCCGCAGGGTGCGGCAGCTTAGCTGCGGGGCCACGCTGCAGCTGGCCTGCTGCACCAGGGCGGGGCTGAAATGGGCGGTCAGCAGTGCTGTAATCTGGGCTTCACTGGCCAGAACCGGGGTGACCTGCTGGAAACTGTCCCGCAGTTCCTGCTGCAGGGTCTCAAACCGGTCGGGGTGGGCAACCGCCACTGTGACGGTCCGGCCCAGCTGCATCCAGGGAACCGCGCAGTGGCGCAGCCAGAACCGCGCGGGTTTGCAGGCCAGCAGCCGGGAGTTGGCCATCTGGCCGGACAAGTCAGCGCGGGGCATCCGGTACTGGCGGGACAATGTGTCCTGGACCTGGTCCTCGCTCGCCAGCCCTTCGGCAACCAGCACCCGTCCAAGCGCGGCTTTCTGATGCTGGCGCAGCACCAGAGCCTTCATCATGCTGCTGTTGTCTACCGGCGGCGGCGCATCCGGCGGCAGCCCTTGCTGCGGGAGCTTTCCCTGCTGCGGCTGCCGGAGCTGCCGCAGCGGCTGTGACACAATACCCATCGCCCGTCCGCAACACTGAAACCAGAGGCGTTCAGGCTGGCGGCGGGGGGTTAAGAGTTGGTAAATGCGGTGTTAACCATGCCGCCAGAGCGGCATGGCCGGCCGATTTTTTACGCAGATTTGCGTTCTGCCATCGCGGCGGCAAAGCGCTCGAACAGGTAGAAGCTGTCCTGCGGGCCGGGGCTGGCCTCGGGGTGGTGCTGCACCGAGAACACCGGCTTGCCGGCAATGCGGATACCGCAGTTGGAGCCGTCGAACAGCGAGACATGCGATTCTTCGACGCCCTCCGGCAGGGTCTGTGCATCCACCGCAAAGCCGTGGTTCATCGAGGTGATTTCCACCTTGCCGGTGGAATGCTCTTTGACCGGGTGGTTGGCGCCGTGGTGGCCGTGGTTCATCTTGACGGTCTTGGCACCCAGCGCAAGCGCCAGCATCTGATGGCCGAGGCAGATGCCAAAAACCGGCAGGTCCGCTTTCAGCACGTCCTGGATCATCGGCACCGCGTATTCGCCAGTGGCCGCCGGATCTCCCGGGCCGTTGGACAGGAACACGCCGTCGGGGTTGTGCGCCAGCACTTCCTCAGCGGTTGCAGTGGCGGGCAGCACGGTCACGTCGCAGCCCGCGCTGGCAAGGCAGCGCAGAATGTTGCGCTTGGCGCCGTAGTCGACCGCCACAACCTTGTGCTTGGGCGCTTCCTGGCGGGCATAGCCGTCCGGCCAGGCCCAGCGCATCTCGTCCCATCGGTAGCTTTGCGCACAGGTGACGTCCTTGGCCAGGTCCAGGCCGACGAGGCCGGACCAGCCACGGGCCTTGGCGACCAGCGCCTCAACGTCGAAGTTGCCCTCCGGGTCATGCGCCAGTGCCACATGCGGTGCGCCCTGCTGACGGATCGCGCGGGTCAGGCGGCGGGTGTCGACACCGCCGATGGCAATGCGGCCGGTGCGGGTCAGCCAGTCCTTCAGCTCTTCTGTCGCGCGCCAGTTGGAGGCCAGCGTCGGATTCCATTTCACCACCATGCCCGCAGCAACGGGATCGCCGGTTTCGTCATCTTCCGGGGTGACGCCGGTGTTGCCGATATGGGGGAAGGTGAAGGTGACGATCTGGCCGGCATAGGAGGGATCGGTCATGATCTCCTGGTAGCCGGTCATTGCGGTATTGAAGCAGAGCTCGGCCACGGTGTCGCCGGTCGCGCCGAAACCGGTGCCGTAAAAGACGGTGCCATCAGCGAGCGCCAGGCATGCGGTGGGCTTGGTCGGGGCGGAAGCGGCCATTGCGCGAGTCTCCATGCGGGTAAAATTCATGGGCTTGTAAGGGGAGCGCCCATGCGGGTCAAGCCTGCAAGAGGCGGGCAGGCTGACGCGGGGACAGGAATGGAAAGTTTACTGTAAACTTGCACAGCTGCATAAGAATGGATAACCATCGGTGTCCGGCAACCATGGGGATGCTTTTGCATATGGATACGCGCACTCGGGTCAATCAGGCCCTGAAGCAGGCGATGAAAGACAAGGCGGCGGAGCGGCTGTGTACGCTGCGGCTGATCAATGCTGCGATCAAGGACCGCGAAATTGCTGCCCGCGCCGATGGCGAGGAAACCAGCATCGGAGATGAGGAAATCCTCGCCATTCTGAGCAAGATGACCAAGCAGCGCAAGGAAAGCGCCCACGCCTATGAGGAAGGCGGGCGGCTGGATCTGGCGGAGCGGGAACTGGGCGAGATCGCCGTCATCGAGGAATTCCTGCCGCAGCAGCTGAGCGACGAGGAAGCGGCTGAGGCGGTAAAGACGGTAGTTGCGGAGACCGGCGCCGAATCGATTCGCGACATGGGCAAGGTGATGGCCGCGCTGAAGGCGAAATACACCGGCCAGATGGATTTCGGCAAAGCCGGCCCGATGGTCAAGGATCAGCTCTGCAGCAAGGGCGACTGCTGAGGGAAGGCACGCTGGCGCGTGCTGCCTCCGGCGGGGGTATTTGAGACCAGAAAGAAGCGTAAGGCCCGCATCGCGGGCCTTTCTTATGTCAGCTAGCTGGACAGGGCGTCTTTGAGGTCGCCGTAGAGCGCGACCCGTTCTTCTTCCGAGAGGAAGGCGCCGATTTCCACCTCGCGGCCGCCGCCCTGCAGGGTGACATAATGGGGCACCGGGCCGTCATGCTCGTGCATCTCGACGCGGGTCCAGTAGCGGTTGCAGCGCCAGCTTTGCCGCTTGCCGTCCGGGTTGATCCGCTCCAGCCGGGCTTCCTCGGCAGTGAGGGTCAGCACTTCGAGGATCTGGTGGTCGCGGCGGCTGCGGTCCAGCGCCCATTTCATGCCGAACAGCGCCAGCAGCAGGAAGGGCAGGAGGCCCCAGAGCAGGAAGGATCCCAGCAGCGGCAACAGTGGCACGCAGATCAAAACTGCAGTGACGCCAATGAAGCGCGCGTACCCCTTGGGCGGCAGCGACTGGTGCGGCCAGAGGTGCAGTTCACGCTCGGCGCCAGACTGCGGGCGGATCCAATTGTAGGGCATAGGTTCGGGCCTGAAGAGGGAGAGCGCTCTATGAATGATGTGCCGGAAGGGCGGAAATTCCACTGCGGCCATTTATCCGGACAAGCGGGTATGAAAAAGGCCCCGGAGCATCAGCACCGGGGCCTTTCTGTATCAGCTTCTCAGCCGCTTAGTGCGAATGCGAGCGGTCCCAGTCTTCCTGCTTGGGCAGGATTTCGAAGGTGTGCTCCGGCGGCGGGGAGGGCAGGGTCCACTCCAGGGTGTCCGCATATTCGTTCCAGTAGTTGTTCTGGGTGACGCGGGCGCCGCGCAGCAGCGAATAGATCACCACGCCGAAGAACAGGATGAACGAAGCGAAGGAGATGAACGCGCCATAGGACGAGATCTTGTTCCAGTAGGCAAAACCTTCCGGGTAGTCGATGTAGCGGCGCGGCATGCCCTGACGGCCCAGGAAGTGCTGCGGGAAGAAGGTCAGGTTGGCGCCGATGAAGAACAGCCAGAAGTGGATCTGTGCGCCCAGCTCGTTGTACTGGCGGCCGGTCATCTTGCCGAAGTAGAAGTAGATGCCCGAGAAGATCGCGAACACCGCACCCAAGCTCATCACGTAGTGGAAGTGAGCCACAACGTAGTAGGTGTCGTGATAGGCGCGGTCGACAGCCGCCTGGCTCAGCACCACGCCGGTCACACCGCCAACGGTGAACAGGAACAGGAAGCCGAAGGCAAACATCATCGGTGCTTTGAACTCGATCGAGCCGCCCCACATGGTTGCGATCCAGGAGAACACTTTAACCCCGGTCGGAACCGCGATCACCATGGTGGCCAGCATGAAGTAGGCCTGCTGGTTCAGCGACATGCCGACGGTATACATGTGGTGCGCCCACACGACGAAGCCCAGAACGCCGATCGCAATGATCGCCCAGACCATCGGCAGGTAGCCGAAGACAGGTTTGCGCGCAAAGGTGGCGATGACGTGGGAGATGATGCCGAAGCCGGGCAGGATCACGATGTACACTTCCGGGTGGCCGAAGAACCACAGGATGTGCTGGTACAGGATCGGGTCGCCGCCGCCTGCCGCGTCAAAGAAGGTGAAGCCGAAGTTGCGGTCCATCAGCAGCATGGTGATGGCGCCGGCCAGAACCGGCAAGCTCAGCAGGATCAGCCAGGAGGTGACGAAGATCGACCAGGAGAACAGCGGCACCTTGAACAGGGTCATGCCCGGGGCGCGCATGTTCAGGAAGGTGGTGATCATGTTGATTGCACCGAGGATCGAGGAAGCACCCGAGACGTGCACGGCGAAGATCGCCAGGTCCATCGAGTAGCCGCCTTCGTTCACGGACAGCGGCGGGTACAGAACCCAGCCGACGCCGGAGCCCAGCTGGTCATTGCCGCCCGGGGAGACAACCGAGAGAACCGCCAGCGAGGTGCCTGCGACATACATCCAGAACGACAGGTTGTTCATCCGCGGGAATGCCATGTCCGGCGCGCCGATCTGCAGCGGCATGAAATAGTTGCCGAAACCGCCGAACAGGGCCGGAATCACCACAAAGAACATCATCAGGATGCCGTGGGCGGTGATCATCACGTTCCAGAGGTGGCCGTTCGGAGTACATTCCGCAGCGGCGTCTGCGAACAGGCGCGCGCCTTCAAGGCACATGTACTGAACGCCGGGATCCATCAGCTCCAGCCGCATGTAGACGGTGAAGATGACGGAGATGAGACCTGCAATCGCCGAGACGATCAGGTAAAGAATGCCGATATCCTTATGGTTCGTGCTCATGAACCAGCGGGTGAAAAAGCTCCGCTCGTCCTCGTGGCCGTGACCATGAATGGCTGCGTCTGCCATTTAGGTGCCTCCTGCTGCATAACGAAAGGCCCCCGGAGACGGACTCCGGGCGGCCTGGATTCCTTGCGAGTTTTAGTGTGGCCTGCCGGGGCCTTCAATGGCGGAGTTTGATCTGGATCAAGATTTATTGCCGCAGGGGCTTGAATGCCCTGGGATTTGCCCGGCTCAGACGGCTTGACCTGGGGGCGGGGCGCGCGCACAACCGGGGAAAGCCAGAACAAGGAGCCCGGAAGCATGCCTGATTATGACCCCGACAATATTTTTGCCAAGCTCCTGCGCGGGGAGATCCCGTCCACCCGCGTTTATGAGGATGACGATACCCTGGCCTTCATGGATATCATGCCACGCGCAGACGGGCATCTGCTGGTTATCCCCAAGACCCCCTGCCGCAATATCCTGGATGCCAGCCCGGCGCAGCTGGGCGCAGTGATGCAGACGGTGCAGAAACTGTCGCAGGCAGTGATCGCGGCGTTCGGCGCGGACGGGGTCACCGTGCAGCAGTTCAATGAGGCGGCTGGCGGGCAGGAGGTGTTCCACCTGCACATGCATGTGCTGCCGCGGCACGAGGGCGACCGGCTGCGCCCGCCGGGCACCATGGGCGACATGGACCTGATCCAGGCCCAGGCGGAAAAGATCCGCGCGGCGCTGGCGGACAGCTGACGTTCTCCTCCTTTGCATTTTGAAATGCAAGAACACCGCAGAGGTTCTGCGGTGTTTTCTGATGCGAATTTATGCATCTGAAATAAATGTTGAATTTTAGTTGAATTTGATCATAGCTGTTTCGCAAATTGGTTGTAGGTCAAAGAGGGCGCGCGCGCCCAAGCGTATGGGAACCCAAGAATTGGGGTAGACCGGCACGGAATGCCTGCCTGGTTTCGGGCGGCATCAGCCGGGCATTTTTAGTTTACAGGCATGTCGCCTGAAACATGCGGGCCAGAAGGTCTGCACTCGCCTGTGCGCTTGCTGAATGCTTGCCGGGCGCAGGGTCTCTTTGACGTTAAAGCAGTATTGGAGGGGCGGGGTGACGCTCTTGTGCCGTGCGCAGACCTTGTCGCAGGATCAGGTCGTGGCCGCAATTTATGAAACGATGATCCGGCCAGAGCAATTCGACCGGTTTATGCCCGGCCCGCATGTTGGTCCGGTTGCGCCTTCTCCGGGCCGCATGCAGCAAGGACGGCTCAGGACCGCACCGGTGCTGCAAGCGCATTTCGCACGGGCAGCCGGGATCCAGGAGCAGCAATGGCAGCGGGCGGGACGGCCTCATCCGGGTGCATATTCGGGTAATTGCACCCGGTTCTGGCTTCTGGTGGATGCGAGCGCAGGCGGAGGTCTTCTGAATGCCTCGCAGCGGGCAGCGCGCCAGCTGGCTGGCGGCATGGCAATTCCTGCAGCGCTGGGGCTGACACCAGCAGCAGCGGAACACTGGCAGAATTACCTTGAGGAGGTGCGCCGCGGGAATTTCTCCTGGCGTGATGTCCTGCTGCTTGCGGCCTGCGGCCCCGGAGAGCAGTTTTTGTGCCGCCCGGTTCGTCTGAACGGCAGCGGCGTTGCGGTCATGGCTGAGCGGTTGGAGGGGGATTGGGCCACCGAGGCTGCGGCGCCGGTTGCGGCTGCTTTGGGTTTGCAGCAGCAGGGCTTCGAGCCTTTAAGGGACGCGGCAGCCAGGGGCGGCGGCAAGGTGGGGGGCAGGCTGGAGCAGGCCGCTGAGCAAGCGGGAGCGCCAGGCCCGGCGGAGCTGGTCCGGCTGGCCGCCTTCCTGATGAACGAGCACAGCCGGGATCTGGCTATTGCCAAGGGTGACCTGCTGCCGCCATCCGAGACCTTCGAAGACAGCTCGGGCCAGCGCTCTCAATACTTCCGGCTAGGGGCAGAGACTGGCCAGCCGGTGATTTTCGTGCATGGGATGCTGGACGGGATTGCACCGCTGCAGCGCTTGCAGCCGCAGTTGCGGACGTTGGGGTTCAGGGTCTATGCACCGATGCGCCGCGGCTATGGCGGATCGGTGCCGCTGAAACGCGAAGAGGATCCCGCTGATGCCTTTGTCAAGCAGCTGGCTGCTTTGATGGCGCACGAGAACCTGCAGCGCCCTGTGCTGCTGTGCCATCGCGGAGGTGCGCTTTATGGCTTTCAGGCAGCCCGCCGCCTGGACAGCAGGATTGCCGGTTTGGTGGCAGCTGCTTCAAACTGCGCCATCAGTTCGCCCCGGCAGTTCTCCGGTCTGAGCGGCTACGCATGGCTGGTCGCGCTGGCCGCCGCCCGCGCCAGCTGGATGCTGCCCGCGCTGATGAAAGGCTGGGCCGCAGCGCTTCACTGGTACGGGCCCAAGACCCTGCTGCGGATGCAAACCCGCAGCGGCAGCAAGGAACGGGCCATGCTGTCGCAGCTGGACCTTCTGCAGCTGCTTCAGCAAAGTCAGCGGCTGTTCCAGGAACAGGGCGGCGCGGGATTCCTGGCTGATGTTCAGATGCTGCGGCAAGGGGTGCAGGCGGTGGTGCCGGGCAAGAATACACGGTCGGTGTTTGTACATGGAGGAGAGGATCACATTGCGCCGCTCTCCGCTGTTCGCGAGATGCTGGGCGGCCTGCCGGATGCCAGGCTGTGCATCAGCCAGGATGCCGGAGCACTCCTGTTCTACACTTTCCCGGAGCTGGTGCTGACAGCGCTGCAGGATCTTGCGTCCGTAGCAGACAGTTGAGGTCAGCGTCCAAAGACCTGCGCGAAACTGCGTTTCAGGGCGACATCCACATCTGCCATCGTCACCGGCAGCCCCAAATCCACGAGGCTGGTCACCCCGTATTCTGTGATGCCGCAGGGAACGATGCCCGTGAAATGTTCCAGTTCCGGTTCAACGTTGATGGAGATGCCGTGGAAGCTCACCCATTTCCGCAAGCGGATTCCGATGGCGGCAATCTTGTCCTCAGCCATACTGCCCGCAAGGGTCCGCGGCTTTTCAGGCCGCTCGACCCAGACGCCGACCCGGCCTTCGCGGATGTGGCCCTTGATGTTGAACTCATCCAAAGCCGCGATCACCCAGCTTTCCAGCTGCTGAACAAAACGGCGCACATCGTGGCCGCGTTTGCCCACGTCCAGCATCACATAGACCACCCGCTGTCCCGGCCCGTGATAGGTGTACTGGCCGCCGCGCTTGCTCTCATAGACCGGGAAACGTTCGGGATCTGTCAGGTCTTCACGTTTGGCAGAGGTGCCGGCTGTGTAAAGCGGCGGGTGCTCAACCAGCCAGATGCATTCTTCCGCCGATCCGGCAGCAATTGCCGCAGCGCGCTCCTCCATGAAGGCAACCGCTTGATCATACTCGACTAAACCGTCTGATGTGATCCACTCAACCATGCCCGATGCCGTCTTCTTCCATCGTTTGTAAGGGGGGTTGCTAAAATTGGCCGGAAAACCCCTAGGTGCCAGTGCTTTCTGTGGAGTATCCTGATTCCATAGCGAGTATCCATAGGGGGCGCGTATCATGTTTATCAAGCCGCTCAAGCCGGCCCTTACCGCCGCATTTCTGGCAACATCCGTCACCAGTCCTGCAGCCGCGGACGAATTGGGGGCCGCCATTGCCGGCGCCGTGATCGGCGGCGTCATTGTCAATGAAGTCCATAAGAACAAGCAACGGCGCCGCGCCGCCACTACGTACAGGCGCGCGCCAACCTACTCTGCGGCCCGGGCCGAGAATCGTGAAACCCAGGTAGCGCTCAACTACTTCGGTTTCAATTCAGGCACCCCGGACGGGGTGCTGGGACGGCGGTCCCGTGCCGCCATTACCCAGTACCAGGTTCATATGGGGTATCCGGCCACCGGCCATCTGGCACCGTATGAGCGAAATTTCCTGGTCAGCTCCTACAACCGGGCCCAGGTTGGCGGCCCGCAGGTTATCAAGGCGATGCAAGGCCCGCAGGGCGTGCGCGGTGTGCTGCACACCTGGCGGGATGAGGCCGCAGGCATCCGCGCTCCAGGCAGCACCTATGCCAGCGGCGGTTATGGCGGGCTGCCGCCAGAAGTCAGCCACGCGGTGGATGAAATTGCCGCCAGCTCCGAACCGACCGGCGAACAGCTGCTGCAGCGCACTGGCTTCATGCAGCTGGCAGACCTGAATGGCGACGGCCGCAACGATTATGTGCTGGATACCTCAGTCTCCGGCAGCTCGTTCTGGTGCGGCGCGTCAAATTGTTCGGTGATGGTCTTTGCTTCGACGCCGCAAGGGTACCAGCGCAACGATTTCCTGGCCCGCGGCGTGACCCCGGCCAGCTTCGCCTGCCATCAGGGCACTTGCAGGATGGCGGATACCGGCCCGGACGCGCCGGTTCAGGCCGCGCAGAACCGCAGCACAGTGATGGCTTTCTCGGGGCAGGAAAATGCGGCCCTGGGCGGCATAACCCTGTTCGATCAGCCAGAGCAAAGCGCCTCGCTTACAAGCTATTGCAGCAAGGTGAGCCTGCTGACCAGTTCCAACGGCGGATTCATGACCGCCGACAGCATGAACGACCCGGAACTGGCATTGGGTGAGCAGTTCTGTCTGGCCCGCACCTATGCCATCAACGCAGGTGAAGCCCGGGCCGGTAAGGTTGCAGGAGCCTCACAGGCGCAGATCGACAGCCAGTGCGATGCCTTCGGCCCGGCCTTGAAGCCCTATCTGGCCAAGCTCGGCAGCGCTGGCAGCGGCGAAGTGATGGGGGATGTGCAGAAATTTGTGCTGCAATCCGGCATGTCGCTGGAGCAGCTGTCCAACACGGCAGGGATCTGCCTGTTCTCCGGCTACCGGCGCGACGACATGGATGTGGCACTGGGCGCGGCGCTGATCCTGACCGGCACCGGGCAGCGCCCCTATGCAGAGCTGATCGGCCACCACCTGGCGCTGGGCTTCGGCGCACCGAACGCGGTGAAGAAGGCGCAGGAATGGTACAGCATGGCAGTGATCGCGCTTGAAAGCGGTGCCGAGCCTGTATTCGCACCAGGCCAGTCCGGCCGCGCGGAACTGATCAAGGCGGCTTCAAGCGAACTGGCAGGCGGCCGTGTGCAGCCGGTGCAGGCGTCCGGCGGCGGTGCTGCACTGCCGACCTTCGGTTCTGAATAGCGGTTTCTCCGCTGACCGGAACAGTAAGCGGCCGGCAAAAGTGCCGGCCGCTTTCATTTGGGTTATTCAACGCCTGCCCCGGGCTGTCGCGCGGTCTTGGCAGCCGAATTGCGCCCCTGTTTTCCTGCGCTTAGCCCGGATAGGGCAGGAGCTTGGATATTCCGCGCAAAAAAGATGATTTTCGGCTTCACATCGCATCCGTGCTGGTCTATACGCCGCTACACCAAGCCTAAGACAGTGCGGTCGTGGCGGAATTGGTAGACGCGCAGCGTTGAGGTCGCTGTTCCTTAACCGGAGTGGAAGTTCGAGTCTTCTCGACCGCACCAACTTTCCTTAAAATATCATTTCTTTCAATATCTTATCGGTTGTTGGGTAAGCGTATACACCCCTTGGTCCACCCTTTGCCATGCAACGCGTTTGATTGCTGGAAGTGCTAAGTTGGGCTGGAGGTGGGCAGCCCAGACGTTCACTGACTGGCAAGATGCGGGACCAAGCCAACTTTCGCTGCGCGCGCAGCCTGGGCAGGACCGAGTGACGCCCAAGCGCAGACAGCGACGTTTGCAAAGTCTTGGGATCTGCCAGCCGGGCGGCGATCCCATGCTGCACGAGCAATTAAAGGAGCAGACCTTCGCCGCAGGTGCAGCCACCAACCATCATCGAACGGAAGGGATGCGGACCTTGGACTGCCGGACCTTGCTGCACGATGCTACGAAAGGCGGGTTAGTGGAAACCGCGCCGCGGCGATGACTATCCTGGCTAATGTTCGCACAGGGCCGACAGCGCGTAAGTATTGAAGCACTCAACGCGCCGGTGCTGCGCAGTCAACAAGGTCGCTTTGAGCCCATTCTACGAGCATCGGAAAGCCCATAGCGTCGAACCAGATCCGCGCTGCGTCTATCTCACTAGCCGAAGGGCTTTCTGAAGACAACTCGGACCGAAACCATTGCTAACAGGTGCTCAACACGGCAGTCTGCTCATCAAAGATAGTCACTTGGAAAAGAGCGGAGATTGGACCTTGGGGAGGAATGAAAAGAATGGCACCGCTCAAAGTTCGCATAGCTTAAACGACGTCAAACAAGACGCGGAGCTACATGGCTTAACCGCGGCTCTAGAAACCCTGAATTCGTCAGTTGAAGAAAAGTTCCGCGAGGAGCTTTCAAGGTTTGAAAGGAAATGGACGGCAATCGAAGACGTTAAGTCCACAGAGGAACTCTTTTCAAATAGATGCATAGAGTTTTTGGAAAAACTCTCTAGAGTTCGTGGAGGCGAAGATCAGGCTAATGAGATTGCGGTTGCCCTTTATCACCCTTCATTTCAGACAGACTTCTCGCGCGTTTATCGCCGCGCGGGGCTTTCTGGAAATGTCCGATCTATGCCATCACCAACAGCCGGTAAGGCGCTGATTGATCTCATTTTGTCGCTCTACCTCTTGGAAACCAAGTGGGTAGAAAACAAGAGTGTGGGTGCATTTGCGAATGCGTGCAATTATCTTGGTAGCTATGCTCTGACCGAGCGCTTTTGGGTAGACAAACAGCTGGGGACCCCACTCGTTGGCAGAGGGTTCACGGAGGAAAAAGGTCTACTCGACAAGGCGTACAAGAAGCTGGTTCACGCCCTCTTCCTATATGAAGGTTTTTTTAAGGCGAAAGAGTTCGTTCTTACAAGTCTTGATCCCAAAAACTTCCTAGAAACCTTCGCGGAAGATATTGAGTTTGGCGACGCAAAAACACTCTTGCAGGAATATGCGCAAGATTTAGGTCTCCAACTTCCTTCATATCAGTATAAGCGGGACCCAAACACCCCTGACCACGACCCTATATTTCACGTCAGTTTGCAACTTTCAAGAATTGGCGAGGTTAGTGTTAGCGCGAAATCAAAGAAGGAGGGCTCAAAAAAGCTTGCTGAGACGGCAATAATTGCACTGAAGCGGCACAAGGAGAGCCGCAAATCATTGATGCGCCTCCTAGCTAAAAAGTCAGCATCAGTTGAAAAGGAGAAAAAACCGATCTCAACGCGGTCTATACCGCAAGAGGTCTTTGATCTTGCGAATGAGGTCAATAAGGAACTTGGTCTCCAGCCTGACTACTTTAGATTGATGCAGGCATTGAAGACGAAGAGCGCGGGACGTTCGCGATACAACAGAATGCCTGATAATGAAATCACTAGTCGCATAGGAGCGCTCGCTCTGGAGTTTTCCATCATCAACAGCGATTCTGAGTTTAGAAGCTTGAGCGTTGAAGGTGTTCACCCGCGGATTTGTGATGCAGCCATTGAGAGATTTCAGCTAAGAAAATTGAGTCGCTCAATATATGAGCCAATACATGATTGGGGAGTAAACGCAGATCGTCAAATGGCCCAAGCCCTACTGTTCGCTTTGTTCATAAACGAACAGGACAAGTTCTTTGGGAAGATGAAAGCATGGCTTCGGGTGCAAAGCGTGTTCTCTGAAACGGCAGGTCGTCCAGATGGGGATAGGAGGTTACCAGAGCAATTCGACGAAAAGTTCTCATACGTTACTGTTTTGCAAGAATACGTACAGCAGAAATCTCCTGTGCTGCCTATGTACTCCAAGATAACTTCAGGGCCGATCCACGCAGCTACCCACACAGCAATCTGTGAGTATGAGGGAAATTCAACGAGAGCGTCCAGTAGCCGCTTTGTCTGGGCCAAGAACACAGCGGCTTTCAAAATGTTGCAGAAGCTTGGCATTTTGGAGGCGTCAAGTTGAATAAGCCATCAGCAATCCCCAGAGAAAAATGCCAGCAGATAGTGTCTTCCGCAGGCACTTCGTTGGCCGAAAAAGCTGTGTCTGGGCGTTTCGAGTGGGGTACAGATCTTGGTATTGAGGCCGACGTTGAGCAGTATGTTGAGCGAAATTTGATGCGTGTTTCAGCGCTTCTAGATGACACCGCAGTGCTCGTGGGCGACGGAAGATTACTTGGTGCTGCTGCATCGGCGCGTGCAGGTCTTGAGACAATGGCAGTACTTGCCGATTTCTTTCGAAAGTTCAAATCCGCGGTCAAGAGAGTGGATGGAGATGAGATCAAGCGAGTCTTGAGTTCGTACATATTTGCATCTCTGGAGTTCAGTGGTTTGTCCCAGCAAAAGACGCCGAATGTCATGGATGCGGTTCGGAATTCTGAAAAGATGCAGAATGGAATGATGGCAGTTTATGGTGTTCTATGTGAGGCAGTGCATCCAAATTGGAGTGGCCGCATTCAAGAGAGCAATGATGTGGAAGTAAATTGGTATAGTGCGACAGCTCAAAGATTAGTAGTCGCAATTTCCATCTCGGCATCCTTCTCGACAGTTCTCATTGGCGATCTTGAAGAGTTTTTTAGATTTACTCGAACCAATCGAAGAAACCTCCAGAATGCTATTCTATTCTAATCTGATGACACATGATTGCTGCGCAAATTAACAATTGCTTTTGTCGTTTCCAACCTTAGAAATATGAAACTTCAAAAATACCTGGAAGCGCTGACCATCGGATTTGGGGAAAAAGACTAAGGCCAACAACTAGCGTTGGTTAGATCGGCTCCGCAAATGGATCGTGTCTGTGCATACCTGAGGCAACCTCAGCTTTCTCCGCGCTCCTGTCATTCGGTGGAGTCGGGATAATGCGCGAGGGACGAACGACCGGTTCGGAGACGCCGCATCGCAGCTTACGTGACGGTATGGGATGTCTGTTATGGGCCGGTCAGGTTCCGAAAGGCGAAGACGGTTCGCAACTTTGCAGCGGCGGCTTCCTGCGCTCCGCGGCCCCTGGTGCGCCCCGCAGCATCACATGAGGTAGCTCGGCCCTGCCGAGGGTCCGCTTTCAGGAAATTGACCATGGAATTTTGCACCGACAGCATCTTTGGCACCCGCGGCCATGTCTATGTCTGCTCCGGGCTGCGAGCAGCCGAGTGTGTTTGCAGCATCCAGCGCGGGCTGAGATGGCGGTTTCCAACTAGCTTGCAACCCGTTGCAAATTACTCGTCCACTGCAAGCAGTTCGATACTGACGCCCGCGGAGATTACCGTCGAGCCCACGATGGGGGCGCCGTAAATTACCGGGATCGCTCCGCCTTCGGACATTGTGTTGATCGGCCCGCCCAAAATGTAGGACTGTTGCTGGTCGTCTGGGTCGTTGTCGATGTTCAACTCTGGCATGGGTGAGAGCATGAGGCCGATGCCGGACAGGGCCATTCCGATACCCATGTGTGCGGCAGTGCTCGCGAGACCGCCGCTGGCAAGTGCAGTATCCAGGCTGCCGACCAGTCCGGCTGCTGCGCCATTGCTGGCAACGATGGCAACCCCAATCAAAACTAAGCCCAAGACCGCCGTTATCCCTCCCTTATTGCTGGATGCGCCTTCAATCCGTGGCATGATATGGAGAACTTCATCCGAAGTGGACATAGTGAGGTCTTCGGCTGTCCCGTAACCCCGTTCCGTGCCGTCAGCTCTTTCGCTCCAGACAAAATATTCTCCCACCTTCAGGGCATTGTAGAACTGGCCGTGAAAGTTCGCCTCAATGATCTGAATGACACGGGTAGGGGTGTTGCCCTTGATGGGAAGTTCACCGCCAAATTTCTCAGCTAGGTGGCCGTAGAGCATGACCTTTTGAATGCTCATCTGTCTTTTCCTTTGCAACTGGTTGCAACGCTTCGGCACGTGATAGGGGTGGGCGGTGCAGGACGGTTTTCTCTATGCCAGTTTAGCAATTTGGTGCCAAACTTGGAAGAAATATAAGTAAAAACAATTGTTTGCGTTTGGGGGGGGAGTGGTTCGGGACCTGCTATTGAACGGCAGAAGTTTCTCTGCTGAGTTAGGTTGCCAGCCAAGTAGTCGAGCGGTGACAAATCCGTAAAAAGCTGCCAGCGGCCAGAATAAGACGACGGTAGTCTTACAAATGTAGAGAGCCAAACACTGGTTGCTCTCGGCGGTCTGGGGGAAGAGCTGTGTTTCCTCGAGGGTCGCTGTTATTGTGTTCTGTCAGTTGGGTCCCATATCGGGCTGGTTTGCCGATGCCTTCTCCCTTCAAGACCGCTTGGTTGCCGGGCGTAAAACTGCCGCTGTTACCCTAAACTGTCACAATGCATGTGCTTCCGCTTCGGCGTGGGGCGCCCGTGGTGGTGTTGCAAGAGTGCCTTTCGGCGGGATTTGCAACTGGTTGCACCTACTTCTGACATTCCTAAATTTTTTCCGTTGCGCAGACCGTGAAGACGCTCGGTTGGCCTCCTGCGTTTTCCGGTTGACCTCCACTTTCAACCGCTTCCGGGCGCGGCGCTGACCAATCAGGGCAAGGGTTTCCTGCTCCGTCATACCGGTCAGCATCAGTCGCTTCAGCTTGCCTGTGGCGTAGGCATCCGCGATCAGGCGCGACATGCACTCGGACATCTGGCTGGGCAAAGTGAAGCAGCGTTTTGCTGCGGCTGATTGTCGTGGGCAGGGTGAGGAAGGGGGCTTGCGTGCCAAGCGGATTTAGCTTTGTTATCGGGTATGATTACTCGCTTTGATTGCGACATTTTTTCAACGAGGTGCTTTGTTTTTTAATGTTATCAGCAGGAAAGGGGGTTTTTTCTTCTCTGGTGATCGCAGCTTAAATTCCATAGGCTCAATCTATAGGAAAGAGCTTTAACTAATCACGCGAGAGGGCGGAATGTCTTACCCAAGTTGGATCCTGGAGCGTTCGTTCGGGGGGCTCGGAGTCGCGGTTTCCCCGGTTTATGCCGCATCCGGCGAAAAGTGGCCAAATGGACGGTCCTCCCCGATGTCCTCCGAAGCCTGCCGAGCCATGATGATGGCTTGCTCTGCGTCTGATACTTTAGGCCCAGCCCACATGGTGTTTCTTGTCGGTGGGGCAGGCAACGGTAAATCTAAACTTGCGGCCGAAGTAGTGGCGAATGTGCGCGGGATCCGGAAAGGGGGGGGGAGCGTTTTTGCCCAGCGTTGCTACGAGTTCGACTTGCCGAACGGGCGTGCTCTGCGGGTGTTGAATGATGCGACCATTCCTCCTGTCGATCGGCAAGGTTCTGCTCTCAGGAGAGATATCGCCAGTGCGCTGCGCGGCAAGGAACACTTTCTTGGGTGCATTAACCGCGGTGTTCTCATTGGCGAGCAGTCGGAGCGGTCAAAGTTGAAGGACGACGACGAGAAAGTTGCTTCGGATATTGTTGCCTGGCTGCTGAATGGCGAATTGCGCTGTCAAGGTGCGGAGGAGCCCTGCCTGGACTTGGTTGTGGGGCAAGAGGGTGGCAACTACCAGTTTGCCAAAGTGCGCGCGGCGGGCAAGGTAACCGCGGTCTTGCACCTCGTGTATATGGACAGCGCCTCGCTTCTCGAGAATTGGCCCGAACCGCCCCTGATGGAACAGGCAGATGCAGCTTTGCCGACGGTCGAACTGCGCGTGACGCCGCTTGGCGGTGTTGAGCGTGCCGACGTGGCAACGGCGTTTGAACCCTGCCTGACTAATCTTGCCCGCAATTTTCAAAAGGAATTGCGGCTGGATGAGCTGGACCCGATCGCTGCGAATGCGCGCTCGTTGTCAAAGGATATCGTGGCACGGGGGTGGTGCTCATTGATGCGTGGGGCCGAGATCCTTTCTGGCACGCACTTCAGCTACCGTGAGCTCTGGGCTCTCTCGGCGCACTCGCTGGTTGGCCCGGCAAGTAGCGATACCATGTCTCGCCTTGCCCGGCACGTAGCAGAGAGCCTCGAAAAGATCCAATCCAAGGGCATCAGAGAACGGGTCGCGGGTGCCGTTGCGCTGGGAAACCTTCGTTCGCACATGATGTTGTTCGAGGCTGGAGCTTCTAGCACGGGGGGCGAAGCCAACATCTTTAATTGGCCGAGAACCACCAGCGATGCCATGAAGGCGGTCCATTTCGCAGATCCCTTGAAGCATTTTGGCCCATCTACTGGGCATGGCAGCGCTGACATCGACGAAGCCTTGGATGGGTTGAAAGATGGGAAATACCCCGGAGCTGACCTAGTGTCCAGGGACGAAGCCGTTGGGGCGTACTGGGGAAAACTGGATGCTCGGATCGAAGAAATCGTACAGGAAGCGATTGACCCGGACAAGGAATCCGGCTTGGCCCTCAAGGAGCGTAGCAATCTACTGTCGTGGTACGGGCGGTATATGTATCGGCTCGTCGCACTAGTTCGCGGTTGGCCGGCCTACGTTTCCGTTGTCACGGCCTGGCAAGAAACGTGGTTGGACGCGTTTTCAAGTGGGCGGCTGGACGCGTCTCTGGAGGATGCCATTCTTGAGATCGTCGCGCCAGTTTCCGAGGGCGCGCACAAGGCGATGTTCACATTCTTGCAGCCTCGTGTGACGCAAGGTGAACCCAATGCACCAAAGGTCCGTATCGAGATCCCGCGCAACGACATGAACTTGTCCGCCCGCGTCGAAGGAGACCGAGTGGAACTCGAGATCCGTCTTCGGTCGCAGCGCGAGGATCACGCTTCCGCGGTAACCTCTCTTGATTTTCACCTGCTGCGCGAGGCCATGGCGGGGCTTGAAGGCCACGGGTTCACCGACAGTCGCCTAATAATCGAGCCTCGTATTGAACGGCTGCGCGCGGCGATGGTCGCCGCACAGATGCACTCTGGGGGTGACAGGAATAGGTTCAATTTCTCGGACCGCAACTATGACGAGACGCGTTAAGGAGTTTTTCGATGGCAAAGAATGTCTCGTTGTTCGGACTTAATCGACCTGAATACCCGCCTTCGCGGGAACTGTTCATGTCCGAGCTGGCGTGGTCGGTCGAGAGGAATGTAAACAAGCGACAAGAGAAAAAAGCCGGTTTTGCTGGCTATGCCTACGGGGAGTTGAGCGCCAAGGCAAAGGCCGGTTTCGAGTTCACGAGGCCGGAGCACGGATCGAAGAAATTCGAAGACCTCTGCACGGCCCTAGTCAATGGGAGGAAAGCGCGCGACCGTAACAGTGCCGCGAAAGTCGTTTCGATCCTCCTAGAGGAGCTTGAAGCACCGTATTCGAGCAAAGCCCTTCGGTCGGCAGCGACGCCTCTTAGTATCGAAACCGCACTCTTGCAGGATCTACGTGGTATAACGGGTAAGAGAAACCCAGCTAACTTGGCGCTGAACCTAGAGAAGATGTACGCGCTCGGCGGTGGGAAAACGTCTGTTGCTGCTGGTTGGACAAGTGCGGTCATGTCGCCCTCGGGTGGTGGGATGCCCGCATGGATCCGGGATTTCTTTGCAGGAGTGACTCCTGGTGACATGGACGCCATCGTCCAAACCGTGAAGCAGCACGGCCCCTCTCATGTGATCAAGGATCTCCGTCAGCCGCGTTGGCTGCCCAGCAACACCCCGTACTCGTGGTTTGCAGGAGCCTGGGACAATCTTTGCGAACGGGGATGGGTTGACCAGATGCCGCGCCGTCGCTGGACAGACTGGGCATCTTGTGTGGCTCGGACCGCCTTGGCGACTGGGTTTATGTTCGAGATGCACCTCTACCGTCGGCTATGTGCCGCTCTGATTACCGAGGAAGATGCGGGAGACGCCGTTCGGTCGATGATGGACGACAGCAATCGGCTCTTCTCTTGGGATGATCTCATGCAGAAGAGCGCCGCTGACGTTGGGCCGATTGTTCGCCAACTAGCTGATTCCGGAAGCGCCTGCAGGGAGCTCATCAATGATCTCGTGTCGGAGGATGGCGAGGCGGTTCCCGCGTTTGCCGAGTTCGATCAAGAGGGAAATGGCTTGACTTCTTGGCTACAGGCGGCCCGAAAAGTGTGCAAGGGCCGCTCCGGGTTCGAGCAAGAAGTGGGGGCCGCGATGGCCGCGAAGAAGTCGGGGACCGCGAACAACACATGGGAAACCATCAGGTACTCCTTGCTGGCACGGTCCAGCGACGGTGAGCAAGATCTGTACGCGCTTCTGAAGTCGGCGGGCAAGTATACATGGGTAGAGCCGGGCCAGGAATGGCTGGTCACAATCAGTAGTCTACAAGCCAGAGGGCCGGGGCAGCTGTCCCGGATGACAGACCTCACCTCAGCGCTTGCTTCGATCGGGATCGATGCATCACAGAGAACGCTCGTTTCTCGCCTCGAAAGTTACGGCCTAGCCCGTAGTAGCCACGACGCGGACGATGCACTCGAGATCATGCCAGGATTCTAAAAATGAAGAGAAAATTACTCCCCGAGGCAATCGCGAGCGCCTGCGCCCAGAACCAAGGGTTGGCGAAGATTATCCTCCCACGTGGACTGCCCTCTGCTTTCAAGGCCGACCTCTCCGCGGCATTGGCTGATCTCGGCGGAACACCAGTGCGCTTAGGGTCAGCGCCCGGTGAATTGTCACTGGGTGAAGCCATCTCTTACCGTACGCCAGAAGGCGGAGAGACCGCGGCCTCAATCTTGCTCATTGCCACAGAAGGCGATGTGCGCGAGTTGAAATCGCTGGAAACCTTCCGAGATGTTTTGGTTGGAGGCCTGCCTGGCGGGCTAAGCTCGGACGAACAGGCGATCTTGCAGGCACCGGATATTGCGCGCCAAGCCGCCGACATCTTGGCGCGGCAGTTTGATTTTCACACGGCGGAAATGGCCAATGCTCTGCAGACGGTCTTTACTTTCCTGGCCGCCGCTTATCGCGAAGCCGGGAACGGGGAGAAGCGTTGGACAGAAGCGTTCTGGCTACATCTAGACATGCTCTGCGACGCCCTCGAGCTAGGCCTGAAAATCTTTCCTTGGGATCTTCCCAACCGGGAGATCCTCTTGGTTTTTGCCAGCGCGGGCCTGCCACGGCCGAAGTCGAAGGAGGGATTTGCGTCGAATCATAGGCCGTCAGATTACGCGAAAATTGTGCAGCAGGGATGGAGCGAGATCGACGATATCGAGCTCTCGCTTCTGGGCGTGCAGGAGAGCGACGGAGAGGGTGAAGAGCATCCGTTGGCTAAGCTGGACTGGTCCGGCTTCGTCGCAAGCCGAGCTTCGCTTGGGCATGGCCTGCTTGCCTTGGCCTTCCACGGGAAATCGCGGGGACAGGAACGGTTGGATGCTTGGGCCGGAACGTCGGAAGCCGCGTTTTTTGATAGGCCTAAGAAGGGTGAGGTCGACTACCAGTTCTGGGCCCTAGGAAACGGCGGGGAAAAGGAAATGCCCCGGCTTGAATGGCGCGGCGTTGACCATGTCTTGCCTCCCGCTGCCCCGGTTCGCCGAGACGACGGAACCGTTTTGCTCGGCTACTACAAGCTGCGGCTTGAGGTCGATCCCGGCGATAAGCCAAGTGCCAAGTTGGAATGCAGGCCCGCGAGTGCATGCGCGGCGACGGTCGTTTCCTGCGTCACCGTTGACGGGGCTTTGGAACTGGAGTTCGAACTGACTCGGAAGATCGCCATGAAAGGCGGCAAGTGGCGTGAGAAACCCTTTACGCTTTCGGTTAGCCCATCGCGGACCACATTGGGCTCGCAGTTCCGCGAAAGCTTCGAGTTGAAGCTCTTCTCGCCTAACCCAGTTGTGCCCAGTGTGCTTGTCGTCGAAGCAACGGGTAAGGGTAAAGGGCAAGTGCCCAGCTTCTCGGGCGACGTGTTTCTTGCCGTTGATGGTGACAACACGCTAGTCGAACCCGAAGGCGGTACGCCCGACCGAGACTTGACCCTTTCTGACAAGGGCGGCACGGCGGAACTGGTTGTGGTAGGAGACGTGAAAAACCCGGCATGGGTGGGAGGGGGAAAGCTCAAGCCGACAGAAGGAACCAAATCGGATTTTATCAACTATTACGATTTGACCGGCCAGCCTGCCGACCCTGTTGTCGATCTAGGTGGCAAGACGGTCAACATTACCGTTCCGCTCGTCGAGAATGGTCAAGTCAACCCTTTCCTCGCGGCGTTCATGGCGGAGCCCGTGATTGCCGCAAGCGAAGATCTGAACGAAGAGATGGAGCTGGATCCGCGGGGAGATCTCGAGAAGTGGTTCCGCGATCAGGCAATTCTGGACGCTCCAAGTGACCAGTTCCGCGCATGCCTCGGAAGTTGCCTCGTCGAGGCCGGGAGAAGACCGGGGGCAACCTCCCTTCAATGGGATGACGGGCTCGGTGCCTTCACGAACACTGATGGCGCGCGGTCGGTCACTTTTCCAATGGATATCTCCGCCTCCCTTGCGGCGGATCGCTTTTGGAGAGCCTTCCTGAACCTCGGGCTAGGCAATGAGCCTGTGATTGGCCTGCAATCCGTACGCGCCCTACCGAGCACATTGGACCTACGCACCGTCGCGCGCGAGAAGGTCGAGGCTTACATCGAGGCCTACGGTGCGATTTTGGAACTGGCGAAGGGTGCGCGGGCAAATTCCTGGGCTGCGTACCCTTTCTCTGCCCTGCTGTTCGACACGCAGTTGGGGCAGGCAAAGGGCGTGTTGCTGTCGCCGTTGCACCCAGTTCGCTTGGCCTGGGCGTGGAGCGTCCAGGCCGCTGGAGGGGAAATCAACCACGACCCGGTGTTCGGCAAGGTCTCACGGTCCTTCCTGCGGTTCATCGACGGTGAGATGTTCCCCGAGGCGGGCCCATCTACGGACACGGGTATGACCTGGGTGTCCACGGGGCTTGCCCCAGGGCCGCAGGAAATGTTTGTTGGATGGAGCATGCTTTCGAGCCTCCCGCTCGAGGTAGCGAATCAGGCTCAGTCCCTAAAGTTGCTTGGTCTGGACTTGCCGTTCGGAACGCCTTCTGGCCTCGATCGAGGGGGGGTGTCCTCTGCCTTGCGTGATTACCTCCGGGTTTTCCCCGCGTCGCAGCATCTGCGAATTGGCCTTGCCGCGCCCAGAGGAGGCAAGCGCTTCGAAGAAACCGATGACGCGATTATCGCCGCGTCGGTCAACCTGCTGAGCGAACGCGAAGGCCTGCTTCCTGGCGGGATTCGCATCGTGGACTCGAGCGAGAGAAAGGGAACGCCGCCAAGTTCTAGCCGTGTTCTCGCTAGGCTTCAGGACGTGGGTGACGCCCGCGACGGTGGAAGTTTGCCCCCCTTTGAATGGATGACTGAAGATGCCGGGTCTCTCACCCAGCACCACGTCGACTTGCAATTTGTTGAAGACAGCGTCGTTACCGTACGCACGGACGTAGCCAAGGAGAAGACTGAAGCCACTTGTACCGCGGGGCCCAACCTCCCTGTGAACCGTTTTCGATCGTGGCAGTTGGCGCACGCCAGCGATAGTGTGTCGACTTTTGGACTGGGGATCGAGAGGCGCTCCTTTGCTGGGCTGGCGAGTTTTTCCGCTGTGCTTGCTAAGCTGGAGGGCTTGCAGCTCGCTGGGGAAGCGTGCCGAATGGAGGCTCGTTTGCAGCTAGGTGACCGCATGCTGGGCGAGAATGCAAAGTGGACGATCACTGGCAACCGCAACTTGAGCCCGGCGGTCTTGTCCTCTCAGCTCCGCGCGTCCCGTGCCGACGTGGCCCTGTGGGAATGGAGACCGGCGTTTCTTTCGCGGCAACGCCAAAAAAACGCGATCTCCGCTATTTCTTCGACCCATCCCTACACGGTCTTGGCCAAACCTTCGAAAACGCTCACGACCGAAATCAAGCGTGTTCTCGGCGACTGCGGCGTGCACAACAAGGACGAGGATGCAACCGAGGTTATCACCAGCCTCGGCATGCGGGGCGTAGGCCTCTCGTCGCTGCTGACGATGGGGCACACCCAGAGTCTCGGCGCTATCGGGTTTAACCTTGCATTTAGGGGGCTTGCGAACTGGGAAGGGGCTGCTGCGCCAGGTGAGATTCGCTGCGTTGTCCCCATGGATTCGGTTTACCCGCTGCTGGATCTCCTCGGAGAAGGCGCCCGTACACCGGATGACCAACGGCGCGCGGACCTGCTTTTGCTGAGCGCAATGGTCGACGACGCGGGCAACGGCACGGTTCGAATGCATCCGGTCGAGGTGAAAATGAGAACCGGGCATAGCAGCCGGTTCCCGGCGCGGAACAAGCTCGAGGACCCACTCGAGCAACTGGAAAGCACGTTCAAAGTTCTGAGCCAAGTTTCCAAGAACCTTGATGCCGCGGGCGCCCGCGTCTTGCCCTGGGCCGCGTTCGCAAGCTTCTTGGAGGCCGCACTTTCCTTGCGGCCATCGGTAGCGAATAGCGATTCTGCACTAGAAGCGCAGATACTTGGATCGGTTGCATCATCAAATTCGCGGATCGTCGCTGAAAGTGGAACCGTCCTATGGTTCCAGGTCGGTGGCCGCACAGAGGAAGGTGACCCGTTTGACCTGTTTTTTGCAGAGGGTCGCGAACCGGGCGGAGTTCTCATTGACCCAGCAGCTTTCAACATCCCAAGTGTTGGAGGGCACGTGCAGGTCGCGATCACTGACGTGATAGACGGCGTGCTGGAACGCGCTGGCACAATGCCTGGCCTGCCGGGAAAGAAAGCCCACGCGGAGGCCCTTGCCCCCTTGGCGAACCCGGAAGGAACTGGACAGCCTGTTTCGGCGAACGAGCCTACCCCGGTAGAGGAGGCGGAGCCAGAAGTGGAGCAACCTGAGCAGGTGGCCTCGTCTAACACGGCGGCTCCTACAGTACGCGGGGCGGGCGAGCCGGTGAAAGTGCAATCCGAAGTGGCGACAAAGCAGGTTTCCTCGGCAACGCTGGCACCCGCGGATGTTTCCGCCGACGCGGGCATAGAGGTCCTAGTTGGGCACTACTCGCATGGCAGCACGCAACGGACAATCCATCTCAAGCTAAGCGAGACCTCACTGAGTCAGATGAACATCGGTGTCGTTGGCGACCTAGGGACGGGCAAGACGCAGTTCTTGAAATCGTTGGTCTACCAGATCGCGAATTCGGCATCGGCCAACCGTGGAACGGCCCCTAAGGTTTTCATCTTTGATTACAAGCGGGACTACTCCGAGAAAGAGTACCCGGTTGCACTCGGAGCGCAGGTTTTGGACCCAGCCAAGGCTCCCTTGCCTATCAACTTCTTTGCGATCAACACTGACCGGTTGGACGGTAGCATCCAGATGGAACGCGTCCGGCGCGCGAATTTCTTCAGCGATCTCCTTCGCCGAATTTCCAACATAGGTGTCGTCCAGCGAAATGACCTATACGGGTGTGTTATCGCAGCATATAGTTCGGCGCCCCACGGTTCTTTTCCGACGATTAATGATGTTTACGCGGCCTACCAAGAACTTGGTAAAAACGATAGCGTGATTTCCGTGCTGCGAATGCTCGTTGACTTGATGATCTTCGAGAGCGATCCGTCCAAGACGCGTTCTTTCGTGGAGCTATTCGACCGCAGTACGGTATTGAACCTTTCGGGCATCTCGGGTGCAGGACAGGATATCGTGGACATCGTTGCCACGATGTTCCTCGACAACCTGTACACCGACTACATGAAAACGCGGGAGAAAAAGCCCTTTATCACTGGCGGCGACGGGAAGAGCCGACGTTTCGTGGACTCGTTCGTTTTGATCGACGAAGCGCACCACGCAATGGGACGGGACTTCGAAGTGCTAATGAAATTGATGCTCGAAGGGCGGGAGTTCGGCATGGGAGTCATCCTTTCGTCGCAATACCTCTCGCACTTCAACACGCGAAGCTACAACTGGGCAGAGGCACTCTCGACTTGGGTCGTTCACAACGTGCGTAACGCTACGGCCAAGCAGTTCGAGGGGATTGGTTTCCGGAGCAATGTGGGAGACATGGTTACTGAGGTGACCAAGTTGCAGACGCACTGGGCCTATTACCGTTGTATGAACAACAATAACGAGGGTGTGTTGATGAAGGGGCAACCCTTCTTCTCACTCAAAAGGTAGGCGCTGGGCCAAGCAGAGCAGCACTCGGCTTGGCCCACCCACCTACTGCTCGTAGGTTGCTTGAGCGAGGATCTCGTGCAGGTGCGCTCCTAGTGCTTTTGCGAGCAGCGGCGGGACGGCGTTACCTACCTGAGTGTACTGTGGAACCTCGACGCGTCTCTTGTGCGCTCCCGTCGTTTCCTTGGCACGGAATTCGAAGGTGTCTGGGAACGACTGTAAGCGCGCCAATTCACGGACGGTGGGTACTCGAGGTTCCACTGGATGCACGAAGTCATCCGGCAGGCTAACGACTGTCGGTGAAGGTTCGAGCAAGCGAAGCGCACGTTGGCTATGCTTCTTTGTCGCCAGTTCCTGTACGTGCTGGATGTAGGTCTGGACGTCTTCGAGGAAATCAACGTCGCCACCCTTGCCGGGCCCAGGGTAGGTGTCGCGAATAGCCTCGAGGCGAGCCTCGCTGGAGAGATCGTGGCGATAAGGGAGGCCCAGCACCTGCTTGTTGACGCCTCTTTCCGCTGCTATCTGATAAAAGCCGAAGCGTTTCGTAACCTTGTCTGAATGTCTACGCTTGATGTGGTTTTTCAGGCCGTTGGATTGTTTGCGGGTAACGTGTTGGTCTAGCCCCGCCAGCAATTCCTGATAGTCGAGTGACCGCGGACTAAGCTCGTTGTCCAGCAGATCGTATAGCGCTTCCTGTACAACGCGCTCCTTTTGCCTGTCTGCATAGTGCCCAAGGCACTCGAGTTCCAGAGAGTTGAAGTGTGTACGCCTCGGGGCCAGCGCCGGGCGCCCACCCGCCGTAGGCGCTTTTGCGCCATCGTCGTCAGCGGAACTCCACAGTGTATTCGATGTGGTGATACCAAGCGTGTCCGCAATGTCTCTTGAAATACCTACTAGGAACAAGCGCGGCCGATTTTGCGGCGCTCCAAAATGGCGTGCATTTAGCAATAGAGGTTGAACAACGTATCCCGATCCTGTTTGGCGAAGGGCCTCTTGGAGCTCTTTGAAAGGCGAGCGTTTCCCGTGCTTGGCGAAGTCGCTCTTCATGCCCGAGACATTCTCGATGATGACAGCCTTGGGATTCACTGCCTCCACAAATTCCAAGAACTGCCACGGCAGCTTGTTGCGCGCGTCGTCCGGGTTTCTGCGACCGGCCATGGAGAACCCCTGACACGGCGGGCCGCCAGCAACGAGGTCAATGCCTTCGGCTGCGATACCCTCGACCAGCTCCTTGCGCTCCAAGAGCGCGCCGAGTTCGTTTACCACCAGTCCACGGCGCACTTGCTCGGCTAAGTCGGCGCCAACGTGGTCACGTTTCCACTTCTCGACGTCGTCGACCGGGGCGATGAGGTTGTGATGGTAGGTCTCGGCTGGCATCTCAGATTTCTCGACAGCCAGACGTTCTTTGAAACCCGCGGCACGCAGGCCCAGAGAAAGGCCGCCGCAGCCAGCGAAAAGGTCGACGCATGTAAAGGTCTTGGTCATCGTGCATCCCAAATAAGGGCCATTCCGCGGGGCCGAGCGGCTTGCGGTGCCCTGGTCTAGTCGAGCAAACCAGGCACGTCAACGCTCGAGGGCAAGGTTAGCGGGGCAGTTTGCCTCGGGACAAGCTGGACGCTCCGGGGTTTGGATGTCCTGGATTATCGACTACACTTTGTGAAGGGAAAAAGTATTGAGTGCATATGGTCGATGCGCATCTAACTCGAAGTGAAAAATTGCGTATCACGCGTACCCGGGCCGCTCTAGTCGCATGGTACTCAGGCCATGGGCGCCACTTGCCTTGGCGCTCTCCAAGTGCGAGCACCTTTGAAAAGATCTGCGTCGAAGTCCTCCTCCAACGCACACGAGCGGAAACTGTTGCGCGAATGTACGACGCCTTCTTTAGACAGTACTCGGGGTGGGGCCAAATAGCGCGTGCCGAACGCGAAGAGCTCGAAGCATACTTGAAGCCAATCGGTCTTTGGAAGCGCCGTGCGGCATCGCTTCAAGGCCTGGCGGCTTACGCTGATGCCCACGGCGGGGTCTTCCCGAGTGATGCTTTCAAACATGCTAATATTCCTGGGGTGGGGCAGTACGTCTCGAACGCGATCTTGCTTTTCCAGCACAAGAAAGTTCGGCCATTGCTAGATGTAAACATGGCTCGCGTCTTAGAACGCGTAGTACGCCCGCGTTCGCTAGCCGACATTCGCCACGATCCTTGGTTGCAAGAGGCTGCAACTTGGCTCGTGAAGCATGAGAGACCTGAGCTGGTGAACTGGGCGGTCCTCGACTACGCTGCCGCGGTATGTAAGGCGCGCAGCCCATCCTGTGACAACTGTCGACTGAAGCGTTCTTGCTCGTGGTCGAAAGCCAGGCGAACGTGATAGTGTTCTCGAGTGCTTGTCCATTCATCAGGTTTGGCGGAATTTCAGTTTCAAATGGTTGCGGAAAGGGTCGCTGTTAGCACGTTCTGTCAGTTGGGTCCCAAATCGGGCCGGATTGCCGATGGCTTTTAACCTCAAGACAGCTTGGCTTCGGGGTGCAAAAACTGCCGAAGCTGCCCTAAGCCGACACCTTTCCATGCCTCCGGTTCGGCGTGAGGCGACCATGATGGCCTTTCAGGGGGGGGCTGTTCAGTGGATTTTGCAACCAGTTGCAACGGCGCGCTGGGCGATACCCACTTAGGTACGTTGCAACTGGTTGCACCTGCCTCTCACATTCCTGAATTCTTACCGTTGTGCAGCCTGGGGGAACGTTCGGCTGGCGGGCCGAGAATTTCTGGGTAACAGCCTCAACGCCAGGATTTCGGTTAAGTTGAGGATGGGCTTGGTGACAGGTTTGCTGTGCCGCTTGATATGCTTGTCACGTTTCACCAGCCTTCATCTGCCGATCTCAGAGCGCTGTTCTTTGAAGTTTGCGGGGGCGGAATGTTCTCGGGCAGATTGGAGATTTCCCCCGGCACGGGCTGCTTGGTTTTTACGTGCCAGAGGCGGATTAGGGCGCTGCGGGAGCGGTGATAGCTGAGAGCGCGCCAACGGCTTCCAGCACCCCTCTCAGCGTCTCCTATGCGGTACTGAATGATCCACTGAATTGTATCCTTGCAGATGATAACCCGGAAGCGCTGGGCGCGGGCGATCACCCGGCAATAGCTTTCGCTGCTTTCGCGGTGAGAAAGTTCACAGGTCATTATTCTGCCTCCGGGGCTGCTGGGCATGATGTTCGGATTTCAGGCTGTCAGCGGAGGCGAGAAAGCCATGGGGGCTTGAGGCGTTCTGTGTCCCTTGCAACCCGGCGCAATCGACCTGATGGCGATCCCCGCATCCGTTCATCAGTTCTTCGTTTGCTTTGCGCAGGCGTGCCTGCAATTCATCCCATGTTTCCATCTTTGAGCCCGGCGGCGGGCTGCCGGAAGGTACTGGCAGTGCCGGTTTGGCGACCCTTTCTGCGCGGCGTTTCTCCTGCATCGCCGGGCTGTTCGAGAACGGGATCGGAGGGGCTTGCCATGCCTGCCCGGGGCGGCGCTTTTTCACAGGCTGGACCGACACGCCAGCTTCCGCCAGCCGCTCGCCAATCCCCTCCAGCCGGATCGCTCGGTCCTCTCGGTCACGAGCGGCAGCCAGTTTACGGTTGGCCTCCCGCGTCTTCCGGTTGATCTCGTCTCTCATCCGCTTCCGGGCGCGACCCTCACCGATCATGGCAAGAGCTTCCCGCTCATTCTGACCGTTCAGCATCAGGCGCTTCAGTTCGTCCCGCTCGTCCCCGCAGATCAACCGGTCCAATTCGCCAGTGGCATAGGCATCCGCGACCAGTCGTAGGACCCCCTCCGAGAGGACGAAATTGATGCGCGGCACCTCCGGCGGATTGGAGAAGAAAAACAACTGGGTCCGCAGCAGTCGCGGCCAGTGGCGGACCGACCAGTCCAGAAGAGCCGGGAGCGTGATCGTGTTGTCGTAGACGTATTTGGAAAGGGCTTTCTTCACCTTGGCGCGCTGTTTGACCCCCCAACCGACGTGGTTATACATCGGGAAGGTCTCGGCCATCGCGTCTTTCCAGACGATCTCGATGTCCGTGGTGTTCGGTTTCTTCTTGGTCTTGGCTTTCTCCGCCGCCGTTTTACGGTCGCCATCCACCTTCGCCATCCGTTCAGCCGGTCCGGCCTGGACCTTGTCAGCCGAGTGCAACCCGTTGCATTTTTTTTCGCCGGGAGAATTTTCCTGATTTTTGTCCGGAACGATCTCGGATTTTTCGCCCGGATCAAAATTAAAATTTTTATCCAGATCCAACTCACCGCGCGAGCCGTCAGGCTCAGCGCTAATATTATTCCCTTTTTCTTTATTCTCTTTATTCTGTGTCCGTGTGGCGGACTTCTGAAGTCCAGCACACGGACTTTTAGAAGTCCATGTCGTGGACTTCTGGGCTTTTCCGGGTTCGGATACGCGCTTCGGAAGGTGCAATTTCCTACAATCTTCCTTCGGGTCCCAGTCGAGATTGAGGCCAAGGGTTACGAAATCACGGGCGCGTTCGCGGGTGATCACGTTGCGGTCTTCGAGGGATTTCATGGTTTCGAGGTATTTGGTCCGCTTCATGCCGACCCCGGCAAAGTCATCTGTGCCGTTCATGATGTTGTTGTGACAGGCGCGGAAGGTCTCCCGGCCCCAGAAGATCGTCCGGTCAAGAATGTAGCTGACCAGCCGGTATTCAAACGGGTTGAGGGCTTTGGCCCACTTCCGGTTGACTTCCTGCACGACCAGCAACCGGTCGAGGGGAGTGATGTCTTCCCCGGATAGGCCAGACCGGAATTTCTCGTTTACACGTGTCGTACCTCTTGGGCGTATTGCGACGACATTGTTTTTCCGGTTCTTGTAGGCTGCGCCTTCAAGATTTCCGCTATCGGTTTTCAGGCCGCGACGATAATCATCGTTAGGGCTACAGGCGGTGCCTTGGCTGCTGTTGTCACAGCCTGCACGGTAAGAAGGTTCACAGGTCACAGTTCTGCCCTCCGTGAAACTGGCCCTGCTGTTCGGTTTTCAGGCCGACGGCGGAGGTGGCGAAGCAGTGGGCATTGGGAGTGGTCAGGAAGTTTTGCAACCAGTTGCAATCACGGTGCTCCCGTTGAGTTGCAGCCGGTTGCACCTGAAGAAGTTCATGGTGCATTGCATGCTCTTGGATTGTGCCCAGAGCCAGGAAATGGTACTGTTCAGTGCAACCTAAGACAGCCCGCTCCCGGTACATCCGGGGCGGGTTTCTTAATGCGGGCGGTTAGCTTCCAGGACCTCAAGGGCACTCAGGAATTCGTCCCGTTTCCAGAACGACCTTGCCCCGATCTTTACCGGGCGGGGAAAGGTCCCATCGTTGACCCGGTTGTACACAGTTGTCTTGCACAACCCGGTCAGGCTGCGGATGTCGTTGATGTTGAAATACAGCGGTTCCATTGGGGAGTCCTTTTTGGCTTATCTGCGACCAAAATCGACCACTCTGGACCGGTAAAAAATGGGGCGGGATTAATTTTTCTTCGGTGGGCGACCAGGATGCTCGGGGATGTTCGCTTTGCTTTCCTGCAAAAGTTCCCAAACATTTTTAAAGGCCCAATTCTTCTTGTTGCGGCTAAGGTGTTTTGCCAGTTCATCCTGGTAAACAGTTTCGTCGCTAGAATTTACATAGTCGAGGGCCTGTAGAAACGTTTCGTGCATCGTGCCGTACTGCAATAACTTTAAAAGTTGGGGGTCTGACGGTTTTCGGGACACTCCGACGCAAACTGCAAAGCGAGGGTATTCCATAAGCTGCCGTACAAAGTGGATGCCGTCGATGGGCGGCTCGGCTTCTGTGAATTCCTCAAGTCCGCGGATGTTCCAATCGGATGTGTCCAGATAGGCATAGAGATTGCCCCTGTTCCGAACCCGGGAAAGCAACTCCTCTTTGGCGAGTTGCATGCTTGTTGGTTCCGCCGTCTCGGAGCTGCGGGGTTTGAACTCTATGGGAGCGAATTCCTGACCACTTGTCGGCGTCAGGATGTTTGCTCCCAGCAGTTTTGTTTCTCGATTGCTGTCCACGATGTGCAGGCTGTCGGCATGCTGGTGGATGTACCTCTCTGTTAGGTACATCGCTAAGCCCATTCTTAGTTTGTTTTGCTCATCCGAAATCCGGAGAGCGCTTGCGATGTCACCAGTACCCTGATCGAAGCGGGTGGAGCGAAGAGGGGCAGCTTCAGCAAGCTGCTTCGCTAAGCCAATACATACTGCCTCATTGGTGGCGAGGCCGATACACCGTTGAAAAATCGACGCTATCGAAATGCTTTGTACTTTTGTGCTCATTAGAGTTCTTTCATTTTGCAACCAGTTGCACAATCTCAGCGGTGTTGCCGGTCACGTGACTTGCCCACCTCTCCATCAGGGCTCGCCGTTTTTCGAGGTAATCTGTCCGGCGATAGGATAATTCGACCTTGCCTCCGATAGAGTGCGCAAGAGCCATCTCAGCAATCTCTCGTGGGGTTTCCGTCGCCTCCGCGCACCAAGTCCTAAAACTGGAGCGGAACCCGTGGGGGCGGGCCGCAACTTCACGCCGTTCCATCAATCGGGACATTGTCGCGTCGGAAATCACACCCTTGCGTACGCTGGGGAACAGGTATCCATCTCGGGCAAAAGCCGCCGCCTGCTCAATGACGGACAGTGCTTCGGTTGACAGGGGGGCGCGGAATTCTTTTCCGGATTTCATCCGTTCCGCCGGGATCACCCATGTGTTCCCGTCGATTTCATCAATATGGCAGTGCCGGACCGGGTGGGAACGAACAGCAGTCAGGATTAGCAGGCGCAGCGCCAGGTGGGTTATCGAGCCTTCGTTAAGGCTGTTATAGAACCCTGGCACCTCGCCCCACGGCATCGCGGGAATATGGCTCCGCTTTTGCCGGGACTTGCCCAGAAGGGCTTTCGCTTTCGCAGTAGCTTGAATGTCCACGGCGAGCCCCATCGCCGCGCCGTGCTGGATAACGATGCCAAGACGGCCCAGTGCTTTTTGGGCAGTTTCGCCCTTGCTATGCCAAATTGGGGCAAGTGCGTTCTTTATGTCCTGCTGGTCGATTTCTTCAATCGGCACGTTCCCCAGCTTCGGGAGAATGTGAAGCTCCAGGGGCGAGAACCATCTGCCTGACTTTCCGTCATTCTTTAGTTCGGCCTTGCGGGCTTCAAAGGCTTCCATTGCTACAGTCGCCAAGGTGTGATCCGCTTTCGCAGCTTCCCGGCGCAGGCGCTCGCGTTCTTTAATCGGGTCTTTTCCTGCTCGGACGACAGCACGCCACCTTGCGGCCTCTTCACGAGCTTCCTTCAGGCTGACCTCCGCGATTGAGCCCAGCCCCATTTCGCGGCGTCTTCCGTGGATTTGTACTCGAAGAAACCACTGCCCGCCGCCGTCCGCGCGTCGATGAAGCCACAATCCGCCACCGTCGCTGTATTTCCCTGGTGCGGCATTCTTCACATGGAGCGCTGATAACCGGTTGAGTGTCGCCATTGATCCACCTTTCTGCCCACCCAATTTTCTTGGCTTAGTTTAACCGATCTTGAACTGGATTGAACCGTAAAATACTGAATTTGCGCCGAAAAAATGAAATTCATGGAGGTTCGTGAACTTGCCTGAACGCCTTTGTTCAAGTCTACAATGCATCTCGACCGCACCATCATCTCTCTCTGAAAAAACTGCTGCAAGCTCAGGTTTCCTGTGTGTGCCGAGAATGCCTGTTGCCCTTATATCAACTGCTTGGCCTGATGCGGGTGGCCAGCGGCAATTGCCGGTTCCTGCATTTCCGCGGACCGGCTATAAGGGGGCCGCTCCGGACACTTGTGCCCGGGGCCAAGAATTTCACAGCGTGATGCAGCAGTATGTCCAGTCCAGATGCCGGGAATTGCGGCGGCAAAGTCCTCGAACGTGAACTCAGCGCACTGACGCTTGCCGGGGCGGATCTGCTGGATGCCGTGGAAATGGCAGGTCCGGAAGGCCGGACCGCCAGGCTGTTCTTCAGATCGGGTTCCCCGCGCGACGTTGCCGCGGCCATGTCATCCCATGCCGGAACGGTGCTGCACAATTTTGGTGGTGCACCGGTTCTGGATATTCCGATCAGCGGTGCCAGCAGCGCGGTAAGCATTTCGGCTGACGCAGAGCAGCAGCTGGTTCCGCTGCAGCCGGATGAGACCGGTTTGTTTGCCGGGCTGAGCGTCATTGCGGCAGTCCGCAACGGGGAAAGTGCCGAAGCAGCGGCGGAATGGCTGCGGTTCCATGCGGCGCAGCACGGTATGCAGGGGGGCGTCATTTTTGACAGGGCGCGGCCCCGGGACAGCCGCCGTTTTGTTCATGCACTGCAAGAGCTTGCGGAAGACATCGGCGGGCTTGAGCGGGTTGTGGTGGTGTATTCCGGCCTGCCCCTGGGCAAGGAGGGGCTGCCTGCGGAAGCGCATCCCTTTAATGTGCCTGGCGCCCCGGGCAAGGACCGGATGGAGATCCCGCCTGCCGACTCCTGGAGCGCACCGCTGGGGGAGTTCCTGATCTATGAGATCCTGCGCGCGCGGTTCCTGGCGCGGGCCCGCGCTGTGGCCAATATCGACCTGTTCGACCTTCTCGCGCCGGGCGAGGGGATGAATGTCTTTGACCGCGCGGTGGCCGCCCCCTCCGGCTGTCTGAAGCTGGGCGGTGTGCAGGCTTATCCCTGGCGGGTGCGCAAAGGAGACGAGCCTGCCTTTGGCGATCACATCTGCATCCAGTTCGACGCTTCCGGGCTGCGGCCGCGCTGGTGCCTGGCGCCGGCCAAGGCGTCAGCGGACTGCATCTGGCGGCTGATCCGGGTTGTCGGTGCAGACCCTGATCCTGACCAGGATGCCCGGTTCTACCGCTGCATGGCCTTGCGCCACCCCGCAGATACGGTCTCGAAAATCGTGCCGAAGACCAGCCTTGTTGAAACACCTGAGCTGCTGGACCTGGCCACCAGATACTTCAATGCCAAACCCGTCCGCATTCCTGAAGAGCAGGCGGTCAAGCGTTCAGGCGGCAAGCCCAGGACGGCTATCGTTACGACCATGAAGAACGAGGGGCCGTTCATTCTGGAATGGCTGGCCTATCACCGGGCAATCGGGGTGGATGATTTCCTTGTCTACACCAACGATTGCACCGACGGCACCGACACGATGCTGCAGATGCTGCAGGAGAAGGGCATCGTGCAGCACCGTGAAAACCCGTTCAGGGGCACGGATCTGAAGCCGCAGCATGCGGCACTGCAAGCGGCGGAGGAAGAACCGGTCATCCGGGACGCAGACTGGCTGATCTGCATGGATGTGGACGAGTTCATCAACATCAAATGCGGTGACGGGCGGCTGGCGGATCTGTTCGAGGCGGTGGATGACGCCAACATGATCGCGATGACCTGGCGGCTGTTCGGCAACAACGATGTGCGCGACTTTACCGGCGATCTGATCACCCGGGAATTCACCCGCTGCGCGCATGAGGTCACCCGCAAGCCGCATCAGGCCTGGGGCTTCAAGACCTTGTTCCGCAACACTGGCATCTTCAAGAAGCTGGGGGTGCACCGCCCCAAGGGGCTGAAGCCGCAGCTGTGGGAGGATATCCGCTGGGTCAACGGTTCCGGACAGGACATGCCACGGGAGATGTTCCGCAATGGCTGGCGCTCGTCAATGAGCACATACGGCTACGATCTGGTGCAGCTCAACCACTACGCTGTGCGCAGCGCCGAAAGCTTTCTGGTCAAACGCGACCGCGGCCGGGTCAACCATGTCGACCGCGACCAGGGGCTGTCCTACTGGTTCCGGATGAACAACAATGCCGAAGAGGAGCGCTCAATCCAGCGGATGATCCCGGCGCTGGAGGCTGAGATGGCGCGGCTGCTGGCGGACCCGGACATCGCTGCGGCGCATGAATACTCATGCCGCAAGCACCGCGAGAAGATCGAGGAACTGAAGACCCGGGAGGACATGATTGCGCTGTTTCACGAGCTGACCAGCGATAAGCTCTGCAAACTGTCCCGGATGCACGCGCATTTCGGCGCCAATGTCTTTCTCAGCGGCCCAGGTGTGATCCCGGATGAAATTGCCGAAAAGGAACCGGGCAGCGATTTTTGGTTCACCGTGGAGCGCGGCGAAACCACACATTGAGGTTTCCAGATCCCGGCAGATTGACAGGCGTTCAGCAAGCGCGGTAATTTTCGTTAACAAAAAGGCGCGGTTAGGCGCCAATGTATTGGGTAGAATAAGGGGCAGGTATCATGGCACTTCCGGCCATTGCGTCACTTTGGGTTGGCCCTGAGCTGAGCTGGCTGGAACAGCTTTGCCTGAAGTCCTTTCTCGACAATGGCCACGAGGTGATCCTGTTCACCTATGATGAGGTCAAGGGGGTGCCGGATGGCGTTCAGGTAGCGGATGCCAACGATATTCTGCCCGCAGATCGCATTATCCGCCACGCCAAGACAGGCAGCCCGGCCTATCATGCGGATGTGTTCCGCCTGCATATGCTGCAGCAGACGGATTATGTTTGGGCCGACACCGATGCCTATTGCTGTCAGCCCTGGGACATCAAGGGCAAGCATTTCCACGGCTGGATTTCCGACAACAAGCCGATGGTCAACAATGGTGTGCTGCGGTTGCCGAAGACGTCCAAGACGCTGAAAGCAATGCTGAAATTCACCAGCGACGAATACCCCATCCCGCCGTGGTACAGCGCGGAAAAACAGGCTGAACTGCAGGCACTGAAGGATGCGGGGCAGGGCGTGCATGTGTCGCTGCTGCCTTGGGGCGTCTGGGGGCCGGATGCGCTGACCTGGTTCCTGCAGGAAACCGGAGAGGTCTCAAACTCGCGGCCGGGCCATGTGATCTATCCGGTTCCGTTCAAGCAGGCTGGCGTGGTGCTGAATCCGAACCGTCGCAACCAGGCTGGCAAACACATCCGGAGCGACACGCTGTCGATCCATTTCTGGGGCCGCCGGTTCCGTAATATCGCGGCCAAATACGGCGGGGTTCCGGCCGAAGGCTGCTATGTGCATGAGCTGCTGATCAAACACGGGATCGATGCTGAGAAATCCCGCCACCTGCTGCAGCCCGCGCCGGAGGCAGAACAAGAACAGGCGGAGCCTGTCGACCCGGCCACGCTGGATTTTTCCATGTTCAGCGACCAGGACGTGGCCAACATTCTTCTGCAGCGAAGCGAACTGGCAAGTTCCGGCCAGACAATCCGCGATTGGCTGGCGGGAGGTGAGCAGTTATTGCTGGACGAAGCCCGCACGAACCGGGATGCGATCCTGCATGGCGCACTGCGCATAGCTGAACGCGAATGCGCGCATTTCCTGGAAGCGGTTGATGCCATCAATCCCAAGCGTACCGCTGACATCGGCTGCGGCTATGCGTTTTCCAGTCTGCTGCTGCACCGCCGCTACGGCTGCAGCATCGCACTGATTGATATCGAAGAAAGCAGCAGTCGGCATTTCGGGTTTCAGGGTGACGCTGCAGGCTATGCAAGCCTGGATACCGCCCGCGCATTTCTGGAAAAAAACGGTGTCCCGTCTGATCAGATTACCGTCTGCAACCCCAAAACCGGGGATATTCCTGCACTTGGCACGTTTGATCTGGTGATCAGCCTGGCGTCCTGCGGCTTCCACTATCCCGTTAGCACCTATGACAGACTGTTCCGCAGCCAGATCAATGACGGCGGCGGCATTGTCCTGGATATCCGCAAGGGATCAGGCGGCATCGGTGCGATGAAAGACTTCGGCGTTGTCGATGTGCTGGCCAAGCACGGCAAGTACTCCACAGTGCTGACCCGTACCGGACAGGGTTCTTGACAGTTAACCGGGCCATTAACCTTTTGCGTGTATTGGGTGGCGAGGGAACGCCCTTCAAATAAGCGCTTGCCAAGTCCAGCTCGCGGCCGTCTTTGGGCCGCCTGGCCATTGAAAGACAGTTGAATACCCATGCTGAGTGACATTTTCGACATCGGAACCGTGCTGCCCGCGCTGGATGTGGATGATGTTTTGACGGTCGCCGATATCAACGGCCAGGCGCCGGAGTTGTGCATTTTGCTGCACCGGCGCTATGGATGCAGCATTGATCTGGTCAGCCTCGACCGAAAGGGGCAGCCAAAGCCTGTGAACGAGGCGGCAGCGCAGGACTGGCATGCCCGCCTCGAACAGGGCGGGGTGGACCGCGATGCCATCCGGGTCGTTTCCGGTGCAGTTGAAAACCGTCAGTACGATGTGATCCTGGCGCTGAACAGCTTTGGCGTCCGCCACAAGATCCAGAACATCAAACCGCTGCTGGACCGGGCGCTGCACCCGCTGAGCCGGATGGTGATAGAAATCCGCAAGGGGTCTGGCAGCTATCCGTTCCTGAAGGCCTACGGCAGCTGCAATACATTGCTGCCGCCGGAAGCGGACCGCAACGGTCTGGCAATTCTGTCCGCCGAACCGCAGGAGGTGCTGCCGCCTTCCGGAGAGTGGTCCAAGGTGGCCCGGCAGTTGGCCGGCAAGGAAGGCTTCTTCGACGAGCTGGAAGAGCACTCCTTCCTGTTCATGCCGCGCGGCAGCACGCTGGTTGTTACGTTCGACAATCTCGACATTGCGATGACCAAGCGGGATGACCGCCGGCCCTGGGGCTTCAGCTTTATCGAGGCGCAGGGCTGGTCGATGCTGGGGGTGATGGCCAACGGCTGGACCTGGTTCCGCCATAAGGAGGTCACCCGCAAGTTTGAGGAACTGCGCGACAGCGGCTTCTTCGCGCAGTTCTCCCGTGTTGTGTTTTACGGCGCCTCGATGGGCGGTTATGCGGCGGCGGCGTTTGCCGCGGCGGCGCCGGGCTCAACGGTGTTTGCAATCAGCCCGCAGTCCACGCTGGACAAGACCATCGTGCCTTGGGAAATGCGCTACAAGAAGGTTTGGGACCGGGATTTTTCCGGCCCCTTCGGAGATGCGGCGCAGGCCAGCCAGGGGGCAGGGGAGGTGCACATCATGTTCGACCCCTACGTGGCGCCGGATGCGGGCCATGCGGCGCGGTTCACCGGCGATAATGTCACCTTCTGGCGCTGCCCGCTGCTGGGGCACAGGCTGGGCTCCTCACTGCAGCAGATGGGTATTCTGCAGGAAATTGCCCGCGGCGCCATTACCGGCGAGCTGACCCCGCACCGCTTTCATCGCCTTTTGCGCAAGCGCCACAGTTTCCCCCGGTTCCAAAGGGAGCTTGCCAATCTGGCACTTGACCGCGGCCATCCGGGGCTTGCGAAGCAGGTCTGCGCGTATATCTTGCGCCAGCGGGACGACCGGTTCTTCCGCCGGATGAAGGAGCGGCTATGACGCGCACAAAGGGACCCGCGGCAGGCTTCCAATGCGCTGCTGAGCAAATACCGGGCAAAGGCCGGACAGGAAAATGAGCCAGGCAGATACGGACATACGGGACATCACCCTCGCCTTTCACGTCGGCGCGCCCAATACCGACAACGGCCAGCTGACCTGGTCGCTGCGCAAGGACGCGCAACCGCTGTTGGAGCGGGGTGTCATGATCCGCCGCCCTGGCACCTACATGAGTGCGCTCAACCAGCTGCTGCGCAAGCAGGATCAGGAGTTCGTCACGGAACAGGAGCGCGAGGCCCTGCTGGCCGGACTGGTCAAGGATCAGGCGGTATCGCGCATCATCCTGACCAATTCCAGTTTTCTGGGTGTGCCGGGCTGGATGCTGAACGGCGGCAGGCTGTACCGCAATGCTGGCAAGAACGCAGCAGCCCTGCGCGGCCTGTTTCCCGGGAACCCTTGCGAGTTTTTCCTGGGCCTGCGCAACCCGGCCACTCTGGTCGGGCCGGTGTTCAAGTCCCAGTCCGGACGCACCTGGAAGCAGTTTGCGTCGGACACCGATTTTCTGAATCTGCGGTGGTCGGAGGTTGTCGAGGACATTCAGGATCGCAATCCCGGCTGCCGCATTACCGTTTGGTGCAATGAGGAAACACCGGTGATCTGGCCCAGCATCCTGGGTCATGTAACCGGCCTTGGGGAGGGCTTTCGCTTCAGCGGTGAGCTGGACATCACCCGCGGCATCATCTCCGAGGCAGGATACGAGCGGCTGGAGGCTTATCTGGCAAGCCGCCCCGGGCTGTCGGAAGACCAGAGGGAGCGGGTGCGTGCGCTGTTTCTGAGTTACTTCCACGACGAGGCGGAGATCGAGGAGGAAATCGACCTTCCTGGCTGGTCGCAGGCACTGGTGGACGACATGAGCGAAAGCTACGTGGCGGATGCCGAGCTGATCCGGCACATGCCGGGGGTCACCTTCCTGTCCTGAGCGCAGCGCGGCCGTAAAGCGGCTTCATCAGGATCGCAGTCAGGTACATCGGGATCTGGTAGCAGCCGAGAAAGATCAGCAGCGGATCGGTTGTGGCCGCGGGCAGGGCGATCAGGAAGAGGGCAAAGTTCCGGTTGCCGGCGACAACGGAAACGGGCACCGCGCCACTGCCCGCGCGGCGTCGCAATACTGCAAACACCAGTGCCTGCAGGCCCAGGTTGGCCGCCAAAGCGAATCCCAGCCACTGCAGGACCAGCAGCGGGTCCATCCGCAGCGCAGGCCCCAGCGCGGCCATCAGCCCGACCACAATCACTGCCAGCGCAATCACGGTCAGCCCGTCGATGGCTTTGGCCTGGTCCTCACGCATCTGCGGCAGGGTCAGGCGGCGCAGCAAAAAGGCTGCCGCAACCGTCAGGCCAATCGCGCCGATCAGCCGTCCGGCGGCGCGCAGCACCTCGCCCAGATCGCCGAGGCCGGGCGCCAGCAGGAACACCGGGATCACCGTCAGCGGCATCAGCGCAGTGCCGGTGATCAGCAGGCGGAAGGCCGGCTCCGGTGCGTGCCCCATCAGCGCGGTAATATTCGGGCTGCCGGTCACCGAGGGGGCGCTCAGCATCAGGATCAGCGCCATAGCGGCGGGGGTCTGCGCAACGCCGAACAGCGCGGCAATCCCCAGAGCCAGCAGCGGCAGGGCGACTTGCAGAAGGGTGATGGCCTTCAGCGTGCCGATACCGTCCGCCAGCCCGCCTGCGGCTTTGCGCAGGCCGATGCGGTAGGCGTTCAGAAACAAAAGCCCGGCCACCATTTGCGGCAGCCAGGGCTGGAGGGCGGCGGCGAGGCTGGGCAGCAACAGCCCGGCCAGAAGCCCCAGGACCAGTGCGGCCCGCCCGTGCCGGGCAGCAAAGGCGAGCGCGCGGAGCATGAGGTTAGACCGGTCCCGGCCTGAGGTTGTTCGGCAGGTAGGTTGCCAGCTCCGGGAAGGCGATCAGCACAAACACCATCAGCACCATGATCAGGAACATCGGGATCGCGGCACGGGCGATATAGCTCATCTCGTGGTGGGTCATGCCCTGCATCACAAACAGGTTGAAACCGATCGGCGGAGTGATCTGCGCCATTTCCACAACCACCACGATGAAGATGCCGAACCAAATGAGGTCGATGCCGGCCTGGCGGATCATCGGCTCCACCACTGCCATGGTCAGCACCACCGAGGAGATGCCGTCGAGGAAGCAGCCAAGCACGATGTAGAACACCAGGAGCACCATGAGGAGTTCCAGGCGCGAAAGCTCCCAGCCGGCAATCAGGTCGGCAAGGCCCCGCGGCAAGCCGGTGAAGCCCATCGACAGCGACAGGAAGGCCGCGCCCGCCAGGATCAATGCAATCATCGCACTGGTGCGGGTGGCGCCCATCAGGCTCTCGGTGAAGGTCTTCCAATTCAGAGAGCCTTGGCCAAGTGCCAGCAGCAGCGAGCCGATAACGCCGAATGCGGCAGCCTCGGTTGCCGTGGCAAAGCCCAGGTACATCGACCCGATCACCACCACGATCAGCGCAATCACCGGCGCCAGAAAGCGGGAGTTCTTGACCTTTTGCGCGAAGGTCAGCTTGTCCTCCCTGTTCGGGTTCCAGTCCTTGCCGACCTTGGAATAGACCGCCACATAGCCCATGAACATCGCCGCCAGCACCAGGCCGGGCAGGATGCCAGCAAAGAACAGCTTGGTGATCGATTCATTGATGGTGACGCCATAGACAATCAGCGTCAGCGACGGAGGGATCATCAGGCCCAGGGTGGCCGCGCCGGTCAGGGTGCCGATCACCATTTTCTCGGGGTAGTTGCGCTTGCGCAGCTCCGGGATGGACATCTTACCCACCGTGGTCAGCGTCGCGGCGGAGGAGCCGGAGACCGCGGCAAATACCGTGCAGCCGACGATATTGGTGTGCACCAGCCCGCCGGGCAGGGGCGCCATCCAGGGGCTGAGGCCCTTGAACATGTCCTCGGATAATCGGGTCCGGTACAGGATTTCGCCCATCCAGATAAACATCGGCAGCGCCGTCAGGGTCCAGCTGGAGGAAGCCGACCAGACCGTGGTCAGCATCACGTCGCCCACAGGCCGTGTGGTGAACAATTCCATGCCAACCCAGGCCACGCCCATCAGCGCCAGGCCGACCCAAACGCCGGTGCCCAGAAGCGTGAACAGCACGAAGAGGAAGAGGATGATGACTGAGATGTTTTCCATGGGCCCTTACTCCGCGTGGCTCTGATCTTCGAGATCCCGGGTGATGCGGTGGTCGCCGCGGAAAATCACGTGGATCAGGTGGTCGGTGAGGGCGATGGCCAGGATGACCGCGCCGATCAGCATGGCGCTTTGCGGGATCCAAAGCGGCGTGCGGTCCTGACCCTGGCTCACGTCGTTGAACTTCCAGCTCCAGTAGACAAAGCGATAGGCGTAGAAGCAGAAGTACCACATCACCGCGGTGCCGATGCCGAAACACCAGATTTCCAGCACCCGGCGGAAACCTTCGGGCACGGCGTTCAGCAGGATCGACACCCGGATATGGCTGCCGCGGTTCAGGGCATTGGCAAAGGCCAGGAAGGACGCAGCGGCCATCGCATAGCCTGCGTAATCCGGCGCGCCGGGGAAGACCTCACCGGTCCAGCGGGCCAGCATCTGGACCACGATCAGCCCCAGAATGGCAATCAGGCAGAGCGCGGCCAGCACCCCCGCCGCAAGGTAGAGAAAATCCAGTCCGGAGCGCAGCCCCCTGAGCACAGTCATAGCATCCCCATCGGCATTATTCTTATAAGACTACGGGCGGCACCTGCCGCGCCGCCCGTACCAATTTGTCTGATTACTCAGCGCGGAAGGCGTCGACGATGGCCTTGCCTTCTTCGCCGGCCGCTTCCAGCCACTCATTGGTCATGGTGACGCCGATTTCCTTCAGCTCGCCCACCATCTGATCGGACGCCGGACCCACGGTCATGCCGCCATCGCGCAGGCCCTGCAGGGTAAAGCCGGTGTACTCCTTGGCGCGCCAGTTGCCCGCGTATTCCGCCAGCTTGGCACAGCCCTTGATCACGTTCTGGTTGGCCTCGGAGGTGCCGTTCCAGACATCGGAGTTCACAAACACGTAGTTGCGGGGCAGCCAGGCATCCACTTCGTAGAAATAGTTCAGGCTTTCCCAGACTTTGCGGTCATACCCGGTGGAGCCGGAGGAGACCATCGACTCCGCCACACCGGTGGCAAAGGCCTGGCTGATCTCAGCCGCCTCGATGGTCACCGGCAGCATGCCTGTCAGCTCCGCCAGCCGCGAGGTGGCATTGTTGTAGGAGCGGAACTTGATGCCTTTCATGTCGGCCACCGAGTTCACCTCATTCTTGAAATAGAGGCCCTGCGGCGGCCACGGCACAGCGTAAAGCAGGGTCAGGTTTTGCTCAGCCAGCAGTTTTTCGATGGAGGGCTTTGCCGCCTTCCACAGCCTGTCGCTGTCATCAAAGGAGGTCGCCAGGAACGGGATCGAGTCAAAGCCAAAGAGCGCGTTTTCGTTCTGGTGGCCGGACAGCAGCCGCTCGCCAATGGGGGCCTGGCCGGTCTGCACAGCGCGCTTGATGTCGGCGCCCTTGAACAGCGAGCCGGAGGGGTGGGTCTTGATCTCAACTTCGCCGCCGGTGCCGGTGGTTACACACTCGGCAAACTCGGCACCTGTGGCAGAGTGGAAGTTGGACGCCGAATAGGCCATCGGCATGTCCCAAGTTTCAGCCGCAGCGGGCAGGGCGGCGGCTGCGGTCAGCGCGGTGGCGGCCAGCAGTTTGGTCAGTTTCTTCATCATTTACTCCCTGTTGTGGTTGCGGCCCCTTAAGGGGCACTGGTTGGTATCAGATCGCGTATCGCGCCGGGTCATAGGCGCTCATGTCCATGTTCGGGGTTCGGCCCGAAATCATCTGCGCCAGCAGGCGCCCGGTCTTTGGTCCGCCTGTCAGGCCGATGTGGTGGTGGCCAAAACCGACGTAGGCGCCGGACAGGCCGGGAACTTTGCCGATCACCGGAATCGAGTCGGCCGGGGCAGGGCGGGCGCCCTGCCATTCCTCTTCGTGTTTCCAGGTGACACCCGGCAGGATGCGGCGCGCATTCCTGTGCAACAGCTCCAGCGGGCCTTTCGACGGCCCGGCTTCCAGCCCGCCGAATTCCACGATGCCTGCAATCCGGATCCGTCCCTCCATCGGGGTCACCACGCATTTGGCCGCTGCTACCATCACAGGGGCCTTGGGCATCGCCGAAGGCTCCCATAATTCAAGATGATAGCCGCGTTCTGCTTCCAGTGGTACGGAAATTCCCAGTTTCTCTGCCAGCGGCTTGGACCAAACGCCGGTGGCCACCACAACCGCGTCGCAGGGGATGGTCTCGCCGCCTGCGCGCACGCCGGTCACCGTGCCGTTTTCGCGCGCCACGTCCGTCACAAAGGCCTTGATCAGCCGGCCGCCATTGCCGGTGACGTGGGCCGCCAGGTCCTTCACGTACTGGCCGGGGTCAGTGATGATGCCGTGGTCCTTCAGCCGCGCGGCAAAGGTGATGTCCCGGGAATAGATGCCGTCATAGGCCCGGAACTCCGCTCCCTCCAACTCATCCCACTGGAAACCGTGTTTCTTGCGCAGGCCCCAGCCGAATGCGTCCTCTCCGAAATGCGAGCGGTCATTATAGAGGAACAGATAGTCAGAGGATTTCAAATGCCGCTCCGCCCCGGTCCCGGCCGCCAGCGCCTGATGATCCGACAGCGAGTCCCCGACGATAGGTGCCAATGCCGCGGCAATGCGGGCGGTGTCGTCGGCATTGGCATGCCCCATGTATTTCATCAGCCAGGGCGCCAGTTTCGGCAGGTACCCCCAGCGCATGAACAGCGGCTGCTCCGGGTCCAGCAGCATCTTCGGCGCTTTCTTCCATAGCCCCGGCCCGGTGACCGGCACGATGGAGCAGGAGGCCAGAATGCCGCCGTTGCCGTGGCTGGTGCCTTCACCCGGCCCCTTGCCGTCAATCAGGATCACCTGATGCCCGTCATGTTGCAGCTCAATCGCGGCCGAGACGCCGACAATGCCGGCGCCGATGATGGCAACGGTTTTCTTTCCCGCCGTCATGCCGCGACCTTCTTTGAGACCGCGTAACGGTCCAGCTTTTCAACATCCGGCTTGATGCCCAGGCCCGGTCCGTCCGGCACCACCACTTGACCGTCGACGACCTGGAAGGGGGTCTCCAGTATGTCCTCTTTCAGGAAATAGCTTGCCTGGTAGAACTCGCAGCCCAGCCGGATCTCTGGCGTGGCCGCAATCATGTGGGTGCCTGCCAGATGCGCCACCCCTGCTTCGAACATGTCGCCGCCATAGGCCGACAGCCCGTTGGCCGCCGCAATCCGCGCCACCGTCTGACCGCGGCTGAGGCCGCCCGATTTCATGATCTTGACCGAGACACCATCGCAGATGCCTTCGCGTGCCGCGCGCACCATGTCCTCCGGGCCAAAGATGCTCTCGTCCGCCAAGAGCGGCACATCAATCATCTGGCGCAGCATTGCCATCATGCCAAAGTGGTGGAACCGCACCGGCTGCTCGATGAAATCCGGCTTGAACTCCGCCACATCGCGGACCTGCGCAGGCGCGTCCTCGATGCTGAGGCCCTGATTGTAGTCCACCCGCACCCGGAATTCGGGGAAGTCTCTGGCAATCCGTTCCAGCCGCATGATGTCGAAGGCGTGATCCTTGAAGCCGGTCTTCAGCTTGATCAGCCCAACCTTGTCTGCGCGCAGCCGGTGCAGCAGCTCCACGTCCTTCTCAAAATCCGGATCGGCAATCGAACAGCTGAGAGGGATGCTATCGCGGCACTTGCCGCCCAGCAGCGCCCAGACCGGCACCCCCGCGATCCGCCCGGTGAGGTCCAGCAGGGCGGTTTCCAGCGCCGCCTTGGCTTCGGTGCAATGGGCTACTGCCTTGGCCGCATCCTCCATGATCGCCGCGCGGTCCGCCACCCGGCGGCCCTCCACCAGCGGCCGGATGTAGCGGTCCAGCGCCGCAAGGCTGGCCTCGGGCGTGCCGGTGAAAACCGACCAGGTCGAGGCCTCACCAAACCCTTCGGCGCCGCCTTCGCTGCGCAGCCGGACAATCACAACTTCGCAGGAGCCCTCAACAGACCCGATCCCATGGTCGCGGCGCGACAAGACGGGCAGCGCGAGATGCCACAAATCCATCCCGGCAATCTTTTGTTCCAGCACTTTGATCTTCCTCCCAGGTGCGGGAAAAGCCTGCCTTGACTGGATCATCATTACCAATACAAAGAATTGGATAAGGTATCATGAAAAGTGATGAGCTGACATGTCTCTCCGCTTCCGCCAGCTGCAGGCCTTTCACGCCATTGTCGAAACCGGCACTGTTACCGGTGCGGCAGAGCAACTGGGGATCTCCCAGCCTGGCATTTCCAATCTGCTCTACCAGCTGGAGCGCCAGACACGGCTCAAGCTGTTCGAACGCAGCAAGGGCCGGCTGATCCCGACGCCGGAGGCCGGCGTGCTGTTTCAGGAGGTCGACACCGTGGTGCGCGGGCTGGACCACGTGGCGCAGGCAGTGACGGACCTGCAGAACAAACAGGCGGGTCAGCTGCAGGTGGCCTCGCAGCACTCCATGTCCTTTGGTTTCATGCCTGCGCTGATCGCCCGTTTTGCCCGTACACGCCCCGATTTGTCGATCTCCTTCCAGGCGCAGTATTCGCTGAAGATCCAGGAATGGGTGATCGCCGGTCTGTTTGAGATCGGCGTCTGCGAGATGCCGCTGATCCATGACGGGCTGGAGGTGCATCCAGTCAGCGTCGAAACCCGTCTGGCGATGCCTGCGGACAGTCCGCTGGCGGAACACGAGGTGCTGACGCCCGAATTGCTGGAGGGTGTGCCCTTCATTGTCATGGGGCCGGACCACATGACCCACCGCCGCACCCGGGAAGTCTTTCAGCAGGCAGGGATCCCTCTGAAAACCCGCGTGCATTCGCATATGTTCAAGAACCTCCTGAGTTTCGTGCAGGAGGGAATGGGGGTTTCGCTCCTCGACCCCTTCGTACTGGGCTTCGAGAGCGGCGGCGGATTTGTTTCCCGCCCGTTCCGGCCGCGCATCATGATGGATATGGCGGTGATCACCTCCAAGTCGCGCCCCCTGTCGGCAGTCGGGCAGGAGTTCCTGGCGCTCTTGAAGCAGGAGCTGGCACCCTACACTGCGCACCAAGAGTGACTGATCAGGGAATTGTATTCAATTCCGAATTCAATCTTGCCAAGGACCGGGCACCGCCCTAGTTTGCTCCGCGGATTGAACACACGGCGGGAATGATGGCCAAACGCGAAAGCAATGTGGACAGGGTGTATGAGGCGCTGCGCCGGATGGCGGCGGATTTTGCCTTCAAGCCTGACCAGCGGATCAACGAAAGCGCCCTGTCCGAGGTGCTGGGCGCCAGCCGCACGCCGCTGCGCGAAGCGCTGAACCGGCTGGTGGCCGAAGGCTTTCTGACCTTCCAGAACAACCGCGGATTTTTCTGCCGCCCGCTGACGCCCAGCTATATCATGGACCTGTATGAGGCCCGCGTGGCGGTGGAATGCGAAGCCGTGCGGCTGGCCTGCACCCGTGCCCCGGATGGGGACATTGCCGCGCTGGCGGATTACCTGAACCGGATGGAGCCGGAGTACGAAAGCGCCACCGACCCGGAAGAACTGCTGGCGATGGACGAAAGCTTCCATGCCCGGTTGGCGCAGCTTTCGGGTAACAGCGAATTGCAGCGCATCCTGAACAACCTCAACGGCCGGATCCGCTATATCCGGCTCATTGACCTCAAACGCATGCGCGACCGGGCAGGGGGCAAGGCGCCGGGCGACATTTCGGCCCACCGCCAGATCGTCGAAGGCATTGCAGCCCGCAACACGGATGCGGCGGTATCGGCCATGCGCAGCCATATCGAGAAACGGCGGGAGGAGGCGACGGAAGCTGTCCGCATCGCCTTTTCCCAGCTTTACGTCCCGGACGAGTAAGGGGTTCACATGGAACACGGTGGCAAGACGGTTTTTGGCGCGGCGGTTGGCATCCTGATGCTGGAAACCCGCTTTCCCCGCATTTATGGCGACATGGGCAACGCGATGACCTGGGACTTCCCGGTCCATTACAAGGTTGTGCGCGGCGCCAACCCTGAGAACGTCGTGCGCGGCAACCCCAAGGAGCTGGTGGACCTGTTTGTCGAGGCCGGCCGTGACCTGGTCGCCATGGGCGCCGATGGCATCACCACCAACTGCGGATTCCTGGCGCTGATCCAGGATGAGGTGAAGCAGGCGCTGGGCGTGCCGGTGGCGACATCCTCGCTGATGCAGGTGCCGATGGTGCAAAACCTGCTGCCCGCGGGCAAGCGTTGCGGCATCCTGACTATTTCCAAGGCGACGCTGACACCCGCCCACCTTGTTGCCGCAGGTGTTGCGCCGGATACGCCCATTGCAGGCACTGACGGCCTCCGCGCCTTTACCCGCGATATCCTGGGTGACGCGCCCTCGATTGACTTCGAATCCTGCCGCCTGGACATGGTCGATGCAGCCCGCGCAATGGTAGCGGACATACCGGATCTGGGCGCTATCGTGCTGGAATGCACAAATATGGTGCCTTACGCCCGCGACGTGAGGAAGGCCACCGGCCTGCCGGTGTTTTCGATCCATTCCTTCATCAACTGGTTTCAGGCTGGTTTGCTGCCCAAGGGATTTCCACTGGAGCTGGATGATCCCCGGTTTTGATCGCGGTAACCCTTTGGTGGAAAATTGCTAATGAAATCTGAAGGATAAGGTCAGTCTTGCTGCCCAAATGTTTCGCGCGCGAAACATTCGGTCAGAACTGCTGCCCTTTTTTCTTCAGCTCAAAACCAGCAGCCAGAACCACACGGTCAGGATACTGGCCCCAGTGGCAATCAGCACGGAGGACGCGGCCACCCGTTTGGCCCGCCCGTACATATTGGCGAAGATATAGCCGTTGAACCCGGTCGCCATCGCGGCGTTCAGAACGCCGGAGCGGAACAGATCCTGCGGCAGCGCCAAGGCCGATCCCAAGGTCCAGACAATCGCCGGATGGATCATCAGCGAGGTGAAGCAGACAAACAGAATCGCCCGCATATCGCCTTCGGGGCGGTACTTCACCAGCACCCCGCCAAGCGCAAACAACGCCGCAGGCAGCGCCGCGCGGATCAGCAGCGACAGTGCCTCATTGATGACCAGCGGAATCGCCAGCCCCGACAGGTTGACCGCAAACCCCAGCGTGATTCCCAGGATCAGCACATTGCGGAACATTGCGTTCAGCACCGATGTGACAGTCTTGATGCCGCCCGCCCCGCGGTTGCGCACAAACTCCATCGCGGTGATGCCGACGCCATAGCAGAACGGCGAATGGAAGGCGATGATTGCGTAGTTGCCGGTCAGGTTGTCCGGCCCGAAGGCGCGTTCGGTAATCGGCAGCCCCAGCAGCACGGAGTTGGAGAACAGGCAGCAAAAGCCGATGGCGATGCAGTCCTCCCACTCCCGCTTGAACAGGATGCGGGCGCCAAACAGTCCGATCAGAAAACAGGTGAAGGCGCCGGTATAAAAACTCGCCAGCAGCTGCGGATTGAAGCTGGCAGACAGATCCAGTTCCGCCATTGCCTTGAAAAGCAGGCAGGGGATCGCAAAGCCTTGGGCGAATTTCATTACCCCATCGACATGCGCCTGCTCCAGCACGCCCCGCGCGGTGGCGGCATAGCCTGCGCCGACAACCAGGAACACCGGCAGGATGACGTCAATCAGGCTTTGAAACAAATCCGGCCTCAAAATGCGTAAATGAAAAAGGGCGCAAGCGCGCCCATCAGATCTCCATCCGGATGACCATCCCGTCATAAGCAGGCGTGATGTGGTCCGGAGTCTCGGCCTCCAAAGTGGCGTAGTCCATGTCGATATGCATGTTGGTCAGGATGCCGCGCTTGGGCGCCATCTTTTCGAACCACTCCATTGCGTCGCTGAAGCTGAAATGGGTCGGATGGGGCGTGCGGCGCAGCGCGTCCAAAACCCAGACTTCCAGGCCCTCCAGTTCCGGCAGGGCGGCGTCCGGGATCTCTTTCACATCCGGCAGATAGGCCAGGCCGCCGATACGGAAACCCTGGGCATCGACAGAACCGTGCTTCACTTCAAAAGGGCGAAACGGGATTGCGCCGCCGGGACCTTCAATGGTGAACGGGCCGCTGATGGCCTTCAGGTCCAGGATCGGCGGGTAGGGAGAGCCTTCAGGCTGTGTGAAAGCGTAGCCGAACCGGTTCAAAAGGTCATTCTGGGTCGGTCCGTCGGCATATACGTCGATCCGCTGGCGCATGTTGTAATAGACCATGCGCAGGTCATCGATCCCGTGCAGATGATCGGCGTGGGAATGGGTGAAGACCACGGCGTCCAGGCGTTCGACTTCTGCATCCAGAAGCTGGTTGCGCATGTCCGGCGGAGTGTCGATCAGCACTGAGGTGGTGCCGCCCGCATCAATGCGCTCCACCAGCATCGAGCAACGGCCGCGGCGGTTCTTCGGGTTCTTGGGGTCGCAATCGCCCCAATGGCCGCCAATGCGCGGCACCCCGCCCGATGAGCCCGAGCCCAGGATGGTAAAGCGCATCTCAGCCATCAGGCGGCAGCCTCATACTGGGCGGCTTTCCAGAACAGCCGGTCGAAGTTCTGCTGCGTCTGCGCGGCAAAAGCGGTGTAGTCCATGCCGAATACCTCGGCCCCCACCTTGGCGGTAAAGGCAGTATAGGCCGGCTCGTTCCGCTTGCCGCGGTAAGGCGGCGGCGCCAGATAAGGCGCGTCGGTCTCGACCAGAATGCGCTCCACGGGTGCAGCGGCAAAGATATCGCGCAGCTCCTGGCTCTTGGGGAAGGCGGCAATACCGGACATCGACAGGTAGAAGCCCAGGTCCAGGGCCGCCCTGGCCAGCTCTGCCGAAGACGAGAAGCAGTGCATCACGCAGGAATAGGCGCCGTTGTTCATCTCCTCGCCCAAAATGCGGGCCATGTCGTCGTCGGCAGCGCGGGCGTGGATGATCAGCGGCAGGCCGGTTTCGCGGGCGGCAGCAATGTGAATACGCAAGGACTCCTGCTGCACCTCGGCGCTGTCGGCGGTGTAGTGGTAATCCAGCCCGGTCTCGCCGATGCCGACAAACTTCGGGTGTTTGGCCAGCGCCACCAGCTCATCAACGGTAACCAGCGGCTCATCTGCGGCGCTCATCGGGTGGGTGCCAGCGGCGTAGAACACCGGCGTGTGCGCCTCGGCAATGGCGCGCACGGACGGTTCGTTCTTCATCTTGGTGCAGATCGTCACCATCCGGGTCACGCCGGCCTCTGCCGCGCTGGCGATCACCTCATCCAGGCGGCCTTCGAAGTCCGGAAAGTCCAGGTGGCAATGGCTGTCCGTAATCTGGGGGGGCGTCTCGGTCATGAATCCTCTGGTGCCGCTTGCGCCGCGCCGGATGCCTAGCGCGCCGCGGTTTCCTGCATCTTGAAAACCGTATCTAGGACAAGCGCCGCGGGGTCAAGGTTCACCGCTTGCCCGTGGCGGGCACGCGCTGTCACTTCCGCGGCAAGGTCGGCCCAGGCGCGCGCTTTGCGCGGATCGGGGGACAAGCGCTGCAGCATCGCTGCCTCCTGCGGTGCCGCTTCCGGCGCTGGCGGTGCGCCGGTGGCGCCGGTGCGCGTCAGCCGGGCCAGCGCCATCTCGGTCAGCGACAACAGCAGCTCGAATTTCTCAGCCGCACCGCGCTGGGCAGCCGCCTCGGCCAGCGCCATGGCGCGCTGGCGGTCCAGCCGCGGCATGGAATCGAGGATCTGCACCAGTTCGGCATAAATCTTCAGGCCACCCAGATTGATCAGCCGCAGCGCCGCGCCGACAGAGCCGCCAGCAAGGGCCGCGAGATTGTCCATATTCTGGGGCAGCTCGACACCTGATTGCGCCAGCGCTGCCTCCATGTCCGGCGCGCTGAGCGGCCCCAGCCGCAGGGTGCGGCAGCGCGAGCGGATCGTTGGCAACAGGCGCGAGGGCTGGTGCGAGATCAGCAGGATCGTGGTGCGTGCCGGCGGCTCCTCCAGCATTTTCAAGAGCGCATTGGCGGCGCTGACATTCATGTCGTCGGCGGCGTCAACGATCACCACCCTCCGCCCGCCGTCGGTGGCCGACAGGCCAAAGAAGCGGTTGAGCTTGCGGATGTCGTCCACCACGATCTGGCTGCGCAGCTTGCCCTTGTCATCGTAAGAGCGGGTGATCGGCGCCAGTCCCGGTTCCGCCAGCGCCTGAATGCGGTGGGAGACCGGGTGCTCTGCGTCAATGTCCAGCGTCTGCGGCGGGGGCGGGGCGCCGAACAGGCCCTCCTCGGCCGGCGGCGTTGCCAGCAGGAAACGGGCGATCCGCCAGGCCAGCGTTGCCTTGCCCACCCCCTGCGGGCCGGTCAGCAGCCAGCCGTGGTGCAGGCGGTCGGAAGTGTAGGCGGTCAGGAAATCCTGCTCTGCCGCCTCTTGCCCGATCAGCCGCAGGGTCTCGCGCGGATGCGGTGCGCCCTCGGCCTGGTCGGCGCGGGGAAGGTCTTCGTCAGCGCTCATGCCCCAGTTCCCTTCAGGGCAGCTTCCGCCAGCTTGCGTACATCGGCCGCAATCTCCTCTACCGGGCGGGCGCCATCGACCACCCGGAAGCGGGTGGCAAATTCCTGCGCCAGCGCCAGGAAGCCCGCGCGCATCTTCTCCTGCAGCGCGACCCCGAAATCCTCGAACCGCTCTTCCTTGCCCTGCCGCCCTTTGGCGCGGGCCAGGCCTTCGGCGGGGTCCATGTCAATCAGCAGGGTCAGGTCCGGTTCGCGCCCGATCATCAGCTTGTGCATCTGGTCCACCGCTGCACGCAGATCGCCGCGGGACAGCCCCTGATACATCCTTGTGCTGTCGGCAAAACGGTCGCAGATCACCACCTTGCCAGCTGCGAGGGCAGGCTCGATGGTGCGCTCCAGATGGTCGCGCCGCGCCGCCATGAACAAGAGCAGTTCAGTTTCCGCCGACCAGCGGTCAGGGTCGCCCTCCAGCACCAGGCGGCGGATCTCCTCGGCGCCGGGGGAGCCGCCAGGTTCGCGCGTCAGCACAACATCCCGGCCCTCCGCCTGCAGCGCCTCGGCCAGCAGGCGGCATTGGGTGGACTTACCGGACCCGTCGATGCCTTCGAAGGTGATGAACACGCCGCCGCGCCCCGTGTCCGCTGTCACAGCGCCCCCTCGGGACCGGTCAGGAATTGCTTGATCAGCACCTGCGCTGCGGTTTTCACCCGCACCACAAATCCGCCTGCGGGCACGTCGCTTTCGGCCACCAGCGGCAGCCGCACCTCCGGCAGTTCCTCGGGCTGCAGCACCAGTTCGGCCAGCCGCTGGCCTTGGGCTACCGGCGCCTCAATCGGGCCGCTGTAGACCACTTCGCCCTCGATGGTGCCGCCGGCCAAAGACGGCAGCAGGATTTCCAGATCCTCGGCCGGCACCAGCCCTACCGATCGCTCGGCCCCCCGCCAAATCTCGGCTTCGGCGATGGGGATGCCCTCTTTGGCAACGGTTTTCTTGGTAAATTGGCGAAACGACCAGTTAACGAGGGCTTCTGCCTCCTCTGCCCGGGCGCGTTCGCTGTCCAGACCGGAAACCACAAAGATCACCCGCCGGTCGCCCTGCTTGGCAGAGCCGACGAGGCCATAGCCCGCTTCCTCGGTGTGGCCGGTCTTCAGCCCGTCGGCGCCGATGCCCAGCTTCAGCAGCGGGTTGCGGTTGCGGACATTGGACGGCGCGCGGCCGTCAAATTCAAACTTGGTCTCTGCAAACAGCGGATAGTATTCCGGGAAATCCTCGATCAGCCGCTCTGCCAGGATTGCCAGATCATGCACCGACATCCGGTGCCCTGCGGCGGGCCAGCCGTTGGAGTTGGCAAAGGTTGAGGCGGTCATGCCCAGTTCCTGGCCGCGCTTGGTCATATAGCGGGCGAACCCGGCCTCGGTTCCATCCGGGCTCAGCGCCTCGGCAATCACCACACAGGCGTCGTTGCCGGACAGCACGATGATGCCGCGCAGCAGGTCTTCGACCCGGACCCGGTCCAGCGTGTCCAGGAACATGGTCGAGCCCTTGTAGCTCATCGCGTGCTCGCTGACCGGCAGGGTCTCGTCCAGCGTCAGCCGCCCGTCGCGCAGGGCCTCAAATGCCACGTAAAGCGTCATCAGCTTGGACATCGAGGCCGGCGGCAGCGGCACGTCGGAGTTCTTGGACAAAAGCACCGTGTCGGTGCCTGCATCCAGCACATAGGCCGCGCGCGCCTTGGTATCAAAGGCGGCGGCGGACAGCGCCGACAGGCTGACCGCCAGCCCGGCAGCCAGGCCCATGCGCAGCGAAGATTTCAGGGCACGCGCCAGGCGCGCGGTGCGGGGATCAGTTTGAGACTGCATAGGCATCCGCGAATCCGGTTTCCTTCACGCTTTGCAGCAGCTGGCTGCGTTCGGATTTGTTCTGTGCCGGGCCGACCAGCACCCGCCAGAAGGTCTTGCCACTGGCGGATTGCTCACGCACTTCCGGCACCATGCCGGCGCTGCGCATCATGTTGGCGGTCCGTTTGGCATTGGCCTCGACACTGAAAATGCCGATCTGGATGAACGGCTTGCTCAGCGAGGATTTCTGCCGCTTGGGGGCCGCGGCGGCGGCAGGTTCTGCCTTGGCAGGGGCCGCAGCAGAGGCGGCTGAGGGTGCCGAGGCTTCGATTGCAGCCGCGGCGCCGGCAATCGGATCCAGCGGGGTTTCAGAGATCTCGCTTCCGGCCAGCGCAGCCTCGGTCACTTCCGTACCTTCCGGCAGGGCGGCATCTCCGGTTGCGGTCTCTTCCGGCAGCGGATCGGGATCAACCTCCTCGCGCCGCAGGGCGGTCACGTTCAGCTCCACCGGGGCGCCTGCCAGTACACCAAGTGCTGCGGCGGCATCAGAGGACACTTGCAGCCGCGGCCCAGGGATTTCGCGCTCGCGCCGGAACAGGGCGCCGATCACGAACTGGCCATTGGCATTGTTGCGGATGATCACCCGTTCCGGGTCCTTGGTATCGGGATGCGCCACCCAGACGCCGCCGATCGAGGGGCGGCCGTCCCACAGGCCCGCTTCGGTCACCTGGAACACATCCGGCGCTTCCACGTCGCGTTCCACCAGCTTGGTGCTGCTGGAAGCCTTGACCTCGCCCTCCGCCTTGGGTTTGGGCTCCAGGAACCCCAGCTTCGGCCCGTCCTCGCAGGCTGCCAGGACCAACAGGCCCAGGGCCGCCGCGGCGATCCGCGGGGCGTGTTTTGCTCTCGACACGGTGTCTGTCATGCTCTCATCCTTGCCTGTGCCCGCGGCGCTTCTGCGCCCCTGCCGGAATGCCCGGTCTTCTTGATTTGGCGGCATGATAGCCTGCGCTTCCGGTCATGAAAACCCTGCCGGGCCGCGGCACAAGGGAAAGCCTCAGCGGCGGCATATTTCCGCGCGCCGGGCGGCCGTTCAAAAATTTACCTTGCGGGCTGGTTGCGGGCCTAGGATTTCCCCTTGCCTCGCCCGGCGTTGCATCCTAAACCGCTGACGGACCGGGGAGGTGGCAGAGTGGTCGAATGCGGCGGTCTTGAAAACCGTTGAACGTGAGAGCGTTCCCAGGGTTCGAATCCCTGTCTCCCCGCCACTCAATCCAGCCCGGTAACATGAGAGCCGCCGCAAAGCCGCCGGTTTCAGCTTTTTCGCAGCAGATAGATGTCCATGATCCAGCCGTGCTCGGCACGTGCCTTGGCGCGGGTTGCGATGATCTGCTCTGAAACCTCTGCCAGTGGGCCGGACACCGATATCTGGTTCTCCATCCCGGCATAGGCAGTCCAGAAGATCTCCACACCCTGCGGCGCGATGGACTGAAAGGAGCATTCTCCGTCCAGCATGATCACCAGCGTATCAGCACTGTCCGGCCAGCCGTTTTCACGCAGCTGGCGGCCGGTGGTGATGGTGAAGGGCGCGCCGATTTCGTTAACCGGGATCGCATGCGCTGCGGTCAACGCCTGGATCGAGGTGATGCCGGGGATCACGGTCAGTTTGATTTCTGCCAGCCTTTTCAGCCGCTCGGCAATCCGCATGGTGCTGTCATAAAGCGACGGGTCGCCCCAGACCAGGAACCCGGCCTTGCCGCCATCCGGCAGATGGGCCGTGATGTTCTGCCACCAGATTTCGGCGATGGCGTCGTGCCAGTCGTCCACCCGCTTGCGGTAGCTCTTGGTGGCCTCGTCCCGCACCGGCAGGGCGAACTCGACTATTCTCGGCCCTTCACCCTGGATTGCGCGCGCGCAGATCTCGCGGCGCAGTCCCGCAAGGTCGTCCTTGCCCGCGCCCTTGTTGGGGATCAGGATCACATCCTGAGCGTTCAGCGCGTCCATCGCCTGCAGCGTCATGTGCTGCGGGTTTCCGGTGCCTATGCCGATCAGGGAAAGCTCAATCATGACGGGGCCTTTCACGTGAAAACACGGCCCTCTATGGGGCCGTGCCATTTGTCTTGCAAGCCGGGAATTACGGTTCAGGAGCCTTCGCCTGCGGGAACGGTAATCTTCGCTTCCACCGGCTGACCGTCCACCAGCAGCGCGCTGTGGCTGTTGGTGTTGAGCGAGACCTTGACCTCAGCCCCGCCGGGCAGGGCAGGTATATGCATCCAGCTGGCGTAGAGCCGGGCGAGTTTCTCGCTGTTCACATAGACATGCGCGTGGCCTTCGCCGTCCACGTCCGCGGCAGAGGCGTTCTGCGGGGCAAAGCGGAAGTTCTGCGGCGTGACCTGCAGGTTCCATCCAGCCATCGGGTCCTTGTGCAGCTGGATGGCGACGCTGGGCGCATCCGGGCCAGCCGCCAGGCTGACGGTCTGGGAATGGTCATGCGCCGCCATTTCACCATGACCGCCGCCGTGATGCGCCGGGTCGCCGTGATCATGGCCGTCGAAGGTGATGCCATTGCCGGCAGCGGTCACAAAGCCGGCGCCGCCGCCAAAGATCAGGCCGATGGCAAAAAGAGCAAGAGAACGGGACATCATGTCATCCTCGAAAAGAAAGCTCCCGCCTGGGCAGGCCCGGCGGGAGGTGTCAGGGGATCAGGCTGCGGCTTCCGCGCGCTTGCCTTCTGTTTGCCAGAAGTAGCCGGCAAAGCTGCCCAAGAGCACCCATGCGGCCATGCCGACACCGAAGGCACGGGCGGCAAACAGCGCGCCGATCTCGGTCGGGACCGGACCGGAGAAGCTCTCCGGCTCAGGTGCGCCAACGATATGCGGGGCCATCAGCAAAAGGGCTGCGATCAAGTAGCTGACCAGGTTGCCGCCAAAGGCAATCAGCCACATGGCAACGCCGGCCGCGGCCACGGTGACGGTCCACCAGACCTGGCGCACGCCCACGTCAGCAGCAGCAACACCCGGCACCTCCGGCGCCAGCGACAGGCCGGGGGCGAAGTGGAAGGTGATGAAACCCGCCAGGCCCCACATCAGGCCGGTGCGTGCGTTGATCTCATGGCCTTGGCGTTCAGCCACAGACATCAGCGCCGCCATCACCAGCGCATAGCCGGTGTAGGTCAGCATGGTGAAGATGATGCTGAGGCCATCGCGCACCGGTTCGGCGAACATGCCGGGCAGGTCGGGATGGGCGGTTACGGGGTCAGCGCCGAAATGCACCAGCTCGCCGCCCTCGTAGAGCTCGGCGTGGAGCAGCACGGGCTACACGAAATACAGCTGCAGCAGGGCGGTAATCAACCCTGCTGCAGCGCCAGCGAACAGGCCGCTGGTCAGAATGCGACTGAACATGGCCTTAGTGGCAGGGGAAGCCAGTTGCGTGGCGCACATCATGCGCGGCGTCTCCAGCGCTGCGGCGACCTGACCGGGCAGGGCAGGGTCGGCGTCGCGGCAGGTGCGGCACAGGGTGAGGGTGGGCATGCTCATACGGCAGGCAGATCCTGATCGGCCAGCGGCCCGTACAGGATCAGCACCGGCGCCTTGGTTTCCATCGCGCGCAGCATCGATGGCAGCTCGCCCACGGTGTGGCAGAACAGTTTCTGCTCAGGAGTGGAAACCCCTTGCGCCACCAGCGCGTGGGTGTCCGCGGGCAGGCCCGCTTCCATCAGCTTCTCTGCCAGGTCGGCAAAGGTGCGTTTGCCCATATAGACCACGGTGGTGGCATGCGGGTCGGCCAGCGCTGCCATGTTCAGATCGTCCGGCAGTCCGCCGGTAACGTCATGGCCGGTGATGAACTGAAGCCGCCGCGCGGTCAGCCGCCGGGTCAGCGGAATGTTGGCTGCCGCCGCAGCAGCGGAGGCTGCGGTGACGCCGGGCACGATTTCAAACCCGATGCCCGCCTCGCGCAGTGCCGTCATCTCTTCCTCCAGCCGCCCGAAGACGCCGGAGTCCCCGGATTTCAGCCGCACCACGTTGAGGCCGCTCTGAGCGTAATCGACCAAGAGCTGGCTGACGTGATCCTGCTTGGGCGAGGGGCGGCCGGCGCGTTTGCCCACCCCAACCAGATCGGCATCGGCGCGGGCATGGCTCAGGATTGGCCCCGACGACAGGTCGTCGAACAGCACCGCATCCGCCGCTTCCAGCCGCTTCACCGCCTTGACGGTCAGCAGCTCCGGGTCGCCGGGGCCGGAAGAGACGAAGCTCACAAAACCGCTCATGCCTGTTCTCCCGTGATCAAGTGGAAGAAGGTGCCGGTGACGTGGCCCTTGATCGAGCCGGTCTCCGGCACCGGGCCGCCGTCGGCGTCCATGACATTTGCCAGCGGCGCGTCAGGCTCTTCCAGAATGGTGGAGTAATGGAACTCATGCCCGCGTAGTGCCGTGCCTGCGTCAAAGCCCGGCATCCCGGCCTGCAGAATGGCGCGGCGGTAGCCGAGGTGGAACTTGCGCTTCTCGTAAGAGGTCACGAGGCCCAGAAGGCCCAGCATCTGGTGGCGGTTGCCTTCCTTGTCAATGAGCGCCTCGCCCAGGGCCATATAGCCGCCGCATTCGCCATGCACCGGTTTGGTCTCGGCGTGTTTTCTCACCCCGGCGCGGAAGGTCTCCGCCGCCGCCAGTGTGCCGCCGTGCAGCTCCGGGTAGCCGCCGGGCAGCCAGACCAGATCGGCGTCCGCCGCCGGGGCCTCGTCAGCGAGCGGCGAGAACGGCAGGATTTCTGCGCCCGCAGCGCGCCAGCCGGTCAGCAGATGCGGGTAGGTAAAGGAAAACGCCGCATCCCGGGCCAGCGCAATCCGTTGCGCGGGCGGTTTGGGCAGGTTTGCGGGCGCAGGCGCTTGACCAGCCAGTGCTGCGGCCTTGATTGCCTCCAGGTCTACATGCTCACGCAGGAAGGCGGCATAGCCCGCGATGGCGGCCTCCAGATCGGGGTGCTCCACCGCCTGGATCAGGCCCAGATGCCGCTCCGGCAGGGTCAGGTCGCCGCGCCGGGGCAGGGAGCCCAGCACCTTGATGCCTGCCTTCTCCATCCCCAGACGCGTCAGCCGCTCATGCCGCGGGCTTGCCACGCGGTTCAGGATCACCCCGGCAAAGGGCAGCTCAGGGTCGTAGTTCTTGAACCCCAGCGCGGTGGCCGCAGCGGACTGCGCCTGACCGCCCACATCGACCACCAGCACCACCGGCCAGCCCATGCGCTTGGCGGTCTCGGCGGAGGAGCCAAAGCCCGACTGCCCACGGGTCGCGACGCCGTCATAAAGCCCCATGGAGCCTTCACCGACGCAGATTTCCGCACCTGCAGATTGGGCAGTGACCGCATCCAGCAGCCCGCCATCCATCGCCCAGGTGTCCAGGTTGAAGCTCGGACGCTTGGCAGCTGCCAGGTGGAATGCCGGGTCGATATAGTCCGGTCCGCTCTTGTAGGGCTGCACGGTCAGCCCGTCCTCGGCCAGCGCCCGCAAAAGGCCCAGCATCACGGTGGTCTTGCCGGTGCCTGAGGACGGCGCCGAGATCATCAGTCCGGGAGGGTTCATGCTTGTCATGGCCTTAGTCGTCCCCATGGCTCCAGCTCGACCACGGGCTGTCGGCGCTCTGCGGCCGGTAGCGGCGGTCGTAGTCGGTGGAATAGAGGCAGCTTTCTTCAAAGCCCTCGCCCTTCAGAACCGGCCCCACCAGGATCAGCGCGGTGCGGGAGATCTTCTCATCCAGCGACTCTTTCAGCGTGTCCAGGGTGGCGCGGATGATCTGCTGATCCGGCCAGCTGGCGCGGTAGACCACGGCGACCGGGCAGTCCGCACCGTAATGCGGTGTCAGGCTGTCGACCACATGGTCCAGATTGCCGATCGACAGGTGGATCGCCAGGGTGGTGCCGGTTTTCGCGAAATTCTCCAGCGACTCGCCTGCGGGCATCGACGACGCGCGGCCCGGGGTGCGGGTCAGCACCACCGACTGGCCGAGGCCGGGGAGGGTGAGCTCGGTCCCAAGCGCCGCAGCCGCAGCGGCAAAGGACGGCACGCCCGGGGTGACGCTCACCGGGATGCCCTCTGCTTTCAGGCGGCGGATCTGCTCGCCCATGGCGGACCAGACCGACAGGTCGCCGGAATGCAGCCGCGCCACGTCCTGGCCTGCCGCATGCGCAGCCTTGATCTCAGCCACGATGGCATCCAGATCCATCGCTGCGGTGTTCACGATCTTTGCATCTGCCGGGCAATGGCTCAGGATTTCCTCCGGCACCAGTGAGCCCGCGTACAGGCACACCGGGCAGGACGCGATGATGTCGCGCCCGCGCAGGGTCAGAAGATCGGCAGCGCCGGGGCCGGCGCCAATGAAGTGAACGGTCATGGCTCAAGTCTTTCTGCTATGGCCGCGGTGGCAAGCCCATCCGCGGTGACAACTCTGGGGGCGAGCAGGCGCGACTGCGCGCCCGGCACCCCGTGGCGCGCCCCGGCCAGCGCCGCGGCTTCCGCCAGCGACCCGGTGCCGAACCGCGCCTTGATCCTGGGGGAGCAGGTCAAGGTCTGCTCACCGGCAATATCTTGTTCCTGCAATGAAATCACCGGCAGGCCGATGCTGCGCGCAAATTCCTGCATGGCGGGCGCCCCGGCCTTCTCCGCGACAGAGGCCAGCGCATCCACCTGCGCGCCGGTCAATGCCAGTGCCGCCTGCAGATCTGCCGCTGTGGCGGCACTGCGAAACCCGATGCCTGCCACCTTCATCGCGTGACGCTCCACTGAATGACAGGCCGCGCCCGCCGCCAGTCGCGCATCGACCCCAGCGGCCCGGCTTCGGCAATCTCCGCCTTCAGCAGATGGCCGCCGCGCGCGGCATGGGCCTGCATCAGCAGGGTCTCGGTTTCCAGCGTGACACCATTGGCCACCAGCCGGGTGCCCTCGGGCAGGATATTCCACAGGTGGTCCAGCAGCGCCTGCGAGCCGCCGCCGCCGATGAAGACGCAGTCAGGCAGGGGCTGGCCGTCCAGCACTGCCGGCGCCTTACCCAGCACCGGCTTCATCCGGTGGTCGAGGCCAAAAGCCGCGGCATTGGCGCGGATGTTCTCCAGCCGGCTCTCGCGCGGCTCAAAAGTGATGGCCTGTGCGCCGGGGGCGGCCAGGCACCACTCGACCGAGACCGAGCCGGAGCCGCCGCCGATATCCCACAGCAGTTCTCCCGCACGAGGCGCCAGGGCCGACAGGGTCAGCGCCCGGACCGGCCGCTTGGTGATCTGCCCGTCGCTGGTGAATTGCGTATCCGCCAGCCCGGACGCCTGCGGCAGGCCCTTGCTGCCTGCAGATTCGACAGCCAAAGCAACAGGCGCCTGAATGCTCTGCAATTCAAACCCTTCGGCCTTGGCGGAACGCACCCGCTGGCGCGGCCCGCCCAGGCACTCCATCACCGTCAGTTTTGAGGCGCCGAAGCCCTCTGCGGTCAGCCAGTCTGCGAGCTCAGCTGGTGCGCCGCCGTCGCGCAGGGTGCAAATCACGCGCGTCCCGTTTCCAAGCAGAGACCGCAGCCGCGCATAGGGTGCGGCGTGCAGGCCAAGGCACAGCACCTCTTCCAGCTTCCAGCCCAGCCGGTTGGCGGCCAGCGCAAAACAGGATGGCACCGGGTAAGAGATCCACTCATCGGGCGCCAGATCCCGCATCAGCGAACCGCCGGCGCCATGCCAGAACGGATCGCCGGAGGCGAGAACAGCCACCTTGCGCCCGCGCATCGCCAGCACCGGCCCGGTGGAAAATGGCACTGGCCAGGGCTGGCCTTTGCTGCCCGCACCCGCCAGTTCCAGGTGCCGCGGGCCGCCGAAAATCACATCGGCCTCCGCCAGCGCCTTCCGGCTTGCATCGCCCAAGCCTTCCAGTCCATTTTCGCCCAGACCAATGATTGTGAGCCACGGATCAGACATGACACGCATCCTCCTGCTGGGCGGCACCACCGAGGCCTCGACGCTCGCGAAAACCTTGGCCGAGGCCGGCACGGATGCGGTGTTCTCCTACGCGGGCCGTACCGCCAAACCGGTCAGCCAGCCGCTGCCCACCCGCATTGGCGGCTTTGGCGGCGCGGACGGGCTGGCGGATTACCTGCAGGCCGAAGGGATCACCCATGTGGTCGATGCCACCCATCCCTTCGCGGCGCAGATGAGCACCAACGCGGTGGGCGCTTGCGCATTGGCGGGCGTGCCGCTCTGCGCCTTTGAGCGCCCGGCCTGGCAGGCGGGAGAAGGCGACCAGTGGGTTCACGCGGACAGCATCGAAGCGGCGGTGGGTGCTCTGCCTGACACCCCCGCGCGGGTGTTCCTGGCGATCGGCAAGCAGAACCTCGCCCAATTCGCGGCCAAGCCCCTGCATCACTACCTGCTGCGGCTGGTGGACGAACCCGAAGCGCCCCTGCCGTTGCCGCACACAACGGTCGAGATTGCCCGCGGGCCGTTTGACGTCGCGGGCGACACCGCGCTGATGCAGTGCCACGCCATCACCCATGTGGTCGCCAAGAACGCCGGCGGCGCGGGGGCCGCGGCCAAGCTCACTGCCGCGCGCGGTCTTGGCCTGCCGGTCATCATGATCGGCAGACCCAAGGTGCCCGAGCGCCCCATCAAAGGCAGCGTGGCAGAGGTGATGGCCTGGATTGCTCATCCTTCGGCAGCGTAGCGTGGAGTATAGACGTAATTGCCCACCCTGCGGGTGTCGCGGTTGCCGACAATCACCACGGTGCGCATGTCGGCCATCTCAGGCGTGGCCTCCTTCAGCGGCACGGTCAGCAGCTCCTGCCCGGGTTTGGTCACGTCGCGAGCGAAGGTGATCAGCGTATCCGCGCCGCAGGCCTCGCGCAGGATCTCCAGCGCGCGGGCAAACTGATGCGGGCGTGACTTGGAGCGCGGGTTGTAAAACGCCATTGCCAGACCGGCCTCGCCAACCAGCTGCAGGCGATTTTCGATCAGGCTCCAGGGCTTCAGGTTGTCGCTGAGGTTGATGGCCGCGAAATCATGCCCCAGCGGCGCGCCGATGGCGGCAGCGGCGGCCAGCATCGCGGTGATGCCCGGCAGCACCTTGATCTCCAGATCCAGCCATTCGGGGTGGCTTTCCGCGCTGTTCTCCAGCGCCTCGAACACGGCGGAGGCCATGGCAAACACGCCCGGATCGCCGGAGGACACCACGACCACGCGCTTGCCTTCGGCGGCCATCTCCAGCGCATGGGTGGCGCGGTCGACCTCAACCCGGTTGTCAGTGGCGTGCAGGGTCAGCCCCTCGCGCGGCGCGATACGGTTCACATAGGGGATATAGCCAACGATATCCGTGGCTTCCGCGATGACGTCGCGGACTTCCTGGGTCACCAGTGCTTCATTTCCCGGGCCGAGGCCCGCAATCACCACCCAGCCGTTTTGCGATAGTTTCATGGCCGGCGCCCCTGTCCGTGAACCAATACGATGGAGAAATAGGGCACCTCGCCTGTGATCTCCGACAGCTTCTGAACGGTCTGGCCGGGCATGGTGCCGCGTTCGACCAGCCAGGCTTCACCGGCACGGCCAGCCCGTTCCAGTGCGCGGCGCAGCTTGGGCAGGTTGCGGCCGATCTTCATAACCACCAGCGCGTCGGTTTCTGCCGCGCGCTTAGCCAGCTCATCCTCGCTGAGGGTCGCCATCGCCACGGTCAGCACGTCATCGCCCCAGGTGATCGGCTGGCCAGAGGCGGTCCAGCAGCCGGACATGCCGGTGATGCCGGGCACGATCTCTTGCTCCGCACGGCCTTGCAGCCGGGTGTAGAGATGCATGTAAGAGCCATAGAGGAACGGGTCGCCCTCGCACAGGACCACCACGTCCTCATCCTTGGCGATTTCGGCCAATGTGTCGGCCCACTGGTCATAGAATTCGCCCAGCACCCGGTTGTATTCAGGGTCGGAGAAATGGATTTCGGTCGTAACCGGATATTCCATCGCGTGTTCGGTGACGCCTTCGGCCAGCATGCCCTCGACGATGGCGCGGGCCTGGCCCTGACGGCCTGCCTTGCGGAAGTACGCGATGTGGCGCGCGCCTGTGATCAGCCGGTGCGAGCGGACGCTCATCAGGTCGGGATCACCGGGGCCAAGCCCTGCGCAGATGACTTTGCCCATCGTTACTCTTTCCAGCTTGCCAGTGCGTTCACCGCCGCAACGGTGATGGCGGAGCCGCCCAGACGGCCCTTCACGATCATCGACGGGACCGGCAGGTCCTCCATCAGCGCGTCCTTGGATTCCATCGCGCCGACAAAGCCCACGGGACAGCCGATGATGGCGGCGGGGCGGGGGCAGGCCGGGTCCTTCAGCATGTTCAGCAGATGAAACAGTGCGGTGGGGGCGTTGCCGATGGCCACGACGGCGCCGTCCAGTTTCGGGCGCCACAGCTCCAGTGCGGCGGCGGAACGGGTGTTGGACATTTCCTTGGCCAGCTCCGGCACCTTGGGGTCGCGCAGTGTGCAGATTACCTCATTGTCCGCGGGCAGGCGCGGGCGGGTGATGCCTTCGCTCACCATATAGGCATCGCAGAGGATCGGCGCGCCGTTCGCCAGGGCTGCGCGGGCGATCTCGGCCATGCCTTCTGAGAAGCGCACGTGCTCTTCCAGCCCCACCATGCCGGCGGCGTGGATCATGCGGACAACGACGCTTTCCTCGTCCTTGTTGAAGCGCGCCAGATCGGCTTCGCGGCGGATGGTGGCAAAGCTTTCGGCGTAGATCGCGGCGCCGTTGGTTTCATAGGTGTGGAGCATGTCAGCTGCCCTCTTTCAGAAGTTCGGGAGCGGCGCGCAACGCGTCGGCGCTCAGGCGGGTCTTTAGCGGCTGATCCGCGGCAGTGCCATTGCGGATCAGGGAGAATTCGTTTTCGCCGGTTGCGGTCAGTGTCAGCGGTGCGGTGCCCGGGCAGGCACAGCCTTTGGTGCAGCCGGAAATATGAAGTTTGGTCCCCGAGGGAACGTGCGGCGCTAGGTCACGGGCCAGATCACGGGTTGCAGACAGCGCCTGCAGGCAGCCGGGCGCCCCGGTGCAAGCGACGACTTGCAGGCGCGGATCCGTTGCATCCAGGATCAGGCCGGGCAGGGGCGGCAGGCTTTCCGCGCCTTCCACCAGAAGCGCGCGCCAGGGGGTGAGGCGGATATCGCCGTGGCCTGCCAACTGTGCCAGCGTTGCGGCGGGCATCTGGCCGAATTCCAGCGCCGCGAGAGTTCCTGCGGACACAGTGCCCGGCTTTGCGATGAAAGCGGTTCTTGCCACCGGTGCGGCATGTGCCGCTGGCGGCCCGCGGCGCGCAATGAGACGGTGCATCCGGCCGCGTCCCTCGGGCGCGCCGCCCTGTTTCAGGAACCAGCGGGCCAGGGCGAGAGCTTCGGGGACAGCGGATTCACGTGTGACGGGCAGGCCGATTTCAGCGCCGTCAGCGCGCAGGATCAGGGTGCTGTCAGAGCGTTCGATGCGGATATCGGCAGCGGTGTCTTGCAGGACGGGTTCCGAGCCGCAGTCGACGGCAAAGCCGAACTTGCCGGGCAGTTTAAGGTCTGTTGCCGCGGTCAGCGCGGCGCTGAGCGCTGCTGCGATGGCGTGGGTGTCGTCGCCCGCCGTCCAGAACGGCGCGAGCAGGACATTGCGGCGGGCTTCGGCGCTTGCGTCCGGGTCGATGAAGCCGAGATCGCGTAGGGCGCCGATCAGCTCCTCATGTGCCTCTTCGCGGATGCCGCGCATCTGCAAGTTGGCGCGGGCAGAGATATCCAGTAGGCCGTTACCAAACTCTTCAGAAAGCCTTGCCACACCGCGCGCTTGGGCAGCGGTCAGTTTACCCATTGGCGCGCGCACCCGCACCACCAGCCCGTCGCCGGACATCATTGGCCGCAGGGCGCCGGGGCACCAGCCGTAGACCTTGGGGGCGGCAGCGGCACTCATGCGGCGCCCTCCAGCTCTGCCATGATCGAGTTGCGCCGTGTGCTCCAGAGGCCTGCATCAAACAGGGCGCGGAAGCGGTCACGCATGGCGGCGAGCGCTTCGGGGTTTTCGTGCTCCATGAACGCCACCAGATCGTCGCGGCCCAGGGTGGCCTCGAAGTAGAGGTCGAACAGATGCGGCTGCACCACCTGGGCCAGATGCGCGAAGGCAGCCATGTGATCGAGCGTCGCGGCGATTTCCGCCGCGCCGCGGAAGCCGTGACTCATCATTGAGGTGGCCCAGTCCGGATTGGCGGCGCGGGCGCGGGTGACGCGGGCGATTTCTTCGCCCAGGGAACGTGCCTGCGGCTTGTCGGGCCGTGTGGCGTCGAGGTGGTAGAGCGCCGGTGTTGCTTGGCCGATGCGCGCCATTGCGGCGGCAAAGCCGGCCTCATGCGCGGCGTAGTCAGACGCGACCAGCAGGTCGGTTTCCGGCAGGTCCTGCAGGTGCACAAAGCTGTCGGCGCCCTGCAGGCGGGTTTCCAGCGCTTCGCGGGCGTCGGTGATTGCGCCCTTGGCGTCGATCGCATGGGAGGAGGCATTCAGCCAGGCCTCGCCCGCCGCCTGGCGCGCTGCATCGGTGTAGTCATCCAGATGCGGGTTCATCGACAGGCCGTACTGGCCCGGTTTGGGGCCGAAGACGCGCGGGGTCTCAGTGAGATAGGGATTGTCGGCCTGGGTTTCCTCGCGGCCCGCTAGTGCAGCAGCGGCACTTTCGAACATCTGGGCGAGGCCCGGGAAGACGTCGCGGAACAGACCGGAGACGCGCAAGGTCACGTCGATCCTAGGGCGGTTCAGCATCGACAGCGGCAGCACCTCGAAGCCGGAAACGCGCTCGGAGCCTTCGTCCCACTTGGGCGCGAGGCCCGCAAGGTGCAGCGCCATAGCGAACTCCTCACCCGCGGTGCGCATGGTGGCGGAGCCCCAGAGGTCGATCACCAGCCCCTTGGGCCAGTCGCCGTGGTCCTGAAGGTGGCGGCGCAGCAGTTCTTCCGCCAGTTTGACCCCTTGCGCATGCGCCGCCCGCGACGGCACCGCCCGCGGGTCGGTTGTGAAGAGGTTGCGCCCGGTCGGGATCACATCGGCGCGGCCGCGGAACGGCGAGCCGGAAGGGCCGGGGGTGACGATTTTCCCATCCAGCGCGGCGATCAGCCCGGCGCGTTCCTCTGCCCCGCATTGGCCAGTGCCGAAGATGTGCAGCCCTTCGCCATACTGGCTTTCCTTGATGTCGCAGACAAAGGCGTCGATGCGGGTGATGGCCTCAGCCGGTGACGTATCCGGCGTCAGGCCAAGGTCGGCTTCGACGCCGGTGCCTTGCGCCTCTGCCCGGATGTCATCGATCAGCCGGTCGCGGCGGGCCGGGTCCAGGCCGTCTGCGGTGGAGTATTCATCCAGCAGGCTTTCGAGCCGCGCCATGCCCTCGGGCAGGTTGGTCTGCGCCAGCGGCGGCGGCAAGTGGCCGATGGTCACGGCGCCGATGCGGCGTTTGGCCTGGGCGGCCTCGCCCGGGTCGTTGACGATGAACGGGTAGGCGACGGGCAGCGGGCCGGTCAGCACCTCGGGCCAGCAGGCGCCGGAGAGGGCGACTGCCTTGCCCGGCAGCCATTCCAGGGTGCCGTGGGCGCCGATGTGCACGAGGGCGTCGGTTTGGTCGCGCAGCCACAGGTAAAAGGCGACATAGGCATGGCGCGGGGTGCGGTCGAGGTCGTGGTAATCATCGACGCGAGTTTTCACTTCGCCGCGTTCGGGCTGCAGGGCGATCAGGGCGTTACCTGCCCGCAAGGCCTTGAAGTGAAAGGCGCCGTCGCGGCAATCGGCGTCTTCTTCCGGGCTGCCCCAAGCCTCAGTCAGGGTGTTTTGCAGGTCTTGCGGCAGCGTGGAGAGGGCCTGGCGGTAGTCCTCCAGCGGGACGCTGAGTGTTTCCTCCATCAGCCGCAGACCGGTGTTTTCCAGCGCTTCGACGGCGTAGCCCTGGGCCGCCAGTTCGCGCAGGATCTCGTCGCAGGAGGCCAGCGCGTCGAGGCCGACGGCATGGGCGAGGTTGTGGTCGCGGCTCGGGTAGGTGGAGAGGATCAGAGCCAGGCGCTTGTCCGCATTCGGCAGTTTGGCGAGGCGCAGCCAGCCTTCCACGCGGTCCACGGCAGATTTGATGCGGTCTGCATCAGCCCGGTGGGCGAAGCGGGAATATTGCAGGTCCGGGTCTTTCTTGCCCGGCGACTTGAAGCTGACGACGCCGGCAAAGATGCGTCCGTCGACCTCGGGCAGCACCACGTGCATGGCGAGGTCAGCGGGGGAAAGGCCGCGGTCTGCCTCGGCCCAGTCTTTCTTGCGTGCGGTGGAGAGGGCGACCTGGAACACCGGGCAGCCGGTGGCGGAGAGCGGCGAGGCGCTGCCGTCGGTGCCTTGGGCGGAAAACGCAGTGGCGTTGATGATGGCTGCCGGGCTCAGCGAGGGCAGTTTTTCGCGCAGCCAGTCCGCGGCAGTGGGCGCCTTGAGGCTGGCGGCAAAGGCGCCATAGGCCGCATAGCCGCGGGCGCGGAGCTCCTCGATCATGGCATCCACCGGGGCGGTGTCGGCAGCGGTGAGGTAGGAACGGTAGAAGCTCACCAGCACCAGCGGTTTGTCCTGCGGCGGCAGGTCCGCAAGCACGCCTTTAGCTGGGTCGTAGAAGCCGTGTTCGGGTGTGGTCTTGAGGCCCAGAACCGGGCCTGCGTAGAGACCGGCCGCCAGCGAAAGCTGTGCAAGCGCCGCCTGAGCAGCGACGGCGCCGCCGGCGTCGCACAGGGATTGCAGGCGGCGCAGGGTGGAGACTGGCAGGGTGGACAGCTCATCCAGCCGCGCATCCTCGCGGCCGTCTGCTGCCAGGATTGCCAGCGCGAAGCCCTTGCGCCGGGCAAGGTCCTGCAGGGTGGCGAGACCGTAGGACCAGTAGCTTTCGCCGCCAATCAGGCGGACGAGGACGCCCTTGGCGCCTTCCAGCGTCTGTTCCGCGTAGACGTCGACCGACAACGGGTGCTTGAGCGCCACCAGGTTGGCGAGGCGCAAGCTGGGCAGTTTGCCGTCCGCGCGGTGCCAGCCCGCCGCAAAGGCGCCGAGGTCGCTGTCGGAGAAGGACAGCACCACAAGGTCCGCGGGCGTCTGCCCGAGGTCTTGCGGGGTGTCGGTCTCGTCAAGGCCGTGGCTTTCGCGGAAGACGACGTGCATGGGTCAGGCCCTTTCGGAAAGAAGAGCAGAGGGCAGTGCCCGGCCTCGGGAGGAAGCGAAGCGCCCTCCCGTGTGGGAGGTCGGGCGCTGCCCGGCGTTACCGCCGGGCGAAACGTTTGAAGTTTCGCCTTGGGGCATCAGCTTCAGGCCCCCAGCTCGGCGCGGATGGCCTGTTCGTCGATGTCGTCATGCTCGGCGATGACCACCAGGGCGGTCTTGCGCGGCTGCGCACCCCAGGGCTGATCATACTGGGCGCGCAGGCGCTCGCCCACGGCCTGAACCAGCATCCGCATCGGTTTTCCCTCCACCGCGACATAGCCTTTGACGCGCAGGATATTGCGCTCGCGGGCGAGTTTCACGATAGCATTCTGCAGCGCTTCGGGGTCGGAGACTTCGCCCATTTCGACAACGATGCTTTCAAAATCGTCATGCTCGTGGTCGTGGTGGCCGTCGTGGTGGCTGGGGCGGGCCTCCAGATCGTCCTCGGCAGCGGCATTCAGGCCCAGGATGATGCGCGGGTCGATGACGCCTTCGCTCATCGGCAGGATCGGCAGCTTGCGCGGCGCTTCGGCCTCGATCACCGCGCGGGCCTTCTCGACGCCTGCGTCGCCGGCCAGGTCGGCCTTGGACAGAAGCACGATGTCGGCGCAGGAGATCTGGTCCTCGAACACCTCAGACAGCGGGGTTTCGTGGTCGATGCTGTCGTCCGCCTCGCGCTGGGCCTGCACGGCGTCCAGGTCAGGGGCGAACTGGCCCTTTGCAACGGCCTCGGCATCGGCCAGCGCAATCACGCCGTCCACGGTGATGCGCGAGCGGATGGCGGGCCAGTCGAAGGCCTTGAGCAGCGGCTTGGGCAGCGCCAGACCGGAGGTCTCGATCACGATGTGATCGGGCTTTTCCGGCAGGTCCATCAGTTGTTCGATGGTGGGGATGAAGTCATCCGCCACGGTGCAGCAGATGCAGCCGTTGGCCAGCTCCATGATGTTCTCCGCCGGGCAATTTTCATCGGCGCAGGATTTCAGGATGTCGCCATCCACACCGGCGGTGCCGAATTCATTGACCACAACCGCCAGGCGCTTGCCCTGCGGGTTCTGCATCAGGTGGCGGATCAGCGTGGTCTTGCCCGCACCGAGGAAGCCGGTGATGACGGTGACGGGGATCTTGTTGAGGTCGCTCATGATTACTCCTCGGAGAAGAACTTGGCCGGCGGGATGCGGGCAACAGATTGCTTGCGGAAGGTCTGCGGGCGCTCGCGCCATGGAACGACGCCATCGGTAGTGGCGGCATAGGCTGCGGCGCCTTCCAGAATTTCAGGGACATGCTGGTCCGGGTCGAGGTCGCCGTAGACATAGGTCCAGCGTTCTTCGCCGCCGACCAAGGCCACGGCGCAGCCGCGCTTGCAGGAGGACAGGCATTCGACGCCGCGCAGGCGAACGCCTTCGGGCATTCCGGCTTCTTCCAGGGCTGCGTGCAGGATGGCGCCGGGGCGGGCGGCCTCCGGGTCGGCGCCCTCGCGGCGGCAGGTGAGGCAAACGGTCAGCGTGACCGGTCCCTGGGTGCTGGCAGTCTTGCCTGCCATATCGTCAGCCATCAGCGCGTCTCCTGTCGCGGCAGGGCGTGCGGGATGGCCAGAAAGGAGCTGTATCGTGCCAGCCCCTCACCCGGTCGCAGAACACCCCGTCTGCCCGTTGATCTCTCTCTAGCTGGCAGGTCTCCCGGCTTGCGGATGCCAAGGCGCTCAGGCCTTGCCGGCCATCCTGCCTTCCCGGGACGTATTCCCAGTGGCATGGCGGCCTCATCCGGTCACGGTCGCGGGGGCGGCTGTGCTTGAGCCTTGGCAAGGCCTTCACATTCCCTCTTCGCCTGTTTTCACAGGAACCAGCTGAACCCCCTTGCGCTATGGCGGGCTTCTTTGTCAAGACATGGGGTCAAACAGCTGGAGAGCCCCCATGAGCGAAAAGTCCGAAACCGGCATTTCAGAAGAAGAAGCCGCCCGTCACGCGTCCAAAATGGCCAAGAAGAAGGCGGCGCGCGACCGGATGATGAAGACCAAGGAGGGCGAGAAGGGCCTGATCATCGTTCACACCGGGCCGGGCAAGGGCAAATCTTCCTCGGGCTTTGGTATGATCATGCGCTGCATTGCGCATGGGATGCCGTCTGCGGTGGTGCAGTTTATCAAGGGCGCCTGGCAGACCGGCGAGCGCACCCTGATCGAGGAGAACTTCAGCGATCTCTGCCAGTTCTATGCGATGGGCGAGGGCTTTACCTGGGAAACCCAGGACAAGGCGCGCGACATTGCCGCCGCGCAGAAGGGCTGGGAGAAGGCCAAGGAGATGATCCTGGACGAGCGCATTACCATGGTGCTCTTGGATGAGATCAACATCGCGCTGCGCTATGAGTACCTGGATCTGGAGGAGGTGCTGGAGTTCCTGGTCGAGCAGAAGCCGCCGATGACCCATGTGGTGCTGACCGGCCGCAACGCTAAGGAAGAGCTGATCGAGATCGCCGATCTGGTGACCGAGATGGGCCAGATCAAACACCCGTTCCGCGCCGGCGTGAAGGCGCAGAAGGGCGTAGAGTTTTAAGACCCTTTCAGAATGTCCTGCCCGGCGGCACGCCGGGCAGCGCCCGTCCCGCCCCCACGGGGCGGGCGCTTCGCTTCCACCCCGCCGGGCCGGGCGCCGCCCTTTGAGTTATGCCGCCAACTGCGCCGCTTTGCCTTGAATATAGGCATCCACCGCGGCGCGCTGGGCTTCATCCAGCCGCAGTCCCAGCTTGGTGCGCCGCCACAGGTAGTCGTCTCCGGTCCGTACCCATTCGCGGGCAATTGCCCAGTCCAGTTCCCGCGCGGTGATCGTCGCCCCGAAGTCCTGCCCCATATCAGCGGCGGATTTGGCCTCGCCCAGAACCGCCCAGGCCTCGGTGCCATAGGCGCGGATCAGGCGGCGGGTCCAATAGGGCGTCAGGAACGGGTAATCCGCCGCCAGTTTGGTGCGCAGCTTTTCCACATCCGCCACCGCGAAATCGCCGCCGGGCAGGGCCACGCCTGCGGTCCAGTCCGCGGGCAGTTGCGGGAACACTTTGCCGATCTTGGCTAGCGCCGCCTCCGCCAGTTTGCGGTAGGTAGTGATTTTGCCGCCGAAGACATTCAAGAGGGGCGCCTGTGCCTGATCCAGTGTCAGCACATATTCGCGGGTCGCCGCGGTGGCAGAGCTGGCGCCGTCGTCATAAAGCGGGCGCACGCCGGAATAGGTCCAGACAATATCCTCGCGCTTGAGCGGCTGATTGAAATATCCTGATGCAAAATCAATCAGATAGTCCTGCTCCTCTGTGGTGTATTCCGGCGCGGTGTCCGGATCGGAGTGGTCGCTGTCCGTTGTGCCGATGAGGGTGAAGTCTTCCTCATAGGGAATGGCAAAGATGATCCGCCCGTCGGTTCCCTGGAAGAAGTAGCAGCGCCCGTGGTCAAACAGCTTCGGCACCACGATATGGCTGCCGCGCACCAGGCGGATGTTCTCGCGGCTGTTCTGGCCCAGCTTCTGATGCAGCACATCGGCGACCCAGGGCCCGCCCGCGTTGATCAGCATTTTCGCGCGGCGCTGATGGGTTTCGCCGCTGGCCTGATCCTGCAGGGTGATCACCCAGTGGTCCGCATGGCGTTCAGCGGCCAGCACCTTGGTCCGGGTCAGGATCTCGGCGCCGCGGGCCTGGGCGTCGCGGGCGTTCAGGACGACCAGGCGGGCGTCCTCGATCCAGCAGTCGGAATATTCAAAGGCGGTCTTGAACTTGTCCCTGAGCGGTCTGCCCGCCGGGTCGGCCTCCAGATCCAGCTTCGCGGTGCCGGGCAGGATGCCGCGCTTGCCAAGCGAGTCGTAGAGGAACAGCCCCAGCCGGATCAGCCAGGCCGGGCGGCGGCCCTTCATCCAGGGCATGAAAGTGGTGAGCAGCTTGGACGTCGGCGTCTCGCTGTCGAACCGCATGTCCTTGTGGAACGGCAGCACGAACCGCATCGGCCAGGAGATATGCGGCATCGCTTTCAACAGCACTTCGCGCTCGATCAGCGCCTCGCGTACCAGGCGGAACTCGAAATATTCGAGGTACCGCAAACCGCCGTGGAACAGCTTGGTTGAGGCAGAGGAGGTGGCCGAGGCCAGGTCGTTCATCTCTGCCAGCGTCACCGACAAGCCGCGGCCGGCGGCGTCGCGGGCGATGCCGCAGCCGTTGATGCCGCCGCCGATGATGAAAAGGTCTGTTACAGGCGTGTCAGTCATTTTCGCTGCTTTCGTTTTGTCCTGCGGTCAGGATGCGGGTGCCGGAGGCCTGCGCGGCCTCGGCAAATTCTGCGGGAACCGGGCGGTCGGTGATCACCACGTCGAGATCGGAGAGGTCGCAGATCCGCACCGGGGCGGAGCGGTCGAACTTGCTGCCGTCGCAGACCAGCACCTTCTGCCGTGCGTTTTTCAGGATTGCGCGGGCGACAGATACCTCGCGGGCATCGTGATCCATCACCGCGCCGTCGGCATCCAAAGCTGAGGCGCCGATAACCGCGAAATCCACCTTGTAGCGGGAGAAAAAGTCCACAGCATCTTGGCCCACGATGGCACCGTCACTTTGCCGCACGGTGCCGCCGGCCAGGATCAGCTCTTTGGCCTGACCACCCATCATCATGTTGATAATGTTTATATTGTTGGACATGACCGTCAGGCCGCTGTGGCCGGACAGGGCGCGGGCCACCTGTTCTGTGGAGGTGCCGATGTTGAGCGAAAGCGAGCAGTTGTCGGGGATCAGCTCTGCCGCCAGGGCGGCCATCGCCAGCTTGTTGCCGGCGTTCAGCTTGCGCCGGTCCTCGTACCCTTGGCTGGCGGCGGAGCTGACGCGGACGGCACCGCCGTGCACGCGGGACAGCGCGCCGCGCGCCGACAGGTCGCGCAGATCGGCGCGCACGGTCTGCAAGGACACGCCAAAGCGTTGCGAGAGATCCTCAACCTCGACCCGGTCCTGACGGTTCAGCAGAGAGATGATTTCGGTCTGACGGCTTGCGGCATCCATTTGCTTTCCTTTCGCTGCGATTCTGTAGCGTATCACGCGCGAAGAGTCATCATCCGTTTTCGTATTACTTTCGGAGGATTTGAAAACGAAAAGGCGCGCCGTGGCGGGCGCGCCTGTGAAGCACCGGGAAACTTTGCTTCAGATCAGCGGGATCAGGTGGTTGTCCCAGGCCAATTCCGCGTGGTGCACCTCATCCCGGCCGCTATCCGAAACCGCATAGAACTGGCCAGTGCCGGTGCTGGCCGTAAAGCCTTCGGCGGAGGCGGCCAGACCGCAGACATCTGCCATTCTGTGTTCTGCCAGCAGCGCGCCGCTCACTGTGTCCATCACTTGCAGCACCCCGCCCCGCGGTGAGGTGACGCCGATCCGGCTGCCGTCGGCGCAGAAGGCGATGGAGCCGCCGTAGCCCCGCATGTTCAGCACCCGCGCGTCGTCCTCCGCCAGCAGTCGCGGCACGCCGCCGGGGGTGTGCAGGCCGGCAGTGGGGACTTGTTCACCCAGATCGCCCTGCCATTGCATGGCGAAACCAACGGTGCCGTCCGCCCGCACTGACAGATGGCGGATTGAATTGAGACGCAGCTCTGGCGGCAGTTCCATCTGTTCCTGCACTTCGCCGTCCAGGCTCAGGCAGCTGAGGTTGGGGCGCATGTCAGGCAGGTTCAGCTTGGCGCGGCCGCTGTCGGGGTGGGTCTCGATGCCACCGTTTGCCACCACCAGCCCGGGCGCATCGCGGCGCAAAGCCATGTCATGCGGGCCAATGCCGCCGGAGGAGAACGCGGCAATGCGGCGGTAGCCATCCGCAGCATCCCAGGCACCGATCACGCCGCGGGCGTTCTCATAGTCGTTTTCCGTGGTGAACAGGCTGCTGCCGTCCGGCGAAAACACCCCATGGCCGTAGAAATGATGCCCGGCGGGCGGTTCCAGCCGGGCCAGCGCAGCACCGGTTCGGCAGTCGATCACATCGGCAAAGCGGCCCGGGCGGCGGGCGAAGGCAACGGCTTCCGGCCGCACGGGATGCGCGGCAGCTGCATGGCCGCGGTCCGGCAGTGGGTGGCGGAACAGGATCTGTCCTGTCCCGGTAAGGCCCGCCAGCAGGAAGGCGCCGCTGGCGTCCTTGCCCGCCGACAGGAAGGTGGGGCTGCCGGCGCTGGCCCAGCTGGCCTGCGGTGCGAGGGTGGCGGCCATCAGGCCTGCCAGAAATCCGCGGCGGGAGGTCATGCGGGGTCCTTTCCGTCAGTCGCCGTCGAGCGCGTTGAATCCTGCCGCCACGCCGAGAGAGGGGCCAAGGCGTTCTGAAACAATCGCGCGGAGGTCTTTCACTTGCTGGCGCAGCGCCTCGATCCGGATGCGGGCGGTTGGGTCGGCAACTCCGGCAAAGACCGGATCATCCAGCGCTTCGGCGCGGCTGCGGACCTTGCCGAAACCCTTTGCGAGGTCCGCCTTCAACCCGGCCTCATCCCGTGCCAGAGCCAGCGCCAGCGGCTCCATCGCGTTCAGCGACACCAGAACATGGCGCAGGCTGCGCCCGGAGCGGCGGGCCTCGGCGCGGTTGGGGCGGGGCTTGTCAAAGCTGCCCAGCGGGCGGCCCAGCCGCATGTCGTCCAGCACCTGCAAACCGGTTGTCAGCGCCTTCAGCAGCTCCTGGGTGATTTCATCCTCGCTGCGGTAGCGGCTGGCCGGTGCGCGCATTTCGCCTGCGTAGTTTTCTGCCCAGTCTCGGCTGATGGCCTGCGCAGTGGCGGCAATGTCCGTGCTGATGGCGCGGGTCAGGGTACAGCGGTAGTCCGCGCTGCCGGCGGTGGAGAGGTCCGGGTCATACAGGAGGTATTCCAGCGCATAGAAACCGCGGGCGGCGATGGAATAGCTGGAAAATGCGGCGGGGTCGGTGATGCCGGGGTCCTCGCTGCGGATCAGACCGGCCAGCGCTTTGGGCGTCTTACTGCGGCTGTCGGGCCAGTAGGCCTGCGCAAAGGCGCGGCTGTCCGTTTCCGTCGGCCCAAAACGGTAGTGGCTGGCGGCGATCCAGGCGTCGAAGGCCTCACTGTAGGCCGCGCGCAGGGCTTCGGATTGCGGGTTGCAGTCGGCCTTGGCTGCGTCCGCCAGCGCTGCCGTGTCCATTGCCAGCTCCTCAAACGCCGGGAGGATCAGCTGATCGGTGATGCTGCTGGACAAGTCGGAGGCCGCAGCGGGAGCGGCAGCCAGGGTCAGGGCAATGGCAAGGACGCGCATCAGAGGCTCTCCAGGAAAGAAATCAGGGCGGCGCGGTCCTGCGGCGGCAGCTCCACAACGCGGGTCTTCGCGGCTTCCGCCTCGCCGCCATGCCACAGGACGGCCTCCAGCAAGGTGCGGGCGCGGCCGTCGTGCAGGTAAGTGGCACGGGGTGACACCTGCTGCGTCAGACCAACGCCCCAGAGCGGCGCGGTGCGCCATTCACGGCCTGTGGCGCGGGCTTCGGGGCGGTTGTCGGCCAGGCCTTCACCCATGTCGTGCAGCAAGAGGTCGGAGTACGGCCAAATCAGCTGAAAGCTCTGCTCGGGCCGGTCTTCCAGCCGGTGGGTCACGTATTTCGGCACATGGCAGGAGGCGCAGCCGCTGTTGTAGAATACCTGCTTGCCGCGCAGCACTTGCGGGTCATCGGAGTTGCGGCGGGCGGGCACGCCCAGGTTGCGGCTGTAGAAAGTGACCAGATCCATATTGGGCTGGTCAATCTCGGTTTCACGGGAATCACCGCCGCCGTGCGGGGCGGATTGGCATGCGGTCTGCCGCTCCGTGCATTCCCCCGCGTGGGCCGGGAACAGCGGGGTGGAGATGCCGATGTCACCGGAAAACGCGCCTGCGGATTGCTCATGAACGGTTGGCGAGCCGGCCTTCAGCCCGAAGCGGCCCAGCATGATCTGGCGGAACTCCCGCGACCAGACCAGATTGGCGCGGCCGGAGATGCCGTCGCCATCCGCATCATTTTCATCCGCGTGGGCGAGGATGTCGGTGGCAGGGATCGCCTCCAATAGGCCGAGCCCAATCATTGGCGGCGCTACGCGGGGCGACAGCATGGCGCCCTCCGCAAGCGGGCCATAGCCGAGGCTTGCGGCGGTGTAGCTGGGACGCCGTAGGGTGGTGGTCTCACCGCCGGACAGCGCGACCTCAAATTCCTCATACTCCACCCGCAGCCTGTATTCCGGCGCGACGCCGGGGGCGGAAAAATCCTGCAGCTGGCGGCCATACTGCGGGTCCGGGGCGGTGCCGATGTAGTCCGTAATCTCCTGCAGCTCCGGCGGCACAGGGCCTGGGATGGAGACTCGCAGGAACATCGAAGTGGAGGCATAATCCGGCTGCTCCGGCACATGGCCGCGCCCGTCCTTCAGGTGGCAGCGCTGGCAGGACCGCGCGTTATAAAGCGGCCCGAGCCCGTCAGACGCCTTGGTGGAGGCGGGCGAGAACACCCAGATCTTCTTGAATAGCCCGTTGCCGAGCTTGAATTCCAGCTCCTGTTCAAAGCTGAGGTTGGCGGAATGCTGGGAAAACGCCTCATCATCCGAACGGGCGCCCACCGTGGCTGCACCTGCGGGCAGGTCCTCGAACGGCTCAGACGCCGAAAAATCCGTGGCGGGCGCAACTGCAGCGGCAATCCGGGCGCGTTCGGCATCGGTGCGGGGAAGGGGGGAGAGGTGCGGCTCTGCCTGGTACCGGCTGGCCAGGTCCAGCGCCGCAAGGGGCGTGGCCGCCGCAAGTGCGGCAGCCAGCGTGAAATTAGTCTTCAACCTCTGCCATCTTGGTGGCGTTGAGCTGGGCATAGTTTTCGGCACCGATCCGGTCGTGCAGTTCAAGCTGCGTTTCGAGGAAATCGATATGGCCTTCTTCGTCCGCCATCAGCTCTTCAAACAGCTTCTGGGATACATAGTCGCCTGCGGTGTTGCAGGCGTCGCGGGCTTCCTTGTAGAGCGCACGGGCGTCCACTTCGGCGGCAAGGTCGCATTCGAGGGTTTCTTTGGGCGTCTGGCCGATCCGCAGCGGGTCAAGCTTTTGCAGGTTCGGGTGGCCGCCCAGGAACAATATCCTTTCAATCAATTTGTCCGCGTGCTGCATCTCTTCGATGCTTTCCTCGCGGCTTTTCTTGGCCATGCTGCCCAGGCCCCAATCGTCCTGCAGCCGGTAATGCAGCCAGTACTGGCTGACCGCCGTCAGCTCATGCCGCAGAGCCTTGTTCAGATAGTCGATAACCTTGGCGTCGCCCTTCATTATTCTTCTCCCGAATTGATCCAGCGCGTAAATTCGCAAGCTGCGCAGGTACTTCCAGCTTACTGCTCGCACGCATGGTGTCGAGGAAAAGGGGCATGCAACCGCCGCAATCGGCGGATTTTCCCAGCGCGTGATAGATTTTTCCGGGGGTGATAATCGTTTCAGGGTCGGCGCTTCGCATCCAGTCGATGGCGGCGCGGATGTCGTGATCCGAGATCTGTGTGCAGTGGCAAACGATCATGCTGCTCGCGTCCTTGCCCGTGGCGCAAAAGGCCAAGTGATTCCGTTGGGAAAATATATCTGATAAAATTACTGGGGATTCAAGGGTTATCCAGAGTGAAACACTAGGGAATTGGCGGGTGTTTGCTGGCTGCGCATGAAGGGCCGCGGAAAATGCGGCCCTTCACGGGGGTGCTTCTGTGGCTTGAAAGCGATCAGTTGAAGACGGCGGCGGGGTTGTCCAGGCTGTCGGAGCCTTCGATGGCAACACCGTCCAGTTTGAGGGTGGAAACCACACGCTCAATGGAGCGGGTCTGGTCGATCAGCCCGTTGACGCCGCCCATCACCAGCGCTTCGCCGGCCGCATTGCCCTGCGCCAGCATCTGGTCATAGGAGAGGCCTGCCTCAGCTGCGGTCTTGATGCGGCCGAGCGCCAGCATGGTGGTGGACAGCTTGCCGCGCATCTCAGCGTCCAGATCCGCGTCCTTGGCGGTCACCAGATCAGACAGGGAGGGGCCGGACACCAGTTCGCCGTTCACCCGCACGTATTCACCCAGATAGACGTTCTGCACGCCCAGCCCGTCATAGTAGTGGCTGTTGTGGGTGTTGTCGGAGAAGCAGTCGTGCTCTTCCTCCGGGTCGTTCAGCATCAGGCCCAGGCGCATCCGCTCGCCCGCCTGCTCGCCATAAGACAGCGAGCCCATGCCGGTCAGCATTGCGGTAATGCCTGCGTCCTCATCCGCCAGCAGCGCGGTGCGGGCCTCGCCGGCCTCGCTCCATTGTGCGGTGATCCACTCAAGGTCGGAGATCAGCAGGTCGGTGGCGGCCTGCAGGTATTCGCCGCGGCGGTCGCAATTGCCGCCGGTGCAGGTGTCGCCCGTGGCATAGTCGGTCCAGGGCCGGTCGCCTGCGCCGTGTTCTGTCCCCTTCAGGTCCTGGCCCCAAAGCAGGAATTCGATGGCGTGGTAGCCGGTGGCCACGTTTGCCTCGACCCCGTCGGCTTCATGCAGGGCACCTTCCAGCAGGCCCGGGGTGATTTTGGTGGCGTCGATGGCCTGGCCCGACAGCTCGAAGCTGGGGTTGGCGATCACATTCAGCGCCGCTAGGGTGTTTTCGTCAGTTGGGCCGCCGTAGGAAGCGTCGACATAGTCGATCAGCCCTTCGTCCAGCGGCCAGGCGTTCACTTTGCCTTCCCAGTCGTCGACAATGGCATTGCCGAACCGGAACACTTCGGACTGCTGATAGGGCACGCGCGCCGCGATCCAGGCGGCGCGGGCGGTTTCCAGGTTCTCAGCCGACGGTTGCGCCACCAGCGCCTCAACGGCGGCCTTCAGCACCTGCGCTGTTGCCAGGCTGTCCTGGTATTTCGCCTCGGCGATGTTGGCGTAGTTGGTCAGCACCGCGGCTTTGTCAGCAGCAAGGGCAGCGGTGGTGCCAAGGGTGAGACCGGCGAGGGCAGTGCCCGCGAGAAAGACAGATTTCATCAGCTAAGTCCTTGGGTTTGTTCTGTGTTCAATGAAGGGTGGCAGAGGCGGGGCGGTCCGTCTGCACAGGCAGCTGCAGCCCCATGATCTGCTGCATCAGCAGCCCGCAGTCAGAGGCAAGTTTCGCCAGTTCCGGCGCCTTACGCGGTGTGACGATCAGCGAGGCGAGAACATGGGCGTCGTCCTTCTGGCCCTCCGCGGCTGAGGCGAGCAGGTTGGCAAAGCAGTTTTCATCAGCGCCCAGGCAGTTGCAGGTCATGCCGTGGCGCACCAGCGGGCGGCGGCCATGGGCGGCGCAGAAATTGCACAAGTAACCAAAGGCCTCAAAGGCGGATTCCGCCATTTCCGGGCCGAAGTTCACCTCAAAATCACGGCGCATCTGCGCGCGGGTTTCGGAACCGGAGAACCAGTGGCGCAGATAGATCACCGCACCGGCCTCCAGCGGCGGCAGTTCCGACAGGGTGCCGACGGTCACACCGCCGCGGGGATGGGAGGCGGCGCTCATTTGGTCAGGATCAGCTTGCCTGCGCGGGTGATGCGCAGCGAATAGATCTGGCCGTTCAACAGGATACGGGCCTGGGTGCCGCCGCGGGTCAGGTCCTCGGCGTGATAGGTCGGGAACACCTCGGCGGTGGCCTCAGTGGGGACAGGTTTGGAAGTAATCTGGTTCATGACGTGCGCCCATCGCTGAATTCCGCCCTGTCCAGAAGCCATTCCAGACAAAAGCCAGACAATGCACGAGAGGGAGCAAAGACCTGCGGCCACAACTGGCGCATGTCCTCGGACTCCGGTTCCTTGATATCAGGGCCGCTAGGGCGGCGCGCACTGGTCGGCATGGGGGCGATCTCGGTTGATTGAATGTCACTCGGGCTCGCCCGATCCGAGTCAGGCTGGCTGGAATGCCGTATACCTGATTTATTTACTCACCTATGTCAATCCGAGTTTTTTAGTCGGAAATAAATTCTGCGCAGTGGCAATGGGATGGCAAACAAAAAAGGCCGCCCACGGGGCGGCCTTCGTGTCAGTCAATGTCCGGTGCGTCAGGCACGAGTGCCGGAGAAACGCTCCTGCCATTCCTCGCTCTGCTCGTCGGTGATCTTGGCAAACAGCACTTCCGGCACGGTGAAGCCATGGCCTGCGGGCAGGGCGGAAAGCGCCACCGCCACGTCTTCCGGCCAGCTGCGGTCGTCCGAGTTCAGCGCTGCCATCAGCGTGTCCGAGGCGTGCGGGATGAACGGTGCCGACAGCACCGCATAAAGCCGGATCAGATTGAGGCCCAGACGCACCTGCGCGGCGGCGCGTTCGGGGTCTTCCTTGAACACCGACCAGGGGGCGGCGGATTGCAGGTATTCATTGCCGGCAACCCAGATCGCGCGCAGCTCCTGCGCCGATTTACGCACTTCCATCGCTTCCATGTGGCCTTCATAGGCGCGGATGCGGGTGCTCAGCTCGTCGATCAGCGCCTGCTCCTGCGCGCCGTATTCGCCGCCTTCCGGGACTTCCTCACCGAACTTGGAGCGGCAGAACTTGGTGATGCGGCTGACGAAGTTGCCCAGAACGTCCGCCAGATCCTTGTTCACCGACTGCTGGAAGTTCTCCCAGGTGAATTCGGAGTCGGAGCTTTCGGGTGCATGGCTCAGCAGCCACCAGCGCCAGTAGTCGGCGGGCAGGATCTCCAGCGCCTGATCCATGAACACGCCGCGGCCCTGCGAGGTGGAGAACTGGCCGCCATCATAGTTCAGGTAGTTGAAGCTCTTCAGGTGATCGACCATCTTCCACGGCTCGCCCGAGCCCAGAATGGTGGCCGGGAACGACAGGGTGTGGAAGGGCACGTTGTCCTTGCCCATGAACTGGACGTATTTGACGTCCTCGGCGCCCTTGTCGGTGCGCCACCAGCGCTGCCAGTCGGCGTCTGCAAGCCCATGCTTTTCGGCCCATTCACCAGCAGCGGCAATATATTCGATCGGCGCATCGAACCAGACATAGAAGACCTTGCCCTCCATGCCCGGCCAGTCGGCGCCGCCCTTCTTGACCGGCACACCCCAGTCCAGATCGCGGGTGATGCCGCGGTCCTGCAGGCCGTCGCCGTCATGCAGCCACTTCTTGGCGATGGAGGTGGTCAGGACCGGCCAGTCCTTCTTGGTATCGATCCAGGCATCCAGCTGATCGCGCATCGCCGACTGGCGCAGGAACAGGTGCTTGGTCTCACGCACTTCCAGGTCTGTGGAGCCGGAGATCGCGGAGCGCGGGTTGATCAGGTCGGTGGGGTCCAGCTGCTTGGTGCATTCCTCGCACTGGTCGCCGCGCGCCTTCTCGTAGCCGCAGTTGGGGCAAGTGCCCTCGATATAGCGGTCGGGCAGGAAGCGGCCATCGGCATTGGAGTAGACCTGCTTTTCACTGACTTCGGAGATCAGCCCGGCGTCCGCCAGCTTGCCTGCAAAATGCTGGGTCAGCGCATGGTTCTGCGGGCTGGAGGAGCGGCCGTAATGGTCGAAGGACAGGCCGAAGCGCTGCGCGATATCCGTCTGCACTTCGTGCATTTCGGCGCAGTAGTCCGCAACCGGCTTACCTGCCTTGGCGGCAGCCAGTTCTGCCGGCGTTCCGTGTTCGTCGGTGGCGCAGAGGAACATCACCTCATTCCCGCGGCCCCGGTTGTAACGGGCGTAAAGATCTGCCGGCAACTGGCTGCCCACCAGGTTGCCCAGATGCTTGATCCCGTTGATGTAGGGAAGCGCCGAAGTGATCAGAATACGTGCCATGCCATCCATCCAGGTAATGCGTCAAAGGCCCGTCTAGCGCATGGCGCGGGCGGCGGAAACCCCTGCTGTGCGACGGGCCGGGCGCAGCGGCAGGGCGGGCGGGCAATTTCTCCGCCCTCTGCGGGCCAGGCAATGTGCACGCCACTGCCGCCGCTGCAGTTCTTGGCTTTGAAAGCTGTTCGTAAACAAACCTTTAAAGGGTCAATGGTTCTGTCCGAATGTTTCGCGCGCGAAACATTCGGACAGTAAAGCTGACCTTTATTCACGCCCCTCGCGCGAGCGTTTCAGCAGGCGCCCGATGGTGAAAGATGTCCGCGGCGCATAGACATAATTGGTGCGCTCTGCGGGGCTGGCGCGGACTTTCATCCGGCTGAGGCCAAAAGCGATCAGAGCCACGTGGCCGCAGGCGACATAGGCAAACAGGGCCGCCGGGCCGAAGCTGTCGATCAGCGCGGAGGACACATAGGGCGAGGCGATGGCGCCAAGCGCGTACCAGAACATCAGCGCCGCCGACAGCTCAACCCGTTCGGCGGAGGTTGCAAAGTCGTTGGCGTGGGCGGCGGAGACCGAGAAGATCGGGAAGGTGGTGAAGCCGAAGAAGCCGGCTGCCAGCATCACACCCAGGGTGCCTGTGCCGCTGGCAGCCATGGTAATGCCGCAGCTGAGGATGGCGATGCTGGACAGCCAGATCAGCACCCAGCGGCGGTCGTATTTGTCGGCGAGCCAGCCCATTGGATACTGCGCCAGCGCGCCGCCCAGGACGAAAGAGGCAAGGAAGAAGGCGATCTGGCCGATCTCCAGCCCAACCTCCTGGCCATAGACCGGGCCGACCATCCGGAAGGAGGCGGAGCTGAGCGCCGACACGATCACGCCGGCCACCGCCAGCGGCGAGCAGCGCCATGCCAGCTTGGGCCGCAGCCGTGGAGCGTCGGGGGTTTCCGGCTGGCTGGCCTTGGTCAGCGTGAGCGGCAGCAGGGCCGCACAGCACACCACAGCCAGCAGATTATAGGAGATGTAAACCGCAGGCGGCAGCACCGCGATGATCAGCTGCGCCGCCAGCGAGGCGCTCATGTCGGCAATCCGATAGGTGCCCATGGCCCGGCCGCGGTTTTCATTGGTGACTTTGGCGTTCAGCCAGGCCTCAATCACTGTATAGGCTCCGGCCACGCAGAGGCCGGAGGCGATCCGCATCACCGCCCAGGCATAGGGATTTTCGGTCAGCGTGTGGCCCAAAAGGCCCATCGCCCCAAGCGCGGTGCAGACTGCAAAGGCGCGGGAATGGCCGACATTGCCCATCAGCCGCGGCGCCCACCAGCAGCCAATGAAGAAGCCGAAGAAATGGGCCGAGCCGAGGAGGCCGATTTGTTCCTTGGTGAAGTTGAGCGTCAGGCCCGAGATGGCATCGAGCGGGCCGACGCCTCCGGTGGACAGCTGCAGCAGGATGACGGACAGGAACAGGGCGGCAAAGGAGACGATCAGGCGCATAACGCTGCGACCATGACAGGCTGGCGCTTCATTGCCAGCCGGTTTCCGCCAAAGCCATGTCGTATTTTTGCGCGGCGGTGCTTTTCCGCACCGGACGGCGGTTTCAGCCCGCGCGGCGGATGCGCGCCTTGATGGCGAGGCGGACGCGGTCGGCAACCAGATCCGCATAGCCGGTGGCGCCGAAAGCCGCGCGGCTGAGCTGGCCCGACAGCCGCACGTCCAGCTCCCGCAGATCATCCGGGGCGCTGCCGGGCCGGCGGTAAAGCGCTGCCTGCAGGGTGATTGGGCGGGTGGTTCCGCGCAGGGTGAGATCGCCCTTGATCACGGAGCCGCCCGACAGCCGCCCCTCTGGCCCCAGCCGGACGCGGGTGGAGCGGAAGCGGATATGCGGGTGGCGTGCGGTGTCGAGGATACCGGGGCCTTTCAGCGCCTCGGTGGCAAAGATCAGCCCGGTGCTGGCGCGGCGGGCGTCCAGGGTGATATCGGCCTGGCTGCGGGCCAGGTCTGCCGGATCAATCAGGATGCGGGCGGCGGCAACCGGAATGCGCCCGTGCTGCGGCTGGCCGCTGAGCAGGAAAGTGAACCGCACATCGGTGGCCTCTGGCACCAGCTGGTATGCCAGGGGCGCTGCACCCAGCCCCTGCGGTGCCAGCATCGCAGCGCTGAGGCAGGCAAGCAGTTTGCGCCGCTTCATTCCGTATGTGTCCAAGCCGGGTTTCCTTTGCAGGCCTTGAGCTGCAGGCAGAGTGTAGCCGGATCTGCCGGGGCGGGCTGCTCACTTTCGCGCGTGCCGTTGTGAGGCGCGGAACGGGGAGGCTCTCCCGCCAGGCAGCGGCTTTTGGCAAAGCCTTTGCCTGTTGGGCCCGGCACCGGGCAACGCCCGGTGCCGGGCCCAATGCCGCTAGGGCAGCGCTGGCACAGCCAGCGGTGACTGCGGTTGCGGGAGTGCTCCGGAGTGTGCGGAGCGGGTGGATTGCAGGCTGGCCGCGCCGGGCGGCAGCGGGGCGGCCTGCAGCGGGCCGCCTGCGCGGGCCCGGGTGATCTGCCAGCTGCGCGGCGGCAGGGTGCGGGCGCGCAGGCGCTGCAATGCCCAGCACATGCGGCTGCCCGCCGGGCCGCTGGCGGGGCAGGGCGCATGGGCCGGCAGGCCGTGGGCCGGGGCCAGGTGCCAGCGGCTTTCGATGCCCTGGGCGCCGCCCTGGCCCGGGGTCAGCAGCAGGCCCAGCGGGGCCGGGCCGAAGCGGCCGCCGGCCTCTGCCGCCAGATGCAGCCGCCGCACCGGGGTCATGGCGGGCGGCTCTGCCAGCTCTGCCACCACCAGCGGCGCGGCGCCGCCGCGCAGGGCGTCTTCCATTGCCCAGAGCAGATCCTCTGCCCGGGCGGTTTGCACGAACAGGAACCGGGAAGGGCTGGCATACTCCGCGATCCCGTCCGGGTTCAGCGGCCTCGCGGCCTGGGCCGGGTTCAGCGGCCTGCCGGCCTGGGGCTGGGACAGCCACAGCACAGGCCCCTGGGCCGCTGCTGCCAGCCACAGCGCAAAACTGTGGCGGGCGGGGCCGCAGGCCTCATGCACGCGGGCCAGGTCCAGCGCGATCCCCTCTGTCAGGGTCAGCGCCGGGCGGGGTTTGTGGCTGCGGCGGGAAAGCAGGTGAGTCGGCATGCCGCCAGATTAACGTGTTCCACTTTTGTTCTCAATCGTCCAAACGGCCAGTGCCGCCGGGTGCCGCGCCTTGAGCCTGGCTGCGCGGCGCGCCTCAGCCCTCGCGCGGGACCACCGGGCCGCCCTGCTTGGCCCATTCGGTGAAGCCGCCTTCCAGATGCACCACCGGTTTCAGCCCCATCTCCATCGCCGCCCTGGCGCTCAGGGCAGAGCGCCAGGCGCTGGCGCAGTAGAACACATAAGTTTTGTCCTGGTTGAACACCGGCTTGTGGTAGGGGCTGTCCGGATCGATCCAGAATTCCAGCATGCCGCGCGGGCAGGAGAACGCGCCGGGGATCATGCCGCTGCGCTGCAGTTCGCGAATGTCGCGCAGGTCGATGAAAACGTAATCCTCGTCCAGCACCTTCTGCTTGGCGTCTTCGACACTCATGGTCTCGACAAGGCTGTTGGCCTCCGCCAGCAGCGCCTTGACGCCCTTGGTGATCTGTTGCGGCATCTCATCTCCCTTCCTCGGTTTGCCCGCAGGCTGGCGGGTTTGCGCCGCGGGTGCAAGCCGCTTGCACTTGCCGTCCTGCCGGTTAGGGTCGCGGGCAGATCCGCAGCAGGGGAGCGCGCAAGATGAAAATGAACCCGTTGGGCCGCACCGGCATGAAGGTGTCCGAACTGTGCCTGGGCACGATGACATTCGGCACCCAGACGCCGGAAGACGAGGCGCACGCGCAGATTGATATGGCGCTGGCAAACGGTGTGAACTTTGTCGACACCGCCGAGATGTATCCGGTGAACCCGGTCAGCGCAGAGACATTGGGCAACAGCGAGCGCATCATCGGCAACTGGAACGAAAAGACCGGACGGCGCGGCGAATACATCCTGGCGACCAAGCACTCTGGCGAGGGGATGAAACATGTGCGCGGCGGGGCGCCGATTTCCTCCAAGACCATCGCGCCCACCGTGGAAGCCTCGCTGAAGCGGCTGAAGACCGATTATATCGACCTCTACCAGTTTCACTGGCCGAACCGGGGCAGCTACATGTTCCGGCAGAACTGGAGCTATGACCCCTCCGGCCAGAACCGCGGGGAGACTCTGGCCAATATGGAGGACTGCCTGGAAGCGCTGCAGCGTGAGGTGGACCGCGGCACCATCCGGGCCTTTGGCCTGTCCAATGAGAGCGCCTGGGGCACCGCACAGTGGCTGCGGCTGGCGGAGGAGAAAGGCTGGCCGCGGGTGGCCTCGATCCAGAACGAGTATTCGCTGGTCTGCCGGATGTATGACACCGACCTGGCAGAGCTAAGCGTGAATGAGGACGTGGGCCTGATGGCATTTTCGCCGCTGGGCACCGGATTGCTGACCGGGAAATACCAGGACGGGGCGGTACCGGAAGGCTCGCGCAAATCGATCAACCCGGAACTGGGCGGACGCCACAGCCCGCGGGTCTATGATGCGGTGGCGGCCTATCTGGAGATTGCGGGTCGCCACGGGCTGGATCCGGTGCATATGGCGCTGGCCTGGTGCCGGACGCGGCCCTTCATGGCCTCGGCGATCTTTGGTGCCACCCGTCTGGCGCAGCTGGAGCATCTGCTGCAATCGGTGGAGCTGGAATTGAGCCAGGACGTGCTGGAGGAGATCAACGCGGCGCACCGCATGCATCCGATGCCGTATTGATCCAAGGGGCGGAGATGCTCCCGCCCGGCCTGCGGGCATGGGCATGCCCTGGGCCGGTTGGGCCGGGCGCTGCTGGCGCAGCGCGGAAGGTTTTGCTGAGAGGCGTTCAGGGGCAGGTCTGCCCCTGAAGCGCGTTTGCAAGTGTGTTCAAGGATTGCGCGTCAAGGGTGTACGGTGCTGCGCACCGCCGCTGCGCGGCCCTTGACCCGCGTGGTGTTAGTGCGCCGTCGGGCGGGCCTGTTCCTGACGCAGGTCGCGGGCAGAGGTGCCATGCGCAGTGCGGAAGGCGCGGGCAAAGCTCGACTGCGAGGTGAAGCCGGTGGCCATCGCCACCTCCATCAGCGGCATCGCGGTGTCGGTCACCAGGCGGCGGGCCTCGGCCAGGCGCAGCTGCAGGTAGTGGTCCTGCGGCGTGGTGTTGAGCTTGAGCCGGAACTGCTGCTGCAGGCTGCGCGGGCTGGTGCCCAGGGTCTCGGCGATCTGGGCCAGCGGCAGCGGCTCATCCAGCGAAGCCTCCATCAGCGCGTTGGCCTTGGCGGTGAGCGCACTGTGGCCGCGGTTGCCCAGGCGGCTTTGCGGCCGCGGCAGGGCAGCGGGGCCGTCGAACAGGAACAGCCCGGCGACGCGGGAGGCAAAGCCTGCGCCATGGCGGGCGCTGATGATGTGCAGCATCATCTCGATCGCAGGGGTGGCGCCGCCGGAGGTCAGGCGGGCATCCGAGACGGTGAAGCGGTCGTTGCGGGCGTCCACCTCCGGGAACCGGGCGGAGAAATTTTCCATGTCTTCCCAGTGGGTTGTGGCGGGGTGGCCGTCCAGCAGCCCGGCTTCGGCCATCATCCAAGGGCCGCCGTCGATGCCCGCGATAGTGGCGCCGGTGGCGGCGATGCGGCGCAGGCCGGCCAGCAGGCTGGGGGTGGCATGGCGCGCCAGCTGGAAGCCCGCAACAATGATCAGCAGCTCGCAGCCCTGCAGCCGGGCCAGCGGGAAGCTGGGCACGGTGAGGCCGCTGGTCAGCATCGGCGGCTCTGCGGTGGCGCTGACGTAATCCCAGTCAAAGGCGGCCCGCCCGGCCAGCCGGTTGGCGGCGCGCATCGGGTCCACTGCAGCGGCAAAGGACAGCGTGTTGCATTCATCCAGAACCAGCACCGCTGTTTTGAGCGGCCGGTTCTCGGGCTGCAGGATGTTTTTTGCGGATTTCATCAACTTCGATTCGCCTGGTGTAAACTGTGCCGTAAAAGGCTGCGGCAGAGTCGCTGTCAGCGCAAATCGGAATCTGGGGAGGAGCCTGGGGATAACCCGTGGCAAAACCCTGTACATCGAAGGGAAAAGCGAAATGCCTCTGGAAATGAACCGCGAAGTCTTCATCACCTGTGCCGTGACCGGCTCCGGCGGCACCCAGGACCGCAGCCCGCATGTGCCGCGCTCGCCCAAGCAAATTGCCGACAGCGCCATCGCCGCGGCCAAGGCTGGCGCCGCCGTTGTGCACTGCCATGTGCGCGATCCGGAGACCGGGGTGCCGTCGCGCCGGCTGGATCTCTACCGCGAAGTGACGGACCGGATCCGCGATGCCGAAGTGGATGTGGTGCTGAACCTGACCGCGGGCATGGGCGGTGACATGGTGTTTGGCGATACCGAAAACCCGCTGCCGCTGAAAGACGCCGGCACCGACATGGTCGGGGCAACGGAGCGCGTGGCCCATGTGGCGGAATGCCTGCCGGAGATCTGCACGCTGGACTGCGGCACCATGAACTTTGCCGAGGCTGATTACGTCATGACCAACACCCCCGGCATGCTGCGGGCGATGGGCCAGATGATGACAGACCTAGGGGTGAAGCCGGAGATCGAGGCCTTTGACACAGGCCACCTGTGGTTTGCCAAGCAGCTGGTAAAAGAGGGGATTCTGGAGCCGAACGCGCTGGTGCAACTGTGCATGGGTGTTCCGTGGGGCGCGCCGGATGATCTGAATACTTTCATGGCGATGGTCAACAACGTGCCCTCCGATTGGACATTCTCGGCCTTTGCGCTGGGCCGCAACCAGATGGCCTATGCCTCGGCCTCGGTGCTGGCGGGCGGCAATGTGCGGGTCGGGCTGGAGGACAACCTGTGGCTCGACAAGGGGGTGCTGGCGGAAAACTGGCAGCTGGTTGAGCGGGCGAATACCATTGTGTCGAACATGGGCGCGCGGGTGATCGGGCCGCAGGAGGTGCGCGAGAAGCTGGGGCTGACCAAGCGCGCGCCGGTGGCGAAGTAAGCGGATTTTCGAGGGGGTGCCACGCGTGCACCCCCCGTACACCCCCTGTGCACCGGTTAGGCACCAATACGGCGATGCGTCTCCTCCCGATTAGTCTCTCCTTCTGTTTGGTGCTTCAGGCCTGTTTGCCTGAGGCGGAGCCTGCGGGGCCGGTGCGGGATGTGCGCGAGGAAAAGATGTGCGAGGAGCAAGGCGGGAGCTACCTGTTGCAGCATCCGCATGTTTCCTACGAATGCATCCTGTCGTTTGCCGATGCGGGAAGATCCTGCACAAAGGCTTCGGACTGCCGCGGGCAATGCATGGCTGAGACCAAAACGTGTTCGGCGCGGAATCAGCTGTTTGGAATTTGGCAAGAACTGGATGACCAAGGGAACGTCATCACGGTTGAAGGATACTAGGGTACTCAGATGACAAAGACAGCAGCAATCATCGGCGGCGGGGTTATCGGCGGCGGCTGGGCCGCGCGGTTCCTTTTGAACGGCTGGAACGTGCGGGTGTTTGACCCGGACCCGGAAGCGGAGCGCAAGATCGGCGAAGTGCTGGGGAATGCCCGCCGGAGCTTGCCCGGTCTGGGCAATGTGGCGCTGCCTGCGGAGGGCAGCCTGACCTTCCATGAAACCATCGCGGAGGCCGTTGAGGGTGCCGAGTGGGTGCAGGAGAGCGTGCCGGAGCGGCTGGACCTGAAACAGAAGGTCTATGCTGAGCTGCAGGCGCATTGCGCGCCGGATGCGGTGATCGGCTCGTCCACCTCCGGCTTCAAGCCCTCGCAGCTGCAGGACGGGCGCGAGAACCCCGGCCAGATCGTGGTCGCGCATCCGTTCAACCCGGTCTACTTGCTGCCCTTGGCAGAGCTGGTCACGACAGAGGCGAACCCGGCGGGCGTTATCGACCGGGCCAAGGAGATCATCACTGCCATCGGCATGTATCCCCTGCACCTCAAGAAAGAGATCGACGCCCATGTGGCAGACCGTTTCCTGGAGGCGGTCTGGCGCGAGGCGCTGTGGCTGGTCAAGGACGGCATCGCCACCACCGAAGAGATCGACAACGCGATCCGCTATGGCTTTGGCATCCGCTGGGCGCAGATGGGCCTGTTCGAGACCTACCGGGTGGCCGGCGGCGAGGCGGGCATGAAGCACTTCATGGCGCAGTTCGGCCCCTGTCTCAGCTGGCCCTGGACCAAGCTTATGGATGTGCCGGAATTCACAGATCAGCTGGTCGACTTGATTGCAGGCCAGTCGGATGAGCAGTCCGGCCAGTATTCGATCCGCGAGCTGGAGCGGCACCGGGACGACAACCTGGTGGGCATGATGCGGGCGCTGGGCAACAACAACTGGGGCGCCGGTGCGCTGCAGAACGCCCATGACCTGAACCGCGAGGGTGAGGCCGGGCTGGTGCGCGCGATGGACGGTCTGGACGATCTGAGCCAGCCGGTGCTGACCCAGAGCCGCGTGGTGCCGCTGGATTGGACCGATTACAACGGCCATATGACCGAGAGCCGCTATCTGGACGCGTTCGCGCAATCCACCGACCGGCTGATGATGATCATCGGCTGCGATGCGGAGTATATCGCCAACGGCGGCAGCTACTTCACCGCTGAAACTCATATCCGCCATATCGACGAAGTGCGCGCGGGCGATCCGATCCAGGTGCGGACCCGGGTGATCATGGGCGCGGGCAAGAAGATGCACCTGTGGCATGAAATGTATTCGGGCGAGCGGCTGCTGGCGACAGGGGAGCATATGCTGCTGCATGTGGACCTTGCGACCCGCCGCTCCGCCCCGCCTGCGCCGCATATCGAGGCCAATCTGGTGAAGCTGGCAGAGGCCCATGCGGCGCTGCCGGCGCCTGAGGGGCTGGGTCGTGCCATCGGGGCGCCGCGGTGAGCGCTGAAGGGATGCGCCGGGTTCTGATCACCGCCGGCGGGTCTGGAATTGGCCGGGCCATGGCTGAGAGCTTTGCCGGCGCCGGGTTTCAGGTCTGGGTCACGGATGTCAGCGCTGTTGCGCTGGCAGACGTTCCGGAGGGCTGGCGGACAACGGCTGTGGATGCCACCGATGAGGCGGGTGTCAGGGAGCTGTTTGCGGAGATCGCTGGCGTTTGGGGCGGGCTCGATGTGCTCTGTGCCAATGCAGGCATCGCCGGGCCGACCGCGCTGATCGAGGACATTGCGCTGGAGGACTGGCGCAAATGCGTGAGCGTCAACCTGGAGGGCTGCTTTCTGGCCGCCAAATACGCAGCACCTTTGATGAAGGCCGCCAAGGCGGGATCGATCATCGTGACTTCCTCGACTGCCGGGCAGTACGGCTATCCGAACCGGGCGCCTTATTGTTCCGCCAAATGGGCGGTCATCGGCCTGATGAAGACGCTGGCGATGGAGCTTGGGCCGTTTGGCATCCGCGCCAATGTGATCTGCCCCGGCGCGGTGGAAGGCCCGCGGATGGAAGGCGTGCTGGAACGCGAGGCCGCGGCCAAAGGCATGACCCGGGATGAGGTCTATGCGGGCTATGCGTCCGGCACGTCGATGGGGCGGTTTGTCGATGCCAGCGACATTGCCAATATGGCGGTGTTCCTCGGCTCGGACGCGGCGCGGCTGGTTTCGGGGCAGGTGATTGCCGTCGACGGCCACACGGAGAACCCGGATCCGAAGGTGTAAGCAGGGCTGAACGGGCGGGTCACGTTTCCCGGCGCGGGAAACGTCCCGGAAAACACGTGTTTTCCGAGCCGGAATTCGCGCCGAATTCCGGCGGCCCTGCTGCTATTTTCAGGAAATCGCCGCCCTGAGCGCGCGCAGCCGTCCGGGCAATTGCCGTGCGGTGATATCGGCCTCGCGCACCAGGTTGTCGAAATGGCTGGTGAAGGTGGCGATCCTCTCCTTGTCGCGGAAGGCGAGATAATGGGTGCCGGCGTAAAAAACGCACAGGAGCGGCCCGAAGATCGTGATCGGTGAAGAGTAAAGCCGCTTGGCATCAAACAGGTAGATGCGCAGGCGGGGGTAGAGCTGCTCGCAGAGGCGTTCGAACTGGTCCAGCTGCTCCAGCCGGATCTCCAGTGGCAGGCCCTCGTAGTAGCCGACGGCGTGGGCAAAGCTGTCGAGCTCATAAAGCGGCAGGGCGATTTCATAATCTGACGGCGACTGGCGCATCCAGGTGAGGCGGTCCTCGGAGGCGCCGATGGCCTGGCCTGCGGTGCGGCCCAGGTGCGGGGCGTATTCCCATTCCAGCAGCGCCCGGGTTTTCAGCATGTCGGGGAGCGCGGCGGGGACGTGGCGGATCTTGTAGCCTTCGGCCTCCTGGTGCCAGTCGAAGATCTTTTCATCGACCAGCGCGCGCGGGGCCTCGGAGAGGGTGAGGCTGGAGGCCAGCAGCTCGGCGGCGCTTTCAGGGCGGTCCGAGAGGCTGAGCAGCCAGTCGGCGGAGACCCCAAGCGCGCCGGCGCAGGCGCCGACCACATGGGCGTTCGGCAGCCGCGCGCCCTCATCCGTCAGCAGCTGCGAGATGGTGGAGCGGTCCACCCCGACAGCGCGGGCCAGGGCGCTTTGGCTGAGGCCGCTGTCGCGCAGGGCCTTGTTCAATCTTTGCCGGAACTGCTCAGCCCGCACCCGTTTGTCGATATTTTCTATCATGTGTTTTGAAATATCACGAGTGGTGGATTTTGTTAACTGCATTCGGAATTCTGCACAGTCTGCGGCTGCGGTAGTTTGGAAACAAGACCTTAGCAAGAATTTCAGGAGGCAAGATGGAAACGCGCAGGCGCTCCATTGTCAAAGCAGTGATCTGGAACGTCCTCGGGCTGGCGACGATGACGCTGGTGGGGCTGGTTGCCACCGGCTCGGTCAAGGCGGGCGGGATGATGGCGCTGGTCAACACCGGCATCGGGTTCACGGTCTATCTTTTCTATGAGCGCGCCTGGGCCAAGATCAGCTGGGGGCGCAGCCATGTCTGAGCGGTGCAGCGAATACATGCCGCGGGGCGTGGAATGGGGCACCCTGGCGCTGATCCTTGCCTGCCATGGCGGCTGGCTGGCGGCGCTGTGGCTGCTGCCGCAGGTGAGCCTGGGGCTGACGGTACTGGCGCTGGGGGTGATGGCAGCGCTGCATTCCTCGCTGACCCATGAGGCGCTGCACGGGCATCCGTTCCGCAGCCGCTGGCTGAACGAGGCGCTGATGTTCTTTCCGCTGAGCCTGGCAATTCCTTACGGCCGGTTCCGCGACACCCATCTGGCGCATCATGAGGATGAAGCGCTGACGGATCCCTATGATGATCCGGAGAGCAATTTCCAGGATCCGGGCGTCTGGGCCCGGCTGCCGGGCTGGCGCAAGGCGCTGTTGCGGGTGAACAACACGCTGCTGGGCCGGGTGGTGCTGGGGCCGCTGATCGGGCAACTCTGTTTCATGGCGGGCGACTGGCGGCTGATGCGCAAGGGGCAGCCGGGGATTGCCCGCGACTGGGCGCTGCATGGCCTCGGTCTGGCAGTGGTGGTCTGGGTCGTGGTGCAGTCGCCTGCGCCGCTGTGGGCGGCGGTGGCCGGTGCCTATCTGGGGCTGGCGCTGCTGAAGATCCGCACCTTCCTGGAGCACCGTGCGCATGAGACTGCCCGCGGCCGCACCGTGGTGATCGAGGACAAGGGGCCGCTGGCCCTGCTGTTCCTGAACAACAACCTGCACATCGTGCACCACATGCACCCGGGCGTGCCCTGGCATGCGCTGCCGCGGCTCTACCAGGCGCGCCGGGCGGAGTTCCTGGCGGCCAATGACGGGTACATTTACCGCAACTACCTGCAGATTTTCCGCAACTACCTGCTGCGGGCCAAGGACCCGGTGCCGCATCCGCTCTGGCAGCAGGGGGAATAACGGCGCATAAGCGGGGCATGTTTGCCTGGATCCCCGTTTCCATAGCCGCCGCCAGCTTTCAGACCGTGCGCTTCATGCTGCAGAAGGTCCTGAGCAGCGTGACGCTGTCGCCGGGCGGAGCCACCTTCGCCCGGTTTGTCTATTCAGCACCGTTCATCCTGGCCGGGCTGGCCGCCTATCTGATGGTGTCGGGGCGGAGCCTGCCGGAACTGGGCGCGAAATTCTGGATGTTTGCCGCAATCGGCGGCACCGCACAGATCCTGGCCACCGTCTGCGTGGTGGCCTTGTTCAAGCAGCGCAATTTCGCAGTTGGCATCACCTTCAAGAAGACCGAAGTGATCCAGACCGCCATCGTCGGGCTGGCAGTGCTGGGCGATCCTGTCAGCCTTGGCGGCTGGGCGGCGATCCTGATCGGCCTGACGGCGGTGCTGGTGCTGTCCAAGACGCCGGACACGGCTGGCCCCTGGTGGCGGCACCTAACCAACCGCGCCTCGCAGCTGGGGCTGGGGTCGGGTGTGCTGTTTGCATTTTCCGCGGTCAGCTACCGCGGGGCGTCGCTGCAGCTGGGTGAACTGGAGCCGATGTTCCGCGCGGGCGTGACGCTGGCCGCAGTGGTCAGCCTGCAGACGCTGTTCATGCTTGTCTGGCTGGGACTGCGCGAAAAGGGTGAGATCGCCCGGGTTTGGCAGGCGCGCAAAGTGGCGGTCTGGGTCGGGCTGACCAGCATGGGTGGATCGTTCTGCTGGTTCTGGGCCTTTACGCTGCAAAACGCCGCCTATGTGAAGGCAGTGGGGCAGGTGGAGCTGCTCTTGTCGCTGCTGGCCTCTGTGCTGTTCTTCAAGGAAAATGTCACAGGCCGCGAACTGGCGGGCATGGGGCTTTTGGTGGTGTCTATCCTGGTGCTGGTTCTGGCCCTTTGAGGCGCAAGGCAGCCGGAATTATGCGATAATTCCGGCTCGGAAAACACGTGTTTTCCGGGACGTTTCCAGCCTGGGAAACGTTACCCGTCTGCGGGCATCGGGTAGCCCTTGAGGCGCAGGAAGAGGCTGGCCTCGTCGTTGTTGTGGAAATAGGGCACGCTTTGCGGCGGCTCCGCGTCGCGGACGCGGGCAGTAACTTCGGCCAGCACCACCTCAGTGATGAACGGCAGGTCAAACTCCCGCACCTGGCTGAGCGGGATCCATTGCAGGTGCGACAGCTCATCCGCCGCGCGGGAGAAATCGTCCAAGTCGCCGGTGATCTGGTCCGCATCGACCAGGAAGAAACGCGCGTCAAAGCGGCGCGGGCGGCCCGGCGGGGTCAGGGCGCGGAACACAAACTGCATATCCTTGGCAGAGGGGATATGGCCGGTAGCCGCAAACTCCTGCCAGTCTTCGGGGATGTCGCCCTGCCAGTCGCCTTTCTCACCCAGGATCAGACCGGTTTCCTCCCACAGCTCCCGCACTGCGGCGACGGCGAGGGCGTGGTGCACGTCCGCGGGTGCCTTGTCTGCCAAACGGTCTTGGCAGACCAGGGAGATCGGCGAGGCCAGCGGGACATCCGCGTCCGCCATATCCACCGCGCCGCCGGGGAAGACAAATTTGTTCGGCATGAAAGCAGCCTTGGCACCGCGCTGGCCCATCAGCACCTGCGGGTCATCGGACAACCGGCCGCGCATGGCGATCACCGTTGCCGCGTTGCGGATTGCGGTCTTGTCGGTAGTGGTCTCGCCGCTGAGATATGTCTCGCTCATGGTGTTACTGCCCTTGTTCTGCCGGTGCTGCCGGGGTGTCCTTGCCAAAGCCATGCATCCGCCGCGCCCATTGGTAGGCGATGACGATCCCCTTCATCCGCGGCAGAAGATAGAGGGAAGAGGCGAGGCAGCCAATCGAGAATACCGCGAACATCACCAATGGCTCCGGCCGCCAGGAGAAATAGACCACATGCATCATGGGCGCCATGATGTGGCCGACGATCAGGATGGTGAGGTAGGCCGGCCCGTCATCGGCACGGGCATGGGTCAGGTCGAGGCCGCAGTTGCTGCAGGTCTCGTTCACCTTGAGATAGGAATGCAGCAGCTTGCCCTTGCCGCACTCCGGGCAGCGGCAGCGCCAGCCCTTGGCCAGGGCGGGCATGGTGGGGCGTTCGTCTTCCGAGGCCGGGACAGCGGGGGACTGGGTCATGGTTTTATCCTGTGTGCTGCAGGTATCTTTGCGCGCTTCAGGTGGGGGCGAAAGGGGAAACGCCAATTTCTGCGCCGGTTTGCCGCAACAGGAGGGCGGCTGAAAGTTTTTCCGGAAATCTGCGACGGAAGCGCGAACCTCGCGCGTTTTTCCTGTGCATCGGGCAGCAAGAGGCTGCCGCTGAACAAAGGAAAGACGATATGAAACACGTCAAGTTCATCGCCCTGATCGTGGCCGCAGCAGGCATGACGGCAGGCAGCGCGGCATTGGCCAAGGGGTTCGGGCATCATGGGCCGAAGATGTCCTTTGAGGAGATCGACACCGATGGCAGCGGCGAAGTGACCAAGGCGGAGATCCAGGCGATGAAGGATGCGCATTTCGCCAAGGCAGACGCCAATGGCGACGGCAAGCTGTCGCTGGAGGAAATGCAGGCGCGGGCGCAGGAGCGGGCTGGTGAACGGGCCGCGCAGATGCTGGAACGCTTTGACAAAGACGGCGATGGCGCGTTGAGTAAGGACGAGATGCCGCAGCCGCGCCGGGCAGGAAGAATGTTCGACCGGATGGATGCCGATGGCAGCGGCGGCATCTCCAAGGAAGAGTTTGAGGAGGCCCGGGCCCGGCACGGCGGCAAGCGCTGGCATGGCCAGGGGGATGAAGCGGAGCAGAACTGATCGCTGACGCGTGCTGCAACAGGCGGACATACCACGGCGCCGGGCCCCTGATGCGGGTCCGGCAGCCATGAGCGTCACGGCGGGGGAGGTCTCCGACGATGCGCTTCTGGTGCTTTATGCCAATGGCGACAGCCGGGCAGCGGCAGAGCTGACTGCGCGGCTGGGACCGCGGGTCTTTGGCGTGGCGATGCGGGTGATGGGGATCCGCGCCGAGGCCGAGGACGTGACCCAGGAGGCGATGCTGCGCCTGTGGAAGATGGCGCCGGACTGGCGGCCGGGGGAGGCGCAGGTGTCGACTTGGCTCTACCGGGTGGCGATGAACCTGTGCATCGACCGCAAGCGGCGCGCCCGCGGCGGGTATGTGGATCTGGATGCGGTGCCGGAGCCGCCGGATCCGGGCCGCTCAGCCGCGGAACAGCTGCAGGAGGGCGCACGTCACGATGCGCTGCAGGCGGCGCTGATGCAATTGCCGGAGCGGCAGCGGCAGGCGGTGGTGCTGCGCCACCTGGAAGAGCTTTCGAACCCGGAGATTGCCGGGATCATGGACATCAGCACCGAGGCGGTCGAAAGTCTGACGGCCCGGGGCAAACGGGCGCTGGCCGCGGCCTTGGCCGGGCGGCGCGAAGAGTTGGGGTATAGCGATGGCTGACACGGATAAATCATTGCAGGAGCTGGAGGACCTGTTTGCTGCTGCACGCAGTGCGCCGCCGGCACTGCCGGATCATCTGAGCACAGCCATCCTGGCGGATGCGGCGCGGGTGCAGCCGGGTTTCCAGCCTGCGGAGCCGCCGCGGCAGCCGCTGTGGCGGCAATTGACGGAGGCGCTGGGCGGCTGGCCGACTTTGGGCGGGCTGGCAGCGGCCAGCGCGGCGGGGCTGTGGATCGGTGTTGCGCCGCCCTCCTTTGTGCCGGACCCGGCGGCCTTGGCGGGGTATGAGGACAACAGCACTGCGTTTGCGGACGGGAGTTATGACATGGCGCTGATGCTGAGCGAGGATCTGCAATGACTGCGGAGGGAAAGCCCAAGATGAAGCTGTGGCTGAAACTGCTGCTGGCGGGATCGCTGGCGCTGAACCTGGCGGTGATCGGCATCGCGGCCGGAGCGGCCTGGCGGTTCAGCGGCAAGGACAGGCACTGGCAGCGGCCGCCGTCGGTGGGGGCAATGATTTTCCGCGAGCTGGACCACGACACGCGCAAGGCGCTGCGGCAGGAAGCCGGCGGAGGCCACGGCAGCTTTTTGCAGCGCCGCCAAGCGGAGGGGGCGGCGGTGATTGCAGCACTGCGCAGCGAGGCCTTTGACGGCGCGGCCTTGCTGGCCCTGTTGCGGGCGCAGGCTGAGACGCGCCATGCGTTTCACACCAAGGTGCAAGAGGCCTGGGTGCGCAAACTGGAAGAGATGGCGCCGCAGGAGCGGATGGATTTCGCGGACCGCATGGAAGAGCGGATGCAGCGCCGCGGCAAGGGCAAGCGGCACGGCTGGCGCGAGGGGGAATAGGCAGGCAGGGCTTGCCTGTAGCACCTGTGGCGGCGGCGGGTTTCCGCCGCTGGCCGGTTCATGCATTTCCCAGGAGAAATGGGTTGCAACGGACGGCTGGTGCCTTGGCCAATGCTGGCAGCAGTGAGGGCTTCCATAAAAGTTGCGTGAAATTCCGGGCTGTGTTTCACTTCGGGACGGCCGCTGGCGTAACGGCTCCCTCTCGGGAGATTTGCCTTAGAAGACCGGCGCTAGGCGGCTGATTGGCAAGAGGAGCAGTCAGAATGAAGGATCTTGCAGGGACCGCGGCGGCGGTGCAGTCGATCACGGACCGCCAGGATTTGGAGCCGCGTGAAAAAATCAGGCAATTGCTGGCATACGGGAACGAACTTTTCAGTACCTCGTCGGCGCTGGTAAGCAATGTCCAAGGCAGCAAGTACGTTATCGTTTACTGCGTCTCTGAGGAGGCGGAAGTTGATCCCGGCACCGCTTTCGAGCTGGATGACACCTATTGCATCCACACTTTGCAGTCTGACGGGCCACTGGCGTTTCACAAGGCAAGCGAGTCAGAGATTGCGGGGCACCCCTGCTACAATATGTTCCGCTTGGAAACTTACATCGGAGCGCCGATCCGTTTCGGCGGTTCGGCCTGGGGGACCTTGAATTTCACTGCCGTTGAAGCGCGGGAGCCGTTTCAGGGCGCTGATCTGGACACGATGGCAGCACTGAGCGCGGCGGTCGGCAGGGAACTGGTTGCCGCCGGTCAGGCGGCCTCAGTGCATTCCGGCGTCAGGGTCACCTGATTGCGGCCGGCGTTCTTGGCATCATAGAGGGCCTGGTCAGCCTTTTCGACCAGCGCAGCGGTGCTGCTGACATGGCCGGCGCCGCCCATGACCGCACCGATGCTGATGGTGACCTTGACCGGTTCGGCAGCGCCAGGCACCTGGAACGGGGTGCTGTTGATCGCGTTGCACAGGGCAATGGCCGCCAGGCCTGCTTCTGCCTCGGTGGCGCCGGGCAGGACAGCCATGAACTCCTCGCCGCCAACGCGGGCCAGGAGGTCCGAGGGCCGGAGCACGGCCTGCATACGGCGGGCGGCCTCAACCAGCACGGCGTCCCCGGCCGGGTGGCCGTAAACATCGTTGATGCGCTTGAAATGATCGAGATCGGCCAGCATGACGGCGAATTTTTCGCCGGTTTCAGAGGCGGAATGCGCCACACGGTCCAGGAAAGGCTTGGCGTAGCGGCGGTTATAGAGACCGGTCATCGGATCCAGAACCGCGGCGCGCAGGCCGTTGCGGACGCTGTCGCGCAGCCGGTCCTTGCGGATCTTGTGCTGCAGCTGGGCGGTGAGGCGCAGCTCCAGTTCTTCCACATCGAAACCGGTCTGCAGAACGTCATGGGCACCGCGGTCCAGCGCCTCTGCGGCAATCATGGGATCCGCCGGGTTGGGCACCGCGATCACCACAGATTTGCGGGTGGCGGCGCGGGCGCGCAGATCGGCCAGCAGGCGCAGGCCGGGACCGGCCGAGGCCTCGTTCAGCTCAATGATGATGGCATCCGCCGCCGGCGCCTGCATCAGCCCCTGGATGTCGCTGATCGCATGGGTGCGCAGGGCGTAGGGCAGGCGCCCGGCCAGGCGGTCGTGCCAGGCCTTTGCGGTGCGCGGATCGTCGGCCACCAGGGCGACGGTTGCATTGCGCAGGTCCTCGGCGCAGGTGCGGTCGCAGAGCGGCAGGATGAACCCGTGCGAGGCGTCGCGCTGAAGGTTCAATTCCTCATTGGCGCTGCGGGCGCGCAGCAGGCTGCGGATACGGGCCTGCAGGATCACGTCGTCCACTGGCTGCTGCAGAACGTCATCAATGCCTGCGGCCAGCGCCTGCAGCCGGGCCTGATGGCCCTCCCAGTCGGAAACCGCGATCACAGGCAGGTCGGCCAGCGCCTCATCCGCTGCCAGAGCCTGTTTGACATCGGCGGCGGTGCCATCGGGCAGCGACATGGCGGTCAGCACCAGATCGGGGCGGCATTGCCGCGCGGTCTGCAGCACCTCCGCCACGCTGCCGGCCTGGACGGCATCGTAGTAGGCTGCCGCCAGCTGCACCTTCAGCATGATGCGGTTGGTGGAGACGCCGTCGATGACCAGGATAGTGCCTTGCACGCGGTATCCTTTCGCCCCTTGCAAATCCTATGACTTCCAATTTTGCTGAGACTGGTTAAGAAACCCTTTCGGATTTTTACTAAATTGGCCGCAAAACGGCAGGAGTGTGGAGAACATGCGGATTTCCGCTGACGGAGCAGAGACCCTGGCGCTGAAGGCTTTGGCCTGGCTGGCTGGAAATGATGAGCTTTTACCGGTGTTTCTGGGTGCGACTGGCGCCAGTGAGGCGGATTTGCGGGCGCAGGCGGCGGAACCGGCGTTTCTGGGCTCGGTGCTCGATTTCTTAACGATGGATGATGCCTGGGTGATGCAGTTCTGCGATTCCGAGGGGCTGGCCTATGAGCTGCCGATGCAGGCGCGGATGTCGCTTCCGGGCGGGGAACAGGTGAACTGGACTTGAGAATGGCGCGGGGCGTCCCTAGGGTCCGGCTGGACCCTGAATAAAAGGACCTGCCACATGACGGTTGATGCTTTCCTGTTCGACAAGGACGGAACCCTGTTTGACTTTGCCGCCACCTGGGATGGCTGGGCGGCCGGGGTGCTGGAGACCCTCTCCAGAGGCGACCTTGCGGTAAAGCAGGCGATGGCCGCGGTCATCAGCTATGATCTGGAGCGCGAGGCGTTCAATCCGGACAGCCTGGTGATTGCCGGGTCAAATGACGAAGTGGCGGAAGTGCTGGCGCCATTCGTGCCGGATATGGAGGTTGAGGAGCTTGCGGTTTTCCTGGCGCAGAGCGCGGCAAAGGCAGAGCTGGCGCCTGCGGTGCCGCTGGCGGCGTTTCTTGACGGGCTGCTGGCGCGCGGCAAGGTGCTGGGGGTGATGACCAATGACGCCGAGGTCTCTGCCAAGAGCCAGCTGCAGCGGGCCGGGGTGCTGGACCGGTTTGCCTTTGTTGCGGGTTGCGACAGCGGCCATGGCGCCAAACCCGACCCGGATCCGCTGCTGGCGTTCTGCAAGGCGGCGGGGGTGTCTCCGGACCGGACTGCCATGGTTGGCGACAGCCGTCACGACATGGAGGCAGGCGCCGCGGCCGGGATGCAGCGGATTGCAGTTCTGACCGGCATGGCGCTCCGCGAGGAGCTGCTGCCGCATGCGGATATCGTGCTGCCGGACATTGGCCATATCCCCGGCTGGCTGGATCGCTGAGCCTCCCGTTTTCCGCGGCTGATTCCCGCGGACACCCAGCTGCATGAGAGGTTGCCGGTGCACTGGCCTTGTGCGCCGGCTTTTCTTTGTGTCAGACTGGGCACATGTGTACAGAAATGGCCTGCCACGGCGGATAATAGAGGGAAAACGACAGCCGGGGTCGGGAACGGACAGGTTCAGGCGGCTGGGACTGGCACAGTTGGCGGCTAGCAGCACGTTGCAAAATCGGATTCAGGGGAGGCCGGAATGGCAGAGACAGGCGCACGCAAGCGGAGAGGCGGGGGCAGGGCTGGCGCAGCGGCCCGGCGCGGCAGTGAAGTCCTGGAGCAGATGCCCTGGAATCCGCCCAGAAACATCGACCGCCCGACCGAACCCTTGAGCGAGGAGGGCATTCAGGCGATCCACGAAGGCGCCATGCGGATCCTGGAAGAGATCGGCGTGGTGTTCCTGAACCCCGAAGCGCTGGAGATCTTCAAGCAGGCCGGGGTCAAGGTCGAGGGCGAACTGGTCAAAATGGACCGCGATTTCGTGATGGAAATGGTGGGTAAGGCGCCGCGCGAATTCTCGATCACCCCGCGCAACCCGGACCGCACCATTCCGCTCGGCGGCAACCACATCCTGTTCGGCAACGTGTCCTCGCCGCCGAATTATTGGGACATGGAGCTGAACAAGAAGGTGGCGGGCAACCGGGAGCAATGCCGGAACCTGTTGAAGCTGACGCAGTATTTCAACTGCATCCACTTTGCCGGCGGTTACCCGGTGGAGCCGGTGGACATCCATGCCTCGGTCCGCCATCTGGACGTGCTCTATGACAAGCTGACGCTCACCGACAAGGCGATGCACGCCTACTCCCTGGGCAAGGAGCGGGTCGAGGATGTGATGGAGATGGTACGGATTGCCGGCGGCCTCAGCCATGAGGAGTTCGAGGCCAAGCCGCATATGTATACCAACATCAACTCCACCTCGCCCTTGAAGCATGACTTCCCGATGATCGACGGCTGCCTGCGGCTGGCGCGGCGCGGGCAGGCGATTGTGGTGTCGCCCTTCACACTGGCCGGTGCAATGGCGCCGGTGACCATGGCGGGCGCGGTGGCACAGTCGATTGCCGAGAGCCTCTGTGCAATTGCGCTGTTCCAGTATGTACGCCCCGGTACGCCCTGCGTGATCGGTACCTTTACCTCGAACGTGGATATGAAGTCGGGAGCGCCGGCCTTTGGCACGCCGGAATACATGCGTTCGACACAGATGACCGGGCAGATGGCACGGTTCTACGGGCTGCCGATGCGCTCCTCCGGGGTTTGCGCGGCCAACGTGCCGGACGGGCAGGCGGTCTGGGAGACCTCGAACTCGCTGTGGGCGGCGGTGCAGTCGGGCACCAACATGGTTTATCACGCGGCCGGCTGGCTGGAGGGCGGGCTGATCGCTAGCCCCGAGAAGTTCATCATGGACTGCGAGATCCTGCAGCAGATCGAACGCTACATGCAGCCGCAGATCTCGGCCACCGGACCGGAGGAGATCGCGCTGGATGCGATCAAGGAGGTCGGCAATGACGGCCATTTCTTTGGCATCCAGCATACCCAGGACCGCTATGCCACGGCGTTCTATCAGCCGTTCCTGAGCGACTGGCGCAACTATGAGGCCTGGGAGCAGGCTGGCGCCACCTGGACCGCGGAGCGTGCGCACAAGATGTTCAAGAAGATCATCGGCAGTTTCGAAGAACCGCCGATGGATGCGGGCATTCGCGATGAGTTGGCAGATTTCGTAGCCCGCCGGAAAGCTGAGGGCGGGGCGCCTACCGATTTCTGATTAACGGAAAAACATGAACAGCGGAGCGGAGCCTCTGCTGTTCGTGCCCGCAGGCCGCCAAAGGGAAACCGCCGGACCGGCGCAGCGGCGTATGCTGCGGGTGGGTCTCTGCGGGGCGGCCCATGCAGCTGGGCAACCAGAACCCTCCTTACAGCTGCAAGCGCGTTGATGCGAACCTGGCCGGTCCGTGCCAGAAGTGATTGGCCAGCGGGCCGGTTGGCATATAATGACCGGGCGGTATGCAATTGTGTTGGCTGACGCTGAGGGTGCAGGTTTCGTGCTAGGGGAAGAAAAAGCGGGAATAATGCGCGCTATTTACCCGGCGCGCGTGCTTTGTTGGGCCTTTATTAACCAGCTGGCGTCAAGACTGTGCCATGGGCAAAGAGGGGCCACTGCATGCACGGTCTGATCAACAGGGCGATTCAGGCTTTTGTGACGAGTACCTACGGGGCTGACCGCTGGGAAGAGGTCATGGAAGAGGCCGGACTCGGTTTTACCGAGTTCGAGGCAATGCTGTATTATACCGAAGAGCAATCGGGCCAGATGCTGGCCGCGATGGAGAGAGTCCTGGCCCGCCCGCTGCCGGAAATGCTGGAGGACATGGGCACTTTTCTGGTGTCCAATCCGCAGGTAGAGGCGTTGCGCCGGCTGCTGCGCTTTGGCGGTGTGAACTATGTTGAATTTCTGCATTCCCTGGATGATCTGCCGGACCGCGCGCGGCTTGCGGTATCGGATCTGCACCTTCCCGGGCTTGAATTGCTGGAACAGGCACCCGACCAGTTCGAACTTGTCTGCCAGCCAGGGCTGCCCGGCTATGCACATGTTCTGATGGGGGTTCTGCGGGCCATGGCGGACGATTACGGCGATCTGGTGTTTCTGGACCACAGCGGGACACTTGGCGGTTCGGAAGTGATTTCAATCACCCTGGTGGAAACCAAATTTGCTGCCGGCCGTGAATTTGACCTGGGGGCGCATTCATTATGATGACACTCCAGCAGCTGACCGGAATGGCAGATGTCGTCTGCCCCATGTTTGTGATTGTCGACAACAAGGGCCGGATCGTTTCGGCGGGTCCGACGCTGAAGAAGCTGCGCCCCAATCTGAAATGGGAGGGGCGCCGGTTTTTCCGCATCTTTGATCTTTCACGGCCGCGCTCGGTGCGTTCGGTGGAGGATCTGGTGGCCTCTGCCGGCAGCAAGCTTCACCTGCAGTTCCGTGACACGCCGCAGACCGGACTCAAAGGTGTGAGCACGCCGCTGCCCGACGGGCAGGGGGCGTTTGTAAATCTGTCATTCGGCATTTCCGTGCTGGAGGCAGTGCGTGACTACGATCTGACCAGCGCCGACTTTTCCCCGACCGATCTGACGATCGAAATGCTGTACCTTGTGGAAGCGAAATCTGCCGCGATGGAAGCCTCCCGTCAGCTGAACCTGCGTCTGCAGGGGGCCAAGATCGCCGCGGAAGAACAGGCCTTTACCGATACGCTGACGGGCCTGAAGAACCGCCGGGCGATGGATCATGTGCTGGCGCGGCTGATCAGCAGCGGCCGGGAATTTGCGCTGATGCACCTGGATCTGGATTTCTTCAAGCAGGTCAATGACACGCTGGGCCATGCGGCAGGTGATGCGGTGCTGCAGCAGGCGGCCCGGCTGATGGTGGAATGCACCCGCCAGTCGGACACGGTTGCCCGTGTCGGCGGCGATGAATTCGTGATGATCCTTGAGGGGGTTCTGGACACGGGCAGGCTGGCAGCGATTGCAAAACGCCTGATCCAGCGGCTGGAAGAACCGATTCCCTTCGGCGGCCAGACCTGCCGGATTTCTGCCAGCGCCGGCACCACTCTGTCGACCTGGCAGAAAGTGCCGGATGCCCAGGAACTGCTGAACCAGGCGGACTTGGCGCTTTATGCGGCCAAACGCGCCGGACGGGCCCAGCATTGCTTCTACCGGGAAGGGATGGAGAAGGCGGGCGGAGCCTGTGATGGGGGGGCTGCGTCTTCCCATCCGGCAGCGGCGCAAGGCCCGGCCACCTGACAAATGCCTGCCGCACCGGCAGGCATTCACTTCCGGGGAAATTTCTTCCGCGAGCCGGCTGGCGCCTGCAGGCAAGCACGTGCTGCTGCGCGGTATCTTGCGCAAGTCCGCTTGGAGTTCGTTTTTCAGGAGAAGTGGCAGCCCGTAGGGGAATCGAACCCCTCTTTCCAGGTTGAAAACCTGGCGTCCTAACCGATAGACGAACGGGCCACGCTGTCTGTGAGGCGCTGTTTACTGATTGCGCCGTGCGGGCGCAAGAGGGATTTTTGCAGAAATCCAAAGTTTTTCTGCGATGGGCCGGTGACCATTAATCAGCTGATATTGAACGAAAAACCATCGCCAGTGCAGCGTGTTTCCGATATCTGCGATGCTGAGAAAAGTGGCAGCCCGTAGGGGAATCGAACCCCTCTTTCCAGGTTGAAAACCTGGCGTCCTAACCGATAGACGAACGGGCCACTCTGTGCGTGAGCGGGTATTTAGTTGTAAGCGCCGGAACCCGCAAGAGAAAAAATACGCCTTTGTGAAATTTCTTATCCACAGGGGGCAAGTCTTTGAAAAGTCAGGCTTCGGCGGCGTCTTCCAGGCGTAGCTGCGCACTTTGGCGGCCGCCCCAGGTGTTGATTTCCAGCCGGCCGGCAAAATGGAAGCGCGCGCCGCCATGCTCCAGCAGCCGCGGTCCCAGTGCGGTATCGAAGGCGCCAAAGCAGATTGCGTCGACACCGCCGCCCATGCCGTCGCTGAGGGAGAGTTTCAGGTGGCTTTCGCCTACCTTCTTGGCGAACCGCACCTGCAGGTCCGGCAGTGCATAACGCGGGGCAGGGGCACCGGCGCCAAAGGGGCCAGCCTGTTCGATCTGCTCGATCAGATCCACCTTGGCAGCCCCCGGCATCAGGGCGCCGTCCAGTTTCAGATCTGCGGGGCCGCCCTCTCCTGCGCCCTGTTTTGCAAGGAGTTCGGAGAGCCGCGCCATGGCCGGTTCCAGCTTGTCGCGCATCACGGTGAGGCCCGCGGCCATCTTGTGGCCGCCGCCCTTGACCAGCAGGCCCTCGGCGGCCAGCCGCTGGATCGAGGCACCGAGGTCGACGCCGGAGACCGAGCGGCCGGAGCCTTTGCCCTCTTCGCCGTCAAAGCCGATCACAACGGCGGGACGGTTCGCGGCTTCCTTGAGGCGGGAGGCGACAATGCCAACCACGCCCGGGTGCCAGCCCTCGCCCGCAGCCCAGACCAGCGGGGCGTCCAGGCCGCGTTCCTCTGCCTGCTCCAGCGCGGCAGCGCGCACCGCGTTTTCGATGTCGCGGCGCTCTGTGTTCAGCTCATCCAGCCGTTCCGCCAGCGCAGCCGCCTCATGCGGGTTGTCCGTCGACAACAGGCGTGCGCCAAGATCGGCCTTGCCGATGCGGCCGCCGGCATTGACCCGCGGTCCCAGCAGAAAGCCGAGGTGATAGGTGGAGGGAGCCGAATCCATGCGGGAGACATCAGAGAGCGCCACCAGCCCCGGGCGGTTGCGGGCGCCCATCACCTTGAGCCCCTGGCGCACCAGCGCCCGGTTGGCGCCGATCAGCGGCGCCACATCGGCCACGGTGGCAAGTGCCACCAAATCCAGTAGCGCCATCAGGTCCGGACCCTTGGCGCCGGATTCGCGCAGTTGGCGGCCGGCTTCGACCAGCATCAGGAACACCACGCCCGCGGCACAGAAATAGCCCAGGTCGCCGCTTTCGTCCTGCCGGTTCGGGTTCACCACCGCCACGCAGTCCGGCAGCGTCTCGCCGCCCAGGTGGTGGTCCAGCACGATCACATCGGCGCCTTTGGCGGCGGCAATCGGCTCGTGGCTCAGCGTGCCGCAGTCGACGCAGATGATCAGGTCATGGGCAGCGGACAATTCCTGCATCGCCGGCACGTTGGGGCCATAGCCCTCGTCGATGCGGTCGGGGATATAGAGTGTTGCCTGCAAGCCCATTTGCCGCAGCCAGACCAGAAGCAGTGCGGCAGAGCTGCCGCCATCGACGTCATAGTCGGCAAAGACCGCAATCCGCTGCTTGCGCCGCACCGCTTCCAGGAACCGGGCAGCGGCGGCTTCCGTGTCCTTCATCTCGCGCGGGTCGGGCAGCAGTTCCTTCAGCTTCGGTTCAAGAAACCCCTTGGCCTCCATCGCGGGCACGCCGCGCCGGGCCAGCACCTGGCAGACAGAGCGGGGCAGGCCGGTCTGCTGCGCCATCATCTCGGACGCGCGGTCCACTTCGACCCCGGGACCAACCCAGCGGCGGCCGGTCAGGGACTGCTCAACACCCAAAAAGCTCATGCGTCTGCCCTCATATGCAAAGGCCGGACCCAAAACGGACCCGGCCCTTCTTCTGCTCTGAATATCCCCGCCGGAGGCAGCGGCGCAAGCCGCTTCGAGGCCAGGGGCCAGTTTACTGCTGGTGCGGTTCCAGCGGTGTGCGGTAGGACATGCGGCGTACGGAACCGGTTTTCGAACGCATCAGCAGGGTGGTGGTCTCGACCCAGCCCGGGGTGCGCTTGATCGACGGCAGCAACGAGCCGCCGGTGACGCCGGTGGCGGCAAAGATCACGTCCTGGGTGACCATCTCGTCACGGGAATAGATGCGGTCCAGATCGGTGATGCCGGCCTTGGCGGCGCGGGACTTCTCGTCATCGTTGCGGAACAGCAGACGGCCGAAGATCTGGCCGCCCATGCATTTCAGCGCCGCGGCTGCCAGCACGCCCTCAGGCGCGCCGCCCTGGCCCATATACATGTCGATGCCGGTCACATCGCTGTCGGCGCAATGCATGACGCCGGCCACGTCGCCGTCGGTGATCAGGCGGATGGCGGCGCCGGTTTCACGCACTTCGGCAATCATCGCCTCGTGGCGCGGGCGCTCCAGGATGCAGACGGTGATGTCGGAGGGCGCGCAGCCCTTGGCCTTGGCCAGCGCTTCGACACGCTCGCGCGGGGACATGTCGAGCGAGACCACGTTTTCGGGGTAGCCCGGACCAACCGCCAGCTTGTCCATGTAGGTGTCCGGCGCGTGCAGCATGGAGCCGCGCGGGCCCATGGCAATCACGGTCAGCGCATTCGGCATGTCCTTGGCGGTCAGGGTGGTGCCTTCCAGCGGGTCCAGCGCGATGTCAACGCCGGGGCCGTTGCCGGTGCCGACTTCCTCGCCGATATACAGCATCGGCGCCTCGTCACGCTCGCCTTCGCCGATCACCACCACGCCGGCGATATCGAGCAGGTTCAGCTGCTCGCGCATGGCGTTGACGGCGGCCTGGTCGGCGGCCTTCTCGTCGCCGCGGCCGATCAGCGAGGCAGAGGCCAGCGCAGCCTGCTCGGCAACGCGGGCGAGGCCCAGCGACAGCATGCGGTCATGAAAGGGCGCGTCAGAGGTGTTCGATGTCATACCGGAAATCCTGTCTCAACGGAAAAGATGTGAATGGGCGTTCCAAGCCGAATAGCGCGGGGCGGGGCAGGCTCGCAAGGGGCGATAGGGGCTGCGGCGGCAGGAAATCCCTGCCGCGGCGCCTAAATCAGCTCAATTTTGCCCCTTTGGCGCGGATCAGACCTCTTCGATGCGCAGGGCGACGGGGGTGCCGTCGACCACGTCGGTGGCAGAGAGGCCCTCAAGCGCGGTGTCCAGGGTGGCGCGGGTGCATTTGTGCGTCACGAACAGCACGGGCGCCACCGGCGCCTTATGGCTGTACTGGCGCATCCGGTCGATTGACACGCCGGCCTCGCCCAGAATGGCCGCGACCTTGGCGAGCGCGCCGGGTTTGTCCAGCAGCCCCATGCGCAGGTAGAACGGCGCAGGCAGGCCGGTTTGGGCGGCAGGCACGTCCTGCAGGGTGCTGGCAGGCTGGCCGAAGGTGGCAATGCGCAACCCGCGGGCGAGGTCGAGGATGTCGCCCATCACGGCACTTGCAGTGGGGCCTTCGCCGGCGCCGGGGCCGCGCAGCACGACCTGCTCAATCGAGTCGCCTTCGATCACCACCATGTTGGTGCCGCCTTCCAGCTGGCCCAGCGGCGAGTCGGCCGGCACCAGGCAGGGCGACATGCGCTGTTCCAGCCCGCGGGGCGAGCGCTGTGCCACGCCCAGGAGCTTGATGCGGTAGCCCATGTCGGCGGCGTCGCGGATATCTTCCAGCTGGATGCGCTGGATGCCTTCCAGTTCCACTTTTTCAAAGGCCGGTTTGGTGCCGAAGGCGATGGACGCCAGCAGCGCCAGCTTGTGGCCCGCGTCGATGCCGCCAACGTCCAGGTTCGGGTCGGCTTCCAGATAGCCCAGGCGGCCGCATTCCTCGAACAGGGCGTTGTAGCCCTGGCCAGTGGCCTCCATCTGGGTCAGGATGTAGTTACAGGTGCCGTTCATCACCCCCATGACGCGGGTGATTTCATTGCCGGCCAGGCCTTCGGTCAGGGACTTGATCACCGGGATGCCGCCGGCCACGGCAGCCTCAAAGCGGATCACCCTGCCTGCGGCCTCCGCCTGTTCCGCCAGTTCCTGGCCGTGGATGGCCAGCAGCGCCTTGTTGGCGGTGACCACGTCCTTGCCTGCGGCCAGCGCGGCCTCAGTTGCGGCCTTGGCGGCACCGTTATGGCCGCCCATCAGCTCGACGAACACATCGACATCATCGCGCACGGCCAGCGCCACCGGATCGTTTTCCCAAGCATAGTCCTTGAGCGAAACACCGCGGTTCTTGTTCGGATTGCGCGCTGAGACTGCGGAGATCACAACCTGGCGTCCGGTCCGCGCCTCCAGCATCGCCGCGTGGCGGCGGATGATTTTCACCACGCCGATGCCGACGGTGCCCAAGCCTGCAATCCCAAGGCGAAGCGGTTCTGTCATGGCTGCGGGTCCTTTGTCCGAAACTTGTCCGCCCCGCCTTAGCGGGTTCGGCGCAAGCGTGCAACGCCGCTGCGGAACAAGGCTGAAGGATGCGGGCAGGAATGCCGCGGAGCGGTCAGAGTTCGGCGTTTTTGACGGCTTCGGCGCGGCGTTTCAGGCGGTCGCTGCGAGCATCCAGTTCGTCCTGGAGCTCCTCGCTGGCCTGCTGCGGCGGGTCCAGCGGTTCCAGCGCGTCATCGAGCGGCAGCAGGCGGGGATAATCCGCGCCGCGCAGGTCCGGTGTCAGCCGGTCCTCCAGCTCAGGCACGCGGGTGCAGGCGGCGGCTGCCGTCAACGCCAGAAAAAGTGCGATCCGTGTCCACAGCTGCATTGCCCAAACCTCATGCTTTGCCAGACCGGTTCTAAGGGCTGCGGCGGGGTGGCACAATTGATTTCCCGCAGCTGTTACGTGATGATCCTGCTGCAGGGTCTTGGCGGGGAAGCGAAAGGGCGGCATTCGCCCTTTTTTCTGAACAACTGTTCAGTTATTGTCGTGCCATGGCACGCACCCAAGGTTCCCATTCCGACATCACCGGCCCCCGCATCCGCGAGGCGGCTTTGCGGCTGTTTGCGCAGCATGGCTATGCCGCGGTTTCGATGCGCCAGATCGCCAAGGAGGTCGGCGTGCAGGCGGGGGCCTTATATAACTACACGCCGGACAAGCAGAGCCTGCTGTTCAACCTTATGGCGGGCCATATGGCAGATTTGCAGGCGGCATGGGACGCGGTGCCGCAGGCGGGCAGCGCGCTGGAGCGGCTGCGCGCCTTCACCGGCTTTCACATCCGCTTTCACTTGGAGCGCCCGGATGCGGTGTTCATCGCCTATATGGAGCTGCGCAACCTGACGGAGGAGAACTTCACCGTCATCGAATCGCTGCGCCGTGACTATGAAAACGGTGTGGAGGGGATCCTGAAGCAAGGGGTGGAGCAGGGGGTGTTCACCATTCCCGACACCAAGATCGCGACGCTGGCGGTGATTGCGATGCTGAACGGGGTCAACACCTGGTACCGCTCCGAGGGTCGGTTGTCGCTGGATGAGGTGGAGCGGGTCTATTGGGGCATGGTGCAGAAGGCGGTCAGCACATGAGCCTGCTGGATTTGAAGACACGCCGCCTGCGGGCAGGGGCGTGGCAAGACCTGACCGCAGCAGAGCTGGAAGGTCTGTTTGCCCCCAAGGTGGTGCAATGGCTGCCGGCCGGTTTCCAGGCACAAGGCGGCGATCAGAGCCGCCGCGATTTCCTGGCCGCGGTGTCGCAGCAGGCAGAGGTGGTTGCCATTCGCACTGTGTCAGGTGAGGGAGTCGGGCTGATCATCTTATCCTTGACCGAAGACAGCAGCAGTACAAGGAACCTAGGCTACCTCTTTGCCGAAGCCGTTTGGGGGCAAGGGCTGGCGAGCGAGCTGATTGCAGGCCTGCAAGCGCATTTTCGCGGCAGCGGCGTCACCTTGTCGGGTGGGGTCATGCAGGAAAACGCGGCCTCGGCCCGGGTGCTGCAGAAAGCCGGTTTCACGCCGGCACCTGCGGGTGAAGAAACCGTCTACAGCTGGTATTCCGGGGCCTGACGGCCGGTCAGCTCAGCAGCCCGATCATGTCGTAGTGGTCAATCTGGCGGCTGAGCACCATCGGGTCCTCTTCGGGCAGCACATGCGGCTGTTCCCAGTCCTCACCCGCAAAGGCCTGCAGCGCCTCGACGCTTTCCCAAACCATCACCACGCAGAATGTAGCGGGGGATTCGGGCCGCGGCAGCCCTGCGGTGACCGACACAAGACCAGGCTGGCGCCGCACATGCGGCACAGCCGTATCGGTCAGAAAGGCCTTGAAGTCCTGGATCTTGTCGTCGCGGACGGTGGCACGGAACACCCGGATAATCATCACTCCCCCCATCGGTCTTTGGACGGGGGGAGTATAGCACATCAGGAGATCGTTTGGCGTGCCGATGCGCTCAGTGCGCGGGCATGTTGCGCCGTGCACAGGGAAAAGTGGGCACCGGTTTTCCCGTTCAGTGCGCGGGCTTGATGAATGTGCCGTTGCGCAGGTCACGGAAGGCCTGGTGCAGTTCGGCCTGGGTGTTCATCACGATCGGTCCGTGCCAGGCCACCGGCTCATTGATCGGCGCGCCGGAGATCAGCAGGAAGCGCACGCCTTCGGGGCCTGCCTGCACGGTGATTTCATCGCCGGTGCCGAAACGGATCAGGGTGCGGTCGCCGGACAGGTCGCGAATGTTGACCTCCTGGCCTGCGACTTCCTTCTCCAGCAGCACGCCCTGGGGTGCGGAGGCATCTGCAAAGGCAGCTTCACCTTCGAAGACATAGGCAAAGGCCCGGCGGTAGGTGTCGATCGGGAGGGTCTTTTTCACGCCTGCCGGGATGAAGACGTCCAGATACTGCGGGTCGGCGGCGATTCCATCGACCAGCCCGCGCTTGCCCCAGAAGTCGCCGGCAATCACTTTCACCCGGGTGCCGTCATCGTCGGTGATCTCGGGGATTTCAGTGCCCTTGATGTCCTGGTAGCGCGGCGCGGTCATCTTCTGGCTGGCGGGCAGGTTGCCCCACAGCTGGAAGCCGTGCATCTGGCCCTTGGCATTGCCCGCGGGCATCTCCTGATGCAGGATGCCCGAGCCTGCGGTCATCCATTGCACGTCGCCGGCGCCCAGGGTGCCCTCGTTGCCCAGAGAGTCGCCGTGATCCACCGTGCCTGCCAGCACATAGGTGATGGTCTCGATGCCGCGGTGCGGATGCCAGGGGAAGCCGCGCAGATAGTCCTCCGGGTTTTCATTGCGGAAATCGTCAAACAGCAGAAACGGGTCCAGTTCCGACGGGTCCTGAAAGCCGAAGGCGCGGTGCAGTTTGACGCCCGCGCCCTCGGTATGGGGCTGGGCGGCGCGGGTTTCGAGAATGGGTCTGAGGGACATTTCAATGCCTCCTGTGAACGGTGTGTGCCGCTAAGATAGGGTGTGTGCAGCCCTGCGGAAACGGGCCGCAACTCACGCGCTTTGTGCGCAGGTGAACAGAGCGGTCAGCAGCCCGCAGGGCTGCCCGGCCCAACGGGACGCAGGTGCCGCAGGCGCCAAGGACGGGCGGGAGCTTCCCTGTTGCCGGGTGCCGGGCCGGCAAGATAGCCTTGCGGCATGACAGATGCCACGGATCTCATTCTGGGCCTGCGGCCGGAACGGCGCGACGCTGCGCTGCGCCTGATCAATTACATGCTGGGCGAGGGACGGTCTGCTGCGGACCCCGATCAGGTGCTGGCACAGATGTGCAGCCTGATCCGTGCCGCAGGCCTTCCGCTGCAGCGGGCGGCCTCCATCGTCCAGCTGCTGCATGCCGAGGCGGTGGCAAGCGCGCGGTTCTGGGAGCATGGCAAAGGCACCCGCAGCGAGCTGTTTCCCTTTAATGAGGACAGCGGCGATGGCTATGCGCGCTCCCCTGCCGCAGACGTGCATAGAACCGGGGAGTGGGTTGTGCTCTGGCTGCCGGACACACCGGACGAAAGGTACGGGATCGTTCCGGATCTGAAGGCGGAGGGGTATACCCATTACATCATGGCGCCGGTGTTCATGGCGATTGGCACTGCCGGCATTTTCAGCTTTGCGACCCAATCCCTTCAGGGGTTTTCGGAGGATGACCTGCTGTTCCTGCGCGCTGTGTTTCCGGCGCTGGCAGCTTGCCAGGAAGTCCTGGCCACTGCCCGCGCCATGCAGGAGGTGCTGCGGATTTACGTCGGCGAGGAGCCGCAGCGGCGGATCTTGTCCGGCGATGTGCACCGGGGCGAGGTGATGCGGATTCGCTCTGCCATCCTGTTTGCCGACATGCGCCGGTTCACGGAACTGACTGCAAGCATGAGCGCCGAGGAAGCCACCGGGCTGCTCAATGCCTATTACGACTGCATCGTGCCGCCGGTGGAGGCGGCGGGCGGAGAGGTGCTGAAATTGATCGGCGATGGCATCCTGGCGGTGTTTCGCGCCGGGGAGGACGGGGCGCAGACCTGTATTCAGGCGCTTGCCGCCGCCCGGGAAGGCCTTGCGCGGGTCGCCGCCCGTTCTGACCCGCCGCAGTTCGAGGTTGGCGCCGCACTGCACTTCGGCGAGGTGGCATTTGGCAACGTGGGATCGGGGATGCGGCTGGATTACACAGTGATCGGCCGCGACGTGAACCTGGCTGCGCGGGTGGCTGAGCTGTGCGGAGCAAAGGATGAGCGTTTGCTGGTGTCGTCCGAGTTCCGGGAGCGGGCGGGACTTGAGGGGCGGTCGCTGGGAGAACAGCGGCTGAAGGGGCTGCAGGCACCGGAGGAGGTGTTTGCGGTTGCGCTGGAGTGAGCGCGGTCTGGGAGTTCGTCAAAGGGCGTTGCCTGTCGGGCGGGCAGGCCAGCGCGGCCCGTGCAATGATTTCAGGCTTCGTTCCACCACTCCGCCGGTTTGCGCCGCTGCCCGTGTTTCCCTGCCAGCCGCAGTGCGAGCTTGCGCAGCGGGCCAAGCGCCAGTTTCAGCCACAGCCGGTTGCGCCGTTTGGAATAGTCGCGGTTGAACGGGCAGACCCGCATGCAGATGGCGCAGTCAGAAGCCATCTTGGCCCAGAAGGAAAAGCATTTCTCGGCATCCGAGGTCCATTTCCGGACCCCCTTAATCGCCGAGACATTGACAGTTTCCGTTGAGGGCGGACCGTAGGGTAGCGCCTTCACCGGGCAGGCGTCGGCGCATTTGGTGCAGATATCGCAGAACGCCCTCACCCCTAGCGGCTGCGGAGCGTCGTGCGCCAGCGGCAGGCTGGTAAAGATTTTTGAAAACCTGAGGCGCGGCCCGAACTCCGGGGTGATCACCATCTGGTTGCGGGCGTATTCGCCCAGCCCCGCCTTCACGGCGTAGGGGATCACCAGGCCGGTATCGTTCATCGACGGCACCGCCTCATAGCCCAGGTTGCGGATATAGGCGGCAAGCTGCATCACGATGGACGCCTCGTGGCTGTATTCCCGCCCCGTCGCAGCGCCTGCCAGCGCCGAGGGGTAGGTGGCAACCAGCTCCTTGTCCATCTCATGGCCCAGCACGATCACGCTGGTCAGCCCGTCTGGCAGATCATGCGGCGCTTCGGACATGTCGCGGGCATCGACGCGGGTGGTGTAAAGCCAGCGTTCATCCAGATCGGTGATACCGCAGAGGTTGGCACCGAAGAATTTGGCGATGCGCTTCACCTCGGCGGACATCTTTGCCGGGTCGTCGATCTCCAGGGCGTCCTTGGCCACCGGAGTGTCCGGGCGGATGGCGGCCTGGAACCCTTCGCGGATGCCCTCATGCGCCCGGCGGGAGGAGACCACGTCGGAAATCAGCCACGCCGCGTTGCGCAGGGCGAAGTCGCGCTGTGTGAACCCGTCGCCGCGCCGGGGCGCCGCTTCCATCCGGTAGGAGGAGAAGAATTTCGCCGTGTGCTTGGATTTCACGCGGTCATCCCAGAACGCACGGGTGAAGATGTCGTTGCGCTGCGTGAACCGTTCGAAATCATCGGTGACGTCGATTCCTGCGGCTGCGTCGCCATCGCGCTGGGGTGGGGTGTTCTGGGGCCAAGGCATGGGCGGACGCTAACGGGCTGTCCGCTTTCCGGCAAGGGCCGCGGCGCAGGCGATCAACTGAACAAGGAGACAACCCAATCGCGCACCATGGCGGCCTCAGCGCTGTTGGGGGCTTCGCCTGCGGCGGGCATCAGGTAGTGGCCCTGGCCCATCGGGATCTCCGCGCCGGCAACTGGCGCCAGCCGGCCCAGCGAAAGCGGCAGTTCGGCGTAGCGGCGCATCAGCATGGCTACACCGGCGCCAGAGGCGGCCATCTCAATCGCCGCCAATGAAGTATCGACATAGAGAGGTGCGGAGCGGTTCTTGAGCGGAACACCCGTCTGTTCGGACAGGCGCAGCCAGTGATCCTGGTAGCCGTGGATGTGAATCAGTGTCTGGCCGAACAGCTGGTCAACCGAGTGCAGTTCAGCCGCCAGCTGAGGCAGGGCGACCGGAATGACGCTTTCGGCGGAGAGCAAATGCGCGCGGCGGTCGAACCAGCCCGACGGCCCCAGCCGCAGGTCGATATCCACATCCTCATCCTGGGTGCTGTCTGCCCAGACTGCAGAGATCAGCCGGATGCGGATATGCGGGTGGGCGGCATGGAAGGCTCCCAGCCGCGGGGCCACCCACAGGACCGCGGTGGAAACCGGTGCCCGAAGGGTCACTGTCCGTGTCTGCGCATGCCCCAGCAGCCCGCGGGTGGAATAGGCGATATCGGTCAGCGCCTGCGCCACCGAAGGATAATAGGCATGGCCCAGCTGCGTCAGCTCCAGATGCCGGGCGCGGCGGAGGAACAGGGTGATGCCAAAGCTTTTCTCCAGGCTGCGCACCTGGTGGCTGACAGCGGCCTGGGTGAGACCCAGTTCTTCCGCCGCGGCAGTGAAGCTTTGCAGGCGGGCGGCGGCCTCAAAGGCGCGCAACCAGACCAGATTGGGCAGATCAGACATTAGCGTTGCAAAAATTCTTGGGGTCAGGTCGCGTTATTATTCGTTTTTGTTTTGGCTCAGGTCAAGCTAGCCCTTTTGCAAGCGATTACCCCGGGAGGAGATACGGGACATGAAAACGGATATGAAGATCGGCTTCATCGGCCTCGGCAATGTTGGCGGCAAACTGGCAGGCAGCCTGGTGCGCAACGGGCTGGATGTGGCAGTGCATGACCTGGATGCGGCGCTGGTTGAAACATTCGTGGCGCGCGGCGCCAAGGCAGGCGGCAGCCCGGCGCAGATGATGCAGGACTGTGATGCGGTGATCACCTGTCTGCCCAGCCCGGCGGCCTCGGATGCGGTGGTCTCCGAAATGCTGCCGCATGTGACCCCCGGTAAGATCTGGATGGAAATGTCGACCACCGATGTGGCAGAGGTGAAGCGCCTCGGAGCCCTGATCGTCGAGCGCGGCGGCGAGGCTGTTGACTGCCCGGTCTCCGGCGGCTGCCACCGGGCCGATACCGGCAATATCTCGATCTATGCGGGCTGCGAGCGTGCCACCTTCGACCGCATCCTGCCGATCCTGACCACCATGGGCCGCCGGATTCTGCATGTGGGGGAGATCGGCAATTCCTCGACCCTGAAAGTGATGACCAACTACCTGGCCAATCTGAACTTGCTGGCGGTTATGGAAGCGCTGACGGTGATGAAGGCCTGCGGCATGGATCTGGGCATGACGTTCGAGGCGATCTCGATGTCTTCCGGAACCTCCTTTGCGCATGAGACCGAAAGCCAGCTGATCCTGTCCGGCTCGCGCGATGTGAATTTTACCATGGATCTGGTGATGAAGGATATCGGGTTGTTCCAGACCCTGGCCGACCGCCACAACGTGCCACTGGAGCTGTCGCCCCTGATGATCGAGATGATGAAGGACGGCCAGCGCCGCTATGGCGAGCGGGCGCAGTCCGACCGGATGATTGAGCGGCTGGAGGAAGCCACCGGCCTGTCCATTACTGCGCCGGGCTTCCCGCAGGAGCTGATCGACGATGAGCCGGAAGAACCGGGCTACGAGGTGGTCGTGCGCCGCGCTGCTGCGGAATAAGTTTCCCCAAACGGCACGGCTGCAGTCAGCCCCCGGTGCGCCGGGGGCTGTTTTCTTTTGCCGATCCGGTCTATGCCCGGCTGAGCAGCATAGGGGAGCAGCGGATGAGCAAGGAAGTTCTGGCCACAATCGAGGCCTCGGCCAGCCGACGTGTGATGGGAACGGTGATGCTGGGTTTGACCGGCTGCCTGCTGGTCTATGTCGCCTTTGCGGCCCCGCCGTCGCCGGCCTGGCTGGTGTTCCTGGTGGTGGTCGGCGCCGCTGCGCTGTGGCTGGCTGTGCGGATGTGGCAGGCCACGGTGCACCGGATCGAGCTGACGGCAGAGGAACTGCGCTGTTCTGACGGCCAGGTGATTGCGCGGGTGGCGGATATCGAAACCATCGACCGCGGCTTTTTTGCCTTCAAACCGTCCAACGGGTTCCTGATCCGCACCGGCACCCAAGGAAGCAGGGCCTGGATGCCCGGGTTGTGGTGGCGGTCCGGCCGCCGGATTGGCATCGGCGGGGTAACGCCCGGCTCGCAGGGCAAGGCGATGTCGGAAATTCTGGCCGCGATGCTGGTGCAGCGCGGCCAGGGGTGATTGTTCGCTCAGATGGCTGATCAGGCGGGCGGCGAAACCTTTTCGGCGTCGTCGTTGTGGTTGTTGCCATTGCCCTTGTCCTCGACAAAGACCACTTGCGGTGCAAAGCGCGGACGGGTGAAGACGAAGTTCTGCACGTCCAGTTTGGGCAGGCCGACGTTGAAGACCGGGTCGACCTCGTTCCAGGTCTCCACCAGGATCACGCGTTCCTGATCTGGCATGGTCGGCAGGTGTGCCTCGACATTGCTGATCGACCCGTCGTCCCATTCCGAAAAGGCGGACCCGCGGACCTTGGACCAGTCGACGTAGTAGCGCTGGTCATCTTCATCCCAACGGACCACCGAAATCCGTGTCGAGAACTGCGAGTCGGCACGGACCAGTTCGCCGGCAAGCATGTGCATGCTGTCGATGTAGGTCTCGTTCACATAGTTGGTCTCACGCGAGATGAGGTCCGAGATCGTGTAGGCCGCCTTCAGGTTGATGCTCTCCTGCCGGAAAGCGTCAAAGAAAGTATAAACGGCGGCAAACAGACCCAGCAGCAATGGTGCGTAGACGGCGAATTCAAGAGCGACGTTGCCTTGGGTGTCTTCGGCGAATTTGCGCAGCGGCCGGGGTGTGCGGCCGGGCAGGCGGCGGGACAGAAAGGTCAGCATGGCGTTACCTCGGTTCCTGGACAAATGCGGAAGATGCGATCAGCTGGACGCGGCCGTCTGCATCTTTGTGAAGGTTTTTCCCAAGTCCCCAGGTCGGGAACAGCGGATCAAACTTCATGCAAGCCCGGACGAACATCAGCTCATTGGACTGGCCGTTTTCGAAGGTGCGGACCGGCTGGACCTCTTCGACAAGGTTCGTGCAATCCGGCGTCTGGTCGATCGAAGCCATATTGAACGGGTCGAGGCGGATCATTTCCAGGCGCAGGGACGTCGAACATTCCTGAATAAAGCCGGAGCGGTCGCAGATCGCATTGCGCAGCGCGTCGTGCTGCATGTCAGCGCCGGTGCTGAGACGGATGTCGCGGACGGTCTGGTCCAGCGCGCGTTCCAGCTGTGAGTGGCGCAGATTGATCATGCCCAGTTCGATGGTGGACATCAGGATCAGAAGGAAGCCGGGGATGACGAGGGCAAACTCCAGCGAAGCATTGCCATCCTCACGAAGCCGGAACCGGCGCAGGGCGGTTTGGATACGGTTTTTCATTGGGTGAGCCTCAGCTGACGGATAGAAGTCGCGATTGACGAGAAGGCGTCGGTGATCTCCAGGCCTTCCACATCAAAGAAGTGAGCGGGCGAGCTGGCGCAGTCCTCGAGCACCTTGATGCCGCCGGACGGAGCCTCAAAGCCGACCGAATACACGATCACGCCCTGGTCCTTGGTAATGTCGCACATGGTCTTGGTGTGCTGGTCCTTGGCGACGCGGTTGTGGAAATAACGGCCTGCGTTAAACCAGTCGGCCCAGGCGCTGCTGCTGAACTCGTAGATGTAGCGCGCAATCCAGGCCAGGGAGGCACGGGCGTGCAGCTCCGGATAGGTCAGGCGGACGGAGGACCCTTCTTCGCTATTAGTTGTGCAGCTGTAGTAGTCGCAGGTCTCATAGGTGCCTTCGCCGTAGGGGTGGTCTTCCCAGCGGTTCATATGCTCCCAGTAATAGTTCTTCTCGCCGTTGGAGTGGTAGACGGAATAGGCATCCGCCGTCGCGTTGTACCACACGTCGGAGTCGCCTTCCCGGCGCGACGGGTTCACCATATACTGGTTGGTGTTCTGGCCGTCGGACATCAGGACGATGATCTTCAGCGTGTCGCCGCTGCCGTAGTCGGTCGGCCGGTCGACAAAGGATGCGTCGATCACACCGTCGGCGATCAGGTCGTTCACAACGTCGCGTGCTGTCGGATCCAACAGGGCGCCGCCCCATTTCATGCCGATATCGATGGAGGTGTTGCCTCCCGCTGTCAGCTTGTCGATATGCGCGTGCAGCAGATCGGCATCGTTGGTCAGAGGCAGGATCTCAGAGCCTTCCCGGGTGGGGCAGACCGGCGAGGAGATCATGTTCTCCGAGTAGGTGAACGTATCGAAATGCGCGGTGCGCTCCAGGTTTTCATCCCGGTCCAGCGTGTGTTTGCTGAACTGGTCCTTGATGAAGTTCACACAGTAGGAATAGTCGTGCTCCTGCGTGACGTTGGTGTATTTGCTGAGCAGGGCCTGCCCCGCATTCACCTGCGTTGCGTAGGGAATGATCGAAATCGACAGGTTGCTGGTGTCCGTGTTCTGGGTGATCTGGTCCACAAATGTATGTGCCGCCGACTTGAGGTTGGTCAGGCGGTTGTTGCGGGACATTGAACCGGAAATGTCGAGCACCATGGAGATTTCAACGGAGCCGATGGTCTCTTCGGCCCGCGAGTTGGCATAAACCGGGAGGTCGCCAACACCGGCAAACTTCAGCAGGTGCACTGGAAATGTTGCGTTGACCGTGCTTTCCACACTCTTGTAGCCCAAGGACTGCTGCACGTCCGGCGTCTGATAGTAGTCGGCCAGACCGGCTTTGGTGAGGTAGTCCTGAACCACAGCCGCGGGCTCCTGCTGCTGGTCAAGGTCGGCAGCAGCAAGCACCGCCCGGTCGAGGGTGTATTGCAGATTGGTGCGGTCGCGCTCCATCCGCATCAGGTCGACGCCGATGCCGCCGATGGCGAGCATAAGAAACAAGGTGCCGATCATCGGCTTTGCCAGAACGCCATCCTCTTCCCGCAGGAAGCCTTTAAGCTTGTCTCGACAGCGCAAAATGAGCGGATTGCTCAGCGCAGTGGAATTCTTATGGTGCATACTCATCTAAATACCCCCTTCCGGCTGGGGAACGTGCCAGCCCGGCTTCTGCAGCGGAATTCCATTAATTAATGCTTGGTAAAGTGGGCGGAATTGGGGCGGGAATTTGCCGAATTGCCTTCGATTGTAATGGTGCGGAATTCCAATCCCGCGTGATTCCGCGGGGTTGTGGCGCAGGGAGAGACAATCGCCTCCCCAGAAATAGCGAATCGACCGTCATATGCCGGTAAGCGATTCTTTTTGGCCGCAAATGGTCAAAAAGGTCGCACTCCTTAAGTAACTCTGCATAGAGTGAATCCATCATCGGCAGCGAGTCGATGTTTGATCACGGAGAAATTTTTCATGAGCAGCCGCACAGAGCCGAGCTTCCGCGAGAGCGTGGACCTGATGTTTAACCGGGCAGTGAAACTGATGGACCTGCCGCCGGGGCTGGAGGAGAAAATCAGGGTTTGCAACGCGACCTACACGGTGCGCTTCGGCGTGCGCCTGCGCGGCGCCATGCATACGTTCACTGGCTACCGGTCGGTGCATTCGGAGCATATGGAGCCAGTGAAGGGCGGTATCCGCTATGCTACTGGCGTGAACCAGGACGAGGTGGAGGCGCTGGCGGCGCTGATGACCTATAAATGCGCTCTGGTGGAGGCCCCGTTCGGGGGCTCGAAGGGCGGTTTGTGCATTGATCCGCGCGAGTATGAAGAACATGAGCTGGAGCTGATCACCCGCCGCTTTGCCTATGAGCTGGCCAAGCGCGACCTGATCAACCCGTCGCAAAACGTGCCCGCGCCTGACATGGGCACAGGCGAGCGTGAGATGGCCTGGATCGCAGACCAGTACGCGCGGATGAACACCACCGACATCAACGCCAAGGCTTGCGTCACCGGCAAGCCGCTGAATGCCGGCGGCATTTCCGGCCGGGTTGAGGCAACAGGCCGCGGCGTGCAATACGCCCTGCGCGAGTTCTTCCGGTATGAGGAAGACAAGGCCGCAGCAGGATTGTCCGGCAAGCTGGATGGCAAGCGGGTCATTGTTCAGGGCCTCGGCAACGTGGGCTATCACGCGGCCAAGTTCCTGTCGGAAGAGGATGGCTCGCTGATTACCGGCATTATCGAACGGGACGGTGGCTTGCACAGCGCTGATGGCCTGGACGTGGAGGCGGTGCGCAACTGGATTGTCAAACACGGCGGTGTGTCGGGTTACCCGGACGCGCAGTATGTCGAAGACGGCGCCGTGCTGCTGGAGGAAGAGTGCGATATCCTGATCCCGGCGGCACTGGAAGGGGTGATCAACCTCTCCAACGCCGAGCGCGTCAAGGCACCGCTGATCATTGAGGCTGCAAACGGTCCAGTGACCGCCGGTGCGGATGAGATTCTGCGCAAGAAGGGCTGCGTGATCATTCCGGACATGTATGCCAACGCAGGTGGTGTGACGGTGTCCTACTTCGAATGGGTCAAGAACCTCAGCCATATCCGCTTTGGCCGGATGCAGCGCCGTCAGGAAGAAGCGCGCCACCAGCTGGTGATCGACGAGCTGCAGCGTCTGGATGACGTGATGGGGAATACCTGGTCGATGTCGCCGGACTTCAAGGACAAGTACCTGAAGGGGGCGGGCGAGCTGGAGCTGGTGCGCTCCGGCCTGGATGACACCATGCGGGCGGCCTACCAGTCGATGCGCGAAGTCTGGCACAGCCGCGACGACGTGACCGATCTGCGTACCGCCGCCTATCTGGTGTCGATCGACAAGGTTGCCAAGAGCTATCACGCCAAGGGTCTCTGATCGCGCGCAAGGCCTGGCAAGGAACAACGGGGCGGGGAGGAAACTCTCGGCCCCTTTTTTGCGTCTAACCCGCATTGCGTCACCTGCCGTCGCAAATAGAACTAGACACAAGTGAATAGTTCGTGTGTTTTGCGGCAAAGCCATGCTGATGTGCAGCAACTTGAGCCTTGGGGCTAGGAGCAGCACGTGAAAGCGGGTAGCAATGCGGCCAAGGCCCGGGCCAGATTTTGCCGGGCGGCGGAAGTGATTTGACGGGGAGGGACGACATGCGGTTTTCGGGCTGGCGTGTGCTTCGCGAGGGGCTCACCGGAAACAAGGGGTGGAAGCCCCATTGGCGGGATCCTGAACCCAAATCCGAATATGACGTGGTAATCATCGGCGGCGGCGGCCACGGGCTGGCAACGGCCTATTACCTCGCCAAGGAACACGGCATCACTAACGTTGCGGTGCTGGAGAAGGGCTATCTGGGCGGCGGCAACGTTGGTCGCAATACCACAATCGTGCGGGCGAATTACTATTTGCCGGGCAATTCCGAGTTCTATTCCCACTCGCTGAAACTTTGGGAAACCATGGAGCAGGACCTGAATTACAACGCGATGATGTCCCAGCGCGGCATCATCAACCTGTTCCACAACGACGGCCAGCGCGACGCGGCGGTGCGCCGGGGCAACTCGATCGTCAATCAGGGCGATGATGCCGAGATCCTGAGCCGGGAGCGGGTGCGCGAGCTGGCGCCGTTCCTGAATTTCGAGAGCAATCGCTTCCCGATCATGGGCGGGCTGATGCAGCGCCGGGCTGGGACTGCACGCCACGACGCTGTCGCCTGGGGTTATGCCCGCGGTGCTGACATGCGCGGGGTGGATCTGATCCAGAATTGCGAAGTCACAGGTATCGACGTCGAGAACGGCAAAGTGGTGGGGGTGCAGACTGCTCGCGGCCCGATCCGCGCCAAGAAGGTCGCGCTGGCCGCGGCTGGCCGCTCAGGCCAGGTTGCGGCCATGGCGGGGCTGACGCTGCCGATCGAAAGCCATGTGCTGCAGGCCTTTGTCTCCGAAGGGCTGAAGCCGATTGTTGACCATGTGATCACCTTTGCCGAAGGGCATCTCTATATCAGCCAGTCCGACAAGGGCGGCATGGTGTTCGGCAGCTACCTGGATTTCTACAGCTCCTACGCTGCACGGGGGAACCTGCCGATGGTGGAGCACACGATGGAGAGTTTCGTGGCGATGGTGCCGGCTCTCAGCAAGGCACGGCTGTTGCGCAGCTGGGGCGGCATCATGGACATGACGCCAGATGGCTCGCCCATCATCGACCATTCACCGATTGATGGCCTCTACCTGAACTGCGGCTGGTGCTATGGCGGCTTCAAGGCAACGCCGGGATCGGGCAGCGTCTATGCGCACTTGATCGCCACGGACCGCCCGCATGGGGCCGCCACGAAACTGAAGCTCGACCGTTTCCGCAGCGGCGTTGGCCTGATGGACGAGGAGGGGACCGGTGCGCAGCATAACCTGCACTAAGCGTTTGGAGCACGCCGGGCATGCCTCCGGCGGGAGTATTTTTGCAAAGATGAAGGAGCGCCGGTCATGAGAATTACCTGTCCGCTCTGCGGTGAGAGGGACCGCCGCGAATTCTATTACAAAGGCGCTGCACTTGTGCGCCCGGCTGAGGGCGCGGATCTGGACGCCTGGCATGAGTATGTGAACCTGCGGGAAAACCCGGCGGGGCCGCTGGATGAGCTGTGGTATCACGAGATGGGCTGTAATGCCTGGCTGAAAGTCACCCGCAATACCGCGACCCATGAGATTCTGGACGTGCAATTGGCCTCCGAGGCCGGGCTGGGAGGGGAAAAATGAGACTTCCCGGAAAAGGCCTGAACCAGGGTGCGAAGCCGATCACATTCGCCTTCAATGGCCGCCACATGATGGGGTTGGAGGGTGACACGCTGGCTTCGGCGCTGCTGGCAAACAGCACGCATCTGGTGGGGCGGTCCTTCAAGTACCACCGCCCGCGCGGAGTGCTGACCGCGGGCAGCGAGGAGCCGAACGCGCTGGTGACCATCGGCACAGGCGGTCAGCAGGACCCGAACGTGCGCGCCACCCAGCAGGAGCTGTTCGAGGGGCTGGAGGCGCGCAGCCAGAACTGCTGGCCCTCGGTCGAGCGCGACGTGATGGCGGTGAATGACCTGGCCGCGCCGTTCTTTGGCGCGGGTTTCTATTACAAGACCTTCATGTGGCCTGCGGCGTTCTGGGAAAAGATCTATGAGCCGATGATCCGCAATGCGGCAGGCCTTGGTGCGCTGTCGGGCGAGGCGGATCAGGACCGCTATGAGAAAGCCTTTGCCTTTTGCGACGTGCTGGTGATCGGCTCCGGTCCTGCGGGCCTGGTGGCGGCGCTGACGGCTGGCCGGGCCGGGGCGGATGTGATCCTGGCGGAGGAAGACAGCCGTATGGGCGGCCGCCTGCTGGCAGAGCGCGAAGAGATCGGCGGCAAACCGGGCCATGCGTGGGCAGCAGAGGTGCTGGCCGAACTGGAGGCGATGGACAATGTGCGGCTGATGAGCCGCACTGCCGTCACCGGTGCCTATGACCAGGGCACCTACGGTGCGCTGGAACGGGTCTCGCACCACCTGGCACGGCGGCATTCGCTGAAGGGCAGCCACCTGCCGCGTGAATGCTTCTGGCGGATTGCGGCCAAACATGCGGTGCTGGCGGCAGGCGCCATCGAGCGCCCGGTGGCCTTCCGCAACAACGACCGGCCGGGCATCATGATGGCCGGCGCCGTGCGGGCCTATCTGAACCGCTGGGGTGTGGCGCCGGGCGAGAGGGTCACCGTCTTTGCCAACAACGATCAGGCGCACCGGACCGCGCGCGACCTGCATGACGCGGGTGTGCATATCGCGGCGGTGATCGACAGCCGCCACGAAGCACCGGATGGCGGCCCCTATCAGGTGATCAAGGGCGCACAGGTCTGTGACAGTGCCGGCCGCCAGCGGCTGGAGAGCATCACCGTGCGTTCGGTCAAGGGTGAGGAGAAAATCCAGACCGATTGTCTGGCGATGTCCGGCGGCTGGAACCCCTCGGTGCATCTGACCTGCCATTTGAACAGCCGTCCGGTGTGGAAGCGCGAGGCGCTGGCATTTGTGCCAACCGAAGGCGCGGTGCCGGGCATGGTCACAGCGGGTGCCTGCAACGGCACCTTCTCCACCGCAGGCGCATTGCGCGACGGCGCGGAGGCTGCCGCCAAGGTGCTGGAGGCGCTGGGCCTGAAACCCGCTGCCGCCGATCTTCCGCAAGCAGAGGACGATCCTTACCGCATCGCCGCCCTATGGGCGGTGCCGGGCAAGGGGCGCGCCTGGCTCGACTTTCAGAACGATGTGACCGTCAAGGATGTGAAGCAGGCGGCCACCGAAAACTTCCGCTCCGTCGAGCACATGAAACGCTACACCACCCAAGGCATGGCGACCGATCAGGGCAAGAACTCCAACGTCGCGGCGCTGGCGGTGCTGGCGGATGCCACCGGGCGGACGATCCCGGAGACCGGCACCACCACCTTCCGCCCGCCGTTTGTGCCGGTGTCGCTGGGCGCGATGGGGGCAGGGGCCACGGATGAGGGATTCAAGCCGCAGCGCTTCCTGACCTCGCATGGCGAGAGCGAAACCCGCGGGGCGCATCAGCTGGAGGTCGGCCTGTGGTACCGGGCTGCCTATTTCCCGAAACAGGGCGAGACCAATTGGCGCCAGTCCTGCGACCGTGAGGTGACCCTGGTTCGCAAGGCTGTGGGCATCTGCGATGTCTCCACCCTGGGCAAGATTGACATTCAGGGGCCGGATGCTGGCAAGTTCCTCGATTTCCTCTACACCAACACCTTCAGCACGCTGAAGGTTGGCAAGGTCCGCTATGGGCTGATGCTGCGCGAGGATGGCTTCGTCATGGATGACGGCACCACCGCGCGGCTGGGCGAGAACCATTTCGTGATGACCACCACCACCGCTGCTGCAGGTCAGGTGATGGCGCATATGGAGTTCGTGTCCCAGGCGCTTTACCCGGAATGGGACGTGCGCTTTACCTCAGTGACGGAGCAATGGGCGCAGTTTGCCGTGGCCGGACCGAAGTCGCAGGAGCTGTTGAACGGTCTGCTGGACGAGGATGTGAACGGCGAGACCTGGCCCTTCATGGGCTGCGGCGAGGCGACCGTTCTGGGCGTCAAGGGGCGGCTGTTCCGGATCTCTTTCTCGGGCGAGCATGCCTATGAGGTGGCGGTGCCTGCGCGCTATGGTGAGGCCCTGTTCCGCGAACTGCTGAAGCGGGCCGAAGCCATGGGTGGCGGTGCCTATGGCATGGAGGCGCTGAACGTTCTGCGGATCGAGAAGGGCCTGATCACCCATGCTGAGATCAATGGCACCGTGACCGCCTTTGACCTGGGCCTGCAGGGGATGATGTCCAAGAAGAAGGATTTTCTGGGCAAGGCCATGTCCACCCGCGAAGGCCTGATGGCAGAAGACCGGATGCGCCTTGTGGGCTTGAAACCTGTTGGTGCGGTCAAGGAAATCACCGCCGGTGCGCATCTGTTCACGCCGGGCGATCCGGTGGAGCGGATCTATGACCAGGGCTATGTGACCTCGGCCGGCTATTCGCCGACACTGGGGCACCCGATCGGGCTGGCTTTCCTCAAGGAAGGCCCGGACCGCATCGGCGAAACCGTGCGGCTGGTCGATCACATGCGCGGTGTGGATACGTTGTGCGAGGTTGTTTCGCCTGTGTTCTTTGACCCAGAGGGAGGGCGTGCCCGTGGCTGAACTGATAGCAAAAAGCCCCTGTGACAGGCTGCTGCCGATAACCCTCGGCGGCATGAGTCTGACTGAAGAGCAGCCCGGCAGCATGTGGGTCCTGGCACCGTTCAAAGGGCAGGAGAAGGCGTTGAGCAAAGCCTTGGAAGCGGCCCACGGAATGGCCTTCCCGGCAGCGAACCGCGCAACCGGCAAGGCAGGCAGCCGGGCTGTCTGGTTCGGCCGGGATATGGCGCTGCTGATGGGGGGGGAACCCGACGCCAAGCTGGCCAAACATGCCGCCCTGACGGATCAGAGCGACGCCTGGGCTGTTGTCCGGCTTGACGGGGCTGGGGCCGAGGACGTCCTGGCGCGGCTGGTGTCGGTGGATTTGCGCCCCCAGGTTTTCAAACGCGGCCATACCGCGCGGACGGAGTTGAAGCACATGATGGCCTCGGTCACCCGCATTGGGCCGCAGGCGTTTCAGGTCATGGTGTTCCGTTCGATGGCGAAAACGCTTGTGCATGATTTGAAAACAGCCATGGAAGCCGTCACGGCACGGGGGTAACCTGCGGGGATCACCAACTGATTCCCGGAGCGCATCCATGATCCGCATCGCCTTTGCAGCCGCCTTGCTGGCGGCGCCGGCTTATGCTTCTGAAAGCAAAGAAGAAAGCTGCAAATACCAAGGTCAAGTCATGGCCGCGGTGCAGCAGGCGCGGTTGGACCGGGTGAAGCAGGAAGAGGTGGAACAGGTGATTCTGGACAGCAATCCGGAATGGCCCGATGCCTATTCCAATGCGATCCCGCAGCTGTCGCAGCATGTGTACGCAATGAAGCGGCGCGACCTGAAGAGCACCGATCTCGGTGCGCTGTTCGAACAGCAGTGCCTGCAGAACTGGGATCAGATTCAGGCGATGCAGAAACAGCTGAAGTCGAACTGATATGTCCCTGCCGCCCGGCTTTCTGGATGAACTGCGCACCCGCATCAGCATATCTGATGTTGTCGGGCGCAAAGTCATGTGGGACCAGCGCAAATCGCAGCCGGGCAAGGGCGACTATTGGGGACCGTGCCCGTTCCACCATGAAAAGACCGCCTCGTTTCACGTGGAAGACCGCAAGGGGTTTTATTACTGCTTCGGCTGCCACGCCAAGGGCGACGCACTGAAGTTTGTCCAAGAGACTGAGAACGTTGGTTTCATGGAGGCGGTGGAGATCCTGGCCGGTGAAGCGGGTATGGAGATGCCCAAGCGCGACCCGCGCGCGCAGGAAAAGCAGGACCGCCGCACGCTGCTGGCCGATGTGATGGAACAGGCGGTGCAGTTTTTCCGCCTGCAACTCAAGACCAGCGCCGCCCAGGACGCCCGCGCCTATCTGCAGCGGCGGGGCATGACAGCGCAGGCGCTGGACCGCTGGGAGATCGGCTTTGCCCCTGACGGCTGGCAGAACCTGTGGGATGCCTTGCGCGGCAAGAACGTGCCCGATGATCTGATCATCGGCGCCGGGCTGGCCAAACCCTCGAACAAGGGCGGCAAGCCTTATGACACCTTCCGCAACCGGATCATGTTTCCGATCCGCGATGCGCGCGGCAGGGCGATTGCTTTTGGCGGCCGGGCGATGGACCCGAATGACAACGCCAAATACCTGAACTCGCCCGAGACTGAGCTGTTCGACAAGGGGCGCAGCCTTTACAATCACGGGCCCGCACGGGCGGCCTCCGGGCGCGGTTCCACGCTGGTTGTGGCCGAGGGCTACATGGATGTTATTGCGCTGGCAGAGGGCGGTTTTCAGTCCTCCGTGGCGCCACTGGGCACCGCGATCACCGAAAATCAGCTGCAGATGCTGTGGCGGATGTCGGATGAGCCGATCATCGCGCTGGATGGCGATACTGCGGGTCTGCGTGCGGCCATGCGGCTGATCGATCTGGCGCTGCCCCTGCTGGAGGCGGGCAAATCTCTGCGCTTTGCCATCATGCCGGAGGGCAAGGACCCCGACGACATGATCCGCAGTGAAGGCCCGGAAGCGGTGCAGGCGGTGCTGGACCGGGCGATCCCGATGGTCAAGCTGCTGTGGCAACGCGAGACCGAGGGCAAGGTCTTTGACAGCCCGGAGCGCAAGGCGGCGCTCGACAAGAGCTTGCGGGAAAAGATCAAGCTGATCCGCGATCCCTCGATCCGCAAGCATTACGGCGAGGACGTCAAAGAGATGCGCTGGCAGCTGTTCCGCGGCAACCGGGACAGCGGCAGCTATCAGCAGAGGACTGGCAAGGGCGGCGGCTTCCGTGATGGCGCCCGCGCGCCATGGAAGCCGGGCAAGGGCTTCGGCGCGATTCCGCAGCCGCGCGCCACCACCCGCGCCTCGCTGGTGGCGGGCGCCGATGATGAATCCTTTGCCGCGATGCGCGAGGCGGTGATCCTGGCAACCGCCATCACCACACCGGAAGTGATCCCGGAGTTTGAGACCAGCCTCGAGCGCCTGCAATGCGCCGATCCGGATCTGGCGGCGCTGCGGGACATGGTGCTGCGCCACGGTATCAGCGCACCGGAGCGGCTGCGCGAGGAAATTGACTGGTCTTTGGGGCCTCATGCCCTTGAAAACCTCTTTGCCCTTCGCCACGTTGCAATCATCCCGTGCCTGCGCAAACCCGGCGATACCGAACTGGCCAGCATGACCCTGGCCGAAGAACTCGCAAAACTCGAAACGCTGCGCGGGCTGGATGCGGAACTGGCGGAAGCCGAAGAGGATTTGCATGGCCTTGCGGATGAGGCGCTGACCTGGCGGCTGCGGCAGGCGGCAGAAGCCAAGAACAAGGCGGTGCGCAGCGAAAACGAGGACAAGGCAACGTATGACGTGGGCAAGAACGGCGCGCGGCTCAACAGGGATGAGCGCGATGCCTTCGGGGCCCTTTTGGACCGGATCGGCTTTTCCGAGAAGTAACACGCGGGGGTGATTCTGCGTTTTGCTAAGGAAGAGCACAGGAAAATTGGGTAAACGGGGTGACGAATCAGATGATCGCGCTAATGATTCGCTCAGCGAATCATCCCGCAGCCCCTGAGTAGGAGCATTTAATGGCCGCCAAAGACACCGACGACCGCAAACCTGACGATCAGGACGCCGAAATCTCCCTTGATATGAGCCAGGCTCAGGTCAAGAAGATGATCGCGGAGGCCCGCGAGAAAGGCTACATCACCTACGATCAGCTCAATCAGGTTCTGCCGCCGGATCAGGTCAGCTCGGAACAGATCGAAGACGTGATGTCGATGCTCAGCGAAATGGGCATCAACATCATCGAGGACGAAGAGGCCGAGGAAGAAGAGAACAAGGGCACCACCGACCTTGTGACCACCGAAGGCCCGCGCGAGGTTGCGCTGGCCGGCGCCCAGACCGAGAAGCTGGACCGCACCGACGACCCGGTGCGCATGTACCTGCGCGAGATGGGCTCGGTTGAGCTGCTGAGCCGTGAAGGCGAGATCGCAATTGCGAAACGCATCGAGGCCGGCCGCAACACGATGATCCTGGGGCTGTGCGAAAGCCCGCTGACTTTCCAGGCAATCACAATCTGGCACGACGAACTCTTGTCTGAGGACATTCTTCTGCGCGACGTCATCGACCTGGAGGCCACTTTTGGCAACCAGATGGATGAGGACGGCGAAGAAGAGCCCGTTGTCGATACGTCCGCAGTGGCATCCGCCAAACCGGCCAAGGATGAAGGGCCGGAACTGGATGCGGACGGTAATCCGATTTCCCAGGATGACGACGATGACGACGACGATGATCAGGCCAACATGTCGCTGGCTGCTATGGAGGCTGCGCTCAAGGACCGGGTTTTGGTCACGCTGGAGCGGATCTCCACCGACTTCGCTGAGCTCAGCGAAATGCAGGACAGCCGGATTTCGGCAACCCTGAACGAGGACGGCTCCTTCAGCAGCGAAGACGAGGCACGCTATCAGTCGCTGCGCTCGGAAATCGTCGAGTTAGTGAACGGCCTGCACCTGCACAACAACCGTATCGAGGCGCTGATCGACCAGCTTTATGGCATCAACCGCCGCGTCATGCAGATCGACAGCTCGATGGTGAAACTGGCCGACCAGGCCCGCATCAACCGCCGCGAGTTCGTGGACGCCTACCGCGGCCGCGAACTGGACCCGAACTGGTTGTCCGACATGGGCGAAAAGCCGGGCCGCGGCTGGCAGATGTTCATTGAACGCTCTACCGAAAAGGTTGAGGAACTGCGCGCTGATATGGCCCAGGTGGGCCAGTATGTCGGTCTGGACATCTCCGAATTCCGCCGCATCGTACAGCAGGTTCAGAAGGGCGAAAAAGAAGCCCGCCAGGCCAAGAAGGAAATGGTCGAGGCCAACCTGCGCCTGGTGATTTCGATTGCCAAGAAATACACCAACCGCGGTCTGCAGTTCCTGGATTTGATCCAGGAGGGTAACATCGGCCTGATGAAGGCGGTGGACAAGTTCGAATACCGCCGCGGCTACAAGTTCTCGACTTATGCAACATGGTGGATCCGCCAGGCCATCACCCGTTCGATCGCCGACCAGGCCCGCACCATCCGGATCCCGGTGCACATGATCGAGACCATCAACAAGCTGGTCCGCACCGGCCGCCAGATGCTGCACGAGATCGGCCGCGAGCCGACTCCGGAAGAACTGGCCGACAAACTGCAGATGCCGCTGGAGAAGGTCCGCAAGGTGATGAAGATCGCCAAGGAGCCGATCTCGCTCGAAACCCCGATCGGAGACGAGGAAGACAGCCAGCTGGGCGATTTCATCGAGGACAAGAATGCCGTGCTGCCCTTGGACAGCGCCATTCAGGAGAACCTCAAGGAAACCACCACCCGGGTTCTGGCCTCGCTCACCCCGCGTGAGGAGCGGGTTCTGCGGATGCGGTTCGGCATCGGCATGAACACCGACCACACGCTGGAGGAAGTCGGCCAGCAGTTCAGCGTGACCCGCGAACGGATCCGCCAGATCGAGGCCAAGGCGCTCAGGAAACTGAAGCACCCCAGCCGCTCGCGCAAGCTGCGCAGTTTCCTGGATCAGTAAGTTGGAAGGCGCCCTGCGGGGCGCCTTTGCAATTGTGAGGAACCAATGGCGTCAAACGAATATTGGGCAAAGCGAATTTTCGATGAATACGTCAAGCTGCGGCAATCAAGTGACAAAGTTTTTGTTACATACGGAGATTTGGCAGAAGTGATTGGACGCAAGGGGGAGCATAGGTTGCTGGGCGCTCCCTTGGATCTGGTGCGGACGATCTGTGAAAAGGAGAACCTTCCTGACATTGCAACTGTCGTTGTAGATCAAAAAAATTTGAAGTCAGGGGAAGTGAAACCATCGCCGAAGGCTTTGGAAAAGTACGGTAGCTGGCCCGGATTGAGAGCTGAGCAAGCGCGTGTTTTGGCGTTTGATTGGAACACGGTTGAAGTGGAATAAGCAACTTTCTGAGAGAGACGGTAAACGGTGGAAGTCACCCGGTTAACAAATGACAACCTCATCGTCTTCGACGGCCAATGCGTGCTGTGTTCCGGCTTCTTCCGCTTCATGCTGCGCCATGACCGGGCCGGGCGGTTCTCCTTTGCCACTGCGCAGTCGCCGCTGGGGCAGCGGCTGTACCGCGAACTGGGTCTGCCTGCGGATGACTTCGAGACCAATCTGGTGATCGTTAACGGCCGCCCCTATCAGCGCCTTGATGCCTTTGCCGCGGCGATGCGGGCGCTGCCGCGGCCTTGGCGGGTCTTGTCGGTGTGCCGGTTTCTGCCATGGCGCCTGAAGGACGCGCTGTATTTCAGCGTTGCCCGCAACCGGTACCGTCTGTTTGGCCGGCACGACGTTTGCATGATACCCGGTCCCGAAGTCCGCGCCCGCTTTGCCAGTGGGGGCTACGCCGGGTGAGGGACGCCTTCGGGGAAATCATCGCTGCACATAAGCTGCATGTGCCGCCGGTTTTGATGCGGTTTCACACCGAACCGCCGACGCGCAGTTTTGGTGTGGTCAGAGTTGAAGGCGGCAATCGCTGGGCGCGGCTGCTGGCCCGGCTGGCTGGTTTCCCGCCGCCAATGCCGCAATCCCGGTTCCGGCTGGATGTTGCGCAGCAGGGCAAGGGCCATATCTGGCGGCGGGTGTTCGGCAGGCATCAGACCCGGTCCCATCTGCGGTTCGACCCGCGCCGGGGCAGGGTGGTTGAGCGGTTCGGGGTGGTTGAGCTGGAACTTTCAGTCCGCGTGCAGCAGGGCGCTATGATGGTCTCAGTTGAGCAAGCCCGCTTGTTCGGGCTGCCTTTGCCGCGTGCGCTTTGCCCGGAAAGCGCTGCAATGGAATTCGAAACATCGCAGGGGCATCTTGGCTTCGACATCTCCGCCAGCCTGCCGCGGATCGGTCTTCTGGTGCGCTACACCGGCCACATAGCCCTGCCGGAATTGAACCTCAGACGTTAACCATTTGCTAACCCTGCCGTTGCCCGGGCGCGGTGCAGGCCGTAAACTTGCAGCATCCGCATTTGATTTCCGGGGGGGAAGATGATGTCTGCACATTCTGATCTGAACGGGGCGCTGGAAGCGCTGCAAGGCAAGCTCCAGTCGCTGAATGATCTGGTGCGCGCCAACCAGTTCATGGTTGAGGCAATGGCCGGGCAGGGCGACGCGCTGAAGCAAATGAGCAGCGGCCGCACCAAGGACATGTTGCGCCGCCAGGCCCGCGCGCAGTTCCATCCCGACACCGGGGCCGCCCCTGATGCTGCAGTACTGGCCATACTGGAGGAAGTGCTGGGCCATCAGGAAGAGAGTGCGGAGATCATTCCCTTCCCTGTCCGGGCCTGACCCCTTCGCACACACATCTGCGAGAGGTTGCGGCCAAGGCTGCAGTCTCCCCTTGGAGGCGCTGCGGCGGGTCCCTATGTTGAGGCGAACAAAGGGATATCTCCGGATGAAAAACCTCATAACCGCCGCCGTGCTGGCCTGTTCCACGGCTGTTCCCGCAGCTGCAGATTCGTTCCTTGCCAATCGCGGCGTGCGGGTTCTGCCTGTGAATGACCTCGTTTATGAGGTGGTTCCCGGGCGCTCAGGCGGCACCTGGGATTATTGGTGTGCCGCCGCGCAGTATGCCCGCCGGGTTCTGGGAGCGAATTGGACGGACCGGTTCTATGTCGTGCGCGGACGGGACGTCAGCGTCACCACGGGCCGCCGGTCCTCTGTGCAGTTCACTCTGTATCCGGAACGGGCTGGTGTGCCGCCCAAAACCGGCTGGCTGTCGCTGGGATTCCGTCCGGGCGAAAGCCTGTCGGTGCAGCAGGGCTATGGTTACTGTGTGCAGGCTCCGGCGCTTTAATAGCCGGTGCGGAACCGGGATGTGCTCACATTCATCCACGGATTTGTAAGCTCTCTGGCAACTTCACAAGGAAATGATGCCTTCCTGCACCGCGCAGGCGCCTCCGCAGCAGCTGACTGAAGGACGTGCCGCAGGTACTACATAAGTCGCTATGCTGTCTTGGTTTTTGCCGCGTGCGCAGCGCCCGTACTGTGCCGATTCTGTGAAAAGGCGCGGGTGGGCGCCGAACTGCACGGCAGTTTGAATGGCATGTGTTCCAGTTCTTTCTACCCTTATAGCGGGACGCAGCATCTTGCGGCCCGCTGAAAGAAAGGGAACTGCCATGAAACCCATTGCCGCCGCCGCTGTCGCCGCCTCAATCCTGACAATGGCACTGCCCGGAACCTCGCTTGCCAATGCCAGCAGCCACAATGTTCGCGTTAATTCAATGTCTGACGGCATCTTCGAAGCCGTCCTCAGAACCGGTAATGGCCACCTGTTCTGGTGCGGGGCTGCTGACTATGCCCATCGCGTTCTCAGGGCGCCTTGGAGTGCAAAGCTGCATATCACGCGCGGGCTGGGGCCAAGCGAAACCACGGGTCGCCGGTCCGCGGTGCAGTTCACGCTGGATGCCAATTTAGCCCAAACGCCGCCGCCCGGCGGATACGGGTCTGTTAACAGCCTGCAAGCTGGTGATACAATGAGTGTTCAGAGAGCTTTGGATTATTGCTTTGTGCCACTCGGGCGGCCGTGAGTGTATTCAGGCCCGCGGACTTCCCGGAATTGCGGAGAAGGAGGTTGAGAGATGACCAGCAAGAGAATTTGGCTGTCAGGGATGCTGGCTGTGGTTCTGTCCGTTCCGGTGCCTGCTTCCGCTTGGCGCGCGATCAACAGGAATGAAGTGCTGCCGGTATCGGAAGGCGTCTGGGAAGTGGTGGCCCGAAGCCGGTCCGGCGCGCAGGATTACTGGTGCAGCATCGCGGACTATGCCATCCGTCAGCTGCGGGCGCCTGTGAATCAGCGGATCTATGTCTGGCGCGGCGAGGGTCCGTCTGTGAACCGCCCCGGCCGCAAGGCGGTGCAATTTGCCTTTGGCCTGCCGCCGGGAGTTCCTGACCGCTCCGGCAGCCTGTCGCTGAATATTCGTGAAGCAGGGGACAGCCTGCGGGTGACCTCGGCGCAGAACTACTGCTACGACCGGCTGCCCGGACGTGACCGTTGGCTGCCGTAGCTGCCCAGCCGCGGCTTCTGGTTGCCTGAACGCGGTGCTTGCGCCAGAAAGGCCCTATGCAGCATGACTTCTCAATTCCGACGCGCGGGCAGGGTCTCTATGAGTTTACCCGCGACGTGCAGGCCTGGGTGGCCGCCAGCGGCGTTCGGGGCGGGCTGCTGACCCTGTTTGTCCGCCATACCTCCTGCTCCCTGTTGATACAGGAAAATGCCGACCCGGAGGTGCAGGGGGATTTGCACGCGTTCTTTGCCCGCCTGGTGCCGCCTTCATCGGATCCGTCAATGACCTATCTGCGCCACACATATGAGGGGCCGGATGATATGCCTGCGCATATCAAGGCAGCAATGATGCCCGTCAGCTTGTCGGTCCCGGTGCGCAGCGGTGCACCTGTGTTGGGCACCTGGCAGGGCATCTACCTGTTCGAACACCGCGACGCGCCGCACCAGCGAAAGGTGGCAGCGCACCTAAGCTGAACCTCTTTATCTAGCGGCGTTAAATGCCCCCTACCCAAATTCTGGAGGGTCGCCTATAGTTGTGGATAACCGGGCAGGCCCGGGCACAATAAACAGGCTGACAGGATTGAGGGAGCAGGCGGATGCGCTGCCCATTTTGCGGAAATATCGACACTCAGGTCAAGGATTCACGCCCCGCCGAGGATCATGTTTCGATCAGGCGGCGCCGGTTCTGCCCGGCCTGCGGCGGCCGTTTCACAACGTATGAGCGGGTGCAGCTGCGCGATCTGGTGGTGATCAAGACCAACGGCAAGCGAGAGGATTTCGACCGCGACAAGCTGGAGCGTTCTATCCGCATCTCGATGCAGAAGCGCCCGATTGAGCCGGAACGGATCGACCAGATGATTTCCGGCATCGTGCGGCGGCTGGAGAGCATGGGTGAGACCGATATTCCCTCCAAGAAGATCGGCGAGATCGTGATGGAGGCGCTGGCCCGGATCGACACTGTGGCCTATGTGCGTTTTGCCAGTGTTTACAAAAACTTCCAGGCTGCAGATGATTTCGAGGACTTTGTCCACGAACTGCGCCCGCCGGTGGCGCCGGAAGAATAATGGACACAGATCACCGTTACATGGCGCTGGCGCTGTCTCTGGGGCGGCGCGGGCAGGGAAATTGCTGGCCGAACCCGGCCGTAGGCTGCGTCATTGTGCAGGGCAGCCGGGTGGTTGGCCGCGGCTGGACCAAACCGGGCGGTCGTCCGCATGCGGAAACCGAGGCGCTGGCGCAGGCCGGAGAAGCGGCACGCGGTGCCACTGCCTATGTGACGCTGGAGCCTTGTGCCCATCAGGGGGAAACGCCGCCCTGTGCTCAGGCACTGATTGACGCAGGGGTTGCGCGGGTTGTTGCCGCGATCGGGGACAGTGATCCGCGGGTCTCCGGTCAGGGGTTCCGGATGCTGCGGGATGCAGGCATCAGAGTGGACACCGGCGTCTGGGGTGCCCAGGCAGCACGGGATCACGCAGGGTTTTTCCTGAGGACCGAGCAGGGCCGCCCGCTGGTGACGCTGAAACTGGCCAGCAGTTTTGACGGCCGCATTGCCACCGGGTCGGGCCAGAGCAAATGGATCACCGGGCCGGACGCACGCCGGGCCGTGCACGCGATGCGCGCCCGCCACGATGCGGTGATGGTGGGCGGCGGCACCGCGCGCGCGGATGACCCTTCGCTGACAGTGCGCGATCTGGGTGTGGAGCATCAACCTGTGCGAGTAGTGATCTCGCGCCACCTGGACCTGCCGCTGATGGGCCAGCTGGCCCGCACCGCCAAGGACGTGCCGGTCTGGCTGTGCCACGGCCATGGAGCTGATCAGGAACGCATCCGCGCCTGGGAGGGGCTGGGGGCCAGACTGATCCCTTGCGCTTCGCATGGCGTGCAACTGGATGCGGCAGATATTCTGCAGCAGCTTGGTGATGCCGGTCTCACTCGCGTGTTCTGTGAGGGCGGCAGTGCGTTGGCGGCTTCACTGCTGGCATTTGATCTGGTGGATGAGCTGATCGGCTTTACCGCCGGTCTGGGGATTGGTGCCGAGGGGCTGCCTTCTATCGGTGCGCTGGGGATCGGCAGGCTGGAGGAAGCACCGCGGTTCGAGCTGGTCGAGGCGCGCCCTGTTGGCAAGGATATTTTGCACCGTTGGACCCGCGCGCTGCGCTGAGCGCAGAACTTCTGGTGTCAGCCGGGCGCGATTTAGCGCCACAGATGGGCGTATGTGGCAAACAGCCCCTGCAGCTTGGACAGCAGCCGGTTGCTGAGGCCCGGATGCGGCAAGTGTCCCTCGCGCAGGCGCATCACGGCAACTTCGGCCGGGCAGGGCTGGCCGGTCACCGGGTCGAAGTAGCGCGGATAGTCGATCAGCGCTGCGTGGGCGAGCCCCATCAGCGGCACCTGCGCCTGCCGCCAGGACGGTACCGGCGCCAGGTCGGTTGTCAGCCCCCAGCCGGCATAGAAAGGGGTGCCAAGCGTGGTAACCTTAACCCCGCGCAGCAGTGCCTCGAACCCCAGAAGAGAGGTTATCGTCCAGACTTCCTGCACGTTGCTGAGCAGCGCCATCGGATCGGCCTGGCTGGCGACAACATCGGCCAGCTCTTCTGCCGCGACCTGGCCCTTGCGCAGGCCTGCCTCCACATCCGGATGCGGTTTATAGATGATAACAGCTTCTGGATTGGCCGCCCGCACAGAGCGCAGCAGGTCAAGGTTTGTCCGCACCTCGTCAGCGCCGCATAGGATCGAGGCGTCGTCCTCCACCTGGCCCGGAACCAATATGCGGCGGCCTTCGGGCAGGGCAGGGGTACCGCCGCCTAGGTTGTACTTTGAAACACCGTCCCTGATCAGGGACTGCACAAGGCGCTCTGCCCGCCGCTCCTCGGCCTGGGTCATCTCCACACGGCGGGCAATCAGAGCATCCAGATCCGATGGCTGGCGCGGGTCGTAGTAGATCCCTTGCCGGTCAGTTACCAGCGACAGAGGGGGCACCAGCTCCGCCCCCAGTCCTCGGGAGCGCAGAAAACCGTCCTCCACCCGCACTGCGCCTGCATTGACCTCTTGGGCTTTGCCAGCCCAGACCATTTGCTTGCGGCCGCTGGCCTGTACCTCAGCAGGATCTTCCGTAAACAGCACCCGCTTTTCGGCACCAAAGAATTTCTGCAGCGGTTTGCGCTTCCACAGCCTCATGCCGGAGGCGGCCCAACCCTGATGGTCCTGCCGCCAGGCCCGTGCTTTGGCTTCCAGATTGTCCAGTACCGTTTCCAATTCGCACAGCTCATCCCGGAACGGGTCGTGCCATTTGGGGTAAAGGATCATCGCGGCGGCGAACAGCTGCGCGCGGGTCAGCTGCCGCCGGCGCCGGGACGGAGCGTTGTCGTCGATGCTCAAGCCCCAGCCCGCATAAAACGGCTGACCGAACACCCGTGGTTTGTGACCCGCCAGGATTGCCTCGAAACCCAGTTGCGATGAGACCGTGTAAACCCCGATGGCCCCGTCCAGCAGCGCCCACGGGGAGACACTGCCTGTAAACAGTTGCACACGCCCATTCGCATCATCCGCGTCGTAGTATCCCGCCCGGTATCCGCGCAGCGTCTCGGGATGGGTCTTGATCAGAACCCGCGCGCCAGGGTGCTCTTCCTGTGCAAACGCCAGCATTTCCAGAAACCGCGCCCGGTCCGCTCGTGAGGCTGTAACGGAGGCATCGTCACGCGCCTGATCAGCAACCAGCACATAGCCAGGCTCGGGCACTGATGCGCTGGGATCAAACGCGTTGTACTTACTGAGATGCGCTGACTTGAGGCGGGCAATGGCGTCGCGCGCCCGTTGCATCAGATGCGCGTCATCCAGAGGGTGGGCTGCAAGCAGCTGTTCCAGATCCGACGGTTCCGCCGCATCGAAATGCACGCCGGAGCGGTCCAGCATCAGGCCCGCAGGCGGCTCACCGGCGCGGCCGGGGTGAAGCGAGCGCAGGAAGGCATCCTCTACCCGCAGCATCCCGCAGCCGCGTTTCGCGGCCACTGCCAGCCCCCGGTGCGCGGTGGGGGAGGCGCCCCAGATACCCACCAGGTCTTCCGGCTGCGGCAGGCCCAGCCGGATGGAGTATCCGGACAGTTCCAGAATCCGCCGCACCCGCCGCTGGGTCAGAAATCCGCCGTTGTAAACAAAAAGCCGGGACGCGCTGCTCCCGGCTTCCTGGCGGCCTGCAGTCAGATGCATCAGGCCTTAGCCGCTAACCGCAGAAGAGGTGCTGGCCAGTGAGCCCACCGGCGCCAGCAGCAGCGAGATGGTTTTGGTCCACTGGGCGTATGGTGCTTCGGTAACATACAGGGTGTCGTCGTCGCGGATCACAAAGTCACGTGCCATGAACAGCCCGTTCGGCTGGGTCAGATTCAGCACATAGACCATCCGCTGTGCGCCGATCAGATCGTCCCGGCCCAGAACCTGGTTGGCGATCTCGGCGGGTTCGTTGCGCAGCACAAAGACGCCGGTCGGGTCTGCAGCAGTAGAGATCAGGCCGCCAACCTGGGCAATCGCTTCCAGCGCCGACAGGTCCTGGCTTTCAAACGGCACCCGCGCCTGAGCGGAAGTGGCGCCTAATGCGGTGAAGGAGCGGGTGTCTTCTTCCACCAGAATGCGGTCGCCACCGCGCAGGGCCACGTCCAGCTCCGGATGGTCAAAGAGGTCCTGGAACCAGATCTTTCCCTTTTCCTGACCGCGGATCACGGTAACTTGGGCAATTTCCGGCTGGATCGTAACGCCGCCGGCCTGCGCCAGCATCGCTGACAGGGTCCGGGTTGGGCGTTCGATCGGGTAAACACCCTGGCCGCCAACGGCGCCTGTCAGGCTGACAGTGGCACCGTCGCCTGCAAGGCGGCGCACCTGCACCTGCGGGTCAGGTGTCTGGTCTTCCAGCTTTTTGGTGATGGTTTCACGCAGCTGGTCCGGAGTGTTGCCAGACGCGCGCAGGCGGCCGGCATAGGGCACAAAGATAAAGCCGGCGCTGTCGACCTGCACCTCTTCCAGCACTGTGGCGTTGGTGGCCTCGGCCGCCAGCAGCCCGTCATCGACGTTTTCCCAGACAGTCAGCCCCAGCACGTCGCCGGGACGGATCGTGTCAGAGGTCAGCTTGCCTGCGGAGGTGAACCCGGAAGAAAAGCCCAGAGCGGGGACCACGGCGGTTGCCCGTGCGACGCGGTCATTGACCGATACGATGAAAGCATCGCCTTCGCGCTGCACCGAGCCGGCAAATATCTGGCGCTTGTTGGGGCCGACTTTCGGCAGCCCGCAGGACGCAGCAAGGGTCAATGCTGCCAGCATTGCCACGGGGCGCGCCCAGCGAAGGGGAACGGATTTCACTGCTCGGTCTCCTCGACCTGTTATTGTTTGCCTCAAGTTTTACCGGCAACCTAACCGGCTGGCAGCAAAAAATCCAGTCTTTGGGAAAAGCCGGGTCAGGTCACCAGGCGCAACTGTTGCCGCGGTGCCGCTGTCCCCAGGCGCAACGCGTCATAAGGATCTTCATCTGCAAGCATCATGTCTGCAACCTGGCGCAGCAGCTGACGCCGGCCTTCACGGGAGTAATAGCCTCCCGGCACTTGCGAGGTTTCCAGGAGGAACCGGCGGTAATCCTTGTAGGCGCGGCTGTCGGGACGGTAGGGGGCGGCAAAGAACTGGGCCAGCGGCTGTTCCGATACGAACTCCGGTTTGCCGTAGACCGCGCGCCCGAAGACCCGCAAAGGTATGCCGCGCCACAGCACCTGCTGCCCCGCGGTGGAGTTGACAGTCACTGCAGTGCGGGCCTCGTTCAACAGCTGCGCCAGCTTGCCGCCACGGACATAGTGCACCCGGCCCGAGATGCCCTGCTCCCGCGCCAGGCGGCGCAGCGTGCGGCGCACCTGTGCCCGTCCGTCCTCCAGCGGATGCGCCTTGATCACCAGGTGATGGTGGCGCGGCGCCCCTTCGGCAAATCCGCGGATCACTTCATCCAGGAAATCGCGCATGCTGTTGAAAGGCGAATGTTTCTGGAAGGAGCTGTCATGCTCCAGCTGCAACAGCGCAAGGTGATAGGGAAAGCCGCCATTGCGGATGCGCCGCTCCGCCAGCCGCCGTTCCAGGGCCTGCACGGGCATCAGCAGCAACCGCTTGAGGTACAGCTGAAATTCCTTGGTCACCGGCAGCGCCCGGTGCGGGCGGAAGTTGCGGTACTTGCGGTTCCGGAACATCACGAACCAGTGGTAAAGCGCGCCATAAAACACATGCTGGCGCATGTCGCCCCAGTGTGCAGGGGGCAGCGGTGCCTCCATGTCTGACAGTGCCAGCGCTTCCAGCATCCCGGGCACTGTCATGTCCATCAAGCGCGAATGCCCATTGGCGCCACCGCGCTCATAGGTGACCCAATAGGGCCGCAGGTAACCTTCCTCGAACACATGCACGGTGATCCCGCGTTGCCGTGCGGCCTCAACTGCGGCCGCATGAATGGGGCGGGTGTCCCCGTACAGGACGATGTCCGTGACACTGCGGCTGTCCAGCAGGCCGGTCAGAAATCCGGGCCACTCCTGAGGGCGTCCGGTAAAGGGAATATAACTGTCCCTGCCACGCCAGAATGCCTGGTCGCCTGCATTGAACCCGACTCGAGCAACCTCACACTCAGCGGTGCGCAGCATCCGGCCAAGCGCCGCAAAGAATGGACCATGCGGGCCTTGCAGGAAAAGGAAGCTGCGGTGTTTCACAGGGGCGTTTGGCATCACGAGAAAGGTTTTACAGGAGCATTTTCAGGATTTGATTAACATTTGACTGGGGCGAAACTATGGCTGTGCGCACCGCAAACACAAGCCGGGGCTTGTGAAGGCTGCGCCGCTTGGCTACCTCTGCGGCAGGAATGACATATGACCTGCGGGGAGCGCACCCATGTTTACTGGCATCATCACCGATGTGGGCACCATTGCCGAACTGGAACAGCAGGGCGACTTGCGCGCCCGCATCCGCACCGCCTATGACACTGCCACTATCGACCTCGGCGCCTCGATTGCCTCTGATGGCGTTTGCCTCACCGTGATTGCGCTGGGCGACGATTGGTACGACGTGCAGATCTCGGCAGAGACCGTGTCCAAGACCAACCTGGACAGCTGGACCGTCGGCAAGCGTGTGAACCTGGAGCGCGCCCTGAAAGTCGGCGATGAGCTTGGCGGCCACATTGTCTCTGGCCATGTGGATGGTGTCGCCGAAGTGGTGGAGATGAAAGACGAGGGCGACAGCACCCGCGTCACCCTGCGCGCGCCGCAGGCTCTCGCCCGCTTTATCGCGCCCAAGGGCTCCGTCGCGCTGAACGGCACCTCGCTGACGGTGAATGATGTGGATGGCTGCGATTTCGGCATCAATTTCATTCCGCACACCAAGGAAGTCACCACCTGGGGTGACGTGAAGCTGGGCGACCGCATCAACTTGGAAATCGACACCCTGGCCCGCTACGTCGCCCGGCTGCACGAGGCAGGCTGAACGAGCCCGCCCCTTCATCTTTCCTAAAATACTCCGGGGTGAGGCCGGAGGCCGAGGGGCAGCGCCCCTCAGCAACCTGTGCATCCATGCACAGGACGCGTCCGGACGTCCGGTTGCCGTTTGCAGGACTGGCATTTGCTGCCGGCCTGGGCTATCTGGCTGGGAAAGAACCGGCAGTGCCAGGCGTGCTGCCCATGCGCATTGAAAGGCTGCCATATGAGCTTTGAAACACCGGGGCCGGTTGAGGCGCAACTGCGCGATGCCATCAGCCCGATCGAAGAGATCATCGAAGAGGCCCGCCAGGGCCGCATGTTCATCCTTGTCGACCACGAAGACCGCGAGAACGAGGGCGACCTGGTGATCCCGGCCCAGCATGCCGATGCGGCGGCGATCAACTTCATGGCGACCCACGGCCGCGGCCTGATCTGCCTGACCATGCCAGCCGAGCGGATCGAGGAACTGGGCCTGCCGATGATGGCGCTGCACAACTCCTCGCGCCACGAAACCGCCTTCACCGTATCGATCGAAGCGCGCGAGGGCGTGTCCACGGGTATTTCCGCCGCTGACCGGGCGCTGACCGTGGCCACTGCCATTGATCCTGAGAAGACCGCCGCCGACATTGCGACCCCCGGCCATGTGTTCCCGTTGCGCGCGCGCCGGGGCGGGGTGCTGGTCCGTGCGGGCCACACCGAGGCCGGCTGCGATGTCGCCCGCCTGGCGGGCCACTACCCGTCCTCCGTGATCTGCGAGATCATGAAGGAAGACGGCACCATGGCGCGTCTGCCTGACCTGGTGGAATATGCGCAGAAGCACGGGTTGAAGATCGGCACCATCTCCGACTTGATCACCTACCGCGCCCGCAACGACAACCTGGTGGTGGAAACCTCGCGCGAAACCGTCTACTCCGAAATCGGCGGCGAGTGGGAAATGCGGCTGTTTACTGACCAGACCCACGGCATCGAGCATGTGGTGATGATCAAGGGCGACATTACCACGCCGGAACCAGTGCTGGTGCGCACCCACGCGCTGCATGAGGCGACCGACATTCTGGGCCTCGGCCCGAAATCTGCCCGCCAGCTGCCCCGCGCGATGGAGATCATCGCCGAGGAGGGCCGCGGTGTCGTGACCCTGTTCCGCCAGCCGCGCAATGCGCTTTATGCTAATGAGGACGAAGGACCGCGCACGGTAACCATCAAGCAGACCGGTATCGGTGCCCAAATCCTGTCGAGCCTGGGCCTGCACGAACTGGTCCTGCTGACCGACTCGCCCTCGACCAAATATGTCGGGCTGGACGCCTATGGGCTGTCCATCACCGGCAGCCGCCCCATTCTGAAGGACGCTTGAAATGGCTGGACATGAAACCCACTACACCCTGCCGCGCGCGGAATTCGACAAGCCGGTGAAACTGCTGATCGTTGTCGCACCCTATTACAAGGATATCGCCGACAACCTGGTTGCGGGCGCCGCGGCGGAGATCGAAGCCGCAGGCGGCACGTTTGAAATCGTTGAAGTGCCCGGTGCGCTGGAAGTGCCGACCGCCATTGCGATTGCCGACCGCACGTCCAACTTCGACGGCTACGTGGCGCTGGGCTGCGTGATCCGCGGCGAGACCACCCACTATGAGACCGTCTGCAATGACAGCTCCCGCGCGATCCAACTGATGGGGCTGCAGGGCCTTTGCATCGGGAATGGCATTCTGACCGTGGAAAACCGCAAGCAGGCAGAAGTGCGCGCCGATACTGCCGATCAGAACAAAGGCGGCGGCGCGGCTGCTGCGGCCTTGCATCTGATCGCACTGACGCGTAAGTGGGGCGCCCAGACCAAAGGCATCGGCTTCAAGGCGCCCGCAGGGGCCTACCAGGTTGCCGGTACAGACAACGGATCCACCAGCGCATGAGCACCCAGGACAGCCGCCCCAAGGGCAACGGCAAGAATCAGATGAGATCGGCAGCGCGGCTATACGCCGTGCAGGCGCTGTTCCAGATGGAACACAGCGGCCTCACCTTCGACAAGGTGATCGTCGAGTTTGAGGACCACCGTTTCGGCGCTGTCTATGAGGGCGACGAGATGGCGGAAGGCGACACTAAGGTGTTCCGCCAACTGGTGCGCGAGGCGGTAAACCATCAGGCGAAGATCGACCAGATGACCGACCGGGCGCTGGTGGCGAAATGGCCGATCGCCCGCATCGATCCGACGCTGCGGGCGCTGTTCCGCGCCGCCGGTGCGGAGCTGACCCAGTCCGACACCCCGCCCAAGGTGGTGATCAACGAGTTTGTCGATATCGCCCGCGCCTTCTTCCCTGAAGGCAAGGAGGCGAAGTTTGTCAACGCCGTGCTCGACCACATGGCGCGCGAGGCCCGGCCGGAAGCCTTCTGATTTCCTTCAGACCGCCGCGGACCGGCGGGCCTTGTCCTTTTTGCTCCGTGTGCCGCTCAGGCTGCGGGTCACCGGTGCTTCCACAATCTTGTGAAACAGGACACCTGCGGCTGCTGCGGCAATGATTGAGGCCGCAAAGGCAATCAGGGCCAAGCCCGGGCCTGCGTCAAGGCCTTTGATGATCTTGGCGAAGAATTGGGTCACGAAGAAATGCGTCAGGTAGATGGAATATGACGCTTCGCCCAGGAGGGCCAGGATCCTGTTGTGCCTGATGCTGCCTTCAAGCAGGAGCACGCCAGCCGTAAGGGCCAAATAGGGCAGGCCGTAGAGCAGGCTGCGGTGCAATCCCGGGATTTGAGCCAGCAGAATGACGGCTCCGATGCCAGCGCACACTAACAAGACACCGGTCCGGCGGTTGCGGCGGCCTCGCCATATCAGGGCAAGGATCATACCGGCGGCAAACTCCAGAAGGATCGGCGAGGTATAAAACGCGGCCAGCGTTCCATTGGAAAACGGATGCAGGCAGACCGCGGCCGCAAGAACGGCCAGAACAAAGGCAGTCCGGTGCGCAGGCAGCAGCAGGCTGGCTGCAAACAATGCGTAAAAAGCCATTTCATAGTTTAAGGTCCAGCCGACAAAGACGATTGGCTGAACCAGCCCGTTGGACTTCTCAAACGGTATGAACAAAAGCGATTTGATCAGTTGGACCGGATCCGAAGTGGTTGCCTGCAGTAGTGATGGCGCTGCGATGGAAATCGCGAAGACCAAGAGGGTAATCAGGTAATATACCGGAACGACGCGGATCATTCTCTTGGCGGCAAACTCTCGGGCGGTCATTTGGTCATGGGTCGTGTAGACCATGACGAAACCGGAAATAATAAAGAACAGGTCTACGCCGCTTGCTCCGAACGCCAGAGGTTCAAAACTGATGTTCCCAGCCCTCAGGACAGAGCCTGCGTGGAAAACAACTACGCCCATTGCCGCGATTGCGCGAAGATACTGGATGTTGTGAACCTGAGGTTTTCCACGAACGGAAGGCGTGCCTGCGTTTTTGCCTTTGGCTAAGGCGGTGGAAAATTCTGTCATTTTGAATTTCCTGAACTGGTTCAAATCATGAAATTAGGAAATGGCTTCCCTTCGGCTTACAACCTATGGTGTGTTTGCCGCAAGCCGGATCGCCACGCAGATAGGCGTGAAAAGGCAAAGTTTCGCCTGCTCTTCAATTTTGTGCTGATGCGGCAAACAAGCGCTGGACGCCGCCGCAAAGGCTGATAACCTCCTCTTGCTTATCTGGGGGACTTGAGATGCCTGAACTGGTGAAAATGTATATCCGCAACGTGGTGATCGGCTTTGGGATCGCTGCGGCTTTTGTGGCAATGCTTCTGTGGTTCAACGTAATGAACCTCTGGGCGCTGGTCTCCGCCTCTGACGTCGGGCTGCTGGCGGTGTTCCTGCTGTGGTTCATGAATGGCATCGTGTTTGCAGGCGTTCAGTTCGCTTGGGCAGTGATGGCCATGGCAGAGAAAAACGATGGCCCCCGCGGTGGCACCCCGGTGGCGCATGATTTCCAGCCAGTGCGCGTCCCGGCAGAGGAAACCTCGCGCCAGCAGCGCCAACTGCGCCGCCGCTGAACCGCTCTCAAGCACACATTCCGCCGCGCTTTCCACCTGGAAGGCGCGGTTTTTGTTTGTGCTGAGGGGAAAAGCGGCGGGACCACCAGTCAACCGTGCGGCTTTGATTCCCGAGGACCTGTATATACAGGTGGGCGCCAGGTAAACGGACCAGGATCCGGACAGAGCCAGCTCCCTCGGAATTGCTTAAGGCCACCGGAATGCTGCCTGTCACGAGAAGGGCAGAACCCGCCAAGCCCGTAAGTAAGCTGCCAGAGGCGCCGATACAAGGGGGCAGGCCGCATCCGGCAGCGTTTCGCGGCAAAAGCGCGGCATTGCATTTTGTTCCCCAATTGTTCACATTTGCCCGCATGATGGAAGATCTGCAACCAGGACAGAAACTCGCCCGCGGCGTGTCGCGCTATCTGCGGTCGCTTGGCTATGCGCCGCTGGAGGAATTCGTGCCGGCCCGCGGGTTGCGAGTTGATGTGATGGCGCTTGGCCCCAAGGGCGAGCTTTGGGTGATCGAATGCAAGTCCAGCCGCGCCGATTTCCAGTCCGACAGCAAGTGGGAGGGGTATTTGGAATGGTGCGACCGCTACTTTTGGGCGGTGGACATGGATTTCCCAACAGAGCTGCTGCCCGACGGCACCGGGCTGATCATTGCCGATCCATACGATGCAGAAATCATCCGCATGGCGCCGGAGGATAAGCTGGCGCCGGCCCGGCGCAAGAAACTGGTTCAGAAGTTCGCCATGGACGCTGCCCGCCGCCTGCAGGTCCTGCGCGATCCGCGTCCGGGCAAGGATGGGCTGCTGATAGGCGGCGCAGCAGAGGAACAGCCGGACTGGTGATCCGGGCTGCGGGCGCCTTGGGCCAGGCAGCGCACCTGCGGCGCGCTGCGGGCGGCTCTGCCGGTTCAGGCCCTTGCGTTCAGCGCGGCGGGCTGGTGCAGCAGCGCTATGGGGGCGTTCGGGTCAGTGGCGACACCAATCGCTCCGCCTTGGGCGACATTGGTGAAGGTAATGCTGCCGCCGGTATCAAAACTCAGTGTCAGCGTGTCGCCGTCGCGGCTGGCGCTATAGGCGGAGGCCCCCATCTCACGCAGCTGCACGACAGCATTTGCGCCCTCTGTCAGCTCGACAGTGTCGTGGCCGTCGCCATGGCTGTACTGCAGAGCCACGGTGCCGCCCTGCAGGGTGAAACGGTCGTCGCCGCTGCCGCCGCGCGCGGCCAGGGTCTCGCCCACCTGCAGAGTGATCTGGTCATCGCCGCTGCCGCCGCTGACCTGCGCATAGTTGCTGAGCGCCTGGCGCATCTTCTCCGCCGCCGGCGCGCCGGGATTGAACGCTGGTGCCGGCCCCTCTTGCCAATCACGCAGGGCGCGTTGCGCCGCGACTGAAATCATGTCGTTGCCCGCACCGCCTCGGATGCGCGACACAAGTGTAGCCGCCACCGCAATGCTGTCATTGCCATCTCCCGCTCGGACCCCGCGAAGTGTGCCCGCCTGGATGGCGATTGCGTCATCGCCGCCGCCAGTGCTGATGTTGCGGGCGTGGCGGGCACGGATCGAGACCGAATCCGCATTGGCAAACTGCGCCTGCCAGCGGCCACGGCCCGGGACGTTCTGGTGCCCGAAGGCGTTGCCCTGCATGCGTCCGAACCTGCGCCCATAGCCAAAGCCGCGGCCTTCAAAAGGCTGGGCGGACGCGCGGTCTGTGTGAATGCCCTGCACAATGCGCCCTTCCAGCGCCACGGCATCAGCCCCGTCGCCGGTGGCAACCTGCCGGATGACATCGGCGCGCAGTTCCACGCTGTCATCGCCTGCGGTTGCCGCCGTACCCGCCACGGTGGCGGGAATGTCCTGCGGCGGGGATTGCGGCTGCTCTGCTGCTGGCTGCACCGGGGCTTCAACCTGTTCTTCGGGCAATCCAGTCAGCAGGATCAGTGCGACAGAATTTTCCGGCCAGGGCTGAGAGGCCAGTGCATGCAGCGCCTTGGCCATTTCAACAATGCGCTTTTCGTAATAGCTGGCTTCCGGGCTGGCCACGCTGGCCTGAGTCACCTCCTGAGGCGGCAGGACCTCCACTTCGGGCACGGGGGCGGGCTGCAGCGCAACGGTCGCCTCCGGTGCAGCGGGTGCTGCTATGGCGCCAGGCTGCGCTGCGGCTTCAGGAGCGGGCGCAGGGGGTGGAACAGGGGCAGGGCTTGCCGGTGCACCGCCCAGTTTCACAACTGCGGTTTGCACCTGCGGTTTCTCCCAGCCGTGCGCCGCCGGCGGCAGTCCTTCCGGTCCGCGGCGGCCCTGGCTGCCGAACAGCCCGTTGGCCTCCTGCTGCAATTCATCGGCGCTCACGCCGAGGGCAGGGTTTATCCCGCCCAGAGAGGCGCTCGCGCCGCTGGTCACGGCGGTCAGCTGCGCCGAATAGAAGAAGGGGGTTGCTGCGCTGCTCGTCAGGTTCACCATTGTACTCACTCCGATAACTGGCTGAGCACAAGGGTGAGCCTTGGGGCTTTAGATAGATATAATAGCTAAAATTGCAGTTCAGAAAATTCGCGTGAAAACAGCGTCGGATTTTCCGAAAGCTTGCCTTATTTGACAGTAAAGCTTGCCTTATTTGACAGTGCGGGCCGCCTGGGCCGCAGCGCGAAGCTCGTCGGCGATCTCTTCGGCTTCTTCCGGGTCAAAGTCCATCGGGATCTCGACGCCGCCCGCCTCGATGAAGATCCGCACCATGCCCTGGTCGGTCGGCCCGATCTGCATGTTTGCTTCCACGTCGCGTTCGGTATTGATGCCCATTTTGCACTCCACTGGCGGCCAGCTGCTTGAATGCTGGTGCTAGCCGGGTGCAGGCTGAAACACAAGTCGGGTTTGCGCTACACTGTCAGCATGATGGATGTAACGCTGCGCCGATTCGCCCCTACTGACATGCAATGGCTGGTGGCCCGCCACCAGGATATCTATGCCCAAGAGGCCGGCTTCGACGGCAGTTTCGGAACGCAGGTCGCGGATATCGTGCACAGCTTCTGCGCAAGTCATGACCCGGTTTGCGAACGCGGCTGGATGGCGGTCAGCGGCAAGGAACGGCTGGGCACGGTGTTCTGCATGAAAAAGACCGAAGACACCGCGCAGCTGCGGCTGTTCCTCCTGACGCCCAAGGCGCGCGGCAAGGGGCTGGGCAAGCGGCTCCTGCGCGACTGCATGGAGTTTGCCCGGGCTGCGGGCTACCGCGGCATGATGCTGAAAACGCATGAAAGCCACCGCACGGCCTGTGCTCTGTACCAGGCCTTCGGCTGGCAGTTGCAGGACAGCCGCGCAGTGCGCAATTACGGTCAGGATCTGGTTGAACAAACCTGGAGCCTGTCGTTTCAGGACGCAGTGGCCTGAGCAGGGGCGGGCGGAAAATTAGGTTTGAATGCAAGCGGTTGTGGACAACTTTCCGCGGTCTCGCCTGTGCCGCCCGGGAACTGGAGAATGTGCAATCTGGTACAGCGGATTTCTGAAACAGAAAGGCGAAAAACCTCTTGCACGCCTCTGGAGCGTGCTATAAACGGCCCCTCAGTGCCGCCTTAGCTCAGTTGGTTAGAGCGCTGGATTGTGGATCCAGAGGTCCCCCGTTCAAGCCGGGGAGGCGGTACCATCTCCCCAAAAAGAATACTGTTCCAGTTCGCCAGACACCGCTTGCTGCTGTCGGTGAGCGGCCCTGTCTGATCGCGTCGGGTGTTGTTTCCTCGGCAGGATGCCTGCTCCGGTCTGGAGGTATGCATACAAGAAGAGGGCCGCCGCACAGAGATGCGGCGGCCCCATCTGGTCCCGGCAGTTATCAGAGCGGAAGTGCCGATTCTTTGCCCAACCGGCAGGAGGGCTTAGTTGCTTCCGGTCGAGGTGGTCGTGGTAGTGGCCGTGCCGTCATCGCCATCGGCAATCAGCGCAATGAACAGGACGCCGCCGATGGCTGCGGCTGCCGTGCCCTCCGTCAGTCCGGTATTCGGCAGGCCGCTGGTATTGGTCTGTGCCACGGCTTCTGCGCCAGGTGCCTGGCAAGTCACTTGAAGCGAACCGTCCGGCAAGTAGCTGGCGGAGACGGGCACACCGGCGCCGCAGGCCAAACGGCGCTTGGCTTCCTCCAGTGCGGGGTCGGCCTGGGCCAGGGCCGCTTGTCCCGCGAGAGTAAGCGGAAGGATGAGTGAAGCTGCCTGCAAGATACTGGTGCGCATGGAAAAACAACCTTATGCTTTACGATGTGTAAAAGTTAACCGGCGGCTTGGCTCCGGGCAATATAGCTGCCTGGCAGCGGCATTGCTCCGGCGGGATGCTGCCAAGATGCGCCGTAGAATGAGCGGTTTCAGACCGTAGCGAGGGTATCAATATGTTTCAGACAGCCATCAGAAACTTGACTGCAGGCATGACCTGCCTGGCAGTGGGGAGCGTTCCGGCTCTGGCTCAGGCCCCGGTGACCTATTCAGTGGTAATTCCTGCGGGCGAGTACGGTTCAGCAGCCTTCCTGGGGGAGCTTTTGGCCACATTGGCTGCGGCCAAGGCGTTTTGCCGGGCCACTGGTGATTCGGCGCTTCAAGTGGACTGCCTGTCGGAACGGCTGGAAACCGCCGCCGGTGGAATCCCGGAAGGCACCGATTATGATGAGGTGCGCGAAGTGCTGAAGGACACTTCCCAGCGGCTCAAGCGGCTGGCACGCCAGAACAGCGATCCGGCCCGGGGCCGGGTCTCTGTGACCAGCACAGCAAACCCGGCGGAACGCACCAGCCGTCCGCTGATCCCAGTCAATTCTGCGGCGCAGGCGGCAGTGAATCTGGAAGCAACCCGCATTCTGGATGAGGCTGCCACAATTCTTTTGCGCAGTGCAGAAGCTGCGCAGGAGCGGCAAACCCAATACGCCCAGATCGCCGCAGCGATCGATTCCAATAAGGTGCTGCTGAGGTCCTGACCGGTCCCGGCTCAGTCGGTGATCTGAACTTCCTGACGCAACGCGCCGCTCTCGCGGTCAAAGATCAGGATACGGTTGTCCTGGCTGACGACGGCGATCCAGTCGCGCCCAAGTGTCACCGCTTCGGCCTCCACGCCCTCGGGCAGGGTGATTTCTGCGGGCAGCGGCGCGTCAGTGTCTTGCAGGCGGATGACAAGCAGCGAGATAATCACTACAAGCCCGCCAATCATCACCACGGTCAGCGTGGTCACCAGCCGCCGCAGGAACCGGATCTGCGGCGGCTCCGTTTGGATTTCGGTCTCGGAAGGATCAGTCATGGGCAGCCGCCGGATTGAGTTTGTCATCGCGGAAAACCCGCCTAAGCGGCTTGATAAAGCGGTTTCGCGCGATGTGCCAGAGGAGGCGTCGCTGTCGCGAACCCGCCTGGCCCGGCTGATCGAGGAGGGCGCGCTGACCGTTGACGGAGCCGTCGTGCAGGACCCCAAGGCCAAAATCGCCGAGGGCGCGCAGATTGCTATCCAGGTGGAAGAGGCCGAGGACAGCCACATCGGCCCAGAGGATATTCCGCTGGAAATCGTGCATGAGGACGACGACCTGATTGTCATCAACAAGCCCGCAGGCATGGTGGTGCATCCGGCGCCGGGCTCGCCTTCCGGCACTCTGGTTAACGCACTGCTGCATCACTTCGGCGGCAACCTTTCCGGCGTCGGCGGGGTCAAACGGCCCGGCATCGTGCACCGGATCGACAAGGAAACCTCGGGTCTCCTCGTGGTGGCCAAATCTGACGCTGCCCACCAGGGGCTGGCGGCGCAGTTCGAGAAGCACACGGTGGAGCGCTACTATCAGGCCGTCTGCTATGGCGTGCCGGACGGCAACGATCCCCGCCTGCGCGGCGTGAAGGGCGCCAGCTTCGAACCCGGAAATATCCTCAAGCTCACGACCCAGCTGGCGCGCCACAAGACCGACCGCCAACGCCAGGCGGTGCTGTTCCAGGGTGGACGCCATGCCGTGACCCGCGCCCGCATCGTCGAAAGTTTCGGCACCCCGCCCAGTCTGGCGCTGATCGAATGCTGGCTGGAAACCGGCCGCACCCACCAGATCCGGGTGCATATGGCCCATGCGGGCCACGGGTTGATCGGTGATCCCACATATGGCGGCCGCCGCAAGCTGGCTGCCAAGACGCTCAGCGAAGCAGGGCAGGCGGCGGTGCAGGCCTTCCCGCGCCAGGCTTTGCATGCGGCGGTTTTGGGGTTTGATCACCCGGTGAGCGGGGAGGCTCTCAGGTTCGAGGCGCCGCTGCCCCCGGATATGGCCGCATTGCTGGACGCCTTGCGCCAGTAAACTGACAGCAAATAAGCGTGTTCCCTCCTGTGACGCAATTCACAGACGAAAAGACTCGGGCTACCATAGAAGAATTCCTTAAGCGGTCCTTGAAAAGGGCTTAGCGCTATCACATATGCGCTAATGTTAAGTCCTTATACATTTTGGGAGGGACACTTTATATGGCGAATTATGCAAACCTGCCTGCCCCGACGCCCGAAGGCGGCCTGAACCGGTATCTCCAGGAAATCCGTAAGTTTCCACTGCTGGAGCCGGAAGAGGAATACATGCTGGCCAAGCGCTGGGTTGAGGAACAGGATGCGGCTTCGGCCCACAAGATGGTCACGTCCCATCTGCGGCTGGCGGCCAAGATCGCCATGGGTTACCGCGGCTATGGCCTGCCGCAGGCCGAAGTGATCTCTGAGGCGAACGTCGGCCTGATGCAGGCGGTGAAACGCTTTGATCCGGAAAAGGGTTTCCGCCTGGCAACCTATGCCATGTGGTGGATCCGTGCCTCGATCCAGGAATATATCCTGCGCTCCTGGTCACTGGTGAAGCTCGGCACCACCTCGGCGCAGAAGAAGCTGTTTTTCAACCTGCGCAAGGCAAAGGCCCGCATCGGCGCGCTTGAGGAGGGCGATTTGCGCCCCGAGAATGTCGCGCAGATTGCTCATGACCTTGGCGTAACAGAGGACGAGGTTATCTCGATGAACCGCCGCATGTCCGGCGGCGATGCGTCCTTGAATGCCACTGTCGGCTCTGAGGGCGAAGGCACCATGCAGTGGCAGGACTGGCTGGAGGATGAAGACGCCGACCAGGCCGGCGATTATGAGGCCCGTGATGAGCTGGAAGCCCGCCGCGAGTTGCTGGCCGAGGCGCTGGACGTGCTGAACGACCGGGAGAAAGACATCCTGACCCAGCGCCGGCTGATGGATCAGGCCGTCACGCTGGAGGACTTGAGCACGCAGTATAATGTCAGCCGCGAACGAATCCGCCAGATTGAAGTGCGCGCGTTTGAAAAGCTGCAGAAGAAGATGCGCGACCTGGCGATGGAAAAAGGCATGCTGAACGGCGCCTGATCCGGAACGCAATAGAACGAATGAAAGGCGGTGCAGTGCACCGCCTTTTTTGTCATCTGACAATGATGCTGGCTTTACGGCAGTGGTTCTGCCGTAATGTTTCGCGCGCGAAACATTTGGTCATATGTGCTGACCTGTCTTGCTGGCAAATGCTGGCGGGGAAACCTGTCTGGCACGGGCCTGGCGAACTGCTGGGTGCGCGGCTGAATGGGCGTGGGCTGGCAGAATTGCTGGCTGAGATGTCTAGACGCGGCTGGCTGAAATCACGCTGGTTGCTGGCGAGGCTTGCTGTCTGGCTGCCCTGACGGGTGGCTGGAGCGCTGGCTGCTTGCGGCCTGGTGATTCTGGCTTGCTTGCAATTTCTGTATTCTGTGTAGCCGGGAGGGGCAGGGAGGTCAACGGAAAATGCAATGAAATCAAATAGTTGATAGATTTACTCGGAAATTGGCGGCAGCCGCCTCTGGTCAGGCAGACCTAGTACGCCTAAATTTACGCCTCTGGCACAGGAGGAAGGGTCATGGCAGGCGGCTGGGCGCAAGACGGCGCGGTGAATGAGCAGATCGAAGCCTCGATCAATGACGAACTGGCACGGATGAAGGCGCAGAAACGCCCCGTTGGTGAAAGCCTGACCCATTGCGCCGAATGTGAGGAGCCGATTCCGGAGAAACGCCGCATCGCCATCCCCGGCGTCAAGCTGTGCATCGAGTGCCAGCAGGAGCGCGACGGCGCCCAGCAGGCCCGCGGCGGCATCAACCGGCGCGGCTCCAAGGACAGCCAGCTGAAGTAATCATACCTGGCGTCAGCGCCCGAGGGGTCTACCGGGCAGGGGCGGTTTCGGGCGGCGAATACCGCAGCGCCGGCAGAACGCGGCCCAGCCAGCGCAGCTTGCCGTGCTGCTCAATCCACATGGCATAGGCCACATAGGCCGGGTCCTCGGACAAGTGCCGCTCCTCCGCCTTGGCGCGTAGCAGGTAGATGCCGTTGATCCCAAGAAGCAGCAGCGACAGGCGCAGCGCTTCGCCTGCCCCTTCAGTGGTGAAAAACGGCACTGACAACAGCCACCAGGAGATGTTCTTAAACAGATAGGACGGGTGCCGGGTCCAGCGGTAGGGGCCGTTGGTGATGATGCCGCGGTGCGTCAGGTTGGAAAACCGGATGCCAAAGGAGGCATTGGCCCAGGCCCACAGCAGCTTGGCCGCAATGATGACGCTGCCCCACAGTGCAACTCCAGGACCCCAGCCGCCCAGCATGTCCAGCCAGCCCAATCCATCGTTGTAGTCCAGGTACTTGCGCCCGATGATCGAGAAGAACGGTACATACATTGCCAGCGTCACCGCCCAGCCCCAGAACAGCGGGTTGCAGGAGCGGATGTGGGAATTGGTAAGCCTGAGTGTCAGAACATAGCCGATGCTGACAAAGGCCAGGTCGATGCCAACTGTCAGGCGTCCCATGTAGTGGACGAAGGCGGGGAAGGTATCCACCGCGGCGGCCAGCGGGGTTTTCAGCAGATAGGCGGCGTTGCCGCTGAAATAGACAAACATCAGCGGCAGGAAGAACCCTTTGATAAGCCAGCCTAGGGCATAGTCCCGCAGAACCTCCCAATCCACCTTGTCCAGCTGCCCAAGAATCAGATGGCCCGCATGCTGGTAACCGTCGCCGGGGGCCTCCATCCGCAAATCCACCACGATGAAATAGGGCACTGCCAGAGCCAGAAGAACCGGCAGAGCGATGCGGCAGGCCTCCCAGAACGGTGTATAGAAACTCCGGTGGTATTCCGGAAACAGCCAATAGGCGGCAGCGATCACGGCCAGCGTGCCGCAAAGCCCGGCCAGCTTCTGCAGGATCCGCGGCCAGTTGATCTGCTTCTGCCCAAGACGGCCAAGCCCGGTCGCCGGGTCTGAACATGTCCTTAGCCAAAGCAGCTCATGCCCCAGCATCGGCAATGCGGTTGCCAGCATTGCGATTATCCCCGCCTCAACCCTCCCGGTACCGCTGCCGTGCAGCAGGACCAAAGCAGAGACATAGCCCGCCAGCCCAAGCAGCATTGTAAACTGGCTGGTGGCCGAGGGTGGCGGGGCTGACGCGGGCCTGTCACTCATTCTGCTGAAACCGGTTTTGATGTCACTGTCTCCTGACCCTAGCCCGTTCTGCGGCAGTTTCATCCCTCGCCGCCGCGAACGGCCAAAGCCTCTTCCCCGCTTGCCCCGGCAGTGATATATCCTGCGCCGGGCTCACAGGCGATGGCGTCGCCGCAGACAGACTGCTCTGGCCCTTAACCACGCTCCTGTACGCCGGGACTTTCAATCGGGAGATTGAAGGCCCCGCCTTTGCCTCCCAAGACAAGGGAGGCATTCATGGCCTGGTCGCCGGAAAAAACTGAAGTCAAAAGCTGGAATGAATGGGACACGCTGCGCCATGTGATCGTGGGCCGTGCCGATGATTGCCACATCCCGCCGGAGGAGCCCGCGCTGGATGCCAAGGTGCCTGAAGACAGCGACATGCGCGGCCAGTGGGGCCGCCGCCCGCAGGAAACCATCGACCGCGCTAATGAGCTGCTGGACAACTTCGCCGATCAGCTGCGCGGCCGCGGCATCCGGGTGGACCGCCCGGTCTCCATCGATCATTCCCAGCCGGTGACCACGCCGGACTTCCACACCGACAGCCAGTTCGGCTGCATGCCGCCGCGCGACGTGCTGCTGACCGTCGGCCATGAGATGCTCGAAGCCACCATGTCCTACCGCTGCCGCTGGTTCGAATACCTGAACTACAGGCCGCTGCTGAAGCAGTACTGGGAGGAGGACCCGAACTTCCGCCACGAGGCCGCCCCCAAACCGCGCCTTACGGATGCGGACTACCACCCGGATTACCTCAGCGAAAAGATCGGCGAGGCCAAGCGCCTGGAATGGGCGGCAGAGAAGTTCTTTGTCACCACCGAGGAAGAGCCCTTGTTCGATGCCGCCGACGTGCTGCGCTTTGGCAAGGATCTGGTGGTGCAGCATGGCTTCACCACCAACCTCAAGGGTATCGAATGGCTGCGCCGCCATTTCCCGGATCACCGGGTGCATACGGTGAACTTCCCGGGCGACCCGTACCCGATCCACATCGACGCCACCTTCACGCCGCTGCGTCCGGGTCTGATCCTGAACAACCCGCAGCGCCGCCTGCCGGAGGAGCAGCGCGCGATGTTCACCAAGAACGGCTGGGACATTGTCGATGCGGCTCAGCCCGCCCACAACACCCCGCCGCCGCTGTGTTATTCCTCGACCTGGCTGTCGATGAATGTGCTGGTGCTGGACCCGAAAACCGTCTGCGTCGAGAAATCCGAGGTCTACCAGGCGGAACAGATGGACAAGCTGGGTATGGAAGTGGTCGAGGTCGAGCTGCGCGACGCCTATGCCTTTGGCGGCGGTCTGCATTGCTGTACCGCGGATGTCTACCGCGACGGGGAGTGTGAAGACTATTTCCCGCATCAATAAGGCCCTCTGGGACCCCCTGCGCCGTTACCCGGCGCGGGAAACGGCTAGGAAAACATGCGTTTTCCTGGCCGGAATTCTTGCAGAATTCCGGTTGCGCTACGTCCGGAGCGCCGGTCAGAGGTATTCCGGCCCGGTGCGCTTGAGCAGCCCGTCGTCGCTGTTGAACCAGCAGAGCTTCTCTTCATGGGCGACATGCAGGGCCGGGGCAAAGGCCTCCGGGTCCGCCATCGCCGCAACATAGAAATGCATGGTGCCGGACATCGCCTGCGAGCGGAACGACATGGGCGAGCCGCAGGTGCCGCAAAATGTCCGCTCTACTCCCGGGGATGACCGGAACAGTTTCGGCTCTTCTCCGGTCCATTGCCACTGGCCGTCGGTGACGCCGATATAGGTGGTCATCGGCGCCGAACATTGCCTTCGGCAGCTCTCGCAATGGCAGTTCACGACCGACAAGACCGGCAGCTCCACCTCAAATGTCACCGATCCGCACAGGCAGCGTCCATGCATGGGGGCCTCCCTTGGCTGATGGGATCATCCTTGGGCATGGGGTGCTGCATGTCTGGAATGTTTGCGAAGCCGATGCGGCTGGCAGCGTCATTTGACGCCTGATGAGTGCCTTTATACCCCGTAGCGTTTTCTCAGCTTGCGTACCCGAGAACTGATCTTGTTCCCTGGCTTGATGCGCTCAGCAAACTCTCTAGTCGGCTTGTACCAGGACTTGTCCTTGTCGCTGTACTTCCATAGCTGGCCCTGACTGTCGGCGACGTGGCGGAAGCACTCCTTGCGCTGTTTGCCTGGTTCGTCTTTGCCGTGGTACCAGAGGGCTTCATAACAAAGATTGCCCTTGGAGGTTGCATACCATTTGCCGAGGCCGACGCTGTCTTCCCAGATAGCTTGAAAGCTGCCGTCTGGCGCCCAATAGGTGCCGCCCTTGCTCCAGATCCAGGTTTTCCCGGCGTACAGCTTGGCGATGGTTTCACCGCTGACCCCGTTCTTTTTGTCTGGGCCAGCCGCAGAAGCTGGTGCTGCTGCAATGATCGACGCAAACGCCAAAACGCAGATTTTCTTGAACACAGACATCACTTGTACCCTCCAACTGGTGAACGGAGTGACTATACCATAAATTGTTCGGAAATCCGACGGCGTGATTGCAAGCTGTATTAGATTTTGCTGCTTAGAGTGGCCGCCCCTGGTAGCGAATTAGGGTGCAGGTTTAGCCCTGCGGCAGCGCCATCCGCAGGATGTGCTGCGGGCCTGCAAGGCCGTGCGGGTAGATGCCCCCTGTATCCTGAAACCCGCCTTTCAGGTAGCAGCGGACTGCCGCAGGATTCTGCATGTTGACCGTCAGCACCACGGCAGGACGATCCGGGTATTGGGCGGGCAGGTAGGTTTTCAGGGCCGCTACGGCGGCAGTGGCATAACCTTTGCCCTGCGCGCGGCGATCAATCATGAAGCCGCGTAGGCCCAGGGTATTTGCCTCCGCGAAATCATAGGTCTCATGATAAAGACGGTCTGTTTTGAAGAACCCGACCGCGCGGGTGCCGTCGAGGATGGCGTGAAAATCCACGCCGTCCTCATCTTCTCCAAAAGCCTGCGCTACGGTGCCGGAAAAACGGATTTGATCCGGTTCAACCTCAATACGGCTTACCAGGTCAAACTCGCTGCGGGCCACCGGGCGCAGGGCTATTGGCATCAGTCTTCCATCGCTTCCAGCTCGTCAATGAAGCCGGAGATCATCGAAAGGCCCTTGTCCCAGAACTTGGGATCGGTGGCGTCGAGGCCGAAGGGCGCCAGCAGCTCCTTGTGGTGCTTGGAACCGCCGGCCTTGAGCATCTCGAAATACTTGTCCTCGAACCCTTCGCCGCCCTCGGCATAGACCGAGTAGAGCGCGTTCACCAGACCATCGCCGAAGGCATAGGCGTAGACATAGAAGGGTGAATGCACGAAGTGCGGGATATAGGCCCAGAAGGTCTCGTAGCCGTCCATATATTCAAAGGCTTCGCCCAGGCTTTCCGCCTGCACCGACATCCAGATGGCGTTGATGTCATCCGGGGTCAGTTCGCCGCCGCGGCGGGCTTCGTGCAGCTTGCATTCAAAGTCATAGAAGGCGATCTGGCGCACCACCGTGTTGATCATGTCCTCGACCTTGCCCGCCAGCAGCACCTTGCGCTGCTCCTTGGTTTCGGCCTTGTCGAGCATCTTGCGGAAGGTGAGCATCTCGCCGAACACAGACGCGGTTTCCGCCAGGGTCAGCGGGGTGGAGGACAGCATTTCGCCCTGTTCCGCCGCCAGCACCTGATGCACGCCGTGGCCCAGCTCATGCGCCAGGGTCATCACGTCGCGCGGCTTGCCCAGGTAGTTCAGCATCACATAGGGGTGCACGTTTGTGACGGTGGGGTGGGCAAAAGCGCCAGGGGCCTTGCCGGGTTTCACGCCGGCGTCGATCCAGCCGTCCGAGAAGAACGGCGCGGCAATCTCACCCATGCGGGGATCAAAGGCGTTGTAGGCCTCCATCACCGTCTTTTCAGCCTCATCCCAGCCGATGGTGCGGGTATCCTCCAGCGGCAGCGGCGCGTTGCGGTCCCAGACCTGCATCACGTCCAGCCCCAGCCATTTGCGCTTCAGCTCATAATAGCGGTGGGAAAGCTTGGGGTAGGCGGCAACCACTGCCTCGCGCAGCGCCTCGACGACCTCGGGCTCCACGTCGTTGGAGAGGTGGCGGCCGGTCTGGGCGCTGGGCATGCCGCGCCAGCGGTCGATGATTTCCTTTTCCTTGGCCTGGGTGTTGTGGACACGGGCGAAGGTCTTGATGTTCTCAGCAAAGACGCGCGCCAGTTCGCGGGCTGCGGCCTCGCGCTTGCTGCGGTCCTGCTCAGTCAGCAGGTTCAGGGTGCCTTCGATGTTCAGCTCTTCGCCGTTCACGGTGAAGGTGAGGCCCGCGATGGTCTCGTCAAACAGCTTTTCCCAGGCGTCGCCGACAATGCCGAGATCATGCATGAATTTCTCCAGCTCATCCGACAGCTGGTAGGGCTTCATCGAGCGGATGCGGCGGAAAACGCTGTCATAGCGCGCCAGTTCCGCATTGGCGGCCAGATGCGCGTTCATCACGCTGTCTTCGATCCGGTTCAGTTCCAGCGTGAAGAACACCAGCGGGGTGGTGGCGATGGTGACCTTTTCCTGGCAATCGGACAGAAAGGCCGCGCGGTCGGCGTCGGTGGTCAGCTGGTAATAGCGCAGGCCCGCAAAGGACATGATGCGGCCGGCGATGTTGTTGATCTTCTCATTGCGCTGCACGCATTCCAGCAGCCCGTCTGCATCCAGATCAGCGAGCTTGCCCTCGTAATCGGCGGCAAATGCGGCGCATTCCTTCTCCAGCCACTCCAGGTCGCGGGCCAGTTCGGGGGCGTCCTCAGACGCGTAAAGATCGCTGAGGTCCCATTCCGGCAGATCGCCGAGGCCGCCGGAACCGGCAGTGGCGTTTGCGTCGCGGACGGGGAAGGGAAGCTGGAACATGGGGGCTCCTGTCATGAGAAATTCTTTGACCCAACATCTAAGGGCGGGCTTGCGGGATCACAAGCAGGCCGGACGCCGGGCCGCAAGAGAATGGCATTTTCGGGTAAGAGCCGGGTAAACGGGGCGTACGCAGCCCAGGCAACGGGGGTCAGCGGCTGTACTGATCAAACAAGCGGCACATGCGGGAAAACACATGGGCGCGGATTTCCGGGGTTTCCATCATCACCTCGTGCTGCCCCCCTTTGATCAGGTCCAGCTCGCCGCCCGGCCAGCGGTTCATGCGGTCGTGAATGGCGCCGGGATTGACGATCTGCTCGTCAGTGCCGAGGAAGGTGATGCAGGGCAGGGCGGGGGAGGGCATCGCTGCCAGTTCCGCGCATTCCTGCAGGCTGACCCGCAGCCATTGGATGGTGGGACCGCCAAGCGCCAGATCCGGCTGGGCTTCCAGTTGGGCGTGCATCAGCTTGTACATTTCCGGATCGGTGGTCAGCGTGTTGCCCTCGAACGGGGTTATCTGCACGTATTGCTCCAACGCGGTGGTCGGCAGCAGCCGTTCGTCCAAACGCAGCAGCGGCGCGATGCCGCCAAGGGCACGTACCAGCGGCCGCAGCAGCGGCGGGATCTGGATGCCCCACATCGGGCCGGTGAAGGCGCAGGAGTTGACCTCCAGCCCCTCGATCAGGGCGCGCAGGCCGATGGCGCCGCCCATTGAATGGCCAACCAGGTGCCAGGGCCGGGGCAGGTCCAATTGCGCGGCCAGCGCGGCCAGCGCCTGCACATCTTTCTGGAAATCGGTGAAATGGCCGACATGGCCTAGCCGCCGTTCGGCCAGCATCCGTCCGGCAAGCCCCTGACCGCGCCAGTCCACGGTCAGGGTGGCATAGCCGCGGGCGGCAAACTCGGCCGCGGCGGTCCCGTATTTCTCGATATATTCCGTACGTCCGGGGAACAGCAGGACCGTGCCCTTTGCCTCCCCTTCAGGACGCCAGTGGCCCGCACGGATGCGCAGGCCATCTGAGGTGTGCACCCAGTGGGCTTCCCCGCCTGCCGGTCCCTGCGCGATTTCCGCAAACAAGGGGGCGGGCTGGAGGTCCACCGGGGTTCCGTCCATCAGGCCAGCGCCGAGGCGAGCTGCATCGCCGTGCCCATGTCGCCGTCAATGGTCAGCTTGCCGGACATGAAGGCCGCGGTCGGGTTCAGGTCGCCCTCAAGGATCGACTGGAACGTGTCGGCGTCGGCGGACATGGTCACGTCGGCCTCTTCATCGGCGACGCGGGCGCCGGAGCTGTCCAGCATGATGGCGCCCAGGCCTTCGATCTGGAATTTGGCGGAGGCGGTGAATTCGCCTGCATCCAGTTTGCCGTTCAGGGCCTCAGCTGCCTGTTCAAGGGTAACGCTCATCTTGATCCTCAATCTGTTTTGCGCGCCTTATAGCACAAACCTGTGAAGCCATAGCAGCTATTACTGGTAAATGCAGCGCGCGGGATTACACTGGGGGCATCATGGTGGCAAATTTCCCAAAGCTCAAAGCTATCGTGGCGGCAACGGCTGCCATGGCCGCGCTTTCCCTGCCTGGCAGTGGTGCCGCGCAGGCGCTGTCTGCCGAGGTGCTGCTGCAGGATCTGGCGCAGTCCGAAGCATCGGAGGCCGCGGCGATTGACCGCGAGCTGCAGGCGCTGTGGGCCAGGAGCGGTTCTCCTTCAATGGACCTGCTGCTGCGGCGGGGACGGGACGCGATGGAACGCGGCGACCTGCAGGAGGCGGTGGAGCATCTGACCGCGCTGACCGATCACGCGCCAGGCTTTGCCCGCGGCTGGTATGAACGCGCGCGGGTTTACTTCGAGATCGGCCTCTACGGCCCTTCGATAGCGGATCTGGAACGGTCGCTGGCACTGAACCCGCAGGACTACAACGCGGTCTATGCGCTGGGCGTGGTGTTTGAGCAGTTCCGCCAGCCGGAACGCGCCTATGAGGCCTACCAGCGCGCCAAGGCTATACATCCGCACCACGAGGAAGTAAACAGCGCCCTCGAACGTCTGAGGCCCTCGATCGAGGGCAGGGAACTGTAAGCCCCGCTGGGGCGCGGGGGCTGAAGTTATGGCAAGCGCATCGCGGATCGTGGCCGTTCTGGGCCCGACCAACACCGGCAAAACCCACTATGCCATCGAACGGATGCTGGGCTACCGCACCGGAGTGATGGGCTTTCCGCTGCGCCTGTTGGCGCGGGAAGTCTATGACAAGGTGGTGGCTGCGCGCGGCCCGTCAGTCGTGGCGCTGGTCACCGGCGAGGAACGGATCGTGCCGCCGCGGGCGCAGTACTGGATCTGCACCGTCGAGGCGATGCCGGAGGGCATGGGGTGCGATTTCCTGGCCATCGACGAAATCCAGCTCTGCGCCGACCCGGAGCGCGGCCATGTGTTCACAGACCGGTTGCTGCGCGCCCGCGGTACTCATGAGACGCTGTTTCTGGGCGCAGACACCATGCGCGGACCGATCTCGGCGCTGGTGCCGGGTGTCGAATTCGTCCGCCGCGACCGGATGTCCGATCTGGTCTACGCTGGTTCGAAAAAGATAAGTCGTATGCCGCCACGGACCGCAATCGTCGGGTTTTCGGTTGATAATGTATATGCAATCGCCGAGTTGATCCGCCGCCAGAAGGGCGGTGCAGCGGTGGTGATGGGGGCGCTCTCCCCCCGGACACGCAACGCCCAGGTGGCGCTCTATCAGAATGGCGAGGTCGATTACCTTGTGGCGACCGATGCCATCGGCATGGGGCTGAACCTGGATATTGACCATGTGGCGTTTTCCTCCACCACCAAGTTTGACGGCCGCCGGATGCGCCCGCTGGCACCGAATGAACTGGCGCAGATCGCAGGCCGCGCGGGCCGGGGGATGAGCCACGGCACCTTTGGCGTCACCGGCGATGCAAGGCCACTGGATGAGGGCACCGCATCGGCCATCATGAACCATCAGTTCACGCCGCTGAAGAAACTCAACTGGCGCTCTGCCGATTTGCAATTCGGCTCGGTTGAGGCGCTGATCAATTCGCTCGAATCAAGCCCCTCGAACGAGAACCTGATCAAAGCGCGTGAAGCCGATGATCTGGGCGCGCTGAAGATGCTGTCGCGGGAATCCGCCGTGATCTCGCGCACCACCAACGCGCAGTCGGTGAAATTGTTGTGGGATGTTTGCCGGATCCCTGATTTCCGCGGTATCTCCCATGCCGAACACACGTCGCTTCTGGGGGTGATTTTCGAGCATTTGCATGGCGGCGGGGTGGTGCCGGACGACTGGATGGCCCGCCAGATAAAGCGGATTGACCGCACCGACGGAAACATCGACACATTGTCCAAGCGTCTGGCATTTATCCGGACGTGGACATATGTCGCGCAGCGGAATGGCTGGCTGCGTGACGAAAGCCATTGGCGCGGGGAGACGCGCGCTGTAGAAGACAGGTTGTCGGATGCTCTGCATGAGCGTTTGACTCAGCGATTTGTGGACCGGCGCACGTCTGTGCTGTTGCGGCGGCTCAAACAGAAGGAGGCCCTTTTGGCCGAAGTGAATGACAAGGGTGAAGTGACGGTCGAAGGCGAATTCGTCGGCCGTCTGGAGGGGTTCCGGTTCAGCCCGGACAAAGCTGCGCAAGGCACTGAGGCAAAGGCCCTCAAGGCGGCCTCGCTGCAGGCATTGGCGCCGCAATTCCATCTGCGTGCGGACCGGTTCTACAACGCGCCCGATACCGAGATCGACTTTACCGAACAGGGCGGTCTGATGTGGGGCGAACATGCGGTGGGCAAGCTGGTTGCCGGCGCCGACGCGCTGAACCCGCAGATCGAGGTCTTCGTTGATGACGCCGCAGGCCCGGATGTCGCCCAGAAGGTCGAGCGCCGCCTGCTGCATTTCATCACCCGCAAGATCAACGCGCTGTTCGAGCCGCTTCTGAACCTGCAGAAAGATGAAGAACTGACCGGTCTCGCGCGCGGCTTTGCCTTCCGCATGGTCGAAAACCTCGGCGTGCTGCCCCGTGCAGGCGTGGCGCAAGAGGTCAAGGACCTGGATCAGGACGCCCGCGGCGCGCTGCGCAAGCACGGCATCCGCTTCGGCCAGTTCACCATTTTCATGCCGCTGCTGCTGAAGCCGGCGCCGACCCGTCTGCGCCTGGTGCTGTGGTCGCTGGCAAACGGCCTGCAAGACTTCCCAGAGGCGCCGCCCCCGGGTCTGGTCACCGTGCCGTCCATCAAAGACGCGCCGGAAGGCTATGACACCATGTCCGGCTACCGTGCCGCCGGCGAGCGGATGATCCGCATCGACATGCTGGAGCGTCTGGCTGACATGCTGCGCGGCGAAGACAGCCGCGGCGGCTTTGAAGCCAAGGCGGACATGCTGTCGATCACCGGTATGACGCTGGAGCAGTTCGCCGATCTGATGCAGGGCCTGGGCTACAAAGCCGAGAAGGGCGAACGCGAAAAGGTGAAGCCTGCCGACGCCGTGGTGGCAGAAACCGGCACGCCTGCCGAAGGTCAGCCGGTGATGGATGCCGCTGCAGAGGCAGAGAACACCCCGGCCGCGGCACCGGATGCCGAAGGCGAGCCTGCGCCGGCGGATGTGCCTGCCGGCACTGAAGCCATCGCAGACGAGGGCGTTGCCCCCGTCGCCGAGGAACCGGCCGAGCCGGCAGCCGAGGCGCCCGTTGCGGAAACGGCTGCGGGCGAAACCCCGGTTGGTGAAGCAGCCGATGCGGCTGTTGACGCGCCGGAGGTGGAAGTCTTTTTCACCTTCACTTGGGGCGGTAACCGCGGCGGACGCCAAGGCGGCCAGCGCCAGCAGAACCGCCGCCCGCAGGGCGACGGCAAGCCTGGCGGCAAGGGCAAGCCGCGCGGTGCCAAGGGCGGCGACCGTGATGGTGGCCGGGGCAAGCCGGGCCGCAAGGGCGGTCCGCGCCAGGATCAGGGCGCCAAGACCTATTCCTCGCGTCCTGCCAAGAAGGAAAAGCAGATCGACCCGGACAACCCCTTCGCCGCAGCGCTGATGGGGCTGAAGCAGGGCGATTGACCCGGCTATGACTGAGGGGGCGCCCAAGATCCGCATCGACAAATGGCTTTGGCATGCGCGGTTTTTCAAAACCCGCAGCCTGGCCGCGAAACAAGTCAGCGCGGGCCATGTGCGCCTCAACGGCACCAAGGCTTTGAAACCGGCTCAGAACGTTGCCCCGGGTGACGTTCTGACCTTTGCTCAAGGCAAAGTGATCCGGGTGGTCAAGGTGGAAGCCATCGGCGAACGCCGCGGCCCGGCGCCGGAGGCACAGGCGCTGTACTTTGACATGACGGAAAAGCAGGAAAAAATTCCGGCCAATCCAAAGTTCGAGGGAAAAGGCCGTCCGGACAAAAAAGCCCGCAGGGCGCTTGATCTTACCCGCAAGCCAGAGGGCTTTTGACGCCTTGAAGTGCAGCCGCGTCTGGATTAGCTAGGCGCAAACGGATAACGGGACTCGGTACAATGACCTATGTCGTGACGGAAAACTGCATCGCCTGCAAATACACCGACTGTGTCGAGGTATGCCCGGTGGACTGTTTCTATGAGGGCGAGAACACCCTTGTGATCCATCCCGACGAATGCATCGACTGCGGCGTTTGCGAACCGGAATGCCCGGCAGACGCAATTCGCCCGGATACCGAGCCGGACATGGACAAATGGGTTGAATTCAACCGCAAATATGCAGAGCTGTGGCCGGTGATCGTGTCCAAGAAAGATCCGATGCCGGGCTACGAGGAGCGCGACGGCGAAGAGGGCAAGATGGAGAAGTATTTCTCCGAGGCCCCCGGCGAAGGCGGCTGATTCTCTGGCTCCCGCGGGAACGCCGCATTTGTGCGGAAAACCGCCGTATCACTTCGGGTTTTCACGGAGCCTTGCCAGAAGGCCGCCTTTCGGGCGGCCCTTTTTTATGATATACTTAGCGCACAATAGACATAAACAATCGGAGTCCGCCCCCGGTGCGCCGTAGCAGTGGCGTGCAAAATGGGCGGTATTTCTGCGGAGAAAATGTCCTGAGGGCTGGTCAAACTGAACTGACCGGATCTGGATTTTTTTTACGCCATAGTGCCGGTGCCGCCCGGCCATGAGTGAGGAAGAACCTGTATGACCAAGTCGAAGAAGCTCGAATTCCGCCCCAATGATTATGTGGTCTATCCGGCGCATGGCGTCGGCCAGATCATCTCGATCGAGGAGCAGGAAGTGGCCGGCTTTGCGCTGGAGCTTTTCGTGATCACCTTTGAAAAGGACAAGATGACCCTGCGGGTGCCGACCAACAAGGCAACTGAAGTGGGCATGCGTTCGCTGAGCTCGCCGGATGTGATCGCCCAGGCGATGAAGACGCTCAAGGGCAAAGCCAAGGTGAAGCGCGCCATGTGGTCGCGCCGCGCCCAGGAGTACGAGCAAAAGATCAACTCCGGCGACCTGATCTCCATCGCTGAGGTGGTGCGCGACCTGCACCGCACCGACGACCAGCGCGAGCAGAGCTATTCCGAGCGTCAGCTGTACGAGGCTGCGCTGGAGCGCCTGACCCGCGAAGTGGCCGCTGTTTCCGGCAACGATGAAATCGCCGCTGCCAAGCAGGTGGATGAGGTCCTGACTTCCCGCGCTGCCTGATCGCTGCGCTGATCTAAGATTGAAGGCCGTGCCCGAAAGGGCGCGGCTTTTGTTCGTCTCAGGGTGAGTTAACCGCAGAAGGCAAGCAGGACGAGAAGTCCGGCAATCTCAGCCGCCTGCTGCGAAGCGCCCAGAACATCTCCGGTCTGGCCGCCGACCTTGGCCTTGGCCAGGGCGCCCAGCCCGGCCGCAGCAGCACCCATAGCCAAAGCCACGCCAAAGGCCGCGCCGCCGATCAGTGGCAGCGACAGAGCAATTGCCAGCACTGCAGCCAGCAGGCAGGGCAGGGCGCGGGGGCGGCCAACGGTCTGTGACAGGCCGGCGGAACGGGCGTTTGGCAAAAATGCCATAAGCTGGGGCATCACTGCCCGGCTCATCATTGCGATTGTCAGCAGCGGCCAGACACCGGCCGCCGCGAACACAGCGGCCAAGGCGCTCCACCGCAGTCCCAGCCCCAGGATCAGCGCGATCACCCCGTAAGCTCCGATACGGCTGTCCTTCATGATCTCCAGCCGCCGCTCGCGGGTAAAGCCGCCCCACAACCCGTCGGCGGTGTCGGCCAGCCCGTCCTCATGCATGGCGCCGGTCAGCATCACCTGCACTGCCAGCGCAAGACCTGCGGCCACCATGGCAGGCAGCCCGGCAGCCAGCGCCAGCGCCGCCAGCAGCGCTGCGGGCAGCGCCACTGCGAGACCGGCCAGCGGAAACGCCCAGACCGCCTTGGCCTGGCGCTGGAAGGCCTGCTGCGGCAGGTGCGGCAGCGGCAGCCTGGTCAGCAGCACCAGCGCCAGCAGAATGTCTTTTGCCTGAATGTCGTTTTTTTGCATTTGCGGGCCTATTGCAGTGCTTGCGGCGGGGCTGCCAGCGGTTAAACAGGGTCAATCCGCTTTATCCGCGTCCACCACTCAGATGCAACGAGGCTTTCCTATGCTGCCACAGCTTTCCTCCCTTGATGATTTTCGCGCCGTACTGGCCGGCGCGCCAGCGCAGGACCAAGCAGCTGCCGCCGCCGCTGCGGCGCGAAACGGTCAGCTGACAAAGCCGCCGGGCGCGCTGGGGCGTCTGGAGGAATTGGCGATCTGGTACGGCGGCTGGCGCGGCAGTGAGCGGCCGGAAATTGCCGCGCCCCAGGTGATCGTTTTTGCAGGCAATCACGGGGTGATGGAGCAAGGTGTTTCGGCATTCCCGGCTGAAGTGACGGCCCAGATGGTTATCAACTTCGAGCACGGCGGTGCAGCAATCAACCAGCTGGCCAAGATGGCAGGCGCACGCATGGACGTTCATGCGCTGGAACTGGACCGTCCGACCGCTGATTTCACCAAAAGCGCCGCAATGAGCCAGGACGAATTGCTGGTGGCGCTGAAGGCTGGATGGGAGGCTGTGGACCCTTCGGCGGACCTGCTGGTTGTTGGCGAAATGGGGATCGGCAACACCACACCGGCTGCGGCCCTGGCCTGTGCGCTGTTTGGCGGAGAGGCGTCGGACTGGACCGGCCGTGGCACCGGTGTGGATGACGCAGGCCTGGCCAACAAGACCAGGGTGGTGGCGGAAGGCGTCGCGTTGCACCGCGCTGCAATCCGCGACGGCCTGGACGCGCTGGCCTGCCTGGGCGGGCGTGAGATTGCGGCCATGGCGGGTGCAATCGCCGCCGCCCGGGTGCTGCATATCCCGGTGATCCTTGACGGGTTTATCTGCTGCGCCGCGGCGGCCTGCCTGCTGCAGACTGCGGATGGTGCGCTGGACCATGCGGTTGCGGGTCATCAAAGCGCCGAAGCTGCGCATGCGGCATTGCTGGCAAAGCTGGGCAAGGAACCGCTGCTGTCGCTGGGCCTGCGCCTGGGCGAGGCCTCCGGGGCGGCGCTGGCGATTCAGGTTCTGAAAGGCGCCATCGCCTGCCACAGCGGTATGGCGACCTTTGCCGAAGCCGGCGTTTCCGACAGCTGAACCTATCGGCCTGAAGATCCAATTTTGAAGCCCCGGCCTGTGCCGGGGCTTTTTTTCATTCTGCAGCTTCGGAAGAGCGTTTGCGCTTCCGCTCAGCCATTTCGAAGATCGCGCTTTCGATAGCCTTCTCCAATTCCTGCGCCCGTTCGATATAAGCGGGGTTTTGGCTGGCGGGCACGCCCGGGATCCAGTGCTGTGCCAGATCGCGCAGGTTCTGGCGGTCGTGATTGTAGAAGGTCTGCGCGGCTTGCGCGGCCTCGTATTCGCTGAGACCGACGTTCTCCAGCACATAGCGGCCGGCGCGGACGGAGCTGTCGAACAGCTCTCGCACGATGTCGTCGGCACCGGCCTGGTACAGCTCATAGACATGGTTGCGGTCCTTGGCGCGGGCAATGATGTGCAGGTCCGGGTAGGCCCGGCGCACATAGGAGACCATCTTGACCACACCTTCCGGGTCATCCAGCGCCACAACAAAAACCTTGGCCTTGGCGATACCTGCGGCCTTCAGAAGCTCCGGGCGGGTTGGGTCGCCCAGGAAACTCTTGACCCCGAAGCGGCGCATTAGCTGCACCGCCTCCATATCGTGGTCCAGAACCACGGTCTTGAAGCCGCTGGCCTGCACCAGCCGGTTGACGATTTGTCCGAACCGCCCGATGCCGGCAATGATCACCGGGCCTTCTTCGTCGATCTCGTCCGGCTCAGGTGCCTGCAGAGGTTCTCCCATGCGTTTGGACAGCAGATCATAGGCAATGAACAACAGCGGGGTAATCAGCATCGACAGGGCGATCACCAGCAGCAGTTTTTCGGACAGCGCCGGCGGAAGCACGTTGAGCTGGGTGGAAAAGGCCAGCAGCACAAAGCCAAATTCGCCGGCCTGCGCCAGGCTGAGTGTAAACAGCCACAGACGCCGCCGGCGCAGGCCGAAGGCGCGGCCGACAACAAAGAGCACAGCGCCCTTGGCAAAGATCACCAGCAGCGCGAGACCGATCAGGTCGCCGGGGTCGGCCAGGAATTGGCGGTAGTTGATGCCGGCCCCCACTGTGATGAAGAACAGCCCGAGCAGAAGCCCCTTGAAGGGATTGAGGTCGCTTTCCATCTCGTGCCGGAACTCGGAGTTGGCAAGCACCACACCCGCCAGGAAGGCGCCAAGCGCAGGCGACAGGCCGACCAGGGTCATCACGAAGGAAATGCCGACCACGATCATCAGCGCCAGTGCAGTATACATCTCGCGCAGGTTGGAGGCATGGATGAAGCGGAACAGCGGCCGGGTCAGGTAAATGCCCGCCAGGATGATGAAGGCAATTGCAGCCAAAGTGACCAGCGCCACCGCCCAGCCTGGCAGCCCGTCCACCAGTGACAAAGAGCCGTGGCCGCCATGGCCGCCAGCGCCTTCCCGGCTGATCGAACCATCTGCGGCAAACTGGGGGATGGCATAGGTTCCTAGCAAGGGCAAAAAGGCGAGGATCGGAATGACCGCGATATCCTGGGTCAGCAGCACCGAGAAGGCGGAGCGGCCGCCGCCGGTCTGCATCAGCCCCTTTTCCGACAGGGTCTGCAGCACAATAGCTGTAGAGGATAGAGACAGTGCCAGGCCGACGGCTAGGCTGACATGCCAGGGCTGGCCCATGGCCATTGCTGCGCCCATCAGGACGACCGTCGATAGGGCAACTTGCATGCCGCCCAGCCCGATCAGCTTGTCCCGCATCGCCCAAAGCGCGCGCGGTTCCAGTTCCAGCCCGATCAGGAACAGCATCATGACCACGCCGAATTCAGCAAAATGGCGCAGGTCCTCGGTTTCCGCACCGGTCAGGCCCAGCACCGGGCCGATGGCGATGCCTGCCGCAAGGTATCCCAACACAGAGCCCAGGCCGAGACGCGCTGCCAGCGGCACCGCAATCACTGCTGCGCCGAGGTAAATTGTCGCCTGATAGAAAAATTCTTCCATATTACAGGTATCGCAAGCCTGCCCCGGCCTTGGCAATGGCTTTGCGGCGGCGGAACAGGCTGTTGCGGCAATCGGGCGCCTGTGCGGCCTTTACTGCTCAAGCATCCGGATATCTTCGCTGAGTTTGCCGATCCGGTCCAGCCGCCTGGAAATCCGCTCCTGGAAGCCGCCGAGCTGGTCAATAATATCCGCCAGGGTTTCACCGGAATCAGTCAGGCGAGCGCTTTCGATCTTGAGCAGAACCCGGGTGGAGCTGAGACCCAGGAAATGGCGGTGCATGATCTGGCAGGCACCGGTGATGCGCGCGGCTTCCTCATCCACTTCTTTCATGCCCTCTTCAGACCGCTTGACCTGCTGTTTCACCAGGTCACCCAGAATCGTTCGTTCTGATTCCATGTCGGCATCGCCCAGATCGCGGCGTTCCTGCTGCAGCTGGTTGTCGCATTCGATCAGAACGCGCGCCATGCCCTCGACAAACAGGCTGTCGTTCACCGAGGATTTGATCTTGGCGAAGTTGCTGTTTTCGCCCATCACGTGGGCGCCAAACCAATCCGACATCTGCCGTGACATGGCGCCGTAGTTTTGAGACAGAACAGTGACCGGCCCGCCTGAGGGTTCGATGCGCGACGCCAGCACCCGCAGATTATGCGGAATGGTGTGCATGGCATCGAAGTCTGCGATCAGACCATCAGTTTCCTCTGCCAGCTTTTCGGCATCTTCCAGCATGCCGGTCAGTTCCTGAATCCGGGCGTTTTGCTGGTTGCCCAAGCCCTTGTCCCGCGCGATCAGTTCCTGGCTGAGGGCATGTGCAGCAAACTGGTGGTAATCCTCGAAGCCCTGGCTTTTGAGCCAATCGAGCAGGTATTGAGCGCTTTCCTCCGGTTTGACGCCCTCGTCCTTTTCACGCTTCAGCATTTTGGCGTAAAGGCCGCGCACTTCGTCAAACAGCTTGCTGCTGGGCTTGATACGGGCCGACAGGTATCCGTCCCCGCAGGGCACCACCACTGCAAAGACCCAATAGTACAAACCATCCTTGGCCTTGTTCTTGACGTAGGCACCGATGCTTTCGCCGCGCTGAATGGTGTCCCAGAACAGCGAGAACACCCCCTTGGGCATGTCGGGGTGGCGGATCACCTTGTGCGGCGCACCGATCAGTTCTTCCCAGGGGTAAGCGCCGACGCGGCGGAACACGTAGTTCCCGGCGCGGATCACCCCCCGGCTGTCGGTTCGGGAAAAGAATACTTCATTGAGGCCAAACGGTGCCTCGCCGCTGGTTGGGCGGGTTTCAACACGGCGGTCTACAAAGGACACGGAAAAGTTCCACTTTGGGTTACAGAAGTCGTTGCTGCATCTTTAGGCCCAAATCCTTCTCAGCTGGTTAAGTCGGCAGCGGCGCGTCGCGTTTTAATTGTGCCATCACGATCTGGCTCTGGACCCTGGCAACGCCGGGATGGGGCAGCAGAATTTCATGGATCAACGTGTTCAGTGCTTGCAGATCGGTGCAATAGACACGCAGCAGGTAATCTGCCTCGCCGGTCATGGTCCAGGCTGACGTGATTTCCGGCTGACTGGCGACCAGCCGCGCAAATCCCTTGGACTGTTCCGGCCCGTGGCTGCTTAGGTGAACCTGCACAAAGCCCTGAACCGCCAGTCCCAGCTTGGCCGGGTTCAATCGGGCCGCGTAGCCTTCGATGTATCCCTCTGCTTCCAGCCGCTGCCGCCGCCGCCCGGCCTGACTGGGGGACAGGTTCAGCATCTCCCCGAGTTCCTGCGCGGTGAGGTGGGCATTTTTCTGCAGAGCTGCGAGCAGTTTTGTGTCAGTCGGATCCAGCATGCGTGATTTCTCCTGAGTTCAGCATTGTGATGCGTAACTTGCGCGCAAATCAAGGGTGTGGTGCGCAAATACGCGGAAAAACTGCATAGCGAATGCGGTATTCTTGATTCAAGAATTCACCTTGTCCCGAATGACATGAAGGAGACGCGCAATGGGTCCTTTCCCGCACAACGCCCCGAAATCCGAAATCACCCCTGAAAACCCCGCAGGCACCGACGGCTTTGAGTTTGTCGAATTTGCCAGCCCGGAGCCGGACGAACTGCGGGCGCTGTTCACCCGTATGGGTTATGAGCTGACCGGCCGCCGCAAGGACCAGCCGCTGGTGGAGCTGTGGCAGCAAGGGGACGTCACCTACATCCTGAACGCAGACCCCGACAGCTTTGCCGCGAAGTTCGTGGATGAGCACGGCCCCTGCGCCCCGGCGATGGGCTGGCGGGTTGCTGATGCGCAAAAGGCGTTTGAACACGCGGTGTCCAAAGGCGCCGAGGTTTATGAAGGCCCGGGCAAGGTCATGGATGTGCCCGCGATCAAGGGCATTGGCGGCTCGCTGATCTACTTCATCGACCAGTATTACGACACCTCGCCCTACAACACAGAGTTCGAGTGGCTGAAGCAGTCCAAGCCGCGCGGTGACGGGTTCTATTACCTCGATCACCTGACCCACAATGTCTACAAGGGCAACATGGACAAGTGGTTCAAGTTCTACGAGGAGCTGTTCAACTTCAAGGAGATCCGCTTCTTTGATATCCAGGGTAAATTCACCGGTCTCTTCAGCCGTGCGCTGACCTCGCCCTGCGGCCGCATCCGGATCCCGATCAACGAGGATCGCGGCGAAACCGGGCAGATCGTGTCCTATCTGAAGAAGTACAACGGCGAAGGCATTCAGCACATCGCGGTTGGTACCGAGGATATCTATGCCAGCACCGACGCAATTGCCGACAAGGGCCTGAAGTTCATGCCCGGCCCGAATGACACCTATTACGAGATGTCCAAGGAGCGGGTGCAGGGCCATGATGAGCCGCTGGACCGCATGAAGAAGCACGGCATCCTGATTGACGGCGAAGGCGTGGTGGACGGTGGTGAGACCCGTATCCTGCTGCAGATCTTCTCGAAAACCGTGATCGGGCCGATCTTCTTCGAGTTCATCCAGCGCAAAGGCGACGATGGCTTCGGCGAGGGCAACTTTAAGGCGCTGTTTGAATCGATCGAGCGCGAGCAGATCGAAAGCGGCGAGATCCAGGCTGCGGAGTAAGCGGCATCAGAGAGACTGACTGCGCCGGGCCTGCATAGCAGGCCCGGCTTTTTTGTGGTGGGGTATTAGGAAAAGGCGCAGTTTCTGACCCTTGCAGAGAAGACAGTGCCAAGAGGGAAGCAGGCAGCTATGCGGCTGTTCAGCTCTTTGGCATCGTCAGAGTTCGGTTGCGGCCGCCTTTCTGATACTGCAATTGGCCTTCACCAATGGCAATCACGCGGCCGCCGTCGATCCGGTCGCCGACCTGCACCTTCTTGTAGCGGCCCGAGGGCAAACGAACCAAGGCACGGCGGTTGGCAGCGGTGCCATAGACGCCAATCAGGTTCAGTTTCCGCAGGTTGAGGGCGTTGTTTACGGTCGCACGCCGGGCCACGGAGGCGCTGGTCGGAATGCGCGGCGGTGCAGCAGCGGCAGCCGCAGGCACGGCGGCCGCGGTCTGCACCTGGTTTTGCGCGTTGCGGCGGGCGCGGTCGACCAGATTGGCAAAATTTGCGGGACGGCCGCGCGGCACAACCGACGACGCAATGGCCTGCGCGGTGACCGGCAGTTCTTCTTCCTCTGCCGATTTCAGGCTGGCAGGGCGCTTGCGCGGGCGCAGCCCGGCCAGTTCGGCACGGCTGAGGCCGCCGTTCTGGGCCCGTTCCACCTGTTCCGCCAGATCAGCAGGCCGGGCCTTGGGGCGCTTGCGTGACAGCACCTGGTTGCGGGCGACTTCCTCCGCCAGCGCCTCAGCTGCCGGGTCGCTGCGGTCCGGCGCAGGCGGCGGCACCTTCTGCGGCCTGCCAAGAAAAACCGTGACGCCATCCGGGTTGAGCGTGCCTTCGGGGGTGGCCTTGACCAATCCGCGTTCGTCCAGATCAAATTCGGACCCTGCTGCGGCAGGGGAGGCAATCGCGCCCGGAACTTCGTCCTGGGCGTAAGTTTCGGGTTGCGGCAAAGCAACTGCATCAGCCGCAATTTCCGAGTGGTCAACGGAGGCAGTATAAAGTTCATCCAGGCCAGGAGCGGCGGGGATAGTGTCCAGTTCCGGAGCCACCGGCCAGACACCGGTCGCAGCGTAGCGGGCGGCCTGGGCCAGTTCGTCCAGCGGTTCTGACACTGGGGCGTCTGCCGTCCCGGGCTGCAGGGCTTGTGGATCCAGGAACGCGGTATCCGTTCCTTCTTCCGGGGGGGCGACGCCGTCGGCGGTGGCTTCATCCTCTACAGAGGGGACTGCCTCCGAATCGTCGGGTAAGGATGGTGCGGCTTCGCTCAGGCCCGGATCCGGCTGATCCGCCAGAACACTGACTTGCGGGGAAATCTCAGCCGGCTGGCCGGCAGTGCCGGAAGAAGTTGTCGGCTCGGTTTCTTCGGGTTGAAGTTCGCCAGAGATGACGGCCGGGGCAGGGGATTGGTCATTGTCCGTGGCCGGGCGGGCGGCAAAGAAACCGCCCTCGCTGAACAGTGCCCAGACTGCGACCGTAGCCAGCAGCAATAGCAGCGCGGCGGTCAGCGCAAGTCCTAGGTAGCGCGGCTTGCCGCCAGTTGCCTTTTTGCGGTCAGGCTTGGTTTCCGGCCGCGGTGCGGGCGCGGCAGGAGACGGTGCGCGCAGAGCTGCGGGTGCTGGCGGAATGGTCCGTTGCGGTACTTTCTTTTCTTCTGCCGCTGAGGTGTTTGCCGCGCCCAGCGGTTTTGCAGGCCCCTGATCAGCTACCGGCGTGCTGCCATCTGCGAGCGGAGCAGCGGCTGGAGGCGCGAGAGGGGCAGATTTGAGTGCGGGGGGCAGCGGCGGGTTTTCCGCGTCTTGCTCTGGCGCGGTGCCGCGGCGGCTGCTGGAAACCTTTGCAGCAGGTGCCGCCGCAGCGTGGCCCTCATCCGGCTGTGAAGCTTCGGGCGGCTCTGGGTGCAAGGGGTCAGGTTCTGAGGCGGGGCCGGCTGACGCGGCTGTGACGGGGGCCTCGAGGGGCTCCTGCTGGCCTAAGGCTTCCGGGCTTTCCGGAGCGGCGCCGGGCTGGGCAGCTTTGTCCGTGTCAGAAGATGAAATTGCCGGTGGAGCAGAGGCTGCAAGAGCCTCTGTTTCTTCGGGTTCAACGGAAGCAGGGGGCTGGTCTTCAGAAAGATCACCTGTTTCAGGTTCCGCAAGGTTAACCGGACCGATCACCTCGACCACGGCATTGTCCGGTTCAACTTCGGTTCCGCGGATCATCCGGGTGGTGCCAAAGAACGGTTCGCCCCGGAAGCCGCTGTCCTGAGGTGCGGCAACAAAACTGACAGGCCCGAAACCGTGCTGCACTGCAAAGGTTTCCGCTTCGTCGAGCGTTTCCAGCGCCACTGCCGCGACATGGGTAACACCGCCTTCGGCGCAGATGTCAAAGGCCAGCTCGTCCACGGGATAAGGCGTTGCGCCATCCAGTGCCTTGCGCGCAGCCTCAATCCGTTCGCCCGCGGTCAGATCTCCAGTCTCAATGCTCAGATAGCGGATCTGGTCATTCGGCAGGATCAGCTTGGAATAGACCCCTTCTGATGCCAGCCGCAGTGCAGTCTTGCGCATTGAGGCAAGCGCTGCAGGAAGGTCCCCGGTGTCAAATGGAGTGCTGGCCACGCTCCGCCAGCCGTCCGGGGCACGGTGCAGAAGTTCTATGCCGTCAGCGGAAAGGGAAAGAGCGAAGGCCGGTTTCATGCTTTGGGTCAAACCATCCAAATCCATACTGCCCGGGGCCGCTGCTGCGCCCGGTGTTTTGCCGCGGACCTTAAAGCAGGAACCTGCCGAGTTAAAGGAAAAGACGGGGTGCAGGCCTTGCGGGCGGCAGTTTGCCGTCCCCATGTAAGCTGCATTCGGAAAAGGAGCTTTTGAGCATGAAGGCAAAGAAACTTTTGGCAGCTGCCCTGATGCTGTCGATGAGCACAGGCGCACTGGCGGCAAGCGGGGCCGAAGTCCCGCGCCAGATCACTGTTACGGGCGAGAGCAAGCTTCAGATGGCGCCGGAACTGGCTACCATCACCCTGGGCGTGACAGAAGAGGCTGAGGAGGCGGCGGCAGCCATGTCTGCGGTTGCAGAGGGGATGCAGTCGGTGATCACGCGTTTGAAGGACGCTGGTATCGCCGCTGAGGATATGCAAACCCAGCAGATTGCCATGCACCCGGTTTGGTCGCAGGACCGTTCCTACGACAGCGGCGGACGGCGCGGGATCACGGGTTTCGAGGCTTCGAATACCCTGATGGTGCGGGTCCGTGACCTGAGCGAACTGGGGCCGGTGCTGGACGCCGTGCTGACGGCCGGGGCAAACCGCTTTCAAGGGCTAAGCTTCGGAGTTAATGATCCCTCTGCGGCCGCCGACCAAATCCGCGGCGAAGCAGTTAAGGACGCGATCCGCAAGGCGGAGCAGCTGGCTGAGGCAGCAGGCATGGAGCTGGGCCCGGTGCGTTCGATCTCCGAGCATGGCGGCGGTGGCGGACGTCCAATGATGACCATGGAGATGGCCCGCAGCGACGCAATGCCGATCGAGGCAGGGGAACTGACCTTCACCCATAATGTGTCGGTTGTGTTTGATATGCTGGTGCCGGGCGGTGAGTAACCGGAAAAGCGAAAAGGCCGGGCATTGCGCCCGGCCTTCCTGTTCCTGATAAAGCGAACCTTAGCCGCAGGCCTTGGCCAGTGCCTGGTCCAGATCGCGGATCAGGTCGCCGGCATCCTCAATCCCAATCGACACCCGCACCACATTGGGGCTGGCGCCTGCCGCCTCCTGCTGTTCCGGCGTCAGCTGGCGGTGCGTGGTGGATGCGGAGTGGATGATCAGCGAGCGGGTATCGCCGAGGTTGGCCACATGGCTGAATATCTCCAGCGAATCCACCAGCTTAATGCAGGCCTCATAACCGCCCTTGACCGCAAAGGTGAATAGACCGCCGGTGCCCTTGGGATAGCAGGCTTGCGCACGCTCGTAATAGGGGGAGGACGGCAGGCCGGCATAGGTCACGTAATCAATCCGGTCGTCGTTCTCGAGCCATTCCGCAACCGTGCGGGCGTTCTCGCAGTGGCGCTGCATCCGCAAGGACAGGGTCTCAATCCCCATCAGGGTATAATGCGCCGCCTGCGGGTTCATCGTCATGCCGAGATCACGCAGACCGATCGCAATACCGTGGAAGGTATAGGCCAGCGGCCCGAAGGTCTCGTGGAACTTGAGGCCATGGTAGGCCGGTTCCGGCTCGGACAGAGACGGGAACTTGTCATTTCCGGACCAGTCGAACTTGCCGCTGTCGATCACGCAGCCGCCGGTCACGGTGCCGTTGCCGGTCAGGTACTTGGTTGTCGAATGCACGACCAGCGTGGCCCCTTGGGCAATCGGGTTGCACAGGTAAGGCGTGGCAGAGGTGTTGTCGACGATCAGTGGGATGCCGGCGCCATCGGTGATGTCGGCCAGCGAGCGGATGTCGGTCACATAGCCGCCAGGGTTGGCAATGGATTCGCAGAACACCGCGCGGGTATTTTCGTCGATCGCCGCCTTCACCGCGTCCAGATCGTCGGTGTCGACGAATTTCGCAGACCAGCCGAAGCGTTTGATGGTCTGGCTGAACTGGGTGACGGTGCCGCCATAAAGCCGGGTCGAGGCCACCACGTTGCAGCCCGGCCCCATCAGCGGGAACAGTGCCATGATCTGTGCCGCGTGGCCGGAGGAGCAGCAGACCGCGCCGACGCCGCCTTCCAGCGTTGCCAGGCGTTCCTGCAGCACCGCAACGGTCGGGTTGGTCAGGCGGGAGTAGATAAAACCGACTTCCTGCAGGTTGAACAGCGCGGCGGCGTGTTCGGCATCGCGGAAGACGTAGGCCGTGCTTTGATAAATCGGCGTCTGCCGCGCGCCGGTGGCAGGGTCCGGCTTGGCGCCGGCATGGATTTGCAAGGTGTCAAAACCATAGGACGGGGCGTCGGTCATCAGTATGTCTCCCTGAAAGGTCTTCTGTCGCGCGCACCACAGCATGGCTGCGCGCAGAAGGCAATCGCGTGAATGCCGCAGAGGAAGGCTTCTGCAATGCCGCACAAATGGGCCTCCGGCAAATGCCGGACGCTGCAATTCCAGGAGAACTGCTGGATATTCAATTCAGGCGCAGCCAGCCCTGCGGTTCAGGCTGCGCTCCGGATTTGGATCGTTTGGAAGGAGAGGGCCGGACCTACTTGCGGTAGCAGCGGGACTTTTGCCCAAAGCCGCTGGGGGAGCAGACGTATGTCCCCTTGGCCAACACAGTTTCTCCAGCTAGGGATTTGCTGTCCTGCGCACTGGCGCTGCCCAGGCTGAACAGACAGGCCAGAAGCGCGCCGCCTGCAATCTTGATTGAATAAGAAAAAACCGGCACAAGCCGGAGCATCGCACGTACTGCGTACATAAACTGCACCTCGTCCTCATAGGCCCCAGGCAGCTCATTTATGCCTAAACGGCATGCGGCAGCCAAACAGCCAATTCACGCGCTGCACGATCTGCACAGCACGTTTTTCTTAGGCGCAATTCTATTTTTTTTCAACGCAGCTGTGCGGAAACCCGCTCAAAAGGCCTGACCCTGTACGGCCTTGCACAGGTGGAAAGGCTCTGAAATCAAATGGTTCGTTGCCTTGCCTGCCGATGCTGGCCGGGCGTTGCTTGAACTGTGGAGGGACAGCACCAAGCCGGAAAACGGGTCAGTTTCCTGCGGTCTCGACTCGGATACGGTGTTCCACCCGCCAATCCGGGAGACCGAACCCATTGGGCCAGGGGTAGACTTCCTGCTGGTTGAAATAGACGATGCCGGTGAGGGCGGGGTAGGCGCTCTTGTCTTGCCGGACGGTCTGTTCCCAGCGGGCAACGTATGCTTCATCGCCGGAATAGCCTAGTTCGGCCACCATGACGGGCTTGCCGTACTCCTTCACCCGCTCGTAGCGGGGGGCGAAGATTTCATCAAAGCTCATCTCGCCGCCTTTGTAGATCTGCTCCCAAGGCTGCAAGCCGAAAACGGAAAGCCCAATGATATCCACGTAGTCGTCGCCGGGATAATACTTATTCAGGTTTTCATATCCCAGCGGTGACCACATCACACGAATTTCCGGTGCTTTGTTGCGGCAGACGTCTATCATCCGTTTGAACGCATACACATAGGTTTCCGGCTGCCACTGCGCCCAGATGAACTGGCCGCTGTTGTCGTCCATCTCTTGCGCCCAGCGGACGGTAACCTTGCTCTCAAACCGGTTCAGCACTTCGCAGATAGCGGCCATATTGCCGTCGTAGGTACCGTCCCGGATGCCGCGGATCAGCCGCGCTGGCGTGTTGCGGGCATCGCGCGTCCAGGTCCAGGGTTCAATCGTGACCAAGACCTCGCGGTTGCGTTCCTTGGCGTATTTGTCAGCCTCGGTCAGCGACTCCAGAAACAAGTCCTCCCACGGCAGGAAGAGATGTTCGACCTGAACATTCTGTTCATCTGAAAAGTCGCCATTCGGATCATAGACGCCGAAAGGCAGCTCACCGGGAGGTGGCGGGAAGGAAGGAAGGGCGGTTCCGAACAGGGCCGCTGATACAGCGACGGTGACTAGGATATGCCGGCTAGAACGGGACATTGTCTACTCCATCTTCTGCTGGAACAGGGCATTCCCCGGCCATTCCAGGTTTATTTGGTAGGTCACAGTACCCGGCGGGCCGAGACCCGCGCCGGACACAATGTATTTGGGGGTGTAGGGAGAGAACACACCGCTGCCGTGAGACAGTGCATAGAGGCTGTGCGCGCCCTGGCTGCCGAGCGCAGCAGCAATGACTGCGGCGAGTGCCATGCAGGCTGTCGCCTGAAAGGCTGAGGCAAGCGGCCATCTGAAGGGCGACAGCCTGTTTTCCCGCAAGTGCTGGACAGTAATTACGGTGAATAGCACGGTATAAACGGTGGCGTTAATCAGGCTCAGCACCACGAATCCCGCGGCCTGTTGCAGGTCTTGCACAAACAGCGGCGGCAGCGCTGCCCCCAATGCCAGCAACAGGTAAGGCAGAAGGACTCGCAAGGGCACCGGCGGCGCCTCTCCGCCGCCTTTTGGCGTTACACGGAAGTCGACAAACCCGCCCCTCAGCCTGTCCGCAATGGCCATTCCGCAGCCAAGCAGAACCCAGGGCCACTGCGCACAGGGAAACAATGCGCGCTCCCAACTGAGAACCTTGGCGTCATACGGTCTGAGAGTATCGCGCGCGCGCATGAGGTAGACGAACAAGATCACCGCAACGGTTGAAGGAAGCGCGTGCAGAACGAAACCAAGGAAGGTCACCCCGGCAAACCGGATATCCAGCAGCAGGGCTGCAATCGGAAACAGGTACATCAGCGCCATGAACAGGGCGAAAAGCGGGTACCACAGCTGGCACAGCAGGAACTGGAACCGCAGCCGCGGCGGCAGCCCCTTCAGATAGCGCGGGGTGTAGCTCAGCAGCAGCGTTGTCAGGCTGCGCGACCATTGGAATTCCTGAGTTGCTAGATCAGCCATGCAGGCCGGGCCGGCGCCATGCGCGATGGCATCTGCTGCATGGGTGCCGCGCCAGCCTGCGGAGTTCATGAGCATCGTGGTGGAATGGTCCTCAGCAAGTTCGGGCCCCAAGCCGCCTGCTTGCTTCAGGGCGCGGGTGCGCACTGCGTAATGCGAGCCGATGCACATAGGTGCCCAGCCGGCGCTATAGCCTAGCTGGATGCCGCCATGAAACGGTGCCTCGGCAAAAAGCCGCATCCGTGCTGCCCAGCTTCTGTCCGCATTGCTGCAGCAAATGGAGGGGGCGCTGACATAGCCGGTGGCCGGGTCGTCAAACCCTTGCAGAATGGCTTCAAGATACCCGGGTTGCGGCACATGGTCGGCATCAAGCTGGGATACGATATCATAGGCTTCATAGCCGTATTGGTCATAGAAATAGGCCAGGTTGCCTTCCTTGCAGCGGGTTCTGCGCGGCCATTCCTTGCGGTGGTACTCAGAAAGGCCCTTGCGGGTTGAGATCCTGACACCATGCGCCGCACACCAGGCGCGGGTTGCGTCATCAGGATCCTCATCAGCCAGCCAGGTATCGTGCGGCGTCGTTTGCGCCAGCATGGCCGTTAGGGTCTCCTTCAGAACGGACAAAGGCTCGGCTGGGGTTTTGGTGGTTATCATGGCCACCCGCATCGGTCCTTGCAGCGACGGCCGCAGGCGGCGGCGGGTGCCATTCAGGAAAAACAGCATGAAATAGGCAAGCAGGAAGTAGAGCCAGAAAATAGCTGCTGAAACAATGATATATCGCCCGGTGCCTATATTGTGCCCGGGCTGCAGCCACCAGTGCCAGAAATAGCCGGCAGCCAAAATCCACAGACCAAACACAGCAGCAACTGCCCAGTCAAAGCCGGGCTTGGGGGAGGGCGATGTCCGGTTATTCCGCTGCATGGCGCCCATGGCGATCCTCTCTTGCGGCGGCCAATCCGAAGGATGGCGCCGCATCCCTGATGATCTGGTCCAGCTTGGAGCGTTCGGTGCGGAAGCCCAGCGTCTGCTGTGCCAGGCGCGGGTCCGCGGTCAGCGAGGGAGGATCTCCGGCGCGGCGCGGTGCCAGGTCATGCGGCACCGTTTTGCCGGTGACGCAGCGGATTGTCTCCAGCACTTCAAAGATCGTATGCCCGGTGCCGCTGCCCAGATTCAGAGCGGTGCTGGCACCGCCTTCTGCCAGATAGTCCGCTGCCAGCACATGGCCGCGCGCCAAGTCGCTGACATGGATGTAGTCCCTCTCGCAGCTGCCGTCGCGGGTGGGGTAATCCGTGCCGAAGACTTGCAGCGGTCCGCGCCGGCCGGAAGCCGCCTGCAGCGCCAGCGGCAGCAGATGGGTTTCGGGATCGTGACGCTCGCTCAGATCGCCCTCCGGGTCGGCTCCGGCTGCATTGAAATAGCGTAGCGCCGCAAACCGCAACTCATGCGCGGCAGAGCAATCACGCAGCATTTCCTCGCACATCAGCTTGCTGCGGCCATAGGGGTTGATCGGTGCCTGCGGCGTATCCTCACGTATAGGGCCGCCTTCGGGGCTGCCATAGGTCGCACAGCTGGAAGAGAACACGACTTTGTCCACTCCTGTATCCAGGCACGCATTGATCAGGGAGATCATCCCTCCGGCATTGTTGTCGTAGTAAAAGGCCGGGCGCGCCATAGACTCCCCGACATAGGCCGAAGCGGCAAAGTGCATGACCGCCTTGATGCCGTGATTTTTGATGGCGTCCTTCAGTGCTGCAGCGTTGCGCACATCTGCATGCACCAGCGGACCCCATTTGACCGCATCTGCATGTCCGGTGGTCAAGTTATCGACCGTGACCGGCAGGTAGCCCGCCTGGTGCAAAGCTTTGCAAGCGTGGCTGCCAATGAACCCGGCGCCGCCGGTCACAAGTATGGCAAACCGGCGGGGCATCAGCGGACCGCCGCGGACATCTGGTCCGGCTCAGCCATCTCAGCCTGGAAATGGCGGATGGTCCTGCGCAACCCGTCTTCAAGCCGCACTTTCGGGCGCCAGCCCAATTTGGTTCTGGCCGCGCTGATGTCGGGCTTGCGCTGCTGCGGATCGTCCTGAGGCAATTCGCGGAAAACCACTTGCGATCCGGTTCCGGTCAGCCTGCAGACTTTTTTGGCCAGTTCCAGCACCGTAAACTCACCAGGGTTGCCGAGATTGACGGGTGCCGGGCTGGGATCATTGAGTTCCATCAGCGCTTCAATTGCATCGAGCAGGTCATCTGCATAACAGAAGGAGCGCGTCTGAGCACCGCTGCCGTAAACAGTGAGATCCTCGCCCCGAAGCGCCTGATTAATGAAGTTGGACACCACGCGGCCATCCTGCGGGTCCATGAAAGGGCCGTAGGTGTTGAAGATGCGGGCAATCGAGATTTGCACGCCGTAGCGATGGTGATAGTCGTAAAACAGCGTCTCGGCAGCGCGCTTGCCCTCGTCGTAGCAGGCACGCGGCCCGAAGGTATTGACGCAGCCCCGGTATCCTTCCGGCTGCGGGCTGATTTCAGGGTCGCCATAAACCTCGGAGGTGGACGCCTGGAACACCTTGGCCCCCTTTTCACGAGCAAGTTCAAGCGCGTTCATTGCACCCATCACGCTGGTTTTGAAGGTGTGGATGGGATCAAGCTGGTATTTCGGCGGAGAGGCCGGACACGCCAGGTTGAAGATCTGATGCACCGGACCTTTGAGCTGGTAAGGCGCCACGACGTCATGTTCGACAAAGCGGAACCGGCGGTGTGACATCAACGGTGTGATGTTGCGCATTCGCCCGGTCTGCAGGTTGTCCAGACAAACCACTTGATGGCCCTGTTCCAGTTTGCGGGCGCAGAGCTGAGATCCCAGGAATCCAGCGCCCCCGGTTACCAGAACCGTCTTGCGCATCGGCACCAACGGTTCAGCCTTGGCGTGAATTACACGCTTGTTATCGTTTCGCAGCGTCATGTACCCAACCCCCATCCGGTACAGCACCACAATATAATTGTCGGGACACGTGTCCCCTGAAAAACCGCCGTGCGCGACGGCGTTTCTTGCTTCAGCTGGCTATTATTTAATGTTATTAACCAGCGCCCCCGGACAAACTAAATTGCGTTGCATCTTTCAATACACTGCCGGCCTCGCAGAAAGACGATAGCTGCAAGACGCCCGCCATCAAGCACCGGGTGCGCCTCTAGTACTTAATCGTGTGGCATTACCACTTTTGGTCAGGGGTCGTCCCAGCGCTTTTATCCATCAAAGGGAGCTGCGAAACTAATCCTCAGCTTTTGATGGAGTGAACCGCGGAATGTTATGCCGCGATGTCTGCCGGTGATGCCAAGAGAGTTGAACTGCGTTCTCTTTGCCATTTTGTTCTGCAAATCGAGTAATGGAGGCATGGCTTATCAGGCGCAGAACGCGTTTTGAATTTCTGCATTGGCAATCCCGAAAGTGTCCTTGTTTGCCCTCATCTGCTTACTCTAAGAAGCGTTCCGGCCGCCCCTGGAAGGGCTGCTTCCTCTCTCCTGTCTCGCCGCTCTTGCCAAAGGTTTGATCCCGGATTTTTCCTGAAAAGAGAAGCCTTGATTTGACTTGCCGGAAAAACACACCAACTGGACTGGAAAGAATATTCAAGCGATCTGTTTCCCCTTGCAGGACGTTAAAAAGTCAAATGCACCCGAGCGGATGAAGTGAATAGTGCTGAAATGCAGAAATGGTGGAAATCTAATTTTTCCTGGAGACAAAAGGGGTCGAAGATGAAGTTGGTAAGTGTTTTTGCATTCGCTTTGGCGAGTTCCATTCTGGCCGGATGCGAAGAGTTTGAAGGAGAACAAGCGCCTGAAGTTACGCCGCCGGAATACTATCCGTGCCGCGAATTGCCTCAGGCCATAGCTCAGGCTGACGCAGTTGTCCGCAATCCGGATAGGCTAAGCGCGAATGAGCAAAACTATTGGTTCGATCGCAAAGACCGCTTGGTCAAACGTGCTTGGGAATGCAAGTCTTAACCTTCCGCCAGCGCGGTGAACACCGCCTTTGGGCACCAGAATTGGCTACCCAGCGGAAGTGTCTGAAAACCAGCGCCAGCAGTGAACCTGCTGGCGCCATGTGTTGAACCAGTTGCAATAGCGACATTCCGTGCCGGCCGGCTTCCGGAGCTTGCTCCGCTGAACCGGCGGGTTCGCAGCGGGGCTGCCGCTTGTGCAAAGAGCGGAGGGCAGGGGCCAATGTGCCGCTACCACAAACTCTGTCTGTCTGCATGGCTGTTGCGGTGCAAGAGGCAGGCGCTGTTTGGATGTCCTCGGGCGGTATCCATGCCAGAGCCGGGTGTGGTGACACCCCGCAAAACCGGCAGTGGACTTGGGCTGCGGTAAAGGCCTGTGGAGGCAAGGCGCGTCATGCCCCTAGTGCGGAGTCGGCAGCTGCACTGTAATCCAATAGTCTCCCAGCAGATTGAGCAGGTTTGAGAAATCGTGGCCGGCAGTTTCCTTGATGATGTAGCCTGCCACGTTCTGCTGATAGGCGCGGTCTACATCGCGGGGTTCGCGGGAGGTCGTCAGCATAAAGCAAATCATGTGGCGCAGGGCCTGCCTGGACCGTATCGCCTCAACCAGTTCATGCCCGTTCATCCGCGGCATGTTGATGTCGATAAGCATGATTACGGGGCCGTTGACAGACACCTCCGGATGCCGTTGCTCAAGAATTTCCAGGGCTTCCTCACCGTCGTGTGCGCGGGTGATCTGGTTCGAAAGCCGCGCCTTGGCAAAGGCCCGCCGTACGGCCATTGCTTCAAAGTCGTCGTCCTCCACTAGAAGAATGTTGACCGGCTGCATCTGTTCCGGCGGATTAAGCTGCATTTTGTTCTCCGCTTTCTGGTTTCCTGGGCCATGTGAAAATGAATTGGGTTCCGCCGTTATCACCATCGGATACGATGCGAATGTCATGTCCCAGCACATGCAAATGCTTGCGCACGAGGGATAGTCCCATGCCGCTGCCTTCGACCTTGTCCCGTGGGGCCAGTGTCTTGAATAAGCCAAAGACGGTTTCATGATGGCGTTTGGGGATCCCTGGACCGTTGTCGGTCACGGTGAACTCCAGGAGGTCCCCTTTGTCCGCGAGACTGACATGAACCTCTCCATGCTCCTTGTCGTTATGCTTGATCGCATTGGTGATCAGATTGAGCAGAACGATTTGCAGCGGGAAGCGGGAAAAAACTGATTGCTTGAAGCTGTCGTCGAATGTGAATGAAAAATCATCGGGCGGCGCTGCCAGAAGCTCCAGATCTTCGGCAAAACTGCTGCCGTCAACCATGTCTTCCGCCGGAGCATGAGTTTCGTTGCCGATCCGGGAATGTTCTAGCAGGTCATCAAGCAGGCGCGACATGCGCCCGATCCTGGACTTCATGAAGGAGATGTGTTCGCGGGTTCCTTCCGTCAGCTTGTCCGCCAGGTCCTCCTCCAGCCAGGCCGCGGCGTGGGAAATCGCCCTCAAAGGTGCCTTCAGGTCATGGGAAGCCACATAGGCAAACTCCACCAGATCTTTGTTCGACCTGTTCAACTGTTCAATCAAATGTTCCGCTTGGAGCAGCATTTTCCGGCGTTCGGTGATGTCACGTACTACCAGCGCAAAACTTGGGGAGGCCTGCTCCGGAATAGGGGACAGGGTCAGCTCCAGCCAAGTGCGGCCGCCCTCCTGGACCGGGCCTTCGCATTCATGCATCCGGCCCAGAACCGGGCAGTCCTTCTCGTGCGGGTAGTCCGATAGGCCATGCTGAAAGCGCTCCCATTCGCCCGGTGCCAGAAACTGCGCAAAGTCATTACCTGCGGCATCAGCTTCGGACACTTGGAACATGATTTGCATGGCCGAATTAATGCGCAGAATCTTGCCTTGGCGGTCGAGAATGGCAAGCCCGTCTCCAACCCCATTGAACAGCATCAGCGCACTGGATTCCTGTTGCCGAAGCTTGGTGATCAGCTTTTCAAAGCTTCGGGCAAGATCGCCGACCTCGTCTTGTAGATGGGTTGGAAGATCAGGCAACCGCCCCTGATTGGATGCCCTGATAATTTCAGAGCTCATTTCAACCATTGGCGTCATTTCCCTTTCGACCCGTTTCCTGGAGAAACGGGCGGACCAGCCAACAAAAACCAGGCCCAGGGCGATAAGGGCAAGTGTGCTGTCCGGCAGGAAACGGGCAAAGAAATCCTGCTGCTTGATCAGGGTGAAGCTGACGGCATGACCGGAGTTGCTGAGGCTGTCGAGCCGCGTCGTTACAAACAATCTTCCGCCGCTGGTTGTCCGTACCGGCGCGTCTGCGGCTGAGGTCGCCGCCTGCCAGACACTGTCCGGCAGGCCGGCGCTGCCAGCCAGGGAAAAGACGCCTTCCTGATCACCTGCGTCCCAAGCGTAACTGCCGCCCTTTGTGTTATGCAGCACAAAATCTGCCTTGAGCGGCAGATTTCTGAAGGTGTTCCTGTTATGCTTCAGCACGTTCACGTTGATAATGATAAAGCCGAACATCTCTCCGCTGTCGCGGAAGGCGGGCACAAGGACGCGGTACATCACCGTCCTAGGTTCCGCGATGCGGCCGTTTTCGCGATTGTAGGAGGCTGTTCCTGTCAGCGCCGAACGCGGATTCAATGACAGGGCGTCCTGGAAATAGGATTCCCCAGCCTTTTCCTGCAGCCCGTCCTCTGGAACGCGCAGCACTTCGCTGCCCTGTCTGTTGAGGCGCAGGATTTCCCGGCCATTGTCATCAATGCCAACCAGGCGGATTTGCTCATAGGCAGGGCGGAGTTCAAAAAAGGCGCTGAAAATTTTGGCCAGCCGGGCAAGCGCCTCCTCCCGCTTTTCACTGCTAGCCGGGTCACCGCCGCCGTTCCTGGTCAGCTGAGCGACCGCCGGCATGCTGGCGAGAATGACTGCATCCGAAACCACTTGGCCGTTGGCATCTTCGGTGGCGCGCGCGATCAGCGCAGCGGTATCCATGACCTCGTCGAGGGTTCTTTGCCGTTCCAGGTATCTGGAGGTCAGGCCGCTTGCGAGGGTAAGCAGAACAACGGCCGTGATCGAAATCGCAGCGGAAAGACCGGCGACCCGGCCTCTGAGCGAGGAAGCGGAACTTTTGAACATTTGCGGCCCTCAAGGCGATTGCACTCGCTGTGATTGCGATAGCAAGCGGTTGCTCTACGCAGAGTGGGGCCGGAAAGTGAATGAATGGATAACGTTTTGTTATCCTTCGTGAAATCTCCATTAAAACAGCATTCGCCTGCTTCTGCCCCCGTCAGGGCATAGGCAGCCAACGCTGCCTCACGTGCGGCCCGAAGGACCTGCCCGGTGGAGCAGCGCCGATGGTCAGTTGAGGGCCAGAACTGACAAAAGCAGCCAAATACTCCGGTCTCGCTGAGAACACTTAACGCCGTATCCAATCCGTCCGGATGGCTCAGTTCAGGGCCCAAACGATCCCGCAGCGGAAAACGTGCAGGTTAAACCGAAAGCTTGGACATTTCCTTTTAGTGACCGGTCCAATGTTCAAGCAACTATCAACCGGTAGGAGGCTTGGGGGCCGCAACGCAGAAGACGAGATTTGTTGTCAACTCGCGTTCTTCGATATCGGGGATCGTCTTGCGGATTCTGCCAAGGATTTCTGGCGTCAGACGCGACAAGGTGGAGGGCGAAGACGGGATCTCCTGCCAGGTTTCGATGTCGAAGTATTTTTCGGTGATTGACCGGATTTCGTCGAGGCGAACCCGGTTCAAATGAGTTCTTACATAGTCGTCCTCTGGGGCGTTAACGGCAAATTCGATATGGTTCCAATCGTAAAGCCGCAGATGCTCAGGATTGTCGGTATCAAGCTGTTCCGGCCACGCCGGGTTTCCGTGATGCCCGTTCCAGCAATAGTAGTTGTGGTGGGTATAAATGAGCTTCGCATCTTTTTTGCAGAGCGTGGCGAGCTCTTTGAACACCTCCTCGAGCTGGATCAGGTGTTCCGTTACATTGTGCAGCGAAATAGCGTGAAACGTGCTGTCAATGTGCAGGTCTTCCAACTTGCCCTGGATAAGATTGATCGCGGGAAGCGAAGCACTGATTTCCCGTGGTGTCACTCCCAGGTTTGCAACACTTCGGGTGCGTTTGTTCCGCGCCTTTGTGCTGTCAAGCTGCATCACAGGATCCAGGCCTGTGTAGGATTTGGCACCGGCAATCAAAAAACCCATGCCATAGCCGCCGAAACCGCAGCCGACATCGAGAACCGCCCCGCCGCGGATATGGGGCTGGATGCGCTTGGGCCAGGTGATGTAATCGAGTTCCACCGATGCGCTGATCAGATGCGGGTCATAGTTTCTCAAGGCTGCCTGCAGATCACCGGCATGCTTGAAATAGGCGATTGCTGCTGCTGTTGTGTCGTCGTTCCAGCGGTTTCCAGGATCCAATTCGGCCAGCGTCGCAGCGGCGGCAAGCAGTTTGCTGTCTGGTCCGTCCTGCCGCGCTTTGAGATAGCCGGAGTTCAGTGTTTCCAGTGCTTGGGCGGCTGCCTTTGTGTTCAGTGCATCGTCAATCTGGGAACGTGTGCTCAAAGCACCAAAGTTTTTTGGGTCCTGCTCAAGAGCTTCGTCCGCCAGTTCTGACGCCAGCTCCAATTCACCACGGATCAAGGCGACCCGGGCCTTCAGCGCTAGTGCGCCAGGGTGCCGGGGGCGGAATTCCAAGAACGCATTCAAGTGAGTTTCAGCCGCAGCTGTGTCCCCGGCTTCCAGTTCGAGGCGGGCCAGATGAAAAGAGGCCACGCTTTTGGGTTTCTGAGCGGCAAGCGGCACCAGTATACGGCGGGCTTCCTCCCACTCCTGGCGCTGCATGGCCCCGATCGCCCGCGGCAGATCCGCTTGCGAGCCGTTTGCAGGTTGTGCGAGGTGAATAGTTCCTGATTGCATTGGCAGTCAGCCTCCTTAGCGTTGAAACCAGCCGGCTATACGGTGAGGGCCGCGCAGGGCCGGGTCTCACTGTGAGCCCTCAAAGTGCATATTGTGCAGACACTTGCTTGATCCTAGCTCAAGCAAGTGTCTGATAGATGTCTCTGCATTCAGCGGGTTTTGCTTCCCATCGCCTTCAGAACCCTGCCTGCGCGCCGCATCAAGGACTCGTTTCTGGCAGGAGGGCGCGTGCCTGTACGGGCGTGTTGAGTGCCGCCCTTGGCAGGAACAAGGACGCTTGGAGCTGCACTGTCCAATTCAATCTGGCCGTTGCGGACCAGGTCACCCGTTTCCAGGATCCGCAGCGAAAGGGGGCCTTTGCTGCTATTTAGAAACGCGGGCAGCACCGGAATGCGGAAGGCGTGCCGCTCCAGTCCTGGCGTGCGGCGGCCCAAGTTAGGATCATGATAGCCTGCTGGACCTGCAAATACGGGTACTGAGCCTTGCAAGACCACAATATGAAGCGTTTCTTCCGGACTGTTCTTGTCCCAAGCCCAGCCTTGCAGCCATTCGTTTTCCTGCCAGCGCCCATCGGCTGGCAGGGGCAGGAATGAACGCACATCCCGCGGATCGCTGGCGGTCTTTTCGTTCCAAACAAGCGGAGATTTCTCTGCAAGCAGCAGTTCGCTGCGGGTCTGCATCGCCAGGCGTTCCAGCTCGGGCCGGTCCGTTTCCTGGGCAAGCCGCAACAGCTCGGTTACGGTTTGCGCTGAGGTATTGCCGGAAACCGGAGCAACCGCAGCTGGCTTAGGCTGTTGTTGCGGCGCGTCCTGCGGGCGGGCAGGGAGATGCTTTGCCGCTTCTTCCAGATGCGGGAGCGAGGCAGCTAGGGCCTTGTTTTCAAGTGCAGCCGTTGCGGAAGCACCCTCGATCTGCAGACTGAATACCTTTTGCAGTGTCTCTTTAGTCAGGACAGGCTTCCGCGAGGAAAGCGCATAGGTGTTGCTGGCAAGTTTGCTAACACGAAGAAACTGATTTCCCGTCCTCGTTTCGCCATCGAACAGGCACCAGTTAAGAGCATAGGCCGTACCGGTTTCCCAGCTTTCGGGGATCCTGAAGCAGTATAGGGTGAGGTGATCCTTCCCGTCCGGGCTCAGATGTTCTTCCACCAGTTCAATCGGCTGATCAGCGTCGCGTGCTATGAGACGGCGGCTGCCAGAGCCCCGTGCGAACAGCCAAAGCGTGTTGGACTCTTCATCAAGGCCGGCTACAAGTTTCCGTTTCAGCGCACCCCGGATTTCTTCCCGGTTCCAGTCAGCCGGTGTCAACCACAGCGGGCTCTCCGCGGGGCGTCCTCCATCGCGAAGGGAATTGCTGCCGACGGACCGGTTGCTGCCGTTGACCATATGCAGAGCGCTCAGCAGAAATTTCCGCTGGGCCAACCCTGACTCATCAAGCAGTGGTTTGGATTTGAGGTAGGCATACACAGTATCGTCTGCCATCGCCTGCGCTTCTTCCAGCGCCTGCGGCCAATCAAGCAGCTCTTCGGGGCAGACCAGAAGATCGTCATTGAACTGCACAGCAGCCCGGGTGACAAACTCGTGCAGGATCCCCCGTTGAACGTCGTAGGGCTCGAATTGACCGACCTTGTCATAGGTGGTGCGCAGCATGGCGAAAACCTCTGGCCCGTAGGCGCGCGGGGACAGCAGCTGCGAGGCCACATCGCTGCCTGCTGGCAGTCCCCGGAGATCTCCTGCGGCACTGAAGAAGCTGGTGAACAGGCTGGCCGGCCGGTGTTTCAGCGCCGTGCGGGCAGCAGCAAGGAAGCCCGGAGCCGGCCTCACAGAGGCTCCATGCGCGATTACGATGGCGTCTGCCCCTGGCAGGTTCGCCAGCGCATGCAGCGTGCTGCCAGCTGCCTGACCGATACAGGAAAGCTCGATTACTTCGTGTCCGGCATCCTGCAGGGTAGTCTTCGCCTTGGCAACGGCACTTTGCAGTTTCGCGTCGTTGTAGGCGAGGGCCACGCTGTCAGGGCGTTCACTCAGCAAGGCTTGTGCCAGGGCTTCCACGTCATCGCCGTTGCGCAACAGCACAGCATAACGGATCGTGTCGACGGGCTGGCCGGGCGCGTCAATTTCAGCTGTAATGGCTGAAATAGCTTGCCGTGCGCCGAGCTGTTCGATCTGTTCACCGAGATAGGCGTGGAAGCCATACCAGACCTGCAGGTTCTCATCATTGGAGAACCCCGGCCTTGCGATACGCTGGCCGTGTTCCAACACCTGTTCCAACCGGTCCGCGAGCGCTGTGGAAATAGGCTCAACCAAGCAACTGGCGTGGTCCCTTTGGTCAATCAGTTCAGCGGTGCCGCCAACATCGGTCGCAATGAATGGAATGTTGCATTCCAGCGTTTCATAGACTGCCATAGTGGAGTTTTCGATCAGCGACGGCATCACTGCGATCATATCGCGCGAACACATGTGGCTGAGCGCTTCAGGCTGGTTCTTATCGGTGATGTAGGAAACCGGGAAATCCCAATCCCGCGCCTTTTCCTCGATATAATCCTGCACCTTCATACCGCCCTGAGTGGCCAGGGCGCCACCCCATTTCCCCATGAACGTCACGCTGGACGGAGAGATCTGGCGCTCGCGCAGAATATCGAGCGCGTTGCACATCAGTTCGACACCTTTGCGCCCTTCCAAGCGGCCAAAAAAGATCAGTTCACGTGATTTTACAACGTCACCCGGCTGGCGCGGCGGGCGCTGATCGGTGACTGGCACCTTGGAAAAATCTACGATGTTGGGCTGCACGAAAACATTGGCATCCGGTATCCGGTAGCCGATTTGCTCCATGAAGGTGATCAGATGGGCGGAGCCCCCAATGACTGCGTCGGCCAGTTCTACACACTTTTGTTCCGCATAGGCGGCAAGAACCAGATCGCGCCGCTCAATCGGCTGCATCTGGTAGTGGCGGTTCCAGATGTGCGGCGAAGAGGTTTTTACCAGGAAAAGCGTATCCTGAAAGGCAAGGCCCAGGCGCTTGGCCATCAGCGCATAGAACATGCCCCCGCGCCATTCCGATGTATGAACCACATCAAACCGTTCCTGATCTCTCAGCCATTGGTAGGCAGCGGCGTACCGGGGCTGCCAGTTCGGAGCACTGCTCCAGGCTGAATCGCTTGGAATATCGAGGTAGTGCAGAGTGACCCCGAAAGCGGCGAAATGCTCTACCCAGTGTTCAGGTGTTTCATCCTGAACCACGGGTCCTTTTAGGAACAGAACATGCACCTCATGCCCATGCGCAGCCAGCCCCTTGGACAGGTGGTAATAGGTAGAGGCAATACCGCCATTACGGACCGGTCCGATGATTTCTTCGGTAACAATGCAAACGCGGAGCTTGTGGTTCGAACTGCTCAGGCCGAGTGACGAAATCGCAGGGAAGCTCTTGGTCTTAAAATTGTCGATCTGCATGAAATCTCCATGTGTTTCGATGCTGTCGTCTGCTGCCTCTGACCGTCCCTCAGAGACGGATGCCCGAACAGGCATGGTAGAGCTTCAGCATTGGAACTTTCAAAAAGGGAATACGTTCTGCGGTTTTGCGGCCAGCGCTCACGAGCAAGGGGGCCAGCCTGCGCTTGCGGCGGCTGCCCTTCCTTGCCAGTCCGCTTACCACCTCGCCATAGAATGGCGTGCGGATCAGCGCCTGCCAGTAGTGCTGCGCTTCGGGGACCGCATGGCCCAGCCAGGGTTTGAAGTCCCGGTCGGCGTAATGAGTGATCCAAGGGCTGCGGCGGGCCGCCATTGCTTGCACATGGTTGTTTCTCGGTACTCGGGCATAGGCCTGCTCCGGCGCGTTGAAGACGTTCCACCGTGCATCAAGAAGGCAAACCTTGTCCTTGAAATACACATTCAGGATGTCCTGATCCCTGAATAGATACCGGCGCTCGCTGGCCATCCGGCGGAGCTTCCCGCCTATCGCTTCGGGGTTCTTCATTGCAGCGAAATCGAACAGCAGAACCCCTGCATTAAAATACCGCCCGATCTCAGCTTCTGTTAGTCCAAGAGTTTCCCGCTGGTACTTGGTCAGATCCGGGACTTCGGGATCGATTGTTCTGGTCGGGCCGGACAAGGTACGCGTCATAATCCAGTCGGGAACAGCAGCGATTTCTGCTGAACCCATATCTGCATCAAACAGTTTGCCGATGTCAGCCCTGACGATGAGGTCCGCATCCAGGTAAAGCAGGCGATTGAGCTCAGGAAACAGAGACGGGAGCAGGAACCTGTTGTAAGTGGCATTGGAAGGTGCGCGTGATGCAGACCGGTAACTGGATTCGAAAATGCCATTGGCATTGATCGGGTGAAAGCTGGTGCCTGGCCGCTCATCCATCATTGCCTGCAAGAGTGACAGGTCGCAATTGTCGATATTCGAATGCAGGAAGAAGAAATTCAGCGGCCGCGACGGGTCTGCATGATCCAGTACCGAGCGCAGCATTGCAGCTGCGTGGGGAAGGTAAGCCCGGTCTGCCGAACAGGCAATATTAACGGCGCTTTGCCCCCGGCAGTCTGCAGATACCAAGAACGGAGACACCGCCGCGCGGCTGAGGTTCAGGACCGACACTTCCTTGATGCGTGCCGACGGGTTTGTCTTGGCTTCGTGGTGGACAAAAACGGTTAGCAGCCGTTCCGACAGGAACCCGGGATATCGAGCCTGGTAAGGGCTGTAGGTGTCACGGTTTACAGGAGCGGCCTCAACTTTGAAAAGAATGTCGAACAGCCAGCTGCAATACCTGTCGAGTACAGGCTTGGCCATGAGGGCCAGATTGCCCAGCCGCACCTCGTAGCCGGAAGCCACGGCATCCAGGCTGGCGGAATATTCCGGGTGGTCGCGCCGGATTATGCGGCACATCTCTTCCCAGTCCTGCGCATTGTGGCCGGACCGGTAGTTTTCTTCTACTGTTTTGCCCATCCGGTGCGGCCGCGGCAGCACGATGTCCCAATTCGCACCTTCCTGCATGATCCACTCTTCGGCCTCACGGCACCAGGCACGCGTGTCGAATTCGTTCGGAAATGTCTCCACCGGACCGGATGAAACGCGGCCCGAAAAATCCAGCAGCCGACGGTAGTGCATAAGTCCGGTCAGGTCATTTCCCGTATGGTTCTTCCAAGCCCAGTAGAGTACGGTTAGTTCGCACCAGGTTTCGTTTTTTTCCGAGATGTTTTTGCCGGTTTCGTCGCCGATCATTCCGGGGATCGGAGACCGGGTCAGCGCCCTGCCTGCCTGAACAGGGAGCACGCAGGTGCTCTGAAGGCGCGGTGCCGGTTTATGATAGGCGACATAAAGGGCCGTTTTCATCAGGTGTCAGCCCCAGCGCTCCGGCGCGCATAATAGGCGTGTGTGCTTCGAATTCCTTCGACCAATGGGGTGAACTCCCCCCCGAGCAGCACCGCAGTATCTTCGCGTGACGCGATGACATCCCGGGGTTCGGTTTTCAGAAGTTCTTCGGCTGGAATTTTCGTGTAGCTCAGCGTCTTGCCGGTTGCAGCCTCAATCGCACTGACAACATCCATCAGCGAAGTTGAAACTCCGGCGCCCAGCGTGTTCACGCGGGACGTTTCTGCGCCGTTTTGAACCCTCAACGCTTGGGTAGCAATGCCACGGCCGACATCCCCGGCATAGATGAAATCGCGCCGCTGCTCGCCGTCGCCGTTAATAAACACATCCGTTTCTTCCAGTGCTGCGCGGGTGAAGGCGTGGATGGCGCTTTTTTTGTTTTCGGAATAGCAGCCATAAACGTTAGTCATCCGGATAACCGAGAATGTGCCGCCGCGCAGCTCGACCAGCTTTTCCAGAATCATTTCTTCAGCTGCCTTTGTGGCGCCGTAGAAATTCTTGGGACAGTACGCAGAGGTGTTGCGGACCTCGAAGGTGCCGTCGAAGAGAGCACCAGCCGTTGAGATCAAGATGAAGTGGTCGCCGGGTTTCACGGCATCCAGAACGAAACCGGCCGGCTGGCTGATATTTGCCTCAATGAAATCAAGGGGTCTGTCCTTGGATTCAGCGACCCGGGTCTCCCCAGCCAGGAACACAAAGATGCGGCCGTTGAACTCTTGCTTGTCCAGATCAGCCAGGAAATCTTTGGCACCTGGCTCCTCATAGCCGCCGCAAAAGGCTGGAACGTCGATTGTTTCATGGCCCGGTGCCGCATTGGACATGTTGTCGATCACAGCGGGGGACAGCCCGGCGAATTCAGGGCCGTTCTGGACAACATCCAGGATGTTGCGGCCCACGAAACCATAGCCGCCAATCAGGATAAATGCAGAGCTGTTCTTCATGAAAAATCCTTTCGTCTGAGGGTTGCGTACCCGCAATCGCTGCGCGATAAAAGGCGAAATTATTGATGGCGTGCTTCTAATACCAGGGGCTGCAGCGGTGCTTCGGTCCTGTGGACGGGCGTTGAAAACAAAAAATCCGTTCAGGGGTGAAGCAGAGTAGTGCCGGGCATCAGTTTTGATTTGTCTGTAATTCTCACGGCGCACGATGAAACGCTGGTCTGCGGGCCAACGATCAGGGCAGCTGATGATGCGATCCGTGCTGCCGAAGCCAAGGGATACTCAGTTGAGCGCCTTGTCGCGCTGGACAATGCGACTGAAGAAACCTGCCAGTGGTTCTCGCAGCCTCAACTTCTGAATTGGCGGAAAATCAGTTTCGAAGAGGGTGACCTGGGAAGGGTGCGCAATGCCGCCGTGCGTTTGGCAAAGGGGCGCAGCATTGCCTTCCTGGATGCTGATGACCTTTTTTCGGAAAACTGGCTCAGCGACGGGATGGACCGCTTGCGCCAAGCTGAGCGGGCAGGGCACCGGGTGATCGTGCACCCTGAACTCAACTGGCTCTTTGACGGGGCGCATTCGGTGTTCTTGAAGCCAGACCAGACAGACCCTTTGTTCTCGCCGTATCACTTCTATTGCATGAATTACTACGACAGCCTGTGCCTTGCTCCGCGCGAGGCACATTTGGAGTTTCAATATTCTGCACGTGATATTCCGGCGGGGCTGTCGTTTCAGGACTGGCAGTTTTCTATCGAAACAATGGCGGGCGGCTGGCTGCACCTGAACGCGCCTGACACAATTATCTTCAAGCGGCGGCGCGACGCGTCTCTGGTTACTCAGAGCCGTGCGCGCAAGGCAGTTGTCCGGCAGCTGGAGCCAATGGCCGTGGACCGGGTTGCAGACCTTGGCGCTTGCGGTCAGGTTGCACTTCCTCCGGAAAGCCCGCACGTGCCCCCAGGTCAGCAGCTTGAGCAGGTTCCGCATTACGGCGCTGCATTTGCAGCGCGGGTGGAACGTGCCCGGGCGCACAAGAGGAGAATTTCTTGGCGCGACCGGCGGGCTTACAAGGTTATACGGGCCAAGTTTGACTACGCTTTCTACCTTGCTTCTTACCCGGACATTGCCGCTCTCGAAAACTTTGACCCGGTAGCGCATTATGTCCGAGCCGGCTGGAAAGAAGGCCGTAATCCGGCTCCTTGGTTTTCCACCAAAGCCTACCTGAAAAGCTATCCGGATGTGGCCCGCAGCGGGATGAACCCGTTTTTGCACTGGCTGGAAAAAGGCGAGCATGAGGGATATGTGCCCCGCCCGGTAACTGCGTTCGGCACAATTGCCGAGATGCTCGGCTGTTCCGCAGGGGATGCATTTAAATTGTGGAGGTCCCGGTACGGCGGGCTCCGCCAGCGGCTGGAGTTTGGAGAGCTGGGTGCACAGGTGGCGCGTGCCGCTCAGCACGAACCCTTGGTTGAGCAAGGGTGGATGCAGGCTCTGCAGATTAAGATTCCGCCGTTCCACACGGATGCAGTATCGGAACGCACGGCGGCGATGTGGCGCTTGAATGGCGCTGCAGGCCACCGGCGCGCGCGCCATGTGATTTGCGTGAACCGTCCGCGTTTCGGTGCTGCACCACGCTTCGAAGGTCATATTGCCCGGGTGCTGGCAGACGGTGATGCGAACGAAGTGCTGGTCATCCTGACGGATCAATCCGGAACCATGCCAGAAGGCAAGCTGCCGCCGGGCGTTCGCGTGGTGGACTTCGCAGCACTGACGTCCGGTCTGGAAAAGGAGGCACGGCTGCGGGTTCTGGTGGAGTTTTTGCGGGCTCTGCATCCGGAATGTGTCTTCAATGTGAATTCCCGGCTTCTGTGGGACGCGATGCCCCCTTTCGGAACCGCGCTTGCGTCTTCAGCTCGCCTGTTTGCCTGCCTGTTCTGCAACGAGCAAACCCCGTATGGATATTGGACGGGGTATCCGCTTCGGCGTGTCTATCCGCATTTCCAGAAACTGGCGGGAATTCTCACGGACAGCCAGTTCCTGGCCAGCGAACTTTGTGAACGCTTTATGCTGCCGCGCCAGTTGGCTGAGCGGGTGCATGTTCTGCCGAGTCCGGCAGACAGCTCGATCCCGGCCGCGCCAGCGCCGCCATCCGGCACGGGCCGGCGTCCCCAGATCTTTTGGGGCGGGCGGATGGATCCGCAAAAGAGAGCCGGGTTGGTATATGAGATTGCCCGCAGCCTGCCGGAAGCGGACTTCCGGATGTGGGGTTCCAGTGTGCTGGAAGGAGGGCCGCCGCTTCCGGATCGCCCTGCCAATGTATGCCTGGAAGGGGAATATGAGCATTTTGCCAGCCTGCCGCTGGGGGAAGCCGACGTGTGGCTCTATACCTCCGCGTGGGATGGGGTGCCAGTGCAACTGCTGGAGGCTGGCATGACGGGCATTCCGCTTGTGGGGGCGGATGCCGGCGGGACACGGGAAGTGCTGCGTCCCGGGCTGTCCCATTGCCTGCCCGCGGATGCGCCTGCTGATCAATGGGCCGCCGTCCTTCGGAAAGTCCTGGCTGATCCCGCGAAGGCGCGCGCAAATGCGCTGCAATTGCGCGACGCTCTGTTACAGGAGCGGACAGAGGCCTCACACGCATTGGCGCTTGCCAAGGCAATATCAACACCGCTGTCAGCTGAGTGCGGGCAGACGTCTGGTGCTGACTTGGAGGAAGACCACGGCAAGGCGGCCGCCCTGCCGGAGAGTTCATTCAGGCAGCTCCAGCAGTAAAAAGTGCTCCAGTTTCAAATGCGCATTTCCGCTTGCGAAAGAAATCTAAGCGGTATTAATCTCCACTCAAAACAATCATAAGGGGAATTTTGGATGAAAGTTCTCATTCTTGGAGGAGACGGGTTCTGCGGTTGGCCGACCAGTCTCTATCTTTCAAACCGTGGGCATGACGTTGTTATCGTTGACAACCTTTCCCGCCGGAAAATCGACGTAGAGCTTGAGGTTGAAAGCCTCACCCCCATCCGGCCGATCGGCGAGCGCTTGCGTGTCTGGAAGGAGCTGACCGGCAAAACGATCCGCTTTGAAAACCTGACGGTGGGGCAGGATTATGAACGGCTGCTCACTCTGATCCGTGAAGAGCGGCCGGATGCCGTAATCCATTTTGCGGAACAGCGGGCTGCGCCTTACTCCATGAAAAGCGCGGCGCACAAACGCTATACAGTCTCAAACAACCTCAATGCGACCAACGATGTTCTGGCGGCTCTGGTCGAGGCTGGTTCGGATGCCCATCTGATCCATCTCGGGACCATGGGGGTCTATGGATATGGCACCGCCGGGATTGAGATCCCAGAGGGTTATTTGAATGTGAAAATCGAAACTCCTTCGGGCGACATCGAACAGGACATCCTGTACCCGCCGAACCCGGGGTCGATTTACCACATGACCAAATGCCAGGATCAGCTCCTGTTCGCCTTCTACAACAAGAATGACGGTGTCAGGGTCACCGACCTGCACCAGGGTATCGTGTGGGGAACGCAAACGCCGGAGACCAAGCTGGACGAACGGCTGATCAACCGTTTCGACTACGACGGAGACTACGGCACGGTTCTGAACCGCTTCATCATGCAAGCGGCGGTCAATTATCCTGTCACTGTGCACGGGACAGGCGGTCAAACGCGCGCCTTCATCCATATCCAGGACACCTGCCGCTGTATTGAACTGGTACTGGAAAGCCCGCCAGAGGATGGTGAACGTGTCCGGATCCTGAACCAGATGACGGAGACACACCGTGTTCGCGACCTGGCTCAAATGCTTCGCACCATGATGGGAGCTGAAATTTCCTATCTCGAAAACCCGCGGAACGAAATGGCCGAGAATGAGCTGAAAGTGAACAACGAAGGCTTCATGTATCTTGGCCTTGAGCCCGTCAGGCTGAAAGAAAACCTGATGGAAGAAGTGCGCGAGATCGCTCAGAAGTACGCTACGCGCTGCGACACATCTAAAATCCCTTGTGTATCGCTTTGGAAGTAAACAGCGGTAAGGAGACACAGCGGCTGACCCCCAAGGGACCCTTCTGGGCCTTTCCGGCAGCTGACTTCTTATAAGCATAGACGGCGGCCGGGCGGATTGCTTCTCCCGGCCGCCTCCTTGCTCGTAACTGCCGCTGTAGGCATCAGACCTAAGCCTCTCCTCGGCTGGCTTGAACTGCTACCGGTTGTTTGTGGCGCGCCAGAACAGAAAAGGGTGATTTGATATGTATTCAGTGATTGCGGCGGGGGTCGTCGGCAGCTCGTTTGTAGAAAAACTTGACCTTCCCAACCTAGTGCTTAGCCAACGCCAGGGCGGCGCACCGGGCATGCTGTCATATATGGAACGGGCAATGCTGGCTGCTCTGACCAGCAAGCTGTACCGCGGTGATGGGGCCATCATCGACGGTGGCAGCTTCTTTGGATCTTCCCTGGTTGCCAGTGCTTCTGGTCTCCAAACCAACCCGGACTTTGCCAGAATGGATTTCTCGGGTTTTCCCGATGCCAGGCCTCTGCATGGTTACGAACTGGGGTTCCTGCCTGCGCCTGCCAGCGACAAGATCGACAAAAACAGGGTCTTCCATGGCACACCCTACGTTCTCGGGGAGAGCTTTGTTCCCATTTTGGAAAAGAACGTAGACCCCTACAGAGACCTGATCTCGCTTCACATCGGTGACTTGAACGAAGAAGTGTGGGAGGGCGCTCCTATCGAGATAGCGTTCATAGATGTCTGCAAAACCATGCGCTTGAACGCCCATGTCTCGAAACAGTTTTACCCCTCGATGATCGGTGGGAACTCTGTATTGATCAATCAGGACTTCTTCTTTGACCGGCTGCCCTGGATCAAGGTCACGATGGGCTACCTCAGGGATTACTACCGCTGGGAGGGCCAGGTCTTCACGTCATCAATTTATACCAGCATCAAGGACGTACCGCAGGAAGTAGCTGACTATGATCCTTTCACCCAAGGCAGCTACGAAGAATGCTTGGCATATCACGACGCTGTTGCCTTCCCGGGTATTGAGCGCAAGTACGAGTATTTCCTGGAGTTGTCGCGCGGCTACCTGATGGCACTGAAGGACCGCAAGAATGACGCTCTGGAACACTTGCGTGCCGTGGCCGATAGATACGAGGATCTGCTGGCGGATGAGCACACCGATCGGGGCAATCAATTCCGCATGGACCGGGCAGTGCGCCAAATCACCAATGGCAATATTTTCAAAGTGTCCTGATTGGTGCTGGAACGCCTGATTTGGTTGTGTAGTTCTTCCTGAAGGAGCCAGTCTTCCAAGCCGGTATCTGGTTAAACTGCCGCTTGGCATGATTTCGGAGCCGCTTGAGATCTTTGCCAAACTGCACAACCAGGCATCAGGCAGGGCGCCGCAGGTTTCCGGCTGGCTGACGGGGGACAATTGAAACCGCCAAAATTCGCGCAGTTTTCCAGCCTTACTTAAAAATCAACGCTATAGGAGAACAAAACGCCAGCGGAGTTTTCGTAGCTGCCGCTCGTCTTTTCGCGTTTGTATGCCAGCTCCACATACAGGCTGTCAAAAAAAGTCTTGCCCACAGACGCGGTGGCAAAGCGGTTGCTGCCATTGGCAATTTCGGTTGTGTCGCTGCTGTTGCCGATGTCCTGCACGCCGCCGCCAAGTGTGGCGACCCAGTCGGCGCCGAAATAATATGCGGCGTTCGCCATCAAGGTTTCCTGATCAAAGGACACGCCGTCGTCTTGCGAGTTGTCCAGGCTGACCAGTTCGGCGAACACTTCCAGCTCATTGCCGTTGGCAAGCTCGAACAGCTTGCTGGCGCCAGCGGCAAAGCCGGTTTCCGTTGCCTCTCCCGGAAGCCCGCCCTCTTGCGAGCGGTAAGTGATGTTGTAGCGGGAATCCTCGATGCCAAAGGCATCTTCGCCTTCCAGCCAGATGTTGTAGGAATTCAGGCCGCCAGTGTTGCTCAGCCCGCCGTCGGCACGGGACGCAAGCCGCTCACCGCGCAAAAAGCTCTTGGCGAGGAAGCTGGTATCCAGCTGAAAGGCGCTGGCGCCTAGGGTGTGTTCACCGCCCGAAGCATCCTCAAAGGAATAGTAGACACCTGCTCCAAGCCGCTCAGTCAGTTCATAATCGTCGTGATAGCCCGCACCGTAGAGCTCTCCGGCCACGTCATCAAAACCTATTCCGAACACCGGGTTGAACTTGCCGCCGAAGACACCAACGCTGTCAATCTCTGCATTCAGGTACAACTCTTCAAAATAGAAATCGTAGTCGTTCGGAAATGTTCCCTCACCTTTCACCGATGTGCCAAGCAAGGTGCCAACCAGCAAGACGTTCTCGTTCAAGTAAAATTCGAGATCCAGCGTAGCTGTGTATTCGTCTTCCTGATCGTCCGGATCATCACTGTCGTTGTGGAGATATTCCAATGTCAGTTCAGCCAGAAAGGGCGCGGCTGGATCATAGCTTTCGTCTTCTGGCCCGTCTGCTCCATCCAGAAGAACCAGACGGTTTTCTTCGGCCCAGCCACCCGCAGGCACCGCAAGCGCCAAGGCGCACGCCGCGCATGTCACAACAATGGATTTCATTTCCTTGCGGTCCTCCTGAGGTCCTGCCCGGTCCGTGCTCAAGATACTGCCCAAAGCAGAGCATCCCTGCCGGTCGAACATGACGCACTCAATTGCCGTCTGCAACACGGCGGGCAAGCAATGCCCGGTTGAATCATTCGGCACAAAGCGGCTGCTGGCAAGCGTTTACTCGCACCTCTGCGTCGCGGTGGCCGAAGTTCAGTGCGCTTTCTGCTTCGGTATGCGGCGGCGGGCAGGCCGGGTTGCCGCACCACACATCGCCTGCACCGACTTCTTCACCTTTCATAAGGAAGGCGTTGGCTCCCAAGACCGCCTTGTCACCAACGCTGGCACCGTAATGGACAAAGCCGCCAACGCTTACTGTGGCCCCGCTGCCCACTGAGATGCGGTCCGATTTGAACACGCCTTCCTCCAGGGAGTGGCACTGCAGCGTCGCCCTGTAGTTAAGAGTTGCATTGTCGCCGATGCTGATAAGTGTTCGTTCCACGAACTGGGCGCCATCATCAAACAGCTTGCGGCCGATACGCATGCCCAGCAGGCGGCCAAGGAGACCGCGCATTGGCGTTCCTGCAAATAGGGCAGGGACTGGATGTTCGGACATTTTCCAATGCCGTTCGTGCGACCAGAAATAATCATCAAGCACGATCACCTGACGGGGTTTCAGCCTGCCGAAAGCAAGACTGGCCCGTTCGCAGAAGACAAAATAGCCGATGGTGAAGAAGCTCAGGCAAATGGCCAGGACTGCAAAGGCCGGAAAACCAACCGCAAGATAGCCCTGCCAGGCGATTTGAGCCGAGAACAGCATGATACAGACAAGCACAAGCATAGCTGCCTGATAGATCAGGGCCGTGATCAGGTTGTGATAATTCTTCTCCTTTAGCCGGCCGGCACGGGCTGCATCTTCAAGTTGGCTTGCCATCTCTGTGTCACGCTGCACGGCCCTGGGAATCTCAAACGGGGGTGAACCCAAAAGGCCTGTATTCTCCAATACCGGTCCTTCGACAGGTATCATCGTTTTGGTCCCGATCAGGCAGTTTTCACCCGTACGCCCGCCGGCAGGATAGTGGATGTTGTTGCCCAGATAGTTCTGCGCACCGATCTTCACGGGCAGCACGCGGAAGGACGAGGCCGAATACTCTGTGTTGATCATGGACAGCCCGTCCGAAACCATTGTTCCGCTGCCAATGTCGCAAAGGAACGGATCGGTGTGGCGGTGATTGATCCCGAAATTCGACCCGGTCTGCACCACCTTGTTCAGGTTGTAGCCGACATACCGCAGGTAATAGACAATTGCCGAGCTGTCGCCGAAAATCAGATTGTAGAAGCGCGAATTCGACCAGCGGGCAACAAGGCCGTGCATGAAATAGTGAAAACCATACAGCGTATAGACCCGTCCGGGCTCCACGAATTTATGTGCAATGCGGGGCATGATACCGATGAACAGAAGCCCGGCAGGAAAGGCCACGAGGTAAAGGACAAGCGTGACTTGCACGGCGAGGATTGCCATCTCCCGCAGGTCAGTGACAGCGGCGATTTCATTCACATGACCGCCCAGAATGACCGCGCCCAAGACGCTGGACATCAGCCCTAACATCAGGAAGCCGAAGGTCAGTCCGCCGAGCGTATAGGCCCACCGGCGCAGTTCGCTGCAGCGGCGCGGTTCGATCCTGCAATAGTCATCATTTGTTTCGACAGCAGGGGTGCCGTGATAGCGCTTGCCGGAAAGTGCAACTTGATCCCTTTCCAGGCTCGACGCGTGGCCAAGCTGGGTTCCGTCTTCCATTGACGAGCCGATTTCAAGAATGCTGGCCTCGCCGATGAACACATCATCTCCGATTGTGACTGGCCCGGTCTCGATGAAGCCGGCTTCGGCCTGGTAACCAAGTGCAACCGTTTCGCGGCGCAGGATTGTGTTGCTGCCGATTGACAGCAGATCGGTACAGACCGGCGTGGCGGAGTGGATAACAGTGCCGCGTCCGATCCTGGCACCAAGGGCGCGCAAATAGACATTGTAGACCGGCGTGCCGGCGAGCAGGGCCGGCGGAGCGCTGCGCACCAGTCCCTTGACCAGCCAGAACCGGAAATACGCCATGCTCCAAATCGGAAAACGCCCTGGCTTCCAACGGCCGATCAGCGTCCATTTCGCGGCAATCGGTAGCAGGCTGAACAGCACAAACAGACCAAAACCGGCGAGCATCATGCGCCCGCCCGCCTCTACGGCGGTGGGGCTGCCCGACAGCGCCCATTCAATGGATTTGACAATCAGCCACAAGCCCGCCAGCCCATAGGCCATCATCCAGGCGGCTTGCGCAGCTCCGCAAAGAAGGTACGCGCGGTCGCTTGCGATGTGTGCGGGTTTGGGCGCCTGCGGCGGTTTGCGGACCTGCGGGGCAGGTGCTGCGGCCTTTGCAAAATCGCCCAGCTTACGGATTGTCGGGTTAAGGTAGATATCGCGCATCGAGATGCTCGGCAGCTCGGGGCATTTGCGCAGTGCCGCGCAATAGCGCGCCATCAGCAGGGAATGGGCTCCAAGATCATCAAAAAAATGGTCGTCCGCCGAAATCTGTTCAACATCCAGGATCGGGTAAAGCTGCCCGGCGAGCAATTCCTCCACTTCGCCCTGCAGGGCAACCGCATTCTTGCTGCTGACAATGAATCGCGGCCCGGCCGGGGCCGGCAGCTGCTTCCGGTCCGCCTTGTTGTTGACGGTCATTGGAATGTGTTTCAGCTCCTCCAGATATGAAGGGATCATATAGGCCGGCAGCCGCTCCTTCAGCTTCCGGGCGACGGTTTCCTTGTCCAGCGCTGCAACACCTTGGTTAAGGGCGTAGTAGGCAACCAGCTCCCGCGTGCCGGGTTCGGTTTCCCAGGTGTCGACGACGGCTTGAGAGATTTCAGGAAGTTCAAGCAGCACCGACTCGATTTCCGTCAGCTCGATACGGTACCCCCGCAGTTTGACCTGGGTGTCTATCCGGCCGTGAAATTCGATTTCGCCATCGGCGTTGATACGGCCCAGATCGCCCGTGCGGTAAAGCCGGCGGGAAGGGTTGTTGGGGCCGTTCAGGCAATCGGGAACAAATTTCCTGGCGGTCAGATTCGGACGGTTGAGATAGCCGGCGGCCAAGCCAACGCCTGCGACGGCTATTTCCCCCAGCTCGCCATCTGCCAGCTCGGTGTCCTCGTCCGGGTCGAGGATGGCAATCGAATAACTGGGCAGCGGGCCGCCGATGGTGACCGGCTTGTCCGGGTGCAGTTCAGTTATGGTGCATGTAACGGTCGCTTCCGTTGGTCCATAGGCATTCAGGATCGTGCGGCCATCCCGGTGCCAGCGAGAGATCAGGCCTTGCGGACATGCCTCTCCCGAAACAAGCAGCAGCCGCAGGTCTGGCAATTCTTCTTCCAATGTCGCCAGCAGCGTCGGCACGCAGCACATCGCAGTGACCTGGCGCCGGCGCAGAAAATCTGCCAGTTCTTCTCCGACCAGACTCACTCCCTGCTTGGTGGGAACAAGTGCCGCCCCGGCCAATAGCGGCACCCAAAGCTCTTCGACGGAAAAGTCGAACGCAATCGTCATGCCCTGATACACCCGGTCGTCGGGCCGGTAGCCATAGGTCTCGGCTGCGACCCGCACAAAATTGCAGATACTCGCCTGTTCAATCACGACGCCCTTCGGCTTCCCTGTCGTGCCTGACGTGTAGATGAGATAGGCAACCTCGTCGCCTTTGCCTGTCAGTTCAGCGGGGCTCAGCCGGGCCGTGCTGCAGGCTTCGATTTGCGGCGCAGCGAAGTCCAGAAAATGTGCGGGAAGATCAATTCCGCTAAAGCAGCCGGCATACCGCTCAAGCGAAAGAACCGCGTCGACGCCCGCGTCTTCCAGAATGAAGGCTATGCGCTCGCGGGGGAAACCTTCATCCAGCGGCACATATGCGGCGTGTATCTTCTGCACCGCCAGAAGGGCGGTATAGGATGCCGCGGATTTGTCGAACATCAGGCCAATGCGGTTGCCCGGTCCCAGCCCGTTTGACAGCAGGTAGCGGGCCAGCTGATTGGCACAGTTGTCCAAATCCCGGAAGGTCAGCGTGGCGTCCCTGGAAATGACTGCAAGGTGGTCACTGTCGCCGGAGGCCTCGAATTCATCGCAGCGTCTTTCGAACAGGTGGTGCAGCCGTTCACCGGGCTGCCAGCGGACAGAGTTCACTGCTGAATGACACGTAAGCACTTTTGAGCTCCATTGGCCGGAACGCCGTGCAGCGCGGGCTGTTCAGGCGTCGTTGCGTGGTGGTGCTGTGCTCTGTGCTTTCCGTCGCCCTGGCGGGGTTTGCGTGGATGGATGCGGCTGCAGGCTCGCAAATGCGGTGCCCGCAGTCCGGTTGGGAAGGAAAACTGTGCCCCCCCTTCCCAACCTTTCCGGCTCAAGGGTCGCAGAACGGCAGACTTTGAGCCGGAATTCTCATGCAAACGTCCCTCAACAGCGCTGTCCAGCGGTTAGGAAAGCTGATGCACAGTTGCCGGGTCAGGACTTCGCGATGCGGATTTTCGGGCCGGATCTGCCTCGCGCACCCAGAATATCAGCGGTGGCGCGCTCCAGGATGTCCAGTCCCTCGGCCAGTTCCCCGTCGGTGATCGTCAGAGGCGACATGCATTTGACGACTTCGTCATCCGGTCCGCAGCGCTCGCAGATCAGCCCAAGGGCGAAGCAGCGGTCGCGCACCTGACCGGCCTTGCCTGCGTTCGCAAAGCTGATGCCCCGCATGAACCCGCGCCCCTTGACCCTCTCCAGATGCCCGGGGAACCGGGCGACGATGCCCTGCAGGCGTCCCTCGAGATATTCAGCCTTCCGCATGACATCCCGGGAGAAGTCCTTTGTCCGCCAATAGTGGCGCAGCGTTGCAGCGGCGGTCACGAAGGCATGGTTATTGCCGCGGAAGGTTCCGTTGTGCTCACCGGGCTCCCATTGATCCAGTTCCCGTTTCAGCAGGACTATCGCCAGCGGCAGCCCATAGCCGGAGAGGGATTTCGACAGCGTGACGATATCCGGAACAATGCCCGCCGCCTCAAAGCTGAAGAACGTGCCGGTGCGTCCGCAGCCGGCCTGAATGTCGTCGACAATAAGCAGGATCTCCAGGCGGTTGCACAGCGCCTCAAGCTTGCGCAGCCACTCCCGGCTTGCGGGGTTGAGGCCGCCTTCCCCTTGAACGGTTTCAACAAGCACCGCCGCTGGCAGGTCGATGCCGCTGGAGTTGTCGCAAAGCATCCGGTCCAGAATGGCGATCGTATCCACGCCGTCCCCGAGATAGCCGTCGAATGGCATGCAAACCGCCCCCTGCAGCGGCACGCCGGCCGCCTTGCGCAGGGTCTGATTGCCGGTCATGGAAAGCGAGCCAAGCGAAACACCGTGGAAGCTGTTGGTAAAGTGCACAACAGTGGTCCGGCCGGTCACTTTTCTGGCAAGTTTCAACGCCGCTTCCACCGCGTTTGTGCCGGTCGGCCCGGTGAACTGAGTAACATAATCCAGCCCGCGGGGCCGCAAGATAGTGTCCGCAAGTTCCGCCAGAAAGAACGCCTTGGCCTCTGTGTGCAGGTCAAGGCTGTGAACGATGCCATCCGAATTCACATATTCGGTCAGTGCCGTTTTCAGAACGGGGTTGTTGTGCCCGTAATTCAGTGATCCTGCACCTGATAGAAAATCGAGATAGCGGTCTCCCGCCTCGCTCCAGATTTCACAGCCGACGGCTTTTGCAAAAACTGCAGGCATTGACCTGGCATAGGATTGCACATTGGATTCATATCTCGCAAATAGTCCGGTTTCGGAAAATTGGACATTTTCCGATCCGAATTGCTGCACGTGTTCCATGGTATTCTCCATATCTAACGCAGCACACCCCAGACACAGGTCTGGCCGGGGAAATTAACTGTATTTGAAGTTGTGTGGCAGCCCGGTTCGGGGCCGTGCAGGAGGGGCGCCTATTCTGAGGACCCAATCAGCACGTACACAAGGGGCGCCCTGCAGCCGGCAAGTTCCTGGCGGATAAACCGCGTGGCAGACACGCGGTCCTGAAACACTCCGCCGCAAGCAAACCTGGCATCCAGAACTTGCCACAAGCCGGTTTTCGTCTTTGCAAGCTGGAATTTCAGGTCTGCCTTCGGAGAATTGCCCACATGCCCGGTGGCGGCGTCCTTGCGGATGGCCGCACGCTCTCCACGAGAGGAAAGCAGGCTTTTAGGTGCAGAACGGACGCTTGCGCTGCTTTGTGTTTCGCAGCGCAATTCTGGCCTAACAATCATTTGATACCCCCCCTAGTAAATAAACCCCCTAGTTTTGCTCCATTAGCAAATGAGAAGAATAGCAAATTGCTATTCAACGCTCTCCGTGATCCCGGATGAACGCATCAAGTCCACGGTTTACCATGTTAGGATAATTTAACCACTCACTGTTGCATGGCAGTATCAGCTTATGTCATTTTTACGAAATTTTCAAGAAATTATTTGAAATGCGGACCCGCCACACTAGCGCGGATCGGGTATCATTTTGAATTTCCCAGCATCAATTGGAGTCTAGCTCCAGTTCACTTTTTCGAGTGCCAAGTTACACTTTGGCCATTGAAGCTGGCGACCAGTGCTCAGCAAAAACCGCAGCTCGGCGCGAGGGCCGGGAGCACGTTCCGCATCTGAGGCCTGGCGATCGAAGCCAGCATTTTGTAGAAACGCCTTGGGTAAACTGTGCCGGCAAGCTGCCCGCATCTGCGCAGGCAATTGAAGTCTTTTCCCGCCGCAGCGAAATACAGAGCAGTTTTGCCGCAGGTATTTTCATCCGCCTGTGCAGACCGCAACCTGGTTGCTTCGGAATAACTGACATCCGGGAAAATGGTGCCCCCACACGGACTCGAACCGCGGACCTACTGATTACAAATCAGTTGCTCTACCAGCTGAGCTATAGGGGCGCTGAGCTGTGAAACCGCGCTTAGCATCGTTCGCGGGTCGGTCGCAAGAGGTCTTTTTCAACAAGCGGACAGGCCTGCTCTCATGTGGGGAAAACCTGATGAATATCCGTTGCAGACCGGGCAGGTGCCTGGCCTCTGGTTTGACCTGGCGGCCGCGCCGCAGTAGGTCTGGACACAGGCAACAGGCAAACACGGGTCCGCTCATGCAGGTCATCATTCACTGCGGCGCGCATGCCACTGAGGAGGACCTGTTGCTGAAGGCGCTGTTGAAGAACACAGGCGCGCTGTCACGGCAAGGCGTCGCTGTACCCGGTCCCGGAAAATACCGCAGTTTGCTGAAGGATTGCCTGGCCGCCATGAAAAGCGGCACCGCCGCAGCAGAGGCGCCTGATGTCCTGTGGGATGCCATTCTGGATGACAGCCCGGCCAGCCGGGTAGTGTTTTCTAACCCGCATTTCTTCGGTTCGCCGCGGCATGCGCTGCGGGGCAGCAGTTTTTATCCGGACGCAGAGCAGCGGCTGCAAGGGCTGCAGCAGCTGTTTCCCTATGATCAGCTGGAAATCTTCATGGCGCTGCGCAACCCGGCGGCCTTTCTGCCTGCGCTGTTTGCAAAATCCGCCCGCGGCACCGTGCGCGAAGCTCTCCAGGGATGCGATCCGTTGCAGCTGCGCTGGTCCGGCCTGCTGCAGCGGATGCGGCAGGCGGTGCCGCAGATGCCAATCACGGTCTGGTGTTACGAGGATTTGCCACTGATCTGGGGCCAGGTTTTGCGTGACCTCGCGGGGCTGGAAATGTCAGCGCCGGTCAAGGGCGGGTTCGACCTGCTGGCGTCGCTCATGCAGCCCGCAGGGGTTGAGCGATTGCGCGCCTATCTGGACGCACACCCGGATATGACAGAGATCCACAAGCGCCGGGTCTGCGCAGCCTTTCTCGAAAAATTCGCAAGGGAGGATGCGCTCGAGGAGGAGCTGGATTTCCCCGGCTGGACTGCAGGGCTGGTCGCGGAAATGAGTGAGGCCTATGAGGAGGATCTCTATTCCATCCAGCGTCTGCCCGGCGTGTCTCTCATTTCCCCGTAACAGCCCGTTTGCCGCGCGGATTGCAGGCCGCAGCTGCTCTGTATTACTGCACCGGCTGGCCGTTGCGGCCGAAGGTCAGGCTTTCGGAGGTCAGGTCATCATAGGTCACCTCAACCGCGATCTGCTGGATCGAGCCCAGCGGGTAGCTGCGGTAGGGCAGGCCGTCTTCTTCCTTGATCATGTTGGGAAAGCCTTCGTCCAGATGGCAGTCCGGCAGCGGCCAGATTTCCGGCGCCTGGCCGTTCACCCCCAGCTTGATCTGCGCCAGGCCACAGCGCCAGGACCACAGGTGGGTCACATAGAGCAGATCCTGCCCATCAAACTCGCGCACATGGATCCAGTTGGCCTGCGTCGCCGCCAGGATCGGCTTGACCTCAAGCGCAGTCGTAAAGCTGCCAGTCGCCTCTTGCGGTTCCGCGGTCAGGGCGGTCTGCGCCGCTTCCGCGGCGGGTGCCGCTGCGGCAGCTGCCGGCGCGCCGCTGTCCACCCCGGGCCGGGCCGAGGCAGCAATGATGGCCAGGATTACGTCAAACATCGTCTCTCTCCACTCTCGGGCGCCTTTTGCGTCACAAGGCGCCCTGAAATTCCTAAGGCCGGTTGCGCGGCTTCCTGCCGGCTTATAGCTAGCTTAGCAGGCAATTCTCTTTGCTGCCTTAACGCGCAGTCCTAACCGCCCGGCAGAGACGGAAAACGGGGAAAACAATGGCAAATGCCCCCTTCAATGTGATGATCGTCGGCCAAGCGGGCCGGCTGCAGTATGAGGCGCTGCTGTTTGCTGCCTCGCTGCGCCACTGTTCCCCGGGATTTTCCGGCCGCCTGTTCGTGGCCGTGCCGCAGCCGGGGCCGCTGTGGGACAAAGATCCCGGCATCCGCAATCAGGATGTCCTGCAGGCCCTTGCGGATCTGGGCGCAGAGATCCTGCCGTTCGAAAGCAAGCTGTTCGGCGCGGCCTACCCCTATGGCAACAAGATCGAGGCGCTGCAGGCGCTGCCCGAGGGGGAGCCGTTTGTGTTCTTTGACACCGACACGCTGATCACCGGCGAGCTGGCAGAGGTGCCGTTTGACTTCTCCCGCCCCAGCGCCTCGCTGCGGGTTGAGGGCACCTGGCCGAAGCCGACGCTGTACGGTCCGGGCTACGCGGGCATCTGGCAGGTGCTCTATGACCGCTTCGGCCTTGATTTTCTGTCCAGCCTCGATCTCAGCCAGCCGGATGAATACTGGAAGCGTTACCTCTATTTCAACGCGGGCTTTTTCTATGGCGCCTGCCCGCGGGCCTTTGGCAAACGCTTTCTGGTTTATGCGCAATCTGTTCGGAACGACCCGCCGCAGGAACTGGCGGGCCAAAGCCTGGACCCCTGGCTGGACCAGATCGTGCTGCCGCTGGTGATCCATTCTTTTGGCGGCGGCCGCGATGCGCTGCCCGCAGGCTATCTCGACGGCGAGGTCAGCTGCCACTACCGGCTGTTCCCGCTGCTTTACGCGCGCGAAAGCGACCGCGTGGTGGAAGTGCTGCAGGAGGTTGCCGCACCAAACAGGATCAAAAAGGTGCTGAAAGGCTACGAGCCGATCAAGCGCATGGTCTACCAGGGCCGCGGCGACAAGGTGCGGGCGCTGTTTGACCGCGAAAACCTGCCCCGGCGCGAACAGGCGATCCGCAACCGGATCAAATCCGAAGGCTTCTGGATGCGCTGAGGCGCGTCAGCCCTGAAGCGCCCGCTCAATGCTGCGGGCAAACTGCAGCAGCCGCGCATCCGACCCTTTCGGCCCGGTGATATGCAACCCCGTCGGCATCCCGTCAGCTGAATTGCCAAAGGGGATGGAGGCAGAGGGCAGCTCCATCGGCGGCGTCAGCGTCACCGTGCGCCAGTCCTCAGTGATCTCCCCGTCGCGCAGGTCAGCGGAAAACGGCATCCCCGTCGCAGTGGGCCAGAGGGCAAAGTCGTAACGCTCGAAAAAGGCGCAGACATTTGCCCAGACCTTGGCGCGGGTGGTCTGATAGGCGATCAGCTCCGCTAGGCTGCGCCCCTCGGCCTGGGCGCAAGCGGTGCGGTAGCTTTCGCCCGCCAGCGCCATATCCGGCTGCAATGCAGACCGGAGCTGCAGCGCGCATTGGCCCCGGATGATGTCCTGATGCGCCAGCAGCGGCTCCAGAGGCGGCGTGTCTTCCGCGACCTGCCAGCCCAGCTCGCGGCACAGCGCCTCCACCGGGGCAATCGCCGCCTGCACGGATGGCTCCACGCTGGAGCCAAACGGGGACAGTGACAGCGCCACCCGGCCAGAGCGCGGTGCAGGGGCCTCTTCCAGCTCCGCCAGCCGCGGCAGCGCCTGCCAGTACCCCAGCGGCTGGCAAGCCGCATTGCCCTGCATCACCTCCAGCATCAGCACCAGGTCCCGCACCGTCCGCGCCATCGGCCCCGGCACCGACAGCCCGTCAAAAGGCGCCGGGTTCGGATCATAGGGGATCAGGCCGGAGGAAGGGCGCATCCCCACCACACCGCACCAGGCGGCAGGGGTGCGGGTGCTGCCGCCCAGGTCGGAGCCGTCGGCCAGCGCCGCCATGTTTGCCGCCAGTACCGCTGCCGCGCCGCCGGAGCTTCCCGCAACGGATTTTTGCGGGTTCAGCGGATTGCGGGTGGTGCCGGAGACCAGGTTGGCGGTTTGGCCCGACAGGGTGAACTCCGGTGTATTGGTCTTGCCGGTGATCACCGCACCGGCTGCGCGCAGCCGGGCCACATGCAGCGCGTCGTAATCCGGCACAAAGGTCTCAAAACTCTTGGACCCCCAGGTGGTGCGCAGCCCCTTGGTTTCAAAGCAATCCTTGATGGCAACGGGCAGACCGTGCAGCGGGCCGGCAAAATCCCCGCGTGTCGCCATTGCATCCAGCTCCGCCGCCCGCGCCTCTGCTGCCTCCCAGTCCAGGGTGATGAAAGCGTTGACCGTGGGTTCCTGTACTTCGGTCCGCGCTTGGTGGGCCTCCAGCACTTCGCGGGCACTCAGCTCCCGCGCCCGCAGTTTGGCAGCCATCGTTTCGGCGCTAAGCGCGGTTATATCGGCCATGCGGCAAGTCTCCCGGTTAAGATGGCAGCGGTGCTGCCGCGACCCTAGGGAGACTGAACGCTTCGCTCCGTCCTGAAACCGGCCTGAAAGCGGCCTGCCAGCGACCTTGCCGCGGTCAGCGGCGCAGCCAGCGGTGGACAGAGAGCTTGGCTTGACCGCAAGCGCTGTCCAAATCAGCGCCCCGCGCCAGATGGCAGGCAATTGCGGTGGCGAGGCTGCATCCGGTGCCGCGTTTCGCAACAGGCAGCCGCTGCGCCGTGTACCGCTTGGCTGACCCTTGCGGCGTGAACAACAGGTCGGTGCTCTTGGTGCCGGTGCCGTGCCCGCCCTTGACCAACACCGCCTGCGCGCCTTGGGCCAGCAGCGCCGCAGCCTTCACTTCAACTGAGCCGCCGACGCCTGCCAGCACTTTCAGCTCCGCCAGATTGGGCGTGACCAGCGCCGCACGGCGCAGCAAGGTGCCAAACCCGTCCGCGTCCATCAGCGTGCCGCCGGAACTCGCTTTCAGGACCGGGTCCAGGATAATGGGCAGCCCGGCTGGCAGGGCGGCCGCCACAGCCTCCGCGACTGCGGCAGAACCGAGCATGCCGATCTTCACAGCACCCGGCGCCGGGGATGTTGCCAGCGACGCGCGGATCTGATCCGCCACCGCCTCAAGCGGGCAGGGGTGAACACCCAGAACTGCCTCGTCTGTTTGCGCCGTGACGGCTGTCACCACCGGGCGGACAGTCACGCCCAGCTCTGCGGCCATCGCCGTATCCCGTGTCAGCCCCGCACCGCCGCTGCTGTCGGTGCCGCCAATGGCCAGGATCACCGTCATGCGCTGTCCCCGGCGGCCAGCAAGGCCAGGTTGCGGTATCCCGCTTGCCGCAGATCCTGTGCCGCACCCCAGGCCCGCAACCCGCTGCGGCAGCACAGCACGATCCGGCTCTCCCTTGGTAGCCCCGCTGCTGTTAGCTCCGCACGCGCGATCCGGCGGGCCTGCGGAGCCAGCAACTTGGGCGCCTCAGCGGTGTCCCGCAGTTCAACCACCGTGTCGTCAGGCGAGATATGAGCCGCTGCAATGAAGGGCAGGGCCTCCCCCGGCTCTTCGGCTTCGTCAAAGCGGAAAGTGCTGACCTGCATTTCTCCCATCCGGAAAACAAACAGCTGCCCCAGCGGCGAGGGCTGATGACCCAGCAGCGCCTTCAGCACCAGTTGCGCCTGCAGGGCGCCGATCATGCCCACCACCGGCCCCATCACACCGGCGGTTGCGCAGGTCGCGGCCTGTGCAGGCAAGTCCGGGAAAATGGCACGCAGCGACGGTGCGCCGCCGCAGAAGCCCCCGGCATAGCCCGACTGCCCCAATGCGGAGGCTGAAATCAGCACCTTACCTTGCCTGAGGCACTCGTCAGAGAGGATATAAGACACCGCAAAACTGTCCGCCGCATCCACCACCACAGCGGCGTCAGCCACCATCTGCTCTGCGCTGGCCGCATCAAGGCGCCGGACTTGCGCTGTGATCTGCAGGCCCGGATTGGCCGCCAGCAGGTGCTGCCGGGCCGCTTCCGCCTTGGGCAAACCGATGTCCGCCATGGAATAGAGCACCTGCCGGTGCAGGTTGCTTTCCTCTACCACATCCCCGTCCATGATGGTGATCCGCCCGACACCGGCACCGCCCAGGTATTGCAGCACCGGACAGCCCAGCCCCCCGGCACCAACCACCAGCACATGGGCGCGGGCGAGGCGTGCCTGGCCCTCCGCACCTACTTCCGGCAGGACCATCTGACGCGCATAGCGGCTCATGCGTCCTCCCGGATCCGGCAAGCCTGCACCCATTCGCGGGTGCGGGCCTCAGGATCGTCTGCCAGCTGGATGTCCGTCACCACCGCCGCGCTGTCGGCGCCCGCTGCAAAAACCCCCGGCAGCCGCTCCGGGGTCAGCCCGCCGATGGCAACCAGCGGCACATCGCCTGTCATCTGCTTCCAGCGCGTGACCCGCTCCAGCCCCTGCGGCCCCCATTTCATCTTCTTCAGGAGTGTCGGATAGACCGGCCCCAGCGCCACATACGCGGGCCCAAGGGACAGGGCACGGTCCAGTTCCGCTTCGTCATGGGTCGACAGGCCGAAGCGGACCCCTTTGCGGCGCAGCGCGGCAAAGTCGGCGGTGTCCATGTCTTCCTGTCCCAGGTGCACAAAGCCGCAGTTCAGGTCCAAAGCCGCCTGCCAGTAGTCATTGACCACCAGCTGGCAATCATGCACCGCGCAGAAATCCCGCGCCCGGGCAATCTGACGGCGGACTTCAGCCTCCGGCTGGTCCTTGATCCGCAGCTGCACCAGCTTGACCCCATGCGGCACCAGCAGCTCCAGCCGTCCCACATGGCCTGTGATCAGATAAAACCGTTCCATCAAGCAAACTCCGCCATTCCCAGAACCGGGGTTGAGGGCACCGCCATGTCGCGCCGCTCCATCGGGTCGGCAGCAAAGCCCGCACGGCCCGCCTCAACCGCCAGCGCCATTGCACGGGCCATGCCCGCAGGGTCGCCGGCCTTGGCCACGGCAGTGTTCAGCAGCACCGCATCCATCCCCAGCTCCATCGCCTGGGCAGCATCCGAGGGCCGCCCGATCCCGGCATCAACAATCAGCGGCACCCCCGGGAAATGCCCCCGCATCGCGCGCAAGGCATCCGGGTTGCGCAGCCCCTGGCCGGAGCCGATCGGCGCGCCCCAGGGCATCAGCACCTCGCAGCCCGCCTCCAAGAGTTTCTCACCCACCACCAGATCATCGGTGGTATAGGGGAAGACCTGGAAGCCTTCACTGCTCAGGATGCGCGCGGCCTCCACCAGCCCGAATACATCCGGCTGCAGCGTGTCGGAATGGCCGATCACCTCCAGCTTGATCCATGGCGTATCAAACAGCTCCCGCGCCATACGGGCCGTTGTCACCGCCTCCTGCACCGAATGGCAGCCCGCTGTGTTCGGCAGGATGCGGCAGCCGGTCTTCTGCAGCTCCTGCCAAAAGGCGGTGCCGGATCCGTCGGCGGTCTCCCGGCGCAAGCTGACGGTGATAATCTCCGTGCCGCTTGATTTTGCCGCCTCTGCCAGCACCGCGGGCGAGGGGTATTGCGCGGTGCCCAACAGCAGCCGCGAGGTGATCTCTGTTCCGTAGAATTCCATCTCAGCCTCCCTGCATCGGGGCCAGGACTTCCAACTGGTCGCCCTCCGCCAGTTGCACCTCTGCCCGCTGGCCGCGGGCAACAAATGTGCCGTTCAGAGCGGTCGCAACAGAGGAACAGGCAAAGCCGAGTTCCCGCAGGGCAGATTGCAGGTCACTTGCCGAAACCTCATGCGGTTTGGCGTTCACGATGATCTTCATCTGAAGTCTCCGGTAGCAGGTGGTCCGCGGCCTGCTGCGCCATCGCGGGTGCCAGCAAAAAGCCATGGCGGTACAACCCGTTAAGGTAAAGCGTGCCGTCTTGTTCAGTGAGCCGCGGCAGGTTTTCGGGGAAGGCCGGGCGCAGGCCCGCGCCGGTTTCCACGACGCCGGCCTCGGCAAAGCCCGGGTGCAGGGCAAAGGCCGCGCTCAAAAGCTCGCTCAGCGAGCGCAGCGTGACGGCACGGTCGGAACTGCTCTCGATCATGGTGCCGCCGATCATGAAATGCCCATCGCCGCGGGGCACCAGGTACAGCGGCATTCGCGGGTGCAGCAGGCGCAGGGTGCGGCGGATTTCCAGCTCCGTGCAATGCAGGATGGCCATCTCGCCGCGCACCGGGCGCAAGGCGGGCAGCGGTGCCGCCATCCCGGTGCAATCCAGCGTGACGCGGGCCGGGGCGGGTGAGCCATAGCGGATCTCGACCCCCAGTTCCTGCACCTTGGCGCTCAAGTCCCGCAGCGCCCGCCGCGGGTCCAGATGCGCCTCGCCTTCAAAGAACAGACCTTGCGCAAACCGCCCCGCCAGCGCTGGCTCCAGCGCGCTGATCTCCGCTCCGTCCACACTGCGGTGGCTACTTGTGCGGCGGGCGAAACGGGTCAGCTCTGCCCGGTCGCGGGCAGGCGCCACCACCAGCGTGCCGCGCCTGTGCACGGTCGTGACCTTGGCCCACCAGCCGAAGGCGCGGCTGCCGAGGGTGATCACCTCTGCTTCGGCGCTTTCGCGTTCGCACCAGGGCGCCAGCATGCCGCCCGCAAAGCGTGCGACACTGCCAGCCCCGGGCGCCTTGCCCCGCTCATAAACGGTGACCGCGGCCCCGCGCTGCGCCAGTTCATAGGCGCAGGCGAGGCCGGCCAGGCCCGCGCCTGCGATGGTGATCATTCCGCCGGTTCCGCTGCTTCAGCGGCAGGCACATAGAGCTCGCCGCCCTCGCGGAACTTGGCGGCCATCGCCTCCATGCCCTCTTTCTGCGCCTCGGAGCGGATGTCGTGGCTGATCCGCATCGAACAGAATTTCGGCCCGCACATGGAGCAGAAATGGGCAACCTTGTGGGCCTGTTTCGGCAGGGTCTGGTCGTGGAATTCGCGCGCGGTGTCCGGGTCCAGCGACAGGTTGAACTGGTCCTCCCAGCGGAACTCGAACCGCGCGCGGCTCAGCGCATCGTCGCGGCGCTGGGCACCGGGCAAACCCTTGGCGAGGTCGGCAGCATGGGCTGCGATCTTGTAGGTGATGACCCCGGTCTTCACGTCGTCACGGTCGGGCAGGCCCAGGTGTTCCTTCGGTGTCACGTAGCACAGCATCGCGCAACCGAACCAGCCGATCATCGCCGCCCCGATGCCGCTGGTGATGTGGTCATAGCCCGGCGCAATGTCGGTGGTCAGCGGCCCCAGCGTATAGAACGGCGCCTCGTGGCAGCACTCCAGCTGCTTGTCCATGTTCTCCTTGATCTTGTGCATGGCGACATGGCCCGGCCCCTCAATCATCACCTGGCAGTCCTTGGCCCAGGCGATCTGGGTCAGCTCACCCAGGGTTTCCAGCTCGGCAAACTGCGCCTCGTCATTGGCGTCCGCAATGGAGCCCGGCCGCAGCCCGTCACCCAAAGAGAAGCTCACATCATACTGGCGGCAGATGTCGCAGATTTCCTCGAAATGCTCATAGAGGAAGCTCTCCTTGTGGTGATGCAGGCACCACTTCGCCATGATCGAGCCGCCGCGCGAGACAATCCCCGTCACCCGGTTCACCGTCATCGGCACCATATGCAGCCGCACGCCCGCATGGATGGTGAAGTAATCGACGCCCTGTTCCGCCTGTTCGATCAGCGTGTCGCGGAACACTTCCCAGGTCAGGTCCTCGGCGATGCCATTCACCTTCTCCAGCGCCTGGTAGATCGGAACCGTGCCGATCGGCACAGGGGAGTTGCGCACGATCCATTCGCGGGTGTTGTGGATGTTGCGGCCCGTGGACAGGTCCATCACCGTGTCGGCGCCCCAGCGGATCGCCCAGACCAGCTTGTCGACCTCTTCCTCCATTGAGGAGGTCACGGCAGAGGTGCCCATGTTGGCGTTGATCTTCACCTTGAAATTGCGGCCGATGATCATCGGCTCGATTTCCGGGTGGTTGATGTTTGCGGGGATGATGGCGCGACCGGCGGCGATTTCGGACCGCACGAATTCCGGCGTCACGTAGTCCGGGATGTTGGCGCCAAAGTCATTGCCGTCGCGGTTGCCGTGGCAGGGCGACAGCTCGCGCAGCTGGTTTTCGCGGATCGCCACGAACTCCATCTCCGGCGTGATGATGCCCGCACGCGCATAGGCCAGCTGGGTCGGCGCCTTGCCGTCCTTGCCGCGCAGCGGGGCGGGCTTCACCGGGAACTCCGGCGTCAGACGGTCGCCTTCGACAAAGCCGTTGTCCTCGGGCTTCACATCGCGGCCCTGGTAGCTCTCGACGTCGCCGCGCGCCTCAACCCATTGGCGGCGCAGGGCGGGCAGGCCCTGGCGGATGTCGGTCAGGACCTCCGGATCGGTATAGGGGCCGGAGCTGTCATAGACCGGCAACGGCGCCTCGCCCGCGGTGGGGTGGGTGGAGATCTCACGCATCGGCACGCGGATGTCCTCATGGACCTCGCCGCTGACGTAGATCTTGCGGGATGCGGGCAATGCGCCCGTGGTGATTTTCGGGTTGGGGACGTTCATCTGGTGTTCCTCCGGGCCTTCGGTTCAAAAACACCAATTGAGCCGGGACGGAGGAAAACGGGCAGGGGGGGGTGTACAGCCGGTGTACGGCCGGTGCACGCATGCTGCCTGTCCGAAACACCGCTTGCCGCCGGGGCGCCGTGCGATGCTTCTTGCTTCCTACGCCAGTATCAACTGGGTCAGGTTCAAAGGGTCGCGCCGCCGGTCCGGGATCCTCCGCACCATGACGCCTCTCAGTCCCTTGGGCGGGACTCCCCTGCGTGCCTATAGGGCTAGGGGAGGTGCGGGGTTTGCGTCAACCGGAATCTTTGTAGATTATTTTTTGGCATTAATATCAGTTCAGTATTGGCCTTATTGGCACCGGGTTGGGGCAAATCGCTGCAGCGCAGCTTTGATGCTTGATCGAAGGCTGCAAAATTATCTATAAAACCGGAAACGCCATCCGCGCATGGCCAACAGGTATAGAGAACAGGAGACAGCATGCTGGACGCTGCACCCATCCGCACCGACTGGACCCGCGAGGAAGCGGAAGCGATTTATAACAAACCTTTCATGGACTTGCTGTTTCAGGCGCACACCGTGCACCGGCAGTATTTCGATCCCAACCAGGTGCAGAAATCCAAGCTGCTCAGCATCAAGACCGGCGGCTGCGCCGAGGATTGCGCCTATTGCTCTCAGTCGGCGCGCAACGGCGCGCAGCTTTCTGCCTCCAAGCTGATCGAGGTGCAGCGGGTGATCGCCGAGGCCAAGAAAGCCAAGGAAGGCGGCGCGACGCGCTATTGCATGGGGGCCGCCTGGCGCTCGCCCAAGGACCGAGACATGGCCGCACTTGAGGCGATGGTGCAGGGCGTCAAGGACCTGGGCATGGAAACCTGCATGACCCTGGGCATGCTGGACGAGGAACAGGTGTTCCGCCTGCGCGATGCCGGTCTGGATTACTATAACCACAACATCGACACCTCGGAGCGTTACTATTCCGAGATCATCACCACCCGCACCTTTGCCGACCGGATCGACACCCTGAACCGGGTGCGTGAGGCGGGCATCAAGGTCTGCTCCGGCGGCATCGTTGGCATGGGGGAAAAGCAGCTGGACCGCATCGACATGATGCTGGCGCTGGCCACGCTGGAGGTGCACCCGGATTCGGTGCCGGTCAACATGCTGATCCCGATCGCCGACACGCCGCTGGCCAATGTCGAGAAGCTGGACCCGATCGAATTCGTCCGCTCGGTGGCGCTGGCCCGCATCCTGATGCCGAAGTCCCACGTGCGCCTGTCCGCGGGCCGCACCGATATGTCGGACGAGATGCAGGCGATGTGCTTCTTTGCCGGTGCCAACTCGATCTTTGTGGGCGACACGCTGCTGACCGCGGACAACCCCGAAGAGGACAAGGACCAGCAGCTGTTCGACCGTCTGGGCATCACCGCGATGGCGGCAGGCTGCGACGGCAGCCGCTGATGGCGGGCGCCTTTCCGCGGCATGAGAAATCGCTGGAAGCGCTGCGCACGCGCGGACGCTACCGGCAGCTGATGCCGCGGGACGGGCATGACTTTGCCTCCAACGACTACCTCGGGCTGGCGGGCAGCGATGTGCTGCGCGCCGCCGCCGCAGACGCGCTGGCGCGCGGGGTGCCGGTGGGGGCAGGCGGCTCGCGCCTGCTGCGCGGCAACGATGCAGAACATCAGCTGCTGGAGGCTGAGGCGGCTGCGTTTTTCGGCACTGAGGCCGCGTTGTTCATGGGCGGCGGTTTCAACGCCAATCAGGCGATCTTCTCCACCCTGCCGCAGCAGGGCGATCTGGTGCTCTATGATGCGCTGATCCATGCCAGCACCCATGACGGGATGCGGCTGGGCCGGGCAGAGACCCGCAGCTTTGCCCACAGCGATGCGGAGGACGCGGCACGGGTGCTGAAGGACTGGCGCTCGACAGGCGGCGAGGGCCAGGTCTGGTTCGCGGTTGAGGCGGTCTATTCGATGGATGGGGATCTGGCGCCGCTGGATGCGCTGATGGCGGTGGCAGACGCCGAGGGCGCCGTGCTGGTGGTGGACGAAGCGCATTCCTCCGGCGTGTTCGGCGATCTGGGCCGCGGGCTGGCACACGGCATCGCCCACCGCCCCAATGTCCTGTCCCTGCACACCTGCGGCAAGGCGCTGGGCGCCTCGGGCGCGCTGATCTGCGGCCAGAAGGTTTTGATCGAGGCACTGATCAACAAGGCGCGCGGGTTCATCTTTGCCACCGCGCCGTCGCCGCTGAACGCGGCCCTGGTGCGCGCAGCTTTGCAGGAACTTCAGCAGAACCCGGGCCGCCGCGAACAGGCGTGGCAGGGAATTACCCATGCCCAAGATGAGGCCAAGCGCCTGTGCGGGCTGGATGGTTTCCAAAGCCAAATCCTGCCGGTGGTGATCGGTGACGACAAGAGCACCATGGCGCTGGCCGCGGCCATGCAGGCGCGCGGCTACGACATCCGCGGCATCCGCCCGCCGACAGTGCCGCGCGGCACCTCGCGGCTGCGGCTGTCGATCACACTGAATACGGGGGCAGAGGTCATCACCCGGATGTTCGAAGACCTCGCCCGGGAAATGGAGAGTGCAGCATGAGCGCGCTGATCGTCACCGGAACCGATACCGGTATCGGCAAGACCATCTTCTCGGCCGGCTTGGTGCAGGCGCTGGGCGCCACCTATTGGAAGCCGGTGCAATCGGGGCTGGAAGAGGAGACCGACAGCCAAATCGTCTCCCGCCTGTCGGGCCGCCCGGCGCTGGCCGAGGGCTACCTTCTGCAACTGCCCGCTTCGCCGCACCTGTCAGCAGAGGCCGAAGGCGCGGAGATCGACCCGGATTCGCTGTCTTTGCCTGAGGTTGATGGCGTGCTGGTGGCCGAAGGCGCAGGCGGGCTGATGGTGCCGCTGAACCGCAAGGTGCTGTATATCGATCTGTTCGCCCGCTGGGGCGCCCCCGTGATCCTCTGCGCGCGGACCCAGCTGGGCACGATCAACCACACGCTGCTGTCGCTGAAAGCCCTGCGCGATGCGGGCTGCCCGGTTGCGGGCGTGGCCTTCATCGGCGACGCGGAGCCGGCGGTTGAGGAAACCATCTGCCAGTTCGGCCAGGTGGCGCACCTGGGGCGGCTGCCGGTGCTGGGCGAGCTGACCTCTGACGCGCTGGCCGTGGCCTTTCAGGCCAGCATCCGGGTGGATCTGATCAAGGAGGCCTTGGCCCAAGGAGAGATGGCATGAGTGCCGCAGACCTCACCCAGCTGGAGTTTGATCAACAGCACCTCTGGCATCCCTACACCAATGTCGCCAAACCCGGCCCGACCTTCGTCGTGAAGGAAAGCAAAGGCATGTACATCACCCTGGACGACGGCACCCGTCTGATAGATGCCATGTCGTCCTGGTGGTGCATGATGCACGGGCACAATAACCCGGCGATCACCAAAGCCATTCACGACCAGCTTGACACCCTGCCGCATGTGATGTTCGGCGGGCTGACCCATGACCCGGCCATCGACCTGGGCCGCAAGCTCTTGGAGATCACACCCGAAAGCCTGACGCGCATCTTCTATTGCGACAGCGGGTCCGTCTCGGTCGAAGTGGCGATGAAGATGGCGGTGCAATACCAGCACGCCATCGGCCAGGCGGGGCGCAAGGAATTTGCCACCATCCGCTCCGGCTATCACGGCGACACTTGGAAGGCGATGAGCGTCTGCGACCCGGATACCGGCATGCACCACCTGTTCCAGGGCGCGCTGAGCGTGCAGCACTTCGTCTCCCGCCCGCCAGTCCGCATTCATGAGGATTGGATCGACGACCCGGCGCAGAACGGCCTGGGCGAGCTGCGGGCAGTGCTGGAGGCCAACGCCAAGAGGATCGCCGCCTTCATACTGGAGCCCGTGGTGCAGGGCACCGGCGGGATGTATTTCTATCACCCCGAATATCTCAATCAGGCGCGCGCGCTCTGTGATGAGCTGGGTATCCTCCTGATCTTCGACGAGATCGCCACCGGCTTTGGCCGCACAGGCGAACTGTTCGCCACCAATTCCTGTTCGGTTGAGCCGGATATCATCTGCCTCGGCAAGGGGCTGACCGGCGGCCATATCTCTTTTGCCTGCACCATGACCAATGATCGGGTGGCAGAGGGCATCGGCGGCGGCAATCCCGGCCTGTTCATGCACGGGCCGACCTATATGGGCAACCCGCTGGCCTGTGCCGCTGCCAAGGCGTCGCTGGACCTGCTGACGGGGCAGGACTGGCGCGGCACGGTGGCGGCAATCGGCAAACAGATGCAGGCAGAACTGGCCCCGGCGCGCGATCTGCCCAACGTGGCGGACGTGCGGGTACTGGGCGCCATTGGAGTCATTGAGATGAAGCACCGCGTCTCAGCCGACGAGGCGCATGCCCGGGCGCATGAAATGGGCGTGTTTCTGCGCCCCTTCGGCACCAACATCTACACAATGCCGCCCTTCATCACCTCGCCGGATCAGCTGAGCGAAATCACCGCAGGTATGCTGCGGCTGGCGCGGGAGCTGTAAGCCATGGAGTTCCGCTGGCTCAAACAGATCCAGGCAGCCGAGGCCATCGTGGTTTTCGGCGGCTGGGCTGTGGGGCCGGAGGTGTTCTGGCACCTGGATGGCCCCCAGGACATCCTGTTTGCCAGCGGGTACACCGATCTGGATGCAGAGCTGCCGGACCTTTCCGGCTATGAGCGGGTCAGCCTGCTGGCCTGGTCGTTTGGCGTGGCTGCCTATGCGCATTGGCAGCAGGGGCGTCCGGACCCGTTCAGCCGCAAGACGGCAGTGAACGGCAGCCTGCAGCCGGTGAACCGCGGGGCGGGCATACCGCCGGCCGTGTTCCGCCGCACTGTGGAAACCCTGAGCCTTGACAGCTATCAGCAATTCCTAGGCCGGGTGTTTGGCGCCCGGCAGGACGCCGAAGCTCTGGATGTGGAAGCGCGCCGGGCAGAACTGCTGGCGGTGGAGCGCCGCGGGGACGCGCCTCAAATGCGCTTTGACAAGGTCTGGATTTGCTCCGGCGACAAGATTTTTCCGCCAGCCAATCTGGCGCGTGCCTGGGCGGGGCAGAACGTTGCGAACCTGGACGCGCCGCATGCGCCATTTGACCGGTTTGCGCAGTGGGAGGCGCTGTTCTGATGAAAGACATGCAGCCCCAGCATCCGGATCAGTCACGTGTGCGGAAAAGCTTCCGGCGCGGGCTGGAGAGTTATCACGACGCCGCATCGGTACAGGCGGAAACTGCCCGCCAATTGGCCCGGATGCTGCAGGATCAGGCGGGGGCGCGGCGCTTCGGCAGTGTTCTCGAGTTCGGCTGCGGAACCGGCCATTTGACGCGGCAGCTTATGCAGCGGTTCCGGGCGGACCGTTTGATCCTCAATGACCTTGTGCCGGAGGCGGGACAGGTGTTGCAGGCACTGGATGAGGAGACCCGGCTGAACGCCAGGTTCGAGGCCGGTCCGGTGGAGAGCTTGCCGCTGCCGTATCAGCTGGATTTGATCGCTTCTGCCTCGACCGTGCAGTGGATACCTGACTTGCCGGCGCTGCTTTCCCGGCTGGCAATGCAACTGAAACCCGGCGGCTGGCTGGCGCTATCGGGTTTCGGCCGCAGCCAGTTCCGCGAGCTGGCAGCGTTGGGGTCCGCCGCCGCTGCACCCAGTTACCTTGATGCGGATGAATGGTGCTCGGTGCTGCCGGATGGTTTGGAAGTCCAGCAAATCGCCCAGCATCCCTCCGTTCTGGAGTTCGGCTCTGCGGTAGAGCTGCTGAAGCATCTGCGCCAGACCGGGGTGAACGGCAATGCTCAGCAGGGGTGGAGCCGCAGGAAACTGTGTTCGTTCGAGGATGACTACCGCGAGCGGTTTGGCCGGGGCTGCAAGCTGCCGCTGACCTATGATCCGGTGCTTCTGGTTGCCCGTCGTGCTGGCTGATCCGGGCGGATGCTTGAAGCAAGTTTTAGGCTTTTTCCTATTCAAAGGCGCAGCTGTTCCCGCAAGCCGTTAATCTTTGTCAACTCCCGCCTGATATGCCGGTCCGCGGAGCTGCGCTGAGGCGCGGCGCGTGGGACGACTGGCAGAACGGGAGTTACGCCAATGAAAATCAATGTGATTGCCGCAGCTTTTGCGGCACTGGCGGCTACGGGGGCCGCCGAAGCTGCAGATATGGGGGATATGGGAACTCCGATCCGGCTGTCGCTGAACAACTGGACCGGCCAGCACCTGTCGACTTATATCGCTGGCGGACTGCTGGAGGAGGCGGGCTATACCGTCGAATATGCCGAGGCGGACCAGAGCAACCTGTACGGTGAAATCGCCGACGGCGATATGCATGCAATGGTGGAGGTCTGGACCAGCAGCGATCCTGCTGAGTACTTCGATCTGGTGGATGCGGGCCGTCTGGAGAACCTGGGCGACATGGGGCTGGATGCGCGCAACGGCGTGGTGTTCCCGCCCTACGTGGCGCAGATGTGTCCTGGGCTGCCCAATTGGGAGGCGCTGCGCGACTGCGCAGGCATCTTCTCAGAGGACGGCAAGGGCAAACGTGGCATTTACTTGGCCTACCCGGAATCCTGGGGTTCGCCCGGTGCTGACCGGATCCGCGCGCTGGAATTGCCGTTTGACGTGGTCGCGGCTGAGTCGGAGGCGGCGATGATCGAAGCCTTCCAGGCGGCTTATCGCGAGAAACGCCCGGTGATCTCCACCTTCTGGGCGCCGCATTGGGCAATGTCTTCGTATGCGCTGCAGTTTGTGCGCCTGCCCAAGCCGGAGCCCGCCTGCTACACAGACCCGTCCTGGGGGCCGAACCCCAAGGCCACTGGCGACTGCGATTTTTACCGCGGCGGCGTGGTCAAGGCGAGCTGGCCGGGGTTTAAGGAGCGCTGGCCTGCCGCCTATGAGATCTTGAAGAACTACCAGCTGAGCATCTGGGACCAGCAACCATTGATCGGGCTGGTGGATGTCCGCGGCGAAACCCCGCAGGGTGCGGCCCGCGGCTGGCTGGCGGTGAACCGGGCCAAATGGATGCCCATTGTCGAGGAGGCGACGGGCAAGGGCCGTTCCTGAGCCGGGCTGCTCTTAACTGCTAAAAAAAAAGACAGCGCTCCCGCGATGCGGGGGCGCTCGTCCCGTTTCATCGCATCCGGCTTGCGGTCTGAAGAGCCCCCGGGCTAAGTCCAGCGGGCACGCCGGTTGATTCCGGAACTTGTGTGTTTGCACAAAAACTTAAACCGTCAATCAAAATTTTTTGCCATTTGCGTCGCATTTGCTCGACAAGCGGTCGTAATATGTTCCAATACTTGCATTATCCCCGGCCACACTTGGGGCATCGGCGTCTGCAAGTAACAGAACGGCCGGCCAAAAGGCTGGCCAGGCGCCATGAACCGCCGGGTTCCAATGACGCGCCAAGCCGGACAACCGGCGGCGCAACAACAATGACAGGGAGTAGAAGGATGAACTTCAAGGGATTTGCGCTGGCGCTGGGCGCCGCAACAATGACGGTTGCCGCGGGCATCGCCTCCGCCGCCGAGCTGGGCGACACCAGCAAGCCGATCAAGCTGGCGGTGAACGAATGGACCGGCCAGCATGTGACCACCCACATCGCGGGCGAGATGCTCAAGGCTGCGGGCTATGATGTGGAATATGTCTCTGCTGGGATGATGAACCAGTTCCAGGCGATTGCAGATGGCGACATCCATGCGACGCTGGAAATCTGGTCCTCCAATGTCTCCGATGAATACGCCAAGAAGGTCGAAGAAGGCACCGTCGTCGAGCTGGGTGACCTGGAGCTGAACGCCCGCGAAGGCATTGCCTATCCGGCGCATGTGGCCGAGATCTGCCCCGGCCTGCCGGCCTGGGAGGCGCTGAAGGACTGTGCCGCGCAATTCGCCACCGCCGAAACCCTGCCCGAAGGCCGCCTGGTTGACTATCCGGCAGATTGGGGCACCCCGGGGGCCGATCGCATGACCGGCCTGGCGCTGCCGTTCAAGGCCGTGCCTGCGGGTTCCGAGGCAGCGTTGATCGTCGAGCTGCGTGCCGCGACCGAACGCAAGACGCCGCTCCTGATCACCTTCTGGCAGCCGCATTGGGCGATGTCGGCATATGACGTGAAATTCGTCGATCTGCCGCCGGGCGAGGACGCCTGCTTCTCCGATCCGGCCTGGGGCCCGAACCCGGATGCTGTCAACGACTGCGACTTCTCACCCTCGCGCATCTTCAAGGCCGCCTGGTCCGGCACCGCGGAAACCTGGCCCGCGGCGTTTGAGATCCTGTCGAACTACACCCTGGCCGTGGAAGACCAGCAGCCGATGATGGGCGCGGTCGACGTGGATGGCGGCAAGGTCGAAGAGGTGGTTGCCGAATGGATGGCCGCCAATGAGGACAAGTGGCGCCCGGTTGTCGACGCCGCCATTAACTGAGCTGACCCAAGTGAGCGGCTCTGAGACGCCAGCCATCACCTGCCGGAATGTCTGGCAGGTGTTTGGCAACAATGCAGACAGCGCCTTGAAGGAGGCGCTGTCGCGGCACGAAACACCCGAAGCTGCTGCGCAGGACTTGCGCGGCAAGGGGCTGATCCCCGCCGTGCAGGACGCTTCCTTTGACGTGAAGGAGGGGGAGCTGTTTGTGATCATGGGGTTGTCGGGTTCTGGTAAGTCGACCCTGATCCGATGCATCTCGCATTTGCTGCACGCCACCGGCGGCGAGATCCGCATCGACGGCGAAAACATCGTCGAGGCCAGCCCCAAGCGGCTGATCGAGCTGCGCCGCAAGAAGCTGGGCATGGTGTTCCAGCATTTCGGCCTGTTCCCGCATATGACCGTGGCCGAAAACGTCGCCTACCCGCTGCGGGTGCAGGGGGTGAAGAAGAAGCAGCGCCTTGCCAAGGCGCAGGAGGTGATCGAACTCGTTGGCCTTGGCGGGCGTGAAAAGAACTTCCCGCGTGAACTCTCCGGCGGTCAGCGCCAGCGCGTCGGCATCGCCCGTTCTCTGGTGGCCGATTGCTCGGTCTGGTTCCTGGATGAGCCGTTCTCGGCGCTGGACCCGCTGATCAGGCGGCAGTTGCAGGATGAGTTCCTGGAAATCCAGGCCAAACTTAGGACCACCATCGTTTTCATTACCCACGACATCAACGAGGCGCTGAAGCTGGCTGACCGGATCGCCATCATGCGCGACGGCAAGGTGGTGCAGATCGGCACCCCCGCCGACATCGTGCTGCGTCCGGTCGATGACTATGTGCGCGAATTCTCCAAGGATGTGGCCAAAGGCCAGCATGCGCATGTGTCCTCGGTGATGCAGCCCGGCGAACACCATGTCTACGGCGCCGACGATCCCGGCCTGCGCCAGGACATGACGCTGGATGCAGCCCTTGCGCGCTGCATGGAGCTGTACGAACCGGTGCCGGTCCGCACGGATGACGGCAAGCTGGTCGGCGTGGTGAACCCTGCTGACCTCGCTGCCGCGCTGCAGGTGGAGCAGGGGTGATGGCGTCTCTCTCAAAAGGCTCGGTTGCGGCGCTGATCGCAGCTGTTGTGGGTGCCTTGTGCCTTCTCTTGGAAAGCAGCCTGCCTTGGCTGGTCAAGTTTCCCGCCGCCTGGGTGCTGCCCGCCACCGGCTGGGTTGGGGCCTTCATGGAGTGGTTCCTGGCGCTGATCAAACCAACGGCACGGGCCTTCTCTGCGCTGATGTTCTACCCGATGGAAGCCGCGAATTACGTGCTGAGCCATACGCCCTGGCCGCTGGTCATCTGCGCCACCACGGCGCTGGCTTGGACCCTGGGCGGCGTGCGGATGGCGCTGATGGCGGTGGTGGGCCTCGGCTTTGTGCTCGCTTCCGGCTACTGGCCCGAAAGCATGAACACCCTGGCGCTGGTTGCTGTCTCGGTGCCGTTGGCGCTGATCATCGGCGGCGGTATAGGCATCCTTGCCAATGAATACCCCCGCATCCGCCAACCGGTGCAGGCGGTGCTCGACATCATGCAGACGGTGCCGACCTTTGCTTACCTGACGCCGCTGCTGGTGCTGTTCGGTTTTGGCCCTGTGGTGGGTCTCATCGCCTCTGCCATCTACGCAGCGCCGCCGATGGCGCGCAATGTGCTCCTTGGCCTCGAACGGGTGGAGCCGGAGATCAAGGAAGCTGCGATCATGGCCGGCGGCACCCGCCTGCAGCAGCTGTTCCAGTGCGAGATCCCTTCGGCCGGGCAGCAGATCATGGTTGGTGTCAACCAGTGCCTGATGGCGGCGCTGTCGATGGTGATCATCGCCGCCGTGATCGGCGGCTTTGACGACATCGGCTGGGAGGTCCTCTTGACCATGCGCAAGGCCCAGTTCGGGCAGAGCCTGCTGGCAGGCCTGGTGATCGTGATCTTCGCGATCCTGATCGACCGGATGAGCGGCACCCTGACCCAGGACCGGCGCGACAGGCATGACCCGCGCGTTGCCTGGGGCATCCTGGCGCTGGGCGTCCTGGTCAGCGCGGCCTTCTGGGGCAGCGTTCAGCAGCCCGGCAACTACGGCTTGTTCAACCCGGTGGCGGACAGTGTCGACCGGGGGCTGTCGTCCTTTACCAGCGCCAATGCGGAGTTCCTGACCGCGCTCAAGAACAACGTGCTGTTCTATGTGCTGCTGCCGATGCGGATCGGGCTGGACCAGGCGGTTCTGCCCTTCACTTGGGGTTTTGCCTGGACCCCGGCGATGAGTGCGGCGCTGTTTGCGGCGGGTGCCGCTGCAGGCGTAGTCTTTGCACTGCGCGGACAGGTAGCGCTCGGTATCATGCTGCTGATTGCTGCCGGAATGCTCGAAACAGGCATTTCGCAGCTGCCTTGGCCCTTTGTGCTGGTGGGTGCCGGCGCGCTGGCCTGGGTTGCAGGCGGCCGCAATTTGGCCGTCCTGACTGTGGTTCTGCTGGGCACCATCCTGCTGTCCGGCCTGTGGGAGCGGGCGCTGCTGTCGCTCTACCTTTCTGGCGCTGCAGTCTTTGCCTGCGCGGTGATGGGCGGCGCCATCGGTCTGGCCTCTGCGGTCTCACCCGGTGTCTGGCGTGTGGTGCGCCCGGTCTGCGACATGCTGCAGACCATTCCGTTGTTCGTGTTCCTGATCCCGGTGCTGATGGTGTTCCAGATCGGCGAATTCTCCGCCTTCCTGGCGATCATCGCCTATGCCATCGTGCCGATGATCCGCTACACGCGGCACGGGCTGGTCTCCACTCCGGAGGAGATGATCGAGGCTGCGACCGCCTCCGGCGCCACCACATGGCAGATGCTCAAGGACATCCGCGCGCCCTATGCGGCGCCGTCGATCCTGCTTGGCCTCAATCAGACCATCCTCTATGCCTTTGCGATGCTGGTCATTGCGGCCTTGATCGGCACCACCGGCCTCGGCCAGTCGATCTATTTGGCGCTCGGGCAGGCGGATGTGGGGCTGGGCATCTCTGCAGGCGCGGCGATGGCGATCCTCGCCCTGATCGCCGACCGCATGGTGCAAGGTTTTGCTGAGGAGCGGCGTAAGGCGTTGGGTCTGTAACGGCCCAAGAAGCCAATAGAAAGGGCGCCCAAGCGGCGCCCTTTTTTGATCTGGGGCAACGTTTTATACTGCCAGCCCGCCTATAGCTGCACAGAAGACTGATCTATATCCGGAGAGACCCTGATGGGCTGGCTTGAATTCACCGCCGCGCTGTTGCTGTTCCTGGCCAGCCATGCCATCCCCGTGCGCCCGCCGGTGCGGCCCTGGCTGGTCAGCCGCCTCGGCCTGCGCGTCTATATCATCGCCTACAGCCTGCTGTCGCTGATGATCCTCGCTTGGCTGGTCGCCGCCGCCGCTCGCGCGCCTTTTGTTGGCGTTTTGCCCTATTGGGAGGGCTTCCGCTGGGTGCCGCTCTTGGTGATGCCGCTGGCCTGCCTGCTGGCTGTGGGTGGCATGATGCGGCAGAACCCCTTCAGCTTTGGCGGGCTTGGCATCAAGCCCTTTGATCCGGCAGCCCCCGGTATCTTGGCTGTAAGCCGCCATCCGCTCCTGGCGGCGATGGCGCTTTGGGCCGGGGCGCACCTGCTGGCAAACGGCGACCTGGCGCATGTGATCCTGTTCGGCCTCTTTGCGGGCTTTGCCTGGATGGGTATGGCGCTGATCGACAAGCGCAAGCAGCGTCAAATGGGGCAGGGGGAATGGCGCCGCCTCAGCCGCGATACCGCACGGCTGAACCTGCTGCGGATGCGCCCAAAGGCTAGTGAAGCCGCGCTGGCCGCTGCGGTGTTCCTGGCGCTTTTGCTGCTGCACGCCCCTGTCATCGGCTACAACCCGCTGCCCTGGTAGGGGTTGACCCCGGCGCCCGCATGACCACCTATGAAACGACACGAGACTGGAGAATAAGACCGATGCACCTGGCCTATGTGATGACCGAAGAACGCGGTGCCACGGACCGCTTGCTGAGCGAGCTGGCCGAACGGCTGCAGGCCAAGGGGATCCGCCTGGCCGGCATCGTGCAGACCAATGTGGAATGCTACGACAAGGAGCTGTGCGACATGGATGTGCGGGTGCTGCCCGCAGGCGAGACCATCCGCATTTCGCAATCCCTTGGCGCTGGCGCCCGCGGCTGCCGCCTGAACCCGGAGGCGCTGGAACAGGCGGTCGGGCAGGTCTCTGCCACCCTGCAGACGGACCCGGCACCGCAGCTGATGATCGTCAACAAATTCGGCAAGCATGAAGCCGACGGGCGCGGCATGCGGCCCATCATCGGCGAGGCGCTGGCGCTGGGCATCCCGGTTATTTCCGGTGTCAACAAGATGAACGTGGAGCCGTTCCAGGCGTTTGCCGACGGCATGGCGGTCGCGGCAGGCCCGGATCTGGATGCACTGGCCGAATGGGCAGAACAGGCCGTGGCCGAAACTGCCTGAGTGGCGGATTCTCTATTCAAATCAAAGTAAAGGCCTGCGAAGCTCACGCGGGCTTTTTGCTGTGCGCACAGCGCGCGGCCTGTCCAGCCTGCTGCTGAACCACCATCGTCATTTCTGAAATAGAGAGAAGATGGTGGGCGACCCTGGAATCGAACCAGGCGTGCGTCTCCGCGAGGGAGTTACAGTCCCCTGCCACACCTTGCGGCCTGTCGCCCACTGTCAGTTGCTTGTTGCACCTGATGTGGAGGCGTGATTACAAGCAGGCCAAAGGGGCGTCAACCGGAAAAACGCAAGTTTTTCGCGTGCCTCGAAATTTCTTTCTGCCGGAGAGCAAAATGTCCAAGAAACCCAAATGGGTCGTCGAAAAAGAACAGTCCAAGAAGGCCGCCGCGGCAGAAACCGTATGGCTGTTCGGGCTGCATGCGGTGCGCGATGCGCTGCTCAATCCCAAGCGTGAAAAATTGCGGCTGATGGTGACCATGAACGCGCAGGCGAAACTGGCAGATGCCATTTCTGACTCCGGCATCGAGGCAGAGGTCATCGACCCGCGAAAGTTCAACCCGCCAATCGACCCGCAGTCGGTGCACCAGGGGGCGGCGCTAGAAGTGAAATCCTTGAATTGGGGCGGGCTGGCAGAGAACTGCATTGGCCGTGAAGCGCCCCGCGTGCTGCTGCTGGACCGGGTCACCGACCCGCACAACGTCGGCGCCATTCTGCGCTCTGCCGAGGTGCTGGGCGCCAGCGCGGTCATTGGCACCCGCCACCATTCGGCACCGGAAACCGGCGCGCTGGCCAAAACAGCCAGCGGCGCGCTGGAGCGCCAGCCTTATCTGCGGATGCGCAACCTCGCCGACACCATCACCGAACTGCAGAATATGGGCTTTGTCGTGCTGGGTCTGGATGGCGAGGCGGAGCAGACCATCGAAACCGCGCTGGCGGGTAAGCAGCACCTGCCGGTGGCGCTGGTGCTAGGGGCCGAAGGGCCGGGCCTGCGCCAGAAGACCAAGGAAACCGTCGATGGCCTGGTCAAGATCGACGCTGCGGGCGGTTTTGGATCGCTCAATGTCTCCAACGCAGCCGCCATCGCCCTTTACGCCTCCATCGCCCGCTGACGCGACCCGCGTCACACCCTGTTCACATCTGCGTATGCTGCCTTTGCAAAGCGCGGCCTGTGCGGCAGACTCGCAGGGTTGCTGCAAGTAGTGAATGGAGTGCAATGTGATCCTGCGTCTGGTCCTGATGGCTGCCGCGGTGCTGTTCTTGTCCATGCCGGATACGGTGCGGGCCGAACCAGCGGTGTTTTCCTCCCGCTCAGGGGTGGCCATTGGCGGATATGATGCGGTTGCCTTCTTTGAACGCGGCGCGGCTGAGCAGGGGCGGCGCAGCCATGCTGTAATGTGGAAGGGAGTCGTCTGGCGCTTTGCCTCCTCCCGCAACCAGGCGCTGTTTGAGGCCAACCCGCGCGCCTATGCCCCCGCCTTTGGCGGCTACTGCGCCTATGCCATGTCCAGGGGGCAGCTGCACGAAGGCAATCCGCAGCTGTGGGCGATCGTTGATGGAGACCTGTATCTGCTGAATAACAGGCGGGTGCTCGTTCTGTGGCAGGCAGATACCGCCCAGATGATTGCCGCCGGGCACATCCACTGGCCTGCAATCCTGCGAAAATAGCTTGTCACCTCACAATTGCGTGACAGCCCCTTTTATTTTTCAATGTGTGACCCATATTCAATACAGACTGCGGAGTGGAACCACCGCAGATCTTTTTCACTGTCCCTCGTTCCATACCTAGCGCCCGGTTCTTCCGGGCGCTTTTTTGTTTGCTCAGCTCCGAATCCGGCTTTGCGGCGGGTGGCACCGCAGCTAGGGTACGCGGTATGACAGATTACAGCGATGAGCATCTCAAGAAGGTCCTGCAGCGTGCCAAGACAGTGGCCGTGGTGGGCGTGTCGATGAACCCGGTGCGTCCCAGCTACTATGTGGCGCGCTATCTGGGCCTCAAGGGCTACCGTGTGATTCCGGTGAACCCCGGCCATGCCGGCAAGATGCTGTTTGGAGAGGCGGTACGGTCCAGCCTTTCGGATATTGATCTGCCTGTGGACATGGTCGACATCTTCCGCCGCTCAGAGGCAGTGCCGCCCATTGTCGATGAGGCGCTGGAGGCCTTTCCCAAGCTGCAGACCATTTGGATGCAGATCGGGGTTGAACACACAGAGGCCGCCGCCAAGGCCGAGGCGCGCGGCGTCACCGTGATCCAGAACCGCTGCCCCAAAATCGAATACCAGCGCCTGTTTGGTGAGCTGCGCATGGGTGGCTTTGCCACCGGGATCATTTCCTCGAAACTCTGACGGCTGGCGCGGGGCAAGGCGCTCCCGCCCGCTGCTGCCGTCCTGCCGGACAGCCTTCGCGGTTGGGCCCGGCGCCGCTGCGCGGCGCAAAGGATTTGCTGAGAAGCCCTTGAGGGGCAGGTTTGCCCTCAAGGGCGTTGCTGATTGTGGTTTTAAAGGCGCGTCAAGGACAAGCCGCGCGTGCCGCGCGGAGGCTGCGCCTCCCTTGACCCGCCGCCGGACCCGTTTGTCAGTCCTTGGGGCGGCTGGCCTTCTCGGCAATGCCGCTGAGACCTTGCCGCTCGGCCAGCACCTGCAGCACGTCGTCCAGCGCCACATCACGGGCGGCCAGCATCACCAGGAAATGATACAGAACATCGGCACCTTCGGACGCGAGCCCTGCCTTGTTATCCTTCGCCGCCTCGATGATCGCCTCAATGGCTTCCTCGCCGAATTTCTCGGCGCATTTCTCCGGCCCTTTGGCCAGCAGCTTGGCCGTCCAGCTGGTCTCCGGGTCGGTGCCCTTGCGGGACAGGATGGTGGCTTCGAGATCGTGCAGCAGGCTCATCACATGCCCCTTCAGTTCAACCGCATCGGGATGCCGGCGGCGGCCATGTGGTCCTTGGCTTCCTGAATGGTGTATTCGCCGAAGTGGAAGATCGAGGCCGCCAGCACCGCGCTGGCGCCTCCCTTGGTCACGCCTTCTACGAGGTGATCCAGGTTGCCGACGCCGCCCGAGGCGATCACCGGCACGTCCACCGCATCGGAAATCGCCTTTGTCAGCGGCAGATTGAAACCGGACTTGGTGCCGTCGCGGTCCATCGAGGTCAGCAGGATTTCACCGGCGCCTTTGGCTGTCACCAGCCTGGCAAATTCCACCGCGTCGATGCCGGTGGGCTTGCGGCCGCCGTGGGTGAAAATCTCCCAGCGGCCCGGCTCCACCGTCTTGGCATCAATGGCGCAGACAATGCACTGGCTGCCGAACTGGTCTGCGGCTTCGGCAATCACGTCCGGGTTTGCCACTGCGGCCGAGTTGAAAGAGACCTTGTCAGCACCCGCCAGCAGCAGCGCGCGCACATCTTCCTTGGTCCTGACGCCGCCGCCCACGGTAAGCGGCACGAAACACTGCTCGGCGGTGCGCTGGACCATGTCGAACATGGTGCCTCGGTTTTCATGGGTTGCGTGAATATCCAGAAAGCAGATCTCATCCGCGCCCGCCGCATCATAGGCCTTGGCGCATTCCACCGGGTCGCCCGCATCACGCAGGCCGACAAAGTTGACGCCCTTGACCACGCGCCCGTCAGCGACGTCGAGACAGGGGATGATGCGGGTTTTCAGCATGGATCGTGCCTTTCAAGCTGCTTGCCCCGTGGGTACGAAATGACTGCCGTAAGCGCAACAAATATAGCGGGGGATGCGCGTTTTGGTCCTGACTGTCGGCGGAGGAAGCATCCGCGTGGAACCGCCGGAACGGGCTGGTCTCGCAGATTTGAGTTGCCTGCCCGGCCTGCCTGCCCGGATCATGGATGGACGCCGTGACATTTGGAGACTTCGTTATGACAAAATCCCTTGTTCTTGCAGGCGCCGTTGCGCTCGCCTCTGCACTCCCCGCCGCCGCTGAACTGGTGACTGTGCAAAGCCAGAAATCCGTCGGTGAAACCATGGATGCGCTGCAGGCCGCGGTGGAGGGTGCGGGCGCGACTGTCTTTGCCCGGGTGGACCATGCCGCAGGAGCGCAGAATGCAGCACTGGAGCTGAGCCCGTCCCAGCTCCTGATCTTCGGCAATCCGAAACTCGGCACTCCGGCGATGCAGGCAGACATGCGGGCGGGGCTCTACCTGCCGCTCAAGGTGCTGGCGTATGAGGATGGGGACGGCCAGGTCTGGCTGACTTATCAGGATCCAGGCGAAATGCTCTCTGGCCTCGACATCCCGGCTGACGCGGCGTTTATCGCCAAGATGCAGGGCGCCTTGGGCAAGCTGACCGCAAAAGCAGCCGAGTAGCCTCAGCGCCGCGCTGCCAGATAGCGTGACAGCGCAATCGCCAGCCCCCACAGCAGCCCGGCCCCCATGGAGACCGGGCCAAAAATCAGCGGCCCCCAGGCGGCAAGGACCCCCATGGTATAGGCGGTCTCACCCAGGTCCTGGCCCAGCACCACGCAGGGGTTGGCAAACCCTTCGTGAATTTCGCAATCAAAGCCAAACCCCAGCAGCATCACAAAGGCAATGCACAAGAGCCACAGGACAATCGGCCCAATGGTCAGGATGGCCAGAACTCGGCGGACAAGGCGCATGGGTTTTCCCTTCGCCAGTAAGGTGTCAGGCTTTCAGAACCGCCAGCGCCTCTTTCAGGTCAATGGCGCCATCATAGAGCGCCCGGCCTGAAATCGCACCATTGAGAGGCGCGCCGCAGGATTTCAGCGCTCTGAGGTCATCCAGCGATGACACGCCGCCGGAGGCAATCACCGGAATGCTGACCGCATTGGCCAGATCGGCGGTGGCTTCCACATTCGGGCCCTTCATCGCACCGTCGCGCAGGATGTCGGTATAGATGATCGCGGCAACGCCCGCGTCCTCAAAGGATTTGGCGAGGTCGGTGACCATCACGTCGGTCTCCTCGGCCCAGCCCTTGGTTGCGACCTTGCCGTTGCGGGCATCGATGCCAACAGCAACCTTGCCGGGGAACTCCCGCGCAGCCTCGCGCACCAGCTCCGGGTTCTCCACCGCCACGGTGCCCAGGATGACCCGGGCCAGGCCCTTGCTGATCCAGCGCTCGATGGTCGCCATGTCGCGGATGCCGCCGCCCAGCTGTGCGGGCACCTTGGTCTGCTTCAGGATCTCCTCCACCGGTGCCGCATTCACCGGCTCGCCAGCAAAGGCGCCGTTCAGGTCCACCAGATGCAGCCACTCGCAACCCGCCTCGACAAACTCCAGCGCCTGCGCGGCGGGGTTGTCATTGAACACAGTGGTCTTGTCCATCTCGCCATGCAGCAGGCGCACGGCCTGGCCGTCTTTGAGGTCAATCGCGGGGTAGAGGATCATCCGGGCGGTCCTTCGTGAAATCAAGCTGGCGGTGTTTTGCACAACGTAAGGGCAGATTGCAACGCGACCCGAAGTCAACCTTGCCTCAAAGACGGCATCAGGGACAGGCTGCCTGAAAAACAGGGAGGAAATGGAATGAAACATCTTCTGGCAGGCATTGCTGTCGCCTTGGGACTGGCAGGCGCCGCAGCGGCGGACCCGGTTCTGGGCGTCTGGAAGACGGAAGCAGATGACGGCTCCTATGCTCATATCCAGATGGCGAAATGCGGCGCAGCGGTCTGCGGCAAGATCGCCCGTACCTTCAACAGCGAAGGCGAGTACAAATCTCCGAACATCGGCAAGACGCTGGTGATCGACATGGTGCCGAACGGCGACGGCTCCTATGAGGGCAAGGTATGGCGCCCGTCCAACGACAAGATCTACACCGGCAAGATGGATCTGTCGGGCAGCTCTCTGGCCTTGCGCGGCTGCGTCGCGGGCGGGCTGATCTGCTCCAAGCAAACCTGGACCCGGGTCCAGTAAGCACCTGAAGGCTGCCGCTACAGCAGCCCCAGCTGCACCGGGATCGGCGCATAGCCGCGTTTCAGCTGCCGGTCCCGGAAGCGCTCGAATACTGCTTGCGCCTCGGCCTGCGCCGCGAAATAGGTCCGCTTCTGTACGCCGCCCGGAGCATTCAGAGGCCCCGAGACACGCTCAACACACCAGTCGCCGAACAGCGTCGGCGTCAGGCTCAGCAAGCAATACCGGTGCTTGCCTTCGGCGTGGTCGTATTTCTCGAAACGGATGTGCAAGGGGGCTGCCGCAGTGACAAGAGGTCCGCCCCGTATGCCTCGAAGCGGACCCCTTGTCTATTGTTCAATCCGGCGAATTGCACCGGCCCCGGCGGCAGCTGTGACGCTTACACCTCACCTGTGTATTCGCCGCGCGCCGGGTAGTTGTTGGGGATGGCAAAATCCAGCGCCGCCACCAGCTCGGCGAAATGCGGGCGCACAAACGGCATCGTTTGCACAGACCCGTAATAGAGCGTCTGCTCCGGCGTCACCATGAACAGGCCGGGCTCGGAGAACAGCGCCGGCTCCTCGATCCCGATCGAGGTCTTGCCGCGCGAGGTTGAGATATAAAGCCCCCATTCCTTGGCCACGGACAGCGGCAGGTCATAGCCGAACCGCAGTTCCTTGGCCTCGATCTTGTCGGCCATCGCGCGGGTGCGCTCCTCGCCGTCGGAGCTGATCGCGATGCAGTTGACGCCGCGCTCGGCAAAGGCGGCAACCTTCTTCTCGAATTCCTTCAGATAGGTGGCGCAGATCGGGCAGTGCAGACCGCGGTAGAAACAGATCACGGTGCCGCGCTCGGCCGTTTCCGAGGACAGGTCAAACTGGCCGTGGTCCAGCGTCGGCAGGGTCAGGTCCGGGGTCTTCTGGCGGGGGATCAGCATGTGATTGGTCCTTGTGAGCGGTGTGAGTGGTGGTGCTTGCCTGAATGTATTGCGCAGTTTAATGTCCGGAAAATCCGAAAAACATGATGGAAACACCGAAAGCATGGACCGCCTCACGACTTTAATGGACCGTTTTCAGCTCGCCGTGCAGGCCGCCGTCCCGGGCCGCGCCAACCTGATCGCCCTGGCAAACGCGGCAGGAGAGCCTGTGCGGATCCTCTACCGCACCCGCAGCCCGCTGTCGGAGCCTGCTCCGGGTGCGGTCATGTGGGCGGCGCGGGTGGAATGGTCGGGGCAAAGCAACCCGTTCCTGGCCGCCCTGCCGCCGGTGGTGGAGTATGACGTGTCCGGCAATGCCGAGGCGCAGGGGCTGGTTAGGCTGATGCGGGACGAGGCAGAGGGCCAGCACTGCGGCGCGCAATCGGTGATCAACCGGCTGGGCGAGGTTCTGATGGTGCGCCTGTTGCGCAACCAGATCCAGAAAGGCGCGACAGAGCCGGGGCTGCTGGCGGGCCTCGCCGATCCGCGCCTCAGCCGCGCCATCGTGGCGATGCATGATCACCCCGGCAGGCTCTGGACCAATGCCGATCTGGCGCAGGAGGCGGGGTTGTCGCTGTCGCGCTTTGCGGAACTCTTCGCGGCAGAGGTGGGCGAAACCCCGATCGGCTACCTGCGCCGCTGGCGGCTGATCCTGGCGCACCAGGACCTTGCGCGCGGCGATAGGGTGGAGGCGGTGGCACGCCGCTATGCCTATACCAGCCCCGAGGGCTTTACCCGCGCCTTCCGCAAGGCCTATGGCGTCGCGCCGGTTTCGCTGAGGACGGCTGCTGCATAGCGCCCCTAACTTCACCTTTGCTCTAATACTCCCGCCGGAGGCAACGGCGCATCAGCGCCGTCCCCTTACGGTTTCCAGGTCAGGAAGTTGCCGATCATCCGCAGGCCGGTGGTCTGGCTTTTCTCCGGGTGGAACTGCATTCCCACCATCGTGTCGCGGCCGATGACCGCGGTCACGTCGCCGGCGTAATCCACATGCGCCAGCCGTTCCGCCGGGTTCGCCACCCGGAAATGGTAGGAATGCACGAAATAAACGTGATCACCGCTCTGGATGCCGTCAAACACCGGGTGGGAGTGATCGATTACCAGATCGTTCCAGCCCATATGCGGCACCTTCAGGGAGGCATCCGCGGGCGTGATCTTCACCACATCACCACCAACCCAGCCGAGGCCCGGTGTCTCCTGATACTCATGCCCGGTGGTCGCCATCAGCTGCATGCCGACGCAGATACCCAGGAACGGACGGCCCTTCTGCTCCACCGCCTCGACCAGAGCGTCATAGATGCCCTTGTGGCCGCGCAGTTCAGCCGCGCAGGCAGGGAAGGCGCCATCGCCGGGCAGCACCAGCCGGTCGGCGCGGGCCACCACATCGGCATCAGAGGTTACCACGACCTCTCCCGCATCCGTCTCCCGCGCCATGCGCTGGAACGCCTTCTCGGCCGAGTGCAGGTTGCCGGACTCGTAATCGATAATTGCGGTCAGCATTTACAGCGCACCCTTGGTCGACGGAATCGCATCCGCCTTGCGCGGATCGGTCTCCACCGCCAGCCGCAGCGCGCGGGCCACTGCCTTGAAGCCCGCCTCGGCGATGTGGTGGCTGTTGAATCCGTGGATCTGGTCGATATGCAGGGTGATGCCGCCGTGGGTGCTGAGCGCCTGGAAAAACTCGCGCACCAGCTCGGTGTCAAAGGTGCCGATTTTCTGGGTCGGCAGCTCCACATTCCAGATCAGGAAGGGGCGCGCCGACAGGTCCAGCGCACAGCGCACTTGGGCGTCATCCATCGGCAGGTGGCACTCGCCGTAACGGCGGATGCCTTTCTTGTCCCCCAGCGCTTGCACCAGCGCCTGACCCAGCGCGATGCCGGTGTCCTCCACCGTGTGGTGGTCGTCGATGTGGTAATCGCCCTTGGCGCGAATGGTCATGTCGATCAGCGAATGACGCGCCAGCTGGTCCAGCATGTGGTCGAAAAAGCCAACCCCGGTCTGGTTGTCGTAAACCCCGGTGCCGTCGAGGTTGATCTCGACAGAGATTTCGGTCTCCGCGGTCTTGCGGGTCACTTTGGCGGTACGCATCAGCGGCTTATCCTTCGTCATGCTGCAAGAACTTCAATTCTGCCTGGGCGCTTATAGGGCGGGCAGGGGGCATGGCTCAAGTGCGGCATTGTGCAAGGGGGGCAACCTGTTGCAGCAATCCCGGTCTCTTGCGCCCGCCTGCGCCGCGTGCGAGCTTGGGCGAAAATCCGTGACCATTCAAAAGGGCCGCCCATGTCCACCTGCGTCTTTGTCCAGATCCGCTGCAAACCCGGCACCACTTACAAGGTGGCCGAGGAGATTGCCCTGCGCGAAATCCATTCGGAGCTTTACTCCACCAGCGGCAATTTCGACCTGCTGATGAAGCTCTACATCCCCTCGGGGGAGGACGTCGGCAAATACATAAACGACCAGCTGTTGCAGATCGACGGGATCGAACGGTCGCTGACCACCATGACCTACAAGGTGTTCTGAAAGGTCAAAGAAAGCCCCCCGCAGCTGCCCGGGCTGCGAGGGGCATTGAGGGTCCCCGGTCCCCAACGGAACTCGTGACCGGAACAGGTGCCCGGTCTGCTGTCAGCAGGCTGAGATTCGGCGCAGAGCGCTTAAGCGGTCACAAAACGGACCCTTGCAGTGGTATCTCTGGCAGATGGACCGGCAATGCCGGTGCGGCGTGTCATAATTAAAATCTCGGTCTGAAACAAACTGTGTGAAGTGTAGCGGATTTGAGCAGAAAAATCGACCCGCTTGACGAGGGGTGATTAACCTCTTGCGCAGCAGACACTTAACGGAAAACGCCCCGGACAGGCCGGGGCGTCTCACGGAAATTTGTCAGGTCGCTGGCTTCAGCCTGCAATCAGCCCCTGCGCCTTCAGCTCCTCATAGGCGCTGTCGACCGCGGTTTTCATCCGCACCAGCATGTCATTGACCTCTTCCTTGGTAATAATGATCGGCGGGCACAGCGCCAGCGCGTTGCCAGCCACCGCCCGCAGGATCAGCCCGTTTTCCTGGCAGGCCTTCTGCGCGGCGGCGCCTGCGGCCCCTTTGTCAAAGCTGGCGCCGGTGGTCTTGTTCGACACCAGCTCCAGCGCCGCAATCAAGCCCTTGCCGCGAACTTCGCCGACCAGCGGATGATCAGTGAAAACCTCGCGCAACTGCGCCTGCATATAGGCACCCACTTCGGCGGCGTGCTCGAACAGGTTGTCACGCTCATAGATTTCAAGCGTCTTCAGCGCCGCAGCGCAGGCCGCCGGGTGGCCCGAGTAGGTGTAGCCGTGGCCGAAGACGCCGACCTCATTGGTCTGGTCGATCATCGCCTCGTACATGTAACCGGGAATGACCGAGGCGGAGATCGGGAAATAGGCAGAGCTCAGCTGCTTGGCGAATGTCATCAAGTCCGGCTTGATGCCCATGGTGGTGCAGCCGAAATCGGCGCCGGTCCGGCCAAAGCCGCAGATCACCTCATCGGCCCAGACTAGAATGCCATGCTTGCGCAACAGCGCCTGCAGCTTCTCGTAATAGCCTTCCGGCGGCACGATCACGCCGGACGCGCCAGTGATCGGCTCGACAATCATCGCTGCGATGGTGTCGGGGTCCTCGGCCAGGATCTGCTCTTCCAGGTTATGGATGATCCGGTCGACAAACTGCTCCTCGGTCTCATTGCCCTGGCGACCGGTGTAATAATGCGGCGCGTCAGAACGCAGAATGTGCAGCGCTTCCAGCGGCGCATCGAAATGCGCCAGATTCGCGGGCAGGGAGGTCAGCGAGCCCGCCGCGACGGTCACCCCGTGATAGCCGCGCTCGCGGGTGATGATCTTGCGCTTCTCCGGCTTGCCGATGGCGTTGAAGTAATAGCGCAGCATCTTGTAGTGGGTGTCATTGGCGTCCGAACCCGAGTTGCCAAAGAAGATATAGGCATCCTCCACCGGCACCATCGCCTTCAGTTTCTCGGCCAGCTCCATGATCGGCTTGTGGGTCTTGCCGCCGAATGTGTGGGTGAACGGCAGCTTGTGCAGCTGCTCGGTGATCGCGTCCATCACCTCAGTATTGCTGTAGCCCAGCGAGGTGCACCACAGGCCTGCCAGCCCTTCGATGTATTTGTTACCGTCCGTGTCATAGACATGGATGCCTTCGCCGCGGTCCAGGCACAGCTGTTCGGTCGCGGTGAAATTGGTGGTGGGGTAGATGACTGGGGCCATGGCCAAACTCCTGCGATGATCTGCCCGTGAGCATTGTTTGGCAGTAGCATTGGCCTGTTTTTCAGCCCGCGTCAAAGGAATTTGATCAAATTTCACAAGGGCGCTAGAAAAAGCGAAAGGCCGCCCTGGAAGGCGGCCTTTTCGTTTCCCGATGGAGCGGGCGATGAGATTCGAACTCACGACCCTTACCTTGGCAAGGTAATGCTCTACCCCTGAGCTACGCCCGCGCTGCCATCCGGTGACGCGGTGAATAGGAAATCCGCGCGCAACCCGCAAGCGGAAAATGAAAGGATGGTGAAGAAAATGCCGCCGATGCCGCGGCGCAGAAAAGCGAAAGGCCGCCCCGGAGGACGGCCTTTTCGGCTTTCGAATGGAGCGGGCGATGAGATTCGAACTCACGACCCTTACCTTGGCAAGGTAATGCTCTACCCCTGAGCTACGCCCGCGCTGCCATTCGGTGAGGCGGTGTTTAGGGATTTCCCAAACGGGCCGCAAGTGGAAAATTCCGAAACCTGGCAAGTATCTGTGGATAAGCATTATTCTTCCGTTTTAAGGAACTGCGTGAGGCGTTTTTCCAAGGCAGCAAGATCCTTGCTCTCGCATTCCCAGATGGTCAGCACCTGCCAGCCTGCCGCCTGCAGCGCGGCCAGATGCTCCGCGTCACGTTCCGCATTGCGCAGCAGCTTGGGTTCCCAATAGTCGCGGCGCGTTGCCGGGATGCGCCCGTCGCGGCAGTCATGCAGATGCCAGAAGCAGCCATGCACAAAGATCACCTTGCAGCGCGGCCCGAACACCAGATCTGGCTTGCCCGGCAGGTCTTTGCGGTGCAGGCGGTATCGGATGCCCATCCCATGCACCATCCGCCGCACCAGCATTTCCGGCTTGGTGTTCTTGGCGCGGATCTTGGCCATATTGGCGCTGCGCCGTTCCGGTGTCAGCTTGTCGGCCACGCGATGGGATGCCCTGATTGTCCGGCCAGGCGGGCATGGTACTCCGTTTCAATCCGGCAGGAAATGAATTCGCTGGCCGCACAGGGCGGCAGATCCAGCGCCTTGATCAGCTGGGCATCCTTGCGCCCCTCCAGCACCACAATCTGCTCCCGCCCCAGAATGTCGCGGGTGCCATGGCCGCCGTCGGCGCGGATGCGGCGCATGAAATCCTTCTGCTGCGCCACCGCCTCCACCGCAGCGCGGGGAATCGGGCGGCGCTGCATCAGCCGGAACAGTGTGGCCATGCGGGCGTTGCCTGTGTCGCAGCCAAATATCTCCTCGACTGCATCCGCATCTGCAGTGCGCCAGAAGTTGGCGGGGTAGGGGTGGTCCTTCAGCAGCCATTGGATGTGCTTGAACCCTTCGGCAGAAATGGTGCGCTTAGCATCCTTGTTCTGGCCTGCGGTCAGATACTCGGGCCGCGCCACGATCAGCCCCAGATAACAGCGCGCCCGCGCCTCGTCCGCGGCCACCAGCAGGCAGGCGCTGCCCACCGCTTCAGTTGGGATCATCCAGTTGCTGCCCATGGTGTGCTTGATGTCCACGTCATGGCCCAGGATCACGGTATCCAGCCGTCCCTTCCGCAGGCCCAGCAGCGCCCGCAGTTCAATCTCCACCCGGGTGCCGATGTATGTCTTCTCGGTCTTCTCCAGCTCTTCGTAGGACCGCCGCCCGGTCTTGGGCGTCATGATCACATCGTCGATGCAGTCGCGCAGCATGAAGGCCACGTCATGCTCAAGTGCCAGCAACCCGCCGGCGCGCTGGGTGATCTCCATCTCAAGGTGGAGCAGAACGTTGAAATCCTGGTGGTCGAAATCAACAAGGCTGTCGGGAATGTTCTGTTTCATGGCTGCTGCTGTCCAACGATCCGCAAGACAGTGGGGGTAGGAAACGGATTACGCCCGCACGGCATGCAGCTTCGGCTTGGCAATCGCCGCCTTCAACTCCCGCGCCACCGCCTCTGCCACCGGCGGCGGGAAGGCGTTGCCCACCTGGCGGTAGGCATTGGTCTTGGCGCCGGTGAAATGCCATGAGTCCGGAAACCCCTGGATACGCGCGACCATCCGCACCGTCAGACGCGGCATGTCGTTGTGGAAGGGATCCGGCGCCTCATTCGCAATGGTGCGTCCTTCAACCCCCAGCGCCGCCCAGGCGCGCCGCGCGCGGGTCGGACCCAGATCGGGCCCCCCGTGTTTCTTGGAGCCGCCCACGATGGTCGGCGCAATCTCATCCGCCTTGGCAGCCCAGTCATCCGCCCCGCGCCAGCCGCGCTCCTTCATCAGGTCCACTAGGGTTGCGCCCACGGTCGGCGGATTGTGCGGCAGCGGCTCAGGCCAGTTGAACTGGCTGGCAAATTCCTTGCGCAGGGCAACAATTGCCACCCGTGGCCGCAGCTGCGGCACGCCGAAATCGGAGGCATTGAGCAAGCGCCAGTCGGTTTCATAGCCCAGTTTCGAGAGCTGTTTCTTCAGCTTTTCGCGGTAGTCATGAAACACCGCATCCAGAAAGCCGCGCACGTTTTCAATCATCACCGCGCGAGGGCGGGTGGCATCGACGATCTCAATCGCATCATCGAACAGGTTGCGCTCGTCCTTCTCGCCCAGCTGCTTGCCCGCGACCGAAAACGGCGGGCAGGGCAGGCCGCCGGCCAACAGGTCGATGCCTTTGTAGTCGCCCGCGACGTCCTTGAACTTGCGCACGTCCTCTTCCAGCACGTTCCACGCGGGGCGGTTGTGGCGCAGGGTGGCGCAGCAGTGCTTGTCGATCTCAACCAGCGCCGTGTGGTCAAAGCCCGCCGCCTCGAGACCGAGGGCCTGGCCGCCCGCACCTGCGCATAGTTCTACCGATGTCAGCATTCTGCTCTGCCCGCCCGTTTCTGTTCTCGCTCTGTTCCTAAGCGGTAAAGCGATTCCGCACAAGGTTTTCTGCACCCGGCCAGACTATGCGGAAATGCCGAAAAGCGAAAGGCCGCCCTAAGGGCGGCCTGTCCGTTTCCCGATGGAGCGGGCGATGAGATTCGAACTCACGACCCTTACCTTGGCAAGGTAATGCTCTACCCCTGAGCTACGCCCGCGCTGCCATCCGGTGAGCGGTGAAATAGGGTCTCGGGGGCTAAGCTGCAAGAGGAAAATCGGCAATGGAAGAAAAAAATCTGCATCGGCAGCGACGGAAAGCCAAAGGACGTGCGTTTGATTGGCGAAGAAGAAGATTTTCAGGGAGATTGAGCCCATGCCGTGCAAGGATTACCTGCGGATCGCCAGCTTGGCGGCCGCGATTGCCCTGGGGCTATTTGTGCACAGTGATCATCACTTCAGCACACCTCAGGCGGACAGCTGGGCGGGGCAGTTCGAGGCGGTTAAGCCAGTGCAGGTTGAAACCATGACCCTGCCGGCTCCAGCCGCCTTAAAGGCCTGACAGCGAAGCAATCCGTTTCCCGGCGCGGGAAACGGCCAAAATCCTGCGAGGATTTTCGGCTGCCGGCGACGCCGGTTTTCCGCGCCGGTAAATTGGCCGGAATTCGCGCCGAATTCCGCCTCCTGAAAACGCGCCGAATTCCGCCTCCTGAAAAAAAGAAAAGGGCGCCCCGCCATCCGGCGGGACGCCCTCTGTTGAGTTCAGCCTTGCAGCTTATTCCAGCTCGACCAGCAGGTCCTTGGCGTCAATCTGGCCGCCGGCCTGAACATGCACCGCCTTCACCACCGCGTCGCGCTCGGCGTGGATGCCGGTCTCCATCTTCATCGCTTCGATGGTCAGCAGCATATCACCTTCATGCACTTGCTGGCCCACCTGAACCGCGACAGATGCCACAACACCGGGCATCGGTGCGCCGACGTGGTTCGGGTTGCCCGCTTCCGCCTTGGGGTTGGCCTGGGTTGAGGCCTTCACCAGACGGTTCGGCACCCGGATCACCCGCGGCTGGCCGTTCAGCTCGAAGAAGACCTTCACTTCGCCCTTCTCGTCGGTTTCGGAAATCGCCTGCAGGCGGATTTCCAGGGTCTTGCCCGGATCAATCTCGGCGGTGATCTCCTCGCCCGGCTCCATGCCATAGAAGAAGGTCTTGGTCGGCAGGGTGCGCACCGGGCCGTACTGGCGGTGGCGGCCCATGTAGTCGAGGAACACCTTGGGGTACATCAGGTAGCCGTTCAGGTCCTCGTCATCGACGGTGAAGCCTTCCAGCTGCTTGGAGAGATCCGCACGGACCGCCTCCAGGTCAACCGGCTCCAGATGCGCGCCGGGGCGCTCGGTGTTGGGCGCTTCGCCCTTCAGCACCTTGGCGACGATGCCGTCCGGGAAGCCGCCCGGGGGCTGGCCCAGGTTGCCGCGCATCATGTCGACGACCGAGTCGGGGAAGGCCACGTCGGTCTTGGGATCCTCGACCTCATCACGGGTCAGGCCCTGGGAGACCATCATCAGCGCCATGTCGCCAACCACCTTGGACGACGGAGTCACCTTCACGATATCGCCGAACATCTGGTTCACGTCAGCATAGGTCTGCGCCACGTCGGCCCATTTCTCTTCCAGACCCAAGGAGCGCGCCTGCGCCTTCAGGTTGGTGAACTGGCCGCCCGGCATCTCGTGCAGGTACACTTCCGAAGCCGGGGCTGCGAGGCCGCTTTCAAACGCCGCATACTGCGCCCGCACCTGTTCCCAGTAGCCGGAGATCTCGCGCACTTTGGCAATGTCGATGCCGGTGTCGCGGTCGGTGTTGCGCAGGGCCTCGACTATCGAACCCAGGCAGGGCTGCGAGGTGCCGCCGGAGAAGGCGTCCATCGCCGCATCCACCGCATCCACGCCGGCATCCGCCGCCGCCAGGATGGTGGCACCGGCCACGCCGGAGGTGTCGTGGGTGTGGAAGTGGACCGGCAGGCCGACCTCTTCCTTCAGCGCCTTGACCAGCTGGCGGGCCGCGGCGGGTTTCAACAGGCCCGCCATGTCCTTCAGGCCCAGGATGTGGGCACCGGCGGCCTCCATCTCCTTCGCCATGCCGACATAATACTTGAGGTCGTACTTGGCGCGGTTCGGATCCAGGATATCGCCGGTGTAGCAGATGGTGCCTTCGCAGACCTTGCCGCTCTCGACCACTGCATCCATCGCAACGCGCATGTTCTCGACCCAGTTCAGCGAGTCGAAGACGCGGAACACGTCGACGCCGGTCTCCGCCGCCTGGCGCACGAACTCCTGCACCACATTGTCCGGATAGTTGGTGTAGCCGACGCCGTTGGACGCGCGCAGCAGCATCTGGGTCATCAGGTTCGGCATCCGCTCGCGCAGGTCGCGCAGGCGCTGCCAGGGACATTCCTGCAAAAAGCGGTAGGCCACGTCAAAGGTCGCACCGCCCCAGCATTCAACCGAGAACAGCTGGTTCAGGTGCTGCGCATAGGCCGGCGCCACCTTGATCATGTCGATCGAGCGCATCCGGGTCGCCAGCAGCGACTGGTGGCCGTCGCGCATGGTGGTGTCGGTCAGCAGCAGCTGGCGCTGCGCCTTCATCCAGTCGGCCACGGCCTGCGCGCCTTTCTGCTCCAGCAGATTGCGGGTGCCATAAGGCAGGTTGCCCACATCCGCCTTCGGTGCGCGCGGCTCCTTCAGGTCGGCAGCGGGGGCCGCCCGGCCTTCTGTCTCCGGGTGGCCGTTCACGGAGATATCCGCGATATAAGTCAGCACCTTGGTGCCGCGGTCGCGCCGTTTCTTGAATTGGAACAGGTCCGGCGTTTCGTCGATGAACTTGGTGGTGTATTCATTCGACAGGAAGGTCGGGTGCTTCAGCAGGTTCTCGACAAAGGCGATGTTGGTGCTGACACCACGCACCCGGAATTCGCGCAACGCGCGGTCCATGCGGGCAATCGCCTTTTCCGGGGTCGGTGCCCAGGCGGTCACTTTGGTCAGCAGCGAGTCATAATAGCGGGTGATCACGCCGCCCGCATATGCGGTGCCGCCGTCCAGGCGGATGCCCATGCCGGTGGCGGAACGGTAGGCGGTGATGCGGCCGTAGTCCGGGATGAAGTTGTTCAGCGGATCTTCGGTGGTGACGCGGGTCTGCAGCGCGTGGCCATTCAGGCGGATGTCGCCCTGGCTGGCCTTGCCGGTTGCCTCAGCAATGGTCTTGCCTTCGGCGATCAGGATCTGCGCCTGCACGATGTCGATGCCGGTGACCTCTTCAGTCACGGTATGCTCCACCTGCACCCGCGGGTTCACCTCGATGAAGTAGAACTTGCCGTCGTTCATATCCATCAGGAATTCGACGGTGCCCGCGCATTCATAGTTCACATGCTGGCAGATCTTGCGGCCCAGGTCGCACAGCTCGGCGCGCTGTTCTTCGCTCAGGTACGGGGCAGGGGCGCGCTCAACCACTTTCTGGTTGCGGCGCTGCACCGAGCAGTCGCGTTCATAGAGGTGGTAGATCTCACCGTGCTTGTCGCCCAGAATCTGCACCTCGACGTGGCGGGCGCGGGTGATCATCTTTTCCAGGTAGCCCTCGCCGTTGCCAAAGGCGGCTTCCGCCTCGCGGCGGCCTTCCAGCACCTTTTCTTCCAGCTCTTTCTCGGCGTGGATCGGACGCATGCCGCGGCCGCCGCCGCCCCAGGAGGCCTTCAGCATCAAGGGATAGCCGATTTCGGCCGCTTCCTTGCGGATCGCGTCCATGTCGTCGCCCAGCACCTCGGTTGCCGGAATGACCGGCACGCCGGCCGCAATCGCCACCTTGCGGGCCGAGGCCTTGTCACCCAGCGCGCGCATGGTTTCGGCCTTGGGGCCGATAAAGGTGATGCCGTTGCGGGCGCAGGCGTCCACGAACTCCGGGTTTTCCGACAGCAGGCCGTAGCCGGGGTGGATCGCGTCAGCGCCGCTTTCCTTGGCAACGCGGATGATCTCGTCGATCGACAGGTACGCCGCAACCGGCCCCATGCCTTCGCCGATCCGGTAGGCTTCGTCCGCTTTGAACCGGTGCAGGCCGAGCTTGTCCTCCTCGGCATAGACGGCGACGGTGCGTTTGCCCATTTCGTTGGCGGCGCGCATCACGCGGATCGCGATCTCGCCACGGTTGGCAATCAGGATTTTTTTGAAGTCGGTCATGTCACCCTCGGGGTCCGTGCAAGTTGGTGCAGTGTTAGGCGGATATTATCGAACCGCACAACAGTAGTTCTGGGTATTTCCGGCATGATTGCGCTCTCAAGCGGCTTGTCCTTTCCTTTCTGGCCTCGTTTTTGGGGGTTCCTGACTTTGCAATTTACCGCATTGCTCGGCGCTAACATTTGCAGATTCTGCAGAAATTCTGCACATGCAGCATGATTTTGTAACTTTTTTTGTTGCGGTGCAGCGCAAAGTGACGCTGCGTGTGCGTCATTTTGGCGCAATTCGTGCGAATTCGCGCAAAAAGCGCCGGCCGGGTGCGCAATCAGCCCAGTTGACGGGTTTGCAATCCGCATGCCCCGGCCAGGCTGGACAGGCCCAGCTGGCCCATATTGGCCTCCAGATCCTTGGCGAGGATGCTGATCAGATGCGCCGGTCCGGCACTTCCCAGGGCCGCCAGCGCATAGTGGAAGGCACGCCCCAGCATGACGAAATCCGCCCCCAGCGCCAGCGCCCGCAGGATGTCCAGCCCGCCCCCGATGCCGCTGTCAAAGATCACTGGCACGGTGACGGAATTGCGGATCTCCGGCAGCAGGCTGATGGCGGGCGGGCAGCCGTCGAACTGGCGGCCGCCGTGGTTCGACAGCCAGATCGCATCCGCGCCGGCTTCCTGCAGCCGCTGCGCATCCGCAGCCCGCTGCACCCCCTTGATGATAAACGGTCCGTCCCAGTTGCGCCGCAGCCAGTGCACATACTCCCAGTCGGGAGAGGTGCGCAGCAGGTATCCTATATGTGCCGTTGGCGGCAGGTTGGCCTGCTCGCCGCTGATGTATTTGTCCAGCGTCCGCATATGCGGCATTCCGGCCTGTGCCATTCCCAGCGCCCAGGCGGGCCGCATCGCGATCTGGGCCAGCAGACGCGGGGTCAGCCGCGGCGGCTGCGTCAGACCGGAACGCGTCTGCCGTTCCCGGCGCGAAGCCACCGGCACATCCACCGTCAGCACCAGCGTGCGGAACCCGGCGTCCTTCGCCCGCGCCAGCATATCGGCACGGATGCCTTCATCCTTGGGCGGGTACAGCTGGAACCAGGCATCCGCCCCCAAATGCGGCGCTAGGTCCTCAGGCGATTGGCTGGCCACGGTGGACAGGCAATAGGGAATGCCCGCGGCAGCAGCGCTGCGGGCCAGGATGCCCTCCGCATCCGGCCAGATCAGCCCCGACATGCCGACCGGAGCGACCCCGAACGGGAAAGCGTGCTTCGTACCCAGCAGTTCGGCAGACAGGTCCGTCTCCAGCGGCCCGTGCAGCACCGAGGGCAGCATGCCGATCCGGTCCAGCCCGGCACGGTTCTGCGCCTTGGCGGATTCAATACCTGTGCCGCTGTCCAGATACTCCCAGACAAACTTGGGCAGCCGTTGCCGGGCGCGGCGTTTCAGGTCATCTAGGCCCGGGTATGTCTGATGCTGATCCATCTGCGCATTGGTACGCGCCGCAAGGGATTGTGCAAGGAAAAGCGCCGGCGCCTGCATCGGGCGCCGGCGGCCAGCCGCGGCTTATGCCGCGCCTTTCTTCCGGTCCTCTGCATCCTCTGCACTGCCGGCGGCAGGCAGCGCCGCAGGATTGCGGGGCAGGGGGCTCGCGCCCTCGGCGATGCAGACCTGGTTGCGGCCCTTGGCCTTCGCCTCATAGAGCGCCTCGTCCGAGGCGCGCAGCAGATCCTGCGGCATGGTGCCATGCGCCGGGTAATGGGCCACCCCCAGCGAGATCGAGATCCGCGGCAGCGCCTTTTCGCCGTAGCGCACCACCACGTCCTCAATGGCCTGGCGCAGCAGTTCCGCCTTGGTGACCGCATCTTCCGGGCTCACGCCCGGCAGCAGCAGCGCGAACTCCTCGCCGCCGGGGCGGCAGGCCACCTCATCGCCATCGCAGGCCTGCTCCATCGCGGCGCCAACCGCGCGCAGCACCATGTCGCCGGCATCATGGCCGTGGTTGTCATTGAATTTCTTGAAGTGATCGACGTCGATCGACACCACGCTCAGCGGCTTGCCGCTGTTCTGGCTGGCCCCCACGAACTTGCGCAGGGATTCGGTCATGTGGCGGCGGTTGAACAGCCCGGTCAGCGAATCGCGCACCGACTGGTCGTGCAGCTGATCGCGCATCTTCACGTTGGCAATCGCCATGCTGATCTGCTCGGCGCACATCTGCGCCAATTGCTTGCAGCCGGCAAAATCCCCGGCCCGGCTGGGACGCGCCCGCAGATGCATCAGGCCCACCGTCTCGCCATGCGCCAGAATCGGAAAGCAGAAATAGGGGCGCCCGTCGTGCGGTTCTGCATGGGCACAGGTGAACTCGACTTCCGAGGCGCCGAACTCATAGGTCCGCCCGCGGCGCAGGCCCCAGCACTCGCCTGGCTGGATATGGTCCTTGTGGCTGCCGCCGTTCCAGCTGGAGCATCCATCCAGCACATCACGCGAATTAGAGAACACATAGATGCTGCCTTCTGCATCCGGCAGCAGATGGCCCATGAACTCCGACACCATGTCAAACAGCTCACCCAGCGAGCGGCAGGATTGCAGCCACTCGTTCAGTTCGCCCAGCAGCTTCACCTCCCGCGCCAGTTGCAGCTGGTTCGCCATTGCCTCCTGATCGCGGGCAGAGCGTTCCTCAACCTGGCGCAGGCTGCGGCGGTTGGCCTTGAAGACGACAACCGACACGATGGTCATCGCCGCCACTGTCACCAGCGAAATCAGCGCCAGCGAGATCCGGACGCGGGTGATGAAGGTGTTCCGGATATCGGTGATGTCCGAATAGAACTCAATGGCGCCAATGAAAATGCCGTCGTGCAGCACCGGGGAATAAACCTCTGCCACCTCGCGCTCCGGGATCGACCCGTCCGCATTGGCCGCGGTGCGCAGCCCGTCCACCTCTGTCGCGGGCTTTTCCTCATGCTTGTAATAAACCAGCCCTTGCGAGACGACGGACTGAAAATACGGCTTGGTGTTGCGCTCACCGATTTCCTCGGGCCGCGTCGACCAGAAGATAGTGCCATCCGCCTCAAACAGTTTCAGCCGGTACACATCCGAGGTTTCCGGCACCAGGCCCAGGTATTCCTGGTCGTGCTCATCCAGATCACCCAGCACAAAGGCATCCTTGCTGTTATCAAGATGCAGCAGAACCGCCCGCCGCCAGGTGTCGGCCTGCTTTCGCAGGTCCGCTTCCAGCATCCGGTCCACAATAGGTGCCGGCACAGAATAGACCGCCCAGGCGCTCAGGCCGGCCGCCGCCAGCAGCAGCGGCAGCATCGAAAATGTTTTGAGCTTGGATATCAGCTTCCGGGCCGTCCCCTGTGTCATGGTGGTCCTCTGGCATTGGGCGTTTGCGCTAGAATTGCGCGTTAGCCTTTACAGAACATGAAGACACCGGTCTGCGCTTGTGCCGAATAGGCAAAATGCAAGCAAAAGCAGGCCTTGACGCCGGGTGCGGATACTAGGGGCGGACAAGTGAACAGACTGTGAACGTCCTCTTTCCGCCGGACCTGAATCACGCTAGGATCACGGCCATGAGCAGTTTTGACGAAATGGACGCCTTTGAGGGCGCATCGCTGTCGTCCCGCGCCATGGGCGCGCGGGTGATGCCCTATTTGGACACGCTGAATCCCGCCCAGCGGGAGGCGGTGGAATGCCTCGACGGACCGGTGCTGATGCTGGCCGGCGCCGGAACCGGCAAGACCAAGGCGCTGACCACCCGCATCGTGCATCTCCTCAGCACCGGCCGCGCGCGCCCGAACGAGATCCTGTCGGTCACTTTCACCAACAAGGCCGCCCGCGAGATGAAGGAGCGGGTGGCAGGCATGCTCGGCCAGGCGGTCGAAGGCATGCCCTGGCTCGGCACCTTCCACTCGATCTGCGTCAAACTCCTGCGCCGCCATGCGGAACTGGCGGGGCTGAAATCGAATTTCACCATTCTCGACACCGACGACCAGATCCGGCTGCTGAAACAGCTGATCCAGGCCGCAGGCATCGACGACAAGCGCTGGCCCGCGCGGATGCTGGCAAACATCATTGACGACTGGAAAAACCGCGCCCTGACGCCGGACAAGGTGCCGTCTGCAGATGCCGGTGCCTACAACTATCTGGGCGTCGAGCTTTACAGTCAGTATCAAAGGCGGCTGTTGGAACTGAACGCGGTCGATTTCGGTGACCTGCTCCTGCACATGGTGACAATCTTCCAGAACCACCCCGATGTTCTGGAGCAGTACCAGCGCTGGTTCCGCTACATCATGGTGGATGAATACCAGGATACCAACGTCGCCCAGTACCTGTGGCTGCGGCTGCTGGCCGGTGCGCACAAGAACGTCTGCTGCGTTGGCGACGACGACCAGTCGATCTACGGCTGGCGCGGCGCCGAGGTTGGCAACATCCTGCGGTTCGAGAAGGATTTTCCCGGCGCCATGGTGGTGCGGCTGGAGCAGAACTACCGCTCCACCGGCCATATCCTCGCCGCCGCCGCGGGCGTGATCCGCGGCAATGCCGGCCGTCTGGGCAAGGAGCTGTGGACCGACGCGGGCGATGGCGAGAAGGTCCGGCTTATCGGCCACTGGGATGGCGAGGAAGAGGCCCGCTGGATCGGCGAAGAGATTGAATCGATGCAGCGCGGCACCCGTGGACAGTCTCCCCTCGGCCTCAACAGCATGGCCATCCTGGTCCGCGCCTCCCACCAGATGCGCGCGTTTGAGGACCGCTTCCTCACCATCGGCCTGCCGTACCGGGTGATCGGCGGCCCGCGCTTCTATGAGCGGATGGAGATCCGCGATGCCATGGCCTATTTCCGCGTTGTGGTCTCGCCTGATGACGGTCTGGCGTTTGAACGCATCGTCAACACGCCAAAACGCGGCCTTGGCGACAAGGCGCAGCAGACCATCCAGATGGTTGCCCGCGAGAACAACGTCTCGCTGGTGGAGGGCGCCCGGCTGGCAGTTGAAGGCGGCCATATCAAGGGCAAGGGCGCAGGCAAGCTGCGCGAACTGGTCGAGGGCATTGCCCGCTGGGGCCGCATGGCCGGCGACGCGGACATCACCCATATGGAGCTGGCGGAGATCATCCTCGACGAGTCCGGCTACACAACCATGTGGCAAAACGACAAAAACCCGGATTCGCCCGGTCGGCTGGAGAACCTCAAGGAGCTGGTCAAGGCGCTGGAAAGCTTCGAGAACCTCCAAGGCTTCCTCGAGCACGTCAGCCTGGTGATGGACAATGACAAGCAGGACGCGGATGAGAAGGTCTCGATCATGACCCTGCACGCCGCCAAGGGCCTGGAGTTCCCCGCTGTTTTCCTGCCGGGCTGGGAGGATGGGCTGTTCCCCTCGCAGCGCTCGATGGACGAAAGCGGCCTGAAAGGCTTGGAGGAAGAACGCCGCCTGGCCTATGTCGGCATCACGCGGGCAGAGCAGATCTGCACCATCTCCTTTGCCGGCAACCGCCGGGTGTTCGGCCAGTGGCAGTCGCAGCTGCCCTCCCGCTTCATTGACGAACTGCCGGAGGAGCACGTCGAGGTGCTGACTCCGCCGGGCCTCTACGGCGGCGGTTACGGCGCGGCGGCTCCAGGTGCCGCACAAGTCCGCTCCACCATCGACGAGCGCGTGGCACAGGCCGACGGCTACAACTCCCCCGGCTGGAAACGGATGCAGGCCCGTGCAGGGCAGTACGGCATGTCTCAGCCCAAGGAGAGCAGGAACACGGTGATCGACCTCACCGCCACCTCTAGCTTCACGATGGGGGAGCGGGTGTTCCACCAGAAGTTCGGCTATGGCGCCATCACCGGCATCGAGGGCGACAAGCTTGAAGTGGACTTCGAGAAGGCAGGCCCCAAGAAAGTGGTGGCCAAGTTTGTGACCGCCACCGACGACGTGCCGTTCTGAAACATCCATCTGCATCGGGATGACCGCCGGATCGGATCGCGCAGCGATCCGATCCGGGCGCAGGCGCGGCGGGCAGCACTGCTGCCCGCCGCGCCTGCGCCACCCTCTTCCTCTGAAGTTCGCGTGAGGCGGGGAGGGCTGCAGGTTTACCGCAGCGCAATCATCGCAATACCTGCGGCAATCAGCACCGCCCAGCCCAGCCGGCTGAGACCGCGCGGCTCCTTCAGCACCAGCGCCGCCAGGATCACAGACACCGGGATCGACACCTGCCGCACCGCGCTTACCGCCGCCGCCTCGGCGCCCAGCTGAAACACCCGCAGGATCAAGAGGTACGACAGGTAGGACGACAGCCCGGCAAACAGGATGCGCCAGGGGTTCTGCGCCCAGCCGCGCACCACGCCTAGCAGCGGCGCCGACTGCCCCCTATCCTCCCAGGCGCGCAACGCCCCCATCGCCAGCGTCACCAGGATATAGGTCCAGAACAGGAACGGCGCGCTGGCTGCTCCTTGCATCGCTGCCGCGTCGGAAATCGAATAGGCCGCGGAGCCCAGCATCGCCATCGCCGCCATGGCAAAGGCGCGCGGATCATCCAGCAAGCGACCCTTGCCCTTCTGGATCATCAGCCCGGCCCAGATGATCAGCCCCATCCCCAGCAGCGCCGCCCCGGTATAGCTGCGGTCCAGCACCAGCCAGCTGAAGGCGGCAATCGCCAGGGGCGAGGAGCGCACGATCGGGTAATAGGCCGACAGGTTTCCCCGCCGCAGCGCCGACAGGGTGCCATAGTAGTAAACCGTCAGCCCCAGCGCCGAAGCCAGAACCAGAGGCCAGACCCCGGCGGGCAGGGCAGGGCTATGCCCCGCCAGCGCCATGTGCAGGCCTGCAAACACCACCCACGACAGGCACACGCCGGTGTAGCAGGACACCGGATGCGCCACGCCCTTCAGCGTCAGGTCGCGCAGCGGGTGGGTGACCGCCGACAAGAGGACCAGCAAGATCCACAGAAGTTCCACTTAGGAGACAGCCCCCTGGCCGGGCCGGTCCAGATAGGCATCGAAATGCACCGTTACCTGGTCATCGCTCACCTGCACCACGCCATAGGCCATCGGCTCAACGCAGTATTCGCTCCCGGCCCGTTCCGGCACCAGCGGGATCTGGTGGTTGGTGCTGGGCAGCGAGGTGAAGCTGTAGCCGCGCCAGTTCACATAGGTCATCCGGTGGATATGGCCAAAGAAGATATGGCGGATGTTCCGCCCCTTCTGCAGTGCGGCGTGAAAACATTCCGGATCGCGCAGCTTGATGTCGTCCACATAGGGCAGACCGACGTCAAACGGCGGATGGTGCAGGAACAGGAACACCGGTGTTTCCCCGGCCTGCTCCAGCTCCGCCTCCAGCCAAGCCAGCCGTTGTGTGCACAACTCGCCATCATGGACACCCGGCCCGCCGGTCAGGGTGTCCAGAAACAGGAACCTGGCACCACCCGCCGCGTGACTGTGCTGCACAAACCCGCCGCCGTCGCGCGGGTGATCCGCAAAGACGCTCAGGAAATTCTCCCGCACATCATGATTGCCCAGCATCAGGAATGTGGGCAGCGGGAACGCCGCCAATTGCTCCTGCAGCCAGCCATAGGCCGCCGGATCACCCTCATCTGCCAAATCGCCCGAAATCACGCAGAACGCCGCATCGCGGTGCCACTCAGTAATATCCGCCAGCACCCGGCTGAGATTCGCAGCCGGATCGCCGCCATTCAGCGGCACGCCCGGCGCCATTAGGTGGATATCGGTGAGGTGGATGAATTTCATGGCGCGGTCCCGCAAATCACTGATGCCTATGCCTACGATCAAATCAGCAGATGCGGCAAAGGGATAGCGCAAAACCGTCAGCCTCCCGGCCCGGGCGCGGCAAACCGCGGCCCTAGAATCAAGAAACGGCGGCGCCCAGGGAGGAGGAGGGGGCACCGCCGTTCTGTCAAACACCGGGTATCAGGGAGGAGGAGACCCCGGTGATCCAATCCCGGCTTTCGGCCGGTATAGGGTGCGGCGGCATCAGGGAGGAGGAGGATGCCGCCGCAGAAGACAGGCTCTTCTAAGGGAGGAGGAGAAGGAGCCTGATCTCTATCAGTTGTTCTCGTATGCCGCCTGGTAGGCGACGCGCTTGATTTCGGACCGGTTCAGGCCCAGGTCAGCCAGATCGCGGGCGGTCAGCGCGGACAGCTCATTCACGGTCTGGCGGTACAGGCGGTAGCGGGTGAACTTGACCAGCAGGGCATCCAGGAAGCCTACCGGGGATGCAATGCTCACCGCGGACATCTGTTGTGCTGCTGCCATCGTTCTGTTCCTTCGTCTATCGTCTCGTCTGTGCCGTCGTGGCGTTTCTTGAATGACAATTTAAGGAAATGCCGCAGATGCACAATCCCGCGCTTCGTCAATGCCGCTATGCAGCATCTGCATGGGTGACGCAGGGTAGGCCTTTGTAATTGGCCAAGATTTTCCGCGGCCCGTTGCGCAGCTGTATAATTTCCGGGCATGCAGCCACGCTCAGCGCATGGCTTGTGCGGCTGTGGATTGACACATCTGCCGCCCTGTTGATGCGGCAAAGGCGCAGGCCGGGTTCCCTGCGCGCGGGCACACACATATATATGGGCCGGATTTGACGCAGGAGAGCAGCAATGAGTGTCACACAGGAACAGATTCGCGCGGTGCTGGAACGGCTGGCGCTGCCGGACGGCGGCACCCTGGTCTCCCGTGACATGCTGCGCGCCCTGCGCATCGAGGGCGGCAAGGTGAGCTTCGTTATCGAGGCGCCCAGCCCCGAGATCGCCAAGCTGATGGAGCCGCTGCGCAAGGCCGCCGAGGCCGCGGTGCAGTCGCTGGAAGGCGTTGAAACCGTCTCCGCCGCGCTGACCGCCCATGCCCCCCAGCAGCCCGCACCCAGCCTCAAGGTCGGCGGTCACCCGAAGCCGCAGGCGGAGCCGCTGAAACCCGCAGGCGTCAAGCGTATCCTGGCCATCGCCTCCGGCAAGGGCGGGGTGGGCAAGTCCACCGTGTCGTCGAACCTCGCTGTGGCGCTGGCCAAACAGGGCCGCAAGGTGGGCCTCTTGGATGCCGACATCTACGGCCCGTCCCAGCCGCGGATGATGGGCGCCAGGGGTCGCCCCGCCAGCCCGGACGGCAAAATCATCGAGCCGCTGCACGCCCATGGCGTCACCCTGATGTCGATCGGCTTCATGGTGGATGACGCCAAGGCCGTGGTCTGGCGCGGCCCGATGCTGATGGGCGCACTGCAGCAGATGCTGGGGCAGGTGAATTGGGGCGAGCTGGACGTGCTGATCGTCGACCTGCCGCCCGGCACCGGCGACGTGCAGCTGACGCTGTGCACCAAGGCAGAGCTTTCCGGCGCCATCGTGGTCTCCACCCCGCAGGATGTGGCCTTGCTGGACGCACGCAAGGCGATGGACATGTTCAACACCCTTAAAACCCCGGTGCTGGGACTGATTGAGAACATGTCATTCTTCACCTGTCCCGATTGCGGCGGCGAACATCACATCTTCGGCCACGGCGGCGTCGCGGCAGAGGCCGAAACCCTTGGCCTGCCTCTGCTGGGGGCTCTGCCGATTGATCTGGAGACCCGCCTGGCCGGCGACAGCGGCACGCCCATCGCCGCGGGGGAGGGGCCAATGGCCCAGGCCTATGCCCGCATTGCCGAAGGCTTGATCGGCGGCGGCATGGCCTGAGGCGCCGGTCCGCTCCCAAAAATTGAGAGACTTTTCTGACAGGCCCGCCGTTTTGGCGGGCCATTAGCATGACGGGGGTGAACCATTGGTTGCCTGCGCGCAGAGCACAGCGGGGGCGGAGTATTCTGTTGCTTTGGGCGCAAATGGGATTGCCCGCCGGAAATGGGACTGCATGGCACATGCTGCGCCGGGCGGGAACTTATGGGACCGCTGGGAAAGCGTGGGACTGATGGGAAATCACGGGAACTGCGGGAAATCATGGGCAGCATGGGAAATCATGGCCCTTTCCCTGCAATGCACCCCTTGAAGTTGCGAATCACTCAGTGTTGAAACGCTTATGCAGGGCGTTTTTAGCGCTGTTTCTGATTGCTGGGCGAGAACGTATCGGGAACATTCAAATTCGTGAGCGCGGGATCTGTGGAATCGCGGGAAACTATGGGAAAAAAGTTGCCTCTGCAATCTGTGTCTATATCTAGTGTTTGCGCTGAGTTTACTCACTAGTGGTTCCGAATTTTGCCCTAATTTGACTGCGAATCTTGCCCGAATCTGCGGATTCCTTGTCAAGGCTTCGGCGATTTCCCGCAGAAAACAGTTGCGGGACCATCAATTCCCATAGTATCCCTAGTTCATCGGATGAGACGAGGGACGGGGCGCCAAACGACCCCAGAGCCAAAAACAAAACAAGCAGGTTTCATACAGGCCTTCGCTTTCATCGAACCAAGAGATCCGGCGCGCGGGCGAGCAGACATCCCCCCAGGTGGCGCGTGCAGTCGGACATCCCGCAAAGCGGGCCAAGGCGGCGGGTTGATCAGTGGCAGCAGATCAACCCGCCCCTTTTCATTCTGGGGGACGGATTAACGCGAGGGACGCGCGAAAAGGACGGGAAATTGGGCCGCAGGTTCAGAGGCGAAAGCCACCACAAGGTGGATACAAAGGGGCGGGTGTCAATTCCTGCCTCCTTTCGCCGTGTGCTGGAGGCCGCTGACCCCAATTGGCAGCCCGGCCAGAACCCCGAACTGGTGATCGTCTACGGCGACCAGCGCCGCAACTTCCTGGAATGCTATACTATAGAGGCGATCGAGGAGGTCGACGCCAAGATCGACCAGCTCCCGCGCGGCTCGATGCAGCGCAAGATGCTGCAGCGCATGTTCCACGGTCAGTCGTTCCCGACCAACGTGGATGAGACCGGCCGCCTGGTTCTGCCGGCCAAGCTGCGCCAGAAAATCGACCTTGAGGCAGAGGCCTTCTTTATCGCCGCAGGCGACACCTTCCAGATCTGGAAGCCGGAAACCTACGAGGCAGAGGAACTGGCCCAGGCCGAAGAATGGATGGACGACCTGCCAGAAGGTTTCGATCCAATGGAATTCCTAGACGGCGCCGGGGGCGCTTAAGACATGACCCAGGACCAAACAGCTGCCAATGGTCCCCACATCCCGGTTCTTCTCCGCCCGCTGCTTGCAGCCGTGGCGCCGGTGTCGGGCCGCTGGCTTGATGGCACCTTCGGGGCAGGCGGCTATACCCGCGGCCTCTTGGAGGCCGGTGCTGAGCAGGTGATCGGCGTTGACCGCGACCCGCTGGCCTTTGAACTGGCAAAACCCTGGGCGGGGGAGTACGGCGACCGCCTGATCCTGCAGCCCGGTGTCTTTTCCCGCATGGATGAATACGCCCAGGACCTCGACGGCGTGGTGCTGGACCTTGGCGTCTCCTCTATGCAGCTGGACCTGGCCGAGCGCGGCTTCTCCTTCATGAAAGACGGCCCGCTGGATATGCGGATGTCGCAGTCCGGCCCCTCCGCCGCGGACCTGATTGCCGAGCTGGACGAAGCGCAGATCGCCGACATCCTGTTCCACTACGGTGAGGAACGCGCCAGCCGCCGCATCGCCAAGGCGATTGTCAAAGAGCGCGCGATTGAACCCATCACCACCACCCTGCGCCTTGCGGGCATCATCGAGAGTTGCCTGCCGCGCCCCAAGCCCGGCCAGTCGCACCCGGCGACCCGCAGCTTCCAGGGCCTGCGCATCGCGGTGAACGCCGAATATGACGAGCTGTTCGAGGGCCTTCTGGCCGCTGAACGGGCGCTGAAGCCCGGCGGGCTGCTGGCGGTTGTGACCTTCCACTCGGTCGAGGACCGCATGGTCAAACGCTTCTTCCAGCACCGCGCAGGCAAAACCGGCCGCGCCAATCGCTACGCGCCGGAACAGGCGGAAACACCCTCACAATTCGAACTGGTCACCCGCAAGGCCGTGGGCCCGGACGATCAGGAGTTGGCCGAAAACCCGCGCTCCCGCTCCGCCCGCCTGCGGGTCGGACGCCGGACGGACGCCGCACCGGGGCCAATCACGGCCAAGGAACTTGGAATGCCGCAGCTGAAAGAGGCGCGCAAATGAAGACTTTGCTGTATGCCGCTACCTGCCTGGCCGTCTTCGGCCTCGCCTTCTGGGCCTACCGCGAAAATTACGCCACTCAGCAGGTGCTGAAAGACACCCGCGCGTTGCAGCGCCAGATCGGCGCCGCCCAGGTGCGCCTCAGCGTGCTGCGCGCGGAATGGGCCTACCTGAACCGCCCGCAGCGTCTGCGCGACCTTGCGGACATCAACTTTGACAGCCTTGGCCTTTTGCCGCTGCGCCCGGATCAGTTCGGCCGCGTGGATGAGGTCTCCTACCCGGCGCCGCCGGTGCTGGAGATCACCAACGAGGTTGAAGTTTCCGGCCTGAACGCAGGGAGCCAGCCATGATCCGCACACCGCTCCGCCCGCTGGCCCGCATCCTCCACGCCCGCGCAAGCGGCGAAAACCCGGATGTGATCGAAGAGGAAAACATCAGCCTGCGCCATCAGGAAATGCAGGTGCAGGCCCGCCAGCGCGCCGAGGGGCGGCTTCTGGTGCTGGGGTTGTTCTTTGTTTGCGCCTTCGGGGCGATCATCGCCCGCATGGGCATGACCGCAGTGTCGGAACCGGCCGAGCCCGTTGCCAGCGTCCCCGGCGCCGCCATCGCCGCGCAGCGCGCCGATATCGTTGACCGCAACGGCAGCCTGCTGGCCACCAATTTCGAAACCCATTCCCTTTACGCCCAGCCGCCGCAGATGATTGACCCGGTGGGGGCGGCTGAGAAACTGGTCGAGATCTTCCCTGACCTCGACCGCGAGCGCCTGATCAAGGACTTCACCGGCAAGCGCAAGTTCCTGTGGGTGAAGAAGAAAATCAGCCCAGAGCAGCTCCAGGCGGTGCATGATATCGGCGATCCCGGCCTGATGTTCGGCCCCCGCGAAATGCGCCTGTATCCCAACGGCAGTCTGGCCGCGCATGTGCTGGGCGGGGCCGGGTTCGGCAAGGAAGGCGTGAACGCGGCTGAGGTGATCGGCGTTGCCGGTGTCGAACGCCAGTTCGACGACTACCTGCGCGACCCGGCCAATGCGGGCAAACCGCTGCAGCTGTCGCTGGACCTCACCGTGCAGGCGGCGGCGGAGCAGGTGCTTTATGGCGGCATGAAGCTGATGAACGCCAAAGGAGCCACCTCGATCCTGATGGACGCTCACACAGGCGAAGTGATCTCGGTGGTCTCCTTCCCGGATTTCGACCCCAACGACCGTCCGCGCCCGCCCACCTCCGGTTTTGACCCCTCCGACAGCCCGCTGTTCAACCGCGCGGTGCAGGGCGTGTATGAACTGGGCTCCACCTTCAAGATCTTCACCGCCGCCCAGGCGATGGACCTCGGCCTGGTCAACGCCGACACCGTGATCGACACCCGCGGGCCGCTGCGCTGGGGCCGCTTTGCGATCCGCGATTTCCGCAACTACGGAAACGAAATGTCGGTGACCAAGATCATCGTCAAATCCTCCAACATCGGCACCGCGCGGCTGGCGCAGCAGATCGGGGTGGAGCGGCAGAAAAGCTTCCTGGAAACGATGGGAATGCTGGAGCCGACGCCGTTCGAGATTTCCGAGGCTGCCGGCGGCAAGCCGCTCTTGCCCGCCAACTGGTCGGAGCTGTCGGCGATGACCATCTCCTACGGCCACGGCATCTCCACCACGCCGATGCATCTGGCAGCGGGCTATGCGGCGGTGGCCAATGGTGGCCGTTACGTGGCGCCGACGATTCTGAAGCAGACCGCGCCGCAGCTGGGCCAGCGGGTGATGAGCGAGGCATCTGCCAGGGCCGCGCGCAAGATGTTGCGCAAGGTGGTCAGCGAAGGCACCGCCTCTTTTGCTGAAGTTGAAGGCTATCAGGTCGGCGGCAAGACCGGCACCGCCGACAAGCCCAAACCCCGCGGCGGCTATTATGATGACAAGGTGATCGCTACTTTTGCCTCTATTTTCCCGGCACATGACCCGAAATACGTGCTGATCGTAACGCTGGACGAGCCCTCGATTATTGCCCACGGCGAGGAGCGCCGGACCGCAGGCTGGACCGCCACCCCGGTGGCGGCTGAGATGATCGGCCGCGTCGCGCCGCTCCTGGGGCTGCGTCCGCAAGTTGAACCCGCAGAGGTGACTGGTATAACCCTCACCTCGAACTGACACAGGTGAGGGCCGCCATGAGCAGCAGCAGACCAGACCAGCCCCTGAGCCAATTGGGGCTCACTGCCCGCGGCGGCGCTGACCCGCAGATTTCCGGACTGGCGGTGGACAGCCGCGAGGTGCGCGAGGGGTTCCTGTTTGCCGCGCTGCCGGGCAGCCAGGTGCATGGCGCCAAGTTCATTCCCGGCGCATTGGATAAGGGGGCAACCGCCATCCTGACCGATGCCGCAGGGGCAGAAATCGCCGCCAAGGTATTGGACGAAAGCCACGCCGCGCTGGTGGTGGTTGAGGATCCGCGCCAGACCCTGGCCTATGCCGCCGCCTTGTGGTTCGGCGGCCAGCCGCAAACCGTGGTCGCGGTGACCGGCACCAACGGCAAAACCTCCGTGGCGACATTCGTGCGCCAGATCTGGTCTGAGCTGGGCCATGAGGCTGTCAACATGGGCACCACCGGCATCGAAGGTGCCTGGAGCTACCCGCTGGCCCATACCACACCGGAGCCGGTCACCCTGCACCGCGCGCTGGCTGAGGCCGCGGCGGCAGGCGTGACCCATGCGGCAATGGAGGCGTCCTCGCACGGGCTCGACCAGCGCCGCCTGGACGGGGTGCAGCTGGCGGCTGCCGGCTTCACCAATTTCACCCAGGACCACCTGGACTATCACGAGACATTCGATGCCTATTTCGCCGCCAAGGCGGGCCTGTTCCGCCGGGTGCTGCCGGATGAGGGCGTGGCGGTCATCAATATGAACGATCCCCGCGGCGCCGAGATGCGCGCGGTTGCCGCCGCCCGCGGGCAGGAGGTGATCAGCGTCGGCCGCGGCCTGGGCGATCTGAACCTGATGGGGATGCGCTATGACGGCACCGGGCAGGACGTGCGCTTCTCCTGGCATGACAAACCCTACCAGGTGCGGCTGAACCTCATCGGCGGTTTCCAGGCGGAAAACGTGCTCTTGGCCTGCGGGCTGGTGATTGCCGGCGGCGAGGACCCGGAGCGGGTGTTTGAAACCCTGCCGCATCTGACCACCGTGCGCGGCCGGATGCAACTGGCGGCATCGCGCGACAATGGCTCTGCAGTGTTTGTGGATTACGCGCACACTCCTGATGCCGTTGCCAGCGCCATCAAGGCGCTGCGGCCGCATGTGCTGGGCCGGCTGATTGCCATCGTCGGCGCTGGCGGCGACCGCGACACCACCAAACGGCCGCTGATGGGGCAGGCGGCGCATGACAATGCCGATGTGGTGATCGTCACCGACGACAACCCGCGCAGCGAGGACCCGGCCATCATCCGTGCTGCGGTCAAAGGCGGCGCGCCCGACTGTATTGAGATCGGTGACCGTGCCGAGGCGATCCTGCGCGGCGCTGACATGCTGCAGGCGGGTGATGCGCTGATTGTCTGCGGCAAGGGCCATGAGACCGGCCAGACCGTGGGCGACACGGTGCTGCCGTTTGACGATGTGGAGCAGGCCAGCATTGCCGTGGCCGCGCTCGATGGGAGGATCGCATGACCCTTTGGACCGCATCTGAGGCCGCCGCTGCTACTGGCGGGAAGGCGCAAGGCGACTGGTCTGTTTCCGGCCTGTCGATCGACACCCGCACCATCGAACCCGGCGATATGTTCGTGGCGCTGAAGGCCGCGCGCGACGGCCATGATTTCGTGGCGCAGGCGCTGGAAAAGGGTGCAGGCGCTGCGCTGGTCTCCCGCGTTCCCGATGGGGTGCCTGCGGACGCGCCGCTGCTGATTGTAGACGATGTGCAGGCGGGGCTAGAGGCCCTGGGCCGCGCGTCGCGGGCACGGACGAACGCCAAGGTCGTTGCGGTGACCGGCTCGGTCGGCAAGACCTCGACCAAGGAAATGCTGGCGCGGATGCTGTCGGACCAGGGCCGTACCCATGCCGCCGTTGCCAGTTACAACAACCACTGGGGCGTGCCGCTGACGCTGGCGCGGATGCCGCGCGATACCGAGTTTGCGGTGATCGAGATCGGCATGAACCACCCCGGCGAAATTGCGCCCCTGGCAAAGCAGGCGCGCCCGCATGTGGCGATGGTGACGACGGTTGCTGCCGTTCATCTGGAGGCCTTTGAAAACGTCGAAGGCATCGCGGCTGAGAAGGCCGCGATCATGGAAGGGCTGGAGCCCGGCGGCACCGCGGTTTTGAACGCCGATATTGCTGAGGCCCATGTACTGCACGACGTGGCCGCTGGTTTGGGTGCGACCGCCCGCTGGTTTGGCGAGAGCGCTGCGGACTACACCTTGCATTCCGCCGGGATAGAGGGCGAGGAGACCGTGGCCCGCGCCACGGCAAACGGCCGGGATGTTGAGCTGCATATTCAATCGCTTGGCGCCCATTTCGCAATGAATGCGCTGGGTGCGCTGGCCTGCGCCGAAGCTCTGGGCGCTGATCCGGCTAAAGCCGTTGAAAGCCTCGCCCTGTGGTCGCCGGTCAAGGGCCGCGGCGTGCGCGAAGCGATCCAACTGGAGAGCGGATCGATTACCCTGCTGGACGACAGCTACAACGCCAACCCGACCTCAATGGCGGCGGCGCTGGCGGTGCTGGCGGCGACGCCGGGGCAGGGGCGGCGGATCGCCTATGTCGGCGACATGAAGGAACTGGGGCCGCAGGAGGTGCAGCTGCACGCCGGGCTGGCGGATCTGGACGCGGTCCAGGGCATCGACAGGATTCACTGCATTGGCCCGCTGATGCAGGCGCTGCACGAAGCCTTGCCGGAGGAAAAACGCGGCGGCTGGTACGCAACCAGTGCCGAGGCGGTGCCCGATCTGGCGGGCGAAATCCATGGCGGCGACATCGTGCTGGCCAAGGGCTCGCTCAGCATGGCGCTGGCCAAGATCGTTGACGGCATCCGCGAAATGGGTCACTCCACCCCCACACAGGAAAACGCATAAGAGAACGAGGGAAGGGCTCAGATGCTCTATTGGCTGACCGCTTTGTCGGACGGGGGGGATGTTTTCAACCTCTTCCGCTACATTACATTCCGCGCAGGCGGCGCCTTCATGACCGCGCTGATCTTTGGCTTCCTGTTCGGCAAGCCGCTGATCAACGTGCTGCGCAAGCGCCAGGGCAAGGGCCAGCCGATCCGCGACGACGGGCCGGAGGGGCATTTTTCCAAGGCAGGCACCCCGACCATGGGCGGCCTGCTGGTGGTGGGCGCGCTGCTGACCGCAACCCTGATGTGGGCGCGCTGGGACAATCCCTTTGTCTGGCTGGTGCTGTTTGTGACGCTGGCCTACGGCCTGATCGGTTTTGCCGATGATTACGCCAAGGTCTCCAAGCAGAACACCGCGGGCGTGCCCGGCAAGGTCCGGCTGGCACTGGGGATCATGATTGCGGTAATAGCGGCAGTCTGGGCCGCGGCCTATCACCCGGCGCCCTTGCAGAACCATCTGGCGCTGCCGGTGTTCAAGGACACGCTGATCAATCTTGGGATTTTCTACGTGCCGTTCTCGATCTGCGTCATCGTCGGTGCTGCTAATGCGGTGAACCTGACAGATGGCCTGGACGGTCTGGCGATCATGCCGGTGATGATCGCGGCAGGCACCCTGGGCGTCATCGCCTATGCGGTGGGCCGCGTCGACTTCACCGAATATCTGGACGTGCATTACGTGCCTGGCACCGGCGAGATCCTGATCTTCTGTGCCGCACTGTTCGGTGCCGGCCTTGGCTTCCTGTGGTACAACGCGCCGCCCGCGGCGGTGTTCATGGGCGACACCGGCTCGCTGGCCCTGGGCGGCGCGCTTGGCGCTATCGCCATTGCCACCAAGCACGAGCTGGTGCTGGCCATCGTCGGCGGGCTGTTCGTGGTCGAGGCGCTGTCGGTGATCATTCAGGTCCTGTACTTCAAGCGCACCGGACGGCGGGTGTTTCTGATGGCGCCGATCCATCACCACTATGAGAAGAAGGGCTGGGCCGAGCCGCAGATCGTGATCCGCTTCTGGATCATCTCGCTGATCCTGGCAATGATCGGTCTGGCGACGCTGAAGGTGCGGTAAGACACGCCGTTTTACCGCCGCGCCGTGTCCTTGGCGGGGTGGTTTGAACTCTCTTTTCCATGGAACCGCCCGGGGCTGCTGCTGCGGGCGGTTTGTCTTTGAAGAAGAAGGCGGCGCCGCCGGAGGGGCGGAGCATCGGACAGCCCTTGCCAAGGGGCTGTGCCCGTCTATCGGCCTATGCGGGCCCGCCCTGCACCCAATGAAGAGGTGGTCTGAGGGGGCCGGTCTCCTGGTCTTCTTGTTGCAACGGTTCGAAGGTAACCCGGCGGAGTGAAGATGTGGTGAGGGCAGCGTACGCAGGGTACGCAACACCTTTCAAAAGCCTTCCGCCCGGCCGATAGGCCGGGCAGCGCCCGTCCCGCCCCCCACGGGGCGGGCGCTTCGCTTCCCACCCCGCCGGGCCGGGCGCCGCCCTCGGTGGTGGACGCGGGGTTTCAAACTCTATGCGATTTGGTGTCCGGTTCAATTAAGGCCGTAGACTGGATTGAAATGGAAGGTGCCAGGGACGTTTTGGCGCCTTCCCGGCACCGCTCTGCGCAGGCTGTGCAGGGGGGCTCGGAGCAACCGGATCAGAACACCGACCAGTCCATCTCGCGGGCCAGCAGCTCCATCGCTTCGGTGCCAAGTTTGGAGTTGCCGTTGTGGTCCAGCCCTGGCGACCAGACCGCGATGCTGGCTTTGCCCGGCACAATCGCCAGAATGCCGCCGCCGACCCCGCTCTTGGCGGGCAAGCCGACGCGGTAGGCGAACTCGCCCGACCCGTCGTAATGGCCGCAGGTCAGCATCAGCGCATTGAGCCGCCGCACCCTGCCTTGCGACACCAATGCCGGTTTGGCACCGCCACCGATCAGGAAGCGGCCTGCTTTGGCCAGCTGCACCGTGGTCAGTTCGGTGGCGCATTGGTGGAAATAGGTGCCCAGCGTTTTCTCCGGCGTGTTCTTGAGGTTGCCGAAAGACGCCAGGAAATTGGCAAGGGCAAAGTTGCGGTGCCCGTGGCGGGTTTCCGAGCTGGCAACTGCCTTGTTGATGTGGATGTCCTCGTCCCCTGCGGCGGCGCGGAAGAAGGCCAGGATTTCCGCCAGTGCTTCCTTTGGAGCGCGGCCGGCCAGCAGCTCATCCGTGGTGACGATAGCGCCTGCGTTGACGAAGGGGTTGCGGGGGCGGCCGCGCTCATGCTCCAGCTGGACGATAGAATTGAAGGCGGTGCCCGAGGGCTCGCGCCCGACACGGCTCCACAGCTGGTCGCCAGAGCGGCCAAGCGCGATGGCGAGCGTGAACACCTTGGTGATGCTTTGGGCGGAAAACCTTGTCAGCGCATCGCCCGCGTGGAACAGGCCGCCTTCGGCAGTGGCCACTGCAATCGCGAACTGGTTGGGGTCAACCTGCCCCAGTTCCGGAATATAGCTGGCGACGGCGCCGCGGTCGGTGCGGCCCTGCATCTCAGCACTGATCCGGTCGAGCAAAACCTGCATATCCGCAGCCACGGGGCGATCCTTCCTTCTTGATTTGCGCGGAATCTCCGGCATGGGCCGGGGCTTGTCAATCTGACGGCTCTGGCAAAGGCTGAGCGGATCGGATAGCGGTTCTGGCAATAGGTCTATGGGAGGGCAGGTGATGATCCCGGTCAAAGGATATGAGGGCGCCAAGGTGGCGGTGCTGGGTCTTGGACGCTCAGGCCTGACAACCGCACGGGCCCTGCGGGCAGGCGGTGCGGAGCCGCTGTGCTGGGACGACAACCCGGCAGCGCGCGAGGCGGCGGAGGCGGAAGGTTTTGACTGCCGCGATCTTCACAAAGCCGGTGCCTTTGATGACGTGGCGGCGCTAATCACGTCGCCCGGCATTCCCCATCTTTACCCGAAACCCAATCCGGTGATCCGCGCCGCGATGGAGGGTGGGGTGCCGGTGGACAATGACATCGGGCTGTTCTTCCGCTCCTTTGCCGATGCCGACTGGCAAATGCACGACCAGCCGCCGCGGGTGGTGGCTGTCACCGGCTCCAACGGCAAGTCGACCACGGTGGCGCTGCTGCACCACATCTTGCAAGAGGCGGGGCGAGAGAGCCAGCTGGCGGGCAATATCGGCCGCGGTGTGCTGGACATTGATCCGCCCGGTGAGGGCGGCGTGGTGGTGCTGGAGCTGTCGAGCTACCAGACAGAGCTGGCCCGCGCGCTGACGCCGGATGTGGCGGTGTTCACCAACCTGTCTCCTGACCATCTGGACCGGCACGGCGGCATGGGTGGCTACTTTGCTGCCAAACGCCGCCTGTTTGCCGAGGGCGGGCCGGACCGGGCCGTCATTGGCATCGACGAGGATGAGGGGCTGTTCCTGGCGGGCCAGCTGTCCGAAGGGCTGGGGGACGACCGGGTGATCCGGGTGTCCGCCGCGCGCAAGCTGACCGGACCGGGCTGGCAGGTCTTCGCAAAAAAGGGCTTCCTGAGCGAATACCGCAAGGGGCGGCAGGCGGCCTCGATTGACCTGCGGGAGATGATGGGCCTGCCGGGAGCGCACAATCACCAGAACGCCTGCGCGGCCTATGCCGCAGCGCGCACCTTGGGGCTGGCGCCGCGGCTGATCGGCGATGCGATGGCCAGCTTCCCCGGCCTGCCGCACCGCAGCCAGACCATCGCCGAGGCCGGTGGCGTGCGCTATGTGAATGACAGCAAGGCGACCAACCTGGACAGCGCCGTGAAGGCGCTGAGCGCCTTCAGGAACATCCGCTGGATTTGCGGCGGGCTGGAGAAGGACGGCGGGCTGGACGCCCTGAAGGGGCAGACCGGCAATGTTCAAAAGGCCTATGTGATTGGCCGCGAGGCGGCAGGGTTCGCTCTGCAGCTGGATGTGGAGGCCGAAGTCTGCACCACCATGGCCGCAGCGGTGGAACGCGCCATGGCGGAAGCGCAGGCTGGCGACACTGTGCTGCTGGCGCCGGCCGCCGCAAGCTTTGACCAGTACGACAACTTCGAGCAGCGCGGCGAGGATTTCGTGGCTGAGGTGAAGAAACGGCTGGGATGAGCCGCAGGAGGAGACAGGCATGACTGCAGGCGCTGCGACCGGCAATACCGTGATGCTGGCCTTTCAGGTCATACCGCGGCTGCGTGAGGGTAACAATTTCGAGGCGGTGGACGCGGCGATTGCCGTGGTGAAATCCGCAGGCGTGCCGTTTCAGGTGGGGGCGATGGAAACCACCATGAAGGGGGAGCTGGATCACCTGCTGGAGATCGTCAAAGCCGCGGAGAAAGCCTGCCTGGAGTTCGGTGCGGTGGAGGTGATCACCAATATCAAGATCCACACCACCACGCCCGAGGCGCATGACACCTTCTGCACCTATACCCGCGGTGTGACCCCGAACAACAAGGTGTTCATCGAAGAGTGAGCGAAGCGGCCGGCGGCAGGACGGCCTGGCTGATTTCCAGGGCCAGTCTCACAGGCCGGCTCACAGGCCGATGTCCCGCAGCAGATGCTCTGGCAGGTGGTTAAGCCGCCTGCGGGCCAGCTGCTGGCCGGCAGCCTGGCTGGCGGAGGCGTCCTCGCGCGGGTGCGAGACAAAAACTCTGCTGATAACGTGCCAGAGGCTCATCTGTGAAAGCATTTCAGACATGGGGTCAATCCTTGTTCTGTGTGAACAAGATGTGGCTGCTTGCCGCTTCAATGACCAATTGAATCTCAGCGGTCCTGGTATAAGCTGTCTTGATGGATCGACCTGTAAATCCCCTGCCGCCGCTGCCGGCGGTGCGCGTCTTTGAAGCCGCGGCCCGGCTGGGCAGTTTCAGCCGCGCGGCGGAGGAGCTTGCGATGACGCAGGCGGCGGTCAGCTATCAGGTCAAGCTGCTGGAGGACCGGGCCGGCCGGCCGCTGTTCAAAAGACTGCCGCGCGGGGTGGAGCCCACGGCGACGGGCAAGGCGCTGCAGCGTCAGGCCAGCGAAGCGCTGGACCTGTTGCGGCAGGGCTGGGCAGAAGTGCGCGGCAGCAGCGGCGAGGAGCTGGTGATCAGCACCATCACCAGTTTTGCCGCCTTTATTCTGGCACCGCGGCTGGGCCTGTTCCAGGTGGCGCACCCGGGCATCACCACCCGGGTTGACGTCAATCCGCGGGTTGCCGACCTGCTGGCCGGCGAGGCCAGCGTGGGCATCCGGGTGGGCCGCGGCAATTGGCCGGGGCTGGCCGCCGACCTGCTGATCCGCGCCAGCTATACGCCGCTTCTGACACCGGCGCTGATGGAGGCCTATGGCCCCATCGAAGAACCCGCCGACCTTCTGCGGGTGCCGCTGGTGGATGCGGGCGACCCGGCATGGGGCATGTGGTTCCGTGCTGCCGGGGTTGCGCCGCCGAAACGGGCGGAGCGGCACAGCCTTGGCACTCAGATGCTGGAGGTGCAGGCGGCCCTGGCAGGCCAGGGCGCCTGCCTGATGACACCGGCCTATGCCCGCGGGCTGATCGAAAGCGGCGCGCTGGTGCAGCCCTTCGATCTGGTGACAGAGGACGATATTTCAGCCTGGCTGGTCTACCCGGAGGCCCGCCGCGACGCGCCGGCCATTTCCGCTTTCCGCAGCTGGCTGCTGGCGGAGGTAGCGGAGCTGGCCGGGTAAAGCCTGGCAGGTGAGGGCGGCGGGCTTCAGGCCCACCCAAGCGGAAAATCCCCAAACAGCAGGCCGGAGGCTCAATCCCCGGCGGCGGGCGGGTGGGCCATTTCCTCCGACAGAATCCTGAAATAGCCGGGCAGGGCATCTTGCAGCTGCTGCCGCCCTGCCGCTGTCAGCGCGGCTTCCTTGGACCTCTTGTCGGTCTGGCTGGCCGCAAGGCTGATCAGCCCGTCCTGCTGCAAGGATTGCAGGGTGCGTGTCATGACCGGTTTTGACACATCTATGCGGCTGGCGATCTCATTCGGTGCCAGCGACTGGCGTTCAGGTTCCCGGTCAATAACGATCAGCACCAGAAAGCGCAGCTGCGACAGGCCATGCGCGGCAAAATAGGCATCGAGCCTGCGGATCAGCAGGCTGGCGCGGCGCATCATCAAGAGCGCGCTGGTGATATGGGCAGGATCGGCGCCGTAGGTTTCGGCGTAAGTGGCGACCATCTGCTGCGATGGCAGTTCCTTGAGGAAGAACATGAGGGTCAGGCCAAGGCAGTCATCTTGTGGATTTCCACCGGCTTGGCCAGCCAGGCTTCGTATTTTGCGAAGACCGGGGTGATGTAATCCGCCGCGTAATGCGCTGCCAGGGCGTCGTCGCAGGCCCATTCTTCGTCAAGGTAAAAGCAAGTGCCATCGCGGCCTTCGAGCAAGCGGAACTTCAGGCAGCCGGCTTCAGCGCGGGTCGGCTCCAGAACATCCAGCAGGCTTTGCCGGACATCCTGCATGTGCTCGGGTTTCGGGGTGATCTTGGCGACGAGTTGAAAGGGGCTGGTCATCATAGGCTCCATTTATGTTATCATGGTAACTAAATGGGCGGTCCCGCGCCCAAAGTCAAGCCGGCTTCATCTGCCGGCGGCGATGGCAGTGCCCGCGGCATGGCCCGACGCCCAGGCCCATTGGAAGTTGTAGCCGCCGAGCCAGCCGGTCACATCCACTGCTTCGCCGATCGCATAAAGGCCGGGGACGGCTTTGGCTTCCATGGTCTTGGAGGACAGGCCATCGGTGCAGATGCCGCCCAAGGTGACTTCGGCGGTGCGGTAGCCCTCGGTGCCCGCGGGCAGCAGGCGCCAGCTTTGCAGCGCCTCGCAAAGGGCGGATAGCGCGGCGTCGGATTGGTCGGCGAGGCGGCCCTTGAGCTCCAGTTGCGGTTTTAGGAACTCCACCAGTTTGCCCGGCAGGTGGCGGGACAGCTCGGTGGTCAGGTCGCGGCGGCCCTCGGCCTGGCGCTGTTCGCGCAACAGGTCATAGAGCGGAGTTTCCGGGATCAGGTTCACGGTGATCTCCTCTCCCTCGCGCCAGTAGGAGGAGAGCTGCAGGACGGAAGGGCCGGAGAGGCCGCGGTGGGTGAACAGCAGGGCCTCGTCAAAGCTGGTGCGCGCATTGCTGAGGCGAGCGGAAAGGGAGACGCCGGCCAGCGGCTGGAAACGCCCGTCGGGGAAGGTGAAGGGCACCAGGCCAGCGCGGGTTTCGGTAACCTCCAGCCCGAACTGGCGGGCGAGATCATAGGCGAGGCCGGTGGCGCCCATCTTGGGGATCGACTTGCCGCCGGTGGCCAGCACCAGGTTTCGGCAGGTGACGGTATGGGGTTTGCCCTCGCGCAGGAGCTGGACACGGTAGCCGTCCGCGGTCTGCTCCACCGTCTCGACGGAAGTGTGAAGCCACAGGTCCGCGCCAGCCTGCGCCATCTCCTGCGTTAGCATGGCGATGATCTGTTTGGAGGAGCCGTCGCAGAACAGCTGGCCCAGGGTCTTCTCGTGCCAGGCGATGCCATGGCGGTCCACCAGTTCGATGAAATCCCACTGGGTATAGCGCGCCAGCGCTGACTTGCAGAAATGCGGGTTGGCGGAGAGGTAGTTCTTGGCCTCCGCATACATGTTGGTGAAGTTGCAGCGGCCGCCGCCGGAGATGCGGATCTTCTCGCCCGGCGCCTTGGCGTGGTCGATCACCAAAGTGCTGCCGCCGGCGTGGGCCGCGCACATCATGCCAGCCGCGCCGGCGCCGAGAATCAGGGTGTTTATCCGCATGGCGCGCATCCACCACGGAACCGGCAGCGGCGCAAGAGGCAGGCCGGCGGGCGCGGTCCGGCGGATTGGCGCTGGCGCGCGGGCAGCTTCCTGCCTGTCAAGATGGCCCGCCGTGCGGGCGGTGGATTCTTGCCGAACTGTGTTCTTTTTCTGGCGCCGCGGCTCACGTTTCGTTACAGTTTCTGTGAGACCCCGAAAAATGGGGCGGAACGAGGCATATAGTGGCGGTATTCCCATGACTGAGATGGTCTATGGCGCGGTTCCCGTGCAGGCTGGTGAGCCGATTCTTCCCAAGTGGTGGCGGACGCTGGATAAATGGACGATGTCCTGCATCCTGATGCTGTTCGTGATCGGACTGCTGCTGGGGCTTGCCGCCTCAGTGCCGCTGGCAGAAAGGAACGGGTTCAGCAATTTCCACTATGTGCAGCGGCAGGCGGTTTTCGGCCTGACGGCGCTGATGGCGATGCTGATGACCTCAGTGATGTCGCCGGTGCTGGTGCGGCGGCTGGCGGTGGTCGGCTTTGCCGTGGCCTTTGTGGCGCTGGCCTTCCTGCCCATCTTTGGCACCGATTTCGGCAAGGGCGCGGTGCGCTGGTACTCGCTTGGCTTTGCCTCGCTGCAGCCGTCGGAGTTCCTGAAGCCCGGTTTCATCGTGGTGGCCGCCTGGATGATCGCGGCCAGCCAGCAGATCAACGGCCCGCCGGGCACGCTGATGTCCTTCGCGCTGTGCATGATGGTGGTGATGATGCTGGTTCTGCAGCCCGATTTCGGCCAGGCGAGCCTGATCCTGTTCGGCTGGGGGGTGATGTATTTCGTGGCGGGCGCGCCGATGCTGCTGCTGGTCTGCATGGCCGCCGTGGTCGTGATGGGCGGCGTCTTTGCGTATAACAGCTCCGAACACTTCGCCCGCCGCATCGACGGCTTCTTGAACCCGGATGTCGATCCCACCACCCAGCTCGGCTATGCCACCAACGCAATCCGTGAAGGCGGGCTGTTCGGCGTCGGCGTCGGCGAGGGGCAGGTGAAATGGTCGCTGCCCGATGCCCATACCGACTTCATCGTCGCGGTCGCGGCAGAGGAATACGGGCTGGTGCTGGTGGCGGTGCTGATTGCGCTTTACGCCTCCATCGTGGTGCGGTCGCTGTTCCGGCTGATGCGCGAGCGCGATACTTTCATCCGCCTCGCGGGCACCGGCCTGGTGTGCATGTTCGGCGTTCAGGCGATGATCAACATGGGGGTTGCAGTGCGGCTCTTGCCCGCCAAAGGCATGACCTTGCCGTTTGTCAGCTATGGCGGATCTTCGCTGATTGCCACCGGGATCGCGGTGGGTATGCTCCTGGCCTTTACCCGGACGCGCCCGCAGGGCGGGATTGCCGATTACCTGAACGGCCGCGGCCGCTGACGAGATAGAAAAGAGACCAGCTGCGATGGCACAGAAAATGCTCTTGATGGCTGCCGGGGGAACCGGCGGCCATATGTTTCCTGCACAGGCGCTGGCCGAGATGATGCTGGCGCGCGGCTGGCGGGTGAAGCTGTCGACCGATGCGCGCGGCGCGCGCTACACCGCGTCCTTCCCCAGCGCGGTTGAAATCTCCCAGGTGTCCTCTGCCACCTTTGCCCGCGGCGGACTGCTGGCCAAGGCGCTGGTGGCGCCGAAGATTGCCGGCGGCGTGCTGTCGATGGCGATGCAGATGCGCAGTGACCGCCCCGATGCGGTGATCGGCTTTGGCGGCTACCCGTCAATCCCGGCGCTGGGCGCGGCAACGCTGCTGAAGCTGCCGCGGATGATCCATGAGCAGAACGGCGTGCTGGGCCGCGTCAACCAGATCTTTGCCACCCGCGTCGCGGGCGTCGCCTGCGGCACTTGGCCGACCACGCTGCCTGAAGGTGTCGCGCATGAGCATGTGGGCAACCCGGTGCGCAGCGCGGTGAAGGAGCGGGCAGGGGCCGGCTATATTCCGCCGGGCGATTACCCGATGTCGCTTTTGGTGATGGGCGGCAGTCAGGGCGCGCGCATCCTCTCTGACGTGGTGCCTGCTGCCGTCGCGGCGCTGCCGGAGGGCATCCGCCAGCACCTGCGCGTGTCGCATCAGGCGCGCGAGGAGGACCTGGAACGGGTCAATGCGTTTTATGCAGAGCACGGCATAAATGCCGATGTGCAGACCTTTTTCACCGATGTGCCCGCCCGCATGTCGGAGGCGCAGCTGGTGATCTCGCGCTCCGGCGCGTCTTCGGTCGCCGACATCTCGATTATCGGGCGGCCCTCAATCTTGATCCCCTTTGCCGCCGCCGCAGGCGACCATCAGAGCGCCAACGCCCGCGGGCTGGTTGATGCCAATGCTGCCGTGATGATTCCCGAAAGCGCCCTTGATATCCCGGTGCTGGCAGAGCATATGGGCGCGATTCTGAGTAACCCGCAGGCTGCCACCCAGATGGCAACCGCTGCACTGAGCGCCGGGGTTCCCGATGCCGCCGAACGTCTGGCGGCACTGGTGGAGCAACTGGCCGAGGAAGGATAAACGTTATGAACCCTGCAACCAAACTGCCTGGCGATGTCGGCCCGATCCATTTCGTGGGTATCGGAGGCATCGGCATGTCGGGCATCGCCGAGGTGCTCTTGAACCTCGGCTACATGGTGCAGGGCTCGGACCTGAAATCCTCCAAAATCACTCAGCGGCTGGAGAAGCTGGGCGCGCGCATCTTCGTGGGCCAGCAGGCAGAGAACCTGGAAGAGGCCGCGGTTGTGGTGATCTCCTCCGCGATCAAGCCAGGCAACCCGGAACTGGACGAGGCCCGCCTGCGCGGCCTGCCGGTGGTGCGCCGGGCCGACATGCTGGCGGAGTTGATGCGGCTCAAGTCCAACGTCGCCATTGCTGGCACCCACGGCAAGACCACCACCACCACGATGATGGCAGAGCTGATGGTGGCCGGCGGCTTTGACCCGACCATCGTCAACGGCGGCATCATTCACGCCTATGGCTCCAACGCGCGGATGGGGCAGGGCGAATGGATGGTGGTCGAGGCGGATGAGAGCGACGGCTCCTTCAACCGGCTGCCCGCAACCATTGCGGTCGTCACCAACATCGACCCTGAGCATATGGAGCATTGGGGCGACTTCGACACGCTGCGCGACGGCTTCCTGGAGTTTGTCTCCAACATCCCGTTCTACGGCGTTGCCGTCTGCTGCACCGACCACGCGGAGGTGCAGGCGCTGGTGGGCCGGATTTCCGACCGTCGCGTGGTGACTTATGGCTTCAATGCGCAAGCGGACGTGCGCGCCGTCAATCTGACCTACAAGGCGGGCGTTGCGCATTTCGACGTGGTGCTGCAGGCCGAGGACCGCGTGATCGAGGGCTGCACACTGCCGATGCCGGGGGATCACAATGTCTCCAACGCGCTGTCCGCGGTTGCCGTCGCCCGCCATCTGGGCATGAACAGCACCGAGATCCGCGAGGCGCTGGCAGCCTTTGGCGGGGTGAATCGCCGCTTCACCAAGGTGGGCGAAGTGAACGGCGTCACCATCATCGACGACTACGGCCACCACCCGGTGGAGATCGCCGCGGTGCTGAAAGCGGCGCGCCAGGCCAGCGAGGGCCGGGTGATCGCGGTGCACCAGCCGCACCGCTACTCGCGCCTGTCCAACCTGTTCGACGATTTCTGCGCCTGCTTCAATGAGGCTGACGTGGTGGCAATTGCCGAAGTGTTCTCTGCCGGAGAAGACCCGATCGAGGGCGCCAGCCGCGATGACCTGGTGGCAGGCCTGATCCGCCACGGCCACCGCCACGCCCGCGCCATCCTGAACGAGGAAGACCTGGAGCGCCTGGTGCGCGAGCAGGCGCGGCCCGGCGACATGGTTGTCTGCCTCGGCGCCGGCACCATCAGCACCTGGGCCAATGGCCTGCCGGAACGGCTGGGGCGCTAGGGGTATGACGCTGTCGCTGACCCTGGCCGCCGTCTGGGCGCTGGCTGCCAATGTGCTGGCGATGATCCCCAGCCGCGACAACCATTGGCGGCGCGCCTATGTGCTGATTGCGCTGGGCATTCCGCTGCTGGGCTATGTCACCTATGAGAACGGTCCCTGGTGGGGGCTGGTTGTTCTCTTGGCCGGGATGTCGGTGCTGCGCTGGCCGGTGCTGTATTTCGGGCGCTGGGTCAGGCGCACGCTGGGAATGTAAACCTCCGCAAAAAGGCTGCCGTTGGGGAAAGCTTAACCTTTTCTTCCGGATGGCCTGATAATCAGACGGGAATACCCAGTGTACCCTGTTTGACGCCAGCGCGTTTCCGCTGGCGGTGGAGGCCTCTTTTGGCTGCTGTTACTGTAATCTGGCTGCTGTTCGGTGCCGTATGGCTGGCGGCGTTTTATAATCTTGCCCGGGCCAGGCAGGCGGCTGCGGCCATTGTTGCCTCAGTAATCTGGCTTATGGTGCTGGTCCTGCTGGCTGGCCTGCTGTTGTTTGCGGCGGAGACTGGCCGCCAAACCGTGTTATCCCTTTATTTCATCGGCCACCTGGTCTACGGACTGTGCTCGCTTGCAGGATGGAATTTGGGACGGAAACGGCGATGGCGGCGCAAGGTGAAATCATTCTTCCGGCGGTGCGTGGCCGCCTTACCGGACAGAAACCGCTTGCGGAGCTGACCTGGCTGCGGGTCGGCGGACCGGCGGAGCATCTGTTTCAGCCCGCGGATATTGACGACCTGGCGGATTTCCTGCGCCAGCTGGAGCCGGGCGTGCCGGTGTTTCCGATGGGGGTCGGCTCCAACCTGATCGTGCGCGACGGCGGCATGCGGGCGGTGGTGATCCGGCTGGGCCGCGGCTTTAACAGCATCGAAACTGAGGGTGATACGGTGACCGCGGGCGCTGCAGCGCTGGACGCGCATGTGGCGAAGAAAGCCGCGGATGCGGGAACCGACCTCACCTTCCTGCGCACCATTCCCGGTTCCATCGGCGGTGCGGTGCGGATGAACGCGGGCTGCTACGGCAGCTACACCGCAGATGTGTTTGTGTCGGCCACCATCGTCACCCGCCAGGGCGAGGTCCGCGAGATCAGCGCGGAAGAGCTGGCTTTCCAATACCGCCAGACGGCGTTTCCAGAGGGGGCGGTGCTGGTCTCCGCCACCCTGCGCGGACCCAAGGGCGACCCGGAGGAGCTGCACGCCCGGATGGCGGCGCAATTGCAAAAGCGGGACGAAACCCAGCCGACAAGGGACCGTTCGGCCGGCTCCACCTTTCGCAATCCGGCGGGGTTCTCCTCTACTGGCCGCGCCGATGATGTGCATGACCTCAAGGCCTGGAAAGTGATCGACAACGCAGGCATGCGCGGCGCGCGGCGCGGCGGCGCGCAGATGAGCGAGAAGCATTCCAACTTCCTGATCAACACCGGTGGCGCAACTGCCGCAGATTTGGAAGGGCTGGGCGAAGATGTGCGGAAAAAGGTTTACGAAGATTCCGGCATCACGCTAGAGTGGGAAATCATGCGGATAGGTGATCCGCTTCCCGAATAACCGGAAATCTTGAGCGCCGGCAAAGGCTTCTGCAATGGCAGCTTGAGCAGGAACAGGGTCTGACACAGATCCGGGGAGCGGAAATCTTAACCGTGGTAAAGGCACTGTTAACACGCCGGTAAGATTTTGGGCGTTACGGTGCCGCTAAGGCGGCAAAGCACCGCCGGTTTCAGGGGCGCCGAGCCCCGCAATAATCAGCCGGGATCAGCCCGGCGCAAAATGATAAGGCGGGCCTGCAAGGGGTCCCAAGAAACAGGGGCAAAAAGCCCCGCGTATATTGAGGCGTTTTGTGGTGAGTAAGTCGAGCAGGGCACTCCCGAAAGTCGCGATGCTGATGGGCGGACCGTCAGCCGAACGCGAGGTATCGCTATCCAGCGGCCGTGAATGCGCGGCCGCGCTGCGCGGTGAGGGGTTCGAGGTTGTTGAGGTGGATGCGGGTGCTGACCTGCACGCGCGCCTGTTGGACATCAAACCGGATGTGGTGTTCAACGCGCTGCACGGGCGCTGGGGCGAGGATGGCTGCGTCCAGGGCGTGCTGGAATGGCTGCAGATCCCCTATACCCATTCCGGGGTGCTGGCCTCGGCGCTGGCAATGGACAAGCAGCGCTCCAAGGAGGTTTTCCGCACCGCCGGACTGCCGGTGGTTGATAGCGGCCTGTTTGCCAAGGATGACGTGAGCGCAGGCCACGTGATGGCGCCGCCCTATGTGGTGAAGCCCAACAACGAGGGCTCCAGCGTTGGCATTTATATCGTGCATGAGGCTGCCAACGGCCCGCCGCAGCTGTCGGAGGAAATGCCCGCCGAGGTGATGGTTGAGACTTATGCCCCGGGGCGCGAGCTGACCACCACGGTGGTGGGCGACCGGGCGCTGACCGTCACCGATATTTTGACCGACGGCTGGTATGACTATGACGCCAAGTACAAGCCCGGCGGCTCGCGCCACGTGCTGCCCGCCGATGTGCCGCAGGAAATCTTCGACCTGTGCCTGGAATACGCGCTGAAGGCGCATGAGGTGCTGGGCTGCCGCGGTGTCAGCCGCACCGATTTCCGCTGGGATGAGGCGCGCGGCGCCAGCGGCCTTGTGCTGCTTGAAACAAACACTCAGCCCGGCATGACGCCGACCTCGCTGGCGCCGGAACAGGCGGCCCACTGCGGCATGACCTTTGGCCAGCTCTGCGCCTGGATGGTGGAGGATGCCTCATGCAACCGCTGAAGGACCGGTTCCGGCGCAGCGGTGGTGAGGGACGGTGCGATCCGGCGCCGTCGCGGCTGAAATACCGTTTGCAGCGCTGGATGCTGACGCCGGGCATCCGCTTTGGCCTGCGTTTCGGGGTGCCGTTCTGCCTGGTGTTTGCGGCGGGCAGCGCCTATCTGGCGGACGAGGCCCGGCGCGATACGCTGGTGGGGCTCTATAATGATGCCCGTGCCGCGATCCAGGAACGGCCGGAGTTCATGGTCAAAGTGATGGCGGTGGATGGTGCCGGCGCCAGTGTGGCGCGCGACATCCGCGAAGTGGTGCCGCTGGACTTCCCGGTCAGCTCCTTCGATCTGGACCTGGAGCAGATCCGCGACGTGATCACCGGGCTGGACCCGGTCAAGACTGCCAGCGTCAGGATCCGCCCCGGCGGCATCCTGCAGGTTGACGTGGAGGAGCGCGAGCCGGCGCTGATCTGGCGCAGCCGCGAGGGGCTGGCGCTGCTGGACGAGCAGGGCATTCACGTGGCCGAGCTGGGCCGCCGCAGCCTGCACCCGGATCTGCCGCTGATCGCGGGCAAGGGGGCGGCCAAGCATGCGGCGCAGGCGCTGCGGCTGTTTGCGGCAGCAAAACCGCTGGGGCCGCGGCTGCGCGGACTGGTGCGTGTCGGCGAACGGCGCTGGGACGTGGTGCTGGACCGCAAGCAGCGCATCATGCTGCCCGCGCAGAACCCGGTCCGGGCGCTGGAGCGGGTGCTGGCGGTCAGTGAAGTACAGGATTTGCTGGAACGCGATGTGGCAGCGGTGGATATGCGTCTGGCTGGGCGTCCCACCGTGCGGATGACCGAAAACTCAGTGGAAAACTGGTGGCGGATCCGGCAGTTGAACGGGGGCGGGCAGTAACATGACAGATCTTTATCAATCGCAACGGGCGATGCGGCAGATGCGCCGCCAGGCGATGCAGCGCGGTGTGGTGGCCATTCTGGACGTGGGCAGTTCCAAGATCGCCTGCCTGGTTCTGCGCTTTGACGGCACCGGGCGGCTCAGCGAGGACGGCTCCATCGGCGCCCTGGCCGGGCAGTCGGGGTTCCGGGTGATCGGCGCCGCCACAACCCGTTCGCGCGGCGTGCAGTTCGGCGAGATCAACGCCATGCAGGAGACCGAGCGTGCGATCCGCACTGCGGTGCAGGCGGCGCAGAAGATGGCAGAGGTGCGGGTTGATCACGTGATCGCCTGTTTCTCCGGCGCCAATCCGCGCTCTTACGGGCTGGATGCCAGGCTGGATCTTGAGGGGCAGGTGGTCTCCGAGCATGAGGTGGCGCAGGTGCTGGCCTCCTGCGAGGTGCCGGAATACGGGGCGGGGCGCGAGGTGCTGCATGCGCAGCCCGTGAACTTCGCGCTCGACAACCGCTCCGGCCTGGGCGATCCGCGCGGCCAGATGGGGCAGACGCTGGCGGTCGACATGCACATGCTGACGGTGGACGCCATAGCGGTGCAGAACCTGGTGCGCTGCATCCAGCGCTGCGACCTGGAGCTGGCGGGGATCGCTTCCTCGGCTTATGCCTCCGGCTTCTCGGCGCTGGTCGAGGATGAGCAGGAGCTCGGCGCGGCCTGTATCGACATGGGCGGCGGCTCTACCTCGATCTCTGTCTTCATGAAGAAACACATGATCTATGCCGACGCGGTGCGTCTGGGCGGCGATCACATCACGAGCGACATTTCGATGGGGCTGGGCGTGCCGCTGGCCAATGCGGAGCGGATCAAGACTTTCAACGGCGGGGTGCATGCCACCGGCGCCGACGACCGGGAAATCATCGACATCGGCGGCGACACCGGCGACTGGGAGCACGACCGCCGCACCGTCAGCCGGGCAGAGCTGATCGGCATCATGCGCCCCCGAGTCGAGGAAATTCTGGAAGAGGTGCGGGCGCGGCTGGATGCAGCCGGGTTCGAATACCTGCCGAGCCAGCAGATCGTGCTGACCGGCGGCTCCAGCCAGATCATGGGGCTGGACGGGCTGGCAAGCCGCATTTTGGGCCAGCAGGTCCGCCTGGGCCGCCCGCTGCGCGTCCATGGCCTGCCGCAATCGGCAACCGGGCCGGGCTTTGCCTCTGCCGTCGGCCTGTGCCTGTTTGCCGCCCATCCGCAGGATGAATGGTGGGATTTCGAGATGCCCGCAGGCCGCCATCCGGCAGGCACCCTGGGCCGTGCCGTGCGCTGGTTCCGCGACAACTGGTAAAGCCGGGACGAAAGCCGCAAATCAATTCAGCCGGAACGGGCAAAGAGGGCGTGACAGCGCCCCAGTCACCCGTTAAGTTGTGCTTAACGTCCGCGGCAAACGCGGCGATTCAGCAGGCCGGGCAGTGGCCAGCCAAGTTTCGGAACCGACCTCCTCTGCAAAGCGATTTTGCGGCTGGAGAGGTTTTGTTGTGTGTGGCTTGTGCTCAATCCGCAATATCTGCTAGGGACGGCGAAATACCGCGATTTTTGCCTTAGAATGAGGCCTTATTTTGTGGTTCGTCGTGCTTTTTAGGATGACGAAACACCCTCTCCGCGGTAGATTATGGTGAATAGGACAGGAATAAGCCCTTTGCGGGAAGGGCAGGTAACACAGGCGGTATGAGCATGACGTTGAACCTTTCGATGCCCGGGAATGAAGAGTTGAAGCCGAAGATCACCGTGTTCGGTGTCGGCGGCGCTGGCGGCAATGCCGTCAACAACATGATCGCCAAGGAATTGGATGGCGTCGAATTCGTCGTGGCCAATACCGATGCGCAGGCGCTGCAGCAGAGCGCTGCCAAAAGCCGCGTGCAACTGGGTATCAAAGTCACCGAAGGTCTGGGCGCAGGCGCCCGCCCGCAGGTGGGCTCTGCCGCGGCTGAGGAGAGCATCGAGCAGATCGTCGATCATCTGGCGGGCGCGCATATGTGCTTCATTACCGCGGGCATGGGCGGCGGCACCGGCACCGGCGCCGCGCCGATCATCGCGCAGGCCGCGCGGGAACTGGGCGTTCTGACCGTTGGTGTTGTCACCAAGCCGTTCCAGTTCGAGGGCCTCAAGCGGATGCGCCAGGCCGAGGCCGGTGTTGAAAGCCTGCAGAAGGTGGTCGACACGCTGATCATCATCCCGAACCAGAACCTGTTCCGCCTTGCCAACGAGAAGACCACCTTCACCGAGGCGTTCTCGATGGCCGATGACGTGCTGTACCAGGGCGTCAAAGGCGTGACCGACCTGATGGTCCGCCCGGGCCTGATCAACCTCGACTTTGCCGACGTCCGCGCCGTGATGGACGAGATGGGCAAGGCGATGATGGGCACCGGCGAGGGCGAGGGCGAGGACCGCGCGGTCCAGGCCGCCGAGAAGGCGATCGCCAACCCGCTGCTGGACGAAATCAGCCTCAAAGGCGCCAAAGGCGTGCTGATCAACATCACCGGCTCGCACGACCTGACCCTGTTCGAACTGGACGAGGCCGCCAACCGCATCCGCGAGGAAGTGGACCCGGATGCCAACATCATCGTCGGTTCCACCCTGGATACCGGCATGGAAGGCAAGATGCGGGTCTCCGTCGTTGCCACCGGCATCGACGCAACCGACGTGAACACCGACATGCCGGTACCGCGCCGCCCGATGTCGGCGCCGCTGCGCCAGACCGTCAGCGTCGAGGAAAACCGCGCCGCGCCGCTGGAGCTGGAAACCCCGGTTCAGCAGCCCGCCGCCGCTGAGACCGCGCCTGAACCAGTGCAGGAAGCGCCTGCCGCCGCCGCTCTGGAAGAGCCGTCGCTGTTCGAAGAGCTGAACGTGCAGCAGGCTGCCGCTCAGGAGCAGGCAGAAGACGTGTTTGAAGAAGTTGAGCAGCTGGATGACGACGGCCTGCCGCCCCCCGCCTACCAGCCGCAGGTGCCGGAGTTCCGTCCGCAGGCAGATGTTGCAGAGGCTCCGCAAGCTGCCTTTGTCGCCCCCAAGGCGCCCGCGCCGGGCACCCCGTCGCCGCAAGCGCTGGAGCGTCTGCAGGCCGCCGCCCAGCGAGTGCAGCAGCCGCAGCAGCAACAGGCTCCGCAGGCCGTGCGTCCTGCAGCCCCTGCAGCCCAGGCGCCGCAGCAACAGCAGCAAACGCAGCAGCAGCAGCCGGAAGGGCAGCGCCGCTTTGGCCTGAATTCGCTGATCCACCGGATGACCGGCAGCAATGACGCCCCGGCCGCGAAACAGCAGCCGCAGGCGGTCCGCCAGCAACCCGCAATGCACGCGCACGCACCGGCAGCCCAGCCGCAGCAGGCACAGCAGCAGCAGGCGGATCCGGATCAGGAACGCATCGAAATCCCCGCTTTCCTGCGCCGCCAGGCAAACTGAAGCATCACATATCGCGCTTGAAAAGCCGCCTTCGGGCGGCTTTTTATTTTTGTATTTCAAGCTCTTGCGGTGATCTGAGCGGTGTTTTGCCGACCTGTTACATCCATGTTTCAATCCGTTACAAAGATTGAGTTGTGCGTTTTTAAGCAAAACCTTAACTCTCATCCGCAACACGGCCCCCGAGGCCGGAAACAGTGGAATGAGGCGCAACGTGCAGAATACGCTCAAAGCATCGGTGGCTTTCGAAGGGGTCGGCCTGCACTCCGGCAAACCCGCACGCATGGTTCTGATCCCGGCTCCGGCGGGGCACGGCATCGTGTTCAAGCGCACCGACATTGCATTGGGCAACACCGTGGTTCCGGCCCGCTGGGATCTGGTGGAGCGCAGCCCGCTCTGCACCCGGCTGGTCAATGGCTCCGGCGTCAGCGTTTCCACTGTTGAGCACATCATGGCGGCGCTCGCCGGCTGTGGTGTGCACAATGCCCTGATCGAAATCGACGGCCCGGAAGTGCCGATCGTGGATGGCTCCTCGGCCCCGTTTGTGCGCGGCATCATGCAGCACGGCGTGCAGCGCCTGGGCGCACCGATCATGGCTTATGAAATTCTGAAGCCGGTGACGGTGGAGAAGGATGGCGCCCGCGCCACCCTGCTGCCCAGCGATCGGCTGACCATCGAATTCCACATCGACTTTGCCGAGGCCGCCATCGGCCGCCAGAGCAAGGTTCTGGACATGCGCAATGGCAGCTTTGCGCGTGAGCTGTGCGACAGCCGCACCTTCTGCCGCCAGGCAGATGTTGAAACAATGCAGGCCAACGGCCTCGCTCTCGGCGGCAAGCCGGGCGAGAACGCCGTTGTGTTTGACGGGGAACGTGTCGAGAGCGGCGCAGGTCTGCGCCACTCGGACGAGCCTGTACGCCACAAGATGCTGGATGCACTGGGGGATCTGGCACTGGCTGGGGGGCCGATCTTGGGGCGCTACGTTGGCGAGCGCGCGGGGCACGCGCTGACCAACACTTTGCTGCGGGCCCTGTTTGCGCAGCCGGATGCGGTCCGGGCCGTCGCCTGCGATGCAGCGATGACCGCACGGCTGCCGGGGCAGGGGCTGATCTGGTCGGAAATCCCGGCCGAGCAGCGCCGCGTGGCATAAGGCAGAAGACCAAACTACGAGCGGACAGACTGGCCCGGGACGTGAGTGTCCCGGGTCTTTTCCTGTGCGGCGGCGCGGTACGGGGCGGGAACGGCAGGGCAGCCTTGACCATGGACGGCTTTCTCTGCCATGTGAGTGCGGAAGTGTCGAAAGGCGTTTTGCGCGCCATTTGAATATGCTAGAGACGGCATAACCGGGGCATACACCCGTAAGGCAATGACGGTGAGGTGAGGCACAATGAACGGCATCAGGGCAGGAGCCAAAACCCTCGGCGCAGTCCTTTTGATGGCGGCCCTTGCAGGCTGCGGCGGCGACGGCGGCGCGGTGAAGCGCGGCGAGTCGGTCGAAGCTTTCCCGCCGGATCAGATTTATGAGCGGGCGGAGTTCGAACTGGCCAACCGCCGTCCCAAGGATGCGGTTTATTACTTTTCCGAGATCGAGCGCCTGTACCCCTATTCCGAATGGGCCAAGCAATCAGTGATCATGCAGGCCTTCTCCTATCATCAGGTCAAGGATTACGAGAACAGCCGCGCCGCCGCGCAGCGGTTCATCGACTTCTACCCGGCGGATGAAGACGCGGCCTATGCCCAGTATCTGCTGGCGCTCAGCTATTATGACCAGATCGATGAAGTGGGCCGTGACCAGGGGCTGACCTTCCAGGCGCTGCAGGCGCTGCGCACCGTGATCGAGGTCTACCCTGACAGTGAATATGCCAATTCGGCGATCCTGAAATTCGACCTGGCCTTTGACCACCTGGCGGGCAAGGAGATGGAGATCGGCCGCTATTACCTGCGCCGCGGCCATTACTCCTCTGCGATCAACCGCTTCCGGGTGGTGGTGGAGGACTTCCAGACCACCAGCCACACGCCGGAAGCGCTGCACCGTCTGGTCGAGTCCTACCTGTCGCTGGGCCTGACCGCCGAGGCGCAGACTGCGGCGGCCATTCTGGGCCATAACTTCCAGTCCACCGATTGGTACGAGGACAGCTACAAACTGCTGTCCGCAAATGGGCTCAAGCCCAAGGACCGCGGCAACAACTGGCTGAGCCAGATTTACCGCCAGACGATCAAGGGTCGGTGGCTGTAACGGCCGCCGCGGCAATGGGGCGGGGCAATGCTGCGCGCGCTTGATATCCGGGATATCCTGATCATTGATCATCTGGAGCTGAACTTTCAGCCCGGATTGAATGTGCTGACCGGCGAGACCGGGGCAGGAAAATCGATCCTGCTCGACAGTCTCGGCTTTGTTCTGGGCTGGCGCGGCCGCGCCGAACTGGTGCGCCAGGGGGCAAGCCAGGGCGAGGTTCTGGCGGAGTTCGAGCTGGGCGAAGGCCATCCCGCACATGCCATTCTGGAAGAGGCCGGGCTGCCGGGCGGCAATGAGCTGATCCTGCGCCGGGTGAACACCGCCGAGGGGCGCAAGACTGCCTGGGTCAACGACCGCCGCTGCTCGGGCGAGGTGCTGCGGGCGTTGTCGGAGACATTGGTGGAACTGCACGGCCAGCATGACGACCGCGGTTTGCTGAACCCGCGCGGCCATATGGCGCTGCTGGACCAATACGCCGGGGTGCAGGCGCTTCTGGCCTCTGTGCGCAGCGCCTGGGGCGATGCTGCCAAGGCGCGCAAGACGGTGGCGGCCACCCGCGCCGCGCTGGAAGCGGTACGTGCCGAGGAAGAGTTCCTGCGCCACGCGGTGGGGGAGCTGGACAAGCTGGACCCGCAGCCGGGCGAGGATGAGGCGCTGGACACCCGCCGCCGCCAGATGCAGGCGGCAGAGCGTATCCGCGGCGACATTGCCCGCGCCCACGCGCTGCTGAGCGAGGGTGCTGAGGCGGCAATGGGCGAGGCGCAGCGCTGGCTGGAAGGCGTCGCGGGGCAGGAGGCCGAGGGCGGGCTGGATGAGCCGCTGGCGGCGCTCAGCCGCGCGATGATTGAACTCGGCGATGCCCAGGACGGGGTTGAGCGGGTGCTGGACAGCCTTGATTTCAACCCTGGTGAGCTGGAAGATTGCGAGGAGCGCCTGTTCGCGATCCGTGGCCTGGCGCGCAAGCACGACGTGCAGCCGGATGAGCTGGCAGGCTACGCAGAAACGCTGCGCAGCAAGCTGGCGGCATTGGACGCGGGCGATCAGGATCTGGCCGACCAGGAGGCAGCACTGAAGACCGCGGAGGCGGCCTATACCGAGGCCGCCAAGCAGCTGGGCGCAGTGCGCCGCCAAAGCGCTGCGGCGCTGGATAAGGCCGTGATGGCAGAACTGGCACCGCTCAAGATGGAACGCGCGGTGTTTGAGACCCGCATCACCACGGCAGAGCCGGGGCCGGAGGGCATGGACGCAGTGGCATTTACCGTGGCTACCAACCCCGGCGCGCCGGCAGGCCCGCTGAACAAGATTGCCTCCGGCGGCGAGCTGAGCCGGTTCCTGCTGGCGCTGAAGGTCTGCCTGCGCGGTGAGGATTCCAGCAAGACGCTGATTTTTGACGAGATCGACCGCGGCGTCGGCGGGGCAACGGCAGATGCCGTGGGCCGGCGCCTGCGCAGCTTGGCTGGCAGCGGCCAGGTGCTGGTGGTGACCCACTCGCCGCAGGTTGCGGCCCTTGGCGGCCATCACTGGCAGGTGCGCAAGCAGGTGGTCGACGGCATGACCCTGTCGCAGGTGGTGCCGCTGGCCGAGTCCGAGCGGGTGGATGAGCTTGCCCGGATGGTGTCCGGTGATACCATCACCGAGGAGGCCCGCGCTGCGGCCCGCGCGCTGCTGGCGGGATGACCCGCCAGCGCCATAGCCTGGGTGAGGGTTCTTTAACCGGACTGTGGCAGCTAGGGGCCACAGAAAACAAAAAGACCCGCTGACAGGTTATGGTGCAAGAAATCCGTTCGTCCCTTTCCGCAATTCTCCTGCAATGGCTGGCCGGCCTCAAGGACATCTGGCGGGTGCTGCGCCACCGCGGCCCGAGCCAGTTCCAGTTCTGGCTGATCGCGCTCCTGATCGGCATCGCCGCCGGTTTTGCCGCGCTGTTCTTCCGCAAGGGGATCGCGGCGCTGCAGGCCTGGGTCTATGGCGCGCCGGATGTCGACTACTTGCATTCCTACGCGCAGGATCTGCCCTGGTATGTGCTGGTCAGCATTGCTGCAGGCGGCGGGCTGGTGGTGGGGCTGATCCTCGACCGCTTCACTCCGGATGCCCGGGTGCGCTCTGTTGCCGATGTGATCGAAGGCGCGGCGCTGCATGACGGCCGGGTGGAGCACAAGGAGGGCCTGGCCTCGGCGCTGGCCTCCTTCATCACGCTCTCAACAGGCGGGTCCACGGGCCGGGAAGGGCCGGTGGTGCACCTGGCCGGGGTGATTTCCACTTGGGTCAGCAACCGGATCAACGCCGACGGCATCACCGGGCGCGACCTGTTGGGCTGTGCGGTGGCCGCGGGCGTCTCTGCCAGCTTCAACGCGCCGATTGCCGGCGCGCTGTTTGCGATGGAGGTGGTGCTGCGGCATTTCTCCGTCAACGCCTTTGCGCCGATCGTGGTGGCCTCGGTCGCGGGCACCGTAATCAACCGGCTGGAATACGGCGACGTGACCGAATTCACCCTCAACACGCCCGGTGCGCTGCAGTTCTATGTGGAGCTGCCCGCCTTCCTGATCCTCGGGCTGATCTGCGGCCTGGTGGCCGTCGCGCAGATGCGGGCAATCTTCTTTGCCGACAAGGTGGGCAATGCGGTGCAGAAACGCCTGATGCTGCCGCGCTGGCTGCGCCCTGCTGTGTCCGGCGCCATGCTGGGTGTGATTGCGGTCTGGTTCCCGCATATCATCGGCGTCGGCTATGAAACCACCGTGCTGGCGCTGACCGGGGGTTTGCTGCTGGGGCAGGCGGTGATCTTCACCGTGGTCAAGACCGCCGCCGTGGCCATCACCATGGGCGGGCGCATGGGCGGCGGGGTGTTCTCGCCCTCGCTTATGATCGGCGCGCTGACCGGGCTGGCCTTCGGCCTGATCGCCACCTCGGTGCTGCCGGATGTGTCTGGCACCCACACGCTCTACGCCTTTGCCGGCATGGGGGCAGTGGCGGCCGCGGTGCTGGGTGCGCCGATTTCAACCACCCTCATTGTGTTTGAACTCACCGGCGACTGGCAGATTGGCCTGGCGGTGATGGTGTCGGTTTCCATGTCCACCGCGCTGGCCTCGCGGCTGGTGGACCGGTCCTTCTTCCTGACCCAGCTGGAGCGCCGCGACATTCACTGCGCCGCCGGGCCGCAGGCCTATCTGCTGGCGCTGATCCGCGCAGGCGCGGTGATGCGGCCGATGGGCGATAGCCGCTGCGCCAGCCCGGAGGACTGCCAGGCGCTGGTGGAGGAGGGGCTGTGCATCCGCGCGGCTGCCTCGCTGGAGGCGGCGATGCCGGTTTTCGACCGGGCCGATGTGCCCTATCTGCCTGTGGTGATGGAAGAGGACGGCAAGGAGCAGGTCATCGGTGCGCTCTATCATGTGGACGCGCTGAAGGCCTACAACCGCGCCCTGGCCGCCACCGCCGCCGAGGAGCACAGGTAGGGCAGGCAGAGCAGTTGCAGCGGCGCCAGTGCAAACCCGTGCCGGTTTAGGGGAAACTTTCCGCGTTGCTCCCCGGATATGTGAGATTTTGGATACAGGTTAAGGATTAATTAATCTGCGCATTGCTCTGCATCAAAGTCTGACTCAACAATACGTGAATAAGTCGCAAAAACACTCACATCGGCAGGCAACCAAAATGCGAAACTTCGAAACTGGCCCGCAAGAGGCTGGTGCGAAACACAAGGCGGACGAGCGGGAAAACGAACGGGCAGCACTGGAAGCGGCAATCAACTACGCAATCCAATGTGCGCGCGAAACGGATATTCTCGGTGCAGGCGACTCTTTGGAGCAAGCCAGGCTGAACCTCAGCCGGGCCCTCCTGACCTGATCCCCTTAGATTGTGCCGGACGGCAGACAGCCGCTGTTTTGGACAGCGGCAGGGCTTTGCCGGCCTAAGAACCCCCAAGTGAAAACACCGGCGCCAAGGCACCGGTGCTTGTTTTTTTAACTTATTGCCGTCTGGCAGGACGGCCGCAGCTGCGCGAAACTCCCGCAGTGAAGCCGGGCGGGCGGTTCAGACCTGTTCCACCTTGACGGAGTCGCTCAGCACAAAGGCCAGGTGGCCCTTGATCTCTGCAACTTCATCCTTGGGGTCCTCATAGCTCCAAGCGGCGTTTTCGGTCACCGAGGACTTGTTGGCGATCGAGAAATAGCTGGCGTCACCCTTGTGCGGGCAGTGGGTGGTCTTGCTGGTGCGGTCCAGGAACGCCATCGCAATGTCTTCGCGCGGGAAATAGATGACCGGATCCAGATCGCCCTCCGACAGCTCCAGTGCATTGGAGGTTTCCCCCAATACGGCGCCGCCTGAGCGGACAGTCCAGGTGCCTTCGGCCTTGCGGATACGGATAGTGGTCATGCGTGTTTTCCCATTCTCTTCGGTCTTGTCGTCTTGTGTTCAGCCTATGTAACACTGCCGTGTCACAAGGGGGCGGTTGCGGCATCAAGCCACGCCTTTGCGGCGGGGCTGAGCTGCGGGCCGATTTTTGCCAGAACCTCCTGGTGGTAGCTGTCGAGCCAGTCTTTCTCGTCTGCTGTCAGCATGGAGGCATTCACCAGCCGCCGGTCAACCGGGGCAAAGGTGAGCGTGCGCCAGCACAGCATGTCGCGCTCTGCGTCGCTGGTGTCAAGGGCCGGGGCGGTTTCAACAACCAGAAGGTTCTCGATCCGGATGCCAAAGGCACTCTCGCGGTAGTATCCCGGCTCATTGGACAGGATCATGCCGGGCTCAAACGGCACATGGCTGGTGCGCGCCAGCCGCTGCGGGCCTTCATGCACACTCAAGTAAGCTCCGACGCCGTGGCCAAGCCCGTGGTTGAAGTCCTGGCCTGCCAGCCACAGCGGCATCCGGCCGATGCATTCGATGTCACGGCCCGCCAGCCCTTTAGGCCAGCGCAGGCGGGACATGGCGATCATGCCCTGCAGCACGCGGGTGTAGGCGGCGCGCTCCTCCTCGCCCGGGGTGCCGATGGCGATGGTGCGGGTGATGTCGGTGGTACCGTCCAGATACTGGCCGCCGCTGTCCATCACCAGCAGATGGCCGTCCTCCAGCCGAGTGTCGGTTTCTTCGGTCACACGGTAATGCATGACGGCGCCGTTCTCGCCGGTACCTGCGATGGTTTCAAAGCTGATGTCGCGCAGGGCCGGGTCCTCGCGGCGCAGGCTCTCCAGCTTCTTCACCACGTCGATTTCGGTGATGGTGCCGGGGGCTTGCGCATCCAGCCAGGCCAGCATCTCCACGATGGCGGCACCGTCACGCAGATGCGCTGCCGCGCTGCCCGCGATCTCGGCGGCGTTCTTGCGGGCCTTGGGCAGGGCGCAGGGGTCGCCTGCGGGCACCAGCCGTTCGCCCAGCTTGTCCGCCACGATCTGCGGCACGGTGCCGGAGTCGGCAGCGACTGACCCGTTGAGTGCTGCAGTGGCTTTGAGGAAGTCTTCCGGCGAATGCACGGTGACGGAGCTGTCAAAGTGGCCCTCAAGCCCGTCCAGCTTCTCCGCAGCCATGAACAGGTCCACCCGCGCGTCATCGTGCAGGATGGCAAAGCCATGCGCCACCGGGTTGCGGGCCACGTCGCTGCCGCGGATGTTCAACAGCCACATGATGCTGTCGGGCAGGGTGATGACCGCCGCCGCCTGGCCTGCCTCGCGCAGTCCCTTGGCCAGCCGCGCGCATTTGTCCGCCGCACTTTCGCCTGCGTAGTCCAGCGGGTGCGCGGCCACCGGGTTCATCGGCGGCGCGGGCTGGTCCGCCCAGATCCGGTCCACCAGGTTATCGCATTGAACCAGGGTGATGCCGCTGCCCTTCAGCTCCTTTTCCAGCGAGGTGATTTGTCCCGCAGCATGCAGCCAGGGATCAAAGCCCACCTTGCCGCCGCTGGGCAGCTGTTCCTTCAGCCAGTCCGCCAGCTGCACATCGGGCCAGGGCACTGGGGTATACTCCGCGGCGACCTGCCGTTTCACCTGGGTGCGGTAGCGGCCGTCGATGAAGACGCCGGCAATCTCCTGCAGCACCGCGCAAAAGCCTGCGGAGCCGGTGAAGCCGGTGAGCCAGGAAAGGCGCTCATCATGCGGCGCCACATATTCACCCTGATGGGCATCGGCGCGCGGCACCAGGAAACCGTCGAGACCTTCTGCCGCCAGTTCCTTGCGCAGGGCAGCCAGACGGGGCGGGCCCTGGTCCGGGCGGGCGGTCACGTCAAAGGTCTGATACATCGGCGTCTCTCCTGCTAATGGGGCGGGGCGGCAGCAGGGGAAACCCTGAGGGCCGCAGCAAAGAAAAGGCGCGGGGCTGAGCAGCCGCGCGCCCCTTCTTGTCCCAAATACCCCTGCGGCTGGCAAGGGCGGCGGCAGAGAGATTTGCCGGGACCTGACGGAACAAGCGGGAAGGCTTGAATCGGGGGAGGCTCCCGCCCGGCCTTGGCGCATCCAAGATGCGCTGCGGCCCGTTGGGCCACGCGCCGGATGCAGGGCATCCGGCGCCGCCGCGCGCGTCAGCGCGCGGCCATGCCCAAGGCTGAGGACGGCATCTGCAGATGCAGGCCAAAGGCGCGGGAGCGCGCCCTTGCCTTTGTCCGCTACAGGATCAGCTGGCCCGTTTGATGCCCATTACCCGGGCGCGGGCGCGCGGGTCGCTGTCGAACAGGGCGGCCAGCTGTTCGGTCATGGCGCCGGCCAGCTGCTCAACATCGGTGATCGTCACCGCACGCTCATAATAGCGGGTCACGTCATGGCCGATGCCAATCGCCAGCAGCTCCACCTGCTTGCGCTTCTCCACCATCGCAATCACATCGCGCAGGTGCTTCTCCAGATAGTTCGCCGGGTTCACTGACAGCGTCGAATCATCCACCGGCGCGCCGTCGGAGATCACCATCAGGATCTTGCGGGCCTCGCGCCGCGCCACCATCCGCCGGTGCGCCCATTCCAGCGCCTCGCCGTCGATGTTTTCCTTCAAGAGGCCCTCTTTCATCATCAGGCCCAGATTGGCGCGGGTGCGGCGCATCGGGGCGTCGGCGCCCTTGTAGATGATGTGGCGCAGGTCGTTCAGGCGGCCGGGCTGCTGCGGGCGGCCGTCGTTCAGCCAGGCCTCGCGCGCCATGCCGCCTTTCCAGGCGCGGGTGGTGAAGCCGAGGACTTCAACCTTCACGTTGCAGCGCTCCAGCGTGCGGGCCAGCACGTCGGCGCAGATCGCCGCGATGGAAATCGGGCGGCCGCGCATCGAGCCGGAGTTGTCGAGCAGCAGCGTCACCACAGTGTCGCGGAACTCGGTGTCCTTTTCGACCTTGAAGCTGAGCGGCGTGGTCGGGTTGGCAACCACCCGCGCCAGGCGGCCGGCATCCAGGATGCCTTCCTCGCGGTCAAACTCCCAGGAGCGGTTCTGCTGCGCCTGCAGGCGGCGCTGCAGCTTGTTCGCCAAACGGCTGACGGCGCCCTTCAGCGGCTCCAGCTGCTGGTCGAGATAGGCGCGCAGGCGCTCCAGCTCGGCAGGCTCGGCCAGTTCCTCGGCGTTGATTTCCTCATCATGGGCATCCAGGAACACCTTGTAGTCCGGGTCGGCGTCAGAGACCGGCGGCGGGGCAGGCGGCTCCAGCGGCGCCTCGCCATCGGGCATCTCGGTGTCCTCGGCCAGATCATCGTCGGCCATTTCGTCCATCGAGACCTGGGCTTGGCTCTCGTCCTGCTGCTGCTCCTGGCTCTGCTCAGGAGAGGCGTCGGCCTGCTCCTCCTCGCTATCGTCCTGGCCGGTGCTGTCCGGATCCTGCTGCTCCTCGGCGTTGTCCTCGGCCTCATCATTGGCCTCGTCGTCCAGCTCATCCGGGTCGTCGCCCAACTGGTCGCCATAGCCAAGGTCGGAGATTACCTGCCGTGCCAGCTTGGCAAAGGCGGCCTGGTCGGCAATGGTTTCGTCCAGGTTCTCCAGCGTGCCGCCGGCCTGGGATTCGATGAACCCGCGCCACAGCTCCATGATGTTGCCCGCGCCTTCGGGCAACTCGCGGCCGGTTGCTAGATGGCGCACCAGATAGCCCGCGGCGGCAGCCAGCGGCGCCTCGGAGGAGGACTTCATCTGGTCATAGCCGCGGCGGATCGACTCGTTGCGGATCTTGACGTCGATGTTCGACGCGGTGCCGGGCATATGCCGCGCGCCCATCGCCTCGCAGCGGGCGGTTTCCATCGCCTCATAGAGGTCGCGGGCCATTTCGCCCTGCGGCACATATTTGGCGTGGGTAGCGTCGTCGTGGAACTTGTGGCGCAGCGCCAGCGCATCCGCGGTGCCACGGGCCAGCAGCACCTCCTCGCGGGTCATCCGGCGGGAGACCTGCGGCAGCCGCATCGAGTCGCCCGACAGCCCCGAGGGGTCGACGGTATAGCTGACCGACAGTTCCGGGTCGTCGGCCATCACCTTGGTGGCTTCGGCCAGCGCCTTCTTGAACGGATCGGCTGGGTTGTCGTTCGGCTTTTTCATGGTCGCACCTTTTCCGCCAGTCAGCATCGCCCTTGCCTGATTGAAAGTCCAGCGAGTGTGCTGCGGAAAGGGCAGCGGCCGGCCCGGCGGGGTGGGCGAGAAGCGCCCGCCCCGTGGGGGGCGGGTCGGGCGCTGCCCGGCCTGCGGCCGGGCGGCATTTTACCAGTTAGCCCAGCGAAACGCTCGCGGCGCTCTCCGGCAGCTCCTCGTCAAAGCAGCGCTGGTAGAACTCGGCCACGGTCTGGCGCTCCAGCTCGTCGCATTTGTTCAGGAACGACAGGCGGAAGGCATAACCCACATTGCGGAAGATCTCGGCGTTCTGGGCCCAGTTGATCACCGTCCGCGGCGACATCACGGTCGACAGGTCGCCGTTCATGAAGGCTGTGCGGGTGAGGTCTGCAACGGTTACCATCTGGGAGATCTTCTTGCGGCCCTCGGCGGTGTTGTAATGCGGCGCCTTGGACAGGACGATGGCGCTTTCGGCGTCATGGCTCAGGTAGTTCAGGGTCGAGACCAGCGACCAGCGGTCCATCTGTGCCTGGTTGATCTGCTGGGTACCGTGATAGAGCCCGGTGGTATCGCCGAGGCCGACGGTGTTTGCGGTGGCAAACAGGCGGAAGAACGGGTTCGGAGTGATGATCTCGTTCTGGTCCAAGAGGGTCAGCTTGCCGTCATGCTCCAGCACCCGCTGGATCACAAACATCACGTCGGCGCGGCCCGCGTCGTATTCGTCGAACACGATCGCAACCGGGTTGCGCAGCGCCCAGGGCAGGATGCCCTCGTGGAACTCAGTCACCTGCTTGCCGTCGCGCAGCTTGATCGCGTCCTTGCCAATGAGGTCGATCCGGGAGATGTGGCTGTCCAGATTCACCCGCACGGAGGGCCAGTTCAGCCGCGCCGCAACCTGTTCGATATGGGTCGATTTACCGGTGCCGTGGTAGCCCTGGATCATCACCCGGCGGTTGTGGCTGAAGCCCGCCAGAATCGCCAGCGTGGTTTCCGGGTCGAACTTGTAGGTGTGGTCCATCGCCGGAACGCGCTCTGAGCTGTCGGCAAAGCCCTTGACCGTCATGTCAGTGTCGATCCCGAACACATCGCGCACCGAAATCGTTTCGGTCGGTTTCGCATCCATATCCACAAATCCGTCGGTCATCGCAGTCGGTCCTTATCCCTCTTCCCTGCTGTCAGGGGCCAATTCGCGGGATTGGTGCCTGATCTGGCCGCCAAGGGCAAGGGAAAGTCGCGCCGGAAGCCAGCTGAGCGTGCGATTGATCCGCAACTGGACGGGCCAGAGCGGGCCGGCCAGGCAGTTCAGCACTGCAGGGGAAATTCAAAGCGCCCCCAGCCGGGCAGCAGGGGGCGCGTTTTGCCGGTTATGTCGCGCTTTTGGGGGGACAGCTGCGCCCGGCATGCCCCTGCGTAACCGGTCAGGGCGGTATGCGTCAAAGAAATAAAATTTCTATCATAAACTTTCGGCAAAAGACCGCCCATCGCAACCTATGGCGCGGCAATGAAAAAAGGGCGGCTGCTGCCGCCCCGGTTTCCGGAAATCCGCCTCTGGCTCACTTGAAGCTGCGGCTGTCCTTGATCTGGTCCCAGGCCCAGCGGACCTCCTGCAGCTGTTCTTCCTGGCTGCGGTCGCCGCCGTTCATGTCGGGGTGCAGCACCTTGATCAGCTTCTTGTAGGCCTTGCGGATGTCGGCCTTGGACCAGTCGTCCTTGGCCTCCAGGATCTCGATGGCGCGGCGCTCGGTGGGTGGCAGGCGGCGGCCTGCCTTGGCGGCGCGGCCCGGGTTCTGCGTCGCATTGGCGCCCAGCACCTGATGCGGGTCCTCGATACCCAGCCGTGCCCAGGCGCGCGCCTCCGGGTCGCCCATCGGCTTGGTTTCGCGCTCCCACACCTTGTCCTTGGAGCGCTGCGCGTTCATCTCTGCCTCGGTGGTGCCTTCAAAGAAGTTCCACTGGTTGTTGTACTCGCGCACGTGCTCCTGGCAGAACCAGAAGAAGTCATCCAGCACATCCGGTGCTTTGGGCGCGCGGAACTTGCCGGCCTCCTCGCAGCCGTCCTTGTCGCACACGCGCTGGGACGTCTCGGAGGCGCCGGAGGCAGCGCGCCGCCCGCGCGGATTCTTCTTCTTGGCGGAGCGGACGGACATATCGAAGCCAAAGGGATCGGATTTGCTCATGGGGCGCACCTTCTAGACGCATCTGTTCGACTCGGAGGCAGCAGTTTAGTCTAAGGGGCGCCAGATTGAAGGGGGCGCAGGCAAAAAAGATGGGGATGAGCGGAAAATGAGCGTTCAGCAGGAAATGGAAGCGGCGCTGCAGGCGGCCTTTGCGCCCGACGCGCTGGAGGTGGTCAATGAGAGCCACAAACATGCAGGCCACGCAGGCGACGATGGCTCAGGCGAGAGCCATTTCGCTGTGCGGATCCGCGCAGAAGCCTTTCAGGGCATGAACCGGGTGCAGCAGCACCGCGCAGTGCATAAGGCGCTGGGCGGCATCGTGCCGCGCATTCACGCGCTGGCGCTGGACATCGGCGCCTGAGACCAAAGAGCGGCGGGCAATCTGCCCGCCCTTCCAAGAGCTTACTCTTTATCGCCGTCCTTGATCCCGGCCCGTGCCTTCAGCGCAGCGGTCATGCCGGAGACCGGGCTCAGTTCCTCGACCCCGTCATCGGCCTGCATCTTTGCGGCACCGGGGCCAGGCACCTGTTCCGCTTCCGGCGGGGCCTCCGGGTCGCCTGCGGCCGCCGTCAGCCGCGGTGTTTCCGGTTCGCTGTGACGGAATTCCACCGACGGCGCGGCGGGCTCCTTACGGCCCTTTTCCGGCGCTTTGGCGGGCTTTTCCTCCACCGCAAGCGCACGGCGGAACACCATCACATTGCGCCAGTTGGTGGCGGAGCCCATCATGCCGGAGCGCTCCTCGCTCGGCAGCAGCTCGGCGCGCTGGAACTCCCAGCCCTCGGCGGCCATCTCATTGAGCAGGATCTCGATCGAATTGGCAAAGCGCGCCTCCGGTGTCTTCACCCCTTTGGCCTTGGTGCCCTTGGCCGGGGCGGGGACAACCTTGTATTCAAATGCTTGCATGAACGTCTCCTGTCTTGAGCGCAGGTTTAGCGGAATGGGGGGGGCGGTCAAGGGGCAGGGCGTTTGGGCAATGCGCGGTCCTTCGCCGTTTTCCGGCGCGGAAAACGGCCCGGAAAACACGTGTTTTCCGAGCCGGAATTTTCGCAGAATTCCGGTTTCTGGGCTGTTTCAGCCCTCTGACGTCGCCATCTGCACCAGGGTCAGACAGACCTCCGTGGCTTTGGCCATGTCCTGCACCGAAATCCACTCCAGCGGCCCGTGCACATTCTGCATGCCGGTGAAGATATTGGGTGTCGGCACCCCGAATTCAGTCAGGCGCGATCCATCTGTGCCACCGCGGATCGGGGCAGAGATCGGTTCGATCCCATGCGCGCGGCAGGCCGCCAGCGCCAGCTCCACCGGCGTCATGTCATTTTCCAGCCAATAGCGCATGTTGCGGTATTGCGGGAAAATCTCACAGGTGATTTCCGCCCGCGGCTCAGTGGCTTGCACCGCCTCGCAGACACTGCGCAGCAGGGTGCCCTTGGCGGCCAGCCCGTCCAGTTCAAAGTCACGCAGGATCAGCTTGATCTCCATCTCCGAAGACCCGCCGTTCATGTCGGTGATGTGGATGAACCCTTCGCGGCCCGCGGTGGTTTCCGGCGTCATGGTGGCCTGCGGCAGGGTCTGCACGATCTTCGCCGCCAGATGCGCGGCGTTGACCATCTTTTCCTTGGCCCAGCCGGGGTGGATCGACACACCCTTCACACTCACCACCGCGCGGTCGGCAGAGAAGCTCTCATAGACGATCTCGCCTGCGTCGCCGCCGTCCAGCGTATAGGCGAAGTCCACACCCAGGTCCTTGGGCAGCTGTTCGCCGACCCCGCGGCCGATCTCCTCGTCCGGGGTGAAGGCGAGGCGGATCTTCGGATGCTGGATCTCCGGGTTTGCCAGCAAGTGCTGCGCCAGCGTCATGACGATGGCGACGCCCGCCTTGTCGTCTGCGCCCAGCAGGGTGAGGCCGGAGGCGGTGATCAGATCATCGCCCTGTTTGGAGGCCAGATAAGGGGATTTCTGCGGCGACAACACCAGGTCCGGATTGTCGGGGAAGGTGATATCACCGCCGTCATACCCTTTGATCACCCGCGGCTTGACGCCGGTGGCATTGAACTGGGGCGCGGTATCCACATGGGCGAGCAGTCCGATGGCCGGCCCCGGCGCTGTGGCGGGAATGGTCGCCAGCACCACGCCGTAATCCGTCAGCGTCACGTCTGCGGCTCCCATCTCCTGCAGCTCCGCCACCAGCAGGTTCAGCATGCCGAACTGGATTTCAGTGCTGGGAGTGGCGGCGGATGTCTCGTCGCTCTGGCTGTCTATGGCGGCGTAGCGGACCAGACGGTCCTCAAGTTCCTGATCGAAATTGGGCTGCATGAAACCTCCGGGATTTTGGCGGGAGGAAAGCCCTTGGCGCGGCGAAGGTCAAGTCGGGGAATTCCGCTGCAGTGGCGGGGAAAGGCACCGCCCGGTGCACAGGGGGTGTACAGGGGGTGCACGCAGGACACCCCCGTTTCCGGCACGAAAAAGGGCGCCGCTTGGGGCGCCCTTCCGGTATCGGATGTGCGGCGGATCAGCCGCCCAGTTTCTTGGCGACCAGCTCGTTCACCGCCTTGGGGTTGGCCTTGCCGCCGGTGGCCTTCATCACCTGGCCGACAAACCAGCCCGCCAGCTTCGGGTTCACCTTGGCCTTCTCCACCTGCGCCGGGTTGGCGGCGATGATTTCGTCCAGGGCGGTCTCGATGGCGCCGGTATCCGTCACCTGCTTCATGCCGCGTTCCTCGACGATCTGCGCCGGGTCGCCGCCTTCGGTATAGACGATCTCAAAGAGGTCCTTGGCGATCTTGCCGGAGATGGCGTCAGAGGCGATCAGGTCGATGATGCCGCCCAGCTGGGCCGGAGAGACCGGGGATTCGGTGATCGCGTGGTCTTCTTTCTTCAGGCGGCCGAACAGCTCGTTGATGACCCAGTTTGCAGCCAGCTTGCCGCTGCGGCCCTTGGCGGTTTCCTCAAAGAAGGCCGCCGATTCCACGTCTGCGGTCAGTACCGATGCGTCATAGTCTGAGAGGCCGAAGTCGTTGATGAACCGCACCTTTTTCTCGTCCGGCAGCTCCGGCAGGTTGGCGGCGATATCATCAACCCAGGCCTGCTCGATTTCCAGCGGCAGCAGGTCGGGATCGGGGAAATAGCGGTAGTCATGCGCTTCTTCCTTGGAGCGCATGGAGCGGGTTTCGCCCTTGTCCGGATCATACAGGCGGGTTTCCTGCTCGACCTTGCCGCCGCCCTCGATGATGGCGATCTGGCGGCGCGCCTCGACTTCGATTGCCTGCTGGATAAAGCGCATGGAGTTCATGTTCTTGATCTCGCAGCGGGTGCCGAGGTGGCTGAAGTCCTGGGTTTCCTGGTACTTCTCATACTGGCCCGGCAGGCAGACCGAGACGTTCACGTCGGCGCGCAGGTTGCCGTTCTGCATGTTGCCGTCGCAGGTGCCCAAGTACTGCATGATCTGGCGCAGCTTGGCGATATAGGCGGCGGCTTCCTCCGGTCCCCGGATGTCGGGGCGGGAGACGATCTCCATCAGGCAGACGCCGGTGCGGTTGAGGTCGACAAAGGACATGTTGGGGTCCATGTCGTGGATCGACTTGCCCGCGTCCTGCTCCATGTGGATACGCTCCACCCGCACGTTGCGCGCGGTGCCGTCGCCGAGTTCCACCAGCACTTCGCCTTCGCCCACAATGGGATGATAAAGCTGGGAAATCTGGTAGCCCTGCGGCAGGTCGGGGTAGAAGTAGTTCTTGCGGTCAAAGGCGGACCACAGGTTGATATCGGCCTTCAGCCCCAGCCCGGTGCGCACGGCCTGTTCGACGCAGTATTCGTTGATCACCGGCAGCATGCCGGGCATCGCCGCGTCCACGAAAGCCACGTTGGAGTTCGGCTCGGCGCCGAACTTGGTGGAGGCGCCGGAGAACAGCTTGGCATTGGAGCTGACCTGGGCGTGCACCTCCATGCCGATGACCAGTTCCCAGTCATGCTTGGCGCCCGCGATCACCTTGGGCTTGGGGAGTTCATATGTCAGGTCGAGCATGGTTTTCCGCCGTATCCGAATGTCAGTTGCAGTGGCATGGTGCGATGTTTCACCGGCACAATGTCATTTTCAGTTGCACAGCGTTCTAGGCCCGGCGGCGCGCAGGGGCAAGAGGGCAGGTGACGGAGAAAATTCTGCGCGGTGCGGATAGCCCTTATTTTGCACGGGCTGCAAGCCCGGGCAGCGCCCGTCCGCCCCCACGGGCGGGCGCTTCGCGTCCACCCTCGGACGGTCGCTGCCCTTCGCAATGGTTCGCTTGGGGCAGATTCAGCCTCTTGGCGGGGTGCATCAGGAGGGCTAGAACTGGCAGCCCGAGCAGTTCAACAGGAGGCCGCCTTGGACACATCCGCCCGCATCAGCCAGACCATTGCCACGGAAATCGGCGCCGCCGCCAAGCAGGTGAGCGCCGCGGTTGCGCTGCTGGATGAAGGCGCCACGGTCCCCTTTGTCGCACGCTACCGGAAGGAGGCAACCGGCGGGCTGGATGACACCCAGTTGCGCACCCTGGCGGAACGGCTGGCGTACTTGCGGGAGTTGGAAGCGCGCCGCGCCGCCATCCTTGAGTCGATCAAGGGGCAGGACAAGCTGACCGATGATCTGGCGGCCTCGATCGCCAAAGCGGAGACCAAGGCGCAGCTGGAAGATATCTATCTGCCTTACAAGCCCAAGCGGCGCACCAAAGCGATGATCGCCAAGGAAAACGGGCTGGAGCCGCTGGCAGATGCCATCCTGGGCGACCGCAGTGCCGATCCGGAGAAGCTGGCGGAAGGGTATATCACCGAGGCCGTGGCCACGGTGAAGGACGCGCTGAACGGCGCGCGGGATATCCTGACCGAGCGGCTGACGGAAAACGCTTCCCTGCTGGGGCGGCTGCGGGAGTTCCTGCAGCGGGAGGCGGTGCTGACCGCTAAGGTGATTGAGGGCAAGGAGCAGGAGGGCGCCAAGTTCTCTGACTATTTTGCGCATTCCGAGCGCTGGGCGGATGTGCCCTCGCACCGGGCGCTGGCGATGCTGCGCGGCTCAAACGAAGGCGTGCTGACGCTGGACGTGGGACCGGAGCCGGAAGAGGGCGTGGCCCGGGCGGGAGGAATGGTCGCGGCGGAGCTGGGCGCGGGCGGCAATGGCCCAGGCGACAAGTGGCTGCGCAAGGTCGCGGGCTGGACCTGGCGGGTGAAACTGAGCCTCTCGATGATGCTGGAGCTGATGGGCGATCTGCGCGGCCGCGCGCAGGAAGACGCCATCCAGGTTTTTGCCCGCAACCTCAAGGACCTGCTGTTTGCAGCTCCGGCCGGTGCGCGGCCGACCCTCGGGCTGGACCCGGGCATCCGCACCGGCGTCAAGGCGGCGGTGGTTGATGCAACCGGCAAGCTGGTGGCGACAGAGACCTTGTACCCGTTCCAGCCGAAGAACGATCTGCGCGGCGCGCAGGTGTCGATTGTGAAACTGATCGCCGAACATGGCGTGGAGCTGATCGCCATCGGCAATGGCACCGCCAGCCGCGAGACCGAGCGGATGGTGGCCGAAGTGCTGAAACATCTGCCTGCCAAGATCAAGGCGCCGACCAAGGTTGTGGTGAGCGAGGCCGGCGCCTCGGTCTATTCCGCGTCCGAACTGGCGGCGCGGGAGTTCCCGGATCTGGACGTGTCCTTGCGCGGGGCGGTGTCGATAGCCCGGCGCCTGCAGGACCCGCTGGCGGAACTGGTGAAGATCGAGCCCAAGAGCATCGGTGTCGGCCAGTACCAGCACGATGTGGACCAGCACAAGCTGTCGAAGTCGCTGGAGGCAGTGATCGAGGACGTGGTGAACGCGGTGGGCGTCGACCTCAATATGGCCTCAGCGCCGCTGTTGTCCCACGTCTCGGGCCTTGGCCCCGGATTGGCGGAGGCGATTGTGGCGCACCGTGACATGAACGGCGCATTCAGCTCGCGCAAGGAACTGCTGAAGGTTGCACGGCTTGGGCCCAAGGCGTTTGAGCAATGCGCGGGCTTCCTGCGCATCCGCGACGGCAAGGAGCCGCTGGATGCCTCGTCAGTTCACCCCGAAAGCTATGATGTGGCACGCAAGATCGTCGCTGCCTGCGGGCGCGATATCCGCCAGATCATGGGCGACGGTGCGGCGCTGAAGTCCCTGCGGGTGGAGGATTTTGTGGGCGGAGAGGTAGGCTTGCCCACCGTGCGCGACATCTTTCAGGAACTGGAAAAACCGGGCCGCGACCCGCGCCCGTCTTTCGTGACGGCCTCTTTCAAGGACGGGGTGGAGGAGATTACCGACCTGAAGCCTGGCATGGTGCTGGAGGGCACAGTGACCAATGTGGCGGCCTTTGGCGCATTCGTCGACATCGGCGTGCATCAGGATGGTCTGGTGCATGTGAGCCAGCTGGCCGACCGGTTTGTGAAGGACCCGCATGAGGTGGTGAAGACCGGCCAGGTGGTCAAGGTCACCGTCACCGAGGTGGACGTGCCGCGCAAGCGGATCGGGCTGACGATGAAGAAGGACGGCGGCGCCTCAGCCAAGGAGGAGCGGAACGCCCGCGGCCCGGCCAAGGGCGCGGGACCGCGCCGTGGCGGCAAGCCGGGCGGGCATCAGGGAGGCGGCAAGGGCAGGACGCCTGCCGCACCCAAGGGCGGCCAGAGCCGTGATCAGGGTTCCGGCCAAGGCACAGGGGCGCTGGGCGCGGCTTTGATGGATGCCTTCAAGAAGAAATGATGGAACGGGGCCGCGGCCCCGTTTTTCTTTTCAAAACAAAATCTTCAAGCTGAAGTGAGCTGCAGGCCTTGTTCTGTAAAGGCAACCTGCTGGCCGTTTTCGATTTCCTCACGGAACTGGGCGGCAATTGCTTGCAGCGCGCCGGCGTGACCGCGGGCGGCGAAGCGGCTGACCGAGCGGATGCGGGTGCTGTTGTCGAAGCCTTCCTCTGCGTGGGCCCAGACCAGCGGGTGCAATTCGCTCAGGTGATCGCGGATCAGCCAGTTTGCGGCCTCAGCGATCTTCAGCCTCTGCCTGTCACTCTGCGGGTCCCGGTCCGGCCCCTTGGACAGGGCAACGGTGCAATAGGCGGTCAGCAGGTTGATCATCTCCTGCGAGGGGTTGGCCCGCACGATGTCGCGCAGCCCGTCCAGAAAGAACTGGGTGTCGACGCGGGCGCAGGCCTGATCGTCGATGGAGATGGCGTCAAAATAAACCCAAGCGTAGCCGCCTGCGCCCCAGGTCTGTTCGGTGCGGGCAGCGGTGCGGCGGGCTTCCAGCTCCAGCGCGGCATAGGAGCCGGAAGCGCCGGGCAGCATCTGTGTGCCAAGCGCGCGCATGTGGCGGTGGTTGCCGGGGGCCAGATCAATCAGCGCGCTGTAGGCGTCTGCCACCTGCATGGTGCCGCTGCGGCGGCCGGCATAGAGCGCGCATTGCGCCGCCAGCAGGAACGGGCTGTTCTGGCTGGACTGCGCAATCGGGTCCAGCAGGGCCGCGGCACGGTCGAAGTGAGCGGCGCAGCGGCGCTGGTTCGGGGGTGGCGTATCCTGCCCGCCGGTGCCGCGCCAGGCCCAGCCGATATCGATATGGGCCAGCGCCACCAGGGCTGTCAGATACGGATCGTGGCGGTTCTCTGCCCGCAGCGCCTCAAACGCCATCAGGCCACGGATCAGGGCGCGGCTGCCGGCGTTTTGGCTTTCGGTCAGGGCATGTTCGGTTGCTGTCACCACATCGGCGCGGGCGCCATAGGCGATGAGATCGGCCAGCGGCAGGCCGCATCGGGCGGCGGCGCGGGTCTCGTCAGCGTCGCGGATCTGCTGCGACAGATCTTCCCACAGCTCCTGGCGGGCCAGGAACTGGCCGCGGTCCTGGGCCGCGATGCACTCGGGGTCGCCGTGTTCGCTGCGGACCGGGATGGACAGGCTGTCTTCGAGCCGCCGTGCAGGATTCTGACCGGCAGCGGCAGGGGCTGGTGAAGGGGCTGGGACCTGGCGCGCAGCAGGCCGGGACCGGCTGGAAACCAGGCCTGATATGCGGGACAGAAGATCCCGTGCCTGTCGAGACTGTGTGAGCATTTGTGCTTCCTGATACGTGGCAGCTTATCGTTGTTCACAGTTTCGTCAGGCAATGGGGCGCAAAGATGGCGGCACTGAGGAAGTTAATGCGCTTGGGCGGTTAACCGCGCAAGGCTGTTTAAAATCCAAAATGGTTTTGCCGCGCGATTGACGGAGGGCTTTCAGAACGCAGTGAAATGGTGGCGTTCCGTGCGGATGCCGCGCTTCTGAAATTCCGCATCGGCATCGGCGTGCGGCGGGGTGGCCTCTTGCGGCAGACGGATTCGTTTGCCGCTGCGCAGGACCAGCGTCGCGCGCACCGAGAAGTCCCAGCGGGTGTCGAACCGCACGTGGTCTATCTCATCCAGCTGCGCCTGTCCGGTCAGCTTGCCGGTGAACCACTCAATCCGGTCTTGGGAAATATTCAGCCCGGACAGCGGGTTGCGGATCAGGTCCGCAATGGCAGGCAGAACGGGAAGTGCCAGAAGGATCACCAGCCACAGGGCGGCGTCCAGCACCTGCCACAGCACCAGAAGGGCAGCCAGCCAGCCGCCCGTTGCAATAATGGCCGCCCGGGAGCGGCCCCGGCGGGAGAAGCTATAGTCCTCCGCCGGGACTGGTGTGACAGGCGTTTCAGGCATCCAGGATACGGGTCACCATTTCATTGGTGTCACGGCTGAGGCCTTCTGTATCCGCAATACGTGTCAGCTGGGCGCGGATCATCGACTGGCGCCCTGCATCATAGCGCTTCCAGGTCTGGAAGGCGGCGCACATGCGGGCAGTGGTCTGCGGGTTCAGCCTGTCCAGCGCGATCAGGTTGTCGGCCAGCAACTGATAACCCTCGCCGCTGGAATGGTGGAAGCCCGCGTGATTGCCGGCCAGCGCCCCCATCACTGCACGGAAGCGGTTTGGGTTCTTCATGTCGAACAGCGGGTGTTTGGTAAGCGCCGCAGCGGTTGCAGCTGTCTTCTCCGGCGCGGCGCAGGCGATCTGCAGGGCAAACCACTTGTCCATCACCAGCCGGTCGTCCTGCCATTGATCAAAGAACGCCTGGCTTTGCGTTTCGCCGTTCTCCGCCTTCATCAGGGCAGCCAGCGCGGCAGACTGCTGGGTCATGTTGTCGGCAGAGGCATACTGGCGCGCGGCCTGTTCGCCGCCGTCGAGCCGGGTCAGCAGCGACAGGATGCGGCCATTCAGGGCGCGTTTGCCGGAGCTTTCGGCATCCGGGGAATAGGGGCCTTCGACGGTGGTGGCTGCATAGAGCCGGGGCAGGCTGGTTTCCAATTGCTGCGCCAGGGTCTGGGCGAAGGTCTCTGCGGCGTCGTAGATCTTCTGCGGATCGGGGGTATAGCCGCGCTCATGCAGGGTTTGGGCGATGTCGGCCTGGCTGGGCGGTGACAGCACCAGGGCGCGGAACGCCGGATCCTGATCGTCGTCGCGCACCAGTTTTTCCAGCGCGTCGAGATAGGCGGCATCGGGCGCGGCCCCGTCCAGCACCATCGCCACGCGGGTTTCTTTGGCCAGCGCATTGCCGGCCTCCCAGCGGTTGAACGGGTCGGTGTCGTGGGCCAGCAAAAAGGCGCGTTCGGCGTTGGTGGTCTCGCGCTCCAGGATCACCGGGGCGGAGAATTCACGCAGGATAGAAGGAACCGGCTTGGAGGCGAGGCCGCCGAAGGTGAAGCTTTGCTTGGCTTCGGTCACTTCCAGCACCTCAGTTGCGCGGATTTCGTCGCCGTTGGGCGACAACAGGCCCACCGCCACCGGAATGACCCGCGGCGCCTTGTCGGGCTGGCCCGGCGTCGGCGGCGTCGATTGCTCAAACGTCAGGGTATAGGTGCCGTCGGCGTAGTCTTCCGTGACCTTGACCCGCGGAGTGCCCGCCTGGCTGTACCACAGTTTGAACTGGCTGAGGTCGCGCCCGGTGGCATCCTCGAACACTTTCAGCCAGTCCTCGATGGTGCAGGCTTGGCCGTCGTGGCGCTCGAAATAGAGCTTCAGAGCCTTGTAGTAGTTGTCATCGCCCACCAGCCGCTTCAGCATGCCAATCACCTCGGCGCCCTTTTCATAGACGGTGGCAGTGTAGAAGTTGTTGATTTCCTGGAAGGCTTCGGGGCGCGGCGGATGGGCCAGCGGGCCGTTGTCCTCGGGGAACTGGCGGGCGCGGAGCGTAATCACGTCGTCGATCCGTTTCACCGGCTCAGAGCGCATGTCGGCAGTGAACTGGGCGTCGCGGAAGACGGTCAGGCCCTCCTTCAGGCACAGCTGGAACCAGTCACGGCAGGTGATGCGGTTGCCGGTCCAGTTGTGGAAATACTCATGGGCGATGATCGCCTCGATGCGTTCGAAATTGGCATCCGTGGAGGTTTCGGGCGACGCGAGAACGCAGGAGGAGTTGAAGATGTTCAGCCCTTTATTCTCCATCGCGCCCATGTTGAAGTCGTCGACGGCGACGATGTTGAACAGCTCCAGGTCGTATTCCAGGCCGTAGACGTCCTCGTCCCATTTCATCGACTTCTTCAGCGCCTCCATGCCAAAGGCGCATTTGCCTTCGTCGCCGGGGCGGACCCAGATGTTCAGCTCCACCTCCTTGCCGGATTTGGTAGTGAAGCTGCCGGGATGGTTCACCAGATCGCCGGCCACCAGCGCAAACAGATAAGCCGGTTTCGGCCAGGGGTCGTGCCATTCGGCCCAGCCTTCGCCCTGGCCCATGGGATTGCCGTTTGACAGCATCACCGGCTCGTCGCCCTCAATCCGCACGGTGAAGGTGGACATCACGTCGGGGCGGTCGGGGTAATAGGTGATCTTGCGGAAGCCCTCGGCCTCGCACTGGGTGCAATACATGCGATTGGACATGTAAAGCCCTTCCAGCGCGGTATTGCCGGCTGGGTTGATCTCCACCTCGGCTTCCCAGGTGAAGGGGGCGCTGGGCACATCGCATTTCAGGCCGCCCTCGACCAGTTCCGGGGTCACCGCCTGGCCGTCGATTTTGGCCGAGATCAGCTGCAAATCCTCGCCGTGCAGGAAGAAGGTCTTGTTTGCCGCGTCCGGTTTCGGGGCAAAGCGTATTTTGCTCAGGACGCGGGTGGTTTCCGGCGCCAGGCGGAAGGTCAGGTGAACGCTTTCGACGTCAAACCCAAAGGGCGTGTAGTCTTTCAGGTAGAAGGTCTGGGGCGTGTCTTTGGCCATTCTCGCTCTCCTCTGCACTGCTTCTTTTCAGGTGTAGAGGATAGGGGCGGGACTGCAAGCGGATTGGCGGTTGAAATGCGGCTTCCGGAAAATCCGCAGCACTTTCTTGAAAATCAAGAAATTGAGTTCGGTTTCACAAGGCGCCTGTTTTGTTGCCGATCGGAAACCTCTATCCTAGACAGGTGTCAGCATACAGTGGTGTACCGCCGGAAGGAGCAGAGCATGAACCGGGTCGAAAAACAGGGAATTCAGGTTGCGCCGGAGCTGGCGGAGTTCATCGAGAAGCAGGCGCTGCCGGGCACCGGGATCGAGGCCGAGGCGTTCTGGAAAGGCCTGGCGGAGCTGGTGAACGCCTTCGGCCCGGAAAACCGGGCGCTGCTGGCCAAGCGCGAGGACATCCAGGCCAAAATCGACGCCTGGCATATCGCCAACCGCGACAAGCCGCATGACCACGAGGCCTACAAGGCGTTTCTGACAGAGATCGGCTACCTGCTGCCGGAGGGTGGCGATTTTGAGATCGAAACCCAGAACGTGGACCCGGAGATTGCCAAGGTGCCGGGGCCGCAGCTGGTGGTGCCGATCACCAACGCGCGTTATGCGCTGAACGCGGCCAATGCGCGCTGGGGCAGCCTGTATGACGGGTTCTATGGCACTGACGCGATGGGCACTCCGGCCCCCAAGGGCGGCTATGACAAGGGCCGCGGCGCGCGGGTTGTGGCGCGGGCGCGGGTGTTTCTGGACGAGGCCTTCCCGATCAATGGCGCCAGCCACGCCGACGTGCGCCGCTATCACGTGCAGGACGGCCAGCTGCTGATCGACGACCTGCCGCTGGCGCAGCCGGAGAAATTTGCAGGCTACCGCGGCAACCCCAAGGCGCCCGAAGCCGTGCTGCTGCGCAACAATGGCTTGCATGTGGAGCTGGTGTTCGACCGCGCCCACGCCATCGGCGCCCGCGATCAGGCCGGTCTGGCCGATGTGCGGCTGGAAAGCGCGATGTCGGCGATCATGGACTGCGAGGATTCGGTCGCCTGCGTCGATGCCGAGGACAAGGTGCAGGCCTATTCCAACTGGCTGGGCCTGATGAAGGGCGATCTGGAGGCGGAACTGGAGAAGGGCGGCAAGACCATCACCCGCCGCCTGAACCCGGACTTCGGCTATACCGCACCGGACGGATCCGCCATGTCCGTCAAGGGCCGCGCCCTGTTGTGGGTGCGTAATGTCGGCCACCTGATGACCAACCCGGCGGTGCTGGATCAGGACGGAAACGAGGCATACGAGGGCCTGCTGGACGCGCTGATCACCGTGATGATCGCCAAACACGACCTGAAGCGCGAGGGCGGCAACTCTGCCCATGGCTCTGTCTATGTGGTGAAACCCAAGATGCACGGGCCGGAGGAAGTGGCGTTCACTGACCGCATCTTCGGCAAGGTCGAGGATATCCTGGGCCTGCCGCGCCACACCGTGAAAATCGGCATCATGGATGAGGAGCGCCGCACCTCGGTGAACCTCAAGGAATGCATCCGTGCCGCCAAGCACCGGGTGGCCTTCATCAACACCGGCTTCCTCGACCGCACCGGTGACGAGATCCACACCTCGATGGAGGCGGGGCCGTTCAGCCGCAAGGATTTCATCAAGCGCAAGGGCTGGATCGGCGCCTATGAGAACCTGAACGTCGACATTGGCCTGGAATGCGGGTTGTCCGGCAAGGCGCAGATCGGCAAGGGCATGTGGGCGATGCCCGACATGATGGCGGCGATGCTGGAGCAGAAGATCGAGCATCCGAAATCCGGCGCCAATTGCGCCTGGGTGCCGAGCCCGACTGCCGCCACACTTCACGCGCTGCATTACCACAAGGTGGATGTGCTGGCGGTGCAGGCCAAGCTGAAAGAGGGCGGCCGCCGCGCCCATGTGGACGGTATCCTGGAAATCCCGCTGGCCACCTACCGCAAATGGACCCCGCGCCAGATCGCCCGTGAGGTGGACAACAACGCGCAAGGCATCCTGGGCTATGTGGTGCGCTGGGTGGACCAGGGCGTCGGCTGCTCCAAGGTGCCGGACATCAATGACGTCGGCCTGATGGAGGACCGCGCCACCTGCCGGATTTCGGCGCAGCACATCGCCAATTGGCTGCACCATGGCGTCGTCTCGGAAGAGGAGGTGATGGGCTCTTTGCGCAAGATGGCCAAAGTGGTGGACGAGCAGAACCGCGGCGACAATACCTACCGCGCGATGGCACCGGGCTATGACACCATCGCATTCAAGGCGGCCTGCGATCTGGTCTTCAAGGGGCGGGTGCAGCCTTCCGGCTACACCGAGCCGGTGCTGCACGCCCGGCGGCTGGAGTTGAAGGCCCAGGAAGCCGCGGCCTGACCGCGGCAAACTGACCGGATGAAACAGTTTCCCTGCAAAAAGGGGTAGTCAAAGGGGGCCTTTTGGCCTCCTTTTCTGTTCCGTAACGTCAGGAGAGGAGGCTGAACTGATGGCTGGGATTTCACTGGAGCAGGCGCGCACTATCATCCGCGTGGCGCTGGAGAAGGGGCATGAGCTGAACCTGAAACCGCTGTCGGTAGTGGTGCTGGACGCCGGCGGCCATGTGCAGGCATTTGAGCGTGAAGACGGCGCCGCGCCGGGCCGCTTCCCAATTGCCCACGGTAAGGCCTATGGCTCGGTGATGCTGGGAATGGCCGGCAGCGCCCAGATGGCGCGGGCAGAGGCGCAGTCCTATTTTATGGCAGCGGTGAACGGCGTTTACGGCGGCCAGGTGGTGCCGGTGCCCGGCGGTGTGCTGGTGCGCGGTGCCGATGGCGCAGTGATCGGAGCGGTCGGCGTGACCGGCGATACCTCGGACAACGACGCCATTGCGGCTATGGCGGGCATCGAAGCTGCGGGCCTCAAGGGCGAAATCTGAAAAAGTGCCCCTCCCGCAGGGACGGGAGGGGATGCTCTGCAAGCGGTCTTACTGCCCTAAACTAAGGGCAGGAGGGGAAGGCCGCTATTAGGGCAGGATTACGGTGTCGATCACATGGATGACGCCGTTTGCGGTTTCGATATCCGCGGTGGTGACCGAGGCGTCATTGATCTTGACGCCGCCGTTCAGGGACACCGTGATTTCCTTGCCCATCACGGTTTCCGCTTTCATTCCATCGCTCAGATCCGACGACATCACCTTGCCCGGCACCACGTGGTAGGTGAGGATCTGGGTCAGCTGCTCGCGGTTTTCCGGCTTGAGCAGGTTTTCGACCGTGCCTTCGGGCAGGGCGGCAAAGGCTTCATCAGTCGGGGCGAACACCGTGAAAGGCCCGTCGCCCTTGAGCGTGCCCACCAGGTCCGCGGCGGTCAGCGCGGCGGCCAGGGTTTCAAAGCTGCCGGCTTCAACTGCAGTGTCGACAATGTCCTTGGATGCGGCAGGCGCGGCGGCAGGCAGGGCCAGGCCGATGGCGATTGCGAGAGCTGTCAGGGAAGGGCGGTTAAACATCTCGGATGATCCTTTCTGTCACTGGCAGGAGCGGAAAGCCCCTTGGTGATTGCAGCATTTCATGCAAGAATTTTGCATACAGTGCACATTTGTGTGATGTGCATGATTTTTGCATGATGTTAAAATCAAGAGCGCAAGTTTGCTCTGGAGGTGAAACCGTGAACCGGACAGCGCTGTCAGACACCCTGCAGGACGGGCTGGAGGCCTATCGAATCGGTCCGAAAGTACGGACCCTGCGCCTTGCTAAGGACATGGGGCTGGCCCAATTGGGGGAACATACCGGCCTGTCCGCGGCCATGCTGTCGCGGATCGAGCGCGGGCAGGTGTTTCCGACACTGGCAACGCTGCTGCGCATCGCCTTGGTGTTTGGCGTCGGGCTGGATCATTTCTTTGGACCCGGCGAGGAAGAACCGGTGTTTGAGGTGGTGCGGGCGCGCGACCGCCTGAAACTGGGGGACAAGACCGACGGGCCGGTGTCCTACCTGTTTGAAAGCCTGGATTTCCCGGTCTCAAAAAGCCGGTTTCAGGCCTATCTGGCGGAGTTCCCGGCAACGGCGGTGCAAAGCAAGCCGCACAGCCACGAGGGCGCGGAGATGCTCTATGTCATCGAGGGCAGCCTGCAACTGTCCATTCATGGCAAAACCGAAGTGCTGCAGAAGGGCGACTCGGTCTATTTCGATGCGGGTTTCGAACACAGCTACCGGGCTGCAGGCGGCCAGAGATGCAAGGTGATCACCGTCGTGTCCGGCGGCAATGCGGCAGGCAAGGAGGGCAGCTGAGGCGGAGGCGTGTGCGCATGTGAACAATCTGTTGCGCCGCAGGAACTGTTGAACCCGGGCAGTGGCAGAGCTAGGTTTTTCTAAAGGACAAGGATTTACAGGCAGATCATGGCGCGACCCAAAGTAGGCATCATCGGCAATTCCTATCTGCTGAACGATCAGTATCCCGTGCACGCGGGCGGGACGATGAATTCCGAGGCAATCGCCGAGGTGGCGGGCTGCATGCCGCTGATGATCCCCTCGGATCCGCGGTTCGTGACGGTGGCGGAACTGCTGGATACCTTCGACGGCTTCCTGCTGACTGGCGGGCGGCCCAACGTGCATCCCAATGAATATGGCGAGGCCGAGACGGAGGCGCATGGTGCCTTTGACCGGGCACGCGACGCGATCACGCTGCCGCTGGTGCGTGCCTGCGTGGAGCGCGGCCAGCCGTTTCTGGGCATCTGCCGCGGTTTCCAGGAGGTGAACGTGGCGATGGGCGGCACCCTGCACCCGGAAATCCGCGACCTGCCGGGGCGGATGAATCACCGGATGCCGCCGGACGGCACGCTGGAGGAGAAATTCGCCCTGCGCCACACGGTCAAATTCAGCTCTGGCGGGGTGTTTCACCGCCTGTTCGGCGCGGAGGAAGTGATGACCAACACCCTGCACGGTCAGGGCATCAAGCGTCCCGGCGCGCGGGTTGTCATCGACGGCCACGCGCCTGATGGCACGCCGGAGGCGGTCTATATCAAGGACGCGCCGGGGTTCACCCTGTCGGTGCAATGGCATCCGGAGTGGGAGGCGGCGGCGGACCCGGTTTCGCGGCCGCTGTTCGAAGCCTTTGGCGCTGCAGTGCAAGCCTGGGCCGCGGGCGGCCCGCAGGCTGGTCTTCAGAAGACGGCATAGGGTTCTTTCATGACACAAGAAGGTGCAGGCGGCGCTGCCTCGGGGCTGCGGGCGTTCACTGTCAGGCGCGGCAGGGCTGAAGATGCAGCCGCGCTGGCGGATGTATTCCATTCAGCGGTGCATGGCCTTGCCAGCCGCCATTATACTCCGGAGCAGATTGCCGCCTGGTGTCCGGAGGCCCCGCCGCCGGATCTGTTCCGGCAGCGGGTTTGCGATGGCCGCAAGCTGTGGGTGGCCGCGGACAAGGCGGATGTTGCTGCGGCCTTCATCGACCTGGAGGCAGACGGCCATATCGACATGCTGTTCTGCCATCCGCGGGCTGCGGGGCAGGGCGTTGCAGCAGCCTTGTACGGGCAGTTGGAGGCCGCAGCGCAAAGGCAAGGGCTGGTGCAGTTATACGTGAATGCCAGCGAGGCCGCGCGCGGGTTCTTTGAGCGGCAGGGGTTTGCCGTTGAACGGCCGCGTGAGGTGGAGCGCCGCGGTGTGACGCTCCACAACTACCGCATGGTGAAACCGCTCGCCTGAGAATTTGCGGCCCGCCCCGGCAGGGCAGGCCGCGCAGGTGTCAGATCAGCAGATCGAAGTCATGCATCAGCGGCAGCCGCCGGGCGCGTTTGCCGGTGAGGTCAAAGAGCGCATTGGCCAGCGCCGGAGCCGCTGGCGGGGTGCCGGGCTCGCCTGCGCCGCTGATATGCGATTGCTCTTCCAGAATACGCACCTCCACTTCAGGCATCGTGTGCATGCGGATGGCGTCGTAGTCGGGGAAGTTCCCTTGTTCCGCCGCACCTTCGGCGAAGGTGATCTCGCCGAACATGGCAGCTGACAGCCCATAGGCCATGCCGCCGAACATCTGTGCTTCCAGGTTCTGCGGATCCAGCGCAACGCCCAGGTCGGCGGCGATCCAGGCCTTCCTGAGGCGGATCAGACCGCCTTCCTCCGTCACCTCGATCACCTGTGCCACGGGCGTGCCGAAGCTGTAGGTCATGGCAACGCCCCGGCCAACGCCATCAGGCGTCTTACCGGTCCAGCCGGACATCTCCTTGACCGCTTCCAGCACCTTGGCTGCAGGTGCCCATTCCTGGCGTGTGAGGGCCAGCCGGAATTCCAGCGGATCGGCTCCGGCCGCATGGGCCATCTCGTCCATGAAGCTTTCCATGAAGAAGCCGTTGAAGGACGCCCCGACAGACCGCCAGGCGCCGATCGGGACCTGCAGGTCCGCGGCGTGGCCGCGGATGCGGTAGTTGGGGATGCCGTAGGGCTGGTTGAAGGCGCCGTCGACAAGTGTTGTGTCGGGACCCGCAGGTGTCATGCCGAACCAGCGGCTCATCAGCTGCGGGGTCAGCGCTTGGCTGGCGATCTGACCGTCCAGCAGGACCGCGCTGCCGTCCTTCACCGCGCCCCGCATCCGGGCCATGGCACCGGGGCGGTAGAAATCATGGGTCATGTCTTCTTCCCGGCTCCAGGTGAGCTGTACCGGGGTGCCCGGCATCTGCCGCGCCAGCTTGGCGGCATAGACCGAGAAGTCCATCTCGCCGCGCCGCCCGAAGCCGCCGCCCATCAGAGAGGTGTTCACTTGGACCTGTTCAGGGTCGATCCCCAACGCATCGGCGCAGTGGTTGCGGGTGAGAAGCGGCCCCTGGTTGCCGCTCCAGAGCTGCAGTTTGCTGCCGTCGTAGAGTGCGGTGGCGTTCAGCGGCTCCATCGTCGCGTGGGCAAGGAAGGGCACCTCGTATTCGGCGGAGACTTCCTGCGCCCCTTGGGGAAGTGCGGAGACATCGCCATCGTCGCGCAGGGTGGAGTTCGGCTCAGCGTCAAAGGCCGCGCGGATGGCGTCCTGGATTTCCGCTTGCGTGTCCGGAATGGGGGCAGGCCCCCAGTCTGCGGCGACCGCCTCGGCGGCCTGGATGGCGAGCCATGTGTTGTTTGCAACCACGGCAAAGGCATTGCCCAGGTCCACAACTTGCTCGACGCCCGGCATTTGCAGCGCTTCGCTGGCATCAAAGCCGTTTATGGAACCGCCAAGGTGCGGGTTGGCCTTGAGGGCCGCGAATTTCATCCCTGGCAGGCGCATGTCGATGCCGAACTTAGCTGTGCCGGTGGCCTTGCCGGGCATGTCCACACGCGGCTGCGCCTTGCCCAGCAGTTTCCATTCGCTGCGGTGGCGCAGTTGGGCCTCCACCGGTTCCAGCCCGGCAGCCTCAGCAGCCAGATCGGTATAGGCGATTTCAATGTTGCCGGGGGCAATCACCTTGCCCTCCTTGGTGGACAGCTGGCTGCTGGCAATGCCCAGCCGGTTGGCTGCGGCAAGTTTCAGCGTTTCCCGGGCAGAGGCGCCCGCGGCCCGCATCCGCTCATACCCGTCCTTCATCGAGGAGGAGCCGCCGGTCACCTGCATGTCCATCAGCTTGCCCGCATGGCCAAGCGCCTCGCCCAGCGAATGTATGAACCGCGATTTGTCGTAGCCTTTGGAGGGGATCACTTCCCCCAGCAGGGCGGAGTTGTAATAGGCAGTGGCGGCTGGGCCGTGGATGACCTCCACCTGGTCCAGCGTCACGTCCAGCTCTTCGGCGATCAATGCGGCCCAGGTGGTGTGCACGCCCTGGCCCATCTCGGCGCGGGGGGCGATCAGAGTGATCTTTTCGTGTGAGATCATCACAAACGGGTTAAACGCCGCTTCGCCATCTGCCGGTTTCAGCGGGTTCGGGGCCGGCCGGCTGACGTAATAGGCGCCGAAAGCAACGCCGCCGACAATGGCGGCAGAGCCGATCAGGAAGCTGCGGCGGGCAATTTTCTTGAAACTGGCCATAGGTTACGCCTCCTGCATCTTCTGGGCGGCAGAATGGATGGCTGCGCGGATGCGCGGGTAGGTGCCGCAGCGGCACAGGTTGCCCTGCATCGCCTCGTCAATCTCCGCGTCCGAGGGGGCCGGGTTCTCTGCCAGCAGGCTCGCCGCCTGCATGATCTGGCCGGACTGGCAATAGCCGCACTGGGCTACCTGATGCTCCACCCAGGCCTGCTGGATTGCCGCCATGGCGTCCGGCGTGCCAAGGCCCTCGATCGTTGTCACCTCGCCCCAGACATCCGAAAGCGCCACCTGGCAGGAGCGCACCGCCTCGCCGTCGATATGGACGGTGCAGGCGCCGCAGGCAGCCACGCCGCAGCCGAACTTGGTGCCGGTGAGGCCGACCTCATCCCGCAGAACCCAGAGGAGGGGCACATCATCAGGCAGATTCACCTGATGGGTTTTTCCATTGATGCGCAGGTCTGTTGGCATGGCGGGACTCCGTTGCTGTGCTTCTGACAAAAATAACTAGTTTTGTCAGGGTGTCAATTGACATTTTTAACAAACAATGTCAGAAGCGGAAACATGAACATGGCAGGCATTGATCCGAAACAGCAGGCAATCCTTGAGGCCGCCTGGATGGCGTTCTCAACTTACGGATTCCGCAAGACCTCGATGGATGACATCGCCAAGGGCGCGGGCATGTCTCGGCCTGCGCTGTATCTGCATTTCAAGAACAAGGACGCGATTTTCCGGGCGCTGGTGGCCGCCTATTACGGCAACGCGGCTGCCGGGGTGCGGGCGGCGCTGGCGGAACCGGGGCCGCTGCCGGAGCGGCTGCTGGCGGCCTTTCAGGCCCAGGGCGGCGAAGCGGTTGAGCAGATGATGGCCTCGCCGCACGGGATGGAGCTGTTCGAGGTCACCAAACATGTGGCCGGTGCGGAAATCGAAGATGGCGAGGCTGCCCTCTGCGCGCATTACGCCGCTTGGCTGGAGCAGCAGGCCGGGGCGGGAGAGGCCGCGCTGAGCGGTGAGGCGTCGGTGATTGCCCGGACCCTCTGCGCCTCATTGAAGGGGATCAAGCAAACTGCCGCGGATTACGAGGCTTACCAGGACGGGGTGCGCCAGCTGGCGGCCCTTGCCGGGGCGGGGCTGACGCCGCGGTGAGGCGGGCCGGAGTATCCGACCCGCCGAAGTTTCAAAGCTCGGTGCGCAGGTGCCACAGCTCGGGGAACAGCTCCACCTCCAGCATCCGTTTCAGATAGCTGACGCCGCCAGTGCCGCCGGTGCCGCGCTTGAAGCCGATGACGCGCTCCACCGTGGTCACATGGTTGAAACGCCAACGGCGGAAGTAGTCCTCGAAATCCACCAGTTTTTCGGCCAGCTCATAGAGCTCCCAATGGGTTTCGGTGTCGCGGTAGACCTCGGTCCAGGCGGCCTGCACCGCTTCATGCGGCTGATAGGCCTCCGACACATCCCGGTTCACCACCTCATCCGGCAGCGCAAAGCTCTGCGCCAGCGCCTTCAGCGCCACATCGTATAGCGACGGCTGTTTCAGTTCCGCCTCCAGCAGCGCCAGAATGTCCGGGCGGTGGGCGTGCGGGCGCAGCATCGCCTTGTTGCGGTTGCCGAGCATGAATTCGATCTGCCGGTATTGATGGGACTGAAAGCCGGAGCTTTGGCCCAGCTCATCCCGGAACGCAGTATAGTCCGAGGGTGTCATGGTGCGCAGAACATCCCAGGCGGAATTGAGCTGCTCGAAGATGCGCGCCACCCGCGCCAGCATCTTGAACGCCTGCCGCGCCTGACCGCCCAGCAGCCGCTCGCGGGCGGCGCTCAGCTCGTGAATGGCCAGCCGCATCCACAGTTCTGACGTCTGGTGCTGAATGATGAACAGCATTTCGTCATGGGTATTGGTCCATGTTTTCTGCGCGTTCAGCAGCATGTCGAGCGACAGGTAATCGCCATAGGACATGCGCCCGTCAAAGGACATCTGGGCGCCGTCTTCGGCGGGATCATAGGGTTGTGTCATCGGATTATTCCTTTTCCTAAATGCAGTATAAGTCAGGGAAAGGAATGCGTCCTCCGGTTCAGGGTGCCGCATTGGGCCAGGCGGCGCCACAGCGCGACCCAGCCCGCCGGGCGGCAGAGCGGCAGATGGTATGCGCGGCGCAGGCGCATCAGGTGACCGCGTGGCGGACCATGTATTCCGGCCGGTCCCACAGGGCGTTGGTCATGACATCCGTGATGATCTCAGCCGCCGTGCGCACGTCACCCTCGTCGATATACAGCGGGGTGAAGCCGAACCGCATGATATCCGGCGCCCGGAAATCGCCGATCACGCCGCGGGCGATCAGCGCCTGCATCGCAGCATAGCCTTCGTCGAACTTGAACGACACCTGGCTGCCACGGAACGCCGGGTCGCGGGGGGAGGCGAGCTCCAGCTGCGGGCAGCTTTCCTCAACCAGGGCAATGAACAGGTCGCACAGCTCAATGGACTTGGCGCGCACCGCGTCCATATCCGCCATGTCCCAGATATCCATTGCGGCCTCCAGCGCGGTCAGCTGCAGGATCGGCGGGGTGCCGACGCGCATCCGGTCGATGCCGCTGCCGGGGCGGTAGTCGAGGTCGAAAGCAAAGGGTGCCTCATGCCCCAGCCAGCCCGACAGCGCCGGGCGGGCGGTCTCCGCGTAGCGCGGCGAGACATAGATGAAGGCCGGCGCGCCGGGGCCGCCATTCAGATACTTGTAGGTGCAGCCAACGGCGAAATCCGCCTTGCACCCGGCCAGATCCACCGGCACCGCGCCAGCAGAATGGGCCAGATCCCAGACCGTCAGAACGCCAAGGGCGTGGGCCTTTTCGGTAAGCGCCTTCATGTCGTGCTTGCGGCCGGTGCGGTAATCCACCTCGGTGATCATCAGTACCGCGATCTCATCGGTGATGGCGTCTTCAACCGCTTCCGGGTCCACCACCCGCAGCTCATAGTCCGGCCCCAGCGACTTCAGCAGCCCGCTGGCCATATAGAGGTCGGTTGGGAAGTTGCCGTTGTCCGACAGCACCACCTTGCGCCCCGGGTTCAGCTCCAGCGCCGAGGCAACGGCCTGGTAAACCTTGATCGACAGCGTGTCGCCCATCACCACATGGCCCGGCTCCGCCCCGATCAGCCGCCCGATCCGGTCTCCCAGCGCCTTGGGCTTGTCCATCCAGCCGGCCATATTCCAGCCGGTAATCAGCATCTGGCCCCATTCGTCCTGCATCATCGCCGCGACCCGGTCCTTGGCAGCGCGGGGCAGGGGGCCGAGCGAGTTGCCATCCAGATAGATCACCCCGTCGGGCAGGTCGAACATCGCCTTGGTTGCGGCAAAATCGGTCATGGAGGGCCTCGCGTCTGATGGGTATTTTAAGCTTGAAGCTTTTTTGGTTTGCTATCCTATCCTGGACGTTCTGTCCAGTGCCTAGCCGCCCGCCGGCTGCGGATCCGGTATCCCGAACTCGGCGCGCTTCTTCTTCGACAGCTTCGCAGTGACCATCTGATAGGACAGGGTGATCTGCTCCTTCAGCTCCGTATCGGTCAGCCCGTTTTCATCATACTGCTGCAGCCACTTCATCCCCCGCGATGCCAAGTAAGGGGCCGGACGGACGCCGGGGCGCTCTTGCAGCACCTCATAGGCGATGTCGCCGGCCTTGAAGGTGAAGGCATCCCTGCCATCGGCCCAGCCGCAGACGGCGAACAGCTTGCCGCCCGCCTTCCAGACGTCTGCGTTGCCCCATTGAACCACATGTTCGGCTGCTGGAAAGGTGGCGCAGAACTCATTGAAATCCTTGCGGTCCATCACATCTGCCCGCCCGAGATTTCGATGCACTGGCCGTTCACTGACCCGGACCCGGGACCGCAGAGCCACAGGGCGGCGGCGGCCACTTCCTCCGGCTCGATCAGCCGCTTGTGGCGATTGGCGTTCACCATCACGTCCAGTGCCTCCACCGCGCTCATACCGGCGCGCTGGGCGATGGAGGTGATGTTGCGCTCCACAATCGGGGTGTCCACGTAGCCGGGGCACAGCGCGTTGAAAGTGAAGGGTGTGCCCAGGTAATCCTCGCTGAGGGCGCGGGTCAGCCCGACCAGCCCGTGTTTGCTGGCGGTGTAGCAGGCGCCGCCCTTCAGCCCGCGCAGGCCCGCGACAGATGAGACGGTAATAACCCGCCCCCAATCGGTCTGCCGCATTGACGTGAAGCACTCGCGGATGGTCAGGAAGGCACCGTCCAGATTGGTGGCCATCATGTTGCGCCAGAACGCCATCGAGGTCTTGTGCAGCGCCGCGCCTTCGGCAACGCCGGCATTGGCGACGCAGATCTGGACCGGGCCGCGGGCCTCCACCGCCACGTTCACTTTGGCCGCCACATCCTCTTCGTCGCGCACGTCCATTATCAGCGGATGCAGCCCTTCTGTTGCAGCATCCTCCAGCACTTCCTGCCTGCGTCCGGTAATGGTGACCTGCGCCCCCTCCGACGCCAAGGCCCTGGCAATTGCCAGCCCGATCCCGGTGCCGCCGCCGGTCACCAGCGCGTGTTTGCCTTGCAAAGTCATGATATCCGGCCTCCCTGTTTTCCGGTCAGCCTATCGTGGGGCGGCCATCTGGCAAGACCGTCGTGCCGTCACGGCCGCTTTGGGGGACGAATTACGTGTTTCTGAGGCGGCCGCGCAGGCAACCGGGCTGCGGATGCCAAACAGTACACGAAGAAATACATAGGCATCCGGACGAAACTATGCAGGATCATGCCGCAAGCGGGAACGGATTCGCCGTTTTCGCGGCATGTGGGGCAAATTGTCCTTTTCTTTCAATCCCGGCCAAAGCGGGCTGGACGAGCAGGCCGGTTAAAGGAAGGTTGCCCGCGATGCGTGGTGTTTCAAACAGATGTCTGCAAGAGGGCAGAGCGTGATGCGGTGGCTGGATGTGCCGCCGGTCTGGCTGGCTGTCTTTGTTGCCGCGGCTTGGCTGCAAGCGGACCGTTTTGCCTTCGGCCTGTCTTTCGGCGGGGCCTGGGCAGAGTTTCTGGCAGGCATTCTTGTGGGCGGCGGCATCGTGCTGGCACTGCTGGCAATCACCGAAATGCGGCGCCAGAAAACCACCGTGATCCCGCACCGGACGCCCAGCCGGCTGGTGCAATCGGGCATCTTCAGCCGCAGCCGCAACCCGATCTACCTGGGCGATGTGCTGATCCTGGCGGGGCTCATCCTGTGGTTCGATGCGGTGCTGTCGCTGCCACTGATCCCCATCTTCCTGTGGCTGCTGGAAAAGCGGTTTGTCATTCCGGAGGAAAACCGGATGCGGCGCGAATTCCGGGCGGACTGGGCCCGGTACGAGAAGAAAGTGCGCCGCTGGGTGTGACGTCAATGCGGCGATGCGGCATAACTTTGCGGCAATGCGGCAAAATCCTTGCGCAATAATATTGCGCAATGTAGAGAGAATTATTGTGATCCGAACCCGGGCGTTGCTGGCGCGGGCAAGACGAGGGGAACCAAAAGGTGAAAATAGGTACACCAAAAGAAACATTCCCGGGTGAAAACCGGGTTGCGATGACGCCGGATTCGGCGAAGCAGCTGCAGAAGCTGGGCTATGAGTGCGCGATTGAGGCCGGGGCGGGCGCCGCTGCGGGCTTTTCCGATGCGGCCTATGAGGCGGCAGGCGTTGAGGTCGTCAAGACCCCGGCAGCGCTGTGGAAGGCCTGCGATATTGTCGCCAAGGTGCGCCAGCCGGATGCAACCGAGCTGAAGCGGCTGACCAAGGGCAAGACGCTGATCTCCTTCTTCAACCCGGCAGGGAATGAAGAGGGGATGGAGCTGGCCAAGTCGAAGAAGGCCAACGTCATCGCCATGGAAATGGTGCCGCGGATTTCGCGCGCGCAGAAGATGGACGCGCTGTCGTCGATGGCCAATATCGCGGGCTACCGCGCGGTGATCGAGGCGGGCAACAATTTCGGCCGCTTCTTCACCGGCCAGATCACCGCGGCAGGCAAGGTGCCGCCTGCCAAGGTTCTGGTGGTCGGCGCCGGGGTGGCGGGGCTTGCCGCCATCGGCACCTCGACCAGTTTGGGCGCGGTGACCTATGCCTTCGACGTGCGGCCTGAAGTGGCTGAGCAGGTCGAGTCGATGGGGGCCGAGTTTGTCTATCTGGACTTCGAGGAAGAGCAGCAGGACGGCGCTGCCACCGGCGGCTATGCGGCGGTCTCCTCGCCGGAGTTCCGCGAAGCGCAGCTCGCCAAGTTCCGCGAGCTGGCGCCGGAGATGGACATCGTCATCACCACCGCGCTGATCCCCAACCGTGAAGCGCCGGAGCTGTGGACCGAGGATATGGTTGCCGCAATGAAGCCGGGTTCGGTGATCGTTGATCTGGCGGCGGAAAAGGGCGGCAACTGCAAGCTGACCGTCGCGGATGAGAAGGTCGTGACCGACAACGGCGTCACCATCATCGGCTACACCGATTTCCCGTCCCGGATGGCGGCGCAGTCCTCGTCGCTTTACGCCACCAACATCCGCCACATGATGGCCGACCTCACGCCGGAGAAAGACGGCCAGGTCAACCACAACATGGAAGACGACGTGATCCGCGGCGCCACCGTCACGTTTGAGGGCGAGATCACCTTCCCGCCGCCGCCGCCCAAGGTGCAGGCCATTGCGGCCAAACCCAAGGAGGCCGTGCCGGAGCTGACGCCGGAAGAAAAACGCGCCAAGGAGGTTGAGGCCTTCAAGGCGCAGACCAAGAGCCAGGTCACCCTGCTGGCAGGCGGCGGTGCGCTCCTCTTGCTGGTCGGGCTGTTCGCGCCGGTCAGCTTCATGCAGCATTTCATCGTCTTTGCGCTGGCCTGTTTCGTGGGCTTCCAGGTGATCTGGGGCGTTGCGCATTCGCTGCACACGCCGCTGATGGCTGTGACCAACGCGATCTCCTCGATCATCATCCTGGGCGCCTTGATGCAGATCGGATCGGGCAGCTTCCTGGTGATCCTCTTGGCGGCGCTCAGCGTTTTCATGGCCGGGATCAACATCTTCGGCGGCTTCCTCGTCACCCGGCGCATGCTCGCCATGTTCCAGAAATCTTAAAAGAGGGGCCGAACAAATGGATTACGGTTTCACCACCGCCGCCTATGTCGTTGCGGCTGTTCTTTTCATCCTCAGCTTGGGCGGCCTGTCGAACCAGGAAAGCGCCAAGCGCGCGGTCTGGTACGGCATTGCCGGCATGGGGCTGGCGGTTTTCGCCACCCTGATCGGCCCCGGTTCCGGCCTGTGGCTGCTGTCGATCCTGCTGATCGCGGGCGGCGGCATCATCGGCACCTATGTCGCCAAGAAGGTCCAGATGACCGAGATGCCGCAGCTGGTTGCCGCGATGCACTCGCTGGTCGGTCTGGCTGCGGTCTTTGTGGGCTTCATCGCCCATTTTGAGATCGGCAATGTGGCGGCCGCCGTGGCCGCGGGCAGCACCGAAGACCTCGGCACCTTTGCCAAGCTGATTGCCAAGAAGACCCCGGCAGAGATCTCCTTCCTGCGGGTTGAGCTGTTCCTCGGCATCTTCATCGGCGCCATCACCTTCACCGGCTCGGTCATCGCCTTTGGCAAGCTGGCGGGCAAGGTCACCTCGGCTGCCACCAAGCTGCCGGGCGGCCATATGCTGAACGCGGGCGCGGCGGGCCTCTCCTTCCTCTGCCTGATCTGGTACTTCAGCTCCGGCGGCTTCCTGCCGCTGTTCCTGATGACCCTGGCGGCGCTGTTCATCGGCTACCACCTGATCATGGGCATCGGCGGCGCCGACATGCCGGTGGTGGTCTCGATGCTGAACAGCTACTCCGGCTGGGCCGCGGCGGCGATCGGCTTCTCGCTGGGCAACGACCTGCTGATCGTGGTCGGCGCGCTGGTGGGCTCCTCCGGTGCGATCCTCTCCTACATCATGTGCAAGGCGATGAACCGCTCCTTCGTCAGCGTGATCCTGGGCGGCTTCGGCGGCACCACCGGTCCCGCGATGGAAGTGGAAGGCGAGCAGATCGCCATCGACGCCGACGGCGTTGCCACCGCGCTGGATGAGGCCGACAGCGTCATCATCATCCCCGGCTACGGCATGGCGGTGGCCCAGGCGCAGCAGAACGTGGCTGAGCTGACCCGCCGCCTGCGGGCCAAGGGCAAAGAGGTGCGCTTTGCGATCCACCCGGTTGCAGGCCGCCTGCCGGGCCACATGAACGTGCTGCTGGCCGAGGCCAAAGTGCCTTACGACATCGTCTTGGAAATGGACGAGATCAACGAGGACTTCCCGGACACCGACGTGGCCATCGTCATCGGCTCCAACGACATCGTCAACCCGGCCGCCCAGGAAGACCCTAACTCGCCGATCGCGGGCATGCCGGTCCTGGAGTGCTGGAAGGCGAAACAGGTGTTTGTCTCCAAACGCGGCCAGGGCACCGGCTACTCCGGCATCGAGAACCCCCTGTTCTTCAAGGAAAACACCCGCATGTTCTATGGCGATGCAAAGGCCAGTCTCGACACGCTGCTGGGCCTGGTTCAGTAAACAGGACATCAAACCAACAGAAAAGGCGCTCCATCCGGGGCGCCTTTTCCTTTGCCGCTTCTTCCTTGTCCCAAGTACCCCGGGGGAGGCCGCAGGCCGGGGGCAGCGCCCCCAGATGGTGCTTGTGTATACCGTTGCATTCAGCTAACGTGTTGAAATAAAACATTTCTGTACATGTTTTCCCGGCTGCAGTATGGTCCGCGGCATTGCCCCGGAGACCAAGAATGCCGCCGATCCAGGATCACCCGCTGCGCTACCAGCTGACCAATGAGCTGCACGCCCGCCCGTTCCCGACCATGACCAGCCCTTGCACGGTGGTCTACCTGGCTGTGAAACAGCCGCAAGAGGCCGTGCACCGCGACCGGATGCAGGACATGCAGCACCTGATCCAGCTGCTGGACCGCCACGGCGCGCCGCATCCCAAACCGGGGGCGACCCACCATACCGCCCAGATCGGGCGGCACATGCTGAAGTGGGAGCAGCACACTGAGTTTGTCAGCTACACCGTCTACAGCGACGGCGTCAGCACGCGTGCCTTCGACCCCGCGGATTTTGATGTCTTCCCGGTCGACTGGCTGGCAGAGGCGCCGGGCCAGCGGATCACCTCGGCGCTGATCCGGGTGGTGCCGCGCGCCGCGCCGGCGGTGCTGAAAACCACCATGCACGACTGGTTCGTGCCGGAAAGCCTGACCGCTTCGCAGGTGCTGGACGACAGCGCGGTGGTGGCCGGTGATTTCCGCATCGACCCGGCGGGCCATGTGCGCTTTGCCATCTTCCCAAACACCGATACCGGCGCCCAGCGGGTGGGCCGGATCGTTCAGCGGCTCTGCGAGATCGAGACCTACCGGGCGATGTCGATGCTGGGCTTTTCCCGCGCCCGCGGCCTGTCGCCGGTGATCGGCAAACTGGACAGCCGTCTCAGCGAGATGATGGCGGAGATGACAAGCGGCACCAAGCCTGCTGAGGAAATCCTGACCCAGCTGCTGGCAGTTTCGGCTGAGCTGGAGGCGATGGCGGCGCAATCCGCCTTCCGCTTCGGGGCGACCGGCGCTTATGACGCGCTGGTCAGCCAGCGCATCAGCCTGCTGCGGGAAGAACGCCACGAGGGGTTCCAGACCTTTGCTGAGTTCATGCTGCGACGGTTTGATCCTGCGATGCGGACGGTGAATTCCACCGAGAAACGGCTGGACACACTGGCCAGCCGGGCACGCCGGGCAGGGGAGCTGCTCAGGACCCGGGTGGATGTGGAACGCTCCGCCCAGAACCAGGCGCTGCTTGCCAGCATGGACCGCCGCGCCGACATTGCCCTGCGCCTGCAGCACACGGTCGAGGGATTGTCAGTGGTGGCAGTCAGCTATTACGCGGTGTCGCTGGTTTCCGACTTCCTGCTGCCGCTGGCCGAACGCTACGGGCTGACCAAGAAGGTGCTGATCGCAGCTGTTACCCTGCCGGTCATTGGCCTGGTGTGGCTTGGCATCCAGCGGATCCGCAAGAAGCTGCACTAAGCGCTGCTGCATCCGCGCAAAAGAAAAGGGCCGCCCGATGGGACGGCCCTTTGCCTTTCTACGTGTCTGTTCAACGGCCCCGGATCCGCGGGTCCAGCGCGTCGCGCAGACCATCGCCCAGGTAGTTCACGCTCAGCACCGTCAGCGAGATCGCCATGCCGGGCCAGAACACCCGCTCAGGATACTGCTGCAGGTAGTCGGTGGCATCAAACAGCAGCCGTCCCCAGGTCGGGAAGTCCGGCGGGAAGCCGAGACCGAGGAACGACAAGGACGACTCGGTGATGATCGCGGTGGCAATGCCCAGGGTGGCCGAGACCATGATCGGCGACAGCACGTTGGGCAGGATGTGCCGTGTGATCAGCCCGCTGTTGGTGGTGCCGATGGAGCGCGCCGCCATCACGAACTCGCGCTCTTTCAGCGCCAGCACATCGCCGCGCACAATCCGTGCGGTGGGCATCCAGCTGGTCACTCCGATTGAGATCACGATCAGGATGAAAATCCCCTGTTCCGGCCCGAAGGCGGCGTTCAGCGGCTCACGGAACAGCAGCATCATGACCAAGAGCAGCGGCAGCAGCGGCAACGCCAGGAACAGGTCGGTCAGGCGCATCAGCGGTCCGTCCAGTTTCTTGAAGAAACCGGCCATCACCCCGATGAAGGAGCCTAGGAACAGCGCCAGCAGCATCGCCGTCAGCCCGACTGAGACCGAGGTTGCCCCGCCTGCCATCATCCGGGCCAGCATGTCGCGGCCCAGCTGGTCGGTGCCGAAGGGATGCGCCCAGCTCGGGCCCTGATTGCGGGCGCGGATGTCGATCTGGGTGGCCTCAAGGTCCCACACCAGCGGACCGGCATAGACCGCCAGGATGATCAGCAGGAACAGCGCCCCGCCCATCAGCGCGCCGCGGTGGGACTTGAACTGGTCCCAGACGTCCAGCCACTGGCTGCGCGGCGGCTGGTGCAGCTCTTCCATCTGCCCGGCGGCCGGAACCGCGGTCGAGGCCGGAGCCATGCCTTCATCCGGCACAAAGCGTTCCTTGTCAGTCATAGCGGATCCTCGGGTCAAGAATGCCGTACAGCACGTCGGCGATCAGGTTGAACAGCACGATCAGCACCGCAAAGATGAAAGTGAGCGTCTGCACCATCGGCAGATCGTTGGCCTGGATGGCGCCGATCAGCAGCTGGCCGATGCCGTTCACCTTGAACACCTGCTCGGTGATGATGGCGCCGCCAAAGATCGACGGGATCCCCAGCGCAATCACCGTGACCACCGGGATCATCGAATTGCGCAGGACGTGAACCATCACCACCACATATTCGCTGAGGCCCTTGGCGCGGGCGGTGCGGACATAATCCTGATTGAGGTTGTCCAGCATCGAGGCGCGCATGAAGCGGCTTAGCTGCGCGGTGATCTGCAACGCCAGCACCATCACAGGCATGATCATCTGCTTCAGCTGGTAGACAAAGCTGTCCCAGCTGTCGACCACATGGGTGGTGTCATAGATCGACGGGAACCAGCCCAGCTGCACCGAGAAAATCACGATGACCAGCACGCCCGAGAAGAACGGCGGCACCGAGAAGCCGACCATCGACACGAAGGTGCCCATCTGGTCGAACCAGCTGTACTGGCGGTAGGCGGAGTAGATGCCGATCGGCAGCGCGATCAGGATCGCAACCACATAGGCAGTGCCAACCACCCACAGGGTCTGCGGGATACGCTGGACCACGATGTCCATCACCGGCGAGCGGGTCTGCCAGGAGATCACCCGCAGCTGCCCTTCGGCGAGGCTGGTACCGAAGATATTGTCGATCAGCACCTGCGGCTCGATCCAGAAGAACTGCACCAGCCATTTCCAGAACCGGATATGCATCGGCTCGCCCAGGCCCAGGGCCAGGCGCATCTTTTCTTTGACTTCGGCGGGGACGGTCAGGGGAACCTGCGCCATCGGGTCGCCGGGGGCGAGCTCCAGGAGCAGGAAGATCACGAGGCTGATGAACAGCAGTGTCGGAACTGCCAGGATCAGCCGCCGGATTGTAAAGGTCAGCATCTGCTAAGCGCCTTTGCAACTTGTATTGAATTCGGAACAGGCGGGGAGAAGGCCCCGCGTCCAGCCTCGCGCAGCGCTGCACGGCAGCTCTGGCAGATGGCAAGAGGCCCCGGCATCTGCCGGGGCCCCGGGAAGCAAGCCCGAGCTTACTTGATGCGGTACCAGTCAGCTGCGTTCCACAGCTCGCTGTCCCAGACGTTCAGGTCGACACCGCCCAGGGTGTTGGAATGCGCCGACAGGCGGCCGCGGTGAACCAGCGGGATCATACCGCCGTTTTCGACCATGATGTCGTTCAGGCGGCGGCCGATCTCGGCGCGCGCTTCCAGACCGGCGGTCTTGCTCAGCTCGGCATGCAGCTGGTCGAACTCCTCGTTGCAGAAGCGCGAGATGTTCTCACCCTGCCACTGGGATTCCGGCTTCGGCGCCTTGTCGCACAGACCGTTGCCCAGGTAGGACTGCGGGTCGGTGCCGTCGAAGTTGTTGGCGTACATTTCAACGTCAGCATAGAAGCGTTGGAAGGTGTCGGGCGAGCCCGGGTCGCCGCCAAAGAAGACGGAGGCGTTCACGTTGCGCAGCTCGGTCTCGATGCCGATCTGGCTCCACCACTCTTTGATCAGCGCCTGGAAATCCTGGCGGACAGCGTTGGTCGAGGTCTGGTACAGGATCTTCATCGGCTTGCCGTCCGGGGTCTCCCGCACGCCGTCGCCATTGGTGTCCTTGTAGCCTGCCTCTTCCAGCATTGCCTTGGCACCTTCGATGTCCTGCGTGTCGCACTGGAAGGTGTCAGAGGCAAATGCCGCAGGCGCAGGCACCCAGTTGCAGCTGACCTTGCCGGCCTTGCCGTAACCGATTTCCACCAGCAGCGGACGGTCGATGGCCATCGACATCGCCTTGTAGACCGCCGGGTCCTTCAGGAACGGGTGCGGATGCTTGGCGGTGGCGCGCTCGCCTTCCGGCAGCTCCGGCGACGGGTCGGTCTGATTCAGCATGATGCGTTCAACCAGCGAACCGAAGCCCGCAACCGGCTTGCCTTTGCCGCCTGCTTCCATCTGCGCAATCACTTCCGGCGCCAGCTGCAGGTTCCAGGCATAGTCGAACTCGCCGGTCTCCATCACTGCGCGGCCAGCCGCGGTTGCATCCCCGCCGCCCTTGAACAGCACCTTGGCAAACGCCGGCTTGGCCGGGTCGCGGTAGTTCTGGTTGGCGGACATGGTGATCACGTCGTTCGGCTTGAACTCATCCACCACAAACGGGCCTGTGCCGATCGGGCCAAAGTTGGCCTCAGTGCACTCCGGCGCCTTGGCGCCCATGCAGTTCTCGAACTGGGCCTTCTGCAGGATCGGGCTCTCGCCGCCGACAAACGGGCCGTAGGGGAAGGGGGTCGGCTTGTCGAAGGTGACCTTGACGGTCAGATCGTCCACGACCTCAACATTGGTGACACCCTGGAACTTGGTCAGCTGGGCACAGCCGCCTTCGGGATGCATGCAGTAGTCGGCGGTGAACTTCACGTCATGGGCGGTGAAGTCGGTGCCGTCGGACCATTTGATGCCCGGTGCAACTTTCCAGGTGATCGAGGTCAGGTCTTCGCTGACGCCGCCGTTTTCCACGGTCGGGATTTCCGACGCCAGATAGGGGATCATGTTGCCCTGCGGGTCATAGCGCGCCAGCGGCTCGATCACCAGCGAGGCCGATTGCACATCCTTGGTGCCGCTCGACAGGAACGGGTTCAGGATCGACGGCGCCTGCCAGTAAATGATGTTGACCTGGCCGTCGGACCCGCGCTCAGCAAAGGCTGCAGGTGCCAGAGAGACCGCGGCAACGGCACCCATCAATAGGGATTTCAATTTCATCACACACTCCTTGTCGGACACGTTTCGTGTCTTTTTGTTGCCCGGGCCCGATCAGGCCCGGAGGGTTGCCGCATTGCTGCGGAAGTGTAGCTCTGGGCCTGCAAGCAAAGGGAAAACCTTGAGACTATAACCTCTTAACACCTTGCCGGACGCACCGGCACGTGACAGCCTGCAGGCAACCACAGGGGTATCGAAACGCTTTTGCCGGGAAATTGCAAATTCCAATTTCGAAGGGGCCATGCATTATTTGCATGAGCATTTTTGTGCAAAGTAGAGTTAACTCCGGAACCTGAGGCCGTCTTTTCAGGCGGGCCAGGCAAGAAAAACAGGGAGCCGTCATGCTGGACAACGCCATTGCATCCATCAGAAATCTGCGGGTGGAGTTTCAGACCAAGGACGGCCCCGTGGTCGGGGTGGAGGATGTCTCCTTTGACGTGAGCCCCGGCGAAACCGTTTGTATCGTTGGCGAATCCGGCTCCGGCAAGTCGGTGTCCTCGCTGTCGCTGATGCGGCTGGTGGAGTTTGGCGGCGGCGAGATCGCCGGCGGCGAGCTGCTGTTCAACCGCCGCGAGGGCGGCGATACCAACCTTGCCACCTCCGAACAGGAGATGATGAAGCAGATTCGCGGCAACGAGATCGGCATGATCTTCCAGGAGCCGATGACCGCGCTCAACCCGGTGTTCACCGTCGGCCGCCAGCTGACCGAGGGCCTGCGCATCCACAAGAAGATGTCGCAGTCCCAGGCAGAGGAACGGGCGCTGGAGCTCTTGCGCCAGGTCCGCATCCCGGAACCGGAACGCCGCCTGAAGCAGTATCCGCATGAACTCTCGGGCGGCATGCGCCAGCGGGTGGTAATCGCCATGGCGATGGCCTGCGAGCCGCGGCTGCTGATCGCGGACGAGCCCACCACTGCGCTCGACGTGACCATTCAGGCGGAAATCCTGGCGCTGATGGACCGGCTGAAGCGCGAGACCGGCACCGCGGTGATGTTCATCACCCATGACATGGCGGTGGTGGCCCAAATGGCCGACCGCGTCGTCGTCATGTTCCGCGGCAACAAGGTTGAGGAAGGCACCGTCGAGGAGATTTTCGAAAACCCCAAGCATGACTACACCAAGGCGCTGCTGGCGGCGGTTCCGAAACTGGGCGAGATGCGCGGCAAGCATTACCCCGAACCGATGAAGCTGATGGGCGTCGAGAACCAGAAGATCGAGCCGATCAAGGGCACCGACGAGGTGCTGCTGGATGTAAAGCACCTGACAACGCGCTTTCCGGTCAAGGGCGGCCTGCTGCGCCGCACCATTTCCAACGTGCACGCGGTGGAGGATGTGTCTTTCAAGGTGTTCAAGGGCCAGACCCTGTCGCTGGTCGGCGAATCCGGCTGTGGCAAATCCTCTGCCGGCCGCTCGATCCTGCGCCTGGTGGAGCCGCAATCCGGCCAAGTGAACTTCGAAGGCCGCGATGTGCTGCAGTTCAGCCCGTCCCAGATGCACAAGGCGCGCCAGGACATGCAAATGATCTTCCAGGATCCCTTTGCCTCCCTCAATCCGCAGATGCAGCTGATCGACCAGGTGGCGGAACCGATCCGGAACTATGGCCTCGCCTCCGGCTCCGAGTTGCACGACCGGGTTGCCAGCCTGTTTGACCGCGTCCATCTGCCGCGCAGCTTCATGCGCCGCTACCCGCATGAGATGTCCGGCGGCCAGCGCCAGCGGATCGCCATCGCCCGCGCGCTGGCTCTGAACCCCAAGCTCATTGTCGCGGACGAGGCTGTCTCCGCACTCGACGTCTCGGTGCAGGCGCAGGTCCTCAATCTGATGATGGAGCTGCAGGCGGAACTGGGGCTGTCGTTCCTGTTCATCAGCCACGACATGGCGGTGGTCGAACGGGTCTCCCATCAGGTCGGCGTCATGTACCTGGGCCGCATCGTCGAAATCGGCCCGCGCGAGCGCGTGTTTGAAAACCCGCTGCACGCCTATACCCAGGCGCTGATGAAGGCGGTCCCGATCGCCGATCCGCGCCAGCGCAAGTCTGAGAAGGAACTGAACTTCAAACCGATCCCGTCGCCGATCCACGAGGTCGGCTATCAGCCGGAGCCGTCGGAGTATCTGGAACTGGAACCCGGCCATTTCGTGCTGACCACTGACAGCGGCTACTGAGCATGGCGGAAAAACTGACCCCGCTGGAGATCATGGCGCAGCTGGTCTCCTTCCCGACGGTGAGCCGCGACACCAACCTGCCGCTGGTCGATTGGGTGCAGGACTATCTGTCGTCCCACGGCATCGAAAGCCACCGCTGGACAGACCCGGATCAGCCCCACAAGGCCGCCGTCTTTGCCCATGTTGGCCCGTGGGAAGAGGGCGCCGTGGTGCTGTCGGGCCATACTGATGTGGTGCCGGTCGACGGCCAGCCTTGGGAGACTGATCCCTTCACCGTGGTGGAGAAGGACGGCAAATACTTCGGCCGCGGCACCTGCGACATGAAGGGCTTTGATGCAGTGGCGATTTGGGCACTGGTGGAGGCGCACACTCAGGGTGTCACACGCCCGCTGCAACTGGCGCTGAGCTTTGACGAGGAGATCGGCTGCACCGGCGCCCCGCCGATGATCGAAGCGATGCAGAAAGTGCTGCCCAAGGGCTCGGCGGTGATCGTGGGCGAGCCTTCGATGATGCAAGCCGTCACCGGCCACAAGGGCGGCACCGGCTACGACACCCATCTGGTGGGCTTTGAGGTGCACTCTTCACTCATGCACACCGGTGTCAGCGCCATTATGCAGGGTGCGAAACTGATCGACTGGGCCAACCAGCAGAACGCCGCGAACATGGCCAGGGAGCCGGGTGAGATGCAGGCGATGTTCACTCCGCCCTGGACCACCTGCCACGTCGGCATGATCGAGGGCGGCACCGCCCACAACATCACCGCCAAGGACTGCCGCTTTCTGATGGATTTCCGGGTAGTGCCGGGCGAGCATGCCAGCGATTGGGAGGCGGCCTATCTGGCCAAGGTGCGCGAGGTCGAGGCAGAAATGCAGGCCATCCATCCGGAGGCCCGCATTGATGTGTCCAAGCACTTCGACGTGCCCGGACTGGTGCCGGAACAGAACGGCGAGGCTGAGGCGCTGGTGCGCCGAGTGACCGGCGACAACGGCTCTCATGTGGTCAGCTACGGCACCGAGGCGGGCCAGTTCCAGCAGGCCGGTTACTCGGCGGTGATCTGCGGTCCCGGCGACATCGCCCAGGCGCATCAGCCCAACGAGTATATCACGGTGGCCCAGTTCGAGGCGGGCCATGACTTCATGCGCAAGCTGGTGGAGAAACTGCGCGGCTACTTCCCGCTGCCTTGAAACCGCGCGTTTCGTGCTCAGATTGGTGCTGAAGGTGTATCAGGTGGTGCACAGACGGTGCACAGGGGGTGCACGCATGGCACCCCCGCTCTGGCGCGTTCCGCCACGTCCCGGCGGGGCCGGATACTTGCGAAGCTAAGTTTTTTCGCGGACAGTTTGCCGCAACGGAACCTGAAACAGTAAAGGGGAGGGGAAAATGCCGGCCAAGAACCGCTTTGCCGAGATGCACCAGGAGATCACAGCCTGGCGCCATCACCTGCACGAGAACCCCGAACTGATGTACGAGGTGCATGAAACCGCTGCCTTTGTGGTGGAGCGGCTCAAGGAGTTCGGCATCACCGATATCACCACCGGCGTCGGCCAGACCGGCGTGGTCGCGGTGATCGAAGGCAAGACCAACACCTCAGGCCGCGCCATCGGCCTGCGCGCCGACATGGACGCGCTGCCAATCCCCGAGGCCTCCGGCGTGGACTATGCCTCCAAGACGCCCGGCGTGATGCACGCCTGCGGCCACGACGGCCACACCTCGATCCTGCTGGGCGCGGCTAAGTACCTTGCAGAGACACGGAATTTCGACGGTAAGGCTGTGCTGATCTTCCAGCCGGCCGAAGAAGGCGGCGCGGGCGGCAAGGCGATGTGTGACGACGGCCTGATGGACCGCTGGGGCATCCAGGAGGTCTATGGCCTGCACAACATGCCCGGCCTTCCGGTGGGCGAATTTGCCATCCGTCCGGGTCCATTGATGGCGTCCTCGGATGAATTCATCATCACCGTCACCGGCAAGGGCGGCCACGCCGCGGCCCCGCACGAGGCGATTGATACGACGCTAGTTGCCTCCCAGATCGTGGTCTCGCTGCACTCGATCGTGTCGCGCAACGTGGACCCGATCAAACGCGTGGTGCTGACCGTCGGCACCTTTGAAACCGACAGCACAGCGTCGAACGTGATTGCTCACACCGCCAAGCTGCAGGGCACTGTGCGTACGCTGGATCCCGAGTACCGCACCCAGGCCGAGGAATGGGTGCGCCGGGTTGCCGAAAGCACTGCTGCCGCGTTTGGAGCCACGGCTGATGTCGAATGGGTTCCTGGCTATCCCGTTACAATCAATGATGAAAACGGCACTGCACATGCAGTGGAGGCGGCGCAGGCGGTCTCTGCAAAGGTCGATGCCGAGACCCCGCCGATCATGCCGTCCGAGGATTTCTCCTACATGCTGGAGCAGCGCCCCGGCGCATATATCTTCCTCGGCAACGGCGACACCCAGATGTGCCACCACCCGGCTTATGTCTTTGACGACGAAGCGATCCCGCTGGGATGCAGCTGGTTTGCCGAGCTGGTGGAACGAAGAATGCCCGCGGCCTGAGGCTGCGGGAAAAGACAACCAAAGGAGTGAGAAATGCCGGTCAAGAACCGCTTTGCCGAACTGCAGGATGAAATCACCGCCTGGCGCCGTGACATCCACGAAAACCCGGAAATCCTGTTCGAAACCCACCGCACCAGCGCGCTGGTGGCGGAGAAGCTGCAGGAGTTCGGCTGCGACGAGGTGGTGACCGGCATCGGCCGCACCGGCGTGGTGGGCGTCATCAAGGGCAAGGCGGACACCTCCGGCAAGGTGATCGGCCTGCGCGCCGACATGGACGCGCTGCCGATCCATGAGCAGACCGGTCTGGACTATGCCTCCAAGACCCCCGGCGCGATGCATGCCTGCGGCCATGACGGCCATACCGCGATGCTGCTGGGCGCTGCCAAGTACCTGTCGGAAACCCGCAATTTCGACGGCACCGTGGTGGTGATCTTCCAGCCGGCTGAGGAAGGCGGCGGCGGTGCCAAGGTAATGTGCGACGATGGTCTGATGGACCGCTGGGGCGTGCAGGAGGTTTACGGCCTGCACAACTGGCCGGGCCAGCCGCTGGGCTCCTTTGCCATCCGTCCGGGATCCTTCTTTGCCGCGACCGACCAGTTCGACATCACCTTTGAGGGCCGCGGCGGCCACGCTGCCAAGCCGCATGAGACCATCGACACCACCGTTCTGGCGGCCCAGGCCGTGCTGGCGCTGCAGACCATCGCCTCGCGCAATGCCGATCCGGTGCATCAGATCGTGGTATCCGTGACCTCCTTCGAGACCTCCTCCAAGGCGTTCAACGTGATCCCGCAGAAGGTGCAGATCAAGGGTACCGTGCGCACCATGTCGCGGGAGATGCGCGATCTGGCAGAAAAGCGCATCAACGAGGTTTGCACCGGCATTGCCGCGACCTTTGGCGGCACCGCGGACATCACCTATCACCGCGGCTATCCGGTGATGGTGAACCACGAGGAGCAGACCGAGTTTGCCGCCAAAGTGGCCGCCAGCGTGTCCGGCTCCTGCGGGGATGCGCCGCTGGTGATGGGCGGCGAAGACTTTGCCTTCATGCTGGAAGAGCGCCCCGGCGCCTATATCCTGATGGGCAACGGCGACACCGCGATGGTGCATCACCCGGAGTACAACTTCAACGACGACGCCATTCCTGCAGGCTGCAGCTGGTGGGCGGAGATCGTTGAACAGCGGATGCCGGCTGCCTGAATGATATTGGAGAGGGGGCTGTCTGCCCCCTCTTGAACCTGCGGCTCAATTCACCCCCGAGAATATTTTTGACCAGAAAGAAGCGGCGGCGGGCGTCAGTGCTCCAGCAATTCGCGGTAGATAGTGACGAGCGTTTCCGCTTCTTTCTCCAGCGCGAAGTTGGTCATGGCGTGTTTGCGCGCGGCCTCTGACCATCGCGCCAGCCGGCCTTCGGTAGACAGCACCTCGTTGATCGCGTCCACCATCTGGGTGGTTTCGCCCGGGTCGATCAGCAGGCCGGTTTCCCCTGGCGCAATCAGTTCCTCAAAAGCACCGACGCGGGTGGCTACCGCAGGCACGCCGCAGGACATCGCTTCGAGCGGGGTGAGGCCGAACCCCTCCCATCGCTGCGGCGCCACGTAGAGGTCCAGCGCCTGATACCAGCGGGACACCTCCCAAACCGGCACTTCCGGCGGGAACAGCAGGCGGTCCGATAGGCCAGAGGCTTCCACCTTGGCGCGCAGTTCCTTCTCGAAAGCAACGTGTTTTTCGGTGGCGCGGCCCATCACGATGCCAACCGCCTTGGGGTGTGCTTTCAGCACCTCCAGCATGGCGTCGACGAAAACATCAGTGCCTTTCTGCGCCCGGATACGGCCGTAGCAGCCGATCAGGATCGCATCCTCCGGCAGGCCCAGTTCGCGGCGCAGCGCCGCCTTGTCAGCAGGTGGAGCGAACTCTTCGGTGTTGATCCCGTGGTGCACCACCTGCGCAGGTTTCTCCAGGTAAGCCGCGCCTTTGGCGGAGGTGGCAATTACCCGGTCCATCTGCGAGATCAGCCACTTGGTGTAGCCGGAGTGATGGCGCTGCGAGGCGGAAGTGAACAAGAGTTTCAGCCGCTTGCCCAGCAGGTATTTCAGCGCCAGGCCGCCTAGCATTTCCAGATTGCGGCGGGCGTGCCAGACGCGGGCGCCTGCGGGGCCGTTGCGGTTCATCAGGATGAGCTGGGACACCGACAGATGCGGCATGTCCCCCGGCAGGCCACTGCCCGCGGTGGCGATGGCGATCTGCTGGCGCTGCAGCGGCACCAGTCGCACGATAGTGGAGGTGACGCCGGACAGGCGGCGCTTGAAGTTCGGCGCAATGACTTCGATTTTTTTGGCGTCAACTTGTGCCATCACGGCCTCCTATCGGACAGCAGTGCCAGCAGGGCGTCCACCGTCTTGTCCAGTTGATCCGATTGGCGGGATATGAATTGCCCGGCGGCTTCACGGGCGGCCTGAAAGACCTCCGGCTGCTCCAGCCATTTGGCAACCTGATCTGATAGTTCCGCCGCTGAGCGCACTTCTGCCGCGGCACCTAGGGCGGACAGTTCGGCATAGGTCTCGGCGAAATTGTAGTGTCCCGTGCCGGTGATCACCGCCGCACCTGCCTGCATCGGTTCAAACGGGTTGTGGCCGCCGATTTCGCGCAAGGAGCCGCCCAGGAACACCAGCGGGCAGAGCGCGTACCATGTGCCGACCTCGCCCAGCGTGTCTGCCAGAAAGACCTGGGTTTGGGTGCCGGGCAGCACGCCCTTGCTGCGCCGAGCGCAGCTGAGGCCCGTGTCCTTGATCAGCGTTTCAACCGCATCGCCGCGTTCCGGGTGGCGGGGGGCGAGCAGCAGGCAGAGGTCCGGGTGCTGTTTCAGCAGCGCCTTATAGGCGTCCAGCACGGTTTCCTCTTCGCCTTCATGAGTCGAGGAGGCGACCCAGACAGGCCGCTCGCCAATGCTGCTGCGCACCTTGGCGAGGGTGTCCTGATCCACCGGCAGCGGCGCGGAAACGGCCTTGAGATTGCTGCCGGGGCGGATGCGCTCCGGTGCGGCGCCCATCGCCTGCAGGTTGGCGGCGGTTTTCTGGTTCTGGGTCACCAGCAGAGTGAACTGGTCGAGGATATACCGCGCGGTATCCGGGCGCTTTGTCCAGCCCTGCACCGATTTGTCCGAGAGGCGCGCGTTCAGCAGCACCAGCGGGCAGCCGGTCTTGCGGGCGCGCACCAGCATCTGCGGCCACAGCTCGCTTTCGACAAATACCCCCAGATCAGGTTTCCAATGGGCCAGGAAGCGGTCCACGGCGGCGGCGGTGTCCAGCGGCGGGAATTGGTGGCGGCAGCGCGGCGGCATCCGCTTGGCGATCAGCTCAGCCGAGGTGGGGGTGCCGGAGGTGATCAGGAACTCCGCATCCGGCATCTGTTCGCCCAAACGGGCAATCAGGGTCAGCACCGACAGGCTTTCGCCGACCGAAGCCGCATGAAACCAGATCAGCTGCCCGGCCGGGCGGGGCAGGGAGGCGTGGCCGAGGCGTTCACGCACCCGTTCCTCTGGCAGGCCGTAGTCGCGCAGCTTGCCCGCGACCTTGCGCCAGGCGAGGGGGGCAATCAGCGCGCTGACGCCGCAGTACAGGGAGTAGAGCAGCGTCCGTTGCGCTGGAGCGGTCCCGGGCATGTCAGCCGCCGGTATGGCTCATGTGGCGGGACATCTGGCCGCCGGCCTCTTGCCGCGAATAATCAAAATCATGGCCGCGGGGCTTGTCGCCGATGGCGGCGCGGATCGCAGCCTCCAGCACGCCGGCGCCTTCCTCATTGGCGCGCAGGGGCGCCCGCAGGTCGGATTTGCCCTCCTGGCCGAGGCAGGTGTAGATCTCGCCGGTGCAGGTCACCCGCACCCGGTTGCAGCTTTCGCAGAAATTATGGGACAGCGGGGTGATGAAACCGATCTTCTGGCCGGTTTCCTCCAGCCGCACATAACGGGCCGGGCCGCCGGTGCGTTCGGCCAGATCGGTGACGGTGTAGTGGCTTTCGTATTCCTTGCGCACATCCTTCAGCGACCAGTACTGTCCGATGCGCTCCATGGCGCCGATATCCTCGCCCATCGGCATCACCTCGATCCAGGTGAGGTCGAGGCCGCGTCCGGCGCACCATTCGGTGATGCGGGGCAGTTCCTCTTCGTTGAAGCCCTTAAGCGCCACCGCGTTGATCTTGACCTTGAGGCCTGCTTTCTGCGCCGCATCGATGCCCTTCATCACTTGGGGCAGGCGGCCCCAGCGGGTGACATCGGCAAACTTCTGTTCGTCCAGCGTGTCGAGCGAGATATTCACCCGGCGCACCCCTGCGGCATAGAGATCATCTGCGTACTTCACCAGCTGCGAGCCGTTGGTGGTCAGCGTCAGCTCCTTGAGGGCGCCGGTGTCCAGATGGCGGCTCATCGACTGGAAGAAGGTCATGATGCCGCGCCGCACCAATGGCTCGCCGCCGGTGATCCGCAGCTTCTCGACGCCCAGCCGGATGAAGGTGGAGCAGAGGCGGTCCAGTTCCTCCAGCGTCAGCAGATCCTTCTTGGGCAAAAAGGTCATGTTTTCCGACATGCAGTAAACGCAGCGGAAATCGCAGCGGTCGGTGACCGAGACGCGCAGGTAAGTGATTGCGCGGGCGAAGGGATCAATAAGCGGAGCCGTCATGCCTCCTAGGTAAAGCGGGGCACCGCCCGCGGCAAGGGGGAGACGGCATTTGTGACTGGCAAAGAGTTTCGCAGCTGGCTAGGGTCGCCTCATGCGTATGACAGTCATTTCCCTTGCTTCGATTTCCCTGCTGGCGGCCTGTAACGGGATCCAGCTGAATTCCTCCATTCTGAACGGTTCCGGCGGACCAGCGGCGGCTGAGCCGCAGGACCCGGTGCTGCAGCCCTCACCTGGCGTTGATGTTGCTCCGGCGGAGCCGCTGGCGCCAACGTCGCCTTCCGCGCCTTCGTTCCTCGGTTCCGCCACCACAGTGGCCTCGCTGGGCGATCCGTCGCTGCCGGGGTTGTGGATGGAAACGCCGCTGGTGGCAGCAGAGCAGCAGGCGCTGATCCGTTCCAACCGAAATACCCAAGTGGTGTTGACGCTGAAACCGATCCCGGGCGAGGCTTCCGGCGGCAGCCGCCTGTCGATTGGCGCAATGCGGGCGCTGGGCCTGCCGCTGACAGAACTGGCTGAGGTGCAGGTGCTGCCCCCCGCAGGTTGAGCCTCTAATCAATAGGGAAAGCGCCCGCTTGCTTCGGCGGGGCGGGCGCTGCCCGGCGGGTGCCGGGCGGGACCTTTTGCTGGCCTAGATATCTTTCAGGTATTTCGCCGCTTCCTTGCGGGCAAACCCCTTCATGTCTTGCCCATGTTCCGCCAGGAACGCGCGGGTGCGGTCTGCGTCGTGCTTACTGAGGTCGCGCAGCCACCAAGCCACTGCTTTCTGCATGAACCAGTCGCGGTCGGGCACATAAGCTGCGGCCCAGCCCAGGATGCGTTCGCGGGCTTGTTGATCAGCGGGCTTCAGATTGTTCATCTTGGCCCAGGGCAGGGTTGCGACCAGCGCCGCGCGGCGGGTCCACATGTGGTCCGATTGGCACCAGCTTTCTACCGCGTCCAGACGCGCCGGATCCGCCAGCAGCCGTTTAGAAATGGCAGAGCAGGCATGGTCGGCAATCGCCCAGCTGTCAAACTGCGGCACCCAGGACTGCAGCAGCTCCCAGACCGCCTGATCCTCCTTGATCCGCGCTTGTGTGAGCAGCTTGCCCGCGGCGATGCGGGCCTCGAAGATGTCGGTGTGCCACAGGGCGCGGGCCAGATCGACGCGCTCCGCCACGCTTAGGGACTGACGCCAGGATTTGGTCAGGTTGTTGGTGGCCGGGTTCGGCACCCCCAGAACTTCGCGCGCCTGCTTGTGATAGGCCGCCATTTGCTCTGCCCGGCCGGGTTCGGCCTGGGCTTTGAGCGCATCAAGATAGGTTTCCAGCATTTTCCCGGTTCGCCGCTTTACACCGGCACGCCGGTCGGCTTGCCGTCGATGGTAGACTGGTTCTTCTCCGCCCAATAGGCGCGGATTTCCGCGTCCGACTTCCCGTCCACCCATTTCTGCATGGTGTCGCGGTCGGACTGGTATTCCATGAAAGGCACCGCATAGCCGCAGGAAGTCTGCACCAGATCGACCGAAACATCAAAGATCTGCCGGGCGCTGCGGTGGGCAGGAAACAGGGCGGCGAGGTCTTCCCAGCCGTTGTCCCCGGCATGCAGAACCTTGGCGGTGCCATAGGTGCGCAGGATCATCGGGCGGGTGGTGAAGGAGCACCACATCAGGGTCATCCGGTTCACCTCCATGAGGTGGCCCGCGGTTTCATTGCCGCTGCCGGTCAGGTTCATCCAGACAATCCGGTCCGGCCCCAGTACCCGTAGCGAGTCCATTCCCTTGGGGGAGATGTTCACGCGCCCCTCCGGTCCGGCCGAACCGGTGAAGAACATGTGCTGCTCTTCAATGAACTTGCGGTGGGCGTCGTCGATCTGCGGAAACTGCTTGGCCATGGCTCACTCCACCGTCACCGATTTCGCCAGGTTGCGCGGCTGGTCCACATCGGTGCCTTTGGCAACCGCCGTGTGATAGGCTAGGAGCTGCGCCGGAATGGCATATAAGATCGGTGACAGCGCCTCTTTGACCTTTGGCATCCGGATCGCGCACCAGACGTCGTCGCCGGCTTCGTCAATGCCGCCCTGATCGGAGATCATCAGCACCTTGCCCTTGCGGGCCAGTACTTCCTGCATGTTGGACACGGACTTGTCGAACAGCGAGTCCTTGGGCGTCAGCACCACCACCGGCATGTTCTTGTCGATAAGCGCGATGGGGCCGTGCTTCAGCTCGCCGGAGGCATAAGCTTCGGCGTGGATGTAGCTGATTTCCTTCAGCTTCAAGGCGCCTTCCAGCGCCAGCGGGAACATCAGGCCGCGGCCCAGGAACAAGACGTCACGGGCTTCGCTGACCTTCTGCGCCGCTAGGCGGATCGCCTCGTTCTGCTCCAGCGCTGAGGACAGCACATTGGGCAACCCGCGGATTGCGGTGGCGTACTCCGCCATTTCATCGGCAGTCAGATGCCCGCGGTCGCAAGCGGCCTTGAGCGCCAGCGCCAGCAGCACCGTCAGCTGGCAGGTGAACGCCTTGGTGGAGGCGACGCCGATTTCCGGCCCGGCAAAGATCGGCAGCGCCAGATCGCTTTCACGCGCGATGGAGCTTTCGGGGACGTTCACCACCGACAGGATCTTGTCCGCCTTCTCCTGGCAGTAGCGCAGCGCGGCCAGAGTGTCGGCAGTCTCACCCGATTGCGACACGAACAGCGCCAGCGTTTTGCCGGGGATCGGCGGTTCGCGGTAGCGGAACTCAGAGGCGATATCGACCTCGACCGGCAGGCGGGCGATTTGCTCGAACCAGTATTTGGCGGTGAGGCAGGCATAGAATGCGGTGCCGCAGGCAACCATGGTCAGCCGCTCGACTTGCGAAAAATCCACGCCTTCGCCGGGCAGGCGCACGGCGTTTTCCTCGACCGGCAGGTAATGACGGATCGCCTCAGCAATCACATGCGGCTGCTCGGCGATTTCCTTGGCCATGAAATGCTTGTGTCCGCCCTTGTCGACCTGCGAGGAGTCGATCTGGATGGTCTTGGTTTCGCGGTTCACCAACTCGCCATGGGCATTGCGGATTTCGGCGCCTGCGCGGGTGACAACAGCCCGGTCGCCTTCTTCCAGATAGGTGATCCGGTCGGTCAGCGGCGCCAATGCGATGGCGTCGGAGCCCACGAACATCTCGCCGTCGCCATGGCCGATTGCCAGCGGCGAGCCCTTGCGGGCGGCGACGATCAGGTCCTCTTCGCCATCAAACAGGAAGGCCAGGGCAAAGGCGCCCTCCAACTGGTCCAGCGTTTTGAAGGCGGCATCGACGGGGGTGTACCCCTCTTTCAAGTAGCGCTCCGTCATCAGGGCGACGGTTTCGGTATCGGTCTCGGTGCGGAACTCCATGCCGCAGTTCAGAAGCTCTGCGCGGAGTTCCTTGTAGTTCTCGATAATGCCGTTGTGCACCACTGCGACGGAACCGGCGCGGTGGGGGTGGGCGTTGCTGACAGACGGCGCGCCATGGGTGGCCCAGCGGGTGTGGCCAATGCCAGCCTTGCCGGCCAGCGGTTCGTGCACCAGAAGGTCGGAAAGGTTCACCAGTTTGCCCACTGCACGGCGGCGGCGCAGGGCGCCGTTGTTCACCGTGGCGATCCCAGCGCTGTCATAACCGCGGTACTCCAGCCGTTTCAGCGCCTCGACCAGGATCGGGGCGGCCTCGTGATTGCCCAGTACGCCGACAATTCCGCACATCACTTGGCTCCCTTCTGCAGGCGGGCCTTCTTGGCGCGCAGCATATCCATCAGCTTGCGCGCACGGCCCGGTTTGTTGCTCTGTTCGGCGCGGGCAATGGCCAGGTCGCCGTCTTCCACATTCTTGGTCACCACTGCGCCGGTTGCGGTCATCGCCTCGTTGCCGACCCGGACCGGAGCCACCAGCATGGTGTTCGACCCGATGAAGGCGCGGGCGCCGATCTCGGTGCGGTGCTTCATCACCCCGTCATAGTTGCAGGTAATCGTGCCTGCGCCAATATTCGTGGCCTCGCCGACAGAGGCATCGCCGATGTAGCTGAGGTGATTGACCTTGGCGCCCTCGGCAATCTCGGCGTTCTTGATCTCGACGAAGTTTCCGATGTGGGTGTTTTCCGCCAGCTCCGCACCGGGGCGCAGGCGTGCATACGGCCCGACCTTGGCGCCGCGGCTGACGTGGCAGCCCTCCAGATGCGAAAACGCCCGGATAAGCGCGCCGCTTTCCACGGTGACGCCGGGGCCGAACACCACGTTAGGTTCGATCACGGTGTCGCGGCCGATGAAAGTGTCAAAGGCCAGATAGACGGTTTCCGGCGCCATCAGGGTGACACCCAGCTCCATCAGGTCTTCCCGCGCCTGCGCCTGAAACAGCGCATCCGCCTGCGCCAGCTCGGCGCGCGAGTTGACGCCGAGCGTTTCCGCCTCATCGCAGGACACGGCGGTGACGTTCAGACCCTCGCGCCGGGCCAGTTCCACCAGATCGGTCAGGTAGTATTCGCCCGATGCGTTTTCATTGCCGACCTTGGCAATCAGATCGAACATCGCGCTGGCCTTGCCCGCCATCAGGCCGGAGTTGCAGAAGGAAATCGCGCGCTCTGCCTCAGTGGCGTCCTTGAACTCGACAATCTTCTCCAGGCAGTCGCCGTCCATCACCAGGCGGCCATAGCGGCCCGGGTCGGCGGCCTCGAACCCCAGCACCACCAGGTCGGCACGCTGGCGGGCCTCCACCATGCGCTCCAGTGTTTCGGCGCTGACAAAGGGCGTGTCGCCATAAAGCACAACCACATCGCCCGCGAACCCGTTCAGCGCAGTGCGGGCCTGATCGACCGCATGGGCGGTGCCAAGCTGTTCTTCCTGCAGGACAACTTCGGCCTCTTCGTCGATTTCGGCAACTGCCGCACGCACCTCATCCGCCCCGTGGCCCGCCACGATGATGGTGCGCTCCGGTGCCAGTGTGCGGCCCGCGGCCATCGCGTGCTCCAGCATCGGCGCCTGGGCAATCGGGTGCAGCACTTTCGGAAGATCGGAGTTCATCCGCGTGCCTTTTCCGGCCGCCAGGATGACAAGGGCAATGCTCATAATCGCTTTTCTCTTTGTCTTTTTAGCGCTCCCGTTTTATCCGCTAACAGGCGGGGCGCAAGGGATAGCGCCATCAAACAAGATTGCGGCCTGCAACATGCGGCGGCGGAAAAGTGCCGAAAGGGCAGGACATGCGAACGGTTATCTTCGATCTGGACGGCACGCTGGCGGATACCTCGGGCGATCTGCTGGCGGCGGCCAACGCCTGTTTCCGGCAGATGGGGCTGGGCGATGTTCTGGACCGGCCGGAGGATGCTGCTGTTGCCCTGCGCGGCGGCCGCAACATGCTGGCAACCGGCCTGAAGCGGACAGGCAAGTTCGATCAGGCCACAGTTGATGAGTTCTATCCGGTGCTGCTGGAGGCCTACCGCGACGCCATCGACCACCACACCGTGCTCTATCCAGGGGCAATGGAGGCCGTGGAGGTTCTGAAAACTGCAGGCTACGGCGTCGGCATCTGCACCAACAAGCCGGAAGGGCTGGCGGACCAGCTGATGCGCAGCCTGGGTGTCAGGGATGCCTTTGCCTCGCTGGTTGGCGCCGACACTTTGCCGGTGCGCAAACCCGATCCGGAGCCGCTGTTTGAGGCTGCCCGCCGCGCAGGCGGCGACCCGGCCCGTACCCTGCTGGTCGGCGACAGCGATACCGACCGCACCACCTCGGCCAATGCCGGTGTGCCGTCGGTGCTGGTCACCTTCGGTCCCTCGGGCGATGATATGGCCGCGCTGAAGCCGGAGGCGCTGCTCGACCGGTTCGAGGACCTTCTGGAGGTCGCAGACCGGCTGATTGCGTGATCCCGCAACTTAGTTTCGGGATATTCATCTGTCCGGCTTCCCCCTTGACCGCTGGCCGCCCGCGGCTCACAAACGCCGCATGAGCGAAAAGTTTACCGGGTCATTCACCCAGCAGGAACCCATCCCCGAAGTCGCCATTGAGGCCGCGCTGGCGGTGCTCCGCAGCGGGCGGCTGCACCGCTATAACGTCGCAGAGGGCGAGGCGGGCGAAACCGCGCTGCTGGAGCGGGAGTTCGCAGCGCAGATGGGGGCGAAATACTGCCTGGCTGTAGCCTCTGGCGGCTATGCGCTGGCAACCTCGCTGCGCGCTGTCGGGGTGAAGCCTGGCGACAAGGTGCTGACCAACGCCTTCACCCTGGCGCCGGTGCCGGGATCCATTGCCTCTGTCGGGGCGGAGCCGGTGTTTGTCGAAGTTACTGAAGACCTGACAATTGATTTGGATGATCTGGCGGCTAAGGCGGGCCAGGCCAAGGTGCTGATGCTGTCGCACATGCGCGGACACCTGTGCGACATGGATCGGCTGATGGAGATCTGCGATGCCGCCGGTATCACCGTGATCGAGGACTGCGCCCATACCATGGGTGCTTCCTGGAACGGGGTGCTGTCGGGCCGCCATGGTGCGGTGGGCTGCTACTCCTGCCAGACCTACAAGCATGTGAACTCGGGCGAGGGCGGGCTGCTCATCACCGATGACGAAGAAATCGCCGCCCGCGCCATCATGATGTCTGGCTCCTACATGCTCTATGGCCGCCACTTGGCTGCGCCGGGACCTGAGGTGTTCGAGCGGGTGAAATACGAGACCCCCAACATTTCGGGCCGGATGGACAATCTGCGTGCTGCCATCCTGCGGCCGCAGCTGCGTGATCTGGATACGCAGGTGGAACGCTGGAACGACCGCTACCGTGCGGTGGAGGAGGGCCTGCGCGGCACGCCCGGCCTGACGGTGGTGGAGCGCCCTGCGCGGGAGGTCTATGTCGGCTCCTCAATCCAGTTCCTGCTTCTGGACTGGTCCGAGGAGGCGGTGCAGGAGGCTGTCCGCCGCTGCGCCGCCCGCGGGGTGGAGTTGAAGTGGTTCGGCACGCCGGAGCCTATTGCCTTCACCTCCCGCTATGACAGCTGGCGCTATGCGGACACCCCGCGGCTGCCGCAAAGCGACCGCATCCTGGCGGGTATCATCGACATGCGCGTGCCGCTGACCTTCAGCCTGGAAGACTGCGCCCAGATCACCCGCATCATCCGGGCCGAGATCTCTGCCGTCTATCAGTCCGCCTGATAGAGCGGCACTGTCGAGATCGAGACCTTGGCCGACCCGTCGGTCAGCTCTGCCGCGTGGGCGGCATAGATCAGGGTCTGGTTGGCCTCGTCGAAGATCCGTTTTACCCGCAGTGACTTCAGGATAATGGAGCGCGATGCGCGGAACACGTCCTCGCCATCGCGGCCGCGGTCGATTTCGCCCACAGTAATGGGACCGGTCTGGCGGCAGGCGATGGAAGCATTTGAGGGATCCTCGAACCAGTTGCCCTTGGACAGCCGGTCGATCAGCCCGCGCTCGAAATAGGCGATATGACAGGTCACGCCTTTGACCTTGGGGTCGGCGATGGCTTCAATAATGATGTCGTTTCCGACCCAGTCGACACCGATCTGCCCGACCTCCTCGGCGGCAGCTGGCAGGCCTGCTAGGCAGAATGCTGCGGCCAGGACGGGGGTTGCTCGTGTCATTTGAAACTCCTCTGGATTTCTGGCGGGGCAGGATTTCCGCGTCTGTCTGTTAACGCCCGCACGCGGAAAAAGATCCCCACCCACTGAAATGCCAACTGGAATTCTACGAGAATTCCGGCCCGGAAGACACGTGTTTTCCGTTCTGTTTTCCGTGCCGGAAAACGGTGCCTCCTCGTTCCGGCCGGTCTTCCGCTTTCGACGCTGCGTCCGGGGCAGCGGGACCGCCATTGACCCGAATCGAAGGCTCCTTTATTGAATTGAACAACTGTTCATATAATCGGCTCTGGCCTGGAGGATCTGCGGGATGTTCAACGCAAGCATGACTTTCGATCTTGGTGAGGACGTGAACGCGCTGCGCGATGTAGTTCACCGCTGGGCGCAGGAGCGCGTCAAGCCGATGGCGCAGGAAATCGACCAGAAGAACGAATTCCCGGCGGAGCTGTGGAAAGAGATGGGTGAGCTGGGTCTCCTGGGAATCACTGTTCCGGAAGAATTTGGCGGCGCCGGCATGTCCTACCTGGCCCATACCGTCGCGATTGAGGAGATCGCCCGTGCCAGCGCGTCCGTGTCGCTGTCCTACGGCGCGCATTCCAACCTCTGCGTCAACCAGATCAAGCTGAACGGCAACGCCGAGCAGAAGGCGAAATACCTGCCGCGGCTGCTGTCCGGCGAACACGTCGGCGCGCTGGCAATGTCCGAGGCGGGCGCGGGCTCCGACGTGGTGTCGATGAGCCTGCGCGCGGAAAAGCGCAACGATCACTTCCGCCTGAACGGCAACAAGTACTGGATCACCAACGGCCCCGACGCCGATACCCTGGTGGTCTACGCCAAGACCGATCCGGAAGCGGGCTCCAAGGGCATCACAGCCTTCCTGATCGAAAAGGAATTCAAGGGCTTCTCCACCTCCAAGCACTTCGACAAGCTGGGTATGCGCGGCTCCAACACGGCTGAGCTGGTGTTCGAGGACGTGGAAGTCCCTTTCGAAAACATCCTGGGCGAAGAGGGCAAGGGCGTGCGCGTGCTGATGTCCGGCTTGGATTACGAACGCGTTGTGCTTGCTGGCATCGGCACCGGCATCATGGCCGCCTGCATGGACGAGATGATGCCCTACATGAAAGAGCGCAAGCAGTTCGGTCAGCCGATCGGGAACTTCCAGCTGATGCAGGCCAAGATCGCTGACATGTACACGGCGATGAACACCGCCCGGGCTTATGTCTATGAGGTTGCCAAGTCCTGCGACAAGGGCACCGTGACCCGTCAGGACGCCGCAGCCTGCTGCCTGTACGCGTCTGAGGTTGCGATGACTCAGGCCCATCAGGCGGTGCAGGCCTTTGGCGGTGCGGGCTACCTGTCCGATAACCCGGTGGGCCGCATCTTCCGCGATGCCAAGCTGATGGAGATCGGCGCGGGCACCAGCGAAATCCGCCGGATGCTGATCGGCCGCGAGCTGATGGGCACCATGTAAAAACAAAAAACCCGCGCATCCCAAGGGGCGCGCGGGGCTGAAACAGGCCCGGCGGCACGAGGCCAGCCGCCAGGCCGTAACCGGACCCTCTAAGGATCAGAAGCGGTGCACGTAAGCGAAGTTCACGACAACCGGGTCAATCTCTGCGGTGCCGATGCCGGCGCCGTTCAGGGTTGCGTCGGTGTCGATGTCCATCCAGCGGACGTTGAACCGCAGCGCGCCATTGTCGGAGATCTGGTAGTCGGCACCGGCGTTCACCGCGACGCCAAAGCTGTCGTCCAGCTTGAGCGTGCCAAGCGCGGTCTCTTCCTCGAAGAAAGTGGTGTAGTTCAGGCCAAGGCCGAGGAACGGCTTGATCACACCTTGGGTGGGGAAGTGGTAGTTGACCGACAGGGTCGGCGGCAGCTGCTTGGCCGAGGCCGCGTAGGCGCCGTTCAGGTTGATGTCATGCTCAAACGGCGAGGCCGCCAGCAGCTCGACACCCCAGTTGTCGCGGAAGAAGTATTCGACGGTCAGCGACAGCGCGGTGCCGTCATCGATGTCAGCCAGCGCGCCGGCCAGGGTGCCGTTGCCGGACTTCGGATTCACGTTGGCGATACCAACGCCAACGGTCCAGTCGCCCTGCTCCTGGGCAAGGGCAGGGGCGGCCATTGTGGCCAGGGCGGAGGTCAGCGCAAGCGCGGAAACCATGCGTTTCATGGGGTGCGTCCCTTTTCTTGTGTTTACCCGGCTGTGATGCACCCGCAGGCGGCTGAAAACTCTGATCTGAGTCAAAACTGTCCGGTGCTACCTGTTGAAAACACAGCAAAATGCCGCATGGCCGCTATGCGTTTCAGGAATGTCTAAATATGCATGTTGAACGTAACATTCCGGGGTTTCGCGCAGACGGCAGCTGGGACATGCCAGAGCATCTCAACATGGCGGCGCAATGCCTGGCGCAGCCGGATGATGCGGTGGCGCTGATCGACATGACCGGCCCCGCGCGCCGGGACATTACTTATGGCGAACTGGCGGCAATGACAGACGGGCTGGCGCGCTATCTGCTCACCCGCATCCAGCCGGGCGACCGCGTGGGCGTGCTTCTCAGCCAATCGCCCTGGTGCGCCGCCGCGCATCTGGCGGTGTGGAAGGCTGGCGGCATTTCGGTGCCGCTGTTCAAGCTGTTCAAACACGATGCGCTGGCCTCGCGCGCCGGCGACGCGGGCGTGCGGTTTGTTTTCACCGATGCCGAGGGCGCAGAGCTGCTGGGGGATCTGGCCGAGGCCGTGATGGCCGACACAGCCGGGATTGACGGCGGCCCGGTGCCTTTCGCCGACACCACCCCGGAAACCCCTGCTGTTCTGATCTACACCTCCGGCACCACCGGCAGCCCCAAAGGCGCGCTGCACGGACACCGGGTGCTGACCGGCCATCTGCCGGGGGTTGCCATCAGCCACGACCATCTTGGCCAGCCCGGCGATGTGCTCTGGACCCCTGCGGACTGGGCCTGGATCGGCGGTCTGTTCGACGTGCTGATGCCGGGTCTGGCACTGGGTGTACCAGTGGTGGCCGCGCGGCTGGAAAAGTTCACACCCGAAGCCTGCGCGGATCTGATCGCCAAGGCCGGTGTCCGCAACATCTTCTTCCCGCCCACCGCGCTGCGGATGCTCAAGGCGGCGGGGCAGGGGCTCGACGGCCTGCGTTCCGTTGCCAGCGGCGGAGAGCCCCTGGGCGCGGAGATGCTCGCCTGGGGCCGGCGGCGCTTGGGCGTGACCATAAACGAGTTTTACGGCCAGACCGAATGCAACATGGTGGCCTCCTCCTGTGCCGCCGATTTCGAGCCGCGCCCGGGCTGCATCGGCAAGGCGGTGCTGGGGCATGATCTGGCGGTAATTGACGCGGCAGGCGACCCCACGGAGGATGAGGGCGATGTTGCCATCCGCCGCGGCTCCGCCTCGATGCTGCTGGAATACTGGAACCGGCCCGAGGAGACGGCGGCCAAGTTCCGCAAGGACTGGCTTGTAACCGGCGACCGCGGCATCTGGGAGGGGGACTACCTGCGCTTTGTCGGCCGCGAGGATGATGTGATCACCTCCGGCGGCTACCGTATCGGCCCGGCAGAGATCGAGGATTGCTTGCTGACCCATCCGGCGGTGGCGACCGTGGGTGTGGTGGGCAAGCCGGATGAGCTGCGCACCGAGATCGTCAAGGCCTATGTGGTGCTGAAACCCGGCGCCGCGGCCTCCGAGAGGGAACTGCAGGACTACGTCAAGGACCGCCTCGCACATTATTCCTACCCGCGCGAAGTGGCGTTCCTGGATGCGCTGCCGATGACGGTGACCGGCAAGGTGATCCGCAAGGAGCTGAAGGCGCAGGCGGCGGGGGAGGTGAACTGATGAAACAGCCGGTCCTTTCCGTTGTTGCAGCCTGTGCTTGCGCTTTGGGCGCGTCCTTTCCTCTTACTGCGGCAGGTGAGGAGACCCCCGTTTTTGATACAGCCGGTTTTCTGAGCGCTTGCACCAGCTTTGTCCCCGATGTCGGCTTTGCGGTTCCCATGGACACTCAATGCGTCTCGCAGGCCGTCCGCATGTGTAACATGAGCCAAGAAAACAAAGCTTTACAGTACTGCGTTGACAGCGCCGCGGCGTGGTTGGAGGCGGATGGAGCGCGCATCGTTAGCCAGATGCCGGGCTTCGACAAAAGTGTTCTTGATGGCAACGGGCCTGCAGGTCTGTCCCTGCCCATGCCTGCTTTGGGTGACGCTCCCGATTGTACCAAGATTTCGGACCCCAATTTGCCTTCCGAATTAGTGTGCCGCTATTCGGAGACACATTCGGAATGGCTCAAACTAAGAGTTCTGATGCGCAGTGAGGATATGAACGGGGAGGCAAGCCAATGATCCAGGGTGTTGCATACCCGGCGTACGCTGCCCCAACCGGAATGAAAGACATTTCCCGTATAACGGGACACAGCCTAACCCCTACAATGGGAGAGTGGACATGAAACTCACATCCAAGGCGATGCCCTCCTCGGACGGCTTCAAGCAGAACCGCGAGGCGCATCTGGACGCGCTTGCGCAGATCAGCGAGGCGGCTGAGGCCGCGCGCATGGGCGGCGGCGAGAAATCCCGCGCCCGCCACGAAAGCCGCGGCAAGATGCTGCCGCGCCGCCGGGTGGCGAACCTGCTGGACCCGGGCTCCCCGTTTCTGGAAATCGGTGCCACCGCGGCGCACGCCATGTATGACGGCGCTGCACCCTCGGCGGGTGTGATTGCAGGCATCGGCCGGGTGCACGGGCAGGAGGTCATGGTGGTCTGCAATGACGCCACCGTGAAGGGCGGCACCTATTACCCGATGACGGTCAAGAAACACCTGCGCGCGCAGGAGATCGCCGAGGAAAACCGTCTCCCCTGCATCTATCTGGTCGACTCGGGCGGTGCCAACCTGCCCAACCAGGATGAGGTCTTCCCCGACCGCGACCATTTCGGGCGCATCTTCTACAACCAGGCGCGGATGTCGGCCAAGGGTATCCCGCAGATCGCTGTCGTCATGGGATCCTGCACCGCGGGCGGCGCCTATGTGCCGGCCATGTCGGACGTCACCATCATCGTGAAGGAGCAGGGCACCATCTTCCTGGCAGGCCCGCCGCTGGTGAAGGCTGCCACGGGCGAGGTTGTCAGCGCCGAGGATCTGGGCGGCGGCGACGTGCACACGCGCCTCTCAGGCGTGGCCGACTACCTGGCCGAGGATGACGCCCACGCGCTGGCACTGGCGCGGCGCGCGGTGCAGTCGCTGAACATCACCAAGCCGCTGACTGTGAACTGGGCCAGTCCCGAGGAGCCCGCCTATGACCCTGAGGAAATCCTCGGCGTGGTGCCGGGCGACCTGCGCACGCCTTATGACATCCGCGAGGTGATCGCACGGCTGGTCGATGGCTCCCGCTTTGACGAGTTCAAGCCGCGCTTCGGCGAAACTCTTGTGACCGGCTTTGCCCACCTCAAGGGCTGCCCCATCGGCATCATCGCCAACAACGGCGTACTGTTCTCGGAAGCCGCCCAGAAAGGCGCGCATTTCGTGGAACTGTGCAGCCAGCGCAAGATCCCGCTGGTGTTCCTGCAGAACATCACTGGCTTCATGGTCGGCCGGAAGTACGAAAACGAGGGCATCGCGCGTCACGGCGCCAAGATGGTGACGGCGGTGGCGACCACCAATGTGCCGAAGGTGACGATGCTGGTCGGCGGCTCCTTCGGTGCCGGCAACTACGGCATGTCGGGCCGCGCCTATTCCCCGCGCTTCCTGTGGACCTGGCCGAACTCCCGGATCTCGGTGATGGGCGGCGAGCAGGCCGCGGGCGTGCTGGCGACGGTGAAACGCGACGCCATCGAACGCCAGGGCGGCAGCTGGAGCACCGAGGAAGAAGCTGAGTTCAAGCGCCCCACTATCGAGATGTTCGAGGAGCAGAGCCACCCGCTTTATGCCTCCGCCCGCCTCTGGGATGACGGCATCATCGACCCGCGCAAATCCCGCGACGTGCTGGCCCTGTCGCTGAGCGCCGCGCTGAACGCCCCGATCGAAGATACGCGCTTCGGCGTCTTCCGGATGTGAGGATCTCCCATGTTTGACAAAATCCTGATTGCCAACCGCGGAGAGATTGCCTGCCGCGTGATGGAAACCGCCCGCGCCATGGGGGTGCGGACCGTGGCCGTTTACTCTGATGCCGATGCGGCTTCGAAACATGTGGCACTGGCGGATGAGGCCGTGCATATCGGCGGCCCGGCCCCGGCGGACAGCTATCTGAAGGGCGACGAGATCATCCGTGTGGCCCAGGAAACCGGCGCCCAGGCGATCCACCCGGGGTACGGCTTCCTGTCGGAAAACCCGAAATTCGTCGAGGCGGTGGAGGCCGCGGGCCTGACCTTTATTGGCCCCTCGGCGGATGCGATCCGCAAGATGGGTCTCAAGGACGCAGCCAAGGCGCTGATGGAGGAGGCCGGCGTGCCGGTGGTGCCGGGCTATCACGGCACCAATCAGGACCCGGAGTTCCTGGCGAGCGAGGCGGAGAAGATCGGCTATCCGGTGCTGATCAAGGCGGTTGCCGGCGGCGGCGGCAAGGGGATGCGGCTGGTTGAAAAGCCTGCCGAATTTGCCGATGCCCTGAAAAGCGCGCAAGGTGAAGCGACCACAGCCTTCGGCAACCCGGATGTCTTGATTGAGAAATACATCCTGCAGCCGCGCCACATCGAGGTGCAGGTTTTTGGCGACGGCGAAACAGCCGTGCATCTGTTTGAGCGGGACTGCTCCCTGCAGCGCCGCCATCAGAAGGTGATCGAGGAAGCCCCCGCGCCGGGCATGACCGCGGAGATGCGTGAGGCGATGGGCCAGGCCGGCGTGCGCGCGGCTGAGGCCATCGGCTACAAGGGCGCGGGCACGGTGGAATTCATCGTTGACGGTTCGGACGGGCTGCGCACGGACGGGTTCTGGTTCATGGAAATGAACACCCGCCTGCAGGTGGAGCATCCGGTGACGGAGCTAATCACCGGCGTTGATCTGGTGGAGTGGCAGCTGCGTGTTGCCTCTGGCGAGAGCCTGCCTGCCAAGCAGGAAGACCTCACCATCACCGGCCACGCGTTTGAGGCGCGGCTTTATGCGGAGGACGTGCCCAAGGGCTTCCTGCCTGCAACCGGCACGCTGACCCATCTGTCCTTCCCGGCAGAGGCCCGCGCCGACAGCGGTGTGCGGGCAGGGGACACCATCAGCCCCTGGTACGACCCGATGATCTCCAAGGTGATCGTGCATGGCTCCACCCGCAAGGTGGCGCTGTCGCGGCTGGCCCGCGCGCTGGAGGAAACTCAAGTTGGCGGCACCGTTACCAACCTGGCCTTCCTCGGCGCACTGGCGGCGCATGAGGGCTTTGCCAACGGCGAAGTGGACACCGGCCTGATTGCTCGCGATCTGGACGCGCTGACCGCGGCGCCGGTGGTGGAGCTGCGCCACAAGGCGGCGGCCGGCATGGTGGCGCTGGATCTGGTGGAGGCCGCAGTGGACACCGGCTTTACCCTTTGGGCGCCATTGCACCGGGCTGTCACCCTGTCCCATGCGGGCGAGGAGTTCACGGCGGATGTGCAGGTGGACGGGCCGGACCGGCAGCTTTGGACCATTGATGGCGAAACCGTCGTGGCCGAACGCAGCCAGGGCCAATGGCGCATTGATGAGCGCCGGATGCCCGCGGTGTCGCAGTCGGGAACGCTGATCACCGTGCATGATGCCTATGGGCTGGAGTTCACCGCGATAGACCCGCTGGACCGCGATGCAGCGGCGGGCGGCGACAGCAACGTGATCGAGGCGCCGATGCCCGGTCTGGTCAAGGCAGTCTTTGCCGAGGCCGGCCAGGCGGTGAAGGAGGGCGACCGGCTGGCCATTCTGGAAGCGATGAAGATGGAGCACTCGCTGCTGGCGGCCCGCGACGGCGTGGTGGCCGAGGTTCTGGCTGCTGCCGGCGACCAGGTCGAGGCTGGCGCAGCGCTGGTGCGGCTGGAAGAAGACGACACCTGACCCCGTTTCGGGGCGGCACGCCTGCCGCCCCCGCTGCGGTTTGAGTATTTTTGGAAAGATGAAGCCGGAGGGCATTCCATGGGTGAATTTGCCGAAATCTTCGAGGTCGGTCCGCGCGACGGGCTGCAGAATGAAAAGCGCGAGATACCGGTTGCGGAAAAGGTGGCGCTGACCGACTGCCTGAGCCGCGCCGGGTTCAAGCGTATCGAAGTGGCCAGTTTCGTGTCGCCCAAATGGGTGCCGCAGATGGCGGGCAGCGCAGAGGTGCTGGCGGGCATCAACCGCGCCCCCGGTGTGCGCTATGCGGCGCTCACTCCCAACATGCGCGGCTACGAAGACGCTGTGGCTGCCAAGGCCGATGAGATTGCGGTCTTTGCATCGGCTTCCGAAGGGTTCTCCAAGGCCAACATCAATGCCACCATCGAGGAAAGCATCACCCGCTTTCTTCCCATCCTGGAGGCCGCCAAGGAGATCGGCCTGCCGGTCCGGGGTTATGTCTCCTGCGTGACCGACTGCCCCTATGATGGGGCCACCCCGCCCCAGAAGGTGGCAGAGGTGGCCGAACGGCTGTTCTCGCTTGGCTGTTACGAGATTTCGCTGGGCGACACCATCGGGCAGGGCACACCGGAGGCGATCACTGCGATGCTCAAGGCAGTCACTGCGCGGGTGCCCGCGGCACAGCTGGCAGGCCACTACCACGATACCGCGGGCCGGGCGCTCGACAATATCGAGGCGTCGCTGGCGCAGGGTGTGCGGGTGTTTGATGCGGCCGTGGGCGGCTTGGGCGGCTGCCCCTATGCGCCGGGCGCGGCGGGCAATGTGGCAACGGAAGCGGTGCACAAGCGCCTAACGGAATTGGGCTATAACACTGGGCTGAACGCAGATGTGCTGGAAGAGGCCGCAGCACTCGCCCGGGCCATGCGCGGCCTGCAGTAAGAATTCAGCGGAGACATAAGATGTTCGAGACAATCACCCTGGACACCGACGCCCGCGGCGTCTGCACCCTGACCCTGAACCGGGCCGAGAAGCACAACGCCATGTCCGGCCAGATGCTGCAGGAACTGACCCTGGCGGCAAAGCGGCTGGCCGAGGATGACACGGTCCGGGTGGTGGTGCTGACCGGGGCCGGCAAAAGCTTTTGCGCAGGCGGCGACCTTGCCTGGATGCGGGCGCAGATGGATGCCGATGCCGAAACCCGTGCGCGTGAGGCGCGGGTGCTGGCGGAGATGCTGATGGCGCTCAACACCCTGCCGAAGCCGCTGATCGGCGCGGTGCAGGGCAATGCATTCGGCGGAGGTGTCGGAATGGCGTCGGTTTGCGATGTGGCCATTGGCGCGGATCATCTGAAGATGGGGCTGACCGAGACCAAGCTGGGGCTGATTCCCGCCACCATCGGCCCCTATGTCATCGCCCGCATGGGCGAAGCCAAGGCGCGCCGGGTGTTCATGTCGGCGCGCCTGTTCGGTGCGGCAGAGGCCGTGGAGCTGGGTTTGCTGGCCAAGGCGGTGCCCGCTGAGCAGCTGGGTGAGGCAGTCGAGGCAGAGGTTGCGCCCTACCTGAACTGTGCTCCCGGGGCGGTGGCGGCGGCCAAGAAGCTGGCCCGCGATCTGGGCCCGCGGCTGGATGACAGCGTGATCGACCATACAATCAAGGCGCTTGTGGAGCGCTGGGAAGGGCCGGAGGCAGGCGAGGGGATCGCGGCGTTCTTTGAAAAACGCAAACCGGCATGGCAAAGCTGAAAAGCGGCATATCTGACTCACGTTTTCATGGCGGCTGCAGTTCCCTCTGCGGCCGCTTTTCTTATGAAAACGCTAGGGAATTATCCCTGTGTTGCAACAGTGCTTTTTCTATCCAAACCCCTGTGGATTAACCTCGCTTTAGTTGACGCTCCCCGGGCACGGGGGTATGCACAGTCCAAATCAACACGCCAATTGACGCCGCGCGGAAATCCGCCCGGGGAAAGGAGCTGCTCTTGGAAGAGATGTTGAGGGAATACCTGCCTATTCTGGTCTTCCTGGCCGTCGCGGCAGGTTTGGGGATTGTCCTTATCCTGGCAGCCGTCGTCCTGGCGGTCCGCAACCCGGACCCGGAAAAGGTCAGCGCCTATGAATGCGGTTTCAACGCTTTTGACGATGCCCGCATGAAATTCGATGTCCGGTTCTACCTGGTCTCGATTCTCTTCATCATTTTCGACCTGGAAATCGCTTTCCTGTTCCCTTGGGCTGTCGGTTTCAAGGACATCAGCGACCTCGGCTTCTGGTCGATGATGGTGTTCCTGGGCGTGCTGACCATCGGCTTTGCCTATGAATGGAAGAAAGGGGCCCTGGAATGGCAGTGATGACCGGACCCAACACGGCGGGCGTGGACAAGGAAGTTGTCACCCGGGCCATCAATGCCGAGCTTCAGGACAAGGGTTTCCTGCTCACCTCGGCTGAGGACATCATCAACTGGGCGCGCACCGGCTCGCTGCACTGGATGACCTTTGGTCTCGCCTGCTGCGCAGTTGAGATGATGCACACTTCGATGCCGCGTTATGATGCCGAACGTTTCGGCATCGCGCCGCGCGCCTCGCCGCGCCAGTCGGACGTGATGATCGTCGCGGGCACCCTGACCAACAAGATGGCGCCGGCCTTGCGCAAGGTCTACGACCAGATGCCCGAGCCGCGCTACGTGATCTCGATGGGTTCCTGCGCCAACGGCGGCGGCTATTACCACTACAGCTACTCCGTGGTGCGCGGCTGCGACCGGGTTGTGCCGGTCGACGTCTATGTGCCCGGCTGCCCGCCGACGGCTGAGGCGCTGCTTTATGGCCTGATGCAGCTGCAGCGCAAGATCCGCCGCACCGGCACCCTGGTGCGTTAAGGAGGGGGCGGAGACAACATGAGCGAAGCACTGAAAGAACTGGGCGCCCAGATCGAAGCCAAACGCCCCGATTGCGTGGTGGCATGGGATGTGTCCTTTGATGAGCTGAACATCGACGTTACACCCTCGAACATCGCCGGTCTGGTGGAGTTCCTGAAGCTGGACGCCAACTGCAAGTTTTCGACCCTGGTGGACATCACCGCGGTGGATTACCCCGACCGCGCCAAGCGGTTCGACGTGGTCTACCACTTCCTGTCGATGTACCGGAACCAGCGCATCCGCCTGCGCGCCGCGGTGCGCGAGGATGAGATGGTGCCCTCGATCGTGGACGTGCACCCCTCGGCCAACTGGTTCGAGCGGGAAGTCTACGACATGTTCGGCATCCTGTTCTCCGGCCACCCGGACCTGCGCCGCCTGCTGACCGACTATGGCTTCCGCGGCTACCCGCTGCGCAAGGATTTCCCGACCACCGGTTACACCGAGGTCCGCTATGACGAGGCGCAGAAGCGCGTGGTCTATGAGCCGGTGAAGCTGGTGCAGGAATACCGTCAGTTTGATTTCATGTCCCCGTGGGAAGGTGCCGAATACATCCTGCCCGGTGACGAGAAGGAGGGGGCGCAATGATGGACGGCTCCAAATTTGACGACGGCAGCGTCGACGCGCTGAGCGGCGAGCAGAAGATCCGCAACTTCAACATCAACTTCGGCCCGCAGCACCCTGCGGCGCACGGGGTTCTGCGTCTGGTGCTGGAGCTTGACGGCGAGATCGTCGAGCGCTGCGACCCGCATATCGGCCTGCTGCACCGCGGCACCGAAAAGCTGATGGAAAGCCGCACCTACCTGCAGAACCTGCCGTATTTCGACCGCCTCGATTACGTGGCGCCGATGAACCAGGAGCACGCCTGGTGCCTGGCCATCGAAAAGCTGACCGGCACCGAGGTGCCGCGCCGCGGCCAGCTGATCCGGGTGCTGTATTCGGAAATCGGCCGGGTGCTGAACCACCTGCTCAACGTCACCACGCAGGCGATGGACGTCGGTGCGCTGACCCCGCCGCTGTGGGGCTTTGAAGAGCGCGAAAAGCTGATGATTTTCTACGAGCGGGCCTGCGGCGCGCGCCTGCACGCGGCCTATTTCCGCCCCGGCGGTGTGCATCAGGATCTGCCGGACGAGCTGCTGGACGATATCGACCTTTGGGCGATGGAATTCCCCAAGGTGCTGGACGACATCGACGGCCTGCTGACCGAAAACCGCATCTTCAAGCAGCGCAACTGCGACATTGGTGTGGTGACCGAAAAGGACATCCAGGAATACGGCTTCTCCGGCGTCATGGTGCGCGGCTCCGGCCTCGCCTGGGATCTGCGCCGCGCGCAGCCCTATGAATGCTATGACGAGTTCGAATTCCAGGTGCCCGTCGGCAAGAACGGCGACTGCTACGACCGTTATCTCTGCCGGATGGAAGAGATGCGCCAGTCGACCTCGATCATCCGCCAGGCGATTGCCAAGCTGCGCGAAGCCACCGGCGACGTGCTGGCCCGCGGCAAGCTGACCCCACCCAAGCGCGGCGACATGAAGACCTCGATGGAAAGCCTGATCCACCATTTCAAGCTGTACACCGAAGGTTTCCACGTCCCGGCGGGCGAGGTTTACGCCGCCGTCGAGGCGCCCAAGGGCGAGTTCGGCGTCTATCTGGTGGCGGACGGGTCCAACAAGCCCTACCGCTCCAAGATCCGCGCGCCGGGCTTCCTGCACCTGCAGGCGATGGACCACGTTGCCAAGGGCCACCAGCTGGCCGACGTCGCCGCCATCATCGGCACCATGGACGTCGTATTTGGAGAGATTGACCGCTAATGCTTCGCCGTCTGCATTCCGAACAACCCGACAGCTTTGCCTTCACCCCGGCCAACCAGGCCTGGGCCGAAGCGCAGATCACCAAATATCCTGAGGGCCGCCAGGCCTCTGCGGTCATTCCGCTTTTGTGGCGTGCGCAGGAGCAGGAAGGCTGGGTCACCAAACCCGCGATCGAGGCCGTCGCCGACATGCTCGGCATGGCTTATATCCGGGTGCTGGAGGTTGCCTCCTTCTACTTCATGTTCCAGCTGCAACCGACGGGTTCCGTTGCCAATATCCAGATCTGTGGCACCACGTCCTGCATGATCTGCGGCGCCGAGGACCTGGTTGCGGTCTGCAAGGAAAAGATTGCCGAGAAGCCGCACACATTGTCGGCGGACGGCAAGTTTACCTGGGAAGAGGTCGAGTGCCTTGGCGCCTGCACCAACGCCCCGATGGCGCAGATCGGCAAGGATTACTACGAGGACCTGACCGTCGAGAGCTTTACCAGGCTGCTGGACGATCTGGCCGCAGGCAAGGTGGTTGCACCGGGCCCGCAGAACGGCCGCTATGCAGCTGAGCCGAAATCCGGCCTCACCTCGCTGACCGAGTTCGACAGCGGCAAGACGCAGTACAACGCAAGCGCGCAGCTGGCGATGGATATCAAGGATGGCGTCAAGCGTATCCAGGGCGATGAAGTGCCGCTGCTGACCCCCTGGGTCGGCAAGGACGGCGTAGTTGCCGGCCGCGCTGCCGAAGGCCAGCCGCCGAAAGCCCCCGAGGCGCCCAAACCTGCTGTGAAGCAGGCGGAGGAAGCCGCCAAGGCCGCGCCGAAGAAGTCTGCCGCGGCTGAGCCCGCTTCGCCGGAAGGTGCTGCGGCTAAGCCTGAAGACGCTGCGGGAGAGGAAACCAAGCCGCTGGTGCTGAAAGAGGCCCTGGGCGGCCTGCCGGATGACCTGAAGCTGCTGAAGGGTGTTGGCCCGAAGCTGGAAGAGAAGCTTAACAGCCTTGGGTTCTTCCACTTCGAGCAGATCGCCGACTGGACCGAGGCTGAAGTCGCCTGGGTCGATGCACGGCTAAAGTTCAAGGGCCGCATCACCCGCGACGGCTGGATCGAACAGGCCAAGCGGCTGCAGGTGGGCGATGAGACTGAATTTGCCAAACGCGCCAAGGCGGAAGGCATCTACAAAGACGACGAGTAACGGGCGGCGGCCCGGCGGGGCCGCTTCCTGGCGATAGGGAACAGATGAGCAAGGAACAGGACCAGGCCATTGCAGCAAAGGGCCGGCACATCGCATTGGTGATCGCCGGGACGATTTCGCTGTGGATCGTGGTTTCGCTGTTCATTGGCCCCATGCTGGGGCTGCCGGGGCGCTATGCGCTGCTGTTCGACTTCGCCGCGCTGGCGGGCATGATCTATGCCCTGGTCAACATATTTCAACTCTGGCGCATGCGCCGGGACAGCCAAAGGTAGGCACACATGCTGAAGGATCAGGACCGGATCTTTACCAACCTTTACGGGATGCACGACCGCAACCTGGCGGGCGCCAAGGCGCGCGGCCATTGGGATGGCACGGCGGGCATCATCGAAAAGGGCCGCGACTGGATCATTCAGACGATGAAGGACAGCGGTCTGCGCGGCCGCGGCGGCGCGGGTTTCCCGACCGGCCTCAAATGGTCCTTCATGCCCAAGGAAAGCGATGGCCGCCCGGCATATCTGGTGATCAACGCCGATGAATCCGAGCCCGGCACCTGCAAGGACCGGGAAATCATGCGCCACGATCCGCACACGCTGATCGAGGGCGCGCTGATCGCCTCCTTCGCGATGAACGCGCATACCTGCTACATCTACCTGCGCGGCGAATACATCCGCGAGCGCGAGGCGCTGCAGGCGGCGATTGACGAATGCTATGACAAGGGCCTGTTGGGCAAGAACGCAGCCGGTTCCGGCTGGGACTTCGACGTTTTCCTGCACCACGGGGCAGGGGCCTATATCTGCGGCGAAGAAACCGCGCTGATCGAAAGCCTTGAAGGCAAGAAGGGCATGCCCCGGATGAAGCCGCCGTTCCCGGCAGGCGCGGGCCTTTACGGCTGCCCGACCACTGTGAACAACGTGGAGAGCATCGCGGTTGTGCCGACCATCCTGCGCCGCGGCGCCGACTGGTTTGCCTCCTTCGGGCGCCAGAACAACGCGGGCACCAAGCTGTTTGCGATCTCCGGCCACGTCAACAACCCCTGTGTTGTCGAAGAAGCGATGTCGATCGGGTTCGAGGAACTGATCGAGAAGCATTGCGGCGGCATCCGCGGCGGCTGGGACAACCTTCTGGCGGTGATCCCCGGCGGCTCCTCTGTTCCTTGCGTGCGCGGCGAGAACATGCGCGACGCAATCATGGACTTCGACTACCTGCGCGGCGAGCTGGGCTCGGGCCTTGGCACCGCGGCGGTCATCGTGATGGACAAGCAAACCGACATCATCAAGGCGATCTGGCGCCTGTCCAAGTTCTACAAGCACGAAAGCTGCGGCCAGTGCACCCCCTGCCGGGAAGGCACCGGCTGGATGATGCGCGTCATGGACCGCCTGGTGAAGGGCGAGGCCGAGCTGGAAGAGATCGACATGCTGTGGGACGTGACCAAGCAGGTCGAGGGCCACACCATCTGCGCGCTTGGCGATGCGGCGGCCTGGCCGATCCAGGGCCTGATCAAGAACTTCCGCGAGGAAATCGAAGACCGCATCCGGGCCCAGAAGACCGGGCGCATGGGCGCGATGGCGGCGGAATAACTGATGGACGCCTTTGCCGCATATTCCCACGCCCTGGCCGCGCTGGTGATCTTTACCCTGATCACCCTGGCGCTGTCGCCGTTTTCGGCGCTGGCCAAGCAGAAGGCGGGTCTCGCACCGGGGGCCACGCCGCGGGAGGACTATGCGGAAAAGGCCTACCGGCTGAACCGGGCCTATCTGAACGGCTGCGAGACGCTGCCGGCCTTTCTGACTGTGACACTGGTGGCAGTCCTGACGGGCGCGGCGCCGTTCTGGGTGAACCTGCTGGCCTCGCTGGCGGTGGTGTCCCGGGTCATCATGATTTTCATTCACCTGCAGGGCATCGGCAAACCGCACAGCGGCCCGCGCTCTGTTTTCTACGTTCTCGGCTGGGCCTGCATGGCGGGTCTGGCGATCCTGGCATTGGCGGCAGTATTTTGAGCATGATGAAGACATACCGGATGGCCGTGCCTGCGGCTTGCCTGGCGGCTCTGGCGCTGGTTTCGGCCTGCGGCACCTCCGTCACCAACAAGAACCGCGAATTGTATGACGGCGTGCCCTTCAAGGCGAAGGCCAAGCCGATCGACAAGAAAACCAACCCCGCAGTGTTCCAGATCGACATCAAGGGTGTTGACCGGTCCGTCAAAGGCGCGCGCGAAGCGGCGGCCCACAGTGGCACCAAATACTGCGTGGCCACCTATGGCTCGTCTGACATCGAATGGGCAAATGATCCGCGCAATGAGGACGTTCCGTTGACCATCACCGATGGCCGCGCTGTGTTCCAGGGGACTTGCACCCCGTGAGCGGATTTCCGGCATATCAGGGCCTTGCGGCCCGGCTGCTATTGCATAGCAGCAGCGTGCGCCTGCGCATGGGGGCTTCGAAACTGAAGGAGTCCCCTGCCATGCGTGCCCTGATTGCCGCTGTTCTGTCCGCTTTTGTTGCCCTGCCTGCCGCCGCGCTGGCGAAACCGTCGCTGCGCGACGTGCAGGAAATCGAGGACCCGCTGTTTGCCGTTGCCGTCGCCAAGGAAGTCTCGGACATCTGCGGCGATATTTCCCCGCGCTACCTGAAAGGGCTGGGCGAGTTGCGCCGGCTCAAAGCGCGGGCAAATGCGCTGGGGTACACGGACGCGGAAATCCGCGATTACATCGAATCTGATGCCGAAAAGGCCCGGATGCGCGCCAAGGGAGAGAAGCTCCTGGCGCAGAACGGGGTCATCTACGGCAAACCTGAAACATTCTGCGCCTATGGCCGCGCAGAGATTGAGAAAAACAGCGCGATCGGCGTGTTACTGAGGGCGAAATAGACCATGTCTGACCTCCGCAAGATCAACATTGACGGAACCGAGATCGAGGTGGATGGGGCAATGACCCTGATCCAGGCCTGTGAGGAGGCCGGCGTCGAGATCCCGCGCTTCTGCTACCATGAGCGGCTGTCGATTGCCGGCAACTGCCGCATGTGCCTGGTTGAAGTTGTCGGCGGCCCGCCCAAGCCCGCTGCCTCCTGCGCGATGCAGGTGCGCGATCTGCGCCCCGGCCCCGAAGGCCAGGCGCCGCAGGTGAAGACCAATTCGCCGATGGTCAAAAAGGCCCGGGAAGGCGTGATGGAATTCATGCTGATCAACCACCCGCTGGATTGCCCGATCTGCGACCAGGGCGGCGAATGCGACCTGCAGGACCAGGCGATGGCCTACGGCCTGTCGGGCAGCCGCTTCAAGGAAGCCAAGCGCGCGGTGGACGATCTGGACCTCGGCCCGCTGGTTGCCACCACCATGACCCGCTGCATCAGCTGCACCCGCTGCGTGCGCTTCACCACTGAGGTCGCGGGCATCACCCAGATGGGCCAGACCGGCCGCGGCGAGGATGCGGAGATTACCTCCTACCTGAACCAGACGCTTCAATCGAACTTGCAGGGCAACATCATCGACCTGTGCCCGGTGGGCGCGCTGACGTCGAAGCCTTACGCCTTTACCGCCCGTCCGTGGGAGCTGACCAAGACCGAAACCATCGACGTGATGGACGCGCTGGGGTCGAACATCCGTGTCGACACCAAAGGCCGCGAAGTGATGCGGATCCTGCCGCGCAACCACGACGGCGTGAACGAGGAGTGGATCAGCGACAAGACCCGCTTTGTCTGGGACGGGCTGCGCCGCCAGCGCCTGGACCGTCCGTATGTGCGTGTTGACGGTAAGCTGAAGCCCGCCACCTGGGCCGAGGCGCTGTCTGCCGCGGCCACTGCCATGAAGGGCAGGAAGATTGCAGGCCTGATTGGCGATCTGGCCCCGGTTGAGGCAGCCTTTGCGCTGAAGCAGCTGGTTGAGGGGCTGGGCGGCAAGGTCGAATGCCGCACTGACAATGCCCGTTTACCGATCGGCAACCGGGCAGGCTATGCCGGCACCGCCACCATCGAAGACCTCGATGACGCGGAAATGATCCTGCTGATCGGCACCAACCCGCGCGATGAAGCGCCGGTGCTGAATGCCCGCATCCGCAAGGCCTGGGCCAATGGCGCCGAAGTGGCGCTGATCGGCCCGGCGGCGGATCTGACTTATGAGTACTACCACGCTGGCACCGGTCGCGACGCCCTCAGCGACATGATCGCCAAGGGTGTCTCGGAAGAGACCCGCGACAACAAGAAAACCGTGATCATCGTGGGGCAGGGCGCCCTGCGCGAGGCCGACGGCCTGGCGGTGATGGCGGCGGCCCAGAAGATGGCGGAACTGTCCGGTTCCAAGCTGATGGTGCTGCACACCGCTGCCTCCCGCGTTGGCGCGATGGACATCGGTGCGGTAACCGAAGGCGGCATGGCAGCTGCTATCGACGGGGCGGAGGTGATCTATAACCTCGGCGCTGATGAGGTGGAAATCGACGCCGGTGCATTCGTGATCTACCAGGGCAGCCACGGCGACCGCGGCGCGCACCGCGCTGATGTGATCCTGCCGGGCGCCGCCTATACCGAAGAAAACGGCTTGTTCGTGAACACCGAGGGCCGCCCGCAGCTGGCAATGCGCGCTGCCTTTGCGCCGGGTGAGGCCAAGGAAAACTGGGCCATCCTGCGCGCGCTCAGCGCCGAAGCAGATGCCAAGCTGGGCTATGACTCGCTGGCGCAGCTGCGTCAGGCCCTGGTCGCGGAAGTACCGCACCTGGCGCAGATCGACGAAGTGGCCGACAAAGACGGCGAGCCGCTGGAGCAGGACAAACTCGGCAACGCCGACTTCCTGCCCGCGATCAAGGATTTCTACCTGACCAACCCGATTGCCCGCGCATCCCAGCTGATGGCGGAGCTGTCGGCAGGTGTGAAAGCCCGCGGAAACGAGGCAATGGCCGCCGAATGATCCGCTTCGCCCTCATAACGCCTTTCCTGCTGGCCGCCTGCGCAATGGCGCCCGGCAGCGAAGGAGAGCGGCCCGCCCCGGTGTACGAAGGGGTGGAAACCAGCCTGCTGGAGGGCGATCTGGTGCAATTTCACGTCTCCATGCGCGGCGCTGCCGTGCCTGGCGACCTCGACAATTATGCGGAATGCGCCGCCGCGCAATATGCGCTGATCCGGGACTACGGGTTTGCGCGCCATGTGCGCACAACAACGAAACAGGCAGGGGGCAGCCGGACCGCTGACGCGGTTTACCTGATTTCGCCCTCTCTGCCGCGCGGATTGCGCACCATCGACGCCGAAGTCGTGGTCGCGGATTGCGCGGCGAACGGAATACCCACGGTGTGAGGACCTATGGCTGATTTCTTTAACACTCCAGGCGGCATCGCTGTTCTGATCCTGGCGCAAGTGCTTGCAGTTGTTGCCTTTGTGATGATCTCGCTCCTGTTCCTCGTCTACGGGGACCGCAAGATCTGGGCCGCGGTCCAGATGCGCCGGGGCCCGAATGTGGTGGGCGTCTACGGCCTGCTGCAATCGGTGGCCGACGCACTGAAATACGTGGTCAAGGAAGTGGTGATCCCGGCGGGTGCCGACCGCACCGTCTTTATCCTGGCGCCGATGACCTCCTTCGTGCTGGCGATGATCGCCTGGGCGGTGATCCCCTTCAACGACGGCTGGGTGCTCTCGGACATCAACGTCGCCATCCTCTATGTCTTCGCGGTCTCCTCGCTTGAGGTCTACGGCGTGATCATGGGCGGCTGGGCGTCGAACTCGAAATACCCGTTCCTGGGCTCGCTGCGGTCCGCGGCGCAGATGATCTCCTACGAGGTCTCCATCGGCCTGATTATCATCGGCGTGATCATCTCCACGGGTTCCATGAACTTCGGTGACATCGTGCGCGCGCAGGACGGCGATCTGGGCCTGTTGAACTGGTACTGGATCCCGCACTTCCCGATGGTCTTCCTGTTCTTCATCTCGGCGCTGGCAGAAACCAACCGCCCGCCGTTCGACCTGCCGGAAGCGGAATCAGAATTGGTTGCGGGCTATCAGGTGGAATACTCGGCAACGCCGTTCCTCTTGTTCATGGCCGGTGAATACATCGCCATCTTCCTGATGTGCGCGCTGACATCCCTGTTGTTCTTCGGCGGCTGGCTGTCCCCGATCCCGGGCCTGCCTGATGGCGTCCTGTGGATGGTCGGCAAGATGGCGTTCTTCTTCTTCCTCTTCGCGATGGTGAAGGCGATCACCCCGCGCTACCGCTACGACCAGCTGATGCGTCTGGGCTGGAAAGTGTTCCTGCCGTTCTCGCTGGCCTGGGTGGTCTTCGTGTCCTTTGCTGCAAAATTTGACTGGTTCTGGGGCATCTTTGCCCGCTGGACCGTGGGAGGCTAACTGATGGCGAACATCGACTACACCCGCGCCGCCAAATACTTCCTGCTGCAGGATTTCTGGGTCGGCTTCAAACTGGGGCTGAAGTATTTCTTCGCCCCCAAGGCCACCCTGAACTACCCGCATGAGAAGGGCCCGCTGTCGCCCCGCTTCCGCGGTGAGCACGCGCTGCGCCGCTACCCGAACGGCGAAGAGCGCTGTATTGCCTGCAAACTTTGCGAGGCGGTCTGCCCGGCGCAGGCGATCACCATCGACGCGGAGCCGCGCGAGGACGGCAGCCGCCGCACCACGCGCTATGACATCGACATGACCAAATGCATCTACTGCGGCTTCTGTCAGGAAGCCTGCCCGGTGGATGCGATTGTCGAAGGCCCGAACTTCGAGTTCGCCACCGAGACCCGCGAGGAGCTGTTCTACGACAAGGAGAAGCTGCTTTCGAACGGGGAGCGCTGGGAAGCCGAGATCGCCCGCAACCTGGAAATCGACGCGCCGTACCGATGACTGATCCCAAGAACCCTTTCGAGGCCATGATGGAACAGATGCAGGCTCAGGCCCAGCAGATGGCCAAGGCGTTCAACCCGGCGCTGGAGAACTTCTCGCCTTCCGAGGCTTTCAAGGAGTTCGAGGCGCTGTGGCCCACCATGCCCAAAGAGGTCATGGAAATGATGTTCGGCAACACCGTCAACAAGGACGGGCTGGATGCCAAGACCCGGCTGCTGCTGACACTGGCCGGGCTGACAATGCAGGGCGCGCAGGCCGACAGTGCCGTGCGCCAGACCGTGCGCCACGCCCTCGCGGCCGGCGCCAAGAAACAAGAGATCGTGGAAACGATCGGACAGATGTCGGTGTTTGCCGGCATTCCGGCCATGAACCGGGCGCTGGATCTGGCGCAAGGAGTCATGGACGACAAAAGGGACGATGAGACATGAGCGTTTTTGCCTTCTACCTCTTCGCCATCAGCGCCATCACCGGCGGGCTGTTCACCGTGATCAGCCGCCAGCCGGTGCATTCGGTGCTTTGGCTGATCCTGGCCTTCCTTTCCTCGGCCGGGCTGTTTGTGCTGCTGGGGGCGGAGTTCGTCGCCATGCTGCTGGTCATCGTCTACGTGGGCGCAGTCGCTGTGCTGTTCCTGTTTGTGGTGATGATGCTGGACGTGGACTTTGCCGAACTGAAGGCGGAGATGGCGCGCTACATGCCGCTGGCGCTGCTGATCGGCCTGGTGATCCTGATGCAGTTCGTGATGGCCTTCGGCGTCTGGGAAACCGCCCACAAGGCGCCGGAACTGCTGGCCAATCCGGTGCCTGCGGACCGCCACAACACCGAGGCGCTCGGCCTCATCATCTATGATCAATATTTCCTTCTGTTCCAGCTGGCGGGCCTGATCCTGCTGGTGGCGATGATCGGCGCGATCGTGCTGACCCTGCGCCACCGCACCGATGTCAAGCGCCAGGACGTGGTTGCGCAGATGATGCGCGACCCGGCCAAGGCAATGGAGCTTAGGGACGTGAAACCGGGGCAGGGGCTTTGAGGCAGATGGCTTTGGTAATAGCAACAAGCTGTGCCGTCTCTCCTGCGCTAGCTTTTGGTTCGGAGGAATGTTTGGTGCAGCCAGATATGCACCATCTGGATCAACGGAAGCCGAGGGATCTCGGAAACGGCACGGTCCTTGATGAGGCGAGTTTTTGGTATGAAGGGGAAGGCAGATCGTACTTCGATTTGCGTCACTGTCCTACAAATAGCCGGCTCGCTGTTACTTACCGGTTCAATCAGCATGGTGGCGCCTCTATCGATGTTCCGCGTGATGACGTGGAGAAGATGATCTTGAATGCTGCCAATCTGACCGAGCGGGTCACATTGGATGTGTTGGGGCGTGAACTTGAAAGCCTCGGTGCTGCCGTCCAGCTTGACCACGAAAAATCGGCAGCTTGCAGCTGCAAAGAACTCTATCCGGAAACGGCAGGAGCCAATAAATGATCGGACTAGAACATTATCTGACCGTCGCGGCGACGCTGTTCGTCATCGGCATCTTCGGGCTCTTCCTGAACCGCAAGAACGTGATCATCCTCCTGATGAGCATCGAACTGATGCTCCTGGCGGTGAACATCAACCTGGTCGCCTTCTCCAGCTTCCTGGGCGATCTGGTGGGGCAGGTCTTTACCCTGTTCGTGCTGACCGTGGCCGCGGCTGAGGCCGCCATCGGCCTGGCGATCCTGGTCTGCTTCTTCCGCAACCGCGGCACCATCGCCGTCGAAGACGTCAACGTGATGAAGGGCTGAAGACACATGGAAACCATCCTTCTCTTTGCCCCGCTGGTTGGCGCCCTCATCTGCGGCTTCGGCCACAAGATGATCGGCGAGAAAGCCGCCACCGTGACCGCCACCGCGCTGCTGTTTCTGGCGGCGCTGCTCAGCTGGATCACCTTCCTGTCGTTTGACGGGGTGACCCAGAACATCGAGATTTTCCGCTGGATCGAAAGCGGCTCGCTGTCGACCTCCTGGGCGATCCGCCTCGACCGGCTGACCGCGATCATGCTGATCGTGATCACCACGGTCTCCTCGCTCGTGCACCTCTATTCCTTCGGCTACATGGACCATGACCCGCAGTGGAAAGAGGGCGAGAGCTACAAGCCGCGCTTCTTTGCCTACCTGTCGTTCTTCACCTTTGCGATGCTGATGCTGGTGACCTCCGACAACCTGGTGCAGATGTTCTTCGGCTGGGAAGGCGTCGGTGTGGCTTCCTACCTGCTGATCGGCTTCTACTACCGCAAGCCTTCGGCTAATGCGGCGGCGATGAAGGCCTTTATCGTGAACCGCGTCGGCGACTTCGGCTTTGCGCTGGGAATCTTTGGCCTGTTCTTCCTGACCGACAGCATCAACCTGTCTGACATCTTTGCATCTGCGCCCACGCTGGCGGAAACCCAGGTCTCCTTCCTGTGGTCTGAGTGGAACGCGGCAAACCTGCTTGCCTTCCTGCTGTTTGTCGGCGCGATGGGCAAATCGGCGCAGCTGATCCTGCACACCTGGCTGCCGGACGCGATGGAAGGCCCGACCCCGGTGTCGGCGCTGATCCACGCCGCAACCATGGTGACCGCGGGCGTGTTCCTGGTCTGCCGCATGTCGCCGCTGATCGAGTTCGCGCCTGAGGCCGCGGCCTTCATCACCGCTCTTGGTGCGGCAACTGCCTTCTTTGCGGCCACGGTCGGTTTGGTTCAGAACGACATCAAACGCGTGATCGCCTATTCGACCTGCTCTCAGCTGGGCTACATGTTCGTGGCTGCCGGCGTTGGCATGTACTCGGCGGCGATGTTCCACCTGTTCACCCACGCTTTCTTCAAGGCGATGCTGTTCCTTGGCGCCGGTTCGGTGATCCACGCCATGCATCACGAGCAGGACATGCGGAACTACGGCGCGCTGCGTAAGAAAATCCCCTATACCTTCTGGGCGATGATGATCGGCACGCTGGCCATCACCGGCGTTGGCATCCCGCTGAGCGGCTGGGTTGGCTTTGCGGGCTTTGTCTCCAAGGATGCGATCATCGAAAGCGCCTATGCGGGCGGGTCCATGTTTGGCTTCTGGGCGCTGGTGATCGCGGCCTTCATGACCTCTTTCTACTCGTGGCGCCTGATCTTCCTCACCTTCTACGGCGAGGCACGCGGCGACAAGCACACCCATGACCATGCCCATGAAAGCCCCTGGACCATGCTGGTGCCGCTGGGCGTGCTGGCCCTCGGCGCGATCTTCTCGGGCATGCTGTGGTACAGCAGCTTCTTCGGCCACGCTGATCAAGTCGGCAAGTTCTATGGCATCCCGGTGGCGGAAGCGTCTGCTGCCGCGCATGGCGAAGAAGGTGGTCACGGCGAAGAGGCCGCGCATGGCGACGACGCTGCGCACGGTGAAGAGGCTGCCCATGGCGAAGACGCCGCACACGGCGGTGAGCACCACTATGTGTTTGCCGGCAAGCCGGGCGAGGGCGCGTTGTATATCGGCAAGGACAACCACATCCTGGAGGATGCCCACGCGGCACCGAAATGGGTGAAACTGTCCCCCTTCGCCGCGATGCTGGGCGGCCTGGTGCTGGCGCTGTGGTTCTACATCTGGAACCCGTCGTTGCCCGCACGCCTGGCCAAGCAGCAGCGCCCGCTGTACCTGTTCCTGCTGAACAAATGGTACTTTGACGAGATCTACAACGTGATCTTCGTCAAGCCGGCCGTGGCGCTCGGCCGCTTCTTCTGGAAACGCGGCGATGGCAACACCATCGACGGTTTCCTGAACGGTCTGGCCATGGGCGTTGTTCCCTTCTTCACCCGTCTCGCTGGACGCGCACAGTCTGGTTACATCTTCACTTATGCCTTCTGGATGGTGCTGGGCATTGCAGCCCTGGTCACCTGGATGTCGATCGGCGGAGGAGCGCACTGATGGACAATCTCCTTTCTATTGTCACCTTCATCCCGGCGCTCGCGGCGGCCATCCTGGCCCTGTTCCTGCGCGGCGAGGATAAGGCGGCGCAGCGCAACGCCAAGTTTGTTGCGCTCTTTGCCACTACGATCACTTTCCTGGTGAGCCTTGGAATCTATTCCCAGTTCGACCCGGCCAACACCGGCTTCCAGTTCGTCGAGGACCGGGAGTGGATCTTCGGGCTCAAGTACAAGATGGGCGTTGACGGCATCTCGGTTCTTTTCGTGATGCTGACCACCTTCATCATGCCGCTGACCATCCTGGCCAGCTGGTCGGTCACTGACCGGGTGAAGGAATACATGATCGCCTTCCTGCTGCTGGAGACCCTGATGCTGGGTGTCTTCATGGCGCTGGACCTGGTGCTGTTCTACCTGTTCTTCGAAGCAGGCCTCATTCCGATGTTCCTGATCATTGGCATCTGGGGCGGCAAGGAGCGGATCTACGCCTCCTTCAAGTTCTTCCTCTACACCTTCTTCGGCTCGGTGCTGATGCTGGTGGCAATGGTCTTCATGTATGTGGATGCGGGCACCACCGATATCGAAACCCTGCTGACCCACAGCTTCTCGGCGGCGTCCTTTGACGTGCTGGGGCTGCACATCGTGGGCGGCGCGCAGACACTGATGTTCCTGGCGTTCTTTGCCTCCTTCGCGGTGAAGATGCCGATGTGGCCGGTGCACACCTGGCTGCCGGACGCCCACGTGCAGGCGCCGACCGCGGGCTCCGTGGTGCTGGCGGCGATCCTGCTGAAGATGGGCGGCTATGGCTTCCTGCGCTTCTCCCTGCCGATGTTCCCGGTTGGCGCGGACGTGATGACCGATGTGGTCCTGTGGATGTCCGCGATTGCGGTGGTCTACACCTCGCTGGTGGCGATGGTGCAAGAGGACATGAAGAAGCTGATCGCCTATTCTTCGGTTGCGCACATGGGCTTTGTCACCATGGGCATCTTTGCCGCCAACCAGCAGGGCGTTGACGGCGCCATCTTCCAGATGCTGTCGCACGGGTTCATCTCCGCCGCGCTCTTCCTTTGCGTCGGCGTGATCTATGACCGCATGCACACCCGCGACATCGACGCCTACGGCGGCCTGGTGATCCGGATGCCGGCTTATGCGCTGGTGTTCATGTTCTTCACCATGGGCAACGTCGGCCTGCCGGGCACCTCGGGCTTTGTCGGCGAGTTCCTGACCCTGATGGGCACCTTCCAGAAGAACACCTGGGTGACCGCCGTGGCGGCAACCGGCGTGATCTTCTCGGCCGGCTACGCATTGTGGCTCTACCGCCGCGTGGTGTTCGGCGACCTGATCAAGGGTAGCCTGATGGGCATCAAGGACATGTCCGCACGCGAGCGTTTCGTCTTTGCGCCGCTGGTCGTCATGACCCTGCTGCTGGGTGTCTATCCGTCGCTGGTCACCGACATCATCAGCCCCTCGACCGAGGCGCTGATTGCAAACTTCAACCAGTCTCTGGCTGCTGCGGACACTGCGCCCGCCGCGACCCAGATTGCTTCGCACTAAGGGAGCATCAGGCAGATGATCCAAGCTGATCTTACTGTAATCCTGCCAGAGATCGTTCTGGCGCTTTACGCCATGGCGGCGCTGATCGGCGCCGTCTACACCGGCAAGGACAAGCTGGCGGTGCCGATGGTCTGGGCCACGGCGGCTTTGCTGGCGCTGGTCGCCTTCTGGATTGCTTCCAGCCCGGAAGGCACCCAGACCGCGTTCAACGGCATGTTCATCGACGACGGCTTCTCGCGCTTTGCCAAAGTGGCGCTGCTCTTGGGCGCCTCCGCCGTGCTGCTGATCGGCCAGGAGTACATGGCGCGCCGCGGCATCCTGCGGTTCGAATACCCGGTCCTGGTGGCGCTCGCCGCTGTCGGTATGATGATGATGGTCTCCGCCGGTGATCTGATGTCCCTCTACATGGGGCTTGAGCTGCAGTCGCTGTCGCTCTACGTCGTGGCCGCGATGCGCCGCGACAGCGTCAGGTCGACCGAGGCGGGCCTCAAGTACTTCGTGCTGGGCGCATTGTCCTCCGGCCTGCTGCTTTATGGCGCCTCGCTGGTCTACGGCTTTGCCGGCACCACCCAGTTCGCGGGCATCATCCAGGTGGCAGAGCAGGGCCATATGTCCATCGGCATGCTGTTCGGCCTGGTCTTCATGATCTCGGGGCTTGCGTTCAAGGTTTCGGCGGTTCCATTCCACATGTGGACCCCGGATGTCTATGAGGGCTCGCCGACGCCGGTGACTGCCTTCTTTGCCACTGCGCCGAAAGTTGCGGCCATGGGCCTCTTTGCCCGGGTGCTGTTTGACGCCTTCGGCGGCGCAATCGCTGACTGGCAGCAGATCATCGTGGTGCTGTCGGTGCTGTCGATGTTCCTGGGCGCCATTGCGGCAATCGGCCAGCGCGACATCAAACGGCTGATGGCCTTCTCCTCCATCGCCCACATGGGCTATGCAATGATCGGCCTGGCGGCCGGCACTGAAGCCGGCATCACCGCGATGCTGGTGTACCTGGCGATCTACGTCACCATGAACATCGGCACCTTCTCCTTCATCCTGATGCTGGAGAAGGACGGCAAGCCGGTCACAGACATCCTGGCCCTGAACCAGTTTGCTGCACGCGAGCCGGGCAAGGCGCTGGCGGTGCTGATCCTGATGTTCTCCCTGGCAGGCGTGCCGCCGATGCTGGGCTTCTTTGCCAAGTTCGGCGTGTGGCAGGCGGGTGTTGATGCGGGCCTGATGACGCTGGTGATCGCCTCTGCCGTCGCTTCCGTCATCGGTGCTTTCTACTACCTGCGCATCGTGTTTTACATGTACTTCGGCACTGGCGAGGATGATGTGGAAGCGAAGGGCTCTCCGGTCCTGGGTGTGGCGCTGATGGCTTCTGCGGCGCTGATGCTGGTGGGCGTGGTCTACCAGTTCGGCATCGACGGCGCTGCCGCTGCTGCCGCAGCAACCCTTGTAAATTGATCTGCTTTTCAGGCAGGCTAAAGAGGCCCGGTCTTGTGACCGGGCCTTTCCGCATCTAAGGAGCGCACATGAGCTGGCCAGCAGGATATGGAAAACGGGTGCTTGATGAGGTGGACAGCACCCTGAACGAGGCCGCCCGCATCGCCGGGGAACTGGCAGGTCCTGAATGGATCCTGGCCCTGCGCCAGACGCAAGGGCGGGGCCGCCGCGGCCGCGACTGGAAGGATCCCAAGGGCAACTTTGCAGCCACCTTGGTGATGCGCCCCGAAGGCGCCCCGGATCAGGCGGCGCTGCGCAGCTTTGTCGCTGCCTTGGCGGTCTATGACGCCTGTGTCGCGGTCACTGGCCGCAGCGAGGGCCTGTCCCTGAAATGGCCGAACGATGTGCTGCTGAAGGGCGGTAAGCTGGCAGGCATCCTTTTGGAAAGCGCGGGCAACGGCAAAGGCGTGAACCACCTGTTTGTCGGCATCGGCGTCAACCTGGTGGAAACCCCGATGAAGGAATGGCTGGAACCCGGCGCCGTTTGGCCGGTGTCGCTGTTGTCGGAGACCGGCGTGCAGGTCACGCCGGAGGAATTCCTGGAGGCCGTGGCCGAGGCCTTTGCCCGCTACGAGCAGCAGTTCGCAACCTACGGGTTCGAGCCGATCCGCACCGAATGGCTCGCGCGCGCAGCCAAGCTGGGCGAGGTGATCACGGCCAAGACTGCGTCGTCAGAGACCGAAGGCACCTTTGAAACGGTGGACGCCAGCGGCAACCTTGTCCTAAACACCGCCAAGGGCCGCGTCAGCATTCCCGCGGCAGACATCTATTTCTAGGAAGGAGCAGCAATGCTTCTGGCAGTTGATTGCGGCAATACCAACACCGTCTTCTCGATCTATGACGGCGAGAAGTTCATCGGTATGTGGCGCACCGCCACCGAATGGCAGCGCACGGCGGACCAGTACTACGTCTGGCTCAGCACGCTGATGCGGCTGCAGGGGATCGAGGCGGATATCACCGACATGATCATCTCTTCCACCGTGCCGCGGGTGGTGTTCAACCTGCGTGTGCTGGCGGACCGCTATTTCAACACACGTCCCCTAGTGGTGGGCAAACCCGAATGCTTGCTGCCCGTTGCGGTGCGGGTGGACGAGGGCACCGCGGTCGGCCCCGACCGGCTGGTCAACACGGTTTCAGGGTTTGACACCTATGGCGGCAACCTGATCGTGGTGGACTTTGGCACCGCCACCACCTTTGACGTGGTGGCCGAGGACGGCGCATATGTCGGCGGGGTGATCGCGCCCGGCGTGAACCTGAGCCTTGAGGCGCTGCACCAGGCCGCAGCTGCGCTGCCCCATGTGGATATTTCCAAGCCGCAGAATGTGATCGGCACCAATACCGTTGCCTGTATGCAGTCCGGTGTGTTCTGGGGCTATGTCGGCCTCGTGCGCGAGATCTGCGAACGCATCAAGGCGGAACGCGCGGTGCCGATGAAAGTAATCTCAACCGGCGGGCTGGCGCCATTGTTCCAGCAATCTGCCGATCTGTTTGACGCATATGAGGATGATCTCACCATGCATGGGCTGCAGATCATCCATAAATACAACAAGGAAAACGGTACTGACGCATGAGCAGTGATAGATTGATCTACCTGCCCCTCGGCGGGGCGGGTGAAATCGGCATGAACGCCTATGTTTACGGCTACGGCCCGCAGGGCAAGGAACGGCTGATCCTGGTCGACCTGGGCGTGACATTCCCGGACATGGACACCACACCGGGCGTCGACCTGATCATGCCCGACATCACCTGGCTGAAGGAGCGCGCCGACCGGCTGGAAGGCATCTTCATCACCCACGGGCACGAGGACCACATCGGCGCCATTGCCCATCTTTATGCGCATCTGAATGTGCCGGTCTATGCCCGCGCCTTCACCGCCAACCTGGCGCGCCGCAAGATGGAAGAAGCAGGCCACGACCCGGCCAATGTGCACACCGTTCAGGCCTGGCCGGAGACAACCAAGCTTGGCCCCTTTACCATCGGCGTTGCGCCGATGAGCCACTCAATCCCCGAAAGCGGCGCGCTGGTGATCGACAGCCCGGCAGGCCGCGTGGTGCATACCGGCGACTTCAAGCTGGACTCAAACCCGCTGGTGGGCGAGCCCTTTGATCCGGAGATGTGGGCGGAGATCGCCAAGGATGGCATCCAGGCGCTGGTCTGCGATTCCACCAATGTGTTCTCGCAGCATCCGGGCCGTTCGGAATCTGAACTTCCGGAAGAGATCACCAAGCTGTTCTCCGAGGCCAAGGGGCTGGTCGCCGCCACCACATTTGCGTCCAACGTCGCACGGGTGAAAACTCTGGCTGAGGCCGGGGTGAAGGCGGGCCGCTCCGTGGTGCTGCTGGGCCGTGCCATGCGCCGGATGATTGAGGCGGCTGTGGAAACCGGCGTGCTGGTCGACTTCCCCAAGGTGATCAGCCCGGAGGACGCCGCCAACGTGCCGCGCGACAACCTGATGCTGATCACCACCGGCAGCCAGGGCGAGCGCCGTGCCGCCACCGCGCAGCTGGCGCGCGGCAAATACCGCGGGCTGGAGCTGAAAGAGGGCGACCTGTTCCTGTTCTCCTCCAAGACCATCCCGGGCAATGAGAAGGGTGTCATCCGCATCATCAACCAGTTCTCCGAAATGGGTGTGGATGTGGTCGATGACAGCTCCGGCCTCTACCACGTCTCCGGCCACGCCAACGGCCCGGACCTGGAGGTTGTTCACAACCTGCTGAAGCCCAAGATGCTGATCCCGATGCATGGCGAGCACCGCCACCTGCGCCAGCACGCCCGCCTGGGCGAGGAAAAGGGCATCGCCAGCGCCGTTGCCGTGAACGGCATGATGATGGACCTGACCGGCGATGCGCCGGCTGTGACAGAGTGGATCGAGACCGGCCGCACCTATTTGGACGGCTCGGTCAAATACGGCGCGATGGACGGCATCGTGCGCGACCGTATCCGCATGGCGCTGAACGGCCATGTGCTGGTGACGGTGATCCTGGATGAAGAAGACGAGCCGCTGGGCGAACCCTGGTGCGATCTCAAGGGGCTGCCCGAGACCGGCACCTCCAACGCGGCGCTGGTCGAGGTGCTGGAGGAGGACCTGAACCAGTTCCTGATGCGCGCCGGCGCCAAGACCCTGCGCGATGACGACAGGCTGGAGCAGGAGCTGCGCCGCATCACCCGCCAGACCGCGCAGGCCGAGATCGGCAAGAAACCCGAGGTGACAGTGGTGGTCAGCCGCATGCGCTGATTCTGCCGAACGGGCAGGGCGGATCTCCCGCCCGGCCCATGCGGCATCAAGGATGCAGCAGGCCCCGTTGGGCCTGGCACCGCAGCCCCTGACGGGCCTTCGGCGCGGGCGCGGGCCGGTAAGGCTTAAAAAACAGAAACGCCGCGGCCCCTGGGGCACGCGGCGTTTTCAATTCAGGGTGCAGCTTCGCAAGAAGCCGTGACAACCTCAGCCGTGCAGCGGACGGGCGCAGCTGGGGCAGGAGACCACTTTGCGCGGAGCGCTGAACAGGGCGCCGAACAGGCGGCGCACCATGGCGGCAAAGGCTTGCGCGCGCAGCTCATGCGCGCGGGCCTCAATGGCCTGGAACTGGGAAATGGTCAGAGTTTTGGTGTCGTTGGTTTTCATGGCGTAGCCCATCATCAATGGCGCGTTTCGTGTTGATGGATGCAATACGCCGGTTTGAGCGGATTGACGCCACACAAGATCGAAGACCCGTTATGCTGCAAGCGCAAAGGTAACCATGCTGCATGTGCATTGCGGGCAGGCCTGAATGCCACAAAAAAAGGCCGCCCCGGGGGCGGCCTGATCTTTCTGCCTGCTGCTCAAGGATCAGCTGGCGCGGCGCTCGGCAAAGCTGAGCGCGATAAAGCTCGGCAGGTGGTCGCCCATGCCAACCACAGCCTTGTCGTCACGCTTGCCGTGTTTGCCGCCGCGGCCAGAGGAACGCTCCTGCTTCTGCGCGGGCTTTTCATCCCTGCGGCGCTCGCGGCTCTCGTCCTTGCGGCTTTCACGTGTTTCCGCGTCTGCCTTGTCTGCCTTTTCTGCTTTGGCAGGGCGGGCAGGTTTTTCTTTCTTGGGCTCCGGCTTGACCGGGTTCTCCAGCCGCGGAATTTCCTTCTGGATCAGGCCTTCCACTGCCGCCAGCGCCTTGTCGTCGCGCGGGATGCAGATGGTGATCGCCTTGCCCTCGCGGCCGGCACGGCCGGTGCGGCCGATGCGATGGACGTAGTCCTCTGCGTGGCCAGGAACGTCGAAGTTGAACACATGGCTGACGCTCGGCACGTCCAGACCGCGTGCGGCCACATCAGAGGCTACCAGAATGCGCAGATTGCCTTCGCGGAAGGCGTCCAGGGTTTTGGTGCGCTGGCTCTGATCCAGGTCGCCATGGATGGCAGCCGCGTCATAACCGTATTTCTTGAGCGATTTCGCGCAGATATCCACATCCGTCTTGCGGTTGCAGAAGATGATGCCGTTGGTCAGCTTGTCGCCCTCAGCGTCGATCAGGGCGCGCAGCACCTTGCGTTTCTCGCTGCCCTCGCGGTCGCGGCGCGACGCCTTGAACTGCACCACGGCCTGCTCGATGGTTTCCGACGCGGTGGCCTGGCGGGCCACCTCGATACGGGCCGGACCGGACAGGAATGTGTTGGTGATCCGTTCGATCTCCGGTGCCATGGTGGCGGAGAAGAACAGGGTCTGGCGGGTAAACGGCGTCAGCGAGAAGATGCGCTCGATATCCGGGATGAAGCCCATGTCGAGCATCCGGTCGGCCTCGTCCACCACCATGATCTGCACACCGGTGAGCAGCAGCTTGCCGCGCTCGAAATGGTCCAGCAGGCGGCCCGGGGTTGCGATCAGCACGTCGACGCCTTTGTCGATCAGCGCGTCCTGCTCCTTGAAGGAGACCCCGCCAATGAGCAGCGCCTTGGTGAGCTTCACATGCTTGGCATAGGTGTCGAAGTTTTCCGCCACCTGGGCAGCCAGCTCGCGGGTGGGGCACAAGACCAAGCTGCGCGGCATCCGGGCGCGGGCGCGGCCGCGGGCCAGAAGCGTGATCATCGGCAGCGTGAACGACGCGGTCTTGCCGGTGCCGGTCTGGGCGATTCCCAGAACATCGCGCCCCTCCAGCGCAGGCGGAATGGCTCCTGCCTGAATCGGGGTGGGGGTTTCGTACCCGGCTTCCTCAATAGCTTTGAGGACCTTGGGATTAAGGTTCAGATCGGTGAATTTTGTCATATGCATCCGTCATTGCGGACACTGACCTGGCCCGCGCGTGTGTGTTGCAGCCGGCTCCGCAAAAGGTCATGCGGTGTGGCAGCTGCCGGCTCGTGGCGGGGCATAGCAAAATCCCATGCTGAGGTCAATTAATGCCGGATTTTGCAAGGTTTTCGTTGCCAGGATCGGCAAAATGGAAACAAATCAGCCGAAACCGGGGAAGTGTTTTTGCCGTTTCTCCTCCAGGCCAAGGGGGCGATTCCTCAAAAGGCCGCGCTCCTGCAGCTTGCGGTAGACCGCCGGGTCCTTGGCGCTGATTTCGTCAAAGAAACTGCGCAGGCCGTTTTCACCGTGTTCCTCCTCGATCAGCGACAGCAGCTCATGCGTGTTGAGCCCGCCCATGATCCGGGCATAACCCGGACCAAGCTCTGGCCGGTAGGAGCCGCGTTCCAGGCGGTACCGGTAGACGGATTGCCAATGCTCCCAGCTGGCCGCATGGCAATGGCACAGGTCGGCCTGAACCAGTTCGTGGCTTTCAGCAAGGGTCCCACCCTCCTGAAACAGGTTATGAATCCGCAGTTCAGCGTTGGGCAGGCCTGTTCTTGCTATGACCTTGCCCGCGGTATGGCTCAGGAAACCGCCTTTGAGAAAACCGCCAAAGGCCGGGTAAACCGCCCGGACTTCCGCCTCCCGCTCCGGTCCCTTGGGGATCATCGCCTTGAATTCGCCCTCGCGTCCCGCCAAGGCCTCCAGCGGACGCACCCGGGCGCTTAGGACGCCCTGCGGCAGTGCAGCCAGCATCTGCCCCAGATCGAAGGACGGCCACAGGAATTCATCCACGTCAATATGTGCGATCCATTCCGTCTGGATTCGCTCATAAACGTGGGTTGCATTCAGTGTCTGGCGGACCTGGTGCTTGACCGGACGGTGCTTTTTGAGCCGCTTCCAATGGCTGGCGTCACAGGTGGTGACCCTGACCTTGGGATGCTGTTTCAGGTGCGTATAGGCCTCCGGGTTCGGCTCATCCAGATAGATGTGCAGCCGGTGGGCGCCCAGGTCGAGGTGATAGGCGGCAAAATCCAGAATGGCCCTGGTGTCAGCCTTGATGGTGCTGACGATGCCCCATTTGACAGGCTCAGCCGTCATCGCGACCTGTCCTGTTCTTGTAGCGCTGGATACGGCCAAAGATGCTGCGCGGGTCGCTCATCACCATCCGCAGCATTTGCACACCCAAGGGGCGCAGAACCGCGTCATTCTCGGCATGGCGCCATAGCCGGGCGAGCAGGTTCATATCCAGGTCGCCCCGCTCCAGCGCGTAGGGGACCATGCCAAAGGCCAGATCGTCCGGTTTCGGGCCGCCGCGCTGCCTGGGAAACCCGTCGCTGTTCTTGCGGCGGCTTTCGCGGCGTTCGCTGTCGTGCAGCTTGATCAGGTCGAACAGCAGCATCAGCCCCTGGCCGCCCAGACGCTGGTCGATGGTTTCCCCGTGATCGGCAAAGGTGGTTGCGGCGGCGATAAGCCAGCGCACCGGCAGCCCGGCGGCCAGGTCTTTGCCATGCTCTGTCCAGATGCGCAGGAACAGCTGCCGGGCCAGCGGGTGCGGCGGCTGCCGACGCAGTATTGCGATGCATAACGCGTGCAGCGCCCACAGCTCCGGCTGGCCGATGAATTCAGTCCGCAGCAGAGCTTGCTTGCGCAGAGCATTGCAGCGGTCCTCAGCCATTTCCGACGTGTCGGGAGCCTCAGAAATCCGCTGTTCGAGGAGCGCCTTCAGGTCGCAATCTGCGGGCGGCAAGGCTGCAAGCGGATTGTCAAACGGCCGCTCCCGCTTTTCCAGCCGGCGCATCAGGGTGAAGAACCCGCCAGGGTAGTTTTCTTGATCCAGGTCCATGGCGGGTTTCAATAATTTCGGGTCCAATGACTGCGCGGTTACACCATCATTTCCTTGGTCGCTGTCAGATTCAAGTCCGGATAATCGCGCACCACCCGGTCGATGTCCCATTGCAGGCGGGTCAGATAAACGATGTCGCCGTCGTGGTCATGGGCGATGTGCTGTTTGTTGGCGTTGGTGAATTTCTCCACCGCGGCCTTGTCACCGCTGACCCAGCGGGCGGAGGTGAACTGGCTTGCCTCGAACCGCACCGGCAGGCCGTATTCCATCTCGATCCGGCTGGCCAGAACTTCGAACTGCAGCTGGCCCACGACGCCGACGATGAAACCGGAGCCGATCGAGGGTTTGAAGACCTTGGCGGCACCTTCCTCGGCAAACTGCATCAGCGCCTTTTCCAGGTGCTTGGCCTTCATCGGGTCGCCCGCTCGCACACCCTGCAGCAGTTCCGGGGCAAAGGATGGGATGCCGGTCACCCGGATCGCCTCGCCCTCGGTCAAGGTGTCGCCGATGCGCAGCTGGCCGTGGTTTGGGATGCCGATGATGTCACCGGCCCAGGCTTCCTCCGCCAGCTCCCGGTCGGACGCCAGAAACAGCACCGGGTTGGATACTGCCATCGGTTTCTTGGTGCGCACGTGCGTCAGCTTCATGCCGCGTTTGAAGTGGCCGGAGGCCATCCGCACAAAGGCCACCCGGTCGCGGTGCTTGGGGTCCATGTTTGCCTGAACCTTGAAAACAAACCCCGAGACTTTCTTTTCCTCCGGGCTGACTTGGCGGGGTTCAGCGGACTGCGGCTGCGGCTCGGGGCCGTACGCGCCAATGCCGTCCATCAACTCCTTGACGCCGAAAGAGTTGATCGCGGAGCCGAACCAGATCGGGGTCATATGCCCCTCAAGCACCGATTGCGGGTCCAGGGCGGGCAGCAGTTCGCGCGCCATCTCGACCTCTTCCAGCAGCTTGTCCAGCAGATGCGCTGGCACATGTTCGGCCAGCTTGGGGTCGTCCAGGCCCTCAATCGCAATGCTTTCCGCCACCTTGTTGCGGTCGGCGCGGTCCATCAGCTCCAGCCGGTCGCGCAGCATGTCGTAGCAGCCGATGAAATCGCGCCCGACACCGATGGGCCAGCTGGCCGGGGTCACGTCGATCGCCAGCATCTCCTGGATCTCGTCGATGATCTCAAAGGTGTCGCGGCTTTCGCGGTCCATCTTGTTACAGAAGGTCAGGATCGGCAGGTCGCGCAGGCGGCAGACCTCAAACAGCTTCTGCGTCTGGCTTTCCACACCCTTGGCACCGTCGATCACCATCACCGCCGCATCCACCGCCGTCAGCGTGCGGTAGGTGTCCTCGGAAAAGTCCGAGTGGCCGGGCGTGTCCACCAGGTTGAAGCGGAAACCGCTGAAATCAAAGGACATTGCAGACGCCGAGACAGAGATCCCGCGATCCTTCTCCATCTGCATGAAGTCCGACCGCGTGCGCCGCGCCTCACCCTTGGCCCGCACCTGGCCGGCCATCTGAATAGCACCGCCATAGAGCAGGAACTTTTCAGTCAGCGTGGTCTTGCCGGCGTCCGGGTGCGAGATGATCGCAAAGGTCCGGCGCCGCGCAATTTCGGCGGGCAGTTCGGGGCGGTTTGCAGCGGTGTCCAACATGCGGGTGGCTGTATCCACAAACCGCGTCAGAGGCAAGGAAAACGGAGGCTGGAGGGCGCGCTGGACCAGCATTCCGCAAAGACATCGAATGTTTTGCCTATAATTCGCTAACGCTTTTCCTGTAACACTTGCGCCGCACCTGTGTGTTACAGGATTTCAATGGCCCACCCGTTTCAGGAATGATACGTGCAGCAGGATGAATTCTCAGATCATTTTGGCGTTCTCGACGCAGTCGAAATCGCGGTGATCGTTCTGAAGGTGGGCGACGACGGCCTGCCGCGCTACGTCGCCATGAACACCAGGTCGCGGGAGTTCACCAAGTTCCAGCGCAGTGATTATGCAGGCAAGACTGCGCTTGAACTCTATGGCGGGGCAACCGGCCGCCGTGCCTTGAACCACCATCTGGCGGTCATCAGCAGCGGCAAGGAAGCCACCTACGATATTGTCCTTCCTACCCAGAACAGGGAAAAATACCTCAGCACCACGCTTCGCCCCGTGTTCAATGAAGAGGGGCGGCTGACCTATCTCGTCGGCTCTTCGACTGACGTCACGACTGAGCGGGAACGCGATGAGGCGCTGGAGCTGACCCGGATGGCGCTGGACAAGGCCGAGGAGGCCAGCCAGGCCAAGGAACGGTTTCTAGCCAACATGAGCCACGAGATCAGGACGCCGATGAACGGCATCATCGGCATGTGCGAGCTGCTCAAGGAGACGGATCTGGACGAACAGCAGCAGCTGTTTGCCGACACGATTTTCAACTCCGCAAACGCCCTGCTGACAGTCATCAACGATGTGCTCGATTTCTCCAAAATCCAGGCCGACAAGATCTCCCTGCACGATGCGCCGTTTTCACTGCGGGACGTGGTTCAGGACGTGGGCACCCTTCTGTGGGCCAGGGCTGCCTACAAGGGGATCGACCTTCGCACCGAATATCCCGAAGATGTGCCGCATGAGTTTGTGGGCGATGCGAGCAAGATCCGCCAGATCCTGATGAACCTGCTGGGAAACGCGATCAAGTTCACCGAAGACGGCCATGTTACCGTTAGCGCCGCCTATGACCCCCGGGCCGCCAAATTTCCCCTGCGCATTCAGGTCTCGGATTCCGGTATCGGGATCGAGCCCTCGCAAATGAAATGGATCTTCTCCGCCTTTGAGCAGGTCGACCGGCAGGCGGTCCGTGTGATCGAGGGCACCGGTCTGGGACTGGCCATCACCCGTGCCCTGGTGGAGCGGATGGGGGGCACGGTCACGGCCTCTTCTGTGCCCGGCGAAGGGTCGGTGTTCACAGTTGGCCTGAACCTGCCGCAGGCGGGAGAAGCTGCGCCGGACGGCCCGGACATGGCACCGTTTCAGGACAGCAGGCGGGCGCTGAACGCTCCGCCCGGCATGGCGGTCCCGGAGCTGCCGCCGGAGGCGCTGAATGGCATGCGCATCCTGGTGGCGGAAGACAACAGGACCAACCAGCTGCTGGTCCGCAAGATGCTGAAATCCACCGGCGCCGATTTGCGGTTTGCCGCTAATGGCTTGATGGCGCAGGAGATTTTCACCGCCGAAGGCGCCGATCTGATCCTGATGGACCTGTCGATGCCGGTTCTGGGCGGGCTGGACGCCACCCGCCGGATCCGTGCGCATGAACGGGAGGCAGGGCTGCCGGAATGCCCGATCATCGCCCTGACCGCCAATGCCCAGCCCAGCGATGTCGAGGCCTGCCTGGCCGCCGGGATGAATGATTTTCTGGCCAAGCCCTTCCGCAAGAATGAGCTGCTGGCCAGGATCCTGCGGCAGGGAAAGTAAGCCCCAGAAGCCGGGGGTGCCAGGCGTGCACCCCCCGTGCACCCTCTGTGCACCCCCTGGTGCCGGACGGCGGGGCCAGGGGCGTGCCCGGAGGTGTTGCGCGGGCACCGTACGCACCGCTGGCGCGGAATTAACCGGACTGGGGCAGGGTGGTGCAAAGCGCGGGAGTGCCGCCGCGCACCGCAACCGCCGCCGCCAAGGGAGAGAGCGATGCCCAGCAAGTGATACTACGACAATGAAATGCAGCTGGAGCTGGACGCGCTGCAGCAGGACCTGCGCCGCGACTGGCTGGACAAGAGCCTGCCCCGCGAATGGGACGGCATGGACAGCTGGGAACGGATCGACAAGCCGAAGACCCGGGTCACGATCCGGCTGGACGCGGACATGGTGAAATGGTTCCGAAAGCTGGGCCCGAACTACAGCCGCCGGATCAACTCCGTGCTGCGAACCTACTGGATGGCGCTAATGGCGGGCTACATCCAGGCTCATGACAAGGACAACACGATCCTGCGCCTGAGCCTGCAAGCACGCTACATCGCCATGGGCCGGAACGCGGACGGGACGGAGAAGAGGTGAGGAGGAAAGGGGGGGCTGCGTTTGGCAAACCTCCCATTGTGAATTTTGCCTTCCGGTTGGGAAGCAACGTTCCACACCGATCAAGGCATTCGGCCGCTGAGAGCCCATTCCGGCTAATGCTGCGGAGGCTTTAGGCGGCCGCTTTGGGGACATGTTTGGCGACTGCGGCTGAACGTGCAGCCCCGAAGAAGTGCTGTGAGCTGGAGCTGAAACCGTGCCTGCCAGAAGCAGACACACTGCAGTGGCCGCAAGAAATCCGCGTGTTACTCAATCCCGCCGGTCAAATCCTGCGCAAGCATCAGCGCATTGCCGTCGGGGTCGTAGAACGTCGCGGTTTTGACCATGCCCTCGACGACATCCGTCTCGCCGTCAAATCTGACTTTGGCCTGCTCCAGTTTCTGCCGGGCTGAATCCAGATCAGCGATCCCAAAGACTGGCACGCAGTTGCCGGGTGCTGGTTTGGTGTGCTCGCCAAGGCCAATGACGACACCGGGCGTGTTCGTCCGAATCTCGGACCAGCCCGCCTCATCGGCATGATAGAGCAGCTCAAATCCCAGCATGGCTTCGTACCACTTCGCGCTCGCATGGCGATCCCTGACCGACATTGCGATGGTGATGGTTTGATCGACTGCGACAAGTGACATGGGCTTTCCTTATGACTTTAAATATACTAACTATACTTTATGGACATTAAGGCGTTTGTCAATATCACATCAAAGGCTTGGGCGCTGCCCATACTCTCGTGCCTGCATTCGGGCGTCGCCGGACGGCAAGCGCCCCTGTTGGCTGCGACCGGTGCAGGCAGAACCGCCTTCGCCCAAAGCATGGATCACCTGATTGAAATTGGATTGATTGAACGAAATCCTGGGTATGGTCATCCGCTGCGCCCGGAGTTCCGCCTTACACAGTTGGGGATTGCAGCGGCGGCCATTGCCCACAAGATCCGCGATGTTTCGGCAGAGGAAGATCAACCGTTGCTGCGCCGGTCGTGGACATTGCCGATCCTGACATCGCTCCACACACCAAGCCATTTCAGCGAGATCAAGCGAAACCTGCCGGCGATAACAGACCGGGCGTTGTCGCAATCATTGAAATCCATGGAGGCAAGAAGCTGGGTGTGCCGCAGCGTAGATGGCGCCGCCCGCCCGCCGAGGTCTATCTATTATGCGGTGAACACTGGTGGCCTGATCAGCCAGGTCATTGCACCTGAAATTAGCTTCGCTTAGAAAAATCGGCCGTTAGCCGGAAGGTGGCGAAAGTCAGGAGAGCCCCGCTTTTCCCAAATTGATTTTCCGCAGCCTTTGTCTGGATGGCTGCAAACTCTTGTCTTGCAGACCACGGGAATGAGGACGGATGCCGCATCGGTTTCGGCTGGTCCGGGCTGGCCGCGCCGGGGTCAGGCGCTGGCGCAGAGCGGCGGGGTGCAGACCTCCCACATGTCCTGCAGCGCGCTCAGCACTTTTTTGGTGCCCGCGGAGGAGCTCGGCTTGACGATGTAGCCGCTGACGTTGCGGTGGTAGGCGCGGGCAATGTCCTTGGGGTTGTCCGAGGTGGTGAACATGAAGACGATGTTGCCGGAAATCTCTTCCTTGGCGCGCAACGCATCGAGGAACTCATGCCCGTTCATGCGCGGCATGTTGATGTCCAGCAGAATGAAGAAAGGGCGCGGCAGATCCCGCGCGCGTTCGGTGGTGAGGATGTCAAGCGCTTCCAGGCCGTCGCAGGCCCGCACGATCCTGGCTGCCGGGGAATGCTTTTTCAGCGTGCGCTCCAGAATGAGAGCGTCCACGTCATTGTCCTCAACCAGAAGGATATTCATTCAGTCTTCTCCACGTCAGGCGGCCTTGTCTTGATGCCGGGCGGCGGCGGCCCCCTGGCCGGGCCAGCTAAACCGGAAATCGGCGCCTTGTCCAACCTCTGATTGCAGGGTCACCTTAAATCCGTGGCGTTCCACCGATTTCTTGACGATGGCCAGGCCAATCCCGGTGCTTTCCGGCTGGCCAGCGCGCCGCAGGGTCTGAAAGACGTCGAAGACCCGGCTGTGGTGCTCCGGCGCGATGCCGCCGCCGTTGTCGCGGACTGAGACATCGTAGCGGCCGTCCGCCTCCACCACGCTGACGGTGATTTTCGCGCGCTCCGGCTCGGGATGGTATTTGACCGCATTGCCGGCCAGGTTCTCCAGCACCCGGACAAAGTTGAATGTGTCCGCGGCAATATGCGTCACGTTCCCGCACAGCTCCAGCTGGCTGGCGGACAGGCCGAGGTCGGAGCGGAGCGTGTCCATCACGTCGGGCAGGCTGATCACCTTGTCCTCGACCGCATGGTTGCCGGTGCGTGCGTATTCCATCACCCCTTGGGTCAGGTCATTCATCCGGCGCACCCGTTCCGCGATCCGCTGCAGGTTGGCGGCCACTTCCGGGTCCGCATCTGCTGAGTTGAAGTAGCCCTCAAGATCCTCCTGGATCATTTCCGTCAGCGAGCCGATGCCGCGCACCGGCGTCTTGAGGTCATGGGAGGTGATATAGACGAACTGTTCCAGCTCCTCGTTGGCTTTTTCGAGCTTTGCGGTTTCTGCCTTGAGGTCTGCCGTGACCCTGTCTGCGTAGGCGCGGGCGCGCTGATTGGAGCGGGCCATGAAGAACAGAAGCGAAATGACCAGCGCCTCGATCACCAGGCCGCCGATGAGAATGAGTGTCGGCTGCGAGTAGGAATGCGCCTGCCGGAAGCCCAGGCTGGTGCGGAAATCAATGGTCCAGTTGCGCCCGTAGATGTCCAGCTGGACGGTCTCTGCAAACTTGGGGGAGGGGTCGAACTGGGGGTCTGCCGGATCATGCTCGTCATAGATCATTTCGCCGCTGTCGCTGATGCTGAAGCGCACATTCCGGAGCTCCTTGGACAGCAGGCCTGCCATCAGCTTGCGGACCACAAACGGCGCGTAGACCATGCCGTCCAGATGCCGCTTGCCATCGGTCTGTGCACCGTTGCGGCCATCCGAGTAAAAAGGCGCGTAGAACAGGAAACCGGGGGTGCTGTTTTCATCCTGCACCAGCACGATCGGGCCGGTGATCCGGGCCTCGCCGGATGCGCTGCTGGCCAGGGCGGCCTCGCGGCGGTTGGTTTCGTGGGCAACGTCCAGGCCAACGGCGGCAGCGTTCAGCTGTTCGGGTTCGATGAAGGAGATCGGCAGGCGGATGCTGTTATCATGCGCCGGGTAGACCGAAAAATCCGGCCGTTCACCGCGCCGGGCCTGCATGTAGGCGCCGAACTGGCCGGGCTCGACATGGTGGATGATGCCGATGCCGTTGATGCCGGGGTAGCGTTTGTCCAGCCGGAGGGTCTGCGCAAAGGCCTTCCACTGCTGGTAGGTCATGTCGCCGCCATGGGACTGGACGGCTGAAACACCGGCCCACAAGGCATCCTCATATTTTGCCATCCGTGCGGAAATCAGGCCGGTGGCCTGATCGCGGGCTTCCTTGAAGGCATTTTCGATGCGGTTTTCCGTCTGCGCATTGGCATAGTACCAAGCGCCGAAGGTCATCATCAGCGACAGGGCAATCACCAGGGCATGGATCAGGGACAGGTGGCTGTCTTTAATGAAGCGGCGCCAGCTTTCCAGTTTGGACAATGTATTCGGCATGGAAATCACAACCCTTTGCGCGTTCGCTTCATTCTGCTTTTAAGTGACTTAACAATACATAAACATTCTCTTTGGTTGTGATTGTTTTTTAGGGAAGCAGAGGCAAATTTGAACTGGCCTGCAGGGGAAATGCGGCAGCTGCCCGCATTTAAGAGCGGCTGGCATGGCCGTGCGCCTGCTGTGCTGGAAGAGCTCCCAAGCAGCGGGTTTGCCGGTCCGGCACCCGAAGCGCTGCTTCAGTTGCTGGCCACCTGCAGGCCGGCCGCGCGGCTGACGGCGCGGGCAAAGGCGTCCCCAGCCTGGGTCGGGGTCAGGTCATCGCGCAGCAGATTGATCTGCGGCGCACGGCCCTGCCAGGGGTAGGGGTTGGCGGCGAACCAGGCGTGGCGCTCGACAAAGGGCAGGCGCTCCATCATTGCAATCGCCTTGCGGGCAAAGGCAGCGTTCTGCGCGTGGCTGGCGGCGGCGGGGCGGTTCCAGTCGATATGGGCGAACTCCGTCACCCAGACGGGGCGGCCGTATTCGCGGTGAACGGCACGCAGCCAGCGCTCAAACTCCTTCACGTTGCCATCCGTGGAATAATAGTGGACGGCCATGAAATCGACGCGCAGCCCTTTGGCCTCTGCCTGATCCATGAAACGGCGCAGCCAAGAACCGGGCCCCAGGGTGCCGTGCTGGGTGGTGGCCGGGCTGCCCAGGCGCAGCCCGTGGCGTTCCAGTTTCGGCCAAAGTTTTATGGCTTGCTGCACGCTCATCCCGGCCTGATGGCCGCCGGTGTGCCCGTCCGGTTCGTTGAACCCCAGAAGCGCGGTGGCCCTTTGGTCGGAGCGGATGCGCTTGTTCACATCGCTTGCGCCATGGATCATCGGCACAAATTCGACAGAGCGGCTTTGGCGGCCCTTGTGGTACATCTGATCCGGGCGCCAGTTGTAGTACCAGCCGAGGCCAGGGGTTTCCTCGATCCAGGCCAGGATGTTGTGGCTGGAGTTCTCCCACGCACCGACGCCTGCTTTCTGCGCCGCGGCCGGCCATGCCAATAGCATAAGCCCCAAGGTGAGGAAGATGTGCCTGATCATGCTGCTCTCTTATTATTGGCAGCAAGATAGCAGGATCTGGTGTGGGAGTCAGTCTGAAACCACTAAATACAGGTGTAATTGGCAGCAAATTGCCCGCATCCCTGCAACCGGTTGAGAGCAAAGGAAAACGGTTCGGCCTTCGGCCCGCAGCTTAGCGCAGGGAGGACCGTTTCAGCAGCCGCACCGCGTCGGGCCGGTCCAGCAGGGAGCGGCTCACGTCCAGCCCGTGGGCGCCGTGCTGGTGCGAGTCGGGCAGGGTGCCGGGGCGGGAGGCCCAGAAATCCTCGGGCAGCACCTGCCGGGTGACCGGGTCGAGGAAGGTGCTCTCAGCCGCAATGCCCTCGGCATAGATGATATGGTGCTGGTCGAACAGGATCTGGAAGTAGTCGGTGAAGCCGCCGTCCAGCACCACCACGCTGCTGCCGTTGACCAGATCGCGGGCGCGCACCAGCAGTTCCGGCGCGCCGGCGCCGATCTCGTCGCGGCGCTGGTAGACCATCAGCCGGTGGCCGGGGCTGACGATCAGGTCGTTTGAGTTGTTGAGGGCGCCTTTGCGGATCAGGATCGGGGCCATGTCGCCCACTGCCCGCAGGGTGGACTGGCCGACCCAGCGCACTTCCTGGATGCCGTCGTCGCGGGTCAGCACACGGTCGCCGGCGCGCATGTCCTCAATCGCGCGCTGTTCGCCGGTCGACAGCGTGATGCGGGTGCCGCGGGTAAAGGACACACAGGCCGATTGCGCCAGCTTGCGCCGGGCCGGCTCACGCTCTGCCTTGACCAAGGTATAGGGGGTTTGCACCTGCAGGGGCGCCAGCGGCACCAGGAAGATGGCGGCAATGTAGCCCTCGGCGTCTGCCTCCACCATCACCAGAATCTCGGTGTTGGGGCCGCGGTCGGGCATCAGGGTCAGCAGGCAATCCAGATGCAGCACCGCGCCCGGGGTGCCGATGGCGGTGCCGTCGGCAATGGTGAAGCTGCCGTCATGGTGGGCAGCGATCCCGAGGCGCTGCGGCGGGGCCGGGCTGTCGAGCAGGTAGATGTCATCGAGCACCAGATCCTCGAGCACGCCAAGCGGATCGCCCGCGTTGGCGCCGTATTCAACGCGGAAACGCTCGGCCGGGTAGGCCTGAACGGAGGAAAGGCTGGCGGTCACTGTCTGTCCCATCTGCGGGTCTGTCTTGGTCCATAATGCGAGCGCGCGCAGGGCGCTGTCCAACAGAAATGCCTGCGGAATGTGGCACAATGGCGGTGGAACGGGGCTGTTTTTCCGGCAGCTTCACGATTGCGTCAGCCGCCGGGCGGGGCTGGTCTTTGCCAGCCACGCGGTGCAAGCTCCGGCAAACGGTGGAGAATCCGGAGGGAGATGAGCAATGGACTTGGGTATTTCGGGCAAGCGCGCGCTGGTCTGTGCCAGCAGCAAGGGGCTGGGTCTTGGCTGCGCCGAGGCACTGGCGGAGGCCGGTGTGAACCTGGTGATGAACGCCCGCGGGGCTGAGGCGCTGGAGGCCTCGGCGCAGGCCATTCGCGATCAGTACGGGGTCGATGTGGTGACTGTGGCTGCGGATGTGGCGACGCCGGAGGGGCAGAAGCAGGTGCTGGATGCGGCGGAGGGCGTCGATATCCTGGTGACCAACGCGGGCGGGCCGCCGCCGGGCATGTGGACCGACTGGGACCGCGAGGATTTCATCAAGGCGCTGGATGCCAACATGCTGGCGCCGATTGCGCTGATGAAGGCGCTGCTGCCCGGCATGATGGAGCGCGGCTGGGGCAGGGTGGTCAACATCACCTCGGTCTCTGTCAAATCGCCGGTGTCGGTGCTGGGGCTGTCGAACTCGGCCCGTGCGGGGCTGACCGGCTATGTCGCGGGCACCTCGCGGCAGGTGGCGGGCCACGGGGTTACCATCAACAACCTGCAGCCGGGCATCCATGCCACCGACCGCGCGGTGGCGCTGGACGGCGGCGCGGCCAAGGCGCAGGGGATCACCCCCGAAGAAGCGCAGAAGCAGCGGTTTGCCACCATTCCCGCCGGCCGTTACGGCACCCGCCAGGAATTCGGGGCCGCCTGTGCCTTCCTGTGCTCGCAGCACGCGGGTTTCATCGTCGGGCAGAACATCCTGCTGGACGGCGGCGCCACCAATACCACGATGTAAGGGGGCAGGGCGCATGGATGGCGGGTTTTCCCTGAAAGACCAGTTATTTAACCGGGAAAAGGTTCGCCATCTGGCGGGCCTGTTCGCGGCTGCGGACGGCGGGTTTGATGCCGAAGGCTTCGAGGCGCGGGTTATGGCCGATCTGCCGGCGCTGGAGCTGAAGCAGCGGATGGCGCTGATTGCAGATGTGCTGGCAGACCATCTGCCGGCGGATCTGCCCGACGCCGCGCCGGTTCTGTTGAAGGCGCTGCCGCCGCCGCTGGATCCGTCCAGGACCGACGATGATTTCGGCGACTTCATCTATGCGCCATTGGGGGAATATGTGGCCGCCAGGGGCATCGAGGCGCACCCGGAGCTGTCGCTGGACCTGCTGGAGGAAATCACCCAGCGATTCTCCATGGAATGGGCGATCCGCCCTTTCCTGAACCGGTGGCCGACGGAGGTGCTGGCGCGGATGGAGGTGTGGGCCAGCCACTCCAGCTATCACGTCCGCCGTCTGGTCAGCGAGGGCACCCGGCCGCGGCTGCCCTGGGGCGAAGCGGTGGGATTGCAGTTGGATGAGCCGCTGCCGCTGCTGGACCGCCTGCATTCCGATCCGACCCGCTATGTCACCCGCTCGATCGCCAACCATCTGAACGACGTCGCCAAGAAAGATCCGGATCTGGTGATGGACCGTTTGGAGGCGTGGCAGGCCGCCGGGGCGCAGTCGGCCAAGGAACTGGGCTGGATGACCTCCCACGCGCTGCGCGGATTGGTCAAGGCGGGCCACCCGAGGGCGATGAAGATGCTGGGCTATGATCCGGATCTGGAGCTGGGCGCCGAAATCGTGCTGAAATCGCAAAATGTAAGGATTGGTGACGCGCTGGAGTTCTCCGCGCAGCTGCAGGGGCAGGCGGGGTCGCCGGTTCTGGTCGATTATATCCTGCATTTCCAGCGGCCTGGCGGGAAAGTGTCCGCCAAGGTGTTCAAATTGAAGCAATCGAAAATTTCAGGCAAATTGTTGCGATTGGACAAGCGCCACAAGCTGAAAGGCAACGCCACGACCTTCAAACTGGTGCCGGGGCCGCACCGGATTGAGCTGATGGTGAACGGCAGAGTGCGGGCCGAGGCGGCGTTTGAGCTGCTGCCGGAGGGGTGAGATTTACACCAGCAACTGAATGTTCGTTCCGCCTGGCCGAAGGCCGGGCAGCGCCCGTCCCGCCCTCACCGGGGCGGGCGCTGCCCTCAGTGACTTGTCCGCACGTGCCATCACAGTTGCGTCAAGCCTCCCGCCGGCCCGATTGCCGGAGTGCCTGAGGGGCGCTATCCCGATGGTCCGGAACCATCAGGAAGGGCGCTCCCATGAAACATGAAAACGTGCAGGCTTATTACGGCGAGGTGCTGCAGGGCAGCGAGGATCTCCAGACCAATGCCTGCTGCACGCCGGGCGACATGCCGGATCATGTGAAGGCGGTGCTTTCAAAGATTCACGATGAGGTGCTGACCCGCTATTACGGCTGCGGGCTGATTGCGCCGGAGGCGCTGGAGGGCGCGCGCATCCTTGATCTCGGCTGCGGTGCGGGCCGTGACGTCTATGCGCTATCGGCACTGGTGGGCGAACACGGCAGGGTCGTCGGCGTCGACATGACGCCTGCCCAGCTGGAGGTGGCGCGCCGCCATCAGGACTACCATGCTGAGGCATTTGGCTATGCCAAGTCCAACGTCGAGTTTCACCACGGGTTTATCGAGACGCTGGAGGAACTGGACCTGGAGCCCGGCTCCTTTGACATCATCGTCTCCAACTGCGTGATCAACCTGGCCACCGACAAGGGCGCGGTGCTGCGCGGGGCGCATCATCTGCTGAAAGAGGGCGGGGAGATGTATTTCTCCGACGTTTACGCCGACCGGCGGGTGCCGGAAGAGATGGCGCAGGATGAGGTGCTTTATGGCGAATGCCTGTCCGGGGCGCTCTATTGGAACGATTTTCTGACAATCGCGAAAGAGTCGGGGTTCAAGGACCCGCGGATGGTGACCTCACGCCTCCTGACCATTGAGAACCCGGTGCTGGAGAAGCGGGTGCAGCCGCTGAAGTTCCTGTCGGCCACTTACCGGCTGTTCAAGCTGTCCGCCTTGGAGCCGGCATGCGAGGATTACGGGCAAGCGGTGATCTACAAGGGCACCATTGATCATGCGCCGCACCGGTTCATGCTGGACGGCCACCATGTGATTGAAGCGGGCAAGGTGTTCCCGGTCTGCGGCAACACCTGGATGATGCTGCAGGACAGCCGCTTTGCCCCGCATTTCGAGTTCATCGGCGATTTTGAGACCCACTACGGGATCTTTGCCGGCTGCGGCGGCAGTTCGCCCTTCAACGGGCTGGAGCAGGACGGTGCGGCGTCGGGGTGCTGTTAACACGGTCAATTTGCCACTGAATCCAACCGCCCGGCGGTGCCGCCGGGCAGCGTCCGTCCGCCCCCACGGGCGGACGCTTCGCTTACCCGCCCTCGGACGGACGTTGCCCTCAGCGCGATTTCATGGCCGACCGCTGCTTTTCTGACCGCTTGCGGCCCTGCCGCTGGGTTGCTATCCCGGCGTGAACCCAAGCGTTTTCATCGGAAACAGCCAGAGGCCTCATGAACACTGCCCCCGCCGGCATCAGCCGCACGATTGCCCCGCCGCGGCTGGAAATCCGCAACCTCCGGCGCTTCTTCGAAGGGCGCGCGGTCGTCGACGATGTCTCGCTGCAGATCCAGGCGGGGCAGGTAACCTGCCTGCTGGGGCCGTCGGGCTGCGGCAAATCCACGACGCTGCGGATGATCGCGGGCGTGGAGATGCAGGACAGCGGCGAGATCTATGTCGATGGCAAGCTGATCTGCGACACCGTGTTCAGGGTGCCCCCCGAACGGCGCGAGATCGGGCTGATGTTCCAGGACTTCGCCCTGTTCCCGCACCTGAGCGTCGCCGACAACGTGGGCTTTGGCCTGAAGGGCAGCAAGGACGAGAAACGCGCACGGGTCGAGGAGCTTTTGAACCGGGTCTCGCTCAAGCGCTTCATCGACGGCTACCCGCACCAGCTGTCGGGCGGCGAGCAGCAGCGGGTGGCGCTGGCCCGGGCGATTGCGCCGCGCCCGCGCATCATGCTGATGGATGAGCCGTTCTCCGGCCTCGACAACCGGCTGCGCGACGGCATCCGCGATGAGACGCTGAGCCTCTTGAAAGAAGAAGACACCGCCGTTCTGCTGGTGACGCATGAGCCGGAAGAGGCGATGCGGATGGCCGATGAGATCGCGCTGATGCGCGGCGGCCGGATCGTGCAGCAGGGCGCGCCCTACAACGTCTATACCCACCCTGCGGACAAGGCCGCGGTCTCCTTCTTCAGTGACGTGAACGTGCTGAAGGCGGAGGTGAACGGCGCGCTGGCCAAGACGGCCTTTGGCGAGTTCCTGGCGCCCGGCGTGGCGGATGGCACCGCGGTGGAAATCGTGTTCCGCCCGCAGCATCTGCGCATCGACTTCGACCGCGGCGGCCAGGGGCCGCTGCCGACCCCCAGCGACGGGGTGCCGGCCCGCGCAACTGTTGAGCGGGCGCGTTTCCTGGGCAGCGAGAGCCTGGTGGAGTTCCGGATGGATTTTGACGGCTCGGTTCTGAAAGCCACGGTGCCCAACGTGTTCCTGCCAGAGGCTGGCCGGGTGATGTGGCTGACAGTGCGCCGCAACCGCTGTTTTGTCTTTCCTGCCTGAGCGTTAGCGGGCATTCTGCAACTGAGGAAACCGGAGGTGCAGATGCAGGGCAGCTATCAGATCAGGCCGTTGGCGGGCGTGGAAATCCAGACTGCTGTGGACTGGGCCGCGCGTGAGGGCTGGAACCCGGGCCACCGGGATACGGCCTGCTTTGCGAGCGTTGATCCGAAAGGCTTCTGGGGCGGGTTCCTGGACGGGAAGATGATCGCCTGCATCTCTGTAGTGAACTACGGCGCGGCGTTTGCCTTCCTCGGCTTTTACATCGTGGCACCGGAGCATCGCGGGAAGGGCTTCGGCTATGCGCTTTGGCAGCGGGCGCTGGAACACGCCGGGAGCTGGGTTGTTGGTCTGGATGGTGTGGTGGACCAGCAAACGAACTACCGCCGCTCCGGCTTTGAGCTGGCGTACCGCAACATCCGTTTTGGCGGGGTGCCGTCGGCCGGGCTGGCGGTTTCCACCGAGTTCAATCTGCAACAGGTGACTGCCCCAACGGCGGAGCTGGAAGCGATGGATGCCCGCGTCTTTCCGGCGCCGCGCCGGGGGTTCTGGCAGCAGTGGCTGGGGGCGGAGGGGCATCACTCCTTTGCCGCTTACAAGGATGACAAGCTGATTGGCTTCGGCACGCTGCGGCCGTGCGGCAGCGGCTGCAAGATCGGGCCGCTGGTTGCGGTCTCCCGCGTGGCGGCCGAGGCGGTTCTGGCGCGGCTGCTGCAGGACCTGCCTGCGGGACAGGAGGTGTTTCTGGATGTGCCGGAGCCCCATGCTGCGGCGGTTGAACTGGCGCGCTCGCTGGGGCTGGAGCCGGTGTTTGAAACCGCCCGGATGTACCGCGGGCCTGCTCCGCAGTTGGAGACGGACCTGATTTACGGGGTGACCTCGTTTGAACTGGGGTAGGGGGCGCTGACCCCGGCCCGCCGGGCCTCCCCCGGGATACTTTCAGCCAGATGAATGAAGGATCTCAGGAGCTGTAGGGATCATAGTCCTGCAGCCGCTTGCCGGGTTCGTCCACGAACAGCTCGGGCAGGGCGGAGGTGTCCTCGATGAGGTCGACGCGGAACACCCGGAAGTCTCCGCGCGTCTCGCACCAGGCGGTCAGGGTCCAGACCCGGCCCCAGTATTCCATGTGCAGCGGGCGGATCTTCCGCTCTGTCAGGGTGCCGTCGATGCGGCGGTAGCTGAGCTGCAGTTTCTGCCGCGCCTTGATGGCGGCCCGCAGTGTCGGCATATGGGCCAGGGCGCGGGCGGCGTCGGAGAAGGGGTAGACCGCGAATTTCCAGGCGTCTGCCTCGGCGATGGTCTGTTCCGGCAGCACTGTGTCCACCTTGGCGGCCAGCGACAGGGCGGCGGCCTTCAGGTCCGGGTCGGCGGCCTCAGCAACAATGGCCATGCCGAGGTTCAGCGCCTCCAGCTCCTCTGGCGTCAATGTCAGCGGCGGCAGGCTGATCTGCTCGCGCACCATGTAGCCGACGCCGCGCTCCCCCTCCACCGGCACGCCGGAGGCCACCAGCGTGTCCATGTCGCGGTAGATGGTGCGGGTGGAAACCTCCAGCCGTTCGGCGATGTCCTGGGCGCGGTGCAGTTTCCCGTCGCGCAGGATCTGGATGATTTCGAAAAGGCGGTCGGTGCGGCGCATGGGGTTAGCCTTTGCGCGGTGGCGTCAGGAGGTCAAGGGCTGCGCCCGGCCCGCAGGCGCAGCCTGCAGTGTTTCGGGCCTTCAGGCGCAGCCCGGGAGGCTTAGGGCGCCATCTGCCACAGCACCTCTTCATGGCGCATGCTGGCGCTGTCCGGGGCAATGGCCGCCATTACCTCCGGCGTGAAGTCCTGTTGCATGAATTCCTGCGCCACTTTCTGCGCCGTCGCCATGTCCTTCCAGACCACATAGTCGGTCCAGCTGCCATCCTCGCTCTGGCTCAGCTGGCGGGTGACAAAGCCGTCCTGCGCGCGCACGAAGCCCTCGGTGCGCTGCATCAGGGCGGTGAAATCCGCGGGACTCACGCCATCGGCCAGTTTGAAGGTTACGATTTCGGCGACATGTTTGCTCATCACGTTTCTCCTTTGTTCATGTGATGGGCTGGATTTACCGCCCTCCAACTGACATAAACCTGTCAGTTGGGTGCAAGCGGGTGTCAAAAACTTCGGATTCCCGCGCTTGCAGGCGCTTTCTGCGTGCGGAGTTGCTTTCGCTCAAAGCCGCGCCCGCGCTAAACCCGTAGCGAACAATTCTACCGGCGCCGCCAATCCGCGCCGGATCAAGTAAGGAGAGACTCACATGCTCAACAACATCGGCCTGCCTGGCCTGCTGCTCATCGCTGTCGTGGTGCTGGTCCTGTTCGGCCGCGGCAAGATTTCCTCGCTGATGGGTGAGGTCGGCAAGGGCATCACCTCGTTCAAGAAGGGCATCAACGAAGGCAGCAAGGAACTGGAGCAGGACGCCGCGGACGTGGCCAAAGACGTGACCCCCGAGTCCGAAAAAGACAAGGCCTAAGCGCGGATGTTCGATCTTGGGTGGACCGAACTGCTGGTCATCGGCGTTGTCGCGCTGATCGTCGTCGGCCCCAAGGACCTGCCGGTGCTGTTCCGCAACGTGGGGCGGTTTGTCGGCAAGGCCAAGGGGATGGCGCGCGAGTTCAGCCGGGCGATGCATGACGCGGCGGATGAGGCCGGGGTCAATGAGGTCGCCAAGGGGCTGAAGGCTGCGTCGAACCCGATGAGCACCGCCATGGACGGGGTCAAGCAGGCGGCGCAGGAGATGGCGACGTCGATCGACCCGACCAAATACGACCCCGAAAGCGAGACCGGCAAGCTGGCGGCGGAACGCGCTGAGGATGCCAAGAAGATCCAGGCTTCAACCGCCCGCGCCGCGGCGGAGCGCAAGGCGCGCGAGGCCGAGGAGGCGCTGGCCAAGGCGGAAGCGGCTGAGGCGGCGCTGAAGCCTGCGGCAGCGAAGGAAGAAGAGGCCAAGTCATGAGCAAGACGGATGAGATCGACGACTCAACCGCGCCGCTGATCGAGCATCTGGCCGAACTGCGCAACCGGCTGATCCATTCGGTCGCCGCCTTTATCGTCGGCATGGTGATCTGTTTCACCGTGGCAACGCCGGTGTTCAACTTCCTGACCGCACCGCTGTGCCAGGTGCTGGCCGAGGGCGGCCAGGACTGTGCGCTTATCTTCATCAGCCCGCAGGAAGGCTTCTTTGTCGCAATCAAAATCTCCTTCCTGGGCGGCTTCATCCTGGCGTTCCCCTATATTGGGTTCCAAATGTGGCGGTTCGTGGCGCCGGGGCTGTATAAGTCCGAGAAGGGGGCGTTCCTGCCCTTCCTGATCGCCTCGCCCTTCATGTTCCTCTTGGGCGCCAGCTTTGCCTTCTATGTGGTCACGCCGCTGGCCTATGACTTCTTCCTGGGGTTCCAGCAGTTCGGTTCCGGCGGCGAGGCGGTGGTTGGCGAGCAGGTCAATCAGGGCCTCAGCGTGGTGTTCCAGGGCTCCGCCCAGGAGTATCTGAACCTGACGATCAAGTTCATCGTGGCCTTTGGCCTGTGTTTCCAGCTGCCGGTTCTGCTGACGCTGATGGGCAAGGCCGGTCTGGTAAGCGCCGAGGGACTTGGCTCTGTCCGCAAATACGCGGTGGTGGCGATCCTGGTGCTGGCGGCGCTGGTGACGCCGCCGGATGTGATCACCCAGATCATCCTGTTTGTGGTGGTTTACGGGCTCTATGAGATCTCGATTTTCCTGGTCCGCCGGGTAGAGGCCAAGCGCGAGGCGAAGCTGCGCGCGGAGGGCTACTATGACGACGAGGAAATGGAGGCGCATCCGGATGAACCGGTGCCTGCCGAAGCCGAGGACGGCAAGGGCTGACGGGCCGGAGAGAGTTTGAAATGGAAAAGCGCGCCTGAGAGGGCGCGCTTTTTTTATAGGAAGTGCTGGTCTGCATTGAGCCCAAAATCACATATGCGGCGCATTGTTCGAAGGGCCGCTTTATGGGATAAGTCTCGACAGTCATCGGCTGCTGATACACTGGCTGAGCCTTCGGATTTTGCAGAAAGGCACGTTCTAGACCATTGGCACGAAGTGTTAGCAACCCGCCCAAAGTGAGCAAACCGAGACTTGGTGAGTTACCAACTCTTTGGTCAAAAATTGTCGGCATCAAATGCCCGGAATGTGGTCGCCCGCAGTCTCCAAGAAAGATGGGTTCAACCAACCCTTAGCGCGGACACAATCGAACTGATTTTCATAAGTGCGGTGGGTGCGGCTCACTGCTCTATTTGACTGGCGAGCGGCGTCTCAGGAGGTTTTTCTTGCTGGATTTGCCGACATTTCTTGTAGTCGGCAACTTTGGATTTGCTCTTCTTAGAAATGTCGACGGATTGAACATATACCGTGAAGCTAGGGAAGCCTACGAACCAAACTTTGTAGGTTTTCTTCTGATCTGCGCTGCCATCTACATTAGTGTGAGTTTGCTGAGGCGATTTGAAATCGTCCGCATTGCGGCCTCACCAGATGTTGAGGACAAAGAAACGGATTCCAACTCCTGAACTATGCCGTACTGCAGGTCAACGAACCGCTGCAAACTGCTATCCCTCGTTCTGGTGTCGGAACGCATAACTGACATTCGCACAACCGCAGCGAATTCACACTTCGTCCCGCTCAATTGCCCTTCGCGGTTTCAGGCTATTCAGTCGATCTCCGTATAAGTGTAAGGCCAAGCCGCAGGAAGGACGTCCACACTCCCAACACTCTTTCGTGAAACCCCGCCCTCTGGCGTATCCATGCCCCGCCCCATGAGGCATCCTGCGGCCAGTCCTGGAATAAGGGAGGTTTCCATGAACAAGTTTCTTGCTGTCCTGACCTGCTCTGCGGCCTGCGCGCTGGCCTCTGCGTCCTACGCCGAAGACCCGCCGATGGGGTTCTTTGTTACATCCGTTGGCCTTGGCGACGGCGGCAATCTTGGCGGGCTGGAGGGGGCGGATGCCCATTGCGCCAGCCTGGCAGAGGCGGCGGGCGCTGCGGGGCGCACCTGGCGCGCCTATCTCAGCACGCAGGAAGAGGGCAAACGCGGCATCTCCGCCCGCTCCCGCATCGGCACCGGCCCCTGGTACAACGCCAACGGCGAGCTGATCGCGGTTGATCTGGACCAGCTGCACATCATGCCCAATATCTATGCCCGCACCGCGGTGGATGAGAACGGCAACCGCATCAAGGGCCGCGGCGATGATCCGAATGAGCATGACATCCTGACCGGCACCCAGGAAGACGGCACCGCCTATTTCCCCTGGCAGGAGGGAGACAAGACTTGTTCGAACTGGACCTCCAACGGTGAAGGCTCAGCCACGGTCGGCCACCACGACCGCCACGGCGGCGGCAATACGTCGTGGAACGCGGCGCATAATTCGCGCGGCTGCAGCGCTGACGACCTGCGCGGGACCGGCGGCAACGGTTATTTCTACTGCTTCGCGGCGGATTGAGGCGGTAAGGCCGCGCTGATCTGAGAGCGCTGGAACCGCAAAGGCGCGCCGGATCCGGCGCGCCTTTCTATGCGGCGGCACCGCGCAGGAAAAAGACCTCTACCGGATCGGCAACCCCGCGCACATTGTGATGGCCGCAGCTGGCAAACAGATCCGGGGCGGCCGCAGCGACCGAGGCGGATGCCAGAACGGGATGCCCGGTGGATTTCGTCAGGCCTTCGATCCGGCTCGCCAGGTTCACCGCGGCGCCGAGCACGGTGAAATCCAGCCTGCCGGGGCTGCCGATATTACCATAGCTGACGCGGCCCGCGTTTAAGCCGATACCGATTTCCAGCGGCGGTTTGCCTGCTTCCGTGCGGGAGGTGTTCACCGTGGCAAGCCCGGCGAGCGCCGTTTGCGCGGCCTGTGCGGCTTGACGGCACTGTTCCGCGTGGCTGCTTCCGTCAGCGGCGGGGAAGATCGACAGAATGCCGTCGCCCATGAACTTCAGCACGTCACCGCCTGCTTCCTCAACCGCCTGCACCACCACGTCGAAATAGGTGTTCAGGGCGTCGAACACGTCCTCTTCGCTGGCACTGTCCGAGAGGGCCGTGAAGCCGCGCAGATCGGTGAACATGACAACAGCGTCCAGCGCCGTGCGCTCGCCGCGCTTGATGGAACCATTCCAGACCGCGTCCGACGGCCCATCGCCGAGATAGGTCCGCAGCAGGCTGCGCGAGGACTTGCGCATGGTGACGGGTTCCAGGGCTGAGGAGAGGCCGGGCAGGGAGGCCTCGATCATTGCCAGGTTCTCCGCCGTGAAGCCGCTGTCAGCCTGAGTGACAAAGGTGCAGCCGTGCATGGATCCGTCGCCGTAATACAAGAGCGTGGCATAGTAGTCGGTGCCGCCAGCCTCCGCGAACTCATGATAGGAAATGTGGTCGGCCTCAGGGTCTAGGCCGCGCAGGCTTTTGTGCAGCGGGCGGCGATGAGCCAGAATGTACTCAAAGGAGCTGCCGACATAGCTGTCCGTCAGCATCACATCATGGGTGACGTCGTAGCTCTCCGTGCTCTCCGGCGTCCAGACAACGCCCCAGGCAATCAGCAGCGGGTTAGCGAAGCGCTGGCCGATGTTGACCCGCCACAGCGGCACCCCGGCCTCGATCAGCGTTGTGCAGAAGTGCGAGACAACCTTGACCGGATCGCCGCAACAGCGGCCTTCGGTCATCATCCAGCGGGAGAGAGCATCCATGGCGTCCATAGGGACAGGGTATACTTAAGGCTCGCAGCAGAACAGGTGCTGGCTTCCCCTTGCCGCTTGCCCCTGAACATGCTTTGAAACCCGGCAAAGACGGCCCGATGACGAAGGGAGGCACCACATGGACCAGATCGCATTGACCCGCATTGCCGAGGCGCTGGAGCGGATGTCGCCCGCGCCGTTGGAAACCCCTGATTTCAACGCGGCCGCCGCCTTTGTCTGGCATGTGGGGCCGGAGCGGCTGGAGCCGGTGGAGGCGGTGAACCGGGTTGATCTGAACCTGCTGGTCGGCATCAACCGCTCCCGCGATACGCTCTTGGAGAACACACGCCGGTTTGCGCAGGGCTTTGCCGCCAACAACGCGCTGCTGTGGGGCGCGCGGGGGATGGGCAAGTCGAGCCTGGTGAAAGCCGTGCACGGGGCGCTGGCAGGGGACCACCCGCAGTTGAAACTGGTGGAGCTGCAGCGCGAGGATCTGCCCTCGGTGGCGCGGCTGCTGGGGCACCTGCGCGGCTCTGAGCACCGGTTCATCCTGTTCTGCGATGACCTGTCGTTCAGCCATGACGATCAGCACTACAAGAGCCTCAAGGCGGTGCTGGACGGCGGCATCGAGGGGCGGCCGGAAAACGTGGTGTTCTATGCCACTTCCAACCGCCGCCACCTGATGCCGCGGGACATGATCGAAAACGAGCGCTCCAGCGCCATCAACCCGTCGGAAGCGGTGGAGGAGAAGGTCTCTCTGTCGGACCGCTTCGGGCTTTGGCTGGGCTTCCACCCCTGCGATCAGGACGAATACCTGGCGATGATCGAGGGCTATTGCGCGGCCTATGGCGTTGAGGTGGAGGCAGAGGAGTTGCGTGCCGAGGCGGTTGAATGGCAGGCCACCCGCGGCGCGCGCTCGGGCCGGGTGGCCTGGCAGTTCTTCACCGATTTGGCCGGACGGCACGGGGTAAGCCTGCGCTGAGGCTCTGAAACGCCTCTGCAAGCACATGCGGAAGCCGGGCCAGCGACTGCCCGCGGGGTGGCGCTGCAACGCCTGTGCAGGGCAGTTTATGCCTGCAACCTCCGTAAAAGTTACCTAGGGAACACTGACCTCTTCAAAGCGCCAGCCCGATGGGGCGGGCAGGCGCTGGCCCGGCGGCTTCGCCTTGTCTCCGGGCTTTGGACCTCCCTGAAACAGAAAAGCCCGGCCAATCAGCCGGGCTTTTGTTTGTTAACAACGTGTTAATGATGTTAGTTCAGGTAGCTCAGCGGGTCGATGCTCTCGAACCCGTCACGCACTTCGAAATGCACATAGGCATCGTCGCCGCCGCGCAGCGAGGCGATGCGCTGGCCGCGGACCACACTGTCGCCTTTCTTGACGGTGATGTTGCCGACGTTCTGATAGACCGTCAGCAGCTTCTGGCTGTGCCGGATAACCACGATCGGCACATTGTTGGAATCCTTGGTGATCGCCGCCACCGTGCCGGCCTCGGCCGCGTTGACTGGCGCACCAGCGGCGGCCGCAATGTCGATGCCGTCATTGCGGCCCTTGGAATAGGTCTTGATGATCTTGCCCTGCACCGGATAGGCCATCGCCGCGCTGCTGCTGCGGGTCGGTTCAGGCAGTTCCGGCTTGGGCAGGGTTTCCGCGGCGGGCTTCACTGCGGCGGGCTCGACCTTTTCCTCCGGCAGCGGCTTGCTGGCGCTGGGCGGTACCGGAGTCTCCGATCCGGCGCCCGGCTCAGTCACCACCACGGGGGCTGCTGCAGCGGCAGGCGTCACCTCGGCGGCGGGCTGCTCTTTCAGGGGGATCAGCAGGTACTGGCCCTCACGCACTGCAAAATCGCTGCCGAGGCCGTTCCACTCTGCCAGCGACTTCACCGGCACCTGATAGAGCCGCGAAATGGTATAAGCGGTTTCGCCGCGCTTCACCTTGTGGCGCACCGGTTCCGGGCCGGCCTGCACCGCGGCGGGCTGCGGTTTGGGGGCGGGCTGGATTTCGGTGGTGGTCACCGAGCCTGCATTGGGGGAGGTCAGCGGCGCGGTGTCGATGGCCTGGCCTGCAAGGCTGGCGATATCGACCGAACCCGGCGTGGCATTTCCCGGCACGCTGCCCGGCGCGCGGCGCGGCAGCGCCAGAACCTCGCCCTGGCGCATCTTGTCGCCAGTCTCCATGCCGTTAAAGCGTGCAACCTCGTCGGCAGGCAGGCCGATGCGGGCAGCCACATCCCCCACAGTGTCGCCGCGCTGGGCGACGGCCACCTGGTAAGACGGGTAGGAGATCAGCCCGCGGGAGTCGGGCGCGGGGCGGTTCGCCGTGGCTGATTGCGCGGCACCTGCGGTGTTGAAGGCACCGATCTGGCCGCGCAGGTCGTAGTCCAGCGGGCTCTGGCAGGCCGCCAGCACACCGGCCAGCGGCAGCAGGGCCAGCATCCGGGCCCGGGGCAGTACCGTATGGGACAGGCCGCGGAACATGGTCCGGGCGGGGGGGATCCGGGTCATTTCGCTCTCCTCAAAACACGCATCCCCTTTTTCGCGGGGATTCTCTCGCGTCAATCACTATAGCCGATGCCATTTGCGGCTCGGCTGAAATCCGCCGCCAGTTTACGTGTCTTTCCCCAGGCCCTCAAGCAGCGGAACAAAGCGCACCGGGCGCAATTCGTCATACTCCAGCCCGTCCTCGGTCTTACGCACCCGGATCAGGGTCTGGACGTGGTCAGACTGGCCCACCGGCAGCACCATGATGCCGCCCGTCTTGAGCTGCGCCAGAAGCGGTCCGGGCGGATCTTCGGCAGCCGCCGTCACGATGATGCGGTCAAAGGGTGCCTGTTCGCTGAGCCCGTGGCTGCCGTCGCCCACCAGCGAGGTCACATTGGCCAGCTGCAGCTGCTCAAACACCGCCCGCGCTTCGCGCACAAGCCGGGCGTGGCGGTCGATGGTATAGACCCGGCGCGCCAGTTTCGACAGGATCGCCGCCTGGTAGCCGGAACCGGTGCCGACCTCCAGCACGGTGTCGCGGGGGGAGATCTGCAGCGCCTGTGTCATCATGCCCACCACCGAGGGCTGCGAAATGGTCTGGCCGCAGGCAATCGGCAGCGGTACGTCCTCATAGGCGCGTTCCGAGAAGATGCCGCGCACGAAAAGCCCGCGGTCGATCTGTTCGATCGCCTCCAGCACCTTCTGGTCGGTCACCCCGCGCGAGCGCACGGAGTAGACGAACTGCATCTTGGTTTGCGCGTCGGGCCCGCTCATGCGCCGGGGCCCTCGATCGCTTTCAGCGCCTCCATAGCGTCCCGCGCGGTCAGATCGGCGCGCATCGGAGTGACGGAGATGTAGCCGTCCAGGTTCACTGCCGCATCAGAGCCGGGTGCGGTCTCCACATGCTGGTTGCCGCCGCGGATCCACAGGTACCGCCGCCCGGTGGGCGACAGCTGCTCCTCGGCGGAGAAATGGGTGCCAGGGCGGACTCCCTGCGGTGCGACGCGGGCGCCCTTCACGTCCGCGGCCGGGACCGGCGGGAAGTTGATGTTGTAAAACAGCCGGTAATCCTGATTGTCCTGCGGCTGGGCTGCCAGGATCTTTTTCACCAATGCAGCGCCATGCACGGCAGAGGCCTCAAACGGATTGTCTGTCTCGCGGTTGGCTGGGCCGTAATACTGCGACAGCGCCATTGCCGGGATGCCCTGCAGCGCCGCTTCCATCGCGCCGCCCAGAGTGCCGGAATACAGCGCGTTTTCAGCGGAGTTGTTGCCGCGGTTCACGCCTGACAGCACCAGATCCGGCCTTGCCCCCTGCATCGCCACATGAATGCCCGCCAGCACGCAGTCGGCGGGCGAGCCTTCGGCGGCAAAGCGGCGCGCGCCCAGCTGGCTCAGCATGGTGGGGCGGGTGTAGCTGATGCAATGGCCGACGCCGGACTGTTCAAACGCGGGCGCCACGGTCCAGACCTCGCCTTCGGGGCCTGCGACCTCATGGGCAATGGCGTCCAGAACCTTGAGCCCCTCGGCACTGATGCCGTCGTCGTTGGTGATCAGAATGCGCATGAAAAGCCTGCCTGCCGTCTTCAACCGGGTTTTCGATTGAATAGGACCTGCATCCGAACGGAGCAAGGTTTTCGCAGGGAGAAGCCGGATCCGCGGCAAAGCGGGGCAGGGAGGCAACAGGCGGGATGGCCGGGCGGGGCTCGGCGGGCTCCCGCGCCCTTGGGCTGCATCAAAGATGCCGTCCAAAGCCTTGGGCCAAGCGCCGCGCGGATGCGCGGCGCGGGCCGGTCTCGGAGGTCAGTCCGCCAGGATCAGCGGCAGCAGGCGTGCGGCCTCGTCCTGGATCGGGGTCAGCGCATCGCGGTCCTCGCCCGGATGGAAACGGGCGCGCAGGGCTGTGGCCATCGGCTGCGGCTCCAGGATCTTGACCTTGGGGCCGGTGCGCTCCGTCTCGGCCTGCCAGCTGCGGGCCAGCGCCATCTGCGCCGCCTTGGTGGCGCCGTAGGTGCCGTAGAACTTCTCGCCCGCCTTAGGGTCGTCAAAGAACACCGCGCGGCCCGATTGGCCCAGGAGCGGCGCCACATAGGGGATCAGAACCGAGGTGGCCGTGGCATTGATCGCGAGGGCCTTGGTCCAGTCCTTGGCGGCAACCGAGGGCGCCGGGCACAGGGCGGTGGCATGGATTGCGGTGTGCAGCCACAGGTCCAGCTTGCCCCAGCGGTCATGGATGCCGCGGCAGAGCGTCGCCATCGCCTCCGGTACGGTGATGTCCATCGGCGCCAGGGTGGCAGAGCCGCCTGCCGCCTTGATGCGGTCATCCAGCTCTTCCAGCGCGCCGGTGGTGCGGGCGACGGCAACGATGTGATGGGTGGGCGCAAGCGCCTCGGCGAGGGCATTGCCCAAGCCGCGCGATGCACCGGTGATGAGAGCGATTTTGTCTGTCATGGCCGCCTTCTTGGGCCGCCCGCGCGGGCAGGTCAAGAGGCGGAAGGCAGCGCCAGGGATTTTCGAAAATCCTTGGCAAATTTCTTGGAAGAAATTTGGGCGGGCCGCTGGCCTAGCTGCCCGGCATCACCAGGCGCCTGGTTTCGCCGCGCTGGTTCAGCACCAGGCCGTGGGCGTCGATGGCAATGATCTGGCCCTGCGACAGCTTGGTGCCGCGCTTGACTTCGCGGGTGCGGCCAGAGGGCAGGCGGATCAGCGCGCTCATGCTGTTTTCCGGCCCGTAAACGCCCAGCAGGCTCAGGTTGCTGCGGTTCACCGCATTGGGCTGGGTTGCCAGCCCCGCCACTTTGGCGGAAGTCTGCTCGTTCGCCATTTTGTCCGTCCTTAATTGATCCGGATGGCATCTGGCGTGCCGGCGCAGGTGTTTCAAGCAGGCAAAACGGTCCTCGGCGGAAAGCTGCAGCCGGCTGAGAGGAGGACCGCCGATGACCCCGCGTCAGGCTGCTTGCAGCGGCCCCTTCGTCATGCCTCAGGCGTCATAAACCAGCGACGGCAGGTCGTGCCCGTAGGCATAGAGCAGCTCCAGCAGCTCCTCCAGCTCCGCGCCGTCCTTCTGCAGCGGGTAGAGCGGGTGGTTCTGCTCGGTGACCTTCAGTTCCGGGTACTGGCCGCCGGGGCGCATTTCCAGCATGCAGCCCGCGGGCATCGGCATATCCGGCGGGATCGCATTGGCCAGCCAGGCCGGCCGGTCGCCCAGCTTGTCGGTCTCGCGCATCTCAAAAAGGTCGAGATAGGCGTCAAAGTCATCGCGGCTGATGCTGGCCCAGGTGCCCAGGATGAACTCCTCGCCCCTTGTGCCGGACAGCGGGATTGCCAGCACTGCGCGGACAAAGCGCAGATCGCCAAGGCGGCAGAAATCCTCGGTCAGGATATCGCCGCGGGTGGCGAGGACGGCAGAGTTGTCCTCCACCTCCAGATCCTCGGAACAGATATCGGGCCGGTCGCAGCTGAGGCTGAGCAGCTGCGCAAACGTCGCGCCGCAGCAGCGGCACTGGCGCGGGGAGGTCAGCATGCGGGCAAGATGCGCGTCCAAGGGGCGGCCTTTCGTCAGGAGCATAGGAAAAGGCGCGGGCCGTCATGGCCAGCGCCTCCCCACGCAAAGTTCCGGGCCCTCATAGACGGATGCGGGCCAAAGTTCAAACCCCTGGTGGGGCAGGGTGCTCGCCTCAGCCGGTGGCCAGCTTGGAGGCGTTCCACGACGCGCCCGGTGCGGGCATGTCCTTGATCTTGGCACTGACCCGGCTGCTGCCTTCCAGCGCGTCCAGATATTCGTCGGTGACGCCGGTGATGTAGTTGCCGTCAAAGCAGGAGCAGTCAAAGCCCTGGATGTCCGGGTTGCCTTCCTGCGCCGCCCAGATCAGGTCTTCGAGCTTCTGGTAGAACAGCGCGTCGGCGCCCAGTTCCTCGCGGATTTCCTCGATGCTGAGGCCGTTTGCGATCAGCTCATGCTTGGTCGGCATGTCGATGCCATAGACATTCGGGTAAACCACCGGCGGCGAGGCGGAGGCGATATAGACCTTCTTGGCGCCGGCCTCGCGGCACATCTGCACGATCTTCTTGATGGTGTTGCCGCGCACGATGGAATCGTCGATCAGCAGCACGTTGCGGTCCTTGAACTCCAGCGGGATCGCGTTGAGCTTGCGGCGCACCGATTTCTGCCGCTCGGCCTGGCCCGGCATGATAAAGGTGCGGCCGACGTAGCGGTTCTTCACCAGCCCCTCGCGGTAGCGGATGCCGGTGGAGTTGGCGACTTCCAGCGCCACGGGCCGTGCCGAATCAGGTACCGGGATGATGCTGTCGATTTCCAGCCCCGAGTCCTGAATTTGCTTTGCCAGCGCCTGGCCCATGCGCAGCTGGGTCTTGTAGACCGAGACGCCGTCCATCATCGAGTCGGGGCGCGCCAGGTAAACGTATTCAAAGATGCAGGGGGTCAGCTTGCCCTCAACCGCCTGGAAGGTATGCAGGTTGCCATCGAGGTCGATCAGCACCGCCTCGCCGGCTTTCACATCGCGGACTTTCTCGAAGCCGTTGATGCCAAAGGCCACATCTTCGGAAGCAATGCAGTAGTCGTCACCATCGCCCTGTGCCGGGCGTTTGCCCAGCGACAGCGGCCGGATGCCGTGGGGGTCGCGGAAGGCCAGCATGCCGACACCGGCAATCATGCACAGCACCGAATAGGCACCCTGCACCCGCTCCATGGTCATCTTCACGCCGGCAAAGATGTTGCGGATCGGCTCGGCGTTGCCGTTGACCTTGATCGCATCTGCGACCTTGTCGGCCAGGACGTTCAGCAGGATTTCGGAATCGGAAGTCGTGCGCAAATGGCGGCTGTATTTGCCGGTCACCTTCTCGCGCTGCTCGGCGGTGTTGGTGATATTGCCGTTGTGGACCAGGTAGATGCCATAAGGCGCGTTCACAAAGAACGGCTGAGCCTCTGCCGCGCTGAGGGAACCTGCGGTGGGGTAGCGCACATGGCCCATGCCGACGCGTCCGGTCAGGGTTTCCGCATCTGACGGCCCGAACACATCCTTGACCAGACCGTTTGCCTTGCGCTCGCGGAAGAACTCGCCGGTGTAGGTCACGATGCCCGAGGCGTCTTGGCCGCGGTGCTGCAGCATCAGAAGCCCGTCATATATCTCTGCAAAGACTTCTGTGTCCCGGCTTGCGATCCCCAAAATCCCGCACATTGGCTGGCTCCAATCCCGATTAGTCCGATGGCTGATGGAAGCGGCTTGGCCGGCAGTCTAGCGCATTTTTCCGCGCCCGCGCCATTCCGGAGACACCAAAGCAGCTTGCCGGCAAAACGTCCGGAGCCTGATGGCCGGTTGCAGCCCTGCTCCCCGGCGCCGCGCGCATCGGGTCAGGTCCACAAGGGCAGGCGGGCAGCGTCTGCAGCAGCGGCAAGGCGGTGTGGCTCCGAATCCGTTTCCTGTTCGCGCCCTCACATAGAGGCTTTCGCGGCTGCTGTCATCACAGGATCACAAATGGCGCGGCGGCTCGCCTTGAAGGCTGTTGCCAATGGGGAGTTGCGGCTGCCGGGTGAGCACCAGGCAATTCATCGCGCCGGATCAAAGGCGGGCGGCAAAACGGCGGGAATACTGCTTGAATGGACCGGTTTCCCGAAGGACACTCAAGTCATGATTGCTTATGTCACAGTTGGCGCGGATGACATCGCGCGCGCAAAAGAGTTTTATTCGGCCATCCTGCCAGCCCTTGGCTACGCGCTGGAGGAGGGGCCTGCCGGGCTGAGCTACACGCTGCCAGCAAAGCCGGGCCGGCCCCCGGCCCAACCTGATTACTACGTCAAACCGCCCTTCGATGGGCGTCGGGCCTCCGCTGGCAACGGATCCATGGTCGCCTTTGAAGCCCGCAGTCAGAACCAGGTCCGCAAGCTTCACGCCGCCGCGCTTGCCGCTGGCGGCTCCGACGAGGGCCAGCCGGGCTTTCGCGCCTCCTATGGGCCTCGTTTCTATGTCGGCTATCTTCGCGACCCTCAAGGCAACAAGATCGCTTTGTTCTCCAGCAACCCGGACGAACCGGGACGGGACGGGTAGGGAAAATTCTTTCAAGTAGCATGTGCTGCGTGGAATAGTCGGAGCATATGCGGCAGTTCCAGCCCCAATCCGAAACCAAAGAATAGGCCCGCACGATGGCGGGCCCGAGGGGGGGAGGAATATCGTTGGGTGTGATCAGGCCGCGAGGATGCGGTCCAGAAGGTTGTCCAGCGGGCTGGGCAGGCGGGCGTCAATCTCGCCCATGCCGGTCTGCGACAGCGCGCGGCCGTCATCGCTGGCCAGCACCTGGCGGGTCTCGGTCAGCGACAGCTGGTGGAAGGCGGAGTCCTCAGCGGCGTCACCGGCGGGCAGCAGCATGCCGCTTTCGGCCCAGACCAGCTCTTCTTCTGCGAATTCGAAATGGATGCGGCCCAGGCGTTCCGGCGCGGCTGCGGTAATACCCTTGTAGCCGGCCAGGGCGATCAGCTTGGCGACGACAACCGGCAGGCCGAACAGGCGTTCCGCGGTGTCCATCTCCAGCGCCACTTTCTGGTCCGACGGCAGCATCAGGTCGGTGTCATTGCCCAGGGCGCCAGCCGGGATGTGCATCAGGGTGGTCAGGCGCGGCACCGCGTGCTTCACCGCTTTCACTTCCTGGGCGCCGCCGTCAAAGGTGAACACCATGTCGCCGGGCTTGACGTCGCGGGCCTGCTTGAAGCCCTCTTCGGTCTCCACCAGCGTATCAGGCAGGAAGCCGCCGCTGCGGATGCGGGCGCGCTTGGGCGCCGGCTTCACGGACTGCGGCAGGGGATTGGTCAGCAGCAGAACATCAACCGGCAGGTAGTCGGCGAAATCTGTGGTGTGATCCAGCTGCATTTTGGTGTCCCTTCTGAGCGTCTTCGTCCCGGCGTTTTGCCGTTGAAGCCATGTGGCCCCCGAATTGGGACCAAATTGGGGCAGGCTTGCGTCGCATTTCGGGATGACGCGATTTTTTGGGGACAAAAGCCGCTTTTTCAGGGGTATTGTTAACCTTTTCACGGTGCAGGCTGAGGATTTATTAAGGTTTGACGCAATTTTTGAGACGCGCTCAAACGGCCTCCGGAGCCCGATTCTCTTTGGTTAACAAAGTGTTAATGTGAATTTGCGGTGTTAACGGCTGAACCCGTCATCCTGTGGATAACTGTGTGAACGCATTGAAATTCAAGCAAAACGGGCGCCCCTTGGGCGCCCGCGTTTCTGCCTGATGGTGGTAATCCCTTGGAATTACTGGCCGCAAGTACCGATCAGCGCTTCATATTGCTCGGTCACCCAGCCCAGAGCCTGCTCCGGATTGCGCTCCTCGATCTTGCCGGTCATGCGCGCGAACACCTCGGCAGAGCGGCTTTCGTCAACAATGGTAAAGGACTGCCCGGTCATCACCACGTCATAGAGGAAGAAGGCAATCGCAATCAGAAGAATGCCGCGCAGCACGCCGAAGAAGAAGCCCGCGCCCTGGTCCAACCCGCCAAGCGCAGAGCGCTGCACCAGGGTGGAGAACAGCGGCGTGAAGAAGGAGACCACAATCAGCGCCAGTGCAAAGACTGCGGCAAAGGCGGCGATGATCGACAATTCGCAGCTGTCGGCGATGAATTCGCCCACCACCGGGATCTCTGCCATCAGCGGCTCGACCTGCGGCGCAAAGATGAAGGCCAGCACACCCGCGGCGATCCAGCCGGCAATCGCCATCGCCTCGCGCACAAAACCGCGCGAATAGGCCAGCAGTGCCGATACCACGATGACCAGGGCCACGACCCCGTCGATAATTGTGAAACCTTCCATGTCCCTCGCCCGTTTGCCTGCGATCTCAAATTTTTTGCATCTTTAACCGGCCCCGAAGAATTCGCCAACAAAACCTGCCAGATCGCCTGATTTTCGCAAATTCAGGCCGTTCACGGACACGGTTTTGCTGCCGCCGGGGGCAATCGCCGCCGTGAAACCAAGTTTTTGCGCCTCTTTCAACCTGTTTTCGGTCTGCGGCGCCGGGCGAAGGGCGCCGGATAGCGAAATTTCTCCGAAAACCACCGTATCGGCGGGCAGGGCGACGTCTTCCCGCGCACTCAGCAGCGCTGCCGCCACCGCAAGGTCGGCGGCGGGTTCGGAGATCTTCATGCCGCCCGCCACGTTCAGATAGACGTCCAGCCCGGCAAAGGGGATGCCGCAGCGCGCTTCCAGAACGGCCAGTATCATCGCCAGACGCGACGAGTCCCAGCCGACCACAGCGCGGCGGGGCTGCGAATGCGGTGAGGGCGCAATCAGCGCCTGCATCTCCACCAGCACCGGCCGGGTTCCTTCGATCCCCGCAAAGACCACCGACCCGGGCGAGGGCTCGCCGCGTTCCGAAAGGAACAGGGCAGAGGGGTTGATCACCTCGCTGAGACCGCTGCCGGTCATCTCGAAGACGCCGATCTCATCCGCCGGGCCAAAGCGGTTCTTGACCGCGCGCAGGATGCGGAACTGATGGCCGCGCTCACCCTCGAAATACAGCACGGTGTCGACCATATGCTCCACCACACGGGGGCCTGCGATCTGGCCCTCCTTGGTGACATGGCCAACCATAATAATGGAAATCCCGTGCCGCTTGGCAAAGGTTGTCAGCTCATGCGCGGCGGCGCGCACCTGGCTGACGGAGCCGGGCGCGCTGTCCACATGATCCGCCCACATGGTCTGGATGGAATCGATAATGGCCAGCTGCGGCCTTTCCGCTTCCAGCGTGGTGAGGATGTCGCGCAGGTTGGTTTCCGCCGCCAGCTGCACCGGCGCATCCGCCAGCCCCAGCCGCTGCGCCCGCATCCGCACCTGGGCAGAGGCCTCCTCGCCGCTGACATAGACGGTCTTGACGCCGGCCTGGGCAAACCGCGCCGCCGCCTGCAGCAGCAGGGTGGATTTGCCGATGCCCGGATCGCCGCCCACCAGAATGGCCGAGGCCGCAACAAGCCCGCCGCCCAGCACCCGGTCCAGCTCACCGACGCCGCAGCAGGCGCGCGGCGGCGGGGTTTCCCGGGTGGACAGATCGGTCAGCTGGATGGTGCGGCCGCGCTTGACGCCCAGCGACTTCTTGGCGGGGCCGGAGGACAGTCCCTGATCCTCGCTGATGGTGTTCCACTCGCCGCAGCCCTCGCAGCGGCCCGACCATTTCGAAAAGCTGGCCCCGCAGGCGGAGCAGGAGAAAGATGTTTTTGCCATGGCTCTGACCAGTGGCAGATGTTTCCCTTTTGTTCAAGAGGTGTCGCGCGTGGCTCTGGCAGGATGCGAGGCGCTGCCTCGCGCTCCGGGGGATTTGCAACCAGAAAGAAGCGGTTTCTTTCTGGCCCATTATACACCGGGGGCAGAGCCCTTAGCGGCGCGTCAATCGGCACGCCGCGGCGGCTGGATCGGCACCACGCTGCCGCCTTCGGGGTCCGATCCGTCGGGCTGCCCCTGCAATTGCGCCGACAGTTCCGGCAGCAGTTCGAACAGCTCGCCGCGCAGCCGGCCCAGATGCGACTTGGCGATGCTTTCCTCGATCTCCACGTCGCGGGTCCACTGGCGCAGCTCATGCATGATGATCTGGGCATCCTCCAGCCGCGCCTTGAAGGTTTCCAGCTCCTCCTGCCGCTGTTTCAGGAACATGCGGGCGCGGGCCACCTTGGCATCGGAATAGGTCTCTGCCAGTTCACGGCTCACCTGGCTCATCTGCGCGGCTGTCTCCAGCACATCCGGCTCCAGCCCCTGCAGATCCGGGTGGTCGCGCAGAAACGCCAGCCGTTCCTTCACCGCGTCAAATTCGGAGGCCAGGGTGAACACCCCGGCACGGTCGCCCGCGTGGGCCAGCTGATAGGCCTGCTTGACGTCCTCCATATTCAGGGCAAAGCGCCGGTGCGAGTGCTCCAGCGCCAGGACCCGCCCGTTGGCGGGCAGAAAGAACACCAGCATCACCGCCAGTGCGGTCAGCGCGATCTGCGCCATCATGCCGGCCTGCGGATGGATGTCCGCGCCGAGGCCCGCCTGCAGCGACAGCCAGGGCCATATGCCCAGAGCGGCCAGTACCGTGGCCGTCAGCGCCGCCGCGGCCCCCAGGCAGATCATCAGGAACGAAAGCCGCATCAAGGCGGTCTGAGCGGTGAACAGGATGGATTGAATGCCGGCCATGGGCCCCCTCCAGCAGATACACGTGCAGACGCGGGGCCGGCGGGGCAGGGGGAATGCCCGGTCAGGGCGCAGCGTGCCGGTCCCATCGAAATGGTTTCACTTATCCGGCTTTATGAAATGGGGCGGTTTGCCGCCGGATCAAGCGCTTACCCGGCCTGCTGCCCCTTGGCGGCACGCTCTGTCAGCATCCCCAGCACGATCGAGGCCAGAATGCAGGCGGTGAACATGTAAAGCCCCCAGGCGGTCTCGATGGTCGCCAGGCCAATGCCCTTGGCCAGGGTGATGTAAAGCGCGATCAGGAAGATATCGGCCATCGCCAGCTTGCCCAGCACATGCAGCACCTTCTGCACCCGCGCGTCCATCAGATCCCACTGCACCAGCGCGGTGCCGATGGTCTTGAGGTAGGGGGCGAAGATCGCAAAGAAGGTGACGATCAGCGCCAGCACCGCGTCGCTGCCCCAAAGGCTTTGCAGGCCCGTGATCACCGAGATCTCGCTGAGGCCGAAAATGGGCAGCAGCCCCGCCCGCATCAGGGGCGCAAACCAGGCGACAGGGTAGAGGATCAGGAGCGACAGGGTGAGGAGGCGGAGGGTCATGGCGGCTCGGTTTTATGCGGTTCCGCCAAGACTTGTGTGTTTAGTGCCGGATTTGAAAGGGGAAACGGCCTGGATTTGCGGTGCGGCATGTTGTTTTGAAATGTTTGAAGATAGTACTCATCGCAACCAAGTTTGAAAGAGGAAGGCTACAGTGGATACAAAATTCTGGGTCGGGACATTCATAGCGACACTTGTTGTCGTGATCCCAGCAGCTTTAGCTGGAGGGTATAAGCTAGGCCAAGACACGTCGTCTTCGAAAGTTTCCGCCCTTGAAAAACTGTTGGACGCCGAAAAGAAGGCTAACGGTATTGATAGCAGATCATTTCTTTCTCGCTTGTTGGAACTCGATAGTTCCCTTGGCGAGAAAGAAGAGTTGCTGGTGTCTTTGCGCACACTGGAAGAAGAAGTCGCGCACCAACAGGGGGCCGCGGCCGACCTTAGACAGCAACTTAGCGAAGTTCAGGCAGAGCTTGCACAGGTGAGATCAGAGCGTGAAGAGTTGTCCGCAATAATTTCTAGCGACTTTGAAAAACTTGGAGAAGTTCTCATTCCTCAATACACATCGAAGGCTCTAGTGCCTGGGAAAGTGTTTGTGGCAGTCGGTACCGTTAGTACAGACTATGCGAGGCTCACGGTGACTGGAGGAGCAACCAATCAGCAATTGCAATTAGGGCAATCGCTGCCATTTATGAGCGGTGAGAATACCTGTTCTTTGATTCTGACTGGAACGAATTACGGCACAGATGCTTCGATCACCTATAGTTGTCCAAACTAAAATCTCCTTCACCGCACCGCCTCGATCGGTCCCTCCGCGCGGCCGTGGATGAACTGCTCCATGTAGGGATCGCCCGAGGCGTCCATCTCGGCCACCGGGCCGGTCCATTGGATCACTCCGCCGTGCAGCATCGCCACATTGTCGGCGATGGCACGGACCGAGGTCATGTCGTGGGTGATGGTCATGGCTGTGGCACCCATCTCCACCACGATCTCGCGGATCAGGTCGTTGATGACGCCCGACATGATCGGGTCGAGGCCGGTGGTCGGCTCATCGAAAAAGATGATCTCAGGCTCTGCCGCAATCGCGCGGGCGAGGCCGACGCGTTTCTGCATGCCGCCCGACAGTTCCGAGGGGAAGAGGTCGGCCACTGCGGAGCGCAGACCCACCCGGCGCAGCTTCTCGATGGCGATCTCGCGGGCTTCCTCCTGCGGGCGTTTCAGCGCGCCGCGCAACAGGCGGAAGGCGACGTTCTGCCAGACCGGCAAGCTGTCAAACAGCGCGCCGCCCTGAAACAGCATGCCAAAGCGGGCCAGGAACTTATCCCGGTCGCCCGATCCGGCAGGCTTGCCATCGACATAGATCTGGCCTGAGTCCGGCTGGATCAGCCCCAGAATGCTTTTCAGCGCCACCGATTTGCCGGTGCCGGAGCCGCCGATGATCACCATCGAGGTGCCCTTGGCGATTTCCAGGTTCATGCCGTTCAGCACGCGGTTGTCGCCAAAGGCCTTGTGGACGTTTTCCATGCGGATCATAGCGAGAAGAACACCCCTGTGAGGACAAAGTTGGCGGCCAGGATCAGGACGGCAGCGGATTCCACCGACCCCTTGGTGGCGCGGCCCACGCCTTGGGCGCCGCGGCCTGACTGCATGCCGTAATAGCAGCCCATCATCGCCGCGATGGTGCCAAAGGCGGCACCCTTGACCAGCGAGGAGATGATGTCGAGCGCTTCCAGGAAGTCGACCGTGTTCTTGAGGTAGGCCGCCGGGTTGAAGCCGAGGTTCTGCACCGCCACGGTGTAGCCGCCCATGATGCCGATGATGTCGCCGACACCGACCAGCACCGGCACCGTGATCAGCGCCGCCAGCACCCGCGGCGCCACCAGGTATTTCATCGGATGGGTGGAGAGCGTCACCAGCGCGTCGATCTGTTCGGTCACCTTCATAGTGGCGATCTCGGCGGCGATGGAGGAGGTCACCCGTGCTGCGATCATCAGCCCGACCAGTACCGGGCCAAGCTCGCGCACCATGCCGATGGCGACGATCTGCGGCACCACGGCCTCAGCATTGAAACGGGCGCCGCCCGCGTAAATCTGCAGCGCCAGCGCACCGCCGGTGAAAATCGCGGTCAGGCCCACAACCGGCAGCGACAGCCAGCCGACGTTCAGCAGCGCCTGAAAGAACTCGCGCGGGTAATAGGGCGGGCGGATCATGTGGCTGAAGGCAGACAGCGCAAACAGCGCCGCGCGGCCAACCGCTGACATCCCGGCCAAAGCGGTGCGGCCCAGCCGGGCCAGGAGTGCTATTGGATTCATCCCAGGTAAGTCCTCGCCGAACGGTGGCCCGAAGACGTCAGGATCTCATATCCGATTGTGCCGGCCGCATCGGCCAGCATGTCCACGGTCTGATGCTCGTTGAGGATTGCCAGCGCGTCCGGCACTTCGGCCAGGTCAGTCACATCCACGGTGATCAGATCCATTGAGACGCGGCCCACAACGGGGCAGGGGGTCTCGCCCGCATAGACATGAATGCCGCCCTTGCCCATCGCCCGGTGCAGCCCGTCGGCATAGCCGGCGGCCACAGTGGCGATCCGGCTGGGGCGCTGGGCAGTCCAGGCATTGCCGTAGCCCGCGCTTTCGCCCACTTCCATATCGCGCACCTGAATGACAGGCAGATCCAGTTGCACCACCGGCACCGCGTCCGAGAACGGCAGCCCGCCATAAAGCCCGACGCCGGGGCGGCAGAGGTCAAAGTGATAGTCCTTGCCGAGCAGCATACCGCCAGTGGCGGCCAGCGAGCGCGGCACCTCCAGCCCGTCGGTCATCTCGCGGAAGGCCGTGAGCTGCTGCGCGTTCATTTCGTGCGAAGGCTCATCGGCGCAGGCCAGATGCGACATCAACAGCACCGGGTTCTGGCCCAGGGCGATCTCTGCCACCGCAGCCCATTCGCCATGCTCCATCCCCAGCCGGTTCATGCCGCTGTCCAGCTGCACGCCAAAGGGATGGCCCGGCAGCGTCTCGAAATGGCGCAGCATCTGATCCAGCGAGTTCAGCATCGGCGTCAGCTGGAAATCTTTGAGCAGCTTCGCATCGCCCTCCATGTGGCCAGAGAACACCGAGATGCCGGGGCCAGGCCCCAGCGCACGGCGCAGCGCGCCGCCTTCCTCGGCTGCCGCCACAAAGAAGTTGCGGGCGCCCGCCTTGGCCAGCGCCTTGCCCACCCGGCCTGCATCCAGGCCGTACCCGTTCGCCTTCACCACGGCTGCAGTCTCGCAGCCCGTCAGCGCATCCAGATTCCGCCAGTTGGTGACCAGCGCATCCAGGTTGATTGTCAGTTTTGCCGTGCTCATGGCGTGTTCATGACATGGGCAGGCTGCACGTCAAGGGGGAAATCTGCCGCAAAGGGGCAAACCGGCAGCAGCGTGCCGCATTCACCGGAACAAAGGGCTCCGAGCAGCTCAGGCAGGCATCTGCTGAGTGGCGCAGTGGATGCCGCCGCCCAGCTCTGCCAGCAGATCGGCGTCCAGCATCACCAGCTCACGCCCGGGGTAGTGGCGGCGCAGCATCTCTGCCGCCAGCGCATCGGTGCGTTTGTCGCCGCTTTCAGGAGCAATCACTCCGCCGTTGCAGACGTAATAGTTCACGTAACTGCACTGGCTGTTCACGTCCCTGATCCGCCCGGCCTCGGGCCAGGGCAGGGTGTCCACCTGAAGGCCCGCCTCCTGCAAGCGCTGCTGCAACCGCCGGGCCGAGGCATCAAAGGGATCATCCGGCACAGGTGCCTCTGCCAGCATCATCAGCACGCGGCCCCCGCCGGAAAAGCGGGCCAGTCCGTCGATGTGGTCATCGGTCACATCCTGGCCCTTGACGCCCTTGCCCCAGATCATCCGGTCGGCGCCATAGGCGGCCAGCAGCGCCCGTTCGATCTGATCGCGGCTCAGACCGGGATTGCGGTTCTTGTTCACCCAGCTGCTTTCGTTCGCCATCAACAGGCCATGGCCGTCCGCCTCCGCCCCGCCGGCCTCGCCCCTGATGCCGCTGTCAAACAGCGGCAAGCCCAGCCGTTCCGCCACCCGTGCAGCGATGCGTTCGTCATTGGGCAGATGGTAGCGGCCCCAGCCGTTGAAATTCAGCTGCCGCAAAGAGAGCTGCCCGCGCCCGTCGCGCGCGAACAGCGGCCCGGAGTCGCGGCACCACAGGTCGTCTGCCGGAATGTCCCACAACTCCACATTGCTGGACAGCTTGCGCCGGGCGCGTGCGTGTTCCTCTGGCGCGGCCAGCATCACCACCGGCTCAAACGCCGCCACCGAATTGGCAATCCGCGCGATCTGCTTCTGCACCTGCTTGCGGTAGCGCCCGGTGCCATAGACCTGCGGCGTCACCGGCCATTGCATGAAGGTCAGCTGATGCGGCGCTTCTTCGGGCGGCACCCGGAACCCGTCCTGTGCCATACCCGGACCTCCCGCAATGGTCAGTACGCCGGCGCCCGCCGCACCGGCCATTGAACCGGCCAGAAACCGGCGGCGGTCAATAGCCGCCGTCCTCATGCCCCTGCTGCCAGGCCTTGGCGAGGTTGCCGAAGCGGGTGAATTGCGCCTCAAACGACAGCTCCACCGTGCCGATTGGACCGTGACGCTGCTTGCCGACGATGACCTCGGCCTTGGCGTGCAGCCGTTCCATCGCCTGCTTCCACTCTTCCATCTTTTCCAGCTCGTGGTCGCCGGGCTTTTCCCGTTCCTTGTAGTATTCCTCGCGGAACACGAACATCACCACGTCGGCGTCCTGTTCGATCGAGCCCGATTCCCGCAGGTCCGACAGCTGCGGGCGTTTGTCTTCGCGGTTTTCCACCTGACGCGACAGCTGCGACAGCGCGATCACCGGGATGTTCAATTCCTTGGCAATCGCCTTCATCCCCATCGAGATTTCGGCGATCTCGTTCACCCGGTTGTCCGACATGCCGCGGCAGAGCTGCAGATAGTCGATCACCAGCAGGTCCAGCCCGTGGGTCCGCTTCAGGCGGCGGGCGCGCGCGGCCAGCTGCGAGATCGGGATCGCGGGCGTGTCATCAATGAACAGCGGGCAGCTTTCCAGATCCTTGGCCGCCTGCACAAAGCGGCGGAATTCGCTTTCGGTCATGTCGCCCTGGCGGATCTTGTGCGATGAGATCTCAGACGCTTCCGCCAGAATACGCCCGGCCAGCTGCTCGGCGCTCATCTCGAGGCTGAAGAACCCCACCACGCCGCCGTCCAGCGCGCCTTCCGATCCGTCGGGTTTCACCCCGCGTTTATAGGCCTTGGCAACGTTGAAGGCGATGTTGGTCGCCAGCGACGTTTTCCCCATAGAGGGGCGGCCTGCGAGGATAAGAAGGTCCGAGGGATGCAGGCCGCCAAGTTGCTTATCGAGGTCCATCAGGCCCGTCGAGATGCCGGCCATTCCGCCACCCCGCTGATACGCCTCGTTGGTCACATTGACCGCTTCTGTGACGGCCTTCAGGAATGACTTGAAACCGCTTTCCGTCTGGCCCTGCTCTGCCAGCTGGTAAAGCGACTGCTCTGCCTCAACGATCTGCTCTTTAGGTTCTGATGCCACGTCAACGCGGCGCGCCTTTTCTGCAATCGACTGACCCAGGGCAATCAGCTCGCGCCGGATTGCCAGGTCGTAAATCATCTGCGCGTAATCCCGCACCGCAAAGGCAGAGATCGACGCGCCCGCAAGCTTGGCCAGATAGGCCGGCCCGCCCAGTTCCTTCAGCCCCTCGTGGTCCTCCAGAAACGCCTTCAGCGTCACTGGCGAGGCCAGCGCGTTCTTGGAGATCCGCGCAGCCGCAACCTCATAGATGCGGGCATGGACCGGGTCATAGAAATGCGACGAGTCGATGATCAGTGCGATCTTGTCGTAGACCTCGTTGTTGGTCAGGATCGCGCCCAAGAGCTGCTGTTCCGCCTCCACCGAATGCGGCAGCTCGTTGTCCGGCATCGCCTGGTCCGCTTGCGCGGGGGCCGGCAGATGCTCCGGCATCGGGGCGGGGGGCGGCATATCGCCGTCGAAAGGGGTAATCTCGTTCATCACTGCTCTCGTCACTCGGCCCGCTTATACGGTGCCGCGCGGGGTTCTCCTATCTGGGAATCTCTGTGGATTCCCTGTGGATAAAGCCGCAGGGTTTGTGGGCCGTTTACCATAAAAGGCCAGTAAGCCTGTCCTATCCAGGCTACATGATGCGGTGCTGCCTGGGAAGGCCCCAAGATCTGCGCTTCAACCTGCGCGGGAAGCGATTCGAGCCGGGCTTGTCCACAGCCCGGCCTGTAACGCTTTCCCTTGCGTAAGGCGAATGTCCGCCTGTGCGGCATCCGGCCTCGGAATGCAGGGCAAACTGCCCGCCCACCGAAGCCGTTGATCTGCTTTACGCTTTATGGGCTTCCTGCCAGGCGCGCGGGTCTTTCAAGAACTTCTCCACTTCGGCCAGCGTCTCCTCGCTGAAGCTCTTCTGCGCCTTGGCTTCGGCCAGAACATCCCACCAGGTGCACAGGTAGTGCAGCTCAACACCGTGGTCGCCCAGGCGTTTGGTGGTTTCGGGGAAGATGTCGTAATAGAAGATCACCGCGGTATGGCCGCAGGAGGCGCCGGTTTCGCGGATCGCATCGACAAAGGACAGTTTGGAACCGCCGTCGGTGGTCATGTCCTCCACCAGCAGCACGCGCTGGTCCTCGGTCATCACCCCTTCGATGCGGGCATTGCGGCCATACCCCTTGGGTTTCTTGCGCACATAGGTCATCGGCAGCGCCATGCGCTCGGCCACCAGCGCGCCAAAGGGAATGCCGGCCGTCTCACCGCCCGCAATATTATCAAACGCCTCGAACCCTGCGTTGCGCATCACGGTCACGGTGAGGAAATCCATCAGCGTGGTGCGGATGCGCGGAAAGGAGATCAGCTTGCGGCAGTCAATGTAGCTGGGCGAGGGCAGGCCGGAGGCCAGCGTGTAAGGCTCATCCGTATTGAAGTTCACCGCGCCGATTTCCAGCAGCATCCGGGCCGACAGGCGGGCGATTTCTTCACGGGAGGGGTATGAGGTGGGGATCATGGTCGGGTCCTTTCAGGCGCCAGGAAAATTCGAATTTTCCTAGCAAATTTCTTCGAAGAAATTTACGGCTCAGCCGCCGGCGGTCCAATAGACCGGGAAGCCCGGATCAAACACCGTAACCGGCCCGTCGCCGCTCTCGATTTTCTCCGGGAAAGCCACCGGCGCCTCACCCTTGGTCAGCGTCAGCGTCTCGCCGCTCACCGGCAGGCCATAGAACGCCGGACCGTTTTCCGAGGCAAAGCCCGCCAGCTTGTCCAGCGCGCCCTCTTCCTCGAACACATGCGCCAAGAGGGACATGGTGTTGGTGGCGGTGAAACAGCCGGCACAGCCGCAGGCGCTTTCCTTGTTGGGGTCGGTGTGCGGCGCCGAGTCGGTGCCGAGGAAATAGCGTTTGTCGCCCGAGGTCGCAGCGGCCCGCAGCGCCAAACGGTGCTCCTCGCGCTTGGCCACCGGCAGACAGTAGTAATGCGGCTTGATGCCGCCCACCAGGATGTGGTTGCGGTTGATGATCAGGTGGTGCGTGGTGATCGTCGCGCCCAGGTCCTTGTCCTGGCTTGCCACGTAATCAGCAGCGTTCTTGGTGGTGATATGCTCCATCACCACGCGCAGGCCGGGGGTGGAGGTGCGGATCGGGTCCAGCACCCGGTCGATGAACACCGCCTCGCGGTCGAAGATGTCGATGTCGTGGTCGGTCACCTCGCCGTGGGTGCACAGCGGCAGGCCGATCTCGGCCATTTTCTCCAGCACCGCGCGGACATTGTCGAAATTGGTCACGCCGGAGGCCGAATTGGTGGTCGCGCCCGCCGGATAGAGCTTCACCGCCTTCACCAGCCCGCTGGCATGGGCCGCGGCGACATCCGCCGGGTCGGTGTCCTCGGTCAGGTACAGCGTCATCAGCGGTTCAAACGCCATGCCTTCCGGCAGCGCTGCCAGAATGCGGTCGCGGTAGGCCGCGGCCTGGTCCCCGGTCACCACCGGCGGCACCAGATTCGGCATGATGATCGCGCGGCCGAAATGGCGGGCGGTTTCGGGCAGCACGGCCTGCAGCATGGCGCCGTCGCGCAGGTGCAGGTGCCAGTCATCGGGGCGGGGGATGGTCAGCGTCTGGGTCATGCGCGTGCGTTAGCACATGGCGGCGGGGAAACAAAGCGGCTGAATGCGCCCGCCCGCCGCCCGCTCAGCGTTTTTCCGGGATCCTGAATTCACCGCTCTCGGCGCGCTTCTTCATCTCTTCCAGGCGGCGGCGGAACCGCGGTGCCCGCATCCGCTCAGTCACATTGCGGCACAGCAGCGCCATCAGCACCCCGCGGTCCTCCCGCTCCAGCCGCCCCAGGAGGTTGCGCAGGAAGAAGGAGTTGTTGCGGCGGCTTCTGAACAGCTTGTAGAAAGCGGCGTCCGTCAGCTTGCCGCTGCCCGCCAGCGACAGGATGTGATAAAGCATCTCCATCTCGATCAGCCGGGTCTGCACCGCGCCGCCCATATTGGTGGCCCGCAGCCGGGTCACGTTCTTGCGGGCAAACAGCGCCCCATGCATCGCGTCCAGCCGCTCATAAGGGTCATAGATCACAAAGGCCTGGCCCGCCGCATCCAGCATGTCCGGCGCATAGCCGTAGCGGTCGGTGAAGGACAGCCGCCGGTTCTCGGTGAAACGGTCGTCCCATTCGGTCATCCGCGGATCCAGCGTCGCCTGCGGCTGAACCGCCACCACGGTGGCACCGGGCGAAGCCACCGAATAGGCCGCCGCCGCATAGCCGCAGGGGCCTGCGCCGTAGAAGATCACATTGTCGAATTCATCAAAGAACCCGTCGTCGATCAGCTGGTCGAAAAAGCCGTAAATGCGCCCCTCGCGGAACCAGGTGTCGCCGTCAGAGACCACGCACATATGCGACCAGCCCAGGTTCTTCACCAGATCAAAGCCCAAGGGCTGCGCCTGATCCGACAGGTTGTGGATGCCCTGCATGGTCTCAAACGTCACCAGAAGGGTGTTGCCCTGGTCGATGAAGGTGGCGAAATGCTTGTCGCCCAGCGGCTGATACATGCCATGCTCTTCCGCCAGCGCCGCCATCCGGGCCTTCCATTGCGGCGGTTTCAGACCGGAGAGGTCCTCATCCAGATTTTCGAGTCCGTCCTGCATTACAGCCACCTTTGATACCCCCGGTACGCCTAACGGCGGATTTGTTAATTTACGGTTAGGTGACAAATAAGGCTAAAATTGGAAAAACTAGGGCCGCTTTGCTGTCTGGGACCGGGCTATCGGCGGGCATTTGCCCGCTTGCCTGGCCCGTAACTGCGACCTCAATCCTGCAGTTTTCCGCTTTCCGCCGCCAGCCCCAGCATCGCAAAGCGGCGCATCTCCGCGCCCTCCGCCGCCGTCAGCACCCGCGCAGGCGGTGTCATCAGCAGGCGGGCAAACAGCGCCCGGTTTTCCTCCGCCAGCATCAGTTCCTTGAACCGGGCCTTGCGCCAGGCCACCGCAGCGCCGTGCAACCGGGCCAGGTCCGCGTCTGCCATCAGCTCCGCCTGCAGTGCCGCGCGTGCGGGCGCATAACGGGCTATCGAGTGGTCTTCACAGGCCGCATAGTTGCGCTCCACCCAGTAATCCATGCCCAGCCGCGCCTGCCGGTTCACCCGGCCGCGGTCCGCCTTCAGCACATAACTCTCCATCGCACCCAAAGGGTAATGGTTCAGCTGCGCCAGGCGGTAATTCGGCTGGCCGTAATCGGAAAACAGCCGCTTGGTCTTGAAGTCCCCGCCCAGCTCGCGCCCTTCGCAATCGAACCAGCGGTAACGCTCCAGCCGCGCCTTGTCGCGGATGCTGCGGGGCCGGTGCACACCGCATTTTCCATAGGTGCCGTTGTTGCGGTAAAGCGTCTTGAACATCACCGCCCGCCAGGGCCAGTGGATCACCTCGGGTGCGCAGCACGTGAACTGCTCCGTCACCGGTCGGTCCTCGAACTGCACCACACCGCCATTGCCGAACAGCCGCCACGTGAGGGTGATGGCATCCGCATCCGGCAGCGCCGCCAGCAGGTCCGCCACCGTGCCATCGCCGGTCCTGATGCAGGGAAACTCGTCAATATCCGCGACCAGCACCCAATCCGCGGCCTTCATCAGCGGATGCTTATCGGCCATCTTCAGCGCAGTGAACTGAATGCCCTCGCGGCCATATGGCCCTTCGTTGCGCACATGCGCCAGCTGACCCATTGCCTCCAGACGGTCCAGCATGTGATCCGTGCCGTCCTGGCAATCGTTGGAAAACACCAGGAAATCGGTGAAGCCGGCGGCGCGGTAATGGGCCAGCCATTCCAGCAGGAACGCACCCTCGTTGCGCACGCAAAGGACCGCGAGCACCCGCATCGTCACACCCGCCCGCAGCGCAGCGCTGCCGGTTGAAACCGCATGTAGGGGGTCTTGCTCATGCCTCAGCCTTCTTTGCTTTGCCGCCAGTCTTACCCGAAGGCGGCAGCGATACAAACCTTTGCGTGCCACTGCAGGGCCGCAGCGTCGCGGCCAGCCACCGCTTGACCGATGCGCCCGCCCATGGCCTGTTGGGCGGGGTTAGGGGAGGCTCCGCATGCAGGCACAATCCATCGAACAGGTGCAAGAGCTGCTGTCGCAGCAGGGCTACGTTTGCGGCCGGGCGCTGGCCACCGTGGTCTTCCTGTCGCTGAAACTGGGCCGCCCGCTGTTCCTGGAGGGTGAGGCCGGCACCGGCAAGACCGAGATCGCCAAGGCGCTGGCCGCCAGCCTCGGCCGCCGTCTGATCCGCCTGCAATGCTACGAAGGTCTGGATGCCGCCAGCGCCGTCTATGAATGGAACTTCGCCGCCCAGATGGTCGCCATCCGCACCGCCGAGGCCGCTGGCAGCGCCGACCGCGCCGCGCTTCAGAATGAGTTGTTCTCCGCCGATTACCTGATCGAACGCCCGCTGTTGCAGGCGATGCGCCCGGACGAACACGGCGCCCCCGTCCTGCTGATCGACGAGCTGGACCGCACTGACGAACCGTTCGAGGCTTTCCTTCTGGAGGCGCTCAGCGACTTTCAGGTTACTATCCCGGAACTCGGCACCATCCAGGCGCCGGAGCCGCCGATCGTCATCCTCACCTCAAACCGCACGCGCGAGGTGCATGACGCCCTCAAACGCCGCTGCCTCTACCATTGGGTCGACTACCCCGATTTCCAGCGCGAGCTTGACATCCTGTACGCCCGCGCGCCCGAGGCCAGCGAACAGCTCAGCCGCGAGATCGTCGCCTTCGTGCAATCGCTGCGCACCGAAGATCTGTTCAAGAAACCGGGCGTCGCGGAAACCATCGACTGGGCCAATTGCCTCCTGGCGCTCGACGTCATCGCCCTCAGCCCCGAGGTGATCGCCGACACCCTCGGCGCCATCCTGAAATACCAGGACGACATCGCCCGCCTGCACGGCTCCGAGGCCAAGCGCATCCTTGATGAGGCCAAGGCCAGCCTGGACGCGGCCTGATGCTTCATCTTTGCGGAAATACTCCGGGGGTATGGGGGCAGCGCCCCCATGAAACGCGCTAGTGCCTGACTACCCGCCGCTCACCCTGCCGGACGACCCCAAGCTGCTCCGCAACATCACCCATTTCGCCCGCGCCCTGCGTAAGGCCGGGCTGCCTGTTGGTCCAGGCCGGGTGCTGGATGCGGTGCGCGCGGTGGCGGCTGCGGGCTTCACCAGCCGCCAGGACTTCTACTGGGCCTTGCACGCCTGTTTCGTCACCAAGCCGGAACAGCGGGTGGTGTTTGCCCAGGTCTTCCGCCTGTTCTGGCGTGATCCGCGGTATCTGGAGCAGATGATGGCCGCGATGCTGCCCGCCATCCGCGGCGTGCAGGAGGAGCGGCCCGCAAAGCCCGCCGAAAAACGCGCCGCCGAGGCGCTGCTGGACGGCATGCTGGAGCAGCCGGACCTCCCGGAAGCAGAGCCGGAAGGAACGGAGATTGAGATCGACGCCTCCCGCACCATGTCGGCGGAGGAACGCCTCAGGGCGCTGGACTTCGAACAGATGAGCACGGCAGAGATTGCCGCCGCCAAGCGCATTCTGGCGCAGCTGAAATTGCCGGTGACGCCGATCCAGTCCCGCCGCCTGATGGCCGCGCCGCGCGGGCAGCGGGCCGACTGGCGCCGCACCTTACGCAATGCGGCGCGGCAGGGCGGCGATCTGCAGCAGATCGCCCGCGCCAAGCGCCGCATCCGCTGGCCCAATCTGGTGGTGCTCTGCGACATCTCCGGCTCGATGAGCCAGTACAGCCGCATCATCCTGCATTTCCTGCACGCCGCGGCAAATGCAAAGGGGCAGGGCTGGGCACGGGTACACGGCTTCACCTTCGGCACCCGCCTGACCAACATCACCCGGCATCTGCAGCAGCGCGATGTGGACGCGGCGCTGGCCGCAGCGGGGGCAGAGGCGCAGGACTGGGAGGGCGGCACTCGGATCGGCGATTGCCTGCATGCCTTCAACCGCGACTGGTCGCGGCGCGTCATGGGGCAGGGCGCAGTGGTGCTGCTGATCACCGACGGGCTGGACCGCGGCGACCCCGAGGGCCTTTCACGCGAAATGCAGCGCCTGCAGCTGTCGTCGCGCCGCCTGATCTGGCTGAACCCTTTGCTGCGCTGGGACGGCTTTGCCCCCAAGGCGCAGGGCATCCGTGCGATGCTGCCCTACACGGACAGCTTCCGCGCCGGCCATTCCATCGCCTCGCTGCAGGATCTGGCGCAGGTGATCTCCAGCCCCTCTGATGCGGGTGAAAAGGCGCGGCTGATGGGGATGCTCTGAGACGCATGCCGCTTGAAACCAGCGCCGCAAGCGCCGATGTTTGAACGCAAACCCACCCGACACCGGAAGGCCCGCCGATGCAGATCATGACCCCCTTTGAGCACGCCCCGGAAACCGCGCTGGACTGGCACCGTTCCGGCACCGGCGCTGCGCTGGCCACCGTGGTGCAGACCTGGGGTTCTGCCCCGCGGCGCACCGGGTCGCAGCTGGTTGTGTCCGGGGAGGGGCAGATCGAGGGCTCGGTCTCCGGCGGCTGCGTCGAGGGCGCGGTGGTGGTTGAGGCGCTGGAGGCGCTGCAGGACGGCCAGCACCGGCTCTTGGAATTCGGCGTCAGCGACGAGGACGCCTTTGCCGTCGGCCTCGCCTGCGGCGGCACCATCAAGGTGCTGGTGGAGCCGGTGGGCTCTGCCCTGCCGGTGGAAATTCTGGAGGAGCTGGTGGCGGCCCGCGCCAGCCGCACCCCTGTTGCCTATGAGGTGAACCTCGCCTCCGGCGCCCGCCATCTCACCCGCACAGAATACCCGGACCGCATGCGCATGGACCGCTCCGGGCTGGAAGACGAAGGCGAGACCTTCGTGGCGGTCCACAACCCGCCCCTGCGGCTGGTGGCAGTGGGCGCAGTCCACATCACCCAGGCGCTGGTGCCGATGGCGCGGATTGCAGGTTATGATCCGGTTATCATCGACCCCCGCGCGGCCTTCGCTTCTCCTGAGCGTTTCCCCGGCGAAACCCTGATGGACGACTGGCCGGATGAGGCGGTCGCAAAGCTGGGGCTGGACACCCGCACCGCGCTGGTGCTCCTGACCCACGACCCGAAACTGGACGACCCGGCGCTGGAGGCAGCTCTCAGCGCTGATGTGTTCTATATCGGCGCGCTGGGCAGCAAGAAGACCCATGCCGCCCGTGTGGCGCGGATGCAGGAGGCCGGGTTCAATGAAGACCAGATCAACCGCATCCACGGCCCCATCGGCCTCGACATCGGTGCCGCCAGCCCGGCGGAAATTGCCGTTTCGATCCTGTCGGAAATGACCGCCGTTCTGCGCGGCAAGCAGCCATGAGGTTTGGCCCGGTCCCCTTGGATGACGCGCAGGGCGCCATCCTCGCGCATTCCCTGCAGGGCGCCAACGGCAAGATCGCCAAGGGCACGGTGCTGAGCGCAGACGACCTCGCGGACCTTTCTGCCGCGGGACATGACACCCTGACCGTTGCCCGGCTCGACCCTGCCGACCTGCACGAGGATGCGGCAGCAGAGGCGCTGGCAAACGCACTGGTGCCGGACCCGTCCGCGCAGGGCATCCGGATTTCCGGCGCCGGCACGGGGAGGGTGAACCTCTATGCCACTGGCGCCGGGCTGGTGCGGCTGAACCGGGACAAGCTGGAGGGGGTCAACGCAGTTGATCCGATGATCACCGTTGCCACCGTACCGGACTATCACCGGGCCGATGCGCGCGGCATGCTGGCCACGATCAAGATCATCTCTTATGGCGTGCCGGCCGACGCCATCCGCCGTGCCAGCGAGGGGGCAGGGGATGCGATCCGGGTGCTGCCGCCGGTCCTGTCTTCCGCCACGCTGATAGAAACGGCAGTCACGGAAGACACCCCGCCGGATAAGGGCCGCGCCGCGATGGCGGGCCGCCTGCACCGGATGGGGATCTCCCTGTCGCCGCGCGTAGTGGTGCCGCACCAGGAGGACACGCTGGCGGAGGCCATCACCCAGGCACCTGGGCAACTGGTGCTGATCCTCACCGGCTCCGCCACCTCCGACCCTCACGACGTCGCGCCGCAGGGGCTGCGGCAGGCAGGCGGCACGGTGACTCGTTTCGGCATGCCCGTGGACCCCGGCAACCTGCTGTTCCTGGGCGCATACGAGGACAAGCCGGTGATCGGCCTGCCGGGCTGTGCACGTTCGCCGGCGCTGAATGGTGCCGATTGGGTGCTTGAGCGGATCGTCTGCGGACTGCCTGTCAGCTCCGCCGATATCGCCGCCATGGGCGTCGGCGGGCTGCTCAAGGAAATTCCCACCCGCCCGATGCCGCGCCGCGATGCAGAAGGCTGAATGCGGCGCTGCGGCGCGGGATTTGTGACGCAAGGTCACAACCATGGGTAAGCCCTGCTGACGCGAATTTGCGTAGTTCCCCCGCCGGAAAACACTTCGCGGAAGGCTGGCGGCGTGCTTAACTCCCCCCAGCCAGACAAAAACAAGCTAAAGGGAGGGTACTATGGCCAAGGTCTCCATGACCGTGAACGGCAAGGCTGCCAGCGGCGACGTTGAAGGGCGCACGCTGCTGTCATCATTCCTGCGCGAGCAGCTGGGGCTCACGGGCACCCACGTGGGCTGCGACACCAGCCAGTGCGGCGCCTGCGTGGTGCATGTGGATGGCAAGGCGGTGAAAGCCTGCACCATGCTGGCGCAAGAGGCCGAAGGCGCCGAGGTTGCCACCATCGAAGGCCAGGCCAATGCCGACGGCTCTTTGAACACCATCCAGCAGGCGTTTCAGGACCATCACGGGCTGCAATGCGGCTTCTGCACGCCGGGCATGGTGATGTCGGCAGCAGCGCTCCTGAAGGACAACCCCAAGCCCACAGAGGCGGAGATCCGCGACTACTTGGAAGGCAACCTGTGCCGCTGCACCGGCTACCATAATATCGTCAAGGCGATCATGGCGGCCTCGGGACAGGATGTCTCAAGCATAGCGGCGGAATAACCGGACGACCCCAGGCCGGTACCCGGCCTGAGCTGAACAAGGAGTGACTGACAAAGAGGTGCGCCACGGCAGCACCCTCCAGGGAGGAAGACCAGACATGCCCAAGGATAACGGCATCGGCGCCAGCCCCAAGCGGCGCGAGGACGTGCGGTTCCTGACAGGAGCCGGGAACTATACCGACGACATCAACGTGAACGGCCAGGCCCATGTGCATTTCCTGCGCGCCGATGTGGCCCATGCGACCATCAATTCCATCGACACATCCGCGGCTGAGGCGATGCCCGGCGTGGTGAAGATCTTCACCGGCGCCGATTTCGCCGAGGTGGGCGGCATCCCCTGCGGCTGGGGCGTGACCGACCGCCACGGCAACCCGCAGCAGGAGCCGCGCCACCCGATCATCGCGCATGATACGATCCGCCACGTGGGTGAGATTGTTGCCGCAGTGGTTGCCGGCACGCTGGAACAGGCCCGCGATGCGGCGGAAGCGATTGAGCTGGATCTGAGCGACAAGCCCGCGGTGGTCAACATGGCGGCGGCCTTGGCAGAAGATGCCCCTAAGGTGCATGAGGACCTGACCTCAAACCTCTGTTATGACTGGGTGTTCGGCAATCCCGACGACGACGCGGTGCAGGCGGCCTTTGACAGTGCCGCCCATGTGACCACGCTGGAACTGGTCAACAACCGTCTGGTCGCCAACCCGATGGAGCCGCGCGTGGCCATCGGCGATTACAGCCGCGCCACGGATGAGCACACGCTCTACACCACCAGCCAGAACCCGCATGTGATCCGCCTGCTGATGTGCGCCTTTGTGCTGGGCTTGCCGGAGCACAAGGTGCGGGTGATCGCGCCGGACGTGGGCGGCGGCTTCGGCTCCAAGATCTTCCACTATGCCGAGGAAGCCTTCTGCACCTTTGCCGCCAAGGCCTGCGGCCGGGCAGTGAAATGGACCTCGACCCGGGCAGAGGCGTTCATCTCCGACGCCCATGGCCGCGATCATGTGACGAAGATTGAGCTGGCGCTGGATGCTGACAACAACTTCACCGCGCTGCGCACCAACACGATGGCCAATATGGGCGCGTATCTCTCGACCTTCTCCACCTCGGTGCCCAGCTACCTGCATGGCACCCTGATGGCCGGAAACTACAAGACGCCCATCGTGCAGGTGAACGTGAAAACGGTCTTCACAAACACGGTGCCGGTGGATGCCTACCGCGGTGCCGGCCGGCCGGAGGCGACCTATCAGCTGGAGCGGGTGATCGACAAGGCCGCGCGCGAGCTGGGCGCCGACCCGATTGCCCTGCGCCGCCAGAACTTCATCACCGAGTTCCCCTATGAAACCCCGGTGGCGCTGACCTACGACACCGGCGATTACGCGGCGACGATGGACAAGCTGGAGCAGGTCGCCGATGTGGCAGGCTTCGCCGCCCGCCGCGCCGAAAGCGAGAAAAACGGCAAGCTGCGCGGCTTTGGCATCAACTGCTATATTGAGGCCTGCGGCATCGCTCCCTCCAACATCGTGGGCATGCTGGGCGCCCGGGCGGGGCTTTATGATGCCGCTACCGTGCGGGTGAACGCTACCGGCTCCATCAGTGTCATGGTCGGCGCGCATTCCCACGGGCAGGGGCATGAAACCTCCTTCCCGCAGGTTGTCGCCGACATGATCGGCATTGATGAGAGCATGGTCGATATCGTGCATGGCGACACCGGCCGGGTGCCGTTCGGCATGGGCACCTACGGCTCGCGCTCCATTGCGGTTTGCGGCTCGGCCATGGTGCGGGCGACCGAGAAGATCATCAGTAAGGCCAAGAAGATCGCTGCCCATCTGATGGAGGCCTCGGACGCCGATATCGAGCTGAAGGACGGCCAGTTCACCGTTGCAGGTACCGACAAGTCGGTGGCCTGGGGCGATGTCTGCTTGACCGCCTATGTCCCTCACAACTACCCGCTGGAGGAGCTGGAGCCGGGGCTGGAGGAGACCGCGTTCTATGACCCGGCGAACTTCACCTATCCGGCTGGCGCCTATGCCTGCGAGGTGGAGGTGGACCCCGACACCGGCAAGGTCAGCATCGAACGGTTCGCGGCGGCGGACGATTTCGGCAATATCATCAACCCGATGATCGTTGACGGTCAGGTCCATGGCGGGCTGGGGCAGGGCATTGGCCAGGCGCTGCTGGAGAACGCCGCCTATGACGAGGACGGCCAGCTCTTGTCGGCCTCCTTCATGGATTACGCCATGCCCCGGGCCGATGACGTGCCGTTCTACCAGGTGGACCATTCCTGCCAGACCCCCTGCACCCATAACCCATTGGGCGTGAAGGGCTGCGGTGAGGCCGGCGCCATCGGATCACCGCCAGCGGTGGTCAACGCGGTGATCGACGCGCTGCAGTCGGGCGGCAAGAACGTGGCCCACATTGACATGCCGCTGTCGCCTGCTCGGGTCTGGGCGGCGATGAACGGGTAAGGGCTCATGGGGGCGCTGCCCCCATACCCCCGGAGTATTTTCGGAAAGATGAAAGCCGGCGGGCCGGTTTTCAGAAAGGATACGAAATGTATGAATTCGAATTCGAGAAGCCCTCAACCGTTGCAGAGGCGGTTGCCGCGCTGGCGGATGAGGACGCGCAGGCGCTGGGCGGCGGGCAGACGCTGATCCCGACGCTGAAACAGCGGCTGGCGATGCCGTCGAAACTGGTCTCCCTCAGCGGCATTCCGCAGCTGAAGGAGCTGAGTGACAATGGCGGCATGCTGACCATTGGCGGCGCAGTCACCCATGCAGAAGTGGCCGCTGCCGCGGCGGACAGCTATCCGGCGCTGGCGGAACTGGCCAGCCATATTGGGGACCCGGCGGTCAGGAACCGCGGCACCATCGGCGGTTCGCTGGCCAACAACGACCCGGCGGCCTGTTATCCGGCGGCGGCGCTGGGCAGCGGTGCGACCATCGTCACCAACGCCCGCGAGATCACTGCCGATGACTATTTCCGCGGCCTGTTCGAGACTGCGCTGGAAGACGGCGAGATCATCACCGCAGTGCGCTTCCCGGTGCCGGAAAAGGCCAATTACCAGAAGTTCCTGCAGCCCGCATCGCGGTTTGCCCTGGTGGGCGTCTTTGCGGCGAAATATGCGGCGGGCGTCCGGGTGGCTGTCACCGGCGCGTCAGAGGAGGGCGTGTTCCGCTGGCATGAGGCCGAGGCGGCGCTGGATGCCAATTTCGCACCGGACGCGCTGGACGGGCTGAGTGTGGATGCCGGCGGCATGATCGGTGATCTGCATGGCACCAAGGAATACCGCGCCCATCTGGTTGGGGTGATGGCAAAACGCGCGGTGGCCGCAGCGGGCTGAACCGCCGCAAGCTAAAGACATGCGCAGGCGCCGGTTACCGGTGCCTGTTCCCGTGTCAGTGCTTCAGATAGCCGGACATTTCTTCCAGCAGGTTCTGAGTCTTGCCGGACAGTTCGCGGATCTCGGTGGCAATGACGGCAAAGCCCTTGCCCATTTCGCCGATCCGCGCCGCCTCGATCGAGGCGTTGAAGGAGATGAACTTGATGTTCTTGCCAACCCCTTCGGCAGTGGCGATGGTCGCGCGCATCTGTGCGTCACGCTCTTCCTCGCGCTGCTGCTGCGCCTCGCGCAGGGTCTGCACCATGTCCTTGAGAAAGTCCGAGACCGCCGGTTCCAGCCGGTAAAGGCAAAGGGCGGCCAGATCCGGCACATTGCGAACGTGCGCCAGTACGGCGCCGTCAGCCTGGCCGGCCGCACTGTGGAGCGGTTCCAGCAACTCCAGGCAGGACTGGCGCTTGCCCTCAAGCTCCGCCGGAAGAGTATAGGCGCAGTCCGCCAGCAGGGCATCCAGCCCGCCGCCGAGCATATCGCAAGCGGCGCAGATACGCCGCACCGACAGGTCCAGCACATCCTCTGCATTGGAGCTGTCCGCACCCTCCGGCGCCTGCGCCAGCGCCAGCAGCGACAGCGCGGCAATCCGGCTGGGGCCAATGGCCATGAAGGCGGTGTTCTGAACGTCGGTCAAGCTGGTCATGCGTCTGCCTTCACTGGAGATGGCACCTGTATAGCGGGCAGGCGTTAAGGCAGCGCTAACCGAAGCAGACAAAAAAAGCCCCGCAGGCGGCGGCCTGCGGGGCTGTGCCTGGCGTCAGCGGTGCACCGGCTTATTTCTTGGCGAGCGGCCCGATCAGCATGATCATCTGGCGGCCTTCCATCTTGGGGAAGTTCTCGACCTTGCCGATCTCCTTGGTGTCCTCGGCAACCCGCTCCAGAAGCTCGCGGCCGAGGTTCTGGTGCGCCATTTCGCGGCCGCGGAAACGCAGGGTGACTTTAACCTTGTCGCCGTTCTCCAGGAACTTCACGACATTGCGCATCTTCACATCGTAGTCATGGGTGTCCGTGTTGGGACGGAACTTGACCTCTTTGACCTCGATGATCTTCTGCTTCTTGCGGGCTTCGCTCTCGCGCTTCTGCTGTTCGTATTTGAACTTGCCAAAGTCCATGATCTTGCACACGGGCGGATTGGCGTTGGGCGAGATTTCAACCAGATCAAGTCCGGCCTCTGCCGCCATGTCCATGGCTTTTGCCGGGTGCACAACCCCGACGTTTTCGCCATCGGCGCCGATCAGGCGGATTTCGGGGGCGCGGATTTTTTCGTTGACGCGCGGGCCGGTGTCTCGTTGCGGCGGCGCGTTATGAGGTCTGCGGGCTATGACTGCGATCCTTCTGTCATTGCAAAAAGTGCGGGAACGCTACTGCCCCCGCGTCTGTGATTCAAGCGTTATGGGCGGTATGGCGGCAGGAAAGCCGCATTTCAAGGCCGCATGTTGCAAAAGGCCCGGAAAACAGAAGCGAAACTGGTCCGGATTGCAGGTGAAGCGGGCGGCGCAACCGTCTGAAAAACCGCAATTGCGGCGGGGTTCCGCCAGTTTGGCGCGGCCGGGCGGCGCGGCGCCGCCCGTGATGCATATGTGCCAAACTTCCCCCTTGAGCTGTGCCCCGTGCATTGCCATCTGGCAGGCAGATGCCGCGCGTGGCGCGGCCCGGCCCCGGACGGGCCGGCAGGAGTGAGGAGAGACCTATGAAACAGTTGTTGATCGTGCTGGGCCTGGGTGCCGCAGCGGTGGTTGCCTATCTGCTGGTGAGCGGCCAGGACGCGCAGGAGCCCGCCCCGGCTGAGGCGCCTGCGGTGCAGGAAGAGCAAAGCAGCACCGACCCGGTGACTTCGGAAGAACCGGCGGCAGCGGCAGAAGACGCCGCCCAGGACGCGGCTGAGGCAGTGGAAGAAGCCGTCGAGTCTGGCGCCGAGGCAGCAGGCGACGCGGTTGAAGCGGCGCAGGATGCGGTAAACGAGGCCGCCGGCGCGGTGACGGAAACCGTCGGCGATGCGCTGGACAGCGCGTCCGATGCGGCTGGCGAGGCCACCGGCACCGCAGCAGATGCAGCAGCCACAGCGGTTGACAGCGCTGCAGAAACTGCAACAGGCGCGGCAGACAGCGCGGCGGATGCGGCTGCAGATGCTGCTGAGGCGGCACAGGACACTGCCACCGGAGCGCTGGACAGCGCAAACACTGCCGCTGAGGAACTGCTGAACCAGTCCGGCGCTGGCGAAACCGGTGCGGCTGACACCACGGCAACCGGCAGCGACTGATAGCCTCCGCCAAGGCGGGGACAAAAACAGGCGGCTGGGGAACCCGGGCCGCCTTTTTTGATTGTCCGGTTCAACCGCGCCGCGGCGGCCGGTCAGTGCGGCCGCGCCTGCGCCTGCTGGGCAAGGCGCGCCATGTGCTCCAGCGGGGCTTGGGCTGCGGGCTGTTCAGAGGGCGATTGCGGCACCAGGAACGTCAGGAAGCTCTCCCAGCCGCCGCTGGCGCCGCCTTGCTTGCGGGCGCGCTGGATCTGCAGCTGCGCCACCGCGATCAGGTCCAGCGCCTTGCCGCCGTCGTAGTCCTTGCCGGTGAGGCCGGCCAGATGGCTGCGGAAACGGTCGCCCATCGAATTCAAAAGCAGCATCGGCGCGGTCATCGGCTGGCCTTCCTGCACCAGCGCTTCGAACATCAGGTCGATGTCCTGCGGTGTCATGGCACGCAGATCAAACCGGGCCTTGATGGCGGCAATCCTGTCCTGCAGCGGCGGCTGCACCGGGTCGGGGCGGTTCTGGAAGCCGGACAGCGCGGCGCGGACGCGGGCCTTGCCTGCTTCGGTTCTGACGGACTGGAAGACGGGCGCCTGCCCGGGGGCCGTTTCGTTGTGCATCTGCTGTTGCTCCATTCTGGATCTCAGCAGCAGAATTACCGATTCATCACCAACAAAAGATAAACGGGAGGCGGCAGCCTCCCGTCAAAACAGTGTCAAAATTCGG
>NZ_AFCF02000007.1 GCF_000203975.2 Leisingera sp. ANG1 | reverse complement strand
TTTCTGCGTTACCCGTTCAGCGCAGCCAGACGTGCAGTTACTGACAGCCCGTGCGCTTCCAGGCTTTCGCTTTTCGCCAGCACCTCGGCTGCAGGGCCGATGGCGCGCAGCGAATCCGGGGTCATCTGGCTCAGCGTCGTGCGCTTGAGGAAATCCATCACTGACAGGCCGGAAGAGAACCGGGCAGAGCGTGCTGTCGGCAGCACGTGGTTCGGTCCGCCAACATAATCGCCAATTGCTTCGGGGGTGTACTGGCCGAGAAAGATGGCGCCGGCGTGCACTGTTTTTTCGCTCAAGGCTACCGGATCGGCGACACACAGTTCCAGGTGCTCCGGCGCAATGCGGTTCGACAGCGCTGCCGCCTCATCCAGGTCCCGCACCGTGATCACCGCGCCGAAATCGCGCCAGGAGGCGCCGGCAATGGCGCGGCGCTCCAGCGTTTCCAGGCGCTTGTCCACGGCCTCAGCTACCGCACGGCCAAAGCCTTCGTCATCGGTGATCAGGATCGACTGGGCGCTTTCGTCGTGTTCGGCCTGGCTCATCAGGTCCAGGGCGATCCAGTCCGGGTTGTTGTCCTTGTCCGCAATCACCAGGATCTCCGATGGGCCTGCAATCATGTCGATGCCGACCTTGCCGAACACCCGCCGCTTGGCCGCAGCGACAAAGGCGTTGCCGGGGCCGGTGATCTTGTCCACCGGCGCGATGCTCCCGGTGCCATAGGCCAGCGCCGCCACCGCCTGCGCGCCGCCGACGCGGTAGATCTCATCCACACCCGCCAGCCGTGCCGCCAGCAGCACCAGCGGGTTCACCTGCCCGTCCGGGGTCGGCACCGTTATGGCCAGCCGGTCCACACCGGCAACCTTGGCCGGGATCGCGTTCATCAGAACCGAGGACGGGTAGGAGGCCAGCCCGCCCGGCACATAAAGCCCGGCGGCGGAGACCGCCGACCAGCGCCAGCCCAGCGTTGCGCCGCTCTCGTCTGTCCACTGCGCATCCTCGGGCATCTGGCGCGCGTGATAGGCACGGATGCGTTCCGCCGCCAGCTCCAGGGCCTTACTTTCCTCTTCCGGAACATCGGCGATGGCTGCATCCACCTCCGCCTCGGTGAACCGCAGCTGCGATGCGTCCAATTCCAGCCGGTCAAATTTCGCCGTCAGTTCCACCAGCGCGGCATCGCCGCGGGTGCGGACATCGGCAATGATCCCGGCCACGATGGCATCCACATCCGGGCTGTCCTCGCGTTTGGCACCCAAAAGCGCGGTGAAGGACTGTTCAAAACCGGCATCGGCGGTGTTCAGAAACTGCGGCATCGGGATCTCCTTTGGCCCCCGCATAGCGGCATGGGGGCAGAGCCTCAAGATTTATGCGTGAAGCCGGTGCAATTGGACGCAAGGCAAAAGGACTGGGTATGCCCAACCAAAGGCGCTGAGACCTTAGTCCAGGGCTTTGCGCATCGGAATGCAGGGGGTACCGCAGCATCCGCCGGTCTCCTCCGAGGTCTCCCAGCCGTGTTTGCGGTAGAAGTCCAGCGCTGTCCGGGTGGCATCAAGGCGGCCCTCGGTATGGCCATCCCGCAGCAGTTCTGTTTCCAAATGAGCCAGCATCGCGGCGCCAGTGCCCCTGCCGGCCGCGGCTGGGGCAACATACAGCAGGGAGATGGCACCGCCCGGAGAGAGCCCGCCTACGGCGGCGGCCTCTCCGCCATGTTCGGCCAGCCAGTAACGCCCCGGTCCGCCAACCCAGCCGCGGATCTCCTCCGGCGTCTTGTTTGCAGTCCACTCCGCGATCCGGGTGGCATCACCGCAGTGGTCGGCCTGGCACATATCGCGGATCGAGGCGATAAGAACCCGGCTCATGGCAAAGACGTCAAAAACCGTCGCGCGGCGGATCTCCAGCGGTGCCGCCGGGGCGGCGAAGGCCTGGGAAATGCCGCGCTTGTTCTGCACGGTTCAGGCGCCGTGGTCCGGCGCCTGGCCGGAAGGGGCCTGGTAGGGCCGTGTGACATCGCGCAGGGAGACCTCCAGCGCCTCCACCGACAGGCGCACCGCACCATCGCCTGCAAGGGTCAGCAGCACATGGCCCGCGCCGTCTTCGCCCGGCTCAAAGGTGACAGAGAGCAGCGACAGGATCAGGTCCTTGTCCTTGCGGTCGACCCCTTGTGAGGACACCCCCAGCACATTGTCCACGACCAGCAGCGACTGCACCCGTTCATAAGTCCGGCCCCGGCGCTCTGCCGCGTCGCGGTCTTCCCAGCGAAACCGGTTGACCAGGAGGGCAAAGCGGCGCTCTGCCGCGCGCCAGCTCATTTCAGTCACCGGAAACACCGCGTCCTGCAGCAGCGAGGACAGGACTTTAAGGTCCTCCTCCTCCAGCGCGCCCAGATTCAGCGGCGCCTCGCGGCCATCCTCGAAGCTGGCATCTGTCATGACTGCTCCTTGATCCGCTCGATTTTTGCACCGACACCGGACAGCTTGCGCACCACATGCTCATAGCCGCGGTCCAGGTGGTAGACCCGGCTGACCTTGGTTTCGCCTTCTGCCGCCATGCCGGCCAGGATCAGCGAAACAGAGGCGCGCAGATCGGTGGCCATCACCGGTGCGCCCTTCAGTTTCTCGACACCGGTCACCGTGGCATGGCCGCCGTGGACTTCGATCTGGGCGCCCATGCGCACCAGTTCTGGCGCGTGCATGAATCGGTTTTCAAAAATCTTCTCCTCCAGAACCGCGGTGCCTTCGGCGGTGCACATCAGCGCCATCATCTGCGCCTGCAGGTCGGTGGGGAAGCCAGGGAAGGGTTCGGTCACCACATCCACAGCGCGCACCCGGTCGTTCTTGCGGCTGACGGTTAGGCTGTTCTTGCCTTCGGTGATCTCGATGCCGGCTGCTTCCAGCTTGGTGCAGAAGCTGTCCAGCAGGCTGCGGCGGCCGCCCAGCAGCTCCACCTCGCCGCCGCAGATCGCGGGGGCCAGCATATAGGTACCCAGTTCGATCCGGTCGGTCACCACCTGGTGGGTGGCGCCATGCAGCCGGTCGACGCCCTGGATGGTGATGTCGGGGGAGCCGTCGCCCTCAATCTGCGCACCCATCTTGCGCAGGCAATCGGCCAGATCGACGATTTCCGGCTCGCGCGCGGCGTTTTTGATGACGGTGGTGCCCTTGGCAAGTGTCGCCGCCATCATGATGTTCTCGGTCGCTCCGACGGAGGCAAAGCTCAGCTCCACCACCGCGCCTTTCAAGCCCTTGGGTGCCTTGGCGTGCAGATAGCCGTCCTTCAGCTCAATTTCGGCACCCAGCGCTTCCAGCCCGTGAATGTGCAGATCCATCGGGCGTGCACCGATGGCGCAGCCGCCGGGCAGTGACACAACAGCCTGGCCCAGCCGTGCCAGCATCGGACCCAGCACCAGGTTAGACGCGCGCATCTTGCGGACGATGTCATAGTCGGCGACATGGCTGGTCAGGTCGTGGCTCGACATGGCCAGCACCTGGCCATCCTGCAGGCTCGACACTTCGGCGCCCAGCGATTGCAGCAGCAGCGTCATGGTTTTGATGTCGCTGAGCCGTGGCGCGTTGGTCAGCGTCAGCGGCTCCTCGCTCAGCAGCGTGGCCGGCATCAGGGTGAGGCAGGCGTTCTTGGCGCCGGCAATCGGGATCTGCCCGTTCAGCGGGCCGTTGCCCGTTACCAGAATCGAATCCATCTGACGTTATTCTCCGCTCTTGCCCGTGTCCTGGTCCTGCTTGTCTGCCCGCGCCTTGGCCTGTGCCTTGCGCCGGGCCATGTTAGCCTTCAGCGCCGCCTTCAGCCGGTCTTCGCGCGATGCTGCGGAACCGTCGTTTTTAGGTGATTTCTTCTCTGCCATAAGACTTCTGTAACTTAGTGCGAAAAAACCGTCCAGAATGGTCTTGCACCCCCCCGCGTTTATGCCTAAAAGCCCCCTCACCGGCGCTGCTGTAGCTCAGAGGTAGAGCACTCCCTTGGTAAGGGAGAGGTCGAGAGTTCAATTCTCTCCAGCAGCACCATTAATCCCTGAAATTGCTAAGAAATTTCGCATCATAGAGTGCAATGCACGGTCCTGTGTTCATGGGCTGATTTCTGCCATTTCGAGGGCGCGGAGGGTTCTTCAGGCGGCATTTGCAAAAACAGACCCGCATACGCGCCTGACGAATCGATGGCGCGGACCCGGCGGCGCGGCACAGGTGCGCGCTGACCGTTCCTGGCGCCGCAAATCATCCGACAGCAAGGCCGTACCCATCGCGGCAGCACCGGTTTTTGTGCGGTGCCATGCCGGCATATGCTGCAATGGCCGCCGAATCGAGTACAGGCCGGTCAGCCCCGGCCTGTCCACACCGCCGCAATTCAGTTTCACCTTTTTGAATATTTATCTTTTTCAAATCAGCAGCCTGCGAAATGATTCAGATCAAGGTGGCCGCAACAGCACATTTGCATGGTGGCGCTGGCAGAGCTGAAGCCGGCCGGCTGAAAAGGTGGATCTGACATCACTGTTAGACAGCCGTCAGTCACATCCGGATCAGCCCGCCACCGCTTGCACAGCAGGCTGCGGCCATGCCGCAGTCCGATTGTGTGAAAACAACAGCCAAGGAGGACTCATATGTCCGAACAGCCAACCAAAGCCGAAGAGAGGAACACCTTTCTGTTCCTTGCCGTGGTCCTGGCGCCGGTTCTGGCAGTGGGAATCGTCGGCGGATACGGCCTGATGATCTGGATCTCCCAGATCTTCCTGGGGCCGCCCACAGGTTAAGGGCCCAGGCCAATGCCAGCACACGCCAGCACAGCCCCCTCGCGGCGCGCCTTCCTGACCGGAAGGGTAGCCCGCCCGGACCCGGAATTCCGCCCGCCCTGGACGGATGAGGCCCGGGTGCAGGCCCATTGCACAAGCTGCAATGCCTGCGTGGAAAGCTGCCCGGAGAACATTATCGAGTTCGACAGCCGCAACCGCCCGCGGATCAATTTCCGCGGCGGCGAATGCACCTTCTGCGCGGCTTGCGCCGAAGCCTGCCCCGAACCTGTGTTCGATCTGGAGCAGCCGGCGGCCTGGCCGGTCACGGTAGAGATCACCGGCAGCTGTCTGAACGCCGCCGGCATCGCCTGCCAGCTGTGCACCGATATCTGCGACCCGCGCGCCTTGCGGATGGACCTGTCGGTCCGCCCGGTCGGCGCCATTCAGGTGGACGCCGGCGCCTGCAACGGTTGCGGCGCCTGCCTGTCCACTTGCCCGAACAACGCCATCGCGATCACCGATCCCCGCCAGCAAAGGAAGTCCGCGTGACAGAAGAAATCCATATCTCCAGCCTGCTGGTGCGCAGCGACCCGGCGCGGATGGAGGCCGTTCTGGCCGACATCAAATCCATGCCCCGCGCCGAAATTTCGCAAACCGATCCCTCGGGCAAGATTGTGGTCCTGTTCGAGGCCGACAGCGACCGGGCCATCGGCGATGCACTCGCCAAAATTCAGCTTCTCGACGGCGTCGCCAGCGCGGCGCTTGTCTTCCATCAAACCTGCGATGCGCAGGACCTCGCCATTGAAGAAGGAGTCCCCCAATGACCGGACTTACCCGCCGTGACGCCATCAAGGCGCAGGCCGCCGCCGCAGCGGCGCTTGCTGCCGGCCTGCCGGTTCCCGCGGCAGCGCAGAACCTTGTTACCGACGCAAACGTGACTGAGCTGAAATGGTCGAAGGCGGCCTGCCGCTTCTGCGGCACCGGCTGCTCGATCATGGTGGCCACCAAGGCCGGCCGCGTGGTCGCCACCCACGGCGACACCCAGGCAGAGGTCAACCGCGGCCTGAACTGCGTCAAGGGCTACTTCCTCTCGAAGATCATGTATGGCGCCGACCGCCTGACCACGCCGCTTTTGCGCAAAACCAACGGCGAATATGACAAGAACGGCGAATTCACCCCGGTTTCCTGGGATGAAGCCTTCGACATCATGGCTGAGAAGTGGAAGAAGACCCTGGCCGAGAAAGGCCCGGAGGGCATCGGCATGTTCGGCTCCGGCCAGTGGACCGTCTGGGAGGGCTATGCCGCCTCCAAGCTGATGAAGGCGGGCTTCCGCTCCAACAACATCGACCCGAACGCGCGCCACTGCATGGCCTCGGCCGTGGGCGGCTTCATGCGCACCTTCGGCATTGACGAGCCGATGGGCTGCTATGACGATTTCGAGAACGCCGATGCCTTCGTGCTGTGGGGCTCGAACATGGCGGAGATGCACCCAATCCTGTGGACCCGCATCACCGACCGCCGCTTCAGCCATCCGCACGTCAAGGTGGCGGTGCTGTCGACCTTCACCCACCGCAGCTTCGACCTGGCGGATATCCCGGCGGTGTTCACCCCGCACACCGACCTGGTGATGCTGAACTACATCGCCAACTACATCATCCAGAACGGCGCGGTGAACGAGGACTTCGTCGCCAAGCACGTCAACTTCAAGCGCGGCAACCAGGACATCGGCTATGGCCTGCGCCCGGAGCACCCGCTGCAGCAGATGGCTGAGAACGCGGACAAGGCCGGCGGCGCCTCGGATATGACGTTTGAGGAATTTGCCGAGTTCGTCTCCGAGTACACGCTTGAAAAAGCGTCGGAAATGTCTGGTGTTCCGGCAGAAACCCTGGAGAAGATCGCCAAGCTCTATGCCGATCCGGATACCAAGGTGATGTCGCTCTGGACCATGGGCGTGAACCAGCACACCCGCGGTGTCTGGGTCAACAACATGATCTACAACATCCACCTGCTGACTGGTAAGATCTCCACTCCCGGCAACTCGCCGTTCTCGCTGACCGGCCAGCCGTCGGCTTGCGGCACCGCGCGCGAGGTCGGCACCTTTGCCCACCGCCTGCCCGCGGACATGGTGGTCAAGAACCCGGAACACCGCGCCTATGCCGAAAAGATCTGGAAACTGCCCGAAGGCACCGTTCCGGGCTGGGTTGGCTCCCACGCGGTGAAACAGAACCGCGACCTGAAGGACGGCAAGATCAACTGCTACTGGGTTCAGGTGAACAACAACATGCAGGCCGCTCCCAACATGATGGAGGAAGGGCTGCCGGGCTACCGCAACCCCGACAACTTCATCGTGGTCTCGGATGCCTATCCGACGGTGACGGCTGAAGCTGCAGACCTGATCCTGCCCGCCGCCATGTGGGTGGAGAAGGAAGGCGCCTACGGCAACGCCGAGCGCCGCACCCAGTTCTGGTACCAGCTGGTCAACGCGCCGGGTGAATCCAAGTCCGACCTGTGGCAACTGGCGGAATTCTCCAAACGCTTCACCACCGATGAGGTCTGGCCGGCGGAAATTCTCGACGCCAACCCCGAATACAAGGGCAAGACCCTGTTCGAGGTGCTGTTTGCCAATGGCAAGGTCGACCAGTTCGAGCTGTCCGAGAAGGCCAAGGAATACGGCAACCACGAATCTGAGGACTTCGGCTTCTACATCCAGAAGGGTCTGTTCGAGGAATACGCAGAGTTCGGCCGCGGCAAGGCGCATGACCTGGCCCCGTTCGACACCTACCACGAGGTGCGCGGCCTGCGCTGGCCCGTGGTGGACGGCAAGGAAACCCGCTGGCGCTTCAAGGAAGGCTCCGACCCCTACGCAAAACCCGGATCGGACTATGATTTCTACGGCAAGCCCGACGGCAAGGCGGTGATTTTTGCGCTGCCCTACGAGCCGCCGGCGGAAAGCCCGGATGACGAATACCCGATGTGGCTGGCCACTGGCCGGGTGCTGGAGCATTGGCACTCTGGCTCCATGACCCAGCGGGTGCCGGAGCTGTACCAGGCCGTCCCGGATGCGCTGTGCTACATGCACCCGGACGATGCCAAGGCGCAGGGCTTCCGGCGCGGCACCGAGGTGCGGATCATCTCGCGCCGCGGTGAAATCCGCACAAGGGTTGAGACCCGCGGCCGCAACAAGCCGCCCAAGGGTCTGGTCTTTGTGCCGTGGTTCGATGCCCGCCGGCTGATCAACAAGGTCACGCTGGACGCCACCGATCCGATCTCGAAACAGACGGATTTCAAGAAATGCGCAATCCGTATCGAAGCAGTGTGAGGCCCGTCATGAAACATCTCCGTCTCGCCATCCTGGCTGTTCCGGTTTTTCTGGCCACCGCAGCCTTCGCTCAGAACCAGGTCGCCACGCTGCGCAACACCGCGCCGCTGGACCAAGAGGGCGAAGCTACCCAGATCCCCGGCATCGTCAACACCGACATCCGCCAGGTGCGCAACTACCCGGATCAGCCGCCGCTGATCCCGCACAAGACCGACAACTACCAGGTCGATCTGAACTCCAACAAATGCCTGACCTGCCACAGCCGCACCGCCGTGGAGGTCAGCCAGGCGCCGATGATCTCGGTCACCCACTTCATGAACCGCGAGGGCCAGACCCTCGGCGCGGTCAGCCCGCGCCGCTATTTCTGCAACCAGTGCCACGTGGTGCAGACCAACGCCCGGCCGCTGGTCGAGAATGAGTTCGTCGATGTCGACAAGGTGATCGACTACGTGAAGGCACAGCAGGGCGGGGCGGACTGATGATTGCTTTCCTGAAACGGCTCTGGTGGATCATCAGGCGGCCCAGTGCCTATTTTTCGCTCGGCTTCCTGACCATGGGCGGCTTTGTAATGGGGATCATCTTCTGGGGCGGGTTCAACACCGCGCTTGAAGTCACCAACACAGAGGCCTTCTGCACCAGCTGCCACGAAATGCGCGACAACGTGTTCGAGGAGCTGAAGCCGACGATCCACTATTCCAACCGCTCCGGCGTGCGCGCGTCCTGCCCGGACTGCCACGTGCCGCACAACTGGACCAACAAGATCGCCCGCAAGATGCAGGCCTCCAAGGAGGTCTGGGGCAAGATCTTCGGCACCATCAACACGCGGGAGAAATTCCTGGAGCACCGTCTGGAACTGGCGCAGCACGAATGGGCACGGCTTGAAGCGAACGACAGCTTGGAATGCCGCAACTGCCACTCCGACGAGTCGATGGACATCACCCGCCAGTCCAAGCGGGCAGCGGACGCGCATGAGCGTTTCCTGTTCACCGGCGAGAAGACCTGCATCAACTGCCACAAGGGTATCGCCCACCAGTTGCCCGACATGGCCGCAGCCGAAGGCGAGGACCACGCAGGCCTGCTGGCCCCGGCGCACGGCGAGGGCCTGCTGGCCAGCACCCGCAGCTACCTGGGCCTGAGCAGCGACTGACGCTGCCAGCGCCGTAAAACACTAAAAAGGCCGCTGTCCCGATGGGTAGCGGCCTTTTTTAGTGTCTGTTTTCAGGCGCAGGCTTACAGCGGAATGCTGCCCAGGTGCTCCTCGCCGCGCGCGCGGGCCAGCTGCATCTGCTTCTGCCGCTCGCGGAACCGGACCTTATCCTCTTCCGAGGTCTGATCAATGCACAGGTGGCAGCTGACACCCTGTTCGAACTCGGGCCGCGCCTTGTCCTCGGGCAGGATCGGGCGGCGGCAGCCGTGGCACAGCTCATGGGGGCCTTCGACCAGCCCGTGGCCGACCGACACCCGGTTGTCGAAGACAAAGCATTCACCTTCCCAGGTGCTGTTGTCCGCGGGCATTTCCTCCAAGTAGCGCAGGATGCCGCCCTTCAGGTGATAGACATCCTCCACCCCCTGGCCCAGCAGGTAGTTGGTCGACTTCTCGCAGCGGATGCCGCCGGTGCAGAACATCGCAACCCGCTTGTTGTGGAAGCGGTCCTTGTTCTCCTCCCACCAGGCTGGGAAATCGCGGAAGCTCTCGGTCTTGGGGTCGATCGCCCCCTCGAAGGTGCCAATGGCCACTTCGTAATCGTTGCGGGTGTCGATCAGCACCACATCGTCCTGCCGGATCAGGTCGTTCCACTCTTCCGGCTCAACGTAATGCCCGACAGAGGCCAGCGGATCGACGTCCGGCTGGCCCATGGTCACGATCTCTTTCTTCAGCCGCACCTTCATCTTGCCAAACGGCGGCTCGGCAGCGGTGGCCTCTTTCCATTCCAGCCCCGCACAGCCCGGCAGAGACTTGATATGCGCCAGCACCGCGTCGATGCCCGCGCGCGGGCCTGCAATGGTGCCATTGATCCCCTCCTGCGCCAGCAGCAAGGAGCCTTTGACGTCCTGCGCCTGGCACAGGTCCAGCAGCGCCGGCCGGATCGCGGCAGGATCGGGGAAACGGGTGAAGTGATAGAGGGCAGCAATCGTGTACATGCCCCGCCCTTAGAACCAAGCGCGCGGGTTTTCAAGCCAAAGAACCCGCCCCGCTACACCAATAAAACAAGGGCTTTGGATGCATGTTTTTGTCTTGCGTCCGCGCCATCGTGCAGCAACAGTTCCCATGACCCGCACACACCGCTAGATATTGTGTGCCCAGCATAGGAGATGCCGATGACCCAGGCCCTGATCGTTGTCGATGTGCAAAACGATTTCTGCCCCGGCGGCGCGCTGGCGGTGCCCGGCGGCGATGAGGTCGCGGCCCCGATCAATGCGATGATGGACCGCTTCGATGCGGTCATACTCACGCAGGACTGGCACCCGGCGGGGCATTCCTCTTTTGCCTCCTCGCACCCGGGAAAAGCGCCGTTTGACACCACAGAGATGCCCTATGGACCCCAGGTTCTGTGGCCGGATCACTGCGTGCAAGGCACTGAGGGGGCGGCCTTTCATAAGGATCTGCGCACCGATGGCGATCTGATCATCCGCAAGGGTTTCAGGCCGGCGATCGACAGCTATTCCGGTTTCTTCGAGAACGACCAGACCACGCCCACCGGGCTGGAGGGATACCTGCGCAGCCGCGGTATCACGGATCTGACACTGGCCGGGCTTGCCACCGATTTCTGCGTTGCCTTCACCGCACTGGATGCGGCACGGCTGGGGTTCGGCGTGACCGTGCAACTGTCTGCCTGCCGCGCCATTGATCTGGATGGCTCTCTCAAGGCGGCTTTGGCGCAAATGGAGCAGGCAGGGGTGAAATTGCAATCCTGAGTTGAAGTTTCCAAATATTAACCAGTTACACATAACACTGGCAGGGAGTCCGGACAGCAAGGCTGACTGATGAACATAGGGAAGGGGCCGGCTGACGGCCCATTGGCCAGCTATGAAAGGAAGTACAGCTCGTTTGAGCTGATGATGCGCTATGCCAAGGGGCGCTATAAAACTTTCTGGCCGCGCCAGGTCTTTGTTTTCGGAATTTGCGTGCTGCTCGGCCTGGCGACCGACATGAGGATTGCCGCCCTGGCGTTCACAGCAGCCCTGATTGGTGACATCGCAGATAGTTTCTGCCTGTGGCGCCTTGCAGCCCTGGCGGCCAGAGACATTCCTGAAGCCAGGCTGCGGCTGCTGACGACCCTGTCCGCCGCGGTTTATGGCACCGGGATGAGCATCTGCGCCACGCTGCCATACTGGCCCTGGGTAGAGGCCGGCGTTGATACCGATCACCATCTCGACATTCTGTTCACCATTGCCTTCCTTGCCGGCATTGCGATGAACGCCGCAATCACCCTGCCGTACCACCGCCCGGCCTCAGTCGTCTGGATGGTTTTCTTTTGTGCGGTGCCTGCTGCGATGCTCGGTGTCGATTTGGTGGAGGGCGGCGGCTTTACCACCGAATGGCAGTTGCATGCTGTCGGCATCATCACGTTGACCGGTTTCATGTTCTGGCTGGCCGCATACGGGCGCCGCACCTTTGAAAACACCCGCCAGTACAACCTTGCCACCGCCACCCAGCAGCAGGAGCTGGAGGCGGCAAATGCCCGCTTGCAGGATCAGCGGATGGAGGCCCGGCGCCTGGCGCTGGTCGCCGAAAACGCCAATGACAGCGTGATGCTGATGGACCGGGAGGGGCGGATCACCTGGGTCAATGACAGCTTCACCCGCATCACGGGCTATTCCTTTGACGAGGCGCTGGGCCAAATGCCCGGCGATCTTCTGAACAGCGGTGAAACCGATCCCGGGACAATCAAGATGCTGCAGGACAGTATCCGCTACGCCCAGCCGGTCCGGGTTGAAATCCGCAACCGCCGCAAGGACGGGCGCAAGGTCTGGATTGAAACCAGCCAGGTGCCGATGCTGAACAGCGACGGCAAACTGGAAACCCTGATCGCCGTCGAACGCGACATTACCGCCGCCAAGGAACACGCCCGGCAGCTGGAAAAGGCCCGCATCGCGGCAGAGGAGGGCGCCCGCGCCAAATCGGACTTCCTGGCCACCATGAGCCACGAAATCCGCACCCCGATGAACGGGGTGATCGGCATGGCGCAGCTTCTGCGCGACAGCGGCCTCAGCAAGGAACAGGCGCTTTATGCCGATACCATTCTCAGTTCCGCCGACATGCTGCTGGCTCTGATCAACGATGTGCTCGACTTCTCCAAGATGGACGCGGAGGAACTCACCCTCAGCCCGGTGAACTTCGACCCCCGCAGCTGTTTTGAAACCTCCATCCGCCTGCTGCAGGCCCAGGCGGACGCCAAGGGGCTGGACCTGGAGCTGGAGATTCAGGAGGGCCTGCCTGCACAGTTGCACGGCGATGACCGGCGGATCCGGCAGATCCTGATGAATCTCGCGGGCAATGCCATCAAGTTCACCAAACAGGGCCGGGTTTCGGTTGCGCTGGGCGGCACGCCTGCAGCCGGCGGGTATGAGCTGACCTTCACGGTGACAGACACCGGTATCGGCATCGCCGAGGACAAGCTGGGTGAAGTTTTCGAACGGTTCTCGCAGGCAGACGCCGCCATCAGCCGCCGCTTTGGCGGCACCGGTCTGGGGCTGGCGATCTCCCGCCGCCTGGCAGAGGCGATGGGCGGTGGTATTGCGGTGTCCTCAGAATTGGGCACAGGGTCCTGCTTTGCAGTGCGGCTGCACCTGCAGGTCGCGCAGGCAGAAAGCGCCGCGCAGACGGAACCTGCTGCGCCAAGCGCCCCAGCGGCGCTGGACGGGCTGCGTGTGCTGGTGGCCGAAGACAACGCCGTGAACCGGCTGCTGGTGGAAAAATTCCTGAACGCATTGCCGGTAGAACTGACCTTCGCCGAAAATGGCCGCGAGGCGGTGGCAAAGTTTGAGGAATTCGTGCCGGATGTCATCCTGATGGATATGTCGATGCCGGAAATGGACGGGCTGGAAGCCACCCGCGCTATCCGCGCTCTGGCCCGGCCGCAGCCGTTGATTGTGGCGCTGACCGCCAACGCCTTCGACTCCGACCGCAAGGCCTGCTTGGCCGCGGGTATGGACGACTTCATGAGCAAGCCAATCAGCAAGCCCAAGCTGCTGGACCTGCTGGCCCGGCTGGCACCGCAGGCGCAAAGACGCCGCGCGGGCTGACCGCCTTGCCCCGGCTGCCGGGCTGTCCTATCAATCAGTGACCCTTATGCACGAGGCCGACGGTGGATATCGCAACCCGCGTCTACAATCACAAATGGAAGATCGACCCGATCGTCCGGTCGCTGATTGATACTGATTTCTATAAACTTCTGATGTGCCAGTCGGTGTTCCGCAACAAGCCGGACACCACTGTCACCTTCTCGCTAATCAACCGCTCCGCGCAGGTGCCGCTCGCAAAACTGATCGACGAGGGCGAGCTGCGCGAACAGCTGGACCACATCCGTTCGCTGTCCCTTTCCCGCGGCGAAAGCACCTGGCTGCGGGGCAACACCTTCTATGGCAAGCGGCAGATGTTCCGCCCCGACTTCATGGAGTGGTTCGAGGGGCTGCGCCTGCCGCCCTACCACCTGGAGCGCAAGGGCGATCAGTATGAGCTGACGTTCGAGGGCAAATGGCACGAGGTGATGCTGTGGGAAATCCCGGCGCTCGCAGTGCTGATGGAGCTGCGCAGCCGCGCCGTGATCAACAGCATGGGCCGGTTTGAACTGCAGGTGCTTTACGCTCGCGCCATGACCCGGGTCTGGGAAAAGATCGAACGCCTGCGTGAGGTGGAGGGCCTGACCATCGCCGATTTCGGCACCCGCCGCCGCCACTCCTTCCTCTGGCAGGACTGGTGCGTGCAGGCGATGATCGAGGGGCTGGGAGAGAAATTCACCGGCACCTCCAACTGCCTCATCGCCATGCGCCGCGAGGTGGAGGCGATCGGCACCAACGCGCACGAGCTGCCGATGGTCTATTCCGCGCTGGCCGGCAGTGATGCGGAACTGGCGCAGGCCCCCTATGACGTGCTGTCCGACTGGCATGACGAGCACGAAGGCAACCTGCGCATCATCCTTCCCGACACTTACGGCACCCAGGGCTTCCTCGACCGCGCGCCGGACTGGCTGGCCGGCTGGACCGGTATCCGCATCGACAGCGGCGACCCGGCGAAGGGCGCCGAGGTGGCGATCAACTGGTGGAAGGCGCGCGGCGAGGACCCGGCAGAGAAACGTGTGATCTTTTCAGACGGCCTCGACGTGCAGCAGATCCAGGACCTGCACGCGCAGTTCTCGGGCCGCACCAAGGTTTCCTTCGGCTGGGGCACGCTCTTGACCAACGACTTCCGCAAGCTGGTACCGGATGACGCGCTGGCGCCGTTCTCGCTGGTCTGCAAGGCGGTTGCGGCCAACGGGCGGCCCACGGTGAAACTGTCCGACAACCCGGAAAAGGCGATGGGTCCGGCAGATGAAATCACCCGCTACAAGCGCGTTTTCGGTGTCGGAGAGCAGGAGCGGCAGGCGGTAATCGTTTGATAACACTTCGCCGGTGTTGCGGCGGGTATTCTGCGGGGCAGTACAAATAGTGGCAGAGCTTCTGTCCCAATGTTTCGCGCGCGAAACATTGGGGTAATAGTGCTGACCTAATTTTCTGGGCTAGCCGTGATGCGCCGCCACGGTCTTCAGCTGCGAAAACCCGTATAGCGCCTCGAACCCTTTTTCCCGCCCGTGGCCGGATTTTCCGACGCCGCCAAACGGCAGCTCCACCCCGCCGCCGGCGCCGTAGTTGTTGAGGAACACCTGGCCCGCGCGCAGGCCTTTCGCCAGCCGCATCTGCCGCGCCCCGTCGCGGGTCCAGACGCTGGCGACCAACCCGTAGTCGGTGGCATTGGCAATCCGCAGTGCGTCCTCCTCGGTGTCAAAGGGGATCAGCACCTGTACCGGGCCAAAAATCTCTTCGCGTGCCAGCACGTGACCCTCCGGCACATCGGCAAACAGGGTGGGGCGCACATAGGCGCCGCTTTCCGGGGCGTGCTCCACTATTGCCCCTTGCGCCGCTACCGGCAGGTCCGCGCCTTGTTTCAGATAGTCCTCGACAATCTGCTTCTGCCGGCTGGAAATCAGCGGCCCGACCCGCAGGTCCTCTGACGCCGGCCCCACGGTCAGCGCGCCATAGGCTGCAGCCATCCGTGCCTTCACGTCTTCATACACTCCGCGCTGGACCAGGATACGCGAGGAGGCGGAACAGGTCTGGCCCGCGTTCTGAATGCCGGCGTTTACCAAAAACGGCAGTGCAGCATCCAGATCGGCATCGTCAAACACCAGCTGCGGGGACTTGCCGCCCAGCTCCAGCGTGACCGGCACTACATTGGCCCCTGCCGCCTGCTGGACCAGCGCACCGGTTCTGACCGAGCCGGTGAAGGAGATATGATGCACACCGGGATGCGCCGCCAGCGCCGCGCCGGCCTCAGCCCCTAGGCCCGGCACCACGTTCAGGGCACCTGCGGGCAGCCCGGCCTCCATGGCGGTATGGGCGAACGCCAGCGCTGTCAGGCAGGCCTCCTCCGCGGGTTTCAGTACGCAGGCGTTGCCCATCGCCAGTGCGGCGCCGACAGAGCGGCCGATGATCTGCATCGGGTAGTTCCAGGGCACGATATGCCCCGTCACCCCATGCGGCTCGCGCAGGGTATAGACGGTGTAGCCATCGAGATAGGGGATGGTCTCCCCCATCACCTTGTCCGCCGCGCCGCCGTAGAACTCGCAATACCGCGCCAGCGCCACCGCATCGGCGCGCGCCTGGGTCAGCGGCTTGCCCACGTCCATCGCCTCGATCGCGGCCAGCAGGTCCACCCGTTCCAGCACGAATTGGCCGATGCGGGTCAGGATGCGGCCCCGCTCCAATGCAGTCATGCGGCCCCATTCGCCGTCCAGCGCCGCCTCTGCTTCCAGCACCGCGGCCTCGATATCCGCCGCGCCGCCGCGGGGGATCTGGCAGATTTTGCAGCCGTCCGACGGGTTCACCAGCGGCAGAGTGCCGCCGCTGGCCGCGGGCAGCCACTTGCCGCCAATCAGGCAAAGCGCGGGATCGAACCAGAGGGGATCAGACATGTTGGGTGCTCCTTTCGGGATCGGAGAGGTCGGGCAGCACCGGCGCTGCGGCGATCAGCTGGCAGGTGTAGGGGTGCTGGGGATCGCTGAACACGGCTTCGGTTTCGCCCTGCTCCACGATCTCCCCGTTCTGCATCACCAGGCAGCGGTCGGTGACCGTGCGCACCACACTCAGGTCGTGGCTGATGAACAGATAGGTGAGGGAATAGGCCGCGCACAGCTCCGCCAGCAGGTCGAGGATACGGGCGCGGACAGAGACGTCGAGGGCCGAGACCGCCTCGTCAAAGATGATCAGGTCCGGCCGTGTGATCAGCGCGCGGGCGATGGCGATGCGCTGGCGCTGGCCGCCGGAGAACTGGTGGATGTACTTGCCGGCATCTTCCGGCTTCAGCCCGACGGCACTCAGGGTCTCGGCAATCAGATCTCTGCGCGCCACCCCTGCCGGTGGAACTGGCAATGTGTGGAACGGCTCAGTAATCAGCCGATCCACGCGGTGGCGCGGGTTGAAGCTGCCGTAGGGGTCCTGAAACACCACCTGAATTTTTCGCCGGCTCGCAGGCTTCAGGTGAGTCGTCACGGGTTCCCCGTCCAGCCGGATTTCTCCGCCCTGCAGCGGTTCCAAGCCTAGAATTGCCTTTGTTAGGGTCGATTTTCCGCAGCCCGATTCACCCACCAGCCCCAGCCGCTCGCCGCGGTTCAGGGTGAAGGAGACATCGTTCACGGCGCGGAAGCTGCCAGGTTTGGCAAACAGCGAGGGGCGCGGGGTCTTGTAGTCGCGTATCGCGTTGCGGACCTCCAGCAGCGGTGCCGGGGCAGGTGGTTCCGGCAGCGCCACTTGATGGTTTGAGGCTTCAAACAGCATCCGAGTGTAGGGGTGGCGCATGTTGCGCAAAAGCCAGTCCGTTTGGCCGGTCTCCACCACCTCGCCCTGGCGCATGACGACAATCCGGTCCGCCAGATCCGTCACCACCGCTAGGTCATGAGTGATGATCAGCAATCCCATGCCATAGTCCTGCACCAGATCCTTGAGCAGAGCCAGGATCTGCGCCTGGGTGGTCACGTCCAGCGCGGTGGTCGGTTCATCCGCGATCAGCAGTTTCGGGCGCAGGGCGATGGCCATGGCGATCACCACCCGCTGGCGCTGGCCGCCTGACAATTCATGCGGATAGCGCGACAGCGGAAAGCGGTCCTGAGGCAGCCCGACCCGCTCCAGCACCTCGCGGGCGCGGGCCTCGGCCTTCTCGCGCGGCATTGCCTTGTGGATCAGGATGGTTTCCATCACCTGTTCGCCGATGGTCTTCACGGGATTGAGCGCCGTCATAGGCTCCTGGAACACCATGCCGACGGACTGGCCGCGGATGGCGCACATCTGCGCCTCGGACTGCTCCAGCAGCTGGGTGCCGTCCAGGATGATATAGCCGCGGGCCTCCGCCAGATCCGGCAGCAGCTGCATGATGGCGAGTGCGGTCATCGACTTGCCAGAGCCGCTCTCGCCGGTGACGGCAACAATCTCGCCCGGATCAACGTGAAAGGAGACGTCCTTCAGCACTTGGAAGGCGCCGATGCTGACCGACAGATTGGTGACATCCAACAGGGTCATGCGCGCGCCACCCTCAATTTCGGATCCAGATAGTCGCGCAGGCCGTCGCCCAGCAGGTTCAGCCCCAGCACGGTCAGGATGATGGCCATGCCGGGCACCAGGGCCAGATGCGGGGCAAAGCTGACCATGGTCTGCGCATCGGCCAGCATCCGCCCCCAGCTGGGCGTGGGCGGCTGCGCGCCAAGGCCGACATAGCTGAGGCCCGCCTCCGCCAGAATGCCGAGCGAAAACTGGATGGTGCCCTGCACGATCAGCAGGTTCATGACGTTTGGCAGGATATGCTCAGCTGATATGCGCGCCGAGCCCTTGCCTGCGACCCGCGCGGCCAGGATGAACTCGCGCTCCCACAGGGACAGCGCCGCGCCGCGGGTGATGCGGGCAAAGACGGGGATGTTGAAGATGCCAATGGCGATGATGGCGTTGACTGCGCCCGCGCCCAGAACGGCGGTGATCAGGATGGCGATCACCAGCGACGGGAAGGCGAAGACCAGATCATTGCCGCGCATGATCAATTCATCCAGCCACGATCCCTTGCGCGCGGCTGCTGCCAGCCCCAGCGGCACGCCCGCGCCCATGCCAATGCCAACCGCCACCAAGGCGACGGCGATGGAGGTGCGGGCGCCCACCATGATCATCGACATCAGGTCGCGGCCGAAATGATCAGTGCCCAGCCAGTGCTGCGCATTCGGTGTCTGCAGCTTGCCCGGGATGTTCATCGCCGCGTGGTCAAACGGCGTCCAGATGAAAGACAGTGCCGCTAGCAGCAGCACCAGCGATGACATCACGGCGCCAAGGATCAGGTTGCGGGTCATGTCCGGCTCCTGAGGCGGGGGTCAACCAGCGCATAGGCGAGATCGACCAGGAAATTCACCGTGATGACAGCAAAGACCAAGAGCATCACCACTGACTCCACCACGATCAGGTCACGTGACGAAATCGCCTGGAACACCAGCCGCCCGAGGCCGGGCAGGTAGAATACCTGCTCGATGATGATGGCGCCCGCCAGCAGGAACGAAAACTGCAGCCCGATGATGGTCAGCACCGGGATCAGGGCGTTGCGTACCCCGTGCCGCCACAGCGCCTGACGGCGGCTGAGGCCCTTGGCGCGGGCGGTGCGCATGAAATCCTCGCCCAGGATGTCCAGGAGGGCAGAGCGCATCACCCGGGTCAGGATCGCCGCCTGCGGCAGGGCCAGCGCGATGGCGGGCAGGGTGAGCGCATGGAGGCCCGCTCTAAGCCCCGCTTCCCAGCCCGGAAACCCGCCGGCGCCGAACCAGCGCAGGTTGATGGCAAAGATCAGGACCAGCATCATCGCAAACCAGAAGTTTGGCACCGCGACGCCCAGCTGGGTTGCTCCCATCACCGCCATATCGCCCGGCTTGCCGCGGCGGGCGGCGGCATAGATGCCGGCAGGGAAGGCGATCAGCGTCGACAGCGTCAGCGCATAAAGCGCCAGCGGCAGCGACACCCACATCCGGTCGGCAATCATCCCTGCAACGGGCGTGCGGTAGGTGTAGGAGGTGCCGAAATCACCGGCCAGCATTCCGGTGATCCAGTTCAGGTAGCGGGCGGCCTTGCCTTGATCCAGCCCCAAATCCGTGCGCAGCGCGGCGATGGTATCCGGCTGCGCATTGACCCCCAGCATGAAGGAGGCGGGATCACCCGGTGCCACCTCCACCACGAGGAAAATCACCAGCGAGGCAACGGCCAGGCTGACGATCAGCGACACCAGGCGTTTCAAGGCATAACGCAGCATGGCTGCCACGTTAGGAGGGCCGGGTGTCGCGGTCCAGAGGGGAGAGAGGGGCGGGCAGCGTTGCACGCAAATAAGCGCCCGTTCTCAGCTGGTTGAACGCTTGGAGCCGGAAATTTGTGCGGCTATCGCACGGTATCCCGGGCCCGCGGCGGGGCGCAGGGGCTTTCGCCTCGAGCGCCGTGCAGGCTATGACTATGCCATGCTGTCCCGCCCCTTTTTCATCGGATCCGAAATCTACCGCGGCTCTTCCTATGGCCGCACCCATCCCTTGCGGGTGCCGCGGGTTTCCACCGTGATGGACCTGTCCCGTGCGCTGGGCTGGCTGCCGGATGAGGTCTATGTGAATTCCCCCCGCGCCAAACCCGCGGCGCTGACCATCTGGCACACGCCCGAATATGTCGCCGCGCTGCAGGCGGCGGAGGCTGCGCAGGAAGTGAGTGCAGAGGTGCGCGCACGGCATCATCTGGGCACCATTTCCAATCCTGTATTTCCGGAAATCTTCCGCCGCCCGGCCACCGCCGCGGGCGGGTCGATCCTGGCAGGTGAGCTGCTGGCGGAGGGCGGCATCGTCTACAATCCGGCAGGCGGTACGCACCATGGAATGCCGGACCGAGCCAACGGGTTTTGCTACTTGAACGATCCGGTGCTGGCGATGCTGTCCCTTCGCCATCACGGCGCGCAACGGATCGCCTATGTGGACATCGACGCCCATCACGCCGACGGGGTGGAGCACGGCTTTGCCGGCGATCCTGACGTGCTGATGATCTCGGTGCACGAGGAAAACCTCTGGCCCAAGACCGGCAGGCTGAGCGATGACGCGGGCGGATCAGTGCTGAACCTGCCGGTGCCGCGCGGCTTCAACGATGATGAAATGGCCCATATCCGCGATGAATTGATCCTGCCCGCGGTAGAGGCGTTTGGCCCGGATGCCATCGTGCTGCAATGCGGGGCGGATGCCGTCACTGAAGACCCGCTGCCGCATCTGGATCTGTCGAACAACGCCCATTGGACGGTGGTGCGGGCGCTGATGGGGATGGCGCCGCGCTATCTGGTGCTGGGCGGCGGTGGCTATAACCCGTGGTCGGTCGGGCGGCTCTGGACCGGGGTCTGGGCCACGCTGAACGGGTATGAGGTGCCGGAGCGATTGCCTGCAGCGGGCGAAGCGGTGCTGCGCGGGCTGGAGTTCAACGGCAACCGGCTGGGCCGCAACCCGCCGGAGCATTGGTTCACGACGTTGCGCGACCAGCCGCGCGGTGGAGAGGTCCGGCAGGAAATCCGGGAGCGGGTGGCCTATCTGCGTGACAGGCATTTCAGGGGCTAGCGCAGCATTGGCAGAATGCCAGGCGCAGACTGCGTCTTGTTAAGACGTGACCAGAAACTTCAGCACCGCAAAGCCGACGATGGCCGCATAGCCGATGGGGTAGATCCACTTCAGCGCGTAGTTGTCGAGCTTCCGGGCCAGGGTCTCGCGCCCGGCCAGTTTAAGCCGGCGCAGCACCACGTTGAAGACGATGACCGCACCGGTGGCAAGGAACATCCACTGCAGGATGAAATCAAGAAAGGTCAGGTATCCCAGCTTAGGCAGGTCCGCTGAAATCGCCCAGTTGAAGGCGACAAAGACCAGCAGGTTCGCACCTGAGATTTCGATCCGCTTGCGGTACTCGTCGAGGAAAAAGACCGACCAGCTGACGGCGATCAGCACCAGCATGGGAAGGAACACCCGGATCAGGTAGTAGGTGATGTGCCTGCTGCCTTCGAACACCAGCGTGATCTGGTCGCTGTCATTGCCGGAGATCCCTTCGGCGTTGGACTTGATCAGGCGCGCATTCCCAAGGATCCATTCCTCCTCGCCCAGCAGATCGCCCAGCCCAGAGTGGTCGTTCAGGGGGTAGTAGCTTACGAATTCCGCAGGCAGAACTGAGGCGACTTCGAATTGAAACCGCTGGGTGTCGAACGGGTATTTTCTGAAATCGAAATACGGGGCCTGCAGCGTCAGCGAGGATTTTTCAACATAGACCACATGGCCGTCTGAGCGGACACCGGCTGCGGATTGGTGGATCCAGCGGTTGGATTGCTGGTTCTGGATCACGAAAACCGGGATGACTGCACCGGCAGACTTGGCGTAGTCCGCCAGCGCATCGGGCTGGAATATGCGGTAGTTCCGCCCGAACGCGCCGGCATCGAATGCCAGCGCCGGGTCTGTCCATTCGGCCCGGATGACCGCAACCGCCCCATAGTTTTCAGACTTCTGATCGACGTTGACGATCTGGTCGATCTTGATGCCGATGCCCACTTCCAGCGGGGCTTCGGGTTGTCCGGTCAAACCTTCCAGCCTGCCCGAAAGCTCCTGCTGTGCCCAGGCTGGCCAGGCAAGGCAGGAAAAACACACCGCAGCCAGAGCCAGAAGGCGGATGAGAGGCTGGAAGATACCGGAAACAAACATACTCAAGCTGCCAGTTTACAAGGGAAACCGCGAAGCCCGGCCAGCGGGTGCTTCGCGGCAGTACTGTTACTCCGCCCAGCTTAGCGCACTCAGGTCAATCGCGGCAGTGGGCGCGTTTTCCCACAGCCCTTGCAGCCCTGCCTTGGCCACCCCCAGCTTGGCCAGCTGGAACAGGTAGCCGTTCACATAATCCGCTGCGATCACCTCCTGCGCCTCTTGCAGGATCGCGGCGCGCGTTTCCGGGTCGGTGGTGGTATTCAGCTTTGCCATCAGCTCCTGAAACGGCTTGCTGTCATACTGGAAGTAATAGTCTGGCCGGGCATAGATGCCGATGTCCATTGGCTCGGTATGACTGATGATCGTGAGGCCAAAGCTCTTGCCGCGGAACACGCTTTCCAGCCATTGAGCCCATTCGACGTTGATGATCTCGGCCTTGATGCCCACGGCGGCCAGCTGCGCGGCAACGATCTCACCGCCGCGGCGGGAGTAGGAGGTCGGCGGCAAGTGCAGGGTGGTCTCGAACCCATCCGGGAAACCCGCCTCCGCCAGCAGCACCTTGGCCTGTTCCGGGTCGTATGAGGACATGCCGGTCAGATCCTTGTAGGCCGGGTGGTGCGGCGCGAAATGGGTGCCGATCGGGGTGCCGTAGCCGAACATGGCGCCGTCGATGATCGCCTGCCGGTCGATGGCATGGGCCAGGGCCTGCCGCACCCGGATGTCATCAAACGGCGGCTGCTTGTTGTTGGTGGACAAGATCGTTTCGCCCTCGGTCGAGCCGACCAGCACCTGGAACCGCGGGTCTGCGTCGAACTGCGGCAGGTTCTCCGGCGCCGGGAAGTTGTCAAAGGCGTCGATATCCTCGGCCATCATCGCGGCAAAGGCAGCGGTGGGGTCGGAGATGAACTTGAAGGTGGCCGAGGCCAGCGCAGGCTGTTCGCCCCAGTAATCCGGGTTGCGCGCCAGCGTAATGCGGTCGCCTTGCACCCATTCTTGGAAGGTATAGGCGCCGGTACCGATGGGATTGGTTTTGATGTCTTCGATGCTTTCCGGTGCGACGATCACCGCATCGCCCCAGGCCAGGTTGAACAAGAGGCTGCCGTTCGGTGCCTCCAGCGTGACCTGCACGGTCTGCGGGTCCAGTGCCTCCACCGAAGCGATCCCCTCGAACAGCGCCTTCTGCGCGTTGGTGCTGTCCTCAGCGCGGGCGCGGTCGAGCGAGAATTTCACGTCTTCCGCATCCAGCGTGCTGCCGTCGTGAAAAGTCACGCCCTCACGGAGCTTGAACGTATAGACGGTGCCGTCCTCGGAAATTTCCCAGTTTTCCGCCAGCGCCGGCACCACCGACCCATCACCCATAAAACGAGTCAGACCCTCGAAGATATTGCTGTAAACCACCGAGTCTATGGCCTGCGCGGCGGCACTGGTCGGGTCCAGGTGCGGCGGCTCCAGCTGCAGGCCGATGGTGACGCTGTCTTTGGCCCAGGCGCCGCCCGCCAGCAGTGCCAGCGCGGAACTGGCGGCAAAAACAAAGGATCTGAAACCCATCTGAAATCTCCCTGTGTGCAATCTGCGGGCCTGAAAACGGCGCCTATTGGAAACGAGTTTCCCTGTTTCCCGTGCGTAATCAAGGCCGGGCGGCATTTCGCGCACTGGAAGCACGCGGCGTTAATTGGTAATCCGTGTCCACTCTAAGAACCGCGGACAGGACAGCCATGAGCGCGACAGCCAAGAAACAGGCGCCCAACGCCGAAGACATCCGTGCCCGCAAGGGCGGCACTCCTTTGGTGAGCCTGACGGCCTATACCACGCCGATGGCCCGGCTGATGGACAAGCACTGCGACTTCGTGCTGGTCGGCGACAGTGTCGGCATGGTGCTGCACGGGCTGACCTCCACCCTGGGCGTCACAATGGAGATGATGATCCTGCACGGCCAGGCGGTCGCGCGCGGTCTGAACCAGGCGATGCTGGTCATCGACATGCCGTTCGGGTCTTACGAGGAAGGCCCGCAGCAGGCGTTCCGCAACGCCGCCCGGCTGATGGCTGAAACCGGCTGTGCCGCGGTCAAGCTGGAAGGCGGCGTCGAGATGGCCGAAACCATCCGCTTCCTGGTCAAGCGCGGCATCCCGGTGATGGCGCATATTGGCCTCACGCCGCAGTCGATCAACACCCTGGGCGGCTACAAGGTGCAGGGGCGCGATGCGCAGGCTGATGCCGTGCTGGCCGATGCCCGCGCGGTGGCTGAGGCCGGGGCGTTTTCCGTGGTGCTGGAGAAGGTGCCACAGAAACTGGCCGACAAGATTACCGCAGAGGTTGCAATTCCCACCATTGGCATCGGCGCCAGCGCCGGCTGTGACGGGCAGATCCTGGTGGTTGATGACATGCTGGGCTTCTTCACCGCGTTCAAGCCGAAATTCGTCAAACGCTACGCCGATCTTGGCCCGCTGGCTGAGGCCGGGATTGCCGAATACGCCGCCGAAGTGCGGGCACGCAGCTTCCCCGCAGCGGAGCATGTGTTCGCTGATCAAGCGCCTTCCAAAGGATGAGTGCCGGCATGACTGCTCCGATCCTGCGACGTCTGTCTGACTTGCGCGCCCAGACGGCAGACTGGCGCCGCAACGGTGAAACCATCGGTCTGGTGCCGACTATGGGCGCGCTGCACGCCGGCCATCTGTCGCTGGTGGAGGCCGCCAAACAGGCTTGCGACCGCGTGATCGTGACCATCTTCGTGAACCCCAAGCAGTTCAACAATCCGGAAGATCTGGCGAACTACCCGCGTACCGAGAACGAGGACGCGGAAAAGCTCGCGCCCTACGGCGTTGACCTGATCTATGTCCCGGACCCGGACCAGATCTACCCGGACGGCTATGCCACCAATGTCTCCGTCGGCGGCAGCATCACCGCGGTGATGGAAGGCCCCTTCCGGCCCGGCCATTTCGATGGCGTTGCAACGGTGGTCGCCAAGCTGTTCCTGCAGACCAGCGCGGACAAGGCGTTTTTCGGCCAGAAGGATTACCAGCAGCTGATGGTGGTGACCCGCATGGCGCGCGATCTGGACATCCCGATTGAGGTCATTGGCTGCGAAACCGTGCGAGAGCCGTCGGGCCTCGCCATGTCCTCTCGCAACCTACGGCTTTCGGAGGAGGCTTTGGCGAAAGCTGCGGCCCTTAACGCCGCGATGCGCGAAGCTGCCGCCAAGGCGTCCGAGGGCGAACCCTGGGCGCCGCTGGAGGCCGCCGCGCGTCAGGCGCTGGCTGAGGCGGGGTTCGGCGACGTGGAATACTTCGACCTGCGCTGCGCTGAAACACTGGAGGCGCTGGACACTCCAACCCGTCCGGCACGCCTGCTGGCCGCGGCCTGGATGGATGGCATCCGCCTGATCGACAATATCGCAGTATTGAAACTAAATTCTTAGTAGGGGCTGGTAGCGGTAGCACCTTTGCGTTTATTGTCCCCGGTCAGAGGAGACTGGAGGGCAGCCGATGACCTATATTCTGGCAATTGATCAGGGCACCACGTCGACCCGGGCAATCCTGTTTGATGCAGGCATGCAGGTCGCGGGCACCGCGCAGCAGGAGTTTACCCAGCATTACCCGCAGGCGGGCTGGGTGGAGCATGACCCGGAGGAGATCTGGGAAACCACCGTCGCGGTCTGCCGCAAGGTGATGGCGGATCTGGAGGTCTCTGCCGCGGATATCGCGGGCATCGGCATCACCAACCAGCGCGAAACCACCGTGGTCTGGGACAAGGCCAGCGGCAAGGCGATCCACAACGCCATCGTCTGGCAGGACCGCCGCACCGCCGCCATCTGCGAACAGCTGCGCGAGGCAGGCCACGCGGAAATGGTAGCGGACCGCACCGGGCTGCTGCTTGATCCCTATTTCTCCGGCACCAAGGTGAAATGGATCCTCGACACTGTTCCGGGCGCCCGCGACCGTGCCGCGGCAGGCGATCTGCTGTTCGGCACGGTGGACAGCTTCCTGATCTGGCGCCTGACCGGCGGCGCGTCGCACGTCACTGACGCCACCAACGCGGCGCGCACGCTGATGTATGACATCCGCAAGGGCCGCTGGAGCCGCACCATCAGCGATCTTCTGGATGTGCCGCAGCAGATGCTGCCGGAGGTGAAGGACAGCGCCGCTGATTTCGGCACCACCGATCCGGAAATCCTGGGCGGTCCGGTCCCGATTCTGGGCGTGGCCGGCGACCAGCAGGCGGCCACCATAGGCCAGGCCTGTTTCCAGCCAGGGATGATGAAATCCACTTACGGGACGGGCTGCTTTGCGCTCTTGAACACCGGGGATGAACCGGTTGTGTCCAAGAACCGGATGCTGACGACCATTGCCTATCAGCTCGACGGCAAACCGACCTATGCGCTGGAAGGCTCGATCTTCATCGCCGGCGCCGCGGTGCAATGGCTGCGCGACGGGCTGGGGATCATCGAACAGGCGTCGGAATCGGGTGAACTGGCCCTGCGGGCCGATCCGGGCCAGGACGTGATCCTGGTGCCCGCCTTCACCGGCCTCGGCGCGCCCTATTGGGAGCCGGAATGCCGCGGCGGCATGTTCGGCCTCACCCGCAATTCCGGCCCGGCGGAGTTTGCCCGCGCCGCGCTGCAAAGTGTCGCCTATCAGACCCGCGACCTCTATGAGGCGATGCGCGCCGACTGGGAGGACGACAGCCACCACACCGTGACCCTGCGCGTCGATGGCGGCATGAGCGCCAGCGACTGGACCATGCAAAGCCTGTCGGACATCCTGGGCGCCGCCGTCGACCGCCCGGTGATGCAGGAAACCACCGCGCTGGGCGCTGCCTGGCTGGCCGGTATGCGGGCCGGGATCTACCCGGATCAGACCGGCTTTTCCGACACTTGGAAGCTCGACCGCCAGTTCGTGCCGCTGATGCAGCCCGCGGCTCGGCAGGCGGCCTATGCCCGCTGGCAGCGCGCAGTGCAGGCGGTGATTGGCGTGTAACCACAGGGGCAGGGAGGGGGCTCCCGCCTGCTCCGCCGCGTTTGCAGAATGCGCCTCACAGTTGGGCGAGGCGCCGCGGTTTGCGCGGCGTTCTCGTTTTGCTGAGAAGCGGATTGTGTGTGCGGTCTAGCTGACGTGGGCGCCTGCCGGGATGGTAGCAGAGCGGGCATTCAGCTCTTTGATGGAGAAGCCCGCAATGGACTTGTACTTGGCGGCGTGGGCGGCCAGCTCAGCCTTGGGGATGACCTCGCCGATGTCAGCAAAGTCGCCACCGCAGAGATCTTCGACCCGCTGCAGCACCCCGTCCGGCCCGCCGCCCGCGCGGTTGGCGAGGCTCACCGCTGCCGTCACTGGGCGCACCTCTGCCTCATAGGCCTTGAGCGCCGCGGCAGTAACCCCGTGCTCCAGCAGTTTCGCGCCGATCACCCGCGCGTCGACGATGGCCTGGCTGGCGCCGTTCGATCCCACCGGGTAGGTTGGGTGCGCGGCGTCGCCCATCAGGGTGGTGTTGCCTTGGGTCCAGCGCGCCAGCGGGTCGCGGTCCACCATCGGGTATTCATAGACCACTTCCGCCCCGCGGATCAGGGCCGGCACGTCGATCCAATCGAACTGCCAATCCTCGAAATCCGGCAGAAACTCCTGAATGTCCGCAGGCCGGTTCCAGTCCTCCCGGCGCCAAGGGGCGGAGGGATCAAAGCTCTTTTCCGCAATCCAGTTCATGGTGACGCGGCCATCAATATCCGGCGCTGAGATCGGATAGGCCACCAGCCGCAGATGATCGTGGCCGATCATTGCCATTGCTGCGCCGCCCTTGAAAGCGGGCGCTTGGGTGGTGGCCCGCCACAGGATGCGGCCGTTCCAGATCGGCGCGCCCTCATCCGGCGCCATCTGCGCACGCAGGGCGGAGTGGATGCCGTCCGCTGCCACAACCAGGGACCCTTCCAACCGCCGCCCGTCCGCCAGTAGCAGCGCTGCGCCTTCGTTTGTGTTTTCAAACCCTGCCGCCCGTGCGCCGGTCTCAATGCAGTCCGCACCGGCACGCTCTGCCAGGGCGCGGTAGAGCATCATCTGCAGCGCTCCCCGGTGCACCGAATACTGCGGCCAGGCATAGCCCGCACCGGTGCCGCGGGGCTCTTCCCAGATCGTCTTGCCCAGCTTGCTGTAAAACCCCAGTTGCCGGGTGCGCACACCGATGGCGTCCAGCTCTGCTTCCAGCCCCAGTTCGAACAGCTCCCGCACCGCGTTGGGCTGCAGGTTGATGCCAACCCCCATCGGCTTCAGCTCCTGCGCGGCCTCGAAGATGCGGAAGGGCACTCCGATCTGATGCAGCGTCAGCCCGAGGGTCAGGCCGGCAATTCCACCGCCAGAGATGAGAATGGGCATGATAAGCATACTCGCTAGTTTTGCGCGCAGATAACCACGGCATACGGGGCGGAGCAAGCAGGCAGGGAAGGAAAGAAGTCAGCGCCGTCCGGCGATGATCAGGTCGGGGCCAAAGATCACATCGGCGTAGTTGTGCAGGTAGATCTTCAGCCAGGGGGTGAAGCGTTCCGGATGGCGGCTCACCTCCGCCAAGAGGTCGTGGTAGTCGACCCAGCGGGTCTCCATCACCTCATCCGGGTTGGCGGCAATCCGCAGCGGCCGGTGGGCATGGGCGAGGAACACATCCACGGCCTCATGCTCGACCAGCCCGTTGCCGACATCGGCGCGGTATTCCAGGTGGTGGCGGAATTCAGGATAAAGGCCGGTCAGCCCCAGTTCCTCATTCATGCGCCGCACGGCACAGGCCGAGGGCTGTTCGTCCCACATCGGGTGGGTGCAGCAGGTGTTCGCCCACAGGCCCGGCGTGTGGTATTTCCCCATCGCCCGGCGCTGCATCAGGATTTCCACGCCCTTCACCACAAAGACAGAGACCGCCTTGTGCTTCAGTCCGCGCTCATGCGCAGCCAGCTTGTCGACCGGGGTCAATTCACCGTTCACCCAGGCGGGGATCATATGGCTCATGCTGTGTCCGTGGCAGTTTTCTGTTCTGCGGCCTGCCGCATTCCGGCGGGTATAGCAACTACCGCTAACGTTTGCGGGCACGGAAAGCAATTACGCGAAAAGCCGCGGCTAAAATGCCGCGGCTTCAGGGCCGTTTTTGACGGCTTCAGGGCTTATTCGGTGGCGGCTTCTGCACCTTCCTCAGCCGCAGCTTCCTCCGCTGGGGCGGGGCCGTTGCTGGCCAGGAAGGCATATATGTCCTCGCCGCCCTTCTTCAGGCGGAACGACATTTTCGACTTGGCCTTGCTGTCGCCGGTTTCAGCCTGCAGGAATTTCTTAGGGTCTGCCGCGAAGGCGACGAATTTCTCTTCGTCCCACACCAGTCCGGCTTCGCCAGCGGCAACCAGGTCATCGCTGTAGTTGAAGCCATCGACGGTGCCCGCCTGACGGCCTGCCAGGCCCCACAGGTTCGGGCCGGTCTTGCCGCCCTTGACGATCACATCGCCCGCGTCGGACACCACCATGTGGCACGACTTGCACTTGTTGAACCCCTTCTCGCCCTTGGCCGGGTCGCCTTCGGCAAAGGCAGGGGCGGCGAGGAGGCCGAAAATGGCGGCAGTCAAAAGAGGTTTCATATTGCTTGCTCCAGTCTATGAGTTGGCAGGTGTGACTCATGATTTATTAGCCGGCAGTGTCAACCGGCAGTTTGACGCGCATCAAAGTCCCGGCAGGAAGCTGCGGTGTTTCAAGGCTCGGCCCAGCAGGGCAGCAGGTCGCCTGGTTCAGGCCAGGCGAGATAGACCGCGCGTGCGATGGCACGGCTCAGGCACAGCGCGGCAGCATGGCAGAACTGGCCCAGTTCCGCGTCCGGTGCCTCCAGCTCTCTGGCGCCGGTGCTGGCGGCAAAGACCAGATCGCCGTCGCCGGGGCAATGGGCAGGCAGGATGGCGCGGCCGATGCCGTCATGGGCCGCCGTGGCCAGCCGCTGGCATTGCGCCTTGGAGAGTGCCGCGTCGGTGGCAACGATGGCGATGGTGGTATTGGCCCCCTCCGGCGGCAGCGGGGCGCCGCTCAGTTTCTGGATCGCTTCGACCTTGCGGCTCTGCTGGCTGCGGCCCAGCCCGGAGGCGGTATCAGGCCCGATCCCGCCGAATTCATCGCCGATTTCAAACGGCGCGGCCCAGAAATGCCGCTCCCCCGGGGTGGTGACGGCGCCCAGCGGATTGGCTGCAACCAGGGCGCCAACGGTGACTCCGCTGTCCAGCACCAGCGATGCAGACCCCAACCCGCCCTTCAGCATCGCCGTCAGCGCGCCGGTGCCAGCGCCTGCGGTGCCAAGTTCGAATTCTTCCGCCGCCGCCTCAAAAGCCGCCCGGCCCAGGGCGCGGTAGGGGTTCTGGTCCCAGCCCTTATCCCCGCCGTTCAGCAGGTCAAAAAGAATGGCCCCCGGCACCAGCGGCACCCGCACCGGGCCGACCGGAAAGCCTCTGTCCGCCTCATGCAGCGCGTCCATCACACCGGAACAGGCATCCAGCCCGAAGGCAGAGCCGCCCGACAGCACCAGCGCGTCGATCTTTGCCACCGATTTGTCCGGCGCCAGCAGATCGGTCTCCCGCGTGCCCGGCGCACCGCCCATCACATGCACCGAAGCAGTGAAGGGTTTGTCCGCCGTCAGCACCGTGGCGCCGGATTTCAATGCCGCATCCTGGGCGTTGCCAACGAGAATGCCGGGCACGTCGGTGATCAGGTTCCTGAGACCGGGGAGCATGGCGGGACGTCCTTTATCTGGGGAGCGCGCTGGCGCGCGCGGCCTCCGGCGGGAGTATTTGAAGAAAGATGAAAAGGCCGGGTCAGATCCGCGGCTTGGGGGCTGCGGTTGCCGCATCGCCGGTGTTCGGCTCACCCTTCGGCTCTATCAGCAGCACCTTGCATTCCTGTTCGGCGCGGGGGCGGTGTGTGACGCCCTTTGGGACCACGAACAGTTCGCCCGCGCGTACGGTCCGGGGCGGCTCACCCTCGATATCCATGACCATCTCCCCTTCGAGCACCAGAAAGAAGTCGTCGGTGTCCGGGTGATGATGAAAGGGAAATTCGCCCTGAAACTTCACCACCATCACATCGTTGCCGTTGTATTCCGCCACCACATGCGGGTCCCAGTGGCTGGAGAACATCGCCAGCTTTTCTGCCAGATTCACAGGCCTCATATGCAGCGCCCTCCGTCTACTTCCATGGCGACGCCGGTGACCATGCTGGCCTCGTCCGAACACAGGAAGCAGGCGGCATTGCCCATGTCCTCCGGCGTCGAAAACCGCCCGATCGGGATGGTGGACAGGAACTTGGCGCGCATCTCCGGGGTGTCCTCGCCCATGAAGGACTTCAGCAGCGGCGTCTCCCCTGCCACCGGGTTGATTGCATTGACCCGCACGCCGTGAGGGGCCAGTTCCACTGCCATGGTCTTGGTGGCGGTGATCATCCAGCCCTTGGAGGCGTTGTACCAGTTGAGGTTGGGGCGCGGCGAGACGCCTGCGGTGGAGGCGACATTCAGGATCGCACCGCGCTGGTTGACCTTCATATGCGGAACTAGCGCGCGGGCGGTCAGGTAGACCGATTTCACGTTGACGCCCAGCACCCGGTCGAAATCCGCCTCGCTGATCTCCTCCAGGGGGCTGGGCAGGTGAGTGACGCCTGCGTTGTTCACCAGGATATCCAGCTGCCCGAAATGCGCCAGCGCTGCCTCTGCCATCGCGTTGACAGACGCGCCATCAGAGACATCCACGGTCTGCGCAATCGCATTGCTGCCCAGCTCCGCTGCCATTGCCTCTGCTGCCGCACCATTGATGTCTGCGATCATCACCCGCGCGCCTTCTGCCAGGAACTTGCGCACAATGCCCGCGCCAAAGCCCGAGGCGCCGCCCGTCACGATGGCGGTCTTTCCGTCCAGCCGCATGATTTCCCTCCCGCATTGTTTGGCGCCAGCATGGGCGGAGAGGAGAGCAGGTGCAATCCCCGGAAGCGGGGCTGGGTCAATCCGGGTCGATCTTACCGCGCGTCGCTTTCAATTCGCCGCGCTGCTTCTTGGCGTCCAGCCGCCGCCGGACTGAGCCGCGGGTCGGTTTGGTGGCGATCCGCCGCTTCGGCGCCACCAGCGCCTTGCGCACCAGCTCCGCCAGCCGCTCGCGCACGATCTCGCGGTTCCTTTGCTGGGACCGCGTTTCGTCGCATTGCAGGATGATGGCGCCGTCCTTGGTCCAGCGCCGCCCGGCCAGCCGTTTCAGCCGCGATTTGACCGGGGGCGCCAACGCAGGCGAGCGCTCGGCCTCGAACCGCAGCTCAACGGCGGTCGCCACCTTGTTCACATTCTGCCCGCCGGGACCCGAGGCGCGGATGAAGCTCTCGGTCATTTCCCAGTCTTGCAGGGTAATCTGGTCGTTGATGCGGATCATGGCTTGGGTGGTTTGCGGAAGGGGATCTTAAAATCGAAAGGGCTGTTCCACACGCGGGGAACAGCCCTTCGAGATGATAGGAGGTGCACCGGTTAGGTCAGCACCAATTCAGTGATCTATACGTACCAAGGGCTGCCTCGGCCGCACTCCTTCTGAACTGTTCCGGCACTGCTCTCCATAGCTTCTCTAGACAATGGGCACCTCCTTTCTGATGTTTCGTGTAAGCCCAGCCTGCCACAGATTCGGCAGATGTCAAAACAAAATCATGTGGTCTTTGCGGAGAGCTTACGCACGATGATGCGGAAGGGCACAAGCGCGAGCAGCGCCAGCGACAGTTTCACCAGCCAGTCGGCGAAGGCCAGCGAGACCCAGTAGGGCACCACCGGCCCCTGTCCGATCAGAGGCAGCATGTCGCCCGCCCAGGATACGTCATTGGCCGGTTCGATCCAGGCGAGCGAGACGGAGAAGGCAACAGTGAAGAAGATCGCGGTGTCCACCGAGGAGCCGATCAGGGTGGAGGCCAGCGGCGCCCGCCACCATTTCCCCTCGCGCAGTGCAGAGAAGATGGCAACGTCCAGCATCTGCGCGGTCAGGAAGGCGAGGCCGGAGCCAAGCGCAATGCGCAGGGTCACCGCCGGGTAAGTGAAGCCATCGCCCTGCAGCATGATCTGCGTGCCGATCAGCGAGCAGATTACCCCGGTGATAAAGCCCGCCACCACGACCTTGCGCGCGGCGGCAGCGCCGTAGACGCGGTTCATCACATCGGTGACCAGGAAAGCCACCGGATAGGTGAAGGCGCCCCAGGTCAGCCAGTTGCCGAACAGGAATTGCACCAGGACGTTGGAGGCCACCACCACGGCGGCCATGGCAAGAATGCCGGGAATATGCGAGCGGGTCATGCGCAGGATCCGTTTGTTTCGGGGCCGCAGAGAGGGCTCCGCAGCAAAAGACCGGATCCCTTAGACTGCCTGTGCCGGTTTCGCAAGGTTTCCGCACCCGGGGGAGGCTCCCGCCCGCGCCGTGTGCCTTCTGCAAAGGCCCCCTTGCGGTTGGGCGCGGCGCGGGTGTGCTGCGTCAGCGGGGCAGGGCGTACTCCACCAGCTCGGTGCGCTGCACCGGCAGGAAGTTATCGTCGGATACCATGGTGGCGCGCATCCGGCCGCTTGCATCGGTCCAGACCGACAGGCCTTCAAGGTTGTCATGAGTACCGGGGCCGGTTTGCAGCAGCACGGTTTCATTCTCCAGACCGCTGTCGGTGATGTCCCAGCGGCGCAGCCGGGAGCGGAAGCCCAGCAGGGTCAGATCGCGCTCCAGGAGGTAGAACCGCCCGTCGGGGCCGAAATCCGCATCCACCGGCAGGAACCCGCCGCGCGGCGGCAGGCTGAAGGGCCGGCTCCAGCGCCGCCCGTTCCAGCGCCAGACCGGGATCTGTCCGTGTTTGTCATAGGCCCGTTCCGGCAGCGTGTAGAGGTGCCCGCGGGCATTGATCGCCAGGGTCTCCAGTGACTTGTTGGGCGGCAGCTTGCGGAACCCCTTGGGCCGCGGAAGCACCTTGGCGCGGCTGTCCGGGCGGCGGTATCGGGCGACCCGCGCCGCACCCTCAAAGGAGATGTAGCGGCTGCCGTCCGGCGCAATGGCCAGACCCTCGCTGTCGCCGGCAAAGCCGCGCAGTGTCTTGCCGGTGGAGGCGCGCAGCCGGTGCGCGGTTCGGGCCGTAATGCCGGAGATCCGGCCGCCCTTGCGCTGAATGTCCGTCGTGACCAGTGTCGCCCGGTCGCTCAGCACCACCATGGCGCGGCCGCCATCGGTGATCTTCAGCGCCGAGAAGCCGCCGAACCAGGGCTTTTTCAACGTCCAGGTATAGCTGCCCAGATACTGTGCGGTGCTGTCCGCCGCTAGCGGCCGGCTGGCGGCATAGCCTGCTGCCGCCAGTCCGGCGGCAGCGGCAACAGCCAGGATCAGTTTGATTGCAGAACGGCGGCGCATTGCTGGGGCAGGTCCGAAAGGGTGTAGTCCCGCCGTGGTTTAGGCTTTGGCGCGTTCGGGTCAACCGGTTTCGGCGGCGGCGGGTTCAGAATGTTGTTCACCCACTGCTGCGCATCGGCGCAGCCGTCACCCTTGGGCGGGGCCGCCTGATCGACACAGCCGCGGGCGCCCCGAGGGCAGGCCAGCCGCACATGGAAGTGGTAGTGGTGGCCCCACCAGGGCCGGATCTTGCGCAGCCAGCGGCGGTCTCCCTTCTCGTCATTGCACATCTGCACCTTGGCGCCGGGAAACACGAAAATCCGCGCCACCCGCTTGTCCTGTGCCGCCGCCTTCAAGATCTCGTGATGGGCGCGGCTCCAGCTCGCGTTCACATAGGCGCCCTTGGCGCGGCGCATGGAGATCGAAGAGATGTTCTCCCGCGCGCTGGGGCTGAGGTTCAGCCGGTCGGGCGGGCGCATCCAGATGTCGATGTCCAGCCCGATCTGATGGCTGCGGTGGCCCGACAGCATCGGCCCGCCGCGCGGCTGGCTGATGTCACCGATATATAGTCCCTTCCAGCCGCGCTGCCTGGCGGCGACGCGGCTCAGGTCTTTCACAAAATCAATAGCCGCTGGATGCCCCCAGTTGCGGTTGCGGCTGAGGCGCATCGCCTGCCAGGTGGGTCCGGTCTCGGGCAGCTGCGCGGCGCCGGCCACGCAGCCCTTGGCGTAGGAGCCGAACGGCGCCGGTTTTTGCTGTGAAGCGCTGGGCTTGGCCCCAAACAGCGCCTTGGCGGGGGTCTGCGCGCTTGCCGGAACACTCAGTCCCGCAACCGCCAGACAGATGGCAAGTAACAGTCTCAACCCTGATCTCCTTCTCCTTGAACCCAGAATAACAATACCAATCCGATCAGAAACAGGCCGATGACCGGGGTGATACCCAGCCGGGCGCTGCCGGTGACAGTTGTTGCAACGCCGATCAGCATCGGCGCCAGAAACGCGGTGGCGCGCCCTGACAGGCCATAAAGGCCAAAGCTCTCAGTCGCGTCCTTGGGGCTGGTGTGGCGCACCATCAGGCTGCGGCTGGCCGCCTGCAGGATGCCGCCGAAACCGCCGATCAGCATACCGCAGCCAAAGAATACCGTGTCCGGCAGGGTAGAACCCTCCGCCAGCGCAACGCCGAATATCTGGTGCCGGGACATGGAGACGATGATCAGGCAAACGAAAGACAGGATCAGGATCGAGGTGATGATCACCGGCTTGGGTCCGAACCGCCGGTCGGCCTTGCCGCCGAGCCAGCTGAACACCGTGGCGGCGAAGGCGGCGACAATGCCGAAGATGCCGATCTGGGTGATTTCCCAGCCCAGCACCAGCTTGGCATAGACGCCACCAAAACCGTAGAGCCCGTTCAGCGCATCCCGGTACAGCATCGAGGAGCCGAGGTAGCTTGCCAGGCTCAGCCGGCTGCGCAGGCCGGAGACCAGCTTGACCACCATCTGCCAGGCCTTGCCCAGGCTGGCCTTGCGCCCTGTCGCGCCGCGGTCCTTCACCCAAAGGAAGTAAGGGATCATGAAGACGGCAAACCAGATTGCGGTGAAGGGGCCGACGGCGCGGGTGCCTTCCTTGGCCTCCGCATTCAGGCCCAGTGCCGGGCTGAGGCCAATGAGCGTTTTGCCGGTGCCCTGTTCCACAAACAGCAAGAGCATGATGAACAGTGCGATCACCCCGCCCAGATAGCCAAAGGCAAAACCGGAGCCGGAGATGTCGCCCACGTCCTCGCGGCTTGCCAGTGTCGGCAGCTGCGCATTGACAAAGATCAGGGCAAATTCGGCGCCGATGAAACCAAAGCCGAAACTGACCAGCATCCACCACAGGTTGCTGCCGCCCGGGTCCATGTACCACAGCCCCCAGGCGCCGATCAGATACATCAGCGAAAACATCATGATCCAGGGCAACCGCCTGCCGGTGATATCCGCCAGCGCCCCCAGGAACGGCGCCCCGAAGCCGATGATCAGCCCGGTTATGGTCAGGCACATCGACCACACGGTCTGCGCCTGCGCCTTGGCGCCCTCGCTGTCCAATCCCTGGCCCATGAAATACTCGGCGGCCACGGCGGCAAAGAACGGGCTGAACACAAAGGTGACGAGCAGGGTCTGATAAGGCTGGCTGGCCCAGTCAAAGAACCACCACCCCCAGATCCGCTTGCGCGTGGACACCTGCTGCATACCCGGCCTCTTATTCTTGTTGCCTTCAGGTATGGCAGGCGGGCAGGGGCCTAGGCAAGCCCGTCCTGCATTGGCGGCCAGGGCCGGCCGCCATCCGCCGCGCACCAGTCCCTGATCCAGCCAGGCAGCTCGGGCGAGGCTTCCGTGTCCTGTCCCAGCGCCTCCAGAACCTTCCCGGGCGGCACGATACCGTGCTTGTCCGTCACCGCCGTGCGCAACATCACATGGCTGGCGCAGTCGCCGTTTTTCTTCCACATGGATTGCTCGACATAGATGAACTTTTCATCCCAGCCCGCGGTGCGGCTGCGCATCTCGAACTTCTCGAAGCCGCGGATGCGGCGGCGGTAGCGGACGGAGGACCCTGCCACTGTCAGCCCCCAGCGTTTCTGCCGGAGCGCCTTGATCAGCCCCACCCGCTGCGCCAGCATAGTGCGCCCCAGGTCATACAGCGTCATGGTGCGGCCGTTGTTCAGCTCCATCCACATGTCCAGGTCCCAAGGCCAGCAGATGTGGTGCGAGACATGCATCCCAGTGATCGGCAGCGGCTCCATCCGGCTGGCCAGAACGGTATCCTTGATCAGGCGGAATATCGGGTACATCGGCGCGCGCTCCTTGATGGCATGTGCCCGTGATGCCACCCGTTTACAGGGCGTCAACCGCAACCTCGCGGAAGCCTTGCGCATTTCGCTGCGTCTGCTTACCTGTGAGGCTGTTCGAAAGAGGGAAATACCGATGGTCTCGCTGTTCCAAATCCTGATGCTGATCCTGGACGTGGTCTGGTTCTTCATCATTGCCCATGTGATCATGAGCTGGCTGATCAACTTCCAGGTCCTGAACCTTCACCAGCAGCTGGTGGGGCAGATTTGGTACGGCCTGAACCGGATCCTGGAGCCGCTTTACGCGCCGGTGCGCCGCATCCTGCCCAACATGGGCGGCATTGATCTGGCGCCGCTGGCGGTGCTGATCGGCGTCTATGCGCTGCGCATCATCCTGGTGAACAACGTCTCGGCGTTCTACTGATCTGAAAATCTCCGGCCCGGCGTTTCCTGCCGGGCTTTTTACCTGCGGGCCTTGCCGCCTCATGCCTCCTGTGGGATTGTGCCTGCCAAAGAAGAGCAGCACTGACCACGAGGCCCTCCGCCCCCATGACGGATATGACCGCCCTCAGCGGCGCGACTCCCATTCTGCGCGAGATTTTCGGCTTTGACGCCTTCCGCCCGGGGCAGGAGGAGATCGTCGACGCCGTGACCGCCGGGGAAAACGTGCTGGCGATCATGCCCACCGGCGGCGGCAAGTCGCTGTGCTTCCAGCTGCCCGCGCTGCTGCGCGACGGAATCACCGTGGTGATTTCCCCGCTGATTGCGCTGATGCGCGACCAGGTCCGCGCGTTGCAGGAGGCCGGAGTCAACGCCGGTGCGCTTACCTCCGGCAACACCGATGAAGAGACCGAACAGGTCTGGGAGGCAATCGAGGCCGGGCGGCTCAAGCTCCTCTACATGGCCCCCGAACGCCTCGCCTCCGGTGCCGCCATGGGGATGCTGCGCCGCATCGGCGTCAGCCTGATTGCGGTGGACGAGGCCCATTGCGTCAGCCAGTGGGGCCATGACTTCCGCCCCGACTACCTGCGCATCGGCGAGCTGCGCCGCGCCCTGGACGTGCCGCTGGCCGCCTTCACTGCAACAGCAGACCAGGAAACCCAGGAAGAAATCGTCCAGAAACTCTTCGACGGCGAGGCCCCCCGCAGTTTCCTGCGCGGCTTTGACCGGCCTAACATTCACCTCGCCTTCGGGGCCAAGGACAGCCCGCGCCGCCAGATCCTGGAGTTCGCCGCCGCCCGCAAGGGCCAGTCCGGCATCGTCTACTGCGGCACCCGCGCCAAAACCGAAGCGCTGTCTGCTGCGCTGCGCGAAGCAGGCCATTCCGCCTGTTTCTACCACGGCGGCATGGAGGCTGAGGACCGCCGCATCGTCGAGACCCGCTTTGCCCGCGAGGACGGTCTGATCGTGGTCGCAACGGTTGCCTTCGGCATGGGCATCGACAAGCCCGACATTCGCTGGGTCGCCCATGCCGACTTGCCGAAATCCATAGAGGCCTACTACCAGGAAATCGGCCGCGCGGGCCGCGACGGCGCGCCGGCCGAAACCCTGACCCTGTTCGGCCCCGACGACATCCGCCTGCGCCGCGCCCAGATCGACGAGGGCCTCGCCCCGCCCGAACGCCGCGCCGCCGACCATGCGCGGCTCAATGCGCTGCTGGGGCTGGCCGAGGCGTTGCACTGCCGCCGCCAGAAACTGCTGGGCTACTTCGGCGAAGAGGCAGAGCCTTGCGGCAACTGCGACCTCTGCGACACGCCCGCTGATGTGTTCGACGGCACCACAGTGGTGCGAAAGGCGCTGTCGGCGGTGCTCAGGACAGAGGAATGGTTCGGCTCCGGCCATCTGATTGACATCCTTCTGGGTGCCGACAACGAGCGGATCCGCGCCAAGCGCCATGACGAACTGTCGGTCTACGGCTGCGGCAAGGAATTTGGCAAGCGCCAGTGGCAGGCGGTGTTCCGGCAGATGATGGGCCATGACCTGCTGCGCCCGGACCCGGAACGCCACGGCGCCCTGCGGTTCACCGAAGCGGCGCTGCCGATCCTGCGCGGTGAGCAGTCCATTGAGCTGCGCCGCGACACCATCAAATCCGCAGACCGCCGCCCGGCGGTCAAGGCGCTGGTCTCCGAGGAGGACGCCCCGCTGCTCTCGGCGCTCAAGGCCAAGCGCCGCGCGCTGGCCGAGGCGCAGAAAGTGCCGGCCTATGTGATCTTCCCCGACCGCACCCTGATCGAGATGGCCGAGCTGCGCCCGGAAACCCTCGACCAGATGGCGCGCATCAATGGCGTTGGCGCCAAGAAGCTGGAACGCTACGGCGATGATTTCCTGGGCGTGATCACCGGTGCGGTTGAGCAGCTGCATCCGGCACGGCGCAAGCTGGCGGGCCGGGACTCCGGTTCCGTTTTTGACGGGCTGCTGGAAGCGCAGGCACAGCTCACCCGCGGTGCATGCGGCACGCTGAAGCCGCTCAGCTGTTCGGCGTCGCTGCTGGCCAAGGTGGCGCAGCTGCGTGCTGGCGACGAGGCCGGCATCACAAGGCTGTTAGGAGAGCGCCGCGCCGAACGTTTCGCCTCGGCATTTCTGGACGTCCTGCGCGGCGCGGGCTAGGGTCGCGCCAAGAGCGGAAGGGGGCAGATATGCTGGTAGTAACCTCTCCGGCCAAGAAGCTGGACTGGGCGGAACGGGATCAGGAGATGACCTGGCCCGCGCTGCATGACGACGCGGTGGAATTGGCGGATGTGGCGCGCGAACAATCCGTGGCAGACCTGATGAAGCTGATGCACATCAGCGAGGATCTGGCCAAGCTGAACCATGCCCGGTTCCAGGAGTTTGCCGCCGACCCGAAAACGGATGCGACCCGCCCGGCGGCGCTGGCCTTTGCCGGCGACACCTACCAGGGGCTGGAGGCATCCTCGCTGGACACGGATGAAATGGCTTGGGCGCAGGAGCATTTCCGCATTCTGTCAGGCCTTTACGGCGTGCTGCGCCCGCTGGACGCGATGCAGCCCTACCGGCTGGAGATGGGCTCGCGGCTGAAGAACCCGCGCGGCAAGAACCTCTATGAATTCTGGGGCAGGCAAATATCCGAGGCGTTGAACGCGCAGGCAGAGGCCGTTGGCGCAGAGGTGCTGGTGAACTGCGCCAGCCAGGAATATTTCGGTGCGGTGGATCTGGCGGCGCTGAAGCTGCGGGTGGTCACCCCGGTGTTCATGGAAGACAAGAACGGCACCCCCAAGGTGGTCAGCTTCTACGCCAAGCGCGCCCGCGGAGCGATGGCGCGCTATATCATCCAGCGCCGGCTGACGGATAGCGAAAGCCTCAAGGACTTCGATGCCGGCGGCTATGCCTACCAGCCGCAGATGTCGGAGCCGGACAAGCCTGTCTTCCTGCGCAAATCCTGAGTGAGAGCGGGGAGGCTCCCGCCCGCTCTGGCACATTCAAAGAATGCACCGTTCCGGTTGGGCCCGGCAGCGCGCGGAACGCGCGCAGCCGGGCCCAAGGCCGCATAAGGGCGTCTCCGGCGCAGCCGGTGCGCCCGCGGGGGCGGGAGAACCGTCGGGTGTTCCGGCGCGTCAAGACAGGATCAGATTGTGACGGCCGCAGCCTCAGCTGCTTGTGGCGGACCCAAAGCCTTGCCCACCGGGCCTTGGGACGCGGGCAGAAAGCGGCTGGCAATAGGGCCCCGGGGCCTGCTTAGGGTGCGCCGCCCGCGGCAGCCTGGGCAGGCGGACCATCAGCCTCCACCGGTTGAACGCCTGCAGGCGCATGACTGCGGATCTGGTCGTGGATCAGCGCCTTGCGCAGCGGTTTGGTCAGGTAATGGTCCAGCCCGGCGGCCAGAATACCCTCGGAATCGCCCGCCATTGCATGTGCTGTCAGCGCCACCATCGGCACATGGGTGCCAGTCCCGGCTTCCAGCCTGCGGATTTCCATCGTGGCTTCCTTGCCGTCCATCACCGGCATCGAGATGTCCATGAAGATCAGGTCAGGGCGGAAGGTCTTGAACGCCTCCACCGCCTCCAGCCCGTTGCCGGCGAACTGCAGCTCGATGTTCAGCTCCTTCACGATCTTGCGGAACACCAGCTGGTTGGTCTTGTTGTCCTCCGCCGCCAGCACCCGCATCTTGCGCACGACAGGGGCTGCAGGCGGGGCAGCGGCAGCAGGGACAGCAGGTTGTACAGGCACCGCCGCAGCAGGTGCAGGAGGCACGGGTGAGGGAGCCGGCACCGCAGCCGGTGCCGCAGGAGCAGCAGCGGGGGCTATTGAAGCAGGCGCCGCTGGAGCAGGCGCCGCTGGAGCAGGCGCGGCGGGAACCGGGGCCGGAGCCGCGGCGTCACTGCCGATCCGGGCCAGCTGGCTGAACAGATCGCTGCGCGGTGCGGGGCTTTGCAGCACGCCGCTGACCAGCTGCCGCACATCAGGCCCGATGGCAGCATGCGGGCTGGAGTTCAGAAGCAGCACCGGCACCCGGTCCCAGCCGTAAGCCCTGAGGTCGCGGGCCAGCTGCAAGCCGTCCAAACCAGGCAGGTTATGGCCGCTCAGCACCAGGCTGATGCCGCCCTGCATCGCCGCCAGCGCCTCGGCGGCAGTGCCGGCCGTTGTCACCTGCAGCCCCAGCATCTGCAGGTGCTTCTGCAGGATCTCGCAGTTCAGCGGCACATCATCCACCAGCAGCACATGGCGCAGGCTGCCGGGCAGTTTCGGCAGCGCCTGCTCAGCCGGGCCTGTCACCGGCAGCGGCACCCGGAAGCCAAAGCAGGATCCCTTGCCCTCTTCGCTGTCGACCCAGATCTCGCCGCCCATCATCTCGATCAGGCGTTTGGAGATCGCCAGCCCCAGGCCGGTGCCCTCGAACTTGCGGTTGCGCTCGTCCTCGACCTGGTTGAATTCGCCGAACACATGCTCGATTTTGTCGGCAGGGATGCCGATGCCGGTATCCTCGATAGTGACATGCACCGCGCATTGGCCGTCTTCGGGGGAGGTGATGCCGGTCACCCGCAGAGTGACATGGCCCGTCTTGGTGAATTTCACCGCATTGCCGGCCAGGTTCGTCAGCACCTGCCGGATGCGGCCCGGGTCGCCGGTGAAGCGGGTGGGCAGGAACAGGTCGTAATCCACCAGCAGCGCCAGCCCCTTGTCGCGGGCGGTGGGCTGCAGCAGCATCACCACCTCATGCAGGCTGCGCTCCAGGTCGAACTCCTGCGGGTGCAACTCCAGCTTGTCGGCCTCGATCTTGGAGTAATCCAGAACGTCATTGATAATGACCAGCAGCGCCTCGCCCGAATTCTTGATGGTCTTGGCATAAAGCCGCTGCTCATCGTCCAGTTCGGTGTCGTTCAGAAGTTCTGCCATGCCGACCACGCCGTTCATCGGGGTGCGGATCTCGTGGCTCATATTGGCGAGGAAGGCGGATTTGGCGCGGTTTGCCGCCTCGGCCCGGGCGCGGGCATCCTGCAGTTCCTGCTCATAACGCACGGTTGAGGTGATATCGAGCGCCAGCGTCACCACATCACCGCCATGGCCGCGCTGGTCAATCAGCCGCAAGTAACGCTCATCCCAGAGCTGGACCACAACCGGTTCCGGGGAATCGGACTTCCAGCGCTCTGTCATCATCGCATGCCAGTCGCCGGCCTTCATGCTGCCGGTGCTGATCAGCCCCTCTTCGATCAGCAGCTCCAGGATCCGCGCGTAGGTGATGCCCGGCGTGACCTCTTCCAGCCCGTCAAAGATGTTGAGGTAAGCCGTGTTGGCGCCGATCAGATGGCCCGCCGCGTCAAAGAAGGCAAACCCGTCCTGAAACGCCTGGATCGAATGCCACAGCCGCCGTTCGGCGGTCTCGATCTTCTCGTTGGCGGTATGGAGGTCGGATTTCACCTTGGCGTTTTCGTCACGCACGGTGGCGACCTCGGCCTGGGTCTGGCCGATCTGCTTGGTCAGCGCCAGCGCGTGGCGGCCCAGTTTGCGGTTGGCAGCGGACAGCTCGGCTTGCTTCAGCTCAAGCAGCCGTTCGGCGGCGAGCCTTGCCCGCCGTTCCTCCGCCAGTTTGTCAGCAAGGCTCATCCCTGCAAACTCCGCAATCCATCAGCACAAAATAGCGCCCAGCAATTTCTGCGCGCAGGGCAGCGGCGCTGCTCTCCCTTTTTGTTACGCGGAGGAATCTTGCTATGACGTTAAGCCCGTGCCAGCCTGCCCCCAGTATTGGAGGGTGCCATGCCGCGTCTGTTTGCTTCTGCTTTTCTCTATTTCATTGCTTTTGTTGTGTTTCTGCCGGCTGCCCAGGCGCAGCAGGCGGTTCCCGAGTTTCGTTACCAGGCTTACGCGGATACCGATTTCTTCGGATCCGACCTGCAGCCGCTGTTTGACACCGATGCCGCGTCCTGCGCCCGGGCTTGCTCAGCGCAGGCGGACTGCGCTGGATTCGTGTTCAATCAACGGGCAAACGCCTGTTTCCCCAAATCCGCGCTGGGACAATCCAGCCCTTATGCGGGGGCCCTGTCAGCGGTGAAACAGCCCGCCGCGCCCGGGCTGGCCGCCTCCGCAGCATCGCGCGTCGCGCGGCTGGATTTCCTGTCGGATCAGGAACTGCAGCGCGCCGCCGGATTAGCCCGCACTATGGGACTGGACTACCCGCTGGAAACCAATAACGCGGATGAGGCCCGCACCGCTGCCCGCACCCTGCTTCGGGATGGCGAGTCGCTGGCTGCGCTGCGCTGGATGGCGCAGGCCGCGGTGCTGAGCGATGAGGCTGCGGATTGGACCCAATTTTCAGGATATTTGCTGCGTGCCGCCAAGGACAGCAACAGCCGCAGCCAGCAGCGCCGTTACCGTGTGCAGGCTTATTCCGCGGCGCTGAACGGCTACCTGCGGACAGAGGCACCCGAGGCGCAGGCCCAGGCGCTGCGCCAGGCAGCTGAGTCGGTGGAATCACTGGGCCGCGGGCGGGATATGCTGCCGCTCCTGCATCTGGCGGAGGAGATCATTCCTCTCAAGGCCAACGCCGAGCTGCTGAACCATGCAATCCGGAAATACGGCTTCCGAGTCACCTCCAGCACCGTCGAAAGCGACAGCGCCGCACCGCGCATCTGTGCCGAGTTTTCCGAAGATCTGGAACAGGCTGGCACCGACTACGAAAACTATGTCCGTCTACCTGAGGGCAATCTTGCCGTTACCGCTCAGGGCCGCCAGCTGTGTGTGGACGGGGTGGAGCACGGCAAGCGCTACCGCATCACCCTGCGCCGCGGCTTGCCCGCCGCCAGCGGCGAGCAGCTTCTGAAGGACGTGGAGCTGACCCACTATGTCCGCGACCGCTCCCCGCAGGTCCGCTTCCCGGGCCGCGCCTATGTGCTGCCCGCAGGCGGTCAGGCGGCGCTGCCGGTGGAAACTGTGAATGTCACGGACCTCGACCTGCGCATGCGCCGGGTCAGCAGCCGCAACGTGCTGCGCACCCTGCAGGAGGGCTATTTCGCCAAGCCGCTCTCCCAGTGGGAGGATGAGCATTTTGCCTCGGATATTGCCGAGGAAATCTGGACCGGCAGTGCCAGCGTTGACACCGCCATCAATCAGGTGATGACCAGCCGCCTGCCACTGGAAGATGCGCTGACTGGGCAGAAGAAGCCGGGGCTTTACGCGCTCACCGCCCGGGTGCCGGGCGCTGATCCTTATGACGATGCAGGCGCCACCCAGTGGTTTGTGCTGACCGGCCTCGGCCTCAGCACCATGTCCGGTAGCGACGGGCTGCATGTGCAGGTGCAGGGGCTGCGCGATGCCAAACCGCAGGCGGATGCCGAGGTCAGCCTGATCTCCGCCGCCAATGAGGTTCTGGCGACCGCCAGCAGCGACGCCAGCGGATATGTGCATTTTGCCCCAGGCCTCACCCGCGGCACCAGCGGCGCGGCACCGGCGCTGATCACCGCGCGGGCAGGGGAGGGGGATTTCACCTTCCTGCCCCTCAATGATGCCGCCTTTGACCTCTCCGACCGCGGCGTTTCGGGCCGTCCCGCCCCGGGGCCGGTGGATGTGTTCCTGGCGACCACCCGCGGCGCCTTCCGCGCCGGGGAAACCGTGCATGCGACCGCGCTGGCCCGCGACAGCAATGCGCAGGCCATCGACGGCTTGCCGCTCACCGCAATCCTTTTGCGCCCGGACGGCGTGGAATACACCCGCCAGACCTCCGCCGCAGGCCATCAGGGCGGCCATGTCTTTGCCCTTGCCACCGGCCCCGCCGCCCCGCGCGGCACCTGGCGGATCGAGATCAAGAGCGACCTCAAGGCCCCGGCGCTGGCCAGCCGCCAGATCCTGGTTGAGGATTTTCTGCCTGAGCGCATCGACTTTACCCAGAAGGTCGCCAATGCAGATGCCCTCCAGCCGGGCGGTGCAGCCCAGATTGATCTGCAAGCCGACTACCTGTTCGGCGCGCCGGGCGCGGGCCTGAAGGTGGAGGGCAGCCTCCGCCTCACCGCCGCAAACACACTGGATCAATGGCCCGGCTTCCGCTTTGGCCGCTATGATGAGGCGTCTTCTGCCCAAACCGAATATTTCGGCGGCCAGGAGACCGGAGCCGACGGCAGTGCGACTTTTCCGGCCAGCCTCCCCGCCGCGACCCCCGCAGAGGGCAAGCCTCTGCTGGCAACCCTCACCACCCGCGTTGCCGATGGTGCCGCGCGCCCCGTGGAGCGCACGCTGGAGTTGCCGGTCCGCCCCGCTGGTCCGGTCCTTGGCATCAAACCCATGTTTGACGAGGTCGCGGCAGAAGGCTCTGAGGCAGGCTTCGAACTCATCGCCCTGGCCCCGGACCTGACCCCGATGCCGATGCGCGTGAAATGGACCCTGAACCGGGTCGAAACCCGCTATCAATGGTATCAGCTCTACGGCAACTGGAACTGGGAGCCGATCACCCGCCGCACCCGTATCGCCACCGGCGAGGCGCAGCTGGGCAGCGATCCGCTTGCGCTCTCCCAGCCCGTTGACTGGGGCCGCTATGAGCTGGTGGTGGAGCGTCTTGACGGCGCCTATGCCTCCGCCGCCTATGACTTCTATGCCGGCTGGTACGCGCCCGAGGGCAGCACCGAGACCCCCGCCCGGCTGGAGCTGTCGCTGGATAGCGAAAGCTATGCCCCCGGCGACACCGCCCGCCTGCGCATCGTGCCGCAGGCCGCGGGCACGGCGCTGATTTCGGTGGTCTCCAACCACCTGGTCCACCGCATCGCGGTGGAGGTCCCGGCAGGCGAAACCATGATCCCGCTGGAGGTCACGCAGGATTGGGGCAGCGGCGCCTATGTGACCGCCACCGTGATCCAGCCCGTGGCTGGCGACCGTGGCCGCACCCCGCTGCGCGCGCTGGGCCTGGCCCATGCCAGCGTCACCCAGCCCGGCCAGCAGCTGCAGGTCGCGATTGACGTCCCCGACGTTGTCCGCCCGCGCGGCACCCAAGTGGCAAAACTCCGCGTGGACGGCGCGGCTGAGGGCGAGGAGGTCTGGCTGACGGTAGCCGCCGTCGACCTCGGCATCCTCAACCTCACCGGCTTCACCAGCCCCGATCCCAGCGCGCATTACTACGGCCAGCGCCGCCTGGGGATGGAGCTGCGCGACGTCTACGGCCGCCTCATTGACCCCGGCAACGGTGCGATGGGACGGATCCGCTCCGGCGGTGATGCGGACAGCGGCATGAAAATGCAATCGCCGCCGCCAACGCAGGACCTTGTGGCGCTGTTCTCCGGCCCGCTGAAAGTGGACGCCAATGGCGAGGCCGTATTCCCCCTGACGCTCCCCGCCTTCAACGGCACCGTGCGGCTGATGGCGGTCGCCTGGTCGGGCAAGGCTGTGGGACAGGCGGAGGCCGACATGCTGGTGCGCGACCCGGTGGTAGTCACTGCCTCGCTGCCTCGCTTCCTGGCGCCGGGCGATCAAAGCCGCGCCCGCATTGAAATCGTCCACGCAGACGGCCCCGCCGGAGACATGCAGCTGACGGCAGCCACCGCCGGCGGCCTGACGCTCGGCAGCCTGCCAACCTCCGTCACTCTGGCAGATCAGGGCAAGGCAGTGCTGGAACTCCCCGTCACCGCTGAAACCGTGGGCGACCACGCGCTGACCCTCACCCTCACCACGCCGGACGGGCAGGAGCTGCGGCAAGACCTGCGGATGCCCGTCCGTGCCAATGATCCGGTGACCTCGGAAACCCGCCGTTTCACCCTCGCAGCCGGTGACACCTTCCTGTTCAGCAAGGACGTCTTCACAGGCCTCCGCCCCGGCACCGCCCGGGCCACCATCTCCTCCGGCCCGCTCGCCAAGTTCGACGTGCCGGGCCTCTTGGCGGAGCTGGACCAGTACTCCTACGGCTGCACCGAGCAGGTCACGTCCAAGGCGCTGCCGCTCCTCTACCTCAGCTCCGTCGCGCAGGCGGCGGGACTGGGTGACGGCCCCGCGGTGGATGCCCGCATCAATGCCGCCATCCGCCAGGTGCTGACCCGCCAGGCCCCCTCCGGCGCCTTCGGCCTCTGGCGTGCGGACAGCGGCGAGTTCTGGCTGGATGCCTATGCCAGCGACTTCCTCAGCCGCGCCCGTGCGCAAGGCTATGAGGTGCCGCAACAGGCCTTTGCCCAGGCCATGGACAACCTGCGCAACCGCATCAACTATGCTGCCGATTTCGACATCGGCGGCGAGGAGATCGCCTATGCCCTCCTGGTGCTGGCGCGGGAGGGCGCGGCCCAGATGGGCGACCTGCGCTACTATGCCGATGTGAAGGGGGAGGGTTTCGCCACCCCCCTCGCCGCTGCCCAATTAGGAGCAGCCCTTGCGGCCTATGGCGACCAGCGCCGCGCTGACCGGATGTTCGCCCGCGCAGCGCAGATGATCGGTGCCGAGAGCCAGGGTGAAGCCCGCCTCTGGCGCGCCGATTTCGGCACCCGCCTGCGCGACACCGCGGGCGTTCTGGCTCTGGCGGCGGAAGCCGGATCAAAGGCCGTGGACCGCGCCGGCCTGTCCGCGCGGCTTTCAAACGCCAGCGGCTATCGCTCCACCCAAGAATCCGCGTGGACCCTGATGGCCGCCCGTGCGCTGGCGCAGAATCCCGAGGACTCAGGTCTGCTCGTGAACGGCCAGCCGGTCCAGGGCCCGTTTGTGCAGGCGGCTGACGGTCAGGACGTGCCGGAACTGGCACTGACCGCCGCCAGCGGCAAAACAGCTGAAATAACCCTCACCACCCTTGGCGTGCCAGAGGTTCCGCCGGCCGCGGGCGGCTTCGGCTACACCATCGAGCGCAGCTACTTCACGCTGGAGGGGCAGCCGTTGGAGGTGCAGTCCGTGCAAGCAGGCGCCCGCTTTGTCGCCGTCCTGCGGGTGACGCCGCATGAGAAAACCGGCGCCCGGCTGATGATCAACGACCCGCTGCCTGCGGGATTTGAGATCGACAACCCCAACCTCCTGCGCTCCGGCGATCTGCGCGATCTCGACTGGCTGAACCCGGCTGAGGCGGAACACGCCGAGTTCCGCAGCGACCGCTTCCTGGCGGCGGTGAATGTGCGCGACGCTTCGGCGGTGACGCTGGCCTATGTGGTTCGTGCAGTGACATCCGGCGTGTTCCACCATCCGGCGGCCTCGGTCGAGGACATGTACCGCCCGGCCTACCGCGCCCGTACGGCGGCAGGGCGTGTGGAAGTCAGGTGATACGTTGGCACAAAAAAACTGAGGGCATCGCCCGTCCGCGGGGGGGCGAGTATCGCCCGCCCGGGGGGGCGGACGGGCGATGCCCGACCTATCGGCCAGGCAAGTGGCAAAAATGGAGCGCCTTGGTCCTAGCAGTCCTGATTGCAGTGACGTTCGCCGCCTATCGCGCCTTCGACACTTGGATCGACCGCACAAACCTGCCGCTCACCCTCACCGAAACCTCCACCGAAGTCCGCGACCGCCAAGACAAACTCTTGCGCGCCTACCCGGTTGGCACCGGCCTCTGGCGCCTCGCTGTCCAGCCGCAGGACGTCGATCCGCGCTTTCTGGACATGCTCCTGCGCTACGAGGACAAACGCTTCCGGTCCCATGCCGGCGTTGATCCCATCGCCCTCCTGCGCGCCGCAGGCCAGGTGCTGTGGAACGGGCGCACTGTCTCCGGCGGCTCCACCCTCACCATGCAGGTCGCGCGCCTTTTGGAGGACGGGACCACCGGCCGCTGGGCTGGCAAACTGCGCCAGATGCGGGTGGCGCTGGCGCTGGAACGCCGCCTGAGCAAGGACGAAATCCTCACCCTATATCTGACCCACGCCCCCTATGGCGGCGCGGCAGAGGGCATCCGCGCGGCAACCTACAGCTGGTTCGGCAAGGAACCAAAGCGGCTGACGCCCGCCGAGGCCGCGCTGCTGGTCGCCCTGCCGCAGAGTCCCGAACGCCGCCGCCCCGACCGTTTCCCCCAGGCTGCCAGCGATGCCCGTGACCGGGTGCTGAAGCGCATGGAAGCCCAAGGCATCCTCAGTGCAGAACAGGCCGCTGCCGGCCGCCAGACCGTACTGCCTTACAAGATGGCCGCCTTCCCGCGCCTCGCGCCGCATCTGTCGGACCGGGTCGCGGCGCAGCATCCCGGCAAACGCCAGCTGCGCCTCACACTCGACGGCGCAGTGCAATCCCGGATGGAAACCCTGCTGGGTGAAGCCGTGCGCAGCTCAGACCCGCGCCTCTCCGCCGCGCTCATCGCCGCTGACCACCAGACCGGAGAAGTTTTGGCGATGGTCGGCTCACCTGGTTACTCGGATACAAGTCGGCGCGGCTTTGTCGACATGACCCAGGCGATCCGCTCTCCCGGCTCCACACTGAAACCGCTGATTTACGGCCTCGCCTTTGACCAGGGGCTGGCGCATCCGGAAACCCTGATCCATGACGGCCCGGTCAATTTCGCAGGCTACGCGCCGCAGAACTTCGACGGCGAATTCCGCGGCGACATAACCGTGCGCGAAGCGCTGCATCTGTCCCTCAACATCCCCGTGGTGAAACTGACGCAGGAACTTGGCCCGGCGCGGGTGATGGCCTCGCTGCGGGCCGTCGGTGCCAAGCCTGAGCTGCCCGGCGGCGCGCCGGGGCTGGCGCTGTCGCTTGGCGGCCTGGGTATCAGCCTGCAGGACATGGTGCAGCTTTACGCCGGGCTGGCGGCAGGCGGGCAGGGGCCGCGCCTGCGTGTGATGCAGGGCGAGGCGCCGCAGCCCGCAGGCCGCCTCGCCTCGCCCGAGGCCGCCTGGCAGGTGGCAGACATCCTGCGCGGCCTGCCGGTGCCCGCAGGCGCGCGGGCCGGCACCATCGCCTATAAAACCGGCACGTCCTACGGCCACCGCGATGCCTGGGCAATCGGCTGGGACGGGCGCCATGTGATCGGCGTCTGGATGGGCCGCGCTGATGGCACGCCGGTGCCCGGCATCTTCGGCGGTGACCTGGCCGCGCCGGTGCTGTTTGAAGCCTTCGGGCGTCTGAAACCCGCGCTGGACCCGCTGCTGCCGCCGCCTCCCGCCACGCTGATCGTCAGCTCCGCTGAATTGCCGCGGCCCTTGCAGCGCTTCCGCCCCCGCGATGCCGCCTTCTCTGAACCGGCAGACGCGCCCGAACTGATCTTCCCGCCCGAAGGCGCAAGGCTTGAGCTTGCGGGTGCTGACCTCACCCTCAAACTCCGCGGCGGCACTGCGCCCTTTCTGGTGCTGGCCAACGGTCTGCCGGTGCTCTCCGGCCAGCGCCGCCGCGAGTTCTCCCTGCCCAGCCCCGGCCCCGGCTTCTCCTCGCTGGTGATTGTCGATGGTACGGGCCGCTCCGACCGGGTTAACCTGCGGATCGATTAATCCCCTGCATTCCTGCGAGGTCCTTTGCATGCTGAAACCCCTGCTCGCCGCCTGCACCCTGGCCCTGACGGCTCCTGCGGCCATAGCCGCCTGCGCCACGGATGCAGAAATCTCTGCCTTCACAGAAAGCTACCTGGCCAAGACTCCGGCACGGGCGCTGTCCCCCGGCGGCAGCATGCAGGACGCGCTCTGCTCTCAAGCCAAATTGGCTCTAGCCATGGAACCAATTATGGGACCTGTTGTCGGCTACAAGGCAGGCCTCACCAGCAAGCCGGCGCAGGACCTCTTCGGAGCCACCGAGCCTGTGCAAGGGGTGCTTTATCAAAACATGATGCTGGAAGACGGTGCCACTCTTGACGCCCCCTGGGGTGCCATCCCGATGGTGGAGGCGGACCTCGTGCTGGTGGTTGCGGACGAAGCGATCAACGGTGCCACAACGCCTGCGGAAGCCCTCGCCCATATCTCCGCCATCCGCCCCTTTATCGAACTGCCCGACCTGACGCTTGCCAAGGACCAGCCCTTCACGGCTGAGACGATCACCGCAATGGGGGTTGGTACCCGTCTCGGCGTCCTCGGCGCGCCACTTCCGGTGGAGGACCCGGCAGCAATGGCCCGGATGCTGGAGGAGATGTCGGTCACAATGCGCGATGCGGCGGGCGGCATTCTGGTTCAGGCGCCGGGCAGGGCGGTACTGGGCAACCCGGTCAATGCCGCCCTGTGGCTGCGCTCCAAGGGGGTGGTGTTCAAATCCGGAGACTTGATTTCCGTCGGCTCCTTCGGTCCGCTGTTTCCGCCGCAAAAGACCAAGGGCGGGGTCAGCGTGACCTATCAGGGCCTGCCGGGTGACCCGGTTGTTGAGGTGTTTTTCCCGGAATAATCCGCTGCCGTTGGGATGAGGTGTTTCGCTTCGGGCTGTGCCCGAAGCGACCCGCGCCGCGCCTTTGGCGCGGCGCTTGGCCCAACGCTCGCGGGTTTTTGCCAGAAAACCTGCGAAAGGCGGGAGAGCCCTGGCTGCGGCAGCCGCCTAGCGCCGCCCCTCACGCAGCCAGCCTGCGAGGAGGAAGAAGGACGCGAGCAGCAGCGCCAGCCAGCCGGGCAGAAGCGGGCCTTGGCTGACCGAAAGCGTCTCATAAGCCTCCCGCGGGGTCAGGCCGATCCAGCCACGCCCCGATGCGGGCCGCCCGGGCCGCACATTGCGCAAGGACGGCATCCCGTCTTCCAGCCGCAGGACGCCGCCGCGCAGGGGTTCCAGCAGCGGTGCCAGCACAGACCCGGTGGCAATGGTTTCCTCAAACTCCTTGGGGGCGGCCGGCCCAAGCCCCACCACCGTGCTTTCTTCGCCTTCCTGCAGGTGGTACAGCCCCGGCTCCGGCCCCTCATAGCGGGTTTCCCATAACCCCGGCGCGCTCGGACGCAGCTCCAGCGCCACGGTGGACCCATCGGGCGCTGTCACCGTCACCTGCCCCACCCGGCCCGCCAGCGTGCGCCGCAGGATGCGCATCCGCTGGCCAGAGACTTCGGCCCACAGCGCTTCTTCCTCCAGTTCCGGCTCCTTCATCATCCAATGGGCAAGGCGGCGCAGCAGTTCCAGCTGCGGCCCGCCGCCCTCATAGCCGCGGCTCCACAGCCAGGCATGGTCCGAGGCCAGCAGGGCCACCCGGCCCTCGCCGACCCGGTTCAGCACCAAGAGGGGGCGTTCGCCGGCACCGCTCATCAGCACATGGCCCTCCGGCGTCCGCAGCTCGATCTGGCGCAGCCAACGGCCCCAGTCTGCCGCCCCCTCCAGCCCCGAGGTTACCGGATGCTGCTTGCCCAAATTGGTGATTTCCGGGCGGTAGGCTTCCTCCAGCACCCGCGCCGAAGGCTCTGCCGGCAGGATCAGCGACAGCGGCGAGCGATAGATGCTGTCGGCGCTGGCAAAATCGGGGCCCGCCGCCACCAGCACCGCACCGCCGCCCATCGCGTAATTGGCCACATTGTCCAGATAGACCGCCGGAAGGATGCCGCGCCGCTTGTAGCGGTCAAAGATGATCAGGTCGAAATCCTCGATCTTCTCCAGGAAAAGCTCGCGGGTGGGGAAGGCGATCAGCGACAGCTCCTCCACCGGCACCCCGTCCTGCTTCTCTGGCGGGCGCAGGATGGTGAAATGCACCAGATCCACAGCGCTGTCGGACTTCAGCAGGTTGCGCCAGGTGCGCCCGCCCGCGTGCGGCTCACCCGACACCAGCAAGACCCTCAGCCGGTCGCGCACCCCGTTGATCTGCACCAGCGCCTGATTGTTGCGCGCGGTCAGCTCGCCCGGCTCCTCCGGCACAGAGAACTGGATCACGTTGCGCCCGCCGTGCTGCAGCACCATCGGAAGTTCGAAATCGACGCCGACGGGCAGGGCAAACCGCTGCGGCGGCCCGCCCGCGACTGAAACCTCAAGGTCGGCAAAACCACCCTGAACCGGCACCGCACCCTGATCCTCGATCCGAAGCGTCAGCTTGACCGGCTCGCCGATGATGGCAAAGCCAGGCGCGTTCTTCACGATCAGGCGGCGGTCCCAGTCGTCTTCGCGGCCAGTCAGCAGCAGGTGCATCGGGGCGGGCAGGTTCACCGGCTGATCGGCGTCATGCGCCTGCCCGTCACTCAGGGCAATGATCCCCGCCACCCGCGCTCGCGGCTCATCCGCCAAGGCCTGCGCAACGGCTGCCATCAGCCTTGTGCCCTCGTCGCCCTCGCCATCCGGCACGGTGACCCAGCGCACATCGGTGTTGGGCCGGTCCGCCAGCGCCGCCTTCAACTGACTGCGCGCGCGCTCCGTCTGTTCCGGGCGGTCGCGCAACTGCTGGCTGGCGGTCTGGTCTTCCGTCACGATCACGATATCGCTCAGCGGCGCGCGGTCCTCGCTCTGATGCACCGGACCAGACAGGGCCGCCAGCAGCACCAGTGCGGCCAGCGCCCGCAGCGCCCAGCCGGGCAGCCCTTTCCACAGGCCCAGCAGCAAGGCGGCCAGGGTCACCGCGCCGGCAGCCCAGATCACCGGCCAGGGCACCAGCGGGTCAAACAGGATCGTCTGTGTCATCGCGCGCTCCTATTGCCCCAGCCGGTCCAACAGGGCCGGCACATGCACCTGGTCGGATTTGTAGTTGCCGGTCAGCACATGCATCACCAGGTTGACGCCGAACCGGAACGCCAGCTCCCGCTGCCGCTCCCCGGCATAGCCGCGCCCGACCGGCAGCAAGGGCCGGCCGTTCTCATCCACCGCCCAGGCCGCGGCCCAGTCGTTGCCGCCGATCACCACCGGCGTCACCCCGTCGTTGAGGTTGCGGAAGGGGATGCCTTCGGCCTGTTCCGCATCCGGCGGCGCCGCTTCGACCCAGACCGGGCCGCGCCCGTGGCGGCCGGGAAAGGCCTGCAGCAGGTAGAAGGCGCGGGTCAGCACATGATCCTCCGGCACCACCTCCAGCGGCGGAATGTCCAGCGGCAGCGCAATCTGCTGCAGCCGCCGCGCCGCCGGGCTGGTCGCGCCAGAGGCCGCCAGATCCGCATCGCGGGTGTCAAACAGGATCATCCCGCCGGACCGCAGATAGGTGTTGAGCTTCGCATAGGCCTCCGAGGAGGGCAGCGGCTGATCGCGGGTGACAGGCCAGTAGAGCAGCGGGTAAAACGCCAGCTCATCGCGCTCCAGATCAACACCCGCCGGCGCGGCTGGTTCAACCGAGGTGCGGAAGAACAGCGTGTCCGTCAGCCCGCGCAACCCCGCCGCCGCGACCCGGTCGACCTGCGCGTCGCCGGTCAGCACATGCGCCAGCACCAGTTCCGAGGCAATGGCCGCTGCCCGCAAATCCTCCTGCGTCTGTGCTTGCGAGGGTGCGGTGGCTTCCTGCGCCCGCAACTCCTGCGCAGGTACCAGCGCCGCCAGACCCAGTGCCGCCGCCAGTGCGGCGGTGCGGGCGCGGCCCAGCAGGCCGGAGACCGCCAGCGTTCCCAGCACATCCAGCGCCAATAGCCCCAGCGCCAGCGTCAGCAGCGCGCCGCCCAGCGGCAGCTCCTGCGGCGCGCCATAACCGCTGACCGCAACCGAGGCCGGCCAGCGTGCTGCCATCAGCTCATCACCCGGGCGCAGCACATTGCGCGCCAGCATCCGCCGCCCGCCGTCATAGACCCCGGGCCGCAGCTCCGGCCCCGCGGGCGCCGCCACCAGATCCGGGCCTGCCACGCCGGGCAGCGTCTCCGCCGCTTCCAGGCGGCCGAAACCGTCCAGCACCTCCACCGGCGTCCATGTGGTGCCCTCCAGATCCTCCGACTTGGGCTGCGCTGCAGAGGAGGACACCGCCAGCCGCTCCAGCATCGACACGAACAGGCCCGACAGCGGCAGGCTGCTCCACTCCGCATTGGCGGTCACGTGAAACAGCACCACCTGGCCCTGGCCCAGCGTCTTGCGCGTCACCAGCGGGGTGCCGTCGGCCAGTTCTGCAATCACCCGCTGCGCCAGCTCCGGATCCGGCTGCGCCACCACCTGCGAGCTGATCGAGACCTCCTGCGGCACCTCCAGCCCGTAGAACGGCGAGCCCTCGCCAAAGGGCGCCAGCGTCTTCGGCTCGCCCCAGCTCATGGCGCCGCCGATGCTGCGGCCGCCAATGCGCAGGCGCACCGGCATCAGCGGTTCTTCACCCGCGCGCGCGGTATCGCTCGCGGCCAGCCGCGGCCCGGCAAAGCGCAAGAGCAGGCCGCCGTTTTCCACCCATTCAATCACCGCCTCTTCCTGCGCGGGCGCCAGCCGCGCCACATCGGCCAGCACGATCACATCGGGGTTGGCAGGCAGCAGATCCCGCAGCGCGCCTTCCAGCAGCTCGGCTGAGGGCGCCAGCGCCTGGCGCAGGTAGTGCAGCGGCGACAAGAGCGCCAATCCCTCGTCGGCACTTTCAGAGGAGACCAGCGCCACCTCGCGCCGCCTTAACGAGTCATCGGTCAGCGCCACTGCACCTGCCGAGGTCACGCCGCGGACTTCAAACCGGGACAGCCGCGCGCGCAATTCGGAGGGAAGTGACAGTTCAGCCGAGGCCGTGCGGGCGCCATCCGCAAACCGCAGCGGCAGCGACGCCAGGCTGCGCTCGGTGCCGCCCGGATCCTTGCCCTGCGCCACCACGGAAATCTCCTGCGCTGGCCCGGCGCGGCTGCGCTGCACCGTCAGCTCAATTGCACTGCCTGTGTAGCTCGCGGGCAGCAGCCCCAGCACCGGCAGCGGCTGTTCATAAACCTCGATCCCGCCGCGCTGTCCCAGCGCCTCGATCAGCCCTTCGCGGCCCGGATAGTCCAGCCCGTCGCTGAACCAGACAGTGTCAAAACCGCCCTCGGCGGCGCCAATCGCCTCCAGCGCCTGCGCCAGCAGCTCCGGCCCCGGCTGCCAGGGCAGCGGCACCAGCCCGGCCAGCTGCCTCTGCCAGCCGCTGGCGGCGCGGAATTGCAGGGGTTCCGGCGCGCTCAACCGCAGCACCGCTACCGGGCGCTCCGCCCGCCCGGCCTCGTCCAGCTGCACCCCGGCCTGGGCGCTGGTCTGCTTCCAGCCCGCCGCGCCGCCCCAGCTGGCGTCCATCACAATCAGCAGCGGTCCGCTGCCGCCGGTATCTTCGGTCGCGGGGTTCAGCACCGGCCCCGCCAGGCCGATGATCGCCGCCGCCACCGCCAGAAGGCGCAGCAGCAGCAGCCACCATGGCGTGCGGTCCGACAGGCTCTCGTCATCTTTCAGCCCCAGCAGCAGCGTCACCGCCGGGAACGGCTGGCGTTTCGGCGCAGGCGGGATCGCCCGCAGCAGCAGCCACAGCACCGGCAGGGCCAGCAAGCCCAGCAAGAGCCAGGGAGCGGTAAAGCCGATGCCTGCAATCATGGTCATGGCGCGGTCCGCTCCAAAGCGTGGTAAAGCCACATCAGCGCCGCCTGCGCCGGATCGCCCGTGTGGTGCTGCCCGAACCGCCAGCCGGCCTCGCGGCAGAGGCGTTCCAGCGCGTCCCGCCGCTCTGCCAGCCGGTCCAGATAGCGCTCCTGCAGGGCAGAGGCCTTCAGTGTTTCATGTGTGACACCGCCCGCGATGCTCTGAAACAGCGTGCGGCCTGCGAATGGGAAAGCCTCCTCTGCCGGGTCCAGCACCTGCAGCAGCACGCCACACACCCCACGCGCAGCAGCCTTGGACAGCGCCTGCTCCACCGGCTCATAAGGACCCAGAAAATCCGAGATGAACAACGCCCGCGCATGCGGGATCAGCGCCCGGTGGCCGGGCGGGGCGTAATCCTCCGCATCGTCATCCGACAAAGCCTCCGCCAGACGCAGGATCTGCACATTACCGCGCCGCGGCGGCAGCGTGCCGCCGGTGAGGCCCACCCGTTCGCCGCCCTGCACCATCAGCACCGCAGCCGCCAGCCCCAGCAGTCGCGCGCGGTCCGACTTCTGCGGCAGCTTGGGCGTCGAGGCAAACCGCATCGAGGCGCCGGTATCGACCCACAGGTGCACCGTCTGGGCAATCTGCCACTCCCGCTCGCGCACGTACTGCACATCACCCATGGCAGAACGCCGGTGGTCGATCATCCGGCGGCTGTCGCCGGCCTGCGCCGGGCGGTACTGCCAGAAATCATCCCCCGTTCCAGCCCGGCGGCGGCCATGCTCGCCCATCAGGACAGAGCCTGCCAGATGCCGCGCCTGCACCAAGAGCGGCGGCAGGGCGCTGGCCTCGGCCTCCGCCCGGTGCCGCAATCCGGTTGCAGCGTCAGAGGCCGCAGGCCTTGTCACGCGGCGGCCCCGGTCCGGGCCAGTTCGCTTGCGGTTTCCTCAATCAGCGCCGCCAGGCTCTCACCCCGTGCGCGCGCGGCAAAGTTCAGCTGCATCCGGTGGCTCAGCACCGGTTTCGCCATGTCCAGCACGTCTTCTGCGTTGGGCGCCAGCCGCCCCTCCAGCAGCGCCCGTGCCCGCACCGCCAGCATCAGCGCCTGCGCCGCCCGCGGGCCCGGCCCCCAGGCCACGGTCTGCGCCACATGGTCCGACACGCCCGGCTCATCCGGGCGGAAGGCCCGCACCAGATCCAGGATCATCTCGACAACCGATTCCCCCACCGGCATCCGCCGCAGCAGGGTCTGCGCCGCGATCAGCTCTCCCGCCGTGAACACCTGATAGGCCTCGTCCTCCTCAACGCCGGTGGTCGCCAGCAGGATATCCCGCTCGGTTGCGCGGTCCGGGTAATTCACGTCGATCTGCAGCAGGAACCGGTCCAGCTGCGCCTCCGGCAGCGGATAGGTGCCCTCCTGCTCGATCGGGTTCTGGGTCGCCAGCACATGGAACGGCGCGCCCAAGGACCGGTCCTCGCCCGCCACTGTCACCACCCGCTCCTGCATCGCCTGCAACAGCGCCGATTGGGTGCGCGGGCTGGCGCGGTTGATCTCATCCGCCATCAGCAGCTGGCAGAACACCGGCCCCGGCACAAACCGGAACGACCGGTGGCCGTCCTCTGCCGTATCCAGCACTTCCGAGCCCAGAATGTCGGCGGGCATCAGATCCGGCGTGAACTGGATCCGGTTGCCATCCAGCCCCATCACCGTACTCAGGGTTTCCACCAGCCGGGTCTTGCCCAGCCCCGGCAGGCCGATCAGCAGCCCGTGGCCGCCGCACAGCAGCACCGACAGCGTGAGGTCCACCACCCGCTCCTGTCCGATAAAGCGTTTGGTGATCGATTCGCGCGCCTTCTGCAGCTTGGCTTCCAGCGCTTCGATATCCCCCAGCAGATCGTCCGTTTCAGGCATGACATTCCTCGTTTCCCGGATATATGCTGTTACTCTATCGTGCTGACAGGAAATGGCAAAAGCAATGAGCGGACAAAAACCCGTGACCCCCGATGCCGAAGGCATTGCCGCGGCGGCAAAAGCAGCCGGAAAGGGCAAGGGATTGCCGCCCGTCCACCTGTGGAACCCGCCGTTCTGTGGCGATCTGGACATCCGCATCGCACGCGACGGCGCGTGGTACTACCTCGGCACGCCCTTCACCCGGTTCGAGCTGGTCAAGCTGTTTGCCTCCATTCTCAAGCTGGAGGACGGCAAATACTACCTTGTGACCCCGGTTGAAAAGGTCGGCATCACCGTTGAGGACGCGCCCTTTGTTGCGGTGGATTTCGATGTGGCCGGGCACGGGCGCGATCAGATGATCACCTTCACCACCAACATTGGCGACAGTGCCGCAGCCGGGCCGGACCACATGATCCGGGCAGAGCGCGACCCCGAAACCGGTGAACCATCCCCCTATGTCATGATCCGCGCGGGCCTGGAGGCGCTGATTGACCGCAAGAGCTTTTACCGGCTGGCGGATCTGGGCGAACACTACGGCGACTGGTTCGGTGTCTGGTCCGGCGGCAAGTTCTTCCCGCTGATTCCGTCCGCTGAAATTGATGTGGAGTAATCTCTCAGCCATCCACAATTCCACCGCCCGGCCGAAAGGCCGGGCAGCGCCCGTCCCGCCCCCCAACAGGGCGCGCGCTTCTCGCCCTCCCCGCGCGGGACGGGCGCTGTCCTCTTCAGCAATTGGTGATCCGGTCAATCGCGTGTGACGTGCGGCAAAAACCAGCCAGCCTCTGGTTAACGAAAGTTTAATAGGAAAATTCTGCTCTTTTGACGCCTTGGCTGCCCCGCCGCGCGGCGCTAGACCTTCAGTCAACAAGGAGAATCCTATGCCCCGCTTCGCGGCCAATATCTCGCTGCTGTTTGCTGAGCTGCCCTATCTCGACCGGTTCCAGGCCGCCGCCGCGGCAGGGTTTGAGGCGGTGGAGATCCTCTACCCTTACGAACTCGCCGCCAAGGAAACCCAGCGCGCGCTGATGGCGAACGGGCTGCGGCTGCTGCTGATCAACGCGCCGCCGCCCAATTACACCGGCGGTATGCCCGGCTATGCGGCGGTGCCCGAAGGTGTCGACCGCTTCCAGCGCGACATCCGCCGGGTGCTGCGCTACGCCGAGGCGCTGAAGGCGGGCAAGATCCACGTGATGGCCGGCTACGCCAAGGGCGCGGATGCGCAGCGGACCTTCATCGAAAACCTGCAATGGGCCGCCGACCGCGCGCCGGAACAGCAGTTCACCATTGAACCGCTGAACAGCGGCGACCAGCCCGGCTATTTCCTTGACGACTACAACCTGGCAATCGACGTGCTGGAAGCGGTCGACCGCCCCAATGTCGGCCTGCAGTATGACGCCTACCACGCGCAGATGATCCACGGCGACGCGCTCAAAGTGTGGGAGACCTTCGGCCCCCGCGCCGTGCATGTGCAGATCGGCGCCGCGCCGGGACGTTGCGAGCCGGGCACCGGGCCGGTGGACTTTCAAGAGTTGTTCGAAGCCATCGACGCCAGCGGTTATGGCGGCTGGGTCAGCGCTGAATACACCCCTTCGACCCGCCGCACCGAGGACAGCCTGGGCTGGATGGGCTGACCGTCGTCCTGGTCCGCCTGCGCAGATATCTGTGCAGCGGCGCAGATTGTTCCGCAGTCAAGGCACCGCATATCTCCGGCAGAACCCCATGTCCCGCTGCCAAGGAGGCTGCCATGATCCCCGCCCGCTTTGCCCCGCTTCTGTCCGGTTTCCTGATGTCGCTGATGATGTCCTCGATCGTGTCGGGCATCTCCACCCTGCGGGTTGCCGGCACGGATGAGGGCTTTGCCGCCGCCTGGCTGACCGCCTGGGCCTACAGCTGGCCGGTGGCCTTTCCGGTTGTGCTGATGGTGGCGCCGCTGGTGCGCCAGATTGTGGCCATAGCAATCCGCCCGCCGGATGCGGCATGATGCCCGCGGCAGGCCGGAAAACACATTCGTTAATTGAAATGTGATTCCCGGCACGGCATAAGGTGCCGCAACAGGAAAAGGATCCCGCCAATGCTCCCCGCCCGTTTTGCACCCGTTCTGTTCAGCCTGATCCTGTCAGGGATGATGTCCTTCATCGTGACCGGTGTTGCCACCTGGAAAGCGCTGGGTTTCGGCGCAGGATTCGGCGGCGCCTGGATGCAGGCCTGGAGCCTGAGCTGGCCAATTGCCTTTGCCGTCGCCTTCACCGCCGCGCCCCTGGTGCGCAGGCTGGTTGCCAAGCTGGTCAAGCAGCCCGCGGGCAACTGAAACGGGGCGGTAACTGGGCAGGGGGAACTCCCGCCCGCCGCAAGCTGCATCAAAGATGCAGCAGCACCGGTTGGGCGCGGCGCCGCTGGCGCGGCGCACAGAGAGTTCGCTGAGAAGCCCCTAAGGGCAGGTCTGCCCTTGAGGGGCGCTGCCGATTGTTTTCAGGGCGGGCCGCGTCAAGGGCAAGCCGCGCTGGCCGCGCGGAGGCTGCGCCTCCCTTGACCCGGTGAGGTGAGGGTGCGGCACAATCCGCGCCGCGCCAGCGGCGCCATGCCCAAGGGGATGAGATCGTCAGATCGAAGCCGGGCGGGAGCGCCCCGCCGGCCATGGCAAACCTGCCTCAGTGCGCTTCGGCCCAGTTCGAACCGCGACCTGCGTCCACCACCAGCTTCACGTCCAGATGCACCGCCGGGTCGGCGGCGTTTTCCATCACCTGGCGCGCGGTTTCGATGGTCTCCTCCACCGCCGCCTCCGGCACTTCGAACAGCAGTTCGTCGTGCACCTGCAGCAGCATCCGCGCTGGCAGATGGGCAATCGCCTCCGGCATCCGGATCATTGCCCGGCGGATCACGTCTGCGGCGGTGCCCTGGATCGGCGCGTTGATCGCGGCGCGCTTGGCAAAGCCCGCCTTGGGCCCCTTGGCGTTGATCTCCGCGGTGTGGATCTTGCGCCCGAACAGGGTCTGGACGTAGCCATGCTCCTTGGCGAACTCGACGGTGCTGTCCATGTACTTGCGGATGCCTGGGAAGCGCTCGAAATAGCGGTCGATGAACCCCTGCGCGTCCTTGCGCGGAATGCGCAGGTTGCGCGCCAGGCCAAAGCCCGAGATGCCGTAGATCACACCAAAGTTGATCGCCTTGGCCTGGCGGCGGATCTCTGGCGTCATCTCCTCCAGCGGCACCTCGAACATCTCGGACGCGGTCATCGCGTGAATGTCGACGCCTTCGGCAAAGGCCTGCTTTAGCGCGTCGATTCCGGCCATATGCGCCAGAATGCGCAACTCGATCTGGCTGTAGTCGAGCGACAGCAGCACATTGCCTTCCTCTGCCACAAAGGCCTCGCGGATACGGCGGCCTTCCTCGGTGCGCACCGGAATGTTCTGCAGGTTCGGATCGGTGGAGGCCATGCGGCCGGTGCTCGCCCCGGTCTGGGCATAAGACGTATGCACCCGGCCGGTGTCCGGGTTGATGTGGTCCTGCAGCGCATCGGTGTAGGTCGACTTCAGCTTGGACAGCTGCCGCCAGTCCAGCACCCGCGCGGGCAGGTCGTGTTCGGTTGCCAGATCCTCCAGGATATCCGCCCCGGTGGCATAGGCGCCTGTTTTGCCCTTCTTGCCGCCTTCCAGCCCCATCTTGTCAAACAGGATCTCGCCCAGCTGTTTGGGCGAGCCGACATTGAAGGTCTCGCCCGCCAGCTCGTGGATTTCGGCTTCTAAGCCCGCCATTTTCTGGGCAAAGGCATTGGACATGCGCGAGAGCGTGTCGTGGTCCACCTTGATGCCGTTGCGCTCCATATCCGCCAGCACCGGCACCAGCGGCCGCTCCAGCGTTTCATAGACCGTCGTGACCCGTTCTTGATGCAGCTGCGGCTTGAAGACCTGCCACAGGCGCAGGGTGATGTCGGCGTCTTCCGCCGCATAAGGCACCGCGTCCTCGATCGGCACCCGGTCAAAGGTGATCGCCGATTTGCCGCTGCCCAGCAGCGGTTTGATCGGGATCGGCGTGTGATCCAGATAGCGTTCGGACAGCGCATCCATGCCATGCCCGTGCATGCCGGCATGCAGCGCATAGGACATCAGCATGGTGTCATCCACCGGCGCCACATCCACGCCGTAGCGGTGCAGGATCTTGGCGTCGTATTTCATGTTCTGGCCGATTTTCATGATCGCCGGGTCTTCCAGAACCGGTTTCAGCATGGCGACCGCTTCCTCCAGCGGCATCTGCCCCTCGGACAGCCCCTCGCCGCCGAACAGATCATCGCCCCCGGCCTTATGCGCCAGCGGGATATAGCAGGCCTCACCCGCCTCCACACACAGCGAGATGCCGACCAGATCGACGACCATTTCATCCAGGCCGGTGGTCTCGGTATCCACCGCCACCCAGCCGCGCTCGCGGATGCGGTCAACCCAGACCTGCAGCGCCGCTGCGTCGCGGACGCATTCGTATTTCTCCTTGTCGAACGGCACCGCCTCCGGCGCCGCTGCCGCACTGGCCGCCGCTGCGGCGGGGGCTTCCGGGATCGCCGGCGCCTCCATGCCCAGCTGATCGGCCATGCGCTTGGACAGTGTGCGGAACTCCATCTCAGACAGGAAGGTCAGCAGAGTCTCCGCGTCCGGCTCCTTCACTTCCAGATCGTCCAGGGTGAAGTCCAGCTCCATATTGCAGTCGAGCTGCACCAGCTTCTTCGACAGCTCGATCTGATCGCGCTTCTCGATCAGCGTCTGGCGGCGCTTGGGCTGCTTGATCTCTTCGGCGCGGTCCAGAAGCTCTTCCAAAGAGCCGAATTCGTTGATCAGCAGCGCGGCGGTCTTGATCCCGATCCCCGGCGCCCCCGGCACGTTGTCAACCGAGTCGCCAGCCAGCGCCTGCACATCCACCACCCGGTCGGGGCCGACACCGAATTTCTCCACCACGCCGTCGCTGTCGATGCGCTTGTTCTTCATCGCGTCCAGCATCTCGACGCCGCCGCCGACCAGCTGCATCAGGTCCTTGTCCGACGAAATGATCGTGACCCGCCCGCCTGCATCGCGCGCCTGATGCGCCAGGGTTGCGATGATGTCGTCGGCCTCGAAGCCTTCGATCTCCTTGCAGGCGATGTTGAAGGCGCGGGTGGCGTCGCGGGTCAGCGGGAACTGCGGCACCAGATCCTCCGGCGCCGGCGGGCGGTTGGCCTTGTACAAATCGTACATCTCGTTGCGGAAGGACTTGCCGGAATAGTCGAAAATCACCGCCACATGGGTCGGCGCATCCGGGCCCTTGTTGTCCTCCACCTGCTTGAACAGCATGTTGCAGAAGCCCGCCACGGCGCCGATCGGCAGCCCGTCGGACTTGCGCGTGAGCGGCGGCAGCGCGTGATAGGCGCGGAAGATGAAGGCCGAGCCGTCGATCAGGTGGAGGTGACAACCTTTGCCGAACTGGGTATTGCTCATGGTCATTCACTCCCGTTGATTTGGCGCCCGCATGTTTCGAAAATCCTTATCCTTCATCCCCCGCCGCACTTCAATTGCCGTTCTGTCGGCCGCGCTGGCGGTTCTTGTCTCCTGCGCCGCTCCGGTCAGCCAAGACGGCTCGATTGACGCCATTTTCCCCAAGAACTGCACGCACTCGCCGGGCGACCCCAATAACTGCACGCCGGTGGCCGCCTGCCTGGAAGGGGGCGATCTTTTCACTGGCCGCGCAATCGGTTGGCTTGACGGGACCTTCAGCGGCAGGACCGTGGCCGGGGCAGAATGCTCAGGGCAATGGAAGATACAAAGCACGGTCGGCAACTATGGGAACGCACAGATCACCTGTGATGATGGCCGTTCCGGTGCGGCAAAGTTCTCCTATGCAAACCTTGCCGCCTACACCGTCTGGGGGACGGGTGAATTGAGCGATGGCGGCGAATTCAAGGTCTGGGCAGGAAAGGGGCTGAAAGGGCTTCTGAAACGGAAATACGGGACCGCAAATGCCATCTGCGCAGAGTTCCGTGAATAACGCGGAGCATTGACTGGGTAGGATGGCTCAAAACACCCCCATCATCAGCCCCGCGCCCATCGCCAGCCCCAGCTCGCGGCAGGCCTCCAGCTGATCCTCCGGGATCACCTTCTCCGCCAGAATGGCCTCCGGCGTTTGCGCATGGGTGCAGATAATCAGCGGCTTCTGCACCTCTTTCAGACGCCAGCCGGTGGCAATCCGCGCGCATTGCCGCGCCGCGTTTTCGCCGTCGGAGCCGGCACAGACCATCTGCGCATAAGGCCGCCCCTCGATCTGCCCCAGCACCGGGTAATAGCAGCGGTCAAAGAACTCTTTCATCTGGCCGGACAGCGCCGCCAGATTCTCTGGTGCGCAGAAGATATAGCCGTCCACTGCCAGCAGATCCTCCGGCCCGGCATCTTCGGCCCGCTTCAAAACGGTCTCGACCTCACCGCGCGCGGCCTCATACGCTGCCTCCGCCATCCGGCGGCTGCCGCCAGTGCGTGAGTGGTAGACGATCAGAAGCTGTGCCATATCCGCTGCCCGCGCTTGTTTCCCGCATCGGACACTACCGGATGCAGGCAAATTTCTTCAAAGAAATTTGGCCGGAAAATTCGAATTTTCCGGCGCCCGGACACTGCCTTTGCAGCCTGCTGCGGCCCGGATCACTCCGCCGCCTTGGCCGCGTCCTCATAGATGAACTTGCAGTCGCAATAGGGGCATTCGACCCAGCCCTGCTCCTCCGGGATCTGCAGATAGACCCGCGGATGCCCCAGCGCGCCTTCGCTGCCGTCGCAGGCCACCTTGCGGCTGTTCACGATCCTGGTTTCCGGCGCTTCGGTGCTCATGGCTGGCAGTCCTTTCACTTTTCGGCTAGGCGCTTTTATGAGCCAAGGAAAAACCGGGGGCAAGTGCGGCGATGAGTGCGGACGCAATCCAGATCAAAGCTTTGCGCAAAATCTACAAGGGCCATAAGGGCCAGCCGGAGAAACACGCGCTCAAGGGCGTCGACCTGACAGTGCCGCGCGGTTCTGTCTTTGGCCTCCTGGGGCCGAACGGCGCAGGCAAATCGACGATGATCAACATCCTGGCGGGCCTGGTGCGCAAGACCTCCGGCTCGGTCTCCATCTGGGGCTTCGACCAGGACGCAAACCCGCGCCAGAGCCGCGCTGCAATCGGCGTGATGCCGCAGGAGTTGAACCTCGACCCCTTCTTCACCCCGCGCGGCGCGCTGGAGGTGCAGGCAGGGCTGTACGGCGTGCCGAAGGCCGAACGCCACAGCGACGAGATCCTGCGGATGATCGGCCTGGAAGACAAGGCAGAGGCCTATGCCCGCACCCTTTCTGGCGGCATGCGGCGGCGGCTCCTCTTGGGCAAAGCGCTGGTCCATCGTCCGAGCGTCCTGGTTCTGGACGAGCCGACAGCGGGCGTCGACATCGAGCTGCGCCAGATGCTGTGGCAGAACATCCGCAAGCTGAACGCGCAAGGCATGACCATCATCCTCACCACCCATTACCTGGAGGAGGCCGAGGAGATGTGCGACGAGATCGCCATCATCAACCAGGGCGAGGTGGTGGCGCGCGACAGCAAATCCAGCCTGCTGGGCCGGCTCGACGCCAAAACCATGGTGGTGCAGCCCGCGGTGCCGGTCACGGTGCTGCCGCAAGGAGACGGCATTGAGTCCGAGCTGCGCGAAGACGGCGCCGTCTGCTTGCGCTACCGCAGCCAGGCCACCAGCGCCGAAGACGTGCTGGCCGCGGTCCATGCGGCAGGGATTTCAATCCGCGACGTGAAGACCGAGGAAGCGGACCTGGAGGATGTCTTCCTGTCGCTGACCAAAGCAGGGTAAGGAGGCCTCAGCATGGTGACTGCCGGGCGGGACAATCCTGCCCTTCGCTGCTCATGCGCAGTTCTTTCTGCACTTGCGAGGATTTTTCCAGGCCGTGTGGGGGCCGGTCTTTCTTCGCTAACCCGAAACCTTCCCCGAGGTCCGTGAAAGCGGTCATTGACCGTCATGCTGCTTGCAGCGAACACCATCTGCACGCAGGCTTCAATTAGATGGAAGCGCGCTGTGAGGGACGCATACAGCTCAAAGAGCTGCCAATCAGAAGCACTTTCCAGATTGAAAACTACCTCCTGACGATGGCATGCGCGGTGAATTCCGCGAGTTCGCCGCGCCAGATCTGGCGGCCGAAGCAGAATGGCTTGCCGTCCTTACTGTAAATCACCTGCTCAAGCTCGATGCCGGCATTGTAGGTCGGCAAGTTTAGTAATCCCGCCTCCTGTTCATTCAATGCGCGCATCCGGATCGTGATGTCACCGGAATGTGGCGGCACGTTGTATTCCCGCTCCATCAGCACCGTGGTCGACTGCTGCAGATTGTGGTCGAACAGGCCGGGGAACAGGCTGGCAATGGCGTATTCTTCTTCGACAAAGGCGGGGTGGTCCTGAAGCAGGAACACCCGGGTGTATTTGTACAGCGACTCTCCTTCGGGCACGGCCAGCTTTGCGGACAAGACCGCATCTGCTGCGGCCATCTGTTGGGAGACCACCTTGATCGTCAGGCCGGGCCCGTCCTGGCCGAGCAGGGCCGAGAGGCTGACAGTTTGGCTGATGTCATAAGCCACCCGCTGCGGCGACACGAATCGGCCGCGGCGCCCGGAACTGTAGGCGAGGCCTTCCATTTCAACCGCAAGCAGCGCGCGGCGTGCGGTCATTCTGCTGATGCCAAACTGCTCTGCGATGGCTCTTTCCGAGGGTAGAGCCGCGTGAACGGGCAGGGCACCGCTGCGGATTTGCTCTCTCAGATGGTCAATAACCATTTGAAAAACTGGTGTTTTTTTTCTCTGTTCCAGATCGTTTTTCATCATGATGCAGCAGTTCCGCAAATTTTCTTTGGTATATACCAGATTGGTGGTATATACCAGCTCCAGGGGCTCTGTATCCTGAGTGCATGGCGTGGCCATGGTTTGCAAGGGAGGGGCTGGGGGAGCGGGGCAGAAATCCCGCGGGTTTTGGAGGCAGGCCCATGAATTTGGTGCCGGATATTCAAGCACTGCAATTCACCAGTGACGGGGGGCTGGGCAGCGTGGCCCGGATTGGCCTGATCGTTCTGCAATCGGATCAGACTCTGGAGCATGAGCTGTCGGGTGTGCTGCGGCGGCCCGGAGTGGTGCTGTATCACGCGCGGATCCCCAATGAGATGGAAGTCTCCGGCGATACGTTGCGGAAGATGGAGGCGGACCTGCCTACGGCGGCGGCGCTGCTGCCTGCTTCGTTCGAACTGGACGCCATCGGCTATTGCTGCACGTCGGGGGCAACGATGATCGGCGAGGCGCGGGTGGATGCGATCCTGCGCAGCGTTCATCCGGCGGCAAAGACCACCAATCCGCTGACCGCCTGCAAGGCGGCGCTGAGTGCGCTGAAGCTGAAGCGGATCGCGCTGATTACCCCTTATGCCGTCGAGGTGACTGAAGGCATGCGGGACAATTTGGCTGCGGCTGGGTTCCAGGTGAACGCAGTCGGCAGCTTTAACCAGAGCGACGATTTCAAAGTGGCGCGGATTTCCTCGCAGAGCATTCTGGAGGCGATCAAGGAGATCGGCCGCCGTGCGGATTGCGACGGCGTATTTGTGTCCTGCACCAGCCTGCGGGTCATGGAAATCCTGGCGGAGGCCGAGAAGGCCATTTGCAAGCCGGTCCTGTCCAGCAATCAGGTCACGGCCTGGCATCTGGCCAGGCTGGCCGGCATCGGAGACAGCATCGCCGGGGCAGGCATGCTGTTTCACACCCAAATGAAGATGGATTACTGAGATGACGGCAGAGATGCACCCCGCTGCAGAGCGCGGGTTTACCACACAGGAGTTTGAGCAGCGCACGCAAGCCGCCCAAAGGATCATGGCGGGCCTAGGGCTGGATGCGCTGCTGCTGACCACCGAACCAGAAGTGCGTTATTTCACCGGCTTTGACACCATTTTCTGGTTGAGCCCGACGCGGCCCTGGTTCGTGGTGATCCCAGCCAGCGGTGCGCCGGTGGCGGTGATCCCGGAGATCGGGGCGCCCAGCATGGCGCTGACCTGGATTTCTGATATCCGCACCTGGCTGGCGCCGCAGCCGAAGGATGATGGTATCTCGCTGCTGGCGGACACCTTGCGGGAACTGATGCCCGGTGGCGGCACCCTGGGCGTGCCGATGGGACATGAAACTCATGTGCGTATGCCGGCGGCAGATTTTCAACGGCTGCAGGAGGCCTTGGGCGGCATCTCTGTTGGCGATGGGACCGAAGTGGTGCGCCGGTTGCGGATGGTGAAATCCGAGTCGGAGATTGCCAAGATCGCGCGGATCTGCAGCATCGCGTCCTCAACATTCGAGGATCTGCCGAACCATATCCGGGCGGGCGACACCGAGCGCGAAGCCTTTGCCAAGTTCAAGATCAGCCTGCTGCAGCACGGTGCCGATGATGTGCCGTACCTGGTGGGCAGCTCCGGCCCCGGCGGGTTTGCGGATGTGATCAACCGGCCCACCGACCGGGTGATTGAAGACGGCGACATGCTGCTCTTGGACACCGGGTCGCTATGGGGCGGCTACAGCTGCGACTTCGACCGCAACTATGCCTTTGGCCGTGCCGCGGATGAAGCCAAATTCGCCTATGATCTGGCCTGGCGCGCAACCGAAGCCGGATTGCAGGCGGCGCGCCCCGGCATCACCACCACGGACCTGTGGGGGGTTATGGCCAAGGTGCTGGAGGAGGGCGGCTGCAGCGGCCATCAGATCGGGCGCATGGGCCACGGGCTGGGCATGCAGGTCACCGAATGGCCGTCTCTGATGCCGGGCGACAATACAGTGATCGAGGAAGGCATGGTGCTGACGCTTGAGCCCGGTTTCGCCTTTGGCGGCAGCAAGATGATGCTGCACGAGGAAAACATCGTCATCCGCGCGGATGGCGCCGAACTTCTGTCCCGCCGCGCACCGCGCGAGCTGCCAATCATCATCTAACACATGGGATCCGCTCACATGAAAAAAGACCTCCCGTCCCATGCCCAGGTTGTCATTATCGGCGGCGGCATTCACGGCTGTTCCGTTGCCTATCACCTGGCCAAGCAGGGGCTGTCGGATGTGGTGCTGCTGGAGCGCAAACAGCTGACCAGCGGCACCACCTGGCACGCGGCCGGGCTGGTCGGGCAGCTACAGGGCAGCCATGCCACCACTGCATTCGCCAAATACGGCATCGAGCTGCTGCAGGAGATCGAGGCGGAGACCGGCCAGAACCCGGGATACCGGCGGTCTGGGTCGATCTCCATTGCCGTCAACGATGAGCGGATGGCGGAGCTGAAGCGCAAGGCGGATTTTGCGGCGCTGTTTGGAGTCGAAGCCCAGTATCTGGAAACCGATGAAATCCGGGAGCGCTGGCCGCTGATGAACCCGGAGGGGGTTCTGGGCGGCATCTATATGCCCAGCGACGGATCGGCCAACCCGGTGGATCTGACCACGGCGCTGGCTAAGGGCGCGCGGATGCGCGGCGCGAAGATATTTGAAAACATCAAGGTCGAAGAGGTGCTGACCCGCGGCAATAAGGCTGTGGGTGTGCGCACGGACCAGGGCAGCATCAGCGCCGATTATGTGGTGAACTGCGGCGGCATGTGGGCGCGCGAGCTGGGCCGCCAGAACGGCGTCGGCGTGCCGCTGCACGCCTGCGAGCATTACTATCTGGTGACTGAGGCCATCGAAAACCTGCCCAGCGACCTGCCGGTGCTGCGGTCCTATTGCGACGGCACCTACTGGAAGGAGGATGCCGGCAAGCTGCTGTTCGGCTTTGCCCATTTCCAGGCCAAGCCTTGGGGCATGAAGGGGATCTCCGAAGATTTCGAATTCGACAGCCTGCCGTTTGTCGAAGACGACGTGATGGAGGTGCTGGAGCTGGCAATGAACCGGGTGCCGCTGCTGCAGGAAACCGGCATCCGCACCTTCTTTAACGGGCCGGAGAGCTATTCCTATGACGGACGCTTCATCCTGGGCCAGGCGCCGGATATTGCCAATTACTTTGTCCTTGGCGGGGTGAATTCCACCGGCATCCAGTCCGGCAGCGGTGCGGGGAGGGCGCTGGCGCAATGGATCATCGATGGCCATCCGCCGATTGACCTGAGCGAGATGGACCCCAAGCGCTGCGAGGAGTTCCAGGCGCGCGATGCCTATCTGCAGGCGCGCTGCCCGGAGACGCTGGTGCTGACCTATGCGATGCACTGGCCGAACCGCCAGCGCGAGACTGCCCGCAACCTGCGCCGCACTCCGTTCTATCATCCGATGAAGGCACGCGGCGCCTGTTTCACCGAGACACAGGGCTGGGAGCGCCCCGGCTGGTTTGCGCCGGAAGGGGTAGAGCCGAAGTATGAATACAGCTTTGGCCGCCAGAACTGGTTCCCCCATGTGCAGGAAGAGCAGAAGGCCGCCCGCGAAGCGGTTGCTATGATCGACTATTCCATGCTGGGTAAGCTGATGGTCGAGGGCAGGGATGCCGAAAGCTTCCTGCAACGGGCCTGCACCAACAACATGGCGATGGCCAATGGCCGGGTTGCCTATACGCTGATGCTGAACGAGCGTGGCGGTATCGAGAGCGACGTCACGGTGGCACGCCACGGGCATGAGAGCTTCATGGTGATGAGCTCAATCTCGCACACTAGGCGCGACTATCTGCATCTGCGCGATCTGATCTGCGAGGATGAGGACGTGCGGCTGCGCGATGCGACCTCCGCATATGGGGTGCTGGGCGTCATGGGGCCGCAGAGCCGGGCGCTGCTTGAGGCGGTCAGCGATGCGGATCTGTCGAACGCCGCGTTTCCGTTTAACAGCCTGCGGCATTTCCACATCGGCCACGCCCAGGTGTTTGCACAGCGGCTGTCCTACTCGGGCGAACTGGGCTGGGAGATCTTCGTCACCCCGGATTTCGCCGAGCATGTGTTCGAGGTGCTGATGCAGGCGGGCGAAGGTTTTGGCATCCGGCTGATCGGCGGCGAGGCGCTGAATGCGCTGCGGCTGGAAAAGGGGTTCCTGCACTGGGGTCACGACATGGCCTATACCGAGGCGCCGCATCAGATCGGGCTGGAGTTTGTCTGCAAGACGGAGAAGCCGGTCACCTTCATCGGGCGCGAGGCCTATCTGGCGCGCAAGGCAGAGAACAAGGGGCCGTTTTTGTGTTCCATCAAGCTGCGCGATCCCGGGCCGCTGCTGCACCACAACGAGCCAGTGCTGCGGGACGGCAAGGTGGCGGGTTATGTGACCGCCGGCGCTTGGGGGCAAACGGTCGGGGCGTCCGTGGGCCTGTGCTTTCTGACCCTGCCGGAAGGGGAAACGGACAGGGCCGCGGCGGCGGCGGGCGATTTTACGGTGCTGGTCGAAGGCAAGCGCATCGCGGCGGATGTCAGCCTGACGCCATTTTATGACCCGGACAGCAAGAGGATGCTGGCAGGGGCATAACGGGCTGCAGCGGGAGAAAAGGAGAAAGATGGACAATCATAACCATTAGTTATCACTAGGCAACAGGAATGGTCATTTTGAAATGTGTCTTTATGACCTTAGGCTGGGCTGACCTTGGGCGAAATTGTCTTGTTTCCAAGGGGGCACAGGCCTCCGGACGAGCCAGGTTCAAAGGGGCGCACCGGAACAGGCCGCGGATGACGGCAGGCGGGCAGCGCCGGAAGCATAACCTGCCGGAAGATCCCTGAAGGGGCAGCGGCATCAAAACAGCAACGGATCCATGAATAAACTGGGAGGATATCATGACTGGTAAAACACTGAAAACCATTGGCGCGGCAGCGCTGGCGGTTGTGGTCAGCGGCGTTGCGGCGCTGGCCGGCCCGATCGAGGACCGGATCGCCGCGGGCGAGCCGATCCGCATCGGCTTCTCCAACATTCCGATCTGGGGCTACCCGGATGAAAACGGCGACGCCAAGGGCTTCGTGAATGAAATCGCGCTCGGCATTCTGAAGGAAATGGGCCACGAGAACGTGGAAACCACCGTGACCGACTGGGGCGGGCTGATCCCCGGCCTGCAGGCCAACCGCTATGACATGATCACCGGCGGCCTGTATATCCTGAACAGCCGCTGCCAGAACATCGCCTTCTCCGAGCCGATCGCGCAGGCCGGCGATGCCTTTATCGTGCCGGCGGGCAACCCCAAGGGCATCCAGAACTATCAGGACATCCTGGCGGCTGAGGCGCTGCTGGTCACCGGCGCCGGCTACAACACCGTGGAGGCGGCCAAGAAGGAAGGCCTGACCGATGCGATGATCATGCAAGTGCCGGGGCCGACCGAGATGCTGGCCGCCGTGAAGGCGGGCCGGGCGGATGCCGGCGGCATGACCTATTTCGAGGCTGCGCATCTGGCGGAAAGCGACGAGGCCGTAGATGTGACCGATCCCGCTGCGCTGCCGGATTGGACGCAGAACTGGGTGGGGGTCGGCTTCCGCGAGGCGGACAGTGATTTCATGGCCAAATTCAATGCGGCGCTGGCGGAATATGTCGGAACCGACGCGATGATGCAGTCCGTTGAAGCTTACGGCTACACCGCAAGCAACCTGCCCGGCGACAAATCCGCGGAGTGGGTCTGCGCCAACCGCTGATCTGACAGTGCGGCGGAGCCCTGCGCTCCGCCGCATGTAATTCTGTTTGAAAGACGAATGACGGATGGGGCTTTACGACTTTCTGGCACAGTACTGGCCGCGGCTGTTGTCCGGCGCCGGGATAACTGTTGCTCAATTCCTGCTCGCCGCCGCCTTGGGTGTCGCCATTTCCCTTTGCATGGGGCTGATGAAGCTGTCGCAGAACGCGCTGCTGCGCGGCACCGCCGTGACCTATATCGAGATTTTCCGCGGCACTTCGCTGGTGGTGCAGCTCTACTGGATCTTCTTTGTGCTGCCGCTGTTCGGGCTGACCATCGAGAAATTCACCGCCGGCTATCTGGCGGTTGGCATGAACATCGGCGCCTACGGGGCCGAACTGGTGCGCGGCGGCATCCTGTCGGTGCCCAAGGGGCAGTGGGAGGCGGCGCTGGCCATCAATATGAGCCCGGCGCAGCGGATGCGGCGGATCATACTGCCGCAGGCGCTGGTCAACATGCTGCCGCCTTGGGGCAACCTGATGATCGAGCTGCTGAAAGGCACCGCGCTGGTGTCGCTGATCTCAGTCGCCGACCTGATGTTCGAGTCACGGCAGATCAATTCCTCCACCTTCCTGTCGGCGCAGGTCTTCGGCGCGGCGCTGGTGATCTATTATTTGCTGGCCCGCTTTCTGGTGACGCCGTTCATGCGCTGGCTGGAACGCCATATGGCGCGCAAGCTGGGGAGGGCCTGAGCCATGTTTGACTGGAAATGGGAGTTTACCTGGGAAATCCTGCCGCGGCTGGTCTACGCCACTGGCAACACACTGATTGCAGCCGGCGCAGGGTACGTCATAGCTGTGGTATTTGGGCTGATGCTGGCGCTGGCGCAGCGTACGCCGTCAAGGGCCCTGACCTTCACCGTGCGCGAATTCGTGGAGTTCATTCGCTCCACTCCGCTGATCCTGCAGATCTTCTTTGTTTTCTATGTGGGGCCGCAGTTCGGCGTCCGGCTCAGCCCCTGGATGTCCGGGATGATCGCGATCGGCCTGCACTATGCCTGCTACCTGTCAGAAGTCTACCGCGGCGGCATCGAGAGCGTGCCGAAAGGCCAGTGGGAGGCCGCTATTGCGCTCAACATGACCACCGCGCAGAAATACCGCCGGGTGATCATCCCGCAGGCGATCCCGCCGGCGCTGGCCGGCATGGGCAACTATCTGGTCGGCATCTTCAAGGATACGCCGATGCTGTCGGTGATCGGGGTGGCCGAGCTTATCCATACCGCCAATGCCATCGGGTCTGAGAACTACCGGTTCCTGGAACCCTATACGATGGTGGGCATAATCTTTCTGGCAATCTCCCTGCCGGCAGCGGGTCTGATCCGCCTGTTCGAAGGGTATGTGCGCCGCAAACTGGGACTGTAACGATGCTGGACAAGACTGGCTTTCCGCTTGAGATGACCGGTGAAGACACGCCGATGGTGAGCTTCCGCAAGGTGAACAAATCCTATGGCGCGCTGACCGTGCTGGATGATCTGGATCTGGATGTCGCCGCCGGTGAGATGGTGTCGATCATCGGCCCGTCCGGGTCGGGCAAGACCACCGTGCTGCGGATGCTGATGACGCTGGAGCGGATCAATGGCGGGGTGATCTATGTGGATGGCAAACCGCTGACCCATATGCCCAAGGGCGGCCATCTGGTGCCCGCCAACGAACGGCACCTGCGCAGCCGCCGGGCTGACATCGGCATGTGTTTCCAGCACTTCAACCTGTTCCCGCATATGACCGCGCTGGAAAACTGCATGGAGGGGCCGGTGCAGGTGCTGGGCCTGTCTAAGGCGGAGGCGCGCGACCGCTCGGAGGAGCTTTTGGAGATGGTTGGCATGATCTCCAAGAAGGACCAGCATCCGTCGCGCCTATCCGGCGGCCAGCAGCAGCGGGTGGCGATTGCCCGGGCGCTGGCGATGCGGCCCAAGGTGATGCTGTTTGACGAGGTGACATCCGCCCTGGACCCGGAGGTGATCGGTGAGGTGACCAACGTGATCCGCAAGCTGGTGTCAGAGCATAACCTGACCATGCTGATGGTGACCCATCAGATGGGCTTTGCCCGCGATATCTCGGACCGGGTGTGTTTCTTCTATGGCGGCAGGATCGAGGAGCAGGGCCCGCCGGCCGAGCTGTTCGGCAACCCGCAGCGGGAGCGGACGCAGCAGTTCCTAAGCGCGGTCCGGGAGGCGGTGTAACCGCCTCAGAGCGGGATGCCCACATCATTCAGAAGGCTGCGGGTCTGCCCGGTGAGCAGGCCCGTGCGCCAGATCACGAAGTAGCTGCGCCCGGTCAGCAGCTGGTACTTCTCCAGCGGCACCAGTCGGCCGGCGTCGATTTCGAACCGCAGCACATCGGGGCAGCCGAGCGCTACCCCGCGGCCGCGCACCGCGGTATCCAGGGTGCTGCCGTATGAGCCCAGGTTGACCTTGGTGGCCCGGGCAATGTCCGGGTTGCCGGTCAGTTCGGCGAAATCGCCCCAGTTCACCCACTTCGGTGTCAGCTTGTCAAAATCGAGCAGGGTCGCCGCGGCCAGGCCGCCTTCACGCTGCGCCTTGGCGGGGGAGGTGACCGGCATCCAGCGCTCCTCGAACAGGAGCGCGCCGTCCCAGCCGGCCGGGATGTCCTGGCCATAGTAGATCATCGCATCCGCCTCCAGCGCGAACAGGTCGGCGTCCTTGTCCGAGGCGGTGAGAGTGACCGGTGCGGCATCGCTGCTGAGCAGGTATTCATTGATCCTGGGCGTCAGCCAGTATTGCGACACGGCGACATTGGCCGCCAGCGACAGCCTTGTGCTGGCGCTAGCGCGGCGCAGCTGCTGCAGGCATGAGTGCAGGTAATCCAGCGCCTCGCCGGAATTGGCCGCCAGGATCTTGCCGTTGCGGGTCAGCGACAGGCTGCGGCCGCGGCGGTTCACCAGGGTCATGCCCAGCCAGTCCTCCAGCACTTTGATTCGCTTGCTGACAGCGGCTTGGCTGACATTCAGCTCTTCCGCGGCACGGGTGAAATTGCCGTGTCTGGCAACAGCTTCGAAGAACAGGAGATAGTCGAGGGGTGGCAGCGCGCGGCGGTAGTTTTTCATAACCACCGGTTATCACAATTCCGGACCGAATGTCACTTTGGAAAACGGGGTTTTAGCCATAGCATTTGGTTCAAGGCCCAAGGTGCGGCAGGGCTGTGCCGCCCGGCTCTCCATAACTTACAGGGAAATCCGATGTTCACCGAGCGACTGTCCCGTTTCCAGGAAAAACTTGCCGATGCCGGCATTGATGTGGCGCTGATCACCGATGACGACAACGTCTATTACCTGACCGGCTATTACGATTACCTTCATATGGAGTTTGGCCGACCGACCATTCTGGTGGTGCCCAAGGACGGCGAGACGCTGCTGATCACCCCGACCATCGACCTCAACAGCGCTGAAGCGGCCGCGCGGGTGGACCGGATCGCGGCCTGGAATGACGGCATGGGCAACGAGTGGCGCGAGGAGCTGCCTGCGGCGGTCCGCAAGGCCGGGGCGGTGGGCATCGAGCCCGGCCACATGCCGCCGCCGGTGCGCGCCTATGTGAACGATCTGGTCGCCGCAGAGAAGATCACCAGCGCAACGCCGATCCTGAACCAGATGCGGATGATCAAATCACCGCAGGAGCTGCAGCTGGCCCGCCATGCTGGCGAGGTCGCAACTGCGATGATGAATGCGGGCCGGGCCGCGATCGGAGACGGCGTGGCAGAGTTCGAGGTGGCGATTGCCACCAGCCAGGCAGGCACCCGCAAGGCGGCAGAGCTGTTGGCGGCGCACTACGACGATGGCGACATGTCGCCCAATACGCATTTTCTGCAGATCATGGCCTCGGGCAAGGATATCATTAAAACCCACCACCGGGCCTCGACCCGGATCATGCGGCGCGGCGAGCCTGTGTTCCTGTGCTTCTGCGGGATGACCAATTTTCACCGCTTCAAGCTGGGCTTTGACCGCACCTTCTGGATCGGTGAGCCAGACCCGGCGCAGGTAAAGGTCTATGAAGTTGCCGTGGCCAGCCAGAAGGCGGCGCTGGAGGCGCTGCGCCCTGGCGTCACTGCGGAAAGCGTGCATGCGGCCTATGCCGAGGTGATCCAGGGAGCGGGGTATGAATACCCCTTCCGCTGCGGCCGGGCCACCGGTTTCAGCTTCCTGGAGGCGCCGCAGCTGGTCACCGGCGACACCACCATCATCCAGCCCGGCATGGTGCTGGCGGTGGACGGGTCGGTCTCTGTCGACACCTTCCGCGCCCAGGTCGGCGACAGTTTCATCATCACCGAGGATGGCTGGGAACAGCTGACCCAGCATCCGAAATCTGTTGAGGAGGTCATCCTCTGATGTTTCAGCCAGGCCAAACCATCCAGTCCAAGCCGCGCACCCCGGAGATGGATGCCGGGCGTTTCCACCGCGCCAAGCTGGGCTTTATCCTGATGTCCACCGACCCCTCTGCCGAGGGGGATTTTTGGGACATGGCGCCAAAGGGCGTGGCGGTTTATGTCACCCGGCTGAAGACCGACGACCACACCACGACCGAAACGCTGGCCAAGCATATCGAGCACATGGCCGATGCTGCGGCGCGCATTCAGCCGGAGGCGAAGCCCGATGTGGTCAGCTACAGCTGCACGTCCGGGTCTATCGTGATCGGCGAACAGCGGGTGATGGCCGAGATTAAAAAAGGCGCACCCTGGGCGCAGCCGATGTGCCTGGTCCAGGGCGTTCTGGATGCGCTGAACGAGCTGGGTGCCAAGAAGCTGGTGGTCGGCACCCCTTATCTGGATGACATCAACACCGCCGAGGCGGAGTTCCTGGTCGAGCGCGGCTTTGACGTGCTGGACATTCAGGGGCTCAACATCGCCAGCGGCTGGGACATGGGGCTGGTGACGCCGGAGTACTGGAAGAAATTCGCGCTGGAAATCGACCGGCCCGACGCTGATGCGATCTTCCTCAGCTGCGGTGGCGTGCGTTCGCTTCCAGCGGTCGAGGAAATCGAGCAGATCACCGGCAAGCCAGTCATCACCTCGAACCAGGCGCAATTCTGGTCCTGCCTGCGCCGCGCCGGGATCATGGATGAACTGGAAGGCTTCGGCCAGATCTTCAAACACCCGGGGCGGGTGCTGAAACCCACCGTCTAAGGCCCCTGAAAGACCAAAAAAATGACCCGTTTTTCCGCATGGAATGTGCTCTGGCAGGGTATCACCGGCCAGAAGGGGTGGAGCCGTCAGTGGCGCGACCCTGAACTCAAGAGCCATTACGACGTAATCATCGTCGGCGGCGGCCTGCATGGGCTGGCCACCGCCTATTACCTGGCCAAGAACCACGGGCTGCGCAATGTTGCGGTGCTGGAGAAGGGCTGGATCGGAGGCGGCAACGCCGGGCGCAACACCACCATCGTGCGCTCCAACTATGCGCGTCCGGGAAACTGCCAGTTCTATGCGCATTCGCTGAAGCTGTGGGAGGAGCTGAGCCATGAGCTGAACTACAACGTGATGTTCAGCCAGCGCTCGCATATCGCGCTGCTGCACAGCCCCGGGGCCATCGACGCAGCGGCGCGCAACTACAACACCCTGCGCCGCACCGGCACGCCTGATGCAGAGATCTGGGGCCTGGAGCAGCTGAAGCAGGCGGTGCCGCATCTGAACTATGCCGAGGGCGCCCGCTTCCCGGTGATGGGCGCCGCGGTGCAGAAACGCGCGGGAACCGCCCGCCATGACGCGGTGGTCTGGGGCTATGCCCGGGCGGCTGACATGCTGGGGGTGGATATCATCCAGAACTGCGCGGTGACAGGCGTGGAGCGCGACGGCGCCCGGATCACCGCGCTGGAGACCACTCGGGGCCGGATCACCGCGGGCAAGGTGGGCTTTGCGGTGGCGGGCAATACGTCGCGGCTGTGGTCGATGGCGGGGCTGGGGCGGCTGCCGATTGAATCCCACAAGCTGCAGGCCTTTGTGTCGGAGCCGCTGAAGCCCCTGCTGGATCAGGTTGTGGTCTTCGGCATGGGCGGCGCGCATTTCTATATCTCGCAGTCGGACAAGGGCGGCATGGTCTTTGGCGGTGATCTGGACTGGTACAAATCCTATGCGCAGCGCGGCAACCTGCCGATTGTGCAGGACGTGGCAGAGGCGGCGATGTCGGTGATGCCCTGCCTGGGCCGGGTCAAGCTGCTGCGCCATTGGGCCGGGGTGGTCGATATGTCGATGGACGGCAGCCACTTCATTTGCCCGACGCCCTTGGACAATCTCTATCTGAACACCGGCTGGAACTACGGCGGCTTCAAGGCGACACCTGCCGCGGGCTGGTGGTTTGCCGATCTGATCGCCAATGAACGCCCCGCGCCGATGATCGCCGATTTCGACCTGAAACGCTTTGAGCGCGGGCTGCAGATCGACGAGCGCGGCGCCGGCCCCGATCCCAAGCTGCACGGATAAGGAGGTAAGCCATGATCCGGATATCCTGTCCCTTTTGCGGTCCTCGCGACCATGCCGAATTCAGCTATGGCGGTGACGGCTCTATCGAATACCCGGCGCTTGATGCGCCGGTGCAGGACTGGCACGACGCGGTTTTCCTGCGCGAAAACATCTGCGGCCTGCAGTTGGAGACCTGGCAGCATGTGCATGGCTGCCGCATGTGGATAAAGGTGGAGCGGGACACGATGACCCATGAAATCCGCAGTGTGGCGCCCGCCCATCCGGGACTGGCGGCGGCGCTGGAGAGCGGGCAATGACCGCGCGGCGGCTGGACCGCGGCGGGCGGATCGACCGGAGCAAGCCGCTGTCGTTCCATTGGGACGGCAAAGCGTTGCAGGGTTATGCGGGAGATACGTTGGCCTCGGCGCTGATGGCCAATGGTGAGCGGGTCCTGGGGCGGTCCTTCAAGTATCACCGCCCCCGCGGGATCATGTCGGCGGGGGTGGAGGAGTCCGGGGCCATCGTCACCGTTGGCAGCGGTGCGAGAGCAGAGCCGAACGTCAAGGCTACCATGCAGGAGCTGTTTCAGGGGCTGGAGGCGCAGGGCCAGAACGCCTGGCCCAATGTGCGCTTTGATGCAGGCGCGGTGAACGGGCTCTTTGGCCGGTTCTTCTCGGCCGGGTTCTATTACAAGACCTTCATGGGGCTGCCGCCGTTTGAATGGGGGCAGGGCACCGGGCTCTGGATGAAATACGAGGCGCTGATCCGCAAGGCGGCGGGCATGGGGGCTGCCTCTCGCGAGGCAGATCCGGATTGCTATGACCACGTGCATGCCTATTGCGATGTGCTGGTTGTTGGGGCGGGGCCTGCGGGCCTGCGCGCGGCGCTGACCGCGGCGGAGGTGGGCCGCGACGTGATCCTGGCGGAACAGGATTTTGAATTGGGCGGGGATCTGCTGAATGATCCCTCCGCCGAACCGGACCGTCTGGCCTTGATCGAGGCGGTTGGCCGCGCGGGTGTGCGGGTGATGCCGCGAACCACGGTTTTCGGGCTTTATGACAACGGCACTGCAGGGATGGTGGAGCGTGTCGCGGACCACCTGGCGGAGCCTGCGCCCTACCTGCCGCGGCAGCGCTTCTGGACAGTGCGGGCAGGCGCCACGGTGCTGGCAGCCGGCGCGCTGGAACGCTCTATCGCCTTTGGTGGCAATGACCGTCCGGGGGTGATGACGGCAGCAGCGGGGCGGGCTTATCTGAACCGTTTCGGCGTCCTGCCGGGGCAGCGGGTGGTGGTCGCGACCTGCAACGACAGCGCTTACCGGACCGCTGGTGAACTGGCGGCTGCCGGGGCAGAAGTGGTGCTGGCGGATGCGCGCCAGCGGACTAGCCTTGACGTCCCCTCCGGGGTCAGGCTGCGCGGCGGACTGGCGCCGCTGGAGGCAAAGGGCCGTTCAGGCGTCAAATCCGTGCAATTTGCGCGGCGCACCGAGTCCGGCTGGCAGGCGGCGGGCAGTGAGTATTGCGATCTGCTGCTGGTTTCGGGCGGCTGGTCGCCGGTGGTGAACCTGGCATCGCACCGCGGCGTCAAACCCGAATGGAATGCGGAGCTGGCCTGTTTTCTGGGCGGAGACTGCGCAGAGCCGCTGTTCATGGCAGGCGCGGCGGCCGGCATCTGGGACCGCGGGGCCTGCGAAGCCTCCGGCGAAGCGGCGGCGAAACGCGCCATGGGGATTGAGGCTGCCGGCCCTGCGCCGGGCGGCTGGGGTGCGCCCATCGCGCCGCTTTACGAAGTACGGCTGTCGGGCAGCAAACCCAAGGCATTTGTCGATCCGCAGCATGATGTCACCGGCGAAGACGTGCGGCTGGCGCATCAGGAAGGGTTTGTCTCTGTCGAGCATCTGAAACGCTACACCACGCTGGGCATGGCCACCGATCAGGGCAAGATGGGCAATGTCGTTGGCCTGGCGCTTATGGCAGAGGCTCTGGGCAAGGAGATCCCGGCGGTGGGCACCACCCGCTTCCGCCCGCCTTACACGCCGGTTGCCATCGGCGCGCTGGCGGGGCGCAACGTGCATGGCCATTTCAAAGCCCTGCGCCGCACACCGCTGCATGATTGGAACCTGCGCCACGGCGCCACCATGACCGACGCGGGCCTGTGGCACCGGCCCTGGTATTTTGCCAAAGACGGCGAAACCATTGCTGAGGCCTATGTGCGCGAGGCCGCAACGGTGCGCGAAACTCTTGGTATCTGCGACGTCAGTTCGCTGGGCAAGATCGCGGTGCAGGGGCCGGATGCGGCGGAGTTTCTGAACCGCGTCTATACCAATGGCTTTGCCAAGCTGGCGGTGGGCAAGGCGCGTTACGGTATCATGCTGCGCGACGACGGCATGGTGATGGACGACGGCACCACCTGGCGGCTGGCGGAAGATGACTTTCTGATGACCACCACCACCACCGGGGCTGGCAAGGTCATGGTCTGGCTGGAGGAGCTGCTGCAGACCCGCTGGCCGGAGCTGCGGGTGCATCTGACCTCGGTTTCCGATCAATGGGCGGGTGTTTCGATTGCCGGGCCGAAGTCGCGCAAGGCGCTGGCTGCCTGCCTGGCGGATCCGGCGGCAGTATCTGCACAGGCGCTGCCGTTCATGGGCGTTGCCCGGACGCAGCTGCAGGACGGGACTGAGGCGCTGATCGCGCGGATCAGCTTTTCGGGCGAATTGGCCTATGAGCTGTATGTTCCTGCCGGTCACGGCGAAGCGATGATGAACCAGCTGTGGGGGGAAACCTCCCGCCTGGGCGGCTGTCTGTACGGGCTGGAGGCGCTGGGGACGCTACGGATCGAGAAGGGCCATGTCACCGGCGCAGAGCTGGACGGGCGGGTCACGATCCTCGATGCCGGGCTGGGCAAGATGGCGTCTGCGAAGAAACCTTATATCGGCAAGGTGCTGCAGGACCGCCCGGAGCTGCAGCGCGCGGACCGGCCGCAGCTGGCGGGGATTTTCCCGAAGGATCGCAGCCAGACCTTCAATGGCGGGGCGCTGCTGTGCAGGCCAGATGAGGGCGAGGGGTTCGGTGAAGGCTGGGTCACTGCGGTGACGCATTCGCCGGCGCTCGGCCACTGGATCGGGCTGGGCTATGTCGCGGGCGGCCACGAGGCCTGGACCGGGCGGACGCTGATGGCCAGCGACCCGGTGCGCGGCGGCCCGGTCGAGGTCGAGGTTGTTTCCCCTCACATGTTCGATCCGGAAGGAGAACGGATGCATGGATGACCAGATAAATACACTTCAGGCGCAGCTGGCGCCGGGGCGCGGCGGCAAGCCGGGGCCTGCGGGTGTCACGCTGAGCCTGCTGACGGGCTTCAGACTGACCCAGATCGCCGCCTGGCCGGAAACGCTGGCAGAGGCCGGTGCGTTGGCTTCTGCCGCCGCAGGTTGCGGCGCAGCGCCGGGGCCGGGCCGTGTGGAGCAGGGCACGGGCGGCATGCTGTTGCGGGCCGAGCCGTTGAAATGGTGGCTGCTGCAGCGCGCGGGCCAAACACATGCACCAGTGCAAGGCAGCCGCGCCTGCGCCGTTCTGGATCTGTCCAGTGCCCGGACCCTAGTGCGGGTGTCCGGCCCGCAGGCGGGCAAGCTGCTCAACCATTTTCTGCCGCTGGATCTGCGCCCCTCTGCCTTTCCTGCTGGCTGCGCCACCTCCACCGCCTTTCACCACGTTGGCGTCACCCTGTGGCGCACCAATGCGGGCTTTACCCTGGCTCTGCCGAGCAGCTTTGCCGCCTCGCTGCGGGAGTTGCTGGAGGGCAGCGCCCTGCAATACGGGCTGAAAACTCGCGAAACCCCCTTTATTCCTGCAGAAGGAGAGCTGGAATGACCCCCCGCATGTCTGTTGATGAGCTGTTGGATGCGGTGGCGCGCAATGCCGCGCTGCCGGATGAGCTGGCCGAGGCGACGCCGCCGCAGGTCTATACCTCGCCGGAGTTCCTGGAACTGGAACTGGACGAGATCTTCAATCACGAATGGTTCTGCGTCGGCCGGGTGGACGAATACGAAAACCCCGGCGATTACCGCGCCACCACCATCGGGCGCGATCCGGTAGTGGTGCTGCGGGACCGCGACGGGGTGCTGCGAGCGATGTCCAATGTCTGCCGCCACCGGATGGCGACGCTGTTGGAGGGTGCGGGCAATATACGCGGCCGGATCAGCTGCCCTTACCACGCCTGGACCTACAACCTTGATGGCCAGTTGATCGGCGCCGCCCATATGCGCGACAATTTCAACAAGAAGGAGGTCTGCCTGCCGCAGTTCCAGGTCGAGGTCTGGCAAGGCTGGGTCTATGTCTCGCTTGATCCCGATGCCGCGCCTCTGGGGCCGCGGCTGGCTGGCCTGACCAAGCGACTGGAGAATTACCAGCTGCCGAAGTACCGCACCCTGTTCCGGGCTGAGGAGATCTGGGACACCAACTGGAAGATCCTGGTGCAGAATTTCACGGAGGGCTATCACCTGTTTGTGGCCCACGCCCAGACCATCGAACCGGCGATGCCGACCCGGCTGGCCAATGCGATGCATGGCGGCGCGGCCTACAGCCTTTATGAGCAGGGCAGGGTGCCCGGCAAATCCTATGAACGCAATTCGGATATGCAGGTGGACAATCCGCTGCTGACCGGTGAGGAGCGCGAAAAAGCGGTACTGTCGGCGATATTCCCCTGCCATGTGATGTCGGTTGTGGCTGAGCGCACCTTCTGGCTGTCGCTGCAACCCTATGGCACCGATAGGGTCAAGGTATTCTGGGGGGCAGATTACTACCCCGGCGCGGTGCCGGAAGATCCGGAGGAGCGCGCGGCCTATGCCGCAGAGCTGAAGACAGGATTCGACCGCATCAACGAAGAGGACAAGCCGATCATCGGCGGCATCGCACAGAACGCCAAGGCGCTGGCCGCGGCACCCGGGAGGCTGTCGCCGAAGGAGCGCACGGTTTGGTACTTCCAGCAATACCTTGCCGCACAACTGTGCAAGGGCAGCCTGTCAGACGCATCTCCAGAGAGGCGGCAAGACTGAACCGGCCCTTTGCAATCAGCTGCTGCAAGGAAAGCAGAGCTGCACCTGCGGTGGTCTGCGCTCTGCTACCCCCTCCTTGGCGCTGTCTCAATTTACGGAGTTGACCAATGTCTCCTTCGGCCGCGAGCTGTACAGCATCCAGTATAGATAGTACGGGCCGGTGTCAGTCAGTCTTTCGCGAGCAATCTCGCTGCAGTTGCGAAGTGCTGCAGCTGCTCGCTAGGTTAAAAATGGGCTCAGAGCCGTCGTCAACCCGACGGGGCTTTCTATCAGCCCGAAACCCTGACCTCCGCCCTCACCCCCGGTCGATCCGTGCCTGATAGCAGTTGTTGCGCGATGACCGGATGTGGATGTAGTCCACCCGCTCATCGGCAAAGATCGCCTCGGCCCGCCCCATCATCTCCGCCTGCGGGATCACGATGCCGGTGCCGTAAACGATCCGGTGATCGGCGCTGTAGCCCTTGATCAGGTAATCGGGAGAGCCTTCCAGAGCCTCCGGCACCGCCTCGCCGTCATGGCGTTCGCAATGATCCGCGCACAGGAAGATCGGCCCGGTCTCGGCATAGGGCTGTGCCTCGGGGAAGGGGCGGTGGGCGAGGATCAGCATCTCCTTGCCTTCAGAGATATATGTCAGGCAGTGGCGGCAGGGGTTGGCGCCGCCGTCGGACACCGCGCGTTCCGGCACTTGGCCGTGGGCATCGGGGCCGCCCTCTTGCAGGGCGCGGACGATGTCTGTGGGCAGGGCGGTGATCTTGGTCATGGGGTTTCTCCTTTGCTGCCAGCACCATGGCGTATCTGCCCCGCCGCAATCGACCCGGATCTTGCGCATCCCGCAGTGAGTTGGAGTAAAGCCCTCCCGCCCGCCGGGCGGGCATTGAAAATGCCCTGCGGCGGTTGGGCGTAGCGCCGCGCAGGCGCGCGGCACCGCATTCCAGCAGGACTCCACATGAGAACAAAACGGGAATATCATGCCCCCATGTTTGCCGAATTCGCCTGTCTCTCCAACTTCACCTTCCTCACTGGCGCCTCCCATCCGGAGGAGTATGCGGCGCGCGCGCTGGAACTGGGGCTTGGCGCCTTTGCCATCGCGGATGAAAACTCGGTGGCGGGCATCGTGCGCGCCCATGCGGAGTGCCGCGACATTGCCCGCCGGGTGCGGGAGCGGCAGGCCTGGGACCGCACACACACACCCATCGGCCCGCCGCGCCCCGCAGATATTGCGCAACCCGCCTCCTTCCCGGTTTATGAAACCGTGCGGCTGATCCCGGCAGCGCGGCTGATCTTCAGCGACGCGCCGGAGGTGATCGCGCTGCCAGTGACCCGCGTGGGCTGGGGCAGCCTGACCCGGCTGCTCTCAACCGGGCGGCTCAGGGCAGAGAAGGGCAGCTGCATCCTGCATCTCTCCGACCTGATGGAATTTGCGGACGGCCTCCACCTGCTGCTGCTGCCGCAGGCGGGACATGCGCCCTGCGGCGCGGGCGGATGGGGGCCGCATATGGACGCGCTGACGCGCCGCTTTGCCGGGCGGATGCACCTGTTGATGACGCCAGCCTATGACGGCGGCGACCGGGCCCGCTTTGCCGCGCTTGCAGAGCTGGCGGAACATCTCAACCTGCCCCCCTTGGCCAGCGCCGCGCCCAAAATGCACCATGGCCGCCGCCGCCGCCTGGGCGATGTGCTGAGTGCCATCCGGCTGCGCTGCAAGGTGGAGGAGCTGGGCCGCGCCGCCATGGCCAACGCGGAGCAGCGCCTGCGCTCGGAGGGGGAAATGCGCCGCCTGTTCCGCGGCTATGAGACGGCGGTGGACAACGCGGGTCATCTGGCGGAGCAGCTGACGTTCTCCTTGGATGAGCTGCGCTATGACTACCCGGACGAGGGGCGCGAGAGCGAAACCCCGCCCCAGCGGCTGCGGCGGCTGGCCGAGGAGGGCCTCAGCTGGCGCTACCCCGGCGGCGCGCCACAGCGGGTGCGCGCCCTGCTGGAGCATGAACTCGCCCTGATCGCCAAGCTGAAATACGACCCCTATTTCCTCACCGTGCGCGACATCGTCGCCTTTGCCCGCTCCCGCGGGATCCTCTGCCAGGGGCGCGGCTCGGCGGCAAACTCGGTGGTCTGCTACTGCCTGGGTGTCACCTCCGTCAGCCCGGAACTGGGCACCATGGTGTTCGAGCGCTTCGTCAGTGAAGCCCGCGACGAGCCGCCCGACATCGACGTCGATTTCGAGCACGAGCGGCGCGAGGAGGTGATCCAGTGGATCTATGAACGCTACGGCCGCCACCGCGCAGGCCTGTGTGCCACGGTGATCCACTACCGCGGCAAGCGCGCCATCCGCGAGGTGGGCCGCGCCATGGGTCTCACGGAGGACACCATCTCCGCCATGTCCTCGCAGCTCTGGGGTTTTTTCAGCGCCAAGGGGGTGGAGGCCGAGCGGATGCGCGAGATCGGCCTGGACCCGAACAGCCGCCGTCTGCAGCTGACCCTGCAGCTGGTGGAGCAGATCATCGGCTTCCCCCGCCACCTCAGCCAGCATGTGGGCGGTTTCATCATCACCCAAGGGCGGCTCGATGAACTGGTGCCCATTGAAAACGCCACCATGGAGGGGCGGACGGTCATCTGCTGGGACAAGGATGACATCGACACGCTGGGCATCCTCAAGGTCGATGTGCTGTCGCTGGGGATGCTCACCTGCATCCGCAAGGCGTTTGATCTGATGCGCCAGCACCACCAGCTGGACTACAGCCTGGCCACCCTGCCGCCGGAGGATCCGGCGGTCTACAATATGCTGTGCCGCGCCGACAGCATCGGCGTCTTTCAGGTCGAAAGCCGGGCGCAGATGAACTTCCTGCCCCGGATGCGGCCGCGCAATTTCTATGACCTGGTGATCGAGGTCGCTATCGTCCGCCCCGGCCCGATCCAGGGCGACATGGTGCACCCTTATATCCGCCGCAGGAACGGCGAGGAGCCCGTGCACTTCCCCTCGGATGCGCTGGGCGAGGTGCTGGGCAAGACCCTCGGCGTGCCGCTGTTTCAGGAGCAGGCGATGCAGATTGCTATCGTCGGCGCCGGTTTCACCCCGGAACAGGCCGACCGGCTGCGGCGTTCGCTGGCGACCTTCAAGAAGCACGGCAACGTCAGCGAATTCCGCTCTCTGTTCCTGCGCGGCATGGCCAGGAACGGCTATGATGCGGAGTTCTCCGAACGCTGCTTTTCCCAGATCGAGGGCTTCGGTTCCTACGGCTTTCCCGAAAGCCATGCAGCCAGTTTTGCCCTGCTGGTCTATGCCTCTGCCTGGATCAAATGCCACCATCCGGGGATCTTTGCCTGTGCGCTGCTGAATGCGCAGCCGATGGGCTTCTACGCCCCCGCCCAGATCGTCCGTGATGCCCGCGAACACGGGGTGGCGGTGCGCCCGGTCTGCATCAACAACTCCTACTGGGACAACGTGATGGAGCCCGACGGCCACGGCGGCCTGGCGCTGCGGCTGGGGTTCCGGCAGGTGAAGGGCCTGCGCGACGAGGACGCCGCCTGGCTGACCGCCGCCCGCGGCAACGGCTACCACGAGGTGGAGGACGTCTGGCGCAAGGCCGGCATCGCGCCGCCGGTGATCGAGCGGCTGGCCGAAGCGGATGCCTTTGCCGCTCTTGGCCTCAACCGGCGCGAGGCCTTATGGGCCGCCAAGGCGATCACCGCCCGCAAGCCCCTGCCGCTGTTTGCCCGCGAGCTGGAAGGCGAGGGGATTTATGAGCCGGAGGCGGACCTGCCGCAGATGGGCCTGGGCGAGGAAGTGGTGGAGGATTACGTCGCCATGCGGCTGAGCTTGCGGGCGCATCCGGTGGCACTGATCCGGCATCTGCTGACGCCGCAGGACACGGGCGGCGGTGCCGAAGGCGCGCCGGGGAGTTGAGTATTTGGGCAAAGAAGAAGCGCAGATTGATAGCAGGTATCTTGGTACCTTGATACCAAAGTTGAATCGTTCTATATCAGCCCTCTGAAAGGAGGGTGCGATGAAATCAGTAACCCGTGTTCAAACCGGCCTGCGCCTGGAGGCGCGGCTGCTGAAGACCATGAAGGCGCTGGCGGAATATCTGGACATTTCGGTGGCGGAACTGGTCGAGGGCATGGCGCTGCACGCCTTTGAAGGCAAGGCGCCGTTCTCGGAAGAAACCCTGAGCAAGATCGAGGCGCTGCGGGCGGTTTACGGGCTGGACCTGACCGCCGCCGACAGCCACAGCCTGACGGAGGATCCGCAATGAGCGAACGCACAGATTATGCCGTGATGGCAGCGGAGCTGGCCGCGGGCACGCTGCAGCCGCAGGGCTTCAGCCACCGGGCGCACCTGGGCGTGGCCTATGAAATCCTCTCCCGCCAAGAGGTGTTCGAGGGCATGGCCATCTATGCCCGTGGCTTGCGCCGGCTGACCGAAGCCGCCGGGGTGCCGGAGAAATTCAACGCGACAGTGACGCTGGCGTTCCTGAGCCTGACAGCGGAGCGGATGGCGGGTGGCGATTATGCGGACACGGAGGCCTTTCTGGACGGCAATGCCGACTTGCTGCAGCCCGGTGTTCTGCACCGCTACTTCCCGGCGGACACGCTGGCCAGCGATCTGGCGCGGCGGGTGCCGGTGCTGGTGCCGCAGAACGCCGGCAGCGGGGATGCCGCGCCGGCCCGGAGTTGAGTATTTCGGGAAAGATGAAGCGGCATTGCCGGGGTGCCGCGCCGTGATAACGCCAACTGTGGCAGGAAAGCCGGTTCACCCCGGCGCGGCAAGGCGTTAGAAGGCTTGCGAACATTGCCCAACCTTGCCCTGCCCCGGAGCTGATCCATGACCGCACCCAAACCCGTTGTCCTGTGCATTCTCGATGGCTGGGGCAGCGGCGAACCCGGCAAGGCAAACGCGCCTTATCTGGCGCAGACGCCAACTTTTGATGCGATCATGGCCAAGGGGCCGAGCGCCAGGCTGATCACCCATGGGCCGGATGTGGGCCTGCCGACCGGGCAGATGGGCAACTCCGAGGTGGGGCACACCAACATCGGCGCGGGCCGGGTGGTGGCGATGGACCTGGGCCAGATCGACCTGGCGATCGAGGACGGCAGCTTTTTTGAAAACGCGGCGCTGCAGGCGTTTATCGCGCAGCTGAAGGAAAGCGGCGGCGCGGCGCATCTGATGGGGCTGGTCTCCGACGGCGGTGTGCATGGGCATATCAACCACATCCTGGCGGCGGTGAAGGCGATCCATGACGCTGGAGTGCCGGTCTGGCTGCATGCGATCACCGACGGGCGGGATGTGGCGCCGAAATCGGCCTTTCGCCACTTCCGCCGGCTGGAGGAGAAACTGCCTGAAGGTGTGCGGATTGCCACAGTCACCGGGCGCTATTTCGCAATGGACCGGGACAACCGCTGGGGCCGCGTCAGCGAAGCCTATGATGCGATGATCCACGCCAAGGGCCGGCCCGGCCAGACCGCACACAGCGCGGTGGACCATGCCTATAACCAGTCGGAGACGGATGAGTTCATCGGCGCCACGGTGCTGCAGGGCTTTGACGGGGTGAAGGATGGCGACGGGCTTTTCTGCCTCAACTTCCGCGCCGACAGGGCGCGGGAAATTCTGCGCGCCATCGGTGAACCGGGGTTTGCAGAGTTCGATACCGGCCAGCGCCCGAAACTGGCGGCGCTGATGGGAATGGTGGAATACTCCGATGCCCATAATGATTACATGACCACCGCCTATCCGAAGGCGGCGATTGTCAACACGCTGGGCGCCTGGGTCGCCAAGCACGGCAAGACCCAGTTCCGTCTGGCCGAAACCGAAAAATACCCGCATGTGACTTTCTTCCTCAATGGCGGCAAAGAAGAGCCGGAAGAGGGCGAAGACCGTTTCATGCCGAAGTCTCCCAACGTGGCGACCTATGATCTGCAGCCGGAGATGTCGGCGCCGGAAGTGACGGAGAAATTCGTCGAGGCGATCGAGGCAGGATATGACCTCATCGTGACCAACTACGCCAACCCCGACATGGTCGGGCACACCGGCGATCTGAAGGCGGCGATCCGCGCCTGTGAGGCGGTGGACCAGGGGCTGGCCAAGGTGGTCGCGGCGCTGGAGAAGGCGGGTGGCGCGATGATCGTCACCGCCGACCACGGCAACTGCGAGGTGATGGTGGACCCGGAAACCGGCGGCGCCCACACTGCCCATACGCTGAACCTGGTGCCGGTGGCGCTGGTCGGCGGGCCGGAGGGCGCGGCTTTGCGCGATGGCCGCCTGGCCGATCTGGCACCGACCATTCTGGAGCTGATGGGGCTGGAGAAACCGGCTGAGATGACCGGGGAGAGCCTGCTGTCATGATCCGGCGTGCGGGCCTGATGCTGCTGGCCCTGCTGGCCGCGCCGCTGCAGGCGGCAGCGGACCCGGCGGATGCCGCGCGCGACGCGGCAGAACAGCTGGAAGCGGCCTCTGTCCAGCTGCAGGAGGCCGACAGTTCCCGCGACCGGGTGAAGGCGCTGACCTCCACCGTGCAGGCCTATGAAGCCGGCCTTGCGGCGATGCGCGACGGCCTGCGCCGGGTGGCGCGGCGTGAGGGGCAGCTGAGCGCGCAATTGGCGGCGCGGCAGGAGGAGGTCTCGGGCCTTCTGGGCATCATCCAGACCATTGAAACCTCGCCGCCGCCGGTCTTGATGGTGCATCCCTCCGGGCCTTTGGGGGCAGCGCGGTCTGCGATGATGCTGGCAGAGGTGACACCGGCGCTGCAGGCCAAGGCGCAGATGCTGAAGGCGGATCTGGATGAGGTGCAGGCGCTGCGGCTGCTGCAGCAGAACGCGGCAAAGACGCTGGAGGAGGGGCTGGCCGGCGTGCAGAGCGCCCGGGTGCAGCTGTCTACCGCGATTGCCGACCGCACCACATTGCCGAAACGCTTTACCGAGGACCCGGTGCGCACAGCGATCCTGATCTCCTCAACCGAGACGCTGTCAGGCTTTGCCGATGGTCTGGCGGAAATTGCCGGCGGTGAGATTGCTGCCAGCGAAGCCGACATCAGCGGTTTGCGCGGCACGCTGCCCCTGCCGGTTGAGGGGCTGCTGTTGCGCGGTTACGGTGAGCGCGATGCCGCGGGCATTGCCCGTCCCGGCTGGCTGATTGCCGCCCGCCCGCGGGCGCTGGTGACATCGCCTACGGCGGCCACCATCCGCTACCGCGGGCCGCTGCTGGACCTGGGCAATGTGGTGATTCTGGAGCCGCAGCCGAACACGCTGTTTGTGCTCTCGGGCCTGGCCGAGGTGTTCGGCGAGGCGGGCCAGGTGATCCCGGAGGGCACGCCGGTCGGATTGATGAGCGGAGAAAACCCGAAACCGGACGCAATTCTGTCAACAAGCGGTGAAGGGGGTGGAACTGACCGGACAGAAACGCTCTATATAGAAGTCAGAATGGACAACAGCCCGGTGGACCCCGAAACGTGGTTCCGCACTGGAAAAGGTGGATGAAGGCTTGATGAAAAAATTTGCGATGGCCGCCGTTGGCGGTACGCTGGCAGGGATCGTAGCGACAACCTATGTGGCAGGCCCCTTGCTGGCGCAGGAAGGCGCGCGCGAGGCTAACGTCTATGAGCAGCTGGACCTGTTCGGCGATATCTTTGAGCGCATCCGGGCGCAGTATGTCGAGGAAGTCGACGAGAAGGAGCTGATCGAGGCGGCGATCGGCGGCATGCTGGCGTCGCTGGATCCGCATTCCAGCTATCTGTCGCCGGATGATGCGGCCAGCATGCGGGTGCAGACCCGCGGCGAGTTCGGCGGCCTCGGGATCGAGGTCACTCAGGAGGAGGGCTTTGTCAAAGTTGTCTCCCCCATTGACGGCACCCCGGCGGATGAAGCCGGGATGGAAGCCGGCGATTTCATCACCCACGTGGACGGCGAAAGCGTTCTGGGCCTGTCGCTGGACGACGCGGTGGAGCTGATGCGCGGACCGGTTGGATCGGAGATCGTGATCACCGTTGTGCGAGAGGGCGAGGCGGAGCCGTTTGACGTGTCGATCATCCGCGACACCATCAAGCTGACTGCGGTACGCGGCCGCACCGAGGGCGACACCGTGGTGATGCGGATCACCACCTTCAACGACCAGACCACGCCGAACCTCGAGGAAAACCTGAAGAAGCAGATCGAGGAAGCCGGCGGCATGGAGAACGTCAACGGCATCGTGCTGGACCTGCGCAACAATCCGGGCGGTCTGCTGACCCAGGCGATCAAGGTGGCCGACAGCTTCCTGGAGTCGGGTGAGATCGTCTCCACCCGCGGCCGCGACCCGGAAGACGGCGAGCGCTTCAACGCCACCCCGGGCGACCTGGCAGAGGGCAAGCCGATTGTGGTGCTGATCAACGGCGGCTCGGCCTCGGCGTCAGAAATCGTTGCAGGTGCGCTGCAGGACCACCGCCGCGCTATCGTGGTGGGCACCAAGTCCTTCGGCAAGGGCTCGGTCCAGACGGTGATGCCGCTGAAGGGCGAGGGCGCGATGCGCCTGACCACCGCGCGCTATTACACGCCGTCGGGCCGGTCGATCCAGGCGCTGGGCGTGTCCCCCGACATCGTGGTGGCTCAGCCGCGCCGGGTGGCTGCGGCTGAGGAGGAGAATGACTCGCCCGCCCGCCGTTCCCGTTCGGAAGCCGACCTGCGCGGCAGCCTGAACAACGACAGCCTGTCCGAGGATGAAATCCGCCAGATCGAGGAAGAGCGCGAGAAGGCCGAGAAAGCCGCGGAACTGCGCGAGCAGGATTACCAGCTGGCCTATGCCATCGACATCCTGAAAGGGATGGTGGCGCTGGGGCCGAAGTAAGCCCGCGCAAACACGCATCAGGAAGGGGCCGTCCGGTTGGGCGGCCTTTTTCATTTTTGCTGTGCCGCCGGGTCTGGCGGGGTTTGGGTGCTGTACCGTTGTTGCGCTGTGTCCCAGTTAAGGGGGCGGCGCCGCCGGGGTGGAGGTGGACAGACCCCGCCGGGGGCCTGCTCGGACAGGATATCCTGGACGACCCCCTTTTTATCAGGGCCGGTCTCCGGGGTGTCGCGCAGGCAGCCTCACAGATGCCTGCGCCTCGTATCATGGCCCATGCGCGGAGCCATGGCGGGGGATCGCGATCTTTTGGGAGTATGGCAGAGGGGAATGAGAATTGCGTGAAGGGGGCGTACGGTGGGTACGCAACACCTTGGCGGAAGTGAGCTTTTCCGCCCGGAACAAGGCGCGCAGCGCCGCCGGGCGAGCGCCTGCCCGCCCGCACGGGCTGGCGCTTTCGAGAGGGTAATGCTCCCTTGAGAACTCGTACGGACGCGGCTGGGATAAACTGCCCCACGCAAGCGTTGCAGCGCCACCCCGCGGGCAGGCGCCCGCCCGGCTGGGTCGCAATGATTTGAAAATCAACGCCCGATATCCGGCGTACTGACGGGGCGGGCTGGTCTATGCTCCGCCCATGATGTTTGACCTGCCTGATTCCCGCACGCTTTACCAAGCGTTGCTAGACCGTGATGCCGCCTATGAAGGGCGCGCCTATGTCGGTGTGACTTCCACCGGCATCTTCTGCCGGCTGACTTGCCCGGCGCGCAAACCGAAGTATGAGAACTGCCGGTTTTTTGCCACGCCGGGCGAGTGCATCGAGGCGGGCTTTCGCGCCTGCAAGCGCTGCAAGCCCTTGGCGGCGGCGGCCGGCGATGACCCGATGGTGCAGGACCTGCTGGCGCGGCTGGAGGAACGCCCCGCCTACCGCTGGGGTGAGGGTGATCTGCTGCGGCTGGGGCTGGATGCCTCCACCGTGCGGCGCGCCTTCAAGCGGCATTTCGGCATGACCTTCCTGGAGATGGCGCGGCAGCGCCGCTTGCGTGAGGGGTTCACAGCGCTGAAAGCCGGCGAGCCGGTGATTGCGGCGCAGATTGATGCCGGTTTTGAGAGCGCCAGTGCCTTCCGCGCGGCATTCGCGAAACTGGTGGGGATTGCACCGGGGGCGTTCCGCAAGGATGCGCTGCTGCTGGCGGATTGGATCGACACGCCCTTGGGGGCGATGATTGCGATCAGCTGCGCCCATCAGCTGCACCTGCTGGAATTTGCCGACCGCAAGGCGCTGCCGCGGGAGGTGGCCAAGCTGCAAAAGGCGCAGCCCGGCGGATTGGGCTTTGGCCGTCCCGCACCGACCGCGCAGATTGCAGAGGAGCTGCGCCACTTCTTTGCCGGTGAGGGCGCGGATTTCCGGACCCCGCTGGCGCTGCACGGCACCGCGTTCGAGCGCGAGGTCTGGCGCTATCTGCTGACCATCCCGGCAGGCGAGACCCGCAGCTATTCGCAGATCGCGCGGGAGCTGGGCCGGGCCTCCGCCACCCGGGCGGTGGCGCGGGCCAACGGCTCCAACCAGCTGGCGCTGGTGGTGCCCTGCCACCGGGTGCTGTCGGCGGATGGATCGCTGACCGGCTATGGCGGCGGCTTGTGGCGTAAGCAGCGGCTTATTGAAATTGAAACAGGCTACAGACAGAGGATTTCAGCATGACATATTCCGAGCGCGCCAAGGCATTTGCGGCGCTGCACCAGCCGGGTGATCCGGTGGTGCTTTACAACATCTGGGATGCGGGCAGCGCCAAGGCGATTACCGGGGCAGGGGCCAAGGCGCTGGCGACCGGCAGCTTCCCGGTGGCGGCGGCGCAGGGGTTCCCGGATGGCGAACAGGTGCCGCTGGAGTTTGTGCTGGGCAATGCGGAGCGCATCATTGCGGCCACAGATCTGCCGGTGACGATTGACTTCGAAGGCGGATACGCGCGCGAGCCGGAACAGCTGACCGCCAATGTGAAACGGCTGGCAGAGACCGGCGCGGTGGGGCTGAACTTTGAAGATCAGGTGGTCGGTGGCGAGGGCTTTTACAGCATCGAGGAGCAGGCGCGGCGGGTGGCTGCGGTGCGGGCGGCCCATGCGGACATCTTTGTGAATGCGCGTACAGATCTGTTTCTGAAGGAAAAGGATGCCGCCAAACACGCCGTCCTGCTCGGCGAAGCGCTGGAGCGCGCGGCGGCTTATGCCGAGGCTGGCGGCAACGGGTTCTTTGTGCCGGGGCTGAGTGATCCCGATCTGATTGCGCGGGTCTGCGAGGGCTGTTCGCTGCCGGTCAACACGATGATGCGCGGCATCACGCTGGAGACCGCGCGGCAGGCCGGTGTGGCACGCTGCAGCTATGGTCCGATTCCGCACGCCAAGCTGATGCAGGTGCTGGCGGAGCATTTCCAGGCGCTGGAATAAGCCCTTAGGGCCAGGTCCTTACATCGTTTCCAGGCAGTGGCGGCGGAAGGCGCGCTTCAGCATGTCGAGCTCAGCGCGCAGCAATTCGACTTCAGCGCGCAGGTCGTCGGCCACTGCCTCCCCTGCGATCAGGGTGAAATCGCCCAGCCGGGTGCTGTCTGCGGCATCAAAGATCACAAAGGTCTGCACCCCGTCGGCCACAGCCTCTGGCGGCACCGGCACGGCCACCAGCCAGTCGCGCTCTGCCGTGCCTTCCGTCAGGATCACGTTTTCGACCGGTTGATCCTGAAACATCACGGTGATGTCCGGCTTGGCACCGCTGACCGGGGCATTGCCGATCTTGCCTTCCCAGATACCGTTGCGGAAGCGGATTTTGGTCAGTGTCAGGTCGCTCATGTCAAATCCCTCATGGGGCTGGCTCCTCAGATCGCCGCGCGGCGGTGGCGCGAGAACGTCAGGTCGCGCAGGATCACCTGGTTCAGGTCCGGCGCCTCAAAGATCAGGTCGAGCCAGATCTTCTCGATCCGCTTTTCGTTCAGCTTGGAATAGGCCAGGTCGAACTCCACCACGATGTTCTTTTCCTCCTGCGGCAGCTCGCGCACCAGCTGTTCGGTGTTGGGGCCGTGCTGGATGTTGAGCCGGGCGAAGATCTCAATCGGCTTTTCGGATTCGATGATGCTGTCGATGCGCAGAAGGTGCTGGCGGGTGATGCCCTGCACAGCCTCCGGCGGCAGGTCGATCACCAGCGACAGGAAGGAGCCGTCGAATTTGAACACATCCATGCGCAGGCCGAAGGGGGCGAGGTCTTCCTCGCGGGTATTCCGGAGCTGGCGCAGGGTCAGTTCGGAGAAGGCGCAGTCGTGAAACAGCTGCACCTCATCGCCCAGCCGGGCCTTGGGCGGCACCGAGGCGAGGCCGCGTTCCGGCAGCGGACCGCGCCACATTTCCGGGCGCCAGGACCAGTCGGTGCCATGCGGGCGCGGAAAGAAGGAGGAGCCGATCTGCGGCAGCGCCAGGCGGCCGTCGGCGGTGTGGATGAGCCGGTCCAGATGGGTGCGCAACTGGCGGGCCTGGTTGCGCTGGCGGCGCAGTTCCGACAGCGGCGCGCGCGAGGACTCCTCAGCCGCGGCGCGCCAGCGGCGCAGGCTGCGCAGGTGAAGCAACCGGTCCATGATCCTGCCCATCGTGCTCTCTCTCGCCTGTTATTGGGTCTTCTTTGCCCGTGCTGCCCCGCTGCGGGGCTGGCGGCAGTGTAACCGCGCAGGCCTATTGAAATAAACCGGCAATCCGCTGGCTGAGCCTGCGTTTTTTGCGCGGCTCCGGGATGGCTTCTGCGTTCTGCGCCAGCATCTGCACCGGGCGGGGCTGCGGGCGCAGGCCGGGTGCGGGTACTGCGGCGGCCGGGCGCGGCGTCGCCGCCGCGGTCTCCAGCGACGGCAGGGTGGAGGCCTCCAGCGTGCGGTGGGTCATTTCGTTCAAGAGCGCGGCTCCTTGGCTGCCAAGCGCCCGGCTGCCTTCAGGCGCGTAAAGCGCCAGCGCGACAAGGTGGCGGTCCAGCACGAATGCACCGCGCCAGTGCACCGGGCTGGCGCCGTCGGCGACAGCGCCGGGGAACTCCAGCTTGACCAGCGGCAAGAGCTGATCCTCGCTGGTTTCCAGAACTTTGGCGTCCGGGAACATGGCGGCGATGTCAGCCGTCTGCGGTGCGGCGGCACCAGCTTTGGCGGGGCCAACCGACGCGGTGAGCACCGCCGACTTTTTGGCGCCGAACCAGTTCTGGCGGCCCATCCGGCTGCAATGTGCGAGGAGAGCAAAACCGCCGTCCTTGTCCGGCTGGCTGCTGCGGCGGTCAAAGCAATAGGCATCGGGTGCGGCCAGCAGCACATCACCGCCGCCAAAGGACATCACCTGAACCCCGGCCTGCGGCGCCTGGCTTGCGGTGCGGGAGGCAAAGGGCATGCCTTGGGGGGACGGGCTGCATCCCGCCAGAGCGAGGGCTGCGAGCACAATCGCCGCCGCCGCGCCGCACCGCATGGGCGCCTTTCCGCCGGGCGCGGCAAAAGGCACGGATTTCCCGTTGCTTGTTCTGGTCACTGCTGGTCCTGCCGGTCTTGTTTTTTGCAGGAATCATTACGGAGCAGGGGGCGGGGCGGCAAGCCTGAACCGCCACCAGGCGTGCCTGCCTTGCCTTGGCGTTGCAGCAATGCATAACGTGGGCCGGATTGCCGCCGGCTCCTGATGCGGCGCGGAGGACCTATGCACGACTGGCACAGCTACAGAGCGCATGAGGCGATGGTGCGCTTTGCCCGGCAACAGCCGGCGCTGTGGCGCCTGATGCTGGGGCTGGTGCTGGTGGCCTCGGTCAGCTTTGCCCTGACGGCGGCGCTGCAGGTGATCCTGGCCGGGCTGTTTCCGGGCGATTGGCTGCAGGGGCTGGCGGATGGCAGCACGCCGGGCGCGATGCTGGTGCTGCTGGGCAGCTTTGCCTTTCTGTCGCTGGGCGTGGCGATGGCGGCGCGGCTGTTCCACCAGCGCGGCTTTGCCACCGTGACCGGCCATCTGCGTCCGCTGGTGCATCAGTTCGGACGGGTCAGCCTGTACCTGCTGGGCCTCAGCCTGCTGCTGATGGCCTTGCCGCCCTATGACATGGGGCCGCCGATGACCCAGAACCTGCCGTTCTGGACCTGGCTGGGCATTCTGCCGCTTTCTATCGTTGCAGTGCTGGTGCAGACCGGATCGGAGGAAATCCTGTTCCGCGGCTATATCCAGCAGGCGCTGGCAGCGCGGTTCCGTCATCCTGCGGTCTGGCTGCTGGTGCCCTCGGCGCTGTTTGCGCTGGGCCACTACCTGCCGGCAGAGGCCGGGGGCAATGCGCTGGTGATCACCGTCTGGGCCGGGCTATTTGGGGTGCTGATGGCGGACCTGACGGCACGGGCCGGCACGTTGGGACCCGCGATGGCGGTGCATTTCTTCAACAACGTCACGGCGCTGCTGCTGTTCGGCTCGCCCACCAGCCTGAACGGGCTGGCGCTCTATCTGATCCCCTTTGATCTGGCGGACGTGCAGGCGCTGCGGCCATGGATGGCGGTGGATTTCCTTCTGATGGGTGTCAGCTGGCTCTGCGCAAGGCTTGCCATACGCCGCTGATTGCAATTGCGGCAAATGCGCCTTATCTGGGGGACAAACCGCGCCCCCGGAGAGGCAAGCAATATGAACTGGATCACCAACTACGTCCGGCCCAAGATCAACTCGATCTTTTCGCGCCGCGAAGTGCCCGAGAACCTTTGGCAGAAATGCGATGAATGCGGCACCATGCTGTTTCACCGCGAGCTGAGCGACAATCAGAACGTCTGCACCAGCTGCGGCCATCACATGAACATCACCCCGCGCGACCGTTTCACCGCGCTGTTCGACGGCGGTGTGTTCACCGAGGTCGCGGTGCCGGAGCCGCTGGCCGATCCCTTGAAGTTCAAGGATCAGAAAAAATATCCCGAGCGGATCAAGGCGGCACAGAAGAAGACCGGCGAGAAAGACGCGATGCTGGTGGCCGCCGGTGAGATTGGCCGCACGCCGATCATCGCTGCCGCGCAGGACTTCTCCTATATGGGCGGCTCGATGGGCATGTATGTGGGCAACGCGATCATCGCCGCCGCTGAGGAAGCCGTGAAGCTGGGCCGCCCGCTGGTGCTGTTCTCGGCGGCTGGCGGCGCGCGGATGCAGGAAGGCATCCTGTCGCTGATGCAGATGCCGCGCACCACTGTTGCGGTGGAGATGCTGAAAGAAGCGGGGCTGCCCTATATCGTGGTGCTGACCCATCCGACCACCGGCGGCGTCACCGCGTCTTATGCGATGCTGGGCGATGTGCATATCGCCGAGCCGAACGCGCTCATCTGCTTTGCCGGCCCGCGGGTGATCGAGCAGACCATCCGCGAGAAGCTGCCGGACGGCTTCCAGCGCGCCGAGTACCTGCTGGATCACGGCATGCTGGACCGGGTGACCCCGCGCACCGAAATGCGCGAAGAGCTGATCACCATTATCCGCATGCTGATGGGCCTGCCGCCGCAGGTGGCGGGCGATCTGCCCGCGCCGGAAGCGGAAGAGGCGCCCAAGGCCGCAAACGCGCCGGCGGATGGCGCAGTCAGCGAAGAAGCTGCCGAGTAACTTCGATTAAATACCTATGCCTGGCCGAAGGCCGGGCAGCGCCCGTCCCGCCCCCCACGGGGCGGGCGCTTCGCTTCCACCCCGCCGGGACGGGCGCTGCCCTTTGCGTTTGAGGCAAGCCGGCTGAACAGGACCCAGGCTGATGACCCAGACCTCCGACGCGATCCTCGCCCGCATGATGGCGCTGCACCCCAAGATCATCGACCTGACGCTGGACCGGGTCTGGCGGCTGCTGGCCGCACTGGACAACCCGCAGGAAAACCTGCCGCCGGTGATCCACCTGGCGGGCACCAACGGCAAGGGCTCCACCCAGGCGATGATCCGGGCAGGGCTTGAGGGCATGGGCAAGAGCGTGCACGCCTATACCTCGCCGCATCTGGCGCGCTTCCATGAGCGGATCCGGCTGGCGGGCGAGCTGATCTCGGAGCAGCATCTGACCGAAGTGCTGGACGAGTGCTATGCCAGGAACGGCGGCGAGAACATCACCTATTTCGAGATCACCACGGTGGCGGGGCTCTTGGCGTTTTCGCGCACGCCTGCGGATTATACCCTGCTGGAGGTTGGCCTGGGCGGACGCCTGGACGCCACCAACGTGATCACGCCGGAGGTTTCGGTGATCACCCCGATCTCGATCGACCACGAGCAGTTTCTGGGCAACACGCTGGCCAAGATCGCAGGCGAAAAGGCGGGCATCATCAAGCGCGGCGTGCCGGTTGTGGTCGGCCCGCAGCCCGAGGAGGCGATGGAAGTGATCGAAGCCACCGCTGCCCGTCTCGGTGCGCCGCTGATCGCCTATGGCCAGCATTGGCATGTTTACGAAGAACGCGGCCGGCTGGTGTTCCAGGATGAAAACGGCCTGCTGGATCTGCCGCTGCCCGCGCTTTTGGGTGCGCATCAGATCCAGAACGCCGGTGCTGCGCTGGCGGCTCTGCGCCATCTGGGCGCGGATGAGGCCGCCTGCGAGGCGGCCATGGTGAACGCCGAATGGCCCGCCCGGATGCAGAAACTGAAAACCGGCCCGCTGATCGCGGCGGCACCGAAGGCGGAGCTGTGGCTGGACGGCGGCCACAACGCCGCGGCGGGCGTGGCGCTGGCGGATGTGCTGGCGAAACTGCCGGCGCGCCCCACGCATCTGATCTGCGGCATGCTGAACACCAAGGACGTGAGCGGCTACATGGCCCCGCTGGCGCCGCATGTGGCAAGCCTGACCGCGATTTCGATTCCCGATGAGATCAACACGCTGAGCGCCGAAGAAACCGAGGCCGCGGCTAAATCCGTGGGCATCGAGGCTGGCACGGCGGAGAGCACCCTGGCGGCGCTGCAGGCGATCACCGCCAAGGATCCGCAGGCGCGGGTGCTGATTTGCGGTTCGCTCTATCTGGCGGGCCATATCCTGCGCGAAAACGGCTGAATTACCCCGGGGCGGGGGAGCTCTCCCGCCCGGTTTCGATCTGAAGATCTCATCCCCTTGGGCACGGCGCCGCTGGCGCGGCGCGGCCTGCTGCTTCTTTCTGGTTTGAAGTACTCCGGGGGTGAGGCCAAAGGCCGAGGGGGCAGCGCCCCCTTCTTCCCTCCGCCCCCTAGTCCAGAACGTAGTCCACGGGTTCCAGCCTGGGCGGCGCCTCGCGGCCCAGAGCGTTGCAGACCGAAATTTCCATCACCCGGCACATGGCGCTGAGCGGTACTGAGTTGGCCTGCTTGCGGAACGGGTGTTCCAGCTCATGGGTGACCTCGGCCAGGCCGAAGAACACATAGGCCACAACCGCGGCGACCAGCGGCTCGAACCAGCCGGCGCTGTCCAGGAGGGCGAAGGGCAGCAGCAGGCAGTAGAGATAGGTGGTGCGCCAGACCAGCAGCGAATAGACGAAGGGCAGGGGCGTTGTCAGCAGCCGCTCGTTCCCGGCCTGGGCGGTGGGGAATGCTGCCAGGCGTTCGGCCAGGGCGCGCTGGCCGAAGCCGTCGATGCGGCCGTCCTCCGCCATCTCGCGCAGGCGGGTGGCGATGTCCCGCAAGGCCGCGTTGGGGCCGTTTGGGTCTCGCATCAGCGTCTCTGCCGCCTCCGGCCCGACCCAATGCTCCACCGTCTCCCGCACCTCATCGCCGCGCAGCTGGGCGCGGTGCAGGTGGTGAAAGGCGAGGATGCGGGTCAGGATGAAGTCCTCGTCGGGGCCTTTGCCCGCGAAGATCCGCAGCTCCTGCGCCAGGCTGCGCACGTCAGAGACCATGCGGCCCCAGATCCGCCGCGCCTCCCACCAGCGGTCATAGGCAGCGTTGTTGCGGAAGCTGAGGAACAGCGACAGCGACAGGCCAAAGACTCCCATCGCGGCGATGGAAATCTGCGGCATCGCAAGGACGTAGCGGTCCAGCACCAGCACCAAGAGCGCCCAGAGCGCAGCGCCGATGATATTGGGCAGGATGCGCGGCACCACCGATCCGTTCAGGATCAGGAAGATCTCCCGCCGCCGGGGTGTGTCGCGCACGATCATGGGGTTTCGCTGCCCCAGTCCTTGTCCTGCATCTCGCGCAGGCGGGAGGCGGTGCGTTCAAATTCAAAGGTGCCCTCGCCCTCGACATAGAGCATTTCGGGCTGTGCCGCGGCGGAGCAGATCAGCCGCACCTTGGCCTCGTACAAGGCGTCGATCAGAGTGACGAAGCGCTTGGCCTCGTTGAAGTTGTTGCGCGACAGGCGGGGAATGTCCTCCAGCAGCAGCACCTTCACCTTGTCGGCAATGACTAGATAGTCGCCCGGCCCCAGCATCTTGCCGCAGAGGTCATAAAAGCTGGCGCGCGCCACGCCGTTGCGGAAGGCGGGCAGGGTGACCTCGCGGCCGGTCACCTCCAGCGTCAGCGGCTGTGCCGCGCCGCCGCCGGTGAGATCCTGCCAGATCTCCCGCATCCGGGCGCGGGATTCGGCATTTGACGGTGTGAAATAGACCGGCGCGCCAGTCAGCCGGTGCTGGCGGTAGTCGGTCTTGCTGACCATCTCATGCACCGCCATATGCTCCTTGATCAGGTCGATGAAAGGCAGGAACAGCTGCCGGTTCAGGCCGTCCTTGTAAAGGTCATCCGGCACCCGGTTGGAGGTGGTGATCACGGTGACTCCGGCGGCAAACAGCGCCTCGAACAAGCGTCCGACGATCATTGCATCGGTAATGTCAGTGATCTGCATCTCGTCAAAGGCCAGAAGGCGCACGGACTCCGCCACCTCTGCCGCTGCCGGAGCCAGCGCGTCCTCGACACCGTCCTGGCGGGCCTGATGCATCCTGGCGTGGATTTCCTGCATGAAGGCATGGAAATGCACCCGCCGTGAGGGGATACCGCCGAGGCTGTCGACAAACAGATCCATCAGCATCGACTTGCCGCGCCCGACCCCGCCCCAGAGATAAAGCCCCTGGACCGGTTCATATTCCGCCTTGCGGAAGAAGCCGCGTTTCACCGGCGGCGCCATCAGGCCTTCGGCGATGCGGTCGAAATGAGGAAGGACGGCTTCCTGGGCCGGGTCGGGCTTCAATTCGCCCGCGTCGATTTTCTGCCGGTAAAGCGCGCTCAAATGGGTCATGGGAAAGGGATAGCGCGGGGCGCGGGGGATGGGAAGCGGGGAGCGTTGCCTTTGCAACGGGAGTGCTGGTTAATAGGTCTTGCCGAGCATTCATTGCCTGCATCACGTCTGTAGATCAAATGGCCGCTTGAGAGTGGTTTAGGGCTGGTACAAGAAAGTTATGAGAAGACAATATATTGCCCGGAAGACAGTGGCCTTGGCTGTTTTGGCGGCAGTGGCTTCGCTGCAATTGCCGCAAATAGTCATTGCTTCAGAAGGGCGGCTTTCGCGGCTAGCAGCCTCTCCCCTGTTGCAGCACATGACAGAAAGGGGGGATTGGATTGCGCGTGTTTCAACCGAAGCTATCAACTACACCTGTCTGACTTGTGAGGGCCCAGTGAAGGCGAAGTTGGAGGTTTTTGCACCCTATGGTCCTGGCTCGCATGTATCAGTTTGGCAAAGGTACCTTGCGGAGCGAAAGCAGTTCTGCGCTGATTTGGTTGCTTCACGAGAAGGACACTGCGTGTCGACTGAGCCAAAGAAATTGCGTGGCGGCGCATTGACAGGCTTCAGATCAATACATGAAACGGACGTGCTTCGTGTGATTTCAATTGGCCTGTTCTATAATGGGTATGGTTCTGGTCCCGAGCTCATCCATACAACGATCCAGATGGGCAATGGAGTAGAGCTGGAACAGGATCCTAGCTCTATGTTCTTGGAACACATGGCTTGGCCGACGGTTTGGTATTGAACGCGCAAGGGCAAGATCAGCCACTGTCACATCAAAATTTCTTAATGATGCGCTCAAAAATCCTGATTTGACCGCCTGGCAAATTTCCCTGAGAGTTTCGCAGCTTATCAGGAGAGAGCCTATGGACCGTTCCGCGCCGCTGTTTACCCCCGTTCTGATCGTCGGCTGCATCATCATCATGGTGAGCTTTGCGGTGCGCGCCTCCTTCGGCGTCTTTCAGATCCCGATTGCGGATGAATTCGGCTGGCTGCGGTCGGAATTCTCCTTGGCGATTGCCATTCAGAACCTCGCCTGGGGCATCGGGCAGCCGATTTTCGGCGCCATCGCCGAAAAGATCGGCGACCGCAAGGCGATCATCATGGGCGCCATCGTCTATGCCGCCGGTCTGGTGCTGAGCGCGGCGTCGACCACGCCGTTTGAGATGCAGGCTTATGAATGGCTGGTGGGCTTTGGCATTGCCGGCACCGGGTTCGGCGTGGTGCTGGCGGTTGTCGGGCGGGCCAGTTCCGACGAGAACCGCTCAATGTCCTTGGCGATTGTCACCGCGGCAGGCTCTGCCGGGCAGATTTTTGGCGCGCCGACGGCGGAGTGGCTGTTGGGCTTCTTGCCCTGGCAGACGATTTTCCTGCTGTTTGCGGGCGTTGTGCTGGCGCTGATTGCGCTGCTGCCGCTGATGCGGGCGCCGGAGGCCGCCAGCAAGGCGGAGCTGGAGGAGAGCATGGGCGCGATCCTGAAAAAGGCGTTCAAGGATCCCTCATACACGCTGATCTTCCTGGGCTTTTTCAGCTGCGGCTATCAGCTGGCCTTTGTCACCGCGCATTTCCCGGCCTTTGTCACCGAGATGTGCGGGCCGATCCTGCCGGGCGGGGCGCTGCATTCAATCGGCATCACCACCACCTCGGCACTGGGCGCGGCAGCGATTTCGCTCATTGGCGCGGCCAATGTGGGCGGCACGCTGCTGGCGGGTTATCTGGGCAAGCGCTATTCCAAGAAATACCTGCTGGCGGCGATTTACACCGGGCGGACGATTGCGGCGGCGGCGTTTATCATGTTCCCGATCACGCCGCTGAGCGTCATCATCTTCTCGGTCGCGATGGGGTCGCTGTGGCTGGCGACGGTGCCGCTGACCTCGGGTCTGGTCGCGCATATCTATGGTTTGCGCTACATGGGCACGCTTTACGGCATCGTGTTTTTCAGCCATCAGCTGGGCAGCTTCCTGGGCGTGTGGCTGGGCGGTCGGATGTATGACGCCTATGGCGATTACACCTTTGTCTGGTGGATTGGCGTGGCGGTCGGTGCGTTCAGCGCGATTGTGCATTTGCCGGTCAAGGAACGCCCGCTGAGTGCGGTAGTCCCCGCGGCGGCGTAACAAATGCGGCCCGCCTAAGGCGGGCCGTTGCTATGGGTATTTGTGACCAGAAAGAAGCGGGGCCGGGGATGTTTTGTCAGGCCCTGGCCTTCCACTTTTGCAGGATGTGATGGCTGGTCATCAGGTCCATATGGGCTCCGCCGCCGTTCTTGAACAGGGTGATCCGGGCGGGGTCATAGGCCGGGAACTGGCCGAGGCTGTAGTAATCCGCCAGCACATCGCTGCGCTGGATGGTGCCGGCGGCCAGCGGGATCTTGAACTCGCCGATGTGGTCCAGGGTGGTGTCAAAACTGTCGCAATAGATCTGCGCGCGCTTGAGCGCCTCGTCATCGGCCTCGCGCATGTCGGGGCGGTAGGCGCCGATCAGGTTGAGGTGCTGTCCGGGACGGAGCCAGTCGCCTTTGATCACTGGGTTTGACGACATGGTGCAGGTGATGATGATATCGGCGGCGCGCACCGCCGGTTCCAGATCGGGCGCGTGTTTGGTGCCGGGGTACTGGGCGCAGAGTTCTTCGGCCTTGGAACCGGTGCGGTTCCAGACGCGGATCTGCGCCTGCGGGAAGCCTGCGCCGAAGGCCTCGATCAAAGAGCCGCCAACTGTGCCAGCGCCGACGATCAGCACCTCCCGTGCGTCCGGGTTGGCCAGCCGCAGGGCACCCAGCAGGCTGTCGCCTGCGGTCTTCCATTTGGTGACCAAGTGGAAGTCGACAAGGGCTTCAAGGGTGCCGTCGGCATCGGAGTAGAGGCAGACAGAGCCGTTGATCATCGGTTTTCCGGCGTCGGGGTTGCGGGGGAAGATGTTGGCGGTTTTTACCGCCAGCCCCAGCCCGTCGATCCAGGCGGAGCGGCTGAGCAGCGTGTCCGGGTCGCGGTAGAGGAAAGTATCGCCGATCTCTGCCTTGGGCAAATCGTGGCTGGCGGCCAGCGCCTCGGCAAAGCTGACCCAATCGAGCAGCGCCTCGCCCTCTTCAAAGCTGATGAACGGGATGGTCATGGGCCTGTTGTCCTTTTTTTGCGGGCCTTCTCAGGCGGCGTCTTGGTCTGTCAACAACCCTGCCTGAACCAGCCGCGCTGCGAAAGGCGCGGGGGCGGTGAACAGATGGGTCTGCCAGCCGCGTGCTTTGGCGGCTTCGATGTTTTCCGGGCGGTCGTCGGTGAACAGCAGCCGGTCCGGCGCCACCCCGGTTTCGCGTTCCAGGATGGCATAGATTTCCGGTTCCGGCTTGATCGTTTCCAGATGCGCAGAGACAAATGTGCGGTCAAAGCCCTGCAGGAAGGGGTAGGCGGCGCAGGCGGTTTCGAAGGTTTCCGCGCCGAAGTTGCTGAGGGCGAAAACTGGCGTGCCCTTGGCCTGCAGCATCTGCATCAGGCGGACGGAATGGGGGATCTCTCGGGGCACCATCTGCAACCAGTAATCGTGCCACCAGCGGATTTCCTCAGACCAGTCCGGGTGCTGCTCTGCCAGCGCATAGACGCTGCCGCGGAAGGGGTGGCCGCGGTCGACGTTCAGGTTCATTTCGTGCAGCGGCACCTGATCGAACAGCTGCTGGCGGCGGGCGGCGCCGATGCGGCTGTCGTAGAAGCGTTCCGGCTCCCACTCGATCAGCACACGGCCAATGTCGAAGACGACGGCCTCAATGGGCATCGCGGTCATCCTTCTGCGCGCGGGCGGGGCCGCGGGGCGGGGCGGTTGCGGCGGGTCTCGCGCCAGACGGAGACAAGGCCGGAGGCGATGATCAGCGCGCTGCCAAGCCAGACCTGCAAGTCGGGCCATTCGTTGAAGATCAGCACGCCCCAGAGGACCGACATCGGCATGGCGATGTATTCAAATGGGGCCGCCAGCGCAGCCTCGTTCATGCGGTAGGCCTGGCTGACCAGATAGCCGCCGGCGGAACCAGCAATGCCGACACCGATCAGGTAGGGCCAGTCTTCGGGCGCGGGCCAGATCCAGGCGCGCAGGATGAAGTCGAAGGCGGGGCTGTCGCCGGTGGCAAAGCGTCCGTCGCCAAAGATAAGCCCGGCCAGGGCGCTGAGCACCAGAAAGCCCAGCATCGGGTAGAAGGCGAGCGTCGCCCCGGCCTCGGACCCGCCGGCGCGGCGGGTCAGCACGTGCAGGGTGGCATAGCCGCAGGCGCCCAGCAGCGGCAGGACGGCGGCGGGCTGGAACGTGCCGGCGCCGGGGCGCATGATGATCAGCACGCCGAGAAAACCCGCAAACACCGCGCCCCAGCGCCAGGGGCCGGGGCGTTCACCCAGAAACAGCGCCGACAGGGTGGTGACGATGAGGGGCGTGGCAAAGGCGATGGCGACGGCTTCGGCCAGCGGCATCAGGGTGAGGCCGGTGAAGAAGCAGATGTTGGCGAAGAACACCACCAGGCAGCGCAACAGGTGCAGCTTGGGCTGGTGGGTGCGCAACAGGTGGTAGCCGCCTTCCAGCGGCATGATGAGGGCGAGCATCACCGCGACCGCGATGACGGATCGGAACAGCACCATTTCATAAAGCGGGTAGTCGCCCGACAGGAACTTGAAGATCATGTCGATGACGGAAAAAGCGATGCCCGCCCCGGCCGCGGCAAACAGGCCGGGGACGCTGACCTTCATCTCTGCGCTCATGCCGTTGCTCTCCCGTCTCCTGCCCTTGATCAGTGGCGGATTTGATCTGGCCGGGCAATGGGCGGGGGCGGAAAAATGCAATTTTTCCGGGCAAAATTCCGGGGCGAAATTTTTGCGGCAGAACGCTGGGGTTTGGAGATTGGGGAGGGGGTGGATTTCTTGCTGAGAAGCGGTTCAGGGTCAGGTCTGCCCCTGAACGCGCCTGATCCAGTGTGTCGGCTTGATCCCGCGTCAAGGCCAAGCCGTGCTAAAGCACGGTTCGCTGGCGCGGAGCCTTGACCCGGGAGCTGGCCTGCGGGCGCGTGTATTTGCGTTTGCGAACAGAGGGATCACGCAATGTCATTGGGCACGGCGGGCAGCGGCGCCTAGGTTTGGCTGCAAACCAGCACATGAGGCGGCCATGATCACCTGCTACATCACTTATGAAATTCATCCCGATAGGATTGAGGCCTTTGAGGTCTACGCCAAGGCCTGGATCCCGCTGGTGGAACGCTTTGGCGGCACCCATCACGGCTATTTCCTGCCGCACGAAAGCGCCAATGATCTGGCGGTGGCGCTGTTTTCCTTCCCGTCGCTGGCGGCCTATGAGGACTATCGCGCCAGGAGCTTTGAGGATGAGGATTGCCTGGCGGCGTTCCGGTTCGCCCGGGAGAACGGCATTGTCCGGCGCTATGACCGGACCTTTCTGCGCCCTGTTCTGGAAGGGGATCTGGCGCCGCTGAAGGCCGCGATGGCTTAGCGGTCTGCTTTGGCGGCGCGCAGTTCGCGCTCCAGCGCGTCCAGGAAGCGGGAGCGGTCGGCCTTGGTGAAGCCCTTGCCGCTGCCGCCGGCGCCCAGCGGGTTGGCGGCGCGCAGGTCGGCCATCAGGTCGCGCATCGCCAGCTGTTGGCCGATGTTGGCTTCCGTGAACCGCTCTCCGTTGTGGCGCAGCACGCGGGCGCCAGCCTCGATGCATTTGGCGGCAAGGGGGATGTCACCCGTCACCACCACATCACCCGGCCCGCAGCGGTCTGCGATCCACATGTCGGCCACATCAGCGCCTTCTGCCACGATCACGGTTTCCACCAGCGGGTTCTGCGAAGGCCGCAGCCCGCCGTTGGAGACCACAAACATGCGCAACCCGTGGCGGGTGGCGACCCGCTCGGCCTCCTGCTTCACGGGGCAGGCGTCAGCGTCGATGTAAAGCGCGGTCACTCCGCGGCCTTCTTCTCGGCCGCAGGGGCTTTCTCCGCCTTGGCCTCGGGTTTGGCCTTGGCCTTGCGGGCGGGTTTCCTGACCTTGAACTCTTCCGGGATCGGCATCCGGTTGAAGGCGTCGAGACCCGCGATCTTGTAGGCCTCGGCCAGGGTCGGGTAGTTGAAGGTGTTCTGCACGAAGTAGTCCACCGTGCCCTTGAGGTTCAGCACCGCCTGGGCAATGTGGATCAGCTCGGTCGCGCCTTCGCCGACTATCTGCACGCCCAGCACCCGGCGGGTTTTCAGCGAGAACAGCATCTTGAGCATGCCGTGCTCTAGCCCCATGATGTGGCCGCGCGAGGTTTCGCGGAAGCGGGCGACGCCGACCTCGTAAGGGATGCCGCGCTCTTTCAGCTCTTCCTCGGACATGCCGCAGGTGGACATTTCCGGCACCGAGTAGATGCCATAGGGGTACCAGGGGCTTTCTGGCAGCGTCGGGGTTTCCAGCGCGTGGCAGGCGGCGACGCGGCCCTGCTGCAGCGAAGTGGAGGCGAGCGACGGGTGGCCGATCACATCGCCCGCGGCATAGATATGCGGCACCTCGGTCTGGTAGGTCTTGCGGTCCACGCTGAGGCGGCCGCGGTGGTCGGTCTTGAGGCCAACAGCCTCGAGGTTCAGGGCGGAGGTGGCGCCCATCCGTCCGGCCGCAAAGAGCAGCATTTCAGAACGCACATGGCGGCCGTTTTCGAGGATCACCTCAACATGCTCGCCACGGTCCTCGATGCTTTCGACCGCGGAGCCAAGCCGCAGGTCGACGCCGTTTTCGCGGATCTGGTGGGTGAAGTCCTGGATCAGAGTCTTGTCGATGAAGTCGAGGAAGGTCTCGCGCGGTTCAATCAGGGTGACGCGCACGTCCAGAGCCGAGAACATGGTGGCATATTCCACCCCGATCACGCCGGCGCCGATCACGGTGAGGGAGCGCGGGATCTCGGCCATCTCCAGGAATTCGTCGCCGTCGACCACGGTCTTGCCGTTGAAGGGCACATACTCCGGGCGGTAGGTCTTGGTGCCGGTGGAGATCAGGAATTTCTCTGCCGTCAGCCGGGTGGTCTCGCCCGCCTCGGTGGCGACCTCGACCTCGTTCGGGCCGATGAATTTCGCCAGTCCCAGCAGCGTGTCCACGTGGTTGCGGTTGAACTGGTGCTCCAGCACGTCGACCTCGTAATCGAGGGTCATGTGCAGGCGCGCCTTCAGGTCGTTTGCTTCGATCTGGTCCTTCACCCGGTAGGAGCGGCCGTAGAATGAGCGTTCGCGCCAGCCGGAGAGGTTCAGCACGGTTTCGCGCAGGGTCTTTGATGGGATGGTGCCGGTGTGCACCGACACGCCGCCCAGCCGGTCCTTGCGGTCGATCACCAGCACCCGGCGGTGCAGTTTGCCCGCCTGGATGGCGGCGGCGCGGCCCGAGGGGCCGGAGCCGATGATGATCAGGTCATAATCAAAGTCTTCACTCATGGCCGCGTCCTTTGTCTTTTAGTTCTGGTACAGCGCGTCGGCGTGGAAGGAGACATGCTCCTCCATGAAAGTCGACACGAAGAAATAGCTGTGGTCATAGCCCGGCTGCATCCGCAGGGTGGCCTGCTGGCGGCGTTCGGCAACGGCGTGGGCCAGCGCCTCGGGCTTCAGGAGGTCGATGAACTGGTCGGAGGTGCCGGTGTCGATCAGGACCGGGCCGTCAAAGCCCTTTTCCCGCATCAAGAGGGTGGCGTCATGCTTGGCCCAGGCGGCTTCATCGTCGCCCAGGTAGGCGCTCAGCTGCTTGCGGCCCCAGTCCGATGCGGTCGGGTTGGAAATCGGCGCAAAGGCGGAGACCGACTTGTAGCGGCCCGGCAGGTTCATCGCCAGCGTCAGCGCGCCGTGGCCGCCCATGGAGTGGCCGGTGATCGCCTGGCGGTCCAGGTCGATGGCGAATTTTTCACCCAAGAGTGCTGGCAGCTCCTCGGCCACATAGTCCCACATGCGGAAATGCGGCGCCCAGGGGTTCTGGGTGGCGTTCACATAGAAGCCCGCGCCCTGGCCCAGGTCATAGGCGTCATCATCGGCCACGCCTTCGCCGCGGGGGCTGGTGTCGGGGAAGACAATGGCGATGCCCTGCTCGGCGCACCAGGCCTGGGCGCCTGCCTTGGTCATGGCGTTTTCATGGGTGCAGGTGAGGCCCGAGAGGTACCACAGCACCGGCACCGGGCCGTCCTTGGCCTCCTCCGGCAGGAACAGGCCGAATGTCATGTCGCCGCCGGTGGCGCTGCTGGCGTGTTTGTAGACGCCCTGGGTGCCGCCAAAGGCGCGGTTCTCGGAAACGGTTTCCATGGGTGAGGCTCCTCAAAATCTGTTAGCCCTACCGCTACCTGCTGATGGCCTCAGGGTCCAGCGGATGGGCGGCAGCAATGCCGGTTTTTGCGGCACAAGGATTGCGAATTCGCAAACAATCGGGGCTTTGGCCGCCGGGAGGATGCCGCAGTTGCGCAAGGGGGTGCTGGACAGCCGGTGCGAAAACCGGGACAGTCCGCCGCCAAGGCAAGAGGGAGGCACAGGGCCATGAGCGATTTTCTGAGACTGACACCGGAGGCCGCGGAGGCGGAGGTGGAGCGTCCGGCACCGGAGAAGGTGCTGGCGGGTGATCCGGTCTTCACCACCTGGAACGCGGAGGAGCGGGACGGGCTGTACTGCGGCATCTGGCAGTCGACACCGGGCAAGTGGCGGATTTCCTATGACGAGTGGGAATACTGCCGGATCCTGGAGGGCCGGTCGGTGATCACCAGCGATGACGGCACCGCGTATCCGCTGGCGGCAGGCGACAGCTTCATCCTGCGCCCCGGTTTCAGCGGCACCTGGGAGGTGATCGAGACCACCCGCAAGGATTATGTGATCCGGCTGTAGGGGCCGCGGGTCAGGAGACCCAGGCGATCACCGCCGGCACGGTGACAATCGACACCACGGTGGAGATGAAAATGGCGGCGGAGGCCCGGTGCGGGGCCACGCCGTAATGCTGCGCCAGCATGTAGACATTGCCGGCCACCGGCAGGGAGGCGGCAGCGATGGCGACTGCGGCGGAGAACGGTGCTGCCGGGACCAGCCACAGCACGGCGATTGCGACACAGGCCGGGTGCAGCACCAGCTTGGCAAAGCTGAGCCAGCCGGAGATGTGCACTCGCTCCGCCGATTTCGAGGCCAGCGAGGCACCGATAGCAAAGAGGGCTCCGGGGGTGGCGGCGCCGCCGAGGATGGTGAGGAAATTGTTTGCGGGTTCCGGGATCGGCAGCGCCGATGCCGACCAGGCAAGGCCCGCCACGATGGACAGTATCATCGGATTTTTCAGCAGGCCCAGCCCCACCAGCCGGAGCGTGGCAAGACCAAGCCCCTGGCCGCGGCCCGCGTTGATCAGGATCACGATCAGCGAGGAGAACACCACCAGATCGACGCTGAGCACCACCATCATCGGCGCCGCCGAGGCCGGGCCGAACAGGATCGCCATCATTGGCAGGCCGAGGAAGCCTACATTGCCGATCGCCGCGCATTGCGCCTCCACCGCGGCGGTGGGCACGTCCAGGCCGCGGGCCATGGCGACAGCTGTCACCAGCAGGTAGATCGCCAGCGTGCCCGCCAAATAGCCGAGGATCAGTGTGGGATCGAAGACCTCGGCAAAGGAGAGGTTGGCGGCAAAGCCGAAGATCATCGCCGACAGCGGGAAGTAGAACACAAAGCGGGTGAGATAGGCGGTGGCTTCCTCGGTGAAAAACCGGCTGCGCCCGGCCCAGTAGCCGAGGCCGATGATTGCAAAGAAGGGCAGGGTGCGGAAGAAGATCTCGGCCATGAAGGATTGGTAACAAGACCTGACCAATTGGCAAAGTCTGTTTTTTGGGCAGGCTTGGGACGAGCAGATCTTGATAGGGCAGGGGCGTGCTCCCGCCTGTTCAGCGGCAATCTGAAGAATGCCCTTCACAGTTGAGCGTGGCCCTGTGCTGCGCTCAGGGCAGGGGTTGTGCTGAGATGCGCTCTAAGGGCAGGTGTGCCCTGAGAGCGCCTGGTCAATTGTGATATCGTCCAAGACAGCCTCAAGGGTAAACCGCGCTGGCGCGCGGCGGCTGTGCCGCCCTTGACCCTGCCTTGGCCAAGCGGAGCAGCTCGCAGCGCTTCTAACCGCTGCCGATCAGCGCGCCGGCGCCCAGCACCAGCGCACCGCCCAGCACCACCTGCATAGTGGCGCGCCAGAACGGGGTTTCCATGAACTTGTTCTGGATCCAGGCGATGGCCCAGAGCTCCACAAAGACGATCAGCAGCGCCAGGGTGGTGGCGGTCCAGAATTCCGGGATCAGATAGGGCAGGGCGTGGCCGAGGCCGCCGACGGTGGTCATGATGCCGGAGGCCAGCCCGCGTTTGACAGGGGAGCCGCGGCCAGAGAGCTCGCCGTCGTCGGAGGCCGCTTCGGTGAAGCCCATTGAGATGCCCGCCCCGACCGAGGCCGCCATGCCAACCAGGAAGGTGGTCCAGGTGTCCTGGGTGGCAAAGGCGGTGGCGAAGATCGGCGCCAGGGTGGAGACCGAGCCGTCCATCAGCCCGGCCAGTCCCGGCTGCACCCAGGTCAGCACGAACTGGCGGTGGGCGGCGCGGTCCTCGTCCGCGCGGGTGTCTTCGTCCAGATGGGCCTCCTGCAACTCGCCCGCACGGGCCTGGTGCCCTGCCTCCGCCGCGGCGAGGTCGCCCAGCAGTTTGCGTGTGGCAGCATCCTGCGTGCGGGCGGCGGCGTGGGTGTAAAACCGTTCGGCATCGCGCTCCATCGCGCGGGCCTCGTCGCGGATGCGGTCGAGGCTCAGGTTCTCCATCAGCCAGATGGGGCGGCGGGCGTAGTATCCCGCCACATGCTCGCGCCGGATCAGCGGGATTGCGGGGCCGAACCGGCTTTCGTGCAGGGCAATCAGTTGGGCGCGGTGCTCGTCTTCCTCCGCGGCCATCCCGTCAAACAGTGCCGCAGAGGCGGGATATTCGCTGCGCAGCCGCTCGGCATAGCCGCGGTAGATGCGCGCATCGTCTTCCTCGGAGGATATTGCCAGGGCCAGAACCTCTTGCCCGGTCAGGTCCGTAAACCGTTTGCGCTGGGTGAAAAAACGCATCTGCCGCCCCACAATTTAGAATAATTCTAAACATAACGGTTCCGCGAGGGAGCGCAAGATGATGCGGGTTCTGCTGTTGCAATGGGGCGGCGCAGGCTACATTAGGCCCAGACCCCTACGCAGCCATTGGAGCCCGCATGAACCAGCAAGCCAGCGTCCTGCGCACCGGCCGCAAATTCGATCAGGTCCTGGACGGCGCGCGCGAGGTGTTCCTGGCGGACGGGTTCGAAGGCGCCAGCGTCGACAAGATTGCCAAGGCGGCGGGGGTCTCCAAGGCGACGCTCTACAGCTATTTCCCTGACAAGCGGGTCTTGTTCATGGAGGTGGTGCGGTCAGCCTGCGTGCAGCAGGCGGATGCTTCGCTGGATCTGGCGCCCGGCAGCTGCGGGCCGCGGGACGTGCTGCGGGCAGCGGCGGAGCGGGTGCACGGGGTGCTGCTGGGCGGTTTCAGCCTGCAGCTGTTCCGCATCTTCGTGGCTGAGGCCGACCGGTTCCCGGAGCTGGGGCCGATGTTCTACGAAAGCGGTCCGATGGTGCTGCACGGGGAGATCCAGGCCTATATGGAGGCTGCGGCGGCGCGGGGCGAGCTAAAGATCGAAGATGCTGATCTTGCCGCGGCGCAGTTCATCGAGCTGTGCAAGGCGGATGTGTTCCTGCGGTTCCTGTTCAAGATCGACACCGAGTTCACCGAGGCTGAGCGCGAGCGGGTGATCAGCGGCGCGATCGACACCTTCATGGCGCGGTTCGGGGCCTGACTTGCCGCCCCGTGACAGGGGCTGCTGTCCTGTTAGTGTGTGGTGAAGCTGTTGGGGGTGCTGCGGTAGGTCTCGTGGCAGCTGAGACAGCTTTGCATCAGGCCGGGCAGGGTGCGGCGCAGGGCGGGCAGCGAGCGGGTGCTGAGGTTGCGGGCCGCGGCCTCTGCGGTTCCGGCGCGGGTCTTGAAATCCTTCCAGCTGTGCCAGATCAGCGGCCGCGCGTTGGAGCGCGCATCCAGCCGCGGTTTCTTGAAATGCTTGCGAATGCTGCCGGTGGATTTGATCAGCTGGCGCTGGGCGCTGCGCGCCTTGTCCCGGTCGAAGACGATGCGTCCGGCCATCATCCCGGTGAGCACATCCATCGCCGCTTTCTGCCCTGTCATCAGGGCCATCCGCCGGGTCACATGTTTGCTGAGACCGCTGTCTGCCGTGACCGGGGCGGTCACGCCTGCGGCCAGAGCGGCGAGGATCACGAGGAAGGCGAGCCCCTTGAGACGGCGCAGGGTCATTGCGCAGCGCCCCTGCGGATTGACCGAATCGCATTTTGAGAACAAAATAAGAACATCTGCCAAAAAACTCCTGTAACCTGCCGCCTGCCGGCCCTTGCTGCCCGATTTGCCCATGCCCCATCGCCGCATTCTGTCGCTGTGGTTTCCGCGCCTTGGCGCCGAACGCATTTTGCGGGCGGAGCGCGGCGGTATTGCCGGGCCGCTGGCCGTCGTTGAGGAAGTCTCCAACACTCAGGTTATTTCCGCGTTAAACCTGGCCGCCTCGGCAGAGGGGCTGCAGGCCGGCCAGCCCTTGCGCGATGCCCATGCGATGTGCGCGGGCCTGGTGGTGCGGCCGCGCAACCGGGCGGCGGAGATGGCGTTCCTGGCCGCACTCCGGCGCTGGGCGGGCAAGTTCAGCCCCTGGGTGGCGGAGGCGGGGGAGGACGGGCTTACCATCGACCTCACCGGCTGCGCGCATCTGTTCGGCAGCGAGGCGGCGCTGATGGAGACGGCGGGGCAGGATTGCGCGGAGATGGGGCTAAGCGTGCGGATGGGGCTGGCGGACACCCTGGGCGCGGCCTGGGCGCTGGCGCGCTATGCGGGGGAGGAGGCGGCGCCGGAGCGGTCGGGCGACGCCATCGACCAGGAGGCGCGGGCAACCCGTGCCCGGGCGCAGAAACGCCAGAGCGTCAAGCGCCGCCATTGGACCCGCGGCGGCGCGGCGCCGCAGCTGCAGGCCGCGGTGCCGCAGCTGGGGCGGATTGCGGAAACCGGCCAGGCCTATGGCGCGCTGGCGCCCTTGCCGGTGGCGGCGTTGCGGCTGGACAGCGCCACCGTGGCGCAGCTGAACCGGCTGGGGCTGCGGCGGATCGGCGATCTCTTGGGCCAGCCGCGGGCCAGCCTGGCGCGCCGGTTCGGCCAGGGGCTGGTGCTGCGGCTGGACCAGGCAATGGGCAGCGCGCCGGAGCCGGTCTCGCCCGCGCGCAGCCCGGACCGTTTTGCGGTGCGGCTGACCCTGCCGGAGCCGATCGGGCTGATGGAGGATCTGCTGGCAGGCATCGACCGGATGCTGCCGCGGCTGTGTGCCCGGCTGGAGGCGCGCGGCAAGGGCGCCCGCGTGCTGCGGCTGGAGGCGCACCGCTGCGATCAGGAAATGGAGGCCGTGACCCTGGGCCTGGCCCGTGCCAGCCGCCAGCCTGCCCGCATCCGGCCGCTCTTGGAGATGAAGCTGGAGCAGATCGACGCGGGTTATGGCATCGACATGCTGCGGCTGGAGGTCTTGCAGGCCGAAGCCATTCACGCCGGCACCCCGGCGGGCCATCTGCAGGCAAGTGCCGCGGCGCGGGCGCGGCAGGAGGATGGCGCCGCGCTGGAGGATCTGATCGGCCGGCTGGGCGCGCGGCTGGGGATGGAGGCAATCACCCGCTGCCATCCGGCGGAGAGCCACATTCCGGAAAAAACCTTCACCGTGCAGGCGGCGGCCTGGTCGGAGCCTGCCTCCGGCGATTGGCCCTTGCCGCCGCGCCCGCGGCCGCTGCTGTTGTGGCGGCCTGAGCTGGTCCATGCGCCGGATGTGCCGCAGGTGCCGGAGCAGTTCAGGTGGCGCGGCCGGGACTGGGCGCTGGCAGCGGCGGAAGGCCCGGAGCGGATTGCGCCCGAGTGGTGGCTGGAAGACTCCGAGTGGCGCAGTGGGGTGCGCGATTACTGGGTGGTGGCGACGGGGTGCGGGACGCGGCTGTGGCTGTTCTTTGCCCATGGCGGGGCGCTGTCGCCGGGCTGGTTCTGCCACGGGTCGTTTGCGTGACCGGGCACGCGGAAACGGAGGGATACTTCGGCGCGGGGCGAAGGGTTTTGCTTGGGTGTCCCTGCGCAAACCGCGTAGGGTAGGAGCATGATCACACCGCGTTTCGATATTCTGGGCCAGGCCATCAGCGACGCCAGCCGCACGCAAATGCTGTGCGAGCTGATGGAGGGCCGCGCCTATACCAACAAGGAGCTGGCGGCTGCTGCTGGGGTGACGCCGCAAACCGCCTCGGCGCATTTGCGGCTGCTGCAGGACGCAGGGCTGGTGGTGGCGGAAAAGCGCGGCCGCTGCGTCTATCACCGGCTGGCAGGCGCCGAGGTGGCGCACGCGCTGGAGCAGCTGGCGGCAATTGCGCCTGCCGACAGCCTGCACCGCGCCCAGCAGCGCAAGGCGGGCGGGCTGGCACAGCTGCGCAGCTGCTACGACCACCTGGCAGGCCCGCTGGCGGTGGCGATGACCCGCGCCTTTCTGGACCGCGGCATGCTGGTGGAGGGGCAAGGTGCCTTTCGCGCAGAACCCGCCGGAGAATGGCTGAAACTGGGGGTGGTTCTGCCGGAAAAGACCAGCCGCCAGCCCTTCGTTCGGCCCTGTCTGGACTGGACCGAGCGCAAGCTGCATGTGGCGGGACCAATGGGGCGGCAGATCCTGGAACATGCCTTGGACAGCGGCTGGGTCAAACGGCACCGGCACAAGCGCGGGCTGATGCTGACGGCGCCCGGACGGGTGGCGCTGGAGCAGATTCTGGGTGTGCAGTGCGGGGCACTGGCGGCGGCCTGAGAGGGTCTGAAAAAGGCTCTGATACAGCCGGAAACGCGCTACTTTCGCCTGTGCGCATCCTGCACCACACGAAAAATCGAACGTTAAAACCCTTGATTTGCCGGGGAAACGGCGCAACCTGTTATCTATGAGCTTTGATCAGGTGCAGCCTTTTCCCGGATCTCCCATACCTCAGCAAGTCGCCTTTGACCGCCGGGAACTGTCGGTCATTATGACTCTCTATGGCCGTATGGTGGCCGCCGGGGAGTGGCGCGATTACGGGATTTCTTCCTTGCGTGATCTGGCAGTTTTCTCCGTCTTCCGGCGCACGGCAGAGCATCCGCTCTACCGGATCGAAAAGCGCCCCAAGCTGCGGCTGCGGCAGGGGCAGTATTCGGTGGTCGGCATGGACGGGCATATCCTGAAGCGCGGGGCGGATCTGAAGACCGTGCTGAGGGTGCTGGAGCGCAAGCTGATCCGCTCCGTGGAGTAGCCGCAAGCTTTGCGGCAGGGCGGGGACCGGAAAATTCGAATTTTCCGGCTAAAAATCTTCGCAAGATTTTTGCCGCCGCTGGCGGGCGCAGGGGCCTACGCCAGCCGTTTATGCGAGGTAAGCGGGCCGTCGCCTTGGGCCTGGATACGCTTTATTGCAGCACCGATGGGTTCGATGGCCACCGCCATGTCATGGGCATTGGCATGGATCAGCGTCTCTGCGTCCCGCACCAGGGCGACATGACCCTTCCAGAACAGGAGATCGCCGCGGCTGTAGTCTGCGTCCGGAACGGGCTCGCCCAGTTCCTCCTCCTGCATGTCGCTGTCACCAGGGCAGGGGGTGCCGCATGCCAGCAGCGCGGCCTGCACCAGGCCGGAACAGTCGATGCCAAACCGGCTGTTGCCGCCCCAAAGGTAGGGGGTGCCGAGGAACAGCTCTGCCACCATCACCGGATCATCGGCATGGGCACCCAAGGGCGACAGGTGGCGGGCGGGGATGAAGCCAAGGCTGGTTTCCACGAACCGCCCAGTGAACTGCCCGGTGCCGCCCATCACCTCCACCCGGCTGCCGTGGCTGAGGGCGCTGGTTTCCGGCGATTTGAAATCATCCGCGGAATAGGCGTGGGTGGCCGGGGCGCTGACCCAGTGGGTGGCCTCGAACGGTGTGGTCAAGGCGGAACTGGGAACATAGCCCACGTAGGAATCCTTGGCGGCCTGCAGGAAGGCCCAGCCGCCACAGTCCTCGTAGACCGTGACCGGTTCGCCGTAGACCAGCTGGCGGTCGCGGGCGCCGTCCGGTGTGCGCAGCAGGTCTGCGACGGGCACGCCGATGCGGGCGGCAATGCCGTCAACGCGTTCCAACCCTTCGGGCGCGTGTGTCAGATGGGCGGCGGCGATGCGGTCATTCGCCGGGGTACGGCGGCGGTCAGCCATGGGATCAGAGCTCCAGCATGTCCGGCAGCGCTGTAAACAGCGCGCGGGCACCCTGCAGGGCACCGCCCCTGGGGCGGCCGGGTGCTGCGCTGGGGGTCCAGCCGTAGATGTCGAAATGCATGTAGCGGGTCTTGCCGGCGAAGCGGCGCAGGAACAGGGCGGCGGTGATCGAGCCTGCGAACCCGCCTGAGGGTGCGTTGTCGAGATCGGCAATACCGGGTTCGATCATTGGCTCATAGGGATCGTGGAAGGGCATCCGCCAGACCGGGTCGGCAGTGCGCGCCGCACTTGAGGACAGGGCGGCGGCGTCGGCCTCGTGATCGGTGTAGAAAGGCGACAGGTCCGGGCCGACCGCAACGCGGGCCGCGCCGGTGAGTGTGGCCATGGAGACCAAGAGGTCCGGCGCGCCCTCTGCCGCCAGCGCCAAGGCGTCGGCCAGAACCAAGCGGCCCTCTGCGTCGGTGTTGTTGTTCTCCACCGTCAGCCCCTTGCGCGACATCAGCACGTCGCCGGGGCGGAAGGCGGCGCCAGAGACGGCATTTTCCACCGCCGGGATCAGCACCCGCAGCTGCAGCTTCAGCCCGGCATCCATGATCATCCGGGCGAGGCCCAGCACGTTGGCCGCGCCGCCCATGTCCTTTTTCATCAGCGCCATGCTGTTGCCGGGCTTGAGGTTAAGCCCGCCGGTGTCGAAACAGACGCCCTTGCCCACCAGGGTGAGCTTGGGGCCGGAGCTGCCCCAGCGCAGGTCGATGAGCCGCGGCGCGCGGTCCGAGGCACGGCCGACGGTGTGGATCAGCGGGAAGTTCTGTTCCAGCAGATCCTCGCCCAGCGTAACGGAGATTTCGGCGCCGAACTCCTGTGCCAGCGCCGAGGCAGCAGCTTGCAGTTCTGACGGACCCATGTCGGAAGCGGGTGTGTTGATCAGGTCGCGGGTCAGGCATTCGGCGGCGGCTAGCGATTGAACGGCGGCGGCGTCCACGGCCTCGGGCGCCTGCAGGGCCGCGGTTTCGCCCTTGGCGTCCTTGTAGCGGTCGAATCGGTAGGCCGTCAGCAGCCAGCCCAGCGACTCGCTGGCAGCGGCCTCAGCGGGCAGGCCAGAGGCAATGCGGTAGGTTCCGGCAGGCAGTTTCTGCGCCGCTTCAGCCAGCACGAAACGGCGGCGCGCGCGCTGGGCGGCGCTGCCGTAGCCCGCAAGGGCCAGTTCGATCCCGCCATCGGCATCCGGCACCGTCAGCGCCTGGCCGCAGGCGGCAGTGAAGCCCTGCGCCTTGACCCAGGCCTGAACGCGCTGCGGCTGGCCTGAGAGCCAGCTGTCCAATTCATCGCTTGCAATAACATGCACAGGGCAGGCGTCAGGGCCGGGCGCGGCAAAGACTGGCGGCATCGAAAAAACTCCGGTTGCAATCACTTCTGATGCGCCAGAGTAGCCGCCGCCGCGCGGCCTGCAAGCCCTGCGGGCTGCACAATTGTCAGATCGTCATGTCCTGCTGGTCCCAGACCGCGGTCAGCGAACGTTCGCCCACCCGCATCAGCCGGAACAGGATGGCGGCGACCGCCGGCCCGTCCTCGGCATCAATCGCCTCGGTCACGTCCTTGGCAATTGTTGCCAGCGCGGTCATGCCGATCTGTTCGGCCATTGCAATCAGCGACCGGGCGCTCTTGCGCAGGTTCATCATATCGTTTTGCCGCCACAGACGCTCGCAATGCGTCAGGCGGACCGCCATTTCCTCAATCGCCCGGCACACGACGTCCTCAGCACCGGCCTCGCCGAGCTGTTCATAGAGCGCGGAAAGTTTGTCTGGATCTAATCGCACTGTCTCGGAGTGCATCACTGTCAGTATATTGGCCACCACATTCACCCAATTCTTCATGCCCCCACGGCACGCTGCCCAATGTGGAAGCCAGAAGTTTTCAAAAGGTTTCCGCGGGCGGATCAAATCCCTCGAATTTTGAGACAATGCAGGGTAATACGGCCGGCAACGTGAAATGAACCGAGGATTCGACAATGGAATTTGCCAAGCCTCTCCCGAGCTATCTGGTGACCCGTTATCACGGCTGGAAAGCCACTTCATACGAGGAAAACCAGGGCTGGTACCGCCGTCTGGCGACCGAAGGCCAGCGGCCGCGGGCGATGGTGATCTCCTGCTGCGACAGCCGGGTGCATGTGACCTCGATCTTTGGCGCTGACCAGGGAGAGTTTTTCATTCACCGCAATATCGCCAATCTGGTGCCGCCGTTTGCGCCCGATGGCGACCACCACGGCACCTCGGCGGCGGTGGAATATGCGGTCACCGCGCTGAAGGTCTCGCATCTGATCGTGCTGGGCCATTCGCAGTGCGGCGGCGTGCAGGGCTGCATCGACATGTGCAAGGGCCATGCGCCGCAGCTGGAGGAAAAGACCAGCTTTGTCGGGCGCTGGATGGACATTCTGAAGCCGAAATTCGGCGGGGTTGCGGATATTGACGACCCGGTAGAGCAGGCGCGCCAGTTCGAACGGCAGGCGGTTGTCGCCTCGCTGGAGAACCTGATGACCTTCCCGTTCATCGAATCGGCCGTGAAGGCCGGAGAGCTGAGCCTGCACGGTCTGTGGACCGACATCGGCGAGGGCGGGCTGGAATGCTATGACCCCAAGGCGGGTACCTTCGCCCCGGTCTGAGGTCAGGCCGTTTCCTTGCTGATCCCGAATGCAGCCGCCAGATTGGCGGCTGCTTGCGTATAGCCCCCTGCCGCGCCGTCGATAAAGTGGATGTGATCGTCCTCCACCGGAGAGGGCACGATGCAGGTGACCATGGCAGCGTCCTGTTCGTGCAGTCCGAACTGTACCAGACCGGCCGAGGCGGCCTGTTGCAGTTTCTGGCGAATGCGGCGGCTGATCCCGGGCGTGCAGTCCAGTGTCATCTTGAGCCCGTCGTCGAATTTGCGGAAGTCGGAATGCGCCCGCAGCATCGACAGGTAATGCAGCGTGTCAAATGCGCCCACGCGCCGTTTTCCGGTGAAAACCCAGGCGGCAAAGGCGCAATGGCCTAGCAGATAGAGCTTGCGGAGGAACAACGGAAGCCGGCCGCGGGAGGCCTTGGCCTCAAGCGTCAGACCAGCAGGCGGAAACTGCAGCCGGGGGCCTGCCTCGGGAACGGGGTGGCCGCTGTCCTCGAGCTCTGCCGCCAGATCCAGCACATCAGCGGCGAGCCGGGCAAAGTCCTGCGGGCTGGCGCCGGGGGCGGGCTGGGCCACCACAGACAGGATGATGCCGTGTCGGGCGGGGGTGTTGCTCCAGCGGCAGGAGAGGCCTGCGAGGTCGGGCGGGTCCGCCTGCGGGGCAGGGGCAACCGCAAAGGCGCCGGCCTTCATCTGCGCTTCCGCCCAGGCCAGGCCACCGCCGCTGAACATGGCGAAATCGGCGTGGTCCGACACCGCGTAGCGGGCAACCTGCACATCCAGCCCCTCGGCCCGGATCGCCGAGGCCGGCAGCACTGCGGCGCGCAGGGAGATGCCGTATTCATCTTCGGTCCAGCTGCGCAAGGATCCCAGAACGCGCTGGGCCGTGGCCTGATGGCGGGGCGGCACCGCGAAAGAAGCGCCGTCGCCACCGAAGACATAGGGAAACGCCTCGCCCTTAAGCGCGTTACGCATGGCGGCGATCACTGCGGCGCCGACCATGTTCACGGTCTTGTAGCGGCCTGCCTTCACCAGTCCGGTGGAATTCACGATATCGGTGCAGCAAAGCAGCCAATCGCCGGGCAGCGGCGCAAAGACCGATGGGTCGGAGAGATCGCTGAAATCGCGGACCTTGGGGAGGGTGGCATAGAAAGTGTCCGTCGTCATATGCGTCTTCCCTCTGTGGCACGGTCCCGCGGCCTGCCGTTTCTGTGTAAACAAATTGTGCGCCCGCGCCAAACATGCAAGCTGTACGGCAGTCACGAAAAACTGTGCAGGACTTGGGGGAGAGAAAATGCAGGCAGGATTGATCTTATTGTGCCTGGCCTATGTGCTGAGTCAGTTTTTTCGCGCCTTCCTGGCCGTTTTGTCCGGGGTGCTGGGGCTGGATATCGGTGCTGCGCCGGATGATTTGGCCTTTGCCTCCGGGCTTTGGTTTCTGTCCTTTGCGGCAATGCAGCTGCCGGTAGGCTGGGCGCTGGACCACGTTGGCCCCCGCAAAACGGCGTCGCTGCTGCTGCTGCTGGGCGGCGGCGGCGGTGCGGCGCTGTTTGCCGCTGCTACAGCCCCCTGGCATGTCGGTGCCGCCATGTTCCTGATCGGCATCGGCTGTTCGCCGGTGCTGATGGCGTCCTACTATATCTTCGCCCGCCAGTACCCGCCCGCGCGTTTCGCCACATTGGCGGCGCTGATGCTGGGGGTGGGGTCGGCCGGCAACCTGGTGGCGTCTTACCCGACTGCACTGGCGGTTGATCTGTTCGGCTGGCGCGGCACGCTGGCGGGGCTGGCGGTTGTTTCGGGTATCGTCGCGGCGGGGATTTTCATGACCGTCAGTGATCCGGACAAGCCTGAAGGGGAGCACACGGGATCGGTGCTGGACCTGCTGAAGATGCCGGCGATGTGGGCGATCTTCCCGCTGATGCTGGTGGCCTATGCGCCGTCGGGAGCGCTGCGGGGGCTTTGGATCGGGCCTTACTTAAGCGATGTCTACGGACTCAGCACCCAGGCTGTGGGGCTGGCGACGCTGGTGATGGGGGCAGCGATGATTGCCGGCACCTTTGCCTATGGGCCGCTGGACCGGGTGCTGGGCACCCGCAAGTGGCTGATCCTGGGCGGCAACCTGTTGGGCTGCGCGGCCCTGGGCGGGCTGATCCTGGCCACCGGCGCGCCGGTCTGGATGCCGGTGGTCATGATGGCGGCCGTTGGCTTCTTTGGCGCGTCCTTCCCTGTGATCATGGCGCATGGGCGGGCCTTTGTGCCGCCGCATCTGGCCGGGCGGGGAGTGACGCTGCTGAACCTGTTTGGCATCGGCGGGGTGGGAATCATGCAGTTTGCAACGGGCCGTCTCCACGCAAATCTGGCCGGAGCGGACCCATCCTTGCCCTACACGGGTATTTTCACCTTCTTTTTGGTGCTTCTGGGGCTCGGCTGCGCAATTTATCTGCTCAGCCGCGACAGCATGGACTGATCGGCCCCTTTAAACTTGTCCCCATAGGCAGTATCACTCCCGCGCCGGCCATGGGGCCGGGCAATACTGGAGAAACAGACAAATGGGTTACCGCATCGTCGTCGTTGGCGCCACTGGCAACGTGGGCCGCGAAATGCTGAACATCCTGGCCGAGCGCCAGTTTCCTGTGGATGAGATCGCTGCGCTGGCAAGCCGCAAATCTCTCGGCACTGAAGTCAGCTTTGGCGATAAGACACTCACTACCCAGGATCTGGACACCTTCGATTTCACCGGCTGGGACATGGCGCTGTTTGCCGTCGGCTCCGCCGCGACCAAGGATTACGCGCCCAAGGCCGCTGCGGCGGGCTGCACCGTGATCGACAACTCGTCGCTCTACCGTTACGACCCGGACATCCCGCTGATCGTGCCGGAGGTGAACCCGCAGGCGATCCACGGCTATGCAAAGAAGAACATCATCGCCAACCCCAACTGCTCGACCGCGCAGATGGTTGTGGCGCTGAAGCCGCTGCACGACCGCGCCAAGATCAAGCGCGTTGTGGTCTCGACCTACCAGTCGGTGTCCGGTTCCGGCAAGGACGCGATCGACGAGCTGTGGAACCAGACCAAGGGCGTTTACGTCCCTGGGCAGGAAGTGCAGCCCAAGGTCTACCCCAAGCAGATCGCCTTCAACGTCATTCCGCATATCGACGTCTTCATGGAAGACGGCTCGACCAAGGAAGAATGGAAGATGGTTGCCGAGACCAAGAAGATCGTCGATCCGTCGATCAAGGTCACCGCGACCTGCGTCCGGGTGCCGGTGTTTGTCGGCCACTCCGAATCCGTGAACATCGAGTTCGAGGACTTTCTGGACGAGGACGAGGCCCGCGACATCCTGCGCGAGGCGCCCGGCATCATGGTGATCGACAAGCGCGAGGCCGGCGGCTACGTGACCCCGGTGGAATGCGTTGGCGATTTTGCCACCTTCATCAGCCGCATCCGCCAGGATTCGACCATCGAGAACGGCCTGAACCTGTGGTGTGTCAGCGACAACTTGCGTAAGGGCGCGGCGCTGAACGCGGTGCAGATTGCCGAACTGCTGGGCCGCGAGGTCCTGAAGAAGGGCTGAGGCATATATCCTTTTGGTGAGGGGGGTGCTTCGAAAGAGGCGCCCCCTTTGCTTTTGCGCCCCTGCCGGAGGGCGGCGGCCGGGCCTAACCTGATCCTGAAATTATGAGTGAAGGAGGTGAGGCCATGCTGGCGCAAAAGGAATTTCCCGCAAATGTCATGAACCAGAACGCTGCCCCGGCGCAGACCGCCTGGGCCAGCGCACGTATCCACAAGCGGCTGGATTCGGAGATGGCGGCGCAGCTGCGGATGCTGCTGGCGGGGATCTTTCATTCCGCCCAAAGCTGGCTGGAGCTGCGCAAGGGGCTGAAGCAGCACGGGTTTTACCTGCGCCGGAAAGGGCTGCGCCTGCTGCTCTGCGATATGCACAGCCATGTGGAGATCTGCTCTTGCCGGTTTCTGGGGTTTCCTGCGGCAGTGCTGGAACAGCGTTTGGGCAGCCTTCTGCCGCGGGCCTGAGGCAGGCAACGGCCGGGCTGGCCGGACCTCCCTGACGGGGGTAGCATGGCATCAGGCGGGACCACCGCCGTGATTTTTGATTGAGAGATGCCAATGCGATTTTCTTTGATGGCTTTTGCCTTTTCTTCAATTGCCGCGGCGGCGGCTGCGGACACTATCCCCGTCAGCAGCACGGTGTCGGAGGTGACGCTGTATCCCGGGCTGGCGGAAGTCACCCGCAGCGCCGCGCTGACCCTGCCGGAGGGGCGCCACCGGCTAATCCTGCAGAACGTGCCCAGAACGGCTGCGCTGGAGACACTGCAGGTGGAGATCGCCGGCGCCCGCCGCGTCGCCACCCTGCTGCGTGAGAATTACGTGCCGCCGCGCGATGCGGATGACCCTGAGGTCGAGGCCGCCGAGGCGCGGGTGCGCGAAGTCGAGGCGCGGATTGCCGCGGTGCGGGACGAGGCAGCGCAGGCACGCGCCGGGGTGCGGGCGGCGGAGGCCTCAATCGGGTTCCTGCAGCAGCTGGGCACAAACGAAGGTTTGGCTCAGGCGGATGCGGTTGCATTGAGTGAAATTGCCCGGATGATCTCTGCGGAGGCGGCGGGCGCCAGTCAGGCAGCCGTGGCGTCAGAGGCTGAGGCGCGCCGGATCGAGCTGCAGATGCAGGACTTGGAAGAAGAGCTGGCAGAAGCGCAGGCGGCACTGGCGGCGATCACGCTCGAGGATGACGACCGTCTGTACATCGCAGTGGACATCGAGGCGGAGCAGGCGGGTGAGGGCGCCGTCAAGGTGAGCTACTATACCGCGGGCGCGGGAAATATCGGCTGGCAGCCGTCTTATGAGATGCACTTGAATACCGTGACGGAGCAGCAGGTGATCCTGAAGCGTGCGGTGATGCTGGTGCAGGATACCGGCGAGAACTGGCAGGATGTGGCGCTGACACTGTCGACAGCGGTGCCCGGTGAGCAGGGCAGCCCGTCTGCGTTGCGCCCCTGGCTGCGCCGGATTGAGGAGCCGCAGCCGCCGCGGGCGCTGAAATCCATGGGGCAGGATGTGGCGGAACTGTCCGCGCTGGCGGAGCCGGTGCTGGAGGCGCCTGCCGTCTTTGAAGAAACCCGGGGCGGCTGGGGCGCGGATCTGGGCGGTGCCGCGGCGACTTACCGGTTCGGGTTGCCGGTGTCGATTGCCTCCGGCGCCGATCTGCTGCGGTTGGAAATGGACAGCCTGACGGCGGAGGCAAAGGTGCAGGCGGTGGCAGTGCCGTCGCGGGATGAGACCGCCTATAGAGTGTCGACCTTCACCAACAGTTTCGGCGAGCAGCTGCTGGCCTCGGATGAGGTGCCGCGGTTTGTCGATGGCAAGCTGGTCACGGTGGAGGACTTCGCCGGGCTGGCGCCGGGGGCGGAGATGGACGCAGGGTTCGGCCCCATCGAAGGGCTTCAGTTGCGCCGCGACGTGCTGGGGCAGAGCGAGGGTGAGCAGGGGCTGATCTCACGCAGCAACGCGCAGGTGCAGAAGGTGGAGATCACGGTGGAGAACCTGACTGCGCAGGAGTGGGTGGTGCGGGTTCTGGACCGGGTGCCTTATTCGCAGCAGGACGATCTGGAAATTGAGTGGAGCGCCACGCCGCGGCCCACGAAGGAAAACGTCGAGAAGCAGCGCGGCATTCTGGCCTGGGATCTGGAGCTGGGTGCTGGCGAGAGTGAAACCATCCAATTGGATACCACGCTCAGCTGGCCCGAGGGCATGGTGCTGCGCTGACGCTGGTTTGGTGTCAGGCAACGGACAGGTGGCTCCCGCCCGTCGTCAGGCATTGAAAATACCTTCCTCCCGTTGGGCGTGGCACCGCGCTTGGCGCGGTGCCACGCCCAAGACAGCTGCCGCTGCGCTGGCAAAGCCGGAGCAGCGGGCAGGCGCGGGAGTGCTTCCTTTGCGATGTACGGCAGGCGGTTAGTCTGCCTTCCACTTGGCCGCTAAATCACGGGCGTTGCGGGCAAGCACCATGACGTCGATGCCGACCGCCAGGAACTGCGCGCCCATGTCCGCATAGGCCTGAGTAGCCTCATCCGTGGTGCCGAGGATGCCGGGGGCGATACCAGCCGCCTTGATGCGGGTGATGGCATCAGCAATTGCGGCGCGCACCTCCGGGTGGGCGGAGTTGCCTTGGTGGCCCATGTCGGTGGACAAATCCGCCGGGCCGATGAAGACGCCGTCGATGCCCTCGACCTGCAGAATTTCGTCCAACGCAGCCATCCCGGCGCGGTTTTCCACTTGCACCAGCAGGCAGACCTCCTGATCGGCGGTCTGGATATACTCGGAGACCGTGCCGAACATGGTGGCGCGGGCCGCCGTGGCACCGACGCCGCGCAGGCCCTTGGGCGGGTAGTGGCAGGCGCGGACCAGCTCGCGGGCCTGTTCGGCGCTTTCGACGATCGGCACCAGCACCGTCTGGGCGCCTGCATCCAGCACTTGCTTGATCATCCAAGTCTCCCCCACCGGCACCCGCACCACCGGGTGGCTGGGCGAGGCCGCCAGCGCCATCAGTTGGTCGCGGATCGAGCGGATGTCGTTGGGGGCATGCTCGCCGTCGATCACCAGCCAGTCGAAGCCGCAGGTGCCCATGATCTCGGCGAGCTGACCGTCGGCAAAGCTCATCCAGCAGCCGATCTGGCGTTTGCCCTGTGTTAGAGCCTGTTTAAAGGGGTTCTTGGGCGCGGGCATGGGGGCCTCCTGTCAGGCGAAATTGATGGATACGGAACCGAAGGGGCCGAAATCTGCGGCGGTCTCCGTGCCCGGCGGGCATTCGATGGGGCGGATGAAAGAGCCTGAGAGCACGATATCCCCGGCCTCGATCTGTTGTCCATATTCCGCCATCCGCCGCGCCAGCCACAGGACCGAAGTCACGGGATCGTTCAAAACACCCGCGCCGAGGCCGGTTTCCTCGACTGTGCCGTTGCGGGAGGCGATGGCGCCGACCCAGCGCAGGTCATGCGCGTCCACCGCGTGGCGCTCCGCCCCCAGAACCACGCCGGCATTGGCGGCGTTGTCGCTGATGGTGTCGGTGATGATGCGGGCCTGGCCGGTGGCGGGGTCGGCGCGCAGGATGCGGGTGTCGAGGATCTCCAGCGACGGGGCCACAGAACCCGTTGCGGACAGCACGTCCTCGCGGGTGCACTCGGCACCTGCGAGAGGGGATTTCATAATGAACGCAATCTCCGCCTCCACCCGCGGCTGGATGAAGCGGCCAGCAGGAACGGTGGCGCCGTTTTCAAATGCCATGTCGTCCAAGAGCACGCCGCTGTCGGGAGTGGTGATGTTCAGCGCCTGCTGCATGGCGCGGCTGGTGAGGCCGATTTTCCAGCCGATTTTCTTGGCGCCAGAAGCCAGTTTTTGCCTTATCAGAGCCTGTTGTACCGCGTAAGCATCGTCCAGCGTCATGCCGGGATAGGCCAGGGAAAGCAGGCCGCATTGCTGGCCGGTTTGCTCGGCTTTGAACAGACGGTCAGCGGCTTCCTGATGCTGTTTCGGGGTCATGCCTCTCCCCCGCTGAACTCATCTTCAACCGTGTTGCGTAAGGTTCCGATGCCTTCGACCTCAACCTCGACCACGTCAGCGGGTTTCAGGTACTTCGGCGGATCAAACCGCGCGCCTGCGCCTGTCGGGGTGCCGGTGATGATCACGTCGCCGGGCTGCAGGGTCGTGAAGGTGGAGATATAGGCGATTTCTTCGCGGATCGGGAACATCATGCGGGCCAGGTTGTCATCCTGGCGGATCTCTCCGTTCACACGGGTGACAATGCGGGCCTCATCCAGCTGCGCGGCGTCGGTGAAAGGCACAAGCCAGGGACCGATGGCGCCGGAATTGTCCCAGTTCTTGCCTTGTGTCACGTTGAATTTGGCGTGGCGCACCCAGTCTCGGATGGTGCCCTCGTTTGCCAGCGTCAGGGCCGCGATGTGACCATAGGCGTCTTCGGGCTTGATCCGGCGGCCCGGCTTGCCGATCACCACGGCGACCTCGCCCTCGTAGTCCAGGGTGTGGTTTTCCGGCGGGCGGATCAGCGGGCGCCCAGCACCGGTGAAGGAGCGCGGGAAGCGGGGAAACAGGGACATGTGCTTGGGCTGGGCTGAGCCGTCCTTGTACTCCGCATTGCGGTCCGGGAAGTTGACGCCGACGCAGAGGATCTTTTCCGGGTTGGGGATGGGGATCTCATAAGTGAAATCCGTGTGGGTCACGGGTTGGCCTTCGGCGGCCTGAGCCAGCGCGGCCAGGCCGTCCGCGGCAATCACCTCGCGCAGGGTGGGCCAGTCCGGGAACTGCGGCGACAGGGCTATCATGCCCGCATCTGTGACTGCGCCATAGAAGGATTCGCCGTCGGCGGTGTAGGTGGCAAAGCGCGTCATTACAGGTTCCTTGCGATTTCGGTGATGACGTCGAAGGCCGTCATCACGTCTGCTTCCGTGGTCTCGAATTGACCCGCCTGGAAGCGGATCACCAGCTGGCCGTCGAGGCGGGTCTGGGTCAGGTAAATGCGGCCGTCGCCGTTGATCGCATTGACCAGCCGCAGGTTCAGATCGTCGAGGTCCGCCGCGCCCTCGGGCGCATAGCGGAACGACCAGAGCGACCACATGGGCGCGGAAGTGATTTGAAAATCAGGCTCTAACTTGAGCTTTTCATGCAATTGTTTCGACCACGTGATGTGGTTGCGCAGGCGCTGGCGCAGGCCCTCCAGGCCGTAGGTGCGGATCAGGAACCAGATCTTGAGCGCGCGGAAGCGGCGGCCCAGCGGCACCGACCATTCGGAATAGTTGATGATGCCGTCATGGCCGTGGGTCTTGAGGTATTCCGGGCTGATGGCGAGGGTCTGCACCAGATCATCCGGTTTTTTCAGGAAATGGGCGGAGCAGTCGAACTGCACGCCCAACCATTTGTGCGGGTTGAAGACGATGCTGTCGGCGCGTTCGACGCCGGGCCAGTAGTGGCGGTATTCGGGGCAGATCATCGCGGAGCCGGCCCAGGCGGCGTCCACATGGGTGTAGAGGCCGTATTTTTCCGCGATGTCCAGCACCTGGTTCACCGGGTCGGTTGCGCCAACGCCGGTGCCGCCGACGCAGAGAATGACGCCCGCGGGCTGGTGGCCTGCGGCGAGGTCGGCCTGAATTGCTGCCTCCAGCGCATCGGGGTCCATGCCGCGCCAGTCGCCCTTGATGGGGATGCGGATCAGGTTCTGCTGGCCGATGCCCGCGACCCAGATGGCGCGGTCGATGGAGGTGTGGACTTCGGACGAGCAATAGATGCGCAGCGCTTTCTTGCCGAACAGCCCTTGTTGGTTGCCCTGCCAGTTCAGCGCCTTTTCCCGCATCGTCAGGACGGCTGCGAGGGTGGCGGAGGAGGCGGAGTCCTGGATGACGCCCTGGAACTGGTCCGGCAGGTCCAGCGCCTGGCGCAGCCAGTCCATCATCCGGGTTTCCATCTCGGTCGCCGCTGGAGAGGTCTGCCACAGCATGCATTGCGGCGCGATGGCGGCGGTCAGGAATTCCGCCAGCACCGAGGGCGCGGCGGCGTTGGAGGTGAAATAGGCAAAGAAGCGCGGGTGCTGCCAATGGGTGATGCCGGGCATCACGATGTCCTCGAAATCGCGGAAAATCGCCTCCATCCCCTCGCCATCCTCAGGCGGGGTTTGGGGCAGGGCGTTCAGCACTTCACCGGGCTTGGTTTTGGCGCGCACGGGGCGGTCACCAACGGTCAGGTGGTAGTCCTGGGTCCAATCCGCGACCCGGCGGCCCCATTCGGAGAAATCATCCCATTTCATTTTTCTTACCTTACTTCTACCGGGGCGCGATTGCGCACACCCTCGGGACGGTCGCGATCCTGATGTTTAGGGTGCAATAATCGGCTGCGCGTTCAAGGCGCTGGGTTTCGGAGTGGTGCCTTCAAACACCGAGCCTTCCTCAAACCAGCTGCGCGGCGCCGGGGCGCCCCAAAGGGTCTGGCGCTGCGGGTCGGTGAGCGACCATTTGATCGGCTCCAGATCCGGATCGACGGTCTGGTAGTCAGAGCAGTAGATTTCGATCCGGTGGCCGTCTGGGTCGCGCACATAGAGGAAGAAGGCGTTGGAGATGCCGTGGCGGCCGGGGCCGCGCTCGATGTTATCGACATAACCAGTGGTCGACATCAGGTCCAACAGGTCGATGATATTCAAGGGGTTCGGCACCCAGAAGGCGGTGTGGTGCAGGCGCGGGCCGAGACCATTGGTGAAGGCCACGTCATGAACGCCGCCCTTGCGGTGCATCCAGGCGGCCCAGACCTTGCCGCTCTCGTCATCTTCAGTGAACTCAGTGGTTCGGAAGCCCATCTCGTTATAGAAGGCAATCGCGCCGTCCACATCCGCGCTGAACATGTTGAAATGGTCGATGCGCAGCGGTTTTACCCCGTTATAGAGCCTGTATTTCTGATGGATCGGCTCCAGCCGGTCCATTTTAACGTAGAACTCCAGCGGGATGCCCCAGGGGTCGCGGGTGCGCAGGGTTTTGCCCATGTGCGGGCGCTCCACCCATTCGACGGGTAGGTCCTTGGAAGCGAAGAACTCCGCTGCCTTATCCAGGTCGGGCTCATCATAGAGCTTGAAGCCCAGCACCCCGACCGAGGCCGTGTCCGCCTGCACCAGCACGATGCAGTGGTGGCCGCGTTCCTCCATCGCACGCAGATAGATGCGCTCGCTGTCCTCATGCGTCACCTGCAGGCCGAGGGTATCCACATAGAAGGCGCGGGAGGCGGCGAGGTCGGTCACGGCGTATTCGACGTGGCTGAGCCGCACGATGTTGAAGGGCGGATAGAGGTTCGGGGCGGGGACAGGCATTCGGGGTCTCCTTTTACTGAACCGGGAAGATCACGTTGGTCTGGCCGGTGCCGGAACTGGGGAAATACTCGGTGATCACTTCGCAGGGGGCAGTGTAGCTGTCCCAGCCAAGCGCGCCATACAGCATGGCGGTGTCGTGCATGGAACCTTCGCCGCAGCAGAAGTCGGCGTATTCGCCCAGCATTTTGAGGAAGGTGGCGTGGTCGCCCTTCTGCCACAGCTCTAGCACCCGCAGGTCCATCTGGCGGTTGAACTCGGAACTGATGGTGAAGGTGCCATTGTTGGCGGCATAATCCTTGTTTGCCCAGATCTTGTGGCTGAGCGAGCCGGAGGCGACCAGCAGCACCTTGCTGTCCGAGGCTTCGACCGCCTCGCGGATGGCCTCGCCGATCACCCGGCTTTCGCCGTGATCGTGGACGGTGCACCAGGCGGCGACGGAGACCACCTTGAAATCGCCCTCGCGGCTCATGAAGCGCATCGGCACCAGGGTGCCGTATTCCAGTTCCAGCGAGTCGAGCTGATGCGACAAGGTATAGACGCCCTTGTCCGAGGCCGCCGCCGCGATGGCATCGCCGAGGGTCGGGTTGCCTTCGTACTCATAAGGCAGGTTCTGGATGAACTGGGGGAATTCGTTGGAGGTGAACAGCCCCTTGAACCGGCTATTGGCGTTGATGTGGAAACCTGCGTTGATCACCCAATGGGTGTCGCAGATCACGATGGTATCGGCGCCGAGCTCCTTGGCGCGACGGGCGATTTCCCGGTGGCCGTCGATGGCGGGCTTTCGGGTGCCCTCCAGCCGGCCGGGCTGTTCCGACATCAGCATGGTGGGCACGTGGGTGCATTTGGCGGCGAGAACGATTTCTCCCATGGTCTTCTCCTCAAAGACGGGTTGCGCGTTTCCTTGAGGTCAGGCGCCGAGGCGCGGGATCTTGTGGTGGCCCAGGGCAAAGCCGATGTGTTTCTGTTCCATGTAGAACTCGAAGCTCCAGTCGCCGCCATCGCGGCCGATGCCGCTGGCCTTGACCCCGCCAAAGGGGGTTGGCAGGTGGCGGACGTTTTCCGAGTTCACCCAGATCATCCCGGCCTCCAGATGGTTAGTGAAGCGCAGGGCGCGGGTGAGGTCGTTGGTCCAGACATAGCCGGTGAGGCCGTACTGCGTGTCATTGGCCAATGACAGAGCCTCATCCTCGTCCTTGAAGCGGATCGCGGTGAGGACGGGCCCAAAGATTTCCTCCTGCGCGATGGTCATATCATTGGTGGCATTTGTGAACAGGGTCGGGCGGACAAACCAGCCCTGATCACCTGCGCGGGTGCCGCCGGCGGCGATGGTGGCGCCGTCCTGTTTGGCGGTCTCGAAGTAGGAGGTGACCTTGTCGAAATGCACCTTGTGGATCAGCGGGCCGACCTCTGTGGCGGGGTCCAGCGGGTGGCCGACGCGGATGTTGTTCACGCGTTCGATCAGCTTGGCCTCGAACTCCTCCGCGATGCTCTCCTGCACCAAGAGGCGCGAGGAGGAGGTGCAGCGCTCGCCGTTCAGCGAGTAGATCATGAAGATCGCGGCATCGAGCGCGCGGTCGAGGTCAGCGTCATCGAAGACCACCACTGGGTTCTTGCCGCCGAGCTCGAAATGCACCCGTTTCAGGGTATCGGCGCCCTGTTTCATGATCATCGATCCGGTTTTGGACTCGCCGACAAAGGCAATGGCCTTGATGTCTGGATGCTCGGTGAGGGCCTTGCCGGCATCCTCGCCAAAGCCGTTCACCAGGTTCCAGACACCGGCGGGCAGACCTGCCTCGTGGGCGATTTCGGCCAGGATGCGGGCGGTGAGCGGCGAGAATTCAGCCGGTTTGTGGACCACGGTACAGCCTGCGGCCAGGGCAGGTGCGATCTTCCAGGTCGACAGCATGAAAGGCGTGTTCCACGGGGTGATGACGCCGACCGGGCCGATCGGGACCCGGGTGGTCACGTTCATCAGCGTCGGCGATTGCAGTTGCTGGCCGTCGCGGGCGGAGGTGGCCTTGTCCGCAAAGAAGCGGAAGTTCTCGGCGCCGCGCAGCGCGGCCTTGGACATGAAGCGCAGGGCCTGGCCGGTGTCCCAGCATTCGCAAAGCGCGATTTCCTCGGCGCGTTCGACGATTAGGTCGGCGATGCGGTGCAGGATTTTCTTACGCTCCAGCGCCGGCATGTCGCGCCAGGCGGGGAAGGCCGCCTTGGCGGCCGCTGCCGCGGCGTCGATGTCCTCAGCGCCGCCTTTGGCAACAGAGCAGATCACGCTTTCATCGACGGGTGACGATGTTTCGAAGGTGTTGCTGGAGGCGGCGGGGCGGCTCTCGCCGCCGATCAGGTTCAGGATGCCGGTCTCGCGGAAGCGGGCCAGGTGGCTTTTCAGCGTTTCGATGTTGGTGGTCAGATCGCTCATCACTGGTCCGCCTTTTGCATATGGTCGCGGATGGTGCCGCATTTCGGGGAAAGTTCGGGGTCGATGTTGCGCATCTCCAGCGACAGCGCGATGGAGTGCTGTTGCATGGCCGGCTCAAGGAAGGATTGCGCTGCCTCGAACACCGCCTGGGCTGCGCGTTTGCGGGTGTCCAGGTCACGGCCCGCGCGCAGCCGGATGGAGATGTCGAGATAGCCGTGCCGGTCATCGCCGTCGGCAATGGAGGTGTGATTGGCCGCAAAGGCACGCACCCGGATGCCCGCAAGGGGGAACACGCCGGTGGCTGCCGCTGCCTGCCGCAGATGGCAGCACAGGGCGGCGATGTCGGTGCGCGCCTCCATATTGGCTGAGTAGTCCAGCGTGATGTGCGGCATCTGCGTTACCTCTCCTGAATTACTTAACATGTTTAGCAATTGTGCGGCGATGAGTCAAGCGGAAGAAACCCAAGCGGCAATTGCGTTTAGCCGGAAGCGGGGCGATACTCGGGTATGACCAGGATGATGCCCTCCACCGACCGTTCGCTGCCCATAGCCCTTTTGCGGGCGCGGGAGCGTGTCATGGGGCCGATCCGTGCGCTGCTGAGCGGCGCGGGGCTTACTGAGCAGCAGTGGCGCGTTTTGCGGGTGGTGCAGGAGAGCGGACCGATTGATCCAACCCAGATCGCCGACAAGGCCTGCCTGCTGCTGCCCAGCCTGACGCGGATCCTGCAGAAGCTGGAGGAAAAGCAGCTGATCAGCCGGGAGCGCGACAAAGAAGACCGCCGCCGCCAGGTGGTGCGGATTGCGCCTGCAGGGGAGAAGATCATCACCGACAACCTGGAGGCCAGCCTGGAGCTGATGGAGCAGACCCGCCGGAAGATGGGGGTGGAGCGCTATGAGGCTCTGCTGGATCTGCTAAACGAGCTGGACCAGATCGACCTGCCGGAGTGAGTCGGATTTGCCGCATTTGGCGCGGATGCCGGGGTGCGTGACGCAAATGGACCAGATTATTCAGTTTTGTGGCGGGTCAATGATTTTCATACTATTGTCAAATAAAATCAATTGTCTAACTATGGCTTGAGACTGCATTGCTGCAACCTGTGATGCTGCATCTGCACAGGTGATTTCCCGCCTGTGACGCAAATGGCGCTGCCGATGTCCGAAATCCCTCTGTGATGTGACGCATTTCTCGCTCATTCTGCCGGGGACAGTTGATGAGGACATCATGCGGTACTCCGGCCTGAAAGTGATCAAGGAGGCCCTGACGGGCCACAAGGGATGGCGCCCGACCTGGCGTGATCCGGAACCCAAGAAAAGCTACGATGTGGTGATCATCGGCGGCGGCGGGCACGGGCTGGCGACGGCCTATTACCTGGCCAAAAACCACAACATCACCAATGTCGCGGTGATCGAGAAGGGCTGGATCGGCGGCGGCAACGTGGGCCGCAACACCACCATCATCCGCTCCAACTACCTGCTGGACGGCAACGAGCCGTTTTACGAGCTGTCGCTGAAGCTGTGGGAAGGGCTGGAGCAGGACTTCAACTATAACGCCATGGTCAGCCAGCGCGGCATTCTGAACCTGGTGCATACGGACGCGCAACGCGATGCGGCGCGGCGGCGGGGCAATGCGATGATCCTGAACGGGTCCGACGCGGAGCTGCTGGATACCGATGGCGTGCGGGCGATGTATCCGTTCCTGAACTTCAACGACGCGCGCTTCCCGATCAAGGGCGGCCTGCTGCACCGCCGCGGCGGCACAGTGCGCCATGATGCGGTGGCCTGGGGCTATGCCCGCGGGGCAGACCTGCGCGGCGTGGACATCATCCAGAACTGCGAAGTCACAGGTTTCAAGATCGAAAACGGCAAGTGTCTGGGCGTGGAGACCACCAAGGGTTTCATCGGCGCCAACAAGGTCGCGAGCTGTGTGGCTGGATCTTCCAGCCGGGTGATGGAGAAGGCGGGCATGCGCCTGCCGATCGAGAGCCACGTGCTGCAGGCGTTTGTCTCTGAGGGGCTGAAGCCGGTGCTGGACGGGGTCATCACCTTTGGCGCTGGTCACTTCTATTGCAGCCAGTCGGACAAGGGCGGCCTGGTCTTTGGCGGCGATCTGGACATGTACAACTCCTATGCGCAGCGCGGCAACCTGCCGGTGGTCGAGGACGTGATGGAAGGTGGCATGGCGCTGATCCCGGCGCTGGGCCGGGTGCGGATGCTGCGCAGCTGGGGCGGTATTATGGACATGTCGATGGACGGCTCCCCCTTCATCGACAAGACGCATATCGACGGTCTCTATTTCAACGGCGGCTGGTGCTACGGCGGATTCAAGGCAACCCCGGCCTCGGGCTGGTGCTATGCGCATCTGCTGGCGACCGATACCCCGCACAAGGTGGCAACGGCCTACCGGCTCGACCGGTTCCGCCGCGGCTGCATGATCGACGAAAAGGGCCAGGGCGCCCAGCCGAACCTGCACTGAGGAAAGGAAGACAGCGATGATTATCAACCATCCGATCCTCGGGCCGCGGGATTTCCAGGAGTTCACTTACCTGGGTGATGCGTCCCTGATCGACCGGCCGGACTGGCAGGCTGACAATGCGGCGGATCAGTTCCACGACTACCTGTATCTGCGCGACAACCCGGCGGGCGAACACCGTGAACTGTGGTTCCATGAGCAGGGCGACCGGTCCTGGCTGGTGGTGACCCGCAACACCGTGACCCACGAAATCCTGAATGTCGAACTGGCCCGTGATGTGGCCCGGGCAAGGGGGCGCAGCAAATGACTGACGCAGTGATGAATGCCGGCCGCGTGGCCTTTCAGGCCGACGGCAGCACCGGTGCCCGCAAGGGGGTGCAGGTGAACCGCTTGGACGGGGGGCTGATCAAGGGCGGCAAGCCGCTGAGCTTCACCTTCGATGGCAAGCGTTTCAAGGGATTTGAGGGCGACACATTGGCCTCGGCCCTCTTGGCGAATGGCGTGCGGCTGATGGGCCGGTCGTTCAAATACCACCGTCCGCGGGGCGTGCTGACCTCCGGCTCCGAAGAGCCGAACGCGCTTGTCGAGCTGCGCAGCGGCGGGCGGCAGGAGCCGAACACCCGCGCCACCGTGGCGGAGCTGTATGACGGGCTGGAAGCGAACTCGCAGAACCGCTGGCCGTCGCTGCAGCATGACTTCATGGCGATCAATGACCGGTTCTCGAATTTCCTGACCGCGGGTTTCTACTACAAGACGTTCATGTGGCCTGCAGCGTTCTGGGAAAAACTGTACGAGCCGATCATCCGCAAGGCGGCGGGTCTGGGCAGTATCAGCTTTGAGGCCGATCCGGATGCTTATGACAAGGGTTTCCTGCATTGCGACCTCTTGGTGATCGGGGCCGGCCCCGCCGGCCTGATGGCGGCGTTGACCGCGGGCCGGGCGGGCGCGCAGGTGATTATTGCCGACGAGGACTTTCTGCTAGGCGGGCGTCTGAATGCGGAAACCTTCGGTGTTGGCGACCTGACCGGTGCTGCCTGGGTCGAGCAGGCGCAGGCGGAGCTGGCGGCTATGCCGAACGTGCGGGTGATGCCGCGCACCACCATTATCGGCGCCTTTGATCACGGTATCTATGGCGCGGTGGAGCGGACTGCCGACCACGTGCTGGCGCCGGAGGCGGGCAAACCGCGGCAGATCCTGTGGCGGATCTACTCCAAGCGGGCGATGCTGGCGGCGGGCGCCACTGAACGCCCCATTGCGTTTGAGAACAACGACCGTCCCGGCGTGATGCTGGCCGGTGCCGTGCGCGCCTATGCCAACCGCTGGGCGGTGACGCCGGACCAAACCGTTGCGGTTTTCACCAACAACGACGACGGCCACCGCACTGCCGCCGACCTGATCGCCAAGGGCGTCAAGGTGACCGCGGTGATCGACACCCGCGCCGATGCGCCCGCGGTCGAGGGGGCTGAGCTTTTTGCCGGTGCGCAGGTGATCGACACCAAGGGCCGGCTGGGCCTGGAATCCGTCCGCCTTCGTCTGGCTAGCGGTATCACCCGCGACGTGCCTTGCGGCGCGCTGGCGGTCTCCGGCGGCTGGAACCCGAACGTGCATCTGACCTGCCACCAACGCGGCCGCCCGGCCTGGCGCGAGGATATTGCGGCCTTTGTGCCGGCAGGCGAGCTGCCGCAGAACATGGTCGTCGCCGGTGCCGCCAATGGCGATTTCTCCACCGCCGCCGCGCTGCGCGCCGGTGCCGAGGGCGCCGTGGCCGCGCTGTCGAAGCTGGGTATTGAGGCCAAAGTGGGTGAGCTGCCTGAGGCCGAGGATGCGCCTGTCAACGTGACCCCCTTCTGGTACGTGAAGGAAGGCAAGGGCCGCGCCTGGCTGGACCAGCAGAACGACGTCACTGTCAAGGACGTGAAACTGGCGCATCAGGAGAACTTCCGCTCTGTCGAGCATCTGAAGCGCTACACCACCCTTGGCATGGCGACCGATCAGGGCAAGACCTCCAACATGGGCGGCCTGGCGATCATGGCTGAGCTGGCGGGCAAGCAGATCCCCGAGGTCGGCACCACCATGTTCCGCCCGCCGTATACGCCGGTCTCCTTTGGTGTGATGGCAGGCCGGTCCGTCGGTGAGGAATTCCGCCCGACCCGCAAGACCCCCAGTCACAAATGGGCCGAGGAGCAGGGTGCGGTGTTTGTCGAGGTCGGCCAGTGGCTGCGCGCGCAGTGGTTCCCCAAGGCGGGCGAAACCCATTGGCGCCAGTCGGTGGACCGCGAGGTGCTGCAGACCCGCAATTCGGTCGGCATCTGCGACGTGACTACGCTGGGCAAGATCGATGTGCAGGGCAAGGATGCTGCCGAGTTCCTGAACAAGATGTATGCCAATGCCTTTGCCAAACTGCCGGTGGGCAAGGTCCGCTATGGGCTGATGCTGCGCGAGGACGGCATTGCCTATGACGACGGCACCGCGGCGCGGTTTGCCGAGGATCATTTCGTGGTGACCACCACCACCGCCAACGCAGTTCTGGTCTACCGCAACATGGAATTTGCGCGCCAGTGCCTGTTCCCTGACATGGATGTGCAGCTGATCTCGACAACCGAGGCCTGGGCGCAGTTCGCGGTGGCGGGTCCGAATGCCCGCAAGCTGCTGCAAAAAGTCGTGGACCCCGAGTTCGATATCTCGAACGAGGCGTTCCCCTTCATGGCCTGCGGGGAAGTGACCGTGGCGGGCGGCTGCCGGGCGCGGCTTTTCCGGATCTCCTTCTCGGGCGAGCTGGCCTATGAGATCGCGGTACCGACCCGCTATGGCGATGCGATGATCCGCAAGCTGATGGAAGCAGGCGAAGAGTTCGGCGCTGTGCCTTACGGCACCGAGGCGCTGGGCGTCATGCGGATCGAGAAGGGCCATGCCGCCGGCAATGAGCTGAACGGCACCACCTCGGCGCTGAACCTCGGCATGGGCAAGATGGTCAGCAAGAAGAAGGACTGCATCGGCAATACCCTGAGCGAACGCGAGGGGATGAACCAGGAGGATGCGCTGAAGCTGGTTGGTTTCAAGCCGGTGAATGCCGCCGATCCGGTGCAGGCCGGGGCGCATCTGATGAATGCCGATGGCGAGGTCAGCGCGGCCACCGATCAGGGCTATATCACCTCGGCGGCCTATTCGCCGGTGCTGGGCTGTTCGATCGGGATCGGTTTCCTGAAGCGCGGCGACAGCCGCAAAGGCGAGGTGATCCGAGCGGTCAACCCGCTGGAGGGCAAGGAAATCCAGGTCGAAGTTGTCAGCGCGCATTTTGTGGATCCGGAAGGGGAGCGTCTCCGTGGGTAAGTTTGATAATCATGGGCTCAAAGCCATCTCTCCGCTGGGCGGGTATGAGCCGCGGGTGGATGTCTTCACGGGTCTCCAGATCCGGGAAGTCACTGACCGGGCGCTGGCCTCCTTGGCGGCGCGTCAAGGCAGCGAAAATGCGGTGAAATCTGCGGCCGCGTCTTATCTGGGCGGTGCCCTTCCTGAACCTGCCGGCTGGGGTGAGCACGGTGTGTTTTCTGCCTGGTGGATGGGGCCGGACCTGTGGATGATCTCTGCTCCGCATGACAGCCATGAGCTGATGGCGGCGGATCTGAAGCAGGCCGTGGGAGAGGCGGGCTCTGTGGTGGAGCAAACCGACGGCTGGTGCCGCTTCGACATGGAGGGCCCGCGCTGCTTTGACGTGCTGGAACGGCTGTGCAACGCCAATGTCCGTGCGGGCAAGGCGGGCGACGCCACCCGCACCTCGATGGAGCATCTGGGTGTGTTCCTGCTGTGCCAAGCGCCGGGGCAGGTTTATTCGATCATCGGCCCGCGGTCCTCGGCAGCATCGCTGCATCATGCGCTGGTGGCGGCTGCGAAGTCTGTGATCTGAGGCGCTGCACGCAAGCGGCTTGCAAAAACGGCTCTGGGGTGCCCCCCCCCGGAGCCGGACTTGTTTGGAGCCTCACTGCATCTGTTTCAGGAAATTGGCAAAGATGATGCGGGAGCAGGTCCTGAACTCGTCCATGCAGGCATCGCTTTCGGCCTGAAAGGCGCCCAGGCCATCCGCGCCCAGAGTTTCCAACAGCGCCGCATGATAGGCGGGGATCGCGGCCCAGTTGGCAACGGTGTCTTTCTCAGCTTCAACATGGAACTGCATGGACCAGGCATTGGTACCAACGCGCATCGCCTCAATCGGGCAATTGGCTGAGCTAGCTAGAATCTCTGCCCCTTCAGGGGCTTGCGCCACCTGGACGCCGTGCCATTGCAGGACACTCATTTGCGCAGGCAGCCCTGAAAACAGGGCATCGTTTTGCGCGGCTTCCGTCAGGGATACCCGGCGGATGCCAACCTCGGCCGGGCGTTGCGGGCCGCAGGTTCCGTTCAGGGCGTCGGCCAGCAGCTGGTGGCCCAGGCACAGGCCCAGATAGGGTTTACCGATATGTTTGATCCATTGCCGGATGGCCCGCTTTTCGGCGATAAGCCAAGGGTGTTCTGCAACATCCCAGACGTCCATGGGACCGCCCATGACCCAGAGCGCATCAAAGGGCTCCATCTCCGGGATCGAATCGCCCTGATCGAGTTCGGCAACGTGCCAGTCAATGTCATGCGTGCGCATCAGTTCCCGGAAAGCGCCTGGATGTTCACAGTCCAGGTGTTGGAAAACGAGTATGCGCATGGCGTCTCCGGTCAGGCTGAGGGGATGGGCCGGTTGTCCTGGACCCTGAACAGGTTCACCTTGCGGCGTTCCTCCTGTGGGGTGACGCCGAAGCTTTCGCGGTAGTGCTGCGACAGGGTGGAGGAGGTGGCATAGCCCACCGCATTGGCGATCGAGGTGATCGAGTCGCGGGAATACATCACCAGCTGCCGTGCCGCGTTCATCCGCAGGGTGCGGTAATAGATGGCCGGGCTCTGGCCGGTGGCGGCCTTGAAGCTGCGCTCCAGCTGGCGCGGCGAAACGCCGATTTCGCTGGCGGCATCACGGATTGAGACCGGGTGCTCCAGATTGTCGGCAAACAGCTCAACCGCCTTGGCAACCGGCGGCGGCAGGCTGTCGGCGGTGCTGTCGGTCTTGAAGGCGGGGATTTTCTGACGCACGCCTTCGGCGCGGACCATCGGGTGCTGGAACCAGCAGGCGACCTCTGTCATCACGGCGTCGCCCATGGCGCGCTCGATCAGTTTCAGCGACAGGTCGAACATCGCCGCGGCGCCGCTGGCAGTGAAGCGGCGGCGGTCCAGCACGATCACGTCGTCGACGGTGGCAAGGGACGGGAACTCGGCTGTGAAGGCTGCCTTATAGCACCAGTGGACCGAGCAGCTGTGGCCGTCGAGCAGGCCGGAGCGGGCCAGCGGAAACACCCCGCCGGAGACCGCGCCCATGGTGGTGCCGTGCCGGGCCAGGTGGCGCAGCTTGCCGTTGGAGGCCTTGGGGTCCTCAAATTTGCCTTGCGGGCTGGACAAGAGGAACAGGGTGTCGACGCCGTCGGCCTCATCCAGGGCGCAGTCGGGCTGGAAGGCCACATTGGCGGAGGCGTTCACGCTGCTGCCGGTTTCGGACACCAGTTTCCATCGGAAGGTTTCAGAGCCGGCAATTTCATTTGCCGCGCGCAGGGGTTCGATGGCCGAGGTCAGGCAGGCCATTGGAAAGCCGGGAAAAATCAGAAAGCCGAGTGTCATGGTGTTATCGCGCTGCATGAGGTGAATAATAGCTTGCGAAGAGAGATTCGCACAGCGGCGAAGGGATGCCTGCGCCGTACAGGAAGGGGAAAACGGCGCAGGCGTATCTGCCGGGGACGAGTCCCTAGTTCTGCAGATATGCTTCCAGCGAGTCGTCCAGGGCGTCCTTCCACGGGGTGTGGTGCACGGGTGCCATGGTGCCGGTGATCACTGATTTGTAGGAGTTGTTGCGGAAGGCCATGATGTCCTGGGCCTTGTGGCCTTTCCACTCATAGAAGGCCTGGCAGGCGCCCGCCACGTCGAAGGTCGGGTAGTCGGTCTCCTCGATCAGTTCCAGCACGTAGTCGCCCTGGTACTTGATCGCGTATTTGACGTCGTCTGAGGCTTCCTCGCGCTCTTCGCGCTCCTTGACGTCGGCCAGAAGGGTTTCCTTGTCCGCCGGAATCTGGATCTTGCCCATGATCGCGTCGCGGACCCACCAGGCCTGGGCGTCGAACATGTTGAAGGTGAACCACTGATCCTGCATGCCCAGATAGAACATCTTGGGGTTATGGGCAAAGACCACGCCTTTGTAGAGGTCGGCGGTGGCCAGGCGATTGGCGGTTTTCAGGCGCAGGTCGTCCGGCAGGAAGTTGAAGAAGTGCTTGTAGCCGGTGCAGAGGATGATCGCATCGACTTCCTTCTGGGTGCCGTCAACGAAGGTGGCAGTGTTGCCGGACACCGATTCCAGCGCCGGAACCTCGTCCCAGTTGTCCGGCCATTTGAAGCCCATCGGTGCTGAGCGGTAGGAGGTGGTGATCGACTTGGCGCCGTATTTCCAGCACTGGGAGCCGATGTCTTCGGCAGAATAGGAAGAGCCCAAAAGCAGGATGTCCTTGCCTGCAAATTCGCGGGCATCACGGAAGTCGTGGGCGTGCAGGACGCGGCCGTTGAAGGTGTCGAAACCAGGGTAGAACGGCACATTCGGGGTTGAGAAGTGGCCCGAGGCGCAGATCACGTGATCGAAGTCTTCCTTGTAGGTGCTGTCCTTGGCGTGGTCATGCACGGTGACGGTGAAATTGCCCTTGTCCTCGTTGTATTCGACCCAGCGGATCGGGGAGTTGAAGCGGATCCACTTGCGCACATCCGCCTTTTTCACCCGGCCTTCGATGTAGTCGAACAGCACGGCGCGCGGCGGGTAGGAGGCGATCTGTTTGCCGAAATGCTCTTCGAATGAATAGTCGGCAAACTCCAGGCCTTCCTTGGGCCCGTTGGACCACAGGTAGCGGTACATAGAGCAGTGCACCGGCTCGCCGTTTTCGTCCAGGCCGGTACGCCAAGTGTAGTTCCACAGGCCGCCCCAGTCGTCCTGCTTTTCAAAACAGACGATTTCCGGGATCTCCTCGCCCTTGTTGGCCGCGGACTGGAAGGCGCGCAGCTGGGCCAGGCCTGAAGGGCCGGCGCCGATGATGGCAATACGTTTCTTGGTCATCTGGTTCTCCCGTTGGTTCGGACCAATATCTTAATTTGGCTCATTTGGTCTGGTCCAATTAGGTCCAAACTTGCACCAATAAGTCAACATTTTTTCACATGCGGAATGTTTTTGGGGGCAATTGGACTGGAAACGCGTTGTTTTCTTGGTAGGATTTCAAATATGAAGACGACCAGTTTTGTGCACCAGTTGACCGCCCGCGCGGCGTTGCCGCGGCTGTCCGTGGGGATGGCAGAATCAGTGAATATCGGGTTCCTTGGCCCGCTTTCGGGTCCTGTGGAGAGCTGGGGGCTGCCCGGATTGAACGGCTGCCGGATCTGGGAGGACGGGCTGAACAAGGCCGGCGGGGTGCTGATCGGCGGCCGCCGCTATCCGATCCGGATCCACTCATACGATTGCGGCTACGACCCTGAACGCGCGCTGGAAGGTGCGGTTGAACTGGTTCAGCAGCACAACGTGAAGCTGATGCTGATGCTGGGCGGTGATACCTTCGCGCCGGTGCGCGACTTCCTGATGCGCAACAAGGTGCTGACGTCCACGCTGCTGCCCAGCGACCTGTCGCCGGACACGCCCTATTTGATTGCGCCAAGCGAGGCGCACCCGATTCAGAATGTGACCGGGGTGTCCTGGCTGGCGGAAAACCGGCCGGAGCTGAAAACGGTGGCCCTGTGCAGCCAGTTCGATCTTCTGGGGCTGCCTTCGCAAGCTGTATACCGGGCGGCGTTCAAGGCGGCGGACAAGGAGATCCTGCACGAGGTGCAGTATGATGCCGGTTCCAGTGATCCGGCGCCGGTGGTGGATCCGATGCTGGAAAGCGGCGCCGATATCCTGTGCTGGTGCTCGTCTTATGCGCCGATGGTGCACGCAATGACCGAATATGCCCATTCCAAAGGCTTCAAAGGGCAGATCATCAGTTGCACCATGGACGGTTATGACCGGCTGGTGGAGCGGACCTCGCCGGACTTCATGGAGGGGGTGGTGTTCCAGTTTCCGGATTTTGATGATCCGATGCTTCGGGAAAAGGCGTTTTTCTTCAACCGGCCGCATGTGTTCTATGAGGAGTACAACCGGCGTTTCCCGGGCAGCTGGTCTGCGGTGAGCTGGGAATATGTGGCGATCCTGGATATCTGGCACAGCGCGGTGGAGAAGGCGGGATCGGTCGCGCCGCCCTCGGTGCTGGCAGCAATGAAACAGCTGGGCCATGTCACCCACGCCTTTGGCCACGCGGAATGGTGGGGTGAAGAAATATTCGGTATTTCCAATGCCTTGGTGGGCGATTGGCCGGTGGTGACGATCCAGGACGGCAAGGCGCGGATTGCGGATTTCAAGTCGATCCCCGCCTGGCTGGCGCAGCATTCAGGTCTGCTGAAATCAGAGATGGAAGCGCTGGGGCAGCTATGGCACCAGCGGCTGGAAAGCGATGCGCCGGGCAGCGAGGTCAGCTCGCGTGCGGTGGAGGGCTGAGCGGGATCAGACCTCCTGCAGCAGCAGCTTCTGCTCGTCGATAAGGTGCAGCTTGATGAATTCCACCGCCGATTCCACATCGCGCGAGGCGATGGCGTTGAACAGCGTGTTGTAGCGCTTTTGGTAGTCCTGAATCCGCTGCGGCGTCAGGTGGCGGCGGCGCAGCGCAGTGCGGTAGGACAGGCGGCAGGCCTCGATCGTCAGCTCGTAGCAGGAGTGCAGCAGCGGGTTGCCGGTGCCCTCGGCGATTTTGCGGTAGAGATCCTCCTCCGCATCGATGAATTCACCTGGGTCAGTGCGCACGGCTTCGACACGGGACAGGATCTGATCCAGCTCCTCGATCTGGCGCGGGGTCATGTTGATCACTGCCAGCCGCACCAGTTCCGGCTCCAGAATGCCGCGCACCACAAGATGGTCGAGCGGTGAAACCTCGTTGGCCAGCGAGCTATAGGAGGTGGCTTCCGGCTTGGGGTCGGAGCGGTATTTCACAAAGCTGCCGGAGCCGGCCCGGCGGTGGATCACGTTCTGGGTGGCCAGAACATCCAGCGCCTCCCGCACGGTGTTGCGGGCGACGCCCAGTTCGGACGCCAGTGTGCGTTCCGAGGGCAGCCGGGTGTCCACCGGGTAGGTGCCGGATTTGATCCGGGCAAACAGCGTGTCGATCACCACCTGCACCGTGGCGCCGACGGAATGGGTGGTCAGAATTTGCGAAGTGGTTTCTTCCGCTGAGCTCATGGTCTGTCTTTTCCGGGCCGTGTGAGCGGGAAACCCTGCTCCTGAGTGCTGTGCGCTCGCTGCTTATGCCAGTGTGGGTGGCGGTGTTGCAGGTGTTTTCACAGCGGTGATTGGGTCTCAGATTAGCGGTTCCGCTGCTAGTCAGCAAGGACAGCTCTGCGAATTGGTTCTGTGTTGTGGTGTTTTCACAGGTTTAGACGGACGGCGCTATCTCTCTGTTTTTCTGCCATTTTTAGGTCGCAGAGCGAAGTCACTGTCTGGAGGGCCGCAAAATTGGTGCCTTTTTGGTCTGGAGGCCGCAAGCGCGAACCGGGCCTGTCTTCTGGCGGCGGTGGCCCTGTGTCCCTGCCGGCCTGATTTTCAGGTCACGCCGGATGCCGCCCTTCGGTAGGCGGGCGCAGCGCCGCGGCAACAAATTTCTTTCCTGTGGCGGTAAGGGGTTGGGAAAAATGAGTAATGGCAGTAAAATAATTTTCGCAGCATTCCTTGCGTTTGGGAAAGTTTTTACATATCGGCTGCTGCGCGCTTGTCAGAGGCCATCCATAAGGAAGATAACACAGTGGCTAAACTCAAAGATGATAGTGACGCAGTGGCAAATAACCTTTCCCAAGACCCGCACCGGGTCCGTGATGGTGCAGAAAAAGTTCTGGAAGTGGCGATTGGCCGCGAGGTGCGGTCGTTCCGGCGGCAGCAAGGGATCACAGTGGCGGATCTGGCCAATCTGACCGGGCTGTCAATCGGGATGCTGTCGAAGATCGAGAACGGCAACACCTCGCCGTCGCTTACCACTTTGCAGCTTCTGGCCAATGCGCTAAGCGTGCCGATCACGTCGTTTTTCCGGCGGTTTGAGGAAAGCCGCGAGGCGGTGCACACCAAGTCCGGTGAAGGCGCGGAGACCGAGCGCGCGGGCACACGGGCCGGGCATCAGTACCAGCTGCTGGGGCATCTGGGTGCCAATGCATCCGGTGTGATGGTGGAGCCTTACATGATCACTCTGACCGAGGAGTCGGATGTGTTCCCGACCTTCCAGCACGACGGGGTGGAGATGCTCTATATGCTGGAAGGCGAGGTCGACTACCGCCATGGCGACAAGGTGTTCCCGCTGAAGCCGGGCGACACGCTGTTCTTTGATGCGGATGCGCCGCACGGGCCGGAGCAGTTGGTCAAGCTGCCGGCCCGTTACCTGTCGATCATTTCCTACCCGCAATCGAGCTGACGCGCGGCGGCGGGGGTCTCCCGCCGGTTCCGCGGCATCAGAAGATGCCCCTGTACCGTTGGGCATGGCGCCGCGCGATGCGTGGCGCGGTTGCGTTCTGCTGCTGCCTTGCCGGTTGCCGCCCGCAGCGCGCAAGGCGCGCTGCCCGGCCCAACGCCGCGCGGGCGGCAGGCGGAGCCTGCGGCCTGATGCGGGGGCGGGAGAGCTTCGCGCCCGTCTGCACGTAAAAAGAAACTGCCGGAGCCAGAGGCAGCGGCAGTCAGTGAAGCGGGCCTAAGTGACAGGGGTAGGGACGGCCCGCAAGTCCGCTCGGGATCAGTCGTCGTCGGGCCAGATGCCGTCCGAGGTTGGGGTGCCGTCATCAAACTGCGAGAGCCATTCCACCATCAGCGGGCGGTTGTCGATGAAGCCCTTGTAGGTTGCCAGCTCCTCCGGCAGGTCGCGGATCACCCGGTGCAGGCGGCGCGCCCATTTCGGCACTGTTACCAGATCATTGAAGCTGATCAGGTAACAGCGGATCGGGAACACCAGCGCGTTGGAGCGCGGCAGGCGGAAGAAGGTCTGCAGCTCGACCCGCAGGTGCTGTTTCTCGCCGATGTTCTCCATCGTCAGCCCCTGCTTCATCACGCCCCATTTGTGGTAGTTCTCGGGGCTGGTGTCGAGCAACGGGTTGACGGTCATGGTCCAGTTCAGGCGGCGGGCGGGCTGGCCCTGCTGGATGTTCAGCAGGAACTTCAGCGCCCGCACGAAGATGCCCATCTCATGCGCCTTCGGCACCGGCGCGTGCCATTCAAAGAAGTTCATGCCGATATCGAAATCCAGCGACCAGTCGGCCTGGGTGGTGACCATGCCGGCATCCATCCACAGGTTGTCGTCGCGCTGGTCGAGCACCGCAAAGTCGCCCTGGGTCTGGCGGGTGATGTATTCCATCGGCCCGTAGGGCAGGGTGCTTTCATCGAGGAAGGTGAAGGTGTCGTCGATGCCCAGCGGCTTGTTCACCCAGCGCCAGCGGTTGCCGTCCTTGTGCAGTTCGAACAGGTCCGGATATTCAGCCGCCTTGGCCTCCATAATCAGTTCGACCAAGTCCCAGCCCGCGAGGGTCATATGCGGCAGCGACTGGCAGCGCAGCGGGTCGTTTGCCAGAACCCGGGCGCGGTCCTTCATTTCCGAGACATAGTGCTCGTCCACGTCGAAGGTGCGTTCGAACACCGAGCCGGGCCGGTAGGATTTATGCGGCTCCATGTTCACCGAATACATGTAGCTGTCTTCGTGGAACGGGAAGGGGAACCGTTTGATTGCCCAGTCCGAGTTCTTGAAGGTGAAATCGCCGTAGAAGGTTTCGTCGTTGAATTGAATGGTCATCTTTCTCTTCCTCAGCGGTCCAGAACCAGTGTCTTGCCTTCAAAGCGCGACACGCAGGGCATGATGTGCTTGCCGCCGGCCTTTTGCTCGTCGGTCAGCCAGTGGTCGTAGTGCAGGAACTTGCCGTCATAGCCGATGACATTGGTCTCGCACTGGCCGCAGGCGCCGCCGCGGCAGAGGTAGGGGGCGTCGATGCCCGCCGCTTCCAATGCTTCCAGCAGCGATTGATGCTCGCCGACCTGAACGATCTTGTTGGAGACCGCGCATTTGACCTCGAAGGGCTTGCCTGAGGCAGGCGCCAGGAATTCCTCGGAATGCACGGCCTCGCGCGGCCAGCCCATGTCCTCGGCGGTGGAGTGCACCCAATTGATCATGCCCTTGGGGCCGCAGACATAGACGTGCGTGCCCAAGGGCTGGTTGGCGAGCAGGGTCTTGAGGTCGATCGCCTCTTTCTGGTCGTCGTGGTAGATGTGCACCTTGCCTGGGTAGCGCTCCGACAGCTCCTTGGCGTAGGTGCCGAGCGAGGCGGTGCGGACCGAGTAATGCAGTTCGAAGTTGCCGCCCATCATCGACAGCTGGTGCATCTGGGCCATGAAAGGGGTGATGCCGATGCCGCCGGCCAGCATCAGGTGCTTTTTGGCGCGCAAATCCAGCGAGAACAGGTTCACCGGGTTGGAGATCACCATCTCCAAACCCTCTTTCACCTTGCTGTGCATAAATTTTGAGCCGCCGCGGCCCTGATCGTCGCGCCGCACCGAGATGGTGTAGGCGCCGCGGTCGGCCGGGTTGGACATCAGCGAATAGGCGTTCAGGCGGGTGATATCGCCGTCCTGCATCTCGACCACGGTATGCGCGCCGCCCGAGAAGGTGGGCAGGTCGCCGCCGCCGGTGCGGACGAATTTGAAACGGGTGACCAGGTCGTTGATCGGTTTGACCTCGGCCACGGTGACATTCAGTTTTGCGGTGCCAGCACTCATTTGAACAGCTCCACTTTCTCGGGGATGTTGCCCGGATCCTCGGCATCCACCCGCACACCCTGAAAGGCGGCGAGGCGGCGCGAATAGTGATCGCGCACGAACAGGCTGAGGCCGCAGTGACTGCATTCGAACGGGTCGGTGGTGACGTCCTCGGTGATGCCCTTGCAGTGCACGCATTGCATGCGCCGCGCGGTGGAGCCGCGGTGTTCAGTCTGGATGGCGGTGTGCGGAATGCCAGCGGCTGTGGCCTCGGCCATGGCCTGGCCCATCAGGCTTTCGGTGCCTGAGAGGTAGACCTGCGTGCCCATGTGGCAGTCCTGCAAGGCGCGGCGGATGCGGCTCTGTGCGGCTTCGTAAGACGGGCCTGCGTAATATTTGCCGGCCCCCAGTGCCTCCAGCTGGCTGCTGTATTTGGTGCCGGTCTTCTTGGGGATGTAGATGATATGGGCCTTGGCCCAGAAGTCCGCGTCTGCGGAATTGGCCAGATCCAGGATCGCCTCGGCGCCTTCGGCGTCGGCGATCATCAGGTGGCCGCTGCCGGAGCGGGCCTCAAGCTCGCCGTAAACCGGGCGGCTGGTGATGGAAGGGGGGAATTCGGTCTTAGACATGTGGGTCGCTTTTCCTGCAGTCCGGGTGAACGAAAGCGGGCGCCCCCGAACGGGGACGCCCGGGATCCGGATCAGCCCTTTGCGGTGCGGATCGATTTGTCCTTGTCGTAGAAGGGCATCTCTTCGGCGGTGGCGGCAATCTCTGTGCCGTCGCCGTTGCGGACAGTCAGCTTGGTGCCCGGCTTGGCGCAGGCGACCGGCATCCGGGCGATGCCCACGTTGTGGTTGTTCACCTCGGAGTACATGCCGTAGGTGACCACGCCGACCTTCTCGCCGTTCTGCAAGAGATCCGCGCCTTCGTCCGCGGGGGTCTTGCCCTCCAGCATGACGCCATAGATCTTGAAGCGTTCCTTGCCTTCGGCGGCATAATGGTTCTCGGCGCCGATGAAGCCGGTCTTGCCCGGGGAGACGGTAAACTCGAGGCCCAGTTCCCACAGCGTATCGCCGCAGGGCTCATCGTCGAACGGGTAGGTCTCGGAGTTGTCGCCCGGATAGAACAGAAGGTAGCTTTCGGTGCGCAGCAGGTCGAGGGTGGAGAATTGCACGGGAACGATGCCCATCCCCTTGCCCTTGTCCAGGATGCTGTCCCAGAGATGCACCGCGTCCTTGGCCTGGCAGAAGATTTCATAACCGCGCTCGCCGGTGTAGCCGGTACGCGAGATCATCACCGGGCAGCCGAACAGCTTGGTCTGGATGATGCCGAAATAGGCCAGATCGCGGATGCCGGGCACATATTCGGCTAGGAAGTCCACGGCGACGGGGCCTTGCAGCGACATGTCGTGCAGGTTGTCGTCGAACACAACCGAGCAATTCTTGCCGGCGGCAACGCTGCTGAGCTGTTCCATTCCGGTGCCGGTGCCGTGGACCACCATCCAGCTGTTCACTGACAGGCGGTAGATGATGCAGTCATCCACGAACTTGCCCTGTTCATTCAGGATCGAGGCATAAGTAGAGCGGCCCGGCATGATCTTTTCGACGTTGCGGGTGGTGACCCGGTCGATGACCTGGGCGGCGTGCTCGCCCACGACGTGGACTTTCTTGAGGCCGGACACGTCCATGAGGCCCGCCTTGGTGCGGACCGCCTCATAGTCGGCCTTGGCGCGTTCAGGTGTCTGGTCATAGAACCAGGCGGTTCCCATGCCGTTCCAATCTTCCAGCTCGCCGCCGATTTCCTTGTGGCGCTGCGCCAGTGCTGAAGTCCGCCAGATGATGGCCATTGTTTGCGTCTCCCTATTGGTGCGGACCAAAACTCTTGATTTGGTTCCTTTGGTCCGGTCCAGTTAGCCAAGGGAGGAGGGTTCATGTCAACGATTATTCCTATCAGGAAAAAGATTTCTCTTAAAAGGCGGTTTTTGAACGTGTTTGCGGCATGAATTGGCCTGAAGTGGTCATTTTGGTCTTCGGCTTGGGGTTGCGGCGGGCCTCTGGCAGCCCGCTGAGAGTGAGAATCGCTGTGCGGCTGCGCCGGAGATTCGCGTGATTCCGTCGCAAATTGGCGATGTTCCCTTGGATTGGATGGCCCTTCCTTCCGTGGTCTCCTGCCTGAAACTGTTGCGCCGCGGCAGATGTTTAGCCCTTGAAAGTCCAAGGCTTAGGGGTCGCATCGGGAGTGGTAAGTGCCGTTTCTGGGTTGTGATTATTTCCCCAAAGGTAACAATTTTTCACATGATTATTGACAGTCCGCCCTTCTGGGACACAGTATTTAGGAAAATAATTTTCCCAAGAGGCAAAAATGTCCGGGATACTGCCAACAGGAGGGCAAAACATTGGATGGAAATCTGAACGCGTTAACGACGGTGTTCACCGAGTTCTATTACTGGGTGACCGTTGTCTTCATGTTCCTCATTCACGTGGGGTTCTGCATGTATGAGGTCGGCGCCAGCCGTCACCGCAACCACATGCATACACTGATGAAGAACATCATGATCATTCCGCTGGTCACGGTGACCTTCTTTTTCTTCGGCTGGTGGATCTACTGGTCCTTCCCGAACTTCCCGTTCTTCGGCGGGCTGAATCATGATGCGGGGGCTGCGAACCTGCCGTGGTCGGAAAACATGGGCACCAACCTGTCGGACCGGATCACCGGTGTGTTCTGGGCAGCGTTCCTGCTGTTCTCCTGGACCGCGGCCTCGATCGTGTCCGGTGCGGTCATTGAGCGGATCCGCTCTTCCGCTCTGTGGGTGCATGCCGTCATGATCGGTTCGGTGTTCTGGATCATCGACGCGGCCTGGGGCTGGCACGCCGAGGGCTGGATGGTGAAGTACCTGGGCTACCATGATGCCTATGCCTCCGGCGTGATCCACGCGATTGCCGGCGGTTATGCGCTGGGTGTCATTATGGTGCTTGGCCCGCGTCTGGGCAAGTTTGCCGCCGATGGCACTCCGCGGGACATCCCGCCGCATAACCCCTGGATGCTGACCATCGGGATCTTCCTGATCTATTCGGGTTTCTGGGGTTTTTACGCAGCCTGCAACATCCCGGCGATCTCGCCTGAGGGCATTGGCGGCCTGCTGACTGGCGAGACCTGGACAGCCACCAATATCTACCTGGCGCCGACCTCGCTGTCCGCAATCACCTTCAACTTCCTGATGTCGCTGTCCGGCGGCCTGATGGCAGCCTATGTGGTGTCCAAGGGCGATGCATTCTGGACCTTCTCTGGCGGTCTGGCGGGCATCATCACCGCCTCTGCGGGCAACGACCTGTACCACCCGATCCAGGCGATGCTGGTCGGCGCGGTTGGTGTCGTCATTGTTTACAAGCTGCACTACTGGGTCGAGCGTACTTTCAAAATCGACGATGCGGTCGGTGCGGTTGCGGTGCACGGTTATTCCGGCATCGTGGGCCTGATCATCGCAGGCTTCCTGCTGTGGGGCGCGCCGAGCTCGCCGTATGAAGGCTATGCCACCGTCAACCCGGTTGGTCAGACCATCGGCGCGGTGATCATGTTCTTCGTGCTCGGTTTCCTGCCTGCCTTTGTGATCTCCAAGATGCAGGCCGCGGCCGGCGTGCTGCGGATCCCGCTGGAGGTCGAACTGCAAGGTCTCGATTACGCTGAACACCATGCCTACGAAGATGCCAAAGCCGAAATCATCGCTGCTGACAAGGCTGCGCTGAATGGCGGCACTGTCCCAGCTGAATAAGGAGAACTGGAATGTCTACGATCGGTTATGACAGCTGGGCGGTGGACCTGGCAGAGGTTGGAGCGGTCTATCCGTTCCAGGGATCAGAAGGCCTGATGGTTGTTCTGGGGGTAATCTTCTGGATCGGCTGGCACAGGATCCAGTTTGTCCGCGAAGGCGCCCATCTCGATAAGGCTAAAGAGATGGGAGACAAGGAGAAAATAAGCGCTCTGCTCGAAAAATACTGATGTGGAGACCTGCAAAGGCGCGCCAGGACGGCGCGCTTTTCTTCCTTCTAAGGAAAATAAGTTTCATAAGAGTTGAATGAGTGAACGCAAACTGCTAGCGTTGATTCGAGATGAAAAGCAGGAGGCGCACCCATGTGCGGGATTGTCGGTCTTTTTCTGAAAGACAAATCACTAGAGCCAAAACTGGGCGATATGCTCACCGATATGCTCATCACCATGACGGACCGCGGTCCCGACAGTGCGGGCATTGCAATCTACGGATCCGAGGCGGGCGGGCGTACCAAGCTGACCGTTCAGTCGGACGCACCTGACGAGGCCTTTGACGGGCTGGACGGGGCGCTGGCCGAGGCGCTGAGCACCGATGTGTCGATCCGGGTCATCGATACCCACGCGGTGCTGGATGTGCCCGCGGGCAAGAGCGAGGAGGCCCGCGCTGCGCTGGCTGAGCTGCGCCCCGGCATGCGTGTCATGAGCGCGGGCGACACCATCGAGATCTACAAGGAAGTGGGTCTGCCCGAGAAGGTTGCCGAGCGTTTCAACGTGCGCGGCATGAGCGGTACCCACGGTATCGGCCACACTCGTATGGCCACCGAATCCGCCGTGACCACTGAGGGCGCACACCCGTTCTCCACCGGCTCGGACCAGTGCCTGGTGCACAACGGCTCACTGTCGAACCACAACTCCCTGCGCCGCAAGCTGCAGCGCGACGGTGTGCGGATCGAAAGCCAGAACGACACCGAAGTGGGTGCGGCTTACCTGACCTGGAAGATGCAGCACGGCGCCACCCTTGGCGAAGCGCTGGAGGGCACGCTGGAGGACCTGGACGGTTTCTTCAACTTTGTCGTCGGCACCAAGGACGGTTTTGGCGTGGTCCGCGACCCGATCGCCTGCAAGCCGGCCGTGATGGCAGAGACCGACCAGTATGTGGCCTTCGGTTCCGAATACCGCGCGCTGGTGAACCTGCCGGGCATCGAAGACGCCCGCGTCTGGGAGCCTGAACCCGCAACCGTTTACTTCTGGAACCACTAAGATGCAGACATATGATCTTGAAGCAAATGGCCTGCGCGGTCTGAACTCGGCCCTGCAGGAACTGAACGGCAGCTCCAACAAGACTGCCTGGGAAATCGTCAACCCCAAGGGCAGCCATGCGATTGCCGTTGGTCTGAACTCGCCTGTCGAGGTGACCGTCAAGGGCTCCACCGGGTACTACTGCGCCGGCATGAACCAGCAGGCGACGGTCCGGGTCGAGGGCTCGGTCGGGCCCGGTGTGGCGGAAAACATGATGTCCGGCACCGTGATCGTCGAGGGTGACGCCAGCCAGTATGCCGGGGCCACCGGCCACGGCGGCCTCCTGGTGATCAAGGGTAATGCCTCGTCACGCTGCGGTATCTCAATGAAGGGCATCGACATCGTTGTGCACGGCAACATCGGTCATATGTGCGCCTTCATGGGGCAGGCCGGCAACTTGGTGGTGCTGGGCGATGCCGGCGATGCGCTGGGCGACAGCTGCTACGAGGCGCGTTTCTTTGTGCGCGGCTCGGTCAAGAGCCTGGGTGCGGACTGCATCGAAAAGGAAATGCGCCCCGAGCACATCGAGATCCTGAAGGATCTGCTGGCCCGTGCAGGCGCCGACGCCAAGCCGGAAGAGTTCAAGCGCTACGGCTCCGCCCGCAAGCTCTACAACTTCGACGTCGACAACGCGCAAGCGTACTAAGGACAGGGATCAAAAGACATGGATAGCAATAACATCCCCCGTACGGTCCCGATCCAGTCGGCGACCTTCTCCAACCCCATCAACGCGGAAATACGCCGCGCCTCGGCCACCGGGATCTATGACATCCGCGGCGGCGGCGCCAAGCGGAAGGTGCCGCATTTCGACGACCTGCTGTTCCTTGGCGCCTCGATCTCGCGCTACCCGCTGGAGGGCTACCGCGAGAAATGCGAGACCAAGGTGACGCTGGGCACCCGCTTCGCCAAGAAGCCGATTGAGCTGGATATCCCGATCACCATCGCCGGCATGAGCTTTGGCGCGCTGTCGGGTCCGGCGAAGGAGGCCCTGGGCCGCGGAGCATCGGCTGCGGGCACCTCGACCACCACAGGCGACGGCGGCATGACCCCGGAAGAGCGCGGTCATTCGACCAAGCTGGTCTACCAGTATCTGCCGTCCCGCTACGGCATGAACCCGGACGACCTGCGCAAGGCCGACGCGATTGAAGTTGTGGTCGGCCAAGGCGCCAAGCCGGGCGGCGGCGGTATGCTGCTGGGGCAGAAGATCTCTGACCGGGTTGCGGAAATGCGCACTCTGCCGAAAGGCATCGACCAGCGTTCCGCCTGCCGCCACCCGGACTGGACCGGCCCGGACGATCTGGAGATCAAGATCCTGGAGCTGCGCGAGATCACCGACTGGCAGGTGCCGATCTACATCAAGGTCGGTGGCACACGCCCCTATTACGACACTGCGCTGGCGGTGAAGGCCGGTGCTGACGTTGTGGTGCTGGACGGCATGCAGGGCGGCACCGCTGCCACCCAGGACGTGTTCATCGAACATGTCGGCCTGCCGACGCTCGCCTGTATCCGCCCTGCCGTGCAGGCGCTGCAGGATCTGGGCGTGCACCGCGAGGTTCAGCTGGTGGTCTCCGGCGGCATTCGCACCGGCGCTGATGTGGCCAAGGCGATGGCGTTGGGCGCCGACGCGGTCGCCATCGGCACCGCCGCACTGATCGCGCTGGGTGACAACGATCCGAAATGGGAAAGCGAGTACCAGAAGCTGGGCACCACCACTGGCGCCTATGACGACTGGCACGAGGGCAAGGACCCGGCCGGCATCACCACCCAGGACGCGGAACTGATGAAGCGCCTGGACCCGGTTGATGCGGGCCGCCGCCTGCGCAACTACCTCAAGGTGATGACGCTGGAGGCCCAGACCATTGCCCGCGCCTGCGGCCACAACCACCTGCATAACCTCGAGCCCGAGGATCTGTGCGCCCTGACCATGGAGGCCGCCGCGATGGCGCGGGTTCCGCTGGCCGGCACCGACTGGTACCCGGGCAAAGCAGGGTTCTGACGATTGGCGGGGCGCGGCGGGCAACGGTTCGCGCCCCATTTCCGAAATACGTTCAACAGGGAAAGGAAGTAGGACCATGACCACAGATCTGGCTGCTTTCGCAAAAGAAAAAGGCGTCAAATACTTCATGATCTCCTTCACCGACTTGTTCGGTGGCCAGCGCGCCAAACTGGTGCCGGCGCAGGCGATTGCGGATATGCAGGAAGACGGGGCCGGCTTTGCCGGTTTTGCCACCTGGCTTGACCTCACTCCGGCGCACCCGGACATGCTGGCGGTGCCGGATCCGGCCTCGGTTATCCAGCTGCCGTGGAAGCCGGAGGTCGCCTGGGTGGCGGCGGACTGCGTCATGGAGGGCGAAGACGTGGCCCAGGCGCCGCGCAACGTGCTGCGCCGCCTGATCAAGGAAGCTGCGGACGAAGGGCTGCATGTGAAGACCGGCATCGAGGCCGAGTTCTTCCTGCTGTCGCCGGACGGGGAGCAGATTTCCGACCCGTTCGATACGGCTGAAAAACCCTGCTACGACCAGCAGGCGGTGATGCGCCGCTATGATGTGGTGCGCGAGATCTGCGACTACATGCTGGAGCTGGGCTGGGGCCCGTACCAGAACGACCATGAGGACGCCAACGGCCAGTTCGAGATGAACTGGGAGTTCGACGACGCGCTGTCGACCGCCGACAAGCACAGCTTCTTCAAGTTCATGACCAAGTCGGTGGCGGAAAAGCACGGTTACCGGGCAACCTTCATGCCGAAACCGGTCGAGGGTCTCACCGGCAACGGCTGCCACGCCCATATCTCGGTCTGGGACGCGCCGGGCAAGGATTCCCGGGTCAACGTCTTTGCCGGTGAAAAAGGCACGGGCCAGATTGCCGAGCTGGGCCTGTCGGAGCAGGGCGGCTGGTTCCTGGGCGGCATCATGAAGCACGCATCAGCCCTGGCGGCGATCACCAACCCGACGGTGAACTCCTACAAGCGCATCAACGCGCCGCGCACGATGTCCGGGGCCACCTGGGCGCCGAACACCGTGACCTGGACCGGCAACAACCGCACCCACATGGTGCGCGTCCCCGGCCCCGGCCGGTTTGAGCTGCGCCTGCCGGACGGGGCGGTGAACCCCTACCTGCTGCAGGCGGTGATCATTGCGGCGGGCCTTTCCGGCGTCCGCTCCAAGGCCGATCCCGGCCCGCGCCACGACATCGACATGTATGCCGAGGGCCACAAGATCACCGATGCGCCGAAACTGCCGCTGAACATGCTGGATGCTCTGCGCTTCTACGACAAGGACGACGGTTTGAAGGCGATGATGGGTGAGGAGTTCTCTGCGGCCTACCTGAAGATGAAGCAGCAGGAGTGGAACTCCTTCGTCAATCACTTCTCCCACTGGGAGAAGGACAACACGCTGGACATCTAGGCACTGATTCCCCTGTCCGGCTTTCGGGCCGGACTTTGCACGGCCCGGGTTCTGCCCGGGCCCTTTTTGTTTGCGGCAGCGCCTGCCGCATATGCGCCGTTTTCACCCCGGGTGAAAAACCGCCTGTTTCCTATCGGCGGCGGAAATGCGGAAAATGCCCGCTTTTGCACTGAAAACCTGGCAGGAGGGTGTTGACGGTCAGGAAAATAAATTGAGTAATAGGAATATATCTTACCTCGCACTCAACAAGTGCCGCGGGGAGTGAACCGGAACGGATGGCAGCAGGGAGATGGCCATGAGCTACAAGAGTGACATCGAGATTGCGCGTGAGGCGCAGAAGAAGCCGATCCAGGAGATTGGCGCGAAGATCGGGATTTCCAGCGATGACCTGCTGCCCTACGGCCATGACAAGGCGAAGGTGAGCCAGGCGTTCATCGACTCTGTGCAGTCCAAGGAAGACGGCAAGCTGATCCTGGTGACCGCGATCAACCCGACGCCGGCGGGCGAAGGCAAGACCACCACCACCGTGGGCCTGGGCGACGGCCTGAACCGGATCGGCAAGAACGCGATGATCTGTATCCGCGAGGCTTCGCTGGGCCCGAACTTCGGCATGAAGGGCGGCGCTGCAGGCGGCGGCTATGCACAGGTCGTGCCGATGGAGGAAATGAACCTCCACTTCACCGGCGACTTCCACGCCATCACCTCGGCGCACTCGCTGCTCAGCGCGATGATCGACAACCACATCTACTGGGGCAACGAGTGCGACATCGACACCCGCCGCGTCGCATGGCGCCGTGTGGTCGACATGAACGACCGCGCCCTGCGCACCATCACCGCGTCTCTGGGCGGTGTGTCCAACGGCTTCCCGCGCGAAGCCGGCTTTGACATCACCGTGGCGTCGGAAGTGATGGCGATCCTGTGCCTCGCCAACGACCTCAAGGACCTGGAAAAGCGCCTGGGCGACATCATCGTGGCCTACCGCCGCGACAAGACCCCGGTCTACTGCCGCGACATCAAGGCAGAGGGCGCGATGACCGTGCTGCTGAAAGACGCGATGCAGCCGAACTTGGTGCAGACCCTGGAAAACAACCCGGCCTTCGTGCACGGCGGCCCGTTCGCCAACATCGCACACGGCTGCAACTCGGTGATCGCCACCAAGACCGCCTTGAAAGTCGCCGACTATGTCGTCACCGAAGCAGGCTTTGGCGCTGACCTGGGCGCCGAGAAGTTCATGAACATCAAGTGCCGCAAGGCAGGCATCGCGCCGTCGGCGGTGGTGCTGGTGGCCACCGTGCGCGCGATGAAGATGAACGGCGGCGTTGCCAAGGCAGACCTCGGTGCCGAGAACGTCGATGCGGTGAACTCCGGCTGCGCCAACCTCGGCCGCCACATCGAGAACGTCAAATCCTTCGGCGTGCCGGTTGTGGTTGCGATCAACCACTTCGTCACCGACACCGATGCCGAAGTTGACGCGGTCAAAGCCTACTGCGCCAGCCACGGCGTCGAAGCAGTGCTGTCGCGCCACTGGGAGCTGGGCTCCGAGGGCTCCGCGCCGCTGGCCGAGAAGGTTGTCGAGATCGTCGACGCCGGTTCCGCCAACTTCTCGCCGATCTACCCGGACGACATGCCGCTGTTCGAGAAGATCGAGACCATCGCCAAGCGCATCTACCGCGCCGACGAGGTGCTGGCGGACAACAAGATCCGCAACCAGCTGAAGGAATGGGAAGACGCGGGCTACGGCAACCTGCCGGTCTGCATGGCCAAGACCCAGTACTCCTTCTCGACCGACCCGAGCTTGCGCGGTGCGCCGGTGGGCCACTCGGTGCCGGTGCGCGAAGTGCGCCTGTCGGCCGGTGCGGGCTTCATCGTTGCGGTCTGCGGCGAGATCATGACCATGCCGGGCCTGCCGCGCAAACCGGCGGCGGAAACCATCCGCCTGAACGAGGACGGCCAGATCGAAGGCTTGTTCTAAGACAAGATATGCGACATTCAGCGGCCCGGGACATCCCGGGCCGCTGGAGTTTTGAGACATGAGCACAGAGACACCGCCGCAGGACTGCCAGTCGATGGCAGAGCTGCGGGCTGAGATCGACCGGATGGACCGGGAATTGGTGCGGATGCTGGCGCGGCGTGCCGCCTATATCGACCGGGCGATTCAGCTGAAGCAAGCCAACGGCTGGCCCGCGCGGATCCCGGACCGGGTTGAGGAAGTGGTCATGAATGCCCGCGCCGCGGCGGAGGCTCAGGGGCTGGACGCCGATCTGATCGAGCATCTGTGGCGGCAGCTGGTGGACTGGTCGATTGCCCGCGAGGCGCGGGTGATCCGGGAAGAGTAAGGCGGGCCGAATGCCTGCACAAAAAGGAAGAGAGCAATGGCAGCAACTCTGATTGACGGCAAGGCCTTTGCGGCCAAGGTGCGCGGCCAGGTGGCCGAACATGTGGCGCGGCTGAAGGAGCAAAACGGCATCACCCCGGGCCTGGCGGTGGTGCTGGTGGGCGAGGATCCGGCCTCCCAGGTCTATGTGCGCTCCAAGGGCAAGCAGACCGTCGAGGTCGGCATGAACTCCTATGAGCACAAGCTGGAGGCGGACACCTCCGAGGCCGATCTGCTGGCGCTGATCGACCAACTGAACAACGACCCGTCGGTGCATGGCATCCTGGTGCAGCTGCCGCTGCCCAAGCACCTGGACGAGGATCTGGTGATCAACTCGATCGCGCCGGAGAAGGACGTGGACGGCTTCCACATCTCCAACGTCGGCCTGCTGGGCACCGGCCAGAAATCGATGGTGCCCTGCACGCCCTTGGGTTGCCTGATGATGCTGCGCGACCACCACGGCAGCCTCTCGGGCATGGACGCGGTTGTCATTGGCCGCTCCAACATCGTCGGCAAGCCGATGGCGCAGCTGCTGCTGGGTGACAGCTGCACCGTGACCATCGCGCATTCGCGCACCAAGGACCTGCCGGACGTGGTGCGCCGCGCCGACATCGTGGTTGCTGCCGTGGGCCGCCCGGAAATGGTTCCGGGCGACTGGATCAAGGAAGGCGCCACCGTGATCGACGTGGGCATCAACCGGATCGAGCGCGACGGCAAGAACGTGCTGGTGGGCGACGTCGACTTCGCCTCCGCCGCCGAGCGCGCCGGCGCCATCACCCCGGTCCCCGGCGGCGTCGGCCCGATGACCATCGCCTGCCTGCTGGCCAACACCGTCACCGCCTGCTGCCGCGCCAATAACCTCGCCGAGCCCGAAGGCCTGACGGCGTAAGACGTTCGCAGAACAGCAACGGCTGAAAATGACACTCCCGCCGGATCGCCTCCGGCGGGAGTTCTTGTTCAATGAAGAGGGTGGGGGGCGTCAGAAGCCTAGGTAGGCGATGCCGCCGAAGGTGACGGCAACGCTGATCCATTGGGCGCGGGTCATGCTTTCGCGCAGAACCAGCCAGGCCAGGACCACGGTGACAAGCCCGAAAAGCGAGGCGCTGACGGAGGCGAACTCGGGCCGGGGAAGGGAGCCTGAGTAGATCACCAGGCCAAGTGCTGCGGCATCCAGCGCGCCCATCACGCAGAGAAGCGGCAGGACCTGGCGGGGCGGGAGCTGCAGCGCGCGCAACAGGATTGCGAGGGCCGCCGCCAGCAGGATTGCAGCCGCGCGGGTCAGGATCAGCACCGGCAGCTCAGCCCCGGCCTGGGTTGCGGCCTGGCCGGTTGCAAAGGTCAGCGCAAAGCCGGTTGCCGCCATCAGTCCCCATCCTGCGGTCCGCGGGTTTATCGCGCCGCCGTCGTCCTCGGCTGAAAACACCGCGATGCAGCCCACGCCGCCAACCACCGCGGCAACTGCCAGCCAATGGCCTAGTCCGACCGGCTGCCCCTGCAGCATTGCCATGCCAAGCGACAGCACCGGATAGGCGCCGATCAGCGGTGCCGCCAGCCGAACCGGCCCTAGCGCAAAGGCGCGGTACAGCGCGTAGGACGCAAGAGTGTAGATGGCGCCTGAGAGCCCGGCGAGCTTGGCTGCGGGCGGGGTCATTGCCGGCCAGTCCGCCAGGGCGAGACCAGCCGCAGCCATCAGAATCGCACCCGTGGCAAACACCGTCAGCATGGCTGGCAGAATACCGGTTTTCTTGGAGACAACCCGCACGCAGAGGTCATGTATGCCCCAGGCAAGCGCTGCAATCAGTCCCAGTACCAGCGAGTGCATGGCGGTTATCCTTTTGTTTGCGGCATTCACCCCCAGGAAAATGCCGCATCCCGGGCAATCGCCATTTTTCCGCAGAAAATCAACATGTTTGTTGATTAGAGTGCCGTATCGGAATATTCTTTTCAATAAATAAATATTCCGACCGTGCAAGAATTGGCCGGAGTCCAACAGGAGATGCGCGATGAATGACATGAGCTTCCCTGAGGTTGTCAAAGGGCCGCCGAAGCCCTCCGGATTGTATCAGCCGTCGGTGTTCTCATTGCCCAAGGGAACCGAACGTTATGCGGTCGAAGGCTGCGGCGCGATCCTGATCCGGGTGGAGACCGGCGACCGGGTGACGGTGACCAATGACGAGGGCGGCCAGCCCTGCGAGATCATCGCCGCCGAGGATAAGGGGCGCATCGATGCCAGGATCATCGGTGCAGCAGCGAACTGCGATGCCGGCGGCTTGAAGGCGCTGCTGACGACCTCGGATCAGTCCCTGCGCGGCCTGCGCATGGGTATGGAGGCGCGCGGCATTGATTTGGCGCAGGGCGGTGCGGTGCGGGTCTTCGACAGTGCGACACCGGCCAAGACCGAAGAGAGCTTCGCCGTGCAGCGCGACGGCGTGGTGATCATCGCGGCCCCCGGCGGCATCATGGACTTCGAAAAGCAGGACACTGCGACCTCATTGACCGTGTTGGTCAAACGTGCCGTGATTAAGCAGGTGGCCCGGTTTGAGTTGCCCGACCCGCTGGCGGAGCCGGTCAATGAGGTTCGGGTGCATAGCGCCACTGCCGAAAGCTATTTCGTGAAGGCCGGCGACTATATCCAGATCATTGATGTGGATGGCCGCCAGTGCACCGACTTCCAGTGCTTCGCCGCCCGCAAACTGGACAAGGGGATTGAGCATGCGCTGGATGTGACCACCACCCGCACGCTGATGGGCCATGCCTATCCGATGCCGGGGCTGCATGCGAAATACTATGACCAGGACATGCTGCCGCTGGTCGAGGTGGTGCAGGACACCGTGGGGCGCCACGATGCTTTTGCCCTCGCCTGTGCCGCGAAGTATTATGACGACATCGGCTATCCCGGCCATGTGAACTGCTCGGATAACTTCAACGGCGTGCTGGCGGGCCACGGGGTAACGCCGCGGGCTGGCTGGATGGCGATCAACTTCTTCTTCAACACCGGGCTGGACGATCACGGCGTGATGTATGCTGATGAGCCCTGGACCCGGCCCGGTGACTACGTGCTGCTGCGGGCGCTGACCGATCTGGTCTGTGTCAGCTCTGCCTGCCCGGATGACACCAGCGCCGCCAATGGCTGGAACCCCACCGACATTCACATCCGCACCTATAGCGGAACAGAGACTTTCAAGCGGGCGATTGCGTTCCGCGCGACCCCTGAATCGGAGCCCAAGATGACCAAGGAAACCGGTTTCCACGACCGCCTCAGCAAGCTGACCCGCAATTTCATCGAGTATAACGGGTTCTGGCTGGCCAATTGCTATGCCGAGTCCGGCCCGCTGGAGGAATACTGGGCCTGCCGCGAGAAATCGGTGGTGCTGGACCTCTCGGCCCTGCGCAAGTTCGAGATCACCGGACCGGATGCCGAGGCGCTGTGCCAGTACATCTTTACCCGCAACATCAAGAAGCTGGCGGTGGGGCAGGTGGTCTATACCGCGATGTGCTACCCGCATGGCGGCATGATCGATGACGGCACCGTGTTCCGCCTGGGCAAGGACAATTTCCGCTGGATCGGCGGCTCGGACTATGGCGGGGAGTGGATCCGCGAGCAGGCGGAGAAGCTGGGCCTGAACGTGCTGATCCGGTCCTCGACCGACATGCAGCACAATATCGCCGTGCAAGGCCCTGAAAGCCGCGATCTGCTGAAGAAGATCATCTGGACCATGCCCCATAATCCGACGCTGGAGGAACTGGGCTGGTTCCGCTTCACGCCCGCACGCATCGGGGATGACCAGGGCGTGCCGGTGGTGGTCTCGCGGACCGGCTACACCGGCGAGCTGGGATATGAGATCTTCTGCCACCCGAAACACGCCAGTGAGGTGTTTGACGCGGTCTGGGAGGCCGGGCAGGACCACGGCATCCGCCCGATGGGGCTGGAGGCGCTGGATATGGTGAGGATCGAGGCCGGTTTGATCTTTGCCGGTTACGACTTCAGCGATCAGACCGACCCGTTTGAGGCGGGCATCGGTTTCACGGTGCCGCTGAAATCGAAAGAGGATGATTTCATCGGCCGCGATGCGCTGATCCGGCGCAAGACCACGCCTGCCCGCAAGCTGGTCGGGCTGGACATTGACTCGGCAATCGACGTGGGTCATGGCGATTGCGTCCACATCGGCCGGGCGCAGATCGGCGAGGTGACCTCCTCCATGCGTTCGCCGCTTCTGGGCAAGAACATCGCGCTGGCACGGGTGGATGTGTCCTGTTCGGAGGCCGGAACCGAGGTGGAAATCGGTAAACTTGACGGGCATCAAAAACGTCTGCCCGCCAAGATTGTACCTTTTGCCCATTACGACCCCAAAAAGACCCGGCCTCAATCCTGAGGCCGGCCGCTGCGGGGCAGGGAGGTTAAATGGTTCAGAAGCTGATAGAACAGATCGGCGGCGAGGCGGTTCTGCGGACGCTGGTGGAACGGTTCTACGATATTGTCGAGGAAACCGAGACCGGTGCGCAGATCGTCAAACTGCACAAGCGGGGGCATGGCATGGACCATGCCCGGATCGAGCAGTTCAACTTCCTGTCCGGTTTTATGGGCGGACGCCGGTATTACGAGGAAAAACACGGGCATATGGACGTGAAACTGATGCACGCCCATGTGCCAATCACTGGAGAAGACGCCGAAAACTGGCTGAAATGTATGGACCAGGCGCTGGCGGAGCTCAAACTGGAAGGCCCCCATGTGGAGCGGTTGCGCCAGGTGTTCCGTCGGGTGGCCTTGATGCTGGTGAACGATCTGGCTGAGTGGGGCGAGAAGCGCGCTTTGGCTTGAGCGCGCCGCCTGTTGCCGCCGCGGGAGCCTCCGGCGGAAGTATTTCAGGAAAGATGAAAAGCGGGAGTGGCCTGGTGATCAGCCGGGCAGCCTCAGGAAAACTTGCACATCGGCCACGTTGGTGCCGGTGCCGCCGGTGATCAGCAGCGCGCCCGCGGATTTGAGCGCCGCGTAGCTGTCGTTGTTGGCCTGCAGTGCGTCCGGGTCCTGACCTGCTGCCCTGATGGCCTCCCAGGTGTCGGGAGTGGCGATGCCGCCTGCTGCATCCGTGGGGCCATCGCGCCCGTCAGTGCCGCCGGAGAGGAACAGCCAGTCGCCGCTGAGCCGTTCCGCGCCCAGTTTGGCGACGCGGAGGGCCAGTTCCTGGTTGCGCCCGCCAAGGCCGCTGCCGCGGAGCTGCACCGTGGTTTCACCTCCGAAGATCAGCGCAACAGGTTTGTCCTTGGGGGCGGTTTCTGCCGCTTTTACAACCGTTTCAGCGGCCTCTGCCACATCGCCCACCAGCCGGTGCGAGACCAGCTTGGGGGTCCAGTCTTCAGCGGCAACGGCCATCATTGCCTTGAGGCTGTGGCGGTTGGAACCGATCAATGTGTTGGTGGCCTGGGGCGGGGTTTCCTGGGCATTCTCGGCGGCGCTGAGGCGGGTCTTGACGGCCTCAGGCGCGCTGTCCCAGATGCCCGCGCGCTGCATAATCCCGCGCGCATCAGCGCGGGTGCCGATCGGTGCAACGGTAGGGCCTGAGGCGATGGCGCGCAGGTCGTCGCCGATCACGTCTGAGAGGATATAGGCCTGCACCTGGGCAGGTGCTGCATGGCGCAGCAGTCCGCCGCCCTTGGTGTCCGACAGCTGCTGGCGGATCAGATTCATCTCGTTGATTTCAAGGCCGGAGGCGAGCAGCAGCTTGTTCACCGCCGCCTTGTCCGCCAGTGTCAGGCCGGGGGCAGGGGCCACCATCAAGGCGGAGCCGCCGCCGGAAATCAGCGTAATCAGCCGGTCATTGGGGCTAAGGGAACGGGCCAGCTCAATGGCGGCCTGACCTGCAGCAGCGCTGGTTTCATCCGGCACCGGATGGGCGCCGCAGATCACCGTGGCGCCGGGAATTTCCGTGTAGTTTTCAGGGTTTGTGATCGCCAAAGCCTGGTCTGCATCCGGGATCAGCGCCAGCGCTTCGCGCATCATCGGGATGGCAGCCTTGCCGACAGCCAGCAGCACATTCCTGCCGCCTTCGGGCAAGGGGGAGAGCGGCGAGGTCGCTAGCTGGGCACGCAGGGCTTGCGCCGGGTCTGCCCGGTCGACGGCGGCCTGAAACAGGGCCTTGGCGGTGGTCAGCAATCCGGTCATCTGCGTCTCCCTGGCATAGCGCCGCTTAGCCGCCCCAGCCAAAGCCGGGGCGGCGTAAGGTCTTGAAACAGAACGGCGGCTTAGGTGCCGGCGATCTGCTTGGCTTTTTCCACCAGCACTTCTGCCTGACGGATCGAGGCGTAGTCAATCAGGCGGCCGTCCAGCGACACTGCGCCCTTACCGGCCGCTTCAGCTTCGGCCATCGCTTCCAGAATGCGGTGCGCCTTGGTGATTTCCGCGTCCGACGGCGACATCACCTCGTTGGCCAGTTCGATCTGGCTGGGGTGGATGGCCCATTTGCCCTCGCAGCCCAGAACCGCGGCGCGTTTGGCGGCGGCCTTGTAGCCTTCCTTGTCCTGGAAATCGCCGAACGGGCCGTCGATCGGACGCAAGCCGTTGGCGCGGGCGGCCACCACCATGCGGGCCAGCGCATAGTGCCACATGTCGCCCCAATGCACGTCGCGTGAGCCATCTGCGGCCGGGTCGGTCAGCACCGAGTAATCCGGGTTCACGCCGCCGATGATGGTGGTGCGGGCACGGGTCGAGGCGGCATAGTCGGCAACGCCGAAATGCAGCGATTCATTGCGCTTGGAGGCTGCGGCAATTTCACTCACGTTCTGCATGCCGAGCGCGGTCTCGATGATGTGCTCGAAGCCGATCCGCTTCTTGTAGCCCTTGGCGTCTTCGATCTGGGTGACCAGCATGTCGACGGCATAAACATCGGCTGCGGTGCCGACCTTGGGGACCATGATCAGGTCAAGGCGTTCGCCTGCCTGTTCAACCACATCGACGACATCGCGGTACATGTAGTGGGTGTCGAGGCCGTTGATTCGCACCGACATGGATTTGTTGCCCCAATCGATCTCGTTCAGGGCCTTGATGATGTTCTTGCGGGCCTGGTCTTTCTCGTCCGGCGCAACCGCGTCTTCGAGATCCAGAAAGATCACGTCGACATCGGATTTTGCTGCTTTTTCAAACATTTGGGGTTGAGAGCCGGGGATTGCCAGCTCGCTGCGGTTCAGGCGGCCAGGGGCCTGTTCGACGGTATGAAACGACATGGGTGCGCTCCTCATTCGCAATGGGGTTTCGTACTCTCCTCCCTAGGCATTCCCTATCAGGGTGTTTCCTGTCAAGAAAAAAGTTTTCATTTAAATACATTCGCGCGGGAGCGCGCCCGCGCGTCGCGCCCTCGCGTGCGCACGCGTATGCGCACACGCGTGCGAGCCGCGGCACGATGCGCCAGGATCATTCTTCCAGGCTGAAATCGCCCTTGGCGGCGCGGTTGGCGTAGTAGAACGCAATCGCCTGGGCGCGGTTCTTGACCGAGAGTTTTTCGTAGAGGTTCGACAGATGGAACTTCACCGTGTTGGTCGAAATCCCCAGCTCCTTGCTGAGCTCCTTGTTGGTGAGCCCCTTGGATAGCGCCTCAAGCATCGTGCGCTCGCGGCGGGACAGCTGCTCGATCGGATCGGTCTGGAGGCCCCGGACGTCGAGGAAGGGGAAAACCATCTTGCCCGCGGCCACGGCCAGGCAGGTGTCCAAGAGTCCGTCGACAGCGCTGGAGCGCGGCGCGAAGCCGGCGGCGCCTGCGCTCATCGCCTTGCGCGGAACGTCGCCGCTGTCGTCGGCATAGACCACCAGCCGTGGCGCGTTGGCCTGGTCGCGCAGCACTTCGATCAGCTTGGCGCCGCCGAGCGCGGGCAGGTTCCAGTCGATGATCCCAACCTGAACCGGCACCCGCATCACCGTTCCGAGGAAGCCTTCGGCGGTTGCGGAGGTGGCGACCAGCGAGAATCGCGGGTCTTTGTCGAAGATCTCGGACATGGCCGACAGCACCAGGGGATTTGCGTCAGCAAGCATGACCGATATCGGGGAAACTTTGTCGCTTATAGGAGCCATTTGGTGCCTTTTCGTTTCAAACTACCCAAATGGGTAGGGTGCATTTCGGTATGCAACGGTATTTTTACCAGTTCGGGTAGGTTTTTAGCCGCCCATTTAGATACCCAAAAGCAGGATATAGGAATGTTGCGGGTTTTGTCGACCTGGGTTTTCCTTAGGTTAACAGATGTTGCACGACAGGAAACAAACCTTCCCGCAGCGAAGATCGCGGCGCAGAAGGCCTGGGACCTCCGGCACATCGCCGAAACGACAACAGCGAGGCCTGACCCCGATGACTGAACCCACGATCTTCCCCAGCCTGGAAATCCCGGAAACCCTGGCCGCCGGCCCTGGCCCGGGCAATACCGATCCCCGCGTGCTGCAGGCTTTTGCCAACACCGGCCTGGCCGACCACATGCAGGCGGACGTGCTGCGCGGCATGATCGAGTGCAAGCAGATGCTGCGCGACCTGTGGGGCACCGCCAACACCTACACCTACGGCGTCGGCGGCACCGGCTTCTCCGGCCTGGACTGCATGCTGAATGCAATCCTGCCGGGCGATACCGTGGTTGCCTTCCAGAACGGCACCTTCTCGGGCATCGACGCGATGACCATCCGCATGAAGGCCGCCACCCGCGAGGAGCTGGCCGCTGACGCGATGAACCCGCAGCCGGCCTCCGTCACCGTGGTGGATGTGCCGCACGGCGAGTCGGTGTCGGGCAAACTAGTGGAGCAGGTGCTGGCTGAGAAGAAGCCCAAGTGGGCCTTCATGGCGCATTGGGAAACCGGCTCGGGCCGCATCAACGACCTCAAGGGTTTCTCGGATGCCTGTGTGAAGCACGGCGTGATGGGCCTGATCGACGCGGTGTCCTCGCTGGGCATCGAGGATTTCTCGATCGACGACTACCCGGGCGTTGCCGGCTGGGCGTCCTGCCCGCAGAAAGGCGTGCTGTGCCTGCCGCTGACCTATGCGCCAGTCTCCTTCACCGACCAATACATTCAGACCGTGCGCGAGAACGGCTGCCATTCGTATGTTCACAACCCGATCCTGGAAGCCCGCCACTGGGGCATCGTGGACGGCCAGGACGTTGCTGCCGGCACCTACCACCGCACTCATTCCGGTTATGCGGTTGCCGCCTTCCACGAGGCGCTGCGCATCACCTTGCAGCACGGCCGCGCCCAGAAAGCCCGCGACTATGCCTTCCACGAGAAAGCGCTGCGCGATGCCGTGACCGCGATGGGCTGCGACGTGACCTCGAACATGACCAGCCTGGTGGTTCTGAACCTGCCCGGCGATCTGGCAGGCCGCGAAAAGGAACTGGTGGGCAACTGCCGCGCCGTGGGTTTCGGCATCTGGCCGACCCTGTCGGAGCCGGTCCAGGTCCGCATCGGCATCCTGAACCAGATCACCCCGGCGGCCATCACCGACATCGTCAACCGCTTTGGCAAGGCGATGAACGACATGGGCGCCAAGGTTGACATGGAGGCGATCAACGCCCTGCTCGACAAGCATTACGCGCCGGAATTGGAACCGGCAGAGTAATAGAATTCCGACATCCATGAGGAGGAGAGGACCATGGATATCCACGAGTATCAGGCCAAGGAAGTTCTGAGCAACTTCGGCGTGACCGTACCGCCGGGTGCGCTGGCCTACAGCCCCGAGCAGGCGGCCTACCGCGCGCGGGAACTGGGCGGCGACCGCTGGATCGTCAAGGCCCAGGTTCACGCCGGCGGCCGCGGAAAGGCGGGCGGCGTCAAACTGTGCAACTCGGAAGCCGAGATCTATGAGGCAACCGAGAACCTGTTCGGCAAGAAACTGGTGACCCACCAGACCGGCCCCGAAGGCAAAGGCATCTACCGTGTCTATGTAGAAGGTGCGGTGCCGATCGCCCGCGAGATCTACCTGGGCTTTGTGCTGGACCGTTCCAGCCAGCGGGTGATGATCGTTGCCTCGTCCGAAGGCGGCATGGAGATTGAGGAGATCTCTGCCGAGCGGCCCGAGTCCATCGTGCGCTCGACCGTTGAGCCGGCCGTTGGCCTGCAGGACTTCCAGGCGCGGGAGATCGCATTTGCCCTGGGCATCGAGCCGGCGATGACGCAGCAAATGGTGCGCACGCTCAAGGGCTGCTACCAGGCGTTTTCCGAACTGGATGCCACCATGGTTGAGATCAACCCGCTGGTCGTCACTTCGGACAACAGGGTCATTGCGCTTGACGCCAAGATGACCTTTGACGACAACGCCCTGTTCCGCCACCCGCAGATCGCGGAGCTGCGCGACAAGTCCCAGGAAGACCCGCGCGAAAGCCGCGCGGCCGACCGCGGCCTGTCTTATGTCGGCCTCGAAGGCAACATCGGCTGCATCGTGAACGGTGCGGGCCTGGCGATGGCGACCATGGACACCATCAAGCTGGCCGGCGGCGAGCCTGCCAACTTCCTGGACATCGGCGGCGGCGCAACTCCGGAACGGGTGGCCAAGGCTTTCCGCCTGGTGATGTCCGACAGCAATGTGCAGGCGGTTCTGGTCAACATCTTTGCCGGCATCAACCGCTGCGACTGGGTCGCCGAAGGCGTCGTGCAGGCGCTGAAGGAAGTGCAGGTCGACGTGCCCGTTGTGGTCCGCCTTGCAGGCACCAACGTGGAGGAAGGCCAGAAAATCCTGGCGCAATCCGGCCTGCCGCTGATCCGCGCAACCTCGCTGATGGAAGCTGCTGAGCGGGCCGTCGGCGCTTGGAAAAACGACCTTGATCAAAACACTCGTGTGAGGGCCGTGAAATGAGCATCCTTCTTGATCGCGAAAGCCGTGTCATCGTCCAGGGCATCACCGGCAAGATCGCCCGGTTCCACACCAAGGACATGATCGAATACGGAACCAACGTTGTTGGCGGCGTGGTGCCGGGCAAGGGCGGCGAGACCGTCGAGGGTGTGCCGGTCTTCAACACCGTGAAAGAAGCGGTCGAAGCTACTGGCGCCAATGCCTCGCTAGTGTTTGTGCCGCCGCCGTTTGCAGCCGACTCCATCATGGAAGCGGCGGATGCGGGCATCAACTACTGTGTCTGCATCACCGACGGCATCCCGGCTCAGGACATGATCCGCGTGAAGCGCTACATGTACCGCTATCCCAAGGACAAGCGGATGATCCTGACCGGCCCCAACTGCGCGGGCACCATCTCGCCGGGCAAGGCACTGCTGGGCATCATGCCGGGCCACATCTACCTGCCGGGCACCGTGGGCATCATCGGCCGCTCGGGCACTCTGGGGTACGAGGCCGCAGCACAGCTGAAAGAGCTGGGCCTAGGGGTTTCCACCTCGGTCGGCATCGGCGGCGACCCGATCAACGGCTCCTCCTTCAAGGACATCCTTGAGTGGTTTGAGAAAGATCCGGAAACCGAGGTCATCGCGATGATCGGTGAAATCGGTGGCCCGCAGGAAGCGGAAGCGGCGGATTACATCAAGAACCACGTGACCAAACCGGTGGTGGCCTATGTCGCGGGTCTGACCGCACCCAAGGGGCGCACTATGGGCCACGCGGGCGCAATCATCTCGGCCTTCGGGGAATCCGCTTCCGAGAAGGTGGAGATCCTGTCGGCCGCGGGCGTGACCGTTGCCGAGAACCCCGCCGTGATCGGCGAAACCATCGCAAGCGTGATGAAAAAGAACGCCGCCTGATCCGGCAACGGAACAGGCGCAACGCTCCACCCTTGGCCCGGGGCAATGGCGGGGGTGGAGCGCATTAATAAAAGCACAAGCACGTCAGGGAGATGACATCATGGCAAAGCCCAAGGTTCTGGTGACCCGCCGCTGGCCCGCCGCCGTTGAGGCGCAGCTGGCTGAGGCGTTTGATGCTGTGCTGAACACCGGTGACAAGCCGCTGACCGAGGACGAGCTGCGCGCCGCAATGACGTCTTATGACGCTGTGTTGCCGACCGTTACCGACAAGATTTCGGCCAAGGCGTTCGATATCGCCAAGCCGCAGGCCCGGATCCTGGCCAACTACGGGGTCGGCTACTCCCACATTGATATGCATGGCGCAGCCGGTCACGGCATGACGGTGACCAACACGCCGGATGTGCTGAGCGAATGCACCGCCGACATCGCCATGACGCTGCTCTTGATGGTGGCCCGCCGTGCTGGCGAGGGCGAGCGCGAGCTGCGGGCTGGCGAATGGACCGGCTGGCGCCCGACCCATCTGGTTGGCACCAAAGTCTCCGGCAAGACGCTGGGTATCGTCGGCTTTGGCCGCATCGGCCAGGAGATGGCCCGCCGCGCCCACCACGGGTTTGGCATGAAGATCGTGGTGCAGAACCGCTCCCGTGTGTCGCCGGACGTACTGGCCCGTTTTAACGCCACTCAAGTCGACGGTCTTGAAGATCTAATGCCGAAATGCGATTTCGTCTCGCTGCACTGCCCGGGTGGGCCTGCCAACCGGCATCTGATCAACACCCGGATGCTGAACCTGATGAAACCGGATGCATTCCTTATTAATACGGCCCGCGGCGAGGTGATTGACGAGCTGGCCCTATCCCGTGCCCTGTGGTTCGAAACCATCGGCGGTGCCGGGCTGGACGTGTTCGATGGCGAGCCGCGCATCAACCCGGACCTGCTGGACTGCGACAACCTGGTAATGCTGCCGCATCTGGGCAGTGCGACCCGGGAGGCGCGCGAGGCGATGGGCTTCCGCGTACTTGATAATCTGACCGACTTCTTTGCAGGACGCGAGCCGCGCGACCGGGTGATGTAATGGCTGATCCTGCCGAAACTGCCCCCGCAGACTATGAAGACACTTCCTATGCCGCCGGGCTTCGCGCCGAATTGCACGCCTTGTGGCTGGATGTGCTGCGCCAGCGGGCGCCGGAAGTCGCGGCCAAGATCGCTTCTGAAACCGCTTGGGATCTTTCCAATGGGCAGCCCGCGACCGCCTACATGCAGGCCTTCAACATCTGGTTCCAGCTGCTGAAGATCGTCGAGGAAAACGCCGCCATGCGCGACCGCCGCATGGCGGAGACGCAGGACGGGCCGGAAGTGGTCGAGGGCAGCTTTGCCCGCGCGCTGGATATGGCCGGGGAGTTGGCGACACCGGAGCGGCTGCAGGAGGTCACCAGCCAGTTTTCCATCGGCCCAACCCTGACTGCGCACCCGACCGAAGCCAAGCGCGTCACCATCCTGGAAATCCACCGCCGCATCTACCGCGTGCTGGTGTCGCTGGAGGCCAAGCGCTGGACCCCGCGCGAGCGCGCTGATCTGCTGGAGGATCTGCGTTCCGAAATAGACTTGTTGTGGATGACGGGCGAGCTGCGCCGCGACCGGCCCAGCCTGCAGGACGAAATCCAATGGGGCCTGCAGTTCTTCCGCGACAGCCTGTATGAAGCGGTGCCGCAGCTGTTTGAACGCTATATTGCCGCCGCTGAACCGCGGTTGGGCGAAAGCGCCGATGCGCCCTGCCTCAAGTTCCATTCCTGGATCGGCGGCGACCGCGACGGCAACCCGAATGTGACGGTTGAGGCGACAGCGGCAGCGCTGACTGCGAACCGCGCAGCAATCCTGAAACGCTACCAGAAGGCGTTGACCACCGCAGCGGAACGGATCTCGATTTCGGCCGCCGTGTTTGCCTTACCGGACAAAGCCTCCGCCCGGCTGGCAAAGATCGTTGCGGCGGCGCCCGGTGCCGCTGCTCTGACTGCCCGCAATCCCGGTGAAGTCTTTCGCCAGGCGCTGACCGCGATCCTGGCGCGGATCAAGGCCACTGCGGCAGAGGAAACCGGCGCCTATAAACATCTGGGTGACTTTGTTGCCGACCTGACAGAAGTGGAAGAGGCGCTTGAGGAAATCGGCGCGCACCGCCTGGCGGCCCGCTATGTGCGGCCGATCCGCTGGCAGGCGGATGTCTTTGGCTTCCGCACGGTGACGCTGGATATCCGCCAGAACTCCACCGTGACCACGGAAACGCTGACCGAGATTTGGGCGCGTTCCGGCGACGTGCCGGAGTTCGGCGGCCCGGATTGGTCGGCGCGCCTGCGCAAGGAGCTGGGCAGCGCCTCGCTTCCTTACATGACCCCGGATGAGCTGAGCCCGCAAAGCGGTGAACTGCTGAAATTGCTGCGGCTGATGCGTGATGCAGGGGCGGGTGAGGACCCGCATGCGATGGGGCCTTTCATCCTGTCAATGACCCGTTCTACCGATGATCTGCTGGGGGTCTACCTGCTGGCGCGCTATGCGGGCTTCGGGGCTGAGAAGGCCGCGCTCAAGGTGGTGCCGCTGTTTGAAACCATAGGCGACCTGCGTGCCGCACCCGGCATCCTTGACGGCCTGCTGGAGGTCCCCTTTGCCCGCCGCTCGCTGAAGTCCGGCGACAACCGGATCGAGGTGATGCTGGGCTATTCCGACAGCAACAAGGACGGCGGTTTCCTCTGCTCCACCTGGGAGCTGGAGAAGGCGCAGCGGCTGATCACCCGCACCCTGGCGGCGCACCGGATGAAGCCGGTGTTCTTTCATGGCCGCGGCGGATCGGTCTCCCGCGGCGGCGCCCCTGCGGAGCGCGCCATTGCGGCCCAGCCTGCGGGCACCATCGCGGGCCGGATGCGGATCACAGAACAGGGAGAGGTTGTCAGCTCCAAATACGCCAACCGCGGCACCGCCCTGCACCAGCTGGAGCTGATGGCATCGTCCGTGCTGCGCCACTCTCTGCAAGAAGACACGCCGCTGGTAAACCCGGAATTCGATGACGCGTTTGAGGCGCTCGCGGGCATGTCCCAAGCGGCCTACTCCAACCTGCTGAACGTGCCGGGTTTCCTGGACTATTTCCAGCAGGCCAGCCCGGTTGAGGAACTGGCCATGCTCAAGATCGGCTCGCGCCCCGCGCGCCGCTTCGGGGCCGGGTCGCTGGACGACCTGCGGGCGATCCCCTGGGTTTTTGCCTGGTCGCAGAACCGCCACATGATCACCGGCTGGTACGGCTTCGGCTCTGCGGTTGCCAGCTTCCGCAAGTTCCGTGGTGCCCGCGGCGATGCAGTGCTGCAGGACATGTTCACTGGTTCGCCGCTGTTCCGCCTGGTGGTGGATGAGGTCGAAAAGACCCTGCTGCAAAGCGACATGGAGATCGCTGCCGATTACGCAACGCTGGTGCAGGACACTGAAATCCGCGACCGAATCTTCGGCTCCATCCGCAAGGAATACCAGCTTGCCTGCGAAGCAATTGCATTCCTGACCGGTGACAGCAGCCTGTCCCAGCGTTTCCCGCGCCTGCGCGCCCGCTTCGGCCGAGTGGAAAACATGCTGCGCGAAATTCACAAAACCCAGGTGCGCCTCTTGCGCGAAGAGCGTGCCCGGAAATCTTCAACAGTGCCGGTCCCGCTGATGCAGTCGATGAACTGCGTTGCGGCGGGCCTTGGCTGGACTGGATAGACAGGAGCCCCGAATGTCCAAAGATCTGTTTTTCACCCAAACGCTGTCTGAGCGCGATCCTGAACTGTTTGGCGCGATCACCGCTGAGCTGGGCCGCCAGCGCGACGAGATCGAGCTGATTGCGTCTGAGAACATCGTCTCCGCCGCGGTGATGGAAGCGCAAGGCTCGGTGCTGACCAACAAGTACGCCGAAGGCTACCCGGGGCGCCGCTACTATGGCGGCTGCCAGTATGTGGACGTTGCCGAAAACCTCGCGATCGACCGCGCCAAGGCGCTGTTCGGCTGCGAGTTCGCCAACGTGCAGCCGAACTCCGGCTCCCAGGCCAACCAGGGCGTGTTCCAGGCGCTGATCCAGCCCGGCGACACCATCCTCGGCATGGACCTGGCCTCCGGCGGCCACCTGACCCATGGCGCCGCGCCGAACCAGTCGGGCAAGTGGTTCAACGCGGTGCATTACGGCGTGCGCGAAAGCGACAACCTGATCGACTACGACCAGATCCAGGCGCTGGCCAACGAGCACCAGCCGAAACTGATCATCGCCGGCGGCTCCGCCATCCCGCGCCAGATCGACTTTGCCAAGTTCCGTGAAATCGCCGACAGCGTTGGCGCCTATTTCATGGTCGACATGGCCCATATCGCAGGCCTGATCGCGGCCGGTGAGCACCCCTCGCCGTTCCCGCACGCGCATGTCGCCACCACCACCACCCACAAGACCCTGCGCGGCCCCCGCGGCGGCATGATCGTGACCAACGACGAAGCCATCGCCAAGAAGGTGAACTCGGCGATCTTCCCGGGCATCCAGGGCGGCCCGCTGATGCATGTGATCGCAGGCAAGGCGGCGGCCTTCGGCGAGGCGCTGAAGCCGGAGTTCAAGGCCTACCAAAAGCAGGTCAAGGCGAACGCGGCAGCGCTGGCGGACCAGCTGATCCAGGGCGGCCTGGACATCGTCACCGGCGGCACCGACACCCATGTGATGCTGGTCGACCTGCGGCCCAAGGGCGTCACCGGCAACATCGCCGACAAGGCGCTGGGCCGTGCCCATATCACCACCAACAAGAACGGCATCCCGTTCGACCCGGAAAAGCCCACCGTGACCTCCGGCCTGCGCCTCGGCACGCCTGCCGGCACCACCCGCGGCTTCGGCGAGGCGGAGTTCCGCCAGATCGCCGACCTGATCATCGAAGTGATCGACGGGCTGGCGGCCAACGGTGAAGAGGGCAACGCGGATGTGGAAGCGGCGGTGCGCGCCAAGGTCGCGGACCTCTGCGCCAAGTTCCCGCTCTACCCGAACCTGTAAGCTCCGGCCTGCCAGACAACAAAAAACCGCCGCGGCCCCAAGGCCGCGGCGGTTTTCTTTTGGCGGGACGCAGAAAGCAGCGGTCCCGGAAACGTGCGCCAGCACCTGCCGGAAAGAGAAGTCTATCTGTTCCAGTGGTGGGGCTCTTGCAGGCCTGTGCAAAGCCCGGACCGCAGCAGGGTGTTGCCGTAAGGCCTTGAATTGCGCCGCAGGCCCGTGCCTAATTGCGCAGAAACGGCTGAAGTAAATGGAACAATCTCTTGTCGGACTCTCTCTCTCTGTCCCATCGTGAAATGGAGCTGGTGGACGCATTGCGCCGCCTGGGCGGCTCTGCGCGCAGTGCCGAACTGGCCAAGATGCTGGATGTGTCCGAAGAGACCGTTCGCCGCACGATAAAGGCGCTGAACAAAGCGGGGGCCGTACAGCGTGTGCACGGCGGCGCTTTTCTGGCCGGTCCGCAAAGCGCAACAAGCTTTGCGCGGCGGATTTCCGAGAACCAGAGGGAAAAAGCGCGGATTGCTGCGCTGGCTGCCGGATATGTGCGCGACGGGATGGCTTTGTTCCTTGATGTAGGCTCCACCACAGCTTTTGTGGCGGAGGAATTGCGGCAGAAGTCGGGTTTGACCGTGGTTACAAACTCAATTGGCGCTGCACAGACCCTGGCAAACCACAATGGCAACCGGGTGCATTTTCTGGGTGGCGAAATGCAGAGCAACGAGCGCGGCACTTTCGGTTTCGTTGCCGAACAGCAGCTGCGGCGGTTCGTGCTTGACCTAGCGATCCTGTCTGCGGACGCGCTCTCGGCCAAACAAGGCGTGCTTTATCACAGCGCTGAAGAGGCCCAGCTGGCGTGCGTGGCTGCTGACTGCGCCCAGAAGGTTGCGGTTGCCATGGCGCATCCGAAGTTTGCTGAAACGGCTCCCCACTGCGGGCCGGAACCGCGCAGGCTCACGGTCTTGTTCACCGATCAGGACCCAGGCAAGAAGCTGTCTGCTGCCCTGGCGGACTGGGGGGTGAAGACGGAGGTCGCCCAATCCGCCAAGGGGAACTGATCCTGGAACGCCGCTCTGGGAACTCAGAAGAAAAATTCAGGGGCCGGAGCGGCGGGAATATCAGTTGCTGTCTAGGCTGGGCGGCACTAAGGCCGTGTCAGCAGCGGAATCGCGTCTGCAGGAGGCCTTGAGCGGACATATACATGGCAATACTGACTTTTCTGATCAGCCTTGCGGGTGCGACGATGCTGCTGCTTTATGCGGTTCGGATGGTGCGGACCGGGATTGAGCGCAGCTACGGTGCCTCGTTCCAGCGGCTGCTGACTGGGCGCCAAAGCCATTTGCAGGCGGGGCTGATGGGGCTGATCCTGGCGATTGTGCTGCAAAGCTCGGCGGCGGTGGCGCTCTTGACCTCCGGCTTTGCCGCCAGCGGCTATCTCGCCTTCCCCGCCGGGCTGGCGATTGTGCTGGGCGGCGATCTCGGCTCGGCGCTGATCATCCAGATCCTGTCGTTCAAGCTCGACTGGCTGGTGCCGGTGCTTTTGGCGGTCGGCGGCTACCTGTTCGTCAAGACCGAGGCCAAGAAGGCGCGCCAGCTGGGGCGGATCCTGATGGGTGTCGCCTTCATCCTGATTTCGCTGCGCTTTCTGCGCGAGGCAATGGACCCGATCCGCGACAGCGCCTTTCTGCCTGCGGTGGCGGGCTACCTGGCGCGCGACTATATCACCGCCTTCCTGGTCGGCGGCGCGCTGGCCTTTGTGATGCATTCCTCCGTCGCGGCGATCCTGATGTGCGTCACCTTGGTGCAGATCGGGGCCATCCCCTTTGCCGCCGGGCTGTCGCTGGTGCTGGGGGCCAATTTCGGCTCTGCCTTCATTCCGGTCTGGCTCAGCCGCGGCATGGCGTTGAAGGCGCGGCGCATTCCCTATGCCAACCTGGCCTTGCGCGGCACCTGGGCAGTGATTTGCCTGTTCGGCGCCAATCTGGCGCTGCGCCAGGGCTGGCTGGGTGACCCGCAGGGCGGCCAGATGCTGGTCAATGCGCATCTCGCCTTCAACGCATCGCTCTTGCTGCTGGCGCTGCCGGTCTGCACCCCGCTGGAGGGGCTGTTTATGCGCAGTTTTCCCGAGCCCGCACAGGCCGGAACCGCAGCGCCGGGGCGGGCGGCCAGCGCGCTGGAGCAGGGCAGCTACGGCTCTCCGGCCCAGGCGGTGGCCAACCTCAAGCGCGAATTGCTGCGGATGGCCGACCAAGTCGGCGCCATGTTCCGCCCGGTGCTGGAGCTGTATCAGGGCGGCAGCAAGGAGCAGATCAGGGCGGTGCAGCGGATGGATGATGAGGTCAACGCCTGCCTCTCCGGCATCCGCCGCTATGTGGCCGCAATCCCGGAAGAGGCGTTCAGCAAGGCGGAGCTGAAGACCGCCCGCAGCCTGATGGAATACGCCATCCGGCTGGAGACCGCGGGCGACGTGGTGGCGCGGCGCCTGACGGTGCTGGCAGGCGAAATGAACAAGAAGGGCCTCAGCTTTTCAAAGGACGGCTGGCTGGAAATCACCCGCATGCATGAGGCGATCCAGGCCAATCTGCAGCTGGCCTCCAATGTGCTGATCTCCGACGATCTGGAGAGCGCCCGGCTCTTGAGCCTGGAGAAGACCGAGCTGAAACGGATGGAGCATGACAGCCGCAAGCGCCACCTGAGCCGATTGCAAAACGGCGGGCGGGAGAGTTTCGAGACCTCCGACATCCACCTGGAGACGCTGCGGGCCCTGCGCGAGTTCAACAGCCACATCGCCGCCGTCGCCACCCCCGTGCTCTACCGCAACGGACAGCTGCTGGAGACACGCCTGATCGAGGAAATGCCTGAAGGCGCAGGAGAGGAAAATTCCGCCGACGGGTTCTTGCCGAAAGACTGAACAGGATATGACGCTTCCCGTAATTGCCATCATTCTATCTGCTGCCCTGCTGCATGCGCTGTGGAATGCTATCGTAAAGACGGCCGCCGACCGCACTACCACCCTTGGTCTCGTGGCGTTCGGCCAGGTGATTCCAAGTGCAGTGATGATTGCAGTTCTGCCGCTGCCTTCGGCAGAGAGTTTTCCTTATATTCTGGCGTCGACCGTCGTGCATTTCGGCTACTACTACATGCTGGGCCGCGCCTATCAGCACGGTGACCTCAGCGTGGTGTACCCGATTGCCCGGGGTATCGTGCCAGCCCTTGTGGGCCTATGGGCGATGGCCTTCGCGGGGGAAATGCTGCCGTTGCAGGCCTGGGCAGGAATTGCAGTGATTGCCTTCGGTATCCAGCTCAGCAGTTGGAAGGCACTGCGTTCGGGGGTTGGGCGTGCGGCTTTTGGCTTTGCGGCGGGCACTGGCTTTTGCATTTCGATCTATTCTGTCGTCGACGGGTTGGGCGTGCGCCTTTCAGGCAATACGCTCAGCTATTGGGCCTGGGGTGCTTTCCTGCACATCTTTATTGCCGGTTTTGTCGCATTCCGCAGGCGGCGCAGCCTTGCTGCGCTGCCAGGGAAAGTCTGGGTTTTGGGCATTGCGGGCGGGCTGGTGTCGATGACGGCCTACGGGCTGGTGCTTTACGCCAAGAACTTTGCACCGCTGGGGGCGGTATCCGCACTGCGGGAAACTTCGGTGATTTTTGCGGCTTTGATCGGCTTTGTGTTTCTCAAGGAAGGCTACTGGATGCGGCGGCTGGGCGCGGCGGTGCTGATGGCAGCTGGTGTAGGGCTGATCGGAGCAGCTGTATAAAAGAGAGGCAGAAGGGCCGTCAGCAGTTGTGTTCAGGCACTGGCACGAGGCTCTTGCTGAGCTGGCCGCTCCGTCAGAAACGCCGCCAGTGTTTGCAGCAGCACGGCCTTTTTCACGGGTTTGGCCAGAAATTTGTCCATCCCCGCATCCAGGCAAGCTTGCTGATCGCTTGCAAACGCGTTGGCTGTCAGGGCCACGATGGCAGGCTGAGGGATGGCTAAGCTGCGGATTTCCCGGGTTGCGCCGATTCCGTCCAGCACCGGCATGGACATGTCCATCAGGATGATATCCGGTTGCAGCTGTTTGCACAGGTCCACCGCTGTGCGGCCGTTCGCGGCTTCGGCCAGCTCCACCGGCTGGCCGCGCAGGTATTTGCGGATTAGCAGCCTGTTAGTCTGATTGTCTTCGGCCAAGAGTACCTTGCAGGGGGCAAGCTGCGGGGCGCTTTCCAGGGGGAAAGCGTCCGTTTGGCCTGATGCTTCGCCTGACGGGGCCAATTGCAGCTCCAGGCGGAAGCAAGAACCCTGGCCAAGTTCAGACAATACTGAGATGCCGCCGCCCATCCGCTTTGCAAGCATACTGGAAATGGTCAAACCCAGTCCGGTGCCGCCAAATGCCTTAGTTGTTGCCGCATCAGCTTGAGTGAACCGGTCAAAGATGTGGCGCGCCTGGTTCTCGGAGATCCCGATGCCGCTGTCCTCCACTTCAATAACCAGACGGTACAGATCACCTGGCGCGTGTGAGATCCGGACGGCGATTTTGCCCTCTGCAGTGAATTTCACGGCGTTGCCAATCAGGTTGACCAGGATCTGGCGCATCCGCCCGTCATCCCCGTGCATTCGTTCCGGCAACCCGTCTGCGTAGCTGATTTCCAGCGGCAGGCCTTTTTCCTGCGCTTTCGGACGGAACAGATTTGCAGCACTGCTGACGCAATCGCGCAGATTGAAGTCTTCACTGGTGATAGAAAATTTGCCCGCTTCCAGCCGCGACAGGTCGAGGATGTCGTTGATGATCTTCAGCAGCGCCTGGGCCGAGCTGCGGATGGTCTCCACGTTTTGCTGTTCGTCTGGCGGCAGTTCCGCCTCTGCCAGGAGGTCAGCCATACCAATGATGCCATTCATCGGTGTGCGGATCTCATGGCTCATGTTGGCCAGAAACTCAGATTTGGCGCGGTCGGCTTGTTCCGCGGCTAGTTTGGCTTCGGCCAGCTCGCGTTCACGTTGTTTGCTGCCTGTGATGTCCCGTTCGATACCAATGATCAGATCCACGGATCCGTCCGCGTTCGTGACCGGCACGATGTTGGTGTCAAACCAGACCTCGTCACCAGCCTTCGTGTAATTGAGAACCTCGTTGTGGTAGCGGATGCCAAGGTCCTTGTGCCGGTTCATTTCCTGAATCACCTTGGCGTCGGTGTTCGGTCCGTCCAGAAGTTCCGAAGGCGTGCGGCCGATAGCGTCATCGGCCAAATAGCCGGTTGCCCGCGTAAATGCATCGTTAACCCAGAGAATCCGCCTTTCTGCGTCTGTAAGGATAATGCTGTCGGACGCGTGTTTGGCCACCAGCGACAGGCGGTGCAGTTCCGCCTGCTGTTTTTGCAGTTCAGCATGCGCCTGTTCCAAGGCCTGTTTGCCTTGTTTCAGCTCGCTGTTCCTTTCGGACAGGGTCTGGTTGGCGCAGATCAGTTCCTCGCGCAGGCGGACATCCTCGGACACATTCCAATTTACACCGATCATCCAGTTCCGGCCGCGCGCGTCGGTGAACGGGCTGGCCAGTGCCCGGATGTGCTTGAGCGTGCCGTTGTCCAGGACGATTCGGAAATCAGACGCAAAGCTCGTGTTATTCTGTTCAGCCGTTTCGAGGGCGTCGAGAACCCTGCCGCGGTCGTCAGGATGCAGTTTTTCGGCCCAGGCCGCCGCGCTCGGCGGGCCCTGTTCTTCGGGCACATCGTACAGCTCATGCATCCGGCTGTCCCAGCTGGCCTGGCGGGTCGTGCCGTCGTACTCCCAGATCCCGACCTTGGATGTTTTGACCGCAATTTCCAACCGCCGTGAGACGGCCTCCAGTTCAGCCTCTCTGTAGCGCAGTTTGCCGATCACAGCTTGCCGTGCTGCGGACAGCCTGCCGGCCAGAAAGGTTGGGAACACGATCAGAGTGCCGGCCGCCAGCAGGGCAAGCCGCAGCTGCCACAGGTTGTCAGGGTTTTCTTGCCACCCGCCTCGCGGACGGGCCGCCAGCTGCCAGGAACCAGCGGGGAGGCTGATGTCCATAACCACCGGGTGGTCTGAAAGAATGCCAGTTGAACCAAAGAATTGCCGGCCAGCCGCCCCGGTGCCGTCGCGCCCGGTCAACGCAATGTCCAAGCCGCCGCCGCTGTTTAACTCCGTTGCTGCATAAAGAGTCTCTGTTTCAACGACTGCTGACAGGATACCCCAGAATGTCCGCTTCGTCCCGGTGCCGGTGAAAATCGGCAGGCGGTAGATGAATCCGGTGCCGCCCTGAACAAGGTCAACCGGTCCTGCCAGCACCATCTCGCCGCTGTCACGCACCCGGTGTGCGGCGGCGCGCTGGGCATCGTTCCTGTTGTAGTCTAATCCAAGGGCCGCTTCGTTGCCCCGCATTGGATGAACCAGAGAAACCACTAGCCCTGGAGCCGCCGCGATATGCCGGATGGCGGTCTTTCCCTCCAGAACCTGAGCAGCAATCCGGCTGAACCGCTCCTGTCCCATGTCCGGTTCGGTGGCCAGCATGGCCGATAGGCCGCGCAGCCGCTGGTAGTCGCCGTTCAGCTGCCCTTCGAGGCGGGACTTGACCATCCCTGCCGCCTGCTGGGTATCAGCGCGCTGGGACTGGTAATGGATCGTGGCGTTCTGTCTTTCGGCATAAAGCCCCGCAGCGCAGACCACGGCCAAAGCAAGCAGCGCAGGCAGGTAAGTCCTGTTGCTAAGGGCGCGCAGCCAGCTTGCGGGGAAGTTTGACACGGCCATCCAGCCACCTTTGCTTTTTCAGAAACACTGTTGGCAATTGCGGCCTTTGATTGAGCCAAGTGTTCGGTTCTGTCCCATTTTCCTTTTAAAGTCTGAAAATCCGGTTTTCACAACATCATTGCGGCTGGCGGCCGCGCAGGTGTGGCACATGCGGCAGCCGAATTGCATCGGCCGCCCGGCAGGATCAGAAATCCTGCCATTTCGCCAAGGCGGCTGATCCGTCCGAGACCGGCATGGCAGCCGGCGCCTGCGGCACTTCATCCCAGCCGGTTCCATGCGCCGTGGGAAGTTCTGGCTCTGGGGCCTGACGGGGTGCGGGCATGTCCAGCCCGACGTTGAATTGCGCCACCAGTCCGGCCAGATTTGAGGCATCGCCGTTCAGCAGCTGGCCCGCCGCTGTCATCTGCTCGACCATGGCGGCGTTTTGCTGGGTGACCTGATCCAGCTGCATCACCCCGGTATTGATCTCGCCAATGCCGGTGGACTGTTCGGCCGCACCTTCGGCAATGTCCGACACCAGCCCCGAAATATGCGACACCTGCGACACGATGCTGTGCAGTGCTTCGCCTGCTTTTCCAACAAGGTCCACGCCCTTTTCGACCTGCTCGCCTGAATTGGAGATCAGCGCCTTGATTTCCATCGCCGCATCCGAGGAGCGCTGCGCCAGCGCCCTCACTTCGGAGGCGACGACGGCAAATCCGCGCCCCGCGTCACCTGCGCGGGCGGCCTCGACACCCGCATTCAAGGCCAGGAGGTTGGTCTGGAAGGCAATGTCGTCAATCACCCCGATGATCTGCGAAATATGGCGCGCGGATTCCTCAATGCCGTTCATAGCGGATACCGCGTTCTGTACGACTTCGCCGCTGGTTTTCGCTTCGTCCCGGGCCTCGTTCATTGCGGCTTCCACTTCGCGCGCGCCATTGGCGGCTGCCTTGACGCTGGCGGTCATCTGATCGAGAGCTGCGGCTGTCTGTTCCAAAGTTGCAGCCTGGCTTTCGGTGCGCTGCGACAGGTCGTCGGATGCCTGGCTGATTTCCGAGGTGCCGTTGCGGATGCTGGTGGTGGCCTCCACCACCTCGCGGACGGTTGCATTCAGGGTGTTGACCGTCTGGTTGAAGTCCAGCCGCAGGCCTTTGTAGGCCTCGGGGAAAGGGGTGTCGATCGTGGTTGAAAAATTGCCCTGGGCCAGATGGGTCAGGCCAGTGCGCAATTCGTTCACCACAAGGTCCTGCTCGCGCTGCGCTTCCGCCCGTTCCTCTTCGGCAAGCTGGGCATTTTGCAGATCGGATTTGAAGCCTTCCAGAATACCGGCGATATTGCCAAATTCGTCGCCGGTTCCCAGCCCGGCAACAGGATGATCATAGTCCTTGGCAGCAATGTGTTCGACGCTGTCCGACAGGCCGGATACCTTGCGTGCAATGCCGCGGGCCGCAATCCAAGAGAGCAGCGCCACTGCGAGGGCAACGCCAACGGCCTGCAGCATGGAGGCATTGACCAGGCTTTTCTCGGCGGCTAGGGCCTCAGCGCTGTCGACTTCCAGCACAATTCCCCAGGTGCGGTCGTCCAGCCCGACGCTGGCAGCCATTGCCTCAACCGCCTGGCCGGCAAGCCCGGGGGTTCCGGAGAAGCTGCTTTCCCCGCCGCTGAGCGCTGCGGTGATCTGCTGCAGCTCGGGCAGCTTTGTCAGGACTTGATGGCCGTCTTCACGGTCCGACGCGGTAAGGGCGATGCCGTCGCCGCGCACTAGGTAAGCCTGCCCGGTTTCTCCGAGCAGCGCTGAATGGGACAGGATGCCGGAGATACCGTTTACCGGCACCCGCAGAACCAGCGCCCCCATGATCGCGCCTTTCTTGAAGACGGGCGAAGAGATAAACATTGCCGCCGCCCCGCCATCCGGCTCATAGGCAGCCATTTCTGACAGGAAGACATTGCCTTGTTCCATTTCCAGGGCGGTGCGGAAGGCCTGGCCCAGTCCGCTGTCCTTATACGGTCCGTCCAGATAGTTCAGCGCGAAGTCTTCATTCTTGTGGACCGAGTAGACCATGTTGCCCTGCACATCCAAAAGATAGGCATCCAGAAAACCCTGCTCTTCAAGGAAGGTCACAAAACCGGCGTGGTTCATCTTATGGCGGATGGACCATGCGGATTTGTCTTTGGCGTCCAGCAGTTTGTAGCGTTCGCCTGCCGGGTTTGGGTTACCATCGGCATAGGATGCGCGCAGATAGCTGCTGGGATCGTCGCCAAGCGAGTAGAAACCGTTGGAGAAGTCGCGCAAAGCGGTTTCAACTGCCTTGCTGGCGACCAGCGTCCGGGTCTGGGACCGCAACCCCGCAACCCAATTCTCCAGCGCTTCCTTGCGCTCTTCCAGAAGCGTGGCATAGGCCGCCTCGCGGTTGGATTTCAGCGCCTGCCCGGCCTCCCAGGCAAAGAAAAAGCCTGAAGCAAGCGTCAGAAAGATTGTCGGCGCGGCAATTGAAAGCGGCAGCTTGCGGCCCAGCCGCATGTTGTTCCAGAATTTAAACAGTCGAGTCATTACGGCGAAGTTCCCATCAACATTTCAGTCTGCCGGACTGCCTGAAAGCGGCCATTGGCGGTGCCAGCAGTGAGGTGCTGGGCAGGAGAACACTCCGAGGGATTCATTTCAGGGCCGTTAAAATGCGCGCTGCCTCCTGTTTTGGGGGCGAAAAGGCAGTGTGGAGCCACAATTTTTTTGACTCACTTTTACCGGAATGCTGTCCGGGCGGAGCGAATCATGTGCAGCTGGTCAGGGAAATGATGCCCGGAGGGCTTTGGGTCAGCAGTTGAACGTTGCTGCAGGTCATTCCGCTCCCTCTCCGCAGGTCCGAAAATAAAGAGTCATGATGCCCGGCGGGTTTACCATTCATTACCGGGATACGTGTACTAAAGACCGCAGCTGCGCTGCCTTTTCCTGAATTGTTTTGCCCGTTTGGGAGCGTCGGCCCCTGGCCAAGAAACGAGATTGAAACATGCCTATACCTGATTGGCTCTCCGGCCTTCTTGCGACTTTGAAAGGCACTGGGGGCCACGATAAGCTTGCCGGTTCTACCGGTGATGACATCATCGAAGCGGGCCTGGGCAACGACACTGTTGCGGGTGAGGAAGGCAGCGACGTCATTGATGGTGGTGAAGGCGACGACGTTATCTATGGCGACATGGGGGACGGTTTCGACCAGGGTGCGGATGCCAGCCCGCTCGAACTGAAGATCAACAACATCCAGACTATATCGCATGACGGCTGGACGGGGTCTGCAGGTGATTATGCTGTCTTCAGCGATGTCGCAACGCTGGAGGATGGCACCAAGGTCTGGGGCAAGCTGGTCCTGGTTGAGAAATCGAACGCGAATATGTCGGTGCAGTTCGGCTACACCGACGGCGCCGAAATCTTGTTGGAAGGCGATCAGGCAGGCGATCAGGCGACGTTCCGGCTGGAATTCTTCGATCCGGCAACGGGTGAGCCGGTTTACCTGAATTCCACAGCCACTTTCAACGATATCGACGACAACAGCGGCTACGGTGATGCCGAGGCGGTCATCATCGATGGCAACAGCTTCACCTCTTTTGGGGTCTCATCGGAGTCCAACCTCAATGTTTCGACTGACGGTAGTTTAATAACGGCCGCCGGGACGCAGCTGAACGCATATACGGATCAGAGTGCCTGGTTTTCTGCCGGGTTCGAGGATCAGTCGTCAATTGAGTTCACTCTTCAAACCCGTGACGGTCTGGCGGGTTTCACCCTGTCCGGGGACGTCATCGACGATGCCGTTGTCACTCCTATCGAGCAGGGTGCCGACACCGTGCTGGGCGGCGCCGGCAATGACATCGTTTTTGGGCAAGGCGGCAATGACTCGCTGCTGGGGGAGGAGGGTGACGACAGCCTGGACGGCGGTGACGGCGACGATGTTCTGGAAGGCGGAGAGGGGGCGGATACGCTGATCGGCGGGGCCGGGGGCGATACGCTGTCCGGCGGCGACGGCAACGACTATATCGAAGGCGGCGAAGGCAATGACTTCCTGAGCACCGGGCTGGGCAATGACACCCTGATCGGTGGCGAAGGCGACGATACCCTGCAGAACTCGGCTGGCGATGACAGCCTTGTTGGCGGCACCGGCAACGACAGCATTGTTGCAACCGATGGCAACGACACGCTGGAAGGCGGCGATGGCAACGACACGTTGTACGGCGGCAATGATAACGATGTGATGGCAGGCGGCGCCGATGCGGACCTGATGTACGGCGAGGCCGGCAGCGACAGTATGGACGGTGGCGACGGCGACGATGTGATGGACGGCGGGTCAGGAGCGGATACCCTGATCGGCGGCCTTGGCGCCGACACGATCTCCGGCGGCGACGGTGACGACTATATCGAGGGCGGCGACGGCGATGACAGCCTCACCACTGGCTTGGGCAACGACACGCTGATTGGCGGTGCAGGCAACGATACGCTCAGAAACTCGGCCGGGGATGACAGCCTTGTTGGCGGCACCGGCGACGACAGTATCGTAGCGACTGACGGCAACGACACGCTGGAAGGCGGCGACGGCGCCGATACCATGTACGGCGGTAACGATGACGACCTGCTGATTGGCGGCAGCGGCGCCGACGTGATGCATGGCGAGGCCGATGCCGATACTTTTGAGATGTCGGACGGGTTCGGCAATGACACCCTGACCGGCGGCGAGGCCGGGAACGACTATGATACCGTCGACGTTTCAGGCGTCACGACAGGCGTCACGGTCACCTATACCGGGGACGAAGCCGGCACCATTACCGACGGCACCGACACGATCACCTTCTCCGAGGTCGAGGCGCTCAACCTGACGGATCAGGCGGATGTCGTGGACGCTTCTGCCGACAGCGCCGGCACCGTGATTGACGCAGGTGCCGGTGACGACACAGTGACATTCGGTGCCGGTGATGACTCGATCATCAGCGGCACCGGCTATGACGAACTGATCCTGAGCGGCGGCGGCGGCACCGATACGATCACCGATTTCAGCATCGCCGATGACGACAGCGACGGCTTCTACAATGACCAACTGGACGTCTCGGACCTGACAGGCGGCACCGGGCCTGCCGGTGCGGTGCGCGCCTGGGATATTTCTGTCAGCGATGACGGATTCGGCAATGCCCTGCTCACCTTCCCGAGCGGTGAAAAGCTGGTCCTTCAGGGGGTCACTCCGGCGCAGATGTCCACTGCGCCGCAGATGTATTCCGCCGGCATCCCTTGTTTTACACCGGAAGTCATGTTGGCCACCCGGCGCGGGGCGGTGCCGGCCGGGCAGATCCGCGTGGGGGATTTATTGCAGACCGCTGACAATGGCTATCAGCCGGTGATCTGGACCGGCAGCCGTACTCTGAGCCCTGAAGATCTGGCCCGGCGTCCGCAACTGCGCCCTTACAGAGTACACCCGGGCGGCTTACTGTCCCCGGAACGGCCGATGCTGCTGTCGCCGCAGCACCGTCTGCTGGTTGGGCGCAAGGCCTTTGCGGGGGACCGCCAGTTCGAAGAGAGCTTCATGACGGCCAAACTGCTGGCGGAGATCGACCCGAACTGCACCCAACTGAGCGAAATGAACGGCCCGGTCACCTATGTCCATCTCATGACAGAGCAGCACGAAGTAATTTTCGCTGAAGGCGCTGCAACCGAGACCTTCTGGCCCGGCCCCGAAGCTGTTCGCGGACTGACCGATGACGGCAGGCAGGAGCTGTTTGACCTGTTTCCCGAATTGACGGCCGCAAATTACCTGTCCGGCAAACCGGGCAGGGCTCAGGTGCGCGCAGCCTATGGAGGGCTCGCCCGCTACGCCATCAAACGGCGCGATTTGCAGAACCTCGTTTTGGGCTGAGCTTCTTTGCCCGCAGGCAGCCCCTGCCTTGTGGTGGCGTCCTGCACTTCTGGCCAAACGGCATCAGAACTGAGTTCCGCAACTTCAACGCTGCTCCTTCACCTCGGCCGCGCCCAGCCTTTCCCAGACCTGCTGCAATATCCGGCGGGGTATTGCAGTCTGGAGAATTTGGTTGGATATGTTGCGGGTCATTTGAATTGGATTTTCGGAATTGCGCCCGGTCCCCCGGCAGGGGGAGTTATTGCAACGGAGTGTTCGCCGGGCAGGCGCGGTATGCGCCGGATATTCTAATCCGCAGCATTTTTGCCGTTTCCGGCAGCATTTATTGGAGTTGTTCGTTGGATCATTCAGTCGGCCCTTCCACATATTCACATCCGTCTGCCGAACTGGCCAGGGAAAAGCTGCATAGCCTGGAACTGGCGATGCAGCGGGCACACGAAGGCTTGATCCGCTGGCAGGCAGAGAACTTTGAACAGCTGAGCAGCGCGACGCTGTCGGGGGCTGAAATCACCCTTTTGCTGCTGATTGGTGATGGCGGCCGGGCCAAGTCAATCAAGGAAATGGCCCGGATCACCAATCGCGTGGATATTCCCAACATCCAGTATTCCTTGCGCAAGCTGGCCTCTGCCGGGCTTACGCAAAAGAAAGGGGCCGGCCGTTCCGGTGTGTCCTACAGCCTTACGGAAGAGGGCTGCCGGACAGTCGCAGAGATGCGGATGGCCCGGGATGAAAGGCTGGGGCGGGCGCTTGCGGACCGCCCGGGGATCGCGGTGCAGTTGGAAAATGCCCTGGCAGTTCTGGAGGAACTGACAGGGCTGTACGGATCCGCGCCGGGAGCTGCAGGATCCGGCAGTCAGGACTGAGCCGGCAACTGTTCCATTGTACAGACCGGCGGCAGCGGCTTAAGGTTCCAACATGATCGAGCTCAAGGACCTTATGCTGCTGACGGCGCTGGCGCGGCACAAGCATTTCGCCAAGGCAGCCGCTGATTGCGGCATGTCGCAGCCGGCCTTTTCGATGCGGATCAGAAACTTGGAAGAGCGGCTGGGTCTTTCCATTGTGCGCCGGGCCAACCGTTTTCAGGGGCTGACGGAGGAAGGCATGATGATCGTGCGCCGGGCGCGGTCGATCCTGGATGATGCCAAGGCGCTGGAACAGGAGATCGCTGCTACCCGCGGCGAGGTGAGCGGCACACTGGTTCTGGGAGTGGTGCCGACCGCCACTGCCTGGGCGGCGCAGCTGGTGGATCAGGTGCATCAGGCCTATCCGCGGATTCTGGCACAGGTGGAGGTCACCACCTCGCTGGCTATTCAGCAGCGTCTGTATGATGGTACAATTGACGCCGGAATTACCTATGCTGATGGTATTGGGCGCGAACTGGTGACGGTTCAGCCTCTGTACGAGGAAAGTTATGTGCTGCTGGCGCCGGAAGACATGGTGGCGGAGCGTGGCGATACGATCAGTTGGGCTGAGGCCGCGGAACTGCCGCTGAGCCTTTTGGACCAGCAGATGCAGAACCGGCGGATTCTGGACCGGATCTTTGCCGATCTGGGGCTGAAGCCGGAGATCGTGTCCGAATCCAACGGCTTCATGGCGTCGATGGTGCTGGCGCGGGAAGGTTCGGCTGCGACCATCCTGCCGCGGGCGCTGATGCAGGCGCTGGGCGAGCTTGGTGGCACCCGGGTTCTGGCGCTGGTGGAGCCGGAGCAGGCGCGCCCGATTTGCATTGCGACTCTGGACCGGACCCCGGAACTCACAACTGTGCGCGCTTTGAAAGAGGTAGTTGCGACGTTTGTAGACGATAGGATGCCGCAAATGGCGTCATAAGATTTTCTGATCGTGCAATCCAATTTCCAGATTTGACGATATTCATTCTTGATGGCATTGGCTGAATGAAAGACGTGCTGACTGGAGGATCCCATGGCACCATTGGATGATAGCAAGGGCGTATGGAAGTCCGGCAAAGGCAAGGGCCGCAAAACGCCCAAAGGCCGCCAGGTTGACGACATCGCGCTGAGCGAGGTTCAGGAACTGCTGGGGGACCGCCCGCGCAACCGTGACCTCCTGATTGAGTTCCTGCACCTGATTCAGGACAAATACGGCTGCCTCAGCGCCGCGCATATCCGGGCGCTGGCCGAGGAGATGCGCACCGGCCAGGCGGAGATCTATGAGGTTGCGACCTTCTACGCCCATTTCGACGTGGTGAAGGAAGGCGAGACCCCACCGCCCGCTCTGACCATCCGGGTCTGCGATTCGCTGTCCTGCGAACTGGCAGGCGCCCAGCAACTTCAAAAAGCTCTGCAAGACGGTCTGGACGCCTCCCAGGTCCGCGTGCTGCGCGCACCCTGCATGGGCCGCTGCGATACAGCGCCGGTACTGGAAATCGGCCACAACCACATCGACCACGCCACCGTCGAGAAGGTGGAAGCGGCAATTGCGGCAGATGACACCCACGCCCATATCCCCGAGTATGAAACCTTCGCCGCCTATGAAGCCGAAGGCGGCTATGCCACGCTGAAAGACCTGCGCGCCAATGGCGACTGGGAGGCGGTTCAGGCCAAGGTCAAAGAAGCGGGCCTGCGCGGACTTGGCGGCGCTGGCTTCCCGTCCGGCACCAAATGGGGCTTTGTCCGTGCCAACGAAGGCCCGCGTTACCTCGCCGTGAACGGTGACGAAGGCGAACCCGGCACCTTCAAGGACCGTTACTATCTAGAGCGCACCCCGCATGTCTTCCTGGAAGGCATGCTGATGGCCGCTTGGGCGGTCGAGGCCGAGAAAGCCTTCATCTACATGCGTGACGAATATCCGGCGGTGCTGGAGATCCTGCGCCGCGAGATCAAGGCGCTGGAAGAGGCCGGCATCGTCGAAGAAGGCTACATCGACCTGCGCCGCGGGGCAGGAGCCTATATCTGCGGTGAAGAAAGCGCGATGATCGAGTCGATCGAAGGCAAGCGCGGCGAGCCGCGCCACCGTCCGCCGTTTGTGGCGCAGGTGGGTGTCTTCGGGCGTCCAACCCTCGTCCACAACGTCGAAACCCTGTACTGGGTCTGCAAGATCAACCGCGAAGGCCCGGAATGCCTGAATTCGGTTGAGAAGAACGGCCGCAAGGGCCTGCGCAGCTACTCGGTCTCCGGCCGGGTGAAAAACCCGGGCGTGCATCTGCTGCCCTCCGGTTCCACCATCACCGACATCATCGAAGCCTGCGGCGGTATGCTGGACGGCCACGCCTTCAAGGCTTACCAGCCTGGCGGCCCGTCCTCTGGCCTGCTGCCTGCGTCGATGCATGACGTGCCGCTGGATTTCGACACGCTGCAGCCGCATGGCACCTTCATCGGTTCCGCCGCCGTGGTTGTCCTGTCCGACCAGGACTCGGCCCGCGACGCGGCGCTGAACATGCTGCGCTTCTTCGAAGACGAAAGCTGCGGCCAGTGCACCCCCTGCCGGGTGGGCTGCGAAAAAGCCGTCAAGCTGATGAGCGAGAAGAAGTGGGATCAGGGCCTCTTGGAAGAGCTGAGCACCGCGATGGTCGATGCCTCGATCTGCGGCCTGGGTCAGGCTGCGCCGAACCCGATCCGCCTGACCATGAAACATTTTCCGGATGAGGTCTGAGCCATGAGCGATAAAGTCACATTCACACTCGATGGCGAACAGGTTACGGCTGAGAAGGGCCTGACCATCTGGGAAGTCGCCAACGGCCGCGGGCTGAAGATCCCGCATCTGTGCCACAAGCCGCAGCCGGGCTACCGTCCGGACGGCAACTGTCGTGCCTGCATGGTCGAGATCGAAGGCGAGCGCACGCTGGCGGCCTCCTGTATCCGCGAACCCGCGGAAGGCATGGTTGTCACCACCAACAATGCGCGCGCCGAAAACGCCCGCAAGATGGTGATGGAACTGCTGGTGGCTGACCAGCCCAAGAAGGAAGAGGCGCATGACAAGTCCTCCCACATGTGGGACATGGCTGAGCTGAATGGCGTCACCGAGAGCCGTTTCCCCAAGCTGGAAGAAGGCCGCATTCCGCTGCTGGACGACAGCCACGTTGCCATGAAGGTGAATCTGGACGCCTGTATCTCCTGCGGTCTGTGCGTGCGCGCCTGCCGTGAAGTGCAGGTGAACGATGTGATCGGCATGGCCGGCCGGGGCCACGACGCTTATCCGACCTTCGATATTGCTGACCCGATGGGCCAATCGACTTGTGTGGCTTGCGGCGAATGTGTGCAGGCCTGCCCGACCGGCGCGCTGATGCCCGCCACCGTGCTGGATGAAAACCAGGTTGGCGACAGCAAGGACTACGATTCTGAGACCGAAAGTGTCTGCCCGTTCTGCGGCGTCGGCTGCAAGGTCTCGCTCAAGGTCAAGGATGGCAAGGTCAAGCATGTCGAGGGCATCAACGGCCCGGCAAACGAAGGCCGCCTGTGCGTCAAGGGCCGCTTCGGCTTTGACTACATCCACCATCCGCACCGCCTGACCAAGCCGCTGGTCCGCCGCGACGACGCGCCCGCCAAAGGCCTGAACGTCGATCCGGGCAACCTGTCGACCCATTTCCGCGAAGCAACCTGGGAAGAGGCGATGGATCTGGCTTCCAAGGGCCTGATCAAGCTGCGCGACGAAAACCCGAAATCGGTGGCTGGCTTCGGCTCGGCGAAATGCACTAATGAGGAGGCCTACCTCTTCCAGAAGTTCATCCGCCAGGGCTTCAAGCACAACAACGTCGACCACTGCACCCGTCTGTGCCACGCGTCCTCTGTTGCGGCGCTGATCGAAAACGTCGGCTCCGGTGCTGTGACCGCAACCTTCAACGAGATCGAAAACGCGGATGTGGCGATCGTGATCGGCTCCAACCCGATCGAGAACCACCCGGTGGCGGCGACCTACTTCAAGCAGTTCACCAAGCGCGGCGGCAAGCTCATTGTGATGGATCCGCGCGGCGTCGGCCTGCGCCGGTTTGCCACCGAAATGGTGCAGTTCCGCCCCGGCGCGGACGTGTCGATGCTGAACGCAATCATGAGCGTGATTGTCGAGGAAGGCCTGTACGACCAGGAATACATCGACAAATACACCGAGAACTGGGAAGCGGAAAAACAGCATCTTGCGCAATTCACGCCTGAGAAGATGTCGGAAATCTGCGGCGTCTCCCCTGAGCAGCTGCGCAGCGTTGCCCGCACATTTGCGGGCGGCAAGGCCGGCCTGATCTTCTGGGGCATGGGTGTGTCCCAGCACATTCACGGCACCGACAACTCGCGCTGCCTGATCTCGCTGGCGCTGATGACCGGCAATGTGGGCAAGCCGGGCGCCGGCCTGCACCCGCTGCGCGGCCAGAACAACGTGCAGGGCGCATCTGACGCGGGCCTCATTCCGATGTTCCTGCCGGATTACCAGACCGTGACCTCGGATGATGTCCGCAAGAGCTTCACCGATGTCTGGGGCGGCGGCGACTTCTCGAACGAGAAGGGCCTCACCGTGACAGAGATCGTCGATCAGGCCTATGCCGGCAACATCAAGGGCATGTACATCCAGGGTGAAAACCCGGCGATGTCCGACCCGGATGCCGATCACGCCCGCGATGCCTTTGCCAAGCTGGAGCTGATGATCGTTCAGGACATCTTCCTGACCGAGACGGCGAACTATGCCGACATCATCCTGCCGGCCTCGGCGCTCTATGAGAAGAACGGTACCGTGTCGAACACCAACCGCCAGGTGCAGCGGGTGCGCCCCGCGGTGGCTCCTCCGGGTGAAGCGCGTGAGGATTGGCAGGTCACTGTCGAACTGGCGCAGCGCATCGGCCTGCCGTGGGACTACAAGGATGTCAGCGAAGTCTTTGCGGAGATGAAGCTGAACATGAAGTCGCTGAACAACATCACTTGGGAGCGTCTGGAAACCGAGACCATCACCTATCCGTCTCTGCATGAGACCGACCCCGGTCAGGCGATTGTGTTCGGTGACGGCTTCCCGCGCCCCGAGGGTCGCGCCCGCTTTACCCCTGCATCGGTGATCCCGCCGGATGAAGCGCCGGATGCGGAGTATCCGATGATCATGACCACCGGCCGTCAGCTGGAGCACTGGCACACCGGGTCAATGACCCGCCGGTCCAAAGTTCTGGATGCGGTGGAGCCGGAAGCGAACTGCTCGCTCAACCCGCGCACGCTCAAGCTGATGGGCATCGAGCCGGGCGAGATGATCCGCCTGTCGACCCGCCGTGGCTCGATCGAGATCATGGCACGTGCCGACAGGGCAATTGCCGAGGACATGGTGTTTGTACCCTTTGCCTATGTGGAGGCGGCGGCCAACATCCTGACCAACCCGGCGCTGGACCCCTACGGCAAGATCCCCGAGTTCAAGTTCTCGGCGGTGAAGGTCGAGAAGATCGAAGGGCAGATTGCAGCCGAATAGGCCGTCAGTTATGCCTGATGAAACAAGGCGGGCGCGGAACCAAGGGTTCCGCGCCCGTTTCATTTGGTGGCGCCGGGCGGGCGCCCGGCGCGTCAGCGTGCATCATTACCGGAGGCCGTAAGGGCGGCACGTGGAGAGGAGAAATTTCGCTTCGGGCATTGCCCGAAGCGACCCGCGCCGCGCCTTTCAGGCGCGGCGCCCGGTCCAACTGGCGGGCGGGCATTTGTGATGCCAGCCTGGCAGGCGGGAGTGCGCCTTTCAAAGAAAGTACAGCGGTCTGCCCCTATCGGTGCCGGGCCAGGAACCGGTCAAGTTCCCGCTGTTCAGGGCGGGTGCCGGTGAACACCTTGATCCAGCCGGGCATCAGCGAAATCCGGTATTCCGTGCTTTCGTGCACCTGCATAGAGATATAGCCGATCTGGGTGTAGATCATCGCCCGCGCGCGGATCAGCGCGTCCGCCTCCGGATAGCCGAAGCGCAAGAACATATCTGTCATGGCCCGTTCGCGGCGGGCGTCGGCAAGGTCCAGCCTTTCCTGCAGGCGGCTGTCATTTCGTGCCCAGTTGCGGATGGCCAGATCCAGCCTGGAATCAAACAGCTCCGGGTCGATCCAGCAGTCGAACAGGTTGAACATCGCCTCGGCGATGCTCTCGGCATAGGCTTCGGTGCGGGCCACCAGATTGCCTGTGTTCCTTTCCTCCCAGCGCTGCACCATCGCTTCCAGCAGTTCCTCGCGGTCCTTGAAGTGCCAGTAGAAACTGGTGCGCGATACGCCAAGCCGCTTGGCCAGCGGCATCACCTTCACCGCTTCCACACCGCTTTCCGTCAGAACTTCATAGGCGGCTGCCAGCCAGTCTTCTTCGCTCAGCCGCGGGCGGGAAATGTCCTGTGTGTCCATGCGCCAGCCATAGCAGCGGGCCGGGGCAGGCGCAACTTTTCTTGACAGGTGTGAAAGTTTTATCGACATATGTGTCAAGATGGACGAAAAAACCGCCGCCAAGCCAAGACATCATGCCAGGAGACGCCCATGTCCAAGGATCCGCTGCTGCAGCCCTATCAGCTGAAGCATCTGACGCTTCGCAACCGGATCATGACCACCAGCCACGAGCCCGCCTATCCGGAGGACGGCATGCCCAAGGAACGTTATGCCGCCTATCACGCGGAGCGGGCCAAGGCGGGCGTGGCGCTGACCATGACCGCAGGATCGGCCGCGGTCAGCCGCGACAGCCCGCCGGTGTTCAACAATATCCTCGCCTACAAGGATGAGGTGGTTCCCTGGATCCGCAACCTCACGGATCAATTGCACGAACACGGCGCGGCGGTTATGATCCAGCTTACCCACCTAGGCCGCCGCACCGGCTGGAACAAGGGCGACTGGCTGCCGTCCGTCAGCTCCTCGCGCCACCGGGAGCCAGCGCACCGGTCTTTCCCGAAACTGGCTGAGGACTGGGACATCACCCGCATCATCTCCGACTTCGCCGACGCAGCGGAGCGGATGAAGGAGGGTGGCATGGACGGGATCGAACTGCAGGTCTATGGTCATTTGCTGGATCAATTCTGGTCGCCGCTGACCAATGACCTGGACGGGCCTTACGGCGGGCAGACGCTGGACAGCCGGATGAAGTTTCCGATGGACGTGCTGCAGGCAGTGCGGGACCGGGTGGGGGCTGAGTTCATCGTCGGCCTTCGCTACACCGCGGACGAGGCGGAAATGGGCGGGATCACCCCGGAGGAGGGGCTGGAAATCTCTAAGCGTCTTGCCGCCAGCGGCATGGTGGACTTCCTCAACGTGATCCGTGGGCGCATCCATACCGACCCGGCGATGACGGATGTGATCCCGGTGCAGGGCATGAAGTCGGCGCCGCACCTTGATTTTGCCGGAGAGGTGAAGAAGGCAACAGGCATGCCGACCTTTCACGCCGCACGCATCCCCGATGTGGCAACGGCTCGCCATGCGGTTGCCAGCGGTCTGCTGGATATGGTGGGCATGACCCGCGCCCATATGGCCGACCCGCATATCGTGAAGAAGATCATGGAAGGGCGGGAAGACGATATCCGCCCCTGCGTCGGCGCCACCTATTGCCTGGACCGGATCTATCAGGCGGGGGAGGCGCTGTGCATCCACAATGCGGCCACCGGGCGCGAACTCACGATGCCGCACCAGATCACCCCGGCTGAGACCCGCAAGAAAGTGGTGATTGTGGGTGCCGGGCCGGGCGGCCTGGAAGCCGCGCGTGTGGCGGCCGAACGCGGCCATGACGTCACCGTATTCGAAGCCGCGGCAGAGCCGGGCGGCCAGGTCCGGCTGACCGTGCAGAACCCGCGCCGGGCGGAGATGATCGGCATAATCGACTGGCGCATGGCGCAATGCGCAGCCCGGGGCGTGGCGTTCCGCTTCAACACTTGGGCCGAAGCAGAGGATGTGCAGGCGCTGGATCCGGATGTTGTGATCGTGGCGACCGGCGGAATGCCCTGCATGATGCTGCATGAAACCGGCGGCGATCTGCCCCATGCGGTGTCCAGCTGGGACGTCATCTCCGGCGATGTGAAGCCTGCCGGGCACGTGCTGATCTATGACGAAAGCGGCGACCATCCGGGCCTGATGGCAGCTGAATCTGCGGCAAATGCGGGCGCCAAAGTGGAGGTGATGACCCCCGACCGGACCTTTGCCCCTGACATCATGGGCATGAACCTGGTGCCATACATGCGGGCGCTGCAGGACAAGGATGTGACCTTCACAGTTGCCCGCCGCCTGCAGGGGCTGGCGCGCAGCGGCAACAGGCTGACGGCGTCCATCGGCACGGACTACAGCGGCCATACCTATCAGGCGGAGTATGATCAGGTGGTCTTGAACTATGGCACGCTTCCGCTCGATGATCTCTACTTTGCGCTCAAGGACGCATCGGCCAACCGGGGCGAGGTGGACCAAAGTGCCCTGATCAGCGGCCTCCCCCAATCAATTCGCACTAATTCTGCAGGCCGGCTCCAGCTGTTCCGCATCGGCGATGCAGTTTCTGCACGCAACACTCACGCGGCGATCTATGATGCGCTGCGGCTGATGAAGGAGATCTGATATGCGTCTGGGAGTCCTGGGGTGTGGCACCATCGCCTCCGCTGTGGTTCGGGGGCTGGCGGGCAAGGGCCACCAGATCACCGTCTCGGAACGCAGCGCAAGCCACTCTTTGGCGCTTGCCGAGGCCTTTGAGGATGTGGCCGTGGGCGGAAATCAGGCCGTGATCGATGCAAGCGACGTGGTCTTCCTGGGCCTGATGGCGGAGATTGCGGAGGCCGTTCTGGGCGGCCTGACCTTCCGGGCGGATCAGCAAGTGGTCTCGTTCATGGCGGGCGCGGAGCTGGAGCAGGTTGCGGACTGGGCTGCACCGGCAACGGCGGCAGCGGTCATGATGCCGTTTCCCGGCATCGCACAGGGCGGCTCTCCAATCATGGCCCTCGGGGATACCGCCCTGCTTGGCCGGATTTTCGAGCCGGACAACCGGGTCTTTGCGCTTCAAGACGGAGCGGAGCTGAAGTCCTATCTGGCGGCCCAGGCAGTGCTCTCGCCGGCTGCGCGCCTGGTGGGGGATGCTGCGGACTGGCTTGGGCAGCGGGTATCGGACCCCGCGCAAGGGGAGGCTTTTTTGCGGATGCTGGTGTCCACCAGCCTGCAGGCGTCAGGATGCGCGGATCTGATCGAAGCGCTGAATACGCCGGGCGGGTATAATCAGCGGCTGCGGTTGCACATGGAAGAAGCGGGCATGCGCACTTCTCTTGCGGAGGGGCTGGGTGAGCTCAAAAGCTAACCTCCCTGTTCGAAAGTTCTGAGTGCCCCGCAGTTGTGCGGCGCCGGTCTGAGCTTGATGCTTCGCCCGGGGCTTTGCCTCACTGTTCGGGTTGTTCTGACAGGAAGTAGGCTCCTGTGAGAATCCGTTGGGGGGATTCTGTTTGTTTTCATTGGTTCCTGGTTTTGGTTTTGTGGATATGTTTGTTGAGTCTGTGGGTAAGTGGTTTCTGGCGGGGTTTTGGTGTGATTTGGTTGGTCCTGGGTTTGAGCGGGCTTTGGGTTTTTGGTCAGTGTTGCTGACTTTGTTGTTGTGTAAGTTGTTGATATTGTTTGATTTGTGATTTTTCTTTTTGGAAAGTTCTGTTTTTTGCGTTTTTTGGGTTGCGGGTGTTCGGGGGTATCCGTAAAAGCCCCCTCACCGGCGGCGCTGAGGCGCAGCTGAGACACACCGGACGGGGCGGCGGCGACGCTGAGTTGGACGGGAGACGGACCGGAGAGACGGTTGGACGCTCAGGAGAGACTGGGTCATTTTGGAGATTTTGCAGGCGGGCGCGCTGAGGGATTGGC
>NZ_AFCF02000006.1 GCF_000203975.2 Leisingera sp. ANG1 | reverse complement strand
TCGGCCAGACCCAGATGTGGCTCGGCCTCGCCGCTGAAGTGCAGGGCGACGGCAAATCCGCCGACGATCTCGCCTTCCTGCGCGACGCCTGGGACTTCCGCAATGTGCTGCTGTGCGAGGTGCCGAACGGCGACTTCGGCCGCACCCTTATGCGCCAGTTCCTGTTCGACGCCTGGCATTCGATCCAGCTGGGCCGTCTGATGAAGTCCTCGGACGAACGGGTCGCCGCGATTGCTGAGAAGGCCTCGAAAGAGGTGGCCTATCACCTGGAGCGTTCCGCCGACACCGTGGTGGGCCTGGGCGACGGCACTGAGGAAAGCCACCGCCGGATGCAGGAAGCCTTGGACTATCTTTGGCCCTACGTCGGCGAGATGTTCCAGTCCGACGATGTGGACGCCGAGATGGTGAAGGCTGGCATCGCCCCTGATCCGGTGGCCCTGCGCGAAGAATATGACGCGCTGGTCTACCGCATCCTAAGCGACGCAACGCTGACCATTCCGGAGAGCCGCTTTGCCCACAAGGGCGGGCGCACCGGTGCAATGCACACAGAGCATCTGGGCCACCTGCTGACCCAGATGCAATGGCTGCAGCGCGCCTATCCCGGCGCCAAGTGGTAAGACCACGGCCAAAGAACTGACTGCACCCCGGCTTCATGCGGGGATGAGGCCCGCTTCCGCGAGGGAGGCCGGGCGGACCAGCCAATGAGGGTAACCGCATGAGCCAAGTGACGACTCAGCCAAGCACCACCCGGATCTGGGAGTGGCTCGACGCCGTGCCCGATCCGGAGATCCCGGTGATCTCGCTGGTGGATCTCGGCATCATCCGCGATGTGGCCTGGGAAGGTACGACCCTGGTGGTCACCGTCACCCCGACCTACTCCGGCTGCCCGGCCACGTCTGTGATCGCGATGGACATCGAAACCGCCCTGCGGGACCGCGGCATCACCGATCTGAAGCTGAAGACCCAGATCTCCCCCGCCTGGACCACCGACTGGCTGACGGAGAAGGGCCGCACCAAGCTGGAGGCATACGGCATCGCCCCGCCTCAGCCCGCAGGCGGCCCGGAAAAATGCCCGCATTGCGGCAGCCCGCATGTCACCAAGGTCAGCCAGTTCGGCTCGACCCCTTGCAAGGCCCACTGGCGCTGCCAGGACTGCCTCGAACCCTTTGATTATTTCAAGTGCATCTGAGGAGACCCTGATGGCGCGCTTTCACGACCTAGAAGTCACCGACGTCCGCAAGACCATCCGCGATGCGGTGGTTGTTACCCTGAAGCCCGTGAACGGCGCGGCTGAGGAGTTCGATTTCACCCAAGGCCAGTACCTGACCTTCCGCCGCGACTTTGAAGGCGAGGAGCTGCGCCGCAGCTACTCGATCTGCGCCGGCAAGGATGAGGGTATCCTGCAGGTCGGCATCAAGCGCGTCGACGGCGGCGCGTTCTCGACCTGGGCCAACACCGAGCTGAAGGCCGGCGACACCCTGCAAGCGATGGCGCCGATGGGCACCTTCTTTACCCCGCTCGAGGCAGGCGCAGAGAAGAACTACCTGGGCTTTGCCGGCGGCTCCGGCATCACCCCGGTGCTGTCGATCCTGAAAACCACGCTGGCGGCGGAGCCCAACTCCTCCTTCACGCTGGTTTACGCCAACAAGGGCGTGAACACGATCATGTTCCGCGAGGAGCTGGAGGATCTCAAGAACCTCTACATGGGCCGCTTCAACGTGATCCATGTGCTGGAGTCCGACGCTCAGGAAATCGACCTTTTCACCGGCCTGGTCACCGAAGAGAAATGCGCCCAGCTGTTCGAGCACTGGATCGACATCCAGTCGGTCGACACCGCCTTCATCTGCGGCCCCGAACCGATGATGCTGGGCATCGCCAGCGCCCTGCGCACCGCGGGCCTCGATGACGGCCAGATCAAGTTCGAACTGTTCGCCTCTGCCCAGCCGGGCCGCGCCAAGCGCAAGGCCACCGCAACGGATACGGCCAGCAGCGCCAACCAGACCAAGGCCGCCATCACCCTGGACGGCGCCACCCAGACCATCGAGATGGGCAAGGACATGACCCTGCTGGACGCGGCGCTGGAAAACGCCATGGACGCGCCCTATGCCTGCAAGGCCGGGGTCTGCTCCACCTGCCGCTGCAAGGTGCTGGAAGGCGAGGTCGAGATGGTCGCCAACCATGCGCTGGAAGATTACGAGGTCGAAAAGGGCTATGTGCTCTCGTGCCAGGCCTATCCGGTGACCGATAACGTCGTGGTCGATTACGACCAGTAATACCTGCCCGAGGGAGGAAAGATCATGACTGACGAAATGAGTATTAGCAGCTATCTGGCCCAGGGCGGCGTGCTGTCCAACCCGTCCAACGTGCCGCCGCGCTACCGCGCCGAGCTGATGAAGATGATGGCGACCTTTGTCGACAGCGAGCTGGCGGGTGCCGCAGGCTTTGCCGACATCATCAACGAAGGGCCAGGCATCAAGGCGCGCATCGCCGCCGCAAAAATCGTGCTGGAGAAATCCGACAGCGCCGAAAAGGTGCTGCATATCATGGGCGACTTCGGTGCTGACACAGAGCGCTATGCCGACCACCACCCCTGGACCGCGCGGCTGGAACGGGATGCCGACATCGGCCAGACCCGCAGCAAGCACGACATGCGGCTGGCCGTGTTCAACTACCCGCTGGAAGGCTGGGCCGACGCGGTGGTGATGAACCTGCTGATGGGCAGCGCGGTTGCCGTGCAACTGGAGGAGCTGAGCCATGTCTCCTACCAGCCGCTGGCCGAAGCTTTCCGCACCATCCAGCCGATTGAGGCACATCACGCGGAATTGGCAGAAGAAGGCCTGATGGTGCTGGTGGAAGCACAAGGGACAGAGGCCCTGCAGGAACTGGTCAGCTACTGGTGGCCGCGGGTCGCAGCCAGCTTCGGCTCTGAGACCTCACAGAAGTTCGAAGGGCTGAAGGCGATGGGCCTGCGCCGCACTCCGAATGCAGAGTTGAAGGCACGCTGGGAACAGACTGCCTCTGCCGTTCTGGCCAAGGCCGGTCTGAAACCCGCCGCCTGATCTCCAGTGGAAGCTCTCCCGCCCGGGCTGCCGTGCATCACAGATGCGCAGGTCCGGCTGGATCCGGCGCGCCTGAAGGCGCGCTGAAGATGCTGCGCCGTCAGGCTGTGCAAATCCACAGGGAAATGGTGCAGCCTTGCGGAATGGAACCAGCGCCGCACGGCCTCCATATTGAAGAAAAAAAGCAATTGGAGACTGTCATGAGCACCGGAACTGCCCCCCTGCCCGCAGGCACCCGCATCGGCCATGTCCACCTCAAGGTTTCCGACCTTGAACAGGCAATCGGGTTTTACAGCGGTGTGCTGGGTTTTAACGTGACCCAGCGGCTCGGCAGCTCTGCTGCCTTCCTGTCGGTCGGCGGTTACCACCACCACATCGGGCTCAACACCTGGCAGTCGCGCGGCGGCCCGGCCCCGGCACCGAACATGACCGGCCTCTACCACACCGCCATCCTGCTGCCGGACCGCAAGAGCCTGGCGGCGGTGCTGCGCCGGGTGCTGGAGTCGGGCATCGCGCTCGAGGGCGCAGCCGACCACGGCGTCTCCGAGGCCATCTACCTGCGCGACCCGGACGGCAACGGGGTGGAACTCTACCGCGACCGGCCCGAACAGGACTGGCCGCGCGGGGCGGATGGCAGCCTGCAGATGGTCACTGACCCGTTGGATTTGCAAGATTTGCTCGCAGAGGTTGAGTAGGTCAGAACTGCTGCCCGAATGTTTCGCGCGCGAAACAATTGGTCAGTCACGCTGACCTATATTTCGCTGCGTCAGATTTCGCTCCAGAACGCCAGCCAACCAACTGAAACAAAACAATTAACAGCCTTCTCGCCCCTCCTTGCCTGTATCCGGCGAGGCCTAGAAAGGTCTGGACCCCTGACCTTTCTGGGCCTACCCTTGCGGCAAGCAGAGGGAGCGAGACGATGGCTGTGGGCAGAACTATCCGCACTTATTTCAACGGCAGCTGGCAGGACGGCAACGCGGCGGTGATGCGGGCTGCAGACCATGCGATGTGGCTGGGCTCCTCCGTGTTTGACGGCGCGCGTTTCTTTGACGGGCTGACCCCGGATTTGGACCTGCACTGCGCCCGCACCAATGCCTCTGCGGAGGCGCTGCTGATGACGCCAACCCATTCCGTGGAGCAGATGGTGGAGGTCATCCGCGAAGGACTGGAGGGGTTCGCCCCTAGCTCCGCGGTCTATATCCGGCCAATGTACTGGGCGGCTGATGGCGACGAGACGCTGATCGCCCCGAAGGCGGAGAGCACCCAATTCGCCGTCAGCCTGGAGGAAATCCCGATGACGGCCCCAGATGCCGCCGCCACGCTGACCCGCACCCGCTTCCGCCGCCCGGTGCTGGAAAGCGCGGTGGTGAATGCCAAGGCGGGCTGCCTCTACCCCAACAACGCCCGGATGCTGAGGGAGGCGCGCAGCAAGGGGTTCAGCAACGCACTGGTGCTGGATGCCATGGGCAATGTGGCTGAAACCGCCACCACCAATGTGTTCATGGTGCGCGACGGCGAGGTCTTCACCCCAATCCCCAACGGCACCTTCCTGGCCGGCATCACCCGCGCCCGCCATATCAGCAACCTTCGCGCCGACGGTATCACCGTGCATGAATGCGTGCTGGGCTATCAGGATTTCGAGGAAGCCGACGAGATCTTTCTGTCGGGCAACATGAGCAAGGTGACCCCGGTCACCGCCTTTGACGAGAACCGCTATCAGGCCGGCCCTGTCGCCAAACGTGTGCGGGAGCTCTATTGGGACTGGGCCGCCAGCCAGCCGTAAATCCGTAAGCTCAACCCGAACATGCCCGGCCGGCGCAAAGTCTATGGCCAGAAATACGCAGCGTTGACGGCTCTTTGGCTCTATTGCCTGATCGCCCCGCATGCGCCATGATCCGCGGTGCAACAACGAGAGAGCGAAGATGCGCAAATTCCTTGTGGTCCTGGACGACAGCCGCGAATGCCTGAACGCCATGCGCTTTGCCGCGATGCGGGCGGCGCATACCGGCGCGGGCGTCACTATCCTGTCGGTCATTCCCCCGGATGAGTTCAACCACTGGATCGGCGTCGGTGAAGTGATGCGCGAGGAAGCGCGCGAGCGCATCCATGCCCATTTCGAAGTTTTCGCCAAATGGATGCGCGACCGCCAGAATGTGGACCCGGAACTGGTGATCCGCGAAGGCGAACCGGTGCCGGAAATCCTCGACTTTATCGAGGGCGATCCGGAAATCGGCGTTCTGGTGCTGGGTGCGGGCACCGGCCGCAAAGGCCCCGGGCCGCTGGTCACCCAGCTCACCAAGAACTCCGGCGCCCTGCCGGTGCCGATCACCATCGTGCCCGGCGACCTTAGCAAGGAAAAGCTGGAAGCAATCACCTGACCAGAAGGGACTGCAGAGGCGATGACCGGCGGGATCACATTCTGGTTCGAATTCGCCTCCACCTACTCCTATCTCAGCGTGATGCGCATCGGCGAACTGGCTGCCGCCCGCGGCGTTGCCGTTACCTGGAAGCCGTTTCTGCTGGGGCCAATCTTTGCCGCTCAAGGCTGGGACACCTCGCCTTTCAACATCTATCCAGCCAAGGGCCGCTACATGTGGCGCGACATGGAACGGATTTGTGCGGCTCGCGGCCTGCCCTTTAGCCGCCCTGCGGTGTTCCCGCAGAACGGGCTGATGGCGGCGCGGCTAGCTTTAGCTGCGGCGGAACAGGACCGCATTGAGCCTTTCACCACGGCCGCGTTCCAGGCGCAGTTTGGTACGGGCAAAGATATCGCGGATGAAACTGTCTTGCAGCGTTGCCTGAGCACGGCGGGCCTTGACCGCAGTCTGATGCAGCGGGCACAGGCGCCGGATATCAAATCGGCACTCAGGACGAAGACCGATGAGGCCATTGCGGCGGGCATTTTCGGCGCGCCCAGCTTCACCAGCGGGGCGGAACTGTTCTGGGGTGATGACCGGCTGGAGCAGGCGCTGGAGCACGCCGCGGGCGGCGCAATTTAGAATCGTTCCAAATCTTGACTTGGCGGGCCGCAAGGCGCATATCGGGGACACGCTTAACGGAGACCCGACATGTTCATTCAGACTGAATCCACGCCAAACCCGGCGACGCTGAAATTCCTGCCGGGCCAGACCGTTCTTGAGGTCGGCACCGCCGACTTCCCCAACGCAGACGCTGCCGGCAAATCGCCGCTCGCCTCCCGCATCTTTGCGGTTGAGGGCGTGACCGGCGTTTTCTTCGGCAACGACTTCGTGACCGTAACCAAGGCCGACGCGGTAGAATGGGACCACATCAAGCCCGCTATCCTGGGCGCGGTGATGGAACACTACCAGTCCGGCCAGCCGGTGATGGCGGACGGCTCTGAAAGCCCGGCCTCCGGCCATGCCGAGCATTCCGGCGAGGACGCCGAGATCGTCAACCAGATCAAGGAACTGCTGGACAGCCGGGTGCGCCCGGCAGTGGCCCAGGACGGCGGCGACATCACCTTCCACGGCTTTGACCGCGGCGTGGTCTATCTGCATATGCAGGGTGCCTGCGCCGGCTGCCCATCCTCGACCCTGACCCTGAAGATGGGCATCGAGAACCTGCTGCGCCACTACATCCCGGAAGTCACCGAGGTGCGCCCGGTTGCCGTCTGACCGCGCGCGAAAGGACATCTGATGGCTTCCGAACCGCTGGTTCTGGGTTTTGACACATCGGCCGCGCATTGCGCGGCCGCTTTGCTGCGCGGGGAGACCCTGCTGGCCTCCCGGCTGGAGGAAATGACCCGCGGCCAGGCCGAACGGCTGATGCCGCTTCTGGAAGAGGTGCTGGCTGACGGCGGTGCCGCATGGCAGGATCTTGACGCCATCGGCGTCGGCATCGGTCCCGGCAACTTCACCGGCATCCGCATTGCGGTCTCCGCCGCCCGCGGGCTGGCTCTGGGGCTGGAAGTGCCAGCCGTGGGCGTGGACGGGTTTGAGGCCCGCGCCGCCGAGGGCACCTTGCCCGCCGTGCCCGCGCCGCGCAATCAGGTTTATGCCGCCCTGCCCGGGGAGGCACCGCGTCTTATGCCGCGCCAGGAGGCCGAGGACGCCGCCCGCGGTGCCGGGCTAGCGTTTGCGCCTGAGGCAAGCCCGGCAGGGATCGCCGAAGCGATTGCGCGCATCGCAGCTGCGCGGTTTGAAACCGTGACCGAGCCGCCTGCACCGCTGTACCTGCGTGCAGCCGATGCAGCGCCGTCCAGCGACGTGCCGCCTGCGCTGATTGATGAGTGATCCCCTGACACCGGCGCAGATGGCCGCCACCCATGCCGCGGGTTTCACCCAGTCGCGGCCGTGGTCTGCACTGGAGTTCGCTGCCCTTCTGGACAGCCCGCTGATCTTTGCCGCCGGGGATGCCCGCTGTTTCGCCCTGGTGCGGGTGATCGCGGATGAAGCTGAACTGCTGACCATCGCCACCGATCCCGCCCATCAGCGGCAAGGGCTGGCCCGCGCCTGCATGGCGGAATGGGAATCACTGGCCTGCGCCCGCGGCGCCGCAGAGCTGTTTCTGGAAGTGGCAGAAGACAACGCACCCGCAAAGGCGCTGTACCGCGTCTGCGGATTCGCGGCATGCGGGCGCCGGGCGGGATATTACCGCCGCAAAGATACCAATCCGGCGGACGCAATCCTGATGAGAAAGTCTTTACGCTAGGCCAGTTGCGCGGATTTCGCACCAAATGGTCAAAAAGCGGTTGACCCCCTCCCTGCCCTGCAGGCTAAATTGCCGCACCCTCTAAGGCCTGAACGGGGCCGGGCAGCGGAAATGACCCGCTGCATCCAACAAATAATGACAGTGGGAGTTAACCTGATGACCCTGATGAAACCGCTGATGGGCGCAGCCGCGACGCTGGCCCTGACCGCAGGTGCCGCACTGGCGGAACCGGCCCTGATCTTTGATCTGGGCGGCAAGTTCGACAAGAGCTTCAATGAGGCCGCACACGGCGGCGCCCAGCGCTGGACCGAAGAGACCGGTGGAACCTACCGCGAGATCGAACTGCAGTCCGAAGCCCAGCGCGAGCAGGCGCTGCGCCGCTTTGCCGAGGCCGGCGCCAACCCGATCGTGATGGTCGGCTTCGCCTTTGCTGATGCCCTGGGCCAGGTGGCTGCTGACTATCCGGACACCAAATTCACCATCATCGACATGGTGGTTGAAGGCGACAACGTGCGCTCGGTTGTCTTTAACGAACACGAAGGCTCCTACCTCGTGGGCATGATGGCGGCCATGGCGTCCAAATCGAACACCGTCGGTTTCATCGGCGGCATGGACATCCCGCTGATCCGCAAATTCGCCTGCGGCTATGCAGAAGGCGTCAAGGCAGCTAACCCGGATGCCACCGTAATCGCCAACATGACCGGCACCACCCCGGCGGCCTGGAACGACCCGGTCAAGGGTTCCGAACTGACCAAGGCACAGATCAGCCAGGGCGCGGACGTGGTCTATGCCGCGGCTGGCGGCACCGGTGTGGGCGTGCTGCAGACCGCAGCCGACGAAGGCATCCTGTCGATTGGTGTGGACAGCAACCAGAACCACCTGCACCCGGGCAAGGTGCTGACCTCGATGACCAAGAAGGTCGGCAACGCCGTGTTTGAGGCCTTCAGCGATGGCGCCGACATGGAAACCGGCTTCTCTGTCATGGGTCTGGCCAACGGCGGTGTCGGCTATGCCATGGATGAGCACAACGCGTCGCTGGTCTCGGCTGAGATGCAGGCCGCTGTGGACGACGCTGCCGCCAAGATCGCCTCGGGCGAAATTAAGGTGCATGACTACATGTCCGACGACAGCTGCCCTGTGCTGAGCTTCTAAGAAGAAAGCCCCAGGCCATGACGGATTCACTTCATATTCTGTTTGAAGCCTGGGGCGACCCATCGCCCGAAGCCCGCGCCGAAAAGACGGACGCAGCCATCGGGTCCGAATTCTATTACTCCGATCCCAACACCCCTGCCCCCATAACCACCCGCGATGCTTACCTGGAGTACATTGCGCAGTTCAGCGCGATGATGCCGGGCGCCGCGGCCAAAGTGGTTGCCGTCTCTGAACACCACGGCCACGCACGCGCCACGGTGGATTTCGAGAAGGACGGCCAGCGCATGGTGCGCGGACAGTATTTTGCCGATCTGAAGGACGGCAAGGTGGTACGGCTGATCGGATTTACAGGCATGGGAGAGCCCGATTGACCGCCCCCGCCATCGAACTCAAAGGCATTTCCAAAGCCTTTGGCCCGGTCCAGGCAAACAAGGACATTTCCATCAGCGTTGCCCCCGGCACCATTCACGGCATCATCGGTGAAAACGGTGCGGGCAAATCGACGCTGATGTCGATCCTCTATGGCTTCTACAAGGCCGACAAAGGCGAAGTCTGGATCAAGGGCAAACGCACCGCGATCCCGGACAGCCAGGCAGCCATTGCCGCAGGCATCGGCATGGTGTTCCAGCACTTTAAACTGGTGGAGAATTTCACCGTGCTGGAAAACATCGTGCTGGGGGCTGAGGACAGCGGCATGCTAATGCCCTCGCTGCGCCGCGCCCGCAAGGAGCTGAAGGCGCTGGAAGAGGAATACGAGCTGTTCGTGGACCCCGACGCCCGCATCGACGAGATCGGCGTTGGCATGCAGCAGCGGGTGGAAATCCTCAAGGCGCTTTACCGCAAGGCGGAAATCCTGATTCTGGATGAGCCCACCGGCGTGCTGACGCCCTCCGAGGCTGACCAGCTGTTCCGCATCCTCGACCGGCTGCGCGCCGAAGGGAAGACCATCATCCTGATCACCCACAAGCTGCGGGAGATCATGGAGTACACCGACACGGTCTCCGTCATGCGCCGCGGTCAGATGACCGCCACCGTCAAGACGGCTGAGACCAGCCCCGAGCATCTGGCCGAGCTGATGGTCGGCCGCAAGGTTCTGCTGCGCGTCGACAAGGTTCCGGCCCAGCCCGGCGCCCCGATCCTGGAGATCGAGAACCTGCGGGTGGTGGACAGCGTCGGCGTCGAGCGCGTCAAGGGCATCGACCTCACAGTGCGCGCAGGCGAGATCGTCGGCATCGCCGGCGTCGCGGGCAACGGCCAGTCTGAGCTGTTGGAAGTGCTGGGCGGAATGCGCCCCGGCACCGGGAGCATCAAGCTGCATGGCACGCCCCTGCCTCTGCACGGCCAAGGCTCGGATGCCGCCGCGCGGCGCGATGCCCATATCGGCCATGTGCCGGAGGACCGCCAGCGCGAAGGCCTGATCATGGACTTCCACGCCTGGGAAAACGTCGCATTCGGCTACCACCGGGACCCGGCCTACAAAAATGGCGTGCTGATGAACAACGCAGCCCTGCGCGCCGATACTGAGGCCAAGATGGAGAAATTCGACGTGCGCCCGCCCGATCCCTGGCTGGCGGCCAAGAACTTCTCCGGCGGCAACCAGCAGAAAATCGTCGTGGCGCGCGAGATAGAGCGCAACCCCGACCTGTTGCTGGTCGGCCAGCCGACCCGCGGCGTCGACATCGGCGCCATTGAATTCATTCACAAGCAGATCGTCGAGTTGCGCGACCAGGGCAAGGCGATCCTGCTGGTCTCGGTCGAGCTGGAGGAGATCCTGTCGCTCGCGGACCGGGTTGCTGTGATGTTTGACGGCATGATCATGGGCGAACGCCCGGCGGACCAAACCGATGAGAAAGAACTCGGCCTGATGATGGCCGGTGTCGCGGGGGAGGCCGCGTAAATGGACAAGATGCCGAAATGGGCCGATGTGGTCCTGATCCCGCTGATCAGCCTTTTGCTGGCCGCAGTCCTGTCGGCCCTGGTGATCCTCGGGATCGGCGAAGACCCGGTCGCCGCGGTCAAGCTGATGGTCGATGGCGCTCTAGGCTCATCCTATGGCTGGGGCTACACGCTCTACTACGCCACCAATTTCATGTTCACCGGCCTTGCGGTGGCGATTGCCGCCCACGCGGGCCTGTTCAACATCGGCGGCGAGGGCCAGGCGATGCTGGGCGGGCTTGGCGTGGCGCTGGTCTGCCTGCTGATCCCCTGGCCGCACTGGACGCTGGCCTTGGTCTTTGCCGCCTTTGGTGCGGGCCTTTTCGGTGCCGCCTGGGCCGCAATCCCCGCCTATCTGCAGGCCAAGCGCGGCAGCCATATCGTGATCACCACCATTATGTTCAACTTCATCGCTGCGGCGGTGCTGAACTATGTGCTGGTGAACCTGCTGCGGCCCGAAGGCTCCATGGACCCGGCCACCGAACGCTTCCCCGAGGCGGTTCACTTGCCGTCTTTGCACGAGCTGCTGGCGCCGATCGGGATCGAGTTTTCGAAATCCGCACCGGCCAATGTCAGCCTGCTGGTGGCCGTCGGCGCCTGCCTGTTTGTCTGGCTGCTGATCTGGCGCACGCCGCTGGGGTATGAAATCCGCTCCCTCGGCAAGTCCGAGCCGGGCGCGCGCTATGCCGGTATCTCCTCGGTCCGCACCATCATGATCGCGATGCTGATCTCCGGCGCGCTGGCGGGCATGATGGCCGTCAACAACGTGATGGGAGAGGCAGAGCGGTTGGTTCTGAACGCCACCGAAGGCGCCGGTTTCATCGGCATCGCGGTGGCGCTGATGGGGCGCAACCACCCGTTCGGCGTGTTCCTGGCGGCGATCCTCTTTGGCTTCCTCTACCAGGGCGGCGCTGAACTGGCGCTGTGGACCTCGATCCCGCGGGAACTGATCGTGGTGATCCAGGCCCTGGTGATCCTGTTCACCGGCGCGCTCGACAACATGGTGCGGATGCCGCTTGAGCGGATCTTCCTGGCGATGCGGAAGGGGCAGAACTGATGGATTTCCTGACAATCATCCAGCTGCTGGACTCCACTGTCCGCCTGGCCACGCCGCTGCTTCTGGCCTGCCTGGCGGGCCTGTTCTCCGAGCGCGCGGGCATCTTCGACATCGGCCTTGAGGGCAAGATGCTGATGGCCGCCTTCTTCTCTGCCGCCGTCGCCGCCGTCACCGGCAATGTCTGGCTGGGGCTGCTGGCCGGCATCGGCTCCTCGCTGGTGCTGGCGGGGCTGCACGGGGTGGCCTCGATCACCTTCCGCGGCAACCAGCTGATCTCCGGGGTGGCGATCAATTTCCTGGCCGCTGGCATGACGGTGCTGATTGCCCAGGACTGGTTTCAGCAGGGCGGCCGCACACCGTCGCTGATCGGCGGCGGGCGGTTCACCCCGATCAACCTCCCCTTTGCCGAAAGCCTCTCTGGCGTGCCGGTGCTGGGTCCTATCTATGCTGAGCTGCTCTCTGGCCATTCGATCCTGGTCTACATTGCCTTCCTAGCGGTGCCTGCGACCTGGTGGGTGCTGTTCCGCACCCGCTTTGGCCTGCGCCTGCGTGCTGTGGGGGAAAACCCGGCCGCAGTGGATACCGCCGGCGTTTCGGTTGTCGGCTTGCGCTATGCGGCGGTGCTGATCTGCGGCCTGCTGTGCGGCATTGCCGGCGCCTATCTGGCCACCGCGCTGCAGGCGGGTTTCGTCAAGGACATGACCGCGGGCCGCGGCTTCATCGCGCTGGCCGCGCTGATCTTTGCCAAGTGGCGGCCCTGGCATGCCATGGGTGCCTGCCTGCTGTTTGGCCTCTTGCAGGCGATTGCGCTGCGGTTCCAGAACATCGAGCTGGGCGGCATCACCATCCCGGTGCAGGCAATGGACGCGCTTCCCTACGTGCTGACGGTGGTGATCCTGGCCGGTTTCGTCGGCAAGGCAATCCCGCCGAGAGCCGGCGGCGAGCCCTACGTCAAGGAACGCTAAACGCCATTCCAGAACCAACGAAACGCCCGGCCAAAGTGCCGGGCCTTTCTCTTTTTCCTCCTTGGTCTTTTCCGGGTCAGGGGCCTCGCAGCGGCGGCGCGGAGGCGCCGTTCACCCTTGACGCGGCAAAGACGCAAACACACTCGACCAGGCCACTGAAGGGCAGTCCTGCCCCTCAGTGGCTTCTCAGCAGAACCCCTTCGCGCCGCTCGCAGAGCGGCGCCCGGCCCAAGGCTGCCGAGGCGAAGGGCTCCGCCCATCACCTGCAGGCGCGGGAGCCTCCGCCTTTAAGTCCAGATCATGCTCCGCTGTCGGTCCTGTCTGCCGCAGTGCCGCCCGGCCGGTTGACCACGCGCACCGCAGTTGCTGTAAGACCTCATGCACATCTTCCTCCCCATCGCCGAGGTCTCGGTCAACTTTCTGCTGCTCTTGGGCATTGGCGGCGCTGTCGGGGTTCTCTCGGGCATGTTCGGGGTCGGCGGCGGCTTCCTGATTACGCCGCTCTTGTTCCTGATCGGCATCCCGCCGGGGGTTGCAGTGGCCACCTCCGCCAATCAGGTGGTGGCCTCTTCCGTATCTGGCCTGATGGCGCATTTCCGGCGCCGCACCGTGGATCTGAAGATGGGCTATGTACTGCTGGGCGGCGGCCTCATGGGGGCTGCCCTGGGAATGGCCGTTTTCAACTGGCTCAAGAAGCTGGGCCAGGTCGATCTGGCGGTGCAGCTGTGCTATGTGCTGTTCCTCGGCGTGATCGGCGCGCTGATGTTTATCGAAAGCGTCAATGCAATCCGCAGGGCCCGCCAGGCTGGCGGCGCCCCCGCCTACAAACGGCGCCAGCGGTCCTGGGTGCATGCCCTGCCCTACAAGATGCGGTTCAAAGCCTCTGGTCTCTATATCTCCGTGATCCCGCCCGCGCTGGTCGGCTTTGGCGTCGGCATCCTGTCGGCAATCATGGGCGTCGGCGGCGGCTTCATCATGGTGCCTGCGATGATCTACATCCTCGGCATGCCGACCAAGGTCGTGATCGGCACCTCGCTGTTCCAGATCATCTTTGTCGCCGGGTTCACCACGGTGATGCACGCCACCACCAATTACACCGTCGACGTGGTGCTGGCGCTGTTCCTGCTGATCGGCGGCGTTGCGGGCGCCCAGCTTGGCACCGTGATCGGCGCCAAGCTGAAGGCGGAACAGCTGCGGGTGCTGCTGGCGCTGCTGGTGCTGTCAGTCTCAATCAAGATCGGCTTTGAGCTGCTGCTGGAACCCGCCGACCTGTTTTCCCTGACCGTACTTAACTTGCCGTGACCCGCAGGATCGGCAGCAATAAGTCCAGTTTGCAACGGCAAATCAGTCCTGCACGCTGCAGAGCGGCATAGATCATTGATTTTTGATATGACTGCGGTCTAACAAAGAACATGCAGATATACCTTCCCATAGCTGAGGTCTCGGTCAATGCCTTCCTTCTCCTGGGCCTTGGGGGAATGGTCGGGGTTCTCTCGGGCATGTTCGGAGTTGGCGGCGGCTTCCTGATGACGCCGCTTTTGTTTTTCATCGGCATCCCGCCTGCGGTGGCGGTGGCGACAGAGGCGAACCAGATTGTCGCCTCCTCCTTCTCCGGCGTGCTGGCGCATTTCCGAAGGCGGACGGTCGATATCAAGATGGGGCTGGTGCTGCAGGCCGGCGGTCTGATGGGCGCGGCCCTGGGGGTTGTGGTGTTCAACTACCTCAAGGCGCTCGGCCAGGTCGACCTGCTGGTCAAGCTTTGCTACGTCGTCTTCCTGGGCGTGGTCGGCGGGCTGATGTTCATCGAAAGCCTGAATGCGATCCGCAAGTCCAAGAAAGCAGGCGGCGCTGCCCCTGCCCCGCGCCGCCAGCGCGGCTGGGTACATGCGCTGCCGTTCAAGATGCGGTTCCGCACCTCGGGCCTCTATATCTCGGTGATCCCGCCCGTTCTGGTTGGCGTCTGCGTTGGTATCCTGGCTGCGATCATGGGTGTCGGCGGCGGTTTCATCATGGTGCCTGCGATGATCTATATCCTTGGAATGCCGACCAAGGTGGTTGTCGGCACCTCACTGTTCCAGATTATCCTGGTCACTGGCTTCACCACCATGCTGCATGCCACCACCAACTATACCGTGGACATCGTTCTGGCGGTTCTGCTGCTGGTCGGCGGCGTGATCGGCGCCCAGATCGGCACCCGTATCGGGGTCTACCTCAAGGCCGAACAGCTGCGCATCCTGCTGGCGCTGATGGTCATCGCCGTCTGCGCAAAATTGGGCCTCGACCTCTTGCTGCAACCGGCTGAGCTGTTCTCGCTCGGCGACGCAGGAGGCCACTGATATGCGCAAACTTTTGCTCTCAGCACTTACAGCCGCCGCGCTGGCGCTGCTGCCCCAATCCGCAGCCCAGGCCGCCAAGGAAGAGGTCGTTCTGGGCCTCAGCCAGGACCGGGTGGCGATCACCGCCACCTTTGACGGCTCTGAAATCCTGATCTTCGGCGCGGTCAAGCGCGAGGCTCCAATCCCCACCGACGAGCCGCTGGAGGTCATTGTCGCAGTTTCCGGCCCGGCGCCCTCCGTGATGGTGCGGCGCAAGGAGAAAAAGCTGGGCATCTGGGTCAACGTCGACAGCGTTCTGGTCGACTCGGCTCCTGCGTTCTACGCGGTTGCCACCAGCGCTCCATTTGCCCAGGTGCTGAACGACACCGAAGACCTGCGCTACCGGGTGTCGATCCGGCGCGCGATCCGCTCGGTGGGTGCTGCCATGCACATCCGCGGCGCCCAGGCCTTTGCCGATGCGGTAATGCGGATCCGCGAAAGGAACGGGCTCTACTCCCTGCGTGAAAACACCGTTGCGGTCGATCAGCAAACCTTGTTTCGCACCGCGATCGAGATGCCTGCAGACTTGACCGAAGGCGACTACCAGACCCGTATCTTCCTGACCCGCGGCGGCGAGGTGGTTTCGAGTTACGAGACCACCATCGACGTGCGTAAGGTGGGGCTGGAGCGGTTCCTGTTCTCGCTGTCGCGCGAGCAGCCGTTTCTTTATGGCCTGATGTCGCTGGCGATTGCGATTGCGGCCGGCTGGGGTGCCTCTGCTGCGTTCAGCCTGCTCAGGAACCGGTAAAGAGGCGCGCTGCGCGCCAGCGCAGCGCCACGCCCAATGGGAGCGGTGCATCCTGGATGCACCAGCGACGGGCGGGAGCGCTCAGCCGCGGCCGATATAGGGCATCTTGGTCGCCATCACTGTCATAAACTGAACATTGGCCTCCAGCGGCAGATTGGCCATGTGCAGCACGGATGCCGCCGCATCCTCCACCGCAAATGTATGCATCGGCTCAGCACACGGATTGGCATCGGCGTGGCGCTGGCTCAGGTCCTCAACCATCGGGGTGCGGGTATTGCCGATGTCGATCTGGCCGCAGGCGATATCAAAGGGGCGGCCATCCAGCGACAGGCTTTTGGTGAGGCCGGTAATGGCCGCCTTGGTCGCTGCATAAGGCGCCGAATGGGGCCGCGGCACGTAAGCAGCGATGGAGCCGTTATTGATGATCCGCCCGCCCTGCGGCGCCTGGTGGCGCATCTGGCGGAAGGCAGCGCGGGCAGTCAGGTACATGCCGGTGAGGTTCACGTTCACAGAGGCGAACCAGTCCTCCAGCGGGATCTCGTCGATGGTGCCAGGCGGGGTGAAGATACCCGCATTGTTGAACAGCACATCAAGCCGGCCCGCAGCCATGGCAAAGCTGTTCACCGCATGATCGACCGCCGCAGGATCAGTTACATCGGCGGGCAGGACATGAGCGTTCGTGTGGCCCATCGCCACGTCTTCAAGCCTCTCTGCCCGGCGTGCTGTCAGACCGACCTGCCAGCCCTCGGCCAGGAATAGTTCTGCAACAGCCCGGCCGATTCCGGAGCTGGCGCCGGTGATCAGGATTGATTTGCTCATGCCGGGGTCTCCTCCTGTGCTTCCAGCGTCAGCGCCGCGGCCGGCACCGCCCTGAGGTCATCCACCTGCAGCGGGCCGGAGGGTTTGGCCAGGCGGTTTCTGACCACCCAGATCAGCCGCTCCTGCGCCCGGGTGATCGCCACATAGGCCAGCCGTTTCCATAGGGGCTGGCCCGCCTCCACCCGGCCCATGCGGGCGGCGGCATAGATGTCGGGTGCAAAGACCTGGGTGGTATCCCATTGCGAGCCTTGCGCCTTGTGGATGGTCACCGCCGCGCCGTGCAGGAACGTGGCCCCCATGCGCGCGGCAAAGGGAATGAAGGGCTCTTCCTCGTCCGGTTTCTCAATTTTCACGATTGAGGCGGCAGAGACCTGCGGGTCCTCTGCGCCCATCACATGCAGGCGTGAAAACCCGGGCTTGCGGCCTGCCCCGAGGTAGATCACCTGCGCGCCCTTGATCAGCCCGCGGGCCTCCAGGTCCAGCCGCTTCTTGCGGTGTTTCATGGGCAGTTCGATACCGTCGCAGATCAGCGGCTCGCCAGCGATCAGCTGATCCTCCGGCGCACCATAGACGGTGCGGAAGGCGTTGATCAGCCGGATGCGGGTGTTGTTGCGCCAGACCAGCACCGGCGAGCGCGCCATCAGATCGACCTCTACCCGCTGGCCCCAGACCACACGCTCATCGCGGCGCGCCGTGTCCTCGATCATCCGCTCGAAATCCTCGAACCCCAGCTGCGGGTCTGCCAGCGCATGTGCCAGATCCAGGATCGGGTTGCCGGCCTCCTGCCGGTGGATGCGGTTCAGGATCAGCCGGCGCGGCTCCGGCAGCGCATCAAACACCATTGACCCCGACTGGTTCACCGGCGCCAGCTGGGCCGGATCGCCGAACAGGATCAGGTTCGGGAAAATCTCCTTCAGGTCTTCGAACTGTCGGTCGTCGAGCATCGAGGCTTCATCGACAAAACCGATGTCCAGCGGCTCCTCGCGCCGTTTCCAGCCGGTGATGAAGTCTGAGCCTCGCAAACCCGCGGCGGCCAGTGCGCCGGGAATGGATTTGTTTTTCTCGTAAAAGGCCGCCGCGCGTGCCAGCGCCTCCTCGGTCAGCCCCTCGATCTCGGGCTGTTCGCCCTGCCCCGCCAGCCATTCGGCGATCTTCTCGAACTCCGGATCATAGACCGGAGTATAGAGAATTCGGTGGATGGTGGTGGCCGGCACCCCGCGCAGGCGCAGCACGCTGGCGGCCTTGTTGGTTGGCGCCAGGATGGCCAGAGTGCGGCGGTCGTCGCCTTTCTTGCGGCTTTCGTAGTCGCCGGAGACCACCTCGACCCCCGACTGTTCCAGCGCCTTGTAAAGCTCTGCCAGAAGCAGGGTCTTGCCCGATCCTGCCTTGCCGATCACCGCCATCACCCCGGCGTCGCCGCGGGGCGGGTGCAACAGCCCGTCGTCAAGGTCCACCCCCGCCTGGCGCAGGAGCTCGGTCACGCTGTCATAAGCAGTGGCCTGGTCATCGGAAAACTGTACGGGCAGAGCTGTCATGGCGCGACCCTACAGCCGCGGGGCCGGGTCCGCCAGAGGCACCGGCCCCGGATTCCGTGTCTATCAGGCGGTAAGCGCCAAGGGTTCAGCCGCCCGCGCTCCGCCGAACGAACGATCGAACCAGAGCTGCGAAAGCTCCGGCGCGATGCCTGCCTTGGCGGCCACGTTCAGGTAGACCTCAGGCGCGTATTCCCAAAGCCCCAGGCAGATGCGCTCCCGCCCCTCTCCCTGGGTGCCGATCACCTCAGGGCTGAAGCCCAGGCTGCGGTAGATCCGCACCATGCGGCGGTCAAAGACACCGGCGAAATGCGCCACCGAGAAGTTGCGCATGATCTCCACCCCGCCCAGGGTCAGCGCCCCGGCCACGTTGCGGCCCGCCTCGCGCGACAGGCAGAACCGGGTGCATTCCCAGATCAGCGGGCTGCAAATCGGCACCCCTCCTGCCAAGTCCAGAAACACATCATTGACCATCACCGGGCCGGTGGTCGGCAGAAACCGCATGGAGCCGCCATGGCTGCCATCAGGCATTTCCCAGATCACATAAAGCGGGTCCAGCGCGTCATACTGGTCACGCTCCTCACCGTTGCAGTCAACCTGCACCTCCCAGCCCAGCCGGGTCCTGAACTGGTCTGCCCTGTCCCTGAACATCGAATGCGCCAGAAAAGCGTGGTTGTGAAGATCGCGGCCATAGACATAACGAAGCATGATTTAGTCCCCTTCTGGTTGAACAGTGAGGACAGGGTACGGCTATTAGGCACAATCTCAGAGTGTATTTGCGGTAGCTTTTTCGCCCTACCGTTAAATCACAATCAAACCGAGCGACATCGCCCGGGCAATTGCATGGGTGGTATTGATTGCGCCCAGCTTGAACCGGGCGCTTTCGATGTAGACGCGCAGCGTGTGCTCGGAGATCGACAGGGTCTTTGCCACCTGCGCACGGCTGTATCCGATCGCCAGAAAGGTCAGCGCGTCCACTTCCCTGGGCGACAGAGGCTGGGCCTGTTCCGGGGTACGCTCAGGTTCGAACTCCAGCGCTTTACGATTGAAGTAATGCGCCATCAGGATCATGTCACGGCTGTAGCGCTCAGTCAGCCTTTCCCAGGCCTCGTCATCGCAGTTGTGGCTTACGGTGAACACCGCGAATTGCCCGTTGGGGCCCCGGATCGGAATTGAGTAGCCCTGATTGCCGACCCCGTGCTCCAGCGCGTCTTTCAGAAACTCGCGCGCCGGTTTCGGCGACCAGTCCAGCCGCTTCCAGTCCACCGGGTGAAAGCGCTGGTAGCAGCCTGCGACGACCGGATCGACGCGGACATAGGCCTTTTCCTGATACCGCTCGACCCAAGTCTGCGGATAGGTGCCGAAGTAGTAGTGGTCGCCGGCGCTGTCGACCCAATGGTACATGGCATGGTCGACACCGAAGACGGTGCAGACCTGATCAATGATCTGCTGGAGACCATCCAGGGTATCTGTGGCGTCCAGCGCCTCCAGGATACGGTCCAGTTCTGCTTTGCCTGCCATGGGTCGCTTGCCGCCGTTGTTCGCTGCCTTGGTTCGGATATCTGCAATACCTGTAGCTTCAGGCATGACATATTTGCAGGGTTTTTGCAGCGCCTGCTTCCCCGAGGTCAATGGAAGCTTTTGACTTTCAGGTCAAAAAACGGATCCACGCCTGCCCGAAAGGCGCAATAACTTGCGTAAATGACGGAAATGACGCCTTTAATCTGCAGCCGGCAGCACCCCTCCCCCAAAATAGCGAGTACGCTGCAACTAAGCCGCTGAAATAGATAAATTTATAAATAAAATTTCCCGCGAATAGCCGGAGCGATTCGCGGGACCACTGTTTCATTTCAGCCGGCTGAGCCGGTCCGCCCTCAGGCGTCGAGCACATCCTGCAGGGTGCGCAGGCCGGTCGTCGGTGCCTGCACCAGCACTGACATGTTGCCAGGCAGGTGCTCGTTGCGCAGCATCTTCATGTGCGCTTCGGGCAGGTCGGCCCAGGTGAATACCTCGGACATGCAGGGGTCCAGGCGGCGCTCAACCATCAGCTTGTTGGCAGCCGCGGCCTGCTTGAGGTGGGCAAAGTGCGAGCCCTGCAGGCGCTTCTGGTGCATCCACATGTAGCGCACGTCGAAGGTCAGGTTATAGCCGGTGGTGCCAGCGCAGATCACAACCATGCCGCCCTTCTTCACCACGAAGGTGGAGACGGGGAAAGTGCTTTCGCCCGGATGCTCGAACACCATGTCGACGTTGTTGCCCTTGCCGGTGATGTCCCAGATCGCCTTGCCGAACTTGCGGGCCTCCTTGAACCACTCGGCATATTCCGGTGTGTTCACGGTGGGAAGCTGGCCCCAGCAGTTAAAGTCCTTGCGGTTCAGCACGCCCTTGGCACCCAAGCCCATGACAAAGTCGCGCTTGCTTTCGTCGGAGATCACACCGATGGCATTGGCGCCAGCGGTATTAATCAGCTGGATCGCATAAGAGCCGAGGCCTCCCGAAGCGCCCCAGACCAGCACGTTCTGGCCCGGCTTCAGGTCATGCGGCTCATGTCCGAACAGCATCCGGTAGGCAGTGGCCAGCGTCAGCGTGTAGCAGGCGCTTTCTTCCCAGGTCAGGTGCTTGGGGCGCGGCATCAGCTGCTGGGCCTGCACGTTGGTGAACTGGGCAAAGGAGCCGTCCGGGGTCTCGTAGCCCCAGATCCGCTGGCTGGGGGAGTACATCGGGTCGCCGCCGTTGCATTCCTCGTCGTCGCCATCGTCCTGGTTGCAGTGGATGACCACCTCGTCGCCAACCTTCCAGCGGGTGACCTTGGAGCCCACCGCCCAGACGATGCCCGAAGCATCGGACCCGGCAATGTGATAAGGCGCCTTGTGGCCGTCAAACGGCGAGATCGGCTTGCCCAGCGAAGCCCAGACGCCATTGTAGTTGACGCCCGCCGCCATCACCAGGACCAGCACCTCGTTGCTGTCCAGTTCCGGCACATCGACCACTTCCTGCTGCATCGCGGTGTTCGGCTCGCCGTGGCGCTCCTTGCGGATGGCCCATGCGTACATCTTCTTGGGCACAAAGCCCATCGGAGGAATTTCCCCCAGCTCATAGAGATCTTTCTCGGGCGCCTCGTACGACATGACGTCAGTCTGGGTATCCAATGCCATGATGGCCTCCTTTGCATCCTGTTCTTTGCCGCGGTGCAGAATCGCAGCGGTTACCTGATGGATAGGATCGGGAAAGTAATATTGCAACCACTTTTGCGGCGTTTGGGTAATTTTATGACCCAGCGGATGCAGCATTGTCTTTAGCAGGTGCAGAAAAATCACTGCTTCCGCCAGGCAGATCACTGTCTTCTGGCAGCAGATGACGGATCGAATTGGCGTAAAACGCCAGCAAATCCTGGCGGTCTGCTGCGGGCGCAATCTGTCCCCCGGTTTCGATGATCAGGCCCCGCCTCTGCAAAATATTCAGCGCCATGCCAGCCGCATAAGACAGGTTTTCCTTGGGGAGATGAACATGCGCCAGCGGTACCGCCGCGATCAGATCTTCCAGCCGGTGCTCGATTGCTGCGCGGCTGAGGGGACCGTGCCGCAATAGAACAGCAGCAATCATCGGCACCGGCAGCACCGGGACAATCGCACTGATCCGTTGCATCAGCTCCCGCGCCAGCGGCTTGGTGATGTCGCCCTGCCGCCCGGCGCCAAACCCGGCGAGGCTGAGAGGCCGGCCAAAGTTCACCGCCGCATAGCCCGCCCGGCGGTAGCGGCCGGTCATCCACAGCCACAACTGCCGCAAGAGCCGCAGCGCCACCAGCCCGATCCGGGCCTTGAACCGCCGATCGCCTGCCTTGGCAGCAGAGGTCAGAATGCGGTCTTCCAGCACCCGGTCGTAATTCAGCGCCACCGGCACAAAGACCACATCACGCCGGTCCGGATCATAGCCCTCAACAATGTATTTCAGCAGCCCGAGCCGCGGCGCAGCCAGGGCGCCGTCCAAGCTAAGGCCGCCCTCTGGGAACATCGCCTGCGTGGACCCGCCGAGGGTGGCCAGACGCACATAGGCTGCCAGCACTTTGCGGTAGAGGTCGTTGCGCGAACGCCGCCGGATGAAGTAAGCGCCCATCGCCCGGATCAGGCGGCTAAGCGGCCAAACACGTGCCCACTCCCCTACCGCGTAAGACAGGGCTGAGCGTTCCGCCGCCAGGTAGGTGACCAGCACGTAATCCATGTTGGACCGGTGGTTCATCACAAAGACCACAGTGGCATTGGGATCGATGGCGCGCAGCGCTTCCTCGTCCTGGTGGCCCAGCCGCACCCGGTAGACCGCATTGGACAGGAACCGCGCCGCCCGGATCGCCAGGCTGAAATAGGCAAAGGCGGAAAACCCCGGCACGATCTCACGCGCGTAGCGGCGCACCTGCTCAAACGCCACGTTCTCCGGGATGCCTTCTGCCGCGGCATGGTCCGCCGCCGCCTGCGCCACATGCGGATCATGGATCAGCCGCTGGATCATGTCATGGCGCCGCGCCAGCTTGAACGGCTCTATCGGGCGTTCCAGCCGTTTGTTCAGCCGTGCCACTGCCCGTTCCAGCCGCCGCCGGAAGAACCAGCGCACCGAGGGGAACAGAAAATGCGACGCAAAGGTCACCGCGGCAAAACCCACGATCAGCATGAATAGCCACAGCGGCAGTTCCACGGTTTGCGTCATGAGAGAACAGTTGCGCATGGCAACCGCCTTGACAAGCACCAAGCCACCCGGGCTTCCCGCCGCAGAAGCGGAATTGCCGCAACGCAGCGAATTGACATGGGTCGAAAATTGCAGTTTACATCTGCGTGACGAAATAAAATTACCGCCACACTGACTCGCGAGGCCCGACATGCCGCAGATGCAAAAAGACCGCCCCTGGCTGATCCGCACCTATGCCGGCCATTCCACGGCATCGGCATCCAATGCGCTTTACCGCGCTAACCTGGCGAAGGGGCAGACCGGCCTGTCCGTCGCCTTCGACCTGCCGACCCAGACCGGCTATGACAGCGACCATGTGCTGGCCCGCGGCGAAGTGGGCAAGGTTGGCGTGCCTGTCTGCCACCTGGGCGATATGCGGGCGCTGTTCGATCAGATCCCGCTGGAGCAGATGAACACCTCGATGACCATCAATGCGACCGCACCCTGGCTGCTGTCGCTGTATATCGCGGTGGCAGAGGAACAAGGCGCTGATGTGTCGAAACTGCAGGGCACGGTGCAGAACGACCTGATCAAGGAATACCTCAGCCGCGGCACCTATGTCTGCCCGCCCAAGCCCAGCCTCAAGATGATCGCGGATGTGGCGGAGTACTGCTACACCAACGTGCCCAAGTGGAACCCGATGAACGTCTGCTCCTACCACCTGCAGGAGGCTGGCGCGACGCCGGAGCAGGAGCTGGCCTTTGCCCTGGCGACCGCGCAGGCGGTGCTGGACGAGCTGAAACCGCGCATCGCGCCGGAGGATTTCCCGGCCATGGTCGGCCGCATCTCCTTCTTTGTGAATGCGGGCATCCGGTTCGTCACTGAAATGTGCAAGATGCGCGCCTTTGTCGATCTGTGGGATGAGATTTGCGAGAAACGCTATGGCGTCGCCGACCCCAAGTTCCGCCGCTTCCGCTATGGCGTGCAGGTGAACTCGCTGGGGCTGACAGAGCAGCAGCCGGAAAACAACGTCTACCGGATCCTGATCGAGATGCTGGCGGTGACTTTGTCCAAGAAAGCCCGTGCCCGCGCGGTGCAACTGCCCGCCTGGAACGAGGCACTTGGCCTGCCCCGCCCCTGGGACCAGCAGTGGTCGATGCGGATGCAGCAGATACTGGCGTATGAAACCGACCTTCTGGAATATGGCGACCTGTTTGACGGCAACCCTGCAGTTGATGCCAAGGTGGAGGAGCTGAAGGACGGCGCCCGCGCCGAACTGGCCAACCTGGAATCGATGGGCGGTGCCGTCGCCTCCATCGAATACATGAAGGGCCGCCTGGTCGATTCCAACGCCGAACGGCTGAACCGGATCGAAAAGAACGAGACCGTGGTGGTCGGCGTCAATAAGTGGACCGAGGGCGAACCCTCGCCGCTGCAGACCGAAGACGGCGGCATCATGGTGGTCGACCCGGCGGTGGAGCAGGAACAGATCAGCCGCCTGAACGACTGGCGCGGCGAGCGTGACAATGACGCGGTGCAGTCGGCGCTGGCCGCCCTGCGCGCCGCAGCGCAAAGCGGCGCGAATATCATGGAACCCTCGATTGCTGCCGCCAAGGCCGGCGTCACCACCGGTGAATGGGCTGAAGAAATGCGCAAGGTCCACGGCACCTACCGCGGCCCGACCGGCGTATCAGCATCGGTGTCGAACAAGACCGAAGGCCTTGACGACCTGCGCGATGCGGTCAACGCCGTCAGCGATGTCTTGGGCCGCCGCATCAAATTCGTGGTCGGCAAGCCGGGGCTGGACGGCCACTCCAACGGCGCCGAGCAGATCGCCTTCCGCGCCCGCGATTGCGGCATGGACATCACCTATGACGGCATCCGCATGACGCCCGCCGAACTGGTGGAGGCGGCGCAAACGGACGACGCCCATGTGGTTGGTCTGTCGATCCTGTCCGGCAGCCACCTGCCGCTGGTGGAGGAGATGATGCAGCGCATGCGTGACGCCGGGCTGGCTCATATTCCTGTGGTCGTGGGCGGCATCATCCCGGACGAGGACGCGCAAAAGCTGAAATCAATGGGGGTCGCACGCGTCTACACCCCCAAGGATTTTGAGCTGAATTCAATTATGAGCGATATTGTCGACCTGGCAAAACCACCGGAACTTGCAGTGAATTGATATTATTTGGGCAGTTTTCTGCAAACCGCTAAAAAAGATGCTGAAATGCGTCTGGCATTCGGTCCATAAGAAATGACATACCGGCATTTCCGGTGTGTCATTTTATAAATGGAGTTCAGAATGACCTTCGATCTTTCGGCAATGAGCAGAAAAGAGCTTCTCCAGCTGCAAAGCGATGTTGATAAAGCATTGCAGGAAGCAGAACTGCGCGAGCGTCAGGAAGCCCTGAAAGCCGCCGAAGAAGCCGCTGCCAAATACGGTTTTTCGCTGGATGAAATCGCCAATGCATCGCGTCAGGGCGCCAAGAAGACCAAGGCAGCCCCGAAATACCGCAACCCGAACAATCCCGAAGAAACCTGGACCGGCCGGGGCCGGAAGCCGCATTGGGTGCATGCCGCGCTGACCGCCGGCATGGACATTTCCGACCTGGAAATCTGAGGCGGCAGCGGAGCAAGGCCATGACCATTCATATTGGCGCCGCACCGGGCGATATTGCCGAAACCGTCCTGATGCCCGGCGACCCCTACCGGGCAAAATGGGCAGCTGAAACCTTTTTACAGGATGCCAAGCTGGTCAACGAAGTGCGGGGGATGCTGGGCTATACCGGCACTTGGAACGGCCATCGCGTCACCATCCAGGGCAGCGGCATGGGCATGCCCTCGCTGTCGATCTACGCCAATGAGCTGATCCGCGACTACGGCGCAAAAACCCTGATCCGCATCGGCTCCTGCGGCGGCATGCAGGACAAGGTAAAGGTGCGCGATGTGATCCTGGCGATGACGGCCAGCACCGTGAACAGCCCCTCCAGCGGCATTTTCCGAGAGCTGAACTTTGCCCCCTGCGCCGATTGGGGCCTGCTGCAGGCGGCTGCAACTGCGGCAGCCAAACGCGGCTCCGCGACCCATATCGGCGGCCTTTACTCCTCGGACGTGTTTTACGACGAACGCCCGGACCTGAACGAGCAGATGGTCCGCCACGGCATCCTCGGCGTTGAGATGGAAGCCGCAGAGCTCTACACGCTTGCGGCCCGTCACGGCTGCCGGGCGCTGGCGGTGCTGACGGTCTCTGACCATCTGGGCACCGGCGAAGCCCTGCCCTCCGATCAGCGGGAGCGCAGCTTTGGCGACATGGTGGAAATTGCCTTGGAGGCAGCGTTCAGCTGACGCCACGTAATTTCGATTTACGGCTTTCCCAAGGACAGCGGTTATTCCGCTGTCCTTTTCTTTTTGGGAGCTCGGGAAATTCACAAGGTGCGATTGTTCACGCCGCCCTGAATTTCAGCAAGACCTCTGGCCAAAATAACTTTTGACCGGTTTTACTTGCACCCGTGGCTGCGGTCATACCCATTTGGAGGCGGGCTTTTCCAATCGCCAAGCGCGCCCTCTGCCGGGGCAAAAACTTCGACCAGCATCGGGTAACAGGCGGCGGTATCGCTGGAATGCTCTGCTGAACAATCCCCGCCCGGACAGGCGCTAAGGCAGCCCAAAAGGTCGATCTCGGCAAAAAACTCCAGGTAATCGCCGGGCCGCACCGGGCTGGCTTTCATGAAGTACTGGCCGGTATCGCGGGTGAAACCGGTGCACATGAAGACATTCAGGACGTCATGCACATGCGGCTCCGCCTCTGCCGGGGAGACACCCAGATGATCCGCCAGCGCCCGGGTCAGGTTGGAATGGCAGCAATGGTGGTACTGGCTGCCTGCCAGCAGATTTCCGGTATAGGGGTCGCAACGGGTGCCGATCACGTCATGCACCGAACCGCCGAACTCATCAATGCCGTACCAGCCCAGCGCGTCCTCAACGATGGTTGCCATCGGCCGCAGATGCGGGAAGCTGGTCCACATCCGTTCGCCGGTGGTGATATGGGTGCCGTGCAGGGCGCGGGTCTTGCCGGAATAGAAGCGTTCGCTCAGGTCATGCCTGTTCCACAGGTTCAAATCGCCCACCTGCGGCCCATCGATTGAGGTGATACGGAAGAAATGCCCGGCGGGCACTTCGAAACAGGCGGCATCGCGGGGCGGCACCCGTACCTCGCGGGTCTTTACCGCCCCTTCCCGCGCCTGCCTGTAGAGCGCCAGATCAGGCACCGGCAGTGTCTCGTTCGGGTAGCAGATCACTGGCTTGACGGCGCGGCGGGCATCTGCGTCGGCGGGATCAGCGGGTGTGCTGGGCATTGGGGCAAACCTTCCTGTTCGTTTGCCCCATCAAGACCGCATCGCTGACTTGGCGCAAGCCCCTCTCGGCGCAGGTGCGGAATTGGGCCGTTTCATCCGGAACTGAACAGCCAAATCCACGGCGCAGCCGGTGCGCCTGCAGGCGCGGGAGTCCCGCTTAGCCTCGACGCTGCGGATTACGGCAAATGCGGGGAGCGGCGTCACCCGGTTCAACGGCCCCGCAAGAGATACAGCGCCACTGCCCCTCGGACTTCATCTGCCGCCAGCGGCAATTGCGGGTTAGATCCATCGCGCGGTGGCGCCAAAGGAAGTAGCAAAAGACTCCAACAGCAAGGACGGCAACAAGTATCATTGGGCCTGTCTAGCCCTGTCCTGCCGCCCCTTCAAACGCAAAACCCGGCACTGCAGGGCACCCCGGATCAAGCCGCCTGATAGTATTCGAACAGCTGGTCCTGACGCCATTCCTGCACTGCTGCCACCGGCGGTTCAGGGATGTAATAGGCATAGGCCTGCTCCAGCGCTTCCAGTGCAGCGCGGGCGGCCTTTGCTTGCTGCTCTTCCAGGGTTTCAACGGGTTTCATCGGGCGGTCTCCTTACTTGCGGCACCATCCTCCCTTAGGTGGCAGGGTATCCGCTGGCGCCGCCCGGCGCACCGGATGTTTTTGCAGGCTTGCCATGCAGTTGCTGCAATCCGCTGCGCTGTCCGCGGCTCAGCCGATCAGCAAGTGCCCGGCCAGCCCCAGCGCAAACCCCGCGACCGCCCCCAGCGCCGGTGCGCTGCTGCGGCTGCTGTGCGCCTTGGGCGCGATGTCCTGAAACAGCAGGTAAAGGATGCCGCCCGCGGCAAAGATCATGATCCCGCCAAGCACCGCATGAGCTTCCGCCAGCCAGAAAAGCCCCGCAAGCGCGCAGGCAGGCCCCAAGGCAGCCAGCCCCAGAAACAGCAGCAGCACGTGCCAGGCCGGGCTGTCACCGCTCCAGACTTCGCGGAAGGCGGCAAATCCCTCAGGCAGGTTCTGCAGGAAGATCATCAGCGCCAGCAGCTTGGCAGTTGCGGCATCCGCCACCAGCATCGCCCCCAGCGCCATAGCCTCCGGCAGGTAATCCAGCAGCATTGCCAGCAGCAGGGCGCCGCTGCCGCCATGGCGCTGCAAGAGGGTATCGACCAGATAGAAAACCAAACCGCCCGCAGCAAACAGGCCAACCGCCCAGGCGGCTGGCAGCGCCCCGGCCGCTTCCGGCACCAGAACCAGCGCCACGGCTGAGGCCAGCGCGCCGCCGCCAAAGGCCGCAATAGTGTGCAGCACCCGGTTGCGCAGCACCGGGTTGCTGATGTGCTCGCACCAAGCCAGAAGCCCGCCCAGCGGCATCGAAAGCCCGGCAATACCGGCAAGCAGAATGGCATAAAAATGCGGTTGCATTGCGGCAGCTTAGGGCGGCAACTGCCGCCGCTCAACCAATTAGGGTCAGGTATTGATGCAGGAGGTCGCCTGCGCCGCCTGCGCCTCTGTCACATTTGGCCCCGGCTGCACGTTTCGCAGCACCGTTGCGCCCGCACCATGGCCCAGGAACTCAGTACTGACGCGCACCTCCCCGGTGATGCCCGCGGCCTCGACACAGCCCGGAATCCGCGCATCGGTCACCGCCAGCTGGCCGCCGATCCGGTCGTGGTCCGTTGCCGTCATGCAGCCCGCCAGGAGGGTCAGCGCGCCCGCGGCACATCCAAGAAGTCTCATGCCGTAAATCCATTTCCTGCCAAAAACACACCCCCGGTTTCGCAAGAAACCGGGGGGCATGCAATTTTCAACATTTTAAGCGGCGGATCCTTGCGGGCCGCCTGCCACGGTCAAACCGCGCGTTCCACCATCATCTTCTTGATATGCGCAATCGCCTTGGCCGGGTTCAGGCCTTTGGGGCAGGTTTTGGCGCAGTTCATGATGGTGTGGCAGCGGTAGAGCTTGAACGGATCCTCCAACTGGTCCAGGCGCTCCGGCGTGGCCTCGTCCCGGCTGTCGATGATCCAGCGGTAGGCGTGCAACAGCGCGGCCGGCCCTAGGTAACGGTCACCGTTCCACCAGTAGCTGGGGCAAGAGGTCGAACAGGAGGCACACATCACGCATTCATAGAGGCCATCCAGTTTCTTGCGGTCCTCGATGGACTGCTTCCACTCTTTCGCCGGGCGGTTGGTCTTGGTCTCCAGCCATGGCATGATCGAGGCGTGCTGGGCATAGAAATGCGTCAGATCCGGGATCAGGTCCTTGACCACCGGCATATGCGGCAGCGGGTAGATGGCCACATCGCCCTTGATCTCATCCATGCCGTAGATACAGGCCAGCGTGTTGATACCGTCGATGTTCATCGCACACGACCCGCAGATCCCCTCCCTGCAGGAGCGGCGGAAGGTCAGGGTCGGGTCGATCTCGTTCTTGATCTTGATCAGCGCGTCCAGAACCATCGGGCCGCAGCTGTCCATGTCGACGAAATAGGTGTCGACCTGCGGGTTTTTCCCGTCATCGGGGTTCCAGCGGTAGATCTTGAATTTGCGCACATTGCTGGCGCCCTCCGGCTTGGGCCAGGTCTTGCCGGTGGTGATCTTGGAGTTCTTCGGGAGGCTGAATTGAACCATGGTCTGTCTCCTTAGAACGTCCGCGCCTTGGGCGCGATTTTCTTGAGGCTGATGCCGCCTTCATCCTCGGTGGTCAGCGGATCCACGATCACCGGACGGTAGGACAGATCAACCTTGTTGCCCTCCACGCGCGACACGGTGTGGACCCGCCAGTTCTCGTCGTCGCGGGTGGCGTAATCCTCATGCGCGTGCGCGCCGCGGCTTTCCTTGCGCGCCTCGGCGCCAACGATGGTGGCCAGCGCGTTCGGCATCAGGTTGGTCAGCTCCAGCGTCTCCATCAGGTCGGAGTTCCAGACCAGCGAGCGGTCGGTCACCTGCAGATCGTCGAGCTTGGCCGCAATCGCGGTCATCTTCTCGACGCCTTCCTTCAGGGTCTTGTCGGTGCGGAACACCGCCGCGTCCGCTTGCATGGTGCGCTGCATTTCCAGCCGCAGGTCCGCGGTCGGGATACCGCCCTTGGCGTTGCGCAGGGTGTCGAAGCGGTCAAACGCCTTGTCGACAGAGGCCTGGTTCAGCACCGGGTTCGCCGCATCGGCGTCCACAACCTTGCCCGCGCGAATGGCGGAGGCACGGCCAAAGACCACCAGGTCAATCAGCGAGTTGGAGCCCAGCCGGTTGGCGCCATGCACCGAGGCGCAGCCCGCCTCGCCCACGGCCATCAGGCCCGGCACCACGGCGGTCGGATCCTCGGCGGTCGGGTTCAGCACCTCGCCCCAGTAGTTGGTCGGAATACCGCCCATGTTGTAGTGCACGGTAGGCAGAACCGGGATCGGCTCCTTGGTCACGTCCACACCGGCAAAGATCTTGGCGCTCTCGGAAATACCCGGCAGCCGCTCCGCCAGCGCCTCGGCTGGCAGGTGGCTGAGGTTCAGGTGGATATGGTCGCCCTCGGCGCCCACGCCGCGGCCTTCGCGGATTTCCATGGTCATCGAGCGGCTGACATAGTCGCGCGGCGCCAGGTCCTTGTACTGGGGCGCATAGCGCTCCATGAAGCGTTCGCCTTCGGAGTTGGTGAGATAGCCGCCCTCGCCCCGCGCGCCCTCGGTAATCAGGCAGCCGGAGCCGTAGATGCCGGTCGGGTGGAACTGCACAAATTCCATGTCCTGCAGCGCCAGGCCAGCGCGCGCCACCATGCCGCCCCCGTCACCGGTGCAGGTGTGCGCCGAGGTGGCGGAGAAATAGGCGCGGCCATAGCCGCCGGTCGCCAGCACCACCATCTTGGCGTTGAAGACATGCATGGTGCCGTCATCCAGCTTCCAGCAGACAACGCCCTGGCACTGCCCGTCCTCGGACATGATCAGGTCGATGGCGAAATACTCGATGTAGAACTCGGCATTGTTCTTGAGGCTCTGACCATACAGCGTGTGCAGGATCGCGTGGCCGGTCCGGTCAGCCGCCGCACAGGTGCGCTGCACCGCGGGGCCTTCGCCGTATTCGGTGGTGTGGCCGCCGAACGGGCGCTGGTAGATCTTGCCTTCCTCGGTGCGCGAGAACGGCACGCCGTAATGCTCCAGCTCGTAAACCGCCTTGGGGGCCTCACGTGCCAGATATTCCATCGCGTCGGTGTCGCCCAGCCAATCAGAGCCCTTGACAGTGTCATACATATGCCACTGCCAGCTGTCCGGCCCCATGTTGCCCAAGCTGGCGGCAATGCCGCCCTGCGCCGCCACAGTGTGGGAGCGGGTCGGGAACACTTTGGTCACACAGGCCGTGCGCAGCCCCTGTTCCGCCATGCCCAGCGTCGCGCGGAGGCCAGCCCCGCCGGCGCCAACCACGACCACGTCATATTCATGTGTTTCGTATTCGTAAGCAGCCATTGAAAGAGACCTCGGGGAGTTACAGGGCCAGGCGGATCAGCGCATAGGCGCTGGTCGCGGCGACAGCATAAGACAGGCAATTGACCAGGATGATCGTCAGGCGGCCTTTCAGCCCATGGACGTAATCCTCAATCATGATCTGGGCGCCGGATTTGAAGTGCATCATGCCGACCCAGATGGTCAGCGCCGCCACGAGCGCCGGGAACGGGCGGGAGTAATAGGCGGTGATCTGTTCATAGGTGCCGCCCAGCGCAGAACCGAAGGTGAAGACAAACAGCGGCACCAGGATCAAGAGAGCGATTGAGCTCACCTGCATCGACCAGTGATGTTCTGTTCCGGATTTTGCAGCGCCCATGCCAACGGCGCGCTTGCGGTCAGTCAGATATCGCATTGCGTGTGCCTCCCGGGCTTAGACGATGATGATGGTCAGAACGGTCAGAACGGCAGAGCCGATCACCACGAACCAGCCCAGTTTCTCGGCCTGCTCCAGGTCCAGCATCATGCCGTTGTCCCAGATCAGATGCCGGATGCCCGCCAGCGTGTGATACCACAGGCCCAGCGCCGACAGCGTCATCACCAGATCGCCGAACCAGCTGGTCAGCAGGCCGTTGGCAATGGCGAAATACTCGGGCGAGGTTGCGGCAGCCAGGAACCACCAGGCGATCAGCAGCGCCGAGACGATCAGCGCGTTGCCGGTGATCCGTGTCAGGATCGAAGTCACGGAGGTCAGCTGCGGCCGGTAGACCTGCAAATGCGGCGAAAGCGGGCGGTTGCCCCGATTGACATCGGCCATGTTGGCTCCTTTTCAGGTTGGCTGACGACGTTTTAGCCGATTTTTACGGCGTGTCACCCGAAGGAACGGTTAAAAACGGCAGGTTTCTCGCCTGTTGGCGCTAAAACGCCACGGCTTGTGATCACAGCAAATAATTAGTGATCACAAATCCGCCGATTGAAAATTTTTTGCAGAATCAGGGCCCCTTCTGCAAATCACTGCAAAGACGCAACTGCCCTCCCCGTGCCTTCCGGCAGTGCAGCGGTCTGCCGTGCGACCTCCCTGACCAGCTTCTTGCGGATGCGCGACGGGTAGTCAGCAAAGCTCGCGGCAGAGACCACAAAGGCCCCCTCACCGCGGATCACGTTTTCAAAGAAATAGGCGGTCAGGTCCGGCTCGCTCTGCTCAATGGCGATGGCATTCACCGTCACACCCGCCGCCGCCAGCGCGCCATGCGCCTCGCGCGGCTCGATCCCTTCGTTGGAGAACCCGTCGCCGGAGACATCAATCACCCGGCGCTTGCACTGCTCCACGGCCGGAAACTGCTCCAGCGCCAGAAACAGCGCCTCCCCCACCGCGGTGGAGTAATTGCGCCAGGGCCTTGGCGCCTGCTCGATCTGCTGCGCCAGCGCTTCCACATCCCCGAACGTCCGGATCTCGGCCCATGGCAGTGTCACCTCCTGGCGCGACTCGCCCGACCATTGCAGCAGCAGCACCTGAGCGCGCGCCTTGACCAACGCCTCAGAGACCACCCCGTCGCGCAGGCCTGCCGCCAGCCCGTCCATCTGAATGCGGTATTCCTCGGCATCAACAGAGCCGGAGACATCCACCGCCAGCACCAATGCCAGATCGCAGGCCGCTGCGCGCAGCGGCCCAAGGGAGAGCATGGAGAAAACCAGAAGCTGCAAAACCCGCATGCTGCCAGCTTATGCGGCAAACCGGCTGACGGTCATCACATTTCTGCCATCCCCCTGTTCATCTGGCTGAAAATATCCTGGGGGTGAGCAGGCACCGCCTGCGAGGGGGCAAAGCCCCCTCAGATCACTTCGGCATCAACGCCCAGTAATCCAGATCCAACAGCACATCCGGCAGATACTTGCCGTCCTCGCCCTTCAGCTCAAACGGCGCACCACCCTTGGTCGCCACCAGCCGCAGCCGGATCGCGCCGACGCCGGGCGCTGCGGTGTCGGCCTTGTCCAGCACCTCGGACCACGCCCGCACAGTGAGCCCGGACAGGCAGGGGTTGGCGTGTGCGCCGCCATTCAGGCCGACAATCATCTGCGCATTTGCGAGGCCATTGAACGACAGCGTCCGCGCCATCGAAATCACATGGCCGCCATAGATCAACCGGGTGCCGTCGGGCCGCGCGGTATTGTCGAAATGCACCTTGGCGGTGTTCTGCCACAGCCGGGTCGCCATCATGTGCTCGGCTTCCTCGATGGTGACGCCATCCACATGGTCGATGGTCTCGCCGACCTCATAGTCGCCCCAGCGGTGCGGCTCGCCTGCCAGGGTGAAATCGTAATTGCTGAAATCCAGCCCCGCCGGGATCACCAGCTGGTCCGCCGGGATCACCTTGTTCAGCTCGGGGATCACGGTCTCCGGCGCCGGGGCATCCAGGTCGCGTTTGCGCACCATCACCCAGCGCACGTACTCCATCACGCATTCATCGCGCTGGTTCAGCCCGCGGGTGCGCACATAGACCACGCCGGATTTGCCATTGGAGTTCTGCTTGAGGCCGATGACCTCGGACTCCGAGCGCAGCGTGTCGCCGGGATAAACCGGCAGCAGCCAGCGCCCCTCGGCATAGCCGAGGTTCGCCAGCGCATTCAGCGAGATATCCGGCACCGTCTTGCCGAACACTACGTGGAAGGCCGCCAAATCGTCCAGCGGCGCCGAGGGCAGACCAGAGGCCCGGGCAAATTCATCCGAAGAATAGAGAGCATGGCGCGCCGGGTAGAGCGCATGGTACAACGCCCGCTCGCCGCCAGACACCGTGCGCGGCACCGCATGGCGGATCACTTCCCCAACGGTATAGTCTTCGAAAAAGCGGCCCGGATTGGTCTTGGCCATCAGTGTTCTCCCAGTTTGGTCTCAGGGGTGTAGGTTCCGTCCACCTCCTTCACCACCGCCTGACCGCAGCGCATGATCCCCTTGACGGGATCAAAGGCCTGGGTCGGGCTGCCGTGCAGCTCCCAGCCCTTGTTCAGCGCATCGGTCACCTTGTGGCAAAAGGCAGAGGTGTCGTCTTCGGACAAAAATCGGTAAAGCTTCATGGTTTCCTATCCTGGCTAAGGGCCTAGCCGCCGAACGGCGACGGGCCGACGATGCCGTGGACGTAGCCGATCACCCCCATCAGGACAATCGAGGCGGCAAGGAACATCCCGTCCTTGGCAATCGCGCCCTTCGGCCCCGGCTGCCAGCCCGGCTCTGCCCGGTTGATCACCACTTTCTCGGTGATGGACCATGCCCACAGGCCGCCGAACAGGACAAACGACGCCGGATCCCAGTTCACCAGCAGGTGCGCCAGCGCCCACAGGCCAAAGCCCGTCAGCATCGGGTGGCGCATCTTGTAGAACAGCGCGCCCTTATGCGGGCCAGGGCTCATGAAATAGATCGCAACCAGCACCAGCAGGTTGTTGATATGCTTCAGGAACGGCGGCACCAGCGCCAAATCGAAACTCTCGGCTGAGCGGTAGCCGATCACCATCAGCGCAACGCCCGCCACCAGCACCAGCGCCACCACGCCGCGCCCGCCATTGCCCATGGAGGCACGCATATCCGGTGCCAGCCGTTTGAACAGGTGGCCGCCCCACCACAGCAGAAGTCCCAGGATCAACAGTGCCATATCAGCCCCTCTTAGATGTTAAGCTGATTAACACCTACGCGGAAACCGCAGCGATTGCATCCGCTTTTGCCAGAATTTCACGCGCCGTTACAACATGCAGGTTCTCGACTATCTTGCCATCAACCACGGCAACACCCTGCCCAGCGGCCTGGGCCTCATCAAATGCGGCAATCTGGCGGCGGGAGGTGTCGATCTCGCGCTCAGTCGGGGCAAAGGCGGCATTGGCCACCTCTACCTGCGCCGGGTGGATCAGGGTCTTGCCGTCAAAGCCCATGTCGCGGCCTTGCGCGCATTCCGCGGCCAGCCCCTCCACGTCCTTGAAGGCGTTATAGACGCCGTCGACAATCACCAGCCCCTCGGCCTTGGCCGCCAGCAGGCACAGGCCCAGACCCGCCATCATCGGCATCCGGTCGGGGCGGTAGCGGGTCTGCAGTTCCTTGGCCAGGTCATTGGTGCCCATCACCATGCCCTGCAGCTTGGGGTGCGCTGCAATCGCGGCGGCATTCAGCATGCCGCGCGGGGTTTCCATCATCGCCCACAACGGGATATCGCCGGTAATTTCCGCCAGCGCGTCCAAATCCTCCGGCGCATTCACCTTGGGCAGAAGAATCGCATCCGGGTTCATCCGCGCCGCCGCCGCCGCATCACCACGGCCCCACTCGGTATCCAGCCCGTTGATCCGCACGATTTTCATCCGCGCGCCATAGCCGCCACCCTTCAGCGCCTGGGCCAAGGTCTCGCGGGCATTGGTTTTTTCATCGGCTGAGACCGCATCCTCCAGATCGAAGATCACCGCGTCCACCGGCAGGGTTTTGGCCTTCTCCAGCGCACGCGCGTTGGAGCCGGGGATATACAAAACCGAGCGGTAGGGGCGCGTGCGCGGGTCCATGAGGCCTCTCCATAAGTTATTTTGTTGCGTAAAGCGGTACAGATTCGATTGTATACTTTCAAGTACAATTCCGCCGCAGCGCAGCGTAACCTTTCGCGCATTTGCAGCAAGCGCTTGAAAAAATGTGTGAATTTTCGGCGCACGCCTGGTTAACCACTTATCAGCACCTGACCGGCACACTGAGGGGCACCAAGGCACAGGACCACTGCCGCCGCCACAGGCCGCACCTGCTGCCCGCAGGCATGGGGCCTGCATTTCGAATTGCGTCACACACCGGCCCGAACAGGGACACCGGGGGCTGCCGTCAGGCACCCTTCCCTGTCCGGCCGTTCCGGAAAGGGTAAAACGAGATGAAAAACTCAATCTTCGCACTGCCGCTGGCGCTGGCCGCGGTGACCATGGCCGCCGCACCCGCCGCTGCCCAAAGCCGCAACTGCGCCCCGCGCGATGCGGTGATCAAAAGGCTAGCCGAAAAATACGGCGAAAGCCGCCAAAGCATCGGCATGGGCCAGCAGGGCATGGTGATGGAAACCTTTGCCTCTGCCGACACCGGCAGCTGGACCATTACGGTGACCACCCCCAACGGCATGACCTGCCTGGTCGCCTCCGGCCAGTCCTACGAAGTGCTGGCAGAGGCCCTGCCGAACACCGACAGCGACGCCTGAGCAAGCATTGAGGCAGGTTTCCGGGCTGCAGGTTAGCGGCCGGGGACGCCGCGCGGGCTGGCTGATGCGAGCAGTCTTCAGGCCAGCCCGTCCCAGATCAGCTTAGCGCCGGTCACTGTCAGCAGCACATAGGTCAGCGCAAAGAACCAGCGCTCCGGGATCGAATGGTGCAGCTTCACCCCCAGCCAGGCCCCGAGCAGCGCAAAGGGCGCCAGCATCAGGTCCAGCAGCAGGGTTTCACGTGTGAACATCCCCAGCCCGGCATAAGGCACCGCCTTGGCGATATTGATGGCCCAGAAGATCAGCACCGTGCTGGCCTGGTACTCGGTCTTCCGCAACTTCAGGCTGAGAAGATAAACCGCGGCCGGCGGCCCGCCCGCATGGCTGACAAAACTGGTGAACCCCACCGCCAGCCCGGCCAGCGCACCGGCGCCCGTTGACAGCGGCGCATCTGCCGCCAGCCGCAGCCGCAGCCGCCCGCGCAGCTGCCACAGCACAAAACAGACAGAGACCAGCCCGATCAACACCCGCATCGCATCCGCATCCACCGCCGCATAAAGCCAGGCACCCAGCGCCACGCCGGGCAAGCCGCCGCCAATCAGCAGCAGCGATGCCCGCAGGTTCCAGCGTCCCCAATAGGGTTTCAGATTGGCCACGTCGATCAGCATCAGCAGGGGCAGCATCAGCGCCAGCGCCATGCCCGGCTCCAGCACCAGCGCCAGAATCGACGCCGAGGCAAAAGCTGCGCCGGACCCGAAACCGCCCTTGGACACGCCCGCAAAAACGACCGCCGGGATGGCAAAAACGAAAAACATTGCATCAAACGCCGCCATCACCCGCCCTCCGAAATGCCCAGATTACAGACGGTTTAGCGGTATCAGCACGGTATACACAAGCATACAGCGCCGAATGCCGCAGCGCAGAGCCCTTGCACGGCACGGTTTTACGCCGTAGGCATCAGGAAATTTCAACCGGACCGGAGACATTTTCCAATGGCACGACCCAAAATCGCCCTCATCGGCGCAGGTCAGATCGGCGGCACCCTCGCACATCTCGCAGCCCTCAAGGAACTGGGCGACGTTGTTCTCTTCGACATCGCCGAAGGCATCCCAGAAGGCAAGGCGCTGGACATCGCAGAATCCGGTCCCTCCGAGGGCTTCGACGCCTCCCTGAAGGGCACCCAGTCCTACGAGGACATCGCAGGCGCCGACGTCTGCATCGTGACCGCCGGCGTGCCGCGCAAGCCGGGCATGAGCCGCGACGACCTGCTGGGCATCAACCTCAAGGTGATGAAGTCCGTTGGCGAAGGCATCCGCGACCACGCGCCGAACGCCTTCGTGATCTGCATCACCAACCCGCTGGACGCGATGGTTTGGGCTCTGCGCGAATTCTCCGGCCTGCCCCACAACAAGGTTTGCGGCATGGCCGGCGTTCTGGACTCCGCCCGCTTCCGCCACTTCCTGGCTGAGGAATTCGGTGTCTCCATGAAAGACGTCACCGCGTTTGTGCTGGGCGGCCACGGCGACACCATGGTGCCCTCCGTGCGCTACTCCACCGTGGCCGGCATCCCGCTGCCCGACCTGGTCAAGATGGGCTGGACCACTCAGGAGCGCCTGGACGCGATCCTGCAGCGCACCCGTGACGGCGGCGCAGAAATCGTTGGCCTGCTGAAAACCGGCTCCGCCTTCTACGCGCCGGCCACCTCCGCCATCGAAATGGCTGAGGCCTTCCTGAAAGACCAGAAGCGCGTGCTGCCCTGCGCCGCCTATTGCGATGGTGAGCTGGGCGTCAAGGACATGTATGTGGGCGTGCCCACCGTAATCGGCGCCGGCGGCATCGAGAAGGTGGTGAACATCCAGCTGAACGAAGAAGAACAGACCATGTTCGACAATTCGGTCAACGCCGTGAAGGGCCTGGTCGAAGCCTGCAAGGGCATCGACGCCTCGCTGGCCTGATCCGGCAAAAAGACAAGATGAAAAACGGGGCCTCAGCGCCCCGTTTTTTTTGGTTCTCTAGCTGGCAGCCTTCAGTTTGAACTGAGGGCGGTTCCCGGAAATTTCCATCGTATACCCCTCCCCTTTGCGAACAGGCGTTCCCCAGGACGGACCATAGAGAAAGGCGCAGACCTCCTCAGGCCGCGCCGGAACACGGATGGGAATGCCCTGCATTTCCGCGTCCTGCAAAGGAAAAATCAGCTCCTTGGGCACATGGATCGTGGTCGCGGGGTCGCGCCACAATCCTGCGAAATTCCACCGTTCGATCAGGTAGTCCGCGGGACTGTCGTCGTAAAAGTAGAAATCGGCGTAGGTCTTGATCCCGTCCTGCATCCGCGTGGCCTGCACAACCAGCGGCTTGCGCCAGAACTTATACCACTTCGCCCGCGGATGAAGCTCCAGCTCGAAACCGCTGCTTTCAAGCGCGGCCAGCAGCTTCTTTCTGTCCCGCGCATTCACGTAGATGTCGATGTCATCGTCATGCGGAATGATGTCGCCGTCGCGCACACAGCCCAGCAGCGTGCCAAAGAAGACAAATGCCTCCACCCCTGCCAGACGGGCAAAGATATCTCTCAGATTGTTGCGGTTAAGTTCAGCGGGAACCGGATCAATCATTGGCGCTCCAGAACCATGCGCGCAACAAAGGCATCATCGGCCTTGTATTTCGCAAAACCGAAGCCTTCTGCCAGATAAGTGCATGTCAGACCGTGCCGGCCGGCGCTGGCGATCACCTGAAGCGGCTCCACATAGCGGCGGTAGTGCTCTGATGTCACCTTGGTCTGGAACTGATCCCGCGGCGTGCGGAACTCCAGGCACAGACGGCCTCTGTCACCAACCAGCCCCGCTGCAAGACGCAGCAGGTTTGCTTCGGCGTCTTCGTCAATCGCGTGCAGAAAGAAACGCGCATAGACAATCGCGTCACCCCAATCGGCGGCGTTCTGCTCCAGGAAGCTCGAACAGGCGACGGCGTCCTGCATATCCAGCTGGCTGAACCCGATATTGTCCACACCCCGGCGTTCCGCCACAGCCTGGCACAGCGAGACCGCGGAGGCAGATCCGTCGATGCCGCGGACGGACTTGCCGTGCATGGCGAAAAAGAAACTGTCCCGGCCGTCACCGCAACCGAGGTCCACGAACCTCTGCCGGTCGGAAAATTCATTCAGCACAAAGGCTGCGAATTGCGACGGCACCGCCGGTCTTTCCTTTTTGCCGTAGTAGGCATCCCAATAGTCTTTGGTGTCGATAGTCAAAACAACTCTCCTGAGTCTCGCGCCGCGGCGCTGCGGTCCATGCGCCCTAATGCCAAAAAAGCCCCCTTCAGGCAACGTGCTCAAGCCCGCTTTCCTGCCGCGGCCTGCGGGAGCTGCCTGTTCTGAGGCAACAGCAGCAAACTGCTGCCGTCCAGCACGCGCGGCACGAAAACGGCAGATCAAGCCAAGGAATCGGCGCCGGCGCCCCAAGACGGCAGCGGCGCTATGTGATCACACGGCCAAATAGTGTGATCACAAAAGTCGAAAATCTTCCGCATTTCCCCGCAGCCAGTCAAAAAAGCCTTTAACACTTGGCATTATGACGGCCTATAAATCAGCAGACAATTGCAGCCAGACGGGACAGTTTCAAATGAACATCCACGAATATCAGGCCAAAGCCCTTCTTCGCAGCTACGGTGCGCCGGTGTCCGACGGACGCGTGGTGCTGCGGGCCGAAGAAGCCAAGACAGCCGCCGGTGAACTCGACGGCCCGCTTTGGGTCGTAAAGGCACAGATCCACGCAGGCGGCCGCGGCAAGGGCTCCTTCAAGGAAGCCGATGCCGGCGAAAAAGGCGGCGTGCGCCTGACCAAATCGGTGGAGGAAGCTGCCGAGGAAGCCAAGAAGATGCTGGGCCGCACTCTTGTGACCCATCAGACCGGCCCGGCCGGCAAGCAGGTGAACCGCATCTACATCGAAGCGGGCTCCGGCATCCAGACCGAGCTGTACCTGGCACTGCTGGTCGACCGCCAGACCTCCCGCATCTCCTTTGTCTGCTCCACCGAGGGCGGCATGGACATCGAGGAAGTGGCCGCCGCCACCCCGGAAAAGATCCTGTCCTTCTCTGTCGACCCGGCCACCGGCTACCAGCCCTACCACGGCCGCCGCATCGCGTTTTCGCTTGGCCTTGAAGGCGCGCAGATCAAGCAGTGCGTCAAGCTGATGGGCCAGCTCTACAAAGCCTTCGTCGAGAAGGACATGGAGATGCTGGAGATCAACCCGCTGATCGTCGGCGACGACGGCGCGCTGAAAGTGCTGGACGCCAAGGTCGGCTTTGACGGCAACGCGGTTTACCGCCACGCCGACGTGGCTGAGCTGCGCGACACCACCGAGGAAGACCCGAAAGAGCTGGAAGCCTCCAAATACGACCTGAACTATATCGCGCTCGACGGTGAGATCGGCTGCATGGTGAACGGCGCGGGCCTGGCGATGGCCACCATGGACATCATCAAGCTGTATGGCGCGGAGCCTGCCAACTTCCTCGACGTGGGCGGCGGCGCCACCAAGGAGAAGGTGACCGAGGCCTTCAAGATCATCACTTCCGACCCGAACGTCAAAGGCATCCTGGTGAACATCTTCGGCGGCATCATGCGGTGCGACGTGATCGCCGAGGGCGTGGTTGCCGCGGTCAAGGAAGTCGGCCTCAAGGTGCCGCTGGTGGTCCGCCTCGAGGGCACCAACGTCGAGAAGGGCAAGGAGATCATCAACACCTCCGGCCTCGACGTGATCGCCGCCGACAACCTCAAGGACGGCGCCGAAAAGATCGTGAAGGCGGTGAAGGGCTGATCCTGCTCTCCCGGGCTCAGCCCGGGAGCTTTCCGGATCAAGGACAGGTTCCAGCACATGAAACTCGCAGCCTACATGATCTCGCTCGAACGGGCGGCCGGGCGGCACGCAGCAATGCGGGCAGCACTGGCGGACGCCCGCATCGAGGCCGAGTTCGTGCCTGCCGTTGACCTGCAGACAACACCTGAATCCGAACTGCTGAAGCAATGCCGCAGCTTTGGCCCCTGGGGGGCCTTTGCAGCGGGCAACATGGCGTGCACGCTGAGCCACGCCCGTGTCTGGGAAACATTTCTGGACAGTGATGCGGATATCGCTCTTGTGTTTGAGGATGACGTCTTCATCTCGCCGGAGCTGCGTCTGTGGCTGGATGATCTGAGCTGGTGGCCGGACGGTTGCGGGCTGGTGAATATCGAATTCTGGCGCAGCGACTCGCTGCGGGTGATGCTGGGCACTGGCGGCACGGCGCGTCATGGCCGCCGACTGGCACCGATGCTGTCACGCAACCCAGGCTCAGCCGGCTATCTGGTGACACGGTCCGCTGCGGAACAGCTTCTGGCGGCGCGCCCGTTCGACCTCTCGATCGACCAGTTGCTGTTCAATCCGCTGGTTTCCCGCCTGGCAGTTTCCCTCAACCCCTATCAGATCACTCCAGCGCTGGTGAAACAGGGCAATACGCCCCCCGAAGAAAGCACTTTTCTGGGGCATGGCACCCGCCGCCCTGCTTCTGCTGTTCGCTGGCGCCAAAAACGTTTGCGGGGCATGGCTGAACTCAGTGCCTTGCCCCGGTCTCTCTTCCGCCTGATCTCCGGCCGCGCACGGCTTGCCCGTGTCACCTATGCAGATCGGGCACTTACCGACGACAACGCGGCGCGTGCCGCAAAGACACAAGCCGTTTAATCGAAAGGAAAGGACAACATGGCAGTCCTCATCGACGAAAACACCAAGGTCATCTGTCAGGGCTTCACCGGCTCTCAAGGCACATTCCACTCCGAACAGGCCATCGCCTACGGCACCAAGATGGTCGGCGGCGTGACCCCGGGCAAAGGCGGCCAGACCCATCTGGAGCTGCCGGTCTTCAACTCCGTGCATGAAGCCAAGCACGTGACCGGCGCCAATGCCTCGGTGATCTACGTGCCGCCGCCGTTTGCCGCGGATTCCATCCTCGAAGCCATCGACGCCGAAATGGAAGTGATCGTCGCCATCACCGAGGGCATCCCGGTTCTCGATATGATGAAGGTGAAGCGGGCGCTGGAGAATTCCTCCTCCATCCTGATCGGCCCGAACTGCCCCGGCGTGATCACCCCGGATGCCTGCAAGATCGGCATCATGCCCGGCCACATCCACCGCCGCGGTTCTGTCGGCGTGGTGTCCCGCTCCGGCACCCTGACCTATGAGGCGGTGAAGCAGACCACTGATGTGGGCCTGGGCCAGTCGACCTGCGTCGGCATCGGCGGCGATCCGATCAAAGGCACCGAGCATATCGACGTGCTGGAATGGTTCCTGGCTGACGACGAGACCGAAAGCATCATCATGATCGGCGAAATCGGTGGCTCCGCCGAGGAAGAGGCCGCGCAGTTCCTGGCCGATGAGGCCAAGAAAGGCCGCAAGAAGCCGGTTGCAGGCTTCATTGCAGGCCGCACCGCCCCTCCGGGCCGCCGCATGGGCCACGCGGGCGCGATTGTCGCCGGCGGCAAGGGCGGCGCCGAGGACAAGATCGAAGCGATGAAATCCGCAGGCATCGTGGTCGCCGAAAGCCCGGCCGGCCTGGGCGAAGCGGTTCTGAAAGCGATCGGCAAGTAAGCATGACGACCGAGCAAGCAGTCAAAGCTTGTTATGCCAAGTGGCGCGACCTCAAAGGTCGCGCCCAGAGAAGCGAGTTTTGGCAATTCTATATGCTCGTAACTGTCATGGTAATGGTCTCAAAAGCAGCAGATGAATGGCTTTCAGAGACCGCAGGACTTCGTTTCTCTGTTTTCTACCTTGCAGTTGTTTTAGCGACCCTGCTTCCCATAATCAGCTGCGCCGTAAGACGCTACCACGACATCGGTCTTAGCGGATGGCTATTACTCATTTGGTCGGCCGCTTTTGTGGCACCTGCCTTCAGTTTTTCTGAAGAAACCGCATTTATCGTGACCTGCGTTTTATTTCTCGCTTTTCTGATTACCTTTGCACTTCCTTCCCAACCTGGCTCCAACAAATACGGCCCCAACCCGCAGGAGGCACACCAATGACCAAGAGAATTCGCTCCTCCCGCGTCCTCAGGCCAACGTCGGCAAGTGCAAGCACACTATGCCTCGCCCTCCTCACCGCCACCTCCGCCGCGGCCATCACCGCGCCGATGCAGGGCGTGCTGAACTTCGAGCCCGGCACCAGCATCGAGGACGTCCAGGCCCGTATTGAAACCGAAATCTGCAAGGGCGCCAGTTCCGTGACCATCACGTCCGGCCCGGAACAATCGCTCGACCCGACCAAGGAACAGGTCACGTTCCAGTGCGAACCCTGACCTGCCCCCACAAACCGCATACCGACTCTTCGGGAGCTTAAGATGACCGACCAATCGCCCAACGACCTCTTTCACGCCTCCTCCTTCATGCAGGGGCACAATGCGGAGTATCTGGAGCAGCTTTATGCCCGTTACGCCAATGACCCGAACGCGGTGGATGCCGCCTGGGCCGAGTTCTTCCGCCAGATGGGCGATGCCGAACTGGACGTGAAGGCAGAGGCCAAGGGCCCCTCCTGGGCGCGCGGCGACTGGCCACCGGCCCCCAATGACGATCTGACCGGCGCGCTGACCGGCGAATGGCCGGCCCCCGCCGAGGCCAAAGGCGCGGGCAAGAAGATCAAGGACAAGGCCGCCGCCAAAGGCGTTGAGCTGACCGACGATCAGGTGCAGCGCGCGGTGCTGGACTCGATCCGCGCCCTGATGCTGATCCGCGCCTACCGGATCCGCGGCCATCTGGCGGCGGATCTCGACCCGCTGGGCATGCGTGCCGCCACCCCGCACCCGGAACTGGACCCGAAATCCTACGGCTTCACCGATGCCGACATGGACCGGCCGATCTTCATCGACAACGTTCTGGGCCTGCAGGTCGCGACCATGCGCCAGATCGTGGAGATCGTGAAACGCACCTATTGCGGCACCTTCGCGCTGCAGTACATGCACATCTCCAATCCCGAAGAGGCCAGCTGGCTGAAAGAACGGATCGAGGGTTACGACAAGGAAATCACCTTCACCCGCGAGGGCCGCAAGGCGATCCTCAACAAGATGGTCGAGGCCGAGGGCTTTGAGAAGTTCCTGCACGTCAAATACACCGGTACCAAGCGGTTCGGCCTGGACGGCGGCGAGAGCCTCATCCCGGCGATGGAGCAGATCATCAAGCGCGGCGGCGCCCTGGGTGTGCGCGACATCGTGATCGGCATGCCGCACCGCGGCCGCCTCAACATCCTCGCCAACGTGATGCAGAAGCCCTACCGGGCGATCTTCAACGAATTCCAGGGCGGCAGCTTCAAGCCCGAGGATGTGGACGGCTCCGGCGACGTGAAATACCACCTCGGCGCCTCCTCCGACCGGGAGTTTGACGGCAACAACGTGCACCTCAGCCTGACCGCCAACCCCTCGCACCTGGAGGCGGTGAACCCGGTGGTTCTGGGCAAGGTCCGCGCCAAGCAGGACCAGCTGGGCGACACCGAGCGCAGCCAGGTGCTGCCGATCCTGCTGCACGGGGATGCGGCCTTTGCCGGCCAGGGCGTGGTGGCGGAATGCTTTGCGCTGTCGGGCCTGCGCGGCCACAAGGCCGGCGGCACCATGCATATCGTGGTGAACAACCAGATCGGTTTCACCACCGCACCGCATTTCTCGCGTTCCTCCCCCTATCCCACCGACAACGCGCTGGTGGTTGAGGCGCCGATTTTCCACGTGAACGGCGACGACCCGGAGGCGGTGGTGCACGCCGCCAAGGTCGCCACCGAGTTCCGCCAGAAGTTCCACAAGGACGTGGTGCTGGACATCTTCTGCTACCGCCGCTTCGGTCACAACGAAGGCGATGAGCCGATGTTCACCAACCCCTTGATGTACAAGAAGATCAAGGGCCACAAGACCACCCTCACCCTCTACACCGACCGGCTGGTCAAGGATGGCCTCATCCCCGAGGGAGAGATCGAGGACATGAAGGCCGCCTTCCAGGCGCATCTGAACGAGGAGTTCGAGACCGGCAAGAACTACAAGCCCAACAAGGCCGACTGGCTGGACGGGCGCTGGTCGCATCTGGACAAGAAGGACGCCGACTACCAGCGCGGCCGCACCGCGATCGAGCCGGACACCCTGGCCGACATCGGCCGCGCGCTGAGCCAGGTGCCCGAGGGCTTCCCGCTGCACCGCACCGTCGGCCGGGTTCTGGACGCCCGCGGCAAGATGTTCGAAACCGGCGAGGGCTTTGACTGGGCCACCGGCGAGGCGATGGCCTTTGGCTCGCTGATGCTGGAAGGCTACCCGGTACGCCTCGCGGGCCAGGACGCCACCCGCGGCACCTTCTCGCAGCGCCATTCCGGCATCGTCAACCAGGAGACCGAGGAGCGCTACTACCCGCTCAACAACATCCGCGCAGGCCAGGCCCAGTACGAGGTGATCGACTCGGCCCTGTCAGAATACGCGGTACTGGGTTTTGAATACGGCTACTCGCTGGCCGAACCGAACGCGCTGACCCTGTGGGAAGCCCAGTTTGGCGATTTCGCCAACGGCGCCCAGATCATGTTCGACCAGTTCATCTCCTCAGGTGAATCGAAGTGGCTGCGGATGTCTGGCCTCGTCTGCCTGCTGCCGCACGGGTTCGAGGGCCAGGGGCCGGAGCACTCCTCCGCCCGGCTGGAGCGCTTCCTGCAGATGTGCGGCCAGGACAACTGGATCGTTGCCAACTGCACCACGCCGGCAAACTACTTCCACATCCTGCGCCGCCAGCTGCACCGCACCTTCCGCAAGCCGCTGATCCTGGTCACGCCCAAGTCGCTGCTGCGCCACAAGCTGGCAGTCAGCAAGGCAGAGGAATTCACTACCGGCTCCAGCTTCCACCGGGTGCTGTGGGACGACGCGCAGCACGGTAACTCCGACACCCAGCTGGTGGCGGACGACAAGATCAAGCGCGTGGTGATGTGCTCGGGCAAGGTCTACTACGACCTTTTGGAAGAACGCGACGCCCGCGGCATCAATGACGTCTACCTGATGCGGATCGAGCAGTTCTACCCGTTCCCCGCCATCTCGATGGTGAAGGAGCTGGAACGCTTCAAGCAGGCGGAAATGGTCTGGTGCCAGGAAGAGCCCAAGAACCAGGGCGCCTGGACCTTCATCGAGCCCAACATCGAATGGGTGCTGACCCGCATCGGCGCCAAGCACACCCGGCCCGTCTATACAGGCCGCGCCACTTCGGCCTCGCCCGCAACCGGCCTGGCCAGCGAACACAAAGCCCAACAAGCAGCCCTCGTGAACGAAGCGCTGAGCATCTGAGGATAAAGAGACATGACAACCGAAGTCCGCGTACCCACCCTGGGCGAATCCGTGACCGAGGCCACCGTGGCCACCTGGTTCAAGAAGCCCGGCGACAGCGTCAATGCCGATGAAATGCTCTGCGAGCTGGAAACCGACAAGGTGACGGTCGAGGTACCCTCGCCCGCCGCCGGCACATTGGGCGAGATCGTCGCCGCTGAAGGCGACACCGTCGGCGTCGACGCACTGCTGGCCACCCTGACCGAGGCCAACGGTGCTGCCGCGGCCCCTGCCGCCAAAGCGGCAGCACCGGCTCCGGCTGCTGCGCCCTCCGGCGAAGACAGCGCCCCGGTGCCGGTCATGGTTCCCGCACTTGGCGAGTCGGTCTCCGAAGCGACCGTTTCCTCTTGGTTCAAGAAGGTGGGCGACACCGTCGCGCAGGATGAAATGCTGTGCGAGCTGGAAACCGACAAGGTCTCCGTCGAGGTGCCCGCGCCCGCCGCCGGCGTGCTGACGGAGATCATGGCAGCAGAAGGCGCCACCGTACAGGCCTCCTCGCAGCTGGGCGTGATTGCCTCCGGTGCCGCCGGGGCCGCCGCCGCACCTGCCGCAGCCCCTGCCCCTGCTGCCGCTGCCGGCGGCTCCAAGGACGTCGCCAACGCGCCCTCTGCGGAGAAAGCCATGGCCGAGGCCGGCATCAGCGCCGATCAGGTCACCGGCTCTGGCCGCGACGGCCGCATCATGAAGGAAGACGTCGCCGCCGCCGTGGCCGCCGCCAAGGCAGCCCCTGCCGCCGCGCCTGCGCAGGCACCGGCCCAGGTCCGTGGCCCCGTCACCGCCGATGACGCCGCGCGCGAGGAGCGGGTGAAGATGACCCGCCTGCGCCAGACCATCGCCAAGCGCCTGAAGGACAGCCAGAACACCGCTGCCATGCTGACCACCTACAACGAGGTCGACATGACCGAGGTGATGGCGCTGCGCAACGAGTACAAGGATCTGTTCCTGAAGAAGCACGGCGTGAAACTGGGCTTCATGTCCTTCTTCACCAAGGCCTGCTGCCACGCGCTGAAAGAAGTGCCGGAAGTCAACGCCGAGATCGACGGCACCGACATCGTCTACAAGAACTACGTCCACATGGGAATCGCCGCAGGCACGCCCACGGGCCTGGTGGTGCCGGTGATCCGCGACGCCGACGCGATGTCCTTTGCCTCCATCGAGAAAGCGATTGCCGAAAAAGGCGCCCGCGCCCGCGACGGCAAGCTGTCGATGGCGGAAATGCAGGGCGGCACCTTCACCATCTCCAACGGCGGCGTCTACGGCTCGCTGATGTCCTCGCCGATCCTGAACCCGCCGCAGTCCGGAATCTTAGGCATGCACAAGATCCAGGACCGCCCGATGGCGATCAACGGCAAGGTGGAGATCCGCCCGATGATGTATCTGGCGCTGTCCTACGACCACCGCATCGTCGACGGCAAAGGCGCCGTGACCTTCCTGGTCCGCGTCAAGGAAGCGCTGGAGGATCCGCGGCGTTTGCTGATGGATTTGTAAGGCTCAGTTTGCTACAGCTTTCTGACATCACTCGGAATTGGACTAGCACCTTCAATCGCCTGGCGATTGGAGGGCTGGCATTGCTTTTCCTTAACGTGGTTGGAGTGGTAAATGCATTTCCAAAGGAACCGCTCAATGACAAAGGCATTCCATTAAATCTCGAGCTTGTTTTCTTAATGATCGGCCTTCTCTTTGCTTGCCTTCTGTTAGGTATGCTTATCATACCCCTAGGCAGGCCAACTTTTGACAAGGGGCTGTTTAGCGAGCGCAGCAAGGTGATGCTAGCCGCTAGAGTTGGCGCTACTGAAAACCCACTACTTATTGCACTTTACCGTGATGCTCAGTCAAAGGCGGAACTTGCCATGGGAGCAATTGGGATAGTTATTTTTTGTGTTGCCGTGAGCATCTTCTTAGCTTTTTGGGATCTATCCGAGAATGGCGTTTCTTTCTTTGATGCACTTAAACAATCCCCATTGAGCCAGAGCTCAGCTTGGGTAGCGGGACCCATTAGTTTTTGTTTTTCGAGATGGCTAAAGAAGGTCTCATCCGACACTCTAAAGGAGCTGGACATTCTCCTGAATGAGAGTTTTTCGGAAAAGAACGAGGCATGACCCTCCCGCTCTGGGGCCTTGTCTGCCTCTCGATCCTCGCCCTGATCCACGTGAGCTGCGACAGCTTCCTGTTGAAGCTCTCGGTCGGCAACGCCTGGACCGCAGGCCCGCGCGACACATCTGTCAGCCGCGGCGCATTGGCGGGCCGGGCGCGGCGGGCCTTTACCAACTTTCTGGAAACCGCCCCGGTCTTCATCAGCCTGGCGCTGGTCGCGGAACTGGCGAGCCTGCACAGCGCGCTGATCACCACCGGGATTTACACTTATCTCGGGGGCCGCGCCCTCTACCTGCCTGCCTACCTCAGCGGCGTGCCTTACCTGCGCACCGCCATCTGGCTGATTGCCACCAGTGGCCTTGCCGCGATGCTTGCGGGGGTGCTCCTCGCATGAGCTTTCACCTTTCCGAAAATACTCAAATTGGCTCCGCCCAAGCCGGGGGCAGCGCCGCTATTCTGCGGAAACTTCTGCGGCACACGCCTTTCTTGAGTGGAATCAAAGCGCTCCTTACCCTTACCGGGGCATCCTGCCCTCAATACGGATAAAGGAGTAACCCCGATGGCAACCCATGTTCTCTGGCAGGCCGATGTGGCCGATTTCAACGCCTGGCTCACCGTGTTCCGGCAGGACAAGCGCAACCGGCAGGCCGCTGGCATCACCGATCTGAACGTCTGGAGCGATCCGGACCGCAAGAACCACGCCGTGGCGCTGTTCGCGATCACCGATCTGGAGAAGGCCCGCGCTTTCTTCGGCTCCGAAGAACTCGCCATGCACCTTGAACGCGACGGGGTCACCAATATCTCGATCAAGATGTTGACCCCGGTCTGATCATAACACCACAATCCCCTAACGCGTGTTCCGAGAAACGGAACCGGGGAGAAACGAGGAAAACCGACCCATGTCCCAATATGACGTCATCGTAATCGGCGCCGGCCCCGGCGGCTATGTCTGCGCCATCCGCTGCGCCCAGCTGGGACTGAAAACAGCTGTTGTCGAGGGCCGCGAAACCCTCGGCGGCACCTGCCTGAACGTGGGCTGCATCCCGTCCAAGGCGCTGCTGCATTCGACCCACCTGCTGCATGAGGCAGAGCACAACTTTGCCCATATGGGCCTCAAGGGCAAAAGCCCCTCGGTCGACTGGGATCAGATGAAGGCCTACAAGGACGAGGTGATCGGCCAGAACACCGGCGGCATCGAGTTCCTGTTCAAGAAGAACAAGATCGACTGGATCAAGGGCTGGGCTTCCATCCCGGCGGCCGGCAAGGTGCAGGTCGGCGACGAGGTGCACGAGGCCAAGAACATCGTGATCGCCTCCGGCTCGGTGCCTGCCTCCATTCCGGGTGTGGAGATCGACGAGAAGATCGTGGTCTCCTCCACCGGTGCGCTGGAACTGCCGAAGATCCCGAAGAAACTGGCCGTCATTGGTGCCGGCGTGATCGGTCTGGAACTGGGCTCGGTCTATGCCCGCCTCGGGTCGGAAGTGACCGTGGTCGAATACATGGACGCGGTCTGCCCCGGCATGGACAAGGACGTGCAGCGCTCCTTCAAGCGGATCCTGGAGAAACAGGGCCTCAACATCATTCTGGGCGCCGCGGTACAGGGGGTGGAAACCTCCAAGACCAAGGCCAAGGTCAAGTACCAGCCCAAGAAGGGCGGTGACGAGGTGGTGCTGGACGCCGATGTGGTGCTGGTGGCAACCGGCCGCAAACCCTACAGCGAAGGCCTGGGGCTGGACAGCCTCGGCATCAAGATGACCGAGCGCGGCCAGATCGCCACCGACAACCACTGGCGCACCAACCTGCCCGGCATCTATGCCATCGGCGATGTGATCGAAGGCCCCATGCTGGCTCACAAAGCCGAGGATGAAGGCATGGCGGTGGCCGAAGTGATCGCCGGCAAGCATGGCCATGTGAACTACGGCGTCATTCCGGGCGTCGTCTACACCACGCCCGAGGTGGCCACCGTTGGTGCGACCGAGGACGCGCTGAAGGCCGAAGGCAAGAAGGTCAAGACCGGCAAGTTCATGTTCATGGGCAACGCCCGCGCCAAGGCCGTCGGCCAGGCCGAGGGCGGTTTTGTCAAGATCATCACCGATGCGGAAACCGACCGCATCCTGGGCGCCGCGATCATCGGCCCGGCAGCGGGCGACATGATCCACGAGCTGTGCGTGGCAATGGAATTCGGCGCCTCGGCCGAGGATGTGGCGCTCACCTGCCACGCCCACCCGACCTATTCCGAAGCCGTGCGCGAAGCGGCGCTGGCCTGCGGCGACGGGCCGATCCATAGCTGATTGCAAGAGCCCGGCCCTAAGCGGGCCGGGCCTATTTCGAGGCCAATAATTGAACCCTAAGATTCTACTGACGGTCTGCGCTGCTGGTCTCGCAGCAGGCCTGCTGCTTGGCCGGGAACTGCACAGCGAGCCTAGCCGCGCAGACCGCACCGCTCAGCTGTTCACAGAAATCTGCGTTCCATTCCACTTGGGTACACTGGATGAATCTCCTGAAACGTTCGGCCTGATCAGGAAGGATTTGATTCTGCATGAACAGCGCTGGGTGGATCCTGTTTCTGCAAGCTTCCTCCACTTGCAAGAACACTCCTGCACCATTTCCACAAATGCACCGTATTCTCTTACCAAAGCCGAAGGAGAGGTGCTGGCGGCCAAAATCGAAGAAATCGTCGCAGCCATTTTTCCGGAGCTGGCCTTTGATCCCAAGGCAACTCTGGGAGACAACGTTCTGTTTCGGGCTTGGATGCATGGAAAAGTTGCCTCCCCCCAGCGTTGGGGAGTATCCGTCTATGTGCATCCGGACTTCGGTGAGAGTGCAGGCAGCTCGGTCAGTCTGATGGGCCCGCGCTCAAGCTAAGGCTATACGCTGAATTCAGGTTGGCATTGCTCCTCATTCCCGTTCTACTGCTCCCAAGATTTCCCCAGCAGGAGACATTCCCATGCCCGTTTCATTGCAAGTCATTTACCCGGCTGGCGAAGGCAAAACCTTCGACTACGCTTACTACGCCGACACCCACATGCAGATCGTGGACCAGCACATGGGGCCGCACATCCAATCGGCTGTGGTGACCAAGGGGCTGGCAGGCGGGCCGGACATCGCGCCGCCGTTCTTTGCCATCGCCACCCTCGTCTTTGCCGATCAGGCGGCGATGGACGCGGCGATGAAGGCGGCAGGCCCGGCGCTGGAGGACATTCCGAATTTCACCGATGTGCAGCCGCAGATACTGGTTGGCGATGTGATCGGCTGACAGGGTTCCGGGCTGACAGCGTAATGCGCCGCCAGCCCGGTCCGGCCAAACCGGCCGGCCACCTGTGAGTGGTGTAACAAGCGCAGGACGAGTGCGCTTGCTGACGGCATAAACGCCCGCGGAAAGAACTTCCGTCGCTGATCTGCAGAAAATTTTTGAAGGCGTCCGGGCTGCGCCCGCCGGATCAGGCCTGAGCCGGCGCCTGTTCCGGGTCGAAACCGGCGTCGCGCATCAGCGCATCGGAGCGTGCCTCGACCCGCTCCTCCAGCTGCGTCATGAAATCCTCGCGGGTGATCCCGGGCTGCATCACTTCCAGGAACTCCACCACCGCCAGGCCGGGCTTGCGGTAGATGCCTGTGCGGGGCCAGAACACGCCGGCATTGGTGGCCGCAGGCACGCAGGGCTGCTTCAGCCCTTCATACAAAACCACAGTGCCGATCTTGTAGGGTTTCTTGGCCCCCGGTGCCACGCGGGTGCCCTGCGAGTAGATGATCAGCTGGCCTGGCTCCTTGGTCTCCTTGGCGACGTCCTTGACCATCTTGGCAATCGCCGCGCCGCGCTTGCCGCGGTTCACCGGCACGCAGCCCAGCCGCTTGGCATAGACACCGATCACCGGCGTCCACATCAGCTCCCGCTTCATGATGAACCGGGCCGAGGGCACCGCGTTGAAGATGATGATGATATCGAGGAAGCTCTGGTGCTTGGCGGCGACGATCACCTCGCCATCAGGCACCTGCCCGCGCACTTCGGTGCGGATGCCGACCATCCAGCGCGCAGTCCAGATCACCCAGCGGGCATAGGCCTTGCAGGCGGTGCGCGCACCCTTGGGGGACACCAGCGCCCAGGGCGCGAACACGATGCCCAGCACCAGCATCGCCAGATACATCTGCGTGATGAACAGCAGCGAGCGCAGCCATTGGATCGGGTTTTTCACGACAGTTCCCCCAGTCGTTTGGTGGCCGCCCGGGTGGTGGCGGCAAAGGCCACCAGCGCGCCCAGCGGCGGAATCAGCAAGGGCACCAGCCAGCCCCAGCCCTGAAAGCCGAGCCCGGTCAGGAAACCGCCCTCATCAGAGGCTTCGGGCATCAGCCAGACACCGATCATGCCCAGCACCACGCCCGCCGCTGCGCCGGTCAGTGCCCGAAGGGTGAAGCGGCGGATAAAGGCCTGGGCGATATAGCTGTCAAGCGCGCCGACCAGCCGCAGCACTTCGATCACCTGGGCGTTTGCCGCCAGCGCCGCATTGGCAGCCAGGGTGATCATCGCCGCGGTGGCGCCGCCGATCAACAGGATCGACACCCAGGCAAGGCGGCGCAGCGCGTGCGCCGCATCCACCAGAGGCGCCCGCCAGCGGGTGTGGTCATCCAGCACCGCGCCCGGCACCTCTGCCTGCAGCCGCAGCCGCAGACCCTGCGCATCATAGCCCGCATCGTCGCCGGTCACCTCGATCAGCTGCGGCAGCGGCAGGTCGCCCACCGGCACACTGGCGCCGAACCAGGGCGCCAGCAGCGCCGCCTGCTCCTCGCCCGTCAGCGCCCGCGCGGTGGCCACACCGGGGGTCTGGCGCAGGATCTCCAGCGCCGCCTCGGTCTGAGCCGTGCGCTGCTCTGCCGGGGCATTGATGCGCAGGGTGGCGGCGCGGGCCAGTTCCTCGGCCCATTGGTCCGCCAGGCGGCCAGAGGCCATCGACAGTGCCAGTGCAAAGACCGCCAGAAACGCCATGGCGCCGGAGACAAACAATGTCAGCTGGGCGGTGAAGCCGCTTGGCGGCACCACCCGGTCGGCCTGGGCATCGCCCAGGATCAGCTTGCGCAGCCTGCCCTCGCTCATAGGTCCGCCCCCGCCAGCTGCAATTGCCGGTTGGAAATCCGCAGCACCCGCGCCTGCACCTGGTTCTTGGCAGCGCGGATCAGCGACAGGTCATGGGTGGCGACCAGGATGGTCTTGCCCATCCGGTTCAGCTCCACCAGCAGCTGCAGCAGCCGCTGCGACATTTCCCAGTCGACGTTGCCGGTCGGCTCATCTGCGATGATCACATCCGGCGACAGGATCACGGAACGGGCCAGCGCCGCCCGCTGGCGCTCGCCGCCCGACAGCTCCGGCGGCAGCGCATGGGCGCGCTCGCTGAGGCCCACCCAATTCAGCAGTTCCTGCAGGTTGGCTTCCTCGTGGCTCAGCTCACGCCCGGAGACCAGCAGCGGCAGCGCGATATTCTCGATCACCGGCAGGTGGTCCAGGAACCGGCAGTCCTGATGCACAACACCCACGCGGCGGCGCAGATAGGCCATCTGGTCGCGGTCCAGCCCGTGCACATCCATGTTGAAGGCGCGCACCCGGCCCGCGGTCGGGTTCAAGGCACCGTAGCAGAGCTTCAGCAGCGTGGTCTTGCCCGCACCGGACGGGCCGGTCAGGAAATGGAACGAGCCCGGCGCCAGCTGCACCGACACCGCGTTCAGCAGCTCGCCGCCGCCATAGTTGTAGCCCACATTTTCCAGCTCGATCACTGCTGCCCCCTGAACGCGCGCGTTTTGGCGCCCGGCTGTTTTGCCCCAAGGGGCCGGCAGTTTCAATGGGGGCTCTGTTGCCGGGAAACCCGGGGCCGGCAGGTTGCGGCAATTGCTGCTTTCGCTGGATGCGGCGGATGCCTATAATCCCTTAAAAAACAACCTGCCGCCAGTCAGGGCGGCGGGAAGGTGCCGAGGAGAGCATGATGCGCCTGACCTGCCCGAATTGCGCAGCCCAGTACGAAGTGCCTGAAGATGTGATCCCGCCTGAGGGCCGGGATGTGCAGTGCTCCAACTGCGGCCAGACCTGGTTCCAGGCGGCAGCGGGCGCGGATGCGGCGGAAGATGCCGCACTTGAAAATATCGGCATCGAGGAAGCCTTTGCCCGGGCAGCCGAAGCCGAGGCAAAGGAAAAGTCCGAACGGGAGCTGGCAGCAAAGGCGGAACAGGACGCCGAACCGGAACCTGAGCCGCAGCCTGAACCTGAGCCTGAGCCTGAGCCGGAGACCGGCACATCGGAGAGACCTGCACAGGAAGCGGACCCGGAAGAGGCGGAAACCGCCGCAGAGCCGCCCCAGGACAGCACCGAAGACGACGCGGCCGGGCAGCCCGGCGCGGATGAAGACATTTCGGACGAGGCGCCTGAACCTGAGGCCGAACAGGCACTGCAGCCGCCGCAGCGGGGGCGTTCGCTGGATCCGGAAATGTCCGATATCCTGCGCGAGGAAGCCGCGCGGGAAGCGGAACTGCGCGCCGCGGAAAGCCAGAGCCTGGAAACCCAGCCCGATCTGGGGCTGGAGGAAGCAGCGCCCGCCGAGGACGAAGCCGCCCGCCGCAGCCGCCAGGCCCGCGACCGGATGGCCCGCATGCGCGGCGAGGACCCGCGCCAGATCGCCGCTGCCGAAAGCGGCTCGCGCAAGGAACTGCTGCCGGACATCGAGGAAATCAACTCCACCCTGCGCTCTGCCGGCAGCGCGGCCCCTGCGCCGCAGGCGGACCCGGAGGCGCTGCCGGTACCGCGCAAGAGCAGCTTTGCCCGCGGCTTTGCGCTGTCGGTGATTGCAGCGCTGATCCTGCTGATGATCTATGACAAGGCACCGCTGATTGCCGAGAAGCTGCCGCAGGCAGATCCGGTTCTCAGCAGCTATGTGGATTGGGTCGATCAGGCGCGGCTGTGGCTGGACAACCAGGTGAAGTCCGTCACCGCCACCCAGTAACCCGGGGTCATTTCTGAGGTATTTGCGCCGCAGGTATGCCTGCAGCACCCTGTGCTGCCGGGGTCAGAACCGGTCCAGCAGCCGTTGCAGGTAGCCGCGCTCCCGCTCGTCCCGCTCCCGCTCGCCGGCCCGGCGGCGGATGTCCTCCAGCAGGTCCCAGGCGCGGCGGTAGGCCGTGCCCTCGCCCACCTTGCCGCCGTCATTGATGCTGCCGTTGTTGCGGCCCAGCGGGTCCAGCCGCTCTCCTTGCGCATTGGCTGAGGGCTGCTGCCCGTTCTGCTGCCCCGGCTGCTGCTGCTGCGCCAGCGCCTCGCCCAGGCTGCGCATGCCTTCACGCAGCGCCTCCATGGCGTCGGACTGGCGGTCGATCGCTTCGGCGTTGTCGCCGCCGCGCAGCGCGTCCTCGGCGCCTTCCATGGCACGGCCCGCGCGGTCCAGCGCTTCGCGTGCGGCCTCACCGGCCTCACCGCCCAGATAGGGCAATCCTTCGCGCTGCTGCTGCAGCTGCTGTCGCAGCGCCTGCTGGCGGTCGGCCAGCGAGCCGCCCTGCCCCGGCTGTTCGCGGTTGCTGCCGCCCTGGCCACCCTGGCCATCCGGGTTGCGGCTCTCTGCGCCCTCGCCGCCCTGACCGTCGCCTTGGTCGCCGCCCTGCCCGCCCTGGTGGCTCTGGCCGCGGCCCAGCCCGCCGTCACGGCCCTCGTTGCCCTGGCTCTCGCCGCTGCGGGCGCCGGGGTTGAACTGCTCCTGCAGGTCGCGGAAGGCCTGATCCGACAGGCCCTGCTGCTCGCGCAGGGTCTCTGCCAGACCTTCCATCGCCTCGCGGCCCTCATTGCCCTGGCCTTGCCCCTGCTGCGAACGGGTCATCCGCATGTTTTCCATCATCTCCTGGAACTCGCGCAGCGCCTGCTCGGCCTCGGCCATGCGGCCCTGCTCCATCAGTTCCTGGATGCGGTCCATCATTGCCTGCAAGTCATCCTGGCTGAGCGTCATCATGTCTTCGGGCATATCGCCCGGGTCCATCATCTCGCCATTGTTTTCAGCCATCCGGCTCAGCTGGCGCAGATAGTCCTGGGTCGCCTCGCGCAGCTCCTGCATCAGCCGGGCAATCTCCTGCTCGCTGGCGCCGTCGCGCATCGCCTGGCTCAGCCGCTCCTGCGCCCGCTGCATCCGCTCCAGCGCGTCGCCCACGTCGCCCTCTTCCAGCTGGATCGCCAGATCCCACAGCGCGGCGGCAATCTCCTCCTGCCGCGGCTCGGGGATCGTGCCGGCAACGGTATAGCTTTCCAGCCGCCGAAGGATGGTGCGCAGCCGCAGGTAATCGCCATAGTCGCGGAACAGACCCTCTGGCCGGTGCGTCAGGGTGCGGATCACCTGCGCCACCCGCACCGCATTGGCGCGCGCCCACAGCAGGTCGCGGCGCTGTTCGATCACAGCCGCTGCCAGCGGATCGAAGAAGCGGCGGGTCAGCAGTTCGGCGCCGTAACCCGCAGCGGCCGAAGACTGCCCGGCCTCGTCGGTGGCAGAGAAGGTAAAGACCACCGGCAGGTTGGCCCAGGGGTGCTGGGCAAAGTCCTCGATCAGCTTCTCGGTGAATTCCTGGCGCGACCCGCTGAGGGGCAGCGGCAGGTCCAGCACCAGCGCCTCACGCGGATCGGGATCGGCCGCCAGCCCATGCTGACGTTCCACCGCCGCCAGATCCAATGCGATGCGCACCTGCCCGGCGGCCACGCCGTAGTCATCCTGCGCTGCAAAAGCCAGGGTGGTGTAGCCATCGTTTTCCAGTTCCGGCTCGCCTGCAACCGCCACCATGGGCGGGTTGTCGGGGATCACCTCCACCTGCCAGCTGCGCCCGCCATCGCCCTCGATGGCAAAGCTGCCGCTGCGGGTGACATCGAATTCCATCGCAGCCTGCGGCGGTTCCGCTTCGCTGCCGCCCTGGCCGGACACAGTCTCCGCCAGTTCCAGCGCACCCAGTTCGCCATAAAAGCGCAGGGTGACGCGGCTGCCCTCAGGCAGCTTCAGCACCCCTGCGTCCTGGTCATTCAGATAGAGCACCGGCAGGCGGGTATAGGCGGGCGGCTCTGCCCAGCCCTCCCAAGCCGGGCCATTCAGGGCCGCGCTGCCGCCTGTGCCCAGGTCCTTGACCGTGGCGACCTGCCAGATCGAGCCGAACAGAACCGCCACCGCCAGCATCAGCCCCGCCATATAGCGCAGGCCGTAAGCGTCGGAGGAGGCAATGTTCAGATCGGGTGCCGGCGCCTTGGCCCTTGCCGCCGCCGCGGCCATCCGGCGCTGGTGCGCCTGCCATAGCGCGGCTGAGGCAGCGTCGTCTGCACCAATCGCCTGGGTATCCAGCAAGGCTGAGACGGGGCGGCCCGGCAGGGTCTGATCCAGACGGGCCAGCGCCGCGGCCTTGCTGGGCCAGCGGAAGCGCCAGAGCCCCCAGCCCAGCGCCGCCGCGGCGGCGATCAGCACCGCCATCGCACCGGTCCAGACCAGCCGCTCCGGCAGCATCTGGTGCAGCCCGAGCATCAGCGCCGCCAGCGCTGCCATCATCAATGAGGCCAGCGGCCAGAAACTGCGCAAAGCACGCTCTGCCACGAAACCGGCCCGCGTCAAGGCCAGCGGCCAGCGCAGGGGTTTCAGGGCCGGATCGGCCTGCCGGTTTCTTTGGCGGTCAAAGGGCATACGGGCCTCATCCTCATGTGGCCCGCGCCGGTTCGCGCCCGGATCGCTTCAGAGCCACTCCGGGATGGTATCGCGGTTTATCATCTCTTCATAGTCCGGGCGGCGGCGAATAACCGCGAATTGATCCCCGTGCACAAGCACTTCGGGGATCAGCGGGCGGGAATTGTACTCACTCGCCATCACCGCGCCATAGGCGCCCGCACTGCGGAAGGAGACCAGATCGCCCGCAGCCAGCGGCGGCAGGTCGCGCTGCTTGGCAAAGGTATCGCCGGTCTCGCAGACCGGGCCGACGATGTCATAAGGCTGGCTTTCCACGCCCGCTGCGGCTTCCTCGACCGGGATGATGTCGTGATACGCCTCATACATCGCCGGACGGATCAGGTCGTTCATCGCGGCATCCAGGATCAGGAAATCGCGCCCCTCGCCCGACTTCACATAGATCACCTTGCTGACCAGCTGGCCCGCATTGCCGGCAATCAGCCGGCCCGGCTCGATCTCGATCTCGCAGCCGAGGTGGCCGAGCGTCTCCTTGACCATCTGGCCGTATTCCACCGGCAGGGGCGGTGCCGAGTTGGAGCGCTCATACGGGATGCCGAGGCCGCCGCCCAGGTCCAGGCGGCGGATATCGTGGCCGTCGGCGCGCAGGGCTTCGGTCAGCTCCGCCACCTTCTGATAGGCCAGCCGGAACGGCTCCAGATCCGTGAGCTGCGAGCCAATGTGGACGTCGATCCCCACCACCTCCAGCCCCGGCAGCGCGGCGGCGCGGGCGTAAACCTCGCGGGCGCGGGCAATCGGTATGCCGAACTTGTTCTCGGATTTTCCGGTGGCGATCTTGGCGTGGGTCTTGGCATCCACATCCGGATTAACCCGGATGGTGATGGGGGCTTTGGCGCCCAATTCCTCAGCCACGGCGCTGATCACTTCCATCTCCGGCTCGGATTCCACGTTGAACTGGCGGATACCGCCGGTCAAAGCCACGCGGATTTCCTCTGCCGTCTTGCCGACGCCGGAAAACACGATCCTGTCGCCCGGCACGCCCGCCGCCTTGGCCCGCAGGTATTCGCCCTGGCTGACCACGTCCATGCCGGCACCGGCCTGTGCCAGCGTCTTGAGGATCGCCTGGTTGGAGGCGGCTTTCATCGCAAAGCAGACCAGGTGGTCGGTGCCCTCCAGCGCCTCGTCGAACAAGCGGAAATGGCGCAACAGGGTGGCGGTGGAGTAGACATAGAACGGGGTGCCCACCGCCGCGGCGATCTCGGCGATGGGAACGTCTTCGGCGTAAAGCGCGCCGTCGCGGTAGAGAAAATGGTCCATGCCCCCGCGTTTAGGGCAAAAGGGGCAGATGGATCAAATGATTCCGCCCCGCCCGCCCTGGAGGACACAAAGCGGCACTCCCGCCCGCCGCAGACGCATCAATGATGCGCCCGCATCCGTTGGGCCGTGCGCCGCGCCATGCCCCGCCGGCGTTTCGTTCCGGGCGGCGGAGTTTGAGAATTTCGGGAAAGATGAAAACACCGGGCCTGCGCCTTCATCTTTCCCTAAATACTCACAGCGAAACAGCGGCAGCAAACGCAATGCCCAGGGTGTTGCGCACCCTGCGTACGCTGGTCTCACGGGATCTTAAGCGGCGTGCGGCATAGTTCCAATTGATCGCGGTCACCGCCGGGCCTGACACCCCCGGCACTTTGGAACAGGGCCCTTTGGCAGGGGCACGCACAGACGACGTTTCGCGTGCGGGAGCAACCCTCCCGTCCCGCCTCCGCCCCTTGGCGGCGCCGCCAACCTTAACTGCTGAAGATCAGCATATCAGATACGGAACACACAGCAGCAGGCATCAACCGGACGGGACAGGAACCCGGACCGGGTATTGCCCGTGTGTGCTAGAAGCTGGTGGACACCCCAACCCGGCCATACCCGGAGACTTTCACACCGGTTGCCGCTGGTTCTTGCTTTTGCGGCGGGCTGGACGCCGGGGCGCCGGTGTCGCAGGCGGCCAGGCCCAGGACCGCGAGAACAACGAGAGCTGCTTTCATCGCAAATTCCTCAAATGAAAACCGCCCCGGCATTACGGCGGGGCGTTTCCGAGATGGTTGTTCAGCAGCGCCGCATCAAGGGCGCAGCCCTGCTAGAAACCCAGAAAGACGCTGACCGGCCCCTTGTGCAGGCCCAAAGCGCCGCCGACATGGACACCGCCGCTGCCAACGCCGACACCGGCGTTCAAGGTCGGCTGCACCGGTTCGCCGTCCACCCCGCAGGCCGCCAGCACGGCCAGCCCAAGCAAAGCAAAGATCATGTTGCGCATTGTCTGCCTCCTTGCCGCGGCCAGCCCTTGCGGGCTCAGCCTGCCAGCACCTCTTTCCAGCGGGCCACCTGCGCGCGCACCTGGGCGGGCGCGGTGCCGCCGTAAGACATGCGCGAGTTTACCGAGTTTTCGACGCCAAGCACAGAAAAGATGTCATCGGTGATGCCTTCGTGAACGCCCTGCATATCCGCGAGGCTGAGATCCGGCAGGTCGCAGCCGCGTTGTTCGGCCATCGCCACAAGCGTGCCGGTGACGTGGTGGGCATCGCGGAACGGCACCTTCAGCACCCGCACCAGCCAGTCGGCCAGGTCGGTGGCGGTGGAGAAGCCGGAGCCCGCAGCAGCCGCCAGCGACTCGCGGTTGCCGGTCATGTCCTTGACCATGCCTTCCATCGCCGCCAGCGCCAGCATCCAGTTGTCAGCAGCGTCAAAGACCTGTTCCTTGTCTTCCTGCATGTCCTTGGAATAGGCCAGCGGCAGCCCCTTCATCACCATCATCAGCGCTGTATTGGCGCCATAGATCCGGCCCACCTTGGCGCGGATCAGCTCAGCCGCGTCCGGGTTCTTCTTCTGCGGCATGATCGACGAGCCGGTGGAGAAGCGATCCGACAGGGTGACAAAACGGAACTGGGCGGAGGACCAGATCACCAGCTCCTCGGCAAAGCGGGAAAGATGCACGGCGCTGATCGACGCGGTGCTGAGGAACTCCAGCGCGAAGTCACGGTCGCTGACCGCATCCAGCGAGTTGGCTGCCGGGCGGTCAAAGCCCAGCGCCGATGCCGTCATCTCCCGGTCGATCGGGAAGGAGGTGCCGGCCAGTGCCGCCGCGCCCAAGGGCGATTCGTTCATCCGCGCGCGGGCGTCGCGCACGCGGCTGAGATCGCGGCCGAACATCTCGACATAGGCCATCATGTGGTGGCCCCAGGTCACCGGCTGCGCGGTCTGCAGGTGGGTAAAGCCCGGCATCACCCAATCAGCGCCCGCCTCAGCCTGCGACAGAAGCGCGCGGATCAGCGCCAACAGACCCGATTCCGCCGCATCCAGCTGGTCGCGCACCCAGAGTTTGAAATCGGTTGCCACCTGGTCATTGCGGCTCCGGCCCGTGTGCAGACGGCCTGCGGGCTCACCGATGATCTCTTTCAGGCGGGCCTCCACGTTCATGTGGATGTCTTCCAGTGCGGTGGAAAACTGGAAGGTTCCACCCTCAATCTCTGACAAAACGGTGAGCAGCCCTTCCCGAATGGCCTCGGCATCATTATCCGTAATGACGCCTGTGGCGGCGAGCATCGCCGCATGGGCCCTGGAGCCGGCAATGTCCTGCGCCGCCATCCGCTTGTCGAACCCGATCGAGGCGTTGATTGCCTCCATGATCGCGTCCGGGCCAGCGGCAAAGCGGCCGCCCCACATCTGGTTCGAGGATTGATCTGTCATGGTGTGGAACCCCGGAGATAATATGCGTCTGTTTCGTCAGCTTTCCCTTTATATGGCCCTGACCTTGGGTGCAAATGCCGCCTTTGCGGCGGACCCCGCGCAGCTGGAAGGCTTGCGCGACGGCTCGATGAAAAAGCTGGTCGTGCACGCCGAGCCGCGCGATGTGTCTGCCGCCGCCTTTGATCTGGCCGACGGCGCCGGCACCGCATCCCTGGGGGATTACCAGGGCAAGATTGTCCTGCTGAACTTCTGGGCCACCTGGTGCGCCCCCTGCCGCAAGGAGATGCCGCAGCTGGCGGAGCTGCAGGAGGAGTTCGGGGGGGAGGATTTCGAGGTGCTGACCATCGCAACCGGGCGCAACTCGCCGGCAGGCATCCAGAAGTTCTTTGATGAAAACGGTATTGGCAACCTGCCCCGCCATCAGGACCCGAAACAGGCGCTGGCGCGGGAGATGGCGGTGATCGGCCTGCCGATCACGGTGCTGCTGGACCGCGACGGCAAGGAAGTGGCGCGGCTCTTGGGCGATGCCGAGTGGAACTCCGAGAGCGCCAAGGAAATCATTGCAGCGATGATTGGCGAGGCTGAGGGAAGCTAACCTCAGAGTTTCAGGAGGTGCCTCAGTTTCGGCTCCAGCACCTCCACCAGCGCGGGTTCCATGTAGCTGAACTTGTCCGGCACGCTCAGAACCACAACTTTCTTTTGGGCCAAAAGATTGCCGAACTGGCTGGATAGTTTGCTTTTCTGGCGTTTTTCCATCACAGCAATCACATCCGCCCACGCAATGTGTTCAACGGAAATCCGCTCGTCCGCATCCCGGCTCAATCCGGCAAAATCGGCTTCTACACCCGCCCAGGAAGCGGCTATATCCGCTGCAGTCGGACTGCGCATCCGCGCCTTGCCGCATACAAAAAGAACTCTGACCATGACCGGCAGATAGCATGAGACACCGGGGCCGGACAGCCCCGCGTGATCCCCGCGACTTTCGCACTACTTGTAAACCGAGGGACGTCCCCAAAAGACGCCCTGGCATAGGGTGGAGAGTGAAATGAAACCTGTTGTGTTACTGATCGGAAAGCTGCCGCATGTGATCGGCAATGTGGCTGAGGAGCTGGACCATCTGCCGATCCACTGGCTGGGCGCGCATGATCAGCCCGAGGTGGTGCGCCAGCTGGAGACCGAGCCGCGCATCGAATGCGTGATCATGGGCGCAGGCCTGGATGATCAGATCCGCGGCGACCTGATCGGCATCATCGCGGCACTGCGGCCGGATGTCTGCATCCATCTGAAAGACCGGGCCTCCGGCCCCGAAGGGCTGGTGCCCTTTGTCGAGCGGGTGGTGCAGATGCAGGTGCTGCCAAAGGCGCAGCGCGCGGCTGCCGCGATGTAGACCCCGGCTTGCCAAGGCCAGCCTGCCCTGCCCCGGATCCGGGTGCCGGGGCTGATGCGCTTGACCCCACGCCACCTTTGACAGCCTTCCGCCTGCCCGCCAATCTGCCCGCAGGAGGACGTTCATGCCGCTGGAACTGCTGCTGGCCCTGGTTGCGGGCGGAATATCGGGAATCGCCGTTCTGCTGCATCTGACCGGCCGCTCCCGGCAGAGGATTCTGGGTGCCGGCAACGCCCGTTCTGCCTGGCTGCGACATTTCCCCGAAGACAGTGTTTTCAAGGTGCTGCCTGCGGCCAGCGGGCAGGCCGCGCTGGTGCTGACCAATGGCGGCCCGGGGCTGCTATGGACCTTTGGCGCCGACACCGTTGGCCGCCATCTGGCCGCGGAACAGGTCCACGAAACGGCCACCGGGTTGCGATTTGATTTCAACGACTTTGCGGCCCCCGGCCTCTCCCTGCGCCTGCCAGAACGCGAGCGGCAGCAGTGGCTGGCGCTGATCAACACCCCGGCGGAGGCTGTATGACCGGAGAAATCTCCTACCCTGACGCGACCCAGCTTGCGGTGCCTTTCTTCATCGCCGCGATCCTGGGCGAGTTCCTGTGGATCGCGCTCAAGAAACGCGGCGGGCGGTATGAGACCCGCGATGCGGTGACCTCCCTCATCATGGGCGCGGGCAGCGTCGCGGAGGGGCTGCTGCTGGGGTTCGTCGCCTGGACGCTGTTCATGTTCCTGTGGCAGCTGACGCCCTTGGACATGGGCACGTCTGTGTGGGCGCTGCTGGCCTGTTTCGTGCTCGATGACCTGCGCTATTACTGGGTGCACCGGTTCGGCCACCGGGTGCGCTGGGTCTGGGCGTCGCATGTCAATCATCACTCCAGCCAGCATTACAACCTGACCACTGCCCTGCGGCAGACCTGGACCGGCACCTTCACCTTCATGATGGTGGTGAAGGCGCCGATGGTGCTGTTGGGGTTTCACCCGGCACTGGTGCTGTTTTGCGGCGGGCTTAACCTGATCTACCAGTTCTGGATCCATACCGAGGCCGTCAGCCGCCTGCCGCGCTGGTTCGAGGCGGTGATGAACACCCCGAGCCACCACCGCGCGCACCATGGCCGCAATCCGCGCTATCTCGATTGCAACTATGCCGGGGTGTTCATCATCTGGGACAAGATGTTCGGCACCTTCGTGCCGGAACAGGACCATGACCGCCCCGACTACGGGCTGGTGCATAACATCGCCACCTTCAATCCGCTGCGGGTCGCCTTTCATGAATGGATCGGCATTTTCAAGGACATGGCCCAGCCTGGCCTGACCCTGAAGCAGCGGCTGCTTTATGCGTTTGCACCGCCCGGCTACAGCCACGACGGCAGCCGTGACACCTCTGCCGGGATCAAGGCCGCGCATCTGGCCCGCCACCCCGAGGACGCAGGCACCCCCGGCTTCGGCGGCTAACCGCCAACTGTCCACGGGACGGATCGTTCAAATTTGATCTTTAATCCTGCCTCAACCCTTTTGCGGCAACCTGCGGGGAGCATCATACTGTCCTCAACTTGCCGCAATCAGGGTTCCAGCAGCACATGACAAACCGACATGCCAAGGCAGATCTCCCCGAAGGCGCTGAAAACCCGCTGAGCGCAGCGGTAGCCGGGCGCGACCGTTCGACACTGGACATGGTCGACGAGGCGGTGCGGCACAATCAGACCGTGCTGGCCTATCAGCCTGTCATGCAGGCAATGGCGCCGCATGGTGTCGCCTTTTACGAGGGCTATATCCGGGTTCTGGATCCGACCGGCCGGGTGATTCCGGCGCGCGAATTCATGCATGTGGTCGAAGACAAGGAAATCGGCCGCGAGATGGATTGCCTGGCGCTGCAGCACGGGCTGAAGGCGCTGGAAAAATACCCGCAAATCCGCCTGTCGGTGAACATGTCCGCACGCTCCATCGGCTATCAGCGCTGGCACAAGGTTCTGGACCGGTTCCTGAAGCGCGACGGCACCCTGGGCGAACGGCTGGTGCTGGAAATCACCGAGGCCTCTGCCATGGCCGCACCGGAGCTGGTGACCGATTTCATGGGCCGGATGCAGCAGCACGGGATTGCCTTTGCGCTCGACAACTTTGGCGCCAGCACCACTGCGATCGGCCATTTCCGCCAGTTCTTCTTTGACGCGGTCAAGATTGACGGCCAGTTCGTGCGCGGCATTCACGCCAGCCACGACAACCAGTCAGTGGTCCGCGCCCTGATCGGCATTGCCAAGCAGTTCGACATGTTCGTGGTTGCGGAATCGGTGGAAAGCCAGGCGGATGCGGAGTTTCTGGTCGAAAACGGCGTCGACTGCCTGCAGGGCTACCTGTTCGGCGCCCCCTCGGTGTCGCCGCCCTGGATCGAAGATATGAAGCAAGGCAAGAAAGCGGGCTGACTTCCGCCGCCCGCCGCCGCAATCAAGCAATACCTGTCTTTTCAACGGCTTTGCTGCCCCTGCGCGACCCGGTTGCGGCCAGCGCGGTTGCTGCTTTGCAGCATCACCGCAGCCAAGTGCCGGAAATCCTGCAGCCCGGGACGTATCTCGCGGTTGACTCTGCCGCACCCCCTGAGACAGGCTGTCAATTGCTGCACGTGCAGCAATAGATTATGTCGGTACCCGGAGTGATCGGGAAAGATTCTTGCGCGTCGGAGCGAAACGCAGGCAGCAAGCTTTCCCGGAGACCTGACTTGATGGCAGAGGACCAGAAATAATGACCAATGTTGTAATCGCATCCGCCGCGCGCACCGCCGTCGGCTCCTTTGGCGGCTCGTTCGCCAACACCCCGGCCCATGACCTGGGCGCCGCGGTGCTGGAAGCTGTGGTGGAACGCGCCGGTGTGGACAAATCCGAAGTGTCCGAAACCATTCTCGGCCAGGTGCTGACCGCGGCGCAGGGCCAGAACCCGGCCCGCCAGGCACACATCAATGCCGGCCTGCCCAAGGAAAGCGCCGCCTGGGGCATCAACCAGGTCTGCGGCTCCGGCCTGCGCGCCGTGGCACTGGGCGCGCAGCACATCCAGCTGGGCGATGCCTCCATCGTGGCGGCCGGCGGCCAGGAAAACATGACCCTGTCCCCCCATGCCGCGCATCTGCGCGCGGGCCAGAAAATGGGCGACATGAAGTACATCGACACCATGATCCGCGACGGCTTGTGGGATGCCTTCAACGGCTACCACATGGGCCAGACCGCGGAGAACGTGGCCGAGCAGTGGCAGATCTCCCGCGAGATGCAGGACGAATTCGCTGTCGCCTCGCAGAACAAGGCAGAAGCGGCGCAGAAGGCGGGCAAGTTCGCCGATGAGATCACCCCGTTCATCGTCAAGCATCGCAAGGGCGATATCACAGTGGATGCGGACGAATACATCCGCCACGGCGCCACCATGGAAGCGATGCAGAAACTGCGCCCGGCCTTCACCAAGGACGGCTCTGTCACCGCAGCCAACGCCTCCGGTCTGAACGACGGCGCTGCCGCGACCCTCTTGATGAGCGCCGATGAAGCCGAACGCCGCGGCATCGAGCCGCTGGCCCGCATTGCGTCCTACGCCACTGCCGGCCTGGACCCGTCGGTCATGGGTGTCGGCCCGGTCTATGCCTCGCGCAAGGCGCTGGAGAAGGCCGGCTGGTCGGTGAATGACCTGGATCTGGTCGAAGCGAACGAAGCCTTTGCCGCCCAGGCCTGTGCGGTGAACAAGGACATGGGCTGGGATCCGTCGATTGTGAACGTGAACGGCGGCGCCATTGCCATCGGCCACCCGATCGGCGCGTCGGGCTGCCGGGTGCTGAACACGCTGCTGTTCGAAATGAAACGCCGCGGCGCCAAAAAGGGCCTGGCCACCCTTTGCATCGGTGGCGGCATGGGCGTTGCGATGTGCGTCGAACGCCCGTAATCGGCGCAAAACCGCAAAAAATGAAGGACGCCCTCGCGGCGTCCTTTTTCTTTTACATTCCAGAGCTATAATGCAACTGCAGCAAGACCGGCGCGGCGGGTGCGACAATTTATACGCGGCACCGCAGCAAATTCACCGCGCAATATTGTTGCTCCCCGGCAGTGAAAACTGTAGCAAGATTACCAAGTGACCAATACTGGAGGATTCTCGAATGGCACGTACTGCACTCGTCACCGGCGGTTCCCGCGGCATCGGCGCAGCGATTTCCCAGGCGCTGAAGGCGCAGGGCTGCAATGTGGCTGCGACCTATGCCGGCAATGACGAAGCCGCGGCAAAATTCACCGAGGAAACCGGCATCAAGACCTACAAGTGGAACGTCGGCAGCTATGAAGACAGCGCTGCGGGCATCGCCAAGGTCGAAGAGGAAGTGGGCCCGATCGACATCGTGGTGGCCAACGCCGGCATCACCCGCGACGCGCCGTTCCACAAGATGACGCCGCAGCAGTGGCAGGAAGTGATCGACACCAACCTGACCGGCGTGTTCAACACCGTGCACCCGGTCTGGCCCGGCATGCGCGAGCGCAAGTTCGGCCGCGTCATCGTGATCTCCTCGATCAACGGCCAGAAAGGCCAGTTCGCGCAGGTGAACTATGCCGCGACCAAGGCAGGCGACCTGGGCATCGTGAAATCGCTGGCCCAGGAAGGCGCCCGCGCCGGCATCACCGCCAATGCGGTCTGCCCCGGCTATATCGCCACCGAAATGGTGATGGCAGTGCCGGAGAAGGTGCGCGAGTCGATCATCGGCCAGATCCCGGCCGGCCGCCTGGGTGAGCCGGAAGAGATCGCCCGCTGCGTGGCTTTCCTGGCGTCTGACGAGTCGGGCTTCATCAACGGCTCGACCATCTCCGCCAACGGCGCGCAGTTCTTCGTCTGATCCAATTCATCAGCAGAAACGGCAAGGGCCGGTCCAGATGGACCGGCCCTTTTCCTATCCCGTAAGGACGCTTGCGCGCTCAGGCCCAGCGGGAAACCTTGGGGCGGAGGACCGGCACCGGCCGCTTGCCGAACAGCCAGGTCCAGGCCTGTTTCAGCACCTGCCCCCGCTCGGCGTGGGCACGGGCCATCGCGGCTTTGACGGCGGCATCAGCAGTATATTCCAGCATCTTCGGCCTCCTTCTCAGATCAGTATCCTTTACCTGCAACCAATATGAGGACGTTCCGTCAAACACACAAACGAGACTTTGCAGAGGTTCAGTTAAGCTGTACTTATGCGAACATGACTGACCGCCTGCCGCCCCTCACCGCTTTGCGCGCCTTTGACGCTGCTGCCCGCCACATGTCCTTTGCCAAGGCAGCGGAGGAGCTGAACGTGACCCCGGCGGCGCTGTCCTTTCAGATCAAGTCGCTGGAGGAGCATCTGGGCCAGCCGCTGTTCCGCCGCCTGAACCGGGCGGTGGAGCTGACTGAGGCGGGCGAGACACTGGCCCCCGGCGCGGCGGAGGGTTTCCGTACCTTGGGGCAGGCCTGGCAGAGCACCCGGCGGCTGCTGGATGAGACCACGCTGACGGTGACGGCGGGGCCTGCGCTGACGGCGAAATGGCTGGCACCGCGGCTGTTCGAATTTGCCCGCACCCATCCGGAGATCGAACTCCGCCTGTCGGCCTCTCTCAAGGTGGTGGACCTGCGCCGCGGCGATGTGGATGTGGCGATCCGCTTTGGCGTGTCAGACGACGTGGGGCTTGCTTCCTATGGCACCCGGCCCGACTGGCTGACACCGGTGATGACGCCTGAGATGCATGAGCAATTCCCCACCCCGGAATCGCTGATGCACGCGCCCCTGATTTTTGACGATTCCATCAGCAAGGTGGCCCCGGGCTGCGACTGGCCAACCTGGTTCCAGGCGGCAGGGGTAGGCTTCAGCCCCACCAGCGGCACCCATTTTTCCGCCCCCGATCATGCCATCGACGCCGCCTGCGCGGGCCTGGGCGTGGCGCTGGGGCGGCGGCCGCTGATCATCAAGGACGTGCGCGAGGGACGGCTGGTGGCGCCCTTTAAGATCGCCATCCAGTCCGACGCGCGTTTCCGGTTCCTGTGCCTGCCGGAAGCCAAGGACCGGCCGCAGATTGCGGCCTTCCGCGAGTGGTACTTTGCGGAGATCGAGAAAACCGCGCATATGTGGGGCGATATCAAGATTATCCCGATTCAGGATTTGCACCCCCAATGACCAAGACCCGCGCGACCGCCATTGGCTTCATCGCTGTATTGCTGTGGGCGCTGCTGGCGCTGTTGACCGTGGGGTCGGAGCCCACGCCTCCACTGTTGCTGAATGCGCTGTGTTTCACCATCGGCGGCACGCTGGGGATCATCTGGACCGCTGCCAGCGGGAAACTGGGGCAACTGCGCCATGTGCCGGTGCGGGTCTATATCTTTGGCACGATCGGCCTGTTTGGCTATCACGCGCTCTACTTCTCGGCGCTGCGGCTGGCCCCGGCGGCAGAGGCAGGGCTGATCGCCTACCTGTGGCCGTTGCTGATCGTGCTGTTCTCCGGCCTCTTGCCCGGCGAGAAGCTGAAGGCGGGGCATCTGATCGGTGCGGTCTTGGGCTTTGCCGGGGCAGCCACGATCATTTCCGGCGGCGGCGGCGGGTTTGAAGCGCAGTATCTGCCAGGCTACGGGCTGGCGCTGCTGTGTGCGCTGACCTGGTCCGGCTATTCGGTGCTGTCGCGGCTGGTGGGCGGGGCGCCGACCAGTTCGGTTGCGGTGTTTTGCCTTGCGACCGCGGTGGCCTCCTGGGGGCTGCATTTCGCGCTGGAGGAAACGGTGTGGCCCGCAGGCACTTTGGGCTGGGTCTCCACCCTGCTGCTGGGTCTCGGCCCTGTGGGGCTGGCGTTTTACGTCTGGGATATCGGCGTCAAGCAGGGCGACATTCAGATGCTTGGCACCAGTTCATATGCGGCACCCCTGCTGTCCACGCTGATCCTGGTTCTGGCGGGGATTGCCGCGGCCTCCTGGGGGCTGGCGCTGGCTGCAGCGCTGATCACTGGCGGCGCGCTGATCGCGGCGCGGGCCAGTGCCAGCAAGTAGGGCCTGAAACGAAAGGAGGGCCGCCGCTGTGGCAGGCCCTCCTGTTGACTGTGCCGGGCTATGCCCCGGCGGGAACTCTTCAGACGGCTTCAGCTGTCAGGCGTGTGATCTCTTCCTTCAGCTTCAGCTTTTGCTTTTTCATTGCTGCGATTTCCAGATCGTCGGTACTGGGCGATCGTTGGGCCTGTTCCACTTCCATGCTCAGATGCTCGTGCTTCTTCTTAAGTTCGGTCAGATGCGAGCTGAGGCTCATGGTAACCCTCCTTCTTTGAGCTAGATGTGTTTGACCTAGAGAGTGGAGCATATGTTTCCGCGTCTGTCACGCTGCAGCCGCACGATTTTTGTCATGAAATTTTCATATCGGCTATGCGCCGCGCATTTTGCCGCAGGGCAGAGCGCGTTTTTGCAGAAACCAGCAGATTTGGATTCGCCAAAGGTTGAATCCGCCAAGCACCGCTCCTAAGTTTGCGCGGCCGGAAAAAGTGCCTCAGGCGGGCCAGGGCAAGGCCGCGCCGTCGCGCAGGATGGCACTGATTTCCGCGCGGTAGCTGTCTCCATCACGGTCATGCCGGGTGCCTTGGTGTAGAATCAGCGGCGCGTGCAGCCGGAAATCCGCCCGTCCGCCCTTGCGTGCCCGCAGGATCACCAGCTCTGCCGCACGGGCCTGGCGCGGCGCCAGCGGCAGCACCTCTATGGACCCCAGAACGCCGCTGCATCCGGCCAGCATGTCCGGCAGCCGGTCGGCCCGCTGGATCATGTGCAGATAGCCTTTGGGCGCGAGGCGGCGGGCCGCAGCGGTAATCCAGTCCGCCAGCGGCGTGCCCTCCCCCAGCGCCAGCTTGCGGCCGTCGTCGTGGGCTTGGCTGTGGGCACCCGCCTTGTAGTACGGCGGATTGGCAATGACGTGGTGAAACTGGCGCTGTTTCAATGCCTCCGGCAGGGCAGAAAGGTCGGCCTCGAAGACGTCGATATCCTGACCGTTGGCCTGGGCGTTGCGGCGGGCCAGATCCGCATAGGGCGCCTGCAGCTCCACCCCCGCCAGCGACAGCCCCGGCACCCGGTAGCCCAGGCACAGAAGCGCCTGACCGGCGCCGCAGCCCAGCTCCAGCACCGCTTCCCCGCCCCGCGCGGGAGCGGCGGCTGCCAGCAGCACCGGGTCTACCCCGGCGCGGTAGCCGCGCGCCGGTTGCCACAGCTGCACCCTGCCGCCGAGGAAACCGTTGCGGGTCAGCTCATCTTCAGGGAAGACGGTCATCGTGCAGGCCTCATCGCCCGAGCGGGATTTCGTTGTCGCGCATCACCACAAGCGCGTCGTCATAGTCATCCTCGTGAACCATCAGACGGCGCGGGAAAATTCCAATCCCGCCTTCCAGGATGCTCATATTTACGTCCATTTGAAAGCAGTCTATATCCTCTCCCTCAAGGAGGGCGGAGGCAAAGGCCATGATCGTCGGATCGGTGCTGCGCAGAAGCTCTTTCATGGGGATGGATCTAAGGGCAAGGCGTCCCCCTTGTCGAGACTTGCGAGCGGGAAAGTGATGGACCAAGTGATGACCAGGAAACCGCATGAGATGCTGGCCGCAACGCTGAGCCAGGAACTGGACGCGGTGAACACGCTGATCCGCACCCGGATGGCCTCCAAACACGCGCCGCGTATCCCTGAAGTGACCGCACATCTGGTCGAGGCGGGCGGCAAGCGGCTGCGGCCGATGCTGACGCTGGCGGCGGCGCGGCTGTGCGGTTACGAGGGCGACCATCACCTGAAACTGGCGGCCACGGTGGAGTTCATCCACACCGCGACCCTGCTGCATGACGATGTGGTGGATGAAAGCGGCCAGCGGCGCGGGCGCCCCACGGCGAACCTGCTGTGGGACAACAAGAGTTCCGTGCTGGTGGGCGATTACCTGTTTGCCCGCAGCTTCCAATTGATGGTCGAGACGGAAAGCCTGCGGGTGCTGGACATTCTGGCGAACGCCTCTGCCACCATTGCCGAGGGTGAGGTGCTGCAGATGACCGCGGCGTCGAACCTGAAGACAGATGAGGACGTCTATCTGCAGGTGGTGCGCGGCAAGACCGCGGCGCTGTTCTCGGCTGCGACCGAAGTTGGCGGGGTGATTGCCGGCGCACCGGAGGAACAGGTGAAGGCGCTGTTCGACTATGGCGACGCGCTGGGGATTGCCTTCCAGATTGCTGACGACCTGCTGGATTATCAGGGTGACAGCAAAGCCACCGGCAAAAACGTCGGCGACGACTTCCGCGAGCGCAAGCTGACCCTGCCGGTGATCAAGGCGGTGGCGCAGGCGACAGAGGAGGAGCGCGCGTTCTGGACCCGCACCATCGAGAAGGGCAAGCAGGAAGACGGCGACCTGGAACAGGCGCTGGCACTGATGGCGAAATACAAGACGCTGGAAGCCACCCGTGAGGATGCCCATGGCTGGGCTGCCAAGGCGCGAGCGGCGCTGAAGGTGCTGCCCGATCACGAAATCCGCACCATGCTGAGCGATCTGGCGGACTACGTAGTGTCGCGGCTGAACTGATACGCGGGAGGGGCTTTGCCCCTCGCGCCTGCGGCGCTCACCCCAGAGTATTTTCAACCAGAAAGAAGCGGCAAGACGATGCCGCGCTGCGTGTCAGCGCAGCGCCGGGCCCAACGGCGGGCACGCATCTTCGATGCGCCGTTCCGCGGGCGGGAGAGCCCTGTCCGCAGAGTGGCGGGTCAGGTCAGGGTGACCGCACTGCACCACCACTCGGGATGTTCCGCCCCGATCTCATAGGCCGCCATATGGGCGGCCTTTTTCGTAGGATAGAGCGCAAAGCAGGTGGCGCCGGAGCCTGACATCCGGGCCAGCAAGGCCTGGCGGGAGCTGCGCAGGTCCGACAGAACCCGGCCGATTTCCGGCGCAACGGTGATCGCCGGAACCTCCAGGTCGTTGCGCTGTTCGGCTAGCCAGGCGGCGCAGTCTTCACCTGACGTGAAAGCAGGGATGTCCTGCGGCATCGGAGCGTTGTAGCGCGAAGCAAGCGCAGAGAACACGGCCCCTGTCGGGACATGTGCGCCCGGATTGACCAGCAGCGCGTGCAGGTCCGGCAGGTCCACCGGCATCACTTGTTCGCCGATGCCCCGCATCCGGGACGCCCGTGCCGCCACGCAGACTGGCACATCGGCACCCAGTTTCAGCGGCAATTCTTCGGGGATACTGCCGCCCTGGCTGGCAATTGCGCGCAAGGCCGCCGCAGCGTCGGACGAGCCGCCGCCTATGCCGGCGCCGTGGGGCAGCTGCTTGTCCAAGCTGATCTTGCCGGTCCAGCCCGCAGCAGCGGCGGCTCTCCACACCAGGTTCCGCTCATCCGCAGGCACCCCTTCCGCAAACAGGCCGGAGACCTGCAGCGACAGTTCCTGTCCCGGTTCAAGCCGCAAGCGGTCGCCGGTGTCCGCAAAGACCACCAGCGAATCCAGAAGGTGGTAGCCGTCCTCGCGGCGGCCGGTCACATGCAGGGTCAGGTTGATCTTGGCGGGTGCCGCGACCTCAGCCGCCATTGGCGACCTTCAGGGGCTGCGCGCCTTCCTCGGCCAGCACCGCGTCCAGGCCCACCTCCAGCTTGCGGCGGATGCGCTCGGGGTCCGCTTCGCCATCCGTGTCCTCAGGGTCGATGAAGGAGAGCGCGCGTTTCCACTGGAATTCCGCCTCGCGCGCGCGGCCCACGGCCCAGTAGACATCACCCAGGTGGTCGTTGACCACCGGGTCCACCGGCATCAGCTCCACGGCGCGTTCCATATGGGCGACGGCCTCGTCAAACTTGCCCATGCGGTAGAGCACCCAGCCTAAGGAGTCGACGATGAAACCGGAGTCGGGGCGTGCGGCGACGGCGCGTTCGATCATGTCCAGCGCCTCATCCAGCTTGCTGCTTTTCTCGACCAGCGAATAGCCGAGGTAGTTCAGTACCTGCGGCCGGTTTGGATCCAGTTCCAGCGAGGCGCGGAAGTCAGCCTCAGCCTGCGGCCACTGGTCCAGCCGTTCATGGCAGATGCCGCGGGCATAGAACAGGAACCAGCGGCTGGAAGAATCCTCCGGCGTCTTGTCCAGCGCCTTGTCATAAGCGCGGGCGGCAGCGGCGTAATCCTCCTGCTGGCGCAACAGGTCGCCAAGGCTGATGTAGACGCTGGGCTGTTCCGGGAAGTCGCGGGCCAGTTTCTCCAGCACTTCGATGGCGGCGTCCGGCTTGGCGGCGCGGCGCAGGGCCTCGGCGCGGCCCATTTCGGCGGCGTGATAGTCGGGGTGGCTGCTTGGCACCTGCTTGTAGGTGGCAACCGACAGCTCATACCGGCCCAGCTGGTCCAGCAGGCCCGCGCTGAGCAGGATCGCATCCACATGGTCCGGGCGCAGCGAAGCCGCCATGCGGGCATACATCAGCACATAGTCATTGGCGGTATCGCCGTTCAGCGCCGCACCAAGGGTGAAGAACACCTCGGCAATGCCGTCCTGCGGGCTGGGGGCGATGGTATAGGCCAGGGTTTCCCCAGCGGCGAGCTGTGCATCCAGCGCCTCGAGCCCTGGATCGAGGCTGCTGCCGAAGGCGGCGGCCAGCGCCTCGCGGGCGTCATCATTGCGGCCGAGCTGCGACAGGATCTGAACCCGCGCCACCGCAGCGCGGCGGCTGAGGGTGGCCAGGCGCCCGTTCTCTTCGGCAAACAGCGCTTCCGCCCCGCCGTAGTCGCCGGCGGAGGCCAGCGCCAGGGCGCGGTGATAGAGCACGAAGGGTTTCAGGCTGCCGTCCTTGGCGAGCCGGTCAAAGCTTTCCAGTGCGCTGGAGACGGAGCCCGCGCCGACATGCGCCCAGCCTTCGAGCAGGCCATCCACCAGCGGGTGAATGGCGTCCCGTTCCAGGTCGCGGTCCAGGATCGCCTGGTAGTCACCCTTGGCGGCAAGGCCGCCGGCGCTGACGATATTGGCCACCTGGCTGCGGGCGCCGGTCTGGCGCAGCCGTTCGGCCACTGGCACGGCAAGCTCCGCCTTGCCCATGGCGAGCTGGGCGAACACCACGTTCTCCATCAAGAGCGGGTTTTGCGGGTCGCGCGCCAGCGCCTGCGTGTAATAAAGCGCCGCAGCGGCAAAGTCGCTGTCATAGGTGGCGGCCCGTCCGGCCAGGTAGGATCCCGCCAGTCCTTCGGCCTGCACGGCGGGTGCGGCGGCGGCGGCCATCAGGGCCGCACAGGACAGGGTGCGAAGAATGGATACGGGCACTGGGGACCCCCTTACGGTTTACTGCTCTTGCCTGAATTGAAGCGTAGTCCCGTGGCGGTTAACGCGCAATGGGCGTTGGGTCACGCTGCTGTCAGTTTTCAAGCCTTGTGCAATAAAATAACGCGTGCGTGAAGCCGCCTCTGCCGGTTTGCGCGACCCTTCGCCTACCAGAAAACAGCCCAGCACAGGCCAAGCAGCACAGCTGCTGCAACACGCCAATCAGGTAGAAGAGCGGCAATCCCCAAGTCCTTGATCGTGTGCTCCGGGTACGCGTAGTCCCATTTGCCAGCCAGAACCGCTTTTTCGAGCAGTTCCAAAGTGATCGGCTGGTAGGGGATGACCTTGCCAGACGCATCAAGCGGCAGCACGCGCCGCCTGCCGGGCGGCTCATCAGCGTTGTAGTGGAACTCCCAGCGAAGGCCTGACAGGTCTACGCTGAACCGCTTTGAGAAAGCCTCCAGGAATTCGTCTGCATCGTCTCCTTCCAAGCCAAAGGCGCCGAACAGATCATGCTGTTCGACGCCTTTGAGTTTCCGGCATGAATACTGCGCTGCAAAGTCGAGAATTTCCTGCTGCAGCGCAGTTCCCATTACATGTTCGGGTAGTTCGGGCCGTCGCCGCCCTGCGGCGTGGTCCAGGTGATGTTCTGGGACGGGTCCTTGATGTCGCAGGTCTTGCAGTGGACGCAGTTCTGGAAGTTCACCACGAACTCCGGCTTGCCGTCCTTTTCGACCACCTCGTAGACACCGGCCGGGCAGTAGCGCTGCGCCGGTTCCGCGAATTTCGGCAGGTTGACCGAGATCGGGGTGTCCTCATTGCCCAGGCGCAGGTGGCAGGGCTGGCTTTCCTCGTGGTTGGTCATCGAGAAGCTGACGTTGGTCAGGCGGTCAAACGACAGCACGCCATCGGGCTTGGGGTAGTCGATGGGCTTGTGCTTGGAGGCTTCCTCGGTCGACTGGGCGTCGTTCTTGCCGTGGCCCAGGGTGCCGAAGAAGGAGAAGCCAAACAGGTTGTTGGTCCACATGTCCAGGCCGCCCAGCGCCAGCGACGCGGTGAGGCCCCATTTGGACCACATCGGCTTGACGTTGCGGACCATCTTGAGGTCCTTGCCAATGGCGCCGTCGCGCACGTCCGCCTCATAGGCGGTCAGCTCGTCACCCGAACGCTCAGCCTTGATCGCGTCAAAGGCGGCTTCGGCCGCGGCCTTGCCCGACAGCATCGCATTGTGGTTGCCCTTGATGCGCGGCACGTTGACCATGCCCGCGGAACAGCCCAGCAGCGCCACGCCCGGTGCGACCAGTTTCGGCATCGACTGCCAGCCGCCTTCGGTGATGGCACGGGCGCCATAGGCCACACGCTTGCCGCCCTTCAGCAGGTCGGCAACCACCGGGTGGTGCTTGAAGCGCTGGAATTCCATGTAGGGGAACAGGTGCGGGTTCTTGTAGTTCAGGTGCACCACGAAGCCCACATAAACCTGGTTGTTGTCCAGGTGGTAGATGAACGAGCCGCCGCCCGCGTTGGAGCCCAGCGGCCAACCCATGGTGTGGGTGACGGTGCCTTCCTTGTGCTTGGCCGGGTCGATCTCCCAGATCTCTTTCATGCCGACGCCGTATTTCTGCGGCTCTTTGCCGTCAGACAGGCCGTATTTGGCAATCACTTCCTTGGAGAGCGAGCCGCGCACGCCTTCGCTCAGGAAGACGTATTTGCCGTGCAGTTCCATGCCGGGCTCATAAGCCGGGCCGGGGGTGCCGTCGGGGTTCTTGCCGAATTCACCGGCAACCACGCCTTTGACTTCGCCGTTCTCGCCATAAACCAGCTCAGAGCAGGCCATGCCCGGGAAGATCTCGACGCCCATTTCCTCGGCCTGCTCCGCCATCCAGCGGCAGACGTTGCCCATGGAGACGATGTAGTTGCCGTGGTTGTTCATCAGCGGCGGCATCGGGAAGTTGGGGATGCGGACCTGGCCGGCTTCGCCCAGCATCAGGAAGTTGTCTTCCTTCACTTCGACGTTCAGCGGCGCGCCCTTTTCCTTCCAGTCGGGGATCAGCGCGTTCAGGCCGCACGGATCCAGCACCGCGCCGGACAGGATATGCGCGCCGACTTCGGAGCCTTTTTCCAGGACCACGACCTGCAGGTCGGCGTCCAGCTGTTTCAGGCGGATGGCCGCAGACAGACCAGCAGGGCCGGCCCCGACGATCACCACGTCGTATTCCATCGCTTCGCGTTCAATCTCGGCCATTTGCGGCGCTCCTTGGCTTTCTATTCGCTACCGGCCCCACAACACACTGCGGGCGCAATTTTCTTTCGCGGTGCTTATCGTTTGGCGCCCCCATGGGTCAATCCAAACTCCGCGTCAAACACCTGTAAAACAGGCAACTGAGACAAAAAGTGCGTCCATTTTCGTCACTCAAGGATCATTTTCCGCCTCAGCCTCTGTCTCAGGCCGGTCTCCCATTAGATACCGGGGTCCCTGCCCCTTCTGTGCCGCCCGGTCTTCAGGGTTGTAAAGTTTGCAATTCGGAAGCGAAAGACAGCCGCAGCCTATGCAGCCGTCCAGATTGTCGCGCAGTTTGACCAGGGTTTCGATTCGCTGGTCCAGGTGGCTGCGGAAGTCTTCCGAAATGCGGGCCCAGTCGTCCTTGGTCGGTGTGCGGCTGCCCGGCAGGCTGCGCAGGAAGCCGCGGATTTCCGGCAGCGAGAAGCCGAACTGCTGCGCAATCATGATGAAGCTGAGCCGCCGGATGTCGGCCCGGTGAAAGCGCCGCTGGCCGCCTGTGTTGCGCCAAGGCTCCACCAGGCCTTGCGCCTCGTAGTAGCGGATCGCGGACACGGCGAGGCCGGTGCGTTCGGCCAGGTAGCCGATGGAAATGCCTGCGGATTGGGGCATGGCGCACTCCCTGAAGAAATTGCTTGAGCTAAAGTTAGGTTTAGGAATTACGGTGAGTCGCATCAACAGGTTTGCTCAAGATGAGAAGGAGATTTTCAATGAGCGCAGTTTTGGAACACGCAAATGTCACCGTGGCAGACCCCAATGGCACCGCCGCCTGGATGGAAAAGATCTTTGGCTGGCATGTGCGCTGGGAGGGTGAAGCCAAAAACAGCGGCTACACCGTGCATGTGGGCGGCGAAAACAGCTACCTCGCGCTTTACACCCCGCGCACTGCAGCAGGTCAAGCGCCGGAAAGCTATGGCATCATTGGCGGGCTGAACCATCTGGCGGTGATCGTTGATGATCTGGACGCCACTGAGGCCGCGGTGAAGGCCGCGGGCTTCACGCCGATAAACCACGGCGATTATGAGCCGGGCCGCCGGTTCTACTTCCATGACGAGAACGGCATCGAATACGAGGCGGTTCAATATGATTGATCTGCTGTGGCTGGCGGCAAGGTCCGGCTCCCCTGCCCGCGGCATTTTTCCGCGCAAACCTGTGGAAAACCCGCACAATCTGCCGCGTTAGGCGGAATTGCGTGCGGCAAAGCCCTGCGGCCACTTGAATTCAGGCGCAGGATTGGGTCAGGTATTTGTCAACCGGACCGGAGGCCCCGCGGCACATGCTGCGGGGCTGCGGTTTTCATACTGACAAGAACAATAGAGCGACCTGGACCAATCACATGGAAAAGATCCCGATGACCCCCACGGGTCACGCCGCGCTGGAAAGCGAACTGAAGAACCTGAAATCCGTCGAACGCCCGGCCATCATCCAGGCGATTGCCGAAGCGCGCGAGCTGGGCGACCTGTCGGAAAACGCCGAATACCATTCCGCCCGCGAAAAGCAGTCCTTCATCGAGGGCCGCATCAAGGAGCTGGAAGGCATCCTGTCGCTGGCCGATGTGATCAACCCCGCCAAACTGTCCGGCGCCATCAAGTTCGGCGCCAAGGTCACTGTGGTGGACGAGGACACCGACGAGGAAAAGACCTGGCAGATCGTGGGCGAGCATGAGGCCAACATCGAATCCGGCCTTCTTAACATCAAATCCCCGATTGCACGCGCCTTGATCGGCAAGGACGAAGGCGACAGTGTGGAAGTGCGCACGCCCGGCGGCGAGCGCGCCTACGAGATTCTCAAGATCGTCTATTCCTGATCCGGGAGGCCGCGAGGTCATGACAGGCTCCAGCAGCAGTCCGGGCTCTGGCCAGAAACCAGGCGGCAGCCAGCCGCTGCGCCGCCTTGACGGCCCCGCTGCGGCCAATGGCCTGGGCGGTGCGGAGCTGGCCGCCATCGGGCTGGGGGCACTGTGGCTGCTGGTGGTGACCGGGGCATTTGTGCTGGCGCCCGAAGATGCCGGGCTTTCGCAGTGGGCGGATCTGATCATCAGCGTGCTGGCAGTGGTGCTGCCCTTGGCAATGCTGTGGGTTGCGGCCTCTGCCGCGCGCTCAGCCCGGGTGATGCGGGAAGAGAGCGAGCAGCTGCAGGCCGCCATTGACGGGCTGCGCCAGAGCTATCTGGCACAGTCGCAGCAGCATGCGGCAGTGGCGGAGACCTCGGTCGCGAAACGGCTGGAGGAAATCGCCGAGGCCACCCGCAAGACCGAAACCGCACTGGCGACCTTCCACACCAGCCGCCGCGCCAATCCGCTGCGCCCGGCCATCCCGGCAGAAGCGGCAGAGATGACGGCGGCTGACCAGGGCTCGCTGGCGCTAGGCACCCAGGCCGCAGACACTGCGCCGCCCTTGCCCGCCGAACAATTCATCCGGGCGCTGAATTTCCCGGAAACCGCCGAGGACGCGGAAGGCTTTGCGGCGTTGCGCGCAGCGCTGCGCGACCGCAAGGCGGCTCAGGTGATCCAGGCGGCGCAGGACGTGCTGACGCTGCTGAGCCAGGACGGCATCTATATGGACGACCTGCGCCCCGACATGGCGCGGCCCGAGATCTGGCGCCAGTTCGGCCAGGGCGCCCGCGGCCGGGCGGTGGCTGCGCTTGGCGGCGTGCGCGACCGGACCTCCCTGGCGCTGACCGCGGCGCGGATGAAGCAGGACCCGATCTTCCGCGACGCGGCGCATCATTTCCTGCGCCGGTTCGACCAGATGTTTGCGGATTTCGAGGCTGAGGCCAGCGATAGCGAGATTTCCGCGCTTGGCAATACCCGCACCGCCCGCGCCTTCATGCTGGTGGGGCGTGTGGCCGGGACCTTCGACTGAGGGGGCGGCTCCGCCGGGCCGCCGGCTGCGGCGCGGGTATTTAGGACCAGAAAGAAGCAGCATGCAGCGGCGCGCCGCGTGCCAGCGCGGCGCCTGGCCCAACGGCGGGCAAGCATCTGCGATGCGCCGGGCCGCGGGCGGGAGCGCTACGCCTGCATCGCGAAACTGCCGTAAGGGATGAAACGGACCGGATCGCCGGGCTTGATCTCAGCCGCGCCGTCGCCGAGTTCCACCAGACCTTCGGCCCAGCTGAGGCCGCTGATCCGGCCGGAGCCTTCGGACTTGAACACCTCCGCCTTGCCGTCCCGCACCCGCGCCCGCAGGTATTCGCGGCGGCCCGGTTTCTTGCGCTTTTCGAATGCCGCCGGAACTTCAAACGCTTGCGGTTCCTGCCAGCCCGCCCCCGCCATCAGCCCCATTGCGGGGCGGGCAAAGATCAATGTGCAAACCAGCGCCGCCACCGGGTTGCCCGGCAGCCCGAAAACCGGCGTGCCCTGCCACATTCCAAGCGCCAGCGGTCGGCCCGGTTTCAGCGCGATGCGCCATTCCTGCATCGCCCCCGCCTCACGCAGGAGCGCCGACATGTGGTCCTCATCCCCCGCCGAGGCGCCGCCAGAGGTCAGAATCACATCCGTTTTTGCCGCCGCACTGTCCAAATGCCGCCTCAGGGCTTCCCTGTCGTCAGCGGCCTTGCCCAGGTCCACCGGCACAAAGCCCAGCTGACGGATCAGCGCCAGCAGCATGGGGCGGTTTGCGTCAAAAATCTGGCCCTTGCCAGCAGGTTCCCCGGCCTCGACCAGCTCATCGCCGGTGGAGAGCACGCCCACCCGCAGCGGCAGCCTCACGGTCAGCTCCGCCAGCCCTGTAGCAGAGGCCAGGGCCAGATCGGCAGGGGTAATGACCCGGCCTGCGGGAAGGATGACCTCATCCGCGCAGACATCCTCGCCTGCTTTGCGGGTGTTGGCGCCCTGTTTCAGCGGGCCATTGAAAGCAATCTGCTCCCCATCGGTGTTGACGTCTTCCTCCAGGATCACCGTGTCCACGCCCTCAGGCAGCGCGGCGCCGGTCAGCACCCGGATGGCGTTGCCTTCAGCCACGGTACCGTCAAACGGCACCCCGGCAGCGGCCCGGCCCTGCACCAGCGGCAGCACATGCGGCCCCGCTGCCCGGCCACCGGCAAAGCCGTAGCCGTCCACCGCCGTATTCGGCAGCGGCGGGTTGGAGCGTTTGGCCGCCGCATCAGCTGCCAGCACCCGGCCAAGCGCGTCTGCCAGCGGCACGGTTTCCGCGCCGGTCACTGGCCCCAGCCTGTCCCGCAGCAACGCCAGCGCGTCATCGACCGGGGTCCAGTCGACGCCCGCAGGCAGGGCAAAGCAGTCGTTGCTGAGCGGCGGCGGTGTCAGCCCGCCCGGGTCTTCCGAGGCCAGCGCGTTCAAGCGGTCTTCAAAACCCGTGCCCAATATCCAGGCCTCCTCTTGTGCTTCGTCAGGTGCAGCAGCCAGCATTGCGGCCAGCTCCTGTGCTGGCAAGCGGCTGAGCGCCTGCGACAACAGCCGCATTTGCACCCGGTCGCGTATTTCATCCCGGCCGGCAACAGCCATTGCGGCCTTGACGGCCGGTTCGATCAATCCTGGCCAAATTTCTGCAAACACAATTTGCGCGTCCGCAATGTTTTGAAAAGGCCAGACAGCAACCATGTGCCGGAGCCGCAACCGCTGCAGCACCGGCAGCCCCATCAGGACCTGGCTGCCAACCGTTGGGTTGAAGAACAGCTGGAAACAGGAGGAGGACGCCTTGGCTGCCAAGTCTGCGCGGCGCCGTTCCGCGACGTCTTCATATCTTAAGCCGACCTTGCGGTAGGGAATGTCAGGCCAGGCCTTCTCGTCCGGCTTGCCCCAGAACGGACCGGCGCCGGCAAACTGCCGGTTCATTTCCGAGGCGACATCAAACCGGTTGTTGTTGCCGTTCTGTGCGTCTTCGATCCGTTCTTCCAGCCATGCCCATAAGGCAAATGGGTCATTCGATCCGGTGATCCGGCGTGCAAGTCCGCGCGGGTATCCGAAGGGGAAATCAAAGGCTGCCAGCACCCGCCGCCCTGCGGCCTGCTCCGCAGCAAGAAAGCGGCTGATCCAAGCTTCTGCCTCAATCCGGCTGCGGCAGTAAACCGGCTGCTCTGCGATGCCGCCGCGCGCCACTCCGAGCCAGATCGCGTCCTTGCTGGGGCGCCGGGGCTTGCGCTTGGCCGCGGACCAGTCGACGGCCAGGACGGTATCAAAGGGGGTCACAGCCCCAATTCCGCCTGGATGAAATCCGCGATCGCTGCCGTGTCGTTCAGATCGAACACCGGGTGGTCCAGATCCAGCGTTGTGTCGCTGGCGATAGCGCGGATGCTGGGATCCCTAGGCGCGATCAGTTCGGTGCCTGCAGCTTGCCGGAAGGCCTCGATCTTGGGGTGCGGTTCACGCTTGTAGCCCTCCACCAGCACCAGATCGACGGGGTTCAGGCGGGCCAGCAGCTCTGCCAGCAGCGGCTCTGCCGCACCGCGCAGCTCCTGCATGATCGCGACGCGGCCAGCGGAAGCCAGCACCACCTCTGACGCGCCGGCCTGGCGGTGGCGGTGGCTGTCGGTGCCGGGCTGATCCACATCAGTGGCATGGTGGGCGTGTTTGATGGTGGAGACAGAGAACCCGCGGGCACAGAATTCAGCGACCAGCCGCTCCATCAGCCCGGTCTTGCCGTTGTTCTTCCAGCCGGTGACGCCGTAAATCTTCATTTCAAGAGCTCCTCGGCTTTAGCCAGATCTTCTGGGGTATTGATGTTGAAGAACGGGTCAAAGGGATCGGCCTCAAACAGCGCCTCGCGGCCGTTGTGCTGGTCGGTCCATAGGACCACCTTGCGCAAGCCGTCATGCAACGCGGCACGCAGGTCATCGCGCAGGGCCACGGGCCAGAGGCCAAAGGCCGGGTGCCGGTTAACGCGCTTGCCGCCGCCGGATTTCAGCGCCTCGTCGCCGGTGCGCGGGGTGGTGGCGAGGACCAGCGGTTGTTCCATGTCTTCGGACGCTGCGGTCAGCCGGGTGACCAGATCCTGCGGGAAGAACGGCGTGTCGGCAGCGGCGGTCACGATGGTTTCCGCCCCCTGCTCTGCAGCCCAGTCGAGACCTGCCAGCACGCCCGCCAGCGGGCCGGCGAAGCCTTCGATCGAGTCGGCAATGACTGGCAGGCCCAGGTCAGCGAACCGCTCTGGATCTCCATTCGCATTGAGTGCGAGGCCAGAGACCTGCGGCGACAGGCGGTCCACCACGCGGGATAGGAGGCTTTGGCCGCCGACCTGCAGCCGCCCCTTGTCGCCACCGCCCATCCGGGTGGCGAGGCCGCCTGCGAGGATTACGCCCAATGGCTTCTGGTCTGTCATCTCTTCTCCTCACGCGCCGGAAAACACGTGTTTTCCGGGACGGATTTCGCGTGAAATCCAGTTAGCCTTCCGCACTCTTGCGCCGTTGTTTCTTCTCCTCAACCGGCGCGTCTCTGGGGTCCATATCGCGCACCAAACGCTCCTCGCCCGCCAGGCAGACGAACCGCTGGCCCCGCATCCGGCCGATCAGGGTGAGGCCGACCTCGCGGGCGATCTCCACGCCCCAAGCAGTGAAGCCGGAGCGTGAGGCCAGCACCGGAATGCCCATCATCGCGGTTTTGATCACCATCTCCGAGGTCAGCCGCCCGGTGGTATAAAGAATCTTGTCCGCCGCTTCCGCCTGCTCCGACAGCATCCAGCCGGCAATCTTGTCCACTGCGTTGTGGCGGCCGACGTCCTCCATATAGACCAGCGGGCGGTCCTGACGGCAGAGCACGGTGCCATGGATGGCGCCGGCCTCCAGATAGAGCGATGGCGTGCGGTTGATCTTGTGCGCCAGTGCATAAAGCCAGGAGGATTTCACTTCCACCTGCGGCAGGCGCACGTCCTCCAGCCCCTCCATCATGTCGCCAAAGACGGTGCCGACCGCGCAGCCCGACGTGCGGGTTTTCTTCTTCAGCTTTTCCTCGTGGCTGGTTTCCACCGCGGTGCGCACCACCACGGTTTCCAGGTCCTCGTCATAGTCGACGCGGGTGACTTCATCCTCGTCGCGCAGCATCCGCTGATTGCGCAGGAAGCCGAGCGCCAGATATTCCGGGTAGTCGCCGATGGTCATCGCGGTGACAATTTCCTGCGAATTCAGGAAGATGGTCAGCGGGCGTTCCTCGACCACGGCGATCTCGCTTTGCTCGCCGTTCTGGTCGACGCCGGTGACCGCGCGCGTGAGCCGCGGGTCGGAGACACCGGGGGCGATCAGGTATTCTGACGTGATATCCATACTCACCAATTGCATTCCTTCTGCGTCCGCCGTAGGGCGGGTCAAGGCAATCTAGGACGCGCAGATGGCAATCACCACCACCAAATCAGCCTTCTGGAAAGGGTTTCGCGACAGCGCGCCGTTTCTGTTCATGGCCTCGCCCTTCGGCTTCCTGTTCGGAGTGCTGGCCGCGGAGGCCGGGCTGATCGTGCCGGAGGCCTTTGCCTTCTCACTCACTGTCTTTGCCGGCGCCGCCCAGTTCACCGCGCTGCAGCTGATGCAGGAGAATGCGCCGCTGATCATCATCCTGATTTCGGCGCTGGCGGTGAACCTGCGGATGGCGATGTATTCGGCCTCGTTGACGCCCTACCTGGGCGATGCACCAATGTGGCAGCGGGCAATTGCCGCCTATTTCATCGTCGATCAGTCCTATGCGCTGTCGGTCGTGCAGTTCGAACAGGAGCCGGAAATGCCGCTGGCGCAGCGGATGGCCTATTTCTTTGGCACCAACGGGCTGATCACACCGGCCTGGGTCATCGCCACCGCGCTGGGTGCGCTGGTTGGCACCCGCATCCCGGAGAGCTGGGGCGTGGACTTCGTGCTGCCGCTGGCGTTTCTGGCGATGATCGGCCCGATGCTGCGGACCCCTGCCCATGTGGCGGCCTGTTTTGTTGCGGTGGCGGCTTCGCTGCCGGCCTCTGCCCTGCCCTATAATCTGGGTCTGATCGTGGCGGGCATTGCCGGGATGATCGCGGGCGCGCAGGCGGAACTGTGGCTGGAGCGGCAGAAGGCCAAGGCGGAGGGCGCAAAATGAGCAGCATCCCCACACCCATCTTGTGGACCGTGATCATCGGGCTGGCGCTTGGCAGCTACGGCTTGCGGTTTGCCTTCATCGGCTTCATGGGCGGCAAGCCCATCCCTGAATGGCTGATGCGTCATCTGCGCTATACCGCAGTGGCAATCATCCCGGCGCTGGTCGCGCCGCTGGTGGTCTGGCCTGCCCCCACCGGCGGCGATCCCAGCCTGATGCATTTTGCAGCCGCCGCCGCGACCTTTGCAGCGGGTTATCTGACGCGCAATGTGCTGATCGGGCTCGGCACCGGCGGGCTGTGCCTGCTGCTCCTGTATCTCGCCGCCTGAGCGCTCTGCGCCCGGGCGGAAGAATTACTCGGCAGTGCTGAGCGCAGCGTCGCTCTTGGTGATGCCCGCTTGCAAGTCGGCGCTGTCGTTTTCGTAGTAGCGTTCCGTCACCACCCCCGACAGCTGGCCGAACTGGGCGGAGAGCTTTTCCGGATAGAAGGTACGGTCGAGGCTTTCGAAGCCCGGGATCTGCTGCAGGATGCCGATGGTGGCCTGGGCGCAGTAGGCCCCCGGCACGCGGCCGTTGGTCACTGCCAGCTGATAGGCCTTCTGGGCCTGTTCCGGCGTCACCTCAACCCGCTGCACCACCACATGGAAAGTGCTGCGCGCATGGGCGCCGCGGTAGGCCTTTTCCACTGCCGGGGTGATACCATAGAGGACGTCGTTCCGCTCCGGCACGACTGAGGCGTAGAAAGAGCCTGCGGGATCGAAGATCACCCGTTCAGACGCGTTGATCATCAGCGACGCGTGGCCGCCCTTGCCGGTGCGGTTGTTGATCATCGTGTACAGGGTGAGCGTCGCGGGGCCGGGGTGGCGGTAGGCCACCTTGGCCAGGGTTTCGGCATCCGCGTTGGGCTGCTGCGGCGCCGCGCAACCCGCAAGCGCCAGCATCACCGCGCCGAGGCAGAGCAGATTGCGCATAAGTTTGGTCCCGGGATCAGGTGGCGAAAATAGCCAGGAACAGCGCGAGGAAGACCATCGCGATGCAGAAACGGGTCACGAAGGTCATGAAGCTCGAGAACATCTTCTCCTGAACGGTGATGTCCATGGTGCCGTGCTGATGATCAGCCATGTGAGTTATCCCTCAAAATTCACGTGCGTTTTCCCGGTGATTACCGGATTTGCCGGGCCCTGTCACCACGTCATTCGGGCGCATCCCTGGGAAATGCCGCCCGAAAACCACAGAAAACCGCTGCGGATCCTGCGGCTGCGGCCCGGGCGGCGAATCGTGCGGCTCACTCCTGCTGCAGGTCCGAGGCGAGGCGGAAGCCGATACGGTTGGCGGGTTCTTCCTCGCGCGCCTTGGGCACTGCGCGCAGCATCACATTGAGCTGGCTGACATGCTGCACCAGCTGAGTGCGGGAGCCATCCGGTTCGCTGCCGTAGTAGGTGATGATATCGGGATCGAAATAGCCCATGCCCTCAATCCGGAGCACGCCGGTATTGCCGCCAGTAAAGCCCATTGCGACCTCATGCTCAGCGTCCAGCTGCTGTTCGAAATTCTGGATGTAAAGGATCAGCCGCTCATAGGCCCAGCGGGCCGGGCTTTTGGCAGCATCCGGTTTCTGCAGCTTCTCCGGCACTTTGGTGAGGCCGGCGCAGGCCTCCGGATCTGCGTGGACTTCATGCACGCAGGGCAGCACCGCCGCCTCTGCCGCCTCAGCGCTGGTGGAAATCTCGTCGCTCATGGTGCCTCCCCTTTCCGGGGTGCGGATCACCCCTTGCTTTGATAGAGCCAGGCACCGTCTTCGCGTTTCCAGCGCGCCACCTGGCCGGTGTGGTACAGGTGATTTACATGGGCTACCGCCTCGACCAGTGCAAGCCCGTACTCACCTTCGCCGATTGTGCGCTTGAACAGCGGCGCAAAGCAATCAGCAGCTGTCCGCGGCACGGAAAGGTGATCCATCAGCCGCTCCAGCGCGCCGTGGTGGTTGCCGATCAGCTGCTGCATCCTGAGCGGCAGGCGCGAGAACGGCAGCTTGTGGCCGCCAAGCGCCAGATGATCCGGACGCGCCAGTTTCGCCAGCCGTTCGCAGGCTTCCAGCCATTCGCCCAGCGGGTCGGCCATCGGCTCGGTCGCGTAAACGCCGATATTGGGGCTGATGGTCGACAGGATCTGATCGCCGGTGATCACCAGGTTATCGTCGCGGCTCCAGAAAGTCGCATGTTCCGGCGCGTGGCCGTTGCCGGTGTGCACGTCCCAGTCGCGCCCGCCCATACGGATCACGTCGCCCTGCTTGATGCGGGTAAAGCCCAGCGGCATCGGATGCACGGTGTCGGCAAAGTTGAAGGGCCGGTCATTGACGCGCTTCTCATAGACCTCAGGCGCCATGCCGGCGCTGCGGTAATAGGCCAGCGTCTCCTCCGGCCACGTCTCTTGCACATCCAGCGTCAGCATCCGGGCGAACAGCCAGGCGGTGCGGGTGGTGACCAATTCGGCGCCGTGGACGCTCTGGAACCAGCCCGCCAGCCCGATGTGATCAGGGTGGTGATGGGTGACGACCACGCGGGTCACCGGCTTGCCCTTCAGGGGGCCGGCCATCAGGTTCTCCCAGATGCCGCGGCTTTTGCGGGAGTTGAAACCGGTGTCGATCACCGTCCAGCCGTCGCCCTCATCCAGCGCGTAGATGTTGACATGGTCCAGCTTCATCGGCAGCGGCTGGCGCATCCAGAGGACGCCCTCGGCCACTTCGATCGCCTCCCCCTGTGCGGGCGGTTCTTCCCAAGGTGTTCGGGGGGAGACGTCTGGGATATCGCTCATAGGATTAGCCCGCCAGCTCATCAAGACTGAGGGCAAAGGTTCCCGCCGCGCCTGCCTGCGCATGAGCCAGCAGCGCGCTGTGCTCCGGCAGCATCCGGGTAATGTAGAAGCGGGCCAGTTTCTCGCGCGGGCCGCCCTGATCCGCCATCGCGGCTGCCAGGTGATAATGGCCGCCCAGCACCCGGGCAAAGGCGCGCAGGTACGGAACCGAGCCCGCAAAACGGTCCTGCATGTCCTGCTGCGACACCAGCCATTCGGTGGCTTCGCGCAAGGATTCGCACGCCTGCCAGACGGATTCGGCCATGTTGGGATGGGTGGCGCGGGCGCGTTCAGCCTGCTCCTCAATCTCGTCGATCAGGGCAAAGGCCATTTCGCCGCCATCCATCATCTTGCGCGCCACCAGGTCCATCGACTGGATGCCGTTGGTGCCCTCGTAGATCGCGGTGACGCGCACGTCGCGGTAATATTGCGCTGCACCGGATTCCTCAATGAACCCCATGCCGCCATAGACCTGCACCCCGGTTTCCGAGACGCGCATGCCGGTGTCGGTGCCAAATGCCTTGGCAATCGGCGTCAGGAAGGCCGCGCGGGCCGACCAGTCACTGCCGCCGGTAGCGGTGTGCATGTCGATGGCACGGGCGCAGGCCATCAGGATCGCGCGGGAGGCAAAAAGATCCGCCTTCATCTCCATCAGCATCCGGCGCACGTCGGCGTGGTCGGCGATGAAGCCGCTGGCGGTCTTGCCCTGCTTGCGCTCCAGCGCATAGGCCAGCGCATGCTGATAGGCGCCCTCACCGGCGCCAACACCCTGGCCGCCGACGCCGAGGCGCGCGTTGTTCATCATGGTGAACATCGCCGCCATGCCGCCGTGCTCTGGCCCGACCAGCCAGCCGGTGGCGCCGTCGAACTGCATCACGCAGGTGGGAGAGCCGTGCAGGCCCATCTTGTGTTCAAGGCTCACGACCTTGAGATCATTGGCTTTGCCGGGGTTGCCGTCCGCATCCGGCAGGTATTTCGGCACCAGAAACAGCGAAATCCCCTTGGTTCCCGGCACCCCGTCGGGCAGCCGGGCGAGCACCAGGTGGCAGACGTTGCCGCAGAAATCGGTGTCGCCCCAGGAGATGAAGATTTTCTGGCCGGTCACCGCATAGGTGCCGTCACCGTTCGGCTCCGCCTTGGAGCTGAGTGCGCCGACATCGGAACCGGCCTGCGGTTCGGTCAGGTTCATGGTGCCGGACCATTCGCCGGAGATCAGCTTGGGCAGGTACAGCTCCTTGATGGCGTCGGAGGCGTGGTGCTCCAGCGCTTCGATCTGGCCCTGGCTCAGAAGCGGTGCCAGCTGCAGCGACAGGCAGGCACCTGCCATCATCTCGTAGACTGCGACGGCAAGTGTCTGCGGCAGCCCCATGCCGCCGAACTCCTCAGCCGCGCTGATGCCGACCCAGCCGCCTTCGCAAATGGCCTGGTATCCATCGGCAAATCCGGGCGATGTGCGCAGCACGCCGTTTTCCAGACGTCCAGGATGCAAGTCGCCATTGCGCTGCAGGGGCGCCATCACCTCGTCGCACAGCTTGCCTGCTTCTGTCAGGATCGCGCTCACTGTGTCGGTGGTTGCCTCGGCAAAGCGGTCTGTGGCCGGGATGCTGTCATAGCCCACGACGTGGTTCAGCAGAAATTCATACTCGGAAACGGGGGCGCGGAATGTCATGGGCGTCCTCTGGCGGGGGTTTCTGGGGCCTGCGGCGCGGGCAGTCTTGGCTTCCCGGCGCTGGCCCATTATGGTCTGTGGCTTGTCCGATTACCTAACCGGGCGCTTATTTCAATCAACCAAAACGCCGCGTCACCCGGAATGCCCCAGCAGAGCACTGAAATCCTTGCCGCAACGGCAAGCGGCATCGCCCGCGCCGCCCGGCTTTTGCAGGCCGGGCAGCTGGTCTCCTTCCCGACTGAGACGGTTTATGGCCTTGGCGCTGATGCCCGGCAGGGCACCGCGGTTGCGGCGATCTATGAGGCCAAGGGGCGTCCGTCGTTCAATCCGCTGATCGCCCATGTGCATTCGGCAGAGGCCGCGCGGCGCTACGTGGCATGGAATGACGTTGCGGAACAGCTGGCAGCGGCGTTCTGGCCTGGCCCGCTGACCCTGGTACTGCCGCTGCGGGAGGGCCACGGGATCTCACCGCTGGTCACGGCAGGGCTGGAGACGCTCGGCGTGCGGGTGCCTGCGCATCCGGCGGCACAAGCCCTGCTGCGGGAGCTGGACGGGCCGGTCGCAGCACCATCCGCTAACCCCTCCGGCAAGATCAGCCCGACAACGGCAGCCCATGTGATGGCCGGGCTGGACGGCCGGATTGCCGCAATCCTAGACGATGGCGCCTGCGATGTTGGGCTGGAGTCCACCATCATCGGGCTGGCGGGGCCGGAACCGTTGCTGCTGCGCCCCGGCGGGCTGGCGGCGGAAGAAATCGAGGCGGTGCTGGGCCGCAAATTGGCAGAACGCGATGTGCACGACCCGCTGACAGCACCGGGACAGCTGCTGTCGCATTATGCCCCCGGTGCGCCGGTGCGGCTGAATGCTGACGCGGCCGGCGAGGGCGAACTGTTTCTCGGCTTCGGTCCCGGGACCTGCGATCTGAACCTGTCCGAAAGCGGCGACCTGGCAGAGGCCGCCGCGAACCTGTTCGGGCATCTCCACCGGCTGGATACCCTAGGCAAACCGATTGCCGTTGCCCCGGTGCCGATGCGCGGGCTGGGCGAGGCCATCAACGACCGTTTGCGCCGCGCCGCAGCGCCGCGGGACTGAACCCGGCAAGCCGCAGGCCCCTGCGCCCATCGCAGATGGGTGCCCGGCCCAAGGGTTTTGGGGTTATCTGTGGTAATCAGAAAACGCGCGGGAGCCCTCCCGCTGTGCATCCAGATATGCGTATTCAGGCGTGGCCTGCGCTGGCCGAGAGCGTCAGCGGATCAACCCCGAGGGTCTTGAGCGCTGCGCCCCATTTGCTGTCATCCGCAAGGTCGAATACCAGCTCCGGGCTGGCTTCTGCTGTCAGCCAGCCGTTCATGGTGATTTCCGATTCCAGCTGCCCTGGTCCCCAGCCGGCATAACCCAGAAGCACCAGCAGCTGCTCCGGCCCCTGCCCCTCGGCGATGTCCTCCAGAATATCCAGCGTCGCGGTCATTGAGAAACCGCCAGGTACCTTTAGGGAACTCACATCCGATTCGTAATCCGGCGTGTGCAGCACAAAACCGCGCTGAGTCTCTACCGGGCCGCCAAAGCGCACCGGCAGCGCCGCTGCAGCGTTGCCCTCACCGCCCAGGTCCAGCTGCTCCAGCAGATCGCCCAGCGCCACGCCGTCAGCGGGCTTGTTGACGATCAGGCCCATCGCGCCTTCCTCGCCGTGCGAGCATAGGAAAATCACCGAATGCTCGAACCTCGGGTCGCCAATACCAGGCATTGCAATCAAGAGCTTGCCAGTCAGATCCATGAATTTCCGTCTTTCTGCTGCCTCCCCCCACCATGACGCGCACCCGCTTGCCGCGCAAGGGGCGCATCGGCGCAACTCCGCGCAGGCTCCGGCAAATTTGCCGCAAACACAGGAGGATGAGGGAGATATGACCGGATCGTGACTTGGCAAACCAGGCTGGCAGGCGCATGTATTCACGTATGAAACGGACAATGCTCAAAACCGCTGCTGCCGCGGCAGCTTTGCTGGCTGCTGCAAGCGGGTTGCCTGCGTTTGCCGGCGCTGCGGACGGCGATATCGTTCAGGTCGAGGTGCTGGATGGCGGGATGACCTCCCGCGGCACGCATCTGGGTGCGCTGCGGATCACCCTGCAGCCGGGATGGAAAACGTATTGGCGAGCGCCCGGTGATGCCGGCATCCCGCCCAGTTTTTCCTGGCGCGGGGCACGCAATGTCGGCGGGCTGTCGATCACCTGGCCGTCACCAGAAGTATTCCTGACCTCCGGCTACCGCACCATCGGCTATCATGACCAGCTGGTGCTGCCGGTTGAGATCACGCCTGAAACCCCCGGCAAGCCTGTACGCCTGAAGGGCCGGATGCAGCTGGGGGTGTGCAAGGACGTCTGCGTGCCGGCCGAACTGAAGTTCGACCATGAGCTGGACAGCAGCGCCGGCCGCAACCCTGCAATTGCCGCCGCGATGGCCAGCCGCCCCTGGTCGGCCAAAGAAGCGGGCGTGCGCAAGGCCACCTGCAGCCTGCGTCCGTCGCAGTACGGCATGACGGTTACCGCACGCATCTCGATGCCCTCTGCCGGCGGCGAGGAGGTTGCGGTGATCGAACCCGGCAACCCCAAGCTTTATGCAGGTGAAACCACCACCCGGCGCGATGGCGGGCAGCTGGTGGCGGAGACCGAGTTCCTGCCTGCAGACGGCAACGCCTATGCCATCGACCGCTCGCAGCTGCGGATTACGGTGCTGGGGAAAAATCACGCGGTTGATATTCAGGGCTGCAGCGCCGGATGAGCGCAGCCAGCAGCCCTGCCCGCCCGGTTCTGGGCACTATTGCCGTGGTCTGCCGCCATTCCGGCGGGCAGGACCAGGTGATCCTGGTGCAGCGCGGCAAGGAGCCGAACGCAGGCTGGTGGGGCTTTCCCGGCGGCCATGTGGAGATGGGCGAGACGGCCTTGCAGGCCGCGGCGCGCGAGCTGATGGAAGAAACCGGCGTGGCCGCCCGGCCGCTGGAATATCTCACCAACGTGGATGTGATCTCGCGCGATGCATCCGGTATGGCGCAGCGGCAGTATCTGCTGACCGTGGTGCTGTGCGAATACTTGAGCGGTGAACCGGTGCCGGATGATGACGCCGAAAAGGCCGAATGGATTCCCATTGCAGAAATCGAATCCCGCGGGCTGCAGCTTCTGGATCAGGTCGGCGACGTGGCGCGGCTGGCTCAGGCCCGCTGGCGAGCGTTGAGCCGGTAGGCAATTCCGCCCGCGGCATAGGCCAGCAGTGCCAGTGTGAAGGCCCCCACAATGAAGGCCAGCAGCCCTGCCCGCACCGGCTCCATTGCCGCCAGCGCCGGGATCATCCGCAGCGCAGGATGCAGCGCGCCGGATGCCATCGCCCAACCCAGCGTCAGCACCAGCCAGCCCAGTTGCCCCAGAGCGGCGCCCAGTACCAGCCAGCGCAGGCGCCCAGCCCCCTGCCGCAGCGCGCGGCGCAGGGATGTCAGCGGCCGCGACAGGTCGCGCTGCATGGCCACCAGCGCTGGCACCACCAGCAGCACCAGGAACATCCCGAACCCCAGGCCATAGACAAGCGTGATCACCGTGGGCTTCAGGAATTGCGCCTGCTGGGAACGTTCAAACAACAAAGGCGCGAGACCCAGCACCGTGGTCATGGTGGTCAGCATCACCGGGCGCAGCCGGTCCGCCGCCGCGTCGATGATGGAGGGGATCAAGCCGCGGTCCTGCGCATACTGGTCGATGGTAGTTACCAGCACGATGGAATCGTTGATGATAATCCCGGTCATCCCCAACAGGCCAACCACGGTGAACATGCTCAGCGGCACCTCCCAAACGTAGTGCCCCCAGATGGTGCCGACCAGACCGAAGGGAATGATCGCCATCACAACCAAAGGACGGGTCCAACTGGCGAAAATCCAGGACAGCACCAGGTAGATGCCGGTTAGGCAGAGGATAAGCCCGGTACCCGCCTCCTGCAGGAACGTCTGTTCCTGCTCTGCCAGCCCTGACAGGCGCCATTCCACCTGCCGTTCACTGGCAATGTTCGGCAGGATCTCGTTCTGCAGGGCCTGGGTCACCGCTTCGGCGCGGGCCGGATCGTCCTCGGAGATGTCGCCAGTTACACTGATCACCCGGATGCCGTTTTCGCGGCGCACGGTGGAGAACCCGGTGCGCTGGGTGACCGAGACGATATCGGCAAGCGGCACGTAGATGCCGCTGGGGGCCCGCATCAGGGTGCGCTCCAGGAAGTCGGCGGTCAGCTCGTTTCCCGGCAGCTCCACCCGGATCGTGGCGCTGCGCGGGCCGTCGGGATAGGTCGCCGCCTCGATGCCGTTGAGCCGCGCCCGGAGCGCCTGGCCCAGGCTGCCAATGGTGAAGTTCAGCGCCTGCCCCTGCGGGGTGAGGTCGAGGATCACCTCCTCCTTGTCGTAGGCGAGATTGTCCTCAACCGCTGAAACTTCCGGAAAACGCAGCAACGCGGTTTTCAGGTCTTCCGAGGCATCTTTCAGCACTTGCACGCTGGGGCCCGAGAACTGCACATCCAGCGCGTCGCCGCCAGGCCCCGACCGCCAGCTGCGGAAGGAAATCGTCTCGACCATCGGGTGGCGCACCACCCGTTCCTGCAGCTCTGCCACAAAGGCAAAGCTGGAATAGGGGCGCAGGTCGGCGTCGATCAGTTCAATCGAGATACCGCCCAGCAGGTCGGTATCCTTGGCCTCCACCCCGCTGAGGCCGCGGCCAGCATTGCCACCGGTTTCGGCCATCACGAAGTCCAGCGGGTTGCGGCCGTAGCGTTCAGCATACTCGGCACCCAGCGCCTCTGTCGCGCGCTGCATTTCCTGCATCATCGCCATTGTGTCGGCGCGGCTGGCGCCCTCCACCATGGCGAAATTACCGGTGACCGAGCCGCGCTCCGGTGCGTTGAAGAAGCGCCATTGCACATTGCCGTTTATGAACAGCGCTGCCTGGCTGGCCAGAATTGCCAGCGCCCCGGCCAGAACCGCGTAGCGCGCAGTGACGATGTAACCCATCAGCGGGCGGAAGGCATGGTCACGCAACCAGCGGAAGCCGCGATTCACCATCCGGTTCGGCCAGTCGTACCAGTGGCGCGCCTGTGCATGGGTCAGCGCGTGGGCCAAGTGGTTGGGCAGGATAAGGAAGCACTCCACCAAGGAGGCCGCCAGCACCGCGATCACGGTGAAAGGAATGTCGCGGATCAGCTCGCCGAACCGGCCGCCCACCAGGGTCAGCCCGAAGAAGGCAATGATTGTGGTGAGGGTTGCAGCGAAGACCGGCAGCGCCATGCGGCGGGCGGCGTTTTCCGCCGCCTGCATCGGGCTTTCGCCTAGCCGGCGGACCCGGAAATCGGCGTGCTCGCCGACCACGATTGCGTCATCCACAACGATGCCCAGAGTGATGATCAGGCCAAACAGGCTGACCATGTTGATGGTGATCCCGGCGGCATACATCAGCGCCACGGCAGCAAACATCGAGGCCGGGATACCCATTGCCACCCAAAAGGCGATGCGGGTGTTAAGGAACAGGAACAAGAGGCACAGCACCAGGCCAAGCCCCATCAACCCGTTGTCGACCAGAATATCCAAGCGGTCGGTGATGGACTGCGCCCGGGTGCGGATCAGCTCAGCCGTTACCCCTTGCGGCAGGCTGGCCTGAATCTCATCCACGACCTCCTGCACCCGTGCCTGCAGGCGGATGGCATTTCCCTGATCGGAGCGGTCCACCCGGATCGACATCGCCGGGTTGTCATCGACGAAGTAGGAACGGTTGCGGTCCACACCCTCGACCCGGATCTGCGCCACATCACCGAGGGTCAGCACGGAGCCGTCGGCATTGGTGCGCAGCACGATGGCTGCCAGCTCATCCGGTTTACGCTTCTCGCTGCCGGTGCGCACACGGGCGTTGGCGCCGGATACGTCGCCTGCAGGGTCGGCATCGACCTCTGCCGCGATGGCCTCCGCGATCTCGCGCATGGTGATGTCGTGGGTGATCAGCTTAGCGGTGGGCACCTCGACGATGGTTTCCGGCGCTGCCACGCCACGGATCGTGGTGCGGGTGACACCGGCCTCAAAGAGGCGCACGACCAGTTCGTCAGCAAAAAGACCCAGCTGCCCTGCCCCGACCGGCCCGGTGATCACCACATCGGTCACCCGGTCGCGCCAGGCGCCGCGGCGCACCTCAGGCTCCTCTGCCTCCTCCGGCAGGGTGGTGATGCCGTCCACCGCGGTCTGCACATCGTCGGTGGCCTGACCCATGTCGGAACCGGGCTCAAACTCCAGGGTCAGCGTCGCCAGTCCTTCGCGGGAGATGGAGGAGGTCTCCTCCACGCCGTCAACGGCCAGCAGCGCAGGCTCCAGCACCTGCACGATGGCGCTGTCCACATCTTCTGGACCGGCGCCCTCCCATTCAACGGTGACGGTAACACGTTCGACAATCACATCCGGGAAGAACTGCGCCCGCATGTTGGGCATCGCAGCCGCACCCAGCACCAGCATGATCACCAGCAGAAGGTTGGCCGCGGTGCGATGGCGAGTGAAATAGCTGAACAGCCCGCGGGCCTGCCGGGGAAGCCTGCGCGCCATCGGGTTCAGCCTCCCATCCGGGATTCAATCCGGCTTACAAGCTGGGCGGGAACTTTGACCTCTGCCAGCTGCTGCAGCATCTTTGCCTTCATCTCCGAAGGCATCCGGCTGTTGCCCTCAACCAGCGCAACCAGCTGGGCGCGGCGCTCATCCGTGAGTTCGATCAGCTCCGGCAGCGCCTGCGCTTCTGCGCCCCGACGCAGCGGGCGCACCTTGATGCCGGCCCCCAGCAAGGGCGTGCGGCCTGTCACAACTTCGCGGCCTTCCAGCCCTGAGCCGCGGATCAGCACGTCATCGCCCTGGCGGCGCACCAGCTCAACGGGCAGCGCCTCCAGCCGGTCCTCTTCACCCAGCAACAGAACGGTGCCGTCTGCACCCAGCGCGGAGGCCGGAACCCGTGCGACCGCGCGGACTTCAGGCTCTGTCACGTGAACCGTCACGAAATCTTCGGGTTTGAACCCGGGGGCTGCGTTCAGGCTGGCGTAGACCAGCCGCCCGGTCTGCCCGTCCCCCGCAGCACCGCTGGCGCGTGATATCCGCCCGGTTGCGCTGAGGCCGGCACCAGCCGCATCCAGCGTCACCCGCACTGGAGCCTCCAGCAGGCGGCCGTCACCGTCCAGCAGCCGGGCGTATTGCGCGGTGGAAACCCGGAAAGCTACCTCCAGCAAGTCCGGATCGACCAGATCAGCAAGTTTTTCATTGGCGGAGACAAGCCGGCCCTGCACCAGGCTGACCGCCTGCAGGGTGCCGTCAAAGCCCGCCTTGATGGTGGTGTCCTCCAGGTCGCGCCGCGCCTCGTCCAGCGCGATCTGCGCCCGGGCCACCCGGGTAGCAGCCTGATCCGCGCGCGCCTCTGCCTGGCTGACCGCCTGGCGGCGCGAGATCACGGTTTGGCGGGCTTGAACCGCGGCAAGCTCCGCGGTTTCCACCGTCGCTGCAGTGCCGACGCCGCGCTCCTGCAGATCCACCTGCCGCTGGAAAGCGCGTTCGCGCAGCTGCGCCTGGTCCTGGGTTGCCTGAAGCTCGTCCTGTGCCAGAATCAAGGCCCGCCCCGCATCGCGTTCCTCAGCCCGGGCGTCCATCATGTCAGCCTCGGCCCTGTCCAGCGCGGCCTGCGCATCCGCAGGATCAATCTGCACAAGCACCTCGCCCGCCCGGACCGCGCCGCCTTCCTCGAAATCTTCAGAGAGCTGCACCACCCGTCCACCGGAGGCCGTTCGCAACTCCAGTGTGCGGCGGCTTTCAACCCGGCCAAAGGCCGTCAGCTCCGGTGCAACCGTCTGCAGGTCCGCGGTCACCACGTTGACCGCAAACACCCGTTCGCGCGCGGGCGGCGCCTTGCGTTCGGCATTGAGCTGCGCCTCGATGGCGCCAAAGACCAGCTGCCCAGCATACAGCAGCAAAGCGGCCGTCAGCGACGCCAGGAAAAGCCCTATCAAACTCTGACGCAAAAAGCGCATGTCTCTCCCTTCCGGTGGCGGCTGCTGCCGGGGCCGCGCATGGGCCGCATAAGCGCAAATGCCTTGTGCCTGCTTGAAAATATAGGATTCTCCGCGCAGGTTTGCGAGGTTACACGCAGCGCTGGGTTACTTCCGGCGCAGATGTTCCTCCAATCTGGGCATGATTTCCACGAAATTGCAGGGCCGGTGGCGGTAATCGAGCTGTTTTGACAGGATTTCATCCCAGCCGTCCTTGCAGGCACCTGGGCTGCCGGGCAGCGCAAACAGGTAAGTTCCGCCCGCCACGCCGCCCGTAGCCCGCGACTGCACCGCGCTGGTGCCGATCTTCTGCATCGAGACCCAGGTGAAGACAGTGCCGAAGGCTTCAATTTCCTTTTCGTAGACGTCGCGGTGCGCTTCTACCGTCACGTCGCGGCCGGTCAGGCCGGTACCGCCGGTGGAGATCACCACATCCACCTTGGGATCAGCGATCCAGGCGCGCAGTTGAGCGGCGATCTCGGTCCGCTCATCGGGAATGATCTTACGGTCGGCCAGACTGTGGCCCGCCTCCCGCAGCCGGTCGACCAGCACCTGGCCGGAGCGGTCGTCCTCCATCTTGCGGCTGTCGGACACAGTCAGCACCGCGATGCGGACCGGGATGAATTCCATGCTTTCGTCGATACGGGACATCTACGCCCTCTCCATGATTGCCAGCCGAACGGCCAGCCCTGTGAAAATTCCGGCCGAGATCCGGCCAAGCCAGCGCGCGAAGACCGGCGAGCCTGTCAGCTGGCGCCCGGCCTGGCCTGCGAAAATCCCCACTAGCCCGTTTATGACGAACCCGCCTGCGGCCAGGATCAGCCCGAAGACCAGGAATTGCGCCAGCACCGGCCCCGCCTCAGGCCGGACGAACTGCGGCACAAAGGCCAGCACGAACAGGATTACTTTGGGATTGGTGAGATTTACGAGGAAGCCGGAGCGGAACGCCTGCCTTGCGGGCACAGAGGGCGCATCGGCCTGCACTGCCCCGCAGCGCAATGCACCCCAGGCGAGATACAGGAGATACCCCACACCGATCCAGCGGATCACATCGAACAGCCCCGGCATGGCAGAGACCACTGCCCCCAGCCCAAGCCCGGCCAATGCCACATGCACCATGCTGCCAGCCGAGATGCCTGCGCTGGCCGCCACCGCCGCGGCGCGGCCGGAGCGCAACCCTTGGCCAAGGCAGAACATCATATCCGCACCCGGCGTCAGGTTCAGCGCCAGCGCCGCCGGGATGAAGGCCAGCAGGGTAACGGGGTCGATCACAGCTCCACCTCGAACCAGCTCACTCCAGGGCCGAGATTGGCCACCTGCGTCTTCCCCAGAGTCCCCCGGAAGCCCCAGCAATCATGCACATGGCCGCAGAGCAGCAGTTGCGGCTGCACCCGTTGCGCTGCGGCGCGGACCGCGGTGGAGCCGACGGACAGCCCGCGGGAGGTCACATCGCCGAAGCCTTTGGGCGGGGAATGGGAAATCAGGATATCCGCGTGATCGCAGGCTGCCAGCATCGTGCCCGCATGTATCTCGCTCAGGTCGCAGGACCAGCCGCCAAAGGGTGTTTCCGGCACGCCGTAGCCCAGCCCGAACAGGCGAAGGCCTTCGATGTCCGTGCCATCGCCATGCAGCACCGTGGTATTGGCAAACCCTGCCGCCCGCAGTTCATCCGCGCTTTCGCCATTGCCAGGCACCGCCACCATCGGCGCCTTGAGCCCCGACAGCATGGCTACGGCACTGTCCAGCCCCATCCGCATGTTGCAGAAATCACCAGCCCCGATCACCAGATCCGCACCCGCACTGGCCGCCACGATATCCGCGGCGTGGGAGGCTGAAAGATGCAGATCGGAGAACGCCAGAATTTTCATTTGCTACCTCAGGACAGGCTCCCCAAACGGGCCTTCAGTTCCAGCAAATCCGCCCAGGCCAGCCGTTTTTGCGTGGGTTGGCGCAACAGATAGGCGGGGTGGAACATCGGTATGACCGGCTTGCCCCAGGCCTGATCCCACTGCCCGCGCAGCCTGGTGATGCCGCGTTTGCCCAGCACCGCCTGGCAGCTGATATTGCCCATCAGGACCAGCACCTCCGGCTCAGCCAGCGCCACGTGCCGTTCCAGGAAAGGTGTCAGCATGGCAATCTCGGCGGGCAGCGGGTCGCGGTTCTGCGGCGGACGCCAGGGCAGCACATTGGTGATATAGGCATTCTCAGCGCGACTGAGGCCGATCGCCTCCAGCATCTTGTCCAGGAGCTGCCCTGCGCGGCCGACAAACGGCTTGCCCTGCAGGTCCTCATCGCGGCCCGGCGCCTCGCCGATGATCATCACCCGCGCGCCGGCCTGGCCGTCGGAGAACACCAGATTGCGGGCGCCGCGTTTCAGGTCGCAGTGGCTGAACCCGTCTATCGCGTCACGCAATGCAGGCAAGGAAGCAGCTCCCTTGGCGGCCTTCTGGGCCACCTCGACCGGATCAACCTCCTTGGGCTTGGGCGGCGGCGCGGGGGCAGCACCCGGTTTCGGCTTCGGCGCGGCCTGCTCCAGCGCATAGCGGTCGACAGGGGCGTCGCACAGCGCTTCGGTTGCGCCAAGCTCCGCCTGCCACTCCAACAGCGCCCGCGCGCTCCAGTAATCCAATGCCGATTCCATGCGCCCAAGCTACTCCGCCCGCCGGACAAGCGGAACACCTCCCTGTCATCTTGCTGCAAATACTCAAATTCTCTGGCCGCACTCCGCACGCAGCCGTTGCCCGTTCCGCCCCCCCCGCCTATAAGAACCGGCAAATCAAGCGGAGCTGCCCCATATGTCCTTCGAACACCGCCATTTGCTTGGCATCGAACCGCTGAAGCCGCATGAGATCACCGCGATCCTCGATCTGGCCGACGACTATGTGGCGCTGAACCGGCGCCCGGAGAAGCACTCCGACGTGCTGGCGGGGCTTACCCAGATCAACATGTTCTTCGAGAACTCAACCCGCACCCAGGCCTCGTTCGAGCTGGCGGGCAAGCGGCTGGGCGCCGATGTGATGAACATGGCGATGCAGGCGTCCTCGATCAAAAAGGGCGAGACCCTGATCGACACCGCCATGACACTGAATGCGATGCACCCGGACCTGCTGGTCGTCCGCCACCCGCATTCCGGTGCGGTGGACCTGCTGGCGCAGAAAGTGAACTGCGCGGTGCTGAACGCAGGCGACGGCAAGCATGAGCACCCGACCCAGGCGCTGCTGGATGCGCTGACCATCCGCCGCTCCAAGGGCCGGCTGCACCGGCTGAACATCGCGATCTGCGGCGACATCGCGCATTCCCGCGTGGCGCGGTCCAACCTGATCCTTTTGGGCAAAATGGAAAACCGCATCCGCCTGATCGGCCCGCCGACCCTGGTGCCCGGCCAGTTCGCAGAGTTCGGCGCCGAGATCTATGACGACATGCGCGAGGGGCTGAAGGACGTGGACGTCGTCATGATGCTGCGTCTTCAAAAAGAGCGCATGGACGGCGGCTTCATCCCCTCGGAGCGCGAGTATTACCACCGTTATGGCCTCGACGCCGAGAAATTGGCGCTGGCCAAGCCCGACGCCATCGTCATGCACCCCGGTCCAATGAACCGCGGCGTGGAGATTGACGGAACACTTGCCGATGACATCAACCGCTCGGTCATTCAGGAACAGGTGGAAATGGGCGTCGCGGTGCGGATGGCGGCAATGGACCTCCTGGCCCGCAACCTGCGCGCCGGGCGCCAGGCCAAGGCTGGCTGACGGGATGAGCGGTGTGATCCGAATCCCGGCGGGTGAGCGCGGCGTAATCCGGCTGTTTGTCCTGGACATGCGGCCCGAACAGGCGGCCTTCCTGAAGGAACCGGGCGCGCTGGCGCAGGTGCTGGGCATCAAAACTCTGGACATGGAGCAGGTGGAAATCTTCCCGGTGTCAGACCTGGAGGAAATTGGTCTGGCCGGTTACCTTATCGAAGGCTGCGGCGTGCCGCGCGCGCTGGTCGAGGAGGACCACGAAATGCTGCAGGCGGTGGACGGCCACGTTCTGCTTATCCGCTCCCGCGCCTTCGGCGGTGAAGAGACGCGTCTGACCCCGGCAGAACAGATCGTGCTTAAGGGCACCTATGGCGAGCGGCAGACCAATTGGAGCGCAGCCCCGGCCACGTCGGAAAGCGCCAAGCCCTATTCCGCGCCCAAGCTTTCCCCGCGAGAGGCCCGCAGCCAAGCCCGCCGCATAGGCGCCGCCCTGTTTGCCATTGTCATGGTCCTGATTGCCTTGGCTGTATGGGCCATGGTGTTCTGATGACGGCGATAGAATTCAAACCCGACCGCGGCGCCTACATCCGCGCGCACGCTTGGATGGCGGCAATTGGCATGGGCGGCGCTATGGCGGTCCTGTGGTTCTTGGACAGCGCCCACATCTGGACCGGCGCCGTGGGAGGGCTGGCGGCCATTGCCTTGCGCGGCTGGTACATGGCCAGCGAGGAACTGGCGGTGGTCTGGACACTGACACAAGAGACCCTCTCCGGCCCGGCAGGGCGTTCGGTGCCGGTCTCCCAAATCGAAGCTGTCAAAACCATGGGCAGCTATGTGCAGGTCGTCACCAAAGGCGGCGACAAGCACCTGATCAAATACCAGGCCGACCCGGCCGCGACCCAAAACGCAATCGAAAGAGCCAAGGCATGAGCACTCTCTTTATCAACGCCCGCCTGATCGATCCCGAGGCAGGCACCGACACGCCGGGCGCGGTTCTCGTGCGGGACGGGCGGATCGCAGCGGTTGAAAAGGATGCTGCCGATTCCGCCCGGATGCTGCGCGCGCATGGCCTCACGCCGGAAGATGTGACCGAGGTGAATTGCGGCGGCAAATGCCTGGCGCCGGGCATTGTCGACATTGGCGTCAAGGTCTGCGAGCCGGGCGAGCGTCATAAGGAAAGCTACAAATCCGCAGGACTGGCAGCGGCGGCGGGCGGTGTCACAACCATCGTCACCCGTCCCGATACCACACCCGCGATTGACAGCCCGGAGACGCTGGAGTTTGTCACCCGGCGCGCCCAGGCAGATGCGCCGGTTAACGTGTTGCCAATGGCGGCACTGACCAAGGGACGCGAAGGCCGCGAAATGACCGAGATCGGCTTTCTGATGGATGCCGGCGCGGTGGCGTTTTCCGATTGCGACCATGTGGTCAGCAACACCAAAGTGTTCCAGCGGGCCCTGACCTATGCGCGGTCTTGCGGCGCGCTGGTCATCGCCCACCCGCAAGAACCGGTTCTGAGCAAGGGCGCTGCCGCCACCAGCGGCAAGTTCGCAGCGCTCTACGGACTGCCGGCTGTTTCCCCGATGGCGGAACGGATGGGGCTGGACCGCGATATTGCGCTCTTGGAAATGACCGGTGCGAAATACCACGCCGACCAGATCACCACCGCGCGCGCCCTGCCCGCGCTGGAGCGCGCCAAGGCCAATGGGCTGGACATCACTGCAGGTACCTCGATCCATCACTTGACGCTCAATGAGCTGGACGTGGCAGGCTACCGCAGTTTCTTCAAGGTGAAGCCGCCGTTGCGTTCCGAGGATGACCGGCTGGCAGTGGTTGAGGCGGTGCGGACCGGGCTGATCGACATCATCTCCTCCATGCACACGCCGCAGGATGAGGAAAGCAAGCGCCTGCCGTTTGAGGAAGCTGCGGCCGGCGCGGTGGCGCTGGAAACGCTGCTGCCTGCAGCGCTGCGCCTCTACCATGCGGAGCTGCTGGACCTGCCAGCCCTGTTCCGTGCAATGTCGCTGAACCCAGCCCGGCGGCTGGGGCTGGACAGCGGCCGCCTGGCGGCAGGTGCGCCTGCCGATCTGGTGCTGTTTGATGCGGACGTTCCGTTTGTGCTGGATCGCTTCAAGCTGCGCTCGAAATCGCAGAACACACCCTATGACGGCCAGCGGATGCAGGGCCGGGTCGAAGCGACATATGTGGCAGGTGAGCCTGTCTACCGGAGAGACTGATGCCAGTACTGGAAAGTTCAGCGGCGGTTCTGATCCTGTGGGCGGTAATCGGATATGGCCTCGGCTCGGTGCCCTTCGGCATGCTTGTCACCAGGGTCTTTGGCCTTGGCAACCTGCGCGAGATCGGATCGGGCAACATCGGCACCACCAACGTGCTGCGCACCGGCAGCAAGGCCGCCGCGGCACTGACACTCCTCCTGGATGGCGGCAAGGGCGCGGCGGCGGTGCTGCTGGCCCGCTCCCTGGCTGGCGAGGATGCGGCGCAGGCGGCAGGTCTGATGGCTTTCCTCGGCCACTGCTTTCCGGTCTGGCTGGGCTTCAAGGGCGGCAAAGGTGTGGCCACCTTCCTGGGGCTGATGCTGGCGCTGGCCTGGCCGGTTGGCATCGCCTGCTGCCTGACCTGGCTCGCGGCAGCCGCCGTGACCCGGATATCCTCAATGGGGGCGCTGGTTTCAGCCGCTTCAGGCGCAGTCTGGGCCATACTGCTGGGATACCAGGTGGTTGCGCTGCTCGCACTGCTGCTGGCCGCGGTGGTCTTCATCCGGCACTCCGCCAATATTGCGCGCCTGCGGGCAGGCACTGAACCGCGTATCGGCCAGAAGTGACAGCAAAGGAGCTGCAGGCGTTTCTGGCAGCTTTTGACGCCCTTCCCCTTGGTGCCTTCACCGGGACCGCGGAAGGGCGCAGATACATGGTTTGCCGCGAAAACCTGGCAAACGGAAAATCACAGAAGCTGGTGGCACGGGAACTGGGCGGCACGGATTACATCAGCCTAAATCTCTACCGGCTCAGGTCCGGAGCACGGCTGAAACCCTGCGAGATGCCGGCGGAGAAAGTGATCCGCTTTGTCCTGTCCCTGCAGGCTAAGGAATGAGCCGTTCCAGCGCGCGGCCATTCGACCAGGTGCCGTGCAGCTCTCCGCTAGGCATCCGCACGTAGACCACCGGATAGGTATCGCCCCAATCGACCCAGACCACATCGCCGTTACGTGTGCCGGTCCCGGCATAAGCCTGGGCTCCGACTTGCCAGTTCATTTCGACCACGCCGCCATTGTCGTTGATCTGAACCGTACCGGAATAGGTGCTGCCATCGGGATTGCGGCCCTCGGCGCGGTAACTGCCGCTTATGCTCTGGGCTGCAGCCGCCCCTGCAAACACAGCAGCCGCAAGAAGGCTACCCAGCACTTCGCGGCGGGTGGGGAATGGGTGTGTCATCCTGTTCTCCCGTTTTACTGTGACCAGTCTGCCTGCATCTGTGCCGCCTGTCACCCGTTCTGCGCAAAAATGCACAAGCGGTATCCGGCTTGCGCACAGTCAAATTGAGTTGTTTTGAATGTGATCGCCCGGCTCTCCACATCGGTGCCGTGACCCGCAGCATACCGCGGCACACATGGTGAAACGCCGGCTGGGCAAGCATTTGGGAACGCCGCGGCCGGGATTTGAAAGGACGGGACCATGAACAAAGTAAAAGCACTGATCAGCGGTGTGGCTCTGTCGGTTGCAATGGCAACCTCGGCACTGGCGGCGGGCGTTGAGATCAACGCATCCTCCACCGGCCTGGCCATGCAGGGCTATGACCCGGTCGCATATTTCACGGACGGTGCCCCCACCAAGGGCAGCTACAAAATCACTTCCATTTACAATGACGCAACCTACCGCTTCGCCTCGGAAGAGCACAAAGCGGCGTTTGAAAAGAATCCCGAAGCCTATGTGCCGGCATACGGCGGCTACTGCGCCTTTGGCACCGCGATGGGCTTCAAGTTCGACGGTGATCCGAACCACTGGAAGATCGTCGACAACACCCTGTACCTGAACCTGTCGCAGGACATTCAGGAACGCTGGGAAGGCGACATCCCGGGCTTCATCGAGAAAGCCAGCGTTAACTGGACCGATATTGCTGATAAGACCCCGGAAGAACTTCAGGCGCAATAAGGCCTGAAGCTGCCACTCACGAAAAACAGCCGGCGGCAGGGCAACCTGCCGCCGGTTTTCTTTACAGCAGTGTCAGCTCCGCGCCTGACGGTCCACGGCCTCAGCGGTGCGTTTGGTGTTGTGGTAGATGCCAAGGAACAGGTACAGCATTCCGCCCAGCATGATCACGTAGAGCAGCCCGCCCAGCAGCACCAAAAGGGCGGGAAGGGTACCGCCCTTGAAGGGATCGGAGTAAATTGCAGCGGCACCACCGAGCACACCGACAACCATCAGAATGACAATCAGGCCAACAAGTTTCTCGAAGGCCGAGATGAAAAAATCGCGCATAGTTCAAACCTTTGTTTCAATGAACAGCGGCTGAATATCCGTGTGCAATTTTGCCGGCAAGCCGCAAAACAACTCTGGTCAGGCAATGCCCTGACCCCGCTGAAAGCCGCAGGCTGTGCCGGGGCCGCAGAATGGAAAAACCCAGCCCTTCCCTTGCGGAATAGCTGGGTGTGCAGGTGCAAGATTGCCGGCTGTCAGTAGGCAAACTCACCGTAGATCCGGCTGAGGTCACCTTCCCAGGCGCCGTTGTACCGCTCCAGCAGCTCGTCCGCGGGCACCTTGCCGGTTTCCAGGCTGTCTTTCAGCGCGTTCAGGAAATGGGTTTCATCCGGCACCAGCCCGCCTGCGCCGGGGCGGGCGCGGGCCTTGAGGCCGCTTTCGGAGATTGCTACCACTTCGCGGGCCAGCTCGTGCATGCTGATGCCATTCACCTTGGCCTGCAGCCCCTGCTCGGAGGCGGCAACGCGCAGCGCGTCGCGGGTTTCCGCGTCCCACCCCTTGACCAGGTCCCAGGCGGCATCAAGCGCGGTTTGATCATAGGTGAGGCCAACCCAAAAGGCCGGCAGCGCGCAAAGGCGGCGCCAGGGGCCGCCGTCGGCGCCGCGCATCTCGATGAATTTCTTAATGCGGGCCTCGGGGAAGATGGTGGTCAGGTGGTCCGCCCAGTCGCTGAGCGTCGGGGTTTCGCCTGGTAGCGCGGGCAGCTCGCCCTTCAGGAAGTCGCGGAAGGACATTCCCAGCGCATTGATGTACTCGCCGTTGCGGTAGACGAAATACATCGGCACATCGAGTGCATACTGCACCCAGGCTTCAAAACCGAAGCCTTCCTCGAACACAAACGGCAGCATGCCGGTGCGGTCGGCGTCCAGCGAGCGCCAGACGCGGGCGCGCCAGGACTTGTGGCCGTTGGGCTTGCCGTCCAGGAACGGGGAATTGGAAAACAGTGCCGTGGCCACCGGCTGCAGTGCCAGCGCCACCCGGAGTTTCTGCACCATGTCGGCCTCGGACGAGAAGTCGAGGTTCACCTGCACGGTGCAGGTGCGGCGCATCATGGTGGTGCCCATGGTGCCGACTTCCTGCATGTAGCCGTCCATCAGCTTGTAGCGGCCCTTGGGCATCAGCGGCATGTCTTCATGGCGCCACACAGGGGCGGCACCCAGACCGATAAAGCCGACGCCGATCTTGTCGGCGATGTCCTTGACGTCGCGCAGGTGGGCGTTCACCTCATCGCAAGTCTCATGGATGGTTTCCAGCGGCGCGCCCGAAAGCTCGAGCTGGCCGCCCGGCTCCAGGCTGATGTTGGCGCCGTCCTTGGTCAGGCCGATGAGGTTGTCGCCTTCGGTCAGCGGCGCCCAGCCATGGCCGTCGCGCAGGCCTTCCAGCACCGCCAGGATGGAGCGTTCACCGGCATAGGGCAGCGGCTTTAGCGTGTCCTTGCAGAAGCCGAACTTCTCATGCTCGGTGCCGATGCGCCAGTCTTCCTTGGGTTTGCAGCCGTCGGCAAGATACTGGGCAAGCTGCTCGTGGCGTTCGATCGGCCCGCCGCCGGACTGGGGAATGGACATGCCTGGCACTCCGTCCTGTTAGATCTGTCTTGAAGGGTCAGTCGTGGGCGGAATCGCCGCCAGTGTCAATGCAGGCGCTGATGTTCCGGGCGGCTGGCGGCGCGCTCCCAGATCACGACCTGGTGAGGGCCGCGGCGGCGCAGCTCCGCCAGCATCCGCTCCGTCTTGAGGCCGGGAAGGGCGGCAAAGACGTCAAACAGTGCCTCGTAGCCTTCGGCATTCACCGGGATTGCCAGCGGCGGCTGGCCGGGCTGCTCCAGCAGCCAGTGCGGCGGTTTGGACGTGTGATCCAGAGCCAGCCGCTCCAGTTCCGAGGCTGCTACAGCGCCGCCGTTGAGCGGCCCGAAATAGGCAATCTGCCCCTCATCCACTTGCACCACGCCAGGACCGCCGCTGCCGCGCCGGAACCGCATCCGCTGGACGCCGATGACGGCAGCGACAAGCCCGGTGGCAACCAGCGCCCAGCCGGTGATCGCGGTGAAGCCGGCCGCGGAATACGCCCATTTCAGTCCCAGCAGGAACATCAGCGCGGCGGCAAGGACTTCGCGCCATTGCCACAGGGTTTCGCGGGCTTCGGGGCGGATGAAACTCATGTGTTTCGCCTCATTCAAACGTCTGGCAGCCGGTACAGCCTGCCGTGCCCTCCTTACTTGTGGGGCCCGGGCCGCAGATGCAATGGCCGCGGACGCCGCGGCACACTCAAAGGTTAACCGAAAATGGTTTCCAGTCTGTGACCAGAGTCACGCAGCCTCCTTCTACCAATCCCCCAGCGCCTGCTGCCAAAGGGTCATTGCCGCCACCGCAGCGGTATCGGCGCGCAGGATGCGGGGGCCGAGGCTGACCACATGGGATTGCGGCAGCGTGTGCAGCCGCTTGCGCTCTGTCTCTGAAAATCCGCCTTCGGGGCCGATCAGAATGGCCCAAGAGGCGCCCTTCTGCGTCTCTGCGGCCAGTTGCAGCGCATTGCCGACCTCCGCCTCGTCGCAGAACATCAGCTGCCGCTCAATTGGCCATTGGTCCAGCAGGCGGGACAGCTTCTGCAGGTCCGCCACTTCCGGCACATAGGTGCCGCCGCATTGCTCCGCCGCCTCCACCGCATGGGCCTGCAGCCGGTCCTGGCGGATGCGCTCGGAATTGGTGAACTCCGTCTGTACCGGCAGGATGCGCGCAGCGCCCATCTCAGCGGCCTTTTCAACGATAAAGTCAGTGCGCGCTTTCTTGATCGGCGCAAACATCAGCCACAGGTCCGGCGGCAGCTGCAAGGGCTTGGACTGCTCCTGGCAAACCAACGTGCCGCCGCGCTTGCCTGCCTCCGCAACCTCGGCAAGCCACTCGCCGTCCTTGCCGTTAAACAACGCCACATGGGCGCCCGCCGTCAGACGCATCACTCCGAACAGGTAATGCGCTTGATCACGATCCAAGGGAAGTGATTGCCCTGCCCCCAAAGGGTGCTCTACATACAGTCTGATTTTCGCACTCATGGGGTCCTACATATGCAAGGCGAGACACCAGCACCAGAGGGTCAGGTCGCGGATGCGGTCAAGGGAAACTGGGTCGACACATATGCCCCGGAGTGGGCACGCCCCTACCTGCGCCTCAGCCGCGCTGACCGGCCGATCGGCACCTGGCTGCTGCTGATCCCTTGCTGGTGGGGGCTTGCCCTGGCGATCCTGGCGGATCAAAGCCCGCGCTGGAGCGACTTGTGGATTGCCATCGGCTGCGCGGGCGGCGCATGGCTGATGCGCGGGGCGGGCTGCACCTGGAATGACATCACCGACCGCAACTTCGACGGCCAGGTGGAGCGCACCCGGTCACGCCCGATCCCCTCCGGCCAGGTCACGGTCAAGGGCGCGCTGGCCTGGATGGGTCTGCAGTGCCTTTTGGGCCTGATGATCCTGCTGACCTTCAACCAAGCCGCCATAGCCATGGGCATCCTGTCGCTGCTGCCCGTGGCAGTCTACCCGTTTGCCAAACGGTTCACCTGGTGGCCGCAGGTGTTTCTGGGCCTCGCCTTCAACTGGGGGGCGATGCTGGCCTGGGTGGCGCATACCGGCAGCATGGGCTGGCCGCCGGTGCTGCTGTATCTCGCAGGCATCGCTTGGACGCTGTTCTACGACACCATTTATGCCCACCAGGACACAGAGGACGACGCGTTGATCGGAGTGAAATCCACCGCCCGGCTGTTCGGCACGGAAACTCCGATGTGGCTGCGCCGCTTTATCGTCGCCTTTGTCTGCCTGATGGCGATGGCGGTGATCGGTGCAATGCTGGAAAGCGCCTCTGTTCTGGCGCTGGTACTGGCGTTGGCCGCCCCATGGGCAATGGGCTGGCACATGACCTGGCAGCTGCGTGCCTTTGACGCGGAAAACAATGCACGGCTGCTGCAGCTGTTCCGCCTCAACCGCGATACCGGCCTGATCCCGCTGATCTTCTTTGCCCTGGCCATGTTCGTGTGATTGAACCGCGGCCCCGCGCAGGGTAAGAGCCACTAACTGACCAAGGGAAACTGCCGCCATATGCGCTTGTCCTCTCTGCTGATCCCAGGCTTGGCCTTCACTGCTGCCGCAGGGCTGAGCCTTGTTGCTGCCGGGTTTGCTGTCACCGCGGTGGAACGCAGCACCGAAACCGGGGTGCGCGAGACACTCGACACCGCAGGCCACACCTGGGCCGAGGTTACGGCCGACGGGCTGCAGGTACTGCTCGAAGGCACCGCCCCGGACGAAGCAACCCGGTTCTCTGTGATTTCGCTTGTCGGCGGCGTCGTCGACGCGGCGCGGATCATCGACGGCATGAAGGTCCCCCCGGCCAAAGGTCTGGCGCCACCCCGGTTTTCCGCTGAAATCCTGCGTAACGACAGCGGCATTTCGATCATCGGTCTGATCCCCGCAGGCTCCGGCCGTGCTGCGATGGTCAAACAGTTGAACGCTCTCGCCGGTGAAGGCAGTGTGGCCGACCTCTTGGAAACAGCCAAATATGCCAAGCCCGAGGGCTGGCAACAGGCTTTGGATTTCGCCGTCGAAGCACTGAAGCTGCTGCCCCGCGCCAAGATTTCGGTTGAAGCCGGCGAGGTCTCCATCACCGCAATATCCGGCAGTGAAGAGGCGAAGCATCAGCTGGAAGAGCAGCTTGGCCGTCTGGCCCCCCCGGGGCTGCGGCTGGCGATGGACATTGCGGCGCCGCGTCCGGTGATCACGCCCTTTACCCTGCGGTTCCTGCTGGACAAGGACGGCGCCCAGTTCGACGCCTGCTCTGCCGAGAGCGAGGAAAGCCGCAATCGCATCCTGGAAGCCGCCCGCAAGGCCGGGCTTGAAGGCGAAGCAGACTGCGTGATCGGCATGGGGGTGCCCTCCCCCAATTGGGCCCGCGCGTCGGAACTGAGCATCGCCAGCCTGGCCGAACTGGGCGGCGGGACCGTCACCATTGCCAACGCCGACATTACGCTGGTTGCCGCGGAAGGCACTGCCAGCGGCGCATTCGACCATGTGGTGGGTGAGCTGGAAAGCGCCCTGCCCCGGGTCTTTGCCCTGCACGCAGTTCTGCCGGTGCCAGAGGCCAGCGCCACTGCCGGCCCGCCCGAATTCACCGCAACCCTCAGCCCCGAGGGCCAGGTCCAGCTGCGCGGCCGGCTGAGCGATGCGGCCCTGCGCACGGTGGCCGACAGCTATGCCAAGGCACGTTTTGGCTCCGCCAATGTGCATACCGCCACCCGTGTCGTCGCCGACCTGCCCGCGGATTGGCCGGTTCGGGTGCTGGCCGGGCTGGAGGCGCTTTCCTATCTGCAGCGCGGCTCAGTGACAGTAACCCCGGAAAACCTGGAACTGCGCGGGATGAGCTACCGCAAGGATGCACTTGCCGAGATCTCCCGTTTCCTGTCCGCCAAACTGGGCGAGGCAGAGACTTATGGCCTCGACATCACCTATGAGGAACCACCTGCGCCTGCGGATCAGCCGATCCCGCCGGAGCTTTGCGAGGCACAGCTCGCTGGAGCCCAAGCCGAGTCGAAAATTGCCTTTGAACCCGGTTCCGCCACAATTGCCGCCGAAAGCGCTGCCACCATGGACCGGATTGCGGAGGTGCTGGGCAACTGCGGCCCGGTGCGGCTGGAGATTCAGGGCCATACCGACAGCCAGGGCCGCGAAGTGATGAACCAGAACCTGAGCCAGGCACGGGCGCAATCGGTTCTGAACGAGCTGCGCGCGCGCCGGGTGGTGACTTCGACTTTCGCGGCCAAGGGCTATGGCGAAAGTGAGCCGATTGCCGACAACGGCACCGAGGAAGGCCGCGAGGCCAACCGCCGCATCGAGTTCAAACTGGTCCGCCCGGCGGAGCAGACTGAAGTAAATGACGACGACAGCGGCGCGGCCGCCGAAAGCGCAGACGGCGCACAGGAGACACCAGAGGAATGAACAGGACAGAGTTCATCATTACCACCGCGATCATCCTGTTTGCGGCCTTCGCCATGGGCTGGTTCGCCAACTGGCTGGTGCACCGCTTCACCCGCGTGCGTCAGAGCGACGTGGCCGACCTGGACCGGATGAGCCAGGAGCTGCATGAGGCGGAGGAAACCCGCGATCAGGCGATCACCTATCTGCAGCAGCGCGAGGCGGAGCTGACCAATCAGCTGACCCAGACCGAAGCAGAGCTGCGGGCGGCAATGGAGGGCCTGCGCGAGGCCCGCCGCGAAACCGAAGAGCTGCGCAGCCAGATCCCGCACTGAGCAGCTTGAAGCAGCGGGATACTCCCGCGTCTGCAGACCGCGCTGGCTGCGCCATCACAATCTGAACAGACTTGGGCCAAGCGCCGCGCTGTCGCGCGGCGCGGGCGGCTCATACTCCGGCGGGTCAAGGAGGCTGCAGGCCCCGCAAAGCGGCTTGTCCTTGAGGCGCCAGCCTTCAACCACACTCGAACTTAGCCTGACTGGGCAGGCCTGCCTCTTCAGGCCTTCTCAGCAAAATGCAAACCGCCTCGCGAAGCGCGGCGCCCGGCCCAACAGGCGGAAATCATCTATGATGATTGGTCGCATGACGGGAGCACCCGCCTCCCCGGAGCCTTACCAGCGTTTGAGGGCATCTTCGTCAGTGTCTTTGGCCGCGACCCAGTCCGCACTTCCACCGCTGAGGATTTCCTTCTTCCAAAATGGCGCACGGGACTTCAGGTAATCCATCAGATACTCCGCCGCCTCGAAGGCATCCTTCCGATGCCGCGCCGCGGTGGCAACCATCATGATGCGTTCGCCCGGAGCCAGACGGCCATGGCGGTGGATCACCAGCGCATCAGCCAGCGACCAGCGGCTCATGGCCTCCTCGGCTATCGCAGTCAGCGCCTTCTCGGTCATGCCCGGGTAATGCTCGATCTCCATCGCCTGGAGACCGCCCTGATCGGCGTCCCGTACCACACCTGTGAAGGTCACCAACGCACCAGCATTGTTCACACCTGCTGCAAAGGCATCGCTTTCTGCACCTAGTTCAAACGGGGCTTCCTGCACGGAAATCCGCATCGTTCAGCCCCCAGTCATCGGCGGGAAGAAGGCGACCTCGCGCACGCCATCAAGCGGGGCGTCGAATTCCGACAGTTCCTGGTCCAGTGCAACACGCAGCGCAGACAGATCGGCAAAAGCGGCGGCGTAGCGGTCTTCCCGGGCGCGCAGTTCTTCGACCAGGTCCGCCACCGTGGCAGCAGTGGTTTCCACCCGCTCGCGCGGCAAGCCAATGCGCTCGCGCACCCAGGCGAAATACAGGACATCCATCAATGAGCCTCCTTCAAATGCGGCATCGCCTTGCGCAAATAGTCGATCCCGGTGATGGCGGTCAGGGCGGCGGCAATCCACAGCAGCCATAGCCCGATACGGCCAGTCCAGACCATTCCGTCGAATTTCCAGCGCAGGCCCATTTCATCAGAGACCTGGCCGGTCATGATCTGTTCGATCAGCGCCTGATCCATGCCAAACGAGGACATCACCAGATAGTGCTCAAAGATACCCTGCGAGAACAGCGTAGCAATGGCGATCATTTGGGCCGTGGTCTTCCACTTGGCAAGCTTGGTCACCTTCAGCGTGCCGGCCGCTGCACCAAGGTACTCGCGCAGGCCGGACACGAACACCTCGCGGAACAGGATCACAGTGGCGGGCAGCACCAGCCATGGAGTCCAATGTTCAGCGGAATACCCCACCAGGATCATCAGTGCGATGACCACCATTGCCTTGTCAGCGATCGGATCCAGCATCGCGCCCATCTTGGTTTCCTGCTTCCAGGCGCGCGCAAGATAGCCGTCGAACCAGTCGGTCACCGCCGCAGTCACAAACAGCAGCAGGGCAAACCAGTCCGCATAGGGGCGGCTGAAATACAGGAACATCACGGCCAGGCCGGGCGCTGCGACCAGCCGCAGCAGGGTGAGGATATTGGGCAGAGTCCACTTCATGCGGCGCACATTATCCGTCTGTTTCGCAAGTGGAAAGCGGCGTTAGCCAAAATTCAGCGGCAACAGGCACAGAAGCGCAGCGGCGGGTTGAGGTCATCGAGCGAAGTTTGCACTAGGAGCGCGTCCTCTTCACCCCACCGAAGTATCCAGCAGCGCCCCCTTCTTTTCGCCGTGATGGCTGGACCGGTCGAATTTCCGGTGCATCTCGTTCAGACGGTCGCGGTCGTCGAATATGTGAATGTTGATCACCCGCATCAGGTCTTCCTGTGCCATCTTCAGTGCATCCGCTTCAGTATCCGCCAGCCCGGTACCCTTGAGCTTGTTCAATTCCTTGGCAATCTTCTCGCATTCCTTCTTGGCCTTGCTCACATGTTCCGCCTCATGCACCAGGCAGCAAGCATAGAAGCGGTACCATTCGATCAGCGCCCGCGGCGACAACCCGCTGACAGAGCGTTTGGGGCATTTGACCGTTGTGTGCAGGATCAGTTTCAGCGCTGAGACCTTGGCCGTCACCTCGAACCAGCCGGTTTTCTTGTCGATCTTAGGTTTGCCGTCAGCCACATATTTGCCCTTGGCCGTCAGGCATTCCAGTTCCGTGGTGGTCAGAAAGGCCACTTTCTTGTTGTCGTTAGGGTCTTTGGGGCCGCTTTTCTTGATGCTCTTGGCAATGTCCGGCAGCGTTTTTCCGGACACCGAATAGGTGTCATAGACAACGTTTTTCACGGTCAGGGAGACAGGCATAATTCCTCCGGGCAGTTAAGGGCTGCCCTTCAGACTTAGCACGATTGCCTCTCAGCCCAAAATCAGCAGCCTACCCCTGCGCGTGGAAGTGGTCATAGATCCGTTCAGCCAGCGCTTCGGAGATCCCATCCACGGCCTTGAGGTCGGCCAGATTGGCGCGGCTCACGGCCTTGGCGCTGCCGAAATGCGCCAGCAGCGCCCGCTTGCGCGAGGCGCCGACACCAGGGACCTCATCCAATGGCGTGGCACTGACCGCCTTGGCGCGTTTGGCGCGGTGGGTGCCAATCGCAAACCGGTGCGCCTCGTCCCGCATCCGCTGGACGAAATAGAGCACCGGGTCATTGCGCTGCAGGGCAAAGGCGCTTTCACCGGGGCGGTAAAATTCTTCTTTGCCGTGATCGCGATCCACACCTTTGGCGACGCCGACCATGGGGATGTCCTGAACCCCGTGCGCCTCCATAATCTCTGCCACGGCAGAGACCTGCCCGGCGCCGCCGTCGATCAGCAGCAAGTCCGGCCACAAGCCCTTTTCCCGGTCCGGGTCTTCTTTCAGAAGGCGCGAGAAGCGGCGGTTCAGCACTTCCTTCATCATGCCGAAGTCATCGCCCGGCACCAGGTCGTCCCCCCTGATATTGAACTTGCGGTAGGCGTTTTTCATGAAGCCCTCCGGCCCCATCACGATCATGCCGCCCACGGCATTGGTGCCTTGGATGTGGGAGTTGTCGTAGACCTCGATCCGCTGCGGCGGGCCGTTCAGCCCAAAGGCTTCGGCAATCCCGCGCAGCAGTTTGGCTTGCGTCGCGCTTTCGGCCATGCGGCGGGCCAAGCTTTCGCGCGCGTTGCGCACAGCAAAGGTGATCAGCTCGGTCTTTTCGCCGCGCTGGGGCACCAGCAGCTCGACCTTGCGCTCTGCCTTCTCGCTCAGCGCAGCCTCCATCAGGTCAGCGTTTTCGATACCGTCGGACAGGATCAACTGCCGCGGCGGCTCCTTGTTGCTGTAAAACTGGCCGAGGAAGGCTTCCATGATCTCTGCCGGACTGTTGTCCGCATCCACCCGCGGGTAGAAATCCTGGTTGCCCCAGTTCTGGTTGGCGCGGATGAAGAAGACCTGCACGCAGGCCTGGCCGCCATCCATGTGCAGGCCGACCACATCCGCCTCCGCCACCCCGCGCGGGTTGATGCCTTGCGAAGTTTGCACTTGGGTCAGCGCCTTGATCCGGTCGCGCAGCGCGGCGGCGCGCTCGAACTCCATCGCCTCGGATGCAGCCATCATCTGCTCGGCCAGTTCCTCCTGCACCTTGGTGGAGCGGCCGGACAGGAACCGTTCGGCGTCACGCACGCTGGCGGCATAATCCTCCTCGCTGATCAGCCCAGTGCAGGGCGCTGTGCAGCGCTTGATCTGGTACTGCAGGCAGGGCCGCGTGCGGGTCTCGAACATCGAATCCGAGCAGTTGCGCAACAGGAACGCCTTTTGCAGCTGGTTGAGCGTCCGGTTCACCGCGCCTGCGCTGGCGAAGGGGCCGAAATAGCTGCCCTTCTGCTTGCGGGCGCCGCGGTGCTTCTTGATCTGCGGAAAAGCATGATCCTTGGCCACCAGGATATTGGGGAAACTTTTGTCGTCGCGCAGCAGCACGTTGTACTTGGGCTTCAGCTGCTTGATCAGGTTTTGTTCCAGCAGCAACGCCTCGGTTTCCGTCCGGGTGGTCAGAAACATCATCGAGGCAGTCAGAGCGATCATCCGCTCGATCCGCGGACTGTTGCCGGGACGGGTGTAGTTCGACACCCGCGCCTTTAGATTGCGCGCCTTGCCGACATAAAGCACCCGGCTGTCCGCATCCAGCATCCGGTAGACGCCGGGCGATGCGTCCAGAGTTTTCACATAATCCTGAATCACGGCATAGCCGGTGCGGACAGGCGAATCCGGGGCAGTTTCGGAAGGCTGGTCAGTCATGCGCCAAGACATATGATTCCCCGGCGATGGCTGCAATGTTTGCGTGCCAGGATCAAGAGCGGGGAAATCCACGGAAGCTGTGGATAACTGCGGAGATATCTTTGGGCTATCCCGCCTTTTCTCTTATTTCAGAGCGGTTTTGGACAAATGCCTAAATTTTAGGCGCCCTGTTAAAGTGCTGATTTAACGCAAAATTTTTCACGCTGCCTGTCAAGGTTTTGAAAAGAAAGGCACTTTTGTAACGCTTCCGTGACGATAGGTGAGCCGGTGCAAAACTTGCAGCGAAAGGGACGGTTTTCCCGGCGTTTGCGTCACTCAAGACCGTCGCTGTCCGGGGTCTGCCAGCCCAGGTGCTGACCGCCGTCGACGCAGATCATCTGGCCCGTCACGGCCTTTGCCTGCAGCAAATAGCTAAGAGCCGCGGTAACATCCCCCGCATCCGCGCCGCGCTGCAAAATAGTGGCCTTACGCTGGCGGTCGAATTGCTCCGCGCTCTGCCGCGGCCCTTGCAGGGTCGGGCCTGGACCGATGGCGTTGACGCGGATCCGCGGAGCCAGCGCCTGCGCCGCCGTCTGCGTCAGCGTCCACAGCGCTGATTTGGCCAGGGTGTAGCTCATGAATTCAGGTGTCAGCTTGCGCACCCGCTGGTCGATCATATTGACTGCCAGGCCCCAGGCTCGCGGCTCGCCGGCAGCATCCAAGTCAACCGGAACGTCCTGCGCCGCCATCGCTTGCAGCAGCACAAACGGCGCCCGCAAATTGCTGTCCAAATGCCGGTCCCAGCTGCCGCGGGTGGCCGTGGCCAGTGTGTCATGCTCGAACACGGAGGCATTGTTGATCAGGCAGGTAACCGGACCGCCCAGCGCGTCCGCTGCCCGCGGCAGCAGCGCCTGGGCTTGGTCCTCTTCCAGCAGGTCCGCCTGCAACGCGACCGCCTGGCAGCCCTTTGCACGGATATGATTGACCGTATCCTGAGCCTCATCAGCTGAAGAGGCATAGTGGATAGCGACATCGTATCCTTGCGCCGCAAGCTCCAAAGCCATGGCACGCCCCAGCCGCCTGCCCGCTCCGGTCACCAATGCCCGCATCTGTGCCTCCCTGCTGAAAATGCAGAGAAACAGTTAAAACAGGACGGCCATATAAGCCAGATAAAGCGCAGTCAGAATTACACCCCAAATCCGGGTGATGTCCTGTTTGAAAAAGACAAAGGGGATCAGCAGCAGCGAGGCCCCCAGCATCACCCAAAGATCGAACTGCAGGAACTCCGGATCCACGCTGATCGGGCCAACAAAGGTGGCGATGCCTATGATAGCCAGCAGGTTGAACATGTTGGAGCCGATCACATTACCCAGCGCCACATCCGCCTGGCGGCGCAGCGCCGCCATCACAGTGGTGGCCAGCTCCGGAAGCGAGGTGCCGACCGCCACCAGCGTCAGGCCGATGACCGTTTCGCTGATGCCGTAGGTGCGCGCAATGATGCTGGCATTGTCCACCAGCAAGTCCGCGCCCAGCGGCAGGCCGATCAGTCCCAGCAGCAGGTAGATACAGACACGCCAATAGGGCATGTCAGGGTCGGCTTCCTCGATCTCTTCCAGATCCGCATCAGCGGCGCAGCCATTGCCTTTGCCGTTACGGCGGTGGTTGCGCGCCTCGCGGAAGGCGATACCCAGCACCACGGACAGCGCGGCCAGCAGGATCAGGCCGGACCAGATGGTGAAAGTGCCGCAAAAGGCCAGGCCGATGAACAGCACCGACGCGCCGAGCATGAAGATATAGTTCTTGCGTGTGCTGCATTCGCTGGTGTGCAATGCACGCATGAGGGCCGGTATGCCCAGCACCAGCAGGATATTGGCAGTGTTGGAGCCCACCACATTGCCCATTGCGATGCCGTCAGCACCCTCATGCACGGCACTGATGGCGATCAGCAGCTCCGGTGCCGAAGTGCCGAAGGCGACGATGGTCAGGCTGACAATCAGCGCAGGAACCCCCAGCCGCAGGCTGAGGTTCACCGCACCACGCACCAGCGCGTCTCCCGCCAGCAGCAGGATGACCAAACCAAGCGCCGAATACAGCCATGGCATCATTTGCCACGATCCCCCTTCTTACAGGCGCACGGCCCCTTGCCGATCTTGAAGCGGCCGCAGGACGGGCAGCGCCTGGAATTTATTTGCTTCTGGCCGGGAAACCGCAGCTTGCCGAACATCGCCAGCACAGCCATCACCACCAGAAAGATTGCAACGATCTTGAACAGCACGTCAGAGACCGAAACGCGCGTATTCGGCACGCTCCTCGATCCCGGCCAGCGCATCCTGCGCGACCTGCATGCCAAAGCGGCTCAGCAGCGGTTTCTTCAGGCCATAGCGGCGGAAGCGGACCTTCTCGCCAAACCGTTCCTGCATTTTGGGCTTCAAGTGGCCGATGCCGTCGATCAGCCCCAGTTCCTCGGCCCGGCGCGCCAGCCAGATTTCGCCGGTGAACAGGCTCTCTTCGCTGTGCAGCTTGGAGCCGCGGCGCTCGGTGACGTGGTCGATAAAATTGGCGTGGATGTCGTTCAGGATCACCTTGAGGCGCTTCACATCCTCAGGGTTTTCCGGGCGGAACGGGTCCAGCATCGATTTGCTCTCACCCGCGGTATAAACCCGCCGCTCCACCCCTTGGCGGGCCAGCAGCACATGCGCCCCAAATCCAGCAGAGATAACCCCGACTGAACCCAGAACGGAACTAGCGTCGGCCCAGATTTCATCCGCGGCCGCCGCCAGCCAATAGCCGCCAGAGGCGGCAACATCTTCGACAAAGGCATAGACCGGCACTTCCAGCTCTTCCGACAGCCGCCGGATGCGGGCGCCGATCAGCGAGCTTTGCACCGGCGAGCCTCCGGGCGAATTAATCTCCAGCGCCACGGCGGCGGGCTTGCCCTTGCGGAAGGCACGCTCCAATACCGGGGCCAGTGCTGCATCGCTCAGGGAGCCGCGCCCGGGCATTCCGATAGCGCCATTGAGGCGAACCACTGCCACCAGCGGCTGTCTTTTCAGGAAAGGCAGGTGAAATCTCATGGCGCCGATGTAGAGGGCCGCCCGGGGTGAAACAAGGTGCGCGGTCTTGGGAATTGGCGTGAAATGCAAAAACCGCACAGTCGCGGGCATAATTGCAACGCTGGTTTGCGCACGGCAAATAGCACGGCTGCTTGCCAGCCACTAAGGTCAGCGGCTTGCAGCTGTTGCCTCCCGCGGAGCCAGCACCGTGCTAACGCTCGGAACTGGCTACAGGCGCAACATCGTGCATCAGCGCCGGGTCACGCGCGGATGCGCCAGCCCGTTTTGAAGATCCACCAGATCACGCCCACGCAAGCGAGAGTAAACCCTCCAATGGCACAAAGGCTCAGCAGCACAGGCACATCCGCCTGGCCGAAAAAGGCCCAGCGGAAGCCGGAGACCAGGTAGACTACAGGGTTGAACAAGGTGATCGTCTGCCAGACCGGCGGCAGCATAGAGATCGAGTAGAATGACCCGCCCAGGAACACCAGCGGTGTCACCACCAGGAGCGGCACCAGCTGCAGCTGTTCGAAATTCCCGGCCCAGATTCCAATAATGAACCCCATCAGTGAGAAGCTGAGGCAGGTCAGCACCAGAAACGCCACCATCGCCAGCGGATGCTGGACCGAAAGATCCACAAACAGCGAGGCCGTGCAGAGGATCACCGTGCCGATAAACAGCGACTTAGTCGCCGCCGCGCCGACAAACCCCGCAACCACTTCCAGGAAGTTGATCGGCGCCGACAGGATCTCATAGATATTGCCGATGAATTTCGGGAAGTAGATCCCGAAAGATGCGTTGGAGATGCTCTGCGTGATCACCGACAGCATCACCAGCCCCGGCACGATGAAGGCGCCGTATTCGACCCCGTCAACCTCCTGGATGCGGCTGCCGATGGCGCTGCCGAACACCACGAAATAGAGCGAGGTGGACAGAACAGGCGAAATAAAGCTTTGCAGAAAAGTGCGCCAGAACCGCGCCATTTCCGCCTTGTAGATGGTGGCTACTGCTGTCCAGTTCATGCTGCATCCTCCGACGCCGCGCCAGCCGAAACCAGGCCGACAAAGATATCTTCCAGACTGGATTCGCGGGTCTGCACATCCGCCAGCACCAGCCCTGCCTCCGCCACGTCGTTCAAAAGCGTGGTGATACCGGTGCGCTCCGCCCGGGTGTCATAGGTATAAAGCAAGGCATCACCGCCGTTGACGATCTGCAGATTGTGCTGCGCCAGCGCCGCGGGGATAACCTCGACCGGTGCAGTCAGCTGCACCTCCAGCTGTTTCTGCCCCATTCGGGCCATCAACTGCTCCTTTTCCTCGACCAGCAGCAGCTCGCCGCCGGTGATCACACCGACCCGGTCGGCAATCGCTTCGGCTTCCTCGATGTAGTGGGTGGTCAGGATGATGGTGACCCCGTCCGCCTTCAGTTCCCAGACGATCTCCCACATGTCCTTGCGCAGCTCGACGTCAACGCCCGCGGTCGGCTCATCCAGGAACAGGATGCGCGGCTCATGCGCCAGCGCCTTGGCAATCAGCACCCGCCGCTTCATGCCCCCCGACAGGTCCATGATCCGGCTGTCCCGCTTCTCCCACAGCGACAGTTTGCGCAAGACCTCCTCCACCAGCGCAGGATCGGCAGGCTTGCCGAACAGGCCTCGGGAAAACGTGACAGTATCCAGAACCTTGGTGAAGGGCTCCAGCGTGATCTCCTGCGGCACCAGACCGATCAGGGCACGCGCCTGCCGGAACTGGCCGACATTGTCGAACCCGCCCACACTGACAACCCCGGAGGTCGCGGTGGTAATGCCGCAAATAGTTGAAATCAGCGTGGTCTTGCCCGCACCATTGGGGCCGAGCAGGGCAAGAATTTCACCCTCTTCAATTTCCAGAGAAACGCCTTTCAGCGCCTGGAAACCGCCATCGTATGTTTTGCGCAGATCGCGGATAGACAGGATCGCCGCCATGGTGCCTCCGGGATGGTCTCAAATCCCGGCCACCCTAGCGGCGGTTTGCCGCGCCTGCCAGCCCTGCCCGCAGGATCACGCCGCAGAATGAACTGTGCGCCAGTGCAGGGGTTAGCCGCGGCCTGTCACCTTGCTGAACCAGCCCTTCTTTTCCTCACCCTCTTCCGGTGCATCGCCATCCTGGTTTTCATCTTCCGGCGCCAGATGCGCCTGAAGATTGGCAAAGAACTGATCCGCCATCTTTTTGGCAAAGCCGTCAATGATCCGGCTGCCCAGCTGCGCCAGCTTGCCGCCGACCTTAGCTTCAACGTCATAAGACAACAGCGTGCCGGTTTCAGACGGCGCCAAAGTCACGACAGCACCGCCCTTGGCAAATCCAGCCGCGCCGCCTTTGCCTTCGCCGGAGATGGTCAGTTTTTCGTTTTCAATCAGATCCGACAGCGTGACCTGTCCCTTGAAAGTGGCTTTGACCGGCCCGACCTTCTGGGTGACCGTGGCCTCAAAGCCGTCTTCCGGCGTGCCGGTCACCTCCTGCGCACCGGGCACGCAGGCCTGCAGCACCTCCGGCGTCAGCAGCGCTGTATAGACAGTTGCCGGATCGGCGGCGATCTCTTTCTGGTCACTCATCTGCATAGGCTGGGCCTCCCTGGCGCTCCGTTGCGGTTCCCTTCAGACCTAGCCGCCCTGCCCCGCCCTGCCAAGCCCGCGGCGGCCATAAGCACCCAGCCGGGCAGTTTTATCTTGACGTCAAGATTTATGGCTATATATCTCGACATCAAGACAACCAGGAGAGCGTCATGAAAATCATTCTTTTCGGTGCCACCGGCGACGTAGGCAGCGCAGCCTTGAAAGCGGCAGTATCCCGTGGCCACCACGTGACCGCAGTGGCGCGCCAGCCGCAGGCGCTGGCCGCCATCAGCCCGAATGTCACACCGTTTGCATTGGATCTGCTGAAAGACCCTGACGCTGCGGCCGCAGCTGCCAAGGGGCATGACCTGGTGATCAGCGCCCTGCGCCCGTCTGCAGGACGCGAGGCAGATCTGGTACCGTTGACCCGCACCGCACTGGCTGCTGCACGGCAGGCAGGCATCCCCGCACTGGTGACCGGCGGCGCCGCGACGCTGAAGCTGGCAGATGGCAGCGGCCATACGGTGCTGACTGCACCGGGTTTCCTGCCCGATGGCGTCCGCCCAATCGCCGAGGCCTGCGCCGCACAGGACGCCCTGCTGGACGCAGAGACCGAAGCGCAATGGACCTGCCTCCGCCCGCCCGCGATGCTGGCAGAAGGGCCGCAGACCGGCAGCTACCGCTTTGGAACTGACACGCTGGTCACGGATGCTGAGGGCAACTCGCAAATCTCCTTTGCAGATTTCGGCGCAGCGTTGCTGGATCTAGCTGAGGCTCCGCGCGGAAGCAGCCGGAAGCTGACGGTCGCCTGGGGCGCTCCCGCCCCTGCCCTGGCGGCCGGCTGACGCCGGACCTTGAGCCGCGTTGGGCCAGGCAGCGCGCAAGGCGCACTGCCGCGCCGCGCTTCTGCGCGGCGCCAGACCCAAGGCTTGGCCGGGCATCTTCGATGCACTGACAAGGCACGGGAGCCCCTGCTTTCGAGTAATAAAGCGAGTCCTCCACAGCAGTCAGTAAGGAAGCCCCACATAGTTCTCAGCCAGCGAGACCTGTGCTGCTTCTGAGGAAAACAGGTAATCCAGTTCCGCCCTTTGCAGCCTCAGGTCGGTCTCCGACCCCTCCGGCGCCCTGTGCAGCAGGTTGGTCATCCACCAGCTGAACCGCTCCGCCTTCCAAACCCGCGCCAGCGCCTTTTCCGAATAGGCGTCCAGCCCGGTACTGTCACCCTTCAGGTAGTGATCCAGGAAACCGTGGTAGAGATAGTGGATGTCTGACGCCGCCAGGTTCAGCCCCTTGGCACCGGTAGGCGGCACGATATGGGCCGCGTCGCCTGCCAGGAGGAGATTGCCATAGCGCATCGGCTCGGCCACAAAGCTGCGCAGCGGCGCGATTGATTTCTCGATCGACAGGCCGGTCTGCAGGCCCGCCGCCACGTCCGCGGGCAGCCGCCGCTTCAACTCCTCCCAGAACGCCGCATCGCTCCAATCCTCCACGCGGTCGGTCAGCGGCACCTGGATGTAATAGCGGCTCAGCACCCGGCTGCGCAGCGAGCACAGGGCAAAACCGCGCTCATGCCGTGCATAAATCAGCTCTTCGGCCACTGGCGGTGTCTCTGACAGTACCCCCAGCCAGCCAAAGGGGTAGACCTTCTCATATTCCTTCAGCACCTCAGACGGGATCGACTTGCGGCTGACCCCGTGGAACCCGTCGGCGCCAACGATGAAATCGCATTCGGCCCGCTGCGCCTCTCCATTCTGCTCCCAAGTCACAAAGGGGCGCGCTTCGGTCAGGGCCTGCGGCTGCACATTCTGCGCCTCGTGAATGACCGTGCCGCCCATTGCGTCCCGCGCTTCATACAGGTCACGGGTCACTTCAGTCTGGCCGTAGACCACCACCGTGTCGCCGCCGGTGCGGCCTGCCAGGTCGATGCGGTCCAACTGTCCCTGATGGGCGATGAGAAAACCTTCGTGGATCTCCCCCTCGCGGTCCATGCGGGCGCCGCAGCCCGCCTCGCGCATGAGGTTGACGAAACCATGCTCCAGCACCCCTGCCCGGATGCGGCCCAGCACATGCTCCCGGGTATGCTTTTCCAGCACGATCGAGCCGATCCCCTTGCAGTGCAAGAGCTGCGACAGCAGCAGCCCCGAAGGCCCGCCGCCAATGATGACAACCTGCGTCTGATGCGTGGACATGCGCATTCCCCTGTTTGCTTTCTGCATTCGTGCACCAAAGATTATGCGATGGCCGCCCAGGCTTGCGAATGGACCAAGCGCGTCATTTCCTGTACATTTCGAACATGACGCCCAAACCTCGGATAGATAGCTACAACTTGTTCGGCGAAACAGCCGAACTGGCCGATGTGCTGCATATTGAGACGATCCGAGCCCGTTCTGAGCTGCACGACTGGGAATTGCGGCCGCACCGTCACGCGCGGCTGCATCAGCTTTTGCTTCTGAGCGAAGGCGGCGGCAGGGCTGAAATTGACGGAATCAGCCATTCCCTTGCCCCGCCTTGCCTGGTCAATGTGCCCCGCGGCGTGGTGCATGGCTTCAGTTTTGGCCCCTGCACCTCAGGCTGGGTCATGACCCTCGCTTCTGAGTTCCTGGATCAGAACCTGTTTCCAAGTGAGGGGCTACGCGCGCGGCTGGACCTGCCCGCTGTGCTGCCGCTGCCTGCCGGATTGCAAAACCTTGCAGAGCAGCTCTACCGTGAATACGGCTGCCGGGACTTTGGCCACGCCCAGATGCTGCGCGGGCTGGCGCTTTCACTCACCGCTGCGGCGGCGCGCGCCATTGCCGACGATCAGGATGCAGCGTCACATTCGCTGGCCAGCCCCTTATTTGCACGCTTTGAGGCACTGGTGGAGCGCGATTTCCGCCAGCGCCGCACGCTTGCGGATTATGCCGGCGAACTGGCCGTTTCCGCCACCCATCTCAATCGCATTGCCCATCAGGCAACCGGGCAGTCCGCCTCTGCGCTGATCAAGGCCCGCGTTCTGCGCGAGGCACGGCGGCTGCTGATCTACACAAACCTGACCGCCGCTCAGATCGCTTATGAGCTGGGCTTCAACGATCCCGCCCATTTCAGCCGGGTCTTTGCCAATGGTACCGGAATGCCGCCACGGAAATTCCGCCAGCAGCTTGCCCGAAACGCCTGAGCCGCCGCAGACTGGCCGGAACCGAACACCGCAAACAGGGGCACCATATGCTGCAAGGGATCCGCATTCTGGAAGTTGAAGGGCTGGGTCCTGGCCCTTTTGCCGCGATGACACTGGCGGACCTCGGGGCGGAGGTTATCTGCGTGCACCGGCCGTACACCGCCCGTACACCGGCCCGTGCACCGGGAATGCCTGAAACCTCGCTGCTGGACCGCGGCAAGCGGTCGGTAATGCTGGACCTGAAGGACCCGGACGGAGCCAAAACATTCCTGAAACTTGCCAAAAACGCACATGGCCTGATCGAGGGTTTCCGTCCTGGCGTGATGGAGCGGCTGGGGCTCGGGCCGGCAGAGTGCCATGCAGTGAACCCAGGCCTGGTCTATGGCCGGATGACGGGCTGGGGCCAGGACAGCCCGCAGGCCCATGCAGCGGGACATGACCTCAATTACATCTCGCTGTCCGGCGCGCTGTGGTACGCCTCGAACCCCGGCGATGCGCCGCTGACACCTGCCACGCTGGTGGGGGATATCGGCGGCGGCGCGATGTATCTGGTGGCGGGCATGCTGGCAGGTCTTCTCAAGGCTAAATCCACCGGCGAGGGCTGCGTGGTGGATGCCGCGATCTATGACGGGTCAGCCCATATGATGAACCTGCTGATGAGCATCCGCCAGGCCGGGAACTTTGGCGTCACACGTGGAGCAAACCTGCTAGACGGGCCGCATTGGTGCCGCACCTATGCCTGTGCCGATGGCGGCTATGTTTCCGTGCAATGCCTGGAGCCGAAGTTCTATACGCTGTTTCTGGAGAAGCTGGGGCTGTCGAAGGATCCCGAGTTCCAGCAGCAGTTCAACAAGGCGCTTTGGCCCACGCTGACCGGCCGCCTGGCCGGAATCTTTGCCAGCCAGCCGCGCGATCACTGGGCGGCGCTGTTCGAGGGATCAGATGCCTGTGTGGCCCCGGTGCTGAACCCGGAGGAGGCAATGGCGCATCCAATGAATGCGCGCGGCACCTGGGTGGAGGCAGACGGTGTGCTGCAAGCCGCCCCTGCCCCGCGGTTTTCCAGCCAGCCGGAATGGACACCGCCGGAGATCCCCCGGCGCGGCCAGCACACGGAGGAAATCCTGGCAGAACTGGCCCGGAAGTAGGGTCAGTCTTCTTTCTTGGCCTTTTCAGCCGCAGCTTTCATCCGCTTGAGCAGTTCGGTCTTGTCCGCCTGCTTGCCAAAAGGGTTCTTCTTGGTGCCCTTGGCGTTATGTTCCGCGTGGCGGGGCTTGTTGCTGCCCATGCGGGCGCCGCCCATTCTGCTGTAGTCCATCGTGAGACCTCTGGATGTATCCGAAGATGCGGCTATTGCCGCATCTTTCAGGCTAACACAAGATCAGCCGTTGCGGACGGTGTCGATCATCAGCTGCACGTTGTCCGGATTGGCATCCGGGGTGATGCCGTGGCCCAGGTTGAAGATGTGCGGGCCGTTCCTGAAGGCCTCGACGATGCGGCGGGTCTCGTCCACCAGTTCCTGCCCGCCGGTCACCATGTGGCGGGAGGCGAGGTTGCCCTGCACGCAGCCGTCCACCTGCAGATTGGCGGCAGCCCAGGCCGGATCAACCGCATTGTCGAGCGCCACGCAGTCGACGCCGGTCGCCTTGGCAAAACCCACGTATTTTTCACCCGCTTCGCGCGGGAAACCGATAACGGGGATGCCCGGGTGGCGCTCCTTCAGCGCTGCGGTGATCTGGCGGCAGGGTTCCAGCGCGTATTTCCGGAACGCCTCGCCCTTCAGCGAGCCGGCCCAGCTGTCGAATATCTTGACCACTTCGGCGCCGGCCTCGATCTGCTTGGAAAGGTAGTCGATGGTCGCCTCGGTAATGCGCGCCAGAAGTGCTTCGAACAGGGCGGTGTTTTCTTCACGCAAGGCGTGGGCGGGCCCCTGGTCCGGGGTGCCGCGGCCAGCGATCATGTAGGTTGCTACGGTCCAAGGTGCGCCGGCAAAGCCAATCAGCGTCGTTTCGGACGGCAGCTCGCGCGACAGGATGCGAATGGTTTCGTAAATCGGGTTCAGCGTCTCGTGGATGTCGGAGGCCGGACCCAGCTTGGCAAAATCCGCCTCGGTGGTGATGGTCGACAGCCGCGGGCCTTCGCCGGTCACGAACCACAGGTCGGCGCCTAGCGCCTGCGGGATCAGCAGGATGTCGGCAAACAGGATCGCCGCATCAAAGCCGTAGCGGCGGATCGGCTGCAGCGTTACTTCGGCAGCCAGATCGGAATTGTAGCAGAGCGACAGGAAATCCCCGGCCTCAGCCCGCGTGGCGCGGTATTCCGGCAGGTAGCGGCCCGCCTGGCGCATCATCCAGATAGGCGGCACATCCTGTTTCTCACCCGCCAATGCGCGCAGCAGCTTCTTTTGTCCGGCCATGGTCATCCTCTTTGTCAGCTGGCTCCTGAGGTCATGCCTGAGAGGCGGAATGTCAAGAGCAGGGGCGATGTGCCGCGCCCGGCGCGGTTGCGCCTTGTCCTATGTCAAGGCCCGCGCGCCCGGCCCGTGGGAGATGCGCAAAAACCGGTTTCCTCCGGGATGCAAACTGATTTATGGCTTTCTGCATGACACTGACCCTGCCCTCCCCCGCTTCGCCCCTGAAGATTGGCACCCGCGGATCGCCGCTGGCGCTGGCCCAGGCGTATGAGACCCGCGCGCGCCTGGCCGCGGCCTTTGATCTGCCGCAGGAGGCGTTCGAGATCGTGGTGATCAAGACCACCGGCGACAATCAGGCGCTGATTGCAGCGGACAAGCCGCTGAAGGAATTGGGCGGCAAGGGGCTGTTCACCAAGGAGATCGAAGAGGACCTGTTGTCGGGTGCCATCGACATCGCGGTGCATTCGATGAAGGACATGCCGGTCGCGCAGCCGGAGGGGCTGGCGCTGGACACCTATCTGCCGCGCGAGGACGTGCGGGATGCGTTTATTTCCCCTGCGCTGAAGTCCTTGCATGATCTGGCGGAGGGCGCGGTGGTCGGCACCTCATCGCTGCGCCGCCGGGCGCAGCTGCTCAATCGCCGCCCGGACCTGAAGGTGGTGGAGTTCCGCGGCAATGTGCAGACCCGCCTGCGCAAACTGTCCGAGGGCGTGGCGGAGTGCACCTTCCTGGCGATGGCGGGCCTGAACCGTCTGGCGATGGACGATGTGCCTGCCACCGCGATTGAGACCAGCGACATGCTGCCCGCGGTGGCGCAGGGCGCCATCGGCATCGAGCGGCGCGCGGACGACAGCCGCGCAGGCGACATGCTGGCGGCGATCCATGACCATGAGACGGGTCAGCGCCTGGCGGCGGAACGGGCGTTCCTGGCGGCGCTTGATGGTTCCTGCGAGACGCCGATTGCGGGGCTGGCGGAGCTGGACGGCACCACTCTGCGCCTGCGCGGCGAGGTGCTGCGGCCGGATGGCTCGGAAGCGATCAGTGACGACCAGACCTGTGCAGTCGAGGACGGTGCGGAGCTGGGCCGGGAGATGGCGGCCAAGCTGCTGGAGAAGGCCGGCAAGGGCTTCTTCGACTGGAAGGCCTGAAGCGAGGCGCTGCCTCGCGCTCCGGGATATTTGGGGCCAGATGAATTAAGGATCCGCTCTTCATCCGGCTGAAAATATCCAGGCGGGGTGTGCGCCCAGGGCGCGAGGGGGCAAAGCCCCCTGCCCGGCGTCAGATCTGCCCGGACCACCTCAGCCAGCTTTCGGGGCTGCCGCGGAAGGTGTTGAGATCGACGTCGCCCGCAATCCCGGGCACCTCGCCAGTACCGGAATACTGCCAGAAGCTCCAGGCCTTGCCCGGGTAGACCTTTTGCGGGTGGCCCGCGACGGAGCGCAGCCAGAACTCGGTGCCGCCAAGACTGCCGATGCCGGTGTCGCGGTAGAAATCCACCGTGGTGTAGACAACCGGGCGCTTGCCGTAGTGGCGTTCCAGGATGTTCAGGAACTTGCGCGCCTCCGCCCGCACTTTGGCACCGCCTGGCCGGGTGGTGCAGGTGCGGGAGCGGTGGTTCCACTCCATGTCCAGCACCGGCGGCAGCGCGTTTGCGTCCTTGGGCACATTGCGGATGAACCAGCGCGCCTGCTCCGCTGCCGGGCGGCAGAAGTAGTAATAGTGGTAGGCGCCGCGTTTCAGCCCCGCGGCACGCGCGGCGCGCCAGTTTTCGCGGAACTTGGCGTCTGTGTGGTCGCCGCCTTCGGTTGCCTTGATATAGGCAAAGGACACGCCAGAGCGGCGCACCTTGTTCCAGTCGATGGTACCCTGATAGCGCGAGACGTCGATGCCGTGCACCGGGTAGGACCAGGGTTTGCGCCCTTCCCAGTCATGCGGGTCGCGGTCGCCGAAGCGGGGATAGGTAGAGAGCCCGGCAAGCCGCGAATTGGCCGGTTCGGTGCGGGTGACTGCCGGGGTGCTGGTGTCCCTCTCCGGCGGCCCGCCGCAGCCCGCCGCCAATGCCAGTGCCAATGCCCCAAGAACCAGTCTGCGCATGTGATGTGCTCCCTGCCTCGCTGTGTGAATGCTGCTCTTTTCTTTGCCTGTTGCGTTTCATCTTAGTGCAGGGCGGCGCAATGTCGCGCCCCAAAGGGTTCGGATCAGCGTAAATCCGCCGCAAGAAAAATCGCGCCGCTTTTAAGCAGCGCGTTGTCAGCTTCAGGGCTGCCTGCGGTTCAGACCCATTTGGCCAGAGGCGGCAGGCTCATCAGAACCGCGTTGGCGTCATGGCCGGTTTCCAGACCGAACTTGGTCCCGCGGTCATAAACAAGGTTGTATTCCGCATAGAGGCCGCGGTGGATCAGCTGGGCGTCCTTGTCCGCCTCGTCAAAGTCCTGCACCCGGCGCTTTTCGACCAGCGGCACGAAGGCCGGCAGGAAGGCGCGGCCGATGTCCCGGGTCAGGGCAAAATCCGCGGCCCAGTCACCAGAGTTCTGGTCATCCATGAAGATGCCGCCCACCCCGCGGGCGCGCTTGCGGTGGGGGATGTAGAAATACTCATCCGCCCATTCTTTGAGCCGCGGGTAGAGCTCTGCGCCGTGCGGGTCCAAATGCTGTTTCTGGGCTCCATGAAAATGCGCTGTGTCTTCTGCGTATTCGATGCAAGGGTTCAGGTCCGAGCCGCCGCCGAACCACCAGGCGTGCGGGGTCCAGAACATGCGGGTGTTCATGTGCACGGCGGGCACATGCGGATTGCGCATATGGGCGACCAGCGAGATGCCGGAGGCCCAGAACCTAGGGTCGTCCCTCATGCCCGGAATGCCCTTGCGCGCCGCCATCGCGGCTTGGGCGCGTTCGCCCAGGATACCGTAGACCTCAGAGATGTTGACGCCGACCTTCTCGAACACCCGTCCGCCGCGCATCACGCTCATCAGCCCGCCGCCGGCGTCGGAACCGTCGTCCGAGGTCCGCTTGGTTTCCGTCACCTCGAACCGGCCCGGCTCCATATCCGCGAACGGGCCTTCGCTGTGGGTGTCCTCCAGCGCCTCAAAGGCCGCAACGATCTGGTCGCGCAATTCCCGGAACCAGGCAGCCGCCTGGGCCTTCTCGTCTTTCATTTCAGCAGTCACAGGTCTTTCCAATCAGTGCATCGGCGCGGACACCGGGTCCAGCAAAGTACGGCCGCCGTCCAGTGTCAGCACCTGCCCGGTCATGAAGCCGGAGGCGTCGGAGGCGAGATACTGGGCGGTCTGGGTGAGTTCGGTGGGAGAGGCGACCCGACCCAACGGGGTGTGCGCCTCGATATCCTGCCGGAAGCTGCGGTTTTCCTTGAGTGTCGCCTGCATCGAGGCGCTCATCACGGACCCGAAGGCGATGGAGTTCACGCGGATCCGGTGCGGCGCCAGCGCTACAGCCAGGGAGCGGGTTGCCTGATCCAGTGCGGCAGAGGCCACGGAATAGGCCATCAGCTCCGGGTGGGTGCGGCGGGCGGCGATGGAAGAAAGGTTGATGATGCTGCCCAACGGGCCGTCACCCTCGCGTTCCTCCCCCTGCTTGATCATCCGTTTTGCCACCTGCTGCGACAGGCGCACCGACGGCAGCAGGCTTTGGTTCAAAAGCTGATCAAGAGTTTCATCCTGCGGGTCCAGCGCATCGGTTGCCACAACCTGGCGGGCGCCATTGACCAGAATGTCGATATCGTCAAAGGCGTCAATGGTGGCTGACAGCAGGTTGGCAATGGTCAGACGCTCGCGCAGATCGCCGGCAAAATAGCGGATGTTGCTCTCGTCGGCCTGTTCCCCCAGTTCATCGACCAGCTGCGCCTCATGCGTATCGGCAAACATCACATTGGCGCCGGCATCGGCAAACTGCTTGCCGATCGCAAGGCCGATGCCGCTGGCGGCACCGGTCACAATGGCGGTTTTGCCGGAAATGGAAAAGGACATGAAAAGGGTACTCCCCTATAGCATTTGGCCCGCACGTTAGACCGCGCCTGCCGGTTTGGAAACCGCCATTGCGCCGGGTCCGCGGTTACTTGCGCCTGCGCTTCGGCTTGGCCGCATGCAGGATCTTGAAGCGGTTGTCGCCACCCTCCTCGCGTACCTGGGCGAACCGTTCGGCCAGTGCAGTCTCATAGGGCAGGTGCCGGTTTGCCACCATCCACAGGCTGCCGCTGGCGGCCAGCATGGAGGCGGCAGCGCCGATGAAGGCCTGCCCCAGCGACGGTTCCGCGGCGCGGCCGGTGTGGAACGGCGGGTTCATCACCACGGTGTTCACCACGCAAGGTGCCTTCCAGCTGCGGGCGTCAGACCAATGGAAATGCGCCCGCGGATCGGCGGCATTCAGGCGGGCGCAGGCCAACGCGGCATGGTCTGCCTCCACCAGATGAAGTTCCTCGACGCCCTCGCGCTTCAGCACCTGCGCTGAGAGATAGCCCCAGCCCGCCCCCAGGTCGGCGACGCAGCGGCCCAGCTTTTGCGGCAGGGCTGCAGCCAGCATCCGGGAAGCCGGGTCGATACCATCTGCGGAGAACACGCCGGGGGCGGTGATGAAGCCTTCGACCTGCTGCGGGCCGTCGGGCAGCCAATCGGACAGATCAGTGCCGCCCTCGATCCAGAAAATCTTGCCATGCGCCTTGGAGACCGGCGCCGAGGGTGTGCAGCGCTTGCGCAGGTCCTTCAGGAGCGAATCAATGCCTTCGGTCTTGGCGCCGTCGATCAGCACCTGACCATGGGTGGCGGCAGCAGCCTGCGCCACCAGCATCCGGGCCAGCGCCTTGGCCCGCGGCAGGAAGACGACGGCAGCGGCATAGTCCGCGCCGGCCTCCAGCGACGGGGCGCAGGCGTAGCCTTGGGCGGCGAAGTGATCATGGTCCGGGCGGAACGGCTGGATGACCAAGACCTGATCCTTGGGCAGGGCCGACAGATCATGCTCGCTGCGCGGATGGAAGACGGCGATGCGGCCCTCAGGCGGAACAGCAAAGCCGCCCGATTGGGCGGCCAGTGACAAGCGTACAGACATCTAAGGGCCTCTTTATTCTTCTTTTTCCATGGTGCACTGCAGCGGGTGCTGGTGGCGGCGGGCGAAATCCATCACCTGGCCGACCTTGGTTTCCGCCACCTCATGGCTGAACACGCCAACCACCGCAACGCCCTTCTTGTGCACCGTCAGCATGATTTCAAACGCCTGTGCGTGGGTCATGCCAAAGAAGCGTTCCAGCACCATCACCACGAATTCCATCGGGGTGTAGTCGTCATTCAGCAGCAGCACCTTGTAGCGCGGCGGGCGCTTGGTCTTGGGCCGCGTCTTGGTGAGGACGCCGGATTCCGTGTCGTCGTCTGAATGATCAGTCATCATCAAGGGCTGCAGCGGCATGAGCAATTTGATCCAGTGGTGCATGGAATTTCCTGTGACGCTTATATAGCCTCTTAGCTGTTCAGGAAAAGAGACTGAGACCCGCAGATTGACACCTAATTTGACAACAATCGGCTTTGATGCCGACGATACCCTCTGGCACAATGAACGGTTCTTCCGCGTCACGCAGGAACGGTTTGCCGAATTGCTGCAGGATCACACCCCCGCGGACATTGGGCCGGAGCAGCTGGAACGGCAGCTGCTGGACGCCGAAAAACGCAACCTGGGGCGCTATGGCTACGGGGTGAAGGGCTTCACCCTGTCGATGATCGAAACTGCGATCGAAGTGACCGGTGAGCGGGTGCCCGCGGCCGTGATCAAGGAGCTGATCACCGCGGGACAGATGATGCTGTCCTATCCGATCGAGCTGCTGCCGCATGCGCGGGAAGCGGTGGAGGCTGTGGCAGGGCGCTACAAGGTGGTGCTGATCACCAAGGGCGACCTGCTGGATCAGGAGCGCAAGCTGGCTCAGTCAGGCCTTGGGGAGCTGTTTGACGGGGTTGAGGTGGTGTCCGAGAAGACACCGGATGTGTACCGGGACATCTTCGCACGCCATGGCGACGGTGCAGATCGTGCGATGATGGTTGGTAACTCCATGCGCTCTGATGTGGTGGCGCCGATCGAGGCCGGAGGCTGGGGCACCTATGTGCCGCATGGGCTGGTCTGGGAGGTGGAGCATGCCGAAGCGCCAGCGCACAGCCCGCGATATACCGAAATCGCCGATCTGGGCGGGCTGGCAGATCTGGTGGACAGCCTGGGCTGAGCAGCGCTATCCCTTTGGCAAACGCCAAGGGAGCCCCGGACACATGCCGCACGCAGAACTGAAATTCTCCAGCGATCTGGATCTCGATGCAGAAGCCATCCTCGCTGAAATCGAAGCGGTGATACTGGAACACGACGGCGGTGCGGGTGCCTGCAAGGGCCGTGCCTACCCCACGGACCGGTATCACCACACCCATATCACCGTCAGCGTCGCCCTGCTGACCAAGCCGCACCGGGATGAGGCGTTTTCAAAGGCGCTGCTGGCGGATCTCGAATCCCGCATCAAGGCGCGGCTGCTTCAGCCCTGCGAATTCTCGCTTGGCCTGAGCTATTCCACCCCGTTTTATGTCACCAATTTTCACGCTGGTTGACCGGAATTCTGAACAGAAGGCCTGTCAACCCGGGCTTAAGCTGCCCGCGCCCCGATGCAACGGCAACTTTTTTTGATAACCTTTCGTTAGGACTTGCCGGATTTAGCGGTCAGGCAACGCCCACACACAACATGCCGGCACACTTCGGCCGAAGCGCCTGACTGCGTGCCGGCGCCGCTGTTTATTCCTCGTAAACCCTGTGTTACGCTTTTGCACACAGGCAAAAACGTCAGCCGGAAAACCGGCGGCACGAGGCAAACATGGCAGTGATCACGCAGGTCAAACCGGCGTCAGGCCGGTATTCCCGTACCCGGTTCCTATGGACAGCCGCGGTCTTTCTCTTGGCAGTCTTTACGCTGGCGTTGCAGCCGCAGCGGGCCGCAGCCGCGCCCTATGCAGCGATGGTCATCGACGCCCGAACCGGCGAGGTATTGCATTCACGCAATGCCGACACCCGGCTGCACCCGGCATCGCTGACCAAGATGATGACGCTCTACATTGCATTCGAAGCAGTGCGGAACGGCGAGATCACGCTGGATACCAAAGTCCGGATCAGCCGCAATGCAGCCGCCGAGCCGCCGTCGAAACTGGGGCTGAAGTCCGGTCAGAAAATTGCCTTCCGCTACCTGATCCGCGCCGCCGCGGTGAAATCCGCCAATGACGCGGCCACCGCCATCGGCGAGACCCTGTCGGGTTCCGAGGCCGCCTTTGCCCGCCGGATGAACCGCACCGCCAAGGCGCTGGGGATGAGCCGCACGACCTTCAAGAACGCCCATGGCCTGACCGCCAGCGGGCATCTGTCGACCGCCAGCGACATGACCACGCTGGGGCGGCACCTGCTGTATGACTATCCGGAGTATTACAACCTGTTCTCCCGCCGCTCCACCAATGCAGGCATCCGCGAGGTTCCCAATACCAACCGCCGCCTGCTGGCGGCCTACCGCGGTGCCGACGGGATTAAGACCGGCTACACCCGTGCTGCCGGGTTCAACCTTGTGGCCTCAGCCAAGCGCGGCAACGAACGGATCATCGCAACCGTCTTTGGCGGCAAATCCACCGTGTCGCGCAATGCCAAGGTCGCGGAGCTGCTGGACCTCGGCTTCCGCCGGGCGCCGTCGCGCGCCGCGCTGCGCAAGCCGCAACGGCCTGCCTATCAGGGTGCGGGCAATGTGGTAGTTGCCGACGCCGATGACGGCCCCTCGCACGGGGTGGCGGGCAAGACCATCCGGGTGAGCGGCCAGGTGAACACCAGCCTGCGTCCGAAAACCCGCCCGGGTGCCAGCGAGTCGCCGGTGCTGGTGGCGGCGCTGGAGGAAGCGCTGCAGACGCCGCCCGCGGAAAGAACCGCGTTGGAGGAGGCCGTTGCGCAGGCTGATGCGGCTGGCCCAGAAACCGCAGAGGCAGAGACCGCTGAGGAGCAGATCGAAAACGTGCAAACCGTCAGCGCGGACGGTGCCGTTGGCGGGGACGCGTTGCGGGAAAGCATAGCAGTTGCATTGGCGGAAGCGGAGGCGGAACCCCAGCCTGCAGTTGAGGACGCCGTTCCGGCCGTCATTGCTGCCGTGCAGAAGGTTCCCTTTACCGGATTGCGCCCGGTGGCCCGCCCGGCCAGCCTGACCGGTGCCGCACCTGAACCGGAGCCCGTCGTCGTGACCCGGCTGTCCACCTCCGGCGGGCGGTACTGGGGGGTCAACGTCGGTCTCTACACAAGCCGCTACCAGGCAGAGAAGGTTCTGCTGCGCACCGCGCTGGCGGAGCTGGAAACGCTGGACGGCACCCTGCGCAAGGTGGTCAAGACCCGCCGCGGGTTCGAGGCCAACTTCCTGGGCATGACCCAGGAGCAGGCAGAACTGGCCTGCCGCCGCCTGAACGCCCGCAACGTGACCTGCGCACCGATCGGCCCGTCCTGAGGCGGTGACACGTCACATCAGAAAAGGCGCCCGCGGAGGCGCCTTTTTTCTTGCCCGGCCGATCCTTGCCAGCAGGCCCTCCCGCCCGTCGTCAGGGCTTGGGCTTGTCGTCCCACTCGTCATTCAGGATACGGCGGGCATCACCTTCGGGGTCGTCATACTGGTTGCTCCGCACCGTGTAGAAGAAGGCTGCAAGCCCCACCGAGCCGAGGATCAGGGAAATCGGGATCAGGTAGGCAAGGACACTCATAAGCTCAGTACCAGTATTGCGGGCGCGGGCTCAGCGCAGGCGCAGCGCGTTAAGGGAAACGGTTATCGAGGAAGTAGACATCGCCAGTGCAGCGATCAAGGGCGTTGCCAGTCCGGCGATCGCCAGCGGCACGGCAATCACGTTGTAGAGCGTGGCAATGCGGAAGTTTTCGCGGATGCGGCGGGTGGCCTTCTGGGCCACACCGCAGGCCTCGGCTATGGGCTCAAGATCCTGCCCCAGCAGCACGATGTCGGAGGCGACCCGCGCCGCGTCGAGCGCCGAGGCCGGAGAGATGGAGACATGCGCCGCCGCCAGTGCCGCGGTGTCGTTGAGGCCATCACCCACCATCAGCACCTTTTGACCCTGATCCGCCAGCAACTGGACCCGGGCGGATTTATCCGCAGGCAGCGCCTCCGCCACCCATTTGGAAATGTTCAGCCGCCCGGCCAGGTCCTCCACCGCGCCGGTGGTATCGCCGGAAATCAGCAGCACATCCTTGCCGGCCGCCTTCAGCGCCGCCACAGCCTCCGCCGCGCCGGGGCGCAGGGCATCAGTGTAGAGGAAGGGCCTGGGCTCCCCTGCCCCGGTTTCGAGCCATGCTGCTGTCTGGCTGCCCTGCGCGGCGCCGACCCAGGCCGCACGGCCCAGCCGGACGCGGGCACCGCGGTACAGGCCTTCGGCGCCATAGCCGGGCACCTCGGTGATGTCCTGCACCGCAGCAGGTTTGACCCCGGCCGCCCGCGCGGCGCGGGTGAGCGCAACTGACAAGGGGTGCGAGGAGGCTTCGGCCAGCGCCAGGGCAATCTCAATATCTGCGCGGGCATGGTCGCCCAGGTTGGTGACTTCCGGGGTGCCGGCGGTCAGCGTGCCGGTCTTGTCAAAGACCACAGTGTCCACTTCTGCCAGCCGCTCCAGCGCGGTGGCGTGTTTGATCAGCATGCCCTTTTTGAACAGCCGGCCCGAGGCAGCCGTGGTTACCGCAGGCACCGCGAGGCCAAGCGCGCAGGGGCAGGTGATGATCAGCACCGCAGCGGCAATGTTCAGCGCCGTGCGGATGTCGAAGGTGTAGAGGTACCAGCCGGCAAAGGCGAGCGCCGACAGGATGTGCACGCCGGGCGCATAGAGTTTGGCAGCACCGTCGGCGAGCGACGTGTAGCGGGAACGGCCGGATTCCGCGATGGCGACCAGATCGGCCATGCGGTGCAGCGAGGTGTCCTCCCCCACCGCGGTTGCGCGGATTGTCAGCGGGCCGGTGAGGTTCACTTCACCTGCGGAAACCGCGAGGCCGGGTTCCGCAAAGACCGGCAGGGTTTCCCCGGTCAGCAAGGAACGGTCAAGCTCCGACTGGCCGGAAACGATCTCGCCATCGACTGGCATCCGCCCGCCCGGGCGCACCAGGATCAGGTCGCCGATGGCCAGGTCCGCCACCGGCACCTCGTATTCATCACCGTCCAGCAGCCGGATGGCACGGGGCACCTCGAGCGCTGCCAGTTCCTCAGCCGCGGAGCGTGCCACCGCGCGGGTGCGGTAATCGAGATAACGGCCCGCCAGCAGGAAGAACGTGAGCGTCAGCGCGGCATCAAAATAGGCGTGCTCACCCGAGAGGAAGGTCTCCCACAGGGATGTGACAAGCGCCAGCACCAGTGCCAGGACAATCGGCACATCCATGTTCAGCCGCCCGACCCGCAGCGCGGTCCAGGCATTGGCAAAGAAGGGCTGGGCCGAGAAGATGATGGCAGGGAAGGTGATCGCCGCGGAGATCCAGTGGAACATATCGCGGGTTGCATCCGACGCCCCGGACCAGACCGAGATCGATAGCAGCATCACGTTCATCGAGGCGAAGAAGGCCACAGCCAGCCGCATCAAGAGATCCCGCCCGGCCTTGTCGTTCTGAGTGGCCGCCAGCGCCGCCAGATCCAGTTCATGCGCCTCAAAGCCGGCCTTTTCCAGCACCGGGATCAGATCCGCCGCGCGCACGTCCGGGTCCGCCTCGATCAGCGCACGTTTCAGGGTCAGGTTAACCCGTGCCGTATGGATGCCCGGATGGGCGTTCAGCTCCCGCTCCACTGTCGAAATACAGGCCTGGCAGTGGATACCAGGCAGGGACAGCGCCAGCCGTGCCTCGGTTGGCGCCTGCTCTACCCCGTCATGCGGGGCGGCGACACAAGCGGGACAGGCGGCCAGCGAGGGGCGGAGCTGCGCGGTCATCGCGGTCAGCCTTTCACATGCAGGATCACCCGCTGGGTGAATTCGGTGCCATCCTTGGCCCGGGCCACCATGCGGATGTTCCAGTTGCCCGGTCCCAGGTCGGCCGGCGCCACATAGGCCTGGCCGTCAAAGATGAATTCCGGCTTCTGGTCGTCCTGCACATGGGTCGCCCGGCCCAGCGTTGCGCTCAGTTTGGCAACCTCCACCGGGGTACCGTCGGCGTCGGTGATCTCCAGCTTGACCTGATCGCCCTGCGAGGATGCATAGACCGACCAGCCCAGCGCCTCCTGTGCGGAACGGCGCTGGTCGAATTCCTGGCTGGCGACATAGGAGTTCTTTACCTCAAGCCCCGGAAAGGTTTTCACCGCATTGACCGCCAGAATGATGTTCACCCCGATGATCACTGCAAAGGCACCGCCGAACAGCAGGATGGCGTGTTTGCCGGTAAATTCGCGTTCGCGCTTAGCCATGGCTCAGTTCCCCTTGCCGTTAAAGCTGGTGTCCTTGTGGGCCCGTTCCCCGTTTATCAGATCCTCAACCCAGATGCGAACCGGAGTGCTGGAGGCCTGCGAAGGTGCCGAACCTTTGGCAGAGACGATATAGACCCGCTGCAGCAGCGCGGTATCCGCCGGCACGTTCACCGAATGATAGACGGTGCCTTCCAATTGCAAACGCATCGCCGGGTCGCCCTTGATCGACAGTTTGAACACCCGGTCCTCGCCATGCTTGTTGCGCAGGCGCACGTCATAGGTGTTGCGGATCGAGCCGTCCGACAGCGTTACAAAGGTCGGGTTGCGTTCCGGTGCAACGGTCAGCTCAATATCGGAGCGGATGAACAGCGCAAACAGCAGGCCCACACCGACCAGCGACCACAGGCTGGTATACATTATGGTGCGCGGGCGCAGGATGTGCTTCCAGATATTCTTGGGCGGGTTACCGCTGCGCTCCAGCGTCTCGTCCGACAGCGCCATATAGTCAATCAGGCCGCGCGGCTTGCCGATCTTGGCCATCACGTCGTCGCAGGCGTCGATGCACAGCGCACAAGTGATGCATTCCATCTGCTGGCCGTCGCGGATGTCGATCCCCACCGGGCAGACGTTGACACAGGCCATGCAGTCGATGCAGTCGCCCTGCCCTTCGGCCACCTGACCTTTTTTCAGCTTGCCGCGCGGCTCGCCCCGCCATTCGCGGTAGCCGACGGTCAGCGTGTCCTCATCCATCATTGCCGCCTGGATGCGCGGCCAGGGGCAGGCATAAATGCAGATCTGCTCGCGCGCGAAGCCGCCAAACAGGAAGGTGGTCGCGGTTAGGATCAGCATGGTGGAATAGGCAATGGGGTGCGCGTTCAGCGTCACCAGGTCATAGGCCAGCGTCGGTGCATCGGCGAAATAGAACACCCAGGCACCGCCGGTTGCGAGGCCGATCAGGAACCAAGCGGTCCATTTGGTGACCCGCAGGCGCGCCTTGCGGAAATCCAATTTCTTCTGCCGGTGCAGGCGCAGGCGGGCGTTACGGTCGCCCTCGATCCAGCGCTCTACCAGGATGAACAGGTCGGTCCAGACCGTCTGCGGGCAGGCATAGCCGCACCAGACCCGGCCCAGCGCCGAGGTGAACAGGAAAAGCCCAAGCCCGGCCATGATCAGAAGGCCCGCCACGAAGTAGAACTCATGCGGCCATATCTCGATCCAGAAGAAGTAGAACCGGCGGTTTGCCAGGTCCAGAAGCACCGCCTGGTCCGGCAGGGAGGGCCCCCGGTCCCAGCGGATCCAAGGGGTCAGGTAGTAGATTCCCAGCGTCACCGCCATGATGTACCATTTCAGGTTGCGGAACTTACCGGACACGCGCCGCGGGAAGATCGGCTCTCTGGCGGCGTAAAGGCTGGGGGCCGGGTTGGAATCGCTCACGGACTCTCTCCGTCTTGTGGCAGTGTTGCCGCCCTTGTCACAGATGCAAAGTCTCGGAACTTTGACGTGGATCAAAAAGCGTATCACACAATCATGTTTTCCGGCCGGCTTTTGCACCACAGAACGGCAATCCGCCACCTATGCCTGCAGTTCCAGCCTTGCCAGAGGCAAGTTGCCGCAGACGCCGTCCAGGGCGTCTGCGGCTGAGCGTGCCAGGCTGACCTTGAGGATCCTGACGCGCAAATTTGGCGTGTCCGAACCGTCTTTTGAATGGGGCGGCAAAGCTGCCAAGTGCAGCCTCTGCATGAACTCTCACGCAATACTCACGGCTTGTGACCGGTCAAACGCTTGCCACCCAGCCCATGGTCTTTAAGGTTAACCGTGCACGCACAAAACCGGAGACAGCCCTATGCAAGATCTCACCCCCGCACCGGACCTCACTCCGGTCTCTGCGCAGCCGGACCTGCCGGAAAACCCGCCCGGTCTGCATGAGCGGGCCTTGCATTTTCTGGCCCGGTTCCTGCCGCTGGCCTATTTCCGGCGCCCGCCCAAGATCATCATCATCGACGCAACAAACAGCTGCAACCTGCGCTGTCCCGTCTGCCCGGTGACCTTTGCGATGAAGCGCAAGCGCGGCATGATGAAGCCTCATGTGTTCCGCAAGATCATTGATGACTTCAAGGATCAGCGCGAAAAGCCCGCGATCTACTTCAGCTTTTCGGGTGAACCCACGCTGCACAAGGATCTGCCGGATTTCATCGCCTATGCCCATGAAAACGGCCACGATACCTATCTGTCGACCAACGCGACCCGGCTGACGCCCGAAATGAGCGAACGGCTGATCCGGTCCGGCCTCGCCCGGGTGAACCTATGCATGGACGGGTTTTCCAAGGAGGCGCAGGAGACCTACCGGGTCAATTCCGACTTTGATGACGTCAAAGCCAGCATTGAGGAATTCCTGAATATCAAGAAACAGATCGGCTCCAAGTCGCCTGTGACTGTGCTGCAGACCTTGCTGACCAGTTATTCCGAACCGCAGATGGAGGAAATGGAGGCCTGGGCGAAAGAGGCCGGTTTTGACCGGGTGCGGTTCAAGACCTTCTCGATCGGGTCTTACACCTCTGCCGACCAGAAACGCGAGTTTGCGCACTTCCTGCCGCGCCAGAAGGAGCTGCGCCGCCATCCGCGCCACACCAGCCATGCCATGTGCACGGTTCCGCTGTTCCAGTCGGTTGTGTTCTGGAATGGTGATCTGGGCCTGTGCTGCATTGACTACGACCAGGTGATTCAACTGCCCAACGTCGAACAGGACGGCTTCCTGGCCGCCTACCGCTCTGATGAGGCCGCCCGCGCCCGCAAGCGCGGCTTTCTCAAGCAGTTCGGCATTTGCAAGACCTGCTCCTTCTCGAACGCTGAGAACATGGGCATCCGCCGCGACCTGAAGAAATGAACACGCAGCCAAGGCTGCACGCTACTGCTTCTTTCTGGTCTCAAATACCCTGGGGGTGAAGGTCGTCAGGCCGAGGGGGCAACGCCCCCTCCCCTTTAGCGTTGCAGCAGGATCGGGAACCAATCCTCGCGCAGACGCTGGCCGGGCTGCATATCGTGGCCCGGAAACGGCGGCGAAGTGCGGCCCGGGCGCTCCACATAGCGGGCATCGTCGCCCACCAGCCGCAGCGAGAAGGCGCGGCGGCGCGACGTGGAGGTATTGCCGCGGGCACCATGCAGCGTCTTGTAGTTAAAGGCCACCGCATCGCCGGGCTGCATCGGGTATTCCAGCACGGTCATACCTTCGGCATCCGGGTCCGGGACCGGCATGTACTGGCCCTCATCCGGGAAGAAGTCCTCTTCAGACACCCAGCGGGTCGGCAGCACTTCCTTCTCCCATTTGTGCGAACCGGCCACACAGCGAAGGGTCGCGTCCTTCACCTCGTCCAGCGGTGACCAGAAGCTGATGGTCTGCTCTCCCTCGACAAAGTAATAGGGGCCGTCCTGGTGCCAGGGGGTCGGCATGGAGGTGCCCGGCTCCTTGACCAGCACATGGTCATGGAACATCTGCACCGAGGTGGATTTCATCAGGTCGGCTGCGACTTCAGCCACGGGCGATTGTTCAATAGCTTGCTGGAACTCAGGAATACGGGTCCAGTTGCAGTAGTCGTCAAAGAACCGCCCGGTCTGTCCCGCCTTCTCGTTGTTCGAGGCATAGGGCCCGGGGTTTTCCATATTTGCAGCCACGCCAGCACGCAGCAGGTCAACCTGGTCTGCGAACAGCCCGCGGATCAGGACCACGCCGTCGCGCTGAAATTGTTCGACATGCTCCGGGGTGATGAGGGGGGGGACCATTGCTGCCTCCGCTGCTGAATGATGCAATTCTGATGCGCCATTCCTGCCGCGGCACAGGCATAGTTTCAAATCATATCTTTCTAAGATACCCTTCGCCTCATGTTATATTTAACTCTGCGCCACTACGAATACATCTGCGCCGTGGCCCGCCATGGCAGTCTGTCCGCCGCGGCGGAGGCGGTGCATGTCAGCCAGCCTGCGCTTTCCGCAGCGCTGAGCCGGATCGAGGAGCACTTGGGCCATCCCCTGTTCCTGCGCCGCCGCGGGGCGGCACTGACGATGACGCCGCAGGGCAGGCTGTTTGCTGAAAAGGCGCAGGTGCTGCTGGAGCAGGCTGCCCTGCTGGAGGACCCCAAGGGCGCGGGCGCCGGGCAGCAGCGTCTGCTGCTGGTTTGCTTCTCCGATCTTGCCCCTTTCCTGCTGGCCCCCGCCCTGAAGGCGCTGCGTCTTGCCATGCCAGAGGTGGAAATCAGTCACCGGGCCTGCGGATTTGAGCCGCTGATTACTGCCCTGTCCGAAGGCGAGGCTGATCTGGCGATCACCTATGACCTTGGGCTGGACGCGGGTTTCAGCCGGGCGGAATTGCAGCGGCTGTCACCGCATGCGCTGGTGCCACCGGACCATCCGCTGGCGGCACGCGCCGGTATTTCTCTTGCAGAGCTGGCAGAGCACCCGCTGGTTCTGTCGCAGGAGGGCCTGTCGGTGCAGCATATGCTGGGGTTGTTCAAGGCACATGGACTGGTACCGCGGATTGCGCACCGGGCGGATTCGCTGGAGCTGTTGCGCAGCCTCGCGGCCAATGGCGAAGGCGCCGGCATCAGCTACAGTCTGCCGCCTGGCAGCATGAGTTATGATGGCAAACCCTTGTGCGCTGTACGGGTCACCGATGCGGGAGCTGAAGAGCCGGTGATTCTGGCCGCACATGCAGAGCTGCCAGAGGCCTCTGCAGCCCATCAGGCCTATCGCATCCTGCAAAGGGAACTGGGCGCCGCCGGGTCAGACCTTGCGCAGACGGATCACCACATCGACTGAGGCAATCTCCATCCCTTCCGGCGCTTCCGGCAGCTTGTGAATCACCAGTTCCTGCGCCGGCGCATCGCTGACGCGTCCCTCATCCTCCCAGAAGAAATGGGGATGGTCGTGGGTGTTGGTGTCGAAATAGCTTTTGGAGCCGTCCAGCGGGATTTCCTGCAGCACGCCGGCATCGCAGAAGGCACGCAGCGTGTTGTAGACAGTGGCCAAAGACACTGCAGCACCGTTTTTCTTGGCCGACTCGAACAGGCTTTCCGCAGTGATATGGCGGTGCTTGCCGTCGCCCACCAGCAATTCGGCAAGCGCGACCCGCTGCCGGGTGGGTCTCAGCCCGGCATCTGTCAGCCAACGTGTGGCCACTTCTTCGGTGTTTGGCGTCATGAGCAGGTCCTGCGTCGCGTTGCTGACCGTATATATAGGAGCAACACCCCGGGTTTTTCAAATGAAATTCATTCGCAGCTGGAAGGCCTTTTCCGGGGCTTCCGGGGCACAATCAGTACAGGAAGTGACGCTGGGTACCCTTGCAGGACCCTTTCACCGGGTGTTACAGGGATCCAGATATACATACACGAACCTCAGGCAGGAGATGCGCCCGGATGGCCGATTACCCCAGCAGCTTTGACAAGGACGATTTGCTGAAATGCGCGCGCGGTGAGCTGTTCGGGCCCGGCAACGCCCAGCTGCCGGCGCCGCCGATGCTGATGATGGACCGCATTACCGAAATTTCCGGTGATGGCGGCGAGCATGGCAAGGGCCATGTGATTGCTGAATTCGACATCACCCCGGACCTGTGGTTCTTTGACTGCCATTTCCCCGGCAACCCGATCATGCCGGGCTGCCTGGGCCTGGACGGCCTTTGGCAGCTGACCGGTTTCAACTTGGGCTGGCGCGGCTGGCTGGGCCGCGGCTATGCGCTGGGTGTGGGTGAAGTGAAACTCACTGGCATGGTACGCCCCGACCGCAAGATGCTGACCTACCGTGTCAACTTCACCAAGGCCGTGCAGACCCGCCGCCTGACCATGGGCGTCGCCGACGGTATCGTCGAAGCGGACGGCGAAGTGATTTATCAGGTCAAAGATATGAAAGTGGCCCTGTCCGAAAGCTGATACCCTTTCCGGCGGGACATAAGTCACAGAAACAGGAGTACGCACATGCGCCGTGTCGTCGTCACCGGTTTGGGGATTGTCTCCTCCATCGGGAACAATGCCGAGGAGGTCACCGCCTCGCTGAAAGCCGGGAAATCCGGCATCGTTGCCAGCCCGGAAATGGCTGAGCACGGCTTCCGCAGCCAGGTGGCCGGCACGCTGAAGATCGACGTGGCCGAGCATGTAGACAAGCGCACCCTGCGGTTCATGGGCCCGGGTGCGGCCTATGCCCACATCGCCATGAGCCAGGCGATTGCCGATGCGGGCCTGTCAGAGGATCAGGTGGTGAATGAGCGCACTGGCCTGGTGGCAGGCTCCGGCGGCCCGTCGACCTCTGCCATGCTGACCGCGCATCAAACCGTGCTGAAGTCCGGCGCAACCAAGCGGATCGGTCCGTTTGCGGTGCCGAAATGCATGTCCTCAACCATTTCCGCCAACTTGGCGACCGCGTTCAAGATCAAGGGCATCAACTACTCGATCACCTCGGCCTGCTCGACCTCCTTGCACTGCATCGGCAATGCTGCTGAACAGATCATGATGGGCAAGCAGGATGTGATGTTCGCCGGCGGCGGCGAGGAGCTGGACTGGACCCTCTCCTGCCTGTTCGACGCCATGGGCGCGATGTCCTCCAAGAAAAACGACGATCCGGAGAAAGCCTCCCGCGCCTTTGATCAAGACCGCGACGGTTTTGTGATCTCCGGCGGTGGCGGCATCGTGGTGCTGGAGGATCTGGAGCACGCGCTGGCCCGCGGCGCCAAGATCTATGCCGAAGTAACCGGATTTGCTGCAACTTCCGACGGCCACGACATGGTTGCACCGTCCGGTGAGGGCGGCGAGCGGGCGATGCGCCTGGCGCTGTCCACCCTGCCCGAAGGCCGCAAGGTGGATTACATCAACGCCCACGGCACCTCGACCCCGGTTGGCGATGTCGGCGAAGTCGAAGCCGCCCGCCGTGTCTTCGGCGAGGGCAGCGTTCCGCCGATTTCTTCGACCAAGTCAATGACCGGCCACGCACAGGGTGCTGCCGGCGCGCTGGAGGCGATCTTCTGCCTGCTGATGCTGGACAACGACTTCATCACCCCGTCGATCAATGTCGACACCCTCGCCGAAGGCATCCTGCCGGGTGAGATTGCCACCAGCCTGGTGGAAAACGCCGGCCTCGACTCGGTGATGACCAACAGCTTCGGCTTTGGCGGCACCAACGGCTCGATGGTTCTGAGCAAGTACAAGGGATAAGTAACGATGGCGGGACTGCTGACGGGCAAACGCGGCCTGATTATGGGCGTGGCCAATGACCGCTCCATCGCCTGGGGCATTGCCAAGGCCATGGCGGAGGCCGGGGCTGAGCTGGCATTCACCTACCAGGGCGAAGCCTTTGGTAAACGGCTGGAGCCGCTGGCGCAGAGCGTCGGATCGGATTTCATGGTCGATGTGGATGTGACCGATGATGCCTCGCTGGACGCGGCGTTTGAGCAGCTGGCAGGCCGCTGGCCCGCGATTGACTTCGTTGTCCACGCAATTGCCTATTCGGACAAGAACGAGCTGACTGGCCGTTTTCTGGACACCAGCCGGGCGAACTTCAAAAACTCGCTGGATATTTCCGCCTATTCCTTCATCGAGGTGGCGCGCCGCGCCTACCCGCTGATGAAGGACAACGGCGGCACCCTGCTGACGCTGACGTATCAAGGCTCGAACCAGGTGGTTCCGAACTACAACGTGATGGGCGTGGCCAAGGCGGCGCTGGAATCGGCGACCCGCTACCTGGCCAACGATCTGGGCCCGGAAGGCATCCGCGTGAATGCGATCTCTCCCGGACCGATGAAGACACTCGCTGGTGCCGCCATCGGCGGTGCGCGCAAGACCTTCAAGCACACCGCCCAGAACGCGCCGCTGCGTGACAACGCGACGCTGGAGGCTGTTGGCGGCACCGCTGTCTACTTGGCGTCCGATGCAGGCGCCTGCACCACTGGTGAGATCATCCGGGTCGATGGCGGCTTCCACATCCTAGGTATGCCGCAGCCGGATCACCTTTGATGTTTCGATCTATTTGAGCAAAAAGAAAAGGCGCCCTTTCGGGCGCCTTTGTTTTTTCAGCAAACCTGTCCGGCTTTCCAGCCCTCTGGTTCAGTTCACCGAAACCAGCTCAATATCGAACACCAGATCCTTGCCAGCCAGGAAGTGATTGGCGTCGAGCGTCACGGTGTCGTCGCTGACTTCCACCACCGTCACCGGCAGCACTTGGCCATCGGGGCTTTGCATCTGCAATTGAGTACCAAGGTCCAGCGGGATGTCCGCCGGGATGCCTTCACGCGGGATCTCCTGGCGGGCGGCAGGGTTGATCGGGCCGTAGGCCTCAGTGCAGGGAATTTCGAGGGTTTTCTTTTCACCCGCGGTCATGCCTTCGAGACCTGCATCCATGCCTGCGATCACCTGGCCGGTGCCGACCGTGAATTCCAACGGATCGCGCCCCTCGGAACTGTCGAAAACGGTGCCATCCGTCAGCTTGCCTGTGTAGTGAATGCGCACGGTGTCGCCGTTCTTTACCCCGGTCATGAGACCTCCAATCGGTTGCGGGTTGATAAAGGGGCGCAGCCTAGCGCCCGCGAACGTGATGTAAACCCGTATGGGTACAATTTCCCGCTTTGCCTGCTCTGCTGCTTCATGCAAGGCTCGCCGCAGGGGAGAGGACCATGCCGATTACCACCTGTATCTTCGACGCCTACGGCACGCTATTCGATGTCGCTGCCGCTGCGCGGCAAGCCGCCAGCGAGGCGGAATTTCCGCACCTCCAGGACAGTTGGGCGGAGCTTGCCAGCCATTGGCGGCTGAAACAGCTGCAATACACCTGGCTGCGTGCCATCACCGATGCACATGCCGATTTCTGGGAGGTTACACAGGACGGGCTGGACTGGGCAATGGAGGCAGCCGGGTTGAGCGGCGACGTGGCGCTGCGGCAGCGGCTGTTGGACCTGTACTGGGAATTGCAGGCTTATCCGGAAGTGCCTGCAATGCTGCAGGCACTGAAGGATGCAGGATTGAACACCGCGATCCTGTCTAACGGTTCTCCCGCGATGCTGGATGGCGCGGTGCAGTCGGCGGGGCTGGGGAGCGTTCTGGATGATGTGCTGTCGGTGGAAAGCGTCGGCATCTTCAAGCCGGACGCCCGGGTTTACGACCTGGTCGAAGAGCGGTTTGGCTGCGCCAGGGACGAGGTGCTGTTTGTCTCTTCAAATGGTTGGGACGCGGCCGGGGCCACGGGCTATGGTTTCGTGACTGCCTGGGTAAACAGGGCGGGAGAACCCGTGGACAGGCTGCCGTGGAAACCCGCGCATATCCTGCCGGACCTGACCACAATCCCGGACCTTGCCAAGGGCTGAACCGCAGATGCCATTCTTTGACACTTCGGACGGGCTGCGCCTGCACTACACAGATACCGGAAAAGGCCTGCCTCTGCTCTGTTTGGCGGGCCTGACCCGCGACAGCCGGGACTTCCGCTATTTTGCGCCGCATGCCGCGAATTTCCGGATGATCACCCTGGACGCGCGCGGACGCGGACAGTCGGATCACGATCCGGACTTCATGAACTACAACGTTCTGCGGGAGGCGCAGGATGTTCTTGAGCTGCTTGGCCACCTGGGCCTCGGCCAAGTTTCCATCCTTGGCACTTCGCGCGGCGGGCTGGTGGCAATGACGCTGGCGGCCATGGCGAAAGACAGGTTGTCAGCAGTAATCCTGAATGACGTCGGCCCGGAAATCCCGCCCGGCGGCATTTCACGGATCATGGAATATGTGGGCCGCCGTCCGGCGGCAAAGAGCTGGGACCAGGCCGCGGAGACGCTCGGCGCGCTGATGGCGCCCGCCTTTCCGGACGTCCCCCCTGCCCGCTGGCGGGAGGAGGTTGAAACCTTCTACGATGAAACGCCCGAAGGGCTTTCTTTGCGCTATGACCCGCGCCTGCGCGATGCATTGCTGGCGCAAGCCGAAGCAGGTCCGCCACCGGATCTGTGGCCGCTGTTCCTGGCGCTGGACGGCCTGCCCTGCGGCGTGATCCGCGGCGCGAATTCCGACATTCTGAGTACAGAAACCTTTGCAGAGATGCAGAACCGCCTGACCGCTTTGAAGACAGCGGAAATTGCCAACCGCGGCCATGTGCCCTTTCTGGACGAGCCGGAGGCGCTCGCCCTCATCCATTCAGTTCTGGACCGGATCAAATGACCTCAATTGCCATGATCAAAGCCGCGGCGGAGCGGCTGAAGGGCCATGCCCGCACGACCCCGCTGCTGTCCTCGCCGTTTCTGGACGAGATTGCCGGACGGCGCCTGCTGGTGAAGGCGGAATGCCTGCAGCACACCGGCTCCTTCAAGTTCCGCGGCGGCTGGTCGGCGGTCTCGGCACTGGGTGAAGAAGAACGCAAACGCGGGGTGATCGCCTATTCCAGCGGCAACCACGCGCAGGGGGTGGCCGCGGCAGCCAAGGCGCACGGCACGCCTGCGGTGATCGTGATGCCGGCTGACGCGCCTCAGCTGAAGATCCGGAACACCCGCGATCTGGGCGCGGAAGTAGTGCTTTACGACCGCGCAGGCGGGGAAAGCCGTGAGGCGGCAGGCGCCAAATACGCCGAGGAACGCGGGCTGACGCTGATCAAACCCTATGACGAACCGCTGGTGATTGCCGGCCAGGGCACCTGCGGGCTGGAGATTGCGGAGCAGGCCGCAACTGCGGGCATCGCCAAGGCGGAAGTGCTGGTCAACTGCGGCGGCGGCGGGTTGTCTTCGGGGATCGCCCTGGCGCTGGAAGCTCGTGCGCCGGGCCTGCGGGTGCGGCCGGTGGAGCCGGAGGGGTTTGACGATGTGACCCGGTCGCTGGCGGCAGGCGAGATCCGGCAGAACCCCGGTTTGTCCGGCTCCATCTGCGATGCGATCCTGACACCGCAACCAGGCGAGATCACCTTCCCCATCCTCAGCCGCCTGTGTGGGCCGGGCATTGTGATCACCGAGGACGAAGCGCTGCAGGCCATGGCGTTTGCTTTCTTGCGTCTGAAGATCGTGCTGGAGCCCGGAGGCGCGGCTTCCTTGGCGGCGGCCCTGTTCCATGCGGATCAGATCGATGGTGAGGCAGTGATTGCCGTCGCCACAGGCGGCAATGTGGATGCAGAGCTGTTCCGGGAGGCGCTCTCGCGCTATGCTTGAGCCCTGACCGCGTGATTGTCCGCGTGGCAGCCAAGGGGACACGTCATGACACGTTTCACCATCGCCTCGTTCAACGTCAAAAACCTGATCGGCCCGGAGCGGGAATACTACCGCTTTCAAACCTATACGCCGGAAGAATACGCTTGGAAGGCCGATTGGATGGCCGACCAGCTGCTGACGCTGAATGCGGATATTGTCGGGTTTCAGGAAGTTTTTGAGGAAGCGCCGCTGCGGCAGGTGATTGCGGAAACGGACCGCCGCGGGGCAGAGGCGAATGCGGCCAGTATTCCGGACACAACCAAACGCTATCACCGCAAGGCGATTTTCCGGAAGCTGGCCTATGGCTCCTATGCCGAGGCAGAGCTGGCTTTTGCCCCCAACCTCAATGACACGGACGAACCGGGCAGACGGCGCCCCGGTCTGGCGGTGCTGTCGCGTTTTGGTTTCGAGGGCGAGCCCGAAGTGATCCAGGATCTCGCGCAGCCGCTGGATATTCCGATGGCCTGCCTGGGCGAAGAAGAAGACGCGGGTTTCTATACCCTGCGCCGTTTGTCGCGCCCGATCCTCAAGGTGCGGGTGCCCGTTGGCGATCAGGTTATCAGCGTCTTCAACTGCCATCTGAAATCAAAACTGGGTGAATACATCAAACCTCAAGGCGCCCCCTACCCGCCCGAAACCGTGCTGACGGCCTATGATGCTGCCGGCCGGGCGATGGGTGCACTGCGCGCGGCCTTGCGGCGGATGGGAGAAGCCTGGGTGCTGCGCCGGGCGGTGCTGGACGAGCTGGAACAGGGTCGGCCGGTGATGGTGCTGGGGGATTTCAATGACGGCGAACATGCGGTCAGCAGCGAGATCATCTCCGGTGAGGTGCCATTCAGGAACTACACCTGGATGCTGCGCCACGATGCACAGCACCCGGGCGACCGCTACAGCGAGGCCGAGGACGCGCAGATCCGCGAGGCCATCGACCGGGTGCGCTTGCGGTCAGCTGAAAAAATGTTCCTGAAAAAATCGTTGCGCGACGTGGTCTACACCACGGCCTTTGGCGGCGTGCATGAAAGCATTGACCAGATCTACATGTCCCGCCATTTCGACCCGGACTGGCGCGGGGCGGTCGGCAAGATGCACTATTACAGCGTCTTCAACGACCATCTGACCGATGGCAGCCACCCGGAGGCGCCGTACAACAAGCTGGCCTCGGACCATGGCCAAATCATGGCCCATATGGAGCTGCACGGCTGAGCCCTGCCGATTGCTTTACCTCCCTGCCCCGGCACAGGTAGACTGCGGCGGAGCAGAAACGAGGTACCCCATGCAGATTGCAGACCTGGGCGATGTCCAGCTTCACTACCGCGTTGACGGTGACGCAGGCGGCGCCCCCATCGTGTTTGCCAACTCGCTCGGCACGGACCTGAGGGTCTGGGATGCTGTGGTAAAGCGGCTTCCGTCAGGCCTGCGCATCATCCGGTATGACAAGCGCGGGCACGGACTGTCCTCCTGCCCATCTGCACCGTACTCGATGGGTGCGCTGGTGCGAGATGCGGAGCGGCTGATGGACCACCTGGAGGTGCGCGACTGCATGTTCGTGGGCCTGTCGATCGGCGGCATGATCGCGCAGGGACTGGCGGTGAAGCGGCTGGACCAGATCCGTGCGCTAGTGCTGTCAAACACCGCCGCCAAGATCGGCACCGCCGAGATGTGGAAAGAGCGCGTCCAGGCCGTTCAAAGAGACGGCATCGAGGCGCTGGCCGATGCAGTGATGGAGCGCTGGTTTGCCCGCGGTTTCCGTGCCACGCCTGAGCTGCAATTGTGGCGCAATATGCTGGTGCAGCAATCGCGCGACGGCTACGCAGGCTGCTGCGCGGCAATTGCGGGCACCGACTTCTATACTCCCACCAGCGGGCTGAGGCTGCCCTGCCTGGGCATCGCAGGATCAGAAGACGGCTCCACCCCGCCCGACCTGGTGCGCGAGACGGTGAACCTGATCCCAGGCAGCCAATTCCACCTGATCCGGCGCGCGGGCCACATTCCCTGTGTCGAGCAGCCGGATGAATACGCTGAGCGCCTGACGGCCTTCCTGAGGGAGACCGGACACATTGGCTGAGTTTCTTCTTGTTCATGGTTCCTGCCACGGCCCCTGGTGCTGGCGCGATGTGATCCCGGCGCTGGAGGCCCGCGGCCACACGGCCCGCACCACGAGCCTGCCCGGCCATGCCGACGGGCGCGATCCCGCAGGGGTCACATTGGCCGAAACGGCAGAGGCAATTGCCGCAGCCTCCACTCCTGACACCCTGATCGTCGGGCATTCCTGGGGCGGTTTTCCCATTTCTGCGGCCGCAGAGGCGCATCCAGAGCGATTGCGCGGGCTGATCTACCTTTGCGCCTATCTGCCGGTCAGCGGCATGTCCCTTATCGGCATGCGCAAGGCAGGGCCCCGGCAGACCCTGGAAGGCGCGACCCGCAAGAACGAGGCAGGCACCGCATACAGCCTGGTGCCGGAGACCACGCCGGACCTGTTCTATCACGACTGTCCGGCCGAAGCGGTGCGCTTTGCCATGGAAAACCTCTGTGCACAGCCAATCCTGCCGCAGGACACGCCGCTCCGCCTGAGCGAACGGTTCGAGGGCATGCCCAAAACCTACATCCGCTGCACCAAAGACCGGGTCATTCCGCCGGAATACCAGGCTCAGATGGCGGCCCGCCTGCCGCCCGGGCGGGCACATGATTTGAACACATCCCATTCGCCCTTCTTCGCCGACCCAGAAGGTCTGGCAGAGCTGATGGGGCAGATTGCAAAGGACTTCTGATGGCAGGTTCTGTCTTTGACAGCCAAATCTATAGCGGCCTATTCAGCAGCGGCGAAGCCAGCCGCCTGTTTTCAGACAGTGCCGAAGTACGCGCCATGCTGCTGGTGGAGGGTGCGCTGGCCAAGGCGCAAGGCGAGGCAGGTGTGATCCCGCAGGAAAGTGCCGCCGCGATCGGACGCGCTGTGGTCGAGATCGCCGTTGACCCGGGCGTGCTTAAACGGCCCGCGGGGCAGAACGGCGTGCCGGTGCCGGGGCTGGTGGCCGCGTTTCGCGAAGAAATGAAGGCGCCCGAGCATGCTCAGTACGTGCATTGGGGCGCGACCTCGCAAGACATCATGGATAGCGCCCTGATGCTACGGCTGCGTCAAGTTCTGGCGCTGGTCGAGGCGGACGTGAAGGCCGCGGTGCTATCGCTTAGCAAACTCGCCAAGATGCATGCGGAGCTGCCGATGGCCGCCCGCACCTACGGGCAGCATGCAACCCCTACCAGCTTCGGCGCGGTGGCGGCGGCTTGGGGCACCCCGCTGCTGAACCTGCTGGAAGAGCTGCCCGGATTGCGGCAATCCTGCCTGATGGTGTCCCTGTCCGGCGCGGCGGGCACGTCCAGCGCGCTGGGAATGAAGGCGGCAGAGGTACGCGCCGCCATGGCAAGGGGGCTGGCCTTGCAGGATCCGGGGCGCAGCTGGCACACCGACCGCACACCGGTGCTGCGCATCGCGGACTGGATGCTCCGCGTGACACTGGCCTTTGGCAAAATCGGCGAAGACTGCACTGCGCTGGCGCAAAGCGGGGTTCAGGAGATTTCGCTCGGCGGAGCCGGCGCCTCTTCCACCATGCCGCAGAAGCAGAACCCGGTGTTCCCCTCGATGCTGGCGGCGCTGGCCCGGCAGGGCAGCGGCTTGTTCTCTGTCCTTCAGGGCGCCTCAATGCAGCAGCATCAGCGCGACGGTGCGGCCTGGTTCACCGAATGGATGTGCCTGCCTCAGATCGTTCTGGGTGCGGCAGCTGCCGCAAGAACCGGAAAGGAGCTGTGCGCGAGCATTGCGCCGCGCGCTGAGGCCATGGCGGCCGCGCTGTCGTCCGGGCTGGGCCTGATCCACGCCGAAGCGCTGAGCTTTATCCTGGCTGGACAAATGCCGCGGCCCGATGCCCAGGCGGCGGTCAAAACCTTGTGCCAGGAGGCTCAGGCCTCGCAAACCCCGCTGCGGGATCTTGTGGCGCGGGACTATCCGGACCTGGATTCGGATGCCTTGTTTGCCCCCGCCAGGCAGATGGGCCATGCCCCCTGGGAGGCCCTTCAGTTCAGCAAGAAAACCGGCAACCTGCGCAATCCCTGACAGGATTGCGCCCGGCAGCGCGCAGGGCGACTTCCGTGACGTTACAACGCGTCCCGCCCTGCACATTCCCGCTTGATGCAACCACCCCGGCGCGTCACCCTGACTGCAAACGGGGAGGATAATCATGCAAACCATCAAAGCCGCTGTCTGCCATGAATTCGGCGCCCCGCTGGTCATCGAGGACGTGCAGCTGGCGCCGCCCGGCACGGGTGAAGTCGAGGTCACGCTGGACGCGGTTGCAATCTGCCACAGTGACATTTCCTTTGCCGAAGGCGCCTGGGGCGGGCATCTGCCTGCGGTTTACGGCCACGAGGCCGCCGGGGTGATCTCCGGGGTCGGTGCAGGCGTGCAGGGTTTCAGCGCTGGCGATTCCGTGGTGGTCACACTGATCCGCAGCTGCGGCACCTGCCCTTCCTGCGCGGGCGGCAAGCCGGTGATCTGCGAAACCCCCTATGACACTGTGAACGGACCACTAAGAACGTCCAGCGGTGAACCGCTGGATCAAGCGATGGCTTGCGGCGCGTTTGCCGAGAAAGTTGTGGTGGACCAGCGTCAGATTGTGAAGATCCCCGCAGACATGAGCAAGGACGCGGCAGCGCTGATTTCCTGCGGGGTGATCACCGGTGTTGGGGCGGCAGTCAATGCCGCCGGGCTGCGCGCAGGCCAGGACGTGGTTGTCATCGGCGCAGGCGGCGTCGGCCTCAATGCCATACAGGGTGCCCGGATCGCCGGCGCCCGCCGCATCGTCGCTGTAGACATGAACCCGGAAAAACTTGAGGCCGCAAAGGAATTCGGCGCGACACATGGGGTTCTTGCAACCGAAGACAAACCCTGGAAGGCCGCCTGGAAAGCTCTGGGCGGGCGCGGCGCGGATGCAGTGCTGGTCACCGTCGGCGCAATACCGGCCTACGACCAGGCGCTCCGCTACCTGACTCGAGGCGGCAAGGCGGTGCTGATCGGAATGCCGCACTCGGGAGCGAAGGCCGTTTACGAACCCGTCGTGCTCGCCGCCTTGGGTCAGGGGCTGATCGGTTCCAAGATGGGCGACACAGTGATCCAACGGGACATTCCCTGGATTGTGGATTTGTATCAACAGGGGCGGCTGAAGCTGGATGAGCTGATTTCCGGCCGCTGGTCGTTGGACCAGATCAACGAAGCGATTGCCGACACGAAGACAGGAAGCGCAAAGCGCAATGTTGTTGTGTTCAGCCGTGGGAGCACCTCTGGCTGACCCCCCAGGATACGGCGGCAAAGCGCTGCAAAAGCCTTGGCACCGCAAATTGCAAGGCTTGCTTCTGCCGCCTTTCCTCATTTTGCGGAGATCGCCTCGGATGGCTTTGCCATGCCGATTGCACGGATGTCACCGGTGGCTCTCCGCCGATCATGGCATGAAACGCAACTGCTGGATGACTTGACCACATGAAGGGGGCAAGCTGCGGGAAAATAATTGCAGGAAATGAAGCAGTGTCCCCGTCAAACAATACCGGCAGCCCGCCGGAAGCAAACATGCAGGAGAGTGCTGCCGCCGCAACGGCCTTCCTCAAGACTCTTGCACATGAAGGAAGGCTAATGATCCTGTGCTACTTGAGTGCAGGGGAAAAATCGGTCAGCGAACTGGAAGCGTTATTGAATATGCGCCAGGCGGCAGTGAGCCAGATGCTGGCCCGGCTGCGGGAAGACGGGCTGGTCAAGCCACGGCGCGAAGGCAAAGCGGTTTACTACTCATTGAACAACGGCAACACGGAAGAGATGATTGCATTGCTATACAAACAGTTCTGCAGCGATACCTAAGCGTAAACTACCGATCCCTATTGAGGCCAAGCGAACAACTCCGGATTTGGTTGGCCGGGAGGTGCCTCAACGCGGTCTACTCCTCGTCAGCTCTGACCCTTTGAATTTGCACTCCTAGCCCTTCGATCTCCAGGCGCATCACATCACCGGGTTTCAGATAGTCCGGTTCGGGCTTGGCCCCCATGCCGACGCCGGGCGGGGTTCCGGTTGCGATCACATCACCCGGATGCAGCGTCATCAGCTGGCTCAGATGCGAAATGATCTGTGCCACAGTGAACACCATTCGACTGGTGCTGCCAGTCTGGCGCCTTTCGCCGTTCACATCACACGTCAGCCACAGGTTCTGCGGGTCTGGCACTTCATCCCGTGTCACAAGCCAAGGGCCTATGGGGCCGAAGGTGTCGCAGCTTTTTCCTTTGGTCCATTGCCCCGTCAGCTTGGTCTGGAAATCCCGCTCTGACACATCGTTGATCACACAATATCCAGCAACATGGTCCAGCGCCTGTTCCTCGGAAACGTACTTAGCTGCGGTGCCGATCACCACGCCCAGTTCCACTTCCCAATCCGCAGCAACTGAACCGCGTGGCAAGATCACATCGTCATTCGCCCCGGCTATCGAAGAGGCGGCCTTGAGGAAGAGGATCGGATGTTCGGGAAGCGCCATCCCCATTTCCTCTGCGTGGTCAGTATAATTAAGGCCGATACCAAGAAATTTTCCCACTTGCCCAACGCAAGACTCCAAGTCCGGTGTTCCTTCGACGACCGGCAGGGTTGCGCTGTCCAGCGCTGCCAGCCTGGCCAGTGTTGCGTCATCCAGCACAGGGCCGGTGATGTCCGGAATATGGGCTGACAGATCCCGGATGGCACCACTGCTGTCCAGAAGTCCTGGCCTTGTCCCTTCGCGCGACCGGTATCGCAGCAGCTTCATTTTTGCCTTCCTTGTTTTGAGGATCAGTTGGAGACGTAACCCGCCACCACCTGCAACAGCTTGAACGCCGTGGAGGCATCGTTTTCGACCACCGCCAGGAATTCTTCCTCACCGATCCGCAAGCAGCGCAAGTCAGTCGTTGCAGTCATGCTCAATGCCCGCGGCTCATGACGGATCAGTCCCAATTCGCCGACCAGTCTTCCCGGGCCCACGGTAGCAATCAGACGATCTTCTTCACCCTCCTGCGGCAAATGCAGCCCGGCTTCGCCCTCCAGGATCATGTAGGCGCCATCGGTTGCCTCGTCGTCTTTTAGAAAGACCACCTCGCCAGCCTTGGCCTCATACCAGCGTGCGCCGAAGGCAAGCAGGCGCAGCTGACGGCGGTTCAGGCCGGAAAACAGCTCTGTCTGCTCCAGCGCCCGCAGCTTGCGCGCCAGATCCTGGCTCGCTGCCCCGTCCGCTGTTGCGGCGGCTTGTGCTTCATCGCTGACCAGTCGGCCTTGGCGCAATTCGTAGAAGACGTCGAATACATCTGGGCTTTGGAAACTGGGTGCCAGGTAAATCAGAGTCGTGTCCGGCAATAGCTTGCGCAGGTTCTTATGAACCGCAACGCGGGTTTCCAGATCATAGCTGGCCATCGCGGAGTCGAGGATCAGGATATCCGGCCGTTTGATCGTTGCCCGGCAGAAAGCAAGCGGCTCGGCGAAACTGGCCGCCAGCCCCTGTCCGCCCACGGCGATCGGCATGTCAAAGATCAGTTCCACCACCTGGTCGCGTAAGTCCTCGCGGACCATCAGATCCGAAACAAGCTTGCGCACCTCGTCTGCCTTGGCCCCGGCCGCGTCGGAAATTTTGCCGAAAAGGGCATTTTCAAGAACTGTCAGACTGGGGGCAAAGGTTTCTTCGCTGAAAGGCACGAACCCGGCGCCCAGCGCCTTGAGCAGGCTGTCGCCGTGGCTGCGGCGGAAGCCAAGGATGCGCTCCTTCATTCCATCCTCGAAGGCCGGGCCGATCTGTTCTGCCGAGATTGTGAAAGGCACGATTAACAGTTGCGCCAATTCCTCCCGGCTGAGCTTGGCGGCATCAGTTGCACCGGGCTTATCAGCCAGCGCAAGTGCGGCCTCATAAGCGTCCACGTCCAGACCCAGCTTGCGGAAAAGCGGGTGGCCAGTGCCGTCCATGCCGAAAATCTGCCGCAGCATTTCGACCACATCGCGGGTCAGTGCTACCAGCCCCTCATCCAGCCCCAGCTGTTTAAGCTGGTCCAGGAATTCTTCCTGCCGGTGCAGCATCTCACCCGTCATAGCTTCCTGCGAAGCTGCGAACAGAAGGTTTTCGGCAACCGGCAAGGCCGGGTTATAGCTTTCCTCGTCCAGAAAATGGACATGCACGTCCAGACCGGCTTCCACGACCGCTTTGCGCACCGCCGGGCGCAGCTTGACCAGCTGCTCAGCCAGGTCCGGGTGCGCCGGCGCTTCGAAATACTGATCAATGCCGCGGCGGAACAGCGCGGTGTCCGAGCCAATGCCTTCGACGAGTTTCAGCCACCATCCGCGAAGCTCGTCCTCACTGGAGAACCCTGCCAGTTCGGGATCCAGCCATGGTGCATCAAATGGGTCCGGGCTGTTGCCGGCAAGCTTCGCGATTTCCAGCTCTTGAAGATTGCGTGCCTCACCCCGCGGGCGCATCCGCATCGGCATCATCACGTTGTCTCCAAAAGACCCCTGAAACAGAACCGGACGCGAAGTGGCGTAGCCGATGCGTGCTGCGACGGTTGCCTGGTGCAGCCCGGCGAGGCTTTCCTCTGCTACCGTCACCGTTCCGGAGGATGGCAGGATTTCACGGGTCAGCAATTCCGCCAGGGCACGCCGGTCTTCCTCGGAAGGTGCCGCAATGCCAACAACCTGCCCAGCGGGGAAAGTGGCGCTCAGCTCTTCCAAAACCAGATTGCCGTCAGTGTCCCGGACACTGACAGAGTCAAGTTTCACATCGCCTTGCAGCCGGCCCAGTTCCTCGGGCTCACCGCAGAGCAGGTTTTCATCGACCATACCCTGAGGTGCAAAGCGCTCCAGAATTACCTCCCAGCGCAGGCTCATGTCCTGGGTCTGATTGTAATAGGCCAGTAGTTCCTTCCACGGCGATGCCAGATCCTTGTAGGCCGCCAGAGCCGCCACCAGCGCGCCCAGCGACACCTTGCCCTGCAAGACCAGATAGCCGCCGACCGCATAGAAGAAAAACGGGGTCAGCTGAGTGATGAAGTTGTTGAGAAACTTCATAAAGAACTTTTTCTGGTAGATCACGAAGCGGATCTCATAAAGCCGCCCCAGCCGGGCGGTGATGATCGCCATCCGGTAGCGCCAGCCGCCGTTGATCCTGAGTGTCGACGCCCCCGCAGCGCTTTCACCGATTTCCGTGGCCAATGCCCGCACCTGCTTGATGCGTTTTTTGTTCAGCAGGTTGATCTGCCGCTGCAGCATCGGGATCAGCCACCCCTGCAGCGGAATCAGCGCAATCGCTGCCATTCCGAACCAGAAGTTCTGCAGAAACAGAAAAAACAGGATTGTCAGCATCTGGCCTGCCTGCAGCACCGGCTGGCTGACCGCATCCCCCATCAGCCCGCCCATCGGCTCTGACTCAGATGTGACCATGGACACCAACTCACCCTGGCTGACCCGTTCAAAATAGGGTTGAGGGAAGCGCAACACACGGGCGATCAACTGATACCGGAAACGGCGCAGCATCCGCTCTGCCAGCACCCCCTTCATGGTATTGATCCGCATTTTCAGCAGGCCGTGGCACAGCACCGATAGCAGGAAAGCCCCGCATAGGATCCAAAGGAAGGTCAGCTGATCGAAACTTTGCCCCAGCACCGTGATGGTTGAGCTTTCGGCGCCGATCGCGTCGTTGATGATCCGTTTGGGGAGTTCCAGCGTCAGGTAAAGCAGCGGAAACAAGCAGGCAGTCACGACAAGCAGTATCAGCTGGTCGCGTTTTGAGTATTTCCAGATGAAGCGGAATAGAGAGCGCTCGATGGGGAAAGCTCCGTAATTGGCGGCATCAGGCAAGGCTGTTCTATGGGTAGCGCGGTTTGACCGGCACAGGCAATGGGCAGAAACCGGCCTTGTCCCGTTACGGAACCTTGCAGCCGCAACATTTGCCAGACGCCAAAAAATCCGTAAGGTTCCAGCCAAGTATACTTTCAGGAGACTTATTGGTTTGCCGGAATATGTCGGATCCGTTCTGCTGCTGCTCTGCGCTTTGCAGGTGAAGCACCTGTTTGCCGACTTTTTCCTGCAGACTCCCAAGATGCTGTCTGGCCGCTGCGCTTATGCGCACATGGGCCGCGCGCAGCATGCCGGTGTTCATATTGTAGGATCCGCCTTGATATTCCTTCTTTTCGGCGCACCAGTGATGTTCATCCTGGTGCTGGCCGCGCTGGAATGGGTGGTCCATTTCCACATCGACTTTGGCAAAGCCCGCTTTTCTGAGCGCAAGAAGCTAAACCCGCAGCAACCAATGTTTTGGCAAGCCATGGGATCGGACCAGGCGCTGCACCAGCTTACCTATATCGCCATGGCCTGGGCATGGGTGAAATACGCTGCAATGTGATAGAAACTCCAGTTTAGGGCCGTACCCTGCCCTGGGTTCTTTTTGCAAAGAAGATGCCAAAAGAATTCTCTGGTGTTCTTCTTTGGAGAAACACTCCTGTCCCTCTTCTCGGCAGACGGCATATCCGCCGGGTGGATAACCATGCGCTGCTAGCGCTTTTTTCAGGGCACTATGGGCTTGTCCCGCTTGATCGTCCGCAGAACGACATTGGTCTGGGCGCTGGCGACCGCAGGCAGCCGGAACAGGAAGCTTTCCAGAAACCGGTTGTAGGCCTCCAGATCCGGGGCTAGCACCCTCAGATGATAGTCCGCCTGGCCAGTCGTGGCGTAGCATTCCTGCACCAACGGGCTGGTTTCCACCGCGCGGATGAACTCCACCAGCTTGTCCGGATCATGCCGTGTCAGATGCACATGCACGATAGCCTGGAATCCGAGCCCCATGGCTGGCGCGTTCACCACGGCACCGTAGCGTTCGATGATCCCTGCCTCTTCAAGCGCTCTCACCCGTCGCCAAAGGGCTGACGGTGACATGCCAACGGCCTCTGCCAGGTCGGCATTGGAGATGCGAGAATCTTCCTGAAGCAGCGTCAGAATCCGGCGGTCGCGGTCGTCGATCTTCATTTTCCGGTCATTTTTTCCACAAAGTAGACGAACTTTGGATAGCACAACCACAAGAGATTGCGAAACCAGTAAATCAGGCAAATCTTTTCAGCCTTCGTGGATTACTTTTCCGGAAAACACATCTTCCGCGCAAGGATTCCGCCGCGATGACCGAGCTGAGCCACGATTTCCGCAGCTACAAGCTGAACGACCGTTACGAGATGACCAAGGGCCGGGTGTTCCTGACCGGCACCCAGGCACTGGCCCGGGTGATGCTGGACCAGGCCCGCCGCGACAAGGAAGCAGGCCTGAACACCGCAGGATTTGTCTCCGGCTACCGCGGCTCGCCGCTCGGCGGGGTCGATCTGGAATTCTGGCGCGCCAAAGAGCGGATGCAGGAGAACCGTATCAAGTTCATGCCTGCCGTTAACGAAGACTTGGGCGCCACTGCCGTTCTGGGTGCTCAGCAGGCCATTCTGGACCCGCACTGCGAGGTCGAGGGCGTGTTTTCAATGTGGTACGGAAAGGGCCCGGGTGTGGACCGGTCCGGCGATGCACTGAAACACGGCAACGCATACGGCTCATCTGCCAGAGGCGGTGTCCTTGTTGTTGCCGGCGATGACCACGGCTGCGTCAGCTCCTCGATGCCACACCAATCAGACGTGGCCTTCATGTCCTGGTTCATGCCGGTACTGAACCCGGCAGATGTGTCCGAATACCTGACCTTTGGCGAATACGGCTTTGCCCTGTCCCGCTACTCAGGCACCTGGGTCGGCTTCAAGGCGGTGTCGGAAACCGTGGAGAGCGCGCGCTCGGTGGAGCTGCAGCCGGACCGAGAATTCATCTACCCGGAGCTGCCGGATTACCCAGGCGGTCTGCATATCCGCCGGGCCGACCTGCCCTCGCCTGAAATCGAAACCCGCATCCACGCCAAGCTGGACGCGGTGCGCGCCTTTGCCGAGGCCAACCCGATCGACAAACGGATCTATGACATCAAGGACGCCCGTTTCGGCTTTGTCTCCACCGGCAAGGGGCATCTGGACCTGATGGAGGCGCTGCGGCTTCTGGGTCTGGACGAGGCCGCCTGCCGCCGCCTGGGTATCGACATCTACAAGGTCGGCATGGTCTGGCCGCTGGACCGCACCGATGCGCTGAAGTTCGTGAAAGGCAAACAGGAAGTGCTGGTTGTCGAAGAAAAACGCGGCATCATCGAAAGCCAGTTCAAGGAAAACTTCTACGACTGGCCCGGCAGCAAGCCGGAGAAGATGGTCGGCAAATACGACAGCCAGGGCGAGCCGCTGATCCCGTGGACCGGTGAGCTGAGTCCGCTGCTGCTGGCGCCCATTGTGGCTGCACGCCTGGACAAGTTTTTTCCGGAAGAGAACCTGCCGGCCAAAGCCGCTGCGCTAACTGCTGAACCGCCGAAAGTGCTGAACGTTCCCGGCGCCACCCGCACGCCCTACTTCTGTTCCGGCTGTCCGCACAACACATCTACCAAGCTGCCGGAAGGATCCAAGGCTTTCTCGGGCATCGGCTGCCATGTAATGGCCAGCTGGATGGACCGCGAAACCGCCGGCTATGCCCAGATGGGCGGTGAAGGCGTGCCGTGGACCGTTACCTCGCAGTTCAATGGAAACAAGCATGTGTTTCAGAACCTCGGCGAAGGCACCTGGTATCACTCCGGCTCGCTGGCGATCCGCCAGGCGGTCGCGGCCGGCATCAACATCACCTACAAGATCCTGTATAACGACGCGGTGGCGATGACCGGCGGCCAGCCGGTGGACGGACCGGTCTCAGTCCATGGCATCGCCCAGACCTGCCGCGCAGAAGGCGTGCAGCGAATTGCCCTGATCTCAGACAACATCGGCAAGTTCAGCCAAGGGGATTTCCCGAGCGGCACCACCTTCCATGACCGTGCGGAACTGGACACGGTGCAGCGTGAGCTGCGCAACATCCCCGGCGTCACCGTACTGATCTACGAGCAGACCTGCGCCACCGAAAAACGCCGCCGCCGCAAGCGCGGCAAGATGGAGGACCCGAAACGGTTTGCCTTCATCAACGACTTGGTCTGTGAGGGTTGCGGCGATTGCTCGGTTGAATCCAACTGCCTGAGCGTGGAGCCAAAGGAGACGCCGTTCGGGCGCAAACGCAAGATCAACCTCTCCACCTGTAACAAGGATTTCTCTTGCCTCAACGGCTTCTGCCCCAGCTTCGTCACCGTCGAGGGCGCAACCCGGCGCAAGAAGAAGCCTGCCGGGCTGGACGCCGCCAAACTAGCGGCCCGGTTGCCCGCCCCGGACCTTCCCTCCCTGGCAGAGCCGTTTGATCTGCTCGTCACCGGGGTGGGCGGCACTGGCGTTGTCACGGTAGGGGCGCTGATCACCATGGCAGCGCATCTGGAGGGCAAGGGATCGAGCGTTCTGGACTTCACCGGGTTTGCGCAAAAATTCGGCACCGTGCTGAGCTACATCCGGCTGTCCAGTTCCCCGGACACGCTGAACCAGGTGCGGATTGATCAGGGCGGCGCGTCTGCCGTCATCGGCTGCGACGTTGTCGTCAGCTCTGCGCCCAAGGCTTCGGTCCACTACCGCCCCGGTACCAAGGTAGTGCTGAACCGGGCGGAAATGCCTACTGGTGATCTGGTTCTGCGCCGCGACGCCGACCTGATGGCTGGGGTCCGTGAAAAAACCATCGCAGAAGCAGTGGGGCCGCAGAACCTGTCTGGTTTCAATGCCAACGAAGCCGCTGAGGCAATGCTCGGAGACGCAGTTTTGGCCAATGTCATGATGCTTGGCTTTGCTTGGCAGAAGGGGCTGGTGCCAGTGAGCGCGGTCGCGCTGGATCAGGCAATTGAGCTGAATGGTGTAGCGATCGAAAAAAACCGCCTCGCTTTCGCCATCGGGCGTGCCATGGCAGCGGACCCGGCGCTGGTGGAGAGCATCTACAAGGAAGCTCCGGAACAGGACGAAACTCTAAAGGAGCTGGTTGACCGGCGCGCTGCCTTCCTGACCGGATATCAGGATACCGCATATGCGTCGCGGTATCAGGACACGCTGGCAAGGTTCCGCGACGCTTTGCCTGCTGAGGTGCAGGAGCAGCTGACGACAGCAGCGGCCCGGTCTTTGTTCAAATTGATGGCCTACAAAGACGAATTCGAAGTTGCGCGTCTGCTGACCAGCGAGAAGTTCCGTCATCAGATCGAAGGCGAATTCGAGGGCGACTTTAAGGTCAACTACCACCTCGCGCCGCCGCTTTTGAGCCGCAGGAAGGATACCCGCGGCCGACCGCTGAAGCGCTCATTCGGCCCCTGGCTGCGCCCAGCCCTGAACCTGCTGGTCAAAGCACGCCGCCTGCGCGGCACCGCTTTCAACGTCTTTGGCTATCATGAGGAAGCCCGCCTGCACCGTGACTTGCTGGGATGGTACGAAGAAGCCCTCCGCTCCGTTGCCACGCGCTACACCCCGAAGACGCATGACGCGTGCATGGAAATCCTGCAGGCACCGATGGAAATCCGCGGTTATGGCCCGGTACGCCTGGAGGCCGCCAAAAAGGTCCGCACAGCAGCAGATGAAGCGCTGCGCGGCCTGTAAGCAAGTCTGTCACAAGCCGGCGTTGGGCTATCAGATATCCCAGTGCTGGCGCGTGAACTCGGTAAAGGCATCCATTTCCTCAGCCAGCGGTTCCCGTCCTGTGAACACCTTAAGATATTCTGGCGTCACTTCCAGACGGTGGGCATGGCTTTCGTTCGGGTCCGCCATGTCGTAGCCCAGTTGCATGTAATACAGCACCTTTGCGCGGGTCATGGCCTCACGCTCTGGGTAGCCATAGCGGGCAAACATCGCTGTTAGCGCCTCAACCCGGCGCCGGTCGGACCGGTCCAGCAGGCTGCGCACCTTGCCGGAGCGGCGCGACCAGTCACGCACCGCAAAATCCAGCGCTGTATTGAACAAGTTGGGATTGGTGATGCAATGGAAAACGTTCAGAACCGCCCCGGTGATGGTCTTGGCCGGCGCCTCCGCCTGACGCACCATGCCCGCTGTATTGGTCTGTTCCCAGGTTTTCAGAAGCGCATCCAGAAGATCCTGGCGCGACTTGAAATACCAATAGAAGGAAGACCGCGAAACCTGCATCCGCTCCGCCAGTGCCAGCACCTTGACCTGTTCCACCCCGTCAGAGATCAGCACATCCATCGCAACGTTCAGCCAATCGTTGCGGGTAACCTTGATATTACCGACCAGCGGCTCGGCCTCCGGGTCATCCCGGTGCAGAACAGGTTTTTGCGCCATGAGCGGCCTTTCAGATCATTTGCGTTTCCGCCACTCTATGCCGGGCCGCCCGTCTGCGCCAACAGAGCAACCCGATATGCCTGAGCTTGCTACCAGGATTGAGTGGCTTCCGCGACACACGCAAAAGCGGCCGGGCTATCAGGCTGTACAGACGGCTCATGCCCGCCTGCACGCCATCGTGACAAATTTTGACCGGTCTCTGGCGCAACATCCTGAATGCCTCCTCAATCGCTTTAAAAGCACGCCTCCAAGCTTGCCGGAGCCTGCAACGCTTTTTACAGCTTGGCAAAATTCCCCTTGCGAAGCCGGCGCCAGGCCAAATGGGGTTTGACTAAACGGCCTTTGGCGCGCGAAGGTGATGAAAAAAACAGGGGAAAACACGATCTCATGAGCGCCTTGAACCAGCTCGGCGGACAAATCTGAATGCGCCCGTTGCTGTCCGTCGAAAACCTCAGCATCGGTTTTGGCAAAGGAGACTCCGTTGTCAAAGACGTGAGCTTTGCTGTCCAGCCAGGGGAAACGCTTGCCCTGGTTGGGGAGAGCGGCTCCGGCAAGACGGTTTCCTGCCGCGCAGTGCTGCGCATACTCCCGAAGGTGGCGCAACTGCGGTCCGGACGGATCCTGCTGGAAACCCGCGGCAAAAAACTGGATTTGGCTTCGCTGGCTGAACGCGAGATGCGTGATGTACGCGGCAATACCATATCGATGATTTTTCAGGAGCCGATGCGGTCCTTGTCGCCTCTGCACCGGATCGGCAACCAGGTGTCCGAGGTTTTGTGGCTGCATGGGCGCAAATCCGAACGCGAGGCGCGTGATGTAGTCCTGGAGTGCTTTGAGCGGGTTGGCTTTCCAGAGCCAGAACGCACCTACCGCTCCTATCCGTTTGAATTGTCCGGCGGCATGCGCCAGCGGGCAATGATCGCCATGGCAATGGTGGCCAAACCGGACCTGCTGATCGCCGACGAACCGACCACCGCGCTCGACGTGACTACGCAGGCTCAGGTTCTGGGACTGATGAAGGACCTGCAGCGCGAAACCGGCATGGCGATGATCCTTGTGACTCATGATCTGGGTGTAGTTGCGAACATGGCCGAGCAGGTGGTGGTCATGCACAAGGGCCGGGTCATGGAATCCGGGCGCGCCGAACCCATGCTGCGGGCACCTGCCCATCCCTACACCAAGGCATTGTTTGATGCCGCACCGGAAATTCCGGATGCCGAAGTCGTCGCAATTCCACCTTCACGTGAAGACCTGATAATGGAGATGAAATCCGTCTCCAAGACTTACACGCTGCGGGCGGGTAAGGGCTGGCAAGCGCCGACCCTGATCCATGCGTGCCGTGAAATTGATCTGCGGGTGACCCGCGGCGAGACACTGGCTATCGTCGGAGAGAGCGGGTCAGGCAAGACCACCGCCGCCCGCATAGCTTTAGGAGCAGAGCCGCCTGATCCCGGCGGTGAGGTGCTGTTCCGGCCCGACCCCAGCTTGCCGCCGGTTACAGTGCATGACATGAACCGGGAGACGCGGACTGCCTTCCAGAAACAGGCCCAGATGGTGTTCCAGGACCCGTACTCATCCCTGTCACCACGGATGCGCATTCAAGACACGCTGATGGAACCGCTGGATATCCATCGCATTGCTTCCCGGGCCGAGCGTCGCGACAAAGCTGCGGAAATGCTGCGCCTAGTAGGTCTGTCGCCCGATATGCTGAAGCGTTACCCGCATGCATTTTCCGGCGGTCAGCGCCAGCGCCTGTCGATTGCGCGCGCCTTGATGCTGGATCCTGCACTGATTGTTTGCGACGAACCGACGTCGGCACTGGATGTCTCTGTTCAGGAACAGATCCTGCGCCTGCTGGAAGAAATCCGTGACCAGCAAAATCTGTCCTATCTCTTCATCAGCCATGACCTTGCTGTCGTGGCACGTATCGCTGATGAGGTTGCGGTAATGCGGCGCGGGCTGATCGTGGAGCAGGCACCGCCGGAAACTTTGTTCTACAATCCTCAGCACCCCTATACCAAGGCGCTGATCGCCGCCCAGCCCGAGCCTGATATCGACCGGCCGATCGACCTGAAGCTGGTGGCTCAGGGGGCGGGCGCACCCGAACATTGGCCCGATGCATTCCGGTTCGACGGCGCTGAAGCCCCGCCCCTGGTGGGATTGAAACACCTGGAACCTGGCCACAAGGTGCGCTGCCATGCTTGATGCCCTGAAACCCGTGCTGGCTGCCGTCTTCTGCATTGCGCCATTGCCCGCGCTAGCGGACATCACGGTGCAGGAAAGCAGTTTCTGGCGCTCCGAGGTTAAGGCAGGGTACCTGCCGCCCGCCGCCAAACGACTGCCCGACGTGCCGCTGGTGGTGGATCTGGCTGCCAAGGGCCGGGAGTTCGGCATTCAGGGCGGAACGCTCAATACAATGGTCACGCGTTCCAAGGACATCCGGCAGATGGTGGTCTACGGATACGCGCGGCTGGCAGGCTACGACGAGAAATACCAGCTAAAGCCGGACATCCTTCTGGGATACGAAAACGAAGGGAACCGCCGCTACACGCTGAAGCTGCGGCCCGGGCATCGCTGGTCCAACGGCGACCCGTTCACTTCTGACGATTTCCGTTACTGGTGGGACGATGTTGCAAATAACGAGCTTTTGAGCCCTGCCGGCCCGCCGGATTTTCTGAGAGTGATGGGAAAGCTGCCGCGGGTGAGTTTCCCTGACGAAACAACGGTAGTCTATGAATGGGACGACCCAAACCCCAGCTTCCTGCATATGCTGGCGCAGGCCCGACCGCCATTTATCTACCGTCCGGCCAAGTACTTGAAGCAATTCCATGCGGACTATGCCGACCCAGCGGTTCTGGAAGAAGAGGTCGATTACGCACGCGTAAAAAGCTGGGCTGCTCTGCACAACAAGTACGACAACATGTACAAGTTCGACAATCACGAGCTTCCGACGCTTCAACCCTGGATCAACGCCTCACCCGGCAAAAAGATCCGCCACCAGTTTGTGCGTAACCCCTATTACCACCGGATCGACAGCCACGGCGTCCAACTGCCCTACATTGACACTGTTGAGATGGAGATCGTCACCTCCGGGCTGGTAGCCGCCAAGTCGAATGCAGGGGAAGCGGATCTGCAGGCCCGCGGGCTGGACTTTCGCGACATTCCCATTCTGCGCAAGGGTGAAAAAGACAACTCCGGCTACAAGACATACCTCTGGGGTAACGGCGCTGCTTCGCAGATCGCCATTTACCCGAACCTGAACACCCGGGACCCTCTCTGGCGTGAAATTTTGCGCGATGTGCGGGTACGGCGCGCCTTGTCCCTTGCAATTAACCGCCGCGCTATCAACCGGGCACTTTACTTCAACTTGGCCAAGCCCGGCGCCATGACGGTGCTGGAACAAAGCGAGTTGTTCGACCCCGCGCTGCGCAATGCATGGGCCGAGTTTAATCCGGAGCAGGCAAACCGCCTGCTGGACGAAGCCGGGTTAACCGAAAAGGATGGTTATGGCATCCGCTATCTTCCCGACGGGCGCCTGATGGAATTGATCGTCGAAACTGCAGGCGAGCGGCAGGAGGTGGAGAACGCTCTGCAGATTATTGCTGATGACTGGCGTGATGTCGGGGTAAAACTCATCATGCGCCCGCTGGACCGCGACATTTTGAGAAACCGGGTCTTTTCCGGCAACTCCATGGCCTCTGCCTGGTTCGGCTGGGACAACGGCCTGCCCCAGTCCTACACGTCACCAGTGTACCTTGCCCCCACAGACCAGGTCTTTTTGTCATGGCCGAAATGGGGTCAGTATTATCAGACCGGCGGCAGCGCAGGGGAGCCGCCAGACATGGAACCGGCCCAGCAGCTGCTTTCCCTCCTGCAGGACTGGGACATGGCCACGACAAAGGATGAGCGCCTCGCAGCCTGGCGCGCCATGCTGCAGATCCACGCCGATCAAGTCTACGCCATCGGTGTGGTTGCCGCCGCACCTCAGCCGGTGGTCGTAAGCAAGCGGCTGCGCAACGTGCCGGAGCAGGCGATTTGGGCCTGGGATCCCGGCGCACATTTCGGCGTCTACCGGCCGGACGAGTTCTACTTCGAGGATGGCTTGGACTGATGGAAATAGTGCGATATGCCATCTACCGCTTTGGCACCATGCTGATGACACTCCTGGTGGTGTCGGTGCTGATTTTTTTCATCATCAACCTGCCGCCCGGCGACTACTTGTCGAACCAGATCGCCGAGTTGCAAGCGACCGGACAGTCCGCGGGCGTTGCCAAGGCGGAATTCCTGCGCAAGGAATATGCGCTCGATAAGCCGCTTTGGCAGCAGTACATGATCTGGATGGGTTTCATGCCGGGGCCGCACGGGTTTTCCGGCATGATCCAGGGCAATTTCGGCTGGTCATTCGAATTTGACAGCCCCGTGGCTGATATCGTTGGCGACAGTTTGTGGCTGACGGTGCTGGTGAACCTGGCCGCGGTGGTCTTTGTCTATGCCGTTGCCCTGCCCCTGGGCGTTCTGGCGGCTGCCCGTGCCCGTACCTGGGTCGACTACACCACAGCCTTTGTCGGCTACCTCGGCCTCGCCACTCCGAACTTTCTGCTGGCCTTGATCCTGTTCTATTACGGACACCGGTGGTTTGACCTGCCGATCGGAGGGCTTATGGCCCCAGAATACGAGGGGATGCCCATGAACTGGGACAAGGTGAAATCCATTCTGGTGCACCTCATTGTTCCGACCTTCGTGATTGGTACTGCCGGCGCATCTGCGATGATGCAGCGGCTGCGCGCCAACATGCTGGATGAGCTGGGTAAGCCTTATGTGGAGACCGCAATTGCCAAGGGTATGGCGCCATCCCGCATGCTGGCAAAGTACCCGCTGCGGGTAGCCTTCAACCCCTTTGTTGCCGACATCGGCAATCTGCTGCCTTCCATGATCTCCGGTTCGGTCCTCGTTTCTGTGGTGCTGGGCCTGCAGACCATAGGCCCGACTCTGCTGACTGCGCTCAAGACCCAGGATATGTTCCTGTCTGGTTTCGTGCTGATGTTCGTCGCGCTGCTCACCCTGATCGGCACCATGATTTCGGATGTGCTGCTGGTGCTGCTTGATCCCAGAATCCGTTACGAAGGGCGCGACGCATGACACATCTGCCCGACGGACGTTTTGTCGATGACGAACCCTTCGACCCCCAGGCCTCGCTGCTGGAGCTGGAGCGCAAGGATCTGGACGCCCCGAACTGGCTGCTGGTCTGGCGCAAGTTCAAGACCCACAAGCTGGGTCTGATTTCCGGCATCTTCCTCTTTGTTGCTTATTTCCTGATCCCCTTTGCCGGCTTTATCGCGCCTTACGGACCCAACCAGCGGTTTTCAGAACACCTCTACTCACCGCCGCAATCGATCAAACTTTTCCACGAGGGCGAGTTTGTCGGCCCCTTCGTCTACCCGATGACCTCTGAGGCCAACCTCGAGACCTTCCAGTGGGAATTCAAGCCGGACACCTCGCGCCCGCTCAAGCTCAAGTTTTTCTGTGAAGGCAGCACCTATAACCTCGCAGGCTTCATAGAAAGCAACCGGCACCTGTTCTGCGCCAGCGAAGAGGCGACAATTTTCATTATGGGCTCCGACCGCCTGGGCCGCGACATCTTCAGCCGCGTTTCCTACGGCGCGCAATTATCCCTGACAGTTGGCCTGATCGGGATTACCGTATCTTTCGTTCTTGGTATCTTCTTCGGCAGTGTCGCCGGGTACTTCGGCGGCCGTGTCGACTGGGCTGTGAACCGGGTGATCGAGATCCTTAGATCGCTGCCTGAACTGCCCTTGTGGCTCGCCCTGTCCGCTGCGGTTCCCTCGAACTGGTCACCGGTTGCGGTGTTTTTCATCATCTCCATCATTCTCGGCATTCTCGACTGGCCTGGACTGGCCCGTTCCGTGCGTGCCAAATTCCTGTCGCTTCGGGAAGAGGAATACGTCCGTGCGGCGGAGATGATGGGTGCCTCTTCCGGGCGGGTGATCCGCAAGCATCTGCTTCCCAACTTCATGTCTCATCTGATCGCCTCGGCCACCTTATCGATCCCGGCAATGATCCTGGGCGAAACCGCATTGTCCTTTCTCGGGCTCGGCTTGCGTGCGCCGGCGGTCAGCTGGGGTGTGATGCTGAATGACGCCCAGAACCTCACTTCTGTCGAGATCTACCCCTGGCTGGCCATTCCGATGTTGCCTATTGTCGTTGTCGTGCTTGCTTTCAATTTCCTTGGCGACGGGCTGCGCGATAGCCTTGATCCCTATCAGCATTGAGCCTGCTAACTGCACTCCCCGCAGCGGACCAATTCCGCCTGACTGGCAGCGGCCAATGGCTCAGTGCCTTTGCGGTCACCGAACTGGCTAACGCCTCGATCGCGGCGGTTGGGCTGGAACTGGCCAGGCTGATAGAAGTGCTCAACCTTGCTCCGTCTGCGCCGGAAGTCACGGTTGATCAGCGCTTGGCCGCGCTCTGGTTCGGCTACAGTTTCCGGCCTGAGGGCTGGGAGCTGCCAAACCTTTGGGACGCAATAGCAGGCGTATACGAAACACAGGACGGTTGGATCCGCTTGCATACCAACTTGCCGCATCACCGCCAGGCCGCGCTGCAAGTGCTTGGCTGCGCAGGCACGCGGAAGGCCGTGACCGCTGCGGTTAGGCACTGGCAGGCTGACAGCCTGGAGAGCGCAACCGTGGCTGCAGGCGGCGTGGCCGCCGCAATGCGCAGCCGCTCGGAGTGGCGGCAACACCCTCAAGGCCGCGCCGTGGCGGCAGAGCCGCTGACTCACTGGATTTCCCCCCGGCCCATCCATCTGAGAGACCGGCCGCAGGCAACTGCAGAACGCCCGCTTGCCGGTTTGCGGTTGCTCGATCTGACGCGCGTTATTGCCGGGCCCGTCTCCACTCGAACTCTGGCCGGTTTTGGTGCTGATGTACTGCGCATCGACCCGCCCGGCTGGGACGAACCCGGTGTGATCACCGATGTTTCGCTAGGCAAACACATGGCCGCGCTTGACCTGACCAAAGGCGAAGACCGGCTGGTTTTCGAAACCTTGCTTGCGCAGGCTGATGTGATTGCGCACGGCTACAGGCCCGGCGCGCTGGACAACTTAGGATATGACGCAGACACACGCCGGCAGCTTGCACCCGGCGCAGTAGAGGTGTCACTGGATGCCTATGGATGGACCGGTCCTTGGTCCGCGCGGCGCGGATTTGACAGTCTGGTGCAAATGAGCGCTGGCATCGCCGATGCAGGCCGCGACTGGGCTGGGTCCGGCACCCCCCACCCTTTACCGGTACAGGCGCTGGACCATGCAACCGGATACCTTATGGCCGCTGCAGTGTTGTCCGCACTTACAGCCGCGGCGCGGGGTGCGGCAGTCCCTTCCGCCCGGCTGTCCCTTGCCCGGACGGCAGAATTGCTTGCAGGGATGGAAAAGTCTGCCAATGGCCCGGATATTGGCGGGCCGGGAGATGGAGATTATTCACAGCTTATTGAACGCAGCGGCTGGGGACCAGGACACCGGCTTGCAGCTCCGCTCAGCCTAAACGGAACGGCAATGAACTGGGACCTGCCCGCCGCCCGCTGCGGCAGCAGCCCTGCCTGCTGGCCTGACTAACAAGCTTACCGCATTGCGCGGCTGAAAGGGGGCACAAGGGCACACACGCGCACTGATGCTCAGCGGTCATCGCCGTCAGGTCCGCCCATGTCTTCCAGCATGTCTTCATCTATGGCGGCCTGCACAGCACCAAGCGCGGCGTCCTTCTGTTTAGGCGTCGCCCCTTCCGCCTGATCCGGGGCCAGACGCACCGTGACCTCACGGTGGGCAAACTTGACGCCTTCCCGCGCGAACAGCTCGCGGATTTCCTGGTACACCCGCTTGCGCACAATCCACTGATCCCCCGGCTTGGTCATGAATTTCACACGAATGATCATTGCCGAGTCTTGCATCTCGATCACACCCTGGGACTTCAGGGGCTGAATGAACGTATGCCCGACAACCGGATCATCCATTAGGGTCTGGCCCAGCTTCTTGATCAGCTTGCGGACCTTTTCCACGTCGGTGTCATAGGTAACCCGCAGCGGCAATTTCATCATCACCCAGTCACGGGAGTAATTGGTCAGAACCTTGATCTCTCCAAACGGAATTGTATGCAGCGCGCCAAGGTGATGGCGCAGCTGGAAGGAACGGACTGAAATTTTCTCAACAGTGCCTTTTACATCTCCGATGTCGATGTATTCGCCTTTGCGGAATGCATCATCGATGAGGAAAAAAGCACCGGAGAAAATGTCCCTCACAAGGGTCTGGGAACCAAAGCCTACCGCCAATCCGACCACGCCGGCACCTGCAAACAGCGGGCTGACATTGATTCCAAGTTCCAACAGCAGGATGAGAACGATGGAAACCAGAACCACGGCCAGAATTGCTCCGCGGAACAGAGGCAGCAATGTGGCCAACCGACTGGCGCCCCCCGCACCGCCTTCATCGCCGAGTTCGGCCACAGGAATGTCGCCAACCTCCTCATCAATCTTGCTGTCGATCCAAATCCGGAACAGGTGATAGACGATATACCCTATAAACAGAATGACGGTTACATCCACCATGCGCTCGGCAGCAGTAGTGCTCAGCCAGCTTGCATCAGGGCTCCAGACAATGAGCAGCGAGTAGGCACCGACAACAAAAGCCAGGATGCCCGCAACCCGGCGAGCCAAGTCTTCGTAGGTGGCAATCGGGTGTACCACCTGCTCGGAGATCTCATCTTCGTTATCGAATCCACCAGACTCATCAGGTGCAGCATCCGGCATTGCCGCAACTCGTTCTGCTCCTTCGGCGCCAAGCGGGTCTGACTGCTCCGGCGATCCATCTTCAGCAGTTGCAATCACATTAGCTGGAGCTGCAGGTCCTGTTTCTAGAACGGCAGGCTCAGGTTGCTCAGCGGTTTCCAGGGCCTCTGACATGGCATGGGTCTGGTATGCTCGGCGAAAATACCGCTCGATCAGATAGTTTATCGCTCCGTAAACAACCAGAATTGTGGTCAGGACGAAATAGCTGCCCGCCATCAGAGGGATAGAAACCTCGTGTTCCAGCACAAGGTCAAAGGCCAGCTTGAGCCAGCCAAACACCATGTAGATCATTAATCCCGGCGCCCAGGCCACAGCAAGGAAGCGCACCAGCCAAGAGCAATCTTCAGGCATCCGGCCAGCCCGGATGGCATTGGAAATCGCACGCCCATTGACCAGAACCATCAAGAGGTTGCCCAGCGTCCCGACCAGTGCAAGCACTCCATAAACAAGCGCATAAACGTTGTAGTTCAGCCCGAAATCCCCGACCCAGGTTGCAAAGAGCGTCGACGAAATGTCGTATGTCGCCAGCAAAGACGCCCAAATATACAGCCGCTTGGCGTCCCTGTCGGAGAAAACCGGGATGCGGTATTGCGCCAGAAAGGGTGAAAGAACCATCCGCCACAAGTCTGAGACGGTCCTGGCCAAAAAGTAGGCCGTGTAAATCGCTGTGACAGTGAACTCGATAGATGGATCGCCTGAGGAACCAAAGACCAGATGCGAAATCAAAGCTGCGAAGATCATTGCAAAAATCGTCGCGCCGATTCCCATCAGGAAGCGGAATACCAGAAAAGGCATCTTATCCTGGTAGCCTTCAGGAGTTGCTTGGATCCGAGCAACCACAAACCTTTTTGCAAAGCGTTTGCCATAGATCTCCACCGACAGCCAGCGGCCAACCAGCAGGAACAGCACACTCCAGCCCAGCACCTCTACATATGTCATGATGCGCCCATCCGGGCTGGTCTGGCGCAGAATGTACTGCATTTCGAACACTGAGTAAGGCAGCGCTTCCAGGCGGCTGTTCAGTTCCGCACGAAAAGCCGCAACCCTGGACTGTGCTTTCATTAGCGCGGAAGGCTGCTCCATCACATCCGTGCTGGTTTCGCCGGTTTGCGGCCCCGCTTCCGGCGGCGCATTGAGCAACCGCCCGCTGCTGTCCACAACCAGCACACTGACACCGTTTTCAGCGGCCTGCTCTATCGCCTGGGACAGTGCCTCAGCTCCGCTTGCGTCACTTTCCTGGGCGCTGGTGTGAGCTGTCAGCCCGAAACCCAGCAGCAAGCAGAGCAAAAATCGAAACAGGGCATGCAGCATCTCGGGCTATCCTTATGGAAACTTGAGCCAAATTAACCATCTGCCGGGCCGTTGCGCAAATGGCGCGCACGCAAATTACCGTGCGCCTTGCAACAATGCCGCACGATTGCATGCACCCCGGCTCCGGGCTATACAAATTCAGATATCTGCCCAACGGGCGGACAGCCGCAATGCCGCGGCCCCGGCAGCAACCAGTCTGGACCGGAAGCGGCTGAAGAAAATACTGACCACGCCCTGCTGCAAATGGACACCGGGCGTGCAAATTGAGGCGGAAGATGGCCGAGCATGAAAGCACGCGCCCGGAGACGAGCGGCAGCAACGGTTGCCGTTTTTTCTCTGCCGCTGCTCCCTGGTGCCTGACCCTGTCCGGCAATCCTTTCAGGCAATGACATGACGGAAACAGGCATCCCCCATTCCCAGGCAGAATTCACCAGGCGCGGCCCCCGTATCATGTTCTATAGCCATGACACATTCGGGCTTGGACACCTGCGCCGGTCGCGGGCGCTGGCAGGTGCGATCACCTCAGCCGACCCTGACGCCTCGGCCCTTATCCTCACAGGCTCGCCGGTGGCAGGCCGGTTTTCCTTTCCGTCCAGGGTCGACCATGTACGTTTGCCCGGCGTAATCAAGCGTGCTGACGGCTCCTATGCGTCGCGCACAATGGGAATGAGCATTGAGGAAACTGCGGAGTTGCGCGCGGCCCTGATCCGTTCGACCGTCGAACAATATGATCCGGATGTGCTGGTCGCTGACAAAGAGCCGACAGGTTTTCGCGGCGAGCTAATGCCGGCACTCGATCTGCTGAAGACACGCGGGCGTTGCAGGATGGTTCTGGGCCTGCGGGATGTGCTTGATGAACCTGAAGTGCTGGCAGCCGAATGGGAGCGTAAGCACGCGGTAGAAGCCACACGTGATTTCTATGATGAGATCTGGGTCTACGGCCCTCGTTCCGTATACGATCCGACCGCAGGGCTGCCCTTCACGCCGGAAATGCAGGCACGCATGCATTGGACCGGCTATTTGCGCCGCGATCTTGGCCAGGTTGGGGAACCGCCCGAGCAACCCTACCTTTTAGTCACGCCCGGCGGCGGCGGTGATGGCGAAATGATGGTTGATCTGGTACTGTCTGCCTATGAGGCCGACCCGGACCTCTCTCCCCGTGCGGTTCTGGTTTACGGTCCTTTCTTGTCCGGAGAGACCCGTGAGGATTTCGAAGAACGCGTTGCCCGCCTGAATGGCCGCGTCACCGCAGTTGGTTTTGAATCCCAGATTGAAACCCTGTTTGCCGGCGCAAAGGGCGTTGTTTGCATGGGAGGGTACAACACCTTTTGCGAGGTTCTTTCTTTTGACAAGCCAGCAGTGATTGTGCCCCGTACGACACCACGGCTGGAGCAATGGATACGCGCCAGCCGGGCTGAAGAGATCGGCCTCACTACAATGCTGGACGAAACCCGTGATGGATGGACAGCACCAGCATTGGCCAAGGCGATCCGTGCGCTGGCAACACAGCCTCCTCCCTCTGCCGCCGGCTCTGAAGGCTTGCTGGACGGGCTGGACTATGTGACCCGGCGCGTTGCATCGCTGCTTCAGGACACCCGCAAAGAGGCCGCCGAATGAACACTGCCCGCCCGCCGCTTGCGGTGGTGGTCAAGGGCTGGCCGCGCCTGTCCGAGACCTTCATCGCGCAGGAGCTGGTTGCCCTTGAGGCAGCTGGCCATGACTTTGAAATCTGGTCGCTGCGCCACCCGACCGACATTAAGCGCCATCCCTTGCACAGGCAGCTGAAGGCCAGGGTGAACTACCTGCCAGAGTATCTGTACGAGGAACCGGATCGGGTCTGGCGCGCCCGTGCTGCCGCACAACAAATGGTGGGTTACGAAGAGGCATACCAGATCTGGCGCGCCGACCTGCGCCGGGATGCAACCCCCAACCGCATCCGCCGGTTTGGCCAAGCCTGTGTACTGGCAGCAGAGATGCCCGATGAGGTGCTTGGCCTGTATGCGCATTTCCTGCACACGCCTTCTTCTGTCGCCCGTTACGCAGCGATCATGCGCGGTCTGCCATGGAGTTTTTCGGCCCATGCCAAGGACATCTGGACCTCGCCAAACTGGGAGATCCGCGAAAAGCTTTCCCGGACCCATCATGGTGCCGCCTTCGGCGCCACTTGCACCGGATTTGGCGCCAGACACCTGCAGGCAATGGCTGACACACCTGACCGGGTCGATCTCGTATACCACGGGCTGGACCTTACACGCTTTCCCGCTCCACCGGAACGTCAGCCGCGCTTGCCCCAGGACCCGGTTCACTTCATGTCTGTCGGACGCCTGGTCGAGAAAAAAGGTTTCGACAGGCTGATCGCTGCGCTGGCCTTGCTGCCTTCAGGCCTTGACTGGCACTGGACCCACATCGGCGGAGGCGGGCTGGGCGACTTGCTGCAGGGCATGGCCGAAGACGAAGGCATTTCCGATCGCATTACCTGGCGCGGTGCTTGCGACCAGCCTGAAGTGATAGAGGCCATGCGGTCCTCGGACCTGTTCATTCTGCCCAGCCGGGTAGCCGCAGACGGCGACCGCGACGGACTGCCCAATGTCCTGATGGAAGCGGCATCGCAAACACTTCCGATCCTTTCGACCCCTGTGTCGGCGATTCCTGAGTTCATAGACCACGGCATCCACGGTCTGCTTAGCGAAGACAGTCCGGAGGCGCTTGCCGAAGCGATGCTCTATGCTGCCCGCCAGCCGCAGAAGCTTGCTGAGATGGCGAGTGCCGCCCTTGCACGCTTGCGCACAGATTTTGGCATGGACCCCGGCATTACGCAGCTTTCCAAGCGGCTGAATGCAATGCTGCAGTGCGATTGATGGCGGTGCTGCCCGGAACGGGAAAACGGGTCGCCTTTTACGCCCCGATGAAGCCGCCTCACCACCCTGTGCCCTCCGGTGATCGTGAAATTGCCCGCAATTTGATTGATCTCATGAGCTCGAGCGGCGCCGAAGTGCAACTGGTGTCAAACATTCGGACCTATGACAAACACGGCGATACCGAGCTGCAAAGCAATCTGCGCTCACAGGCAGCAATCGAATCCAGCCGCCTAATTGAAAAAATGCAGGAGGCGGACCTCTGGGTCACTTATCACAACTACTACAAAGCGCCGGACCTGATCGGTCCTGTCGTGGCGCACGCCCGCGGCATACCCTACGTGCAAATCGAATCTACCCGCGCAAAAAAAAGGCTGACTGGCGGCTGGGAGCACTTCGCCAAGGCAGCCCATGCCGCAGCCGATGCTGCCGCCGCGATTTTCTATTTCACTGAACAGGACCGCTTCGCGCTGGAACGCGACCGGTTCGGCAATCAGACAGTGGCACCTCTCCCTCCCTTCCTACCTCTTAGCGCACTGCCTGCTGCGTCCTCTCTGGACGGGCCGATGCTGGTAGCAGGCATGATGCGCGCGGGCGATAAACTTGCCTCCTACAGCATTATTGCAGAAACGCTTGCCCATCTGCCGGGCGATTGGCGTTTGGACATTGGCGGCGACGGCCCGGCCCGGCCCGAAATCGAGGCGCTGATGTCTCCCTTTTCGGATAGAGTTCGCTTTCTTGGCCAGCTCAGCCGTGCAGAACTGGCCAAGGCCTATGAAAATGCAAGCCTTTTTCTGTGGCCTGGCGTCAATGAGGCCTTTGGAATGGTTTTTCTTGAGGCGCAAGCCCATGGCCTGCCGATCGTTGCCCAGGACCGCCCTGGCGTTCGGGATGTATTGCTCCCTGGTCACTACCCAGCTGCCGAGGAGGGAGGAGAGGCTCTTGCGTCGTTTGCTGGCCAGCTGCTTGCAAACCGCTCTCTGCGCACTCAGACTGCCCTGAAAGCCCGCACGCATATTGCAAACAGGCATCTTGCGCCTGCCGCCGCCAAGCGGTTCTGGGATACCGTTCTGCCACTGATGGAGCCTTCTGAGTGATCCGTCTTGCCCTATTACGACATGGCCACACCGCCTGGAACCGCGCTGGCCGCATCCAGGGCCGCAGCGATATCCCGCTAGATGACGCGGCCCGGGCGGAGCTGCGCGGCTATGCTCTGCCCGCGGAGTGGAAGCAAGCAATGCTCTGGTCCAGCCCGCTGATGCGCGCAGCAGAAACCGCTCTGCTTGTCGCCGGACACCCTCCCCGCACCTCACCTGAGCTGACAGAAATGAACTGGGGCGATTGGGAAGGCCTTCGTGGCGCGGACTTGAAAGCAGACCCAAGCAGCGGTTTCCGCGATATCGAGAGCTGGGGTTGGGACTATCGCCCGCCCGGCGGGGAAACTCCAGCAGAGGTCTGGTCCAGGATCGCGCCCTGGCTTAGCGGGTTGACCCAGGACGCTCTTGCCGTCTGCCACATCGGTGTCATGCGGATGATTTTGGCGCGAGCGCATGGCTGGGACTTCAACGGCCCTGCCCCATTTCGCATTAAACGCAACCGCCTGTTCGTCGTGGAAGTTGACGAGACAAACCTCATACCTTGGGCAAACCCGGTGCGGCTGCTTCGCAAGGATGACTCATGAAAGTCCTGATTGCCGTCACGCACCTGCTGGGTACCGGCCACTTGTCCCGCGCGCTGACATTGGCCCGGGCTTTCGACGCGGCAGGCCATAAAGTGCAGATTGCGTCTGGCGGGTTTCCTGCGCCGCAGCTGAGCGCCGAGGGAATCGAGCTGATCCAGCTGCCACCGCTGCGTTCGGATGGGTTGGATTTCACACGGCTTATGGCGGACGATGACGCGCAGGCAGATGAGGCATATCTGGCCCGCCGCCAATTGGCCCTTTGCACTGCGCTGCGAGACCTGCAGCCTGACGTCTTGCTCACAGAGCTCTACCCATTTGGGCGCCGCTCCCTGCGCAGGGAGTTCCTCGCCCTCCTGGAGGCCGCTCACGCGCAGCCACTGCGGCCAGTTATCCTGTCATCCATCCGCGATATCCTCGCGCCGCCCTCCAAACCGGAGAAAGCGGAAAGGGCAGATGCAGTCGTCGCAAAATATTATGATGCGGTGCTGGTCCATTCCGACCCCGCTGCCACCCGGCTCGAGGCCAGCTGGCCGGTCTCCGGTTCGCTTGCAGCCAAACTGCGCTACACCGGTTATGTGGCCCCTCCTGCCGCGGGCCCGCACCCGCAGCAGGCAGGAACTGGAGAAGTTTTGGTAAGCGCAGGCGGCGGCAATGTTGGCACACCGCTCTACCGTTGTGCCTTGGATGCTGCAAGGCTGATGCCGGACACCTCCTGGCGGCTGCTGGTAGGCGGATCAGATGCAGAGATGCGCATTGCGGAGTTTGCCAGGACCGGCTCCCCAGCCCTGCTGGAACCCGCCCGCAAAGATTTCCGCCAAATGCTTTGCCACGCGGCCGCCTCTGTCAGCATGTGCGGTTACAACACCACGCTAGATCTTTTGCAGGCAGGCACGCCTGCCGTCTTGGTGCCGTTCGACGCTGGAAACGAGACCGAACAGGGCCTGCGTGCTGCCAGCCTTGCTCCACTGGACGGCATCAAAGTACTCAAGACGGCAGAGCTCTCTCCCGAAACGCTATGCACTGCGGTCAAGGCGGCAATGCAGGCTCCGCCGCGGCTAGCAGGCGGTTTCAGGTTTGACGGAGCCGCCCGGAGCGTGGAGATTGCCGCAGAGCTTGCAGGAGGGCGAGTATGACGGCGGATTGGAGCAATCTGGACCGGGAGTTGGATCACTGGCAAGAAGCGGGAATGACGCTGCCCCTGTGGTGGCGGGACGACGATGCGATGTCACATTCCGCCGAGCTTGAACGGTTGGCAGCGCTCTCAGAAGACCTTGATCTGCCGGTGCATTTGGCCGTGATCCCGCATGGCGCTACACTTGATTTGGCCCGGTTTATCGCAGAGAACCCGTCGCTCATCCCGATCGTCCACGGCTGGGCGCACCAAAACCACGCGCCTGCAGGCGAAAAGAAGGCCGAGTTCGGTGCTCACCGCCCGCTGGAGGAGCTGCTGGACGACGCTGAGCGCGGCCTGACCGCATTGCAGAAGATGTTTGGCAGCAGCCTGCGGCCGATGTTCGTTCCACCGTGGAACCGGATTTCGCCGGACCTGCTGACTTGGCTGGCGGGTGCGGGTTTCACTGCGGTTTCGACGTTCACACCGCGCAAGGCTGCCAAACCCGCCTCTGGCCTCTTGCGGGTGAATGCACATCTGGATCCGGTTGACTGGAAAGGCAGCCGCGGACTTCTGCCACCCGAGCAGCTGATCAAGCAAGTGGTTCGCCAGCTGCGTGACCGGCGCCTTGGTGATGCAGACAATGCGGAACCTTATGGGCTCCTCACCCACCACCAGGTGCATGATGAAGCTATCTGGTCTTTCATCAGCGCACTGGCTGGAAGACTGCTGGCTGGTCCGGGAGAGGCCTGGATTTATGACGAGAGGATGTCCTGAATGAGCCGTCTCGATTCCATGCTGCGCCGCCTGACCGCCCAGCGTGACGGCCTGAACTGGGCCGCGAAGCAAATCAGTGCGATGGATGGCGATGTTCTGGACATGGGGCTCGGCAATGGGCGCACCTATGACCACCTGCGCGAAATCCTTGGCAGCCGAAGAATCTGGGTGATTGACCGGATTTTGCAATGCCACCCTTCCTGCGTGCCGCCAGAGAAGGATTTTCTGCAGGGCGAAGCAAGGCCGATGCTGGAGCGGCTCGCCACTGAAGGCCGCAAGATAGCCTTGGCGCATTATGATTTCGGTTTTGGCGTCAAGGAGAAGGACGTCGCCGAGGCCACAGCCCTGTCGCCAGCAATTGCCCGGGTCATGGTGCCGGGCGGAATCATCGTCTCAGGTCAGCCGCTATCCGGGTTCGAGAAACTAGGCGGCCCCGAAGGCATACCCGCGGGGCGCTATATGTTTTACCGCGTCAACTGACGCCAGCGCTGCCCGGCGCAGGGCCGGGAAACGCTGGGCACGCGCGCTTCAACCGCCCCTGGCGCAGTCCATTCAAGCTACCCGCAGGCCGCGCGCCCAAACCCCGCGCAAAGCCGGAGTGCCTGATTTGAGGCCGAACCGGATCAGGTCGGCACGCTTGCCAGTCTCCAACCGTCCCCGGTCGTCTAGCCCAACCGCTGCGGCAGGTGCATGGGTCACGGTGCCCATCCCCCGCGCCATATCCCCCCACAGGCTGCCCAGCTTGGCTGCCGCCATCAGCAGCGCCGCAGGCACATAGTCAGACGATAGAATGTCCAGCAGTTCCAGCTCCGCCAGTTCCTGCGCTGCCACATTGCCGGAATGCGAGCCTCCGCGGACCAGGTTCGGTGCCCCCATCACGACCCTGATGCCATAGGCGTGGCATGCTTGTGCGGCTTCTACCGTGGTCGGAAACTCGGCTAGGCGGATGCCATGTTCCGCGGAGACAGCCACCTGAGCCGCGGTGGTATCATCATGGCTTGCCAGCACAGCACCAAACCGCTTTGCAGCTTTAACAGCCTCCGCTTCGTGCAAGGCCCCATAAGTTTCTTGCAGCTCCATCAAATGCGCGATGTGGGCGTGGAATGCAGCGTCATCAAAGCCGTGTTTTCCCTTTACGTACTGCTCCAGCTTGGAGAGGTCCCGGAACTGGCGCTGCCCCGGTGTGTGATCCATAAGCGAGACCAGCCCGACACGGTCGCCTTCTCCAAAAGTATTCAGCTCCTCCACCAGGGTATCAGTGCAAACCTCTGCCCGAAGATGCAGGAAGTGGGAGATTTTCAGCGCATCAGCAGCCCGCAGCTCCAGAAGCTCCGATGCCAGCTGCCGGGCATAAGCGCCATAACGGCTTTCGCGGCGACTGATCGACCCGACGCGCATGGCGTCAAAAACTGTGGTGATGCCGGTACCAGCAAGCTCTGCGTCATGGGCAATAATTGCGCTGGCATGCGGCCAGCCCACCTTTGGGCGTGGCTGGATGTGGCGTTCCAGGTTGTCCGTGTGCAATTCCACCAAACCTGGACTGACGTAATCTCCTGCGCAGTCCACAGCACCAGCCGGCACCGACCGTCCTTCGGAAATGTCTGCAATCACACCACCAGCGATTTTCACACTGCCGGCTCGGATCTCACCCGGCAGTACCAAAGCAGCATTGGCAAGGATCATCTCTTCTGTCATCTGAACTTCACATCTTTCGAGCTATGGAAGGCCACGTTTAGGAGGCCAATGTGACATTCACGCGATACGCGATCTATTACGCCCCACCCGCGGAAATGGAGTGGAGCCGGTTTGCCGCCAGCTGGCTCGGCTGGGATATTGAATCGGGTGCTGAGCTGCCCCATCCGGCCGTGAATTATCTGGACATTGGCGAGATCACGGATGTGCCGCGCAAATACGGATTGCATGCAACGATGAAACCGCCGTTCCGTCTTGCCCCAGGCCAGTCCGCCGTTTCGCTGGAATCGGCTTGCGAAACCTTCGCCGCGGCTCAGAAACCTGTCATCCTTGATGGCCTTCATCTGGCCCGCCTTGGCCGTTTCCTGGCCTTGTGTCCAACCGGAGACCAAACGGCGCTGAAGGTCCTGGCCGCGGCCTGCGTCACGGAACTCGACGCGTTTCGAGCTCCCGCTTCCGAGGCCGAGCTGCAGCGCCGACGGGCTGCGGGCTTGACGCCCGTGCAGGACGAGAACCTCTCCCGATGGGGCTACCCTTATGTTCTGAACCAGTTCCGGTTTCACATCACCCTCACAGGTAAGCTGCCAAAACCAGAACTGCCTGCCGTCGAAACCGCGCTGGAGACGCATCTGCTTCCGTTGCTGCCTGCGCGCATTGTGATCCGCGATCTGGCGTTGGTCGGCGAGGCAAAGGACGGCAAGTTTCATCTGATCCACCGCTACGCCCTCTCTGGCTGAAGGGCTGCCAGCGCAGCGTTCACCGCAGCGCTCAGGGAACCGCTGTTGTCGATCTGATGGACACGGTTCAGTCCTGTCGGCAGCGGGCTGACGGCGCGGGCAAGACGCCGCTGCACTTCATCCCTGTCTTCCCGCCCGCGGGAAGCAAGCCGGTCTGCCAGCACCTCAGGGCGTGCGGTCACCGACAGCACAATAAAATCTCCAAATTTTTTCTGGGCCTCCAGCAGCACAGCCCGGGAAAGGTTCACCAGTACTCCGCCCGCGCCCTCACGCAAGCTTTCAATGTCGCGGGAAATGCCATAGTGCAGCCCATGCGCCCGCCAGTGCAGCGAAAAAACACTGTTTCCGGCCAGGGCGGAGAACTCTGCTTCTGATACCGCCTGATAATTCTCACCTCCCGCCTCCGGCGCACGGGTGATCACCCGGCGCATTAACCGCAGCTGTGGGCCAGAAACAGCAAGAGCGGACATGAGGCTGTCCTTGCCAACCCCCGACGGTCCAACCACAGCGATAACCGGGCCTTTCTTGGCTGATACGCTCATGCCGCTGCCCTGGGAGAAAATTCAGTGACGTCCACAAAGCGATCACAAACCTGTTCACGTGCTGCTTCATCGTGGAAGATCCCAATGATCGCCGCTCCGCGCGCTTTTGCTTCCTCAATCAGCGCCAGCACTGTGGCTCGGTTCCGGGTATCCAAACTAGCCGTTGGTTCATCCAGCAGCATTGCGGGATAGTCATAAGCAAATCCGCGCGCGATGTTCACCCTCTGCTGCTCACCGCCGGAAAACGTCGTCGGGCTCAACCCCCATAGCCGTTCCGCGATATTGAGCTGTGTGAGCAACGAAGCAGCCTTGCTGCGTGCCTGATCCACCGGTGTGCCAACGGACAGCAGCGGTTCTGCCACCACATCCAGAGCAGGTACCCGCGGCACTACCCGCAGGAACTGGCTGACATAGCCCAGCGTCTCACGCCGCAAGGCCAGGATTTCGCGAGGCTCGGCCTTGGCAACATCGACACAGCCGACCATGACACTGCCGGAAGCAGCAAGGTAGTTGCCGTAAATAACCCGCATCAGGGTTGACTTGCCGGCCCCGGACGCTCCGGTCAATCCGACACACTCTCCGGGTTTCACACTCAGCGTGGCGTGTTGCATCACTGGGATCACCGCGCTGCCTTGATTGTGCAGCGTGAAGCTCTTGCATACATTCTTCAGTTCAATCATCACCCTACCCTCAGACTTGAAGCACACTGGAAACCAGCAGCTGGGTGTAGCCATGCTGGGGGTCGTCCAGCACTTGATCTGTCAGCCCGGTTTCCACCACATGGCCGTTCTTCATCACCATCAGACGGTCTGCCAGCAGGCGCACCACCGCTAGGTCGTGCGTCACGATGATCGCGCTCAACCCCATTTCCCGCACCAGGCCACGCAGCATATCCAACAGCCGCGCCTGAACCGAAACATCGAGGCCGCCGGTCGGCTCGTCCATGAAGACAAGCCGTGGGCCGGTCACGAGATTTCTGGCTATCTGCAGCCGCTGCTGCATACCTCCGGAAAAAGCCGAAGGTCTATCGTCAATGCGGCTTTCAGAGATCTCTACCCGGCCCAACCAATCAGAGGCCTGTTCCCGGATCGTGGCGTAGTGGCGGTCCCCCACAGCCATCAGCCGCTCGCCGATGTTGCCGCCTGCGCTGACTGACATCCGCAGCCCGTCGCGGGCATGCTGATGCACAAACGCCCAGTCGGTGCGGGAAAGCATCCGCCGCTCTGGTTCGGACATGGTGACGGTATCCAGTGGCCCGTCAACTCGGGTGTTGAATATCACTTCACCCCGGTCTGGCGTTAGATCCCCCGCCAGGCAGTTCAGAAGGGTTGATTTACCGGATCCGCTTTCGCCAACGATGCCCATCACTTCGCCGGGGTGCAGATCAAAGCTCACATTTGCGCAACCGATCATTGCTCCGTAGTTTTTTGCAACGCCTTTTACTTGCAGCAAAGGTATCATCACGCTGCCTCCTCACCCAATTGGCCAACCTGACCAGCTTCGCGCCGCGAACGGCAATAGTCGGTGTCCGAGCAGACAAACATCCGGTTGCCCGCATCATCCAGGATGACCTCATCCAGATAGCTGTCTTCTGCCCCGCAGAGGCCGCATGGGTGATCTGCCTTGCTGGCCTGAAACGGATAATCCTCGAAATCCAGCGACACGACCTGCGTGTAAGGCGGAACTGCATAAATGCGTTGCTCCCGGCCGGCTCCGAAAAGTTGGATTGCTGGCATCTCCATCTTGGGATTGTCGAACTTCGGGATCGGCGATGGATCCATCACGTAACGCCCCTCCACCTTCACCGGATAGGCATAGGCTGTGGCGATGGCACCATGTTGCGAGATGTCCTCATAGAGCTTCACATGCATCAGCCCGTATTCCTGCAAGGCATGCATTTTTCGGGTTTCAGTCTCACGCGGCTCCAGAAAGCGCAGCGGCTCCGGGATCGGCACCTGGTAGACCAGGATCTGATCCTCCGTCAGCTCCGCTTCCGGAATCCGGTGCCGGGTTTGAATGATGCTGGCTTTTTTCGTCTCCTCAGTGGTCGCAATCCCCGCCGTCTTTTCGAAAAACTTGCGGATTGACACCGCGTTCGTGGTGTCGTCCGCCCCCTGGTCGATCACCTTCAGCGTATCGTCCGGAGTTAGAGTCGCGGCAGAGACCTGCACACCGCCGGTGCCCCAGCCATAGGGCATCGGCATCTCGCGGCTGGCAAAGGGCACCTGATAGCCCGGCACCGCCAGCGCCTTGAGGATCGCCCGGCGGATCATCCGCTTGGTCTGCTCGTCAAGGTATGCAAAGTTGTAGTCAGACATCTTGACCTCGAACTAGAATTTTGTGGCTCATGCCGGATAGGAGCGCTGAATTCCGATGGAAGACACTCTCGGTTATTTCTTGGCGGTTGGGCTTGGCGTCCTGCTTTGGGCTCTCGTGCGCATTTTTCGCACTTTGCGCGCAGGCGGCTATGACCACGCAGTACGCCGCCCATCTGGGCATAATCACACGAGTATTGACCCGGTTGATGCAAGCCTTGCGTCCCATGGCCCTGGCTCTGGCCGTCCTTGGAGCCAAGGCCACGACAGCGAAGGATTCTCCGGAGGTGACACAGGCGGCGGTGGAGGCGACTAAGCTCATTCTGCTGCCTCCTTTGCCGCCAGCGTCTCAGCAAGCTCTGCCGCTTCCCGGCGCAGCTTACGGACCAGTTCCAGCTCGGATTGAAAATCCACATAATGGGGCAGCTTGATGTGTTCTAGAAAGCCGGTGGCCTGAATGTTGTCGGCGTGGCTCAGGACAAATTCCTCATCCTGCGCAGGCGCGCCAGAATTGTCCTCGCCCAGTTCCTCCCAGCGCAGTGCACGGTCGACCAGCGCCATGGCGATCGACTTGCGCTCTGACTGGCCAAAGACCAGACCATAGCCGCGGGTGAACTGCGGCGGCACCGTCTTGGAACCCTTGAATTGGTTCACCGTCTCGCATTCGGTCAGCTCCACTTCGCCGATTTCGATGGCAAACCCCAGTTCCGGGATTTCCATCTCGACAGGTACAGTGCCGATACGCAGTTCGCCGACAAACGCATGGTTGCGGGCATAGCCGCGCTGGGTGGAGTAAGCCATGCCGAGCAGGAACCCCTCGTCACCCCGGGTCAGCGACTGCAGCCGCACCGCCCGGCCCGCAGGGAAGGACATCGGTTCACGTGTCAGATCACCCGGCACCGCGTTTGAGGCGGGCTCCTGTTCAATAATGCCCTCACCCTGCAAGAATCCGGTGATATGCGGCGTGGCTTGTGTGCGAGTTTCCGCAACCGGCGCCTCCGCAACGTCGCCCTCAGCCGCTAATTTGAAGTCCAACAGACGGTGAGTGTAGTCGAATGTCGGTCCCAGAACCTGCCCTCCCGGCGCATCCTTAAAGGTCGCCGAAATCCGCCGGTCGCAAGACATCTCTCCGGTCTCCACCGGCTGCGAGCACCCAAACCGCGGCAGGGTGGTGCGGTAGGCCCGGATCAGAAAGATCGCTTCGATTAGATCCCCTCGTGCCTGCTTGATCGCCAGCGCAGCCAGATCAGGGTCAAATAAAGACCCTTCTGCCATCACCCGGTTCACCGCCAGGCTCAATTGCTCGCGGATCTGGGCAATCGAAAGTTCGGACACTTCCTTGTCACCGCGGCGCTCCTCGGCCAGCCAAGTATGGGCGTTTTCGATGGCGCGCTCACCGCCTTTGACTGCAACATACATGGGCTCAGGCCTCCGCAGCGACAAAGGTTGAGCGCGGCAGCCCTGCCACCTGCGAACCCGCAGTGAAGAAAAAGTCCATTCCCAGCGGGTAAAGAGCCGCATTGTTCTGGAACGCCGCCAGTTCTGGCAATTGCATCCGGATGGCGCTCCTGATCCCGGGACCATTCAGCACCGCGTTGGGCATAGCAAAGCCAGGGGTTTCAACAATCAAAGTGGCTGAACGGTCAGGGTATTCCGGGGTGCCGATGCGGAAGCGGTTCAGCGGCAGCAGCGCGTCCCAGCTACCTAGCGCGAAATCCGCGTGCTCCGCCGGGACAACCGGCGCGCCCGTGTGAAACGTCAGCCAGCCGCGCAAGGCGTCCGTGTCTACGTCCGGCGCCAGATAGACGCCGGTTTCCGGATCGCAAAGTGTCAGCAGCAGACTGCCTGCCGCAATTGAGATCCCCTCGGGCGGTTCGGCACCAGTGATATCCTGAAGCTTACCGGGCCTGGCCATTGCATTCATCGCCGCGCGGAAGGCATGTGCCGCAGCCACCGGTGGGTTGCTGAAACCGCCCGCATAGATGGCATTGTGGGATTGAATGCTCATTAGTCCTCTCCCCGCACCATGGTGAAAAATTCGACCTTTGTCGCTGCCGCCTTGGCGGCGCGGGCGTCTTTCTGCGCCTGCCGTTCCGCGGCCAAGGGTGCCAGCACCGCTACGCGCAAGCTCGCCGCCGCATCGGTCTGCATCAGCGCATCGACCTTGGCGGCAATTTCTGCCTTGGCCTTGCTGCGGCCCTGCACGCAGCCGTGGCCAACGGTGCCGTCCTCCAGCGAAAGCGCGCAGCGAGTGACAGTCATCTCACCCAGGTTGAAGGGCGCGCCGGACCCGCCCATGCGGCCCCTCACCATAATGCCGCCGACCTCAGGCGCGCGCAGAAAAACGCAGTCGGGATCTGCCCCGCAGTCCCGCCATAGCTCAGTCAGTCGGACCTCGCTGGCAGAAGCCAGAAGGCTCATCCAGCCCTTTCGGTCCTCTGCAGAAAAAGTGGTCTTCATTTGTCCATGCCTCTTGGCTAGGTTGTCTATATTTCCTATACAACTATACAAATGTTACCTGAGTCGCCCTGACCGGCGCAATCCAGGAGTTGTGAAAGTTCCGTGACATGGCCCGCACCCCCGTTTGGAAATCCATCGCCATTGCCCTGACCGACGACATTGCGCAGGGCCGCTATGAAACCGGCGGCAAGCTGCCTGCTGAGGCGCAACTCGCAACCCGGTTCGGCGTGAACCGCCATACGGTTCGCCGGGCGCTGGCGGAGATGAGCGAACAGGGCCTCGTGCATTCCCGCCGCGGCGCGGGGGTGTTCGTGGCGGCGAAGCCGACCGATTACCCGATTGGCAGGCGTGTGCGGTTCCACCAGAACCTGACACGCGAGGGCCGCAGCCCGGCCAAACAGATCCTGACGCTGGAAACCCGTGCGGCATCCGCCCGTGAGGCCAAGGCACTGCAACTGGACCCGGGCGCCGAGGTACATGTTTATGACGGGTTATCGCTGGCGGACGGTCAGCCCATTGCCCTGTTCCAAAGCATCTTTCCCGCAGACCGCTTTCCCGGCATTCTAGACGCCCTTCAGGAGCAGCGTTCGGTCACCGCGGCGCTGCAGAAATTCGGGGTTGGGGATTACACCCGGATCGAGACCCGGATCACCGCCAAGCTTGCCACGGCCACTCAGGCGCTGCACCTCAGGATCGCCGAAGGAAGCCCAATCCTGCGCACAACAGGCGTCAATGGAGATCCGCAAGGGCGGCCAGTCGAGTTCGGCCGCACCTGGTTCGCCGGTGACCGGGTGACCCTTACGGTAGGCGGCGAAAGCTGAGGGCGCTTTCCGTCAGCAGCAAGAAAAGCCCCCGCCAAAGGCAGGGGCTCCGTTTATCCAGATCAGATCAAGTCACTGCTGGGCGTTAAAGACAAACAGCGTTTCCCCATTGATCTGGTAGCCGTTGATCAGCTCCCTGGCCTTGTCCGAGACCAGCCATTCCTCCAGTTGCACTGCCAGGCCATTCTTCACATGGCCATGCTTCTCCGGGTTCACCGGGATATAGGCATACTGGTTAAACAGCACCGGGTCACCGGCGAACAGCAGCTTCAGACCGCCCTTGTTGCCGAAGTTCAGCCAGCTGGCGCGGTCCGACATGATATAGGCGTCCATGCCCGCAGCGGTGTTCAGCGCTGCCCCCATACCCGCGCCAACAGCACGGTACCACTCACCGAAACCTTCGGGTTCCAGCCCTGCGGCCTTCCAGAGGCTTAGCTCCTTCTTGTGCGTGCCGCTGTCGTCGCCGCGGCTGACAAAAGCCGCCTCTGTCCCGGCAATCCTTTGCAAAGCACCGGCTGCATTTTCGGTGCCAGTGATCCCTGCTGCATCGCCTTCAGGCCCGATGAAAACAAAATCATTATACATGATCTCGCGGCGGTGGGTGCCGTTGCCGCCCTCCAGGAATTTCTCCTCGGCCTTCTTTGAATGCACCAGGATCGCGTCTACGTCGCCTGCCTCCCCCAGACGGATCGCCTGGCCGGTGCCGACGACCAGCAGCTGCACATCCAGCCCCAGGTCCTTCTTGATCTCCGGCAGAAGGATCTCAGCCAGCCCGGAATTGTGGAAAGAGGTGGTCACCGCCATCTTCATCTCTTCCGCCAGCGCCGCCGCAGCCCAGACCAAAGAGGCAACGGCGCCCAAAATCAGACGTTTCATTCGACAATATCTCCATTCAGAAATGCGCGCGCATGCGCTGTTTCAGGCCCGGCGAAAAACTCTGCTGCCGGGCTGAATTCGTGGATGCGGCCTTGCAGGACAAAAATCACTTCATCCGCCAGCCGCCGGGCCTGGCCCATGTTGTGGGTGGACATGATCAGCCGGGTGCCGCTGCCGGCGGCATGTGCCAGAATTTCTTCAATTTCGCGGGTGGCCCGGCCGTCCAACGCCGCGCAGGGTTCATCCAAGAACAACACCTGCGGCTCGCGTACCAGCGCGCGGGCCAGCGCCAGCTTTTGCCGCTCCCCGCCTGACAGCATGGTGGCCTGACGTTCAAGAATTTCGCCCAAGCCGACACGGACCGCCCAATCCGCAGCCCGCGAGCGGGCCTGGCGGCGGCTTAAGCCCGTCAGCCGCAGCGGGTAGGCGATATTGTCAATCACCGAACGCCGCATCATTACTGGGGTCTGAAACACAAAGGCCTGATGTTTTTGCGCCTCGTCCAGCGGGCAAGCCCAATTCAGGCTGCCGCCATTCATCCGCACGATGCCATGCAGCATCTTGAGCAGCGTGGTCTTGCCTGCGCCATTCGGACCAATGATGATTGAGGTGCCCTGCCCGCCCAGCGTCAGGTCGACCGGGCCGACCAGCACCTTGCCGCGGCGGCGCACCTGGGCGCCTGTGGCCTTCAGCGGGAACATCTGCATCACCAGCGCCCCTCGCTCTCAGTGCGGCCCAGCCAGTGGATTGCCAGGTTGACCGCAATCGCCAGCGCAATCAGCACGAAGCCCAGCCCAAGCGCCATTGCAAATTCGCCCTTGCCGGTTTCCAGCGCAATCGCCGTGGTCAGCACCCGCGTTGCGTGGTCTATGTTTCCGCCGACCACCATGATCGCGCCCACTTCGCCGATCGCGCGGCCAAAGCCTGCTAGAGCCGCGGTCAGCAGCGCCCGCCGCCCATCCCACAACAGCGCCTGGATCCGTTGGAGCTGGGTCGCGTTCATCGAGATCAGCAGGTCGTGATAGTCGCTCCACAGCTCGCGCAAGCTTTGATGCGCAACCGAAGCGACCAGCGGCACCACGATGATCACCTGGGCGATGATCATTGCAGTGGGGGTGAACAACAGGCCGAAGACACCGAACGGGCCGGCCCGGGACAGAAACACATACACGACCAGCCCGACCACAACAGGCGGCAGCCCCATCAGCGCATTCAGCACCGCAATCGTGGCGCGCCGCATCCTGAACCGGCGCACCGCAAGGAAGGCCGCCAGCGGCAGCGCAATGGCGCAGGCAATAGCCAGTGCGGTCAGCGTCACCCGCAAGGAGCGTAAGGTGATGTCCACCAGATCCGCGTCCAGCGTCACCAGCAGCCAAAAGGCCTGGCTTAGTCCTGCCCACAGATCATTCATCGCGTCCGGTCACTCACCCTTGGCCCTAAAGATACCGGCCCGGTTTAACATGGCTTTGCGCGGCTCCAAATCACAGGAGAGGACGCCGGGACAGCCAAAAACGGCAATCCGGCTGGAAAATCATGCTGCCAATACCCATCTGAGAAATAACGGCTTCCCTGAGATGCCGCCTGTTAGCGCCAAATCACCGCATTTGGCTCCGTTTCCGCTCACACGCGCTTGCGCGGATGATATGAACATGAAACAACCCCCGCCCAAAGTGTCACCCCAGACGCAACCTTGAGGATACGCCATGTTCGACCTGCAATCCATGCGGGATCAGCTCGCCAACCATTACGATCTGGCCCCCAACCCGGCCCTGGCCGAACAGATGGCAGATGTCTACGCCCGCATGGACCGCGTGGTGAACCCAATCGAATGGGCCACTCATGCACCTTATGTTGCGGCGATTCTTGAGCTGAAGAAACAGCGCAACGCGGTGATTCTGGCACATAACTACATGACGCCCGAAATCTATCACGGCATCTCGGACGTGGTCGGCGACAGCCTTCAATTGGCAATCGAAGCGACACGGGTCGAGGCTGACGTGATCGTGCAATGCGGTGTGCATTTCATGGCCGAGACCTCCAAGATCCTGAGCCCGGAGAAAACCGTGCTGATCCCGGATATGGAGGCAGGCTGTTCGCTGGCAGAAAGCATTACCGCCGAAGGTGTCGCGGAAATGCGCCGCCGCTATCCCGGCGCGCCGGTGGTCACCTATGTGAACACCACGGCTGAGGTGAAGGCCGCCTCGGATATCTGCTGCACCTCCTCCAACGCGGCGCAGATCGTTGCCGCGATGGAGGAAGACACCATCATCATGACGCCGGACCAGTACCTGGCCCAGAACATTGCCCAGCAGGTTCCGGAAAAGAACATCGTCTGGTGGGAGGGCTCCTGCATTGTGCATGAGCAGTACACCGCCAAGGATCTGCGGGATTTCCGCGAATGGAACCCGGGCACCCGGCTGATCGCCCACCCGGAATGCCCGCCGGACGTGGTGGCAGAGGCCGACTTCTCGGGCTCGACCAGTGGCATCGTCAAATACGTGACCGACGAGAAGCCGGAAAAGGCGCTCCTGATCACTGAATGCTCGATGGCCTCAAATATCGCGGACCAGCTGCCCGAAGTGGAGTTTGTCGGCCCCTGCAACATGTGCCCCTACATGAAGAAGATCACGCTGGAGAAAATCCTTTGGTCGCTGCACACCATGACCGAGCCGGTCGAAGTCGACCCGGAAGTGGCTGACAAGGCCCGTGTCGCAGTTCAGCGGATGATCGACCTTTCGCAAAAGCTAGGCATCTGATCCGTGATCGAAACCAGCCGTATCGTCATTGCCGGCGCAGGCCTTGGCGCACTTTATGCGGCACTTGAACTGGCACCGCGGCCGGTTCTGGTGATTTCCCCGGAACTGCTGGGGGAAGGCGCAAGCTCTGCTTGGGCCCAGGGCGGCGTTGCAGCTGCCATGGCCAGTCACGACACCCCAGAAGCGCACGCCGAAGACACCTTGCAGGCGGGGGCAGGCACGGTGGACCCTGAGGTGGCAGCAATGGTCACCAGGGTTGCACGCGAGCATATCATCGACCTCACCGAACTTGGCGCCCCCTTCGACCGCGACGCGCACGGTAACTACGTGATGAGCCGCGAAGCCGCACACTCCGCTGCCCGCGTGGTGCGGGTGAAGGGTGACCAGGCCGGCGGGCAAATCATGCAGACGCTGATCGCTGCCGTGCGGGCCGCTCCCTCTGTACAGGTTCTGGAAAATACTCAAGCCGTGCGCCTGGAAACCGACGGTGGTGCTGTCTCTGGCATCTGGATCAACCGTGCGGGCACGCCTTCCGCCCCAGTGCTGATCAAGGCCCCAGGCGTGCTTCTGGCGGGTGGCGGTTCAGGCGGTCTTTATGCCCACACGACCAACCCGCCCCGCATCCGCGGCCAAGTGATCGGCTTTGCCGCCCGCGCCGGCGCCAGCATTGCCGACCCTGAGTTTGTCCAGTTCCACCCCACCGCCTTTGACATCGGCGAGGACCCGGCGCCGCTGGCGACCGAAGCCCTGCGCGGCGAAGGCGCGGTGCTGGTCAATGCGGAGGGCGAGCGTTTCATGCTGTCGCAGCACCCGGATGCCGAACTGGCCCCTCGTGACATTGTCGCCCGCGCCATCTTTGCCGAAACACAAGCAGGCCGCCGCCCGATGCTCGACACCCGCGAGGCATTGGGCGCGGAGGTTCTGAGCCGCTTCCCGACGGTTGCGGAAACCTGCGCCCGCGCTGGCATCAACCCGGTGCAAGAGCCGATTCCCGTCGCCGTCGCCGCTCACTACCACATGGGCGGGGTCGATGCGGACATGAAGGGCCGCACGAGCCTGGCAAACCTCTGGGTTTGTGGTGAGGCATCTTCAACCGGGCTTCACGGTGCCAACCGGCTCGCTTCCAACGGCCTCTTGGAAGCTCTGGTCTATGCCCGCAATGCAGCCCGGGACATGGCGTCTATGTACACTCCTGCAGAGGCGGAAGAGGTCGTCCCCAGCTTCTCTGCAGGCGGCAAGGATCTGGACCCGGCCGCGCTGCAAGACTTGCGGGAAACAATGACCACCCATGCCGGCGTGCGCCGCACTGGCGATGGCCTGAAACAGGCGCTTGCCGCCATTGCCAGACTTGAGGCCGAACAGTCGGCGGACGAAAACTTCACCAACATGTGCGCAACCGCCACATTGATCGCCGCCGCCGCACTTCGGCGCGAGGAGAGCCGCGGCGGTCACTTCCGCGACGACTTTCCCGAAGCCGACCCCGAGCAGGCACACCGCACCCGCATTACCCTGAATGAGGCTCTTGCCATCCGCGCCAAGGCCGCAAAGGAGCTGTCATGAGCACTCAATTCGCCACTCTGCCCGACCTAATCCTGGAGCCGATAGTGCGCGCTGCGCTGATGGAGGACTTGGGCCAGAACGGCGATATTACCACCCGCGCGGTGATCCCGGCCTCTGCCAGCTATTCGGCCCGGCTGAACGCACGCGAGGACGGTGTGGTCTCCGGTATGCAGATTGCCCGAATCGCCTTTCACCTGGTGGATGCCGGGCTGAAGGTCGAAACGCTTCTGGCCGACGGCAGCCCTTGCCGGAAAGGCGACACGCTGATGACGATCGAAGGCTCTGCCGCCTCAATCCTGTCAGGAGAGCGTGTGGCGCTGAATTTTGCCGGCCGGCTGACGGGTATCGCCACCCTGACCGCGGCCTTTGCAGCGCAAACCAAGGGCACCGCCACCCGCATCACCTGCACTCGCAAGACCACCCCGGGCCTGCGTATTGCCGAAAAACAGGCGGTGTTGCACGGAGGCGGCTACAACCACCGCTTTGGCCTGTCAGACGCGATCCTGATCAAGGACAACCACATCGCTGCGGCGGGCGGGGTCAAGGCGGTGCTGGAAGCCGCCAAGGCCAGCGTCAGTCATATGATGAAAGTGGAAATTGAGGTCGACACCCTGGACCAGCTCTCTGAAGTGATCGCCACCGGCGGTGCCGATGTTGTGCTGCTCGACAACATGGACACGCCTACACTGGTCAAAGCAGTGGAAATGGCCAAAGATCACGTCGTGACCGAAGCTTCCGGCAACATGCGACTGGATCGCATCGCCGAGGTTGCCGCCACGGGTGTCGACTATATCTCCTCCGGCGCGCTCACTCACTCGGCACGCACGCTGGATCTGGGCCTCGATTTCTGAACGTCAGGCTTGCAGTGCAGGCGTTGCACCGCAAGCCCGCACTTGCCCCGCCGCCTGCCTGAGCCTAAAGCACTCCGCGGGGAATGACCTCACGCCATTCCTTGGTTACAACCTCTTCCTTTTTTGCACCTTCATAGGCGGTGACCCTGCGCCAAAGATAGAAATTTGCCCGGTCGCAGGTCATCCTGTTTTCGGTGTCAATTGAGACATGCCAGCCATTGCGTTCAAACTCGAAGCTCCAATCGCTGGCAAAGGCCGCTGTAGCAGGATCATCGGGATGCACCTCGTAGTGCATGGTTACATGGCTGCCCACGCACATGCCGTGATACGGGTCTACCGCCTTTCCGTAGTCGTCAAAGGTGTCCAGCACCAGCACACCATCCTCACGCGTCCAGGTTTTTGACGTGCCGGAAGCCTTGCGCTGCTGCTCCGCCTGCAACACCGGATAGTCCCGCGGCGCGCCGGGCTCTTGCGGGTCGATCTCCTCGGACACACGGCGTTCCGGCAGCACCAGCTGGCAGCCCTCAAGATGCAGGTTGACCTCCGCCGCTTCCGGCGCGGGCCAGACAATCGGCCAGTAAGACGTCGACAGCGCCAACCGCAGCTGATGCCCCGGTTTTAGGCGGTGGGCGCATTCATTCAGCTCGATCTCCGCCTCATAGCGTTTACCAGGCACCAGCTTCTCCGGCGCCTCAAAACCCTTGCGGCACGTGAGGTTCAGCGGCCGGAAACTGATCCGCTGCGAGACACCCTCTGGCGAGACATCGCAAAGCCGCGCCACCAGCTGCGCAACCGGCTTGTCAACACTGAACGCCACTTTAACCCGAGGACGGCCCAGCACTTCCAACGTCTCCTCCAAGGGCGCGGTGTCGAAACAGGCTGAAAGCTTGTCATCCTCCGCCTGATCCCCCGCCAGTTCGTTGTCAAACCGCATGCCCGGGCAGAAATAGCCGCCGGCCTGCCCCACGGTCGCCGGGCTGCGGACAGCCAAAGCTCCGCTTGCCGCCGCCTCTGCCAAAACGCCTGCGCCCAGATGCATCACCCGGTCCTGCACGTTGGGCGATGGCCACGCGGCCTCTGCCACCCAGCGCCCCTGCCGCGGCTTGTTCTGCATGGTGGGGTTGAAATGCTCCTGCATATAGACGCGATAGTCCGGCAACTCCTCCGCACCAGTCTCTTCGCCCTTCAGCCACTTACCAAACCAACGCAGCACCTCACCGTGGAAGTCTGCCGGGTCCAGTTTGGCAATATGGGCATAGCGGTGCTCCCAGGGGCCTATCATTGCCTTGGCGGGCACCGTCAGGTTGGCCGCCAACGCCGGCGGTGCGTTTACATAGGCGTCGGCCCAGCCGGTAATCGCCAGCACCGGTGCCTGAATGGCGGACCATTCCTCACAGACCGAGCCGTGTTTCCAAAAATCTCCACGCACCTGCTGACGAAGCCATTCCGCCGCCATGAAGGGCATCCCCTCGATACGTTTGATCCAGTCATCCCGCCAGTCCGACCGGAGCTCCGGATCCGCTGGGCGCGACTGGTAGGCAAACATCTGGCTGCCCCAGTTGGCATTGTCACTCAGCAGGCACCCACCCATGTAATGAATGTCATCGGCATACCTGTCGACGGTAGAGGCAACGGAAACCACCGCCTTCAGCGCCGCCGGGCGGCGGAATGCCAGCTGAAGGCCATTGAAGCCGCCCCAGCTGATGCCGATCATGCCAATTTTGCCGTCACACCAGTCCTGCGATGCAATCCATTCAAGGAGTGTCTCGCCGTCGCTCAGTTCTTGTTCCGAATACTCATCATCGAAAACTCCCTCACTGTCTCCAGTACCCGCTATGTCCACCCGTACACATGCATAGCCCTCAGCAGCAAAGACCGTATGCGTTGTTTCATCCCGGGGGGCAGTGCCGTCACGCTTTCGGTAGGGAAGGTATTCCAGAATCGCCGGAAACGGCCCCTCGCCCTTCGGCAGCCACATACGAGCAGCGAGCTTGCGACCGTCGGGCAGAGTAATCCAATTGTTTTCAATGATGCGGTATGCACCCGGCATTGCGGTGTCCTTTAGCTTTAATTCGACGTCGGCCTTGCCTGCACATTCAACTAATCTGTAATTCCGGGAAAGTTAGCACGTGTTAGCATTTGCAAGCATATGTATGCGATCCTGCTTCAATTCGCGAAAGCTTCCACTGGTCAAGCCCAATGTTTGCAGCGCCGGCGTGCAGATGTGTGAGCGAAGATAACACCGCTATTTCGGTAATTTGGGTGCAGATTTCTCAAGAGCCAAGTCAGCACCGGAAAACTTCCATGGCCCCCGCACCCCTGGCACCCCTTCCGGGGCGATTTGCATCCCTCTATGCCTAATCTGCGGGTCTTCGAACGCTTGGCCAATTGTGTTGATCGGCCCGGCAGGCACAGTTGCCGCCTCCATTGCTTCCAATAGCCCCGCTTGCGTCCATTCGGCCAGCGACGCCTCAAGGATCAAAGTCAGCTCCCTGCGGTTTGCCACTCGCAGCTGATTTGTCTGGAACCGTGCATCTGCCTTAGCCTCAGCAAGCTTCAGCACATCGCACAACCGCTGAAACTGACCGTCATTGCCCACCGCCAGGATCACATGCCCATCGCTTACGGCCATCACCTGATAGGGTGCGATATTCGGGTGGTCGTTGCCGAGCCGGGTTGGGCTTTCCCCGGTCGTCAGATAGTTCATTGCCTGGTTCGCCAGCAAAGCCGTTGCGCAATCCAGCAGCGACATGTCCAGATGCTGCCCGCGGCCCGTGGTGTGACGCTGCTCAACTGCGGCCAGAATGCCGATGGTGCCGTACAGCCCCGTGACAATATCTGTGATCGCCACACCCACTTTTTGCGGCTGGCCATTCTGCTCTCCGGTGATCGACATCAGCCCCGACATCCCCTGAAGTAAAAAATCGTAGCCTGCCCGCGCCGCATAAGGCCCGTCCTGGCCAAAACCGGTGACTGAGCAGTAAATCAGCCGCGGATTGATCTTCGACAGGCTATCGTAGTCCAGCCCGAACTTCTTCAACCCGCCAACTTTGAAATTCTCGATCAGGATGTCCGCATCCTCTATCAATTCCAATACTGTCTGCTTGCCCTCTTCGGTGCGGAAATCTGCGGTCACGCAGTCCTTTCCCCGGTTAGCAGCATAGAAGTAGGCGGCCGTCTTCTCGCCGTCCCGCTCAATGAATGGAGGGCCCCATGTACGGGTGTCATCACCATCCGGGCTTTCCACCTTGACCACTTCTGCACCTAGATCTGCCAACGACTGACCTATCCAGGGGCCGGCAAGGATGCGGGCGAGTTCAACCACTTTCAGGCCTGCAAGCGGGGTCATGGAATCTCCTTCAGAGCAGAGGTTGCTTACTTATCGACATGCTTAGCTGCTGCCAGTTGATCCGGCAAGATTTGATCAAATTTCCAACCCAGTGAAGCCCCTCACCGGTCAAACATGCTGTCTGCGAATTCTGAAGATTTTTGTAGCTCTCCACCTTAAGTCATGTTAGCGATAACGCAACTTTAACCGGCCCAATTCCTGCGGCAGGAATTGAATTGCACTGTTCCAGGCGGCACAATGGTCTGGCTTTGCGGCCCCAATGGAACAGCGATGTAAAATCAATGGCTTCCCGCGTCATTCCAGTTGCCCCTTTTGACCTCGTGCTGTTTGGCGCGACTGGCGACCTGGCGCGCCGCAAAATTTTACCGGCCTTGTTCCACCGTTTTCAAATTGGTCAGTTCAGCAGCAATTGCCGGATTATCGGCAGTTCCCGCAGCGAGCTGACGGCAGAAGAGTTCCGCAACCAAACCGCAAATGCGATCCGCGAGTTCGGCCAGGATGTAGAAACCACACCAGACGAAATCGCTGCTTTCACGGCGCTTCTTGACTATGCCGCCGTGGATGCACGTGGCGACGCAGGCTGGGATGAGATTCACGAAAAACTACGCGACGATGCAGTGCGCGCTTTCTATCTGTCTGTTGGCCCGTCTCTGTTCACAGATATTGCTCGCCGCCTTAGCGAAACAGGTATTGCTTCGCCCGAAAGCCGCATTGTTCTGGAAAAGCCCTTCGGACACGACTTGGCCTCAGCCCAAGCTCTTAACGCCGCACTGAGGGAACACTTCGAGGAGCAGCAGATCTACCGGATCGACCATTACCTGGGCAAGGAGACGGTGCAGAACCTGATGGCGCTGCGCTTCGCAAACTCGCTGTTCGAGCCGCTCTGGAATTCCTCCCACATCGACCATGTGCAAATAACCGTGGCCGAAAGCATCGGCGTCGAAGGTCGCGGCGAGTACTATGACAAATCCGGTGCCATGCGGGACATGGTACAAAACCACCTGATGCAGCTTCTCTGCCTGACCGCAATGGAACCGCCGGCGCAGTTCACCCCCAACGCGGTGCGGGATGAGAAAGTCAAAGTGATCGAGGCGCTGCGCCCGGTGCCGCAGGAGAGCATTGCCCGCGGCCAGTACCGGTGCAGGAACGGCGGCAAAGACAGCGATGGATACCGCGACCATGCCGGCAACACTGCCAGCCGCACCGAAAGCTATATCGCGCTCAAGGTGGAGGTAGCGAACTGGCGCTGGGCCGGCACACCCTTCTATCTGCGTACCGGTAAACGCCTGCGCGAGCGCGTGAGCGAGATTGCCGTCTATTTCCGCGACCCGCCGCACAACATTTTCGAAGGCTCGGGAACAGTGCACGGCAACGTGCTGGTGATCCGGCTGCAGCCGGATGAGGGTATCACCCTGAAGACCACCATCAAGGATCCCGGCCCCGGCGGCATGCGGCTTACCGGTGCCAACCTGGACATGACCTTCGCCGACGAGCTGGCCGAATCGGGACGCCCGCAAGATGCCTATGAACGCCTGATAATGGATGTGATCCGTGGGAATCAGACCCTGTTCATGCGCGGCGACGAGGTCGAGGCCGCCTGGGCCTGGGCCGACCCGATCATCGCCGGCTGGCAGGACACAGGCGACACCCCGCAATCCTATGACAGCGGCAGTTCAGGTCCCGATGACTCACTCTTGCTGATCCACCGTAACGGCCGCCGCTGGCGCAGCATCGGAGCGTAATATGGCCGCCCTCCCTTTCGCCACCGCAGTTTGCAGCAAAGGCACCACATGACCCTTCATTCCACACTGGCCGCCGTGACAGAGCGTATCATCCTCCGCAGCGAGGCGTCCCGCGCCGCCTATTTGGACAGGATGCGTGCGGCACAAGGCAAAGGCCCGGCCCGGGCCCATCTCAGCTGCTCCGGCCAGGCCCATGCCTACGCTGCCACTGGTGCGGACCAGCAGGCTTTGGCGGAAGCCTCAACTGGGCACCTGGGAATCGTCACCGCCTATAACGACATGCTGTCGGCGCATCAGCCGTTTGAGACCTATCCTGCGCTTATCCGCGACGCAGTGCGCAAGGCAGGCGGCACCGCGCAGGTGGCGGGCGGGGTGCCGGCGATGTGCGACGGTGTCACCCAGGGTGAGGCCGGCATGGAGCTGAGCCTGTTTTCCCGCGACACGATCGCCATGGCTGCGGGCGTCGCACTCAGCCACAATGTGTTCGACGCCGCGGTGTTCCTCGGTGTTTGCGACAAGATTGTGCCCGGCTTGGTTATCGGCGCCCAAGCCTTTGGCCATATCCCGGCGGTATTCCTGCCTGCAGGGCCGATGACCAGCGGCCTGGCCAATGACGAGAAGGCGCATATCCGCCAGAAATTTGCCGCTGGGGAAGTCACCCGCGAGGAGCTGCTGAAGGCAGAGATGGCGGCCTACCACGGCCCCGGCACCTGCACTTTCTACGGCACTGCCAACACCAACCAGATGCTGATGGAGTTCATGGGGCTGCATCTGCCAGGATCGTCCTTCGTGAACCCCGGCACCCCCCTTCGTGAGGCCCTTACGGTTGAGGGCGCCAAGAGGGCGCTGTCGCTCAGCGCCCTTGGCAACAACTACACCCCGGTCTGCGAGGTTCTGGACGAGAAAGCTTATGCCAATGGCATCGTCGGGCTGATGGCAACCGGCGGCTCAACCAACCTGCTGATCCACCTGATCGCCATGGCGCGGGCGGGCGGCATCCTCCTCGACTGGCAGGACTTTGCGGATCTCTCGGAATCTGTGCCGCTGCTGGCCAAGGTTTATCCCAACGGGTTGGCCGACGTGAACCATTTCCACGCCGCAGGCGGACTTGGTTACATGATCGGCGAGCTGCTGAAGGCGGGCCTTCTGCACCCGGACACCAGGACGGTCGCAGGCGAAGGGCTGGAGCACTACACACAGGAGCCGTTCTTGTCAGGGGACGGGCTCACCTACCGCCAGGGCCCAGGGCAAAGCCTGAACGACGCGGTACTGCGCCCTGCCGAAGCGCCATTCCAGATGACCGGCGGGCTCAAGCGGCTGACCGGAAATCTGGGCACCTCTGTTATCAAAGTCTCGGCAGTCGCGAAAGAGCATCAGCTGGTCGAAGCTCCGGCCCGGGTCTTTCATGATCAGGAAGAGGCCAAAGCGGCGTTCAAAGCCGGTGAACTGACCAGCGACGTGATTGTGGTGGTGCGTTTCCAAGGCCCCAAGGCCAACGGCATGCCGGAGCTTCACAGCCTGACGCCGTTCCTTGGTATCCTGCAGGGCCGCGGCCAGAAGGTGGCGCTGGTTACTGACGGGCGGATGTCCGGAGCCTCCGGCAAAATCCCGGCGGCGATCCATGTGGTGCCCGAAGCCCTGGATGGCGGGCCGATTGCCCGGATCCGGGACGGCGACGTTCTGCGGCTCGATGCCGCTCGCGGCACGCTCGAAGTCCTGACAGAAGGCGCAATGGAACGCGAACCGGCCACTGCCGACCTCAGCGCATATCAGCACGGCACCGGCCGCGAGCTGTTTTCCCTATTCCGCCGCTCGGTTGCCTCAGCCGACGAAGGCGCCAGCGTATTTGGAGTTTGAATGATGCGGATTACCCCTCAGGACGCCAGCCTACGCACCTGCGAGATTTGCGCGATGGCGCCCGTGATGCCGGTGCTGGTGGTGGAGGACGCGGCCCATGCCCGCCCGCTTGCCGAAGCACTCGTGGCAGGCGGGCTGCCCGCACTGGAAGTCACCCTGCGCACCGGCGCGGCGCTAGAGGTGATCCGCGAAATGGCAAAGGTGAAAGGCGGCATTGTCGGTGCCGGCACGTTGATCACCCCCAAGGACGCCGAGGCCGCCAAGGAGGCCGGCGCCCAATTCGGTGTCTCGCCCGGCGCCACGGATTACCTTCTGGATGCCTGCGAATCCATCGGCCTGCCGCTCCTGCCCGGCGCTGCCACCGCAACTGAGGCAATGCGGCTGCTGGCCCGCGGCTACGGTATGCTGAAGTTCTTCCCGGCCGAAGCCTCCGGCGGCGCGCTCGCACTCAAGGCAATCGGCGCACCCTTGCCGCAAATCTCCTTCTGCCCCACTGGCGGCATCACCCCTGCCAATGCCGAAAGCTACCTGAGCCTGGGCAATGTGGTCTGCGCCGGCGGCAGCTGGGTCGCTCCCAGTGACCTGGTCCAAGCACGCAATTGGAACGCAATCGAAGCCTTGGCTCACGACGCGGCCACGCTGGGTCAAACGTGAACAATTTACTCCCTGCGGCTGACCACACGGGACAGGATCAGCAGGTGTTGCCGTGCCCGAACCCAAGCTCATTCTGATAGGCAAATAGCGCCGGTAACCCTCCTGTGTGCAGCAGCAGCACTTTTTGCCCTTTGGCGATAGAACCCGTTTCCAGCAGCCCTAACAGACCGGCAAACGTCTTGGCGGAGTAAACCGGATCCAGAAGGATTCCTTCTGTTATTGCCATGCGCTGTAACGCGGCGCGCGTGGCCGGCCCGGCCCGCCCATAACCGGGGGCGAGCGCACCATCCCAAGTGAGGATGTCCTCGCTTCCAAATGGGCGCGGTGCATTCATCAGATCTGCCAGATTTTGCGTCAATTGTTCGAGCCTGTCTTTTTGCAGCTGTGCATTTCTGCGAACACAGATGCCGTAAACCGGTGCGGTGATGCCGGCACGGCGTGTTCCTATCAGAAAGCCGGCATGGGTTGCGCCGCTTCCAGAAGGTACCACAGCCGCATCAAAGCTGCCGATCTGCGCAGCAAGTTCCTCTGCCGCCAGGACATAGCCCAAGGCGCCTAGGGGTGGATGCCCAAGACCCAGAGGAATGATGTAAGGATTGCAGCCCGCCTTGCGCAGCTCTTCTGCTTGCGCCTCCAGGGCTGCATCGGCTCCGGCTTCATTCTCGCCTTCCGGATAGCTAATGCTTTCCGCACCCAGAATGTCCGACAAATAAATATTGCCGGATCTGTAATAGAGTGGGTCCATCCCTGGCACCCGCTCTTCTCGCTGAAGAATGGCCCGCATCCCAAGTTTTGCAGCAGCCGCAGCAGCTGTCCGGCAAAAGTTCGACTGAACAGCGCCGGTAATCAGGATAGTATCCGCCTGGTCCGCTAGCGCTGCCCCCAGATAAAATTCCAGCTGGCGTGTTTTGTTTCCGCCGAAACTGAGCCCTGTCAGATCGTCCCGCTTGATCCAAAGATCGATTTCTAGCTCGTGCGACAACCGGTCCAGCCTTTCCAGCGGGGTCGGCTGAACCAACAGAGGGGCACGGGGAAAGGCCCGGAAGCAGTCCTTTGTCATGCTCATTTCGGATCCTTCACTATAGCCGTAGTTCACTGCTTCCAACAGTGAAGCCGTCACCGGTTCCGTCAATAATAAATGTTAGCACTGCGACTGAGCTCAGTTTCATCAGCTCTGACTGTTTCAGTTACTGAGACGGTTGCTTTGTCGTGTTTTGCTTCCCATGTGTTCTGAATGCACTGAATCCCCAAGGACCAGCCGGATGACAGAAACAAGTACAACACCAGTCCTTCGAGTCGATATTGTCTCGGATGTCGTCTGCCCTTGGTGTGCTATCGGCTACAGCCAGCTCGCCTTTGCCGCCCGCCGCGCCGGGGTGGCATTGGATATCCATTGGCAGCCGTTTGAACTCAACCCGGACATGGCGACCGAGGGCGAGCACCTGCGCGAGCACTTGGCCGCAAAATACGGCAGCTCAGATGAACAATCCGCGCAAGTGCGCGCGAGTTTGACTGAAATGGGCGAAGCGCTGGGTTTCACCTTCCGCTTCTTTGACGGCATGCGGATCTACAACACCTTTCAGGCGCATCAGCTGATCGAATGGGCCGAGGGACAGGGCAACGGCCACGAGATGAAGCAGGCGCTGCTGAGCGCGTACTTCACTGATGGCAAGAATATCTCTGATCCAGAGGTATTGGTAATGACCGCCCAAAGCCTCGGCCTAAATGGCGCCGATGCGCGTGCGGCCCTGGAGAGCGGCAAACACGCGGACAGCGTGCGCCAGCGAGAGGCTTTCTGGGTGCAGCAAGGCATCCGCGGCGTGCCTGCGATGGTGTTCGATAGCCGCCATCTGGTGACCGGAGCGCAAGGCGTCGAGAATTACGCCAATATCCTTGAGCAGCTCGGGCACACAGTGAACCCGTTCTCCTGACCGCGGTGCCCGGTCATCGGTCAGGCCGCTCCCTAGTGCTCAAAGATCAGCCCGCAGGAAGACACTGAGCAATCGCCGTTTCCACCTTGTCCACCACCTCAGTGATCTGTTCGCCGGTGATGATAAAGGGCGGTGCAAGCAGGATGTGGTCGCCCTTCCGGCCGTCGCGGGTGCCGGACATCGGATAACAGATCAAGCCGGCCTGAAACGCTGCCTTTTTGATTTTCCCAGCCAAACCCAGCCCCGGATCAAAGGGAGCTTTGGTTTCGCGGTCAGCGACCAGCTCCACTCCGCGAAACAACCCGCGACCGCGGATGTCGCCCACGTTCGGGTGCTGGCCAAAGCGCTCCTCCAGCGCGGCTTGCAGCTTCTCTCCCATCTCGGCGCAACGCTGCACCAGCCCGCGCTCCAGCATTGCCTTGACCACAGCCAGACCCGCAGCGGTCGCCACCGGATGGCCGATGTAAGTGTGCCCGTGCTGGAAGAAGCCGGAACCGTGCTCAATCGCCTCGTAGATTCTCTTGGTGCAAAGCATGGCTCCGATCGGCTGGTAACCTGCGCCCAGACCTTTGGCGATACACAAGATATCGGGCGCCACACCGTCGGCCTCGCAGGCAAAGAGATGGCCGGTGCGGCCCATGCCGCACATCACTTCATCAAGAATCAGAAGCACACCATACTTGTCACAGATCTCGCGGATACGCTTGAAATAGCCCTCAACCGCCGGCACCGCGCCAGAGGTGGCGCCAACCACCGGCTCCGCCATGAAGGCCATAACGGTTTCCGGGCCGAGGCGGAGAATTTCCGCCTCCAGCTCATTGGCAACCCGCTGGCCATAGTCATAGCTGCTCTCGCCTTCCGCCTTGCCCACATATTCGTAGCAAGGCGAGATGTGGGAAATTTCGATCAAGAGCGGCGCAAACTGCGTGCGGCGCCACTCGTTGCCGCCTGCTGCCAAGGCACCGAGAGTGTTGCCGTGGTAGCTTTGCTTGCGGGCAATGATGTGGCGGCGCTGCGGCTCGCCGCGCTCCAGGTGGTACTGGCGGGCAAGTTTGATTGCCGCCTCGGTCGCCTCGGAACCGCCAGAGACGAAATAGACCCGATCGATATCTCCCGGCGCGTTGGCCACCAGCAAGTCCGCCAGCTCTTCCGCCGGTTCCGAGGTGAGGAAACCGGTATGGGCAAAGGCCAATTTGCCAACCTGCTCTTGCACTGCCTTGATCACATCGGCGTCGGAATGGCCCAGGCAGGAGACCGCCGCGCCACCGGAGCCGTCGAAATAGCGCTTGCCGCTGGCATCGATCAGGTAACAACCGTCGCCTGCAACAGCAGTGGGCAGGCTGGCTTTGGTGTGGCGGGGAAAGACATGACTCATGATCAGCACTCCTTGAGCGTATGGCCCTGGGCCTTTGCGGCCTGAACGAAGGCGGCGACCGAGGCTGCATTATCTGCAAGAAGCCCGCCCTCTGGTGTTTCGATGTTATTCTCAAATCCGATTCGCGCATCCCCGCCCGTAGCAATTGCAGCCAGCAGGCAGGCGCGTTCATGCCGGCCAAAAGCACAGACAGTCCAGTTGAGACGCATATCCGCCGCAGCGTCACGGAAGGCCGCGAGCCCCCTGGGCTTCGCCAGAACAGGCGGGCTGTACGTGCCCAGAACAAAGATCGCATCGCGCATGACACCCGGAACGGTGCCGTCCTGGTACCAGGCGCGCAGTTGGGCGATGCAGTCCGGACCGTACAGGATATGCTGCACTTCCGTGCCTGCTTCCGCGCACAGGGCATAGGCGCGCGCGGCAAGCTCCGCGTCCCGGGCCATTTCCCTCACCGAGACAGAGGCCGCTGCAGGGCGCAGCTTGTCCAGACAGGTGAACTGGTCCTCCACGTTGTAAAGCCCGGCGCTTTCCGTGGTGATCTGCACCGCCATTGCCGGCGCGCTTTCCCGCACTGCATCAAGGGCTTCACGGTAGCGGCCTGCGTCCAGTGAATGGCGCCCTTCAGCGTCCCGCACATGTAAATGCAAAGCCCTGGCCCCCTCGGAAAAACAAGCGGCGGCGGCCTGTGCTGTCTGTTCGGGCGTCACCGGCAGTTGCGGATGATCCGCACGTGTGCGCCGGGCGCCATTCGGTGCAACCATCAATTTGTACTCTGCCACTGTCTGCCTCCTATGCAGCAAGTCCTGCCGCGATGCAGGCCACGGCCGACGGAACCTTGGGCTATCAGCACAAGCAATCTCAACATCACAACTCCAGAACATTTGTTCTGAAGCAGAGCACATCCGGCGACGCCTTGCCGACGCAAGCTGAACATGCAACCTCTGGACCTAAGCAAGCACATGCTCTGGCCCTAACGAATTCTCGGAATCTGACGTTTCTGGTACATAATACGCCTCAGTAGCCCTGTAGGGTGCCAGGCAGCCTGATTCACTTCTAACGCCGAAAGGACATGTCATGGACGGCACGTTCAACGAAAACGATCTCTCCCGTGTGGTCGAGGCCGACAAGGCCCACATGTGGCACCACCTGTTCCAGCACAAGGCGCTGGAAAGCTCCGACCCGCGCATCATTGTCGAAGGCAAGGGCATGCGCGTTTGGGATCAGAACGGCAAGGAGTTCCTGGATGCGGTTTCCGGCGGCGTCTGGACAGTCAACGTCGGCTACGGCCGCGAGAACATTTGCAAGGCGGTATACGACCAGCTTATGAAGGTCTGCTATTTTGCGAACTCCGCGGGCTCCATCCCGGGCGCGCTGTTCGCAGAGAAGTTGATCTCCAAGATGCCGGGCATGACCCGCGTCTACTACACCAACTCCGGTTCCGAGGCCAACGAGAAGGCCTTCAAGATGGTCCGCCAGATCGCCCACAAGAAATATGGCGGCAAGAAAACCAAGATCCTGTACCGCGACCGCGATTACCACGGCTCCACCCTGGCAACTATGTCGGCAGGCGGCCAGGATGAGCGCAACGCCCAGTACGGCCCCTTTGCCCCCGACTTTGTCCGCGTGCCTCACTGCATGGAATACCGCAAGCATGAGTTGGGCCTGGAGCATCTTTCGGGCCGCGAATTCGGCATCGCCGCTGCTGACGCCATCGAAGAAGTCATCCTGCGGGAAGGCCCGGAAACCGTTGGTGCCCTGTGCCTGGAGCCGGTGACCGCGGGCGGCGGCGTGATCGAAGCGCCGGAAGGCTATTGGGAGCGTGTGCAGGAGATCTGTAAGAAGTACGATGTGCTGCTGCATATCGACGAGGTTGTCTGCGGCGTTGGCCGTACCGGAAAATGGTTCGGCTATCAGCAGTACGGCATCAAGCCCGATTTCGTGACTATGGCCAAAGGTGTGGCCTCCGGTTATGCGGCGATTGCCTGTATGGTTACCACTGAGGAAGTCTTTGAGATGTTCAAGGACGACACCTCCGATCCGATGAACTACTTCCGCGACATTTCCACCTTCGGCGGCTGCACCGCGGGCCCCGCAGCGGCGCTGGTGAACATGCAGATCATCGAGGACGAAAACCTGCTGGATAACTGCGCAGCCATGGGCGAGCGGATGCTGGACAACCTGCGCAAGCTGCAAGAGAAGCACGCCGTGATCGGCGATGTACGCGGCAAGGGTCTGTTCCTGGGTGCCGAGCTGGTGCAGGATCGCGATACCAAGGAGCCGGTGGACGAGAAGCTGGCCCAGCAGGTCGTCGCGGAATGCGGAGCGCAGGGTGTGATCATCGGCGTCACCAACCGCTCGCTCCCGGGCCGCAACAACACCCTGTGCTTCAGCCCGGCGCTGATCGCCACCGCGGACGACATCGATGCGATCTGCGATGCGGTCGACAAAGCTCTGACCAAAGTTTTCGGCTGACAACCTCTCCCTGTTGGACGAACAAACTGCGCCCCGGATTGTCCGGGGCGTTTTCTTATTTCGTGCCGCCGGTTTAGGGGGCGCGAGGTCCGGCTGCCAAACGGCCCATCCTTGACGCGATTTCTTCAAACAAAAATCGGGAGTGGCCTCTGGGCGGCACCACAGTCCACCTCAGGCTATTGAGTAATGACTATCGGCGCCGCGCGAAAGCACGGCGCCTGGCCCAACGGGCAAACTGCAGTCTTCGATTGCTTCTCAGCAGGCGGGAGAGCCCTGCCCTCCGCGCACTTCAAACCAGCTGGAACAGAATACCCGACAGCACGGCACCGCTCACGCCCAGGCTCAGATAGGCTGCAAAAACCTTCGGTTTCACCAGCGACCAGACCGCCGCCATGGCGGGAACAGAGCTGACTGCACCCGCCACCATAAATGCCATGGCCGCACCTGCGCTCATTCCCTGCTCCATCAATCCCGCCAGCAGCGGTGGCGCGACATAGGAGTTAAGGTAGGCTGGCATGCCGACCAGTGCAGCAATGGCAATCGGCAGAACACCTTCACCTCCCACCAGCCCGGCGATCACATCGGCCGGAACATAGTGGACCAGAAGCGACTCCAGAACATAGGCCAGGGCCAGCCATTTCAGCAGGAACAGCCCATTGGAGACTAACTCTTCGCGGAACTTCACCCTGCGGTCGCCCTCGGTCCAAAAGCGCCAGCTCGGCTTGGAATCCGGCTTTGGCCCGCCGCAGCCGCAGCAGCTCTGGGTCTCCTGCTTGCGCAGCGGATTGGTGAATACACCCTGCCCCCGCAGCAGCTTGATGGCAAAGCCGCCAAACAGCCCCAACGCAACGGCAGCCACCGCCTTACCGATAGCGAAGGGCCAGCCCAAAGCCCCTGCGGTGATTAAAAGCGTCGGCGGGTCGATCAGCGGCGAGGACAGCCAAAAGGCCATTACCGCCGACAAGGGCGCGCCCAGCGCCAGCAGCCCGGCAATGAACGGGATCACTTCGCAAGAGCAAAACGGCGCCAGCCCGCCAAACAGCGCGGCGAGGAATATCATCCTAGTTTCACGGCCCTCAAAGGCACGGGCAACCATCATTTCTGCGCCCGTCGCCTTGAGATAGGCGAGCAGCAGCACAGCAAACAGGATGTAGCGGGCCGTACTGCCCAACGCTGTGAGGGCAAACTCCAGAACAGAACGGAAGTTGCCCGGATCAAGGACAGCAGCGCCTGCCAGCAGAGCAATGCTCAGAGCCCAGGGCGTCTTCAGCCCGTTGCCCAACAACTTCGCGCGGCGGGGGCTTTGTGTCAGATCAGCCATCGCTTGTCCCCTTTTTGCCTGCATCCGCGCAGCATTCCTGCAAGATGAAGCCGGCCAGCGCTTCCAGCCGTTTGTAGTCGGCCCGGCAGGAGGTGCTGCGCCCCTCGCGCGCCTGTACCACCACCCCTGCTGCAGCCAGGAACTTCAGATGATGCGCCAGCGTCGAGGGCGCAATGCCGGTGCGGCTCTGGATCTCCCCAACAGTCAGCCCGTGATCGCCTGCGCGTATCAGGCATCGCAGCACTTGCAACCTTGCTTCGGACCCCATGGCCGCAAAGCCCTGTGCAGCCTCTTCCCATTCCATGAATCCAACCCCTACTTGATTCGATATAACTAGTTTTATAGTGATAAAGGCGCATTGCAAGAGGAGAACACCGCTAGCCTATCGAAAGCTGCAAATGGATGTGATCGTCATGCCGTGCTGCACGGCAGCCCTGAAAACGCAGCTTGCTGGAACGCAATCCCAGCCGCTCCTGCAGATGCGGTTCCAGAAAAACCTTCTCAACCCTGCCGTCTGCCATCAAAACCTGCAGCAGGCGGCGGGTGCGATCCGTGTCTATATACAATTCCCGCCACATCGGCTGCAGCACCTGAAGATCCCAGCGCAGAGTAAACCAGGCACCGGGACACTCCGACGGCCCCTGCTCAAAGGCAAAATAGCCGATCGGAGACCTGGTAGCCTTGGGGCTGAAACCGGTTGCATCCGCATAGAAGAAAGCGAGATCCGCCTTGCGGCCATCATGGTGGGACAAGTGCGGAAGCAGCGGAAAGCCGGCAACGAACGGAAAATTCGCATCAAGAACCTGCGTGACAGTGCCCGGATAGTCTGCGTCCACCGCTGCTGCCGTGTCCTGCAGAACCTCCGCCAATTCCGGCGACACGTAGTTCCGGTTCATCGCGCAATAGAGCCAGGACTGCACTTGCAGGGAGCTATCTTCCCAGCAACTGAGGGCAACCCGCCCGAATTGCGGCGCAGCCCAAGTGGCGGACAGGCTGAGACCCGCGTAGAGCAAAACGAACGGCACCAGCCTGCGGCGGAACAAAAGTGCCCCAAGCCAGGCAATCCCCCCGAGCTGAGTGAGAAGTGTCAAAAGAACAACGATTGCCAGATGGCCAAGGAATTTAAACATGGCGGCACGCTGGCACCGCACGCCAGCCAGAGCAAGCTGCAGATTCCTCCAAACTGGCCCTAAGTCCAGATTGCGCCCCGTTTAGGTCCACCCTAAGGTGGCCTGCATGGCCATCTCAGTTGACACCTTCTTTCTGAACCCGGACGCCCAGGGAACCTTGCAGGCCCAGATCCAGGAAATGATTGCCGAAGGCATTCTGTCCGGCCGCTTCCGGGTTGGGGAGAAACTGCCGTCCTCGCGCAAGCTGGCAGCACACCTGGGCATCAGCCGGATCACTGTCACGCTGGCCTACACTGAATTGCTGGCCAATGACTACCTCACCTCACGCGGGCGGTCCGGGTATTTTGTCTCTGACAATGCACCGGTGCCGCCCTCCTATACGCCGCAGCAGAAAACTGGCGATACGCTTGACTGGGGCAAGGTGATGGCACGCAGCTTCACCGGCGGCGACACCCCGCGCAAACCGCAGGACTGGCGCGAATACCGTTATCCCTTCATCTATGGCCAGGCAGACGCCTCGCTTTTTGACCACGCCAACTGGCGGCTTTGCGCCCTGCGTGCATTGGGACAAAAAGACTTCTCTGCACTGGCCAATGACTATTTTGACCAGGACGACCCGCTGCTGATCGAATATATCGCCCGGCACACACTGCCACGGCGCGGGATCACGGCACGTCCAGAAGAGATCCTGATCACGCTCGGCGCCCAAAATGCACTTTGGATCACCTGCCAATTGTTGCTGAACCGCGGCCGAAGGGCGGCGGTGGAAGACCCGGCCTACTACACTCTGCGCGACCAGGTAGTACAGACCCGATGCCAGGTCGATTGTATTCCAGTGGATGAGCGCGGCCTCCCTCCCGGAAGCATTCCCGACGATACAAACGTTATCTTCTGCACGCCCAGCCACCAGAGCCCGACCACCTTTACGATGCCGATGGAACGGCGCAAAGAACTGCTTCAGCGCGCCAGTGAAATTGATGCCGTTATCGTCGAGGACGATTACGAGTTTGAGATGTCCTTCCTTGGTGCGCCCTCTCCATCACTTAAGTCTCTCGATACCGAAGGCCGGGTGATTTATGCGGGCAGTTTCTCCAAGTCGCTTTTTCCGGGTCTGCGGCTTGGCTATCTGGTCGGCTCGGAGCCATTTATCCGCCAGGCCCGCGCCTTGCGGGCCAGCGTGCTCCGGCATCCGCCCGGACACGTTCAGCGTACCGTCGCATATTTCCTCTCTCTCGGCCATTACGACGCGCAGATCCGGCGCATAGCCAAGGTTTTGCACGACCGGCGCGCCGTTATAGAGGATGCGATCCGCAAGCATGGATTGACCATTGCCGGCGTCGGCAGCTTTGGCGGTTCGGCTTTGTGGATGCAGGCACCCGAGGATGTTGACGCCACTGCAGTGGCAGAGCGGCTGCGCGCGAAAAGTGTGATCATCGAACCCGGGGCCCCCTTCTTTTCTGCGGAGCACCGCAAGCAGAATTTTTACCGGCTTGGCTATTCCTCGATTCCTGCAACCAGAATTGAACCAGGTCTGGCATTGCTGGCCCAAGCGCTGAAACAGCGCTGAGCGGGTTCCCTCCCCTCGCGCACCCAAGGTAAAAAAATGATACCAGAAGTATCATCTGTCGATACCTGATATTTTTGAGCTCCAGCAGGCGTGACCGGCTGAACCTTATGTGAAAAAACCGTCCGGCTATTTTCATGAGTCCATATTTGGACCTATTCCAGTGGATCAACTGGCCCTAACCGGACACACCACTGCCCCCTAAACCAGAGTCAATTCCCGGCAGTCTGGCCCGGGCGGAATATGCGTCTCACTCAGGAGCAAAACCCATGAAAATGACCACCGAAGAAGCCTTCGTCAAAGTGCTTCAGATGCACGGCATCGAGCATGCCTTTGGTATTATCGGCTCGGCCATGATGCCGATCTCCGACATCTTCGAGCCGGCGGGCATCACCTTCTGGGATTGCGCCCACGAGGGATCCGGCGGCATGATGGCAGACGGTTATACCCGCGCCACCGGCAAGATGTCGATGATGATCGCGCAAAACGGCCCCGGCATCACCAACTTCGTCACCGCTGTCAAAACCGCTTACTGGAACCATACCCCGCTGCTGCTGGTTACCCCGCAAGCCGCAAACAAGACCATGGGTCAGGGCGGCTTCCAGGAAATGGAACAGATGCGCATGTTCGCCGACTGCGTCTGCTACCAGGAAGAAGTGCGCGACCCGTCCCGCATGGCAGAGGTCCTGAACCGCGTGATCATGCAAGCCAAGCGCAACTCTGCTCCGGCCCAGATCAACGTGCCGCGCGACTACTTCACCCAAGTCGTCGACATCGAGCTGCCGGCGGTTGTTGATTTTGAACGCCCCGCAGGCGGCACCGATGCGGTCAATGAGGCAGCCGAGCTGCTTTCGAACGCAAAGTTCCCGGTCATCCTGAACGGTGCCGGCGTTGTTATCGGCGGCGCGATCCCCTCCTCGATGGCCCTGGCCGAGCGCCTGGACGCCCCGGTCTGCGTTGGCTACCAGCACAACGACGCCTTCCCCGGCTCGCACCCGCTGTTCGCTGGCCCGCTGGGCTACAACGGCTCCAAGGCCGGCATGGAACTGATCTCCAAAGCCGACGTCGTTCTGGCCCTGGGCACCCGCCTGAACCCGTTCTCGACCCTGCCCGGCTACGGCATCGACTACTGGCCGACCGACGCGAAGATCATCCAGGTTGACATCAACCCGGACCGCATCGGCCTGACCAAGAAAGTCACCGTCGGCATCGTCGGCGACGCCAAGCAGGTTGCAGACACCATCCTGGGCAAACTGTCCGGCACCGCAGGCGACGAGGGCCGCGACGAGCGCAAGGCGCTGATCGCACACACCAAATCCTCCTGGGCGCAGGAACTGTCCTCGATGGACAGCGAGCAGGACGATCCCGGCACCACCTGGAACGAGCGTGCCCGCGCTGCCAAGCCTGACTGGCTGTCGCCGCGCCGTGCATGGCGTGCGATCCAGGCCGGGCTGCCGAAGGATGCGATCATCTCCTCCGACATCGGCAACAACTGCGCCATCGGCAACGCCTACCCGTCGTTTGAAGAAGGCCGCAAATACCTGGCCCCCGGCCTGTTCGGCCCCTGCGGCTATGGCCTGCCGGCGGTTGTCGGTGCGAAAATCGGCTGCCCAGACGTTCCGGTTGTCGGCTTCTCCGGCGACGGTGCCTTCGGTATCGCAGTGACCGAACTGACCGCAATCGGCCGCGAAGAATGGCCCGCCGTGACCCAGGTTGTCTTCCGCAACTACCAGTGGGGTGCTGAAAAGCGTAACTCCACCCTGTGGTTCGACGACAACTTTGTCGGCACCGAGCTGGACACCCAGGTGTCTTATGCCGGTATCGCCAATGCTTGCGGCCTGAAAGGTGTTGTTGCCCGCACTCAAGAAGAGTTGACCGACGCCCTGCGCCAGGCCTGCGAAGACCAGAAAAAGGGTATCACCACCCTGATTGAAGCGATGATCAACCAGGAACTGGGCGAGCCCTTCCGCCGCGACGCGATGAAGAAACCTGTTCAGGTTGCAGGCATCAGCAAGGACGACATGCGTCCGCAGAAAGTCTGAGACCATGGATCTGCCCTTTGACCTGTCCACCGGCCAAGGGGCATTTCTGGCCGCCGCGTTATTCGCGGCGGCCGTTATCCGGGGCTTCTCAGGTTTCGGATTTTCCGCGATTTTCATCATTTTGGCAGCCTTGACAACCAACCCGCTGCCGCTGATCCCGGTGGTGTTTTCCTGCGAAATTGCCATGACCGTCTTTCAGGCACGGGACATCCGCCCGCATATCGACTGGAACCGGGCCATTGCCCTGCTGGCAGGCGCCGCCATCGCCACCGTGCCCGCCATCGCTATCATGGCGCGGCTGGGGGAGCAGGAAGCCCGGCTGGCAATCTCGAGCCTGATCCTGGTCCTCAGCCTGGTTCTGCTGAGCGGCTGGCAATTGGAGCGCCCTGTCGGGCGCAACGGCAATGTAGGCGTAGGTGCCATTGCAGGCATTGCCAACAGCGCCGGCGTCGGTGGCCTGCCCGTGGCGGCCTTTCTGACCGCGCAGCCGGTTCCGCCTGCGGTGTTTCGGGCCACGATGATCGTGTTCCTGACCGGCATTGACCTGATGGCGCTTCCGGTTATGGCCGCAAACGGACTGGTCGGACCGGAAACCCTGACGGGCATCCTACTGGCCTTTCCCATTCTGGGCCTCGGCATCTGGGCCGGGTCCCATAGTTTCAAGGCGGTCTCGCAAAGGCTGTTCCGCCGCGCGGTGGTTCTGATGCTGACCGCGCTTTCGCTGATCAATATCGCGCGGCTGGCGTTCTGATACCCGCCCTGCCCCGAAACCGTTGTTACAGGACCTGACCCTCGTGACCCAAACCTTGTCCCCGCTCGAACTGCTGAAGGCCGAAGCCCCGGCGACCCGTCCAGTTGTTGCGCTGAGCGAGGGCACTGACCCCCGTGTGGTTGCAGGCGCCCTGGCCGCGCATCAGGCCGACATCGCCGATGTGATCCTGGTCGGCCCGCAGGCTGAAGTCGAAGCCGAGCTGCAAGCCGAGGGCGCCGAAGCCAGCGAAGGCGTCGCGATCCACGACCCGGCCGCCTCGGATCTGACTGCAAGCTTTGCGGCAGAGTACTATGATCTGCGCAAACACAAGGGCGTGGATGAGGCAAAAGCCCGAGCTGCAGCTGAAACCCCGCTGGTCTATGCCGCCATGCTGGTACGCTTGGGTCATGCTACCGGCACCGTCGGCGGTGCCGTGCATACAACCGGCGACGTGGTGCGCAGCGCGATCCAAGTAATCGGTATGGCGCCGGATGCAGGCATGGTCTCTTCCTTTTTCCTGATGTACCCGCCTGCAAGCGCGCCAGAGGATGCCCGCGCGATGCTCTATTCCGACTGCGGACTGGTGATTGACCCAAGTCCCAATGAAATGATGTCGATCGCCGCTGCCTCAGCACAGTCAGCCAGCACACTTATGCGGGTGGATCCTAAGCTGGCCTTTCTCAGCTTCTCCACCAAGGGCAGCGCCAAGCACCCGGCAGTGGACAAGGTGACTGAAGCCCTGGCGCTGTTCCAGGACACACACCCGGACCTGCCAGCCGATGGCGAACTGCAATTCGATGCCGCCTTCGTACCGTCGGTGGGTGAACGCAAGGCACCCGGCTCCGGCGTCGCAGGCCAGGCCAACGTGATGATCTTTCCCAACTTGGATGCCGGTAACATCGGTTACAAAATCACCCAACGGCTAGGCGGCTACTCCGCCATCGGCCCGGTTCTGCAGGGACTGGCCAAACCCGCCAACGACCTGTCGCGCGGCTGCAGTGCCGAGGATGTCACCCAGATCATCGCCGTCACCATCCTGCAGGCTACGGGCGCCAAGCGCCCGGAAATTTGAACAAATGTTCCAAAAGACTAAACCGTTGCAGAACACTATTCCCATATTGAGGCTTTCCGTCATACGGTCGCCCGAAACACCCAACAGGACCCGCCCATGACTCATCAGCAGCCAATCCTGAACACCTCGCCTAAGGTTTCGGATGAGATCCGGAAGACCACCTGCTACATGTGCGCCTGCCGCTGCGGCATTAATGTGCATATGAAGGACGGCAAGGCCGCCTACATCGAGGGCAACCGCGACCACCCGGTCAACAAGGGTGTTTTGTGCGCCAAAGGGTCTGCAGGCATCATGCAGGTCAACGCCCCCTCTCGGCTGAGGGCGCCAATGATGCGAACCGGGCCGCGGGGGTCGGGGCAATTCAAGGAAATCACCTGGGACGAGGCGCTGGCCATTGCCGTGGGCTGGCTGGAACCGATCCGCCATGAGGCACCGGAACAGCTGGCGTTTTTCACCGGGCGCGACCAGTCGCAAAGCTTCACCAGTTTCTGGGCGCAAAGCTATGGCACGCCGAACTACGCCGCGCATGGCGGCTTCTGCTCGGTCAATATGGCGACCGCTGGCATCTACACCATGGGCGGGGCGTTTTGGGAATTCGGCCAGCCCGACTGGGAACACACCAAGCTGTTCATGCTGTTCGGCGTGGCAGAGGACCACGACTCCAACCCGATCAAGATGGGCATCGGCAAGATCAAGAAGCGCGGTGCGCGGGTGATCGGCGTCAATCCGATCCGCTCCGGCTATAACGCGGTGGCGGATGACTGGGTCGGCATAACTCCCGGCACTGACGGCCTGTTTATCCTGTCGATGATCCACGTGCTGATGAAGGCTGGCAAGATCGACCTCGACTATCTCAGCCGCTTTACTAACGCGCCCGTGCTGATCAACGCGTCAGAGGGGCCGGACAAGGGCCTGTTCCTGCGCGACGACGATGGCAAGATGCTGGTCATCGACCGCAATACCGGCCACCTGACCCCGTTTGACCAGCCCGGCGTGCGCCCGGACCTGTCGGCGGTCTACGAAAAAGACGGCGCCATCCATCGCCCGGTGTTCCACTTGATGGCCGAGCGCTACCTGGCGGATGAATACGCCCCTGAAGCGGTGGCGGACAAATGCGGCATCCCGGCGAAACGCATCCGCGCCATTGCCGGCGAACTGGCCCGCGTCGCCTTTGACGAGGCGTTTGAGCTGGATGTCGAATGGACTGACTTCCGCGGTGAGAAACACTCCAAGATGACGGGCCGCCCGGTCTCCATGCACTCGATGCGCGGGGTTTCGGCACACGCGAACGGCTTCCAGACCTGCCGCGCGCTGCATGTGCTGCAGATCCTCTTGGGCACCGTCGAGGTTCCCGGCGGCTTCCGCTTCAAACCGCCCTACCCCAAGCCGGTTGAGGCGCACCCGACGCCGCACTGCAAATCTACGCCCGACACCCCTCTGGACGGCCCGCACCTGGGCTTTGTCCGCGGCCCGGAGCACCTGGCATTGAAGGAAGACGGCAGCCCCGCACGCATCGACAAGGCCTTCACCTGGGAAAACCCAATGTCGGCCCATGGCCTCATGCACATGGTGATCTCCAACGCGCATGCGGGCGATCCCTACAAAATCGACACGCTGTTCATGTACATGGCCAACATGTCGTGGAACTCCTCCATGAACACCAAGGGTGTAATGGAGATGCTGACCGACAAGGATGAAAACGGTGATTACAAGATCCCGCATATCATCTACTCGGATGCCTATTCGTCGGAGATGGTGGCCTTTGCCGATCTGATCCTGCCCGACACCACCTATCTGGAGCGCCACGACTGCATTTCGCTGCTGGACCGCCCGATCTGCGAAGCGGATGCAGCGGCAGATGCCATCCGCTGGCCGGTGATTGAGCCGGACCGGAATGTCCGCGGCTTCCAGACGGTGCTGATCCAGCTCGCCAACCGGATGAAGCTGCCGAACTTCACCAACGAGGACCGGACGCCCAAGTGGAAGGATTACGCCGACTACATCGTCAACCACGAGCGCAAGCCGGGTATCGGCCCGCTGGCAGGCTTCCGCGGTGAAAACGGCGACAAGGAAGGCCGCGGCGCAGTGAACCCTGAGCAGCTGGACAAATACATCGAAAACGGCGGTTTCTACGTCGCCCACATCCCGGACGGCGCGGACTACTACAAACCTTGGAACACCGCCTATCAGGACTGGGCGGTGGGCATGGGCATCTATGACAGCCCGCAGCCCTATCTGTTCCAGCTTTATGTGGAGCCGATGCGCAAGTTCCAGCTGGCTGCAGAGGGCCACGGCGAACGCCAGCCCCCCGAGCATCTGCGCCAGCGGGTGAAGGACGTCATGGACCCACTGCCAATCTGGTACGAGACCGACCAGCAAGGCAACGAGGGTTTTACAGTCAACGCGCTAACCCAGCGCCCGATGGCGATGTACCACTCCTGGGGCACCCAAAACGCCTGGCTGCGGCAGCTGCATGGACGCAATCCGCTATATGTCCCAACCAAGCTGATGCGCGAGCATGGGCTGCAGGACGGCGACTGGGCCAAGGTCACCTCGCCGCACGGGGAAATCACCGTGCCGGTGATGGAGATGGCGGCACTCAATGACAACACCGTCTGGACCTGGAACGCCATCGGCAAGCGCAAAGGCGCATGGGCACTGGAACAGGATGCGCCGGAGGCCACCAAGGGCTTCCTGCTCAATCACCTGATCCACGAGTTGCTGCCCGCCAAGGGCGACGGCATGCGGTGGGCGAACTCAGACCCGATCACCGGCCAGGCGGCCTGGTTCGACCTCAAAGTCAAAATCGAAAAGGCCGCGACGCCTTCTGACCTGCAGGAAAGCCAGCCGGCCTTCCCGGCGCAAGAGTCCCCGGTCGGCACCGGCCCGAAAGAACTGAAGTGGAAAGTAGGCAAATGACCGAGCTCCCCAACTCCACAGAACGCAAGATGGGCCTGGTCATCGACCTGGACACCTGCGTCGGCTGCCATGCCTGCGTGATCTCCTGCAAAGGCTGGAACACGGAAAACTACGGCGCGCCGCTCAGTGATCAGAATCCCTATGGCGGCGATCCTTCAGGCACCTTCCTGAACCGGGTTCACTCCTATGAGGTGCAGCCCGCGGACGGCCATGCGCAGCTGATTCATTTCCCCAAGTCCTGCCTGCACTGCGAGGACGCGCCTTGCGTCACCGTCTGCCCCACCGGCGCCAGCTACAAGCGCGCCGAGGACGGCATCGTGCTGGTGAACGAGGACCACTGCATCGGCTGCGGCCTTTGCGCTTGGTCCTGCCCGTATGGCGCGCGGGAACTGGACTTGGCCGAGGGCGTGATGAAGAAATGCACCCTCTGCGTTGACAGGATCTATAACGAGAACCTGCCGGAGGTGGACCGCATCCCCTCCTGCGTGCGCACCTGCCCCGCAGGCGCGCGGCATTTCGGCGATCTAGGCGACCCGGACAGTGATGTCTCTAAACTGGTGGCAGAGCGCGGCGGCATGGACCTGATGCCGGAATTGGGCACCAAACCGGTAAATAAATACCTGCCGCCCCGCCCCAAGGACCAGATAGAGGAGCAGATCGACATTCTCGCCCCGCTGCTTGCGCCGGTTGCTGAGGAGCCGCAGGGCTTCATGGGCTGGCTGGACAAGGCCCTCGACAAACTTCCGGGAGGAGCGAACTGATGCATCCTGCACCCTCAGTCATCATCTTTACCACCCTGTCGGGTCTGGGTTTTGGCCTGCTGTTCTTCCTCGGGCTCGGTCAGCCAGCTGTGACCGGCACAGTAGCCTTCGTGTTCTATGCCATTGCCTTTGGCCTGGCCTGCGGCGGCCTGTTGGCCTCGACCTTCCACCTGGGCCACCCGGAGCGCGCCTGGCGCGCCCTCACCCAGTGGAAAACCAGCTGGCTCAGCCGTGAAGGCGTCTGCGCGGTCGGAGCTCTGATCGTCATGGGCTTTTATGCGCTTGGCGCGGTCTTCATGGACAGCCAGTGGACTCTGCTGGGCTGGATCGGTGCGGCATTGAGCCTGGCCACCGTCTTCACCACCTCAATGATCTACACCCAATTGAAAACCATCCCGCGCTGGAACATGGAATTGACGCCTGCAATGTTTCTGTCTTTCAGCCTGGCAGGCGGCGCGCTGCTGGCCGGAGCGGAGTCGGTGGCGCCCTGGCTGCTGGCCATCGCAGGCGCGGTGCAGCTGGCCTATTGGACCAAGGGCGATAAGGCGCTTGAAAACTCTGGCACCAGTCTGGGCACCGCCACCGGCCTTGGCGACCGCGGCGCGGTCCGCGCCTTTGAACCGCCGCACACCGGCTCCAACTATCTCTTGCGCGAGTTTGTGCATGTGGTCGGCCGCAAGCACGCGCAGAAGCTGCGGATGATTGCCTTTATCCTCGGCTTTGCCCTGCCGCTGATGCTGATCCTTACCCCGGTTCAGGGCATCGTGATCAAGCATGTGTTTGCCGCCCTCGCGGTGCTGTCACATCTCGCAGGCGTCGCCACCTCACGCTGGCTTTTCTTTGCCCAGGCCGAACATGTGGTTGGCCTCTACTACGGCAAACGCTGATATCTACCGGGGCGCCGATGGGGCGCCTCAATTTTTTGAAGTATTTTTTACCGTAGGTGTCACAAACGCCCTGGCTGCCTCGTCCTGTTCCTGAAGCGATTAGAAAGGAACAGAACTATGACCCAACGCCTAGACTACTTCGCCATTGCTCCCGAACTGTTCCAGCCGATGCTGGAGCAGGAGAAGCTGTTCAAGGACAGCACGCTGGAGCACAGCCTGGTGGAACTGGTGAAACTGCGGGCCTCGCAGATCAACGGCTGCGCCTTCTGCATCCACATGCACAGCCACGACCTGCGCGCACATGGTGAAAGCGAGGACCGGATGCAACTGCTGAATGCATGGCGGGAATCCTCTCTCTACTCGAAGAGGGAACGTGCCGCGCTGGCCTGGTGCGAAGCGCTGACGCGGGTGGAAACAACCGGTGCCCCGGATGCGGATTACGAGGAAGCAACCAGGCTGTTCTCTCCACGTGAGCAAGTGGTGCTGACACTGTTGATCAGCGCCATCAACGCCTGGAACCGCATTGCAATCGGCTTCCGCACCCCGCATCCTGCCGCTGAGGAGGCCAACGCCGCGTGACAGCTCAGGAAAGGGACGAAGGAACCGACGCGTTCCTGACAGCGCGGCCGCGATTGTTTGCGGCCGCCTACCGGATGCTGGGCACGGTCAGCGACGCCGAAGACATCCTGCAGGATGCGTTCCTGCGCTGGCAGACTGCACCCCGGAAGGACGTGCAGGACCCTACAGGCTACCTGATGCGGATCACCACCCGGCTGTGCCTGGACCAGCTGAAATCGGCCCGGGTGCGGCGCGAGACGTATCCCGGCGAATGGCTGCCGGAGCCTCTGCTGACCGAGGACGTGGCTGATCAGTTGGATCATGACGTCTCGATTGCCCTTCTGCTGGCACTGGAAACCCTTTCACCGCTGGAACGTGCTGCCTTCCTGCTGCATGACATCTTTGACAGCTCATACGGTGACATTGCCACCGCCCTCAACCGCACCCCTGACGCTTGCCGGCAGCTCTCTGCGCGGGCGCGGCGCAAAGTGCAGAAGCTGCGGCCAGAGCGCCCCGCGGACCCGGATCAGGGGCGGGAATTGACCGAGGCCTTCTTTCGCGCGTCCAGAACCGGTGACACAGCAACGCTAACCCAGCTTCTGGCGCAGGATGTGCAGCTGATCTCTGACGGCGGCGGCAAGGCGATGGCCGCCCTCAATCCGATTTACGGCCGGGACAAAGTGCTGCGGCTCATGGAAGGTATCGCACGCAAGTTTGCCAACACGCTTCCGAAACGCTGGCGTTTTTGCCGCCTGAACGGCCTCCCGGCAGTGCTGAACCAAGCGGAGGACGGTATCCTGCAGGCGACGTCTCTGGAAATCACGAATGGCAGGATCACAAAGATCTATGTGACCCGCAATCCAGACAAAACCCGGCATCTGGCTGGTGCTCTGGACTAAAGGGGTCAACCCCTCTTGTCCTAGTAGAGCAACTCAACCCGGAGTGTTTCAAACCAGAAAGAAGCAAAAAGGGCGGCACTCCAGTGGAGGCCGCCCTGACGGGTTCGATCTTTGGAGAGGAGTTACAGCAAGCCAGCGTGCAGCATGGCTGCATCAATCGCTGCTTTGGTGCTGTCTTCCAACGTGGTCAGCGGCGAACGCACCTCTTCGCTGCACATGCCAAGCTTGGACAGACCGTATTTCGCCCCTGCAAGGCCTGGCTCGATGAAGATCGCTTCATGCAGCGGCATCAGCCTGTCCTGATACTCCAGCGCCGTGGCATAGTCGCCTGCCAGCGTGGCGGCCTGGAACTCAGCACAAAGTTTTGGCGCAACATTTGCGGTCACCGAGATACAGCCAATGCCGCCGTGCGCGTTGAAGCCCAGCGCGGTGGCGTCTTCACCGGACAGCTGCACGAAGTCCTTACCACAGGCGGCGCGCTGCTGGCTGACTCGGGCCAGGTCGCCAGTGGCGTCCTTCACCCCGATGATGCGCGGCAGCTTGGCCAGCTCGCCCATGGTCGCAGGCGTCATGTCGACAACCGAACGGCCGGGGATGTTGTAAATGATGATCGGCAGCTCGGCGCAGTCATGGGCGGCCTGGAAGTGCTGCACCATGCCGCGCTGGGTCGGCTTGTTGTAATAAGGGGTCACAACCAGCGCCGCATCGGCACCGACCTTCTTGGCGAACTCGACAAAGCGAATCATCTCAACAGTGTTGTTTGAGCCTGCACCCGCGATTACCGGCACCCGGCCGGCTGCTGCCTTTACCGTTTCTGCGATGACCATCTCATGCTCGTCATGAGTCAGGGTCGGGCTTTCACCAGTGGTGCCGACAGGCACCAGGCCGGTAGAGCCTTCGGCAATCTGCCATTCCACCAGACGTTTGAGCGCATCCAGATCCAGCTCGCCGTTCGAAAACGGGGTAACGAGTGCTGGCATAGAGCCTTTGAACATGGGCACGCTCCCTTCGCTGCAGGTGCAGGCGGCAATCCGCCGCCGTCAAGATACGGAATGCCGGTGATTTGAGTTGATACCGGCACGCCAATGAGTAACGTTCAAGCCTCTATCCCCGGACCGTTGGAAAATGCAAGAGATGACACGCATCCTGGCCCTTATTCTGCTGATTGCGGCTGCCCTGCCTGGGGCATCTGCCCAGGCGCGCGACCTGGGCAAGGCGCTGGACCTGATGCGGTCGGAGAAGTGGGCAGACGCAGCCCGCGAGGCAGGCAAGCCGAAAAGCGTGGCACACGATATCATTGAATGGCACCGGCTTCGGGCTGGGCTGGGTTCCGTCAGCGATGTGATGGCGTTTCTTCAGCGGCGCCCGGACTGGCCTGGACTGGACTACCTGCGCCGCCAGAACGAGGACGCCATTGCCGCCACCGGGCGTGAAACTATTTTGGCCTTCTATGCCAAGCAGCGTCCGCAAACCGCCGAAGGTGCGCTGAGCTTGGGTAAGGCCCTTATAACAGACGGCCGCCACGGCGAAGGTGAGGCGGAAATTGTGCTGGCTTGGCGTACCATGGCAATGGGCAGCGCTATTCAGGATCTCTATCTGCGGGACTTCAGCAAGTTGCTGAAGCCGCACCATGCCGCCCGGCTGGACCGGCTCTTGTGGGAGGATCATCTGGTCAGTTCCAAGCGGATGCTGCCGCTGGTGCCCGAGGGTGAGCGCAAACTGGCCGAAGCCCGCATTGCCTTGCAGGAGCGTGCCGCCGGCGTGGATGCAAAAATCGAAGCCATTCCCGCCAGCCTGACGGGTTCAGCTGGACTTGCTTATGACCGTTTTTCTTGGCGCGACCGCAAGCGGCTGCAGGAGAGCGCGATAGAAATGCTGTTAGATCGCAGTACCAGTGCCGATAACCTGGGTGAGCCGGAAAAATGGCTGCGCCGCCGCCGTGATCTGGCCCGCCAGGTGATGCGTGACGGCGAACATGAGCGCGCCTACCAGCTTGCGGCCTATCATTTCTCCACGCCCGATGACGGTTACGGCTATTCCGACTGTGAATGGCTGGCAGGTTACATCGCATTGCAGAAGTTGCGCGACCCGGAACTGGCTGCGGTGCACTTCCAGCGCTTTCTTTCCTCCGTCGAGACCCCAATCTCGATCGGCCGCGGCGGCTACTGGCTGGGCCGGGCCTATGCGGCAATGGGAGAGGCCGACAAAGCACACGAGGCTTATGCGAGGGGTGCAGAATATCAGACGTCTTTCTACGGACTGCTGGCCGCCGAAAAACTGGGACGCCCCTTTGATCCTGCCCTGGTGACACCCGCCCCCATGCCGGACTGGCGCGAGGCGGCATTCATGCAGTCCTCGGTGGCAGAGGCCGGGTTGCAACTGCTGAAAGCTGGCGATCTGGCGCTGGCCGAGCGCTTTCTTACTCATCTGGTCGAAACCCTGCCACCGGTACAGGCGCGCCAGCTGGGACAGATGGCAGTGGACATGGACCAGCCGCATCTGGCGGTGATGATCTCCAAACGCGCAGCCCGTGGCGGGGTAGAGCTGGAGGGCGCCTACTACCCGCTGCACCCCGTTGCCAAGCGGCAGCTTCCAATGGCCGAAGAAATGACCTTGGCTATTGCGCGGCGGGAAAGCGAATTCGACCCGGCGGTCATAAGCCATGCCGGTGCGCGCGGACTGATGCAGGTAATGCCGGCAACGGCCAAGCTGGTGGCGACCGAGCTGGGCATCCTGGCAAACCACAAGACCTCCCGCCTGACCGCGGAGTGGGACTACAACGCCAAGCTGGGGGCCAATTACCTGGCAGGCCTAGCCGGCAAGTTCCGCGGCAACGTGGTGATGATGGCGGCCGGCTACAATGCCGGCCCGCACCGCCCCATTGCCTGGATGGAACGCTATGGCGATCCCCGGGACGGTGACCCCGATATCGTTGACTGGATCGAACACATCCCCTTCAACGAGACCCGGAACTACGTGATGCGTGTGACCGAAAGCCTGCCTGTCTACCGCGCGCGGCTGGGCAAGAAGCCGCTGCCGGTGCCGTTTTCAAAGGAGCTGAAGGGGTCAACCCTTCACGCGTTCGCGCCATAGGGTGAACAGGCCTGCCGCGATGATGATGCCCGCACCGATGGCGACGTTCGTTCGGATCACTTCACCGAACACCGCCATGCCCAGCATCGCCGCCCAGATTAGGTGAAAATAGGCAAATGGCTGCACTGCGCTGGCCTCGGCCATTTCATAACACTTGATCAGCAGCCAGTGGCCGGTCACGCCCGAAACGCACAACAGCGCCATCCAGAACCAGTCGCCCTGGCTCATCGGCTCCCAGAACCAGATGCCGATTGCGGTCATGAAGACCATGCCGGCAACCCCGGTCCAGAAGAAACTGGTGGCGGTGCTGTCCTTGCGCGCGGCGTAGCGCGTCACCAGCCCGTAAACGGCAAACATCAGCGCCGAGATGAACGGTATCACCGCGGCCGGGTTGAACACGCCCATGCCCGGCTGCAGGATAACCAGCACCCCGATCAGGCCGACGCCGATCGCCGCCCAGCGCCGCCAGCCGACGCTCTCGCCTAGAACCGGGCCGCTCAGCGCTGCCACCAGCAGCGGATAGCAGATGAACACTGCCTGGCTCTCGATCAGGCCGAGCACGGTAAAGCCATAGACCGCCACGCAGATTTCCCCGACCAGCAAGACGCCGCGGAAGATTTGCAGCCACGGCTGATCCGTACGGGCTGCCTCCTTGATCCCGCCTTGGGCCCGTGCCGCAAGGAACACGACAAATGCGGCAAAGAACCAGTAGCGGACCATTACGACCATGTAGGTGTTGTAGGTGCCCGCCAGGTGGCGCGAGATACCGTCCTGCAGGGCAAAGACGATGGTGGCGCCGATCATCAGCAGAATACCCAGCGGCACGTTGTTCTGTTGCACCCGAGGCTGAGGCAGGCTTTTGGGCTGTGGAACCATGCTCATCGCAGTACCGCCTTTGTCATATGCCGCTTGCGCCCGTAGCCGGGGATGCGGGTCACTTCAAATCCTGCCGCTTCCAGCCCGCGGCGGACAAAACCTGCCGCCGTGTAGGTCGCCGCCGAGCCGCCGGGCGCGGTATGCGCCGCAACCTCCGCCATCAGCGACTCTTCCCACAGTTCGGGATTCTTGGCCGGAGAAAACCCGTCCAGAAACCAGGCATCCGCCTGCCCTGTCCACTCCGGCAGCGACATCCGCGCGTCGCCCTGGATCACCTCCAGTTGCAGACTGCCCAGATCACAAGCCCCGGTGCCCTGCCACTTGGCCAGAAACCGCTGCGCCCAGGGGGCGACCGCAGGAAACGCCTCCAGAGCCTTGGCTATGTCGGCGGGCACCATCGGAAAGGCTTCGAAACTGGTAAAGCGCAATGGTTCTTCCTGCCCTGCCGCTTCCCAGGCACGCCAGGCCGCCAGCATATTGAGACCGGTGCCGAAGCCGAGCTCGGCGATATGAAAGCCCAGCGCAAACCGCGATGGCAGATCGTTACCGGCCAGGAACACATGCTCCGTCTCCGCCAGCCCGTCCTGGATCGAAAAATAGGGATCATCAAACTGATCCGACACTGGAACAGTGCCATCGCGCCAGCTGAGGCGGGCCTGCTGGTCTGCCATGCTATAATCCCCTAAGTGAGTGTTTGGAACGGCGCGACACTGGCGAAAGGATACCGAAATGGCAATGGCAGATGTAACGGTGCGAGGGGCGGGTATTTTCGGCCTGTCGATCGCCTGGCTCTGCGCCCGCCGCGGCGCGCATGTGCAGGTGGTGGACCCATTCGGCGCAGGTGCCGGCTCCAGCGGCGGCCTGGTCGGCGCCCTGGCCCCGCATGTGCCGGAGAACTGGAATCCCAAGAAACAATTCCAGCTAGAAAGCCTGCTGATGGCAGAAGGCTTCTGGCAGGAAGTTGAGGCCACCGGCGGTGTTTCTCCCGGCTATGGCCGCACCGGGCGCTTGCAGCCCATCAACGACGAGCGCTCCCTGGAGCTCGCCCGCAGCCGCGAAATCTCAGCCCGCGAACTGTGGAGGGACGAGGCCGAATGGACTGTCTGCAAGGCAGACAGCCTGGGGCCCTGGGTACCACCCAGCGCCACCGGCTATGTCATTCACGATACCCTCAGCGCCCGCATGCACCCCCGCCGCGCCTGCGAAGCGCTGGTCTCCGCCCTTGCGGTTATGGGTGTGGAGATACAGGCCGAGGCTCCGGACCAAGGCAAGGTAGTCCACGCCAAGGGTTACGCGGGCCTCTTGGAACTGAATGAAAGCTTCGGCAAAACCGTCGGCGGCGGCGTCAAGGGCCAGGCGGCACTTCTGCGCTTCCACGAAGGCGAAGTGCCGCAGCTTTATGCGGACAGCCTGCACATCATCCCGCATGCAGACGGCACCCTGGCGATCGGCTCCACCAGCGAGCGGGAATTTGACGACGGAAAAGCTACCGACGCTCAACTGGACGACGTGATTGAGCGCGCCCGCGCAGCGGTGCCGGTGCTGCACGGGGCTGAGGTGATCGAACGCTGGGCAGGTGTCCGCCCCCGTGCCAAGTCACGTGCCCCGATGCTCGGAGCCTGGCCTGGGCGGAACGGCCATTACATCACCAATGGAGGTTTCAAGATCGGTTTTGGTATGGCTCCCAAGGCCGCCCATGTGATGGCGGACTTGCTGCTGGAGGAAAAAGACAGCATCCCAGTGGGATTCCGGGTGGAAAACAACTTCTAACACCCGTTTTGATGAGCAAACCTGTTCCTTGAAAGGTTTTCAGCGGGTTCCCGGCGCCGCGCTGGCGGCGCCGCATCCAAGCCGCCAATCGGCCCCAAGGGAAGCTTCAATCGCGGGAGCATGCAACCTGCCTGCCCCCTTCACTTTCAACGAGACGCTTCGGCCCGCAGCTTCTGCATAAGCTTGGTTAGTGTGGCTTCATACTGCTCACTTGTCAGCCGCCCCTGTTCGTCGAATTGCTTTCCAGACGCCGCTAGGTGCACCTCTGGTCCGGTAATCAGCCTCGGCTGAAACGGCACCAGAAAACCGCGCAGGATCATCTGCGCCCGCTCGCCCCCGGCCCGGCCTGCCGCCGCCGACATCACTGCCACAGGTTTGTCCGTCCAAGGGCTGCCCTCGGTGCGGCTGACCCAGTCGAGGGCATTCTTCAGCACTCCCGACGGCCCCTTGTTGTATTCAGGTGTCGAAATCGCCACCGCATCCGCAGCCGCGATTTGATTCGCAAGTGCCTGCACCGCAGGCGGGATCCCCTCTGCCGCTTCCGCATCACCATCATAGAGCGGCAGATTCAGATCGGCTTCCACGACAGTAGCCGGGCCGAACACCCGTGCGGCTTCGGCCAGAAGCTTGCGGTTGGTGGCCTCTCGCCGCAGCGAGCCGGAAATGGTCAGCAGGACAGGGTCGGCCATGGAGAGTTCCTTCTGTTAGCGTCTCGTGTTGCACCATCATGTAAGAGGGCGCCTCCAGCATGAAACAGCCATACCCGCGCAAGCAATGTGCAGCGTTGCGTAAAGCCGCTACACCGGAACGAAAACAGCCCATCCCTTGCGGGACGGGCTGCAATTCGTGCCGCCAGGGCCAGGTCAGGCGGCTTGCGGGATCACCACCACCTCGACGCGGCGGTTGCGGGCCTTGCCTTCCGGTGTCAGGTTCGAGGCCACCGGCTGTTCCTCGCCGCGGCCGATGATGCGCATGCGGTGATAGGGCACACCGCCAGCTGCAATTTCACTGGCGACTGCATTTGCCCGGCGCTCAGAAAGGCCCTGGTTGTAACCTGCATCACCATCGCTGTCGGTATGGCCGATAACCTGGATGGTGCTGTTGGGGTATCGCACGAGGCTGTTCGCCACGCGGCGCAAATCGCCCTGCACGGCCGGCGAAACCGCGGCACTGTCAGTGGCAAATGTCAGATCGTTCGGGAATGACAAGATCAGCCGGTCGCCAGTATTGACGATGGTGATATCATCGTTCGACAGGTTCTGGCGCAGCTCGCGCTCCTGCGCATCGAGCTGATTGCCAATCACGCTGCCGGCGGTCGCACCAACCAGCGCACCGGTCACCGCACCTAGGCCGCGATCGGAATCATTGGCAATCGCACCAACGCCAGCGCCGATGATACCGCCAAGAACCGCACCCTTTTGAGTGTTGCTGCCCGGAGTGCCGACAGTTGCGGGATCGGTACAAGCGCCAAGTGTCAGGGTTGCGGCGACAATACCAGCCGTGGTGAGTTTCATCTGCATCATAAAATTGCCTTCTGCTTTCTAAGCTCCGGGCAGCGCCCGGCAGTCTGCTCGAATATCGGGATGTCGCGCCACGTTCTCAAGGCAAAGCGTTTTCATTTAGGCGGATTACCGCGCAAAAAACGAAAAACACATGCATTTTCAGGGCGCAAAAGCAAAGTTCCAGCCCTCCTGTTCCATCCACAGTTTACGCAAGGCAGCAGCCTCGGCGGCGAAATCCACTTCCCGCAATTCCGCGGCCAGCATCCGGTCAGTACGGAAATGCCTGAAACCGCCACGCAGCTCGCACCAGGCAGCCAGCATGGTGCACTCGATGTGATAAATCAGGGCAAGCGGCCGCAAGGTGCGGCGGCTTTCACCCCTTTCAGGGCTAAGATACGTCAGATGCAGTTTGCGGCTTTCCCGCACTGCCTGGCGCAGCAGGGCCTTGGAGACGCAACCCTGCTGCGGGTCATCCAGCGGTGCACCCCAAGGGGCAACCTGCAGCCAGTCGGCGGTCGCATGCACATCCTTGATCTTGTGGCTCACCCGCTCCGCTGCTTTCTGCAAGGCTCCATCGCCCGTGCGCATCAGCATCGCCAATCCCACATGCAGCGCCTCCAGCTCCTCCTCATCGAAATTGAGCGGCGGCAGATCATAGCCCTTGCGCAGCATGTAGCCGATCCCTGCTTCCCCCTCCACCGGAGTGCGCATTGCCTGGAGGGCAACGATGTCCCGGTAGATGGTGCGTTTGGACACTTCCAGCTGTGCCGCAAGATCCTCTGCCCGCACCGGTGCTGAGGCGGAACGCAGGATTTGGATGATCTCGAACAAACGGCCGGTGCGGGGCATTGGCGGGGCTCCAGTGACATTCTGCTGACACACTAACACACACCACTGACAACAGCATGTCAGCAGGGGTCTGATTTTCTGGCCACTGGAAAAGGAGGAACCCTATGCTGAGCTACGATTGGATTGTGATGATTACCCTGGGTCTAGACCGCTGGGACAGCAGGCAACGTGCTTTTACTCCGCATGAGATTGAGCGTGAGGAAGCGCGAAAGCGCCACGAAGCCCGACAGACCTTTAAGCCCGCAGCACCTAGCCTGCTGCAGCGCCAATTCAGCCGGCAGCGCGCATATCACCTGCCGCAGCCTCCTCATCCCGCGCAGCCTCAAAGGCGAGCATCGCGCGTTTGACCGGAAGCCCCCAGTGATAGCCGCCCAGTGCGCCGGATTTCCGCAAGGCGCGGTGACAGGGGATCAGCCAGCTGACAGGGTTGCGTCCGACTGCTGTGCCAACTGCGCGCACGGCCTTGGGGGCGCCGATGGCATGGGCCAGTTCTGAATAAGTGGTAACATGGCCTGACGGGATGCGCAGCAGCGCTTCCCATACCTTGATCTGCAAAGGTGCACCGATCATGTGCAGCGCAGTTTCCCCCTTTTGGGCAAAGGCGGCCTCCGCCAAAGGGCGCAGGGCAGACGGGTCCTCAATGAACTCAGCCTGAGGCCAGCGGGCGCGCATATCGGCCATGGCAGGTTCGGCGCCAGTCTCGGCAGCAAATGCCAGTCCGCAAATACCCTTTTCCGTGCCCATCACCAGAGCAAGCCCAAAGGGGCTGTCAAACCAGCCCCAGAAAATCTGCAGGCCGTCCCCTTTGCGGGCATATTCGCCAGGGCTCATCGCCTCCCAGCGCAGAAACAGATCATGCAAGCGCCCGGAGCCAGACAGCCCTACTGCATGTGACGCCTCCAGCGTGGTGAACCGGTCCCGCAGTAGTGCTTTGGCATGGCCCAGCCGCAAGTATTGCTGATAACGCTTTGGGGAAACACCCACCCAGGCCGAAAACACCCGCTGAAAATGCGTGGGGCTCATATCCATGCGAACCGCCAGCTGCTCCAGTGTCAGATCCTCGCCGCCATCGTCGATCAGCTCAATCGCCCGGCGCATGACACCATAGTGATAGGAGTTTTCCCGCGCTTCGATATTCATCGGTCCAGCCTGTTTCGTGGTTGTGTATTCAACATACTCCGGCCCAACACTGCAATCGACCCGGAACTTGCGGGTTTTCCTACTAGACAGGAGCCCGCAGCAGGAAAGGCGCAATTTCAATTGCTCTTTGACACCCGCTCTGTACATATGGCGCGCGATGGCAAAGCAACTCGATTATCATACGCTGCGCGAGATCTTCACGCGCTTTCAGGCAGCCGAGCCCGAACCCAAGGGTGAACTGGAACACGTCAACGCCTACACGCTGGTCGTTGCGGTTGCACTGTCGGCACAGGCAACCGATGCAGGGGTCAACAAGGCGACCCGTGAGCTGTTCAAGATTGCCGACACCCCGCAAAAGATGCTGGATCTGGGCGAGGAACGCCTGATCGAGCATATCAAAACAATTGGCCTCTACCGCAACAAGGCCAAGAATGTGATCAAGCTGTCCAGGATCCTGGTCGAGGACTACGGCGGCGAAGTCCCGAATTCCCGCGCTGCGTTGCAATCCTTGCCCGGCGTGGGGCGTAAAACGGCCAATGTTGTATTGAACATGTGGTGGAAACAGCCTGCGCAGGCGGTGGACACCCACATCTTCCGAGTCGGCAACCGCTCAGGCATTGCGCCGGGCAAGGATGTGGATGCCGTGGAACGCGCGGTGGAGGATAACATCCCCGCGGATTTCCAGCAGCATGCCCATCACTGGCTGATCCTGCACGGCCGCTATCACTGCAAGGCGCGAAAACCGATGTGCGGAACCTGCATCATCCGCGATCTCTGCATGTTTGAAGACAAGAACCTGTAAACTTTTTGAGCGGCATAGTCGCCTGAAATGACACCGCTTTGGAATTCCCCGAGGAGGGACCATGACCAAGACCTACCAGCTCGTCGGCATTGGCAATGCCGTGGTGGATGTGATTGCGCAATGCGAGGACAGCTTCCTGGCTGAACAAGGCATTGAAAAAGGCATCATGCAGCTGATCGAGCGCGACCGCTGCGAAGAGCTTTATGCGGCAATGGGCAACCGGGTTCTAACCCCTGGCGGCTCGGTCGCCAATACCATCGCTGGCGCCGGCGCGCTGGGGCTGCAGTCAGCCTTCATCGGCCGCGTCCGTGACGACGCGCTTGGAAAATTCTACGCCGATGCAATGAACAACGAGGGCGTCAGCTTTGTGAATGCGCCGGTAGCGGACGGCGAGATGCCGACCTCGCGGTCGATGATCTTTGTCTCGCCGGACGGTGAGCGTTCAATGAACACCTACCTTGGCATTTCGTCGGAACTGAGTTCCGACGACGTGCCCCAGGACGTGGCCGGCAACGCCCAGATCATGTTCCTGGAAGGCTATCTGTTCGACAAGGACAAGGGCAAGACCGCCTTTCTGGAAGCGGCCCGCGACTGCCGTGAGGGCGGCGGCAAAGTTGGCATTTCGATCTCCGACCCGTTCTGCGTCGAGCGCCACCGGGCCGACTTCCTGAACCTGATCAGCAACGAGCTGGATTTCGTGATCGGAAACCAGGACGAAATCTGCGCCCTGTTCGAAACCAGCGACCTGGAAGAAGCAATGGCCAGGACCGCCGCGATCTGCGCGCTGGTGGTTTGCACCCGTTCTGGCGACGGTGTGACTGTGTTGAATGATGGCGTGCGTGTCGACGTGCCGGTCGAAACGATCACACCGGTTGACGCGACTGGTGCAGGCGACCAGTTCGCTGCCGGTTTCCTGTTCGGTCTCGCCACCGGCCGCAGCATGGAAGTCTGCGCTCGAATGGGCTGCATCTGTGCAGGCGAAGTCATCTGCCATATCGGCCCGCGCCCTGAAACCAACGTGCGGCACCTGCTGGAAGAAGCCGGGCTGGTTTAATCCCGCCGGACACTCCCGCCCGCCGGAACTGCACCTCGCGGTGCATTTTCGGCCCTTGGGCGTAGCGCGGCGCGGCTTTGCCGCCCCGCGCAGCCTGCCTGCGGCAGGCACACGGGCCTACCGGTTCCAGCCTCAGCTGTCAGCCGACAGCTGCGCCTTGCTCAAAAGCACTTTGAAGGTCTCAACGTCCTGCCCGCTCATTGCGCTCAGCAACCGTGTCTGGGTCTCAACATGGGCTGTGACGGCCCGATCGATCAGGGCAAAGCCTTCTTCTGTCAGCCCAACCAGAAAACTGCGGCTGTCCTCCGGGTTCACCTCGCGCTTGACCAGCCCGTCTGCCTCCAGCCGGTCGATGCGGTTGGTCATAGTGCCGGACGCCACCATTGTCGCCTTCAGCAGATCGCCTGGTGACAGCGTGTAAGGCGCACCCGACCGGCGCAAGGTGGCCAGCACGTCGAACTTGGCCGCATTCAGCCCGAACTCCGCGAAGGTTTTATGCATCTCACGCTGATAGGCCAGATACAGCCGCGCGACCCGGCCAATGATGCCCATAGCCGTCACATCCAGGTCCGGCCGCTCCTGCCCCCATTGCTGGGTAATAAAATCTACATGGTCCATGCCACCGGTTTAGGTATTTACATCTTGACGTCAAGATAAAATCCATTATCTCGATATCAAGATAAGGAGAAACACATGCCGATCCGGACCCTTCTGCTGACAGCGCTGGCCCCTGCCATCTGGGGCAGCAGCTACATTGTGACGACAACTTTTCTGCCCGGCCACTCACCGCTGGTGGTGGCGCTTCTCAGGGCGCTGCCCGCGGGCCTGCTGCTGCTGCTGCTGGTGCGCCAGTTGCCGCCGCTCAGCTGGCTGCCGCGGCTGATGGTGCTTGGAGCGCTGAATTTCTCGCTGTTCTGGGTGCTGTTGTTCCTCTCCGCCTACCGCCTGCCCGGCGGGGTCGCCGCGACGCTGGGCGCCGTGCAGCCGCTGATCGTGGTGTTCCTGTCCGCCTTGCTGCTGCAGACGCAGATCCGCCCTGCTGCCGTTGCCGCCGCGCTTCTAAGCATGGCAGGTGTTGCCTTGCTGGTGCTGACCCCGGCCGCCAAGCTGGACACGCTGGGTGTCCTGGCCGGTCTCGGCGGCGCCTTGTCGATGGCCGCCGGCGTTGTTCTGACCCGGAAGTGGCAGCCGCCGGTGCCGCCGCTCACCTTCACCGCCTGGCAGCTGACCGCGGGCGGGCTGCTGCTGGTGCCTCTTGCGCTGTGGATGGTGCCGGAGATGCCGGTCTTCACGGCTGCCAATATCCTGGGCCTTGCCTACATGAGCCTCATCGGCGGCGCGCTGACCTATATCCTGTGGTTCCGCGGCCTCGCCCGGATCGACCCGTCGCAAGTCTCGCTGCTCGGCGTCCTGAGCCCGCTGTCTGCCGTGATCCTGGGCTGGCTTCTGCTGGGGGAAACCCTGACGCCCAACCAGGTGCTGGGCGCCACTCTGGCCCTGTTCAGCCTCTGGCTCGGCCAGGTGCGGCTGCGGTCCCGGCCCTCCGCAACGGCAGCTGAATAACCAGTATCACCGCGGCACGGCCGGTTCACAGGCCTTGCCGCGGTGGCAACCCAGAACCTGCCGCCGCACGTTGGAGGTGTCGTCAAACGCAAACCCGCCGCAGGCGTTGGCCCGGACCACCAGCTCCTGCCCGCGCTGCTCGGCAAAGACTACATAGCCTGCACCGGACTTCATGCCGCCGCACCATGGTCCGAGGCACTCCACCTCAATAACCGCAGGCACACTAACCCGGGTTGAGAAATACTTTCCGTCCAGCAGCTTGCCTGAGAGCTGTGCCGGGATGCGGGTCAGCGGCGGGGTGTCATTGGGATTGCCCGAATGGGACTTAGGCAGCTGGCTTTCGTCAAACCGCAGTTCACCCGCAATGACATTAAAGACGCTGTCCGAATTCGCGGCATGCAAATAGGCGTCCGCAGGGCCCCAGGGCAGGCAGCTGAGGGCAGCAGCGGGGCCGACGGCAACAGCCAGAATACACGCGGTCAGGGCAGCACCGGTTCCGGCAGGTCGAAAACAGGCTCGCATATCCATCTCACAGATACTCCCGGAACTCTGCCACCACCCGCGCATAGACCTCGCGCTTGAACGGCACGATCTTCTCCACAAGGCTCTCCACCGGCTGCCAGCACCAGGCCGAGAACTCCGGATCATCCGTCTCGATATTGACCTGATCATCCGTGCCGAGAAATCGCATCAGATACCATTTCTGCTCCTGCCCGCGGTATTTACCACCCCAGAAGCTGGGCACCACATCATGCGGCAGGTCATAGGGCAGCCAGCCGTTGCTTTCGGCGATGATCTCTACCAGATCAGGCGCCACACCGGTTTCTTCCTCCAGCTCGCGCAGCGCCGCAATCCGCGGGTCCTCGCCCGCGTCAATCCCGCCCTGCGGCATCTGCCAGGCATCCTTGTAGCGGTCCTTGCGCTGGCCGACGAACACCGCCCCCTCGGCATTGATCAGCATCACTCCGACGTTGGGGCGGTAGGGCAGCTTGGCAATCTCTTCCGGCGTCATCAGGCTCTCCTCAACATGGGTTTTCTCAACCTTAGACCGCTTGCCGCCGGGGCACGCAAGGGGGTGACGCGGCGTTTGCCCGTGACAAGGCGGCCCGCGCCCTTGATCCTAGGGGCAACTGCCAGGGAGAGTTTCAAGATGACTGCGTACCCCAACCTGCTTGCCCCGCTGGATCTGGGCTTTACCACGCTGAAGAACCGGGTGCTGATGGGCTCGATGCACACGGGGCTGGAGGAAACCGGCGACTGGAACCGCGTTGCTGAATTCTATGCCGCGCGCGCCCGCGGCGGCGTGGCGCTGATGGTGACTGGCGGGATCGGCCCGAACCTGGAGGGCTCAGTGCTGCCGGGCGCCTCGATGATGACCTCACCCAAAGACGTCGAAAACCACCGCGTGGTGACCGACCGTGTGCATGAGGCCGGCGGCCGGATCGCCATGCAGATCCTGCACGCAGGGCGCTATGCCTACGGCCCCAAATGCGTGGCCCCCAGCCCGGTGAAATCGCCGATCTCCCCCTTCCCCCCGCATGAACTGGAAGAGGACGGCATCGAAAAGCAGATTGCCGACATCGTGAACGCCGCCCGGCTGGCACAGGAGACAGGCTATGACGGCGTCGAGATCATGGGCAGCGAGGGTTACTTCCTCAACCAGTTCCTAGTCACCCACACCAACAAGCGCTCCGACCGCTGGGGCGGTTCCTATGAAAACCGGATGCGGCTGCCGATTGAGGTGGTGCGCCGCACGCGCGAGGCCGTGGGCCGCGATTTCATCATCATCTACCGCCTGTCGATGATCGACCTGGTGCCCAATGGCTCCACCCACGAGGAGGTGGTGCAGCTGGCGCAGGAGATAGAGAAGGCCGGCGCCACAATTCTCAACACCGGCATCGGCTGGCACGAGGCACGCATTCCCACCATCGCTACCTCGGTTCCCCGCGCGGCTTTTGCCTGGGTGACCAAGAAGCTGATGGGCAAGGTCGGCATCCCGGTGATCACCTCCAACCGCATCAACACGCCTGAAGTGGCCGAGCAGGTGCTCTCCGACGGCTGCGCCGACATGGTGTCGATGGCCCGGCCGATGCTGGCAGACGCGGATTTCGTCGCCAAGGCCGAAGCAGGACAGGCGGACCAAATTGCCCCCTGCATCGCCTGCAACCAGGCTTGTCTCGACCATACCTTCAGCGGCAAGCTCACCACCTGTCTGGTCAACCCGCGCGCCTGCCACGAAACCGAACTGGTGATCGAACCTGCCTCAACTTCCAAGACTGTCGCCATCGTCGGCGCCGGTCCGGCGGGCCTTGCCACTGCCCTCACGGCTGCCCAGCGTGGCCACCAAGTGACGCTGTTTGACCGTGCCGATGAAATTGGCGGCCAGCTCAACATGGCCAAACAGGTGCCGGGCAAAGAGGAATTCTGGGGGCTGGTCGACTGGTACCGGACCATGGTTGCAGACGCCGGTGTAACCCTGGAGCTGGGTCGCGAAGTTGCAGCAGAGGATTTGACCGCCTTCGACGAGGTGGTGATTGCCACCGGCGTCACCCCGCGCGATCCCGCCATTCCCGGCCAGGACCAGGACAATGTGCTCAGCTACATCGACGTGCTGCGCCACAAGAAACCGGTGGGTCAGCGGGTCGCCGTGGTCGGTGCCGGCGGCATCGGCTTTGACGTCTCCGAATACCTGCTGGAAGAGGGCCACAGCCCCACCACCGATCTGCCCGCCTGGATGAAGGAATGGGGCGTCGCCGACCCGGCAGAGCACCGCGCGGGCCTTGCCCCCGAAGGCCCGCAGCCCGCCGCCCCTGCCCGGCAGGTTACCCTGCTGCAGCGCAAGGCCGAACGCCACGGCAAGCGGCTGGGCAAGACCACCGGCTGGATCCACCGGGCAACGCTCAAGATGAAGGAGGTGGAATTCGTCGGTGGCGTCAATTACGAGTGCATCGACGCGGAAGGCCTGCATGTGAGCTTTGGTGAGGCTCGCGAAAACCCGCGGTTGATCCCGGCGGACACCATCGTGCTCTGCGCGGGCCAGGTCTCTGAGCGGTCGCTGGCAGATCAGCTTGCGGAACGCGGTATCACCGCCCATGTGATCGGCGGTGCAGATGTGGCCGCGGAACTGGATGCCAAGCGTGCCATCAATCAGGGCACCCGGCTGGCCGCCAGCCTTTGAGAAGACATAGGCCTCCCGCCTGCGGCAGCCGGACTAGTCAGGCCCTGCCCGCTGTTGGACCCGGCGCACTTTCAAGGCGCCGAAGCCGGGCTGCAGTGTCCCCGCGCGCCCTTCAGGCGCCGGGCCCGCAAAGCGCTCAGCCGTGGGCCGCAATACTGTCTGCCGGGGCCTCATGCCGCGCCATCATGCCATAATCCCGGATCACCCCAGCAACCCTCAGCCTGTAGTCGGCAAAGATTCCAGCCCGGCCCTTACCTTGTGCCACGCGGTGCTCCGCCAGATGACGCCAGCGCTGCACCGCCGCCTCATCCTGCCAAAAGGACAGCGACAACAGCTTGTCCGGTGCGCTCAGGCTTTGAAACCGCTCAACGGAGATAAACCCCTCCATCTCCTCAAGCAGCCCCCGCAGCTCCGCTGCAATTTCCAGATAGGCATCCTTCCGCCCTGCGGCGATCTCCACCTCAAAAATAACGGCAATCATCTGCGCTCCCCTCCTCCGTTCCCATGCGGCGACGAAGCCAGCTTGAGCCATGTCCGGTCCTCGCGCAGCAGGAACCGCTCCTTCTGGGCGAACTCGTAATTTTCGCGCCCCAAGGGGTCTGCCGCCAGCCGCGTCCGGTAGGCCTCATACGCCGCCAGGCTGTCCACGTTGTAGATTCCGTAGGCCAGGGTCGTGGAGCCTTCATGCGGCGCATAGTAGCCGATCAGTTCAGCCCCGCAACGTGGGATCGCCTGGCCCCAATTGAGGGCGTATTGTTCGAACTGCGCCTTTTTGGCGGGATCAATGTGATAACGGATAATGCAGGTCAGCATGAGAGGCCCTTCGTTGGTTCAAGGCCTCCTGCCTAGCTTGCGCCAGCCAGCAAATGCTTCGCCGCAGACCGAACTGTCACTCGACGTTGATGGTGATTACTTCAGACACCACAGGCGATTCGTGCGGCACATGGCTGGCGTCGCCCAGCACCAGCTGAAGGGTGTGGCGGCCCGGAGACAGCTCAATTGATGTCTCGGTTTGCCCGCCGCCAAAATGCACATGGTGCTCATCCGCAGGCAATCCGTACAGCAGCTCATCCGCGCCATCTTCACCCTCGCCGATTGCTGGGCGGTCAATCAGCAGATGGTGATGGCCGGTGTGCTCCTTCTCCGTACCCGCCGGGGCAACCCCCATCGCCGAAAGGCCAAAGACCACAGTCACCGGAGACGTGACAGTATCGCCATCCTTCAGGTTGACAAAATAGACCTTGGCATCCGGGTGCGACGGCGTGCGCTCCTGAGCCCCAAGCGGAGCAGCCAGGCACAGGGCGGCGGCAGTGGCGGCAAGCAAAACTTTCATAGCGGGTCCTCCAGCAATTTGTTCAACAAACAAAGTAAAGCTAGGCGTCCGGCAAGCAGCAGCAAACCCTTCGGCCGCAGCAAACGCACAATTTTGCGTCATCTTCACAGAAGCCCACTGTGCCGGCCCCCATTCCTCTTGCCCGCGTTAACCGAGGGCGGCAGTGTCACACCTGAACCGCAAGACGAGGGCATACGTGGTATTTGCAGTTATCCTGATGGGCCTGACCCCCAGCTTCCTGATGGTGGCTCTTGGCGGGCTGGTTCGCAGGCGGCTGTCACCGCAAGCTTGGCAAGGCCTGGACAAGTTGAACTTCGAGGTACTGTTTCCAGCGCTGCTGTTCTTTGCCGCCAGTGGCCGCCCTATTGCCATTGCAGACCTCGGCCGGATCGGGCCCGCAGTCTGGAGCATCCTCGCCCTGGCACTCGCCTTTGGTCTTCTGGCGCGCAGGGCCGGGCCGGAAAAATTCCTCGACTTTGCAGGCGCCTGGCAAACTGCCTGGCGTTTCAATACGGCCATTGCCTTTGTCGCCCTGCCTTCGATCGGCACGGAACTGACCGGCCAGATGGCGGTTGCCATCGGCATGGCCGTGCCAGTGGCCAATGTAATGGCTGTCTGCGCGCTGTCACGCGGCGGCAGCCTTTCGTTGCGCGAGACGGCAGTGAAAATCGCACTCAATCCCTTTCTGCTGGCCTCCGTTGCAGGTGTTTCTGTGGGACTTTCGGGTTACAAGATTCCTGCACCGATCCTGGCCCCAGCCGAGATGCTGGCCCATGCAGCGATCCCGATTGCGCTTCTGTCCATCGGCGCCACCATGAATTGGCGGGCGCTGGCGCGGCTCGACCTGTTCAACGGCTATCTCTGCCTGGTGCGTCTGGTGCTGGTGCCCGCCATTGTCCTGGCGGCTTGCCTGCTGCTGGGCAGCGATCCCGGCTTTGCCGCCGTGCTGGTGCTGTTTGCTGCCCTGCCCACCGCATCAGCGGCGCATGTGCTGGCCTCGGCCTTTGGTGCTGACCGCACACTGGCTGCCACACTTATTGCGCAATCCACCTTGCTCAGTGCGGTGACCCTGCCGCTATGGATTCTGACGATCAGGCTTGCCCTTTAAGGTTTCATTAACCCTCAGCCTTCGCCGCCCGCCGGCCAAGGGCAGCCGTTTCCACAGCGCAAACGATCCCGGCGAAACCTCGCAATTATCCCACCTCCGCCCCGATCTTGCCCGATTTCCCCGTCAGCTTCGGGGCAACACGGCTTTACGAGGATGGGTGAATATGGACCGACTGATGGAAATGGAGGCCTTTGCCAATGTGGTGGACCAAGGCGGCTTCACCGATGCGGCACGGAAAATGGGGATTTCCAAATCGGCCGTCTCCAAACATGTCTCCAGCCTGGAAGCCCGTCTCGGCGCGCGCCTGCTGAACCGCACCACGCGCCGGGTGTCGCCGACCGAGATCGGCCTTGCCTATTATGACCGTGCCCGCCGGGTTCTCAACGATGCAGGCGAGGCGGATGCGCTTGTCACCTCGATGCAATCGGCCCCCTCCGGTTTGCTGCGGATTTCCGTTGCCACCGACTTCGGCGTCAACCACCTGTCGCCGGTGCTGTCGGATTTCCTGCGCGACTTCCCGGATATCACTGTCAACATGGTTCTAAACAACCGCTATGTGGAGCTGATCTCCGAAGGCTTCGACATGGCCGTGCGGATCGGCGAGCTGGAGGACAGCTCTCTGCGGGCCCGCAAGCTGACAGAGACCACCAAGCGGATGATTGCCTCGCCGGAATACCTGGAAAAATACGGCCGCCCGCAGAAGATCGACGAGCTGAACAACCACAAACTGCTGCACTACTCCAGCCAGTCCAGCGGCAATGTCTGGAAAATCACCGCACCTTCCGGCGAAAAACGCCAGGTACGCACTTCCGGCTGGCTGTCGGTGAATGATGGGCAATCGCTGCTGAATGCCGCAATCTCCGGCCTCGGCATCGCCTATCTGCCCAGCTACCTTTACTCCGAGGCGCTGGAAGAAGGGCTGGTTGAGGACGTGATGCCCAGCCTGCCGGTTGAGACCCAGGGTATCTACGCGGTCTACCCGCCCGGTAAATTCACCCAGCCCAAGGTGCGGGCCTTCATCGATTTCCTGGTGGCAGCCTTTGCCGACCGCGACCCGTCCGAATGGAAAACCTGAACCGGTTCTAAGGAAAACCGGAACAAGACATCCCTCGAAGACCTGCCCCCGCGCCACTCGCGGGGGCTTTTTTAAGACCTGCACCTCAGGTCGGCCTGGCAGGATCAATCAGGCAGGCTCCCGCCCTTCCCGGATCAATCAAAGATTGATCTGCTCCCGTTGGGTCCAGCGCCGCTGCGCGTCGCACGCCGGACTCCAGCACGGCGCCGGACCGAAGGCTTGCTGAGGCATCTCTGATGTCGTGGCCAAGGCCCGGGAATCTCCGGACTGCAGCCCGTCGGCCCGTTCAGCCTTTGTAATGCGGCGCCTCCGCATCCAGGCGGCGCCGGATGGCATGCCATTCCAATTCTCCCTCGTAACCGTACCAGTCGCTGGCCGCCATGTCACTCAGGTGGCGCTTCTGCTCGCTTTCCGGAATGGTGCGGATCTCAACCCCGGGGCAGGCTGCCGCCTGCTGCACCTCCAGCTGAACCGCACAGGCCTGATCCAGGTAAAAGGACCGGAAAAACGCCTCCCCTGCCGTCCCCCCGAACACAAAGGCACCGTGCCATGCCTCGACCACGGCCTTCTTGCCGCGGCCCGCATCCAGCAGCCCGGCCAGGAAATCATCAGTGCATTCGAATTCATAGTCGGTGTATCCCAGCACATCGCCGCCACCGATCATCAGATAGGCCTGGCTGTAAGGGCCGACGCCATCCCTCTGCGCCGACACACCCATAATCGCCTTGGTGTGGATGTGCATGATGCAGTTCTTTTCCGGCTCTGCCTCAAAAAACAGCTTGCCGATCTCTGTGGCCGAGGGGTTCGGCTCGCCATTTTCAGGATTATGGTTTTTCCGGTCAAAGCCGACCTTGATCAGATTGGAGGCGGTCACCTCCTCATGCATCCAGCCGTAATGGTGGGTGATCAGCGCGTCCTCGCCGGGAACCCGGATCGCGTGCCACTGATTGGTCTGATCCGTCAGCCGGTATTTCACCAGCGCATTGTAAATCGCAGCCAGCTCGCAACGGGCCTCCCATTCGGCATCCGAGCAATTGGCCGGACGGCCCTGCAACGGGGTCGGGGTCATGACGGTCATTGGCGTTTCCTTTCCTGTGACTGCAAGAACCCTAGCGGCCTGGACCTCGTCAAAATTGCATGGAAACGCCCGGTACTTGCATATAACTTCCTGATATGCCGAAGGTGAGCTTCATCCTGTTTCCTGAATTTCAGATGCTGGCCTATGTGCTGGCTTCCGAAACTCTGCGCATTGCCAACAAGAATGCCGGCCGCCGACTATACACATGGGAGACGCTCAGCGCCACTCAGACACCGGTGCCAGCCTCCAGCGGACGGCTGGCCGCGCCGGACCGCAGTGGATGGGACCTCGGCGATACGCCCGATCTTGTGCTGCTTTGCGCCGGCTACGATCCGTTGCGCCACCTGCCGCAGGGGCTGCGTGCCTATCTGGCACGGGCCGCGCGCGCCGGCGCCGTGCTGGGCGGCATCGATACCGGCACCGTTGTACTGGCCCAGCTGGGCTATCTGGACGGCCATGAGGCGGTGCTGCACCACGAGGCCGAAGCGGGGTTCCGCGAGCGCTGGCCCGAAATCGAGGTCAGCGACCGTATTTACTGCTACGGCCGCCGCAGGCTGAGCGCCGTGGGCGGAACCGCTACCGGCGACGCAATGCTTGCCTGGATCTCGGCCACCGCCCCGGAAGGGCTGGCGGCGGCGACCGCCGAAGACATGGCCCATGGCTCTATCCGCCCCCCGGATGTGCGCCAGCGGCTGCAGCCTTCAGCCGACCCGGTTCTGGGGCAGATGCATCAGATAATGCTGGAAAGTCTGCAAGCTCCTTTGGCATTGACTGAGATTGCAGGGCGGCTCGGGCTCAGCCTGAAAGCGATGCGCCTGCGCTGCAAACGCGGGCTGGGCATGACACCGCAACAGGCCTATCTTCAGATTCGCCTGCAGCGGGCGCGCGAGCTGCTTCTAAGCACCGCAATGCCAGTCACAGAAGTGGCTCTGGCGACGGGGTTTGTCTCGCTGCCGGGGTTCTCGCGCCAGTTCAAGGCCATGTACCAGCGCAGCCCGCGCGGTATGCGCCGCTGCTGAGGCCCACCTGGACAATCCTCATTGCAACCGTTCTGCCAGCCGCCGGTGCAGAAAATCTGCGCCAAGCCTGCCCCCTCCAAGAAGGCTTGCAATCACTAAGACACCTGCGGGGGCGGGAGTGAATAGCAGCGTTCAGGGTACCGGCGCTCAATTGGCGAGAAGGACAGCCTCCACCCGCCGGTTGGCCTCTCGACCCTCCGGGACCAGATTGCTGGCGATGGGGGCCAGATATCCGGCACCAGCCACGTCAATGCGCGTTCCATCAGCCTCATAGGCCTCAACCAGCCGCTCTTTCACAGACTGCGCCCGGCGTTCGGAAATGCGGGTGTTTTGCGCCAGCGAGCCCACCGAGTCAGTATGGCCCACCAGCAGCAGCCGATGCTGCGGATTCGCGGCCAGATAGCCAGCCAATTCCTTCAGGCTGCCATACTGCCCCTCGCGCAGACGGGTAGAACCGCTCTCGAATACCAGATCTGTCAGCACCGCATGGCCGCGCACTTCCAGCACCTTGGCCAATTCTACCGGCCGCACCGGATCCGGTTCCGCCGGCGCTTGGACCACGGGTTTCGATAGGACTGGCACTGCGTCCGGCGGCCGCACACTGATCATTTGAACAAAGGCCGCACCGCCTGCCCGCGACACGAGAACAGAAACCGCTTCTCTTCCCTTGGCGGCCGACAGGAAGTGAAAACGGGAAATATCCACCATCATATCCGGCGTTGGCACCACTTCGATCCCGAACCGGAAGCCAAAACCGCCGCAATCACGCGCCGCGCAGTCTAGCCGCACTTCATAACCCTGCTCCACCAGCTGCTCCCGCAGCGGCGCCAGGATCTGCAGCACCGTGCCGCTGCCTTCCACGCGCCAGGTCCGGCGGGTAATCTGCCCCTCGAACCGCTCCGAAGGCACCTTGTCCGCGTCTTCCGGGCCAATGGGCAGCTGATAGACGCCAAGCGCAGTCGCCCGTTCAGAAATGGCAGTCGCATCAGCGGGCAAGGTGAGTTCCGCCGCATTCAGAATTCCGGGCAGGAACGCTGCTGCCGCCGCTGCAATCAGACGTCTTAACGGCACTGGCTGTGATATTCCGAATTGGGCGCCATCGCGGTAGCACTGGCCACCCGGTTCGACATGTTGAAAAAGCCCGCGACATTGGCGATATCCCAGATATCCCGGTCGCTAAATCCCGCATCCCGCAGGGTCTGGCGGTCCGCCTCCTCGATCTCCGCGCTCGCCGTCGTCATCCTGGCCGCAAAATCCAGCATCGCCCGCTGGCGCGCATCCAGCGGCGCCACCCGGTAGTTCATCACCAGCATCTCGCCCAGCTGCGGATCGCCGGACAACTGCCGCACGGCAGCGCCATGGGCCACTAGGCAATAGAAGCAGCGGTTGATCGCAGAGACCACCACCGCAATCATCTCCCGCTCCAGCTTGCTCAGGCCGCTGTCCGCCAGCATCAAATCGTTGTACATGGCGGTGAAGGCGTTGAGCTTGGCGATATCAAAGGCATTTGCCTTCAGCACATTCGGCACAAAGCCCAGTTTTTCGACGCAGATATCGAAATATTTCTGCGTCTCCGGCGGCAGCGGGTCCATTATCGGCAGGTCGAGGGCTGTGGGCTGGGTCTGGTCACTCATCGCGGTCAATCGCCTTGTTGCAAAATCCGGTAGTGGTACTGTCCAACACAGTCCATGCCGAGGGAAGCGTAAAGCCCGTTTGCACCCTCGTTACGTTTCGTACAGAGCACCGCCAGTTCGCTGGCGCCGTTTTCAAGAGCCCAGAAGGCGGCCTGACGCATCATCCAGGCGCCCATGCCGGCGCGGCGTTGATGCGGCAGGATTTCCAGCGCGTGAACCATCGCCACCCCGTCGTGAATGGCAACGAACCCTGCGCCCGCCGGTTTGTCCTTGTGGCGGCCCAGCAGCCCGGTTTTCGGACCTTGCACCCGCTGCATCACCGCCAGCCGCTCCGGCCCGATGCCCCCTTGCACCCAGATCTCGCGCTGGATCGCCAGCGGTTCCCAGACGCAAAAGGCGGTAACACGGGGCACCGGGATATCTGTCAGCCGCTCCGCCGGGCAGGCCCACAGGTTAACCGGATCCTTCACCGCATAGCCGCGCGCCTCCAGCTGCGCGTCCAGCTCTGTCTCACCGTCGCGGATCATGAACAGGCAGTCCTGACCCATAGCGCGCATCGCGTCCTCAGCCGCTGCAATCTCCACGTCAGACGCTGCACCGTTCACCGTCGTTGCCGACACACGGCTGCCGCCGCCCTGCCCTTCGCGCAGGGTGACAGGCCCAAGTTCGCGCAGCGATGCCGGCGGCCATGTCGCCTCGGTCACGCCATAGTAACGGGGATCGGTGGTCACTGCTCCAGCTCCTTTGCCAGTTCGGTCATCGCCGCATCGACACGTGCGCCGTCAGTGCCGCGGATCACGACATTGGCGCCGAACGCGCCGTCCTTCTGGAACGGGTAGCAGCCCACCGATAGATCGCTATAGGCCTCTGCCAGAGAGCGCAGCGGAGCCGCGATTTCGCCCTCTCCGCGCAGCACCCGCAAGGTCTGCGACAGCATCGGCCGGCCGCCGGTCAGGGTCGGCATCACGCTTGCCACCATTGCCTGAAAGATCATCGGCACACCGGCCATCACATGCACATTGCCGATGGTGAATCCGGGCGCCGCCGAGACAGGGTTGTCAATCAGCACCGCACCGTCCGGAATGCGGGCCATCCGCAGCCGCGCCGCGTTCATCTCCAGCCCTTGGGTATCGTAATGCGCCTGCAGGATCGCGCGGGCATCGTCGCGCACATCCAGATGCGCTTCAAACGCCTTGGCAATGCAATCGGCGGTAATGTCATCATGGGTCGGCCCGATACCGCCGCTGGTGAACACATGGTCAAAAGCGCGTGACAGCGCCCGCACCGCGGCAATGATCGCCGCCTCATCGTCGCTCACCACCCGCACTTCCTTCAGATCGATGCCATGTTTGGTCAGCTCTCCCGCCAGGTAATGCATATTGGCATCGCGGGTGCGGCCGGACAGGATCTCATCGCCGATAACCAGCATGGCGGCAGTTGGGTTCGGCGTTGCAGGCATGAGCATCTCCCTTGGCTGAGTGCAAAAATACTCCGCCAGCAGAGCGGCACAAGGGCCAAAGCGACTAGGAAAGCCTCGCAACCGCAGCGTCGAACAGCGCCGCATCCTCCATGGCACGGGCCAGAATCATCGCGCCTTCCAGCGTGGCAATCATATGTGCCGCAGCCCGGTCCGCTGCATCCCGCTGCAACCCTTGTCGCTGGTAAACCTGCCCCAGCCATTCCAGGTTGCGGGCGAAAAATGCCCGGGTCGCGCTTGCGACCGGCGGCGGCAAATCGGCAATCTCGGCCCCGAAAACACCGCACAGGCACATCAGCCCGTCCTGTTTCAGAGCCGTGCCATACGCTGCAACATAGCGCTTGAGCAACTCCGCAGGCTCCGCCCCCTGGGGATCACCCAAGGCTATGAAAAAGTTGTCAGAATAGCGTTCAGCCAGAGCCTCCCCCAAGGCATCCTTGGTTGGAAAATGATAGTGGACAGAGGCTGATTTGATACCGATTTCCGCAGCGATTTCACGGAAGCTGAAGGCGTTGTAGCCACCTGTGCGCGCGGCCTTCTCCGCAATGTCCAGGATGCGTTCCGCTGTGTCCGGCTTTGCCATGCTCAACCCCTCGCTCATCTACCTACCTACAGATAGGTCTTGACGGAATGGAGCACAACTCACATCTATCTACCTACTGATAGATAGGAGAATCACAATGAGTACTGAGACCGCATTGATCATCGGCGGATCGTCGGGAATGGGTCTGGAAACTGCCCGCCAGCTGGTAGAGGAGGGACATCATGTCACCCTCTTGGGTTCGTCTGCTGCCAAGTTAGAAGCTGCCAAAGCAGAACTTGGCTCCCTCGCAGAAGTCCGGAAAGTTGATCTGATGGACTTCGCAGCCGTTCAGACGCTGGCAGACGAGCTTAAGGCCGGCAGCAACCATATCAGCAAACTGGTCAACGCCGCCGGTGTCTTTGCCCCAAAACCATTTTTGGAGCATGGCCCCGAAGATTATGACCGTTACATGGGCCTGAACCGCGCCACCTTCTTTCTGACACAAGCCGCCGCAACCAACATGTCACGCAACGGCGGCGGCGCCATTGTCAACATCGGCTCGATGTGGGCAAAACAAGCGATCAAGGCGACCCCCAGCTCAGCCTACTCCATGGCCAAGGCGGGCTTGCACGCCCTGACTCAGCACCTGGCGATGGAGCTGGCAGACCATGGCATCCGGGTGAACGCGGTGGCCCCTGCGGTGGTGGTCACTCCGATCTACGGCGCATTCATACCCCCCGCACAGATCGAGGACGCACTGACCAGCGGCTTTGACACCTTCCACCCGATTGGACGCGTTGGCCGCCCGGCTGACATAGCCGCAACCGTGGTGCACCTGCTGTCAAATCAGACTGCATGGGTGACCGGCGCCATCTGGGATGTCGACGGCGGCGTCATGGCCGGCCGCAACTAGGGCTTTGCCGCCGGGCGGGGCTGGGATAGTCATCTGGCATGAACTTTGCCCAGCCCCTGATCCCCGCCACCCTGATCCGCCGCTACAAACGCTTCCTCGCCGATTGCCGGCTGGTAGACGGGCAGGAAATCACCGCCCATTGCGCCAACCCCGGCAGCATGATGGGGCTGGCGGATCCGGGCATGAAGGTCTGGCTGGAGCCCAACGACGATCCGAAGAAGAAGCTGAAATACGGCTGGCGGCTGGTGGAACACGCAGACGGCCATTTCACCGGCGTCGACACCTCGGTTCCCAACCGCGCCCTGCGGGCCGCGCTGGAGGCTGGGGAGGTTGCGGAGCTCGCCGCTTACAAGACTGTGCGAGCCGAGGTGAAATACGGCGCAAACAGCCGCATCGATTTCCTGCTGCAACAGGACGGCCTGCCCGACTGCTATGTCGAGGTGAAAAGCGTGACCTTGTCGCGCCAGCCCGGCCTGGCCGAGTTTCCCGATAGCGTAACCGCCCGCGGCACCAAGCATCTGGGGGAGCTGGCAAACATGGTGGAACAGGGCCACCGGGCAGTTATGCTCTACCTGGTGCAGCGCACCGACTGCGAACGCTTCCAGCTGGCCGCCGATATCGACCCTGCCTACGCAGATGCCTTTGCCAGTGCCTATGCCGCCGGGGTGGAGAAGCTGGTTCTGGGTACCCGGATTACCCCGCAGGGTGTTGAGGTCGCCGGACCGCTCTCAAGAGAGTAACGGCCCGGACCGGGCGGTCGCTCAGGCTGCCTGATCCACTTGCTTCGCGTTCCCGCCTTCCTGTTCCGCTTCGGCCTGAACGATGGTCCTTGTCGGGAACGGAATGTCGACTCCAGCCGCATCCAGTGCTTCCTTCACCTTGCGTTTCATGTCGGCCTGGTACTGGAAGTATTCCTCTGCATCGACCCAGACCCGCACCAGAAAGTCGACCGAACTGCTGTTCAGTGCATTCACCTGGATGAAGGGCTCAGGATCGCTGTGCGACCGGCTGTCACCCATGATGGCATCCCTGATTGCCTTTTCGGCGGTTGCCAGGTTCGCCCCGTAGCCAACCCCAAAAACCCATTCAGCCCGGCGTGTGTCGAAGGACGAGTAATTGGTGATCGTGTTACCCCAGACTTCCGAATTGGGAATGATCACCTTGAGGTTGGACAGGCTGGCAATCACGGTGTTGTTCAGAGTGATTTCATGCACCGTGCCCATTTCGCCGTCCACTTCGATGAAATCACCCAGTTTGAACGGGCGGAAAAGGATGATCATGACGCCGGCCGCCACATTGGACAGTGCGCCCTGCATGGCCAGACCGATTGCAAGGCCAGCCGCACCGATCGCTGCAACGATGGACGTGGTCTTGACGCCGAAGGTGTTCAGAACAGACAGCACGGCAAAGGCAAGGATGACGTAGCGGGCCAGGTTGCCCAGGAAATGGAACAAAGTCACATCCAGCTTGGCATTGCTGTCACCCAGCTGCACGATCCGCCGCTTGACCCAGCCCGCAACGATGAAGCCGGCCAGCAAAATGACCACTGCTGCCACCACACTGCCCAAAGCCTGCGCCAGAAATTCCAGCGTGACCAGATCCGCCAGCGACTTCCCGTCGTAAATTTCAGTTTGCATAAGGCTATTGACGCTGTCCATTCTGCTGCATTCCCCTCGTTGTCCAAGTAAAGGTTCAACTGAGAAAACGCATAGCTGCTGAAAAAGTTCCCGCACCCCCGGTCTGGCCCTTTCGCCCGGAACCCCTTACATAGCTACGCAACAAACGTGATGGAGCTCTGCGCGATGAGATCGAAAGACGGCCGCACCACCAAGGACGGCATCCGCATTCATGAACCCGGCGACTATGCCGGCATGCACAAAGCGGGGGCGCTTGCCGCGCGCATTCTGGACGATATCGCAGCCCATGTGTTCCCCGGCCAGAGCACCGGCGAAATCGACCGTCTCATTACCCAAATGGTCGAAGACGCGGGCGCCAAATCCGCTACCATCGGCTACAAGGGCTATCAGCACGCCAGCTGTATCTCGGTGAACCATGTGGTCTGCCACGGCATCCCCGGCGACAAGAAGCTGAAGGACGGCGATATCCTGAACATCGACGTGACCGTGATCGTCGACGGCTGGTTCGGCGACACCTCGCGGATGTTCGTTGCAGGCAAGCTCAGCCGTAAGGCGGAGCGGCTTATTCAGGTCACCCACGATTCGCTGATGAAAGGGATTGAGGCCGTGAAGCCCGGCAACACCTTCGGCGACATCGGCCATGCGATCCAGACCTATGCAGAGGCGCAGCGTATGAGCGTTGTGCGCGACTTCTGCGGCCATGGCCTGGGCACAGTGTTCCACGCCCCGCCCAATGTGCTGCACTACGGCCGCCCCGGCACCGGACCGGTGCTGGAGGAAGGCATGTTCTTCACCATCGAGCCAATGATCAACCTGGGCCGCCCGGAAACCAAGATCCTGGCGGATGAATGGACTGCAGTAACCCGCGACAAGTCTCTGTCGGCGCAGTTCGAGCATTCGATCGGCGTAACCGCAGACGGAGCCGAAATTTTCACCCTGTCGCCGGCCGGAAAATTTCACCCGACCTACGGCTGACCTGCCAAGACGCACCAGGGGCCGCCCCCCGGTGCTCCGGATTTCTTTCAGCCAGGTGCAGGACGGATACGGTCAGGACTTTGCGTCGTCCTGCCCATCAGCTTCCTGAAACCGCCAGAGCGCCAGCAATAACGTACCATCGCCAAACGGTGTCACCGCATCCTGAATGAACAGCGGTGCCCGCAGCGGTTTTGACGCAGGCAGTTTCTGCGTTTCCGCTTCTTTTGAATACCGCAGGAACGGTAGGCGCAAGGTCTGTTCCATGCGCGGAACAGTACCACAACGGCCTCAGATCGACAAAAGCGCAGGCACCTCTGCCATGTCGCGGAACACCTCTGCACCCAATGCTGCCAGTTTCCTGCCACTGTCCTGCGGCGCATATCCAAGACAGCGCATGCCTGCACGCACGGCTGCGGTCACACCGTTGCAGCTGTCCTCGATCACCAGGCAGTCGCGCGCTTGCACTCCGAAATGGCTGGCTGCCGCCAGAAACAGCCCCGGTTCGGGCTTGGCGACCCTCAAAGCATGCGCCGAGAATATTGCGTGCGGATGGAAGCGCCCCCAAAGACCGTTCTGGCCCAAGGTAACGCGCATTTTCTCCTCGCTGCCGTTGGAAGCCACACAGACTGGTATCTCCTGCGCATCCAGCCGCGCCAGCAATTCTGGAATGCCTGGCGTCAGCGGCACGCCCTGCCTCAGACGGGCAATGGTTTCCGCGTAGACTTCATCAATCCACCTGTCTGGCAGATCTGCACCCAGTCCGCGGGCCTTCTCCATAACTCCGGCCATGGTACAGCCAACGAAGTGCGCCATCGACTGTTCCATCGTCAGTGCCAGCCCGTGGCACGCCAAATTGTCGATCAGCGCCTGGTTCGACGCCGGCTCGCTGTCCACCAGCACTCCGTCGCAATCAAAAATCACCAGTTTTGGGGTTGGAAATGTCTTGGGCATTTGTGCCGCCAATCGAGGGATGCATCCGGGTTACCCCGCAAGAGTTAGACAGCTTTCTCTGCCACCGCAATTACGCAGCGGCCAAGCACCTGCTCTCAAATGCAAAAATGCAGGGGATCCCCCCTGCATTATCCAATCAAAAATCTGGCAAGGCTCAGAACTTGCAGCGCTTCTTCTTTGCCAAAGCAACCAGAACCTCGTGGCGCTTGTTGGCCGCTTCCAGCGCCTCGTTGGCGTTGGCGTAGTTGCCGATCACCGCCGGCCAGAACAGGATCGCCGCGGCCACATTCGTGCCGGAGGCGGTCTTGCCTTTCTTGGCTTCAGCGCGAATCTCATCCAATTGACCCAACTGGGTTTTAATTTCCTCGCAAGTCAGCGAAGCGTCATCAACGTTGTTGGTGGTCACGACTTCCGGCGAAACACAACCGGACAGAAACAGAGAACCTGCTGCCAGCAGGCCAAGAAACTTTGCAGTTTTCATATTGGGTCCTTTGAAACCGCCGGAATGGGCGGATATTTGCTTAAATCACAGGCTGGCTACGCTCCTAAAGTTGAGTTTGCAAATAGAAATTCAAACATTCGAAGAGCGGAGCGGAACTTACGCAGGACTGTTCTCCTGACGCCACAACAAGGTGACGTAGGTATCGCCATACTTCCGGCTGCTTTCCAGCTCAAACCCGTTTGGTGCGCTCATAGGTGCGCTTTCCTCCCAGACCACCAGCGCATCTTCCGCCAACCAGCCGCCAGCCACGGCAGCAGCCAGCGCCTTCTCTCCCAGCGCCTTTCCATAAGGCGGGTCGAGGAAGATCAGATCAAAAGGCGCATCCGGGTTCTGTCCCAGCTTCAGCGCGTCACGGCGCGCAAGGGTGCAGCGGTCTTCGGCCTTGCAGATCGTGATGTTCTTTTTGATCAGGCCGCCGGACACACGCCCATCATCGACAAACAAAACCTCCGCCGCACCGCGCGACAGCGCCTCCAGCCCCAGCGCGCCGGTGCCTGCAAACAGGTCAAGCACACGGGCACCCGGAATGGCGCCCGTGTGGGTCAGTACACTGAACAGGCTTTCCCGCACCCGGTCGGTGGTTGGGCGCAGATGGGCACCTGCATCCCCCTTGCCCACCGCGGCCAGTGCCCGGCCGCGGAAGTCTCCGGCGATGATCCTCACGCTTTCAGCAGCGGTTTCAGATCGGCAGCAGGGTCGGCGGCAACTGCCTTGTCCGCTGTCTTGCCTGCATCAATGAGCCGCTTGGCCACCATATAGGCGCGCGGGTCGTTCATCGCGTCCACCGCCACCAGCTGGTCACCCTTGTAGTACCAGAAAGAAACCTGACTGCCCTCACCCTGGCGGGTGACCACATTGTCATAGCCGGTGTTGAGGCCCGCAATCTGCAGTTTGACGTCGTACTGATCCGACCAGAACCAAGGGGTCGCGATGTAGTCCTTGTCCGCGCCCAGCATGTTCTGCGCCACAACTTCGGCTTGGTCGATGGCATTGGGCACGCTTTCCAGGCGGATGCGGTTGCCCTGGAACGGGAAGGAGGCGCAATCGCCTGCCGCCCAGACCGACGCATCGGAGGTCCGGCCCTTGGCATCCACCTTGATGCCATTGTCCAGCTCCAGCCCGGCCATCTCCGCCAGTTGCGACGACGGGGTGATGCCCACGCCTACCACGACGAAATCCACGTCCAGCACCTCTCCGCCGCTCAGCACAGCGCGGGTGACCTTGCCGTCTTCGCCTTCCAGACGCTCCAGCCCAACGCCCTCGCGGATGTCCACGCCGTGGCCGCTGTGCAGATTGCGGAAGAAATCAGAGGTTTCCGGCGCCGCTACCCGCTGAAGGATACGATCAGCCATTTCCACCAGCTTCACCTGCACACCGCGCTTGGCGCAGACTGCAGCAGCCTCCAGCCCGATGTAGCCGCCGCCGACAATCAGCGCGCGCTTGCCCTCGGTCACGTTGGGCGCCATAGCGTCCACGTCGGTCAGCCCTCGCACCACGTAAACGCCGTCCAGATCACCGCCAATGGCGGCAGGCAGGCGGCGCGGGTCGGACCCAGTGGTCAGCGCCAGCTGGTCGTAGCTGATCACCTCATCCTCCAGCGACACCGTTTTGGCGGCCGGATCAATCGCGGTGACGCGCTGTCCCAGCTTCAGGGTGATGTTGTTTTCGGAGTAAAAACTCTCGGGCCGCAAGAACAGCCGTTCCAGCTCCATTTCCCCCAGCAGATAGGCCTTTGACAGCGGCGGCCGCTGATAGGGCAGCGCTGCTTCTGCGCCGATCAGGGTGATCTCCCCGTCAAACCCGTCCTTGCGCAGCTTTGCCACCAGCGAGGACCCCGCCTGCCCTGCTCCAATCACGACGATGTGGGACATATCCCCTTGCCTCCCGCAATAGTTCCCGTCACGCTTTCACCGGACCCTATATACCCGGGGCCCCAAAACGCAATCAGGAGAAAGAGGAACGTGCAATGATTTCTGTTGGAGACCAACTGCCGGACGCGACACTGACACGGATTGGGGACAACGGCCCAGAACAAGTGCAACTGTCGGACAAGCTGAAAGGGCGCAAAGTGGTGATCTTCGCGGTTCCGGGTGCCTTTACCAGCACCTGCCATTCCGCGCATGTGCCCAGCTTTATCCGCACCAAGGACCAATTCGTCGCCAAAGGTGTCGATGAAATCATCTGTCTGGCCGGCAACGACCCTTTCGTAATGTCGATCTGGGGTGACAACACCGGCGCCACTGAGGCCGGGATCACCATGCTCTCGGACGCCGAATGCACATTCACCTCGGCAATCGAGATGCGGCTGGACGTGCCCTCTGCGGGCCTGATCGGCCGCTCGCTGCGCTATGCCATGCTGGTGGAAGACGGCGAGGTGAAGATCCTCAACAAGGAAGAGAACCCGGGCCAGTGTGAGCTGTCGGCCGGCGAGGGCCTGCTGGAAGCGATGGGCTGATTCTGGAACTGCAGTGGCCGCCAAGGCAGGCGGCCACCCTTCAACCTCTTAATAATTCGTAAAAAATAGGGTCAGCGTTTCTGTCCGAATGTTTCGCGCGCGAAACATTAAGACAACATTGCTGACCTATTCAGGTCAAGCTGTAAGACACAGTCCGCCAAGGCTGCAGGACAAGGAAAAAACAATAACATTCAAGATTTTAGAACTTTCGAGCGGCCGTCTCTCGCTAGAATTCAGCGCGTCTGACCTGACGGCTGTCAGAGAAGCTATCGAAAGCATCTACGGTGTACCGGAGATAACCGCGTATCCGGCCTGCTCGAGTGTAAACTTTGCAGGCTGCATGTTCGTCTTTCAGAATGAGTGGAATGACCCTTGCCTCATTTCTCAGTCAGAGGAAGGCAATCGGATTCTGAAAGACCTTTTTGAATCCCTAAGGGCGGAAACCGGCTAGAGCCCGCCTGAATTTGCCTCTCGTCACTCCTGCGGTTCGCCAAACAGCCCGTCCATTTTACGCGCCAGTTTGGCGTCCTGGGCGCTGATCCCATCGACATCATGGGTGGTCAGAACCACCGTCACCCGGTTGTAGACATTGCTCCATTCCGGGTGGTGGTTCCACTTCTCGGCCCAGATCGCGGCGCGGGTCATCCAGCCGAAGGCATCAGCGAAATTGTTGAACTTGAAGGTCTTGGTGATGGCATCACGCCCATCCACCATCTCCCAGCCGGTGGCGAACAGCGGCTCCAGCAGCGGGCCGCGGGTGGCGTCGGACAGTTTCTCCGTCATTCTTGCTCCTCCACATGGGCTTTGCGGAACGGGCCGTAATCGGTCAGGATTTCAATCTCTTCCTCGGTGGCAGCCCGCTCAGCCTCGAGGTAGCGTCCGACGGCCCCGGCAAACCCGGGATCGCCGATCCAGTGCAAGCTGTGTGTCTGGCATGGCATGTAGCCACGCGCAAGCTTGTGTTCACCCTGTGCGCCGGCTTCCGCCCGGTCAAGTCCCAGGGCAATCGCCAGCTCTATAGCCTGATAATAGCACAGCTCGAAATGCAGGCAGGGGTGCTGTTCGACACAGCCCCAGTACCGGCCGTAAAGTGTTTCACGGCCAATGAAATTCAGCGCGCCCGCCACATAGCGCCCGTTGCGTTCCGCCAGAATCAGCGCCATGTCGTCTGCCATCGTGCGGTGCGCGATATCAAAGAACTGCCGGGTCAGATAAGGCGACCCCCACTTGCGCGCGCCAGTGTCCTGATAGAATTCCCAGAAGGCATCCCAATGCTCCGGGCGCAGGTCATCGCCCTGAACGACACGGATATCGCCGCCAAAGCATTGCGCCTGCATCCGTTCCTTGCGGATGTTCTTGCGCTTGCGCGATGACAGCGCCCGCATGAAGGTCTCGAAATCGGCGTAACCATCGTTCTGCCAGTGGAACTGCTGCGTTGTGCGCAGCATCAGCCCCATCTCCTCACCCAGCCGCGCCTCGTCCTGGGTGCAAAACGTCACATGCAGGGATGACAGATTGTTGTCCGCCGCCAGCTGCACAGCACCCTGCAACAACGCCGAGTGGCCAATGCCGTCAAAACCCGGGCGAACCAGAAACCGGCGCCCGGTGGCCGGGGTAAAGGGCACCGCAATCTGCAGCTTGGGGTAATAATGCCCGCCCGCCTGCTCATAGGCGTGCGCCCAATTGTGGTCGAAGATGTATTCGCCCTGGCTGTGCCCCTTGGCATAAAGCGGCGCGCAGGCGATCAGGCGCCCCTCCTGATAGGCGGTCAGATACTGCGGCTGCCAGCCGGTACCCGGCCCGACAGAACCGCTGTCCTCCAGTGCGCTCAGGAACCTGTGGGTGGTGAACGGATCGAGCGCACGGCCGCCTGCCGCAGCCTCCGGGCAGGCGCAGGCGTCCCACTCGCCTGCCGTGATCTGCGACAGCGACGCCAGCACTCGGATTTCGATTCGCGCCTGAGACATGCAATTCCTCCGCACCGCTTCAAAGATGTGGGGTGCGGTCCAGAGCGATCAAGATGTTAGCGGCGAAAGGTACTGCTCAAATGTGACATTGTCAGCGATCGCCCGCGCAGCTTCTTCCTGGGCAAGCGATTTGATTGTCCAGCACAGCACCGGGACGCCTGCCTCTTTCAAACGGGCAACAGCAGGGTTGCCCAGATTGTGCGCCCCGTGGCTGATGAAGCTGGCGGCCACCCTGTCAAAATCTGCGATCTTCCGCAGGTGTTTGCGCTCTTCCGGCGTCAGCTCCGGCCAATTTTTAGGTTTAAAGGCGCCCGTTACCAGGCCAAGCGCCAAGTCGCTGCGGTGCTTGGCGAATTCCGCAACGGCATCCGGATTGAAGGACATCACCGCAACATCGCCTGAGTATCCTTCCAGGCACTGCGCAGCCGCTGCTTCGAGCCTGCCGCATCCGGTGCCATCTGGCCGCCGGCTCCAAACCTGATCCTTGATCTCAATCAGCAGAGGCACCTTCCCCCCCACCAGCTCCAATACTTCCGCAAAGTCCGGAATGCCCTCCCCGTCGCCGCCTTTCAGCGGGATGGCGCGCAGGTCTTCGCGGGTCCGGTCCCTGACCAGACCGGAGCCTTCGGCCAGCCGGTCCAGGTCATAATCGTGAAACACCATGGCGCAGCCATCCTTCGACAGCTGCAAATCAATCTCGATCCCGTAGCCTGCCGCAATTGCTGCGCGGATGGCAGCGCGGCTGTTCTCCGGGCGCCCGTCCTCAACATCATGCAATGCGCGGTGGGCCAGAGGGACAGTCAGAAAGGCGGCAGGCAGGGACGGCGTCATTTGATCTGGAACACACCGTCGATTTCAACTGCGACGCCCAGCGGCAGCGAGGGCGAGCTGACTGCGGAACGCGCGTGGCGGCCAATGTCGCCCAGCGCTTCAACCAGGAAGTCGGAGGCGCCGTTCACCACCTGCGGCTGCTGGGTAAAATCCGCGGTCGAGTTGACAAAGGCGCCCAGTTTCACAACGCGGACCAGACGCTCCAGATCGCCGCCGCAGGCTGCCTTGAGCTGAGCCAGCAGCGCAATCGCGCAGCGCTTGGCCGCTGCCTGGCCTGCGTCGACATCCATGTCCGCGCCCAAGGTGCCGGTGATCAAACCGTTTTCATCCGCCGAAATCTGGCCGGAAATATAGACCATGTCGCCTGCAACGACATAAGGCACATAGTTGGCCGCAGGTGCCGGCGCGTCAGGCAGGGTCACACCCAGCTCTTTCAGTTTTGCTTCGATGCTCATGGCGCATTCCTTCCGAGTCTTTGCTGGCCGGGACGCTACCCGCAGCAGCAGGTTTCGGAAAGAGAAAATGCGAAACCCCGGCGCGGGAATCCGCCCTCCGCAGTCAGCTTTCGCGGAAAGCCTTGTTGAAGTAGTCCGCCAGCGGCTTGACCAGATAGGCCAGCGGCGAACGGTCGGCGGTACGGATGTAGCTTTCCACCGGCATTCCTGGGATCAGCACCGTGCCCGCCGGCAGGCGGCCCTGCTCGCCCGGGTTCAGCTCGATCTCCGCCCGGTAATAGGATATGCCGCTGCCCTGGTCCTCAAACGCATCAGCCGAGACCTGGGTGACATGGCCAAAAAGTTCCGGCGTCGAGCGCTGATCCAGAGCCGAGAACCGCAGGGTGACCTCCTGACCGGTATAAAGCTGGTCAATGTCGGTCGGCGCCACTTGTGCCGCGATCACGAGCGGCCGGTCCTGCGGCACCAGATACAACACCGGGTCGGCCGGCCGGATCACCGAGCGCGGGGTCTGCACCTGCAGCCCGTAGACAATGCCCGAGACCGGCGCGGTGATATCCAGCCGCGCCAGCCGCCCCTGCAAGGACCGGCGGGTCTCAGCCAGCTCCAGCTCTTGATAGCGCAGATCGCGCAGGCGGGTAATCGCCTCTTCTCGCTGGCCGCTGCCCAGTTTCAGGATTTCGATATCAATCTCGGTGATGCGCCCCTCAGCCTGCGCCTCCGACGCCACCAGCTCACCCAGCTGGCCGTCCAGGCTGGCCTGGGTGCGCCGCAAATTCAGCACCGTTGCCGCCTGCGCCAGGCCGCGGTCCAGCAGCGACTGCTGGTTGCCCAGTTCCTCACCGATCAAGTCCAGTTGCACCGACATGGATTTCTGCTGCGCCTGAATACCGCGAATCTGCTCCTCGATTTGCGCCCGGCGCTTCTCGAGCTGTTCGATCTCGCGCGCGGTGGAATCTCTCCGGGCCAAGAACAGGCGCCGCTGGCCCTCGACCAGGTCCATGACATCCGGCTGGGCTTCCGCGGCCTGCAGCAATTCCGGGTCAAAGGTGACATCAGCCGCCTCGTCCCGTTCCGCCTCCAGCCGGCCGCGCCGCGCCATCAGCTCGAACAGCTGGCCTTCGGTGATCACCAGCTGGGAGGTCAGCTCATTGGCGTCAAGCCGGATCAGCGTCGCGCCCTCAGCCACGGTGTCGCCTTCATCCACCAGGATCTCAGCAACGATGCCGCCGTCCAGATGCTGCACCACCTGCCGGTTGCGGTCGACCTCAATACGGCCCGTGGCCACCACCGCACCGGAAATCGAGGACAGCACCGACCAGGAGCCGAAGCCCCCCACCAGCACTGCAAGAGCAATCAGGCCGATAATCAGCGGGCGGCGCGCGGGCCAGTTGTTCTCCACACTCATCGCACACCTCCCGCGCCGGTCGCCTGGCGGATGTTCTGATGGTTGGCAACCATTTCCTGCAGCACCTTGTCCTTGGGGCCAAAGGCGGTCTGGGTGCCCTTGTCAATCACCAGCAGCGTGTCGCATTCCTGGATCGCCGCCGGGCGGTGCGCCATGATCAGCACCGAGCGGCCCTCAGCCTTGATCTGCTTGATCGCCTGGTTCAGTGCCATCGAGCCTTCATTATCGAGGTTCGAGTTCGGCTCATCCAGGATCACGATCACCGGATCGTCGAACAGTGCCCGGGCCAGCCCGACCCGCTGCATCTGCCCGCCCGACAGCCGTCCGCCGGTGGCGTTGACGCGCGTGTCATAGCCGTCGGGCAGTTTCAGGATCATCTCATGCGCTGCAGCCTTACGGGCGGCCTCCACCACCTTTTCGGCGTCGGGCTGCTGATTAAGGCGGGCGATGTTCTGGGCAATGGTGCCATCAAACACCTGCACCCGCTGCGGCAAGTAACCTATGTGGCCGCCCAGCACATCCGGTGCGTACTGATCCAGTGACGCACCGTCGAGCCGGACGGAACCGGCCGCAGGCCGCCAAACACCTGTCAGCGCCCGCGCGAGGGTTGACTTGCCGGATCCCGAAGGCCCTATCACGCCGATTGCCTGTCCCGGCTGCACCCGGAAATTCACATTGCGCAAGAGCGGCGTATTGCTGCCAGGCGGCACCACCGCCAGCCCCTGGACCTCCAGCAGCGCCTTCGGCTTGGGCAGGGCGGTGCGTGTCTCTTCCTCCGGAACCTTGTCCAGCAGCTCCGCCAGATTGTGCCAGCCCTTCATCGCCCGCTGCACCAGCGCCCACTGCCCCAGCCCCAGTTCGATCGGCGCCAGGGCGCGGCCCATCAGGATGGAACCTGCGATCATCGCGCCTGGCGTCACCTCGTTTTGCAGCACCAGATATGCGCCCAAACCCAGCATCGCCGATTGCAGGAAAAGACGCAGCGTCTTGGTCAGCGTGGTGAACCCGCCGCCGGTGTCATTGGCCGTGACACTGTCGGTCAAGGCCGCGTCCCGGGCCTGTTTCCAGCGCTCGAAAGATGCCCCGCGCATGCCCATTGACTGGATCATTTCCGCTTCGTTGCGGATTTCCTCGGACATCAGATTGGCCTTGTGGCCGGTCATGCTTGCCTTCTGCTGCGGCAACCGGGTGAACATCTGGTTCAAGAACGCAATCAGCACCAATACCGCACCGCCGCCAAGGGCCAGCAGGCCCAGCCAGGGGTGGAACAGCGCAATGCCCGCCAGAAACACTGGCGTCCAGGGCAGGTCGAAAGCCGCGGTCAGCACCGGCGAGGCGATCAGCCGCTGCACCGACTCCAGGTCTGAGAGACCGGTCTGCGCTACCGGGTCCTGTGCCACCGCAGAACGGCGGATCATCGCGTCAAACACCCGCTTGTCCAGCGCCGCCTGCAGCCGGGCCCCAACCCGCGCCATGATCCGGCCGCGGGCATAGTCCAAGAGCCCCATCATCCCGTAAAGGAAAACCACCAGCAGCGACAGCGCCAAAAGGGTCGCCTCTGACCGGCTGCCCAGCACCCGGTCGTAGACCTGCATCATGTATAAGGGACCGGTCAGCATTAGCAGGTTCACGAAAAAGCTGAAGATCCCGGTGAACCAGTACAGGCCGCGGCTCTGCCGCCGCACCTGGCGCAGTTCATCATACCCGTTTTTGTAAAGGCTTTTATTCATGGTCAGACTGCAATAGTGGTTCGTTGGCTTCAGGTCAGGGCTGGAATTGTACCAGTTGTGGCACAAGCCGGTAAAAAAATGTAATCAGACTGGAAATTGGCAAGAGAACACTTATTTGCCCCCCGACGCGCCCATTCCAGTACCAATTGGACACTTATCCGAATGCCCTTGATGTTGCGACCGCTTAAATTTGTACCTGCGCTGATTTTGGCCGCTTTTGCCGCTGGCTGCGCCACCCAGGACCCGGTTGCGCGTGCCTCCGGTGAGGTATTCGACCCCTATGAGCGGACCAACCGCACCATTCACGCCTTCAACCGCGGCGTTGACCGGCTGGCCTTCCGCCCCGCCTCCAAAGGCTACGTGGCAATTGTGCCGGCGCCGATGGTGACCAGTTTCTCCTATTTTGCTGAGAACCTGTCGATGCCCGGCCAGATGGTCAATGCACTGCTGCAGGGCGACCTGAAGACGGCCGGCAATGCGTTTTCGCGCTTCGTGATCAACTCGACCGTGGGTTTTGCGGGCCTCGCAGACCCCGCAACTGAGTTCAAAGTGCCGCAGGTCGATACCGACTTCGGCGAGACATTGCATAAATGGGGCGTCGGCGAAGGCGCCTATGTCGAACTGCCGCTGCTCGGCCCTTCCACCAGCCGTGACGCGGTGGGGGTTGCCGTCGACTTCTTCACCAACCCGCTGGGATATGCCGAGCAGAATACTGCCGACAACATCACCATCTACGCCGAGATCGTGCGCCGCATGGGTGATCGTGGCAACTATTCCGACACGATCGACTCGATTCTCTACGAGAGCGCCGACAGCTATGCGCAGTCGCGGCTGATCTACCTGCAGAACCGCCGGTTCGAGCTGGGGGATGGCGAAGAGATCCAGGAAATCGACCCGTTCGAACTGAACACTGAAGGATTTTGAATATGGACCGCCGCAATTTCGTGACTGGCCTGTGCGCCGGCGCCGCTGCTTTGGTTGCAGCTCCGCAAACCCTTTGGGCGCTGACCGAAAACAGCGCCAGCAAGCTGATCAACAGCCTGGTTGCCGACATCAACCGTGTGATCGACTCTGGCAAGGGTGAAAGCGCCATGTTCCGCGAGTTCGAGCGGATCTTCCAGCGCTACAGCGACACCTCGTATATCGCGGCCTATGCGCTCGGGGTGGATGGGCGCCGCGCCTCGGCCAGCCAGAAGAAGGCCTTCTCCAAGGCATTTCAGGGCTACATCTCGCGCAAGTACGGCAAACGCTTCCGCGAGTTCATCGGCGGCAAGCTGGAGGTGAAGGGCGTCAAGAAAGTCAAGAAATGGTATGAGGTGAGCACTATTGCCTACCTCAAGGGCCAGTCGCCGTTTGAAGTGACCTTCCTGGTGTCGGACCGCTCCGGCCGCGACCTGTTTTTCAACATGTTCATCGAAGGCGTGAACCTGCTGCTGACCGAGCGCACCGAAATCGGCGCGATCCTGGACAGCAAGAAAGGTGACATCGACGCGCTGATTGCCGAGCTGGACCGGCTGAGCTGATCCGGTTTTTCCTGACGGACACGAGCAAGGCTCCCTGCGGGGAGCCTTTTTCTTTGCCTGCTTCAGGCCACCCGCTTGCGGGGCAGAAGCCTCCCGCCCGTCGCCGCAGCATCCTGGATGCCGTGCGCCCGTTGGGCGTGGCGCCCCAGGCCCTGTGGGACAGGCGCGCGCCGCACCTTCAAGGTGCGGCGCCGGGCCCAACTGGCGATGCCTCCGCATGGAGGCCAGAGACGGGCGGGAGCACCGCCTATCCGTATTTTCAGTTGCCCAGAATATCCCGCAGGATGTTGTCCACCGCGCGGCCCAGTTCCTGGCCCAGTTTTGGCCCCTGACGGCGGCGCTCGCGGCGGGTTGGCTGCGGCGGCGGTGCGATCGGTGCCGGTTCCAGCATCGGCAGTGGCTTCGGTTCCAGCCCCTCATGCACCCGCACCATGGTCTCGCGCCAGATCTCGGCGGGCAGACCGCCGCCGGTCACACCGGACAGGGGCGTATTGTCGTCATATCCCATCCAGACGCCGGCCACATAGTCAGCCGTGAAGCCGATAAACCAGGCATCCTTGGCGGCTGATGTGGTGCCGGATTTGCCCGCCGCCTGCCAGCCCGGGATCTGCGCCCGCTGGCCGGTGCCACCGGCAATCACTTTCTCCATCATCCAGACCAGCTGCTGCGCGGCCTCCGGGCGGATCACCCGCTCGCCCATGCCGCCGCTGGCCCCCATCAGCGCCTCATTGTCCTCCACCAGCTTCAGCTCCGTTACACCATAAGGTGTCACTGAGGAGCCGCCGTTGAGGATACCCGCATAAGCGCCGGTCATTTCCAGCAGAGTGCTTTCCGACGCCCCCAGCGCCAGCGCAGGGCCCGCGGCCAGATCGCTGTCGATGCCAAAGTCCTTGGCCACAAGGCTCACCTTGTCGCGGCCCACGGCCTCGGACACTTTCACCGCCGGCACGTTCAGCGAGTCGCGCAGCGCCCGCGCCAATGTCACTTCACCATAGAACTTGCGGGTGTAGTTATCCGGGCACCACTGGCCGGATCCTGGAATGTTCAGGCAGTATTTTGCATCCAGCACCCGGTCATAGGGCGAATAACCCAGCTCCAGCGCGGTGGCATAGACAAAGGGTTTGAACGCAGAACCGGTCTGCCGCTTGGCCTGGGTCGCCCGGTTGAAAACGCCCGAGACCTTGGTCTTGCGCCCGCCCACCATGGCGCGCACTGCGCCGTCGGCGCTCATCACCACAATGGCGGCCTGCGCCTTGGAGCCCTGACGCACCTTGTTTTCGAAGATGTATTTCAGCGCTTCCTCAGCCGCGCGCTGCAAGCGCTGGTCCATGGTGGAGCGGATCACCACGTCCTCTGTGGTCTGGTCGCCCAGGAAGTCCGGGATGCTGTCCATCACCCAATCGGCGAAATAGCCGCCGGCCCGCGCTGCCGCAGCCTCGCTCAGCTCTGCCGGGCTGTTCTGGTACTTTTGCATCTCCGCCGTGGTCAGGTAGCCCTGCTCCTGCATCAGCCGCAGCACGGTAGCTGCCCGGTCCTGCGAGCGCTGCAGGTTGTTTGTGGGGGCCAGCGTCGACGGCGCGGTCAGCAACCCTGCCAGCATTGCACCCTCCGCCGGGTTCAGCTGGTTTGCGGATTTACCAAAATAGCGCTGCGCCGCGGCCTCTGCGCCATAGGCGCCGCCGCCCATATAGGCGCGGTTCATGTAGATCGAAAGGATCTCGTCCTTGGTGTACTTGGCCTCCATCGCCAGGGCAAAGATCGCCTCGGTCCCTTTGCGCCAGAGCGATCCCTTGCGGCAGTCGGCCTCATAGGCGCTTTCACTCTTCCATTCGGTGGGATCATAGACCTTGCCCAAGCACAGGAGTTTCGCTGCCTGCTGGGTGATGGTGGAGCCGCCATGGCCCGACAGCGGCCCGCGCCCTTCGCTCAGGTTGATGCGCACGGCGCTGGCTATGCCGCGCGGCGACAGGCCAAGGTGGCGGTAAAACCGCTTGTCTTCTGTCGCAACGATGGCGTTTTTCAGATGCGGCGACACCGTGTCCGCGGTCACCACGCCGCCGAACTGGTCGCCGCGCCAGGCAAAGACCTCGCCCTCACGGTCCAGAATGGTGACGGAGCCACGGGCGCGCCCGTCCAGGTAGGCAGAAACCTCCGGCAGTTTTGCATACTGGAACGCCACCGCCAGGCCGACCAGCCCGCAGACCACCATGCCAACCCGCCAGGTGAACCCCCAAGCCAGCCGGAACACAAAGGCAAACGGCGCCAGCAGCCAGCCGATGAGGCCGCGTTTCTTGCGTACCGGCCTGGCGCGGGACTTCTTGCGGCCAAACAGCCGTGCCAGCAGTCCAGGCTTTTTGGCCTTGGGCGCCGGCTTCCTGCGCGCAGGCTTCTTAGCGGGTGGTTTGCCCTTGCCGCCCGCGGAATAGCGTTTCTCTGCCACCAGAGGCTTGCGCCCGGATCCTTGTGCCATCGTCTGTTCCTGCCCGGTTTGCCCGTTGTCCGGCGACAATACCCTGCCGGCGCCGGATTGTAGAGGGGGCAGAATCCGGACCTTTCCCCTTTTCCAGATGGCCGGTTTTTAAGCGAAGCGATCAAAAGGCGCAAAATTATTGTGCGCTCGCAGAAAGACGCGCGGAAACTTGCTGCCCTTGGCTTTGCACGACTCGGGGCGGCGGCTTTGCTGCAGGTGCACAATGCATCGGCATGGGGCCGGGGCAGCGCGAAACAAAGGGATGCAAAGATGAAAATGATCGTTGCCGCCATCAAGCCCTTCAAGCTGGACGAGGTCCGCGAGGCGCTGACCGGTCTTGGCGTGAGCGGGCTGATGGTCACCGAAATCAAGGGCTTTGGCGCCCAGGCGGGCCACACCGAGATTTACCGCGGCGCCGAGTACGAAGTGAATTTCGTGCCCAAGTTGAAGCTGGAATTGGTTGTGCCTGCCGATCAGGCCGAACAGGCCGTCAGCGCAATTTCCGAGACCGCCCGCACCGGCAAGATCGGCGACGGCAAGATTTTTGTTTTGGATGTGGAACAGGCCCTGCGGGTGCGCACCGGCGAAACCAATCTCGAGGCGCTGTAAGCGCGCCCGGCATGGAGGAAAGACTTATGAAGACCCTGAAACTCCCCCTTGCGGCTCTGGCGCTGAGCGCGCTGCCGGGCCTGGCGCTGGCCCAGGACGGCCCGGCCCCGGGCGTGAACCCCGCAACCGACACCGTGTTCATCCTGAACTCGCTGCTGTTCCTGATCGGCGGCTGCCTGGTGTTCTGGATGGCAGCGGGTTTTGCCATGCTCGAGGCGGGCCTGGTCCGCTCCAAAAACGTTACTATGCAGCTGACCAAGAACATGGCGCTATTCTCATTGGCAGCCGTGTTTTACTGGCTGATCGGCTACAACCTGATGTATCCGCTGGGCAACTGGGCCGTCGACGGCGTCCTGTCCGGCGTCTTTGGCCCCGGCGTGCTGGAGGCGGTTGGGATCACCGCGGAAGGCGCGGATGATTATTCCTATGCCGCCACCGGCTCGGACTTCTTCTTTCAGCTGATGTTCTGCGCCGCCACCGCCTCGATCGTGTCGGGCACCCTGGCGGAACGCATCAAGCTGTGGCCGTTTCTGATCTTCACCATCATCCTGACTGCCGTGATCTACCCGTTCCAGGCCAGCTGGAAATGGGGCGGCGGCTTCCTCGAGGAGATGGGCTTCCTGGATTTCGCCGGCTCCACCGTGGTGCACTCCGTGGGCGGCTGGGCCGCACTGACCGGCGCGCTGATCCTCGGGCCCCGCATCGGCAAGTATAAGGACGGCAAGACCATTCCGATGCCCGGCTCCAACCTGGCGCTGGCAACCCTCGGCACCTTCATCCTGTGGATGGGCTGGTTCGGCTTCAACGGCGGCTCGCAGCTGGCGATGGGCTCGATCGGCGACGTGGCTGACATCAGCCGCATCTTCTCCAACACCAATGCTGCCGCGGCTGGCGGCGCGGTGGCAGCTCTGATCCTGACGCAGCTCCTGTTCAAGAAACCGGACCTGACCATGATCCTGAACGGCGCGCTGGCCGGCCTGGTGGCTATCACTGCCGAGCCGCTGACCCCGGGCCTGGGCCTGGCCACCCTGATCGGTGCCATCGGCGGTGTGATCGTAGTCTTCGCCGTGCCGTTCCTGGACAAGCTGCAGATCGACGACGTGGTTGGCGCCATCCCGGTGCACCTGCTCTGCGGCATCTGGGGCACTGTGGCCGTGGTGCTGTCGAACCCCGAAGCCAGCCTGCTGACTCAGCTGACCGGCATCGCCGTGGTGGGTGTGTTCACCGTTGCAGCCTCTGCCGTGGTCTGGATCATCCTGCGTGCCACCACTGGCATCCGGGTGGAGGAAGAGGATGAGGTCAACGGGCTCGACATGGCGGAGCTAGGCATGGAGGCGTACCCGGAGTTCTCGCCGAGCTAAGTCCAGCCCTGCTGACAAAATTACGCGGCGCCTGTTTCAGGCGCCGCGTTTGTGTTTCGGCGGAGGGCTCCCGCCAGTTGCAGGATCATCAAGAAATGACCCTTCGCTTTTGGGCCGGGCGCCGCTGGCGCGGGGCGGAACGGGGTCAGCCCTGCGGGACAACAATCACTTTGGGCGCCTTCTGGTCGCGGTAGTCGCGGCGGTCTTCGGCGCGGTCAAGATGATCCTCCACCACGTCCCAGACACCCGTGTCGACGGCTTCATCCCGGCGGTTCTCGCGGCGGTCGGCACGGTTTTCCACCCGGTCGATAACTTCGCCGTTTGCAGCAAAAGCCGGGGCGGCCAGCGGCAGGGCAACGGCCGCGGACAGGATCACGGCGAGGGCGGATTTTGCGAGGGTCATTTCGGTCTCCTAGGCTGTGTTGCGTATGACTTCCGCAAGCACAAACGCGAAGCCTTGGTGCTTCCGTCGCCCAATTGCAAATGACCTAACGTCAAGCGTCGTCCCGCCTTCGCAAAGCCGTCAATCACTGCCCCTGCGCGCAAAATTTTTCTGAAAAGTCTTAGGCGCCAACCCCCAAAAAACGCGCCCCGCACAAGGGCGCGTTTCTAAAATTTCAAAGTGGCTCAGGCTCAGACGCCGGCGTCAACAATCGCCTTGGCCAGCACCGGCACGGTCTGCGCGTTAAGGCCCGCGATATTCAGGCGGCTGTCGCCAACCATGTAGATGCCGTTGTCGACCCGCATTTTCTCGACCAGCTCCGGCGTGGTTCCCAAGAGCGAGAACATGCCGCGGTGCTGGGCGATGAAGCTGAACCGGTCGGAGCCGGTCAGGCGCTGCAGTTCATCCGCGAGGCTCTGGCGCAGGCCCAGCATGCCAAGACGCACCTCTTCCAGCTCGGCCGCCCAGTCGGCGCGCAGAGCATCGTCGTTGAGGATCATGGTCACCAGACGCGCGCCGTGATCCGGCGGGAAGGAGTAGTTCTGCCGGTTCAAAAACGCCAGGGTGCCCTGGTTCAGCGCTTGTGCGCCCGCGTCGTTGGAGACAGCCATCAGCAGGCCGGTGCGCTCGCGGTAGATGCCGAAGTTCTTGGAGCAGCTGGCGGCAATCAGCGTCTCTGGGCAGCTGGAGGCCACAAGGCGCACGCCCAGCGCGTCCTCTTCCAGGCCGTCGCCAAAGCCCTGATAGGCAATGTCGATCATCGGGATCAGGCCGCGCTCGTTCAGCAGCGCAATGACCTCTTTCCACTGCACCTCGTTGAGGTTGGCGCCGGTCGGGTTGTGGCAGCAGCCGTGCAGCAGCACCACGTCGCCCTTCCGCGCGCCTTTCAGGTCTTCCATCATGCCGTCGAAGTTCACACCGCGGGTGTCGCGGTCGAAATAGCGGTAAACGACGGTTTCGATGCCGACATAGTTCAGGATCGACACGTGGTTCGGCCAGGTCGGATCCGACACAAAGACGCGCGCCTTGGGGTTGGCCATCTTGATCAGCTCAAACGCCTGGCGCACCGCGCCGGTGCCGCCGGGCGTGGCCGCTGCCGCGATGTTCTCACGCGCAACCGCATCGCCCAGGATCAGCTTGATCATCGCATCCGAGTAAGCCGGATCGCCGGCCAGACCGACATAGGACTTGCTGGTCTGCTCTTCCCACAGCTTGTGCTCCGCCGCCTTGATCGCGCGCATCACCGGGGTGACGCCCTCGGCGTTCTTGTAGACGCCGACGCCAAGGTCGATCTTGTCCGCGCGCGGGTCGTCGCGGTACATCTGCATCAGCGCCAGGATCTTGTCGGCGGGCTGGGGTTTCAGGGTTTCGAACATTGCTCAGTTCTCTCCGGTAGCAACGGGAAGGGTCGGGAAGGCACCCCATTCCACCCAGGACCCGTCATAAAGCGAATGATCGGTCTTGCCGATGCGCTCCAGGGCGAGGCTGAGGATGGCAGCGGTAACGCCCGATCCGCAGGAAGTAATCGCAGGTTTGTTCAGGTCGACGCCAGCGGCCTCAAAGGCAGCGCGGATGCCATCGGCGTCTTTCATGGTGCCATCGGCCTTCAGCACCTGGCCAAAGGGCACATTGCGGGAGCCGGGAATGTGGCCGGCCCGCAGCCCCTCGCGCGGCTCCGGCGCGTCACCGCGGTACCGCTCGGCGGAGCGGGCGTCGATGATTTCATGATCGCCCAGCTTGGCGGCGGCAGAGACCTGGGTCACATCGCGCACCATATGGTTCTGCACCCGCACGGTCATATGGCGGTCGCGGATCACCGGCGGCAGGTCCTCCACCGGATGGCCCTCGGCCTGCCATTTCGGAAAGCCGCCGTCCAGCACCGCAACATTGGTCTGCCCCATCAGCCGGAACAGCCACCAGACGCGGGCCGCCGAAAACAGCCCGGCACCGTCATACACCACCACCTGATGGCCGTCGCCGACGCCCATGGCACGCAGCTTGGACATGAATTTCTCAACCGGCGGCACCATATGCGGCAGGTCGGAGCGGTTGTCGGAGATCTCGTCGATATCGAAGAACCGCGCGCCGGGGATATGGGCAGCCTCATACTCCGCCTTGGCGTCCCGCCCCTGCTGCGGCAGATACCAGGACGCGTCCAAAACCCGCAGATCCGGGTCCTTCAGATGGGCGGCAAGCCAGTCCGTGGAAACCAGCGTCTTCGGATCGTCCTGCATCAAAGCGTCTCCCTATCTGCATTTAGCGCCATGGGTACATCCCGTGGCAGGGCGGTGCAAGCTGTCCTGTCCCCCTCACAAGCCTTTACGGGCCTTATGCGTGTGTTTTACGGAGCAGAAACATCTTGCCTGCATTATTGCGGCAGGTGTCGGAAAAGGTAATCACATGCCCGGTTTGCGCAGCTTTTTTGCATTCATCCTTCTGGCCGCCTGGCTGTCCCTGCCGTTTCCTGCGCAGGCCAGCTGTGCGGCCTTTGGAAGTACATGCATAAAAGACAATAACTTAGAGGCGAGCATCAGGCTTGGCGCAAGGCAGTCGGACTTGCAGGAACTGGTACAGTTTCAGCAATTGACCAGCCTGTCGCTGATAGCAGAACCAGGATTTGAAGACCCCGTAGACCTGTCACCGCTGGCTCAGCTTCCCAATCTGGAGAAACTGGCGCTAGTGGGGCTGGGCGTTTCCGGCCTGGAGCCTTTGACGCGGCTGCCGGAACTGCGGCGGCTGAGCCTTGATTCTGTCCGGACCCGCGATTTCACTCCGCTGGCGCAATTGACCCGGCTTGAGCATCTTTCCGTCTGGGGCATCAGGGAGCTGACAGATCTCTCCTTTTTGCGCGGTTACAACCGTCTGCAAAGCCTCAATATTGCCGATTCAGGCGTCACGGACCTGGAACCGCTGGCGGGAATGGCCACGCTGGAAAATCTGCTGGCCTTCAACACCGGCATCTCCGATTTGGCACCGCTGGCCGCGGCGAACCTGCGCGTGGTCTGGATCTCCGGTTGCCCGGTCCAAAGCCTGGCACCGCTGGCGGCCTCCAGCAGTCTGGAAATGCTGCGCGCAGACGGAAGCCGCCTGCAAAGCCTGGAAGGGCTGCAGAATAAACCCGCCCTTCATACCGTGGTCCTGACAGGCAGCAGCGTTGCCGACCTGTCGCCCTTGGCAAGCGCAGGCAGACTGGCAGAACTGAACCTGGCACACACGCGTGTCCAAGACCTCGCGCCCCTGTCAAACCTTTCCGCGCTTCAAACTGTGGTATTGGACGGCACCACTGTCAGCAACCTTAAGCCGCTTGCAGGGCCAAGCCTCCGTGAGCTTTCAGCAATTGGCACTGCGGTGATCAGTCTGGCGCCTGTCCGGCAGATGCCAGGTCTGAAGGAACTTGGAATATCCGGCACAGCCGTCCGGGATCTGCAACCGCTCGAAGGCCTGAAAAATCTGTCTATCCTGCGGGCCATCGGCTTGCCTCAGGAAACTCTCCTGCCGTTGCTCAGAACCGAAAACCTCAAGATCCTCTACGCCGGCCCGGAAGGCGGGCCGCACAGGCGCCTGCTGGGGCGGAAGCAGATTGCCAGATACGTTACCGGCGCAAGCCAGAAAGACTGATAGGCCGAAACCTACCGCGCGTCCTTCAGCAGGCGCTGTTTCTGGCGGCCCCAATCCCGTTTGGCCTGGGTTTCGCGCTTGTCGTGCAGTTTTTTGCCCTTGGCGATGCCCAGCTTGATCTTGGCGCGGCCCTTGTGGTTGAAATAGATCACCAGCGGCACCAGGGTCATGCCCTTGCGCTGGGTGAGGTTCCACAGGTCCGACAGTTCCTTGCGCGACACCAGCAGCTTGCGGCGTCGGCGTTCCTCATGCTTGAACACCTTGGCCTGCGCGTATGGCGGAATGTAGGAGTTCACCAGCCACAACTCGCCCTCTTCCACCGCAGCATAGCTGTCCGCGATATTGGTGCCGTTGCCGCGCAGCGCCTTGACCTCGGACCCCTCCAGCACGATGCCGCATTCGATATCGTCCTCGATTGCATAATCGAAACGTGCCCGCCGGTTCTCGGCGATCACCTTGTAGTTCGGGTCTGATGTCTGCTTCTTCTTGGCCATGGGCGGCAGATGTAAGGCCGCACCGCGGCGGGCGCAAGATACGGTTACGCTTTGCGGCTGCGCAGCAGCGTGAAAACACCACTGACGACGATCACCGCGCTGCCAATGAGGGTCAGCGTGTCGGGGCGCTCGCCGAACACCAGCACCCCCAGCACCATGGCAAAGACCAGCCTTGTGTAGCGGAACGGTGCAATGACCGAAATTTCCCCTGCCCGCATCGCGCCCGACAAAGCATTATAGGCAATCACTCCGATCACCGTGGCCGCAGCGATGTCCAGCCAATTACGCGGGGCAGGCCAGACCGCACCGCCAGTCCAGCCCAGCGCAATGATCCCGGCAACCACCAGCATGGCAAAGCCCAGGAACCCCAACTGGTTGTTGCTCATATCCTTGGGCGCCGCGCGGGTGGCCAGATCGCGGCCCGCGAACCCCAGCGTGCCTGCCACCGCAAACAGCGAGGCCGGTTCGAAACCGCTCAGCCCCGGCCGCAGGATCATGAACACCCCGGCAAACCCCAGCCCGATCGCCAGCCAGCGCCGCCAGCCGACGGTCTCGCCAAAGAACACAACCGCCCCTGCAGCCACCACCAGCGGTGTCGCCTGCAAAATGGCCGAGGCCGAGGACAAAGGCGTCAGCGCAATTGCCAGGGTGAAGCACAGCCGCCCGACAACTTCCGCCAAGGAGCGCCACAGCATCGGGCGCGTGCCAAAGCCCGGGTGCCAGGGGGCGTGACCCTGCGCACGCGCCATCGCGGCAAAGACCGCCATGCCGCCCAGCCCGAACAGGATCAGTATCTGCCCCACCGGCAGCGCAAGAGCCGCGGATTTGATGAACATGTCCTCCAGCGCAAAGGCGGCCATGGCCAGCACCATCAGAAGGCTTCCGCGCAGCGTGTCCATTCCCGGCTCCAAATCCTGAAAACTCAATCACTTGCGCAAGTGGTAGGCAGCCCCGAAAAAATACACAAGTGAAGCAGATCAATCCCGCTGCGTCAGAACCGCCTGCCGGTAGTGATGCATGTTGAGAAACGCCGCGCCGGTCTCAAGGCTGCGGTAGCCATGCGGCTGGTCGGCGGCAAAGCGCAGCCCCTGCCCCGGCTCCAGCGCCACCCATTCGCCATCCCGCAGCACTTCCATGGAGCCATGCAGCACATAGACCTCCTCGGTCACACCGGTGTCATGCGGCTGCGACTGGTGGCTCTGCCCCGGCTGCAGCGTCACCTGAAAAGTCTCCGCCCCCAGCAGCGGATCAAAAGGAAAGACGATCTTGACCCCGATGCTGCCGGGAAACTGCACCGTTTCATAGACGCCGGTGGCCGCGCTCACCGGCCGCGCGGCCTCGCCCAATAGGGCGGTCAGCGGCAGATGGAAACCCTTGGCGATTTTCCACAGGGTCGCAATCGTCGGGCTTGATTCGCCGCGCTCGATCTGCCCCAGCATCGCCTTGCTGACACCTGTGGCCTCCGCCGCTTTGGACAGGCTAAGTCCCGCCGCCGTACGTATTTCCCGCAGGTTCAGGGTGATGCTGTCATTGCTCATGGTCTCTGCCCGTCAAGAAAACGCTTGTGCGTTATAGCGCACGAATTGTAGTGTGCGCTATAACGCACGCCACCCTACCCTGCCCGGCCGCCAAGGAAAAGCCGCATGCTCAAAGATCTGAAGCTTTCGCATCTCGTTTCTGGCGCTGTTGCCGTGCTGGTCGGCTACACCGGATCAGTCGCCATTATCTTTCAGGCAATTGAGGCCGTGGGCGCCACACAGGCACAGGCCAACAGCTGGATGCTGGTGCTGGGGCTCGGCATGGGGATCACCTGCCTGATCCTTTCTCTGATGTACCGGATGCCGGTCCTGACGGCCTGGTCGACACCGGGCGCGGCGCTGCTGGCGGTCAGCCTCAATGGCGTGCCGCTGGCAGAGGCGGTGGGCGCCTTCCTCCTCTGCGCGGCGCTCCTGACGCTCACGGGTATTACCGGCTGGTTCGCCGCCCTCTCCCGTCTGATCCCGGACAGCCTGGCCAGCGCGATGCTGGCGGGCATCCTGTTCCAGTTCGGTCTCTCTGCCTTCACCTCGCTGCAGACCGACACAGCGCTGGTGGCGGTGATGGGCCTGACCTTTCTGGCCGGGCGCAAGCTGTTCCCCCGCTACACCATTCCCGCGGTGCTGGCCGCAGGTGTGGCATGGTGCGCGAGTACAGGTGCCTTCGGCAGCCTGGAGGCGCTGGACCTGACACTGGCCCGCCCCGAGTTCGTGATGCCCGCCTTCTCGCTGCCGGTGCTGATCGGCATCGGCCTGCCGCTCTACATCGTCACCATGTCCTCGCAAAACATGCCCGGCGTAGTGGCGCTGAAGGCCTGCGGCTATGAGCCGCCGGTTTCCGCCAGCCTGACCATCACCGGCCTGGCCTCGCTGATCCTCGCCCCCTTCGGCGGCTTTGCCTTCAACCTTGCCGCCATTACCGCCGCCATCTGCGCCGGCCCGGAAGCGGACGAGAACCCCGAAACCCGCTATCTGGCAGGCGTAATGACGGGCGTTGTCTACATCCTGGTGGGACTGGGCGGCGCCACTGTGATCAGCCTCTTTCTGATCGCCCCCAAGGCGCTGGTTGCCACCGTCGCAGGCCTGGCGCTGCTGGCCACCATCGGCAACAGCCTGTCTGCCGCGCTGGCTCAGCCGCAAGGGCGCGAGGCCGCGCTCATCACCTTCATGACCACGGTCTCCGGCATCAGTTTCTTTGGAATCGGCGCGCCGTTCTGGGCGCTGGTGCTGGGCCTTCTGGTGAAACACTGGCTGAAAAGCCCCGAACCTGCCCCCGCCCGCGCCTGAGAAACAGCCCGAGAGACATTTCGCCACTGAAATCCGGCGCAAACTGCGCCAAAATTACCGAACAGCCCCCCGGCCGGTTGCCTTTGTTGCGCAAATCGTGTCCCTGAGGGCAAAGACTAAGGGAACCAGCCTGATGCCAAAGTACCGATCCAGAACCTCCACCCATGGCCGCAACATGGCGGGCGCGCGCGGATTGTGGCGCGCCACCGGCATGAAAGACGATGATTTCGGCAAGCCGATCATCGCCATTGTCAACTCCTTCACCCAGTTCGTGCCCGGCCACGTCCACCTCAAGGACCTGGGCCAGATGGTCGCCCGCGAGGTCGAGGCGGCCGGCGGCGTCGCCAAGGAGTTCAACACCATCGCGGTGGATGACGGCATCGCCATGGGCCATGACGGCATGCTCTACTCGCTGCCCTCGCGCGAGGTGATCGCCGACAGCGTCGAATACATGGTCAACGCACACTGCGCGGATGCCATGGTTTGCATCTCCAATTGCGACAAGATCACTCCGGGCATGCTGATGGCCGCCATGCGTCTCAACATCCCGGCGATCTTCGTCTCCGGCGGCCCGATGGAGGCAGGTAAGATCGACATCGCCGATCTGGACATGAAAAAGATCGACCTGGTGGATGCCATGGTCGCGGCGGCGGATGACAAGTTCACCGACGACCAGGTGAAGCATATCGAGGAAAACGCCTGCCCGACCTGCGGGTCGTGCTCGGGCATGTTCACCGCCAACTCAATGAACTGCCTGGCCGAGGCCCTGGGCCTGGCGCTGCCGGGCAACGGCTCGACGCTGGCGACGCACGCCGACCGCAAGGGCCTCTTCCTGGAGGCCGGGCGCAAGATCGTCGAGATCACTAAGCGTCACTACCAGGACGAGGAAAAAGGCCTGCTGCCGCGCGAAATTGCCACGTTTGAGGCGTTTGAGAACGCGATGAGCCTCGATATCGCCATGGGCGGCTCCACCAACACTGTGCTGCACCTCCTGGCCATCGCCAACGAAGGCAAGGTGGATTTCAACATGTCACACATGGACCAGTTGAGCCGCAAAGTGCCCTGCCTGTGCAAGGTCGCGCCGAACATCCACAACGTCCACATGGAGGACGTGCACCGCGCCGGCGGCATCTTCTCGATCCTGGGCGAGCTGAGCCGCGCAGGCCTTTTGCACAACGACTGCCACACCGTGCATTCCTCATCCATGGGCGAGGCGATTGCCAAATGGGACATCAAGGTCGCCAACAACCCGGAGGCCGAAGAGCTGTTCAAGGCCGCCCCTGGCGGCGTCCGCACCACCCAGGCCTTTTCCCAGGCCAACCGCTACAAGGAACTGGACACCGACCGTGAAAACGGTGTGATCCGCGCCAAGGAGCACGCCTTCAGCCAGGACGGCGGCCTTGCGGTGCTCTTCGGCAATATCGCTCTGGACGGCTGCATCGTGAAGACCGCGGGCGTGGATGAAAACATCCTGAAATTCACCGGCTCGGCCTATGTCTGCGAAAGCCAGGACGCCGCCGTGAACGACATCCTTACCGGCAAGGTCAAGGAAGGCGACGTGGTGGTGATCCGCTACGAAGGCCCGCGCGGTGGTCCGGGGATGCAGGAAATGCTCTACCCGACCTCCTACCTCAAGTCGAAGGGCCTGGGCAAAGCCTGCGCGCTGCTGACTGACGGCCGCTTCTCCGGCGGCACCTCCGGCCTGTCGATTGGCCATGTCTCGCCCGAGGCAGCCGAGGGCGGCACCATCGGCCTGGTGCGCCAGGGCGACAGGATCGAGATCGACATCCCCAACCGCTCGATCCATCTGGCTGTCTCCGACGAGGACCTGGCCGCGCGCCGCGAGGAACAGGACACCAAGGGCTGGAAACCCGCCGAACCGCGCAAGCGCAAGGTCTCCAAGGCGCTGAAGGCCTACGCGCTGCTGGCAACCTCCGCCGCCAAAGGCGCGGTGCGCGCGTTGCCCGACGAGGACTGATACCGCTCAGACTTGGAGCACACAGAACCCGCCGCCTCTACGCGGCGGGTTTTCTTTTGGCTCCCGCGCCTGAAGCCGGGTCAAGGGCCGCGCGAACGCGCGGCGGCGCAGCCGCTTGCCCTTGAGGCGGTTTCAGGTGCTTTACCATGGGGAAAGCGCGTTCAGGGCAGCCCTGCCCCTGAACCGCTTCTCAGAAAATTTTCTGCATCCGCCAATCTCTCCCGCCCCCGCTGCGGCCCTCTGGCTCACGCCAGTGCACCGAGCGGCGTTGGGCTTTGCGCCGTGCAGGCGCACGGCGCGCCTCCGGCGGGGGGTATTTTGAACCAGAAAGAAGCGGGACCACCGCGCTTTGAACGCAACCGCGCCGCGCCAGCGGAGCCCGGCCCAAGTCTTATGCTGCTGCATCTATGATGCGGCAGCATGGCGCGGGAGCCCCTCGCTTCGGCACTCAAGAAATCTAGGCGAAGGACAGTTTATCTGCTGTCTCGCCGCATGTCACAAAGCCAAAAATGCGCACTGCATTTCCTTCGGCTTTCCCAGCCAATCCAATCTGCGCAAGCCGTTTTTGAAATTCGGCATCAGCCAGGCAGCTGCCACGCAGTTCGACCCATTCCAGATCCGCAAAACCGCCGTCGCAGAAATGGTAAAACCACTCGCGTTCCCAACCACTCACGTTTCCGCTAGCAATACAACGGGACCGGAAGTCAGACCTTTCATCCGCGCCCAGAGACAGAACCAGGGCCCTGAGCTCCATCCATTTGGTATGGTTGCAAACCGCATAGAAACCCTCAAACGCCCGCGTCACGGTTACTCCCCCAGCTTGGCGTGCACCTCGTCCAGGTCGATCTCGCCCACCGGCATCTTGTTGGCCGGGTTTTCGAAATCGTATTTGAACAGCTCGAAATCGCGCTTGTAGATCTCGTAGACTAGATGCATCGACAGGTCGTCGAAGTAATCCTCCACCGGATGGGCGCGCTTGGGGCCGTGGCCCTCGCTTTCGTTGAAGCGCGGGATTGCGGTCAGGTCCACGGGATGCGGCGTCTCGATCGCGTCCAGCACCCCCTGCATCCCGTCATTGAACGCCTCGGTCCAGAAGATCTGGTTGTAGCGCCCGCCGTTCAGGATGAAAGTCGACACATGCCCCGACATCGCCGACCAGTGGATGTCCGGGTCCATCGGGCGGCGCCAGCGGATGGTGTCGCGCGCAAACAGCAGAAACCGGCGGAAGCTGGCGATCTGGTCGAACTCCTGCTTGCCGTCGTCGCCACCGACCTCGATCCCGTACTCATAGGCCAGCTTGGGCACCAGGTTGCCGCGGTAGCGCTTGCCGTTGCGCTGGATGCCGCAGATCTTGTCGAAGAACGATGACAGGATCCGGGTATAGGGGTTGCGCACACAGGTGAAAGCATAGGACCTCTGCCCCTGCACATTTCGCGTGATCGGCCCCTGGCTGTGCTCCAGCGCCCATTTGTGCAGACCGTCCTTGGCGTCGTGAATGTCACCGTCAAAGAACCGTCCGTGGTCCGAGTAATAGAGGATCTGCCCAATCGTCGAGCAGGCGCATTTCGGCACCACCCGGTAGACCACACTCTCACTTTCCGTCATCCAGGTGCCGGGAAACCCCATTTGCCGCCCTCTTGTCCGTCTTTGCCTGTTCCCAGCAGTAATCGCATATGTTTACCGAAACGGGAACTATCTGGTTTATTCGTGCGTACAGCGCGCTTATCAAGGTAAACAATCAGGCAGAACAAGGCAGTCCGTCCCCCCAATGGCAAAAATCGCATATATTCTGCTCTGCCATAAAGACCCCGAGGCGATCATCCAGCAGGCTGAGCGGCTGACGGCGGCCGGCGACTGCATGGCGATCCACTTTGACGGGCGGGCAGCGCCGGAGGATTACCAGCTGATCCGGTCGGAGCTTGCAGACAACCCCAACGTTACCTTTGCCAAGAAGCGCATCAAATGCGGCTGGGGCGAGTGGTCGCTGGTCGAGGCGACACTGCATGCGCTGCGCAGCGCCGTGGAGGAGTTTCCGCGCGCCACCCATTTCTACATGCTGTCGGGCGATTGCATGGCGGTGAAAACGGCGGAATACGCCCACCAGTTCCTGGATGCGCACGACAAGGATTTCATCGAGAGCTTCGACTTCTTCGAAAGCGACTGGATCAAGACCGGCATGAAGGAGGAGCGGCTGATCTACCGGCACTTCTTCAACGAGCGCAAGCACAAGCAACTGTTTTACTGGAGCCACGGCCTGCAAAAACGCCTGGGGCTGCAGCGGGAGATTCCCGCCGACATCCAGGTGCAGATCGGCAGCCAGTGGTGGTGCCTGCGCCGCCGCACGGTCGAATGGATCCTGGGTTTCATCCGCAAGCGCCGCGACGTGATGCGCTTTTTCCGCACCACATGGATTCCGGACGAGACCTTCTTTCAAACCCTGGTGCGCCACTTGATCCCGGAAGCGGAGATCGAAACCCGCACCCTCACCTTCCTGATGTTCACCGACTACGGGATGCCGGTGAACTTCTACAATGATCACTATGACCTGCTGCTCAGCCAGGACTTTCTGTTTGCCCGCAAAATCAGCCCCGAGGCCAAGGAGCTGAAGTCGCGGCTCGGGCGGCTCTATGCGGCGCAGGGGGTGGACTTCCAGATCTCCAACGAGGGCAGAAGCCTCTACAAGTTCCTGGCCCAGCGCGGGCGCGACGGCCGCCGCTTTGCGCCCAGGTTCTGGGAAACCGAAAGCACCCTGGGCCGTGAACGCGAGCTGCTGATCGTGGTCTGCAAGAAATGGCATGTCGCCAAGCGGCTGCTGGAACAGATCCGGCAGGTCACCAACATCCCGGCAATCGAATACCTGTTCAACGAGGAAGACACCCCGCTGCCCGACCTCGGCGGCATTCAGGCGGCGCTGATGAAACGCACCCGTCACCGCCGGGCGCTAATGCGGATGCTGTTCGAATACTATGAATCCGATCAGCTGATCATCTGCCTGGACCCCGGCGCCATCGACCTGATGAACGATTTCCATTCAGACCGGTCATCGACCCGCTTTCTGCACATCGAATGCGATTTCAGCGACGACTACCTGATCGGCCATGCCCGCCGGGTCGGACTGGCAGGCGAACGCACGCCGCAGCTGACGCTCGAACGGCTGCTGCCAACGATCCGCAACGACATCCTGCATGAAAACGACCGCATCCGCGATGCAGGCTTCGGCCAGCTCTACGAGATACGGGAAAGCAGCAGCGTGGAGGAAAACGCAGACCAGCTCAGCGGCTTTCTGAACCTGTCCGGCGATCAGTCCCGGCAAATTGCCGGGACCAGTTATCTTTTTGCAGACTGAGCGGGACGCGGCCCTGCGCTGCCGGGCGAGAGGGCCAGGTCTCAGTCTTCCAGCGCGTTGATCATGTCGACGCGGGTGCCGTGGCGGCCGCCTTCGAATTCCGTGCCCAGGAAGGCATCGACGATTTCCAGCGCCAGCCCTTCACCAACCACGCGGGCGCCGATCGACAGCATGTTGGCATTGTTATGGGCACGGATCATCTTGGCTGAAAACGTGTCGGAGCAGACACCGCAGCGGATGCCCTTCACCTTGTTCGCCGCCATCATGATGCCCTGGCCGGTGCCGCACAGGACAATGCCCAGAGTGCAGTCGCCAGAGGCCACCAGCTGTGCCGCGGCGGCGCCGTGCTTGGGATAATGGGTGCTTTCCGGGGTTTGCGGGCCGATGTCCTCGACCTCCCAGCCCTGCGCTTCGATATGGGCGGCAACGGCCTTGCGCAGCTCGATGGCGGCGTGGTCGCTGGAAAGGGCAATGCGTTTGCTGGCAGTCATGGTCTGATGGTCCTGTGTCGCAACGGGGGTATGAGGCTTGGCCCCGTGTTGACCAAGGGACGGGCGCGGCGTCAATCCCTTTATCGCCGCAGGCCCGGACCAGAAGGGAGCGGAGGGCCCGCGGGAGGCCCTCCGACAGATCAGATTTCCACTTCGACCCGGCCAATCGGGTTGGAGCAGCAGGCCAGGATATACCCTGCCTCCACGTCCTCTTCCGAGATGCCGCCGTTGTGGACCATATGCACGTCGCCTGCGGTCTTCTTGACCTTGCAGGTGCCGCAAATGCCGAAGGTGCATCCCGACGGGATGTTGAGGCCCGACGCCTTGGCCACTGCCAGCACGGTGTCGGTCTCGGTGCAGGTTGCGGTGACGCCCGACGCTGCAAAAGTGATCTCGGCGGCAGCGGTTTCTGCCGGAACAACATCGTCCAGCTCCGGCGCATCTGCCTCTGTCTCCACCGGCGCGCCAAAGCTTTCCTGGTTGTAGTTCTCCATGTCGAAGCCCAGACCGTTCAGCATGTCGCGCACCGCCTGCATGAACGGCTCCGGCCCGCAGCAATAGACCTCGCGCTCCAGGTAGTCACCGGCGATCAGGCCCAGCATGATCTGGTTCAGCTGTCCGCGGTAGCCGGTCCAGACCTGATAGGGGTCGTCCTCCTCCACAACGAAGTGCAGCTTGATGCCCGGCACCCGCGCCGCCATGCCCTCAAGCTGGCGCCGCGCGATAATCTCGCTGGGGCGCTTGGCGCAGTTGATGAAACAGACGTCCGGCGATTGGCCGCGGTCGAACAGGTACTGGGTCATCGACAGGCTGGGTGTGATCCCGGAGCCCGCAGAGATGAACAGGAACTTGCCGTTCGGGCGCTTGGGCAGGGTGAACACGCCCGCCGGGCCGGAGGCCTTGAGGAACATACCCGGTTTCAGGCTGTCCAGCATCCAGCGGGTGCCGATGCTGTCTCCTTGCGCCTTCACCGTCACTGAGATCGACAAGGGCCGCGACGGCGAGGAGCTGATCGTATAGGTCCGCCAGACTGCCTCCCCCGGCACCGGCAGCTCCAGGGTCAGGAACTGGCCCGGCTGGTATTTGAACCACGCGCCCGAAGGCGCGCGGAAGCTGAAGGTGGCGGTGTTCGGCGCTTCCGGCACGACAGAGACGCATTCCAGCTTCTCGTCGTCCTTCCACGCCAGGGTTTCGTCCAGCGTCTCGAAGTTGGCCTGCAGTCCCATACGCTTACTCCGCCGCGATCAGGTGGCGGCCGGTCAGCGCGCGGGTCAGGTGGTCGGCGTACCAGTTGGAGAACTGGATGACGCCGCTCTCCTGCACTTCCGAATAGGGACCGGGCTCATAAGCGGGCGAGTTGATGCCGCGCTGGTTGTCCTCTACCACGATGCGGTCCTCGTCGTTGGTGGCAACCCAGACCTCGGTCAGCCGCTTCAGGTCATAGTCCTGACCTTCCACCGCGTCCTTGTGCACCAGCCACTTGGTGGTGACTTCGGTTTCGGTCGGGCTAATCGGGGTCACCCGGAACACGATGGAATGATCTGGCAGGAAGTGGTTCCAGGTGGTCGGGTAATGGAACTTCAGCAGCGTGCCCGCATCGGCAAACGGCACCCGGCCCAGCTGCTTGGCGACAGCTGCCTTGCCGTCCATGGTATAGCTCTCGGCACCCTCGTTCAGTGGCATCCGCGCCACCCGGTACTGGCCGCGCGCATCGATCTGGAACTGCGCCGGCACGCCCGCCGCTTCGATCCGGTCGAAATGCTTTTGCAGATGCGGCGGGGTCTCACCGCCCTCGACGCCGGTCACCGACGGATCTTCTGGGAAGGTCCGGCACAGCGACGGGTGGTTGCCGCCGCAGTGATAGCACTCGCGGTTGTTCTCCCAGACCAGCTTCCAGTTGCCGTTCTCGATGATCGAGCTTTCATAGGCGACCTTAGCGTTACCCAGGTCATGCGGCTCCAGATAGGGGCGCGCAACTGCGGCAAAAGCGTCGAAGTCCGGCGCCTCATCCGCCAGGCAGATGTAGATCAAGCCGGCCAGGTCACGGCAATGCACCGGCTTCAGCCCGTGTTTGGAGGCATCGAAGTCCGGCCCCATATCGCGCGCCCACAGCAGTGAGCCGTCCAGCTCGTAGGTCCACTGGTGGTAGGGGCAGACCAGCTTGGGCGAGTTGCCCTTCTTGGCCTTGCACACAACAGAACCGCGGTGGCGGCAGGCGTTGTGGAAGGCACGCACCTCGCCATCGGTGCCGCGCACGATGATGACGTTGTAGGCGCCGACCTGATGGGTCACGAAGTTGCCCGCCTTCGGGATCTCGCAGGCGGGAATGGCAAACAGCCATTCGCGGTAGAAGATCTGGCGCATGTCCAGATCCAGCACGCCCGGGTCGGTGTAAAACGCCTGCTCCAGGGAATAGTTTTTCTGACGGGCGACCAGTTTGGCCAGAATTTCGCTGTCGTGAAGCATCTGCTTCTCTCCTTTGCCGCATCCCCGCGGCAGGTTGGCTTGGCTGCGGGCATAGATAGAGAGATTGCAGGCCACGCGCCTGCAACCGCCCCGCCGCCGCCCGCGGTTGACGTTTTCGGGGCAAGGCTGGTTTCCGGACTGTCCCGGGGCCATTCGGCGGCGGGGCCTGGCACCTTCCCGAAGCCGTTGCTTCAGTGGTTATTGCCATGCCTTGCCCGGGGTCACCGTTGCGGGGGCAGTGCCGGAATTTCACCAGCTTCCCAATTCTCCACCCCTAGGGGCGGCACCTTGCTGAAGCGGAAAATGCCCGAATCCCGCGCCGCCGGCGGAGACAAATCCGACCCGCCAAAACCGGAAAAAGACATGCATGTTTGCCATGCCTGCAGGGACAGGGATGTCCAGAATCTCAAACCGGCATCCGCCAGCCCGTTTGCGGCAAGCGCTTATCTTTCATGCGGTTAGGCGCTGCCAGCCGCTGCAGATCGATTCGCAAACAGCGAATCTTGCGCTGGCCCCCTGGAACACGAATTGCACTTAATTATATTTCGTATAGTTAAATGATGCACAGGAGAATCCGATGACCACCGGCCACGTCTTCATCGCCACCAGCCTCGACGGCTTCGTGGCCCGGCAGGACCATTCGCTGGACTGGCTGCTCAAACAGCCCGACGCCGAAGATGACGATGGCGGTTTTGCCGCCTTCATGGACAGTGTCGACGGGCTGATCATGGGGACGGGCTCATTCCGCACCGTGCTGGGGTTCGGCCAATGGCCCTACACCAAACCGGTTGTGGTCCTCAGCAACAGCCTGAGTGAACAGGACATTCCCGAAGAGCTGAAGGACAAGGTGCGCCTCAGCACCGCCGCGCCCGCAGACCTCATGCAGGAACTGCAAGAACAGGGCTGGACCCGCGCCTATGTCGACGGCGGCCGGATGGTGCAGTCCTTCCTGCGCCAGGGGCTGATCGCCGATTTGACCATCACAACGGTTCCGATCCTGATCGGCAGCGGCATCCCCTTGTTCGGCAGCCTGGACCGGGACATCGACCTCCAGGTGGCAAGCTCCCGCATCCTGCCCACCGGCATGGTCCAGACCACGTTCCAGGTGGCCTGACCAATGCCCCCGCGCATGGGTCGCCCGCCCAGAGGAAGCCGCACCCTCAGCAAGGATGATGTGCTGCAGAAAGCCTTGGAGCTGCTTGACGAAGGTGGCAGCAAGGCCCTCACGTTCAAGGCACTGGCTGCGGCGCTTGGCGTCACCCCTATGGCCGTTGCCCATCACGCCGGAACCAGGGACGAGATGATCGCATCCCTCGTCGCCATTGCGTTTGAAGGTGCGGATGCACCGTCAGAAGCGGCAACGCCCAAATTGCGGCTGCGTGACCTGATGACCCGCTATTGCACCCAGGTGACCCGGCACCCGGAACTTGCGAAATGCATCCTGGAGGACCCGTCCCTGATCGGTCCTGCCCTGACCGGGCTGACCCGGCTGATCGAGGCGGAAATCACCGCCGCAGGCGTATCCGGCTCAGAGGCCCGCACCCTTCTCTGCCTGCTGGTGGATTACACACACGGCTTCGCCTTTGCCGCCGCCGCGGCACCACGCGGAGCGCTGTCACCTGACGGCTTCACCCCCGCGCTGGTCTGGGTGCTGGACCGGATCGAATAAACAAACGCGGGCCGCTTCAGGCCCGCGCATCCGTTTGTGTCTTTCAGAGCCGCCCATCCGGCGGCCCCTCCCGTCACTTCGATTTCCAGGTATCCAGCCAGCGCCGGAACCGGCCCTTGCGCTCAGCAATGGCATCGCCTGCCGCATAGAGGCTGTCCTCGGCGCTTTCGATCATCGGGTCGATCCGCGCCTGCCGGAACCGGCGCCAACGCACATATATGGCCCACAACAGCGCCGCGAGCAGCACCAGGAAGATGATCGAGAACCAGTTGGTTGGCTTGTCCTCCGGCCCCGCCACCGGCTTGATCGTCACCGCATTGGGGAAGATCGACAGGAACTCGTTGCGCCAGCCGTAATGCATCACCGCCACCCACTCCGGGTTCGCCTTGGTCGAGATGCTGTCATTGGCGTCTGTGTACAGGTTCGCGGTGTCGAACTTGAAATAGGGCGGCCAGTTCCAGCCGGTGTCCTCGTTGCGGTAGACCATATTGCGGCCGTTGGCGCGCACTGCCTGGATGAACTGCACATCGCGGTTGATCAGCTGCGCCGACTGGTCGTCGGGCTTGGACCAGAATACCCGCGTCCAGTCGTTCAGCTCCTGCCGTTCCTCGTAGGTGTTGACGATCCGCACCACGTCATACTGCGGCAGCGTGTAATGCAGAAAGGCGCCGAACAGCACCCAGAAGGTAATCAGGAAAGCCCATTTGATGAAACGCATGGGGGTGGACCTCACATGAAGTTAATGACGTAGATCAGGAGCGCCAGCGCCCCCAGCGGAATGATATAGACCAGAAGGATTAGCTTGCGCCGGAACGAGTTGTCGTATTGTTTCAGCCCCCGCTGGATGAAGGCCGCGCGGTCGCCGGTCAACCCCTTCTCTTTCCAGCGCCGCTTAAGCTTCAGCCGCCGCATCTCGCGCGAATAGAGCGACACTGCGGCATAGACCACGGTCAGCACCACCAAGAGGATCAGGATCAGGCGGATAAAGCCGAACATCTCAGCACGCCTCCTGAGCTTTTGCACGTAACATAGGTTCGCGCCCGTCCCGGGGTGGGCGCACTTCGCGCCCGCCCATGGGGGCGGGTCGGGCGCGAACCGGATCGCAAGCGATCCGGGAAGAATTAAGTTTCTCCAATAGGACCATCCTATCGCCCCCTCACCCGGTTCACCGCGCCCCAGGGGCCGACCCGGTCAACCACCGCCTTGCGCCGGTTCCGCGGCAGCTTGGGCATCCGCCCCTCCATGTCCGGCTCATGCCCGAACAGCGCGGCGCGCGCGCCGGCCTTGTCCACCGCATATTCCCGCGCCAGGAACTCCGCCGCATAGGCTTTCTTGGTCTCCGGCCAGCCGCGGTACCGGCGGTAGAACTCTTCCTTGTGGCAGATGAACATCTGGCGGAAATCATGCGGGCACAGCTCTGCCAGCAGCATGTTGACCAGATCGCGGCAGGGCGTGTCCGACGCCCTGAGGCTATAGAAATAGGCCGGATGGTCCGAGGTGATCTTTGGCCACTTGCCGCCGCCCTCGGCCCAGCGCACCAGCGCCGCCAGCCCCTCAAACTCTTCCGGCAGCTCCTCCGCATGCCGCGCTGCCAGCCGCCGCAGATCCGACCGTGACAGGCCGGTCAAATCCCTGCCCTTCTCTGTCAGAACGCTGACCGCCAGGAACCCCATCTTCTGCCGCAGGATCGCCGCGCCGTCGACGCCGCGGGCCCGGATCACCGGCTCGGCCAGCCCGTTCAGCTCCAGAAACTTGGCAATGGCATTGCGCTGGGTCAGGTCAAACACATGGCGCAACGGTACGCCTTCGGGCTTTGCCCCGCTGGCAATCACCGCCGGATGCTCCACGTCCTGAAACACATAGAGGCCGCCGAAATGCGCGGTCCAGAAGTTGCCCTGCTCAAAAACCTCATGCTCCAGATGCACCGGATTGCGGGTCACATCGCCGGTCTTCTCTGCGGTCGCAATCATCTCTCCGATCAGACCGTCATCAAACCAGGCATCCTCCCCGGTCTTGAACCGCTCCACCAGCTCCGCCAATTGGTCCGCATGGCGCAGCGTGCCGCGGGTGGTATCCGCCTCGATCCGCACCTGCCGGATGTCGAACAGCTTGGCCGGAGAGGACACCTCAAACACCGAATTCACCAGTTCGCCGGCCACCGCATCGGTCGCGGTCAGCGCAAACAGCTGGCGTTCATTGACCTCGATGAACCGGCGCAGAATGTCCCGGCTGGTGGAGAATTTCACGTGAAGCAGCGGGCAGCGCCTCTGCTCGGTCGACAGCAGAATGAACTGCCGGTTCACGCCTGCATGGTTCAGATAGTGATCATCCCCCAGCTCATCGCCGATTTCGGGCGAAAAGCCCGAGATATCGACGTGGAAATCCGTGAGGGCGGTGGTCTTGCCGGTCAGATGCTTCAGCGCGCGCCTATACCGCTCCACCAGCGCGGGCGAGGCCACATGGAAGAGATTGCCGAACATCAGACCATGCTGGATGAGGCGTTTCATGTTGCTTCACTTTCCAACCAGATGTTCATTTCAAGTAGCGCTCTCAAGTTTTCACTTAGTTGCGTCAAACCTAGAAAATCGAAGCGCAATTTCTGATCTGGGCCCAGATCATCATACAGGCCCATCACATCCTTTACGAACGCAAGACAGGCAATATAGGCATCCATTTTACCAGACTTCGAGAACGGCGTTTGAGAAGCAAAGTACCCATCTAGTGTTTCGTGACAGTGTTGAGAGGACGAAACTGCCTGTTTTATCGCTTCATCGACACTTTGAGGATCCTTCAAATTGAAAACGCTAGTTCCAAGATTCAGCATATGAGGACGCGTGGTGCTTGGAACCCATGGTTCGCCCCACTCCCTTTCATTTCCCACCAAGTCTGCAAGGGCTCTTAGCATTTGATCAAATTGATCCTTCGCGCGTTTTTCAGCTCTATCCTTCTGTTCAATTTCGTAGATAGAAGCCTGTTTCTCCAAGATGTTGACCTGCTTTTGGTGAGCTTCTCGTGTCAGCTTCAGCTCATCTCTTGTAGCTGACAGCTCTTTCCGTTGTTCTGCCAATTCCTGACTCTGCAACCATACGGTTACGATAATCCAGAGAAAGGCGAGAACACCGGCAACCCCAGCAAAGGTGTCGCCAATTTCATTCGGGGGCGAAGTGATAAGAGCATAGGCTCGAAGCTGCCATCCGCCATCGGCTGTGTGTTGTGGCAAGATAGCCAGAGCAGCGACGATTGCCAGAAAGGCTTTAGTAAGAGCTCTTCCCACTTCCATAGGCCGGTCGCTTTTCAAACCGGTTCGAATAGAACGCCAGTGGTTCGTAGCCCAGTCAATCAAACTAGGCCCTCCTGATTACTATGGAAAGCGTTCCCGCCCGAGACGCTTGCGGCTCGGGCAGCGCCCGTCCGCCCCCCTGGGCGGGCGCTCCACTTCCGCCCGCGGACAGGCTCTGCCCTCGTGTTGTGCGAGACAGTCATCATAGCCCCCTTTGAGAGTTTTGCCGGCGCAGCCTTGCGACAATCAAGGCAATCGAAAAAACAGCGGCTGTAAGCGGCATCAGAAAGGACATTGAGAGCCGCTCCATAAAGAAGGCCGCGCCAAGAATACCGGAAAGGGTGACTACGCCCTGCCCCATTTCGCCAACGTGGAAAGCTGCAACGATCAGATAAATCACCATTGGCACCAGAAGAACGGGAAGGAAGGTCACGGAGAGCGCCGACTTCAACGGCACCTCATTCTTCCCAAGCCTGTGTCCCATCACGATCCCGGCAATAACAGCGTAGATCGCAGTGAAGCCCGAAACCACAAGGGCAACATATCCAAAGACGATCCCCAACGGTCACTTCCCCTCCAGATACCGCCGCTTGGCCTCTTCCTGCCGCCCGAAGTCGCGCACCATGTTTTCAATCGCCACCTCATCCGACTTGTCGGCATAGCGGAACTCGCTGTCGGCGTAGCGGTTGATCTCCTGCACCACCATGTCGACCGTGATCGGAACCCGCAGCTCCGCAATCATCGCGGATTTGGTGTCGTAATCCTTGAACAGGAACAGCTCCGGGTTCTCCATCCATTCATCCGGCAGCTCGAAATCCATCGCCCGCACCTTGACCGCATCGGTGATGTTCTTGATGGCTCGGCCGGTGAACCGCTCATCCGCGGCTTGGATCGCCTTGAGGTACGTCCCCAGCTTGGCCAAATCATCTAGTTCCCCGATCTGGTCGTGCACCCGGCCAAAGACCTCCATCAGCCCCGGCTCCTGCGGGCGGTTGTGCGCCTCAAACGAGCGCGCGACCGCCTTCTTGATCTCCTGCGCGCCATAGAGGTCGTGCTCTCCCAGCGGGATCGCATGGTTCTTGCCCATCAAGAGCGTCAGGATGTCGATGTAATCCTCCCGCGTCTGCGGCCCGTCCACCAGGAACCGCGCCCCGGCCCGCTGGCGCAGGGCATCGTCCACATTCTCCGGGTAGTTGGAGAACATGCCGAAGGTGCAGTTGCCGCGCACCACGGTGTTGGCGCCGGCAAAGGCCTCCATGAACACCGCCGTCACCTCCTGCTGGCCCGCGCTGGACTGCCGGTCGCCGCGCTTGCCCGCGATTTGGTCGATGTCGTCGATGGTGCCAAAGCCGATCACGCCCGGGTCGATCACGTTCTGGATGAACGACTTGGCGTTCTGCCCCGACTTGCCCTGATAGCTGTCGATATTGTCGATGCCGAAGTTCTGGTAGCGGAAGGCGTAGCCCGCATTCTGGCAATAATCATGGATCAGCCCCGCCATCATCTGAATGAGGGTGGTCTTACCCGTCCCCGGCTTGCCGTCACCCATGAAGGTGAAGATGAAGCCGCCCATCTCGGCAAACGGGTTCAGGCGGCGGTCGAAGTCATAGGCCATCAGCATCTTGGACAGCCTCAAGGCCTGGTACTTGGCGATATGGTTGCCAACCACCTCATGCGGCTTCTTGAACGCCATGGTGAGCGTTGTGGACTTCGCCTTCGCCGCCGGTTCGAAACTGCTGATGGTCAGGTCATCCGCCTCGACCCGCCAGGCCGCAGCAGTGAACGCCTCCAGCCGCGGCGCAGTCTGGGCGCGCAAGGCCGCCTTTTCCATCAGCTGCTCGGCATAACCCGCCGCAGCCGCAATCAGATGCGCATCATCGGGCGCGTGCAGCGCCAGCTTCTGGTCCAGCTCCCACAGCGCCCCGTGCAGCGCCAGCGGTGCGTTGTCGGTCAGCAGCTCCTCCACCTCGCCCACCTCGGCCTGCGCCTCGGACCCGTGCGGCGCCAGCAGATAGGCCGCGGCATTGGCAAACACATGCGCCGCAATTAGCGCCTCGGCGGCCAGAAGTTCGGTGAACTCCCCCTTGCGCGCCGCATCCAGGGACCCGGCCAGATTGGCCCGCTTCAGATCCGCCAGTCCGGACACATCCGCATAAGCCTCCCCCATCGCCAAGGAGACCGCCAAGGCGCGGCGCAAGGCATGCTGCAGGGTCGCCTGCAAGGGCGAGGTCAGAGGATCATCCTCATCCGCCGCCTCGATGCGGGCAATCAGATGCACGCCTTCGGGCCGCGCAGTGGAGCGTGTGACCAGCCCGGGCGTGGTGGAGCGGAAGCGGCGGGTGCGGGCAATCCCGGGCGAACGTTCCGGCGCCTTGCCCTCCACAGCAGGCTTGGCAATGCGCGGGGTGTGGTCAAACCCCTCCAGCATCGCCGCCGCAGCCGCGTAATGCTTGCGGATATCCTCTTCCCGCAGCTCCATCTGATTGCCTGAAATGCTCATCTCTCTCTCCTTCAGAGGCCCGCGACCAACTGATAAATTTCAATTTCTTCTATCCGGCCTGCTTCTTCGCGGTAGCACACCCAACGATTGCCACCTCCCCAAAAGCCGTAAACCAGTGACTTCCGCATGCAATGCGGCAGTGGCACGGGCCGATGCGGAGTAGACCTGAAAGCCGGGCCGCTTTCTTTGAACCCGCGCCATCCGAGATCGCGCTGCAAGTCCTCAACGGTGCTCCCAACAGGATAGCGGCTCAAAGTCTCCGCTTTGAACGCATTCAGATCCTGAGCCAGGTACCCGCTGCAACCTCCCGTCAAAGCTATCAGCATCAATACTCCCGCAATCCGCATTGGCCCTCCAACTTAAACAATCTTCATCTGGCTAAAAATATCCCCGTCCCGCTGCCCGGCAGGCGGCTTTGCCGCCGAGAGGGGAGGCTCCCGCCGCACGCCAGCCGCTCAATACCGCAGCACCTGCCCGGCATTGCTCACCACGAACTTCTGCACATCGCCGAACCCGGGCGGGTCCAGCTCTGCCAGCACCTGGAACGGGCGCTGCGGCAGGATAATGGCGCGCTGGGTCCGGGTTGCCCCGGTATCAGCGCCGCGCCCGCCAAAGGGGTCGAGCGCAAAGATCTCCCGCTCCACGGTGCCGAACCAGCCTGCGCGCTCCTCGCGCACGTCTTCGCTTTCCAGCTCCTCCAGCGTCCAGGCCAGCGCCCAGTCCTGGCCCGCGGGCGCCTCCGCCTCCTCCAGCACCCGGTGCAGCGGGCCGGACTGCTCTGTATAGGCAGAGGAATACATCGGCCCCACATGGTAGCGGCGCAGATGCTTGGGGTGGAGGTCGTCGAAATCCTCGTCAAACCCCTTGGCAATCGTCACCAGCTTGAGCCCCGCCAGCGCCTGCGCCATCAGATGCGCCTGCACTTCGGGCCAGCGCCGCTCGTCCTTGGGAAGCGCCACCTTGCCGCTGTCCTCCAGCTCCATCAGGTAGATCACCGGCAGGTTCACCTGGCTGTCATAGGCCGCCCAATGCAGCAGGAAGCGCCGCCGCCTCTCGCCGATGTTTTCCAGCCATTCGCAGACCGGATCGTTCTGGGTCCAGAACAGCTGCCCCTTCAACAGTTCCTGATAATAATGCCGCTGCGACAGGGCGAATTGCAGTTTCGAGGGCACCGTGCGGTCCGAGATGATGGTGCGCACCATATCGTCCTTCAACTGCGCCTCACTCGCCATATTGGCCAGATGCCGCTCCGCCTGCTGGGCGTCGTTGGCCATGGTCATGAGTTCCGCGGCAACCGGAAAGCCGCTGTCGCGTTTGTCCATCGCCAGGCTGCCGAAGAACCGCCCGGTATCGCGCCCGGCCATCAGGTATTTCATGCTGAGCGCGCGGAAGGTGAAATTCAGCCGCATCAGGTAAGCGGTCAGCACCTTCACATCGGACTTCGAAAGCCGCCCCTCCGCCTGCATCGCCGCCGCCACCCGGGTCAGATGCCGGATGATGGTCTCAAACTTCTTGAAATACCGGCGCGAGGCGAAGGTATCGCTGAGGCCCGCGTGGTCCTTGCAAGGATCAGTCATTTTAGTTGCCCCAGTCCAAGTCGCGCTCAAGCCAACTATCCAATTGCGCCGCTTTCAGACCCACCCAGGGCCACCAGTACCCGACAAACCTCATGCCCCTCGGAACCACTGACAAGGCGATCAACGCAAACATCACAAAGTGAAAAACCGCAACTCCCAGCCAAATTAGTAGTGAAACCTTCAACACGCTGCCAGCCACTATCACTGGCATTGACAAAAAGCCCATCAGGATCAAGCGAAACGAAATTCGGAACCACCGGGGCTTAAAACCAGGCTCAAGCTCCTTCAGGCTTTTGATCTTAATAGGCTGGTGTTGTTGCTCGAAAAAGCGAAACATCACCCACCATACAGGTTCTTGTCGTGCTTCTCGACAATCGCGGCAAACCGGCGGGCAAAGCGTTCATCCGCCTTGGCCTTCTTCTCCAGCACGTCGCGGGCAAACACCATGTTGCCTTCATGCGCTTCCAGCATGTCGGCCATCTTCTGGTTGGTCGCGGTGCCGATCGCCGCCATTGCGGTCTGGGCTTCCTTGTCGGTCTGCACGCCGATCTCGTTGATCCGGTGCGCCACATCCTGCTGCTGCGCGGTCTTCAGCGATTTGGTCAGCGCATCATACAGCACCACCCGCTGCTGCGTGTCCGTCTGCAGCTTGTTGATCAGCACCATCTGCGTCGCCGCCTGGTTCTGCAGGCTGTCGACCCAGGTTTTGCCCTTCTCGATATAGCGCTCCAGCGTCTGGGACTTGGCAAGCTTCACCTGCTCCTCCTGCACCAGCGCGTTGTATTTGGCGTTGATGTCGGCCAGTTCGGTCTCCAGCTTGGTGCGTGCCGCCGCGTCTTGCTCGACCGCGATCTTGTTCTCCAGCTCGATGATCTGCGGGTCCAGCGCCACGATCTGGGCGCGCACGCCCTCCAGCTCCTGCACCGTGAACTCGCGGTCGTCCAGGGTTGCGGACAGATTGGTCTGCACCTTCTCGCGCTGTTCTTCCAGGGTGGCCAGCTGGCCTTCCAGCAGCTTCACGATCACATCCGACTTGGCAATCAGGTCCTGCAGCTTGTCGTCGATATTTGCCGTGCGCATCCGCTCCTGGCGCATCGAGTCCGACTTGCCGCGGCTGAAGAAGCCGACAAAGCTCTCCCAGCCGGTCTTGTTGCGCATCTCGTCAAAATCCTTGGAAAACGCCGCCGTCACATCATCGAGCCCCATGATCAGCTCGGCAATATTGGCGTTCATCACCTCGGTATGCGCATGCACGTCTTCCAGGGTGGCGTTTTCGATGTCGATGCTGGCGTCCTCACCGGCCTCGATCTTGCTGCGCGCCGCTTCGATACGCGAGGTCAGCGCCTCGATCCTGGACTGCGACTCGCGCACCTTGTCCTGGCTGTCCGCCACCATTTTCTCAAATTGGGACACACTCATCGCATCCGCTCCTTCCCTGTCAAATACCTGATCCTGATATGGGGATGTAAAAGAATTTTACATCCCCTGAGGCGGCGCAATTCCACCCGTTTCAAATGCACTGTTGCAGACAGGCCGCACAAAGAAAAGCCCCGGAGGATCCCCCCGGGGCTGCATTGCGGAAACTGGCTGTTTCACATTGTCTGCTGCTTGCCCAGCACCAGGAATGTCATCATCCCGAAGGGCGGAATGCTTTCCTGCACCTCGACCTGCAGCCGGTCCTCCTGCAGCACCGTTTCCAGCGCAAAGTCCGAATGCCAGCCGATCACATTGGCCAGGGGGGCTGACAGCTTCTCCAGCGAGGCCCGCACCCCTTTGCCGCTCTTGAAATGGTTGGTGATCACGACCTTGCCGCCTGGTTTCAGAACCCGCGCAATCTCATGCATCACCTTGTCCGGGTCCGGCACCACCGACAGCACATGCATCGCCGCCACCGTGTCAAACGAGTTGTCCGGGAAATCCAGCTGCCGGGCATCCATCTGCCGCAGCGCCTCCACCTGTTTCAGCCCCAGCTCCTGCACCTTTCCTTGGGCCTTCTTCAGCATGTCATGGCTGAAATCGATCCCCGTCACCTGCAGATGCGGTGCGTAATGCTGCAGCGACAGCCCGGTACCGACCCCGACCTCCAGCACACTGCCCTCGCGGGAATTGATGTAGCGGGTCGCCCTGCGGCGGCCAGAGCGCGTCACCGCGCCAAATGTCCTGTCATACACCGGCGCCCAGCGCGCGTATGACTCCTCAACTGCTTTGATATCCAATTCGTCCCTCCCCGGACGTCTTGGGCTAGTCTTTTGGCTTGGAAACCAGCCCCCAAATCACCATCGCAACGTAGCCAAGGCATAGCACAACCAGCACGGTCCATGCATAGGTCAGTAATGCCGCAGCCATGAAGGCAAAGCCCACAAGCAGGTACTTAACATTCTCACGTGAAATTTTAACTGCTTTCGGCGACCAGGTCGGAATGTGGCTGATCATTGCCAGCCCCACCAGCACCATGGTGAGACAGATCAGCAGCTCATGCAGCACCGGTTCGCGGCTGCCATAGGCAAAGGAGGCAAACATCGGCAGCAGCGCCAGCAGCGCTCCGGCAGGCGAAGGGATGCCCTCAAAGTACCCCTTGCGCAGCTTCGGCGCGTCTTCCTCCGACTTGGCAGACACATTGAACCGCGCCAGCCGCACCACACAGCAGACCGAGAACACCAGCACTGAAATCCAGCCGATCCCGCGCATGTCCTGCAGCGCCCAGAAATAGATCACCAGTGGCGTCGCCACGCCGAAGTTCAGGAAGTCAGCCAGCGAATCCAGCTCCGCTCCCATCTTGCTGACGCTGCGCAGCGCCCGTGCCAGCCGCCCGTCCAGCCCGTCCAGCACCGCCGCCAGCAGGATCAGCATCACCGCCAGCCCGTAATTGCCGTAAACCGCAGACCGGATCGCCGACAGGCCCGCACAGATGGCACCGATGGTCATCAGGTTCGGCATCAGCTGGATCAGCGCAAATTCCGATTTCTTCTTTTCCGGGGCGTCATACATGGCGGTGGCTCTTTCTTCCTCGCGGCGGCATGCAACCGTGCTGCAGCAAGAGGGTATCATATCGGCGGGCTATTCGGCGGGCGATGCCGTGGCGCACATATGCCCCAAGACCCGCCCCGGCGCAACGTCCGTGCCCCCCTTGCCGGAACAGCTCTCGCCCGGCCGGCAGATCTGCGGACCAGCCCCTCCGGCAGCCTTGGCACCGGTCTTCTCAGAAGTGCCGGCAGAAACGTCCCGCAGCACGTGCCTTTCCTTCATCATTTATTAGATAGGCATGAGGGATAAGCAGGTCAGTGGCATTTGCAATAAATGAGGACAAAATTTGCCTGGAAGTCATTCGCCTGCCCCTTCGCAAAAACACCAGAACCAGCCTGCACAGGACGCAGAATCCCTCTTACAATCCGCAAAATCTGAACCCCTGACCGACGGCGGCATCCGGACTTCGCAGCTCTTATCAGAGGCTCTCAGGATTGACCCCGGCCACCACGAGGCGCAGATCTTGCAGGAACGGCTGCATCAGACATTTGTGCCCCGCTGGCACTTCCCGATGCTGTCGGACACCGCCCGCAACAAGGCCTATGCCAAGGCCATCGCAGCCAAGGTGAAGCCCGGCGACGTGGTTCTGGACATCGGCTGCGGCGCTGGTTTGACCGCCATGCTGGCGGCACGTGCGGGCGCGAAACATGTCTACACGTGCGAACAGCAGCCCCTGATCGCCCAGGCTGCGAAGCAGGTCATCGCGGACAACGGTCTCAGCAGCCGCATCACCGTCATCCCGAAATGGTCGCACGACATCGTGGTCGGTGAAGACATTCCAGAGCAGGCAGATGTCGTGATCTCGGAAATCGTCGATACGGTTCTGCTTGGCGAAGGTGCGCTTGCAACTCTCACCCACGCCATGGCCGCACTTGCCAAGCCGGATGCCCGCGCGATCCCCGAACGCGGAACGCTCATGGCGCAGCCGGTCGAAAGCGATGGGCTTCTGAACCTCTGGCGCCCGCATGAGGCAGAAGGTTTCGACCTCAGCGCCTTTCACAATTTTGCCCGCGTGGCGCAGCTCACACCGAACGACTTTGAGGCCTGCAGCCTGCGGCCCCTTGGCCCGGCAACAGATCTGTTTGAATTCGACTTCACCCGGCCAAACATCAATCCGGCGCACGCTGCAAAAGACCTCGCCTGTTCCGAAACGGGCCGCATCCACGCGGTGCTTGTCAGCTTCAAAATGGACCTGGCCCCGGGGGTGCAAGTGGCAAACGGGCTGAAATCCGGCGGCCATTGGGGCCGCACCGCCTTTCTGCTCGACCAACCGGAAACGGCCAAGGCCGGGGACCGCCTGAGCGTAACCGCGCAGCACGACGCGTCTCAGCTGAGCCTGTCGGTGCGGGAACTCTTGCAAGCTGAGGAACAACCTGCTGCTGCGCTGTGGATGACCCAAGGTTGGAACGGGCACCGCCAGCTGCTGGCCGCCAGCGGTCCGTCGGTTCCGCAGACCCCGGTTTTCCCGCCGTCAGAGGCCGCGCGCACCCAGTCTCTGGGGCAAGCGCATTACTAGGATCAAGTCCGCCTGACGCCCTCCCCGGTGCACAGGCGGTGCACAGGGGGTGCACGCATGGCACCCCCTGCATTTTTTGTGTTCGCGCGCCTCAGCCGACGACGTTGAACTCCGGCCCATAGGGGTATTTGGTGATGTTCTCGTTGCCATCCTCGTGGATGATCAGGATGTCATGCTCACGGTAGCCGCCGGCACCCGGCTGACCATCGGCGATGGTCAGCATCGGCTCCATCGAGATCACCATGCCCGGCTCCAGCACCGTGTCGATGTCCTCGCGCAGTTCCAGCCCCGCCTCGCGGCCATAGTAGTGCGACAGAACGCCGAACGAGTGGCCATAGCCGAAGGTCCGGTACTGCAGCAGATCCTGCTCTTCGAAGAAGGCGTTGATCTTATGGGTGATTTCCGCGCAGCTCGCGCCCGGCTTCAGCAGCGAGATACCCAGCTCATGGGCCGCCACATTGGCCTCCCAGATGCGCAGGGAGTCGGCATCCACTTCCTTCACGAACATAGTCCGCTCCAGCGCGGTGTAATACCCTGAAATCATGGGGAAAGTATTCAGGGACAGGATGTCGCCGCGCTGCAGGGTGCGGCCCGTTACCGGGTTGTGGGCGCCATCGGTGTTGATGCCCGACTGAAACCAGACCCAGGTGTCGCGGTACTCCGCATCCGGAAACCGCTTGGCAATCTCCAGCTCCATCGCATCGCGGCCCGCCATCGCCACATCAATCTCCCGCGCGCCTTCCTTGACCGCGTCGCGGATCGCAAAGCCGCCCACATCGGCAACGGCGGCACCGGCCCGGATCATGTCCAGTTCAGCGGCGGATTTGCCCATCCGCTGGCGCATGGTCGGTTCATACAGGTCAACCAGCTGCGAGGGCTTCAGGAACCCCTCCAGCTTGGCCTTCTGCAGCAGCGTCAGGTGATCGCTCTCATAGCCGACCACCGCGCCCTCGCCCGATACCGACTTGATTGCACGCCAGAAATTGTCGCGCTGCCAGTCGGTGTAGGTGATGTTGTCGCAGAAAGAGCGGCGCCAGGGCTGGCCCGCGTCGATGCCGGCCGAGATGGTCACGGCTTCGCTTGCGGTCACCACCAGGCCGTAAGGGCGGCCAAAGGCGCAGTAGGTGAAGCCCGAGTAGTAGGAGATGTTGTGCATCGAGGTGAAGACAGCAGCGCTCACCCCTGTTTCAGCCATGATTTTGCGCAGGCCCGCGATCCGCGCCTCGTACTCGGAGACAGCAAATTGCAGCGGCGCCTTCTCACCATTGTGAAAACGGTACATTTCAGGACGTGCAGTCATATCAGACCCTTCCTTCTTACAAGAAAGGTCCCGGCGTTCAGGACAGTTTTGGAATGCGGGGGCTGGCATGTATTCCATGCGGCGACGCCATCGCCTGGCCCTTGAGCCGGAAGATGCGGCGGAAAGGGGATTCTGGCAAGAACTATTTTCGCCCTGTTCAGAGAGGGCGTTTCTGCCCCCTCCAAGCCCTCAATTCACGATCAGCGCCACCAGATCGCTGTCCGGGTCGGCCAGCGGGTCGATCACGTTGAAATGATGCTTGCCAAAGGCAATCACATGATCCGCACCCCAGGCTTCCACCAGCCAGACCGCCTGATCCAAAAACGCCGGGCGTTCCTCGCCGCCGACCCAGACGGTGACCTCTGCCTCATAGCGGTCTTGCATCTCCACCGGGCTTTCTGCCACCGCAGCAGCCGAATCCATCTTGAACTTCTGGTTCATCGTGGTGCGCAGCAAGGGCAGCAGATCCGACAGCGGCGAGATTGGGATCACTGTTTTGATCCGCGCGCCCACATCCGCCGGCAGCAGCGCTTTGTCCAGCATCCGCGCCACAAGGTGACCACCCGCCGAATGGCCCGCCAGTGCAATTGGTCCATCAACTTCGGCCGCAGCTTTCTTGACGGCAGCCGTGACCTGCCGGGTAATATCGGCAATCCGCACCTCCGGGCACAGGTCGTAGGACGGCATCGCCACCGCCCAGCCATGTGCCAGCGCGCCGCGCGCCAGATGCGACCAGGAACTTTTATCGAAAGCCAGCCAATAGCCGCCGTGGACAAAAACAAACAGTCCCTTGGCGGTGCCTTCAGGCAGGAACAGGTCAAAGGTCTGCCGCTCCCCCTCGCCATAAGGAATGTTCAGCCGGGCGCGCTCATGCAGGCTGTTGCGGAAATCCTCCGCCGAGGCCGCCCAGCGCGGCGGGTACTTGTCGGCATTCTCGATATAGGCCCCGTTGGCATAGGCATCATCCAATTCCATGCCCAATCTCCCCTGTTCTTATTCTTTGCGGCTACCAGACAGTCTGGCACAGCACATGTCAAATTGCTTGGCTCAAAATCTTTGCCCGGAATTTGATCAAATTCTGGACTCATCAATCCTTCTGGACATATCAAGGCACAACTGCTTTGCATTCCGCAACAGAACACCCGGGAGGCCCGCCATGCTTGACGCAACCACTGACCTGAAATCCCTTCTCAAAGACCCCAGCCTGCTGGAAACCCGCGCTTATATCGGCGGCCAGTTTACCGACGGCGAAGGCACCTTTGACGTATCCAACCCGGCCCGTGGCGACGTGATCGCCCAGGTCGCTGACACGAGCCGCGCCCAGGTGGCAGGTGCCATCGCGCAGGCCGATGCCGCGCAAAAGGACTGGGCCAAGTGGACCGGCAAGGAGCGCGCCAATGTGATGCGCAAGTGGTTCGAGCTGATGATGGAAAACCAGGAGGATCTGGCAGTGATCCTGACCGCCGAGATGGGCAAGCCGCTGGCGGAATCCCGCGGCGAGATCGCCTATGGCGCATCTTTCATCGAGTTCTTCGCGGAAGAGGCCAAGCGGATCTACGGCGAGACCATCCCCGGCCACCAGCGCGACAAGCGCATCACCGTGCTGAAGCAGCCGATTGGTGTTGCCGCCTCGATCACTCCCTGGAACTTCCCCAACGCGATGATCACCCGCAAGGCAGGCCCGGCGCTGGCCGCCGGCTGTTCCTTTGTCGCCCGTCCCGCCGCGGAAACCCCGCTGTCGGCGATTGTGCTGGCAGTTCTGGCCGACCGGGCCGGCATTCCGGCGGGCGTGTTCAGCGTTGTGCCGTCGTCGCGCGCTTCCGACATCGGCAAGGAGTTCTGCGAGAACGACGCGGTGCGCAAGCTGACCTTCACCGGCTCCACCGAGGTCGGCCGCATCCTGCTGCGCCAGGCAGCAGACACGGTGATGAAATGCTCGATGGAGCTGGGCGGCAACGCGCCGTTCATCGTGTTTGACGACGCCGATCTGGACGCCGCCGTCGAAGGCGCCATCATGTGCAAGTTCCGCAACAACGGCCAGACCTGCGTCTGCGCCAACCGGATCTATGTGCAGTCAGGCGTTTACGATGCCTTTGCGGAGAAGCTGAAAGCCGCGGTCGAGAAAATGAACGTCGGCGACGGTCTCAAGGACGGCATCCACTTCGGCCCGCTGATCAACAAGGAAGCGGTCGAGAAGGTGCAGGAGCATATCGCCGATGCTACCTCCAAGGGCGGCGAAGTGATCCTGGGCGGCAACCCGTCGGAACTGGGCGGCAGCTTCTTCCAGCCGACCATCGTCAAGGGCGCAACCCAGGAGATGGCCTTTGCCACCGACGAGACCTTTGGCCCGCTGGCCCCGCTGTTCAAGTTCGAGGACGAGGATGAGGTGATCGCTATGGCCAATGACACCATCTTTGGCCTTGCGTCCTATTTCTACGCCAAGGACCTCTCCCGCGTATACAAGGTGGCCGAGGCACTGGAATACGGGATCGTCGGGGTCAACACCGGCATCATCTCCACCGAGGTGGCCCCATTCGGCGGCGTCAAGCAGTCCGGCCTGGGCCGCGAAGGCAGCCACCACGGCATCGAAGATTACCTGGAGATGAAATACATCTGCATGGCGGTCTGAACCGCCCTGCGGATATGCGCAGCCGGATGATCAGTGCCGGGTCAGCGTCCCGGCCACCCGGCTGATGGCACTGGCCCAGGCAAACTCGGTCTCCGGGTCCAGTTCCGCCCCCAGAACATCGCGCAAAGCGGCGATCAGCGCCCGCTTTGCCGCCTCCGCCTCCCGCGGGCCAAGGTCCAGATGGGCGTGTTCCTGCGCCAGCTGCACGCCGATGTCCTCCAGCGTGCGCGGGTCATCCAAATTGCGCACACAGGACGTGATCATCGCCGTCAGCATCGTTTTCTGCTTCACGAAATTGCCGCGGAACATCCCCCGCGCCTCCGGCAGTCGGGTGAAGAGATGCACATAGAACCGTTCTGCCAGATCCGCCTTGCGGGCAAATATGCCTGCGAAGCTCTGCTGAACATGCTGTATCTCTTGTGGTCCCATATGGTTCACCCTGACCGCGTATTGACAGCACCGGCGGGCGGTCGGACACCGGCGCAACAACCATTCACCACCTCAGTGTGGCGCCAAAATCCTAACATCTGATTGCGCCGCACAACCCTGGGCTGTCCCCGCGGGGACAGCCCGGCAAAACAAAAAAGCCCCCTGGCAAAGCCAGGGGGCGTCTTGTGCGCGAACCGGGAACCGAAGGATCAGTTGACCGCTTTGGCCTCGATCTCCGGTCGGTTCGGGCGGGAGGAGGAGATTTCGATCCGGCGCGGTTTCAGCGCCTCCGGCACCTCGCGGTGCAGATCGATATGCAGCATGCCGTTTTCATGGCTGGCGCCGGTCACGTGGACGTGGTCGGCCAGGGTGAAACGGCGTTCGAAGGCCCGGGTGGCAATACCGCGGTGCAGGAAGGTGCGGCCGTCGCCGTCCTCTGCTTTCTTCGCGGACACGACCAGCGCGTTTTCCTTCACTTCGACGTTCAGGTCTTCGTCAGAGAAACCGGCAACAGCGATTGAGATGCGGTAGCTGTCAGCATCGGTCTTCTCGATGTTGTAGGGCGGGTAGCTGGACTGTGCGGCGTCGGCGCTCAGGGCGCGGTCCATCAGGCTGGCGATCTGGTCAAAACCGATGGTGGCACGGTGCAGCGGTGCAAAATCAAAAGTACGCATTTTCCATCCTCATTCATGAGCGATTTCAGGATGCCTTCCCCGCGGGGACAGGCTGATTTTTCTCCGGGCCCCAATCAGCGGCTGCCCGGACAATCCTGAGATAGGAAGCGGAAATTGCGGCTTCAAGAGGTCTGTCAGTCGCCCACGCTGACAAATTTTGCACCACCTGCGGAAGCACCGCTGCCCACCCGGACCCGCTTGATCCGCCGGTCAGGTGCTGCCACCGGATTGCGGCGCAGCTGCGCCTTCAGCTCTGCCACCCGCTGGGGTAGCTTCATACCGAATGCGATCTTCTTGCCCTGATAACTGCCACCGCCCGAAACCAGCGCCAGGATGCGTCCACGGCCGCCAACCTGTGAGAACACCGGCGCCCCGGAAGAGCCGAAGGTGACATTGCAATCGATCATCAGCACGTCCCCATGCTCCCCCAACAGGTTGCATTCACGCTGGCGCGACAGCGCCTCAGCCCGGCCCATGCCGTAAGAGGTTACCGAAATGTTAACGCCGTAATCCTGGCCAGAATGCAGCGCAAAGGCATCTGCCTGACCGCTGAGGACCGGCTCCGCCAACCGGATCAGCGCCACGTCGCGGCGGATATTTTCCATATTCAGACGGCTGCGCGGGTTGTAGCCGGGGTGGGCTGCGATCTGCAGCGCCTGGCGTTCGGCAATTGCTACCCCGTCGCGCAGGCCTGCACGGAACACGATCTGCTCTGCCGGGCGCAACTCGCCCTTTCTGTTATAGACGCAATGGGCTGCTGTCAGAACCAGCTCCGGGGCAATCAATGTACCGGTGCAGAAGCCCTGCCCGTTCAGCTCCAGCCGGCCCACGGCCTCCCAGCCGAACAGATCATCGCGGTCGGTCAGCCGCCGCAGGCCAGTTTCCTGAGCCGCCGCACCGCCGGCATAGGCCAGAACCGCAGCCGCCAGTATCAGCGCCCGCCGGATCATTGCTTGATGAACTTTGCACCGGAGGAGCTGGCGCGCTCCCCCGCCTTTACCCGGCCCACGCCAGGGGGCAGCTGGCCGCCAGTCGCAACTGCTGTCAGTTGCGCCTGCAGCAGAGTCAGTTCTTCGGCCAGGGCAGATCCCAGCGACACCTGCTTGCCGCTCACCTCTGCCTTGGCAGAAACCACCGAGACGATGCGCGGCACGCCACCGTCAAAGGAAAACACCGGCGCACCGGAGGAGCCGAAATCCACGTCACAAGACATTACCAGCACCCCCTGCTGCCGCGCCATCACCACGCAGACCTCTTGCAGGGACGGCGCCTCGGAGCGGTCATGGGCATAAGAGACGACACCGATCTTGGCTCCTTTGCGCGGGCGCGCTTCGGTTTCAAACGGCGTGACCTTGGTATTGCGGATCGGGCGCTGCAATTGCAGCAGAGCGATGTCATTGCGCACCCGGCCGGTCGAAAGCTCCCCGTCATAGACATATGAGGGATGCTGCACTGCCCGGCGCACAGAGCGGTAGGCAGAGGCGCGGCCGTTGCGCCAGCCGGCCAGGAATTCGATGGTGGCGGGGTCGATCGGCGCCTTGGTGCGGCTGTCATAGAGGCAATGCGCGGCCGTCAGCACCAGGTCAGGAGCAATCAGCGCACCGGTGCAGAACCCCTCGCCATTGACGTCGAGCCGCCCGACAGCTTCCCACTTGCGGCCCGCATCCAGGGTATCCATCCGCTGTAGTCTGCTGTCCTGCGCCATCGCCGCGGCTGGCAGCAGCAGCGCCGCAACCGCAAGAATCCACTGCCTCACATGCGTCTCCTCTTATCCACCGGGTGGGAGATTATTTGTCTGTTCAGGCAAAATTACGGCAAATGCGCGGTTTGTGCAGCCCGATTCTTTCCGCTTTTCAAACACCGTTCAGCGCAAGATGGGTACCTCCGGCGCGCGTATGCCCGGTGCCGTCAGCGCAGGCGGCTGCGGGCCGCCCGTGGCCCAGTCCAGCAGCTCGACCGTATGCACGATGGGCAATTCGGTGCCCCCGCCGATCTGCATCATGCAGCCGATATTGCCAGCAGCGATCAGATCGGGCTCTTTGGCCTCCAGCGTCTTGACCTTGCGCGCCTTCAGCTGGGCCGAGATTTCCGGCTGCATCAAATTGTAGGTACCGGCCGATCCGCAGCAGAGATGGCTGTCGGCAGGCTCCACCACCGTGAAACCGGCCTGTTTCAGCAGCGTCTTGGGGTGGGTCTTGATTTGCTGGCCGTGCTGCAGCGAGCAGGCGGCGTGATAAGCCACTGTCAGCCCCTTGTCCTCCCCCTCAGGCAGATCCAGCTGCATCAGCAATTCGGAGATATCCATCGCAATGCCTGACACCCGCGCCGCATCCGCCGCCAGTTCGCTGTTTCGGAACACATGCCCGTAGTCCTTGACCGTGGTGCCGCAGCCGGAGGTATTGATGACAATCGCATCCAACCCCTGCCCGTCGATCTCTGCCGCCCAGGCGCGGATGTTTTTTGCCGCCGCAGTGCGGCTCTCATCCTCGCGCCCCATGTGGTGGGTCAGCGCCCCGCAGCAGCCCGCCCCCCTGGCGACCACCACTTCGCAGCCGAGCCGGGTCAGCAGGCGGATGGTGGCGTCGTTGATATCGGTGTTCAGAGCCTTCTGCGCACAGCCGGTCATCAGCGCCACGCGTTTCCTGCGCGGAACCTCGGGCGCAAAGCTCTGCGGATCGTCATTGCGGCTGACCGGCGGAATGGTTTTCGGCGCCATATCCAGCATCGCGCGCAGCCGGGGATCCGGCAGCAGACCCTTGAACGGTTTCGCCAGCTTGGCCCCCAGCAGCGCCAGCCGGAACCGGCCCGGATAAGGCAGGATCCGCGCTAGGAGCCAGCGCAGGGCCTTATCGCTCCATGGCCTGTCGTAGTGCTTTTCGATGTAGGCGCGGGCATGGTCCACCAGATGCATGTAGTGCACGCCTGACGGACAGGTGGTCATGCAGGCCAGGCACGACAGGCAGCGGTCGATGTGCTTGACGGTCTTTTCGTCCGGCACCCGTTCGTTTTCCAGCATGTCCTTGATCAGGTAGATCCGACCGCGCGGTGAATCCAGCTCATCGCCCAGCACCTGATAGGTCGGGCACGTCGCGGTGCAAAACCCGCAGTGGACGCAAGAGCGCAGGATTTCATTCGCGCGTTTGGTGCCGGGGTCCAGCAGCTGTTTCTCGGTGAATGTTGTCTGCATGTGTTACCCCATCAAGCCCGGATTGAGGATGCCGCGCGGGTCGAACTGCCGCCGCAGACCTTCGGAGATGGCTGCCAGCGGTGCGGGCTGCGGCTGGAACACGCCGAGCCGCGCGCGCGTGTCTGCACAGGCCCGCACCAGCGTGGCATGGCCCGGCACATCTGCCAGTTTCTGCCTTAAATCCTCCCCTTCCGGCACAAGGCTCCAGATCAACCCGCCGCCCCAATCGACAACATGCTCGAAATCCCTCTGCCCTGTTACTTTAAGCATGTCAGTCGGCTTTACCGAGGTTCGCCACACGTCTCCGGCTTTGCCGTGAAACGGTTCTGCGTCGCGCAAGGACTGCCAAATTTGGGCATTTTCTTCTGCGTCGATGTTCAGCTCATCAGGTTTCAAATCTGAAAAGAGCCTCCGCAGTTCTGTCAGGCGGTATTTGACGGAATCTTCGAACCCCTCCACCCGAATGTACGTCATCGATTTTCCAGCGGCACCCTGCGGAACCCTGCCTGCACCAGTCACGTCATAGGGTGACTTCAAAGCTTCACAGAAGACTTTCAGCGACGCGACCCATCCAAGCCCGTGCCAGACCAACGTGCCACTGCACTCAGGCTTTGGCAGCACTTTCAAAGACACCTCCGTCAGCACTCCCAAGGTGCCGTGGGCGCCGCACATCAGCTTGACCAGATCATAGCCGGTCACATTCTTCATCACCCGGCCGCCGTTCTTCACCGCTTGGCCGGACCCATCCACTAACCGCACCCCCAACAGGTGATCGCGCGCCGCCCCCGCCTGGATTCGCCGGGGGCCGGAGACATTGGCGGCAATCACTCCGCCAACGGTCGGCTCGCCATCGGTGCCCAGCAGGCCGCGGTGATCCATCGGTTCAAACGCTAGCCGCTGGTTTTCCGCGGCCAGCAGCGCCTCCACCTCAGCCACTGGGGTGCCCGACTTGACCACCAGCGTCAGCGCGCCGGGCTCATAAAGTTCAATACCGGATAGCCCGCGCGTGCTCAGCACGTCCCCTTCCACACCCAGCCCGCGGCTGGCGCCGCCCTGAATGCACAGCGGCCCGCTTGCGCCTGCAATGGCCTCGGCCAGCTCTGCCTCGCTCCCTGGTGTCATCATATTCATCTTTCCCGAAAATACTCTGGGGGTTTGGGGGCTAGCCCCCAATCATTCAGCAGCCAGCGCCACGGCCCGGCGGCTTTCAGTTACAGACAGCGGGAACACCTTGGCCGGGTTCAAAAGCCATTTGGGATCAAACACATCCTTAACTTTCAGCTGCGCTTCCAGATCCGCCGCGCTGTACTGATGAAGCATCAGGTCGCGTTTCTCGATCCCGACCCCATGCTCGCCGGTCAGGCAGCCGCCCGCCTCGACACAGAGCTTCAGGATCTCGGCACCAAAGGCCTCGCAGGTTTCCAGATCGCCCGGTTTGTTGGCATCGAACAGGATCAGCGGGTGCATGTTGCCATCACCTGCGTGGAACACATTGGCCACATCCAGCCCGAATTCCTTGCTCATCTCACCGATGCGGCGCAGCACGAAGGGAAGCGAGGACACCGGGATCGTTCCGTCCAGGCACATGTAATCGTTGAGCTGCCCCATGGCGCCAAAGGCCGACTTGCGGCCCAGCCAGATGCGGGCGGCCTCATCCGCATCCCCCGCCTCGCGCAGCTCCACCGGGTTGTGGGAGCGGGCAATCTCTGTGATCAGCCCCAGCTGGTGCGCGATCTCGGCCTCGCTGCCCTCGACCTCGATGATCAGCAGCGCCTCGCACATCGGATAACCCGCCTTGGCAAAGGCCTCGCAAGCCTCGATGCAGGGGCGGTCCATGAATTCGATGGCCACCGGCAGCACACCCGCCTTGATGATGTCGCTGACGCAGGCGCCGGCCACCTCGTTGCTGTCATAGCCGATCAGAACCGGGCGGGCGCCCTCAGGCTTGCGCAGGATCCGCAGGGTGGCCTCAGTCACCACCCCCAGCTGCCCTTCGCTGCCGCAGATCACGCCCAAGAGGTCCAGCCCGCCCGCATCCAGATGCGCACCGCCGATTTCCGCCACGGTGCCGTCCATCATCACCATAGTGATGCCCAGCAGGTTGTTGGTCGTGACCCCGTATTTCAGGCAATGCGCCCCGCCGGAATTCATCGCGATATTGCCGGCAATGGCACAGGCCAGCTGCGAAGACGGGTCGGGGGCGTAGAAGAATTCCTCTTCCTCCACCGCGCCGGAGACGCTGAGATTGGTGCGCCCGGTCTGCACCCGGATAATGCGGTTGTCGTAATCGGTCTCCAGCACCTCATTCATCCGCGCCACGCCCAGGATCACGCAATCCGCCGTCGGAAGCGCCCCGCCCGCCAACGAGGTTCCTGCACCGCGCGGCACCACCGGCACGCCTTCCTCGTGGCAGATCCGCAGCACGGCTGAGACCTCTTGCGTGCTCCGCGGCAGCACCGCCAGCAGCGGCGGGCATCTGTAGGCAGTGAGCGCATCGCATTCATAGACGCGGGTTTCCGCCTCGTCCTGGATCACCGCATCCGCGGGCAGCACGGCACGCAGGCGCTCGGCAAGCCGCGCCTTGCGGGCCAGAATGGCGGGGTTCGGGGATGGCATGTCCATCGGGCTCTCCTATTTGGTAAAATGATATTACCAATTCTTCCCATCTGGCAAGGGACGGATTGCCACGCTACGGTCAGGCCATGATCTGGACCACCCGCCTTGCGCAATTCACCCTCTTTGACCTCGCCGCACTGACCCTGCTGATCGCAGGCTGGCTGTGGATCGGCTGGAGGATTGAGAATCCGCCTGCCGGGCGGCCCTCTGTCTCACTGCTGATGGAGGATTTCCGGCGCGACTGGATGAAACGGATGGTGGAACGCGACCCGCGGATATTTGACGCGCAGCTGGTCGGCAACCTGCGGCAGGCCACCGCGTTTTTTGCTTCTGCTGCGATGATCGCGATCGGCGGCGGGCTGGCACTGATCGGCAATACTGAACAGCTGGCAGGGGTTGCAGAAGACCTGATCCAGGACAGCGCTCCGGCCTTTGTCTGGGAAGTGAAGATCCTTGTTGTGCTGCTGCTTCTGTCCAATGCGTTTTTGAAGTTTGTCTGGTCGCACCGGCTGTTCGGCTATTGCGCGGTGCTGATGGCGGCGGTGCCGAATGATCCGGCCCATGAGCTTGCCTATCCGCGCGCCGCACAGGCGGCCGAAATCAGCATCACTGCCGCGCGCAGTTTCAACCGCGGCATGCGGTCGACCTATTTCGCGCTGGCCGCCGTGGCCTGGCTGGCGGGCGCCCTGCCGCTGGGCGGGGCCGTGTTGATTACTGTTGCGGTGCTGTACCGGCGCGAATTTGTCTCGCACTCCCGCCGGATCCTGCTGCGCATCCCGTCTGATAGCAAAGGGGACACGGTTTCGTGACTGCACAGCGGGCTCCCCAAGGCTAAGGTGCGGGCATGAAACACTTGCTTCTGACCTGTGCGCTCAGCGCCGCCGCCCTGCCCGCCCTTGCAGATGAACCGGTGATCGAGGACGCCACCGCCCGCGCCTCTGGCGGCAGCTGGTCCTTCAGCGTCACCCTTTCCCACCCGGACACCGGCTGGGAGCATTACGCCGACGGCTGGCGAGTGCTGGATATGGACGGAAACGAACTGGGCCAGCGGGTGCTGGCGCATCCGCACGAGCACGAGCAGCCCTTTACCCGGTCACTCAGCGGTGTGCAGATCCCGGAGGGAATAACCAGGGTGCAGATTCAGGCCCGCTGCCTGGTGGATGGCTGGGGCAAGGAAACTTACGTGCTCACCCTGCCCTGATCTTCTTCTGGCTAAAAAATTCCCGTCCCGCTGCCCGGCAGGCGGCTATGCCGCCGGGAGGGGAGGCATGCGCCCCAAGGCACCTTCACACCCGGTGGTACGGGCTGCCCGCCAGAATGGTTGCGGCGCGGTAGATCTGCTCCGCCAGCATTACCCGCACCAGCATATGCGGCCAGACCATCTTACCGAAGGAAATGGAGAAATCGGCCTCGGCCCGCAAGGAAGGGTCGATCCCGTCCGCGCCGCCGATGATTAGCGCCAGGTCCTGGCGGCCGCTGTCGCGCCAGCCAGCCAGCCTGTCCGCAAAATCGGGGGAAGACATCACCTTGCCGCGCTCATCCAGGGTGCAGATCACCGCGCCCTTGGGCAGCGCCTTGCGCAGCAGCGCAGCCTCCGCCGCCATGCCTGCGTTTTTCTTATCCTCAATCTCCACTACCCGCGCAGGACCCAGACCCAGCGCGCGGCCAGTCCGGTCGAACCGGGTGAGATAATCGTCGATGAGGGATTTTTCCGGGCCAGAGCGAAGACGCCCGGCCGCACAGATATGCAGACGCATGAATTTCCTGCAGCAATCCGGCCCGCACGCCTGTGCGGGCCTGCCTCAAATCAGCCTTGGATCAGCCCTCGGCGGCCGGTGCTGCCGCGGTGCCTGCGGGCATCCACATCTTCTCAAGCTGGTAGAACTCGCGCACTTCCGGGCGGAAGATATGGACGATCACATCACCGGAGTCGATCAGCACCCAGTCGCCGGCATCCTTGCCTTCGACCTTACAGGTGATCCGGTACTCCTGCTTGAGCCGGTCAGTGAGCTTTTCTGCCATCGCAGCGACCTGACGGGTGGAGCGGCCGGAGGCCAGCACCATGTAATCGCCGATCGACGTCTTGCCGCGCAGATCGATCTGCACAACATCTTCGGCTTTGTCATCGCTGAGTGAGGAGAGAATCCGCTCCAGCAGCTGTTCGCTGTTGGGCTGGGACTGGGCGGCCATCACGGCTGCCCCATTAACAGCGGCATCTGCCGCTTGAGGTACGGGTGACAGGACATAGTCCTCCTTGCAACGCGCCGCCAAGCCCCGGCGCCGGGCCTGTTAATAATGTAGCAACCGGAGGGTAACTTTTCAATAAAACCACGCCCCGGCGATGCAAGCCCTGTGCTTTATCCGTCATTGTCCGAAGGTGCAACCCTGACCGGCAAAGGGTCGTTCAGCATCCGCACTTCGCGCTGCGGGAACGGGATCGAAATGTCTTCTTCCTGGAACGCGTCCCACAGCGCCAGATAGACGTTGCCGCGGATGTTGGTGAGGCCGCCGGTGGGGTCGTCGATCCAGAACCGCAACACATAATCAACGCTGCTGTCGCCAAAACCGGTGATATGGCAAACCGGCTTCTTGCTGCCATACTGCAGCACCCGCTTGACGCCACAGGCGGCCTCAATCGCGATCTTGCGCACCTTGTGGGGATCGTCGCCGTAGCCGGTGCCGAAATGCAGGTCCAGCCGCACGTATTTGTCGGAATGCGACCAATTCACCACCTGGGTGGTGATCAGATCTTCGTTCGGAATCAGGTATTCCCGCCCGTCGCGGGTCACGACTGAGACATACCGCGCGCCCAGCGCATTGATCCAGCCGAAGGTGTCGCCCAGCGAGATCACATCGCCCGGTTTGATTGATTTGTCCAACAGGATGATCAGGCCCGACACCAGGTTCGACACAACCTTCTGCAGGCCAAAACCCAGGCCCACGCCGATGGCGCCGGACAGCACCGCCAGGCCGGTCAGGTCGATGCCGATCGCCTTGAGCCCGATAAAGAATGCACCGCCGAACAGCAGGATCTGCGCCAGTTTGGCCCCCAGAACCTGCATCGACGGGGAAATATCGGAATTGGCACGGATCCGGTTGGCCGCCACCGAGGAGATCACCCGCGCCAGCGTCAGCATCACGCCCAGGATCACAACCGCCTGCACCACCAGGAACAGCGAGATCCTGAGATCGCCGAAATTGATGGCGACGCCGTCCAGCAGATGTATCGCGTCTTCGGTGATGCCCAGGATGCGCAAGGTGATCCAGGCCCAGGCGCCGTATTTCACGAGGTTCCGGAGCAGCGGATTGCCCACCAGCCGGGTGGCAAAGGAGACAATCAGCCAGGCCAGCGACAGGTTGGCGATGACGGTCAGCAGGCGGGACCGGCTGGGCCAGGTCATTTCCTGCATGATCAGGACCACCATCCAGATCAGCAGCACAAACAAGATGCCGCGGATCCGCTTGTGCACCACCAGCCCGGCCCGGATCCGCCAGCGCGGCCAGCCCTCGCGCGCCCGCAGCCAGTTGTGGAATGCGTTCTTCAGCGGACGAGCAATCAAGGTTGCCAGCACAAAGACCGCAACAACGATCCCGGCCTGGTACGCGTTCCAGGGCCGCAGCAGCAGCTCGAGCCCTTCTGATGCCAGTTCCCACAGCCGCTGGCCAAGCTCCAGCGCCTCGGCGGTGCTTTCGGCAATCGCGTCCCTGGGTGGTGTCTGCTCTTCCGGCTCCATTGCGCCCCCGTTTTCTGCCACTGTGCCGTTCCGCTGGGTTTCGATCAAGCCAATGCGAAGTTCTCGCCACCATTGCCGCCGTTTGCTAGGCTGCCGGAAAACCGGAGGGGCAGATGGCAGAAACCGTAAAACAACCGCTGTGGATGCGTTTTCTGATGTTTCTGGTGCCGGGGATTTTCATTCTGTTCGGCCTCATAGCCTTTCTCGACAACTGGCGGTTTGTGCGCCATGCGCAGCCCGCCGAAGCAGAAATTCTGTCAATTCGCTATGTTCACGGGACCCGCACGGATTCCGTCACCAAACGCACGGTCGACGACGGCGACTACTACCCCACAGTGCGCTACAGGGATGCGGCCGGCGATTGGTGGCAAGCGGAAACTTTTCTGCCAGTGTTCTTCACGCCGGAGGTGGGCCAGAAATTCGAGATCCTCTACCACGAGGAAAACCGCGGCTGGGTGCAGGAGCGGCATGGGTTCTTCACCACCTGGATGATGCCGCTGGTCATGGCCGGGCTGGGCATAGCCGGCGCCTTTGGCATGCGGTTTGCCCTGCGGTCAATGTCGCGGGCAGACGCCAGACGGCTGGCACAGAAGAACAGCAACGGCTGATGACTGCTTTGGCGCAGGACAGGCTTGGGCCGCCGTCTGCGAACGAATCTTGATTGCCGGCCTTTGCGGATGTATCTGACAGCCATGACCCTCGTATTGGCGCAAAAGATCGAACTGCAAGACCGCGCGCGGCTGCGCGAACGGTTCTTTGGCGCCGCCCGCACGGTCCTGGCGCGCCTATAAGGTGCTTGCCCAGCCCAAAGCCAGCATACCCAATACATCACGGGAGAGGACCCATGTCCCCCAAGACACTCTATGACAAGATCTGGGATGCGCATGTAGCGCATGAAGCAGAGGACGGCACCAGCCTGCTCTATATCGACCGCCACCTGGTCCACGAAGTGACCAGCCCGCAGGCGTTCGAAGGCCTGCGCATGGCCGGCCGCAAGGTGCACGCGCCCGAAAAGACCATCGCGGTGCCGGACCACAACGTGCCGACCACACTCGACCGCGCCAAAGGCATCGAGAACGAGGAAAGCCGCATTCAGGTCGAGGCGCTCGACAAGAACGCCAAGGAATTCGGCGTGCATTACTACCCGGTGGATGACGTCCGCCAGGGCATCGTGCACATCGTCGGCCCGGAACAGGGCTGGACCCTGCCCGGCATGACCGTGGTTTGCGGCGACAGCCACACCGCCACCCACGGCGCCTTCGGCGCGCTGGCGCATGGCATCGGCACCTCCGAAGTGGAGCACGTGCTGGCCACCCAGACGCTGATCCAGAAGAAGTCCAAGAACATGAAGGTGGAGATCACCGGCAAGCTGAAGCCGGGCGTCACCGCCAAGGACATCACCCTGGCCGTGATCGGCGAGACCGGCACCGCCGGCGGCACCGGTTATGTCATCGAATACTGCGGCGAAGCAATCCGCGATCTGTCGATGGAAGGCCGCATGACCGTCTGCAACATGGCGATCGAAGGCGGCGCCCGCGCGGGCCTGATTGCGCCGGACGAGACCACCTTTGAATACGTCAAAGGCCGCCCGCACGCCCCGAAAGGCGCCCAGTGGGAAGCCGCGTTGAACTGGTGGAAGACCCTCTACACCGACGAGGGAGCGCATTTCGACAAGGTCGTCACCCTGAAGGGCGAGGAGATTGAGCCGGTCGTGACCTGGGGTACCTCCCCTGAGGACGTGCTGCCGATCACCGGTGTGGTGCCAAACCCCGAGGACTTCTCCGGCGGCAAGGTCGAAGCGGCCCGCCGCTCGATCGAGTACATGGGCCTGACCCCCGGCCAGAAGCTCACCGACATCGAGATCGATACCGTGTTCATCGGCTCCTGCACCAACGGCCGTATCGAAGACCTGCGCGCCGTGGCTGACGTGGTGAAGGGCAAGAAGATCAAGGACGGCATGCGCGCCATGATCGTTCCGGGCTCCGGCCTGGTCCGCGCCCAGGCTGAGGAAGAAGGCCTGGCCGAGATCTTTGAGGCCGCCGGTTTCGAATGGCGCCTTGCGGGCTGCTCGATGTGCCTGGCGATGAACCCCGACCAGCTGGCACCGGAAGAGCGCTGCGCCGCAACCTCGAACCGGAACTTCGAAGGCCGTCAGGGCTACAAGGGCCGCACCCATCTGGTGTCGCCTGCCATGGCCGCCGCTGCCGCGCTGACCGGGCGGCTGACGGATGTGCGTGAGCTGATCTGAACCTGAGGGGCCAACGATGCCGTCCAGCCCTTCCCTTCCCGCGGTTGCAAGCCTGTGGATCGGTGACAGCCTGAACTGGCTGCACGAACTGTCTCTGGCCAGTTTCGTGCAGCGCGGCCACGAGGTTGTGCTGTTCCACACCGGGCCTGCGGCACCGCCGGTTCCTGCAGGTGTCCGCACCTGCCCGGCGGCGGAAATCTGGGACCCCGCCAAGGCAGGGCACGGGGAGGCGCCGGCCTCGATGCTGTCGGATCTGTTCCGTCTTTACCTGCTGAAGCAAACGGACATGATCTGGATCGACACCGATATGCTCTGCTGCCGGCCGTTGCCGGACGCGGACTATCACGTCGGCTATGAGCCGACACGGTCGATCAATGGCGCAGTCCTGCGGCTGCCGAAAGGCTCCGCAACGCTGAACCATCTGCTGGACTGGTTCGAGGACCCTGAGTTCGTGCCGCCCTGGCTGGCCCGCAAGATCCGCAAGGAAGTGGAAGCCGCGCCGCCCGGCAAGCGCCTGCTGACAGCCTTTGAGCTGCAGCGCCCGTCGCTTGGCCCCCGGGCGCTGGACTACACGCTGAACCTGACCGGTGAGGTCGAGCACGTGCGCGAGCCGGACGTGTTCTACCCGATCCGCGGCGTTCTGACCGATGTGCTGTTCAGCGGCAGCTGCCAGGAAGACGGCTGGCTTACGGACAACACGCTGGCCGTTCATCTTTATGCATCCATGGTGCGCCGCTACCACAAGGCGCACCGGCCCGAAAAACACAGCTTCATCGCACGCCACGCGCAGGAGATCGGCTTCGATCTCAGCGGTTTGAAGCACCAGAAACAAGGAAACGAGTAATGGAAAAGTTCCAGAAACTGCAGGGTATCGCCGCCCCGATGCCGCTGGTGAACATCGACACCGACATGATCATCCCCAAGGTGTTCCTGAAATCCATCCAGCGCACCGGCTTTGGCAAGAACCTGTTTGACGAGATGCGCTATAACCGCGACGGCACCGAGATCGAGGATTTCGTGCTGAACAAGCCGCAGTACCGCAACGCAGAAATCCTGGTGGCGGGCGACAACTTCGGCTGCGGCTCCAGCCGTGAGCACGCGCCCTGGGCAATCGCCGACTTTGGCATCAAGTGCATCGTGTCGACCTCTTTCGCCGACATCTTCTTCAACAACAGCTTCAAGAACGGCATCCTGCCGATCGTGCTGCCGCAGGAGCAGGTCGATGTGCTGATGGCCGACGCGGAAAAGGGCCAAAATGCCCGCATGACCGTGGACCTGGAAGCGCAGGAGATCACCACCTCCGACGGTGAAGTGATCCCGTTCGAAGTGGACGCATTCAAGAAGCACTGCCTGCTGAACGGTCTCGATGACATCGGCCTGACCATGGAAAAGGCCGACTCGATCAAGTCGTTCGAGGACAAGGCCGCGCAGGAACGCCCCTGGGTCTGATCCTGCAGCCGCAGCTGAAACACCTGGAAACCGCCCTGTCCCTGGGCGGTTTTCTTTTTGCCCGCCAGATTCGCGCCGCATTTCCGCCGCAATTGCGGATTGATGACCCGCTTGTGCGCCGGACGGCCAGACACACAGCATCTGGTAGCACACCCGCCAAGACCCTCAATTTCCACCAAAACCCTGATGCAATCCAGCACCAGTGCTGCTGTGAAAGTGGCCGCTCACCTGCTGCAGCCTCTTGAGCGGAAAGCCGCCCGCCTGCCACAATGGGGCAAAAATGAGGCAGAGCACCCCGGAGCACTTTGCGGGGGGCTTCAAATCCGGACCCAAGAGGCAAAACGCCCGTGCCGGTTTGAAGGGAATGAATAACGTGTTTGCACGCATCACAGGCGCGGCGTTCCGCGGCATACTGGTGGCCATGCTGTTTGCGATGCCGACGCTGATTCTGCCGGCAGCCGCCACCCAGTCGCCGGAGATCATCCTGTTCATCGCGCTTCTGGGCTCAGCCTTGGCGTTCAGCGAATACGCCTCGCATTTCCCCAGCTTCGTCGAATTCCGCAATGCCCCGCCCATCAACCGGATGCGTTTTGCAGCGGCAGCGGCCACCGTTGGCGCGCTCAGCCTGCTGGCGGCCCATCCGCAGGCCCCGACCGGACTGACGGCGCTGGTGCAGCGGCTGGGCAGCTGGCTCGGCGGCCAGCTCGATTTTGCCTATTCCCCGGTGCAGCTGACAGTGCTGATGATGCCGCCGCAAGTGCCGGAGGCCGTGGTGCTGATGGTGCGGGATGCCGCTGGGTTGGCCAGCGCGGTTGCGGCAACTGCCATCGTTCTCTTTGCGCTGGTGATCCGGGTCGGTCACTGGCCGGTCGGCAGCGGCGCCTTCAACGTCTGGGTCAACCTGCCGCTGTTCGATCCCACTACCGGCGGCGACGTGGTGCAGCGGCTGCAGCGCGACGGCCGCGTCAACATCATCGGCGGCGTGCTGCTGCCCTTTGCCTTGCCTGCGGCGGTCAAGCTGGCCTCTGGCCTGGTGGACCCTGGCATGCTGGCCGCGCCGCATATGCTTATCTGGGTGATCAGCGCCTGGGCGCTGGTGCCTGCCTCAATGATCATGCGCGGCATGGCGATGCTGCGGATCGCCGGGCTGATCGCACAGAAGCGGCGTGCTGCCTGCGCTGATCCCGACGAGGCGCTGCAGACCGCATGAGGCGGCTGGCGGCGGGTCTCCTCCTGATCCTTGCCGCCGGGACGGGCTGGGCAGACACCCTGCGCATTGCCACCTTCAACACAGAATTGTCGCGTGACGGACCTGGCCTGTTGCTGCGCGATATCCTTCGCGGCAGCGACCCGCAGGTTGCTGCGGTGGTGAAGGTCATCGCCGCCGCGCAACCGGATGTGCTGGCGCTGCAAGGCATCGACTGGGACTACGAAGGCCAGGCACTGGCGGCGCTGTCCGCGCGGCTGGCGGATCATGGGCTGGATTACCCCTACCGCATTGCGCTGCAGCCTAATTCCGGCCTGCCGCCCCCTGCCCCGCTGGACATGGATGGCAACGGCAAGGCTGGTGAACCGCGCGACAATCAGGGCTATGGCCGGTTCCGCGGCCAGGGAGGCATTGCGCTGCTGTCCCGGCTGCCGGTAAATCATGACGGCATCCGCGACTTTTCTTCTCTGCTGTGGAAGGATCTGGCGGGTGCCCTGCTGCCGCAGCATCCGGATGGCAGCCCCTTTCCCTCCGCCGAGGCGCAGGCCGTGCAACGATTGTCCGCGACTGGTCATTGGCTGGTGCCGCTGATGCCACCGGATGGCTCCCGCCTGAATGTGATGACTTTCCACGCCACCCCGCCGCTGTTCGATGGGCCGGAAGACCGCAACGGGCTGCGCAACCGCGATGAAATCCGCCTATGGCAACTGCTGCTGGATGGCCAGCTTGGGCCGGCGCCAGACGGTGCTTTTGTCATTGCAGGCGACGCCAATCTCGATCCCGGGCGCGGGGAAGGCCGCAGAGACGCGATCCGCAGCCTGCTGTCGGATCCGCGCCTGCAGGATCCGCTCCCGCAGAGCCCGGAAGCAGGCACAGACACCGTCGAATGGCAAAACGCGGGCCGCATGCGGGTCGACTATGTGCTGCCTTCTGCCGGTCTGACCGTGACCGCCAGCGGTGTGGTGTGGCCAGACGGTCCGGATGACCCCGCAGCAGCCGCCAGCCGCCACCGGCTGGTCTGGGTTGATTTGTTGCTGGACTGACCCGGCCGGCGGCACCTTCATTGCGCAGGTAATCCCCCTTAATCCCCTTTATTTCCAAGGGGTGTTATTGACCCTGCCCCGCTGTCCCGCTACGCCCTTGCCAGCTGTTATTTTGGAGGATCCCCATGCCCAACCCATCGATTCTGATTCTGCCCGGCGACGGCATCGGCCCAGAGGTCATGGCCGAAGTGCGCAAGATCATCTCCTGGTTCGGAGACAAGCGCGGCCTGCAGTTCGATGTGAGCGAGGATCTGGTCGGCGGCGCGGCTTATGACAAGCACGGCAAGCCGCTGGCGGATGAGACCATGGCCAAGGCGCAGGACGTCGACGCAGTGCTGCTCGGCGCGGTGGGCGGCCCGGCCTATGACGATCTGGACTTCTCCGTGAAACCCGAGCGCGGCCTGCTGCGCTTGCGCAAGGAGATGGACCTTTACTCCAACCTGCGCCCGGCGCAGTGCTTTGACGCGCTGGCGGATTTCTCCTCGCTGAAGAAGGACATCGTTGCCGGTCTGGACATCATGATCGTGCGCGAGCTGACCTCCGGCGTTTACTTCGGCGAGCCGCGCGGCATCTTCGAAGAGGGCAACGAGCGCGTCGGCATCAACACCCAGCGCTACACCGAAAGCGAGATCGAGCGCGCCGCCCGTTCCGCGTTCGAACTGGCGATGCGCCGGGGCAAGAAGGTCTGCTCGATGGAGAAGGCCAACGTGATGGAATCCGGCATCCTGTGGCGCGAGGTTGTGACCCGCGTGGCAGCTGATTACCCCGAGGTCGAGCTGTCCCACATGTACGCCGACAACGGTGCAATGCAGCTGGTGCGCGCACCCAAGCAGTTCGACGTCATCCTGACCGACAACCTGTTCGGCGATATCCTGTCCGACTGCGCCGCGATGCTGACCGGCTCGCTGGGCATGCTGCCCTCCGCTAGCTTGGGCGCGCCTATGGAAAACGGCCGCCCCAAGGCACTTTATGAACCCGTGCACGGCTCTGCGCCCGACATCGCAGGCCAAGGCAAGGCCAACCCGATCGCCTGCATCCTGAGCTTTGCCATGGCGCTGCGCTACAGCTTCGACCAAGGCGCCGAGGCCGACCGGCTGGAAGCCGCGGTCGAGAAGGTTCTGGCCGACGGCGTGCGCACCGCGGACCTGCTGGCAAGCGAAGGCGTGGAGCCTGTCTCCACTAGCCAGATGGGGGACGCAGTGATCGCAGCGCTGGACGCAAGCCTCTGATTTCCAGTCGCTAATCTGGAACTAACAAAGCCCCGCCCGGCCGCCGGAGCGGGGCTTTTTCGTGGCTGAGAAGCCGCAGCCTGCAGTGCCAAAAAGAATTCCCGAAAACCGCATCTTTCTGTGGAATCGCCCTTGTCAAACCCCGCGCCCTGAGCTATTTCGCCCTCCACGGTCGGAGTGTAGCTCAGCCTGGTAGAGCACTGTCTTCGGGAGGCAGGGGTCGGAGGTTCGAATCCTCTCACTCCGACCAATAAAACAAGGCGCCTTCGGGCGCCTTTTTTGTTGGCCGGCTCTCTTGGCCGCAAGGGACAATCAGGCTCAGCACGGATGCCAGCCCAAGCAGTCAGCCTGCTGCCATGCCACTATCCGGTTCGGGCAGTTGCAACCGGATGCCCAGGCTGAACCCATCGGGCGGATTTTTCAGAATGGCGATGCTGCCGCCCATAAGCTCCGCCAATTCGTCGCAGATCGACAGGCCCAGGCCGGACCCGCCCTTGTGCTGGGAAACCGCATTTTCGAGCTGAGTGAACCGCTCGAAAGCCCTGCCGCTGTCCTCTGCCGCTATGCCGGGACCAGTGTCGAGCACAGTGATGCTGATCGGACAGGCCGCCGCATTGTCACGCTCCAGCGCTATGGAGACGCTCCCCTTGGGAGTGAATTTCACCGCATTGTCGATCAGGTTGTTCACGATCTGGGTGACCTTCGGGAGATCAAGAAGCAGCTGTTCCGGCACATTAGCTGCCGTAGACACCCAGGTGCGCAACGGCTTGCCGTAACGGCTGGCGCTGGCTTCAAGCGCGTCCTGCCATTGGACAACCAGACCCGCTGTTTCCACAGGTTTTGGACTGAATTCCACCGCATCGGAATCAATCCGTGCGGTCTCCAGCACGTTGACCAGCTGAGTCATCAGCATCTCAGCAGCCCGGTGCCCGACATCCGCCCGCTCTCGGGTCTTGTCCGAGGCGGTTTCATCGCTCTTGATCAGGTGCAGCAGACCAAGGATCACATTCAGCGGTGTGCGGATCTCGTGGCTCATCGTAGCCAGAAAGGCAGTGCGGGCTTCGACGGCAGAATTTGCACGCGTCACCTCCGCAGCCAAGCCGGTAATGGCCGCCGCCAGTTCGGCTTCCCGCGCCTTCAGCTCTGTCAAATCGTTGTGCGCACCCAGCATCCGCACCGGCCGTCCGTTTTCATCCCTGATCGCCAGGCCGCGGCAGCGCACCGTAACCATATGACCGTCGGCATGGCGGTAGCGGACGATCTGGTCATAGGGGTGCTCCGGGTCCTCCAGGTGCTTGTGGAAATTCTCAAGCGCCAGCGCCAGATCGTCGGGGTGAATCAGATCCTGCCACTCTGACGCAAAGTGCTGCTTTGTCTGCGGGTCCAGCCCGAACAGGCGCCAGAATTCCGGGCTCATCCATTCGTGTTCCGGCTTTTCCAGGTCCCAGTACCAGAGGCCGTCCAGCGACCCGATTTGAAGGAAGTCAAAGATGGCATCATCGCTTTTAACCAGATCATACAGCTCACGCTTGAGATAATGCATATCCATCTGCCTTTGCTCGTGTCCGGCCCGCAACTAGCAATGTCAGATTTATTGCACGACGGCCAGCGCAATCAATGGGCGACTGCCTTCTGCTGGCCGCTCAGGCCGCTTTCATCGCCGAGCGCTTCAGCTGCTTCCACAGCACATCCAGAGTCTGTTTGGTGCTGCGCGGATCGCGGTAAAGGCGGATTTCGAGGTCGGTGCCCAGCCGCTCGTCCACAATTGCGAACCGGCCGGAGGCGATTTCTTCGCGGCACAGGCTCAGCGGCAGCCAGCCGATGCCGAACCCCTCCTGGATCATCGCCTTGACGCTGTTGGCCAGTGCGTTCTGGTTGACGACAAACACTTTCTGCCCAGGCAATAGCTGGGTCAACGCAAATTCCTGCACCGAGCGCAGCGCCGACACCGCACCATAAGAGAGCAGCGGCACTGCGTCCTTGCTGCCGGGTTTGAAAGCGAACTCCGCCGCGCCGTCCGTGGCTGTGCGGGACACCGGCACATAACGGTCGGTCGAGAGCGTCAGATACTCGAAATTGGCGACCTCCAATGGGCCCAGAAAATCCATTGACGGGTGCCAGTAGGTCAGGATCACATCGCAATAGCCCTGCTGCAGCGCGCTAACGAACTGGTCGGCGGCCCAAGAGGTGGAGTTGAGATCGGTATCCACCCCGCCCTCGCTGGCCAAGGGCGCAATCAGGGTCTTGTAGTGGGTCATATAGAGCGACTGCGAGGCGGCGAAGCGGATCACGTTTTCGCCGGCCGCGTCGATGGTCTGGCAGCGCTCTATGGTTTCCTCATAGGTGCGCAGCATGATGCGGGACTGCGACAGGAACACCTCGCCGGCCGGGGTCAGCGTCAGCGGCAGCGTCTCGCGGTTGATCAGCCGCACGCCGATCTCATTCTCCAGTGCCCGGATCCGGCGCGAAAAGGCCGGCTGGCTGACATTACGCTCTTCGGCCGCGCGCGAGAAATTCTTGCACGCGACCAAAGCCTCGAAGTCCTTGAGCCAGATGATATCCAACTGGGCGTCCCGTCTTAACCGGCGGCCACCGCATCCAGCCTGTCTTCTTCGACGGCATGGCACGCAACCATGCTGCCGTCGGGCTGGTGAATGGCCTTGGGCTTTTCACTCTTGCATCGTGCGTCCGCAAAGGCGCAGCGGCTTTGGAACGGGCAGCCTGTGGGCAGGTTGATCGGCGTCGGAATCTCACCCTTGAGGCGGATGTGGTTCGGCCGGTCGTCCTTCAGCTGCGGCACCGCGGACAGCAAGGCCCGAGTATAGGGGTGTTTGGGGCTGGAGAACAATGTCCGGGTGTCGGCAACCTCGCAAACAGACCCAAGGTAAAGAACCGCAACACGGGTGCCGAAATGCTCCACCACGCTCAGATCGTGGGTGATGAACAGATAGGTGAGGCCGCGGCTTTCCTTGGCTTCCAGCATCAGGTTCAGCACCTGCGCCTGGATCGACACGTCCAGCGCGCTGATCGGCTCATCGGCGATGATGAATTCCGGGTCCACCGTCAGGGCGCGGGCAATGGCGATCCGCTGGCGCTGGCCGCCGGAAAATTCATGCGGGTAACGCTTGGCCCAGCTGGGGTCGACGCCGACCGACAGCATCACCTCGGTCACCTTGTCGCGCACCTCCGCTGCCGAGGCGTTGGGATAATGGTGGCGCACCGGTTCTTCCAGCGCCTGCCGGATTGTCATGCGCGGGTTCAGCGAGGCATAGGGGTTCTGGAAGATCATCTGGATCTTCTTGCGCAGCGGCTGCATGCCGGCCCGCGACAGGTTGTCGATACGCTGGCCGCCATAGTGGATCTCACCTGCGGATGGGGTCAGCAGGCCCGCCACCAGCCTCGCCACGGTGGATTTACCGCAGCCGGACTCGCCCACCACGCACAGCGCCTCGCCCTTGCGGGCCTCCAGCGAGATGTTGTTTACGGCATGGACAGACCGGCTCTCGCGCACGATCTTGCCCTGCTTGAACTTGAGCGTTTCCAGGAAGCCCTGATCGAGATCGAACCGTTTTTCCAGGTTCTTGATCTCCAAGAGCGGGCGGTCAGTATTTGCGTCGCTCATGCCCGTGCCTCCTGACGGTCTTCATCGCTGTTCAGGCGCTGCACCTCGTGGCAGGCCACTTCGACCTCGCCATAGTGCACGATTTCCGGAACCCGGCTGCGGCAGAGATCAGTGGCGTATTTGCAGCGCGGATTGAAGGCGCAGCCGGCGGGGATGCTGGCCAGCCCCGGCATGTTGCCCGGTATCTGTTTCAGCCGCTGGCCCGGCAGTGTCTGCTGCGGCAGCGCGTTGATCAAACCTTGGGTATAGGGATGCTGCGGGTCATTGATGATCTCGCGGGTGCGGCCTGCTTCGATGATCCGGCCGGCATACATCACCAGCGTACGCTCAGTCATCTGGCTGACCACGCCCAGGTCGTGGGTGATCAGGATCAGACCCACCTGGTTGGACTGGCACAGCTCCAGCATCAGCTCCATGATGTCGGCTTGAATGGTCACGTCCAGCGCCGTCGTCGGCTCATCCGCGATGATCAGCTGCGGGTCCAGCAGCAGCGCAATCGCAATGATGATCCGCTGGCGCATGCCGCCCGACAGCTCGTGCGGGTATTGCTCCAGTCGCTCTTCCGGCGACGGGATGTAGACCTCCCGCAGTTTGACGATGGCGATCTGGCGCGCTTCCTCATGGCTCAGCTTTCGGTGCGCCATCAGGGTCTCGATCATTTGCTGGCCAATCGTCAGCACCGGATTGAGCGTCACCATCGGGTCCTGGAAGATCATCGCCATCCGGTTGCCGCGCAGGTTGCGCAGGCGCTTGTCGTTCATCTGAACGACGTCCTCGCCCTCAAACAGGATCTTGCCGGTGTCGATATAGCCCGGGCGGCTAAGCAGGTTCATCAGCGAAAACCCGGTGATCGACTTGCCGGCGCCGCTTTCGCCGACGATGCCCAGACGCTCGCCCTTGGCCAGATCGAAGGAGATGCCGTTGAGGGCCGTGACCGTCTGGTCGCGCATGGCGAATTTGACGGTGAGGTCGCGAACGGAAAGAAGGCTCATCGCGTTACCCCTTGTAGAGTTTCGGGTTCAGGACGTCGCGCATCCAGTCGCCCAGCAGGTTGATGACAAGAACCAGCACCACCAGCACCACGCCGGGAATGGCGGTGATCCACCAGCTGCCGGAGAAGATGTAGTCGAAGCCGGAAGAGATCAGCGAGCCCAGCGACGGCTGGCTCGGCGGCATACCGAGGCCCAGGAAGCTGAGCGAGGCCTCGGAGATGATCGCGTTGGCGACCTGCACGGTGGAGATCACAAAGATCGGCGACAGCGAGTTCGGCAGGATGTGCCGCACCATGATCCGCATGGGGCCGAAACCCAGCACCCGGGCGCTGTCGACATATTCCTTCTTCTTTTCGGCCAGCACAGTGGCGCGGACAGTGCGGGCGTATTGCGGCCACTCCGCCACCCCGATCACTGCGATCAGGAACACCACCGCATATTTGTTGAAGGTGTCGGTTCCGAACATCGCCTGCGTCACCGCCAGGAAGATGATCGCCACCATCAGGGTCGAGAACGACAGCTGGATATCAGCAAGCCGCATCAGCAGGCTGTCCAGGCGGCCGCCCACGTAACCAGCGATCAGACCGATGGAGATGCCCAGGAAGGCTTGCAGCGCGACTGCGCAGATGCCGATCAGCAGCGACAGGCGGGTCCCGTAGAGGATAGTGGACCACAGGTCGCGGCCCTGGTCGTCGGTGCCCAGCACAAACTCCGGCAGCGAGCCGCTGACCCAGGCAGGCGGGTATTCCGAGTTCATGATGTCGATCTGCGCTGGATCATAAGGGTCATAGGGCGCGATCACCGGCGCCAGGAAGGACGCAATGGCGATCAGCAGGAACACGATCATGCTCACCACCGCCACCGGATTGCGGCGGAAGCTGTAGCCCATGTTGGAGTTCCAGATCTTGGACCAGCGCGAGGGTTCGGATTTCGGGTTCAGCGTTTCGGTGCTCATGCGCCCATCCTCGCAATGTTCACGGTCGGGTTCACCAGGCCATAGATCAAGTCGACGATGGTATTGGTGACCACGAAGATGAAGCCGACAACAATCAGATAGGCCACGATCAGCGGGGTATCGACGCGGTTCACCGCCTCAAGGAACATGAAGCCCATGCCCGGCCACTGAAACACCGTCTCAGTCAGGATGGTGTAGGCGACCATGGTGCCGATCTGCACGCCGCCCACGGTGATCACCGGCAGCAGCGTGTTCTTCAGCGCGTGCACAAAGTAGATGCGCCAGGGATTGATGCCCTTGGCCTTGGCGTATTTCACGTATTCAGATTGCAGCACTTCCATCATCTCGGCACGGATCAGGCGGACAAACAGCGGCAGCATGATGGAGGCCAGCGCAATCGAAGGCAGGATGATGTGCAGCCAGCCATCGGCAGTGGCGAAATTCGTCTGCCAATACCCCCAGACCTGCACGGTGTCGCCGCGCCCGTAGGAAGGGAACCAGCCGTATTCCACCGAGAATACAAAGATCATCAGGATGGCGGTCAGGAACACCGGGATTGAGATGCCGACAATCGACAGGCCCATGATGATGCGGCTCAGGATGCTGTCCGGCTTGATCGCGGTATAGACGCCCAGCGGCACCGAGAAGCCGACGATGATCAGCGTCGCGCCGAATACCAGCTCCAGCGTCGCGGGCAGCTTCTTCAGGATCACGTCCAGCGCCGGCTCCTTGAAGAAATAGGAGGTGCCAAGGTCGCCCTGCAGCGCATTGCCCGCAAACCGCAGGTATTGCGTGACGAAGCTGTCGTTCAGCCCCATCTCGTCGCGCAGCTGCTGGCGCACTTCTTCGGAAACCGACTGCCCGACCAATTCGCGCAGCGGATCGCCCAGGTTGCCCTGGATGGCAAAGGCAATCAGCGAGATGACGAACATCACGGCAACCGCCTGAATCACTCGCTTGGCGAGATAGGCAAACATCGTCCTGACCTTTGTAGAGTTTGGTTACAGCGCAGGTCGCAGTGTCCGATGGAACCGCGGGTCCTGCAAGCACAGCCTTGGCGGCCGCTTGTTGTTTAAAAGGTCCGGGCCGGCCGGGGGAGACCGGCCCGGAAGTATTCAGTGATTAGCTGCCGGTTTCGACAACCAGGTCACCGAAGTAGGGGAAGTTAAGCGCGTTCACGATGTCGGCCGAGTTCATGCCGGACTTGGAACCCCATGCCAGGTTCTGCCAGTGCAGCGGAATGAAGGCGGCCTCGTCGTACAGAATACCTTCCAGCTTCTGCAGCATTTCCGCACGTTTGGCCGGATCGGTTTCCGCGTTGGCAGCATCCATCAGCGCATCGGCTTCCTCGTTGCAGTAGTTGCCCGAGTTGTACTGGCCGTTGCCGTTGTCCGGGTTCGGGCAGGCAGTCAGGAACTGGTGGAAGTTGGCAGAATCCTCGGTGTCCGCATGCCAGCCGATCATCATCATGTCTGCTGCGCGCTCGTCAAAGGTCGGCCAGTACTGCGCCTTGGGCATGGTCTGCAGGTCAACTTTGATGTTGATCTGTGCCAGCATCGAAGCCACGGCTTGCGCGATCTTGTCGTCGTTCACATAGCGGTTGTTCGGCGCCATCATGGTGATCGAGAAGCCGTCAGCATAGCCTGCCTCAGCCATCAGCGCCTTGGCTTTTTCCAGGTCAAAGCGCGGTGCCAGGGCTTCGTTGTAGCCTAGGTAGCCCGCCGGGCTGGCCTGCGCGCCCACAGTGCCGAAGCCGCGCATGATGCGGTCAACGATGCCTGCGTTGTTGACAGCATAGTCGATTGCCTGGCGGACACGGGCGTCCTTGAAGGCCTCGACACGGTTCTGGTTCATCTGGAAGGTGATGATACGGGTGCCGGGCATGGTGATCAGGTCAACGCCCTCAGCCTCTTCCACACGCTTCAGGTCGGTCGGCGGAACCGGCGCGATGAAGTCCACGTCGCCGGACAGCAGGGCTGCCACGCGGGTCGGGTCTTCTTTGATCGGGGTCAGAACGATCTTGTCGACATTACCCGCATCAGCGTCCCAGTAGCCGTCGAAGCGGTCAAACACGACGCGCACGCCCTGCTCACGCTCGGAAACCACAAACGGGCCGGTGCCGGAAACGTTGCGCGAAGCAAAGCTGTCGCCGTGCTTGACGATTTCGCCCTTGTCTTTGCCGTCATCGGTGGTGCCGGTGTAATACGCGCTGTCCATCGGGAAGATGTAAGTCGCGGTATGCAGCACCAGCGGATAGGGCTCAGAGGTCTTGAGGTCGAAGGTCATGTCGTCGACGACTTCGACATCGGTGAAGGGGGCGAAAATCGCCTTGAAGTCGTCGCTCGCCTTCAGGCGGTCAAAGGTCCAGTCGACGTCCTTGGCGGTCAGCGCATTGCCGCTGTGGAAGGTAACACCGCTGCGCAGCTTAAAGCGCATGGTGGTTTCGTCGATCTGTTCCCAGCTTTCGGCCAGGCGCGGTTCGAACTGCAGGTCCTTGGTCCAGCGCACCAGCGGGTCAAAGACCATGTGCGACAGCTGCAGCGTGCCGCCGGACAGCTGTTCATGCGGATCCAGCGAAACCGGGTCAGCGTCATAGGCAACGCGCACGGTGGTTTCGGCATAGGCAACCGGTGCCATCGCCACCACCGCAGCAGCCGCCAGGCTTCTGACAAATTTCGTCATTAGGCATACTCCCCTGTGATTATGCCGCAAACGCTATCCTGCGCTGCGCAAACTGTGAAATGCCGATATCGCATAGGGTATGCAGGATGCACATCGGAGCTATGCGATTATTGAATATCTCTTTACTGCTATAGACTTAGGTGCCTGCAACATTGCTCAGCCTCACCCGCCCCTTTTGCATGAAGCACCCAAAACTGCCCCTCCTTCAGTTACTCAGCGGACCGCCGGAGGCACGGGTCAACCTGGCAGCAAGTGCTTCGCCGAAGGCTTTCTCCGACTGTTTATTAGCGGCGGACAATGGGGAGGCGCTGCAGCTTGGGGGGTAAGCCCTGATGTGGTATTGTTCGTCAGAAGTTACGTTGAGGCTGGCTCGAGCAGGGTCATTTTCTCGGGAGGGGACGTAGCTGCCATGAAGGTTAATAACGAGTTCAAGGGCCTGTTGCCCGCATTGTTTACTGCTGCACTCATTTCAATGCTGCCGGCTCAACCTGGCGCCCAAGTGCGCGAGGAAAGCCACGGAGTTGTTCTCCTGCGAGGGCTGCCAACGCTGGAAACGGCTCACAGCATCGCCATCGTCGAGCTGGATCCAGAGCAGGAAAATTTCGGTGAAATCCTGAGCGAAGTCACGCAACCGGACATGACGCATCCGCTGCATCACCTGTATTACAGCCCAGCCGGGCGGCTGTATGCAACCGGTTTGGACCCGGTCTGCAGCCTGGCGGAGATCGGCCTGGAGCGGGACGCAACCGGAGCGCCGCAGGTCACCGGTTTCGAATGCCTCGACACCCAAGGCCAGATGGTGGGCGAAGACATCATGTGGCATTCCTCCAATGGCACGGAGTACATGTTTGTCACCTTCATGGGCGGCACCGGCGGCGATGACGGCGGAACGCTGGGCGTGTTCGACCCGCAGACAAACGCGGTTGTGAAAGTCATCGAAGCGCGGCCAAGCCAAGTCGGCGCGGACAAGCCCTACATCATGTATCCACATGGCATCTCCGCCTATCAGGACCGGATGATCATCACTTCCACGGTGCACCCCGACCTGGCCACGGGTGTGGGAAATGCGCTGACCGTGATTGATCTCAACACGCTGGAGCCCATCCAGAACATTGTCGTGGAAAACGAAAAGCCGCTGGGTTTCCCGTCGTCACCTGTGGAAGTCCTGTTTGCCCGGCCGTCCATGAACGAAAACATCAAACCGGCCGTGCTGGTGAATACGATGTTCGGATTCGAAACCTGGAAAGTGCCTTATGACGAAGCCTCCAAGACATTCGGAGATCCCGAGGTGCTTTATAGCGGTGCCGCAAACAATACCGCTGTGCCGCTGGAGTTCTATGGCACCGATACCGAACTGTTCATCAGCCATGCCCTGCCCGGCGTGGTGAAGCGCTACGATCTCGCCAAGCTGCCCGACCTGGTGTCTTCCGGGCCGGATATTCAGGCAGCGCCCGGCGCGCACCACATGATCTTCTTCACATCCAAGTCCGGCCGTGACCTGATCGCGGTCCAGAACAACCTGCTGAACCTTGGCAACGCAGCTGATAATGACCCGACAGATGTGGATTTCATCGCCGCGCTGAACGCTCACACGATCACCGTGCATGATCTCGCCACCGGCGAGCAGCTGGGATCAGTGAACTTCAGGGAAAAGTACAGCAAGGGCGTAGACAACCTGGAAGGGCTGTTCGGGTCCGGGTTTGTGCATCACCACTGAGGAAGCAGCAGGATGGCTCGCCAGCGCTGGATCGCAACCGCCGCTGCGGTGGTGGCCATCGGTACGGGAGCGTCCTACGTCATCAGGGCGCTGCCACCCGATCCGACGCCGGTTGCGGATTTTTCCGCCCCTTTTGTATTCGGGCGCTTCTCTGTCCCGCAGGACAATCCCCTGACCGAAGAGGCGTTCGCCCTCGGGCGGAGGCTGTTTTACGATCCCGCCCTATCCGGCGGCAATGACCGGTCCTGCGCGACCTGCCATATCCAGCGGCTGGCTTTCACCGACGGCCTGCCAACTGCTGCCGGGCTGAATGGGGAAAGCCTGGAATTCAGCAGTATGAGCCTGGTGAATCTTCTGTGGGGGCAGGAGCGGTTTTTCTGGGACGGCCGGGCCCTGTCCCTTGAGCAGCAGGCCCTGCTCCCGATCGAGAACCCCCAGGAAATGGCACAGGATCTGGAAGAGCTGGTCCGCGAACTGAAAGGGTCCCGGCAGTACCGGCGCATGTTCCGGCAGGCCTATGGCGAAGTGTCATCCGAGAATATCGCGCGGGCGCTGGCCACGTTCATGCGCATGCTCATCTCTGCTGGTTCCAAGTATGACCGTTTCCTGCGCGGCGAGGCGGTGCTGACCGAGCAGGAGGAACTGGGCCGCAAGCTCTTCATGGCCCACCCGGACACCAAGGTCTCTTTGCGCGGCGGCAACTGCATTGATTGCCACAGCCAGTTTCTGACCTCAGGCTTCCGGGATGGGCTGGACGGTTTTTCCAACAACGGGCTGGACAAGGACGTGGATTTGCCCGCGGGTCTCATGGCTGTAACAGGCAACCCGGCACACAAGGGCTTCTTCAAAGTGCCAACGCTGCGCAACATCGCCGTCACGGCCCCTTACATGCATGACGGGCGCCTGCAGACGCTTGAAGACGTGATGGACCACTACAACGGCGGAGTGGTGGTCAGCCCCACTTTGAGCCCGCTCATACTTGAAGCTGACAACGCCGCCTCACCTCCCGGTTCCTTTGTTGGATTACGTCTGACGGACAGCGAGAAAGCCGCAATCATCGCATTTCTGCACACCCTGACGGATGAAGCATTCCTGTCGGATGCCCGATTTTCCAATCCTCTTGAAGGAGAGTTGTGATGTCAGGAATGAAGCCGATCCACATCAATGTCTTGCTGGCCTTCCTGCTGGCGCTTACCGTTTGGCACGCGTTCCGGAAAACGGATCCGCCCGCCAGCCAGCTGCGCCTCGTCTTCCAGGCAGAGGCCAATGGGCAGAAGCTGGTTTTTGACCAGTTCCATTACAAGAACCCAAACGGTCCCGGGCAGTTCAGGGTTCAGAATTTTCGTTTCTACATCAGCAATATCAAGCTGTCGGGCGAAGATGGCACCTATTTGGAGCCGGACAGCTACCATCTGGTCCGGTTCGGTGCTGGAAATGAGAGTTTTGCAGTAGAACTGAACAACATACCGCTGAGGTCCTATTCCGGCCTCTCCTTTTCAATCGGCATAGACGAGCAGGCGAACGCTTCCATCGAACCGCGCGGCGATCTGGACCCGAACAGCCAAATGGCCTGGAACTGGGAAGTGGGCTACAAGTTTGTCGTGTTCGAAGGCAGCCTGATTTTGGATGATGCCATCCTGCCCCTGGTCTATCACCTGGGCTTTGATGAGAACCGGCGCGACTTACAGTTCTCTTTGCCCGCCGAAGAACAATTGAGCAGCACGAGCGCAAAAAACTTCAAAGTTGACGTCATGGAACTGTTCAGCGGCGCATCTGCATTCAACATGGCACAAACCCAGTCAGTAAAATTTGACCGTCAGGACGCCCGGAGGCTGGCGGAAAACTACGCCGGGATGATCTCAATCGCAGGTAACTGATTGCACAGGGGCGAATGCGCTCGTTTTCCAGAACGCAACAGCCGCGACCAACAGATCCACTCTCCGGCACATCTGCGAAGGCCACGCAGGCAGCCGGGCTGCAGCCGCACGCAATCTGAAACGATCAATTACCAATGTATGATGGCGGAGACGATGGGATTCGAACCCACGAGACGGTTTCCCGCCTACTCCCTTAGCAGGGGAGCGCCTTCGACCACTCGGCCACGTCTCCGCTGACCCGTATATGTGCCGCAACCCAGAGAAACAAGGCGTTTTTTCAATTTTCTTCCAGCCCCTGGAAAATATGGAATTTCAGGCCGCTTCCCGGATTTTTGGCAGGGCTGCACGCGATTCGCGTGCAAAATCCCTGCAGTCGCATGCCCTGTTTGATGGCAAGTTCCCGCGAGTGAACTAACCCGCCGCAAGCCAAACCTTCAATTGAACACGACCTGAAGGTTTGGCTTGCCGTTGCCGCCCATCACCTTTGAGATAAAGACAGAATGGGAACCGATTTTTTCATGGGAAAGCGCCAGCGTTTCGTGGTCGCCAACAAAATCTTCCGGGCATTCAAACAGCAGCGAGAACTGCGCTCTGAATTCGGCGGGTGTTTCCGGCCCCATGTCAATCGAAGTGAGTTTGGCCTCAAGATGTCCGATATTAAAGGCCTCGCCAACCAGACCTGCAAAATCATTGTGTTCCAATTCCTTGATCGCTTTCATGATAACCTCCATGGGTGGTGCTTTCGCGCATCGGCCTGAAGCCAATGCAATGGATGCCAGGCAATTCCGGCTTGGCCGCGGTCAAACTAGTCCTGACCTGGCTGTGAGGGGCTGCAGCCGCCGAATGGTTACATCTGGCGGCACGAAACAGCCGCTGGCCAACTGCTCATAGTCGGGGTGGAACCAGCGCATCAGAACATGGCGGTGGTTGGAGCTCTGCGCTTCAAATCCGAGCCTGTAGTAGAAGCGGTAGGCCGCGGCGTTCAGACTATGCACATGCAGTGTGACCGGCAGATGCTTTCTAGCGGCGGCGGCACATACACCATGCATGACAATGGAGCCAATGCTGCGCCCGCGGTATTGCGGCAGCAGAGCAATGTCCAAAATCCGGAATTCGCTGTCCCGTTCGTCCAGGTACAGCCGGCCGATCGGCGTGCCGCAAAGCAGGATGATCCCGTATTTCGCAACGGAATAGCTGTTGAAGTAAACGTCGTGGTGGGCGTCGTACTGCTGCGCAAGCACCTTGTGGTAGCTTTCTTCATCTCCTGCATTGAGAAGCGGAGCAAACTCCCAATGCCGCTCAGCCGCATGCACCTGCTGGAGAAACGCTTCATCTCCTGCCCGGGCGGGCCTGATTTTCACATCTAAGGGATTCACTGCGGTCATCAGAATTCCTTTTGCTTCTCAGGATGGTGGGGCAAAAGCTAGGATCTTGAAGGGTATGCACCCCTAAGCGAAATCTCGTAGCTCATGCACATGAACGGATCCATAATAGAAAAAGGGGTGCTTTGCCCTGAACTGACAGTCCGGCTACCGCTGTTGCCGAGAGTAACCTCGCTGCCATCCGGGGCAGCATAGCCGCGGCCAGCCACATCCCCCACCTTGGGAATGGACAATACAGTGCCCGGCCCCGGGTTTTCGCTTCCGTCATCCTCGGCTACTGCAAAAAACACGTTGCCGTGCGTGTGCGGAGGAAGATTGCCCGTGGTCAGCTTCTGATTTTCGGATCCTGCCATTTGGCCCAGCGGATAAGTCCCATTTGTGTTGCGGTGAACCGCCACACGGCCGCGCATTTCCGGAAGGCCAAAAGTAGAAACCCCGTTTCCGCCAAACCTGCTTCCGACAAGCGAAAAGAGGGCATTATACTGGGCGATCGCAAGAATCTGGCCGTCGCAAAAAGCCCAGTCCCTGACAGCATAGGTCAAAGGGAATATTGAAATCTGCGACATAAATGGTTCTGACATTTCCTGCCTCCACTCGTTTGAAACACCCGCTCAGGGCGGTGGCTGGGTTGGATAGGTGGGTGAGACACCGGGTGGCTAGCTGCGCGGCGGATAGGCCCCGAAAAGGGCCATTTCATACATGACAACCTGGTAGGGAGAGATTGTTTGAATGGCGGCACTGTTCCCACTCGGCGCTGTTGCCGGAGAGCCCAGCGAAGACAGGTCCGTCAGGTTTGACGCTTCGGCGTACCAATCGGCAATGATTGAAGCTCCGGAGTAGGTGCCCTCGGGTATCGCGGTTACCGACCCTGAAGACGGTGTCAGGCTGGTGCCTGGTTCCGGCTTCGCTTTTTGAGAAATCGGATGCGCATGGGCAGGCATCTCCCACGAAGTGAGGCTTCTGTCCCGGAGACTGTTGAAGGACCCGATCTGGCGCGGGGTCAAACCCGGACCCGATCCCGAATGCAGGACTGTGCGCCCTTTCAGATTGGGCACCCCCATGGAATTGATGCCATCGCCTCCATAGATATCGCCGATCAGTGAATACAGCGCTTGGTTCTGAGAGATTGCCAAGAGTTGTCCCTGGCATTGCACCCAGTCTCTGATGGTGAATCCAAGCCCGAATGCGGAAATTTGGGAGATAAAGGGCTCAGCCATAATGTACTCCTTGAAACAAGGTTGGATTGACAAGGGAAATTCTAGGCCCGGGCCGGAAAGATCCCTTCAATGGCAATTTCGTAGCTCACCGCCAGATACGGGCTGCGGACGGAGAAAGGAGTGCCCGAACCAATGCTTCCGGTCTCAGGCAGCCCGCTGCTCACTGCCGCGCTGACGTAGCTTTGATCGGAGAATGAACTGCCCACCGCGGTGGTCCCACCGCGTGTCACCGAAGGCTTGGCCATGACCAAGCCGCTCGCCGGCCCGCTGGTACCTGCCGTATCTGCCACCGTGAGTATGGTGCCCGGGTGGTTGTGCTGCGGCATGGTGGCTGCGTTGAGCGTTACGGTCTCTGAGCCTCCGGTTGAGCCGCGGTCCTCGCCAGGATTTCCAAGGCCGCAGGCCATGCGCCCCTTAAGATTGGGCAGTCCGAATGTCGTGCGGGCATCACCGCCGTAGCGGGCTCCGAGCAAAGCAAAGAGCGCTGTATTCTGAGCGATAGGAATGTCTTGACCGTCGCAATATGCCCAGTCCCTTACCGCAAAATCCAAGCCCCACAACGATATCTGGGAAAGAAAAGGTTGTCCCATTGTGTCCTCGCCAAAAGTTACCGGAAACATTTTCCGCTCGGAGCGGTAGAAAGCTGGCAGTCCCCACGAAATGCCACGCCTGAATGACAACTCCTTTTTGTTGCATGAAGTCGCCTTAAACAACCTGAGATATATTTATCTTTATAATCAACACTCAAAGATTGAACGCACCACAGCGCAGACGGCAGCAGGGAACAGCCCGCCGCACCTGCCGCAGCGGGCGGTGAACAGGTACAAAGCTGAGCCAACCGGCCAGGTCAGCCCAGAGGGGATCACTCAGCCCCTCTCCCGGAATCTCCGGTGCCCATCGTAAAATGCAGGCAGCCGGTTCTTCAGAAGCTCTACCGTATGCATCAGGTATGATCTGCCCCATCTTTGCACGAAGGCCTCCCTGCCCTCGCCGGCGCGAGGGCAAGGCATTGGCCGGAAACCAAAGCGGATTTCACCGTCCTGCCAATACGCCTCGGCCCAGACGCAGGATGCCCCGCTGGCGTACTGGGCGCGTGCATAAAGAGTTTGCAGGGCGACAGGCCCGAACTCACTGTCAAAGAAACGTTTCGGATCGGTCGGCCAAATACCATCGGGCGCACAGCATAAGATGGCATTCCGTTTCAGGCACATGGCGATTTCGCGAAAGCTTCGTCCGGGGTTCAAACGAACGGAGATATCATTTTGGCCTTCAGCAGAGCGGTGCCGGCGAAGGTCACTAATGACACCCACACTGTCTAAGCGGTCTTCCAGAAACGGCGGCAGGGCCCGGATAGGCCCCAAGTGGGATCCGGCCACAAGACAGCCCTTTCCGCGGGACCGCTGCTGCGCAAGCAGGGCGAAGTCCGGCTGTGCGCATAGAGCGTTCAGCTGCTTCATCACCTCCGCACGGTTGCCACGGTGCGGGCCCAGGTACCGTGCCAGCGCAGCTGTGGCCTCCCGGTTCCACAATGCCCTGGCAGCCCACGCCGCAAAACTGCCGCAAGGCTGGCCGCATAGGTGCCAGAATTCCAGGTTTTCCGGTTTGGCCGCTGTTTCCGGCGCTGGCGGCTCCAGCCGCTTCAGCAGGCCGCAGATATCACCATTCGACGTGTCGGCTATGGCAGCATGCGAAATTTCCAACCCGCGGGTATCTTCAATTTCGCCAGCCAGGCTTGCTTGAATAAAGAACGCATTGAATGCACGCGTGTCGCCTGCGTTGTTTTCATAGAGCTCCCTGAAAAAGGAAAACGGGAAACTGGCTCCAAGGTCCGCTGGCGGCAGTTTGCACAGGCGCACGGCAATGCGGATCTTGTCATCGTCGTCCTTGACGTGCCCGTCACAGAGCGCCCGCAGCGCAGGGAAATCCTTCAAGGTAATATACAGGTCCGCCAGCCGCCGCACTGCGTTCTGCCGCTGCGGTGTCTCCAAGCCGTCATCGAGAAGCCCGCGCAGAATAGCCACGGCATCACCGTAAGCCCGCCTGCTGATCAGAATGCCGGCGTGGACAAGAGAAACCCTGGCGTCCGTACCACCCGCCTGATGGAAACCAGCTACAACTGCCATCGCGCGCTCGGCAGCATCCCCTTTCACATAGTGGCGAGCCAGCGCTGCAGCCGCCCCCGCGTGAACCGGATTCAACGCAAGCACCTGACGGCAGCATGCTTCGCTTTGCCCGGATTGCCCCAGCTTGTTGTGGCAGCGTGCCCTTATCCACCACCCATCCAGGTTCCTTGGAAGCAGTTTGCCCGCCGCCTCGGCAGCATCAAGCGCTTCCTCAATCCGACCGAGCTGCTCAAGCGCGCGCGCTTTTCCCAGATAGGCTCTTCCCGGCGTTCCGGTTTTCTCCGCCCAACTCTCGTAAAGCGACAGGGCGCCCTGGTAGTTCCCGGATTGCATCAAACTGCGTGCGTGCTGCTCATTCATGCCGCGGCCCTCTGTCAAACCGGGCCGGGGCCAAAACCGGCTGCCCGGTCTGCACTGGCTCTCTGGTCTGAATGCCAGTCCGACGTGAAATCGAGCGCCAGTGTTCTGTCCAGTCTTTTCCCGAGCAGGAAAGCTCGCCGCCTGAGGCGTTCAACGCGTTGCTGGTCTTGCAGGTCCACCCCGTCAATCAGACCGACTGAAGAGAGCACGATCAGGTCTTTCCTGGATATTCCAAAGGGGTTCAACAGCTTTCCTGAGGTTGTCTTTTCCGCCTTCGAACGCACGAGCGCACCGGCACCGGCGCGCGGCAGCGGTCCGGTCGCAGAATAATTTGAGTGGTCCTGCAGCCGGATACGGCAGCCATCGGAATAGATAACCGGCAGACCTTTGCGCAGGGCAAAGTTCATCGCTTCAGCAAGGCTGTCGATGATCGGTTCGTCCTTGTCATTCAAAGAGGTATTGCAAAGCATCGGAATGCCGGTTCGCTCTTTGAAAGCCGTCAGAAAAGCATGCAGCTCGGCATTCTGCTTCCGTGAGACCGTCTGCACGCGAGCGCTTGCGTCCAGATGCCGGATGGCCGGCACGAGATGCGCCTTACCGGCGCGGATCTGGAAGGTCCGCAGCATGTATGGCGAGCAGGCCGCATTCTCGAAAAAGTCGCCGGCGTCCTCTTCCAGCACAATCGGCGCAACAGGGCGCCACCACTGTCGCTGTTTGATGCGGTTCAGGACACCAAGCGTCTTTTCCGACCGCGGGTCTGCCAGCAGGCTGCGGTTGCCAAGAGCCCTCGGACCGATTTCCGCCGGGCCGCTTATCCGGACAACCGGGCCCTGCAGTATATCATCCACAAATCTTTCAGGGCCGGCCGGCCGGCTGGATTTGATGAACGGAGAAAATTGAGCCTTGGCTCCGCAGCCGGCGGCCGGGACAGGCCCGCGCCCGTAAAAGGCATGCCCAAAGGAGAAGGTGAAGCCAGGATCATTCTCGAAGAACTGGTGCAGCCCGATCCCCAGCGACAAGCCGGAATCGTTGACCGGCGGCGATTGCAGGACACCGCGAAACCCGAAACTTTGGGTCAGGTAGGCGGTTGCAGGGCAGTTCAGAGCAAATCCGCCCGAAACCGACAACACCGTTTCCCTGGGGTCAATCTGGAAGCGGTCGACAGCCCGGGCCACGTTCCGGTGCATCATCAGGTTCGAAACTTCCTGGACCAGCTTTGCTGCCATGCTGATCCTGTTCTCCTCAAAGGAAAAGCGCGGATCAAGGCAAGTGAAGCCCGTTCCTTCATCCTTAGGCTCAAGAGCATCTATTCTGCCTGCCAATTCCTTGAGCCAACGCCCGGCGGCGGCCGTTTCAGCGGCGTCGCGTATCTCGATGAGCTGCCCGGCCTCTATTTTCGCCCGTGCTGTCGCGGCATTGGCCAGGGCCATCAGGGAGCCTTCAGCCATGCGGTAGTGGCTTTTCAAAAAGGCCCACAGCACTGCCGGCGAAGAAACCGGAAAGAACTCTGGCTGCCCCAGGTCACAGAAGGCCGCAGCGTAGTAGGGTTTCCGGCGGGCTTCGCGTTCAAACAGCAGATCCGGTGCTCCATCCACTGCCATGGCAAGCACCTTTTGGCTCTGGAAAACGCTTGTGTCGCTCAGCATACCGGAAAAAAGATGCGCGATGCTGTGGTAGGGGTAGCTCTGCGCTTCAGGGCTGATACGCAGGCCACCTATTTGTTCCAAACCCGGAGTGCCCCAAATCTCGATAAGATCTGCGCTGCTCATCCCCAGGTCGGCCAGTTGCGCATCAATGAATGCGATTGCGTCCCGCCTGCTGGCGAAGGAGAGGCTGTGGTGCTTGATGCCGGAAATCCGTTCAAATTCCCAGTAGCGGATCAGCTCGACCGTCCGCCCGCTCTTTTTCCACAGCGCCATGCTCTGGTCGTGCCGCAAGTAAATGTCATGAGCCGCCGAAACAGGGTCGATTGCGGAGTAAATAGAAAGGTAGTGCCCGTCGGCCAAAGCGTGTTTCATTTTACTCCTGAAATTTTTGCCTGCAGCGGGCGGTCGGGATAAATGCAGGTTCCGGCTTCCAGCCCGACTTCCGCAGCTGACGCAGGTTCAACTTCGATCGTGCATCGCCTCAGCAAGGTTTCACTTGCTGCAATCAGCTCCTGCCATGCCAGCGACATGCCAGGGCACCGGTATTCTCCCCCTGAAAACGGCTGAAAGGCCCCTTTGGGAATATTTGCCAGGTTCGCCCGGCTGAAACGCGTTATGTCGAACTTGTTCGGCTCGGCCCAAAGACCGGAGCGCCGGTGCATGGCGTAATAGGAGACCAGAATGAGGGACTTGGGCGGGATCGTTGTCCCTTCCACCGAAACCGGAACCAGGTTCTCCCGCATGGTTTCGGCTGCTGGCGTCCAGAGCCGCATCGCTTCGCTGAACAATGCGATCAGTTCGGGCCGGATACTTCCCTCGCGTTCCAGCTTGTCCCGCAGCTCTGCCTGATATGCGGGCATTTGCCCCAGCACCCACAGGCCCCAGCCAAGGGTCAGGCCAGTTGTCACATGCCCCGACGCTGCCAGCACCGCCGCATTCGCCCGTACCTCCGGCTGGCTTAACCCGGGAGAGCCGCTGTAGCCTGCAGCGCAGGCGATCTTAGACATTGGGTTTTCATCATCAACGGACAGATAGCGGCCCGTATCAACGTAGGTATCTACCAGCTCCCGGACAACGGATGCCGCCTCCACGAAATCCTGTTTCGGAAGCCGTGCAATCTTTTCAATGGCTTCGCGCACACTTGGCGCTGCCCCCTCATACTCGCCATTGCCGAGAAAGATACTCCAGGCCACATCCAGGGCCAGCCGGCTGGATTCCTTGTGCAGATCAACGACACGCGTGCCTGTCCAGCGGTGCGCAGCATCAGCCGCCGCAAGCCGCGCCGCTTCCGCGGCCCTGCGCAGATTCGCACCTTCGAAAAGAGGGGCGAGTGCCTTTCGCTGGCGCAGGTTCGTCTCTCCAATCGTCCCGCTGATACCCGGGCCGAACGCCTTATACCCGACCCTGTACTGCGGGGTTGCTTTGGGAAACTGCTTGCTGTCCCGCCTTAGAATGCGATCTGCAGTGCCGGGATCCGAAATGAGAAAAATGTTCCGCCTGCCGGCCGGCACTGGAACAACCCCCTGCGACAACAATTCCCTGGGCCGGGTGTGCGGGCGAAAACGAATGGCGTCCGCAGCAGAGGTCCAGCGGATTTCGGCCAACGGCGGCAAGGACAGTGCCGGAACCTGCAAGCTCATGCGACTGCCTTTGCGGCGCCTGCGTCAGCCGGAGAATAGAGGAAAATCCGGCCAAGCGTTTCAAGCGAATCCAGCCAGCCTTCAAAGGCTTCCGGGCTGGCTGTATCCCTGGGCTTCGGGATGAACTGGGAGGACCAGCCTCCAGAGTACATGCGGCAGGTTCTGCAATCGACATCCGGCGTGCCGCACTTCACAGGGTTGGGTCTGAGGGAGACATCAAAATACCGCATGGGTTCGCGAATGCGGGATTGGCAGTCCATTGCAATGCCCGTTTCCGGATCAAGTTCGTAACGCGCACCCGGCTGGCAAATATAGTCATTATACGATTTTGAGTAGATTACAGTCTCCGGGAAATCTTCAATCGCCTGATTCATTGCGCGCCGAAGCCGCTCCAGCGCAGCATCATCCAGTTTCGGAGATGAAAGCGGCGAGCTGACCCGGAAAAAATCACTGTCGTTCGGCGCTGAGATAGACAGCTTTCGGTTGAATTCATGGGTTGGAGAAAAAATATTGAATGTCAACGGGAGTCCGTGATCCTTGCACAGTTCAGCGACACGCGGGATCTGATCTACTGTCCAGCTGGACACAGTGAGCAGTATGATAGCACGCGGGTCGCCCGCATAATTCCTGAGGGCTTTCCGAAAAACACTCCCCCCACGCAGCTGCTTGTCGGATTCGTCGTCGCCAGCCCAAACCGAAACACCAATGCGGTATTGCACACTTGGGTCTATCCTGATCGTGCCGTTGGTTCCGATGTTTCCATAAGGGAAGTGCTCAGCCGCTGCCATGAGCCGGTCCGGCGCCATAGCAGGCTCTGCCCCGACAAAATAGGCCATGCTGACACCGCGTGCTGCTTCATCGGCGAAGAACTTCTTCCAGTCGTCAATACGATCTCTGGCAGGGATCGACGCAGTCTTCCCGCCTTCGAAATAGTAGCAGCCTTCACACTTCAGATTGCACTTGGTGGTGACTTCATAAAATGCGGGCGACTTGAAGGCCCGGACGACTTTTCTGGCACGAGAGTACTTTTCCCGCAGGTGCGGGTGCTCTGCCTGAATCTGCCGGCATGCTGCCAGCACCGACAACCTATCAACCAAACCTTCGCCTCACAATCTGAACATGTATCTTAGAAAAGCTAAAATCAGCTGGCGCAAGCAAAAATCAAAGATGTCTGCCAGCAAATCCAAACTACCGCACATGAAGAATGCCATAGCACTCCGATATCACAATCGGATTCTGAAATAATACTCGTCAAAGCTGAAAAAAACGTGACGCAACTGCAGCGAAAGGCCATCGCCTCGACACTGATGATGTGACCGCGCCGCTGGCGCAACGGCCTGCCAAGGCGAGTCAGCAACGGTCCGCAGAGCAGAGCAAGCATGGCAGGTTTATCACCGTTGCGCATGATCCAGCGGGTTCAGGCTCTGGAGATCTTTGCTCAGCTGCCATCCAGCGCGACCGCCATGGAAGCCTGCCGCGGTACCCATTCCCGGGCACGCAAGGCGGGCAAGCCGCACAGCACCTGACAATGCGTTTCGGCGAATGAAAAGCGAAGGGATGCAGGGCGCGGCGATGCAGACCGGCTGCGCGAGATCTTGCCCCGGCAGCGAACGCAGACGGCTAATGCTCAGCGCGGTCAGCTAACCGGGTGCGGCTGCCCGGAAAACAACCGGGCCGCCCGGCCACCCCCCTTATGGCAGCAGGGCCAAGCGCTTGAGAAACAAGGCTTTCACCGCGTCCGATTCAACCGTCATGCAGACCTTAACCGGGTCGCGGGTGCTGTCTGGCGCAGCGACCGTGGCGCCGGAAGTCTCGCCCTCGCAGGACACCTCAAGCGCCACATCGCGCATCCCGAACAGATCCGGGTTGGTGCAGGCAATCACTGCCGCCGGGTCATGCAGCGAGCAGCCGTTGAGGCCCGCAACCTCCCGGTAGAACTTGATATAGAAATGCGACATCTCCTGCAGCATGCCGCCCAGCTCCGGCGATTTAGCGGCGATGGCCTCGAAATCCTCCGGCCGGCACAGGATGCGGTGGGTAACGTCCAGCCCCACAAACACCACCTTGGAACCGCCCTGGCAGACCACATCCGCTGCGTGCGGGTCGTGATAGATATTGGCCTCAGCATGGGGCGTGATGTTACCACCCTCCTCCAAAGAGCCGCCCATCACCACGATGGCCTTCACGTTTGCAATGAACTCTGCATCACGCTGCATCGCCAGGGCGATATTGGTCAGCGGGCCGATCGGGCAAACCACCAGCTCGCCCTTGTGCTCGCGTGCCATGCGGCAAAGGAAGTCCGCAGCGTCCTCCTGCAGCGGTTTGCCCTTGGGCTCAGCCGCCGGGATGTCGCCAAAACCTTCGTCACCATGCACATAGGCCGAGGGTTTGAACGGCGGCAGCACCAGGGGAGTGGTGGCACCAGCCGCCACCGGCACGTCCAGATCCGCCGCTTCCAGCAGGCGCAGCGCGTTACGGGTGGCCGTTGCGGTGGTCACATTGCCGAAGATCGTGGTCAGGCCCAACAGGTCGATGTCCGGGGCCGCGGCGGCATAGAAGATCGCCATGGCATCGTCGATGCCCGGATCGGTGTCGATAATCAGTTTCACCATCTGCCTGTCTCTTTCTGTCTTCAGCCTGAGCTTACTTGAACTTGTCCATCAGTTTCTCCAGCGGCGAGCGTGTATCCGGCGCCACCTCCTCCTTGGCGGGCAGTTTCGCCTCCGCCTTGGGCTTGGTGGTGGAGCTGCGCGGCGGTGCAACGCGCAGCGCAACCGCGTTCATGAACTTGCCGCCATCGCCGCGCGCCAGTTCAGCCGCGCCGTCGGAAATACCGCGCATCAGATCGTCCAGCCAGCCCTCGTCCGCCTTGGGGAAGTCGCGCAGCACATACCCCGCCACCGCATCCTTGTGGCCCGGATGGCCGATCCCCAGCCGCACCCGCGGGTAGTCCGCGCCGATGTGCGAATGGATCGAGCGCAGCCCGTTGTGGCCGGCATGGCCGCCACCCTGCTTCATGCGTGCCTTGCCCGGCGCCAGGTCCAGCTCGTCATGCAGCACCACCACATCAGCCGGAGTCAGCTTGTAGAACCGCATCGCTTCCCCCACCGACTGGCCGGACAGGTTCATGAAGGTCTGCGGCTTCAAAAGCAGCACCTTCTCGCCGCCCAGATTGCCCTCGCAGATCAGCGCCTGGAATTTTGACTTCCAGGGGGAAAACCCGTGATCACCGGCAATCCGGTCCAGCGCCATGAAGCCGATGTTATGGCGGTTGCGCTCATATTTCGGGCCGGGATTGCCAAGGCCGACAAAGAGTTTCATGGGGTCTGCCCGATCTGCGTTTCAAGGAAACCGAGTGATGCCCTATTTGGGCTGCGGAATCCAGAGCCGCGCGGCGTCAGGCAAAGCTGCGGTCCGCTGCAAAAGGCGCCAGATCGACATTCGGCTGGCGGCCTTCCGCCAGATCGGTGATCAACCGCCCTGTAATGCCGCCCAGGGTCAGCCCGATATGCTGGTGGCCAAAGGCGTAAAGCACCCGGTCCGATTGCGGGCTGCGGCCAATGACCGGCAGCGAATCCGGCATCGTCGGGCGGTAGCCCAGCCACTCGCTGCTGGGTGCGGGCAGCTGCCCCAGCATCTCCGCGCCCTTGCGGGCAATATAGGCCAGACGGCGCATGTTCATGGGCGCATCCAGCGCCGCGATCTCCACCGCTCCGGTCAGCCGAAGGCCTTTTGCATGGGGAACAGCGTAAAACCCGGCCTCGCCCCAGCCCACGGGCCGCGTCACCCTATGCGCCTCACCTTCATACATCACGTGGTAGCCGCGCTCGGTGCCCAGGGGCAGACGCTCCGCCCCTGCCCCCGCGATCCGCTTGGAAAACGCGCCGCTGGCTATCACTGCATGGCCCGCGGTGAGACTCTGGCCGCCGGCCTGCACTTCCACACCCGTATCCGAAGCCCTGACCGCCTCTGCCTCCGCGCGCAGGGTGGTGCCGCCCAATTCGGTATAGGCCCGGTGCATCCGGGTGATGAATTCCAGCGGATCACGCAGGCTGCGGGCCGCGTGGAAGTGCACCGCACGCCTGACCGGCAGCTGCAGCCCCGGCTCCATCTCCAGCGCTTCTTCGGGGTCCACCTCCCGCCACAGAACCCCCAAGGCGCGGCGGCGCTCCAGACCAGCCGTTGCGGCCTTGGCGGCTTTCTCCGTCGACCACACAGACAGCTGGCCGCGCTCCACCACCAGATCCTGCGCACCTGCGGCCTCGATCAGCGGATTGATCCCGGCATCCGCGTGCGACAGCAAATCAGCCAGATGACCCGCGATCCGCTGCGACGGGGCCGGGCGGCAATTGGCAAGGAAGGACAGCATCCAGCCCGGATTGCGCAGCGCATGGGCGTAGGACAGCGACAGCGGGCTGTCCTTGGAAAACATCAGGCCGGGCAGCGAGGTCAGCACCGAGGGGTCATTGACCGGCAGGCAGGCATAGGTCGCCAGCGTGCAGGCATTGCCGTAACTGGTGCCCGATCCCGGATCCTCCGGGTCGATCAGCAGCACCTTGTGGCCGCGCATCTGTGCCCACAGCGCGCAGCTCACCCCCACGGCCCCAGCGCCTGCAATGGCAATATCGTAATCCGCCATGCCCGTTCCTCCCAATCCTCAGGCGGAAATGGGACAGCGGTGCGGGCAAAAGTCAATCACCGGCAAACGGCCTGCCGCACAAAAGAAAACGGGCCCCCGGATGGGAGCCCGTGAAACCGTTGCCCGATGGGCGCCGGTTTTATTCTTCTGCAGCTGCTTCCACTGCTTCGCCTTCTTCGCCTTCACCTTCTTCGTCATCGGAAGAGGACAGGCCGCCGGGCGACGCGATGTTGGCAATCACGAAGTCACGGTCGATGGTCGGCTTGGCGCCGGACGGCAGCTCGATCGACGAGATGGTGACAACGTCACCGATGTTCAGGCCAGCCATGTCGACAACCAGCTTCTCGGGGATATCGCCGGCGGTCACAACCAGCTCAACCTCGGGGCGGGTCACGTTCAGCATGCCGCCCTTCTTGATGCCGGGGGCCTGGTCTTCGTTGATGAACTCAACCGGGATGAACAGGTTGATCTTCGAGGTGCGGCGCAGGCGCATCAGGTCGAGGTGGGTCGGCAGGTCCTTCACCACATCGCGCTGAACGTCGCGGCAGATCACGCGCACGTCGTCGTGGCCTTCCACTTTCAGGTTCCACAGGGTGGACTTGAACTGGCCGGCTTTCAGCTTTTTCAGCAGTTCGTTGAACGGGATCTGGATCGCAACCGGATCCACGTCGCCGCCATAAACCACACCCGGAACCATGCCTGCGCGGCGCGCAGCGCGAGCGGCGCCCTTGCCCGTCCCCGCACGTTCCTGGGCTACGAGATCAGGAATCTCTTTTGCCATCTTAATTCTCCATATGTCTAACCGGGGTGCCTCCAAGGCTGTCACCCCGCGTGAAGCCGTGCCTATAGACCGGAATGTGCAGCATGGGAAGGGGCAAAGGCCCCTGCCCGGCCGCCTCAGTGCACTATTCCTGCCAGCGGCCGCCGAAATCCTCCGGGATCAGCAGATTGTGGCGCCCCAGCCCCTCGACAGAGCGTTCGCCGCAGAGCGCCATGGTGGTGTCCAGCTCCTTGCGAATCACCTCCAGCGCCGCGGTGACGCCCTTCTGCCCCATCGCACCCAGGCCATAGACAAAGGCGCGCCCGATCATGGTGCCCTTGGCCCCCAGCGCCAGCGCTTTCAGCACGTCCTGGCCGGAGCGGATGCCGCTGTCCAGATGCACCTCAACATCGCTGCCCACCGCATCCATGATTTCCGGCAGCATCCGGATCGAACTCAGCGCCCCGTCCAGCTGCCGTCCGCCGTGGTTCGACACCACGATGGCATCAGCGCCCAGTTTGGCGGCCATCCTGGCGTCCTCGGCGTCCAGGATCCCCTTCAGGATCACCTTGCCGCCCCACATCTCCATCAGCTTTTCGACCTTGCCCCAGTCCAGCGCCGGGTCGAACTGCTCCGCCGTCCAGGCGCCCAGCTGCGAGGTGTCGGAGACCCCCTGCACATGGCCCACGATATTGCCGAAATTGCGCCGCTTGGCGCCCAGCATCTGCAGGCCCCAGGTCCATTTGGTCATCAGGTTGGCAATGGTGGCGGGAGTCAGCTTGGGCGGCGCGGACAACCCGTTCTTCAGATCCTTGTGGCGCTGGCCCAGGATCTGCAGATCCAGTGTGATCACCAGGGCGGAGCACTTGGCATCCTTGGCGCGCTGAATCAGGTGGCGGATATAGTCCTCGTCCTTCATCGTATAAAGCTGGAACCAGAAGGGTTTGGAGGTTGCTTCCGCCACCTCCTCGATCGAGTTGATCGACATGGTCGACAGGGTGAACGGCACGCCGAATTCCTCCGCCGCGCGGGCTGCCTTGATCTCGCCGTCGGCGTGCTGCATCCCCGTCAGCCCCACCGGTGCCAGCGCCACCGGCATCGCCACGTCCTGGCCGATCATTTGGGCCGCGGTCGTGCGCCCGGTCATGTCCACCGCCACACGCTGGCGCAGGCGGATCTGTTCGAAGTCCGACGTGTTCTCGCGGAAGGTCTGTTCCGTCCAGCTGCCGCTTTCGGCGTAGTCATAGAACATCCGCGGCACACGGCGTTCATAGATGCGCTTCAGGTCGTTGATATTGGTGATCACCGGCACTGGATTCTCTCCCGATCTCATTTGGTAAAATTTCTTTACCAATTCAAGCCAGCAAAAGCAACGCCCGGTTTGCCGCACCCCTGAAACGCAAAAAACCGCGCCCCAAGGCGCGGTTTTCCAAACCTGTTGGTGTCCGTGTGTCAGCCCTTGTGGGCGCCATCCGCCAGTGACTTCACAAATGCCAGCACCTCTGCCGGGGATTTGCCCGCGCCGATCTGGCTGACGATGGCACTGCCCACAACCGCACCGTCCGAAATAGACGCGATGTTCTGCGCCTTCTCCGGCGTGTTGATGCCAAAACCCACGATGACCGGCAGATCGGTGGCCGCCTTGATGCGGGCAACCTCAGGGCCAACATCGCCGGCCTCAGCCTCAGCGGCGCCGGTGATGCCGGTGATCGAGACGTAATAGACAAAGCCGGAGGTGTTCTGCAGCACCTTGGGCAGGCGCGCGTCGTCGGTGGTTGGGGTCGCCAGGCGAATGAAGTTCAGCCCCGCCTTCTGCGCCGGGATGCACAGCTCGTCATCCTCTTCCGGTGGCAGGTCGACCACGATCAGCCCGTCGATGCCCGCGGCCTTGGCGTCTTCCAGGAAGGTGTCCACGCCGCGGCTGTAGATCGGGTTGTAATAGCCCATCAGCACGATCGGAGTGGTGTCGTCGCCCTTGCGGAAATCGGCAGCCAGCTGCAGCGTCTTTTCCAGGGTCATGCCGCCGTCCAGCGCGCGCTGACCGGCCAGCTGGATGGTCGGGCCGTCAGCCATCGGATCGGTGAACGGCAGGCCCAGCTCGATGATGTCCACGCCTGCGTCCGGCAACCCCTTCACCACCTCCAAAGAGGTCTCGTAGTCGGGGTCGCCCGCCATCACATAGGTGACAAAGGCTTTCTTGCCGGCGGCATTCAGTTCGGCGAATTTGGCATCAATACGGGTCATGGGCGGGCCTTTTGAAAACTGTCCGCCCCGGTGTGCCGAATGTTGCGCGGGAAATCAATCCCGCGCAGTTTTGCAGCCCGGCTCAGCCGCCGAGCGGAATGTGCCAGCGCAGCGTCAGCGAGTTCACGCCCGGGTTCTCATCCGCGGTGGAGGCGTTGGACTTGTGGCTGATCGCCAGCGACACCGCCTTGCCGTTCTGGAACCGCTTGCCCACCGCCAGCAGGCTGCGGATCTCGAAAGCGGAGCCGAGATCGTTCTCCGGAGAGCTTTCGTGATAGGCGCCAGGCATCACGCTGGTTTCGATGAACCAGTCGTTGTTCAGATCAATCACGCCGCTGATGCCGACACCTGCAAAAATGTCGCCCGCATCCTGCACCTCCAGCGCGGCACCGAACCGCGCCGACAGACGGCCGCGCTCATGGAACGGCGCATGCAGGTAATCCAGCGTAAATACCGCCCCGTCGTCCGCAGTCTCGCGGTGGTAATCGGAATACCCCAGCCCCAGCGCGACTTCCTGCGCCGCAGCGGGCAGTGCCATGGCCGCTGAAACCGCGGCCGCCAGCAACGTTGTCTTTTTCATTTCCAGCCCCTCGGAAAAATTACGGCTTTTGGCCAAGCCTTTTTCAACCTTGTTCTAAAACTCTCTAAATCTTTGCCAAGGGCGTTATGAAAAATCAGTGTGCATACTGTCTGTGAAGCGGAACACAGATCGCAACTGTGGCAGTTCTGCCAGCCAGACTTGGCTTGCACGGGACCCCAATGCTGCCTAGAAGCAGCTCCCAAGTGGTATCAGGAGGCCGGAATGGGCTTTAAAATGGGAATCGTCGGCCTGCCCAACGTGGGTAAATCGACACTGTTCAACGCGCTGACCAAGACCGCCTCTGCACAGGCGGCCAACTTTCCGTTTTGCACCATCGAACCCAATGTGGGTGAGGTCGGCGTGCCGGACGCGCGGCTGGACAAGCTGGCGGCGATTGCCGGCTCCAAGCAGATCATCCCGACCCGGATGACCTTTGTCGACATCGCGGGCCTTGTCAAAGGCGCCTCCAAGGGTGAAGGCCTGGGCAACCAGTTCCTGGCCAACATCCGCGAAACCGACGCCATCGCCCATGTGCTGCGCTGCTTTGAAGACGGCGACGTGACCCATGTGGACGGCCGCGTCGACCCGGTGACCGATGCCGAGGTGATCGAGACCGAGCTGATGCTGGCGGATCTCGAAAGCATCGAAAAACGCCGCGCCAACCTGGTGCGCAAGCTGAAGGGCAACGACAAGGAGGCCCAGCAGCAGGACCGCCTGCTGGCCGCCGCGCAGGCGATGCTGGAAGACGGCAAGCCTGCCCGCCTGGTCGAGGTCGACGCCGAGGACGCCAAGGCCTGGAAGATGCTGCAGCTGCTGACCACCAAGCCGGTCCTGTACGTGTGCAACGTCGGCGAGTCGGAATCGGTCGAAGGCAACGAACATTCCGCCAAGGTCGCCGAAATGGCCGCGGCGCAGGGCAACAGCCATGTGATCATCTCCGCCCAGATCGAGGAAGAGATCAGCCAGCTGGAAGCAGAAGAAGCCCAAATGTTCCTGGAGGAAATGGGTCTGGAAGAAGCCGGCCTCGACCGTCTGATCCGCGCGGGCTACGAACTTCTGCACCTGGAAACCTACTTTACCGTCGGCCCCAAGGAAGCACGCGCCTGGACTATCCGCACCGGCACCGCAGCGCCGCAGGCGGCAGGCGTCATCCACGGCGATTTCGAGAAGGGCTTCATCCGGGCCGAAACCATCGCCTATGACGATTTCATCGCCTGCAATGGTGAACAGGGCGCCAAGGAAGCCGGTAAGATGCGGGCCGAAGGCAAAAGCTATGTCGTCAAGGACGGCGACGTGCTGCACTTCCTGTTCAACACCTGATCCGGCGTTCAGGTAAGCTATTCAGCCGCCCGTCAGCCCCCCCTGACGGGCGGCTTGCGTTTGACAGACCTGCTCTGGCACGGGAAATACCGGGACGGGCGGTGGATTTGCCCTATCATTACACTGAACCATATCCGGGACGGGGCACCCCATGGACAAAGACGACAGCATCAACGTATTGGGCGGCCCGCTTGCGCTCTGCTCCAATGGACCGGTAACCGGGTTCTTCCGCGACGGCCATTGCAACACCTGCGCCGAAGATCAGGGCAGCCACACTGTCTGCGTGGTCACCACGGCAGAGTTTCTGGCGTTTTCCAAATATGTCGGCAACGACCTGTCGACGCCGCGGCCCGAGTTCAGCTTTACGGGCCTGCAGCCCGGCGACCGCTGGTGCCTCTGCGCCGCGCGCTTCCTGCAGGCCGCCGATGAGGGCTGCGCGCCCAAGGTCATCCTGGAGGCCACTCATGTGCGCGCGCTCGACATTGTGCCGCTGAGCGTGCTGCAAAGCTACGCCGCCGATCCGGCCTGAACAGCGCGCCAAAGGGCGGCAAGAAAAAGGCGCCCCGCGGGGCGCCTAATATTCTACCGTGCTGTCCGGCCTCACTCCTCGAAGGTGCGCCCTTCTTCGGTGTCGGACATGTCAAAGCCCAGGTGCTTGGCGACGGTGAACACGTCCTTGTCGCCGCGGCCGCACATGTTCATCACGATGATGTGGTCCTTCGGCAGGTCCGGCGCGATCTTCATCACATGGGCCAGCGCGTGGCTGGGCTCCAGCGCCGGAATGATGCCCTCGGTACGGCAGCTGACCTGGAACGCCTCCAGCGCTTCCTTGTCGGTGATCGAGACATACTGGGCGCGGCCCGTGTCGTGCAGCCAGGAATGCTCCGGCCCGATGCCCGGGTAGTCGAGGCCCGCGGAGATCGAGAAGCCCTCCTGGATCTGGCCATCCTCATCCTGCAGCAGGTAGGTGCGGTTGCCATGCAGCACGCCGGGGCGCCCGCCAGTGAGGGACGCGCAGTGCTGCATCCGGTCATCAACGCCTTTGCCGCCTGCCTCGACGCCAATGATATTGACGGAAGCATCATCAAGGAACGGGTAGAACAGACCAATGGCGTTGGAGCCGCCGCCGATCGCGGCAATCACGGTGTCCGGCAGGCGGCCTTCGCCTTCCTGCTCAGCCAGCTGCCAGCGGACTTCCTTGCCGATAACCGACTGGAAGTCGCGCACCATCGCCGGATAGGGGTGCGGGCCGGCTGCGGTGCCGATGCAATAGAATGTGTCGCGCACGTTGGTTACCCAGTCGCGCAGCGCGTCGTTCATTGCATCCTTCAGGGTGCCGCGGCCCGACGTCACCGGGATCACCTCAGCACCCAGCAGGCGCATGCGGAACACGTTGGGCGCCTGCCGCTTCACGTCGTGCGCGCCCATGTAGACGATGCACTTGAGCCCGAACTTGGCGCAGACGGTGGCAGTCGCCACTCCGTGCTGCCCGGCGCCGGTTTCAGCGATGATGCGGGTCTTGCCCATGCGGCGTGCCAGCAGGATCTGGCCCAGCACGTTGTTCACCTTATGCGCGCCGGTGTGATTGAGCTCGTCGCGCTTCATGTAGATCTTGGCACCGCCCAGTTCCGCGGTCAGGCGTTCGGCGAAGTACAGCGGGCTTGGACGGCCAACGTAGTGTTTCCACAGGTCTTCCATCTCGGCCCAGAAGGAGGGGTCGTCCTTGGCTTTGTTGTATTCTTCCTCAAGGCTCAGGATCAGCGGCATCAGGGTTTCGGAGACGAAACGCCCGCCAAAGATGCCAAAACGGCCCTGTTCATCCGGACCGTTCATGAAGCTGTTGAAAAGATCGTCGGCCATGGTTCTTCCCTCACTTTCGCAGCGCCCGCCATGACTATAGCGCGCCAGCGCCTTGGTAAAGGGAGATTGCGCAAGCGGCTGCATCCGGCCAAGGCGCCTGCCCTGCCGGTGTGCTGCTGGTTTCTGCTGTGATCTGCCTGTCAAAAGGCCGGAAGTTTAAGTTTGGCGGCGCCGCCAAGGGGCGGAGGCGGGACGGGAGTTTCCTCCCGCACGCGAAACGTCGTCTGTGCGTGCCCCTGCCAAAGGGCCCTGTTCCAAAGTGCCGGGGGTGTCAGGCCCGGCGGTGACCGCGATCAGGAAAGATCGTGGCATATGGGACTTAAGATCGCGTGTGACCAGCGTACGCCGGGGGCGCAACACCCTGGGCGCTGCGGTTGCGCTGTGAGTATTTATGAAAAGATGAAGGCGCAGGCCCAGTGTTTTCATCTTTCTCCAAATACTCAAATCCCTCTCATTGCGGCATATCCTGAAACCCGCGGCGGGGAGGCCGTCAGCCGCGGGCGGCGTGGGCCGCCTTTGTAAATGCCTCGATCAGACCTGCATCCTTTTCGCCCGGCGCGCTTTCGACACCCGAGGAGACATCAACTTGCCGGGCTCCGGTCATGCGGATGGCCTCCGCCACGTTTTCAGGTGTCAGCCCGCCGGCCAGCATCCAAGGTTTCTGCCAGTATTTCCGCCCCGCTAGCAGCCGCCAGTCAAAGGCGAGGCCGTTGCCGCCGGGCAGCTCGGCCTCCTTGGGCGGCTTGGCGTCGATCAACAGCTGGTCGGCCACTTGTTCATAAAGCGCGATCTGGGGAATGTCGGCGGCATCCGCAATGCCCACCGCCTTCATAACCGGCAGCCCGTAGCGGGCGCGCACCTCTGCCACCCGTTCCGGGGTTTCACGCCCATGGAGCTGCAGCATGTCGAGCGGCACCGCACCGGTGATGGCATCCAGTTCATCATCAGAGGCATTCACCGTCAGTGCAACCTTGCACAGACCAATAGGCGCCTCGATCGCCAGCGCGGCGGCCTGGGCGATGGAAACATTGCGCGGCGATTTCGGGAAGAACACGAAACCCGCATAGGCCGCACCGGCAGCGGCAACGGCAGCCACATCCTGCGGGACGCTGAGCCCGCAGATCTTGACCCGGATATTGCTCATGGCTGGCTCAGTTTGCGTCTTCGAGAAGCGCCAGGACCTCGTCCTTGCCTTGGTTCTTCTGCTTCTTGAGCCGGGTCACTTCGCGGTTCAGCTTGCGCGCCTCGCGGGCCTTCTGCGCGGCCTCGCTGCGGTGCTTGTGCTCGCGGATCCATTCCCACAGGAAGCCGATCACCAGCCCGGCGCCGACCCCGCCCAGCACCACCACGAACAGCGGCAGCGAAATGCTGTAGTTAAAGCCGAACAGCTCCGCCAGCGCAGCGGGCATCAGTTTCAGCTCAACCACCGTGCTGTTGGCCAGACAGACGGACACCAGCACGATGGCCAGGGCCCCAAGAACCGCGTAGCGAATGTAACGCATCAGGCTTTCCCGTTCAGGCGGTCCCTCAAGAGTTTACCCGTCTTGAAGAACGGCACATGTTTCTCTTCGACTTCGACCGTCTCGCCGGTGCGCGGGTTGCGGCCGGTGCGCGCGTCCCGCTTCTTGACCGAAAAGGCCCCGAAGCCGCGCAGCTCGACCCGGTCGCCGCGGGCCATGGCATCGGTCACTTCCTCGAACACCGTGTTCACGATCCTCTCCACATCCCGCTGATACAGGTGCGGGTTTTCGTCTGCAATCTTCTGAATCAACTCAGAGCGGATCATGTTCTTTTTCCTCCCAGGTGCCGGTATGTTTTGGCTATTATTCTGAGAGTATAGGAAAAATTCGCGCGCGGGGGAACAAAATGCCGCAGGTTTGACGGCCAAATCAGCGGCACTTTACCCCCTTTTCAGGCCGCCGGGCCCCAATCGCGGGCGGCAAACCGCCGCCGCAGCGCGGCATCGGCGTCAACTGCGCAGGCCGGGGTCCGATTGATTCGGGGGGGCTGCCGGCAGCTCTCTTCATTGCCCGGATTCCGTCACCTTGCCGGTCAGGCAGCGCGGGATGCGGCATCAGCCCGCCCCGCGTGCCGCATATGAAACTATATTTCCGCAAAGTAAAATTTTTCATTGTAAAGCGCCCCGCATCGCCCATCCTTTTCCTAACCAGGCGCGTCAGCAAACTGACCGGATCTGGTGCCAAACGAACCGGCGCGCCCGCCTCATGGCGGCACCGGGCGCCGGACTGCCGAAGCTGGTGGCGAACAACCGGCAGGCAGCCAAACCAACTTGGAGAGAACTGGAAATGCCATTGGACATGAGCACGATACATGTGCAGCAAGTTACCCTGAACTCCCTGGTGCAGAACATTCTGTACGCATCGGGCATCGTCGGGGCCATCCTGGTCGTTGTCGGCCTGCTGCTGATCGACGCGGGCACCGCGCGGCGCAGGAACCTGTTCAACTCGACCATTGAAAAGACGCTGGGGTTCTTCCTCGGCTTTGCCACCTATTACGTCATCGGTTTCGGCCTGTGGGCCGGGCAGTATTACATCATGGAAGGCGCGACCATGATGGATTCGATCAAGGACTGGTGGCTGGGCGGCGCCATGACCAATGCGCTGGCGCATCACACCGACCCGGCAACGTTTCCGGGGCTGAACACGTTCCAGATCTTCATCTTTTTCCTGGCGGTGTTTGCCGGCATCATCAACATCCTGCTGCATTTCGCGGTGTCGGAGCGGATGAAGGCCTCGGCCTATTTCATCACCTGCATCGTCGCTGCGGTGGTCTCCTCGGCGCTCAGCTGGGCAACCTGGGGCTCTGTCGGGCCGCTGACCAATGCGGGTTTCCATGACTTCTTCGGCGTCGGTTTTGTCTACCTGTTCCCGGCAGGCATGGCGCTGGTGTTCACCCCCAAGCTGGGCGCCCGCCCCGGCATGATGGCGCCGCATCCGCGGATCTCGGCCTATCTGGCTCCCAGCATCGGCCTGTGTGCGCCGGGCTTGCTGCTGATTTTTGCGGGCCTGCCGATGGTGATCCTGTCGTGCCTGTTCTTCTTTGATCCCGAAGCGCTGGCCGTCAGCGTCACCATGGCCGACACCAGCGTCGGCATCGCCATCAACAACTATGCCATGGTCTGGGCCGGCGGCGCCATCACCGGGCTGCTGATCGCCTATGCCACCGGCAAATATGCCTATACGCTGCTGGGCCCGCTGGCGGGCTATGTCGCCGGCGCATCCGGCTTTGATGTCTATCTGCCCTGGCAGGCCTTCATCGTGGGCCTGGTGGCGCCTTTCGCGGCCTATGCGGTCTATGAGTTCACGCTGAAGCGCGGCATTGACGAGCACAAGCTGTTCCCGCTGTTCCTGGGCTGCGGCACCCTCGGCATGGTTCTGCTGGGCCTGTTCAAGGCGGGCACCCCGCGCGGCGGCTACTTCGGCATCGAGGAAGGCGCCTATGCGTTCCAGCACGGCGAGATTTCGCTGGTGATGCAGCTGGCGGGTACTGCCGTCTGCATCGGAACCGGGGTGGTCACGGCGTTGATCCTGTCCTTCCTCCTGGAGCGCACCGTGGGCTTGAAGGTGTCCGAGGACGACCAGATCGACGGTCTGGACGGCAAGAACTGGGACCTGGAGCCGGATGTTGTCACCCACGCGGACAGCACCCAGCACGCCTGATCCATCACGAACCGCATCAGGCCCCGGCAATAGCCGGGGCCTTTTTTGTGCCGTTCAGGCCGGCACCGCCAAGAATCGGCTATAGTCAAACCCATCAACAATGAGGAGACGACCATGCTGTACCCGCTTGCCTCGCTTGAGGCTGACAAACTGGACGCGATCAAGAGCCTCGAAAAAGACATCGGCAGCCCGGTGGTGGCGCTGGCAGGTGTTGAGACAACCACCGCCGCCCTGCCTGACGAGAAGCTGAAGAAGCTGCAGGAACTGGAAGAGGAACTAGGCGTCGTGCTGGTGGCGGTGCGGCCGAACTAGGGGCATCCTGGGCACCGCGGCAGCCTGATCGTGCCGCGGCGCCCTTAGCGGGAACGCCGGAGCCGCCCGGTCATCTTCAGACCATCGCGGAAATTCAAGCCCATCATGAACAGGTTTCCGGCGCCGGCGATCAGCTCGACCGTTTGGACCGCGTAAAACGTGCCGTCAAATTCGCCGGCAGCAGCTTTCCCGGCCAGAAACCAGGCGGCAGGGACGAGAACCAGCAAACCATTCAGTGCAATAACCGGCATGCGCTTCTTCTTGGCCCTCGCCGGCGCGTCTTTGCGCCGCCGGCCCATCGCCATCCCGGACCCGCCAACTATGATCATGGCCGGTATAAGGACGAGCATACCCTTCAGGATCGATGCTTTGACCGCCGCGACCGTCTCGTGGCCGGCAAACAATTCACTTAGGGCCGTCGATGTCCAGAACACCAGGATCATCAGAAAACCGATGGCGCCTGCAATGGCGTGAATCTTCGTCTTCATTTTACTTCCCAATTAGTAGATCCGCAGAACAGGCCGTCAGGACGTGCAGCAGTTCGGCACGGCAATCTTTTCGAACAGATGCGGAGCCGTTACGGCACTGGAGGGATAGTGGCTGAGCTGCTGCTGGAACTCCGGATTGGAAAACGCCGCACGGAAGTCAGCCACGGAATCCCAGACCGCATAGTTCAGATACATGCTGCCATCGCCGATGGCCTTGTGGAGCTGGGTGCTGATGTAGCCCGGCTGTTTCTTCATCCACAGGGCATCACTCCTCCACGCTTCGACCAATGCGTCCTGTTCAGCGGGATCAACCGTAAAAAGATTGACCAGAACAACAGGCCCTGCCTCGACCGCCAGTTGATGATCAATAGGGAACTCAGGGTCCAGAGGTTTGAAATTGACCATCGCAGGGTGCTCCTTGTATGCCGCTTAAACTTGGTGTCATGTTGTCATATAGGAACCACAAACCACAATGACAACACATTGTCAAAAATTCAGGGGGCGTCATGCCTGAAGTGCAACGAAGCGAGGCGGGAGAAGCGGTAACGGAGCTGATCCTGGATGTGTTCCGGCTGAATGGCCGGTTGCAGATTGCTGGTGACCGCCTGGTTTCCGGGCTGGGGCTGACCAGCGCGCGATGGCAGATACTTGGCGCCATTGCCTATGCGGAAAAGGCGGAAACTGTCGCCTGGCACGCCCGTGCCATGGGTGTTCACAGGCAGGGCATTCAAAGGATCGTCAATGAGCTCAAGCGCGAAGGGGTCCTGGAGTTCCAGCCCAACCCTCAGCACAAACGCGCGCAGCTGGTCGTCATGACGCCCAAAGGAAAGGACCTGTACGATGCCGCCATTGCAAAGCAGATCCCCTGGGTAAACGCGCTTGCCAGCGGCCTGCTGCCGGAGGAAATTGCAGCCGCGCAGCAAGTTATTGGCCGTCTCAAAGCGCGGCTGGAGGAAGCGGCTCTGCCCCAGGAAGACAGCAGCAGCGCAAGCTGACGCTGTGGCTGCCGAGAACTAACGCTCTTTCGCCAAACAAAAAGCCCCGCAGATATCTGCGGGGCTTTCCGTTTTTTAAGCCGTGAGGCCGGGGAGATTAGTCGCCCGACTTCAGTGCGGCGCCCAGGATGTCGCCCAGCGATGCGCCGGAGTCCGAGGAGCCATACTGTTCCACTGCTTCTTTCTCTTCCGCGATCTCGCGCGCCTTGATGGACAGGCCCAGGCGGCGGGTCTTGGAGTCGACGTTGGTGACGCGCACATCAACCTTGTCGCCCACCGAGAAACGCTCGGGACGCTGGTCGGCACGGTCGCGGGACAGGTCGGAGCGGCGGATGAAGGACTTCATGCCTTCGTATTCCACTTCGATGCCGCCGTCTTCGATCGCGGTCACTTCCACGGTCACGATCGAGCCGCGCTTCACGCCGCCCACGGCTTCAGCGAACTTGTCACCGCCCAGGGCTTTGATCGACAGCGAGATACGCTCTTTGTCGACATCCACTTCGGAGACAACGGCCGAAACCATGTCGCCTTTGCGGTAGTTCTGGATCGCGTCTTCGCCGCGCTCGTCCCAGGAAAGGTCGGACAGGTGAACCATGCCGTCGATGTCGCCGTCGAGGCCGATGAACAGACCGAATTCGGTGATGTTCTTGACTTCGCCTTCGACCTGAGTGCCCTCGGGGTTGTTCTCGGAGAACACTTCCCACGGGTTGCGCATGGTCTGCTTGAGGCCCAGGGACACGCGGCGCTTGGCACCGTCGATTTCCAGAACCATGACGTCGACTTCCTGGGAAGTGGAGACGATTTTGCCCGGGTGGACGTTTTTCTTGGTCCAGGACATCTCGGAGACGTGGACCAGACCTTCGACGCCCGGCTCCAGCTCAACAAATGCACCGTAATCGGTGATGTTGGTGACGCGGCCCTTGTGCACGGAGGACAGCGGGTACTTGGCGCCAACCAGATCCCACGGATCTTCCTGCAGCTGCTTCATGCCGAGGGAGATGCGGTGGGTCTCTTTGTTGATCTTGATGACCTGAACCTTGACGGTTTCGCCGATCGACAGGATCTCGGAGGGGTGGTTCACACGGCGCCATGCCATGTCGGTGACGTGCAGCAGGCCGTCAACGCCGCCCAGGTCAACAAACGCACCGTATTCGGTGATGTTCTTGACGACACCGTCCACGGCCTGGCCTTCGGACAGGTTGCCGATGACTTCGGCGCGCTGCTCGGCGCGGGACTCTTCGAGGATCGCACGGCGCGAAACCACGATGTTGCCGCGGCGGCGGTCCATCTTCAGGATCTGGAACGGCTGCTTCAGACCCATCAGCGGGCCGGCATCGCGCACGGGGCGGACGTCAACTTGCGAGCCGGGCAGGAAGGCAACAGCGCCGCCCAGGTCGACAGTGAAGCCGCCCTTGACGCGGCCGAAGATCGCGCCTTCGACGCGCTGATCGTCTGCGTATGCTTTTTCCAGGCGGTCCCAGGCTTCTTCGCGGCGGGCCATCTCACGGGAGATGACGGCTTCGCCACGGGCGTTTTCTGCCGAACGCAGGAAGACTTCCACTTCGTCGCCGACTGCGATTTCAGCGGCTTCGCCGGGGTTTGCGAATTCTTTCAGATCAACGCGGCCTTCCATCTTGTAGCCGACGTCGATGATGGCCTGGCCGGCTTCGATTGCCAGCACTTTGCCTTTGACAACCGAACCTTCGTCCGGGGTGTCCATTTCGAAGCTTTCGTTCAGGAGGGCTTCGAATTCCTCCATCGATGCGTTTTGAGCCATGAGGTCTCAGGTTTCCTTTACTAGTGTTTCTGGCCGGGCGGTTGTCTCCGCCGGTCTTGGTTAAGCCAGTCCAGAACGTGGCCCGGAGCACATCTGATCAAACAAACACAAAGGGCCGAGGTAGTCCTCAGCCCTGCTCAGATATGCCGTCCGGACGTTGGCCGCCCGTGTTCTGACAGCGCGCGATATAAGCGGATTCCCGGGGGCGCGCAAGGGAAAAGCCCTGCATGGCAAGGGGAAGAGGGTTTTACGGCGGCTGGCTGCCCGCTGCCGCTCTCTGCGGACGGTTCAGGGTGCCTTGTGGCTGTATTCCTGTTCCAGCAGGACGACACCCACAAACACGTAGTCAACCGACACCCCCTCCCCCCGCAACGGCAGGTAGAGTTCGGAGGTGCTGCGGTATTCCGGCAGCGGTCCGACATAGGGCAGTGCAGCGAGCGATGGCCGGGAGGTGGATGCCACTTCGTGAAAACAGCTCCAGATCATCGATCCGGGTCCAAAGCCGGGATGTTCGGACAGCCGGGTGCCGACGTACTTGCGACTCAGCGTGTTGATGATCTTGTTGCGGATATACAGCGCCTTGAAGTCAGCAGGTTCACCGGTTTGTGTCCGTTCTATTTCAAACACTGACAGGATGTTCGGTGCCGGATGGGCATTTGGCAGTTCGAATTGGGTGAGCCGCGGGAATTTCCCGTCTTCAGCAGCGTTCCGCCAGTGGAAGAAGACCTGCTTCAGCTCCGGCTGCAATTCGCCTGCAGAGAAATCAGAAGTAAACACGCTTGGGCAGCCCCGGCAAAATCACACCACTCTGCGGCCCTTTGGAAGCGGCAAGAGCCGTACCTTAATCAATAACACTCAGCTGTTAATGTAGCCTGAAATCAGCGCATTAAAGGATTCAATTCGAATTGATTGCCTTTCGTGTTCCGCACGGAGGGCAGCAGGCGGCCGGAAATGCCGCCTGCTGCCCTCATGCGGGGAATGCTCAGGCGATCTCTGTCACGATGGTTTCACGGGATTTGCGCACTTTTTTCATTGGCAGCAGCCAATCGCCGTCCTCCTGGCGGTAGCCCAGCGGCAGCAACAGCACGGAGCGCAGGCCCTTCTCGCGCAGGTTCAGGATCTCGTCGATTTTGTCAGGCGTGAAACCTTCCATCGGGGTGCTGTCCACTTCCAGCTCAGCCGCGGCGGCCAGCGCAAAGCCCAGCGCGATATAAGCCTGGCGGGCGGCGTGGTCGTGGTTGGTGCGCGACTCGCGCGGCAGGTAGGTCGCCTTGAGGTTATCGTAATACTGGTTCAGCATCGGGATCTCGCCCCGCTCCTCGGTCATCTGGCGGGTGACGGCGTCGATGCGGTCTTCGGAGTAGTTGTCCCAGGCGGCAAAAACGATCAGGTGCGAGCCGTCAGTGATCTGGGCCTGGTCCCAGGCGTGCGGACGGATCTGCGCGCGGATTTCCGGGTTGGTGATCACGAAGACCTCAAACGGCTGGGTGCCGGAGGAGGTCGGCGCCATGCGGATCGCCTCGATGATCTGGTCGACCTTCTCCTGCGGAACCGCCTTGGCGGGGTCCATCTTCTTGGTGGCGTAGCGCCAGTTCAGCTTCTCGATCAGGGTGCTCTTGCTCATGTGTCCGGTCCTTTCGGGGCCTTATGTGATGGTGGTATAAATTTGTAACCGGCTATATAAGCGGTACCGGAAAGGGCACAAGAAGGCACATTCTTTAGCCCCGGTAACACGGAAGGAACCGCCATGGCGGAGGGTCAATGCCCGGAATGCGGGCGCATCAACGAAGTGCTGTCGCGGGTCGGCGACCGCTGGAGCGTGCTGATCGTGATTTCATTGGCGCAATACGGTGTGCTGCGGTTCAACGCGCTGAAGCGGCATCTGGGGATTTCCCAGCGGATGCTGAGCCTGACCCTGCGCGAGCTGGAGCGGGACGGGCTGGTGAGCCGCACCTATCACCCGACGATCCCGCCCAAGGTGGAATATGCGCTGACGCCCCTGGGCGAGTCGTTCCGCGAGCCGGTCAGGGCGCTGGGGCTGTGGGCGCTGGAGCATCTGCCGGTAATCGATGCGGCCCGGGCAGAGTTCGACGCTGCAGCCGAAGCGGACAAGAAGACCGCCTGAGGCGGCGGTCTTCTTGTCTAGGAGCAGGACCCATTAATACCGCAACGTCCAGACACGGGCGTCCCGTTTCAGCATAGCCTGTTCAGCGGCGTCCAGCCGTGCGGCCGCGGCAGCTGGATCGCGGCTGCCGCCCGCCCTGGTCCAGATCCTGAGCGCTGAGGCCGGGCTCCAGGGCAGGCAGGCGGAGGCCAACCACTGCCGCAGCCCCGGCGGCAAGGCATCATAGGCCTGCATCGGATCCCCTGCCCTGCGCCGCCGCTTCAGGCGGGAGTTCAGGTTGCGGCGCGCCCTGCGGTCAGCCATTGCGGCGCCAGCTTGGGAATGGGTCCTCCAGGGAGGCCCAGGCCGGGTCGAAGCCATTCGCCGGTTCCGGCATCAGGCAGGCGTCGAGGCGGGCGGTGGTGGCTTCCTTGTCGAGGCCTGCACCGATGAACACCAGTTCCTGCCGCCGGTCGCCCCAGGTCTCGTCCCAGTTCTGCAGGAATTCCCGCCGGGCCTCAGGATGCGTGGGCCAGCGTTCCGTTGGCACCGCCGCCCACCACAAGCCCAGAGGGCGGACCGAAGAGATGGCTCCGGCCAGCGAGAATTCAGCGGCCCATTCCGGGCGGGTGGCCAACCAGAAGTGACCCTTGGCGCGGATCACACCGGGCAGGTCGCCATTCAGCAGCGCATGGATCTTGGCAGGATCAAAGGGGCGTTTGGCGCGGTAGACAAAGGAGGAGATGCCGTATTCCTCGGTTTCCGGCACATGGTGCTCAAACCCGTAGAGCTCCTTGGCCCAGAGGGGGTGCTCGTGGGCCTTGTCAAAGTCAAAGCGCCCGGTGTCGAAGATGCGTTCCCCGTCCACCTCGGAGAAGTCGGTCTGGATCACCTCGGCATCCGGGTTCAGCGCCTTGATCACCAGCATCGCCGCTTCTGTTTGGGCCGGCCCCGCTTCAGTTACCTTGTTCAGGATGATGACGTTGGAAAATTCGATCTGGTCGGTCAGCAGATTGACCAGAGTGCGGTCGTCCTCGGCGCCCAGGCTTTCGCCGCGGTCGCTGAGGAAATCATGGCTGGAGAAGTCCTTGAGCAGGTTCACCGCATCCACCACAGTCACCATGGTATCGAGGCGGGCGACGTCCGACAGGCTTGCGCCCTGCTCATCCCGGAAATCGAAAGTTGCGGCCACCGGGAGCGGCTCAGCAATGCCGGTGCTTTCGATCAGCAGATAGTCGAACCGCCCTTCAGCCGCGAGGCGGCGCACCTCCTGCAGCAAGTCGTCGCGCAAAGTGCAGCAGATGCAGCCGTTGGTCATTTCCACCAGCTTCTCATCCTGCCGCGACAGTTCCGTTCCGCCGCGCACCAGGTCCGCGTCGATGTTCACCTCGCTCATGTCGTTGACAATCACCGCAACCCGGCGGCCCGCGCGGTTGTTCAGGACGTGGTTCAAAAGCGTGGTTTTGCCCGCCCCAAGGAAGCCCGAGAGCACAGTTACCGGCAGTCTGTTGTTCGTCATTTGCGAATCCAATTATGTTATATCATAACAGTACCGTCTGCGAGATAGCACCCGGCTGCTCAGCTCACAACCCAGAAAGCCAGGAAACGGCAAGCATCCGGTGGAGCAATCCGCCGCCCGAGTGCCGCAAACTGACGTTCAGGCGCCGCCTTTCGCCTTCAGTCTAGGGAGAAGGACAAAATTGGGAGGGAAGGATGGCGCAGCAACCGAACTTACTGGTGATCATCTCGGACGAGCACCGCAAGGATGCGATGGGCTGCGCAGGACATCCCATCGTGAAGACCCCGAACCTGGATGCATTGGCGGCGCGCGGCACGATGTTCACCGCGGCCTATACGCCCTCTCCCATGTGCGTGCCGACCCGCGCGGCGCTGGCCACCGGCAACTGGGTGCACAAGACCGGCCACTGGGACAGCGCGACACCCTACGCCGGAGCCCCGCGCAGCTGGATGCACGCACTGCGGGAGGCGGGCCGCGAGGTGGTCTCGATCGGCAAGCTGCATTTCCGGTCTGCGGAGGACGACAATGGGTTTACCGAGGAAATCCTGCCGATGCATGTGGTCGGCGGCGTCGGCTGGGCGATTGGCCTGCTGCGGGAAAACCCGCCGCCCTATGACTCGGCAGCGGAGCTGGCGGGTGATGTGGGCACCGGGTCGAGCACCTATACCGACTATGATCTCGCCATCACCGGGGCGGCGGAGGCCTGGCTGGCGGATCCCAAGCGGCAGCAGCAGCCCTGGGCGGCCTTTGTGTCCTTGGTCAGCCCGCATTACCCCCTCACCTGCCCAGAGGAGTGGTACAGCCTGTATGACCCGGCAGAGATGGACCTGCCCGTGGGCTATGGCGAAGGGCTGCCGGAGCATGAGGAGCTGCGCAACATCGCAGGTTTCTTCAACTACGATGATTACTTCGACGAGCAGAAGATGCGCGAGGCCAAGGCGGCCTATTACGGGCTCACCTCCTTTATGGATGATTGCGCGGGCCGGGTGATCCGCGCGCTGGAGGCCAGCGGCCAGCTGGAGAACACGGTGATCCTCTATGTGTCGGATCATGGCGACATGATGGGGGATCAGGGGTTCTGGACCAAGCAGGTGATGTATGAGCAATCCGCCGGGGTGCCGATGATCGCCGCCGGGCCGGGGATTCCGGCGGGGCAAAGGGTGGCGACCTGCACCAGCCTGACCGACATCGCCGCCACCGCGCGCGAGGTTTGCGGCGTGGCGGAGGATGCGGAGCTGCCGGGCGTGTCGCTGCGCGCGATTGCCAATGCCCCCTATGACGAGAGCCGCACCGGCTTTAGCGAATACCACGACGGCGGCTCGAAAACCGGCGCCTTCATGGTGCGCTGGGGTAAGTGGAAGTACGTCTACTACGCCGGGGTACAGCCGCAGTTGTTCGATCTGGAAGGCGACCCGCATGAACTCGTGAACCGGGCGATGGACGGGGCGAATGACCCAGAAATCAGGGCGGCGCTTAGCGAAGGCGAACGGCGGCTGCACGCAATTTGCGACCCGGAGGAGGTGAACGCCCGCGCCTTTGCCGATCAGCGCCGCAGGATCGAGGAACTGGGCGGTGAGGAGGCCTGCCGCACCGCCTATGTCTTCAACCATACGCCGACTCCTTCGGAGCAGGACAAGATGCGCGAAGGCTCTCCATTGTAGCTCTTGCCGCCCGCCCTGCCCTTGCCTAGGGTCGCCGGCAGGAGGGCCGTGCCATGACACTGGAAGAGGCAATTGCAACCCAGCCGCTGTGGGTGCAGGTCTGGGTCAACATCCTGTTTCTGGGTGCCTTTGTGCTGCCGCTGGCACTGCTGATCTGGAAGCCCAGCCGGATCGCCGGTCTGGTGACCGTGGCAGCCAGTGTGCTGGCGGCTGGTGGAGTCTACTGGATCTACGGGCAGCTGGGATATGTGCGGCTTTTGGGGGTGCCGCATGTGATCCTGTGGACGCCACTCGTGGTCTGGCTGTGGCGCCAGCAGGCGCGCCCGGATATGCCCGTCTGGCCGCGGCGGATCATTCTGACGGTGTGCGCGGTGATCGTGGTCTCGCTGGTATTCGATTACGCGGATGCAGCGCGCTATTTGCTGGGAGAGCGGCAAGCGTACTGAACCGCCGCTGCCCCGCGCGCAAAAGTTTTCAGCAAAACTTTTGGCAATTTTCTTTCACAAGAAAATTGTGCCGCCCCTTCCAGCCCCGCGGCTCAGAGATCGATTTCCAGCACCCCGTCCGGCGCCTGCGCCCGGGACTGGCACAGGATGATGGCGCCCTCGCGCTGCTTATTCGACAGCACAAAGTCGCGGTGCTCGGCGTCGCCGGAGATCAGCCCGCACTTGCAGACGCCGCAGATACCGTCAGAGCATTTCACATCCACGTGGATGCCGCTGTCTGCCAGCGCTTCTGTGGCAGTCTGCTCTGCCGGAACCAGGATTTCCCGGCCTGATTTAGCAAGCTTCAGAGTGAAGGGATGGTTTTCGTATTCGGGCTGTTCGGGAACCGAGAAGTATTCCATATGGCGGGCCTCTTCCGGGAAGCCATTGGCTTCTGCCGCCTCCAGCACCGCCTGCATATAGACCTCCGGCCCGCAGGCATAGACGTGGCTGCCGGGCACGTATTGCAGCACTTCGTTCAGGTCTGCGCGGGTGCCCTGATCGGAGAAATGCAGATGCACTTTGTCTGCCCAAGGGAAGTTCTGCAGGTCTTGCAGGAAGCCGGCATTCGTCATTTTCGAACAGGAATAGCGGAATTCGAAATTCCGCCCCAGCGCGTGCAGGCGGTGGGCCATGGCGATCATCGGCGTCACCCCGATACCGCCCCCCATCAGGTAGGATTTGGCGGCATCCTCCACCAGCCGGAAGTGGTTGATCGGCTTGGAGATGAAGACCATGCGCCCCTCCTCGAAGATGCGGTGCATCAGCTTGGAACCGCCGCGGCCCTGATCCTCGCGCAGCACTGCGATCTGGTATTTCGAGCGGTCCGCCGGGTCGCCCGACAGCGAGTACTGGCGGAAGAACTCCGGCGCGACGACCACGTCGATATGGGCACCGGCTGTTGCAGGCGGCAGCAGAGAACCGTCCGGGAGGGAGAACTCATACTTGGTGACGGCCTCCGTCACGTGCTCGACCTTCGACAGACGCACCCGCATGACCGGCGCAGCACCCTGATCGGCAGAATAGACATGCTCCGGCGGCAGGCCCTGCGCGCGGCGGCGCTTGTGCTCCGCTGCGGGTATCATCGCCTGATAAGCCGCGATCCCGGCCTCTCGGTCCATCGGGGCGGGCCAGGCATAGGGCGGCGGCGCCAGCGGTGCGGGATAGACCGCCAGGGTCTGATCCTCGAACTTCAAGTCCAGATTTTTGGAGAGCTTGCGGGCATTCACCGGATGCTGCGAAGGGGAATAAGGCCCCTCTTCCACCATCTCCAGATCCCACCACCATTTCTTGGCCGGGTTCACCTCGCCGTTGCCCAGCGCGTCGTCGAGTTTTGCCAAGAGCGGCGCACTGCCGGGCACATTCATCGCGGCCCAGCGGAACGGCGCCTCGGCAAACAGGCCCTCCAGGTTCCAGGGACAGGTCTTCATGCAGCGGCCGCACATGGCGCCGCCGGGCACGGTGACCCGGTAGGTGGTGCATTTCTGGCTGTCGGATTTCCAGATCTCGTAGCCGTTGAACATCAGCTTAGGGCCCGCAGTGATAGCGCCGGAAGGGCATTCGCGGGCGCATTTGTTGCAGGCCTCGCAGAAGCGCTGCAGGCCGAAGTCGACAGGTTTGTCATGGGTCATGGGCAGATTGGTGGTCACGGCACCGGATTTCAGGCGGGGGCCGAGGAAGGGGTTCAGGATCACCTCGCCGATGCGGGAGACCTCGCCAAGGCCGGACAGCAGCAACAGCGGCGGCTGCAGCACCTCGCCGTCCATCACCGAATGCACCCGGGCGGTATAGCCGAGGTTGCGGATTTGTTGCGCGATCACCCCGCCCAGCAGCGAAAACCGCAGGTAGGCGCGCATCGACTGGGCGCAGGCGATCCAGTCGTCGCCGGAGGCGCCCTCCATCGTCTCATGGCCTTGGTCGATGATGATGCTGATGGCGTTTTCGTGGTAGGGGGCCAGTGGTTCGCCTGCAGCGTCGTGGGAGTAGTAGGCCCAGTCAGGGCAGCGTGAGATCCCCACAGCGTCGCAACCGAGGAAATAGGCCGCAGCCTTGATGTTGGCGGCGTTGCGTTCAGCATCGGCGGCGCTGGGGTCAACCTGCGGCGCGGGCTCGCCGTCCTGCAGCAGCACGAAGGCCGCAAGCGAGGATCGGAAGGCAAAGGCGGAGGAGGACTTGCGGACGTAATTGCCGTTCTTCGCCGCTTCCTGCGGGCCTTTGCCAAGGTCGCCGAACAGGGAGCGTGCGAACATGTCGGCGCGCTTTGGCACGCGCGCCACGTTCACCTCGTCAATATAGGTGGTGGGGTCAGCCACCCGCTTCAGGGTCTCGAACGGGTGCGGGCCGTCCATGAAGCGGCGCTTGGCATAGGGGTCGCGGCTGGCAGCGCTTTTGGCGTGGCTACCAAGGCCCAGCCGGTATTTGAGGCCCGGCGCCTGCCCCGGCACCAGCGGCAGATCGGCGGCCAGTTCCAGGGTGGTGGTGACGGCGGCGATGCCGAAGCGATTGCCAAGGAACGGGTTTGTCAGCACGCCATCCTCGCAGGTGGCAAGCCCCGCCTGCACCGCCAGCTGGCCCAGATGCACATCACTGGCGGCACCGGTATGCGCGCGCGCCTCCCACCCCAGCAGGCGGATGTAATTGGCCAGCGTCACCACGGTTTCCGCCGCCCGCAAGCAGGCGCGCTGATCCTGTGCATCCGCCAGCCAGCCGGTGCCGTCTTCACCGGCTTCAGGATCACGCGGGAACTCGTAGATGCAGACCAGCGCATGCGTGTGGTGGCGGCAGTCCGCGGGCGGGGCCTGCATCGCCTCGCGCAAGGAAGCCATCACCACGTCGATGCCGGAGGCGAAGGTTTTGGTCTGCTTGCTGCGCAGGGTTTCCGAAAGCGCCGCCACATCCGGGTTCACCAGCGGCGCCTCCAGCCAGGCGCCGGAAGGCACCGCGCAGGCACCGGCCAGAGAGGCGTCGCAGAAGTAGCCGAAAGCCTTCAGATGATCGGTGCGCTCCTGCGGGTCCGAAGGGATTTCTGCGCGTTCCTTTTTCACCAGTCCTTCGCGGGTGGCGTCCAGCATCGCCTGGTAGTCGCGCATCGCATTGACGAGGGAGAGCGGTGCATCGGGGCGGCGGAAACTGACCTGCTCCTGTGGCGGCAGCGCGTCCAGCCCTTCCGGCCCGGCCTGCCGGTTCAGGGTCTCCATCGGGTACGGCCCCAGGTGCACGGGCCGGTTGCGGTAGGAAAACAGTTTGCCCATGGATGGCCCCTTTGAGTTACAGCTTGGCGACGATGCGCGGCTCGTCCTGCAGCAGCTTGACGGCGGACTGGCGCAGCTCGGAAAGCTCTTCGCCGCTCAGCTTGGCCTCGAAATGCGCGGCGTTCTCCTGCGCGATGGGCAGCACCGCCTGCAACGCCGACTGGCCTGCCGCGGTCAGCATCACCCGGATCGAGCGCCCGTCGCCCTCTCCGCTGCGGCGGGTGATCAGCCCGCCCGCCTCCATCTGCCGCAAGGCGCGGGAGGTGGCGGTGCGGTCGATGCCGATGAAATCCGCAATCTCCGAAGGCGTTGCCAGTCCCTCCTCCCCTGCAGCCAGCAGCACGCACCAAGTCACGCGTGTCAGCCCGTGTTCCGCGATGCGCTGTTCAAAGCGGCGTTCGATCACACGCGCCAGCATGGTGATCTGGTAGCCAAGGGAGTGATGCAGGTGAAAGCGTGTCTGGGTCATGATAATTGACAATGTCAACTATCTGCCCGTCAAATGCCAGCGAATTCTGCACATGCCCTCTTGGCGGGCTTTACGGTTGAGCGTAACGCGAACTGCGCCCTGCCGCGGGCGTTGCATCAGCGCGGACAGCCTGTATCGTCAAATCAGGCATGCTTCCAGGAGAACAGCATGAAATTCCGCTTTCCCATTGTCATCATTGACGAAGATTTCCGCTCCGAAAACTCCTCAGGCTCCGGCATCCGCGCCTTGGCGCAGGCCATCGAGGACGAAGGGTTCGAGGTGCAGGGCGTCACCGGCTACGGCGACTTGTCGCAATATGCGCAGCAACAGTCCCGCGCCAGCGCCTTTGTGCTGTCGATCGACGACGAGGAGTTCACACCCGGACCGGATCTGGACCCCGCGGTAGTCGCCCTGCGCACCTTCATTGAGGAAGTACGCTGGAAGAACGCCGATGTGCCGATCTATATCTACGGCGAGACCAAGACCAGCCGCCACCTGCCCAACGACATCCTGCGGGAGCTGCACGGCTTCATCCACATGTTCGAGGACACGCCGGAATTTGTCGCCCGCCACATCATCCGCGAGGCGAAGAGTTACCTGGAAAGCATCCAGCCGCCATTCTTCAAGAAGCTATTGGATTATGCCGAGGACGGCTCCTATTCCTGGCACTGCCCGGGGCATTCCGGCGGCGTGGCATTCCTGAAAAGCCCGGTCGGGCAGATGTACCACCAGTTCTACGGCGAAAACATGCTGCGGGCCGATGTCTGCAACGCGGTGGAGGAGTTGGGGCAGCTGCTGGACCACAACGGTGCGATTGGCGCCTCGGAACGCAACGCGGCACGGATCTTCAACGCCGATCACTGCTATTTCGTGACCAATGGCACCTCGACCTCCAACAAGATGGTCTGGCACCACACGGTGGCGCCGGGCGATGTGGTGGTGGTGGACCGCAACTGCCACAAGTCGATCCTGCATTCGATCATCATGACCGGCGCCATCCCGGTGTTCCTGAAGCCGACCCGCAACCACTGGGGGATCATCGGCCCGATCCCGCATTCAGAGTTCGAAATTGACAGCATCAAGGCCAAGATCCGCGCCAACCCGCTGCTGGAGGATGTGGATGCCGATGCGGTGAAACCGCGGATCCTGACCCTGACCCAGTCGACCTATGACGGGGTGCTGTACAACACCGAGGTGATCAAGGGGCAGCTGGACGGCTATACCGAGAACCTGCATTTCGACGAGGCCTGGCTGCCGCATGCGGCCTTCCACCCGTTTTACGGCAGCTATCACGCGATGGGCCGCAAGCGGGCGCGCACCAAGCATTCGGTGACCTATGCCACCCAGTCGATCCACAAGCTGCTGGCGGGCATCAGCCAGGCCAGCCATGTGCTGGTGCAGGACAGCGAGGAGACCAAGCTGGACCGGCATCTGTTCAACGAAGCCTATCTGATGCACACCTCCACCAGCCCGCAGTATTCGATCATCGCCAGCTGCGATGTGGCGGCAGCGATGATGGAGCCGCCGGGCGGCACCGCGCTGGTCGAGGAAAGCATCATGGAGGCCCTGGATTTCCGCCGCGCCATGCGCAAGGTCGACGAAGAGTACGGCGCCGATGACTGGTGGTTCCAAGTCTGGGGGCCGGAGGATCTGGCCGAGGACGGCATCGGCAGCACGAAAGACTGGGTGCTGAGGAAAACCGATGCCGACGGTGTGCAGGCAGGCGGCGAGGACAGCTGGCACGGCTTTGGCGACATGGCGCCGGGCTTCAACATGCTGGACCCGATCAAGGCCACCATCATCACCCCGGGCCTCAATTTGGACGGCCGGTTCGAAGACTGGGGCATCCCCGCCTCGATCGTGACCAAATACCTGGCCGAGCACGGCGTGGTGGTGGAAAAGACCGGACTCTATTCCTTCTTCATCATGTTCACCATCGGCATCACCAAGGGCCGCTGGAACTCGCTGCTGAGCGCGCTGCAGCAGTTCAAGGACGACTTTGCCCGCAACCTGGCCGTGCCGCGCGCGATGCCGGAATTCTGCGCCAGCCAGCCGCGGTATGAGCAGATGGGCCTGCGCGACCTGTGCGAACATGTGCATGCGCTGTACTCCAAAAACAACGTGGCACGGCTGTCGACCGAGATGTACCTGAGCGACCTGACCCCAGCGATGAAACCGAGCGATGCCTTCAGCCACATCGCCCGGCGCACCACCCAGCGGGTGCCGATTGATGATCTGGAGGGGCGCATCACCACCAGCCTGGTGACCCCCTACCCGCCCGGCATTCCGCTGTTGATCCCCGGCGAGGTGTTCAACAAGAAGATCGTGGAATACCTGAAATTCAACCGCGCTTTTGCGCGGGACTGTCCCGGTTTCGAGACCGACATTCACGGGCTGGTGCAGGAGACCGGCCCCGACGGGCTAACCCATTACTTCGCCGACTGCGTGGCGGAATAACGCAAAAGGGCGGCCGTGCTTCCGCGCGGCCGCCCCTGTACTTCAGTCTGATCCAGCAAGCTCAGACGGGTGATTACCCGGCCGGCACGGCGTTGCTGACCCGTTTGCCGGCGGTCAGGCCGTTCACCTTGGCCACGATGGCGGCAGCGTCCAGCCCGTGGTGGCGGTAGAGATCGCCGATGGTGCCGGTCTGGCCGAAATGCTCCACACCCAGGGGCACGGTCTGGTGGCCCGCAACCCCGCCCAGCCAGGCCAGCGTCGCCGGGTGGCCGTCAATCACGGTGATCACCTTGCAGTGCGGCGGCAGGTCCTGCATCAGCGTCTCAATATGGGACCTGGCGGCGGCGTTGCCGCGCGAGCGCGCCCGCTGCGCCGCGGTCCAGCCCGCATTCAGCCGGTCGGCAGAGGTCACCGCCAGCACGCCCACGTCGCGGCGGCTTTCGCCGATGATGCCCGCGGCCTTGATCGCCTCCGGCGCCACTGCGCCCTGATAGGCAATTACAACATCGCAGTTTGGCCCCGGCTTGCGCAGCCAGTAGCCGCCGTCGATGGCGCCCTGGCGGAAGTCCTCGTCGGCGCGCTTTCCGGGCTGCTCCATCGGGCTGGTGGTGAGGCGCAGGTAGACCGAGCCGCCGGTCTCGTCGCGCAGCCAGGTGCGCTCATCCGGATCGCCCTCGCCGTCGCGCTGCAGGTAGTCGAAGGCCCATTCCATGATCACCGCCAGTTCATCGGCAAAAGAAGGCTCAAACGACGCCAGCCCGTCCTGTGACATCCCGATGAGCGGCGTGCCGATGGACTGATGCGCGCCGCCTTCGGGCGCCAGCGTCACCCCGGAGGGGGTGCCGACGATCATGAAACGCGCATCCTGATAGCAGGCATAGTTCAGCGCATCGAGACCGCGGCAGACAAAGGGGTCGTAAACCGTGCCGATGGGGATCACCCGCTTGCCGAACAGCGAATGCGACAGCCCTGCGGCGCCCAGCAGCAGGAACAGGTTCATCTCTGCGATGCCCAACTCCAGGTGCTGGCCCTCGGGAGCAAAGTTCCACTTCGCGGTGGAGGGGATGCGGTGCTCGATGAAGGCGTCCTGCTGCACCTCACGGGCAAACAGCTTGCGCCGGTTGACCCACGGCCCCAGCCCGGTGGTGCCGGTCACATCGGGCGAGGTGGTGAGGATCCGAGCCGCCAGTTCGCTGTCCCCCTTGGACAGATCATCAAGGATCTTGCCGAACGCCATCTGGGTGGAGATTTCGCGGGAGGTGTCGATGGCAATCGCGGGCACCGGCAGCGGCGCGTCGAAATGGCGGCGCGGGCCTTCGGCAAAGAACGGCACCTGGCGAAGAAAGCCTTGCAGCGCGGCGGGGTCGGCGACGGTGGCGAAGGGCTCCCACTCCTCCCCTGCGGCGACGCCCATATGGGCCTGCCAGTCCGTCATCTGGGCCTTGGTCATCAGGCCGCCGTGGTTGTCCTTGTGGCCGGCAATCGGCGTACCCCAGCCCTTGACCGTATAGGCCAGGAAGCAGACCGGGCGGTCGTGGGTGATGGAAGCGAACACATCCGCCATCGTCTCGACGCAGTTGCCGCCGAGGTTTTCCATCAGCTCCGCCAGCTCATCATCGCTGCGTTTCTCAATCAGCGCGCTGACATCGCCCTGGTCGCCCAGATCATCCATCAGGTGCTGCCGCCAAACCGCGCCGCCCATGTAGGTGAGCGCGGAATACTGCTGGTTCGGGCAGGCGTCGATCCAGGCGCGCAAAGCTTCGCCGCCCGGCTCCTCGAACGCGGTCCGCTGCAGGGCGCCGTATTTCACCCGCACCACGTCCCAGCCGAAGGCGTCAAAGATCTTCTCGATCCGCTCGAACAGGCCTTCGCGGACAATGCCGTCCAGCGACTGGCGGTTGTAGTCGATGATCCACCAGGTGTTGCGCAGATCGTTCTTCCAGCCCTCCTGCAGCACTTCGTAGATGTTGCCCTCGTCCAGTTCTGCATCGCCCGCCAGTGCCACCATGCGGCCGGTGCGGGCATCCTTGCCCCAGTCCTTGGCGGTGATGAAGTCCTGCACCATGGAGGCCAGCGCGGTGATCCCGACACCCAGCCCGACAGAGCCGGTGGAAAAATCCACGTCATCCACGTCCTTGGTGCGGCTGGGATAGCTTTGCACACCGCCGAAGCCGCGGAAGTTCTCCATTTTCTCGCGCGTCTGATTGCCCATCAGGTACTGCATCGCGTGAAAGACGGGCGAGGCATGCGGTTTCACCGCCACCCGGTCGCCCGGTTTCAGCGCCGAGAAATAAAGCGCCGTCATGATCGACACCATCGACGCCGAAGAGGCCTGGTGCCCCCCGATCTTGATCCCGTCCGCCTTGGGGCGGATGTGGTTCGCGTTGTGGATCATCCAATGCGACAGCCACAAGAGCCGCTGTTCGATGGTCTTGAGGTGGGTCAGATCGGGGCGCATGGCTCTCTCCTTACTCGGCGGCGTGCTGCACGGGGGCGGGCAAGGCCTGTTCCAGATCGGCCAGAATGTCGGCCACATCCTCCAGCCCCACCGACAGGCGGATCAGCCCGTCGCTGATGCCGTGCTCGGCGCGCTCTTCCGGGGTGTAGGTCGAATGGGTCATCGAGGCCGGATGCTGGATCAGGGTTTCCGCATCGCCTAGCGATACCGCCCGTTGGATCATCTGCAGACCGTTCATGAAGGCAATGCCGCCCTGCAGGCCGCCCTCGACCTCAAAGGCGATCATGGCGCCGGGCTGTGCCATCTGGCGCTTGGCCACATCGGCCTGGGCAAAGCTCTCGTGCCCCGGGAAGGACACCGACTTCACTGCCGGGTGGGCGGCAAGATAATCGGCCACGGTGACGGCAGAGGCGCAGTGGCGGTCCATCCGCAGCGCCAGGGTCTTGAGGCCGCGCAGGATCAGCATGGCATTGAAGGGCGCCATCACTGCGCCGGTCATGTCTTTCATACCGACCAGGCGGATTTCAGCAATCTGCTCCGCGGTGCCCGCGACAAGGCCCGCCACCACATCGCCGTGGCCGCCCAGGTATTTGGTGGCGGAATGCAGCACGATATCAGCGCCCAGCTCAAGCGGGCGGGTCAGATAAGGGGTGGCATAGGTGTTGTCGACCACCACCTGCGCACCTGCGGCGTGGGCGATTTCAGATGCCGCCGCGATGTCCACCAGCCGCATGTTCGGGTTGGCCGGGGTCTCGAAATACACCACCCGGGTCTTGTCCGACACTGCTGCGCGCAGATTTTCCATGTCGGTCATGTCCACATGGGTGATGGTGACGCCCCATTTCGCCAGCCCGTGGCGCATGAAGGCAAAGGTGCAGCCATAAAGCGTCTTGTCCACGATCACCTCGTCACCGGGTGATAGCAGTGTCCACAGAACCGCAGTGATGGCGCCCATGCCGCTGCTGAGCGCTAGGCCCGCCTCGGCGCCTTCCAGCGTGGCTATGCGCTGCTCCAGCAAGTCGCAGGTCGGGTTGGAGATCCGGCTGTAGATATGGCCCTGGCGTTCGCCTGCGAACATCTCGCCACCGGCCTCGGCGGTCTCAAACGTGAAGGTCGAGGTCAGGTGCAACGGCGGCGTCAGCGCGCCTTCGTTGTCCTGCGGGTCATAGGCGTGGTGGATGGCACGGGTGGCAAAGCCGCCGGAGGTTTTCATGGGATGCTCCTGTCTGTTGTTACAGGCATCATCCGCCTGTTTCAGCGGCAATGGATTGCGAATTATTTCTGATTAGATATAATTTTTGGCAGATTATGCCAAACAGGACCTCAAAATGGACAGCAAGGACCGCCAGATCATCCGCGCCCTGCAGCGGGACGGCCGGATGACCAACCAGGACCTGGCGGAGGCAGTGAGTCTCTCCCCCTCCCCCTGCCTGCGGCGAGTGCGCAATCTGGAGGCCCAGGGCGTGATCCAGGGCTACAGCGCGGTGGTTGATGCCAAATCCTACGGGCTGCCAATCACCGTCTTTGTCCGCATCAAGCTGGAGCGGCACGGCGAGGCGGATGTGAAGAATTTCGAACGCAAGATGCAGCTGATCGACGAGGTGCTGGAATGCCACGTGCTGACCGGTGCGATGGATTACCAGTTGCGGGTGCTCGTGCCGGACCTGGAGGCCTATGAGGAGTTTATCCGCACCCGCATCCACCCGGTCGGCGGCATTGCCTCCATCGACACCAGTTTTGTGTATGGAACGGTCAAGCGGACGGCGGTGTTTCCGCCTGCCCGCTAAGTTGCCAGCCGCCATTCAGGATCAGACCCTGCCAGCCTGAAGAATAAGCAAGAGCATCAGAGCCAGGGAAATTGCCGCCCCCATCGGCATTTTCCCCGGCGTCTGAAGCGAGGCCCACTGCCGCCAGCCGGCGGCGGCCTCTGTCCGGCCCAGCAGCGTCAAAGCCAAGGGCACGGTGAGCATTGCAGCGCTGAAACTCCAGCCGAAGGCGGCAAGCGCAGAAGACGGCACAAACAGCATGGCCAGTGCCATCATCTTGACGTCGCCACCCGCCAGCACCCGCAAGCAGAACAGCGCGAAACACAGCGCAAAGACAGTGCCCGCTGCCAGCACCCGCAGCCCCGTTTCCGCCAGCGGCAGCAGCGGTGCTGTCAGCAGAAACACGGCTGCCAATCCCAGCATCTGGCGGTTGGAAATCCGCAGGCATCGCAGGTCCCCCAGCCCGGCACAGATCAGAACCGGCAGGGCTGCGGCCAGCGGCAGCAGCTCAACAAAGCCCGTCATGCAGCAGAGCTTCGCCGCGGTGTCTGGCCGGCGAAGGTGTCAACCGAGACCAGCTGATAGACCAGCTCGCTCATATTGCGGGTGTGTGTCTTGGCGTAGATGTTGCGCAGATGGGTGCGCAGCGTCGATTTCGAGATCCCCAGGTCCGACTGCACCCGCTTGGCCGGCTGGCCCTTGCTCAGCAGAACGCAGACCCGGTATTCGGCGCGGCTCAGCTGGGCCGGGTTTTCCATGCTTAGCAGATGCGCCGCGACTTCGGCATTCCGGGCTACGCGGCGTTCCTTCAGGCAGGCCTCAGCATAGAGGCCGGGAGAGCGGTTGGTCCATGTCCGCACCAAAGTGCCGGAAATGATGTTCAGCAGCGCTTGCTGCACCGCACCGGGCCGGGTTGCGAAATGCAACTCCAGGAAATCGGTGTGCTGCTCGCCGGAAGACAGCGGGATCACCGCCAGCTCCACCAGTTTGCGATCGCTGTGGAACCGGTCCAATGCCGGATCCGCCGCCTCATCGCTCATGGATTTGTACCAGATCAGCCCTGGTTTGGCCTTGTCCAGATAACTGCCCAGCACCGAGCAGGCAAAGGAGCGCTCCAATGGCAAGCCGTTTCCGCTGCCCGCGGCCCTGTCATAGATAACTGATCCTGAAGCCCGGCCCTTGCCAGCCGATACCCTGCAAATTGCAGCTGCTTCCCCCTTAATGGCCGCCGCCAGTCCGCTCAACGCGTCCCTGAAAGGCGCACAGCCGTGCAAACACTCACACCATCGCGCAATTGGCGCGATCATTCCGGCCTCAGCAGCCCGAATGGTGTGGGTGTCAAATAGCGCATTGGTCCCCATAACGCGCATCCCCCCACAGCAATACTAACTTTTAACATAGCGCTTTTAGTAACTTAGCAAGCGCCCGTACCAATCATCTCCTTATTGCGTCCCGCCATGCTGGCCGGTTCTTTCAATTGCGTCAAGAATTTGGCGCAAATTGCAGGTAAACGCGCATTTTTGCAATCATAAGGAGATTTATTCAGTACTCCGGAGCTGACCCGCCGAACCAATGGCTGCCGATTGCTGCAATTGTCCAAACGGAATTCGAATCAGCTTGCGATAAAGCGGATGTAGCGGATCACCACCGGGCCGATGGTGATCATGACCAATGCAGGAAGCATCAGAGAGGCCAGCACCGCCGACATCTTGACCGGAAGCTTGCTGGCCATTTCCTGCGCCCGCATCTCCCGCTGGCTGCGCAAATCCTCGGAATAGGTCGCCAGCGCCGAGGCCATGCTGGTGCCAAACTGCATCGACTGCAGGGCAACATTTGCAAACGACCGGACCGTGTCCACTCCGGTGCGGCCAGCCATGTCCAGCAGCGCATCACCGCGGGCGCGGCCCGCCTGAATCTGCCGCTGCACGCTAAGCAGCTCAAAGGCCAGATCCGGCGAAACCTGCCCCAGTTCGTTGCCGACGCGGGTCATCGCGGCGTCGAAACCCAGCCCGGAGTCCACTGAAATCCTCATCAGGTCCAGCGCATTGGGAAAGGCCTCCTCGATCCGGCGGCGGCGGGCGGCGGCGCGGGCGTTCAGCACATAAACCGGGCCGAAGTAACCTGTCCCAACCAGCCCGCTCAGGGCCTGAAAGACTTGCAGATTTGTCCATCCGGCCACCTGCGCCGTGAACGGGTTGGGCGGCAGCAGACCGGGCGTCTTGGCGGCGGCGATGACCAGAAGCAGCAGCCCCGGCACCGCCAGCCCGAGAAAAACCCGGATCAGAGTAAACCTGCGCAGCGCTCCCTCTTGCGAAAAACCGGCCTGCGACAGCTTGTTCTCCAGCTCCGACCGTTCGCTCCGGCTGGCAGGCACAAAGGCCTTCATCAGCCCGCCCGGCTGGGCACCGGGAGCCTTCAGCAGCGCCAGGTCGCCAGATTGGCGGCGGCGGGCCTCGCCCAGAGACGACAGCCGTGCCGCGGCGGGTGATTTCCGCGCCAGGCTGGCAGCAGCGCCGAAATACAGGAGCAGCACGGCAGCGGCAGCCCCAACCGCTGCCAATGCGCCGGGCGGAAGCCCGGTCTGGGTCAGGAGGCGTGTGGCAAACTCTTCCATGGCAAACCTCCCCTATCAGATCCGGAAATTGACAAGCTTGCGCAGCGTCAGCGCATTCAGCACCGTCAGCAGGACGATCGCGCCCATCATCGGCCGGAACATCGGGTCATCGGCCACCCCGGCGTAGTAGCTGGGTGTCAGAACCGACACGGTGGCAAAAATCACCAGCGGCAGCGCCGACAGCAGCCAGGCCGTCAGCCGTCCTTCCGAGGCCAGTGCATGCACCTTGCGGCGCAGGGCAATCCGGTTGCGGATGACCCGTGCCAGGGTTTCCAGCATCACCGACAGGTCGCTGCCGGTGCCATGCTGGATGCTGATGCTGGCGGCCAGGTATTGCGCATCCTCCAGGCCGGTCCTGTCTGCGAATTCCTGCACCGCATCCGGCAGGTCATCGCCATAGGTCACCTGATCATAGATAATGCCCAGTTCAGTGCCCGCCGGGTCCGGCATCTCCCGCGCTGCGATGCCGATGGAGTTGTTCAGCGGATGGCCTACCTTCAGCCCGCGCGCGAGCATTTCCAGCGCATCCGGCAGCTGGTGAACCAGCTTGTCCATCTGCTTGCGCTGACGCCCGATCAGCAGGGCAAATGGCAGCCCAAAGCCGCCCAGGACCGCAATCGCAGCGGCCTGCAACAGCCCCGCAAATCCCGCCGCGGCAAGAAAGATCAGCACCCCCAATGCGCCGCATGCGGTCCAGAACACGCCTGTGCTTAGCGGCACATCCGCCTGGCGCAGGATCTTCGGCAGCGCGCCCGCCACGGGAATGCGCTGCCAGCCGGTGCGGCGCGGCGGCGGCTTCAGGATGGCAAGGCGCTCGCTGCCGCTGCGCCCCTGATTGATCAGCCGCATCCGGCGGCTGCGGAAGACCACTGAACGGCTCTTGCGGCTGGTCAGCTGCCGCAGGCCGGACAGCAGCAGCAGAACGCCCACCGCCAGGCCGCAGTACACCGCATATCCGCCCAGATGGCCGTTCCATCCATGCAGTTCTTTCAACAGATCATTCAGCATCAGGCGCCCTCCGGCTGGAACAGAGTCTGGTCAAAGCCAACGCCCGCAGCTTCCAGCAGCGCAGCGCATTGCGGCCGGATGCCAGTTGGAATGAACTCGCCCGCGATGCCGCCCTCCGCGGTCTTACCCATCCGCCGGAACACAAAGATGTCCTGCATGGTGATCACCTCCCCCTCAAGGCCGGTGAGTTCGGAAATGCTCATCACCCGCCGCTGGCCGTCCGACAGCCGCGCCAGCTGCACGATGATCTGCAAGCCGGAGGCGATCTGCGCCCGGATTGCCGGCAGCGGCAGCTCCATCCCCATCATCGAAACCATCTGCTCGATCCGGCCCAGCGCGTCGCGGGCGGAATTGGCATGCACCGTGGTCATCGAACCGTCATGGCCGGTGTTCATCGCCTGCAGCATGTCAAAGGTCTCCGCGCCGCGCACCTCGCCGACGATGATCCGGTCCGGGCGCATCCGCAGCGCGTTGCGCACCAGGTCGCGCTGGCTGACGGCGCCGCCGCCGGAAGGGTTGGGAGGACGGGTTTCAAGCCGCACCACATGGGCCTGCTGCAACTGCAGCTCTGCCGCATCCTCGATGGTGACAATCCGCGCACGCGGGTCGATGCCGGCAGAAATCGCGTTCAGCATCGTGGTCTTGCCGGAGCCGGTGCCGCCGGAGATCAGGATATTCATCCGCGCCTCGACCAGCGCCTGCAGGAAGGCGGCTGCACGCCCGTTCAGCGCGTTGCCCGCCACCAGTTTCTCCAGCGTCAGCGGGTCCCGGGCAAACTTGCGTATCGACAGCGACGGGCCGTCGATGGCACAGGGCCGGATGATCGCATTGACCCGGCTGCCATCCTCCAGCCGGGCATCCACCCAGGGGTTGCTCTCATCCACCCGGCGCCCGACGCGCGAAACCACCTTGTCGATAATCCGCAGCAGATGCTTTTCGTCCCGGAACCGCACACCAGTCTGCTCCAGCACGCCGCTGCGTTCGACAAAAACCGTCTTGTGGCCATTGACCAGAATGTCGTTGATGCCCGGATCAGCCAGTAATGGCTCCAGCGGGCCCAGCCCCAGAACCTCGTCGATCAGCTCATCCACCAGGCGGCGGAATTCATCCGCGCGCAACGGGTTGTTCTCCTCTGCCAGAACATCGCCGACCAGCGCCGCCACCTCGCGGCGCAGCTCTTCCGGCTCAACCTTGTCGATCACCGCCAGATTCAGCCGGTCGATCACCGCTTCGTGCATCCGGCTTTTCAGCTCCAGAAAAGCTGTGAGCTTGCGGGTTTCCTCACTGATTTCCGGCTCGCCCCCCGGCGGCTGTGCCCCGGCCTCCGGCCACAGCGGCACCACCGTATCCGCAGGAGAGGTGTTTTCTGTTCGCTTGCCAAAATTCCTGAACATCTCAAACCGCCTTTCCGTGCTGGGGCTGCGCCGCACCGGCGCGGGCATTCTTAGTTTCAATCAGATCGCGGGACAGCCGCCGGATCGCCTTGGCCAGGCTGGAACGCCCAGCGGCTGCCGACAACGGCACGCCCCTGTCCGCCGCAGCAGAGGCCGCCGACGGATCATTGGGCAGCCAGTACTTGAACGGCTTCTGCAAAAGCTTGGCCGCTTCCTTGTGGTGGCTGGCAGCGATCAGCGGCTTGCGCTCGCGGCTGATCACGATGTCGGTCTGCAGGCTCATGCTGGCCTCGGCGTAGAAATCCAGCAGCCGCCGCGCCTGGCTGATTGCCGGCACTGAGCTGCCGGTCACCATCAGCAGCCGCTCGCTGGCCTCCAGAACCGGTGTCAGCCAGTCTGCCAAGGCGCGCGGCAGGCCGATCACCACAAAATCGAACTGCAGGCGCAGATGCGCAATCAGCGCCTGCACTTGTTCCGGCCGCAGCGCATGCAGCGGCGCGATCTCGGCCGGTGCGGCCAAGACCCACAGGCCCGGCGCCGCCTCGCTCAGCGACTGTTCCGCAAAAACCTGGTCAGGCACGAAACCTTCGCTTGCCAGTTCATAAAGGCAGCGGTTCGGCGGCAGATCGAGAAAGCTGCCGATGGCACCGAACTGCAGGTCGAAGTCAAGGAGAGCGACCTTGAATTCCGCCTCCTGCCGCCGCAGCCCGCGCCGGCAGGTCATGCAATCAGCCAGGTTCACCGCCAGCGTCGTCGCCCCGGCACCCCCGCAGGACTGGCTGACCGCAATCACCATCCCCTCACGGTTGCCCCGGGCACCGCCGGGGACGGGCTGCGGCTCATCTGCCCGCAGGCATTTGCGGATCGCCGCCGACATCTCATCGGCAGAGGCCGTATCAGGCAGCACGTCCTGCACCCCGGCCTCTGTCAATTGCCGCAAATCGGCAAACGGCATACTGGAACCCGCCAGAGCCAGGATCCGCGCCGCACCGCCAGTGTGGCGCATCATCTCTTGCACCGCAGCGGCATCGCGAGCCGCATCTGCCCCGGCACGGAAGATGATCAGGTCGTTTTCCTTGGCCAGCTGCAGCGCGGTGCCGTTAATTTCGCTGAGCGCCGAGGCGCATTTCCGCACCCCGGTGCCCGGCTGGAACTGCGCCACGCTGGCAACCAGCGCACAGACAGCCGGGTCTTCTGAGATGACCACGATGGATTGTGTCTCAGCCTGCATCGGCCTCTCCTTCCTCTATCGCTTCAGCCGCTCTGGCCCAGTGCCAGATCCTCGCCCGGCAATGACACACTCATCGACGGAAACGGCACCGAAGCGCCCAGCGCGCCTCCCCCGGCGGACCCCGCCAGCGCTGCCAGCCGCCCAAGCGGCGATACGAATTCAAACGTCTGGTTTTGCAGCTCCACCGTGACCACGGGAACATAGGGCCCGCCCAGGAAGCCGAGGCTGCCGTCGTAGCTGTAGCTGAACGACAGCGCGGCAATGGTGGCGTCGGGCGGCATCGCACCGCCTACCAGTGCCCAGATTTCATTCGCTGTGGCGTTGGCCGCGGAACCTGAGCAGGTCACCGTGCCCGCATTCAGGCAGATGTCCGGCCCTGCCCGGCAGGAGGTGCCGTAAATGGGCAGCGGGGCATTGGCAGACGGATCGCGCCGGTGGATCTCCGGCACCCCGGCACAGGCAGGCGGGCGCACCGCCGCCACCCGCGCGGCCACATTCATCGCCCGCTCCGCCACCACATAGTGAAACGCCATGCGGCCGTAATCGATGATGCCCATGAACAAGAGCAGGAACAGCGGGATCGCAACCCCCAGCTCCACCAGCGCGGCGCCGTTCTGGTCCCGGCGGAACCGGCGCAATGCGGCATATGCCCGGCCTGGCCCGCTCATGTCCCGAACACCCGGCTTTGATCGGTGATGACCGTGTTGATGGTGTTCAGGCTGCCGCCGTTCAGCGCAAAGATGCCGGCAAACGGAAAGGTCATGGTCAGATTGGCCTGCACCTCCACCACCGGAGCCGGTGAAATCCGGTAGCTTCCGGCTTGGCAGGTCAGGCTGGGGGTGACTGCGGTCACGTTCAGGCTGGGTGGAAACAGCGCATCGCCATCAATGCTCTCACGCACGATGTCCAGCAGCTGCGGCTGGTGCGCGGCGACGGAGCCGCCGGTGGAGCAGATGTCCTGCGGCGCCACCCGCGCCAGGTAGCGCGCAGCATCGCGCACACCGGAGATTGCCGCCTGGTAAGACCACATCATCCGCCCGCCTTCGATGATCACCGCAAAGACCAGCAGCATCAGCGGCAGCATCAGGGCAAACTCCACCAGCACCGCCCCCTCTTCTCCTTTGCGAAAGGCGGCCCAGCGGGCGGCGGTATGTTTTGCCTCCCCCATCCCGCTCACCTGTAGAGCTGCACGACGTCGCGGAAGATGCCCGCATCGCCGGTGCCCCCTGCCCCGCCGCCAGCGCTGCCGACAACCTCGCCCCAGATATTGAGCGTCGGAGGAGAGGTTGTGTGGGTGCCAACCGGCTCAGTCAGGAAGATCTTCACGAATTCCTCAACCGGAACACCGGTGACGGACCCGCTGACCGGATTTGCCGTGCAGTCGATCCCGGCTGCAATGACAACGCGGCGGTTAATGTCAGCGCTTTGATTGGGTGAGCACATAGGGCGGCCGGTTTCATCCAGACCCGAGAGAATAGGATTGCCGGACCCTGGCCCGCCTGCTGCGTTTATCTCTGCCACATAGTATTCAAACCGCGTGGCGGCGGCGGGGTGCGGATCCACACCACCATAGTTTGCGTCCACATATTTGGTCCGGCCCGCCGCCCAGTTCCCATCTCCAAAGCGGGCGCATCCGCCGCTCTCGAAACAGTTGTCCCTGGGCAGCGCCACTGAATCGGCGGCTTCCTCATTGTTGCCGATGCAGCTGCCACCTCCCTTTGGCTTGCGCCCCTTGATGACATTGGGTGCGGGCGGGTAGTCGGGGTCATTGCGCTTGCCGTTCATGATCGCGTGATACATGTCGAAGCGCACATTGAAGACCGCATCGCGGATGCCGACCTTCTGGCCCGGCTCGATATCGACGCCGCGCTGGCTGAAACACTGGGTAATGCTGCCCTCGGCGCCCAGCAGGCAGGCATCCAGCTGCGCGCCGCTGAGACCCGCACAGGGGCCATCCTCATCGACCAGCACCTTGCCCGGATCAAGAAAACCGAAATCCCCCGGCCCCCAGGCGGCCCCATTGCCGCCGGAGCGCAGCAGGATCATTTCGCCGATGCTGGCATCCGCCGAAAACCCCGGCGGCACGCAGAACATCAGCGGCGTGATATCACAGGCATATTGGGTGAAGCCGGCCACGGACGATGCCCGCGCCTGTTCGTTCGGGCGGGTTGTTCCGGTCAGCGCAGCAAAGGCCGCGCCGTAATAGGCGCCAACCGTGCTGGGCGTTGCCACGGCACGGACAAAAGCCGCCTCTGCCGGATCGGTGGTCACAGATGTCAGGGCAGCAGTATCGTCTGCGGGCAGCTCGGAAAAAAACGTCAGCGTGTAATCGGTATCGCCGCTCAGCACGCTGCCACCGCTGCCAAAGGTCTTGCGGTCGCTGATCAGATTGGCCGCTGCGGCGCGGGCGCGGGTGATGGCATCGTCCTTGCCGTCCAGTTCTCCGGCTGCGGCCAGCGCTACATTGTCCGTGAACGATTGCAGCTCGCTGCGGGTGATGCCGGTGCGCCCCAGATCGAAGGACATCGCGGCAATGCCCAGAAGCACCACGAAAGTCAGCCCCCAGGTGACCAGCATGGTGCCGCTGTCTTCCCGGGCAAACTGTCTTATGCGGGTATTCAGGCTCATGGTCTGGCAAGGCTCCCGGGGCCGCGGCCCTCAGCGGATTTCGGTTTCGGACACTTCGGTGCCGCGGCGGATCAAAACGGTCTTCCGAACCGGCTGTTCGGCCTCCTCCTGCTGCGGCCGCAGGTTGCGCAGCACGTCGTTCAGGCTGATCGAGTCCAGCGGCACTTCCTCTGCCGGTGCATCCAGATTGCGCAGGGTCAGGCTCAGCGTGCCGGCCCGCTGCGCCAGCGCCAGGCGCTGGCCTTCGTCCGGGGTCACCTCAACCGTGACGGTGCGGGCCACACCGGGCGTTTCGGATTCTTCGTTGGCATCCTGGTCCACCCCGATCACCCGGGCGTTCTGCAGAATTGTCACGGTCTTCAGGCCGGCACCGCGGCCCTGGGTCAGCAGGACATCAACGCTGTCACCCGGCGTCACAAAACCGCCCACCGCGGTTTCCGCGCTGACCTTGATGGCCATCGCCCGGTGGTCCGGGCTGAGCGTCTGCACGATGGTCACCTTCTCGCCGAACTTGGAAATCTTCGCAGCCCGGATCAGCTCCCCCTGCGCAATCGCGCGGCGGGCGCGGCGCGGCGGCTGGCCGGGATCCGGCAGCAGCACATCATAGCTGGTGAATGTGCCTGCGGGCCGCGCTTCGGCCGGCCAGGCGATGGTAGTCAGGGACTGCGCCGTCAGCGCTGTCCCGAAAGCAATATCCTGCGACGCAACGACGACCTCGACCAGCGCTGGGCCTTCTGAACCGCCCGTCACGGCCTGGCCGTCGATGTAATCCTTGGCGACATAGGCGGAACCGCCCGCCAGGGCCAGCCCGGAAATCATGCTGAGAAGTGATGAAATATTCATGCCAAACATCCTTTCGTCGCTGGCTGACGCAGCAGAAGGACGGTCCCGGCATGTGGTTGACGACTGAGTCCGCAGGCTTCTGCTTCCTGCCATGCTTGCCGCCGCCCTTCTGCCGGGCGGCCTTCAGGCGCACAGGCTCTGCTCCCCCTTGCAGAGCCTGTGCTGCCTTGCTGGCGAAACCCTACTGAGTTGCAGGGCGTTCGCCGGGCATTTCGTTGCCCGCGGCGATCATGCCGCCTTCGACATCCAGCGCCAGGTTGCTCAGGGCAGTCACGCCCAGCGCCACTGCCAGCGCAATGGCAATGCCGTATTCCACCAGCGTCACACCGCGCTCATCACGGCGCAGCTTGGACAGCATCTTTTTCACATATCCAGTCATGTCAGTCTCCCATCAGATAAACACCGGCACGCCGGCGGTTCATATGGCTGCAGCACCATCCGGCACCGGCCTGCATTGACTCTAGCGGGCGCGAAACGCGCAGCGCATCAGCCGGAAAGACCAGAAACACACGTCATGGATGTATTTGTCCCCGCGGACCTCACGGGCTTGGAAGGGGAGTCGTCAGGACAGGGAGTTTGACCGCAGCAGATGTGCTCTGCGCGCCGCCTTACTTGGCCGACGGTGTGCTGCGCGGCACCATCAGCTGCTCCTGCAGGCTCATCGGTGCGGCAGGCGGCTCGTCGAAGTTCAGCCCTGCCTCCAGATGGCGCAGGTGCTCGTCGGCCAGCCGGACCAGCTCATCGGTACTGCCGGCCTCCAGCGCATCGACAATCCGGTCGTGCTCATCCTCGGCGCAGGAGGAACTGCCGGTGGGGGAGTAAAGCCCCAGGATCAGCGTGCTGCGCATGGTCAGCTCCGACAGGAACCGCTCCAGCACCAGATTGCCGGCAATCTGCGCAATCCGCATATGAAACTGGCGCGAGGCGCGCAGCTCCGCCGGCTTGTCGCCCGCTCTGCGCGCCGCGGCTTCCTCCAGGATGTTGCCCCGCAGAAAGGCAATGTCGTCCGGCGAGGCCTGCCCGGAGGCGTGGCGCGCAATGGTGCGCTCGATCGCGCGGCGGGCCTGGAAAATGTCGCGCGCCTCCTTGGGCGAAGGCGTCATCACAAAGGCGCCGCGGTTCGGGCGCAGCTCCACCACCTGCTGCGCCGCCAAGGAGGCCAGCGCCCGGCGCACATTGGCGCGGTTGCAGGAAAACAGATCGCTCAGCGCCTGCTCGCCCAGCTTGGTGCCCGCTGGCAGCCGCTGTTCGGCAATCGCGTCGAGAATCGCATTCACGATCAGATCTTCGGGAGAATCCTTCATGGAGCCTCAAAAAAGTTTTCCTGCGCCGCCGCAACTTAAGGGCCGTTAGAGCGCTTGGCAATGGCGCCGCGGCGTGGCCGGCTTGACGTGTTATCAAATATTGTTAACAATAAATGACAACAAAGGAGGAGCGCATGAAAATCCTGGTCGTCAATCCCAACTCGACCGAGTCGATGACGCGGAAGATCGTCGCGGCCGCGGAGGCCGCTGCCAGCCCCGGTGTCACCATCATGGGTGCCACCGCAGCAGGTGCGCCCGCCAGCATCGAAGGCCATTTCGACGAGGCGATGTCGCTGCCCGGCCTGCTGGCCCAGGTGGCGGCGGGCGAGGAGCAGGGCGTGGACGGCATCGTTGTCGCCTGTTTCGACGATCCCGGCATCGGCGCCTGCCGCGAACTGGCCACCGGCCCGGTGCTGGGCATCTGCGAAGCGGCGGTAAAGGCGGCCAGCATGCTGGCCACCTCTTTCACCGTGGTCACCACTCTGCCTCGCGCAGTGCCGGTGATCGAACATTTGGTCCACGGCTACGGCCTCAGCCACCAGTGCCGCCGGGTGCGCTCTGCCGCGATCCCGGTGCTGGCGCTGGAGGAGGAAGGATCAGACGCGCGCCAGAAAATCCGCGCCGAGATCCTGCGCGCCATCGAGGAGGACCATTGCGAAGCGGTGGTGCTGGGCTGTGCCGGCATGGCCGACCTCACCCAATGGCTCAGCCAGGAGACAGGCATTCCCGTCATCGACGGGGTCAGCGCGGCAACGCGGATGATCGAGGCGCTGGCGGGCTGCGGCCTGAAGACCAGCAAGATCAACGCCTATGCGCGCCCCAACCGGAAATAATGGTATCGTCAGGGAGGACAACATGACCATGAACGCAGAACTGGAAGCCGCCAGCCCCGGCGGCGTCACCGAGGACCACAGCAGCAAGGGCATCGGGGAGGAGAGCCTTGCACCGCAGGAAACGCGGATCATGGATCCGTGGTCCTATCTCTTTGCCTGGCTGGGCGGCTGCGTGTCGATCGGCACCTTCACCATCGGCTCCGGCCTGGTGGGCACACTGAACCTGCTGCAGACCTTTGTTGCCATCGCCATCGGCTGCACCGTGATCGGCCTCGCGCTGATGATCAACGGCCAGGCCGGGCACAAATACGGCATTCCCTTCATGGTGCAGGCACGCTCTGCCTTCGGCTTTGCCGGAACCCGCCTGCCGGCGCTGGTGCGTTCCGTTCCCGCCATCGTCTGGTTCGGTTTCCAGAGCTGGATCGGCGCAGGCGCCCTGAACCTCGTCTCCGACACGCTGTTCGGCTACGACAACATCGTGGTGTTCTTCATCGGCTTCCAGCTGCTGCAGATCGGCCTGTCGGTGCTGGGCTTCCACGGCATCAAGTGGCTGGAGAACATCGGCTCCGTCTTCATCATCGGCTCGCTGGTCTACATGTTCTTCAGCGTGATCAGCAAATACGGCGAGGAAATCTCCGCCAATCTGGTCAATGTTGAAGGCACCTGGGGCGCGCCCTTCTGGGGAGCCACCATGCTGTTCCTGGGCATCTACAGCACCATGATGCTGAACGTCTCCGACTACTCGCGCGAGCTGCGCCGCAACGTCGGCCCGTTCCGCCAGGTCGCAATTTATGCCAACTCGATCCTGCCCGCGACACTGTTTATGGGGCTGATCGGCCTGATGGTCTCCGGCGCCACCGGCGAGGTCGACCCGATCAAGGTGTTCTCCAGCGCCGTCGACAACAAGCCGCTGCTGGTCATCACCCTGCTGTTCATCGCCTTCGCGCAGGTCACCACCAACATCCTGAACAACGTGGTGCCGCCGGCCTACGCACTGATGGATATCTTCAAGATCAAGTTCAAGACCTCCGCCGTTATCGTCGGCCTCTTGGCCTTCGCCACCTTCCCCTGGGAGCTGGTCAAGGATGAATCCGCCGCTGGCCTCAGCCTGTTCATCCAGACCTATTCCGCCTTCCTGGGCCCGATCTTTGCGATCCTGGTGGTGGACTACTTTATCCTGCGCAAGCAGAAGCTGGATCTGGACAAGCTTTACGATGAAACCGGCCCCTACCAGGGCGTGAACTGGGCCGCGGTCATCGCCATGGGCATCGGGGTTGCAGCAGCGCTGATCTTCTCCGGCATCTCCTGGTACGCCAGCTTGCTGCCCGCCGGTGTCTCCTACTACCTGCTGATGCAGCACCTGCCGGCCGCCAAGCGGTTCCTGGACTGACCGCAAGGCACCAGGCAAATGGAAAGCCCCGCCGATGGCGGGGCTTTTCCTGTGCGCCGGAGAGCCAAATCAGGCTGCGGCTTTCACTGCGGCAATCACGATGTCCAATGCCCGGTCCAGGTCCTCGCGGGAAATGGTCAGCGGCGGTGACAGGGTCAGCACGCTGCCCTGGCTGATCTTGTAGCTGAGGCCGGCCTCAAGGCAGGCGTAATAGATCTGCTCTGCCTTGGTGATGCCGGGCGTCATGGTCTGGCGGTCCTCGACAATCTCCACCCCGAACATCAGCCCGCGGCCGCGGATGTCGCCGACGATGGCCACCTGGCCCAGCGCATCGCGCAGCCGCTCCAGCGCGTGGCGTCCCAAATCGGCAGAACGCTCCACCAACCCTTCCTCTTCAATGATCTGCAGCGTGGTCAGGGCGGCGCGGGCAGTCACCGGGTTTTTCTCATGCGTGTAATGGCCGATGGCAAAATCTCCGCAGACATCCAGATCGCGCCGCGCCACGCAGGCAGCGATGGGCAGAATGCCGCCACCCAGCGATTTGCCCAGCGTCACGATGTCCGGCACGATTCCGTCATGCTGGAAGGAGAACATCTGCCCGGTCTTGCCCAGCCCGGTGGGGATTTCATCCAGGATCAGCAGCACGCCATGCTTGTCGCAGATCTCGCGCACCGATTTCCAGAACCCCGGCGGCGGCACATTCGGGACCGCACGCATCGCCTCGGCGATGAAGGCGCAATAGTCGCCGTCGCGGCCCAGCACATAGTCGATCATCCGCGCGCAGGCCTCGGCGCTGGCCTCCAGCGACTTGTGGCCATAGGCGCAGTTTGACGGGCTGAACGGCGCCACATGCTCCGTTCCAGGCAGCAAGGGCCCTGCGATATGGCTGCGGAAAGTGGCCTCTCCCCCGACCGAGGCAGCGCCAAACCCCGCGCCATGGAACGCATCCCAGAAGCTGAGCGTCTTGAACCGACCGGTGGCGGCGCGGGCGATTTTCAGCGCCACCTCGTTGGCGTCGGATCCGCCGGTGGTGAACAGGGTCTTGCCCAGATCGCCGGGGGTGATTGCCGTCAGCTTCTCTGCCAATTCCACTGCGGGTTCATTGGTGAAGCGGCGCGGTGCAAAGGGCAGGTCGTCCAGTTGCTGCTTGATCGCGGCGACCAGCTTGGGGTGGCCATAGCCCAGATGGTGCACAGAGTTGCCGTGGAAATCCATGTAGCGGCGGCCGTCCATATCCTCGATCCAGATACCCTCGGCCTTGGCGATGGTGCTGACGCAGGGGCTGGATAGGCTCTGGTGCAGGAAGGCATCCGCATCCCGCTCCAGCAGCGGTGCGGAATGGGGGCCGATGGATGTTTTCAGCCAGGCCTTGCGGGCCTCGGACGTGTTGGATTCACCTTCCGTATGGACGAGCATGTGGTGCCTCCGTGCAGGGGGTCAAAGGAGAAAGCTAAAAAGGCCGGGGCCAGGTGGAGCCAGCCCCGGCGGGCCGGTGTTATTCCGGCCAGGGGAGTGAGTAGGTCTTCACGTTGGTGAAGAATTTCATCGCCTCAATAACGCCTTCCTTGACCCCGTTGCCGGAATCCTTGATGCCGCCGAAAGGGGACATCTCGATCCGGTAGCCGGGCTGCTCCCAGATGTTGCAGGTGCCCACGTCCAGACCGTTGATATAGGCAATCGCCCGGTTCAGATCATTGGTGCAGACACCCGACGACAGCCCGAACTCGGTGGAGTTGGAGATCCGCATCACCTCAGCGTCGTCATCCGGCACCCGGACGATGGGCACGATGGGGCCAAAGGTCTCCTCCATCACCAACTCGCTGTTGTGCGGCACCTTGTCGACCACGATCGGCGGCAGCAGCGCGCCCTGGCGGCCAGGGTGGTAGAGGATCTCGGCCCCCTCGGCCTCGGCCATGTAGACACGTTTCTCGAACAGCTCCGCCGCCTTGTCGTGGATGACGCAGCCGAGTTCCGTCTCGGGATCCTGCGGATCGCCGAACTTGATCTTCTTGGCTTTTTCCAGAACCAGCGGCACGAAGCGCTCCGCGACACTTTCCTGCACCAGGATGCGCTTGATCGCGGTGCAGCGCTGGCCGGAGTTGCCGGTGGCGCCCGCCACGGCAATGGTGGCCGCCTTTTCCAGATCGGCATCGGACAGATCATTCAGCACGATCAACGGATCGTTGCCACCCAGTTCCAGCGCCTGGCGCTTGTAGACGCCCTTTTCGGCAATCATCTTGCCCACCGGCACACCACCGGTGAAGGTGATGATGTCGATGTTTTCATTGGTGATCATCTCGTCGCCAATGTCCTTGGGCCAGCCCGTGACCACCTGGAACATCTCCGGCGGCAGCCCCGCTTCATAGAGGATATCGGCCAGCGCGATGCAGGTCAGCGGCGTCAGTTCCGTCGGTTTGCAGACCATGCAGTTGTTGGTCGCAATCGCGGGCGCAATCTTGTGGCTCACCATGTTCAAAGGGTGGTTGAACGGAGTGATCGCCGAGATCGCCTTGACCGGCTCGCGCTTGGTGAAGATCTTGCGCGCCTTGCCGTTGTGCGTCAGATCGCAGGAGAAGATCTCACCATCATCCTTCAGCGCCTCGGCCGCGGCAAACTGATAGACGTCCTGGGCGCGCTTGGTCTCATAGATCGCGTGCTGGTGGCAGATGCCCAGCTCCAGCGTCAGCCATTTGGCCAGCCACTCGCGCTTCTCGCCGATCAGCTCCCCTGCCCGCTGCAGGATCTGACTGCGCTCATAGCGGGTCAGCTTGGGCGTATAGTTCGCGGCAATCTCAAACGCCTTGCGGGCGTGCTCGGCCTGACCGGCCGGCACATGGCCCACCACCTCGTTGGTATAAGGGTAGAGAACCGGCACGGTTTCCTCGGTAAAGACCACCTCGCCGCCGATGCGCATGCCCTCGTTGCGGATTTCGGTATCGCTCATCGCCTGATCCTTCATGGTTACAGCGCCGCCGCCTGCGCGGCATAGAAAAACGCATCAAAGTTGCGCAGCACCGGGCGCTCCGGCAGCGGCAGAACGCGGTTGCAGATGAAGGGTACCTCCTGTTCGGTCAGCCCGCCATGGCTGCGCAGCGGTTCATTGAGCGCGGCCAGATCGTGGCGGTGCTCAGACGTGCCGATGCAGATGTTCTCGCCGGACACCAGAATGATGTCGCCGATCCGGTCGGCGGGCAGCTCGAACCGGGCCACCGCCTCCTCGCGGGTCAGCACATCGGTAATCGCGTCATAACCCGCGAGCCGCTCCATGATCTCCGCCCGGTCCGCGCCCTCTGGCAAGTAGCAGGTGGCAAAGGAGCCGAGCGCGCCGTGATGCACCACATAAGGGTCGGTGATCGGCAGGATCACCCGGGCCTGGCCCTCGCCCAGCCAGTCGTCCATCAGGTCCTGCACATAGATCACGCTGGGGGAGCCATCGGCGTGGTGCTTGGGCTTCATGCCGTGGTCGGCGGTTACCACGATGGCAGCGCCCAGCGCGTCAAGCTCCGTCAGGTACTTGTCGAACATCTCATAGAAGGCCTTGGCCTCTGCCTGATCGGGGCTGTACTTGTGCTGCACATAGTCGGTGGTGGTCAAATACATCACATCCGGCGCCCATTCCTTCAGCAGTTTTACACCGGCGGCAAAGACAAACTCGCTGAGTTCAGCCGAGTAGACCTCGGGCTGCGCCATGCCCAGCCACTCGGATGCCTTCTCCTGACCATGCTCGGCTGCGGTCGATGTGTCGGATTTCTCCGCCGAGAAGCACTTGGCTCGGTCGTCGCCGCACTCCAGGCCTGCCCCCAAGAGCGCCCGCAGCTTGTCCTTGGCAGTGACCACGGCCACCCGCGCGCCAGCGTCATAGAACGCCTTGAACACCGTCGGCGCCCGCAAAAAGCGCACGTCGTTCATCATCACCTCTTCGCCGGTGTCCGGGTCGATCAGGTAGTTGCCGCAGATCCCGTGCACCACCGGCGGACGGCCTGTCGCAATCGACAGGTTGTTGGGGTTGGTGAACGAGGGCACCACCGAATGCGCCAGCCGGTCGGTGCCTTCCGTGCGCATCCGCTTGAGCGTGGGCATCAGACCGTCAGCAATTGCCTTGTCCAGATACTCCGGCTCGCAGCCGTCCAGACAGATGGCAATCGCGCAGGTCTTGGGCACATCATAGGCGCGGCCGTTTGCCACGACGGGGGATTGAATGGTCATATGTCGAAGTCCTTTGTGTCTCAGGCAGCCAGTTTGGCGCGTTCTTCCAGCGCCGCGGCGGGCGGGGCCGCGCTGGCGACGCCCATTTCGGCAAGTGTTTCCTTGGCGGCAGACACGACCTGCCGCATCACGTGTTCATCCATCTGCCCAATGCAGCCGACGCGGAAACTGTCCACAACTGTCAGTTTGCCCGGGTAGATGATAAAGCCCTTTTCCTTCATCAGATCGTAGAAGCGGTCGAAGACGAAATTCGCATCCGCAGGGCAAAAGAATGTGACGATGATGGGCGACAGCCAGCGGTTCTGCAGCAGCGTCTCGAACCCCAGATCGCGCATGCCAGCAACCATCACATCGCGGTTGCGGGTATAGCGGCCGCCGCGCCCCGCGACGCCGCCTTCAGCCTCATGCGCCTTGAGCGCCTCAAGGAAAGCCGCAACCACATGGGTCGGCGGGGTGAACCGCCATTGGCCGGTCTTTTCCATATGCGCCCATTGCGCATGCACATCCAGCGACAGCGAATGGCTGTTGCCCCTGGCGGCTTCCAGCTCCGCCTTGCGGGCAATGACAAAGCCGAAGCCCGGCACGCCCTCTATGCATTTGTTGGCCGAGGACACCATCGCTTCATAGCGGATCTGCGACGGCTGCAGTTCAATGGCGCCAAACGCTGACATCGAGTCGATCAGCAGCTTGCGGCCCGCGGCGTAAACAGCCTCGGAAATCTCCTCCACCGGGTTCAGAATGCCCGAGGAGGTTTCGCAGTGGATCGCCACCACATGGGTGATCGACGGATCATTTGCCAGGATCTGCGCCACTTCATCGCCGCGCGGTGGCAGGTAATCGCCCTTGTCCAGCAGCTGATAGGCGCGGCCCAGGTATTGCAGCGTCTGCGCCGAGCGCAGCCCGTAGGCGCCATTGGCCAGCACCAGCGCCTTACCGTCCCGCGGCACAAAGGACGCCAGCATCGCCTCCACCGCAAAGCTGCCGGAGCCCTGCATCGGCACGCAGTCATATTCGCCAGCCCCCTCCCCCAACAGCGCCAGCAGGCGGCTGCGCATGTCGCGGGTCATGGCGCGGAAGTCGTCGTCCCAGCTGCCCCAGTCCCGCAGCATGGCTTGTTTCACCTCATAGGATGTGGTCAGCGGCCCAGGGGTCAGGAGGTAAGGTTCGCCTAGAAAAGGCGGGTCAATCTGCGGTGCGGAAGCGGTCATTGCCTGTCTCCAATGCATGGTTCGAGAGCATGATTGCGCCAGCCTCAATCATATGTAAAATTGCAAAAAACAATTCAATGATAGGCCATGCCTATACAAAGTCACAGGGACGGATCATGCGCCATTCACAGCTCAAGGCCTTTCACCACGTGGCCCTCCTGGGCGGCTTTTCCCGCGCTGCAGAGGCGCTGCGCCTGACCCAGCCCGCGGTCTCCGAACAGGTGCGCAAGCTGGAGCAGGACCACGATCTGCTGCTGTTCCGGCGCGAGAAGAAGCGGGTGTTCCTGACAGAAGCGGGCGAGGAGCTGCTGCATCTGACCAAGCAGTATTTCGAGGTCGAAACCCAGATCGGGGACTATCTGTCAGCCACCCGCGCCGCGGTGGAAGGGGAACTGCGCATCATCGCGGACTCCGCCCAGCACATGACCGGTTTCCTGGGCCCGTTCCAGAAACGCTATCCGAATGTCGTGATCTCTCTGCGGGCCGGAAACACTGGTGAAATCATTGACGAGCTGCGCGCCTATAATGCCGAAATCGGCGTGGCCGGCAGCCTGTCTCCGGGCAAGGACATGAGCGTGCTGAACCTCGGCGCCACCGGCATCGTCGCCTTTGCCGCCCGCGGACTGCTGATGGCTTCGCAAACGGCTCTCTCGTTCCAGGAACTGGCGCAGCTTCCGCTGGTCTTCCGCGAGGAAGGCTCAAAGACCCGTGAGAAAGTGGAGATGGCCGCCCGCGAACACGGCATCCGCCTGAAGCCCGCGATCGTCGCCGAAGGCCGCGAGGCCGTGCGTGAGCTTGTGGCCTCCGGTGCTGGCATCGGGTTTGTCTCCGAGGCCGAGTTCGGCCATGACAACCGCCTGGTCAAATACGGCCTGCGCGATGCGGATCTGGAGATGAGCGAAAGCATCATCTACCTGACCCAGCGCCGCGACGTCCGGGTGATCCGCGCCTTTATGGAGTTTGCCAAAAGTGTTCAGGCCGATAGGGATACCCTGCAAAACACTGTGCACCCAGGCTGATCGCAAGGACATCGGCCGTTCACCCCGGGCAGCGCATCAGCCGAGGAATCATGAGGCATCGCCTGAAAATTTAGGAAGTGGCGGACCGAGGAGGATTCGAACCCCCGACCCCTTGATTCGTAGTCAAGTACTCTATCCAGCTGAGCTATCGGTCCACTGCGGCGGGGTTTAATCTTAGCATCAGGGAGTCGCAACCCCAAAAAGAAAAATTTTCTGCTGCCCTGCCGCACACCGCGGCCGCAGAGGTCAGAGGGTGCCGTCACCCTTGGGCAGGCAGATTTCGAAAACGGTGCCTTCAGGGCCGGTTTGCGTCAGCTTCACGCTGCCGCCATGGCCGCGGGCCAGCTCGCCGGCAATCGCCAGCCCCAGGCCGGTGCCGCCCTTGCGGATGCCGCCCTGAAACGGCGTGAACAGATTGTCCTGCGCCTTCTTCGGCAGACCCGGCCCGGTGTCGGCAACCGTGATGTACCAGGCCTCGTCCTCTTCGCGCGCGTCCACCGTGATACGGCCCGGCTTGCCGCTGGCTGCAATCGCCTGGCGGGCATTGCGCACCAGGTTCAGCACGATGCGGAACAACTGCTCCGGGTCGGCGCGCAGCATCATCGGCTTGGCCACCGCATTGATGATCTCCACATTGCCGCTGTCCGCTGCCAGCAGTTCGCTTTCGGCGATGTCGGCGGTGATCTCATGCAGGCAGACCACGCCGAATGTGGGCGACGGTTCCTCTGCCTTGCCAAAGGCCAATGTGCCTTCGCACAGCGACACCGCGCGGGTGATCGAGTTCACCAGCTTCGGCGCCAGGCGGCGCACCAGCGGGTCTTCGCTCATCTCGATGCGGTCGGTGAACAGCTGCGCCGAGGTCAGGATGTTGCGCAAATCATGGCTGACTTTGGCGACCGCGCCGCCCAGCTGCGCCAGCCGCTCGCGCTGCTTCAGCGCCTGGGTCAGCTCGGTCTGCAGCTGCATCAGCGCTTCCTCGGCCTCGCGCAGCTCCACCACGCTGGAGCTCGGGTGGATGATGCCGCGCGCATCCTCCGGCGCCGCCGCATAGCGCTGCATGTAGCCCACGACGCCCTTGATCGGCTTCACCAGCACGATCCGCACCGCGATGAACAGCAGCACCGCGGTAAAGACAGAGATCACGGCGGACAGGATCAGGATCCGCACCCCGTAGTCGATCATTGCAGTGCGCAGCGGCGCGGTCTCCATCGTGACCTCGATCAGCAGCCCCGCCTCGCGCACTGGCGCGCCGATCACCCGGATGATCTCATTCTCCGGGCGGGCCAGCCGCATCACCGCATCGCGGATCAGGGTCATGGCACCGGCCATGCGCAGGTCATAGGTGCCGGTGATCTCCCGCGGGATCGGCGAGGCCAGCATCAGCTGGCGAATCTCATCGCGGCGCAGCACCACGTTGTAGACGCCCGCGTTCTCCAGCAGTTCCGCTTCCAGCTCTGTCTCCAGCATGTCATCGGCCAAAAGCGCCAGCGAGGCGATCTGCGCCCGCTCCAGCCGGTCGGCCAGATAATCCTCGCGGAACCGCGCGATCGACGGCACAAAGATCAGCACCTCGGCCAGCATCACGAAGACCGTGGTCAGGATCAGGAATCGGCCCGAGAGCGTGTTGAGCATGAAGCGGCCTTCAGTTCATGAAATCCAGCGCTGAACAAAGCGCACGGCGCGTTTAACAAAGCTACTCTCAAACAGCCGCGGGGAGAAATAGGCCCCCGCCACCCGTTTGTTAATCTCGCTCATACTGGGATAAGGCGCAACCATTGCAGCCACTTGGCTCATTTTCAGGGTGTTGGCGATGGCCATCGACCAAAAGGCGATGTGCTCCCCCGCCTGATGGCCCGCGATGGTCGCGCCCACGGGACGGCCCTTGACCACCATCACCTTGATAAATCCTTTGGTCTTGCGCTCGGCAATGGCGCGGTCGTTGTGATGGTAGTCGAACCGTGCCACCTCAAGCTTCACCCCGTAACGATCACGCGCCTGCATTTCGGTCAGCCCCACCTGTGCCAGCTCCGGATCGGTATATGTGGCCCAGGGGATATGGCTGGTCTTCGCCTTGGACGGCAGGCCGAACAGGGCAGAGCGGATGATGACGCTGGCATGATAACCCGCTACATGAGTGAACTGCATCCCGCCCGCCACATCGCCAATGGCATAGACGCGGCGGTTGGTGGTCAGCAGGCTCTCGTCCACCTTGATGCCGTTGCCTTCTGTTTCGATCCCGGCGGCGGCGAGGTTCAGCCGTTCCATGTTGGCCTTGCGCCCCACCGCCATCAGCAGGTGGCTGCCCTTGAAGGTGCTGCCGTCCTTGGTCTCAACCTCAATCGCCCCGGCCTGGCCGCCAATGCGGGAGACCATGGCGCCCTCGGCAATCTCGACGCCTTCCTCCCGCAGCGCATCCAGCACCAGCGCCGCCGCTTCCGGATCATCCTTGCCCAGCGCCTTGAAGCCTTCGATCACCGTGACCTTGCAGCCCAGACGGATATGCGCCTGCGCCATTTCCATGCCAATTGGACCGCCGCCGATGATCAGCAGATGCTCTGGCTTCTCGCGCAGGTCGAACAGTGTCTCGTTGGTTTCATAGGGAACCTTGTCTAGTCCCGGAATAGGCGGCACCAGCGGCGCCGAACCGGTGGCAATCACCATCCGCCGCGCTGTGATGCGGTAGTCTCCGGCGGCCACCTCGGTTTCCGAGACGAAATGCCCGAATTCGCGGATCACCCGCACGCCGAAGCCCTCAAACCGCTCCTGGCTGTCCACCGGGGCGATGGTTTCGATGACGTCGCGCACATGATCCTTGGCCGCTGCATAATCTGCCTGCGGCACCTGATCCGCCACGCCGAACGCCGCCGTATGCGCCTGGCCATGGGCCGCCTTGGCACTGGCCAGCAGCGCCTTGGAGGGCACACAGCCGTAGTTCAGGCAGTCGCCGCCCATCTTGTGGCCTTCCAGCAGCACCACGTCAGCCCCCATCTGGCTGGCGCCCGCCGCCACCGACAGCCCGCCGGAACCAGCCCCGATCACCAGAAGATCGCATGTGATGCTTTGCATGTTCAGCTGTCCTTCTTCGCTTGGCCGCGCAGGTTCCCGCGCACCGCTTTCACAATGATCGGCATCGCCGCCAGCACACAGAGGCCCAGAATCGGCCCGATCACATGCGGCTCCCACAGCAGGCTCAGGTCCGGATCGCCGCCGCGGTCAAAGACAGAGCCGACGCCAACGCCGATCCAGGTAAACACGATGGCACCGGGAATGATGCCCGCCGCGGTGGTCCACAGGAAGTTGCGGAATTTCACCCCCACCAGCGCGGGCAGCAGATTGGCGACAAAAAACGGCACCGCCGGCACCAGCCGCAGCAGCAGCAGAACCTCGACCTCATTTTCGCGCAGCGCCTGTTTCAGCATCTGCACCCGGCCCTCTGCCGCTTCGATCTTGGCAGTGAGCCAGGCCCCCAGCCCCATGCGCGCCGCCAGAAAGATACCCGCCGCGCCGATGGTGGCTGAGATCACGTTGAACGCCGTGCCTGCCGCCAGCCCGAACAGGAACCCGCCGGTGACCGACGCCACCGCCGCACCGGGCAGCGAGAACACCACGATCACGATGTAGATCCCCATGAACAGCGCAACCAGCCCCAGGTAGTTCTGATCCCGGAACGCCATCAGCGCCTCGCGGTTGTCGCGCAGCGTGTCAAAGGTCAGGTAATCCTTCAGCACCACAGCGCCGGTCAGCGCCACCGCCACCACCGCAATCAGCGGCAGATGCCGCGCCAGGCCCGGCTTGGCGCCGTCCTGTTCCTTGGGCTGGGGGCCTGTTTCCGGTGTCTCTGTCATGTCACTCATCGGTCCGTCTCAAATGAAGCTCTTTGTTGCTACGCATAAAATGGCCCCTGCGCGAGGTCCGGCAGCCCCGGATCACAGGCGCTTGATCGCCTGCCCCGGATTCGTGAGCTTTGTGGCAGAATCACTGCCCCGATGTTACATCCGCCCTGCCCGGAGGCCGCTCCGGCGCGGTTTTTGGCAGAAATGTTGCATATCTCCCCGAAAACCCGCCTTGCAGGGTTTGACTTACCCGCCATTCCCTCCTAAAGACCGGGCTTCGAGATAGACCCCGGGCGGGCGATTCCGCGCACCCGAAGAAAAAATGTGGAGACCGGAGCGATGAAACGCACCTATCAGCCTTCGAACCTGGTTCGCAAACGCCGCCACGGCTTCCGTGCGCGCATGGCCACCAAGGCAGGCCGCAAGATCCTGAACGCACGCCGCGCCCGCGGCCGTAAAGAACTGAGCGCATAAGCTCAGTTCCTGTTCTGACGGACATGACACCGCCGGAGGCCCCCAAGGACGGCAACGCTGCCCGTGGGGACACACCTCCGGCGGTGTCCGTTTGTCCGCCTGACACCCAAAAGATCGAGGTCATGGCCAAGCGCCGTGATTTCCTCGCCTGCGCCCGCCCCCCTGCCCGCAAGCAGGGCACCAAGGCGATGATGGTGCAGGGCCGCAACCGCCACGATGACTGTGGCATCCGCATGGGATTCACCTGCTCCAAGAAAGTCGGCAATGCGGTGGCCCGCAACCGCGCCAAGCGCCGCCTGCGCGAGGCCGCCCGGATGATTCTGCCCACCCATGGCCGCCCGGGCTGGGACTATGTCCTGATTGGCCGCGCGATTGAGACCGCCCAGCGCCCGTTCGAGGAGCTGAAGCGCGACCTGATCTATGCATTGAAGAAGATCCACGGCCAGTAAACGCTCCGGCTTTTGGCCGCATTGCCACCGGGCCGCCCTGCCCCTATCTATCCGCCATGACCCCGCTGGCCCATCTCTTTGCCCTGCCTGTGCGCGCCTACCGGCTGCTGTTCTCGCCTTGGGTCGGCTTCAACTGCCGCTACCAGCCCACCTGCTCGGCTTATGCTTTGGAAGCGCTGGAGAAACACGGCGCCATCAAAGGCGCCTGGCTGACCGCGCGGCGCATCGGACGCTGCCACCCGTTCGGCGGCGATGGCTATGACCCGGTGCCGGAGAAAAGGGACTGATCCCTCGCACGCCTTTTTTCCTTGGCAAAACGCCCGTCCTCGGCTAGGGCGCGCGCATGCTTGATGATGATCTGGACGAAATCCACCCGCTGTTTGCCGGCGCCCCCTCGACCACTGAGTTCAAGAAACTCAGGAAGCGCATCGTGCGCTACGCGCGCGAGGCGATTGAGCAATACGGCATGGTGGAGCGCCGCGAGGACGGCAGCACGCCCAAGTGGCTGGTCTGCCTGTCGGGCGGCAAGGACAGCTATACCCTGCTGGCCGTTCTCTATGAGCTGAAATGGCGCGGGTTGCTGCCGGTGGACCTCTTGGCCTGCAACCTGGATCAGGGCCAGCCCGGCTTTCCGGCGACGGTGCTGCCGGAGTTCCTGGAAAAGATGGGCGTGCCGCACCGGATCGAATATCAGGACACCTATTCCATCGTCGTCGACAAAGTGCCGCAGGGGCGCACCTACTGCGCGCTCTGCTCGCGTCTGCGCCGCGGCAACCTCTACCGCATCGCGCGGGAGGAAGGCTGCTCCGCCGTGGTGCTGGGCCATCACCGCGACGACATCCTGGAAACCTTCTTCATGAACCTGTTTCACGGCGGGCGCCTGGCGACGATGCCGCCCAAACTGGTCAATGAGGAAGGCGACCTGTTCGTGTTCCGCCCGCTGGCCCATGTGGCAGAGGCCGACTGCGAGAAATTTGCCCGCTCCATGAACTATCCGATCATCCCCTGCGACCTCTGCGGCAGCCAGGACGGATTGCAGCGCCAGCAGGTGAAACAGATCCTGGACCAGTGGGAATCAAACTCGCCGGGCCGCCGCCAGGTAATGTTCCGGGCACTGATGAATGCACGGCCCTCGCATCTTCTGGACCCGAAACTGTTCGATTTCACGGGCCTTGAGCTGAAGATTGCCGATTCCGCGGACGAAAATCCGGAAATTCCCCAGCTGCGTTAACTCCCGGGTTATATCAGCACCTTAGTCTCAGGGCCGAACGAACGGCTGCAGACGAAAGGTCTGGGAATGACAAATACGGGTTCAGGCATTTTGGCACGCCTCAGGCAGACCCTTGCCCCCGCTCTTGCGGGACCTGCGATGCTGGCCTTTCTGCCCGCCCTGACGCTTGCCACTTTCTGGCTTGGCGGCGAAACCGCGCTGCTGGCAGTTGCCCTGGGCCTGCCCGTGCTGATTGCCGCTGCCGGCGGCTTCAGCAAGCGCGGCAACACTGTGCCGCGCGACGCTGTCACTGGCATGATCCTGCGCGACGGGTTTGAGCAGGAGGCCGCCCGGATCCACACGGAATGCAGCGAGGGCGGCCTGCGCTCTGCCATCTTCGTGCTGGAGCTTGACGACTACAAGGAGCTGACCGACCGCCACGGGCAGGAGGCCGGCGACCGGATCATGCAGCATTGCGGCGCGCAAATCGTGTCGGCGCTGCGCCAGAACGACATCATCGCCCGGATCGGCGACAGCCGCTTTGCGGTCTGCCTGGCACCGACCCTGCAACTGGATCTGGAGCTGTGCATTCAGCTGGCCGGGCGGATGCAATCCGCGACGGAGGAGCCGGTGGCGCTGGACGGCACCACTCTCTACATGACCTCCTCGCTTGGCTTCTGCCAGCATAACCGGGCGCCCGGCAGCACCAGCGCCGAATGGAACAGCGCCGCCATCGCCGCCCTGTCGGAGGCGCAAAGCAACGGCCCCGGCGGCATCCGCGCCTATTCCGCCGATATGCCCGGCCACGCCAGCAGCCGCTCCAGCCTGCGCGACGAAGCCGCAGCGGCACTGGAGACCGGCCAGATCCAGGCCTGGTTCCAGCCGCAGATCTGCACCGACACCGGCCGGGTTTCGGGGTTTGAGGCGCTGGCCCGCTGGCTGCACCCGGTGCAGGGGCTGATCCCGCCCTCTACCTTCCTGCCCGCGCTGGAGGAGGCCGGGCTGATGGACCGGCTGAGCCAGGTGATGCTCTATAACGCGCTGGTCGCCATCAGGGCCTGGGACGAGGCCGGGGTGAAAGTGCCTTGCGTCGGCGTCAACTTCGCCACCCAGGAGCTGCGCAACCCGGGCCTTGCAGGCCGCGTCAAATGGGAGCTGGAGCGTTTCGGCCTGCCCGCGGACCGGCTCTGCGTGGAAATCCTGGAAACCGTGATGACCGATCAGCCCGACGATGTGGTCACCCGCAATATCCTCTCCCTCAGCGAGATGGGCTGCCCGATCGACCTCGACGATTTCGGCACCGGCCATGCCTCGATCTCCGCGGTGCGCCGCTTCAATATCTCCCGCATCAAGATCGACCGGTCCTTTGTGATGAAGGCCGATCAGGACCCGGAGCAGCAGAAACTGATCTCTGCCATTCTGACCATGGCCGAGCGGCTGGAGCTGGAGACCCTGGCCGAAGGGGTGGAAACCGCAGGCGAACACGCGCTGCTGGCACAGCTGGGCTGCGGCCATGTGCAGGGCTTTGGCATCGGCCGCCCGATGCCGTTCGACCAGACGCTTGATTGGATCGCCGCGCATGAGGCCAAGCTGCAGGATGCGCCCGCGATTGGCCGCCAAACGCCCTGACAGCCCCCCTGAACGCTCAATTCCTTTGATTTTCTGCCGCAGCGGTGCCCTTTGACGCGCCGCTGCACCGCGATTCTGCTTGACCTTTGCGGCCCACCTCTGTTGAACCCCACGTGTCCTTCCCTACACGAGGTGGCAGTCCCCAATGGACGATCAGAACAAAAATCTTATTCTCGCAACCGTACTCAGCTTTCTGGTGATCCTCGGGTGGTATACTTTCTTCCCGCCGCCGGAACCGGAACAGGCGCCGGAAACCGCGGTCACTGAAACCGCCCCGGCCGGCGACACCGCCGCAGCGCCCAGCGCCGCTGGTGCCGATGCCGTGGCCGAGGCTGCCCCGGAAGACGCCGCCGCCCCGGATGCGCCGCGCGTCGCCATCGACACGCCCCGCGTCACCGGCAGCATCTCGCTGCAGGGCGGCCGGATCGACGACCTGTCGCTGAAGGACTACCGCGAGACGCTGGATGAAGGCTCCCCGATCGTCAAACTGCTGAAACCGGTGGGCGAGGCCGGCGCCTATTACGCGCTCTACGGCTGGGCCCCGGGTGCGGGCCTGACCCTGAACGACGTGCCGGGCGCCAACACCATCTGGTCTGCCCCGGACGGCGCCACCCTGTCCGCGGACAGCCCGGTGACGCTCACCTGGGACAACGGCAAGGGCCTGACCTTCTCCCGCACCATCGCGGTGGATGAGGACTACATGTTCTCGGTCACCCAGTCGGTTGCCAATGCCTCCGGCGGCACCGTGTCGCTGGCGCCCTACGGCACCTTGGCCCGCCACGGCCAGCCCGAGGGGCTGAAGAACTTCTTCATCCTGCACGAGGGCCTGGTCGGCATGACCGATGGCGAGCTGGCCGAGACCGATTATGACGACATGGCCGATTTCGAGCCCGATCCGCGCGACGGTTCCAAGTCCAGCGTCAAGCAGGTCGAAGCCAACGGCTGGATCGGCTTCACCGATCACTACTGGATGTCCACCCTGGTGCCCGCACCGGGCCAGGGCTTCCGCTCCATCGCCAAATTCGACGAGCGCCGCGAGATCTATCAGACCGACATCGTGCTGCCGACCGTCACCGTGGCAGAGGGCCAGTCCTCTGAAGTCACCACCCAGCTGTTTGCCGGCGCCAAGGAATGGGACGCCATCCGCGGCTACGAGAAAGCGGGCATAGAGGGCTTCCTGGACGTGATCGACTGGGGCTGGTTCTTCTTCCTGACCAAGCCGATGTTCTGGCTGCTGCACAACCTGAACGTCCTGATCGGCAACATGGGCTGGGCTATCATCGGCCTCACGGTGGTGATCAAGATCCTGGTGTTCCCGCTGGCCTATAAATCCTATGCCTCCATGGCGAAGATGAAAGAGCTTCAGCCGGAGATGGAGAAGCTCAAGGAGCGCGCCGGCGACGACCGCCAGAAGATGCAAAAGGAGATGATGGAGCTCTACAAAAAGGAGAAGGTGAACCCCGCCGCGGGCTGTCTGCCGATCCTGATCCAGATCCCGATCTTCTTCTCGCTCTACAAGGTGATCTTCGTCACCCTGGAACTGCGCCACGCCCCGTTCTTCGGCCCGTTCCAGGACCTCAGCGCGCCGGACCCGACCTCGATCATGAACCTGTTCGGCCTGCTGCCCTTCGCCTCCCCGGCACCGGAAAGCATCCTGGCCCTGGTCTTCATCGGTATCCTGCCGATCCTGCTCGGCATCTCGATGTGGCTGCAGCAGAAGCTGAACCCGGCGCCCACCGACCCGACCCAGCAGATGATCTTTGCCTGGATGCCTTGGGTGTTCATGTTCATGCTCGGCGGCTTCGCCTCCGGCCTGGTGGTCTACTGGATCGCCAACAACACGATCACCTTCAGCCAGCAGTACCTGATCATGCGCAGCCACGGCTACAAACCGGACGTGTTCGGCAACATCAAGTCGAGCTTCAAGAAGAAGCCGAAGGCTGAGAAGGAATGACCGCAAAGGTCACAGACATCTGGCGCCACCCGCTCAAATCCCATGGGCGGGAGGCACTGGAAAGCGTCACCATGATCGCCGGGCAGACCATGCCCGGCGACCGCGTTTGGGCGGTTGCAAACGAACAGTCCAAGGCCGACGGCAGCAAATGGGTGGTCTGCGGCAACTTCTCCCGCGGGTCGCAGTCCCCTGCCCTGATGGCCATCAACGCGCGGCTGGACGATGCCACCGGGCTTCTCACGCTGACCCACCCGCAGCGGCCCGACTTTACCTTTGATCCCGAAAATCCGGCGGACCTGCAGCGCTTTCTTGATTGGGAAAAGCCGCTGCTGCCCGCTACCGCCCGCGCCTCAGCCCGCATCATCCGGGTGCCGGGCCGCGGCATGACTGACACTGACTTCCCCTCGATCACCCTGTGCAATTGGGCTTCCCACCGCGCGGTAGAGCAGGCCATTGGGCACGAACTCTCTCCCCTGCGCTGGCGCGGCAACATCTGGTTCGACCTGGATGATCCTTGGGCCGAGAACGATTGGCTGGGCCGCGAGGTGCAGATCGGCGCGGCCGTCTTTGCGGTGCGCGAGCGGGTGGTGCGCTGCCTGGCGACCACCGCCAACCCCGAAACCGGCGAACGCGACGCCGATACGCTCAAGACCCTCAAGGACAACTGGGGCCACCAGGATTTCTCGGTCTACGCCGAGGTGGTGCGCGGCGGCGAAATCCGCCTGGGCGACGCGGTAAAGGTGCTGTGATGCAGATGCAATTTTCCCTGGCCGAAGCGCCGGACGACATTTCCGCTGAAAAGGGCCGCAAGCTGTTTGCGGGCGAGACCGAGTTCCTGAAAGGCGTGGTCGCGATGAACGGCCTGCCGGATGCCGACCGGGTGGAGGTCTGCTTTGCCGGCCGTTCCAACGTCGGCAAGTCGAGCCTGATCAACGCGCTGACCGGCACCAAGGGCATCGCCCGCGCCTCCAACACACCGGGCCGCACCCAGGAGATCAACTTCTTCACCCAGGGGCCTGAGCTCTATCTGGTCGACCTGCCCGGCTATGGCTATGCCAACGCGCCGCTCAAGGTGGTGGAGCAATGGCAGAAACTCTTGAAACGCTATCTGTCAGGCCGCCAGAACCTGCGCCGCGCCTTTGTGCTGATCGACAGCCGCCATGGCGTGAAGGCGGTGGATGACGAGATCATGAAGCTCTTGGACAGCTCCGCCGTTACCTTCCAATGCGTGATGACCAAGGCCGACAAGGTCAAGGAAAAGGACCGCGCCAAGGTGCTGGAACAGGTCAAGGGCGCGCTGGCGAAACACCCCGCCGCCTACCCTGAGATCGTGCTGACCTCGTCTGAGAAGGGCGACGGCATCGCCACCCTGCGCTCCATCATCGCGGGGCTGTAACACCCGTGCTCAGCCGCCTGCCCTCCCTGCTGGTTGTGATCGCCCTGGCCGTGGCCGGGCTGATCCCCTCCGGCTGGATGCCGGCCTCGGCGCAGGACGGCAAGGTGCTGCTGGTGATCTGTACCGGCCACGGGCCGGTGGAAACCTGGGTTGACCTGGACAGCGGCGAACCCCATGCGCCCGCCGAGCAGATGGAAGACCGCAGCTGTCCCTTCGCCGCGCTTGGCGCGGTGGCGCTGCTGCCGGACAGCCTGATTGATCTGAACCTGGACACACCTCTCAGCGACCGCTGGTCGCGCGAGGCTTTCACCCATCACACCGCCGGTTTCCACTGGCGCTATGACGCCCGCGGCCCGCCCGCGCTCTCCTGACTTTCTGAACACACCTGACATTTCCGCCGGCGCCCCGCGCGCCCGGCCCTGTTCCGATATGGAGAGACCCAATGGCAACCAGCCAACCGCAATCCGCGGGCCAATCGCGCCCGCTTTCCCAAAAATTCTACGCCGCCGTCTGGCGCTGGCATTTCTATGCCGGCCTGTTTGTTATCCCCTTCCTGATCATGCTGGCCGTGACCGGCCTGATGATGATGTTCATCACCCAATTCGACGGGCGCGACGGCGAGAAAATCACCGTCACCCAAGGCGCGGCTGAGCTGAGCCTGCCGGAGCAAGAGGCCGCCGTGCTGGCCGCCCAGCCCGGCACCATCGCCGAATGGATCGGCCCCAAGGCGCCTGATCTGGCCGCCGTGTTCCGCGTCAAAACCGATGAAGGCCAACGGCTGGTCGCCCTGGACCAGTACAGCGGCGAGGTGATCCAGGTTTGGGACCGCCGCGCCGGCTGGTACGACTTTGCCGACAACATCCACTCCACCCTTCTGATTGGCGACACCGGCGACCGGCTGATCGAAATCGCCGCAGGCCTCGGTATCGTTCTGGTGCTGACCGGCCTCTACCTGTGGTGGCCGCGCGGCAACGCCATCAGCGCCTTTGTCCCCAACCTCCGCGCCCGTGGCCGCGCTTTGTGGAAGAACCTGCACGCCGTGACCGGCTTCTGGATGTCGGCCCTGCTGGTGATCTTCCTGATCTCGGGCTTGTCCTGGACCGGCATCTGGGGCGGCCAGTTGATGCAGGCCTGGAGCACCTTCCCGGCAGCCAAATGGGACAACGTGCCCCTGTCGGATGACATCCACGCCAGCATGAACCATGGGCATACCAACGATGTCCCCTGGGCGCTGGAGCAGACCCCGATGCCCGCCTCCGGCTCTGACGCCGGGATCACCGGCGTCGCTGAAGGCGCAGCCGTCGATGCCGCCAGCCTGATCGCCCTGGGCCGCACCCTGGGTATGGAGGGCCGCTTCCGCCTCGCCTACCCCGGCGGCGAAACAGGCGTCTGGACCCTCAACCGCGACAGCATGAGCGGCGACGGCGACAGCCCCTTCATCGACCGCACCGTGCATGTGGACCAGTACAGCGGCAAGATCCTCGCCGATGTGAAATACGACGACTACTCCTGGGCCGGCAAAGCCATGGCGGTCAGCATCCCCTTCCACATGGGGCTGATGGGCACCTGGAGCTTTATGCTGAACGTGGTGTTCTGCCTCGCGGTGATCTTTGTCTGCGTCTCCGGCCTGGTGATGTGGGTCAAGCGCCGCCCCGCCGGTGCCGCCCGCCTCGCCGCCCCGCCGGAACCGGCAGATATGCCGTTCTGGAAAGGTGCTGCGCTGATCGCGGTGCTGGTCTCGCTGGCCTTCCCGCTGACCGGCCTGGCGCTGCTGGCAGTGCTGGCGTTCGACGTGCTGCTGCTGGGCAACCTGCCGGTGCTGAAACGCGCGGTGAGTTGAAGAAAAACGGAGGGCAGCGCCCGTCCCGGCGGGGTGGGATGCGAAGCGCCCGCCCCGTCGTGCTGGAAGCACGCCTCCGGCATGACGGAGGGCGGGACGGGCGCTGCCCGGCCTCACGGCCAGGCGGTAGATCTGCAACTACACGTGCTGCGCGCCGTTCACCTCGATCTCGGCGCCGGAGATGTAGGAACTGCCCTCCGAGCACAGGAAATAGATCGCTGAGGCGACCTCCTCCGGCTGGCCCAGCCGCTGCATCGGCAGCTTCTCGACGATCTTCTCGGTGCCGGGCGACAGGATCGAGGTCTCCACCTCCCCCGGCGCAATCGCGTTGACCCGCACCCCCATCGGCCCGAAATCATGCGCCATCTCCCGCGTCAGCGCCGCCAGTGCCGCCTTTGACGTGGCATAGGCCGCGCCAGCAAAGGGATGCACCCGGCTGCCCGCGATCGAGGTCACGTTGACCACAGAGCCCTTGGCTGCCGCCAGTTCGTCCTTCAGGCCGCGCGCCAGAACCACCGAGGCAAAGAAGTTCACGTGAAACACCTTGCCCCAATCCATCAGGTCGGTGTTGAGCGTGCTGAGCCGCTCCCCCTCCGGCCCCTTGGGCGAGATGCCCGCGTTGTTGACCAGGGCATCCAGCTGCCCGTCCAGCATCTCCTGGATCCGGCCCACCGCGTTGATGGTGTCCGACGGGTCCGACAGGTCCAGCTGCACATGGTTTTCCTGACCGCCGCCCCAGGGGCATTCCTGCGGGAACGGCTGGCGCGAGCAGGTGATGACCCGCCAGCCCTCGGCATTGAAGCGGCGCACGGTGGCATGGCCGATGCCGCGGCTGGCCCCCGTCAGCAGTAGTGTCTTCTGGCGCATGGCGCCCTCCTGATGAGAGAATCTGCGCCGAGCCTAGCATCCGCGCCGCCATCTGCAACGGGCTGCGCCAAACCCTCCCCTTGGCAGCAGCGCCGGAACCCCGTAACACATCCTGACCAAGGGATGATGCAGCAATGAAGAAACAAGACATGAACCGCGATTGGATTGCCACCGCCGAAACCCTCTCCAGCGCGCTGCCGTATTTCCAGCGCTTTGCCGGGGCGATTGTCGTCATCAAGCTGGGTGGCCACGCCATGGGCAGCGACGAGGCGATGGAGACCTTTGCCCGCGACATCGTGCTGATGCGCCAAGTGGGGGTAAACCCGGTTATCGTGCATGGCGGCGGACCGATGATCAACGCGATGCTGGAAAAGCTGCAGATCAAGTCGGAGTTCGTGAACGGCAAGCGGGTCACTGATGCCGCCACCATGGAAGTGGTGGAGATGGTGCTGTCCGGCGTCGTCAACAAGCGTATCGTGCAGGCGATCAACAGCCAGGGCGGCCGCGCCGTCGGCCTGTCGGGCAAGGACGCGAACCTGATCACCTGCGATCAGGCCGACCCGGATCTGGGCTTTGTCGGCGCGCCAGCCGAAATGGACCCCAAGGTGCTGCACGGGCTGTTTGAGAAGAACATGATCCCGGTCATTGCCCCTATCGGCGCAGGCCGGAATGGCGAGACCTACAACATCAACGGCGACACGGCTGCCGGCGCCATCGCAAAGGCGCTGCAGGCCGACCGCCTGCTGCTGCTGACGGATGTGGCCGGCGTCAAAAACGCCGAGGGTGAAGTGGTGACCGAGCTGAAGGCCGCGGACGTCGAGGAGATGACCGCCAGCGGCGTCATCGCCGGCGGCATGATCCCCAAGACCGAAACCGCGCTGGACGCGGTCCGCGGCGGCGTGCGCGCCTGCATTATCGTCGACGGACGGGTGCAGAACGCGGTGCTGCTGGAGCTTTACACCGACCACGGCGCAGGCTCGATGATCCGCGCCTGATGGCGTCAGGAGATCAGGTCAAGAGGGGCGCTGCCCCTCTTGGCTCTCCCGGGCCAATCCGCCCCGGGATATTTTCAGTCAGATGAACGGAGGGCTGGGCCTCAGCTTCCCGGCGCCTTGTAGGCACCTGCAATCGATCCCGCCTTCTTCTGAATTTCCGTAAATTCATCCGAGGTGAAGGCACGCACGGTCCTGAGGTTGCTGACCGCGCCGCTGGCGCCGGTTGCCAACAGGCCCGCCAGCAGACCGCTGATGTCGTCAATCGTGACCTTGATCGCAAAATCGCGGTCCCCCGTGGTCAGATAGAAGGTCTCCAGCTTGCCGCCCGCTGCCTCGACAAGGGCCCGCGCCGCGGCCTCGCGGTCGCTGGGGTTCTCGATCATCGCCTTCATTGCGGAAGACGTGTAGTTCCCGGTCACGATAAATCTCGGCATTTGGTCACTCCCTGGGGTGGAAAATGCACGCCGCTGCTAGGCAGGATGCCGAACTTTGCGGCCTGCATGCCCCCGGGGCGGAGGATACCACAAATCCGCTTTTCAGCATATGTGCCCGGCCGCGGCGGCAGCGGACGGCGGGAAGACGCCGGCAGGCGATTGCGGGACGTTTTTTGCCCTCCGGCCAGGCTCCGGGCGCTGCTAGGCTCATCCCAAGCCCGCCGGAAGGACACCGCCAATGACCCTGACAGACCAGCCTGCCCCCGCCCCCCGCAGCCTGCCGACCTGGTGCAGCATCGAAACGGCCGCCGCTGCGGCCGGGCTGGAGGTCTGCGCGGCCCTGCATCCGGCGCGCCAGCCGGTTCAGGCGCTGGCGGGCGGCACCCTGATCCTTCTGGGCACCGGCACCGCCTTCTGGCCGCTGTTCAAGACCAGCCCCGAATACCAGGACAGCGTGCCCGACCCGGTCGACAGCTGGTCCGGGCGGGTGGTTGGCGCGCTGGCAAGGGATTTGGGCGGCACCGCCTATTTCCCTTTTGGCGGCCCGCCCTACACGCCTTTCATCAACTGGGCGCTGGCGTCGGGGCGGTTCTTCACATCACCGTCACAGATGCTGGTGCATGATACTGCCGGCATGATGATTTCCTTGCGGGGGGCCATTCATTTTGAACAGGAATTTGACATCCCCCCTGCACCTTTGGCACAGTCTCCCTGCGACAGCTGCCCCTCGCGTCCCTGCCTTGCCGCCTGCCCCGTCAGCGCCCTGGCCGACGGAGGCCCCTACGATCTGGCGGCCTGCCACGCGTATCTCGACACCAGCGCAGGCGCCGGCTGCATGTCCGGCGGCTGCCTTGCCCGGCGGGCCTGCCCGCTGAGCCGCAGCGCCGGCCGCGACCCAGAACAAACCGCACATCACATGAGGCATTTTCACCCGCAATGACCTGCACCCTGATCCTGACCCGCCACGCCAAATCCGCCTGGGACACCAATGTGCCCAGCGACCACGCCCGCCCGCTGAACAAGCGCGGACGCCGCTCAGCCCCGGCCATTGCCGCCTGGATGCGCGAATGCGGCTACCTGCCGGATCAGATCATCTCCTCCTCTGCCCAGCGCACCCGCGAGACCTGCGAGCTGATGGAGCTGGGGGTGCCAGCAACTTTCACCGAGCGGCTGTATCACGCCAATTCGGACATCCTGTTCAAGGTGCTGAGCCAGGCGGAGAAACCGCGGGTCATGCTGGTCGGCCACAATCCCGGCATTGCCGCCTTTGCCCATACCATCGTGTCCAGCCCGCCGGACCATGCGCGGTTCGACGACTACCCGACGGGTGCGACGCTGGTGGCGGAGTTCGATATCGGCAGCTGGAAAGAGCTGAGCTGGAGCAGCGGCAAGGTGATCGACTTTGCGGTGCCGCGGGGGCTTTTGGGCGAGTGAGACCTGCGGCAAGCTGGCGCATCCCGCGCGGGAGGGCTCTGGCACAGGTGCGGCTGCGTGCCTAGGTTGCCTGACAGACCTTTCCCGGACTGGAGACCGTCATGCACCGCCGTTCCCTGCTGCTGGCCGCAGCCGCCCTCCCCCTCGCATCCCTGCCCGGTTTTGCCGCGGCGGCAGAGACCATTCGCATCATGAAGTCGCCCAGCTGCGGCTGCTGCACCGCCTGGGCCGATCATGTGACCGCCGCCGGTTTTCAGACCGAGGTGCGCAATGTCGCGGATGAGGAGCTGTGGGCAATGAAGGAGCGGCTGGGTGTCAGCGGCGATCTCGCCTCCTGCCACACCGCGATGGCCGGGCCTTATGTGATCGAGGGCCATGTGCCTGCCGAAGACATCCAGCGGCTGCTGGCGGAACAGCCGGCCGCGCTGGGGCTCTCCGTGCCGGGGATGCCGATCGGCTCGCCGGGGATGGAAATGGGCGATGAGCGCGAGGCGTTTGACACCCTGCTGATCCTGGCGGACGGCACCACCGAAGTGTTTGCCAGCCATTCCTGATCTCACCCATTCCTGAAGGCAGGTTCCGAAACAAAAAAGGCCGGGCGCATTGCCCGGCCTTTCTGTTTGGTGAAGCGGTTGCCTCAGTGACCCAGGATCTGGCTGAGGAACAGCTTGGTGCGGTCGCTCTTCGGGTTGTTGAAGAACTCTTCCGGCTCGTTCTGTTCGACGATCTGGCCCGCATCCATGAAGATCACCCGGTTCGCCACCTGACGGGCAAAGCCCATCTCGTGGGTCACGCACAGCATGGTCATGCCTTCTTCGGCCAGTTCGATCATGGTGTCGAGCACCTCTTTGATCATCTCCGGGTCGAGCGCCGATGTCGGTTCATCGAACAGCATGATGCGCGGCATCATGCAGAGCGAGCGCGCGATGGCCACACGCTGCTGCTGGCCGCCCGACAGCATGCCCGGGTACTTATGCGCTTGCTCCGGGATCTTCACCTTCTCCAGGAAGTGCATCGCCCGCTCTTCGGCTTCCTTCTTGGGGGTCTTGCGGACCCAGATCGGCGCCAGGGTGCAGTTCTCCAGGATGGTCAGATGCGGGAACAGGTTGAAGTGCTGGAACACCATCCCGACCTCGGACCGGATCTTGTCGATGTTCTTGAGGTCGTTGGACAGCTCGGTGCCATCCACCACGATCTTGCCCTGCTGATGCTCTTCCAGCGCGTTCAGGCAGCGGATCAGGGTGGATTTGCCGGAACCCGACGGCCCCGCGATCACGATCCGCTCGCCCTGATTGACGGTCAGATTGATGTCGCGCAGCACGTGGAAGGACCCGTACCACTTGTTCATCCCATTGATTTCAATAGCAACCTCGTCGCTCACCTGCATTTTGGAGCGGTCGATTGCGCGGTCGGACATAAGTTCAGACATATGTTGAACTCCTTAACGGTGGTCGGTGGCGAGACGGCGCTCGAGCCACTGTGAGTATTGAGAAATGCCGTAGCAGACGACGAAGAACAGAAGCGCAGCAAAGCCCAGAAGCTCCCAGTAAACCCCGTTCCACTCGGTGGAGGCGAGGATCGGGCCGCGGATCATGCCAACCAGGTCGAACATCGAGATGACCGAGACCAGGGTGGTGTCCTTGAACAGGCCGACGGCCACGTTCACGATGCCCGGGATGGAGATCTTCAGCGCCTGCGGCAGGATGATCAGACGCATCGCCTGGGGGTAGTCCAGGCCAAGGCTGTCCGCCGCTTCGTACTGTCCCTTCGGCAGGGCTGCCAAGCCGCCGCGGATCACCTCGGCGATATAGGCTGCCGAGAACATGGTAATCATGATCACCACACGCAGGAACAGGTCGACGGTGCTTTCCGGCGGGAAGAAGTAGGCCAGCATCACCGATGCCACGAACAGCAGGGTGATCAGCGGCACGCCGCGGACGAACTCGATGAAGACAACGCAGATCCACTTGATCAGCGGCATGTCCGACTGACGGCCCAGCGCCAGCGCGATGCCCAAGGGCAGCGACAGCGACACACAGGTCACGCCCAGCATCAGGTTCAGCATGAAGCCGCCCAGATCGCGCGACGGCACGGCCTGCAGCATGGCGTTGTCGGACGCCCCGTCCGGGATCAGCATTCCGCCGATGATCCAGACAGCAAAGGCTGCGGCAATCGCTCCGAAGAAGCCGACCGCAAAGCTGCTCTTACCGTAGGTCTGGAATACAAAGGCGCCTGCTACAAAGCCCACCAGCGCAACAATCGGCGCCAGGATGGTGCCACCCCAGATCAGCCAGAAGGCCAGGAAGGGGTAGACGGCGGTGAAAGCCAGCAGCTTGCGCGGCAGGTCAAAGAACAGCACCGGCGCAATGGCAAACAACAGCAGCACAAGGGCCAGGTTCGGGCGCCAGTACTGATCGGAGGGGTATTTGAAACCATACAGAAGCTGGTTCCAGCGCTCGGTCAGGACCGAGAAACAGGCGCCTGTCTTGCCTTGCAGAACCTCGCGGCATTCCGCCAGAGAGCTGGTGGTCCAGACCCCGTTCAGCAGCCACGGCAGGGTCTTGCTGAGCAGCAAATAGATGACCAGCAGCGCCGCGATGGTCAGGGCGGAGTTCACCGCGTTGGAGAACAGGTTCTCGCGCAGCCATTTGACCGGGCCGGTTTCCCCTGCCGGCGGCGGGGCCGGCGGGATTTCGGTTTCGCGGACAAAGGCGATGGAGTGTGCGTGTGTATCGCTCATGTCTCAGCGCTCCTTCAACTTAACAGATGCGTTGTAGACGTTCATCACCATCGAAATGGTCAGAGAAGCGGTCAGATAGAACAGCATCAGGAGGAGAACGCATTCAATGGCGCGGCCGGTCTGGTTCAGGGTGATCCCGCCCAGAGTTGCGGTGATATCCGCATAGCCCACGGCAATCGCCAGCGAGGAGTTCTTGGTAATGTTGAGGAAGTTGGAGATCAGCGGCGGGATGATCACCCGCAGCGCCTGCGGCAGAACCACCAGGTTCATCACCCGGCGCGGACGCAGGCCCAGCGCGGATGCGGCCTCGGTCTGGCCCTTGGACACCGCCTGGATGCCCGCCCGGACGTTCTCCGCGATGAAGGCACCGGTGTAGATCGACAGTGCGAACCACAGCGCGATCAGCGGGCCGCCGACCTTGATGCCGCCGCTGAAGTTGAAGCCCTTCAGCTCAGGATATTCCCAGGTCAGACCCATGATCAGCATCAGCGCCAGGAACGGCACCAGCCACGCGGCGAGGATCATTGCCGTGGTCTTGGGCCGCACACCGGTGGCTTCCTGCTTGGCGTTGGCCCAGACATTGATCTGATGGGCCGCAATCCAGGAGCCTGCAAAGCCACCCAGCACCAGCAGCCAGTTCATCGCTGTGCTGGCAAACAGGCCGTTCTCGAACCAGGGCATCGGGACGTAGATACCGCGGTTGGTGAAGGCAAAAGCGTCAAGCACCATGCTGGCTGTGGCATTGTCGCCGCGGAACGCCCGCGGGCCAGGCAGCACCGCCGTCATGATGGTGAAGATGATGATGATCCAGATCAGCACCGGAATGTTGCGGAAGATCTCAACGTAGACCGCCATCAGCTTGGAGACGAGCCAGTTGTTGGACAGTCGCAGAACCCCGGCAACAACGCCGAACACGGTGGCGGTGATACAGGCCAGGAAGGCCACCAGCAGCGTGTTCAAGAGGCCGACCAGGGCCGCCTTGGCATGGCTCGACTGGCTGTCGTATTCAACCAGGCGCTGGTTGATGTCGTAACCGGCCGGATCGCCAAGGAAGGTATAGGAAATGTTAAGCCCGGCAGCGCGGAGGTTCTGGATCAGGTTGTTTCCAAGATACCAGATGCACAGGGCAAGGACGATAGCCGCGATCACCTGAAAGGTCAGTGACCGGTAGCGGGTATCGTTGATGAGCATAGACAGCCGAAAGCCTTCGTTCGGCGGGTCAGTCAACGTTGACATATATTGTGATCCCCTGACTCCGGCGTCGTGATCCTGGCGGGGTTGTCCCCGCTCCGCAGCTGGCCAGAGCATTTTCATGATAGGAAAAGGGCGCAGGAAAATCCTGCGCCCCTCCCGGTGGTGTGTTTAGCGGAACGGCGGAGCGTACAGCAGGCCGCCTTCGGTCCACTGTGCGTTCAGGCCGCGGGCCAGGCCAACCGGAGTGTCTTCGCCGATGTTCTTGGCAAAGATCTCGCCGTAGTTGCCCTGAGCGGCAATCGCGTTCTTGCCCCAGTCAGCCGACAGGCCGAGCATCTCGCCCAGAGTGCCTTCGGTGCCCAGCAGGCGGTTGATTTCCGGGTTCTCGGTGCCAGCTGCCATTTCGCTCAGGTTGGCCGAGGTCACGCCCAGCTCTTCTGCCGCGATCAGCGCCATCAGGCTCCAGCGGACCACATCGCCCCACTCATGGTCGCCATGGCGGACCAGCGGGCCCAGCGGCTCCTTGGAGATGATTTCCGGCAGGATCACGTGGCCGGCCGGATCGTCGAAGGTGGCGCGGGTTGCGGCCAGGCCGGAGGCGTCGGTGGTGTAGACGTCACAGGCGCCTGCCAGGTACTGCTGCTGCGCTTCGGCGTTGGTTTCGATCGGAACCGGCTCGTAGCTGATGTTGTTGGAGCGGAAGAAGTCCGCCAGGTTCAGCTCGGTGGTGGTGCCGGTCTGGATACACACGGTGGCGCCGTCCAGTTCCTTGGCGGAGGACACGCCCAGCTCTTTCGGGACCATGAAGCCCTGGCCGTCATAGTAGTTGACGCCCACGAATTCGAACTTCAGGTCAACGTCGCGGCTGAAGGTCCAGGTGGTGTTGCGGGCCAGCATGTCGATTTCGCCAGACGCCAGCGCGGTAAAGCGGGTCTTGCCGGTGGTCGGCACGAATTCGACAGCGCTCGAGTCGCCCAGCACGGCTGCAGCCACAGCACGGCACACGGCAACGTCAAAGCCTTCCCATTCACCGTTTGCATTCGGGGCCGCAAAGCCGACCAGGCCGGTGGTGACGCCGCAGTTCAGCTTGCCGCGGGCCTTCACGTCGTCCAGCGTGCCGGCAGATGCTGCGCCAGCCGCAAGACCGGCAAAGGTCATTGCGCCCAAAATAACGGATTTTTTCATATTTACCTCTTCCTGATAGCCCGCCATTCGGCGGTTCTTATTTTCCGGCGATCCCCCGCCGGATATGAGACTGAAGAAGGGTTTGCCCCTAATTCGTGGCTGAGTTTGGGCGCATTCATCAGCAAACGTCAAGGGCGGTATCAGGAATTTCGATGTACGAATTCCGCACGAACGGCGTCCGCGCGGAATTTTGTTTCCGGTTCGGCTGTGGATAAGTAATTTCTTATCCGGTCAGGAAAAATCGAAGAATCGCTTGGCGTGCAGGAATTCCTGCCGTTTCACTTCGGCTGCAGCCTGGGCTTCTTCGTCCTCACCCCACTGCTCTTCCTGCCAGCGCTCGTCCAGGCGCGACAGCAGCCAGATCTCCTCGGCACTGCGCCAGCCCGAAGCGGCTGCAAAGCCAAGGATCAAAGAGCCTGAAATGCCTACAAGATCGTGAAATGCAGCCAGCTGGAAGGGAGTCATGGCGCGGGTTTTCTCCGCCAGAACCGCCAGGACTGCGGGTTCCTGCGGCTGGTGCAGAACCCCGGTCCGGGGCAGCAGACGCACCCCCAGTTCCGCCTCGGCCCAGTCCAGCACCGGGTCCCATTCCGCGGCCTGACGGGCCGCCAGTTCAACCGGAGAGTCCGCCCGGTAGCACAAGAGATCACTGTCGCCGTATTCGGCCAGCATCGCCGCAACTTCGCTGTGCTGATGTGTCACCTTGTCAATTGCAGCGTTGGCCGACCGGGTGCAAGGCATGGAATTGGGGTTAACTGATTCGGTTTGGGCGTCCCATTCCGCGGCAATCGCCTCGGCCATTTCCCGCGTCGGCACCATCAGCGGTGCCTTGGCCGGGGTCTTGACCCGGCGCCCGTCCAGCTCCACCTCGAAACCCTCCGCAGCTTCCGCCACGGTGACCGCTTTCCAGAACCGTTTCTGTGCCCAGCCGCTCATATCCTAGCCCTTCCAGATTTCTGCCAGCAGCGGGCGCAGCTCCGCGAAATCGCGGATCAGGTAATCGGCGCCCAAGGTTTCTGCCGGGTGATAGCCCCAGGGAACGGCGATGGTGGTGACCCCCGCTGCGCGCCCCATTTCGATGTCAAACCGCGTGTCGCCGATCATCACGGTGCTTGCCTGCTCCACCCCGGTCTCCGCCATTGCCGTCAGCACCATCGACGGATGCGGTTTCGACGGGTGATGATCAGCCACCTGCCGGGTCACAAAGCAATTCAGCCCATGCGCCGCAATCAGCGCATCCACGCCGCGTTGGGATTTTCCGGTGGCAACCCCCAGCAGGTATTCCGGCACCTCGTTCAGCTCTGCCAGCATCTCCCGCGTGCCGGGGTAAAGCGGCGAATGCGCCGCGCCCGCCGCCTCGCGCGCCAGCATGTAGGAGGACTTGTAGCCCTCCACCAGCGCCTCCTGCGTTGCCGCGTCCTGCTCCGGCGCCAGCTCCGCCATGGCCAGGGGCAGCGACAGGCCGACGATGGACAGGATCCTCTCGCGCGGCGGAACGTCCAGGCCAACCCCTTGAAACGCCTCTGCCATTGCGCCAGTGATCGCGCCCTGGCTGTCCACCAGAGTGCCGTCAACGTCAAACAGGATCAGCCGCAGGTCCGCGCTCACTTCAGATCCTCAAACGGGTCGTCCGCCGCCAGGTCTTCACTCCAGCCGAAGGTGTCCCAGCTTTCCTTCATGTGATCCGGCAGCGGTGCCACCACCGAGACCTGCTTGTGCGTGACCGGGTGCTCAAACACCATCCGGCGCGCGTGCAGGTGCAGCTTCTTGGAGATCACGCCGCCGATCGAGGCGCCCCAGCCGTCGCCCAGGTTCTCCTGCCCCGAACCGCCGTATTTGCCGTCGCCTGCGATGGGATGGCCCATGCCGGACATATGCGCCCGCAGCTGGTGGGTACGCCCTGTAATGGGCTCCATCGCCACCCAGGCGGCGCGGCTGGCAACGCGGTAGAGCGTGGCATAAAGCGTGTGCGCCCGCTTGGCGCCGGGCGTGTCGTCGATGTCGTGCGGATGCACGTTGATCATCTTCTCGCCCTCGCCGGACTTGCCATGCCCCGGCGCCTTCACCAAGCCATTCTTGATCTCGCCCAGGTACGGCGTCGGCACCCCGGCCACCAAGGCCCAATAGATCTTGCGGGTGTTCTTGTGGCGGAACGCGGCCGTCAGCCCCTGCGCCGCCTTGCGGTTGCGCGCCAGCACCAGAACGCCAGAGGTGTCCTTGTCGATCCGGTGCACCAGCTTGGGCTTGTCCTCCAGCCCGAACTTCAGCGCCTCGGCCAAGCCGTCCACGTGCTTGGTGGTGCCGGAGCCGCCCTGCACCGCCAGCCCGGCGGGCTTGTTCAGCACGATCACGTCATCGTCGCGGTAGATCACGCAATCGCGGATCATCTTGGCATCGGCATCCGAGACCTTCATCTCGCGCGGTGCGGCCGGTTTCAGGTCGCTGTCCGCCAGCGGCGGCACCCGCACCACCTGCCCCGCCTCGACGCGGGTATTGGCCTTCACCCGGGCGCCGTCCAGCCGCAGCTCGCCCTTGCGGCACATCTTCTCGATGCGGCCCTGGTTCACATGCGGAAACAGCCGCCGCAGCCAGCGGTCGATGCGCTGGCCGCTGTCGTCTTCGCTGACGGTAATCATCTGAACGCCGCTCATGCGAACACTCCTCTTGCGGCCACCAGGCCGAGAAACAATCCGCCGACCGACAGGCCCACGGACAAAGCTACATACAGCGCCGCCTGCCCGAAGGCGCCGCGCTCGATCAGGTTGGCGGTCTCCAGCGAGAACGCCGAGAAGGTGGTGAACCCGCCCAGCAGCCCGGTCATCACCAGCGGGCTGAGCCAGGTCAGGTCCCGCAGCGCCGCCGCCACCACGAACATCCCCATCAGGAAGGAGCCGAGGATATTCACCGTCAGGATCGCCACCGGGAAATCGTGATGCCCCAGCAGCCGGATGATGCCCAGCCCGGCCAGATAGCGGCACACCGCCCCGATTGCGCCGCCAAGGGCCACCATGGAAACCGAAGAAATCATCCCCGTCCTGTCGCCGGCACAGGCAGGGATGTCAAGTTTTGCCCGTATTGCACAGCGCGCAGGGCTGCCTCAGGCACGCGCCCGCCCTTTCATCTTTCCCAGGGCTCCGCCCGTTCGTGATTGAAACCGTCCCCCAGACGGTTTCCGGGACATCACTCACCCCCCGCCGGAGGCCGCGGCTTTGCCGGCAAAGCCGCTTTACTTGTTTCGCTTCAGCCTGAGGTTGGCGAAATAATCCGTGCGCCGCTTCAGCTCGCGCTCAAACCCGCGCTCCACCGGCTGATAAAGCACCGGCCGCTTCACCCCGTCGGGAAAGTAGTTCTGGCCTGAAAAACCGTCCTCGGCGTCGTGGTCATAGGCATAGCCGTCGCCATAGCCCTGCTCCGACATGAGCTTGGTCGGCGCGTTGAGGATGTGCTTGGGCGGCGGCGCGCTGCCGGTCTGCTTGGCCAGCCGGCGGGCGGCCTTGATGCCCACGTAAACCGCGTTGGATTTCGGCGCCAGCGCCAAGTAGACGGCGGCGTTGGCCAGCGCCAGCTCGCCCTCCGGGCTGCCAAGGCGCTCATAGGTCTGCCAGGCATTCAGGCAAACCGTGTTGGCCTGCGGGTCGGCCATGCCGATGTCCTCGGTGGACATCATTGTCAGCCGCCGGGCCAGGAACCGCGGATCCTCGCCGCCCTCCAGCATCCGCGCCAGCCAGTAAAGCGCCGCATCCGCGTCGGAGCCGCGGATCGACTTGTGCAGGGCGGAAATGAGGTTGTAATGCTCGTCACCGGACTTGTCGAACTTGGCCGCCCGGCGCATCAGCCGCGCCGACAGCGCCTCCCGCCCCAGCGGCGCCTCCACCTTCCAGGCGGCAACCTGTTCAATGAGGTTCAAAAGCGCCCGCCCGTCACCGTCGGCCATCTCATGCAGCGCATCGCGAGCATCCCCCGACAGCGGCAGGGCGCGGCCCAGCTCCTTTTCGGCGCGCTGGGTCAGGCGTTCGAGATCGGCAAGCGACAGCCGTTCCAGCACCAGCACCTGCGAACGGCTCAGCACAGCGGCGTTCAGCTCGAACGAGGGGTTTTCCGTCGTCGCCCCCACCAGGAGGATGGTTCCATCCTCCATATGCGGCAGGAAGCCGTCCTGCTGGGCCTTGTTGAAGCGGTGGATCTCATCCACGAACAGCAGCGTCCCCTGCCCGTTCTGGCGGCGGATCTTGGCGGCTTCGAACACCTTGCGCAGCTCCGGCACGCCGGTGAAGATCGCCGAGATCTGCACGAAATGCAGGTCGGTCTCCTGCGCCAGCAGCCGCGCGATTGTGGTCTTGCCCACCCCCGGCGGCCCCCAAAAGATCAGCGAAGAGAGCGAGCCCGAGGCCAGCATCACGCCCAAGGGCGCCTCCGGCCCCAGCACCTGTTCCTGGCCGATCACATCCGCCAGCGACTGCGGCCGCAGCCGGTCTGCCAGCGGCCGGTTCTTGCTGGCCTGCTGTGCCTCGCCGTCCGATGGCGCCGGGGTGCCGAACAGGTCCGCCATCAGGTACGGAACCGCAGGGTGACGCGCTGGCCGCGGCGGTTCAGGTCCAGCTGAATCCAGCGGCCGCTGTTGGCGAGGATGGCATAGACGTCCTCGGTGCCGGTGACCGCCTGGCCGTTCACCGCCAAGAGCGCATCGCCCGGCTGCACCCCGCCGCGGCCCGCATAGGGGCCGGGATCGGTGACCACCACGCCCTCCGCCGACAGCGGTAGGCCGAGGCGGGCAATCACCTGGGGATTGATCTGCGCCACGGTCAGGCCGGGCAGCGCGGTCTTTTCATCCAGCTGCACCGGGTTGGCGGGCGGCTGGTCCGGCGCGGTGATCATCGGCACCGCGATCACCTCGCGCTCCGCCCCGCGCAGGCGGGTGATCTCAGCTGTGCCGCCCAGGCCGGAGACCGACATCCGGAACACCATTTCGGAGGGCGAGTTCACCACCTCTCCATCCACATGGGTGATCACATCTCCCACCTTGAAGCCTTCCTTGGCAAAGGGGCTTTCCCGGTGCAGGTCGGAAACCACCATGCCCTCCGGCACTTCCATGCCCATCGAGGCGGCGAGGTCCGCATCCACCGGCTGCCCGGCCATGCCGGCCCAGGGGCGTTGGAATTCCTCGGCGCCGGTCCGGGCTTGTTCCACGAACTGCTTGACCAGGTTGGCGGGAATGGCAAAGCCGATGCCGTTGGAGCCGCCGGAGCGGGACAGGATGCGGGTGTTGATGCCGATGAGGTCGCCATTGACGTCAATCAGCGCGCCGCCGGAATTGCCCGGATTGATCGGCGCGTCGGTCTGAATGTAGTAGCCAAAGCCGTCACCAGCCCCCATGCCGGTGCGCGCCAGGCCCGAGATGATGCCGCTGCTGACGGTCTGGCCGACCCCGAACGGGTTGCCGATCGCCAGCGCCAGCTCACCCACCTGCACCCCGTCGCTGTCGCGCAGGTCCAGATGCGGCAGGTCCGCGGCCTCCTCCAGCTGCAGGATCGCCAGATCGCTGGCCTTGTCGCCCAGGATCACCCGCGCATTGTATTCGCGCCGGTCATTGGTCACCACGCGGATTTCTGTGGCGCTGCCGACAACGTGGTAGTTGGAGACCACGATGCCGTCCGCCGACAGGATCACCCCCGACCCCAGCGAGTTCTCCACCCGCGGCTGCGGCTTGGCAAAGCCGCGGAAGAAATCATCGAAGAACGGATCATTCATGAACGGCGAGCGGCGGCGCTGCTGCACCTGGCGCACCACCTTGGCATAGATGTTGACCACCGCAGGCGAGGCTTCCTGAACCAGCGGCGCAAACCCCAGCGCAATCTCCGCCTGGCTCTGCGGCACCTTGGTTTCAGCCGCCGCGGGCAAGGCCAGCGCAGGCAGGGCAAGACACAGGGCAAGGGCGGTCAGGGCTGGGCGGATCATGGGGACTCCCGTTTGTTGCTGCGTGAAGGATATGCGGAGCGCGCGCCCGGATTGCAAGACGGCAGCGTCCCAGAGGGCGGAGGGGCGCTGCCCCTCTTGGCCTTGCGGCCAATTCACCCCGGAGTACTTTTCGCAAAGAAGAAGCGGCGGCAATCCAAAGCAGGCTCTTCTTCTTTGCCCAAATACTCAGTGCCGAAGGCACGCGCCCGAAGGCGCGCACCCCTCGGCGGGCCTCAGGCTTCTGCCAGATCCGCCTGCGCGGCTGCGCGGCGCTTGGCAACCGCCTCGGCCAGATGCTCCAACGCGGCCACGGTGTCTTCCCAGCCGAGGCAGCCGTCGGTGATCGACTGGCCGTAGGTCAGTTCCCCGTTGCCCAGATCCTGGCGGCCCGCCACCAGATGGCTTTCCACCATCACCCCGGTGATGCGGCTGTCGCCGCCTGCGATCTGTGCCGCCACATCGCGCAGCACCGCGGGCTGTTTCATGGGATCCTTGCCGCTGTTGGCGTGGCTGGCGTCGATCATCACATGGCCGCGGATGCCGTCCTTTTCCGCCAGCTTGCAGGCCGCATCGACCGAGGCCGCGTCATAGTTGGTGCCGCCGCCGCCGCGCAGGATCAGGTGGCAGTCCGGGTTGCCGCTGGTGGCCGCAATCGCCGCGCGGCCCGATTTGGCCAGCGCCATGAAATGATGCGGATGGGCGGCCGAGCGCACCGCGTCCACCGCGATCTGCACATTGCCGCGGGTGCCGTTCTTGAAGCCGACCGGGCAGCTGAGGCCGGAGGCCATCTCGCGGTGGATCTGGCTTTCGGTGGTGCGGGCGCCAATGGCGGCCCAGGCCACCAGGTCAGAGATGTACTGCGGCACCGCGGTATCGAGGAACTCGGTCCCGACCGGCAGGCCAAGCGCGTTGATGTCGAGGCACAGGCGGCGCGCCAGCCCCAGGCCCTCGTTGATGCGGAAGGAATTGTCGAGACCGGGATCGTTGATCAGCCCCTTCCAGCCGGAGATGGTGCGGGGTTTCTCGAAGTAGACCCGCATCACGATTTCCAGCTCTCCGGCAAGACGCGCGCGCAGCGGGGCCAGCCGTTCGGCATACTCCATTGCCGCCTTGGGGTCGTGGATGGAACAGGGGCCGACCACGGCGACGACGCGGCCGTCGCGGCCGTGCAGCACGTCCTGAATGGCGGTGCGGCTGGCCAGCACGGTATCGGTGGCCTCAGCCGTCGTGGGCAGCTGTGCGGCGAGGTCTTCGGGAGAGATCAGTTCCTGCATGCCGGTGATGCGGAGGTTTTCGGTCTGGGGTGTCATGTTTCAGCTTCCTTGGCGGGTGGCCCTTGGCGCTGCGGCGGATACAAAAAAACCGCCTGCGGGCTGCGGGCGGTTGGTGGTATCCTGGTGCGTTTCCTGTCTGTCTTCAGAACGCGCTGACCCCTCCGTCCGCCATGTGGCGCGGATAAAAGAAATACCAGAATGCGGCATAGCTACGGGTCATGGGCCGGACGCTAGCGGAGATTCGCGGGGCTGTCACCCCGGAAATGCGCCCGCAGCACAGCAAAAGGCCCTCCCGCGTGGGAGGGCCCTTGGCATTTTCCTGGCGGCAGCGGTCAGAAGTCCTGCCACAGATCGCGGGCGGCATTGCCATCGCTGGCGGCGGCGGCAACCGGCGCCGGGCTGGGCTCGGCCGACCAATCCTCATCGCCCCAATCATCATCGCCATGGGCGGAGGGCTGCGCCGCGGGCGCTTCCGGCGCCGCAAGCGCCGCGCTGCTGCCGTCCACCTGGAAGCGCGTCACCAGATCGGCGAGCTTCATTGCGTCGCTGTTCAGCATGTGGCCTGCGGCAGTTGCCTCCTCCACCATGGCGGCGTTCTGCTGGGTCACCTGATCCAGCTGGGTGACGCCGGTGTTGATCTCATGCAGGCCGGTGGACTGTTCCTCGGCGCCTTCGGCGATTTCGGAGACCAGCTGCGAGATATGGCTGACGCGGCCCACGATGGACTGCAGCGCCTGCCCTGCACGGCCGACCAGATCAACGCCCTGATCCACCTGGCGGGAGCTGTCGGAGATCAGCGTTTTGATTTCCATCGCCGCGTCAGAGGATCGCTGCGCCAGCGCCCGCACCTCGGACGCAACCACCGCAAAGCCGCGGCCTGCTTCGCCTGCGCGGGCGGCCTCCACCCCGGCGTTCAGCGCCAGCAGGTTGGTCTGGAAGGAAATGTCGTCGATTACGCCGATGATCTGGCTGATCTTCTTGGAGCTGTCCTCGATCCCGCCCATGGCAGCAACCGCCTCCTGCACCACCTCGCCGCTGGTTTCGGCTTCCTGGCGGGCTTCGCGCACGGTGTTTTCCACGTTGCGGGCGCCCTCGGCTGCCGATTTCACCGATGCTGTCAGCTCATCTATGGCAGCGGCAGTTTCTTCCAAAGTTGCCGCCTGGCTTTCAGTCCGGTGCGACAGGTCGTCAGAGGCCTGGCTGATCTCGGCCGCTCCGCTGCGGATGCTAGTGGAGGCCTCGATCACCTGCTGCACAGTTGCATTCAGATTGTCGACCGAACCGTTGAAATCGGCGCGCAGCTGTTCGTATTCCTCGGGGAATTCCTCGGCAATGCGGATGGTGAGATCGCCATGCGCCAGTCGCGACAGACGTTCGCTCAGCTCGCGCACAACACCCGCCAGTTCGGCGTCCTTGCTCTCTGCCTTTTGCGCTTCCGCCTCTTGCATCCGCACCAGCTCGTCGCGGAATTTCTCCAGCGCGCGGGCCATGTCGCCGACCTCATCGCCGCGGGTCTGGCCCTGGATCTCAACCGCGTTGTTGCCCTCTGCCAGGCCGCGCATCGACACGACGATGCGGCGGATGCCCGACGCGATGCCTGAGGCGATCACAAGTGCCAGGATGCCGCCGATCAGGGTCGCGCCGCCGATGGCTGCGGGGATCATGGTGCGGGTCTGGGCGCCCAGTTCCTCATTGGCGGCACGGCGTTCCGCCATGGCCGCGGTGCCAGCGGCCTGCAGCGTCTCCATAGTCGCGCGGAAGCTGTCAAAATACTCCTTGCCGCGGCCCTCGGCCACCATGTCGGCCATGTCGTCCATGGTGGCGGCGCTGCCGATCACCCGGCGCAGCTGCAGCATCGGCACGACAACTTCATTGCGCCATTCGTCAATGATCCCCGCCACCTTGTTCAGGCGGTTTGCCTGCATCAGGTTGTCTGCCAGCGCCAGCCGGAGATCGGCCAGAACCTCGTTGAAGCGGCCGTTTCCTTCCATATAGGGTTCCAGAAACTCCCGGTCGCCCGCTAGAAGAAAGCCGCGCATACCGGTTTCCATGTCTACAGCGGCGGCCAGAAGGTCCTTGGCCCGGCTGATGATCTTGTGAGTCTGCTCCACCGCCTCAAGCGAGGTGTTCAGGTAATCCGGATCGGCGATGCCCGCGTTCACTAGCGACATGAAGGTGTTGCGGCGGTTGTTGAGCTCGACTTCCTCCTCCTCGATGACATTGGTCATCTCGGTGCGGAACTGCTCGAAATAGACCCGGCCCTTGGATTTCTTCACCTCGGCGGCCATGTCGTTCATGGTCATGGCGTCGCCGATTTCCTGGCGCAGCGCGATGGCGCCGGCGGCCACGTTTTCCTGCCAGCCCGCCAGTGTCTGCTCCGCCTCGTCCAGAGTGGCAAGAATCTCTGCGTCGCCTGCTGCCAGAGTGCGCAGGCTGGCGAGGGTTTCAGCGACCTGCGCCTTACCGTCCTCAAAGGGGACCAGATATTCCTCCCGGCCCGCCAGCAGGTAGCCGCGCAGGCCTGCCTCCATCTGCGAGGCAGCCTCAGCCAGGGTCTGCGAGCCGGTCAGGATTTCCTGGGTGTGATCCACGGCCTTGGCCGATTGATCCATCCGGCCCAGGTTGAAGACGGCAAGCACCCCCACCCCAAGCACCAAAAGAAGCGGCAGCAGCGCAACGGATACGATTTTCACCTTGGTACTGAGATTTGCCAGTGAAAACCGCCTGGCCGCGGATGTCTTCTTCTTTGCCATCACATCTGTCCCGGAAATTTCGGATGGCAGAGTTAAGCCAGAAGAAAATTACGATTCCCTTTCACCTGAAAAGTGAATCTTAAACGCCCGGGAAGTGCCGTGGCGTAAAGAAAAACCCCCGCTCCGGATGGAGCGGGGGCCAGACAGTGAACCCGGAAGGTTCAGCGCGTCTTATTCGTCTGCTTCAGCAGCTGCTTCTTCTGCTTCCAGGCGGGCCTTGTCGGCAGCACCTTTGGCGGAAACGTCGCGGTCGACGAACTCGATGATGGCCATCGGAGCCATGTCGCCGTAACGGAAGCCGGCCTTCAGAACACGGACATAGCCGCCCTGACGGTCCTTGTAGCGCGGGCCCAGAACCTCGAACAGTTTCGCGACGTCCTTGTCCTCTTTCAGCTTGGAAGCTGCCTGACGGCGGGCGTGCAGGTCGCCGCGTTTCGCCAGAGTGATCAGTTTTTCAATGATCGGGCGCAGTTCTTTTGCTTTGGGCAGGGTGGTCTTGATCTGCTCGTGCTCGATCAGCGAGCCGGCCATGTTGGAGAACAGGGCCTTGCGGTGCTCATGAGTACGGTTCAGGCGGCGGTAACCACGTGCGTGACGCATTTTTCAATTCCTTATCTTGCGTTTTGCTTTGTCAGGCGGCTGATGCGTGTCAGCCGCTCACCTTGGGGCGGGTGCCCATGTTGTCCCCGGCAGTCCCGGGCATTGAAGAGGAGGGCCGGAGCCCTCCTCGAAACCTTTAGAAGCTGTCTTCGAACTTCTTGGCCAGATCTTCGATGTTGTCCGGCGGCCAATCCTCGACGTCCATGCCAAGGTGCAGGCCCATGCCCGACAGCACTTCTTTGATCTCGTTCAGCGACTTGCGGCCGAAGTTCGGGGTGCGCAGCATCTCGGCTTCGGTTTTCTGGATCAGGTCGCCGATGTAGACGATGTTGTCGTTCTTCAGGCAGTTTGCCGAACGGACAGACAGTTCCAGCTCGTCCACTTTCTTCAAGAGAAGCGGGTTGAACTCCAGACCATCGTCCTCGTCCTGGCGGCCAGCCGATTCCGGCTCGTCGAAGTTGACGAAGATCGACAGCTGGTCCTGCAGGATGCGGGCGGCATAAGCCACGGCATCGTCAGGGGAGATGGAGCCGTCGGTTTCCACCTTCATGGTCAGCTTGTCATAGTCCAGCACCTGGCCCTCACGGGTCGGCTGAACGTCATAGGAGACCTTCTTGACCGGCGAGTAGATCGCGTCGATCGGGATCAGGCCGATCGGAGCGTCTTCCGGCTTGTTCTTGTCTGCCGAGACATAGCCTTTGCCGGTGTTCACGGTCAGTTCCATGAACAGGTCGGCGCCGTCGTCCAGGTGGCAGATCACGTGGTCGCGGTTCAGAACCTCGATGCCTGCGGTTTCAGCAATGTCGCCAGCGGTGACAACTGCCGGACCCTTGGCATTGATCGACAGGCGCTTGGGGCCTTCGACTTCCATGCGCAGGGACACGCCCTTGAGGTTCAGGATGATGTCGGTGACGTCTTCACGGACACCGGCCACGGACGAAAACTCGTGCAGGACGTTGTCGATCTGCACGCTGGTGATGGCCGCGCCTTGCAGCGAGCTCATCAGGACGCGGCGCAGCGCGTTGCCCAGGGTCAGGCCGAAACCGCGTTCCAGCGGCTCTGCGACGACAGTTGCCTGGCGTGCAGGATCGTTGCCCGGCTTCACTTCCAGCTGTGCCGGCTTGATCAGCTCTGCCCAGTTCTTATGGATCATGCGTTCCCTCCATTCCTGTCCCTGCCCCATGTCCGGAAGGCCAAGGACGCCCGAGGTTTAAATGACGCACTGGGGCCCTGCGAATCAAGCGGGGCCCCAGCAAAAAATTCGAATTAGACGCGGCGGCGCTTCGGCGGGCGGCAGCCGTTGTGCGCGATCGGGGTCACATCACGGATCGAGGTGATGTTGAAGCCGACAGCGGCCAGTGCGCGCAGAGCCGATTCACGGCCAGAGCCGGGGCCCTGAACTTCGACTTCCAGGGTCTTCACACCGTGTTCCTGGGCTTTCTTGCCCGCGTCCTCAGCAGCCATCTGAGCCGCGTATGGAGTGGATTTCCGGGAGCCTTTGAAGCCCATGGTGCCGGCGGACGACCAGGAGATCGCGTTGCCCTGCACGTCGGAGATCAGGATCTTGGTGTTGTTGAACGAAGAGTTCACGTGAGCAACGCCGGAGGCGATGTTCTTGCGCTCTTTACGCTTAATGCGGGTTTTATCGCGTGCCATTGATCAAGCCCCCCTTACTTCTTCTTGCCGGCGATCGGCTTGGCCGGGCCCTTGCGGGTACGGGCGTTGGTGTGGGTACGCTGACCGCGGACCGGCAGGTTGCGGCGGTGGCGCAGGCCACGGTAGCAGCCCAGGTCCATCAGGCGTTTGATGTTCATGGTCACTTCACGGCGCAGGTCGCCTTCGACGGTGTAGTTGGCGTCGATGTGCTCGCGCACAGCCAGAACTTCAGCGTCGGACAGTTCGTTCACACGACGGGTTGCGTCGATGCCAACAGCCTCACAGATGGCTTTCGCCGAGGTGTTGCCGATACCGGTGATGTAGGTGAGGGCGATGGGAACCCGCTTTGCAGTCGGGATGTTAACGCCGGCAATACGTGCCACGTGTCACTTTCCTTTTCGTTGCGGTTCCGTAACGCCGGAACCTTTTTTCACAACACTTGACCGTGGCAGTGTGGCCAGAGGGTCCAGCATTTCGAGGTGGTAAGGCAGACAGACGAATCCATCCGCCGGGAATCATTCCCAGAAGGGATGGGGTTGCCTATGTGGAATTGCCGCGGGGGTCAACCCGTGATCTGCGAAAACGCCGCGGGCTGTTCCCCTGCCCTGTCAGCTGCTGCAGGCGAAGAAGCGCAAGGGTTCCGCCTCGCCCATCCAGATGGATACCGTGCCGGGCTCCTCCGGGTCCAGAACTACCGTGAACAGCTGCGGGAAATACTGCGGGCCCGGCAGCTCGCAGCGGCCGGTGTGGTCGCTCACCCGGTAGCTGCCCCATCCCAGGCTGAGCGCAGGCTGGAAGTTGCAGAAATACTCCATCGAGCTGAAGCCGCTCTGATGCAGGATCAGCCCGCCCTCATTGGCATAATCCGAAATGCCGTTCTCGCTGATCAGCACCCGGTCGCAGGCAGCCGCGTCATCCAGGTAAAGCTGATCGGCCTGAAGCGGGCCGGACAGGGCAATGATCGCGGCAAGTGTGGCGGGCAGTTGCAGGCGGGGTGCGGGCATCGGGGCCTCCGGAAATGAAAATGCCCCGCAGCTTTGCAGCACGGGGCACTTCGATCCGGTAAACGGGCGGCTTATTCGCCCATGATCCAGGCCATGCTCTTGCGGACTTCCTCAATCGAGGCGAGGCCGTCCAGGCGCTGGAGGTTGCCCTTGGCGTAATAGTAGCCAATCAGCGGCGAGGTCTTCTTGTAGTATTCCATCAGGCGGGTCTTGAGGCTGTCCTCATTGTCGTCCGCCCGGCGCTGCACGTTGTCGCTGCCGCAGTTGGCGCATTTACCGTCTGCCGGCCAGGGTTTGGTCTGGTCGTGGTAGACCTCGCCGCAGCCACCGCAGGTGGAGCGGCCGGTGATGCGGGCGACCAGCGCGTCGTCGTCGACCTGCATCTCGATCACGGCGTCGAGTTTCAGATCCATTTCATCCAGCAGCTTGGCCAGTGCATCGGCCTGGGCCAGGGTGCGCGGGAAACCGTCGAAGATGAAGCCGCCCTCGGCGCCGCCCTGCAGTTTTTCGCGGATCAGGCCGATCACGATCTGGTCGGTGACCAGCTTGCCCTCGGCCATGATGGCAGCAACTTTCTTGCCCATTTCAGTGCCAGAGGTCTGGGCCTCCCGCAGCATGTCGCCGGTGCTGAGCTGCACCATGCCGCGGGATTCAACCAGGTAACGCGCTTGCGTACCTTTGCCCGCACCAGGCGGGCCAAGGAGAATAATATTGGTCATCGGCGAGAGGGTCCCCGTTTTGTCCGTTTCTTGTTGCGCCCGCGCAGCTGGCTCTTCTCGATAAGGCCCTCATACTGATGCGCGAGGAGGTGGCTTTGCACCTGCTGAATGGTGTCCATGGTGACGGATACCACAATCAGAACGGACGTGCCGCCAAAATATACAGGGATGGCGAATTGGCCGCGGAGGACCTCCGGCAGGAGGCAGACCAGGGCCAGGTAGCCGGAGCCCAGAACCAGGATGCGGTTGACCACGTATTCGATGTATTCAGCGGTCTTCTTGCCGGGGCGGACACCGGGGACAAAGCCGTTCTGGTTCTTCAGGTTGTTCGCCACGTCTTCCGGTTTGAAGGAGACGTTGAAGGTGTAGAAATAGGCAAAGAACACGATCATCGCGACGAAGAACAGCAGGTAGAGCGGCTGGCCGGGGCCGAAGTTCGCGAGCAGCCAGGACATCACCGGGCCGGTCGCCGCGCCCGAGGAGAACGCCGAGATGGTGGTCGGCAGCAGCAGCAGCGAGGAGGCGAAGATCGCCGGGATCACGCCCGCCGGGTTCACCTTGACCGGCAGATGCGAGGAGCCGCCGTCATAGACCTTCATGCCGACCTGGCGGCGCGGGTACTGGATGTGGATTTTGCGCAGCGCGCGCTCCATGAACACCACGAACATGATCACCGCGATCACCATCAGGATCACGCCGATGATCACGGCGGGGCTGATCGCGCCGGAGCGGCCGGAGGCGAAGAACTGGGCAATCGCTGCCGGAACCTCGGCGATGATGCCGACGAAGATGATCAGCGAGATGCCGTTGCCGATGCCGCGCTGGGTGATCTGCTCGCCCAGCCACATCAGGAACATGGTGCCGCCGACCAGGGTGATCATGCAGGCCATGCGGAAATACATGCCCGGATCGGTCGCCAGATCGCCCTGTTCCAGCGACACGGCGAGGCCATAGGCCTGCGCAGTCGCCAGCGCCACGGTGCCGTAGCGGGTGTACTGGTTGATCTTCTTGCGGCCCTGCTCGCCCTCTTTCTTGAGCTGCTCAAGCGAAGGCACCATCGAGGTCAGAAGCTGAACGATAATGGAGGCGGAGATATAAGGCATAATGCCGAGGGCAAAGATCCCCATGCGGCCAAGCGCGCCGCCGGTGAACATCGACACCATGCCGCCGATGCCCTGGCCTGCCTGCTCCATGAACTGGCGCAGGGCGGCTGCGTCGATGCCGGGAACCGGAATGAAGGTGCCCAGGCGGTAGACGATCAAAAGGCCGATGGTGAACAGGATGCGGTTGCGCAGATCCGTAGCTTTGCCAAGGGCAGCCCAGCTGGTGTTTGCCGCCATTTGTTCTGCTGCTGATACCATGAAAAGGTCTCTTCTTTAGCGAAACGCCGCCCGGAACCGTTTTCCGGCTCGGGCGGCGTTCTAGGAAAACTCGGAGACTATGTAAGCGGCATTGGCGCCGCTCACAAGCCGTTACTCTGCGGCGGCGGGGGCTGCCACAGTCAGAGTGCCGCCAGCTTTTGCAACAGCATCAACCGCAGCAGCGGATGCGCCGGTGACTGCGATGGTTGCTTTGGCAGTGATTTCGCCTTTGGCCAGGATGCGGACGCCGTCCAGTTTGCGGCGGACCAGGCCGGAGGCAACCAGCGAATCCTCGGTGATGGAGGCCGCGTCCAGTTTGCCGGCGTCGATGAATTTCTGGATCAGGCCCAGGTTCACAACGGCGTATGCCTTGCGGTTCGGCTTGTTGAAGCCGCGCTTGGGCAGACGCTGGTACAAGGGCATCTGGCCGCCTTCGTAGCCGTTGATCGAGACGCCCGAACGGGATTTCTGGCCTTTGATGCCGCGGCCGCCCATTTTGCCTTTGCCGGAACCCGGGCCACGGGCCACACGGGTGCGTTTCTTGGCGGCGCCTGCATTGTCGCGCAGTTCGTGAAGTTTCATGTCGCTTCTCCTTGCCGGATGTGGCCCCCGAAGCGTGATGGGCCAACCGCGGCGTTTCTTGATTGGTGATTCCGTGGCGCGGAACGCCACCGGGTGCCTATAGACGGGTTGGGAGATGGGATCAAGGCTTCACTTCCGCTTGGAAACCGCGCGCAGCGCCTGATCCGCGCCCTGCTCGTCCAGATATGCCTTGGAGGTTTTGATAGCTGTTACCCCGAACTGCAATGGCTCTCGTAATCGCTTTGGCAGCAACTCGTAGTTTGCTAACACCCCCTTGGACATACGACAGCCCATGTAGTCGACACTGCCAGTCCGCAAGTCGTCGATAATCAAGAGAGCGGTTGCCACTGCAAAGGCTTCCGAACGGTCAGCGACAAATACGTGCGAGCAAAGCTCGATGGCCTCCAGAGGGTACCAGCTCAATTCCTGATGATTTGTTATTTCACAATTCTGCCTGTGAATAAGCTCATTTAGCGCTTCGAAATGCTGCCGGCGCTCGTATTCACTGCCATGGCCATCTGATCGCGCGATGTCCCAGAGAGACTGCTCCGATGCGGATCGGGCTAACGCCTTCAGGTCAGAAATTACTTTCTCGTCACTCATCGCCGACTTTAATTTCTATGAATTCCTGAGAAGCTGCCACAAAGAACATCCCTCGCCAAGGCCCCTGCCCTGCCGGTTGTGCATCCTGCCGTCTGTCTTTCTGCATCCGTTCTGCTGCTGGCCGTCCGTTTAAGGGTGGCGGCGCCGCCGGGGTGGAGAGGGGATGGGGTTGCCCCCATGCGAAAACGCGTCTGCGCGCTCCGGGTGCCAGACCGGAGCCCTGTTCCTGGTGCCGGGGGTGTCAGGCCCGGCGGGTGATCATGACCGGGGATGATACTGCCACTGCCGGGTTAAAACCCCGTAGGCGGTGCGTACGGTGGGTGCGCAACGGGCCAGTACACCCCGGTTGTGTAGGACCAAGAGGGCAGCGACCGGGCCTCGGGGCGGGTGCTGAAAGCGCCCTCCCCGTGGGGGAGGTCCGGGCGCTGCCCGGCCTGCCGGCCGGGCGGTGTTTTCAGCTAACGAAGAAAAAACGCCCCCGCCGGGATGGCAGGGGCGCTTTTGGGCCGGGCGTTCGGAGAGGGAGGAGGATCCGTCAGCCGGCCGGGGAGATCACTTGCCGTAGACGTGCTCGCGCGCGGCGCCGGGGATGGCGCAGCGGCAGAGGCCGATGTCGGCCAGGTCGCGGGCCGAAAGCGCGCGCAGCGCGTGAACGGTCTGCCGGTATTCGCGGCGCAGCTGCCAGTTCCGGTAGAGGCCGGAGGCTACGCTCAGGAAACGGGTGAAGAGACCGGCGGAGACCGGTGCGGATAGAGTTGTAAAGGCCATTGTTCTTGTTCCTTGCTGCGCTGCCAGAGCGTGCCTCCGGCGCGTCGCTTGATCTGTTCGTCTGAAGTGACAGGGAAATAAGGATGGCCCCGCAAGCCCGCAACGGCTGCTTTGGTCTGGCGGCTATGCGGCGGGCGCATAGCACAAATGCGTGAGGCACCTTGAATGCCCGCAATAGAAAACGCCCCCGCCCCGCGAGGGGCAGAGGCGCTTTGGCCCGGGCATGAAGAGGAGGAGGAGAGGAGCGCCCGGGAAAAGGGAATTCTTAGCCGTAGACGTGCTGATGCGCGATATCGGCGATGTCGCTGCGGCGGACACCGATGTCCGAGAGCTCGTGATCGGACAGCGCGTCCAGCTCGTTGTAGGTGCGCTGGAATTCGCGGGCTTTGGTCCAGGAGTCCACCAGGCCCTCAACGGTTGCGCGGATGCGGGCGGTCAGGCTGTGGCCGGTGTGTGCAGCGGAGATAACATGTGCCATCGTTCAGGTCCTTGTCTCTGATGCCGGGCCTATTCCCGGCGGTCCGTGTTTGGTCGTTTGCTGTGACACCGAGATAGGACCGGGGGATGAGTCGAACAACTGACGGATCGGACTGCCCGCTATGCACGCGCTGCAAGGTGCCGCTAAACACCGCATCCTTGCCGATAGAGGCCAGGATCAACAGTCCCCCGCCCGAATCTGCCCGTACCGTCGCATTTCGACCGCCGGTAGGGCACAGTTCCCGCCGAAAGATTGAAGACATCTCCCTCAGCGGCAGCAACCGTCAATCCATCATGCAAGAAATTAGGGATACAGTTCCAGTTCCCCCCAACTGCCTTTGTGACCGGGTTGAAAGACTCCGCGGGATATTTGAAACAGATCCGGTCCGCTTCCTGCCGCACCGAAGCCGGCAGGCTAATCCGGTTGCCCGGATACCAAAGCCAGCTTTGCTCTTCGCTGGCAAAATAGACGATTTGAAACCCGTGCTGCGGATCAAACAGCATCAGTGTCTGATCCGCTGCAGTCTGCGCAACCTTTTGGCGGCCACTGCTTTCAGCAGACATACATCCTGAGAGCAATGCTGCCGCGCTAATAACTGCCAAGCACCGCGTCAGCACTTCAGGTTCACCTGAGCCCAGGCATTCCCGGTATGATGCACCTTACGGTCCACAACTGGAATTCGCTCGCGCTTGATATTCAGATGGCTGATGTTTTTACCCAGAACATCGCCGCCGGTGGCTGCGATCACTTTTGCAATCGACGCAGGGTCCGTTACCCGGGTCCCCTTCAGATCGTAGTTACCTACTGTTCGCCCGACGCAGTAGGTACGCTTGGCCACTTCCTTGGCCAGCCTGTGGATCCTGTCAGTTCCCCGGCCGCTGGCAATCTGGACACTTGCCTCTGCTAGCAAGCTGTTCGGAATATCTTCAAGGATTTGGTCGGGAATTCTGTAATCCCTCGAGATCCCTTCAGGCCTTTGCGACACCGGCCGCAGATCCACCTGGAAATAGGCCTCCGGAAGGGAGCGCTGCTGGCTGACCGTTACATGGAACCCGCTGTAAGGTTCGCCTTTCTGGCTGATCTGCATCGTTCCGATCTTATGGTAACCCTGCCGCTCAGCTGCTGACGGCCCCGCCCGGAAAGCGGCAATGGTCTGCTCGCGGGACGGTCCTGAAGATCCACAAGCCGAAAGCAGCACCGCAACGGCCGAAACAATTGATATCAAACGCATTTCATCTCCTGGAAAACACTTTCATGAACTTTCCGGCACCAAAATATAAAAACGCCCCGGTGGCAACCACCGGAGCGTTTTTTGTCTAACAACCGAGAGGGGCTTAGCCGCGCTCTTCGATGATCTGAACCAGGTGCGGGATCGAGTTGACCATGCCGCGGACCGAAGGAGTATCCTCCAGCTCACGGGTCTTGTGCATCTTGTTCAGGCCCAGGCCAACCAGGGTTGCGCGCTGTTTGGCGGGGCGGCGGATCGGCGAGCCGATCTGCTTGACGACGATGGTTTTTGCCATGTCTCTCTACTCCTTACGCTTCAGCTTCGGCAGCTGCCGGTGCTTCATCCCGCTTGGGCAGGATGTCGGCGACCTTTTTGCCGCGGCGCTGAGCCACCGAACGCGGGCTCTGCTCTTTTTGCAGGCCGTTCAGGGTGGCGCGGATCATGTTGTAGGGGTTCTGCGAACCGATCGACTTGGAGACCACGTCCTTGATGCCCAGCATCTCGAACACGGCACGCATCGGGCCGCCCGCGATGATACCGGTACCTTCCGGTGCGGTCCGCATCACAACTTTGCCTGCGCCGTGACGGCCGGACATGTCGTGGTGCAGGGTGCGGCCTTCTTTCAGCGGCACGCGGATCATCTGGCGCTTCGCCTGCTCGGTCGCCTTGCGGATCGCCTCGGGCACTTCTTTCGCCTTGCCCTTGCCAAAGCCGACGCGGCCTTTCTGGTCGCCAACGACAACCAGGGCTGCGAAGCCAAAGCGCTTACCGCCTTTTACGGTTTTCGACACGCGGTTGATCGCGACCAGGCGATCTGCAAATTCCGGTGCCTCTTCACGCTCGCGGCGGGGGCCGCGGCGGTTTTCACGTTCTGCCATCAGGCATTCCTTTCATAGGGCGCTAGGCGCCTGTTCTATCAATCCTTGGTGAACCCGGAACGGGTCCGGGTTCCCGGATCATCGGGGCGGCCCCGAGAGGCCGCCCGCATGGGATTAGATCTTCAGGCCGCCTTCACGCGCAGCGTCGGCCAGAGCCTTCACTTTGCCGTGGAACAGGAAGCCGCCGCGGTCGAAGTAGGCTTCGGTCACGCCAGCCGCTTTTGCGCGCTCGGCGATCGCTGCACCAACTTTGGACGCTGCGTCGATGTTGTTCTTGCCGACAACACCGAGATCTTTTTCCAGGGTCGACGCTGCTGCCAGGGTCACACCGCGCAGGTCGTCGATCAGCTGAACAGAGATGTTCTTGTTCGAACGGTGCACGGACAGACGCGGACGGCCTGCGTTCACTTTGCGAAGCTTGTTCCGGACGCGCAGCCGGCGCTTCAGAAACAGGGTACGTTTGCTGTTTGCCATTTTGCTGGTCCTTACTTCTTCTTGCCTTCCTTGCGGAAGATGAATTCGCCCTTGTAGCGGATGCCCTTGCCTTTGTACGGCTCGGGACGGCGCCAGTCGCGGATTTTCGCCGCCACTTCGCCCACCTGCTGCTGGTCGATACCTTCCACAACGATTTCAGTCTGCTTCGGTGCGGTGATGGTGATGCCATCGGGTGCAACGAAGTCGACGTCGTGGCTGTAGCCCAGGTTCAGCTTCAGGGTGTTGCCCTGCATCTGAGCCCGGTAACCCACACCCTGGATCTCCAGCTCTTTTTTGAAGCCCTGGGTCACGCCGGTCACGAGGTTGGCCACCTGAGTGCGGGACATGCCCCACTGCTGACGGGCACGCTTGGACTTGCCGCGCGGCTCGATGGTGACAACGTTGTCGTTCACGGAGAGGGTGACGTCGTCGGTTGCGGTGAAGCTGCGGGCGCCTTTCGGGCCTTTCACTTCGATGGTCTGGCCGGACACAGAGGCGGAAACGCCGCTGGGAAGTTCGACCGGTTTCTTACCAATACGGGACATTGCGAGGCCTCCTTAGAAGACGGTGCAAAGCACTTCGCCGCCAACGTTGGCTGCGCGTGCGTTTGCGTCCGACATCACACCCTTGGGGGTGGAGACAATCGACACGCCCAGGCCCTGACGGACCGACGGGATGTCATTGACGCCCATGTAAACGCGGCGGCCGGGCTTGGAGACCCGCTTGAGCTCGCGAATGACAGGTTCGCCGTCGAAGTACTTGAGGCTGATTTCGATGGCCGGGTGGCCATTTTCACCAGTCATCTTCTCATAACCGCGGATGTAGCCCTCGTCTGCCAGCACGTCCAGCACCCATGCCCGCAGCTTGGAAGCCGGGGTCATGACGGTGGATTTGCCACGCATCTGAGAGTTACGGATACGGGTGAGCATATCGCCGATAGGATCGTTCATATCAGTCTCTCCCTTACCAGCTCGATTTCACCAGGCCGGGGATCTGACCAGCAGAACCCAGCTCGCGCAGCGCAATACGGCTGACCTTCAGCTTACGGTAGTAAGCGTGCGGACGGCCGGTGAGCTGGCAACGGTTGTGAAGACGGGTTGCCGACGAGTTGCGCGGCAGTTTCGCCAGTTTCAGACGCGCCTTGAAGCGCTCTTCCATCGGGCGAGATTCGTCGTTTGCGATTTCTTTCAGCTCGGCACGCTTTGCGGCGTATTTTGCCACCAGGCGCTCGCGCTTCTTCTCGCGTTCGATCATGCTTTTCTTAGCCATGGTCTCTATCCTTCCCGCGCTTAGCTGTTGAAGGGCATGTTGAAAGCTTTCAACAGCGCCTTTGCTTCCGCGTCGGTTTTCGCGGTGGTGGCGATCACGATGTCCATGCCCCAGGCTTCGTCGATCTTGTCAAAGTCGATTTCCGGGAACACGATGTGCTCTTTCAGGCCCATGGCATAGTTGCCGCGGCCGTCGAAGGAGGTGCCCGAAACACCGCGGAAGTCGCGGATACGGGGCATCGCAATGGTGATCAGACGGTCGAGGAATTCGTACATCCGGTCACCGCGCAGGGTCACCTTGGCGCCCATCGGCATGCCTTCGCGAACGCGGAAGCCGGCGATGGAATTCTTTGCCACGGTGGTCAGAGCCTTCTGGCCCGCAATCGCGGTCAGGTCGGCCTGGGCGGATTTGGCTTTCTTGCTGTCTTTGACAGCAGCACGGCCGCAGCCGATGTTAAGAACGATTTTCTCCAGCTTGGGGAGCATCATCTCGTTCTTGTAGCCAAACTCTTCTTTCAGGGCGCCACGGATGGTGTCCTTGTAGAGAGTTTTCAGGCGCGGGGTGTAGGTTGCAGCGTCAAGCATCAGACAGTCTCCCCGGTGGTCTTGGCGAAGCGCACCTTCTTGCCGTCTTCCTCGCGGAAGCCGACGCGGGTTGCTTTGCCGTTGCTGTCCAGCAGTGCCAGGTTCGACAGGTCGATCGGCAGTGCCTTGGGCAGACGGCCGCCCTGGCTGTTTTGGGTCTGGCGGGTGTGGCGGATTGCCATGTTCACGCCTTCGACGACGGCTTTGCCGGCTTTCGGGTCAACGGAGGCGATGGTGCCTTCCTTGCCCTTATCGCGGCCTGCCAGCACGACGACCTTGTCGCCTTTACGGAGTTTCGCAGCCATGATTACAGCACCTCCGGAGCCAGCGAGATGATCTTCATGAAGTTCTTCGCGCGCAGTTCACGAACAACCGGGCCAAAGATACGGGTACCGACCGGCTCGTTGTTGTTGTTCAGGATGACAGCTGCGTTCCGGTCAAAACGGATCGCGGTGCCGTCTTCGCGGCGGACTTCTTTGGCGGTGCGCACGACAACGGCCTTACGGACGTCGCCTTTTTTCACGCGGCCGCGCGGGATGGCTTCTTTAACCGAGACGACGATGATGTCGCCAACGGAAGCGTATTTACGCTTGGAGCCACCCAGAACCTTGATGCACTGAACTCGGCGGGCGCCGGAGTTGTCAGCAACATCCAGATTTGTTTGCATCTGGATCATGTGGTTTCTCCCGACCTATGGGGCAGCGATGCGTGCTGGTATCCCCCAGGGTTTCGACTGACTGTTAAGTCTAGCCGCCAGGAGCCTCGAGTGAGACTCTTAGGCTTCCAGAACTTCCCAGCGTTTCGTTTTCGATTTCGGCGCGCATTCGATGATGCGTACGGAGTCGCCGACCTTGAAAGCGTTCTTTTCATCGTGAGCCCGGTATTTCTTGGACTTACGGATGGTTTTCTTCAGAACCGGGTGCGTGAAGCGGCGTTCAACCGAGACGGTGACGGTCTGGGCGTTTGCGTCGCTGGTCACAACGCCTTGCAGGATACGTTTGGGCATTGTGTCGCTCCTTATTCGGCTGCTGCTGCAGCTTTTTCGTTCAGGATGGTCTTGACGCGGGCAGCGTTGCGGCGGGCCGCTTTGATGCCGGAGGTCGATTCCAACTGACCGGTTGCCTGCTGAAAGCGCAGGTTGAAGCTCTCTTTTTTCAGGGATGCGAGCATATCGCGGAGTTCATCCACGGTCTTCTCGCGCAGATCATTGGCGTTCATCGCCTTTGTTCCTTGTCCAAAGCACCAGAAGGCCCCGAGGGTCACCTTTTTACCTGGTGGGTTATGTCAACCGCCCGGAACGGGCAGCAAAAAAGAATCACCTGACCCGGATCTAAGACGGATTGGGTTCAAGCGATGGGTCCCTATAGAGGAGACGGGGGTGAGGGGCAAGGGAAAGATTGGCGGGCCGCCGGGGCGGTCAGATAATCTCATCCTCATCAAACATCGCAGCCCCGTCCAGCTGGGCGTTCAGGCTTTCGATGCGGTCTTCGGCCTCTTCCGGCGCGGACACCTTGGCGATGTGGAACAGCGCGTCGCCCTCGTTGACGATGGGCATGTTGGCGCGGCCGATGATCAGGCCGGGCTGGCTGGCGGTCAGCTCCACCTCCTCCTCCCCGAAGGGGTCGGCGACGATGCCCAGCACGTCGCCCTCCTCCACCATTTCGCCGGTGGTCTTGTAGCCCCGCAAGAGCCCGCCTGCGGGGGCACGCTCCCAGCTGCTGTCGCTGGCCTTGACCGGCACCGCCTCGGCCAGCGGCACGCCGTCGTCGGGGATCATGCCCAGCGCATGCATCACCCGCAGGATGCCGGCAACGCCGACGCGGGCGGACTGCTCGTCGAACCGCAGCCCCTCCCCCGCCTCATAAAGCAGGATATCGACGCCCGCCTTCTGTGCCTCCTTGCGCAAGCTGCCGTCGCGCAGCGAGGAGCGGATCACCACCGGCGCGCCGAAGGCATCGGCATAGGCCAGTGTCTCCGGCGACTTGGGCGACACCCGGATCTGCGGCATGTTGGTGCGGTGGATCGCGGCGGAATGCAGGTCGATGCCGAGGTCACAGCGCGCCACCACCTCTGTCATGAAAAGATGCGCCAGGCGGCTGGCCAGTGAGCCCCCTTCGCTGCCTGGGAAGGACCGGTTCAGATCGCGCCGGTCCGGCAGGTAGCGGGAGTGGTTGAGGAAGCCGAAGGTGTTGACGATCGGCACCACAATCAGCGTGCCCTTCAGGCGCGAGAACTGGCGGCTGCGCAGCAGGCGGCGGGCGATTTCCACCCCGATCACCTCGTCGCCGTGGATGGCGGCAGAGACAAACAGCGCCGGCCCCTCCTCCGCGCCGTGGATCACATGGGCGGACATGGTGACCGGCGTGTGGTCCGACAGCACGCTGACCGGCATATCCACGGTGCGGCGGGTGCCGGGCGGAATGTGGAAGCCGCCGATTTCAAAAGGGGAACGCCGCGCCATCTATACCTCCCGCAGAGCTGCTTCGGGAAGCTAGGCGAGTTCCGGGGCTTTTACAATTGCCGCACCCTGTTGAGGATGGTTTCGAACTGCCAGCCGTCCGGGAGCCGGGGGAGCCAGAGGCGGGTCTCTGCCGCATGGATCATCATGGCGCCGCGGAACGTCCTGAGACGCTGGATGTCTTTGATGGCGACCTCACTGCAAGCGCCCCGCCTTTCCACCACCAGCACACGCTGCGTGGTGATCACGTAGGTGGCTGAGCGAAAAGCCCGGTGAACGAACAGCCAGATCACCAGAGCAACCGGGGCGCAAAGAACGATGATAACAACCTCGGTCAGCGTGGGTGCGATGCGCGCATGGACAGCGTGAACAATCTGCTCACCCTCCCGGACCGGGATCGGCGCATGGTCATACATTGGCAATGCCCAGTCTGCAGGTGAACCGCGAGGGAGCGTAAATCACTCCCACTTGTAATTGAAGCTCACCGATATCCGTTCGTCCTCGGCCATATTCATCGGCACCTCGTGGCGCAGCCAGCTTTCCCACAAGAGGACGTCGCCGACCTCCGGCTTCATGTAGATGAAGGGCTGCAGCTCGCGCCGGGCCTGTTTGGTGCGGGTGGGCGCCGCCATCATCCGGGCCGAGCGCGGGTCCTCCAGCTTGAGAGCCGAGGCGCCGTCGGGCATCGACACATAGGTGGTGCCGGAGATCACCGAATGCGGGTGCAGGTGGCTGGAGTGGGTGCCGCCCTCGGGCAAGATATTGATCCAGAGATCCTCCAGCTTCAGCGCGCGCCCGTCCAGATCGAACTCCAGATCCTGGACAAAGGCCGCCACATGCTGGTCCAGCGACTTCACCAGATCGGCAAAGATCGGGAACCGCCAGGGCAGATCGGTGAGCGATGCATAGGAGGTATAGCCGGGATAGCCGTTGTCCTCGCACCAGTCCTGTCCGGCATCATCATCGCCGGCGATGACAAGGCAGGAGTTTTCCAGTTCCTGCGCGTCAATCGATGGTCCGTATTCGGACAGTTGCGCGCGGTAGAGGCGGGTCACGAAGAGCGATTCAATCTGGGCCATGCCAGCGTCTTAGCGCAGCCTGCCGGCCAGTGCGAGAGCCCGAAGCAGGACGCCACTGCAATTTTGCGCCCGCAGGTCCCTGCAACAAGCCTGCGCGGACCTGTCCGGTTTGCGGGCCTCACGCACATCCTCAGGTTCGGCTTACCGCAAGTTAACCCGCCCTGGTGCAAGATCCCCGCAAAACCGCAGAAGCGAAGGCACCGGCATATGCACATCATCTACGAAAACAAGTTCCTGCGGGTCGAAGCCCTGAAGCCGCAGCCTGCCCCTGCCGGCAGCCGCGTGCTGCTGTCGTTTCCGGGCATTGGCCAAAAGATGGACCTGATTGACGTGCAAACACCGGAGTTTGCCGGCATCGGCCGCGAATTCGGCAATACGGTCTTTTGCTATGACAAGACCCGGTCGTGGGGGAACCGGCTGGATTGGGATGTGCTGACTGCTGCGGTCAGGCAGGCGGCTGAGGGCAGCACGCTGTATTCGATCGGCAACAGCATGGGCGGTTATCTGGCTATCGTAGCGGGCGCATATTTGCCGATCTCCCGGTCAGTCTCCTTTGTGCCGCAGCTGACGGTCGACCCGGAGGCCGAGCCACATGACACGCGCTGGCGGATGTACTCGAACTCAATCAAGAGTTTTCCGATGAAGCCCGCCAGCCACTATTTCGCGCCGGAAACCGAATATTTCATCTTCTCCGCCGGCAAGGGAGTGGACGGCAAGCACGCGCAGCTGTTCCCGAAAGCCAGCAACATTCACCACTGGGTCTTCCCTGATGCCGGCCACAGGCTGGCAGCGAACCTCAAGGAACAGGGCGAGCTGCACCGCTGCATTCAAAGCTGCTTCGAAGGGGAAACCGAGGCCGTATTCTCGCAGGAAACACAAAGGCTGAGCCCCGCTGCAGACGCCGGCCTTGAACCGCCTGCCGCGGCTTGCCGGGCCGCTACCGGGCCGCTGAATTCTGCCGCCCCGGCCTGAGCGGCGGCGCTGCGGTGGAATTGCTTTCCACCGCCTAACACAGCGGAGAGGGCGCATAGTCAACAGCCGGTAAAGTTGACAGGCCGGCCCCCCGCGCCCGAATATGGAACCCGGCGGGGGTTCCGGAAATGGTGAGCCAGACACGGCGAGCGGCATTAATTGGCTGGATAAACAGGGCACCGCCCGGTTCTTCCAGCGAAATGCGGCGCGCATACGGGCTGGCCAGAGCCGGATTTCCGATTGGCCTGTTTTCCCACGGATCGTTCATTTTTCTGTTCTGGTATGCAGACCAGCCGGTGATGGCCGTTTTCAACATATTCTCTACCGTGCTCATTGGGTTCGGGTGCTGGGCTGCCCTGACCCTGCGGGACATCAAATGGCCGACCCTGCTGACGTTCCTGTGCGAAATCCCCGCTCATGCAGCATTTTGCACCTACTACATGGGGCTGGCGCCGTTTTTCCTGAGCTACTTATTCATACCCATACTGCTGTTTCCCATGCTGCCTTACGGACAACCGCTCACGCGGCTGCTTTTGAGCGCACTCTGCGCCATGGCCTTTGTTGCAATGGGGGTTTATGGCACCTTGTCAGCCCCGGTGCGGCCGCTCACGCACGGGTGGACCCTGTTCTTTTTTGTCTTCAACACAGCGCCGATCATTCCAATGCTTGGCGTGTTTGCCGCCCTCTACGCAACTGCCGCCACCCGGGCAGAAAGGGAAATGGAAAAGGAATACCAGCGCGCCGAAAATCTCTTGCTGAACATTCTGCCCGAGCCGATAGCCGCGCGCCTGAAGGACGACCCGCATCTGATTGCCGATGAACACCCAAGCGTATCAGTGCTGTTTGCCGATATCGTGAACTTCACGGAAACCTCCGGCAGGCTGACTCCGCCCGAGATTGTGCAAACCCTGAATGCAGCGTTTTCGCGTTTCGATACACTGGTCGAGAAGCACGGCTGCGAGAAGATCAAGACGATCGGGGACGCCTATATGGTGGTTGCAGGCCTGCCCGAACCGCGCGAAGATCACGCCCAGGCCATGGTGTCACTGGCGCTGGACATGATTGACGCGGCGCAAGAGATAAACGAGTCCGGCCAGTTCCCGTTCAGCATGCGCATCGGCATCAGTTCGGGGCCAGTCGTGGCCGGCGTGATCGGGGAACGGAAGTTCGCCTATGATCTGTGGGGGGACACCGTGAACGTGGCCTCGCGCATGGAGTCGCATGGCCGGCCGGGCATCGTCCAGATCACCGAAGCAACCCGGGGCCATCTTGGGGATGAGGTGCAGATCGACCCGCTGGGCGATGTGGAGATCAAGGGCAAGGGCCGGATGCGGACATATACAGTGTCCAGAGGCTTTGCGCCCTGACTGGCAGTGCAGGCGCACAACAAAGGAAAACCCCCGCCGGTGTCCCGGCGGGGGTCAAACGTTCACGAACGGGGTTTCCCCCAGCCGCTTACCAGTCTTCGCGGACCACGACGCGGGTCTTGACCGGCAGCTTCATCGCCGCCAGGCGCAGGGCCTCGCGTGCGATTTCATCGCTGACGCCGTCGATCTCGAACATCACGCGGCCAGGCTTAACCTTGGCTGCCCAGTAGTCCACGGAGCCTTTACCTTTACCCATACGGACTTCGGTCGGCTTCGAGGTCACCGGAGTGTCCGGGAAGATACGGATCCAAACACGGCCCTGACGCTTCATGTGGCGGGTCATGGCACGGCGGGCAGCTTCGATCTGGCGTGCAGTCACACGCTCAGGCTGGGTTGCCTTCAGGCCATAGGTGCCGAAGTTCAGGTCGGAACCGCCTTTTGCCAGGCCGTGGATCCGGCCCTTGTGCATTTTGCGGAATTTAGTGCGCTTTGGCTGAAGCATCTCAAATCCTCCTTAGCGACGGCCGCCACCAGCACCACGGGGTGCAGGGCCGTCCTGGATTTCTTGTGCTTTACGGTCACGCGCCGAAGGATCGTGCTCCATGATCTCGCCTTTGAAGATCCAGACCTTGATCCCGATGATCCCGTAGGGGGTCATCGCTTCGGAGTGTGCGTAATCGATGTCGGCACGCAGGGTGTGCAGCGGCACGCGGCCCTCACGGTACCATTCGGTACGCGCGATTTCCGCACCGCCCAGACGGCCAGCGACGTTCACCCGGATACCCAGGGCGCCCATGCGCATAGCGTTCTGCACGGCCCGTTTCATGGCACGGCGGAAGGACACACGGCGCTCCAGCTGCTGAGCGATGGACTCGCCGACCAGCTGAGCGTCCAGTTCCGGCTTGCGCACTTCAACGATGTTGAGGTGCAGCTCGGAGTCGGTCATCTTGGCAATCTTCTTGCGCAGGACTTCGATGTCCGCGCCTTTCTTGCCGATGATGACGCCCGGACGGGCGGTGTGAATGGTCACGCGGCATTTCTTGTGCGGGCGCTCGATGATGACGCGCGCAATGCCAGCCTGCTTGCATTCTTCCTTGATGAACTCGCGGATTTTCAGGTCCTCGAGCAGCAGATCACCGTAGTCTTTGGTGTCGGCGTACCAGCGGCTGTCCCAGGTGCGGTTGACCTGAAGGCGCATGCCGATCGGATTGACTTTCTGACCCATTAGGCTTGCTCCTCAACTTGACGCACCTTGATGGTGATCTCCGCGAACGGCTTCAGGATTTTGCCGAACCGGCCACGGGCACGCGGACGGCCGCGCTTCATGGTCAGGTTCTTGCCAACCCATGCCTCGGCGACGATCAGTTCATCGACGTCCAGGTTGTGGTTGTTTTCAGCATTCGCGATGGCGGACTGAAGGCATTTCTTCACGTCCTGCGCGATCCGCTTGTTGGAGAAAGTCAGGTCGGTCAGGGCCTTCTCAACTTTCTTGCCGCGGATCATCTGAGCCACCAGGTTCAGTTTCTGCGGGGAGGTACGGAGCATGCGCAGTTTTGCCATTGCTTCGTTGTCTGCCACGCGGCGGGGGTTCTTTTCCTTGCCCATGACTTACTTCCGCTTCGCTTTTTTGTCTGCGGCGTGGCCATAATAGGTGCGGGTCGGCGAGTATTCACCGAACTTCTGACCGATCATGTCTTCCGAGACGTTGACGGGGATATGCTTCTGGCCGTTGTACACACCAAAGGTCAGGCCGACGAACTGCGGCAGGATGGTGGAACGGCGCGACCAGATCTTGATCACTTCATTGCGGCCCGATTCACGCGCTGCTTCGGCCTTTTTCAGGACGTAAGCATCAACGAAGGGGCCTTTCCATACGGAACGTGCCATGGATTAGCGGCCTTTCTTCTTGGCGTGGCGCGAGCGGACGATGAGCTTCTGCGACGCCTTGTTTTTGTTGCGGGTCCGTTTGCCCTTGGTCGGTTTGCCCCAGGGGGTCACCGGGTGGCGGCCACCGGAGGTCCGGCCTTCACCACCGCCGTGGGGGTGGTCGATCGGGTTCATGACGACACCACGCACGGAAGGACGCTTGCCCTTGTGGCGCATACGGCCGGCTTTACCGAAGTTCTGGTTCGAGTTGTCCGGATTCGACACGGCACCGACGGTGGCCATGCATTCCTGACGGACCAGGCGCAGTTCGCCCGAGGACAGGCGGATCTGAGCGTAACCGCCGTCACGGCCAACGAACTGAGCGTAGGTACCGGCTGCACGGGCGATCTGGCCGCCTTTGCCGGGCTTCATTTCGATGTTGTGAACGATGGTACCGATCGGCATGCCCGAGAACGGCATTGCGTTGCCCGGCTTGATGTCGGCTTTTGCAGACGCGACAACCTTGTCGCCAACAGCCAGACGCTGAGGCGCCAGGATGTAAGCTTGTTCGCCGTCTTCGTATTTGATCAGCGCGATGAATGCGGTCCGGTTCGGGTCGTATTCGATCCGCTCAACGGTGGCCGCTACATCAAATTTGTTCCGTTTGAAGTCAACGATCCGGTAGAGGCGCTTTGCGCCGCCGCCACGGCGGCGTGCAGTGATCCGTCCGGTGTTGTTCCGGCCGCCCGATTTGGTCAGACCCTCAGTGAGAGACTTGACCGGACGCCCTTTCCAAAGCTCCGAACGGTCGATCAGAACCAGCCCACGCTGGCCCGGCGTCGTCGGTTTATACGACTTGAGTGCCATGCTTTCTGTCTTCCGTTTAGCGTGCCAGGCCTTAGGTTCTTGTCTTTGGCCCAGCTATGTTGAAGGCCCCCGTAGGTGCCTGTGTTATAGGGCCCCGAAGGTCCCCGAGTTCGTGTGTCCTGACAAACATAACGACCCCGGAAACGAATCCGGGGTCTTCAGGATGGATGGCGTTTAGCAGAGTCGCCGGGAGGTGGCAATGACAGAGTTTCAGCCAGCTGGCAAATGCCCCGGTGGCACCGGTTGCAGCGTTGGCGGGCCTCCAGGAACCCGCCTGAAAGCACCGCGCTGGCAGCAAAGGGGCGCGCTCAGGGCCCGCCGCCGCTACCAAAGGTGTCGCTCCAGAATTTGAGCAGCAGCGCCCGCCTGTTGGGATCAAGCGCAACCAGCAGCGAAGGCGCAAGAGGAATGGACCGCCTGGCACTGGGAGCCAGGCCGGAGTCCGCTGCGGCAATCTCGGTGACGAGGCCCGCCTCGGCCAGCAGCTCTTGCGCTTCCGGGCTGAGGAGGAAATCAAGAAGATCCGCTGCGGCTGCTTTTTGCCGCGCCTCTGCCGGGATCATGTAGGCGCGGGACAGCACAAGGGTGTAGTCCTCCGGCAGGATGGTTCCAACCTCGGGCGCGGAGGCATTTGCAACGTAGGAGCCCAGCACGTTGTAAGCGATCAGGAAACGGCCCTCTGCCACGCCGGCGATGATTTCGGCAGAGCAGCAGGTGGCAACGGCATCGACCCTGGCAAAACCTTCCAGCAAAGCGCCGAATGTTGTTGCCTCCAGGCTGTCGCTGTAGGCGAACAGGTAGCCAAGTCCGGAGGCGGCGATGTCATAGGTGGCGATCCTGCCGCGGTAGAGACCGGGTTTGGCCCGCAGCGCATCCAGCAGCGCAAAGCGGCTGCGCGGCACATCAGCGCCGTCCAGCATCTGCTTGTTATAGACGATCACCGCGGGTTCGGTGGTGACCCCCCACAGTTCATTGCGCCAGCGCCGCGACGGCGGCAACGCCAGCGCCGCGGGCGAGCGGTGCGGATGGGCACAGGCGGCATTGACCAGCCAGACCATCTGCTGCACCGCCGAGGACAGCACCGCGTCGGCAGGCGGGCTGCCGACCCGGCAATCGGCGCGGCTTTGGGCAAAGAGCGCGTTGGAGCCCCATTGCTCGTAGGTGATCGCCAGCTGCGGATGCCGCTCGGCAAAGCGCTCCATCACGGGCTGGATAATGCTGTTGTCAGTGGTGGAGCGCAGCAGGAAGGGCACCGGGCCGCTGCCGTACCGATGGGTTGCCTCCTGCGCGGCGGCGGCGGCAGGAAGCAGGGTGGCAAGTATCAGCAGCAGGTGCCGGATCCGCATCATGCCCCCTCCTGCGCGGCGGGCAGGACCAAGGCGGCACGGAAGCCCTCCTCCTCCTGCGTCATCTCCACCCGGCCGCGAAAGGCCGCTGCCACGGAGGCCACAATCGACAGGCCGATGCCAGTGCTGTTCTCCTGGGTTCCGGCACTGCGGTTGAAGCGGCTGCCGAGCTGCGCCATCACCGCAGGCACCGGGCCGGGGCCTGCATCGCGCACCCACAGGATGGCATCGCCGCCGCGCCGTTCTGCGCCGATGGCCACGGGGGGTGTGCCGTGCCTGAGTGCATTGCCAAGAAGGTTGCCGGCCGCCTCGCCAAGAGAGAATGCATCGGCGCGCACCATCACGGGATCCTCGCCGATTTCCAGCCGCAGGTCGGTGCCGGGCGCCAGCAGTGCGTGGTCGTCACGCTCCATGATTTCCAGTGCCACCTCGCGCAGGTCGACGGGCAGGCGCGGGGCGCTGTCAGTGCGGTGGACCACAAGCGCACGGCTGAGAAGCTGATCCAGCAGGGTGCCCAGCGAGCGGGTGCGGGCCAGCAGCCGGTCAAGGGCGCGGCGGCTGGCATCCCCGCCGGGTTCTGCAATGGCGGTTTCCGCCTGCACGCGGATTGCAGCAACCGGAGTGCGCAGCTGATGCGCGGTGTCGGAAATCAGGTTGCGCATCGCCTCAACCTGGCCGTCCAGCCGGCCCATGAAGCGGTTCATGGCGCCCAGCACAACCTGCAGTTCCCGCGGCAGGCGGCCGGTTGCAATCGGGGTCAGGTCGTAGGGGTCACGGCGGGCGAGATCCGCGGTGATGGCATCGAGCGGGCGCAGGGCAGTCCGGATGACCACCCAGGCCATCACCAGAAGCACCAGACCTGCCGCCGCCATCGGCCATAAGGCATCCAGCATCAGATCCGCGGTCATCGCTCTGCGCGCCCGCAGGGTCTGGCCAACCACAACCTCAACCGGACCGGAGAAGTCACGTTCCGCAAAACGGCGGGTGACGCGGACAAACCGCGCGGGTTCATCATTCAGCAGGGCCTCGAAGTACCCTGCCCCGCCGCCGCCCTCCGGCGCATGTATTTCTGTCTGGGGATCGACACCGGTGATGAAAACCTGCCCGGGTCCATGCACCGCGTAATAGATGCGGTCCTCGGGTGCCTGGGCAAGCAGCTGGAAGGCAGAGACCGGCAGATCCGCGATGGGGGTGCCTGCCTGGATGCGGACAGATTCCGCGATGTCGTTTGCCGCGCCCAGCAGAATCCGGTCATAGGCCTGCCGCGCGGCCTGCTGGCCATTCAGCCAGGCGGAACCGGAGACCAGCACCCCGCCGAGCAGCAGGATCAGCAGCACCGCCCCCAGCACCCTGGCCGCCAGAGTCAGCGGCGGGCGCGGCTCAGCCATTGAGATGCAGCCGGTAACCGACCCCCCGCTGGGTTGCGATGCTGACATCGCTGCCCGCAATCTTCTTGCGCAGGCGGGCGATGTAGAGCTCAATCGCGTTTTCGCCGACATCGGCATCATCAAAGCCGTAGAGCGAGTCATAAAGCCGGGACTTGGACAAGTACCGGTCCTGGTGGCGGATCAGCATGTCCAAGAGCGCCGCCTCGCGCCGGGTCAGCTCCAGCAGACGCCCGTCGAGCCGGGCGCTGCGGTCGCTCGGGGCAAAAACCAGCGAGCCGAGGGTGATCTGCTCATCCTTGCGCTCCATCTGCCGCCGCACCAGCGCCCGAAGCCGCGCCTCCAGCTCGCGCTGGTCGAAGGGTTTGCCCAGATAGTCATCCGCCCCCTGGTCCAGTGCCGCCACCCGATCGTCGACTGAGGTCAGCGCGGTCAGCATCAGCACTGGCGCCGGATCACCCGCCAGGCGCATCTCGCGCAGCAATGACAGGCCGGAGCCATCCGGCAGGTTGATGTCCAGGATCACCGCGTCATAGGCCTGCACGGCCCGGCAGTCGCGGGCGCTTTCGATGTCCGGCGCCAGATCACAGGCAATTCCCGAACGGGCCAGGTGGGCGGTCACCCCCTCGGCCAGATCCTCTGCATCCTCGACCATCAAGACCCGCATTCAATGGCGCTCCGCTTTGCTGAAACCGGCGACAGGTTGGTGACAGCTTTAATGGGTAAACATGTCTAACCCGCAGAAACAGAGCTGCCAAAGCGAATTGTTGCGGGTGATCTCCGGCGCTTGGGAGTGCGCCGGCCACGACCTGAGGAGGAACGCATGAAATTCACTGTCACCCGCGGCCTGTTTGCCGCTGCCGCCCTGTCGCTGTCCGCTTTTGCGGCCCAGGCACAGGAAAACCCCGAATGTATCGCCCCAGCCAACCCTGGCGGCGGCTGGGACTTCACCTGCCGCCAGGTTGGAAAATCGCTGCAGGATTTGGGGCTGATCGATAAGACCATGCAGGTCGTGAACCTGGCCGGCGGCGGCGGCGGCGTGGCCTTTGCCGAGGTGGTCAACAAGCGCGCGGACGACAACAGCCTGATTGTTGCCGCCTCCAGCGCCACCGCAACCCGCCTGGCACAGGGCGCCTATCCGGGCAACAGCATGGACCAGGTGCGCTGGCTGGCGGCCATCGGGGCGGACTACGGCGTGATCGCAGTGTCCGCTGACAGTGAGGTCGAAACGCTGCCGCAGCTGTTGGACACCATCAAGGCCGATCCGTCCTCGGTCTCCGTCGCGGGCGGCTCCGCGGTTGGCGGCTGGGACCACCTGAAGGTCCTGATCGCGGCCAGCGCCTATGGCATCGAGGACGTGCGCAGCGTCAAGTACATTGCCTTTGACGGCGGCGGAGAGGCTGTGACCCAGCTGCTGGCAGGCTCCGTGCAGGCCTTCACCGGCGACATCTCCGAAGCCAAGGGCTTTGTGGATTCTGGCGATATCAAGGTGATCGCGGTGCTGTCGCCGGAGCGGCTGCCGGGCGAATTCGCGGACTTCCCGACCGCCAAGGAACAGGGGGTGGATGCCATTGGCGCCAACTGGCGCGGTTTCTATGCGCCGGGCGGCATGTCGGACGAGGCCTATGACGCCTGGGTGTCGAAGATCGGCGACCTATATGCCTCCGACGAGTGGAAAGAGGTAATGGCCGCCAACGGCCTGGCGCCGCTGGACCTGCAAGGGGCTGCGTTCCAGGAATTCGTGGCTGGTTCGGTCGCGCAGATCCAGTCGATTTCCAAGGACATCGGCATCATCAAGTAACCTTTTCGGGGTTAGTCCCGGGGGAGGCCGCGCAATCCTGCGGTTCCCTCTGCGGGCGGCCCCGCCAAACACCTGAACTGGAGACCGCCATGAGCGATCGTATCTTCGGGGTCTTCGGCATGATCCTTGCTGCCGGCTATGTCTTTGCCGCGCTTGCGATCGAGGAAAGCTTTCTCTCCGATGCCGTCGGCCCCAAGGCCTTTCCCCTGATCATTGCTGCCATCCTCGGCCTCTCGGGCGCGGTGATTGCGCTGCGCCCGGACCCGGAGCCGCATTGGCCCGCACTGGGACGGCTGGCGGAACTGGCCGCCGCTGTTGTGGTGCTGATCCTTTACGCCGAAATGCTGCCGGTTGCCGGCTTTGTCATCGCTACCGCCTTCGCCGCCGCCTATCTGGCCTGGCGGCTGGGGTCGGGACCGCTGGAAACAGTGGCCGTGGGCGCCGGCACTTCCATCGGCATCTATGTCACCTTTCACCTGATCCTCGGCCTGTCGCTGGCCAAGGGTCCCTTTGGCTTCTGAGGAGGGCGCAGCATGGAGCTTCTCGCAAATCTTGGCGACGGTTTTGCCATCGCGCTCAGCTGGCAGAACATCGGCCTGGCGCTGCTGGGCTGCTTCCTGGGCACCATCATGGGCGCGCTGCCCGGGCTGGGACCGTCGAACGGGGTCGCCATCCTGATCCCGCTGGCCTTTACCATGGGGCTGGGGGCGACGCCCTCGCTGATCTTGCTGACCAGTGTCTATTACGGCGCCATGTACGGCGGGCGCATCAGTTCGATTCTGCTGAACATTCCCGGGGACGAACCCGCCATGATGACCTGCCTGGACGGCCACCCGATGGCCAAGAAGGGTCTGGCGGGCGAGGCTCTGTCGCTATCGGGCATCGCGTCCTTTGTCGGCGCCTTCCTAGCCACCTGGGGTCTGATCCTGCTGGCGCCGCAGCTGGTCAAGATCGCCCTGCTGTTCGGCCCCGCGGAATATTTCGCCCTGTTTGCGCTGGCCTTCATGACGCTGGGCGGCGTGTCGTCGACCAACCAGGCGAAATCCGCCTTTGCCGCGGCGCTGGGCCTTGGACTAGCGACCATTGGTGTTGATACCCAGACCGGCGTGCCGCGCTTCACTTTCGGTGAGGTGCATCTCTATGACGGGCTGGATTTCCTGGTCGCCATCGTCGGCCTGTTTGCCCTGTCCGAGGTCTTCATCTTTTTGGAAACCCGGCACGGCGGCTCCGATGCCGCGGGGCGCAAGCTGACCATCGGCAAGCTTTATCCGCCGGTGTCGATGATCCGCCAGACCACTCCGACCATGCTGCGGACCTCCTTTTTGGGATTTATCGCAGGCGTATTGCCGGGTGCCGGAGCCTCGCTGGGGTCGTTCATCTCCTATTCGATGGAGAAAAAGCTGGTCGACAAGGAAGGCACCTTCGGCACCGGCGACCCGCGCGGCGTGGCGGCGCCCGAAGCCGGCAACAATGCCGCGGCTGGCGGTGCCCTGGTGCCGATGCTGGCACTGGGGGTGCCGGGATCGGGCACAACCGCGGTGCTGCTGGCGGTGCTGCTGGCGCTCAATATCACGCCGGGCCCGCTGCTGTTCAGCCAGAACCCGGACGTGGTCTGGGGCCTGATCGCAGCACTGTTCATCGCCAACTTCATGCTTCTGGCGATGAATATCCCGATGGTCGGCCTGTTCACCCGCGTGCTGATGATCCCCTCGCGCATCCTGATGCCGATCGTGGCGATGGTCAGCTTTGTCGGCATCTACGGCATTTCCGGCAGCACCTTCGACCTCTTGGTGATGATCGGCTTCGGGGTCATGGGCTGGGCACTGCGCAAGCTGGACGTGCCGCTTGTGCCGGTCATTCTGGGGACGCTCTTGGGCAACGCGATGGAGAACAACCTGCGCCGTGCAGTCACAATCGACAACGGCAACTGGTGGACCCTTGCTGACAGCCCGCTGTCCATCGCGCTTTGGACGGTTGCCATAATCGGCTTCGTGCTGCCGGTGATTGTCGGCGCCAGGTTGAAGGCCAGGATGCATCAGCGCCGCGACGAGAAAGGGGCAGTCAGCGACTGACTGCCTCCGCTGCCAGTCCGGGCACAGGTCCGGACTGGCGGGTTTCAGCGGTGTTTTTGCCGCTAGGCTGGAATGCCCCACCTAAACTGGTCCGCGGTTATGTTTAGGAAAACGGAGGACCGAGAATGGGAACGAAACGGCACAAGCCTGAGGAAACAGTTCAGAAACCGCGGCAGGTTGATGCGGTCAAACGCCCCCATGACGATTAGCTTGGCGCCAACTGTATCTGAAACAGAAAGGATTGCCCCTGCGCACCAGCGCGTTTTACGTTCTTCTGCTTTCACAGTGCTTCCAGCGCGGCATGTGCCAATGCAGAAAGCCCCGCGTATTCGGGGCGTAAGGCGTTGATCTTGCTTGACGTTTTTGACTGCAGGAGCAGACAACCGCCGTATCCTACCTGCTCTCTCGGCAAGTGTGTAGTCGTAAAAAAACACGCAAATAGCGGCAGCATTGCGTGACCGCACTAAATGAAAAGAGTTTGCCGGGGCTTCGGGCTGAAAAGCCCTGCGCCTTAACTGGCCCCCTACGATCAATATGAAATACAGCGCTGCCGCCACTAGAAGAAGGCGCTGCAAAGCCGGTGCAGTAGGACAAAGCGATCCTTCAGAGGCCAGTGGTTTCTCAAATTCGTGAAAGCTGGGGTAGTAGATTCAACAAAACGCAGTTTGATATTCCTGATACTTCCCTGCCCTACGTGCGATTGGATCCGCGTCTTGCAAGGTGTCCCTGCTTCAGGAGATTTTCAGCCACACTCAGTACCCGGCAGTCCAGAAGCCTTCATGCGGTTTGCGGGCTTCGTCTTCCAGAAGCGGGCCAATGACCACTGTTGGGTGGTTCGGGGAGCTTTCGAACACCCGGCGGCACGGCAGGTTGAGAACCTCGGGGTGCGGCGAGGCTTCACTTGTACACATCTCAACCAATGCGAGCTCGGACAGACCATAAACAACAGCCCTCACACCGACCCAGAAAGTTGCACCGGCACACATCGCGCAGGGTTCCGTGCTGGTAACCATGACGAGTTCAGCAAGCTCTTCGCGGGTAAACTTGCGAGAAGCAGCGCTCATCAGGTTCTGTTCGGCGTGGCACGTTGAATCGTTCAGATCGCCAACGGTGTTTTCGATTTCGAGGGCGATATTGCCATCGAAGTCGCACAGCAGCGCGCCGAATGGGTGGTTGCCTTTAGAGCGGGCGGATTGCGCCAGTTCAAACGTGCGGCGCAACAGCGATTCCACGTCGAGGTTTTCGAGGTTCGGCGGTGTTTTCATGACATTCTCTATTGCATTATGAGGCGTTTCAGGGGCCGGGTGCCCTGGTTTTGCGGGCCAATAAAGAGCGGACCGCCGCAGGCAAACAAAATCGCATGCACGCGGCGGCCTAAGCTCAGTTGGGGATCAGAGCGTCGAGACCTTCAACAAAGAAGTCCATGCCAGCCAGCGTCCCGTCGTCAGAGGTTTCACCTTCCGCAAGCCAGACGCTGCCGTCCTGCTTGTTTAGAGGACCGGTGAAAGGATGATAGGTGCCAGTTGCGATCTGCTCTTTCATCGCGAGGGCTTCGGCCTGTACGGCGGCAGGGATCTTGTCGGTCATTTCCCCGATTTCCACCATGCCTGCGCCGATGCCGTCCCAGGTGTTCACCGGTTCCCAGGTGCCATCGATCACGGCTCGCACGCGGCTGATGTAATAAGGTGCCCAATTGTCGATGATCGACGAGACCCGCGGGCCGTCCTTGTATTCGGCCATGTCAGATGCCTGGCCGAAACCGATGACGTTTCCGGCGCTTTCCGCCGCTGCCATCGGGGCGGTTGAATCGGTGTGCTGCAGGATCACATCAGCGCCCTGTTCGATCAGCGCCTTTGCGGCATCGGCCTCTTTGGCCGGATTGAACCAGGTAGAGACCCAGACAACTTTGAACTCTACATCCGGATTTGCCTTCTTGGCGTGGATGTAGGCGGAATTGATGCCGCGGATGACCTCAGGGATCGGGAAAGATGCAATGTATCCAATCACGTTGGACTTGGTCATCTTGCCCGCGATATGGCCCTGGATGGCACGGCCTTCATAGAACCTGGCAGAATAAACCGACACGTTCGGAGCGGTCTTGTACCCGGTTGCGTGTTCGATTTTCAGATCGGGAAACTTGCTGGCAACTTCAATCGCAGGATCCATGTAGCCAAAGGATGTGGCGAAAATCAGATCTGCGCCTTCCAGCGCCATCTGGGTCATCACACGTGCGGAGTCCGGTCCGTCAGGCACACTTTCGACAAAGACGGTTTCGATCTGATCTCCGAACTCTTCGACAACTTTCTTGCGCGCCTGTTCATGTTCGTAGGTCCATCCGCCATCTCCAACCGGGCCGACATAGACAAAGCCGACTTTGGTCTTGTCCGCAAATGCCGCGCTTGCGGTCAAACCAAGCGCCACAGCAGCGCCCCCCAGCAAAGATCTGAGTTTCATGGGTTTTCTCCTCGTTGAAAGTACTCTCGCCTAGGGGCGCGGAAAGCGGTAGGCCGTTCGCGCCTTTGCCGCTACCAGAAGTCCTTGTGCCCCAAAGCGACTTCCTCCTCGATCTCGGGGAAAGGGCCGCGGACCTCCATCTTCCGGCGTCCAGCAGCAAAGACCGTTTTGCAAGCCAGATCGAGCGTCAGGTTTTCGGGGTTGTCCCCGGTCAATTCGGCCAGGCGTTTCTCTGTCATGCCGTAGACGACTGCGCCGATGCCGGCCCAGTAGCAGGCACCCGCGCACATGCAACAGGGTTCCACAGATGTATAGAGCGTGCATTCGCTCAGAAACTCAGGGGAGAATTTCTGGCTGGCTTCCCGGGCCACGTTGAGCTCTGCGTGGCCGACGCCCTTGTCGCTGGAGTAGGTGTTCCCGCCTCTGAGAAGGACACTGCCATCCGGGCCGATCAGGATTGCTCCGAAGGGGTGGTTTCCTTCGGCGCGGCAGTCATGCGCGATCTTCACGGTGGTGCGCAGGTGATCGATATCATTTTGCATAATGCGTGACCTGTTTTGAAGGTTTCCCGCATAGCCTAGGCTGTCTCGTCCGTGATAAAAATCAGAATGAATCGCGCATAGCGCGCGAAAAATTTGAACACGGTCTTGGCAGGAGGGTAGGATGTCTGAGTTCTCGCGGGAGCTGCATTCCTTTGTCGAAGTGGCGCGTGAATGCTCGATCCGAAAGGCAGCAGACAAGCTGAATATTTCCTCATCTGCGCTGAGCCGGCAGATGCGCTTGCTGGAGGAAGACCTCGGGACAGCACTGTTTGCCCGCCACGCCAAGGGAATGCAGCTGACCGCGGACGGGCTCAAACTGCTGAGTCAGGCCGAACGCTGGCTGAACGAGAGCACCCATTTGCGCGCCAGTCTCGCGCGCAAGGACAGGGGAAATGAAAAGAAGCTCCGCATCGGCGCAGCAGAGTGTTTTGCACAGACATTGCTGCCTGCTCTTTATGACCGGCAGACGGCCGCGGAACGCCTGGATGTCCTGCAGGTCAGGACCGGCGATACCAATACGCTGATCCATGCCTTGTCCGAAGGCGAAATCGATCTGGCCCTGGCATTCAATGCGCGGCCCAGCCAGCCTGTCCGGGTGCTGTCAGAGACTTCGTGCCGGATCGGTCTCGTCTATAGTCCAATCCATTTCACTGTCGACCAGCACGAAATATCGATTGCGGAGTGTCTGGATTGGCCCGTCAGTTTGCCCAGCGAAAACCTGTCCGTACATTCCCGGCTGCTGGCGGAAATCCACCGGCAGCGGAAACGGCCCCGGATTGTTTCATCCAGCAACTCGGTCCTCTTCACCAGCGAAATGGTTCGGAATGGGCATGCGGTGGCCTTTATGACACGTTTCGATGTCCGTCCGGAATTGCTGGCCGGCGGCATCCGGTTTGTGCCTTTGAAAGACCAGCGGATGGAGGAAAGCGTTTGCGTCTGTGTCAACGCCAACGCTGAGCTGACGACTGACCTGCAGGACCATGCAAAAACGGCTGCCGCACTGATCAACGCCATAGCGCAAATCTGAAGCACAGCTTGGCCCGAATGATCACACCTCCCCCTTTTTCCTCCGCTAACCCTTTGTATTTGCATGGAAGCACACAGGGAAATGAGGCACAGCAAGACCGCTCAAAATCCTGCCGGGATGCCTCATTTCAGCACCCACCGCACAACTATGGGGGGGAGAACCGCGGCGCTATCGACCACACTGAGCGAGCCTGGCTTTGCTTTGTCATTGTTAGCAACCAGCAGTCGGCCGAACCAAAGCCCATAGGCGCTTTTAGCCATATCACCTTGTCTCGAAGCGTTTGCAAACCGCCAGTTGCACGAAGCAGAAAGCGGCGGTTTTCCAGAGGAACTCCGAGGGACGGCAGATGAGGAAAGTTGCGCAGCCAACCTTACTGTCTCTAAAGTCGGCTCAGGACATGATCCATCACTTCAAAAAGGTGGTCAGCATTTGCCTTGGAAAACGGCATTGGTGGGCGGATTTTGAACAAGTTTTCCTTCCGCCCTAGCAGCCCCATGACCACACCGTTTTCGCGCATCAGGTTCACCGCCCTCTTAGCCAGCTTCTTGTCTGCAGTGATCTGCTCACCTGGATGAACAATCTCTGCACCGAAGAACAAGCCTGCCCCTCTGACGTCACCAAAAAAGCCAAACTTTTCCGCCATCTTTTCCAGACGCTCTTTGGCGTAGGCCCCAACCTCCGCCGCGTTCTCGATCAGGCTTTCATTTTCAATCACATCCAGAACAGCCAAGCCGGCAGCGCAGGAGACCGGATTGCTGCCGAATGTGTTGAAATAGACGTTCTTGGTCCGGAAGGCATGCATGATGTCATGAGTGGTTGCCACGCCGCCAATGGGATGGCCGTTGCCCATGGGTTTGCCCATTGTCACGATGTCCGGGGTGAATCCGGAGTACTGATGGCCCCACATCGCCGCACCGGTCCGCCCGAACCCCGGCTGGACTTCATCTGCGATGACAACACCGCCAGCCTTGCGCACACGTTTGGCTACGCGATCCAGGAACCCCGGAGGCAAATCCGGGAACCCTTCATTGGCAAAAATCGGACACAACATGATTGCGGACACCCCGTGCCCCGCTTCTTCCAAGGATGAAATTGCCGCATCAAGGTGCGCCAAAACCCGGGCTGCCATATCGGTTTCATCCTTCTCACCCGGCTCAAGGTGATAACTGTCTGGCGCCGGGATGGTCCGCAGATGCGTGCTGAACCCGTCCTCGCGCGGGATCAGCGTGGCCAGTTCCATGACCGCACTGGTGTTTCCGTGATAGGTGAAGTCGGTGACGATCACCCCGTGCTTGCCGGTTATGGCCCGCGCCATGCGCAGCGCCACGTCATTGGCTTCACTGCCGGTGCAGGTCAGCAGGACCGTTGACAGGCTGCGGTGGAAAGTGGCTGTCAGGCGTTCGGCATAGTCCAGGACATTGTCATGCAGATACCGGCTGTGAGTGTTCAACAGGCCGGCCTGCCGCGAGATCGCCTCGACCACATGCGGGTGGCAGTGCCCCACATGGGGCACGTTGTTGTAGGCATCCAGATAGCGCCGGCCGTCCGCGTCGAACAGCCAGACACCTTCACCCCGCACAAAATGCACCGGATCATCGTAGAAGGTCGGATTGTTCGGCCCCAGGAGCCGTTCCCTTCTGGCCATCATCAACCGCGCCCTCGCCGACATTTTTGGCTTTTCATAAGCATTTTTCATGCAAACCCCCTCTCCAGAGAAGTCTCGGCTCTCACGAGAACACGACCTGGATATCGGTGTATTCTTCAAGGCCTTCCTTGGCGAATTCGACACCGATCCCCGAGGCTTTCACGCCGCCAAACGGGGCATTGGGCTGAATGGCGCCATGCTTGTTGATCCAGACAGACCCGCACTCCAACTGGCAGGCGACCTCCTTGGCCTTGCTGCTGTCGCGGCTCCAAACGGACCCGCCCAGGCCGTTCGGGTTGTCATTTGCCCGCTTGATGACCTCATCCACGTCGCTGTAGCGGATGATCGGCAGCACCGGACCAAACTGTTCCTCGTCAACAAGCCGAGTGCCGTTGTCCAGATCCGCAATAAGAGTCAGCGGGTAGAAATGCCCCGGCCCCTTGTGCTGTGCCTTTCCGCCCAGCAGCACTTTGCCGCCAACCTTCTTGGCATCCTCAACCAGTTCGGACACTTTGTCGTACTGCGCCTTGTTCTGAACCGGACCAATGATGCTCTCTTCGAGCATCCCGTCACCGACTTCGATGTTCCTGGCGAACTCCGCCAGTTCATTGCAGACATCCTCATAAACGCTGTCATGCACATAAAGGCGCTTCAGGGCTGCGCAGGTCTGGCCGCCATTGATGAACGCCCCCCAGAAAAGCCCCTCGGCGATCTGTTTGGGATCCACGTCCGGCAGCACGATACCAGCATCGTTACCGCCAAGCTCCAGTGTCAGGCGTTTCATGGTCTCCGCCGCGCTTCGCATGATCTTTTGGCCGGTGGCGCAGGAGCCGGTGAACACGATCTTGCGGATCTTGGGGTGCGACGACATTTCGGCGCCCAGGAAATCCTCGCCGGTTATGCAATTCACGACACCTTGCGGCAGAACTTCATTCATCAGCTCCACCAGCCGGATCGTGGCCAAGGGCGTGAAGGGCGACGGCTTGATGACAACCGTGTTGCCTGCGCGGATTGCCGGGATGATGTGCCAGATTGCAATCATGACCGGGAAGTTCCACGGGGTGATCGAACCAACAACACCCAGCGGCTTGCGGTACATCTCCACCTTGCCTTCATTGGTATCCTGCAGCACTTCGACGGGGGTATCCAGCGTGGCGGTATAGCCAGTCCAGGCCACGGCCCCGCCAACTTCCCAGCGGGATCCGAGGCCATTGAGCGGCTTCCCCTGCTCGCGGGTGATCAGCTGCGCCAGCTCCTCGGCGTTTTCTTGAATTTTCTGGGCAATCTTCTCACAGGCCGCAGCGCGGTCCTTGCTCGACCTTTTGCGCCATTTCTCAAAGGCTTTTTCAGCCGCATCGACCGCCTGGTCCAGCTGCTCCTTGGTGGCGCAGGGCGCGCTTCCGACCACACCGCCGTTTGCCGGGTTGCGGACTTCGAAATGCTTGGGTGTGGGGACGGATTTCCCGCCGATGATCAGGGAGTAAGTTTTCATTATGCGCCTCCGGCATTGTCTGTTCAGGCTCATGCGGCCAGACAGGCAATGCCGGACGGGCCACGGTGTTAAGCGGTTCGGTCGGGGCTGCGCGCCAGACCGGCGGCAAGGGCTTCCAGCCCGGCGAGCAGCGATTTCTTTTTGCGCGGCGCGTCGCTCACGATCTTTGCGGCCTCACGCATGGCACCAACCAGCAGCTCCGCAAAAACGGTGGCGTCCGCAGCACTGTCATTGTTGCGCAGCGCCTGGACATCCTCAGCCACCATGACGGTGAACTCACTCGAGGCCTGGCCCAGAACCGGTGCAAGAACCGGCCGCAACGTTGGGCTGAGCAAACTGTAGAACCGCCCAGTTTCCGGCTGCGCACACAACTCCAAAAGGGCTGCGGCCAAGGCCATGATGCGCTGCACGGGATCTGTTTCAGCGTCACGAGCGTTACATCCGGCGTTCAGGATCTTTTTACTCAGGTCGGCGTAAATCTCGCGGTAGATGTCGTTGAGCCCATCGGGGAAATAGACGTAGATCGTCCCTTTCGATGTGCCTGCCGTCTTTGCGATCTTGTCAACCGAACTGCCCGCGAAGCCTTCCTCCTGGAACACCTCCAGCGCCGCAGCGTGGATTTCCCTGCGTGTCCGCAGCTTGTTGCGCTCGCGCAGAGAAAGTTGTTTTTCTCCTTCGGCCATGCGTCGGGCCTCCTTCCGAATTTGTCGGATTTGAGTTTAACCGCGCGTTTCAAAAACTAACAGGCATTCAATCACTGAACACCGGGTTTGAGATCTGCCAGACGGCAGAGCCTAGCCGCTGGCAGCCCCTGACTGATCAAACTTCTGCGAGGAAGGCACCAAAGCCCGCGCCGCTGGTCCGCTTCTGGATGTTACTCCAGTTCTGCGTCATGAAACCCGCATAGTCGTAGTCGTCATTCATGTCGGCCACCGCGAGGGCTGTGGCAAACAGCGCGAACTGGCAATAATCCGATGCGATGGCAAACATCTCGACACGCGCCCGCATCCGTCTGTCGAAGGTGCCAAAGTAGCTTTCAGTGAGGCGGCTGACCTGATCGGAATCGAGATCCTCGAAAGTGGTCATGAGACCCAGATCATAGCAGCGGTCGCTGTTGCCCGAGAGGTCATAGTCGATCAGCCGGATTGTCCCGTCCGGCTGCTCCAGCAGGTTGGCACTGTACAGATCATTATGGCTGGGGACGAAATCGCGCGGCCGCAAGTCCAGCGCCTGCTCGATCCTCTGCAAAACAGGCAGGATTTCGTTGTAGTCGTCCGGCAAGGCGACATCGGCACGCTGAGCCGATGCCAGGATCACACGCGCCTCGGCAAACGGGTTGAAATCGCGGCGGAAGTTGAGGCCGCTGTCATGCAACTGACGCGCCTTTGCTGCGACGCGGGGCAGAACGTCAGGATCCTTGAGATTCACGGGCTTGCCGGGCAGAAACTCAATCATCAGGGCCAGCGGATCGTCGACAATGGCGACAACCGGCGCGCCGATGCCCGCCCGCCCGGCATCAACGGTATTCAGCATCGGCACCGCACTGGGCGGCACAATTCCAAGCGTTTCCCAGTCCCGGTTCCACAGCTTGACGACGGACTGTGCAGTCCCGTCCCCATTGTCTACTAGGAAATTCTTGTGAGCCCCGCCGCCTGAAAGCCACTTCCATGTGGCCTTGCCATCGTCCCATCCGGGAACCTGAGCCACGATGCGGGCAATGCGCTCATCGAATTCGGCGGTGTCCTGAACAACTGCTGATTCGGTCAAACTCTCTCTCCCATTTGGCTGTTTTCCGCACCTCCCCGCGCAGAAATCAGACGGCCCCAGAACCCTGCCTCAGGACTTTAGTGCGATTCCGGCGTTTTAGCCTGAATTTGCACTGTTGGACGCCGAGCCAGGCAAGAAGCGTTTACAGATTGGGAATTTTATGTCAGAAAATATCCTATTCGTCAATAATCGAACTTTTAGTTCAGTTTTTGAACGAGCCGGCTCGGCCGGGAGGGAAACCGCAAACCTCAGCGTCCTTAAGGGAGGAGACCAATGAAACTTGCGAAGATGACTGCAGTGACCGTGGCGGCAGCCATGGCGACATTCACAGCTGTGCCCGGCTGGGCGGAGTATCCGGAGAAACCCGTGCAATTCGTGGTGCCCTGGCCGCCAGGCGACATGGAAGACGTGTTGACTCGCATGATTGCCGAAGACTTCCAGGCTGAATACGGAGTGCCGGCCGCAGTGGTGAACAAACCCGGCGGCGGCGGCGGCCCGTTTCCCGGCGCGGTGGAAGTCGCCTCTGCACCGGCTGACGGATATACAATCGGCTCCTTTGTGATCGGCGTTCCGGTGGTTGGCCCTTCTCTGGGGATCCCCGAGCTGTCCCCGGACCCGTTTGACCCCCTCGGCATTTTCCTGACCTACCCGTTTGTCATCGTGACGTCGAAGGACAAGCCCTACAGCACAATGCAGGAACTGGCCGCTCACGCGCAGGACAATCCTGTCACTCTGGCCCATTTCGGCGCGCCCTTGACCCCGACCAAGGTGACCCTGTCGCTGGCGCAGGAGCTGGGGTTTCAATATGCCTCTGACGCCGCTTTTGACCTGGTCGACTGCAACACCTTCGCCTCTGGCGACGCGGATGTCGGAAACACCACGATCCAGCTGATGCTGCCCTGTCTCGACGATATTCAGGTCCTGGCAGCCATCACGCCTGAGCGCCTGCCCCACGCGCCGGATGCGCCGACCGTTGCGGAAATCGTTCCTGCACTGGACCTGACCCTGTGGAACGGCCTGTTCGTGCACAAGGACACCCCGGCGGATGTGCGCGAGAAGATCGCTTCCGTGGCAGAGAAGACCATCGCCGGCGAACGCGCCCGCAAGTTTGGCGAAGAGACCGGCGCCCAGCTCTATTGGCTGGATGCCGACGGATCGAAAGACCTGATCGGCAAGAACATCGACGCAATCGCCAAAATCAACGCAAGCCTGGGTCTCTGATCCCATAGGCGGGGCCTCTCCCAGGGCCCTGCCGCTGCAAGCAGGGAGGCAGCCATGCCGCAAGAACCGGAACATCAAGATGCCATCGGCATTATCGAACCGCCGCATGTGCGTGCTGAACTGGCCTTCTCGGTGGCGGCCTTCCTGTTTGCAGTTTTTCTTTGGTTCAACACAGGTGCTGAACTGAAAACGGCAAAGGGTGCAAGCGCGCTCAACCAGCCCGGCTTCTGGTCGCTTCTGTCGATTTACGGAATGCTGGGGTTTGGCGTGATGAACCTGGGCATCTGCATCCGCCGCAACCTGTCCACACGCCAGGGAGCGCCAATGGGGCCGGAACTGTTGTTTTGGCTGCGCTCGGCGGAGTTTACCGGCTGGTTTCTGGCCTATGTACTGATCGTGCCCCGCCTTGGCTACCTGCCGTCCACCTTGCTGTTCAGCACCGCGCTCACACTGCGGCTGGGCTACCGCAGCGCCAGGTTCCTATGGGTGTCCGTGGGCCTGTCACTGGCTGTGGTGCTGTTCTTCCGCAGCTTTCTGCAGGTGAAGATACCTGCCGGTGCCGCCTATGAGCTGCTGCCCGCCGGTCTCCGCAACCTGTTCCTGATCTATCTGTAAGAGGCTGTCATGGATCTGCTTTTCTCCGCGCTCGAGATGCTGGCCCGCTGGGACATCCTGATTGCCCTGGTTGCCGGATCACTGGGCGGCATCATTATTGGCGCCATCCCCGGCGTGGGACCAGCGGTTGCCATCGCCATCCTGCTTCCCGCGACCTACGCCATGGAGCCGCTTACCGGCCTGACCCTGCTTTTGGGCATCTACGGCTCCTCGATGTTCGGCGGCGCGCTGCCTGCGATTCTGCTGAACACCCCCGGCACCGCGGTCAACGCCCTGACAACCTATGATGGCTACCCGATGACCCGACGGGGTGAAGCCACCCGTGCCATTTCGCTTGCCTATGGCGCGTCCTTCTGCGGCGGGGTCATTTCGGTGCTGGCCCTGATTGCCCTGTCGCCGCTCCTGGCCAGTATCGCTCCGAACTTCGGCGCCAAGGAGATCTTTCTTGCCGCCCTCCTGGGCATGGTTCTGGTCGTCATTGTCCACCGCGGCCAGAACATGGCCGCCGGGGCGCTGTTGTGCTTTGGCATCTTCATTAACACCATCGGTCTGGAACCGATCCGCTATTCGAAACGCTTCACCTTCGATCAGACCTGGCTGGCCTCAGGCATAGACGTCATCGTCGTGGTGCTGGGGCTTTTCGCCCTCAGCCAGGCCTTTGTCCTGCTGCTTGGCGAGGATCAGGATGCGGCAGAGCCGAAAATCGGCCGCGGAGTGTTTCAGCACCTGTTCGAAGTGCTGCGGTTTCCCAAGACCGTGCTGTCCTCCTCCGGCTTTGGGGTGATCTTCGGCATCATTCCCGGTGTTGGAGAGTTCCTGGCCCAGTTCTTCTCGTACTCTCTGGCGCAGAAAACCTCGAAGACGCCTGAAGAATTCGGCAATGGCTCTCCCGAAGGGATCATTGCCTCGGAAGCCGCGAACAATGCGGTGCCCGCCGCCGCAATGATCCCGCTGCTGGCCCTCGGCATCCCGGGCGAAGCCCTGACCGCGATGATGCTGACCGTGTTCTACGTCCACAACGTGATCCCTGGCCCAGGCCTGTTCGAGCAGCGGCCGGAGTTCATTCTCGGCCTCTACCTGTGCCTGCTGGCGCTGAACGTGCTGGCGCTGGTTTTCCTGATTCTGTTCTCGCGCCAGCTGACCCGGGTCATCATCATTCCCAACCGATACCTCGGCATGATCATCCTCACGCTTTCTTTCGTCGGCGTCTACGCGCTGCGAAACTCGGTGACGGACTGCGCCATCGCCGCCGGTTTCGGTGTGCTGGGCATGGTGCTGAAACGGCTGAACCTTCCGATCGTGCCGATCATCCTCGGCATGGTTCTGGGCGGCATCATGGAAGTGAAGCTGCGCATCGCACTCGCCAACGTGCAAACGCCGCTGGACATGATCAACCGCCCCATCGCCGCCACCATTTTCGGCCTGATCGTCCTGGCGGTCACCCTGCACCTGATTTCGGTCTTCCGGCTCCGCAAGGCGCTGTCAAACCCCGTCTAACCCCTTCAATCCCGGCGCGCGTCCCCTCCGCATGCCGTCGGCCAACCATCTGCAAAGGAATGAACAATGGCAAATCAAGTCCCTGACCGTGCTCAAGTCGTCATCATCGGCGGCGGCGTGCATGGCTGTTCTGTCGCTTATCACCTGGCCAAACAGGGCTGGACCGATGTGGTGCTGCTGGAACGCAAGCAGCTCACCTGCGGCACCACCTGGCACGCCGCCGGACTGGTCGGGCGGCTGCGCGGCGACACGCTGTCGACCGAGTTCGCCTCCTACGGCACCGAAATCATCGAGGAACTTGAAGCCGAGACCGGCCAGACCACCGGCTTCCGCCAAACGGGTTCCGTCACGGTGGCCCGCTTCCCCGACCGGATGCGCCAGCTGCGCCGCCAGATCGACTTTGCGCGGCTGTTCGATATCGAAGCCCGTGAAATCGGTCACGACGAGATCAAGGAACGTTATCCGCTGGTCAATCTGGACGGCGTCGCAGGCGGCGTCTGGATCCCCAGCAACGGCTCCATCAACCCTGTGGACCTGACCACAGCCTTGATCAAGGGCGCCCGCGGACGCGGCGTCCAGGTGTTCGAAGACACCAAGGTCGAGGAGGTCGTGGTGGAGAACGGCCGTGTGACAGGGGTCCGCACCGACAAGGGCCACATTCAGGCCGACGTCGTGGTCAACACCGCCGGCATGTGGGCGCGCGAACTGGGCCGTCAGAACGGGGTCGAAATCCCGCTGCACGCCTGCGCGCATTACTACCTGGTTACCGAAGCGATCCCGGACCTGCCCAAGGACCTGCCGGTTCTGCGGTCCTATGACGATGCCACCTATTTCAAGGAAGACGCGGGCAAGCTCCTGGTCGGCTTTGGCCACCGCATCGTGGTTCCCTACGGCGAAGACGGCATCCCGGAGGACTTCAGTTTCGACTCGCTGCCTTTTGTCGAGGAACACGTCATGGATGTGATGGAGGAGGCGCTGGAACGGGTTCCGGTGCTTCAGGAAACCGGCATCCGGACCTTCTTTAACGGCCCCGAAAGCTTCACCCACGACGGGCGCGCTACCATCGGCGAAGCACCTGACATCAAGGGGTATTTCATTCTCGCAGGCGTTAACTCCACCGGCATCCAATGCGGTGCAGGCGCGGGCCGCGCTCTGGCGGAATGGATCATCAACGGCAAGCCCATGCGCGACCTCAGCGGTGTTGACCCGGCCCGTCTGGAGAGCTTCCAGGCAGGCGATGCCTACCTGCAGCAGCGCGCGCCTGAAACCCTCGCCTTGTCCTATGCTTTGCACTATCCGCATCACCAGCGGCACACTGCGCGCGGCATCCGCAAGACACCGTTCCATCACCTGCTCAAGGACCGCGGCGCCTATTTCGGTGAATCCATGGGCTGGGAGCGCCCGGCCTGGTACGCGCCTGCCGGGACCGAGGCGAAGGCAGAGTACTCCTTTGGCCGTGCCAACTGGTTCGAATACGCCCAGGCCGAACAGCAGGCGGCGCGTGAGGCCGTGGCCATCATCGACTACTCCCCGATGGGAAAGACCGAAGTCGAAGGTAAAGACGCCGAAAGCTTCTTGCAGCGCATGTGCACCAACAATATGGCAATTGCCCCGGGGCGGCTGGCCTACACCCTGATGCTGAACGAGGACGGCGGCATCGAAACCGACATGACGGTCGCCCGCCATGCCGAAGACCGCTTCATCGTCACCAGCTCAACCGGACGCCGCCGCCGCGACCTGAACCGGCTGCGCGATCATGTCAAACCCGGCGAGGACGTGCGGATCCGCGACGTGACCACCGCCTTTGCCGCGTTGTCGGTGATGGGGCCGAAAAGCCGCGCACTGCTGTCCTTTCTGACAGATGCCGATCTGTCGAATGAGGCCTTCCCCTTCAACTCCGGCAAGACCATCCGCATTGGTTATGCAGAGGTTTGGGTCCAGCGCCTTTCCTACAGCGGCGAGCTTGGCTTCGAACTCTACATGACGCCGGATCTGGCCGAGCACGTGTTCGATACCATCATGGCGAAGCAGGACGAATACGGCATCCGCCTGCTGGGCACGGATGCGCTCAACGCCCTGCGTATCGACAAGGGATACCTGCATTGGGGCACTGACATGGCCTATATGGAAGCCCCGCATCAGCTGGGTGTCGAATTCCTGTGCAAAACCAAAAAGGACATCCCGTTCATCGGGCGCGATGCCTACTTGGACCGCAAGGAAAAGGCACAGGGACCCTTCCTGTGCGCGATCAAACTGAACAATGCCGAACCGCTCTTATTCGGGCGCGAGCCTGTTCTGCGCAATGGCGAGGTGCTCGGCTCCATCAACAGTGCGGCCTACAGCTACATTCAAGGCACCGCCACCGGCCTGTGCCTTCTTGACCTGCCGGAAGGCGCGTCAGGTAAGGCTGACCTTGAATACGGCCACTATCAGGTTCTGATCGAAGGCGAGGCCGTGGATGCCACTGTGCGCTTGCGCGGATTCTACGACCCCCAAAGCAAGAAGCTTCTGTCGTAGTAAGAGCGCATGCGCCGGTTTTTGTCCCCCCTTGGCCGGCGCATGCCACCCACCTTGTTCAAAACAAGAATTCTGCCATGATCCCTGAACACCCAGTTTCTGCAGATGCAACAACCTTGGCTCTGCTTCTGGTTCCTGGGTTCGACCTGTTATCCCTCGGTGCAGTGACCGAACCGCTTAGAGAAGCCAACCTTCTGGCTGGAAACGAGCTGTACCGTTGGACACTGCACAGCCCGGACGGAAAGCCAGTCACAGACACAAACAGGGCAGCACTCGGCGTGGCATCCGGGTTTGATGATTTTCGCAGTGCAGACATCATGCTGGTGTTCGGCCCTGCTGCGGACCACCCGGTTTCCAAACAGCTGGGAGGCGATCTGCGCGCCGCTTGGCGGCGCGGCGCACGTATTGGCGCGGTTGGCACCGCGGTGCAGCTTCTTGCCAATGCCGGTATTCTCGCAGAGAGGGAGTTCACCCTGCACTGGCAATCCCGCGCGTCATTCTTGGAAAGCCATTGGCATCTCTGCCCTTCCGATCACAGGTTCTGCATCGACCAGCGGATTTTAACATGCGGCGGCGGCATCTCGGCGAGCGACCTGATCCTGCAAGTGATTGAACGCGATCATGGGTTCAATTTTGCCCAGGAGATTGCCGACCTTTGCCTGCACAACGGCCCGCGCAACAGCGGCGTAGCGCAGAAGATGCCTCTGAACCAGCGGTTTGCAACCCGGAACAAAACGCTACTTTCGGTTCTCAACGACATACGCGCCAACCTCAGCAGCGACATTTCCATCGAAACCCTGTGCCTGCGCCACAGCATTTCAAGACGCCAGCTTGAGAGGCTCTTCTCCAGTGAACTCGGGATGACACCCGCCCGGTTCGTTAAGGATGCCCGCCTCTGCCGTGGCCGACTTCTGCTGATGCAGACCGACTTGACCGTAGGCGAGGTCGCAGCCTGTGTCGGATTTTATTCGGCTTCCAACTTCCGCAATTCCTTCAGGCAAAAATACGGAATTTCTCCATACCAGTTTGCACAGCGAGTCGAAAACGATCCCGCCGCTTGATCATTCATGCCTTAGCGTTTGCTCGCGCTGGCTCCGGTTTGCGGATCAATCGAGTCTCAAGCAGCTGTCCTTCGCGCTGCAAGATCGGGTGAGCCACTGTAACGATCCACGAATGGAATTCCTTAAAAGAATAAGCGGTCTCCAAATGAAGGTCGCTTGTGCGAAAGCTGTTTAGCTCCCCCTCTGCCAATCTCTTGAGATGCTTTTTGCGGCTGTTCCTTTCTATGCGGGCTATTTCGGCCTTCTCTTCAAGCAGAAGGCGGGCGCCCTCCAAGTCAGATCCAATAAGAACATTTGTAGCTTTGTCTAAGTTAGACATTGCCTTTGCATGAAGCGTAAGCAGCTCGGAAAAACCAGCCGGACTGAACTCCAAGCTGCTGCGGTGTTTTTCCTGTGTCAAAGGAACCAGCCGTTTAACCACGATATCCCCTGCGGCCTCCAGTGCGATTGCGTAGTCTACCAGAGCTCGCAATTCCGCGCGAAGTTCCCGACCAATCACAGTTTGATCAATCTCGGCGGAATAGTTGCGCACCTCATTCAAGGCAGAATTAAGCGCGTCCTCGCACCCCCGCTGCCGTTCCAGTGTGTCTTCATCAGCCCGCCTGTACAAATCCATAACCGGGGCAGTCATCTCCTCCACCAACCCTGCCATGCGCAATACTTCCCTCCTCAGCCCGGCCAATGCTAGCGAAGGGCTGGCCAAGTCTGCGCGGTTTAAAACCGACCGGTAGCGCCATGAAAGTTCCTCACCCCGCACTTCATTTTTGGGAAAGATGGCAGCAACTGGTGCTTCCAGTTGAACAGCAAAAGGCACAGTCAATAGCAGTGCTGCATTGAAGGCGATGTGAACAGTAATCAGGGTTTGGGCCGGATCTCCACTCGCCAGGAACACATCAGCACCAGCACTGCTGTTTAAAAGAGAAACAGCCAAGATAGCGCCGCTTCCGCGCAGCAGCATGTTTGCCACTGGCACGCGCCGCGCTACTGGCTCCATACCGCGTGACAACCAGACAGGTATCAAAGCAGAGCCCGCATTGGCGCCTAGCACTAGGGACAGGCCAGTCGCTAGCGAGATTGCGCCGATATCGACGACCGCAACGATCATGAGGATGGCGGCCACAGATGAGTGCATGACAAATGCCAAAATCACCCCAACTAGGAATGCCGTCACAAAGTCTTGTGCCAGGTATCCTGCGACAGCTGGCAGAAACGCACTTTCGCGGAACGGTTCCATTGTTTGCCGGAGGTAACTCAGCGAGACCAGAATGAAGGCAATACCGAGTAGAATCCGGCCGGCTTGTTTCAAACTGCGCTGGTCGGTCTTTAGGAACAGGAAACCACCCGTGGTGAGAAGCACAGGTATGAGCCAGTCCAACCGAAGCGACAAGACCTGGATCAGCATGGCTGAGCCCAGATCTCCACCCAGGACAATTGCAATGCCAGGCACAAAGGAAAGTGCCCCAGCCCCTGAGAAGCCCGCTACCAGGAGGGTAACTGCGGCCGAGCTTTGCAGGACGCAGGCCAGCAATATCCCAAGCGGTGCCAGCATCAGCGGATTTCGCGGCGCAGTCAGCAATCTCTGGAATGCCGAACCAAAGGCCCGTTCAATGCCGGTTCGTACCATACGGACTGCGAACAAAAGCATCATGACCGACCCGGCCAATTGAAAGATAAAACTCAGGATCTGCACAGAGTAACCTTTCCCTGAATTTTCAACGATGGCGAGCATAGACAGTTTGGCCCGTCGCCGGTGGTGAAACTCAGCGCGTCCGCCAGGCTTGCGACCGCTTCAGGACAACGCGGGACACCCAAAGATGGAACAGCCGCGCCGCCAGGTTGGTGTAGAAAATCATCATGCCCATGGCAGCTGCTGGGGCGATATCGCCCGCATCATCCATGTTCAGGATCGCGATCGAAGCAAGGGGCGTATTGTGTGAATACAGGAACACCACCACCGACACCGTGGTCATCGCATTGACGAACAGGTAGATACCGATTTCCAGCAAGGCCGGTGCGCACATCGGCACCGTCACCGTCGAAAACAGCCGGAACACCGGTTGCTTCAGTGACGCGGCCACCGGTTCAAACTCTGCATCAACCTGTTTCAGGGCCGTGGCCGATGTCAGGTAGGCAACCGTGAAAAAGTGAGTCACCGTACTGACCACAAGAATGGCCATGGTTCCATACAGCCAGTTGAAAGGGTTGGCAGCATCGTTGAAGAAGAAGATGTAGGCCAGTCCCAGCACCATGCCTGGGATTGCCATCGGCAGCATAGCGATCCCCTGCAGCAGCCCCCGCCCCGCCGAAAAAGCATTGCCCTTCTCCACGAAGTAGGCGGCCAGGAACACCACGGCGGTTCCGAAGACGGCCGACAGAAGCGCTAGCTTGATCGAGTTGAAATAGGACGCCCAGCCGCCGTCCAACAGGTCGAAGCGGTAGTTGCTCAGGCTGAGGCTCAGGTCATAGGGGTAGAATTTGACCAGCGCCGCGTACTGGCAGACGCCGATGATCCCCAGCAGAAAGACGCACATGGCTGCACAGAAGGCAAAGCACAGCTTGTCCGTCAGAGGCCGCGGCGCAGGCTCATATGGCACAGAGCGCGCAGACAGCAGAGACTGCTGTTTGCCCTGCACCAGCCGGTCCACGGCAAACGCCATAAGCGCCGGGATGATCAGCAGGAAGGATACAACCGCACCCATCTCAAAGTTCTGCTGCCCGATCACCTGCTGATAGATGTCGACTGCCAGCATGGAGTACTGCCCGCCGATCACCTTGGGCAGGCCGAAGTCTGTCATCACCAGGCTGAAAACCACAAAGCTTGCGGAAATCAGGCCGAACCGCGCGCCGGGAAGCGTCACCGTCATGAAGGTCTTGAACGGACTCGTGCGCAGCGAGGCGGCGGCCTCATACAGCCGTGCGTCCGACAGGGTCAGCGCCGTTGCGATAATGATGAACGCATGGGGAAAGGAAAAGAAGATCGACCCCAGCAAGATCCCGATGGGTCCGTAGATGGTTTCCCCCATCAGCATCCATTTCAGCATGCCCTGGTTGCCGAACAGATAGACCAGCGCAATACCGGGCAGCAGCGACGGCACCAGGATCGGCGCCATGGCTGCCAGGCGGAACACCCCCTTGAGCGCCATGCAGGAGCGGTTCAGCGCATAGGCAAAAGCAAAAGCCAGCGAAACCGTAACCGCGGTACTGATTGCCGAGATCAGCAAGGAGTTGCGGATGGACTTGAACAGAACCGGTGTCGAGAAATAAGTCGCGAAGTTGCCGAGCCCGTAACTACGCGACGGTTTCAGCAGTACCTGCCGGAACTCGTTAGAGCTCATTTCAACCCAATTCGGTCCGGAATGGAGCTGGGCGCCCTTCAAGAAAGCCGCATCTTCAGACGCGGTCCGGATCCGGTAGCGCTCCGGGCTGCGGAAGCTGAACTCAGGAAAAAACGCCGTGGCCGAAATGCTGCTGGTCGACTTTGCTGTCAGCTTTTCCTGCGGAAGCGTCTCATTTGCGGCATTCAAGACTGCAGCCGTAAGGACCGTATCATCAAATGTGCCGGCTTCATCGCTGACCTGGAATTCGTACTGCTCCAGCTGGAATGCATAGGTCGAGAACGCCTTTGCCAGCATGGCCCCCATCGGGAAGACCAAAGCGACCAGCAAATACATGAAAATGACAATGATGCCGCCGCGTATGACCAGGTCGTCGCGGGACATCCTGGCCTTCACGCCGGTTTTGGGCAGCGGGTGTGCAGCATCCGTCATTGTGCCGCCTCCTGCAGCGGCTCAAACGCCATCAGGCGATCAACCGGCAGCTCAACCGTCAGGTTTGCCCCCTGGGTCAGCCCCAGCCGGCGCACCGCATTGATTGAGAAATCCGCATAAAAATGCGCGCCTCCAAAGGCCGCACTGTCAAGGGCGCAGCGCCAGAAGGAGCCGAGAAATTCCATCTCCCGGATCATCACCTCAATCCGGCTGGCGCCTTGCGACGGTGCCGCGCCGGCTTCAACCGGCACAACATCCTCCGGCCGGATAACTGCCACCAGATCCTTGCCTGCGGCATGGCCGTGATTGCGGCAGCGGAACGCCGAAATGCCGTTCGATACTGAATCAGGACCCGCAGACGCGACGGGCAGCTGGTTGGTATCCCCCACAAAATCGGCCACAAACAGGCTTTCCGGTTCCCGGTAGACTTCGGTTGGAGTCCCGATCTGCTCGATCACACCGTGGTTCATCACCACGATCCGGTCCGCCATCGACAGGGCTTCCTCCTGGTCGTGCGTCACCAGAATTGTCGTGACACCGGTGTCCCGCTGCAGTTCCTTGATCTCGTGGCGCAGGTGGGTCCGCACCTTGGCATCCAGGGCCGACAGCGGCTCATCCAGCAGCAGCAGGCCCGGCGAAACCGCCATGGCCCGGGCCAGGGCCACGCGCTGCTGCTGCCCGCCGGAAAGCTGAGACGGATACTTCCCGCCCTGGTCAGGCAGGCCGACCAGCGCCAGCAATTCGTTAACACGGGCCTGAATCTCGGACTTTCCAAGCCCCCGGTTTTCAAGCCCGAACCCGATGTTTCGGGAGATGGTGAGATTGGGGAACAGCGCGTAAGACTGGAACACGATCCCGTAGTCACGGGACGAGGCCGGCAGGCTGGTGATATCGTCCCCGCCCTGCCGGATCTGCCCGGAACTGGGTAGGTCGAGCCCGGCAATCGCACGCAGCAATGTGGTCTTGCCGCATCCCGACGGGCCAAGAAAACAGACGAGTTCGGATTCCAGAATGGTCAGCGACACGCCCTTCAGAGCGCAGAAACTGCCATAAAATTTTTCGAGATCGGAGATCTCAACATATGGGTTTGCCATGGGATTTCTCCGCTGCCGGACGACCGGGGGTTGGTTCATTGCGCGATCATTTGCCGCCGCACTTTTGGTGAAGAAAGAAAAACCCCGGGCCAGGGAGCAGCAGCCCGGGGTGAATGCCGCCCCTCAGTTCTGAGGGTCGGACTTATGGCCGAAACGGCTTTGCCAATCGCTCAGAATGGTGTCGCGGTTCTTGGCAATGTTCGCAAAGTCGCTGGGGATCATCGCGTCCACAACATTGGACGGGTAATGCTCGTTCGGATTGGACACGCCAGGTTTGGCAACGACGGCATATACTTTTGCATAAACCTCATTGGCGTCCTCTGTCGCCGTCCAGTCCATCAGCGCCTGGGCGGCCTCCAGCTTCGGCGTGCCCGCGACGATGGCGGTTGCCTCCATATCCCAGCCAACACCTTCCGTCGGGATAATGATGTCGATCGGGGCGCCGCTGCCCTTCAGCTTGGTTGCCGCCAGCGCATAGGAGATGCCGATCAGGTTTTCACCCGATGCGGCCAGCTTGCAGGGCTTCGACCCCGAGTGCGTGTAGCGCGCGATGTTCTCATGCAATCCGGCCATGTAGCCCCAGCCGTCCTCGCTCCCTTTCAGCGACAGCCAGCTGGTGACGTTCAGCAGCCCCGCACCCGAAGAGTTGGGGTTCGGCATCACAATATGGCCTGCATATTCTGGTTTCAGCAGGTCATCCCAAGATTGCGGCGCTGCGATGCCCAGTTTCTCGCCTTCGACGGTGTTGAAGCAGATCGCGGAAAACAGTGCATTCATGCCAACCCAGCTAGGGGCATCACCATTGTCCACGAACTGGGCATTCAGCGTATCGGCGCCTAAGGGGGTGTAGGGCTCCAGCATGCCTTCCAGCTTCAGGGCCATCACTGAGTTGACAGACAGCCCCAGCACCGCATCTGCCTGCGGGTTGTTTTTCTCGGCCAGCAGCTTCGCTGTGATGATCCCAGTGGAATCCCTGACCCAGTTGATCTTGATGTCCGGGTTAGTTTCATTGAAGGACGCAGCATAGCGGTCCAGATCATCTGCGTTCAGAGCAGTATAAACCGTCAGTTCAGTCTCGGCCGACGCGGTTGCTGCGGCACATGCCAGAGCAACTGTCTGAACCAGGGTGTAAAATTTCGACACCATAATCTCCTCCCTATGGGTCTGAGGGTGCGACCGAGCCGTCCAAAAGCTGTTTGACCAGACTTTCGAACTGTAAAAACAGCAATTTCTGTCGCGCCTCCCTCCTCCGGTTGATGTTGCGACTAGCAACCTCCATGCGGCAGCTTTGACATTTCGTCAAAATCTGAACGCTTAGTTCGATTTATGATCATCGCGTCATAGAGTCAATTAAAACTTCACTATGACAACACTCCAAACGGCAAGCAGCCGAGGCCGGTACCCTGCGGCTGCACCCGAGCCTGTCGGCGCGGTACCGGGAACTGATCGAGGACCTGGCTGGCGCCCTGAATGCACCAGAGGTGCGGCGGGAGGCGACGGCGGCGCTGCGGGCGCTGATTTCGGAGGCTCGGATGGTTCCGGACGGTGCTGCGCCGGGCGGTCATCAGCTTGAACTTGTTGGGGAATTGGCTGGGCTGATGGCTTTGGGCAGCCGGAATCGAAAAAGCCCCCGCTGTTTGCGGAGGCTTGGTCGGAAAC
>NZ_AFCF02000005.1 GCF_000203975.2 Leisingera sp. ANG1 | reverse complement strand
GCAGGCCTGGCAGGGGCGGCAGGCGGCAAGCTGACCTCGAAACTCTCGGCAGGTCTTGCCGATGATCTGGCCAAGGCCGCGGCCTCCAGACTGTCGCGCGAGATGCCCAAGAAGGCAGTCAAAGTCTTCTTCGAGAAGTTCCTGAAATCCAAGGCCGGCGAGGCCATGGTGACTGAGGCGCTGAAGGAAACCATCGGCCTGGCAAAGCCCTTGATCGAAAAGGGCCGCCCGCCCAACACCAAGGAGATCAAGGAAAGCATCGCCAAGATCCTGACCGCAGGCATCATGTCCGCAGGCGCGGGCAAGGCGCTGGAGAAATTCTCCTCCGGCTTCACCGGGGCCGCCGAGAAGTTCCTCAAGACCAAGCTGGCGCCCGCCGCCATGGAGGGCGCGGTCAAGAAAGACCTCATCGCCAAATACGGCACCAAAGCGACCGAAGATTTTATCAAGCTGCACGGTGACGCCATCTACGGCGAGATAGCCAAACAGATCTCCGGCAAGTCGCTCAGCAAATACGCGGGTGAGGCGCTGAACGGCGCCGACGGCTCGCAATCGGCCTCTACCATGCAGAAACAGGCAAATGAGGCGATGCGCAAGGACATGGAGCTGCGCAAGAAGATCCAGAAGATCATCATGGCAGAGGCCAAACGGAAAATGCCCAAGTCCGCAACTGCGCATTAACGCAGGCGCACGGCCGGGGCAGGCTGCCGGAGGGGGCGGCAGCATGGGGGAGCGTCATCTTGGTGCTTCCCCGCCAGCGTTTGGGCCGTTATGACGGGTTGGAATTAAGGAGCCCGTATTATGACTCAACTCACACCGCAGCCCGGTATCATGGACATCGCTCTGTACCAGGGCGGGGCTGCCCATGTGAAAGGGGTGAGCAATGTTGTGAAGCTCTCCTCGAACGAGAACCCTTTTGGCCCCAGCCCGCGCGCCGTCCAGGCAATGCAGGATGCGGCGGCTAAAATGCACCGCTATCCCAGCTCGGATCACGGAGCATTGCGGCAGGCGATCGGCGAGGTGCACGGGCTGGATCCGGAGCAGATCATCTGCGGCGCAGGCAGTGATGAAATCATCGCTTTCCTGTGCCAGGCCTATGCCGGGCCGGGGGATGAGGTGCTGTATACCGAACACGGCTTTGCGATGTACCGCATCAGCGCACTGGCCGCCGGCGCCACCCCGGTGGAGGTGAAGGAGCGCGAGCGTGTCACCGATGTGGATGCGCTGCTGGCGGGTTGCACCGCCAGGACCAAGCTGGTGTTCATCGCCAACCCCAACAACCCCACCGGCACCATGATCAGCGAGGGTGAGGTGGCCCGGCTGGCCGATGGTATCCCGGCGGGCGCGCTCCTGGTGCTCGATGGCGCCTATGCGGAATATGTCGAAGGCTTTGATGCAGGCGCGGCCGTAATTGCCTCCCGCAGCAACGTCTTCATGACCCGCACCTTCTCTAAGATCTACGGCCTGGGCGGCGCCCGGATCGGATGGGGTTACGGCCCCAAGGAGATCATCAATGTGCTGAACCGCGTGCGCGGACCGTTCAACGTGTCCAGCACCGCGCTGGCGGGGGCCGAGGCCTCGGTGCGTGACACGGGCTTTGTGGACCATTGCCGGGCCGAGAACGCCAAGTGGCGCAGCTGGCTTGCAAATGCGCTGGCTGAACTCGGCGTGCCCTCGGACGTCTCCAGCACCAATTTCATCCTGGCCCGTTTCTCCAGCCAGGCTGAAGCAGAAGCCTGCGACCTGTATCTGCAGGCCCAGGGGCTAATCGTGCGCCGGGTGGCGGGGTACAACCTGCCCACCGCGCTGCGCATCACTATCGGCGACGAGGATTCTTGCCGCCGCATCGCGCAGTGCGTCAAGGCGTTCAAAGAGGGGCAGGCATGAGCGAGCAAGTTTACGGCCGCGTCGCGCTGATCGGCCTGGGCCTGATTGCATCCTCAATGTTCTGGGCAATGAAACGCGCAGGGCTGGCGGGTGAAGTGACCGGCTATGCCCGGAGCGAAGAAACGCGTGCAACTGCTCGCAAGATCGGCCTCTGCGACCGCGTCTGCGACAGCGCGCGCGAAGCGGTGAAAGACGCTGATCTGGTGGTGCTCTGCGTGCCGGTCGGTGCCATGGGGCCGGTGATGGAAGATATCGCGCCGGTGCTGAAACCCGGTGCGACCGTGTCTGACGTCGGTTCGGTCAAACGCCATGTGATCGAGGCGGTGCAGCCGCATATTCCAGAGGGTGTTCATTTCGTTCCTGCGCACCCGCTGGCAGGGACGGAGCATTCCGGCCCCGAATCCGGTTTTGCCGAATTGTTCGACAACCGCTGGTCGCTGCTGGTCCCGGTCGAGGGCACTGATCCGGAGGCCACCGCCCGCCTGCGCGCGCTGTGGGAAGGGATGGGCGCCAATGTCGATGAAATGGATGCTGACCACCACGATCTGGTGCTGGCCGTCACCTCGCACACACCGCACCTGATCGCCTATACCATGGTGGGTGTAGCGGACGACCTGCGCCGGGTAACCGACAGCGAGGTGATCAAATATTCCGCCGCCGGTTTCCGCGACTTCACCCGTATTGCCGCCTCGGACCCGACCATGTGGCGTGACGTGTTCCTGACCAACAAGGACGCCACGCTGGAAATCCTCGGCCGCTTCACGGAGGAACTCTTTGCCCTGCAGCGCGCCATCCGCACCGGCGACGGCGAGCATCTGCACGATTATTTCACGCATACCCGCGCCATCCGCCGCGGCATCATCGAAGCCGGTCAGGACACTGACGCGCCGGACTTCGGGCGGGGGCAAAAGAAGTGATCCGCGCAGGCGTGCTGATCCTGGCAGCCGTGTTCGGCGGGGCGGCGCTGGCCGCAACGCCGGATGCCTCACTGGAGCCGCCCGCTCGCCTTGCGGGGGACGCGAGCCTTGAAGCCATCGTAGCGCCGCTGCCCGGCATCCGCCCGGTCTCACGCCCGAAATCGGAACAGCGCCTGGCGGCAGCCTCCCGGCCTGCAAATCTGCCGATGCTGGCGCCCGGCGCATCCTTGCTGCCCTTCGCGCGCCCGGACAGCCTGTCAGAGCAGGTTCTGTTCAAACGCCGCCAGCGCCGCAAGGGCTCGGTTTGCGGTGATATCGACATTCAGGGTGACGACGTCGGCCACGTCTCCGGCACGCTACCCGGCTGCGGCGCCAAGGACGCGGTGAGGGTGCGCGAGATTGCCGGGGTGCGCCTCAGCCAGGCCTCGCTGATGACCTGCAACACCGCCCGCGCGCTGAAGACCTGGATCAACCGAGAGGTCGAAACCGCTTTTGGCCGCCGCAACAAGGTTGTCGGCTTGCGCGTCGCCGCCCATTACGCCTGCCGCACCCGCAACAACCGCCCTGGCGCCAAGATCTCCGAACACGGCAAGGCGCGGGCGATCGACATTTCCGGCTTTACCCTCGCCAGCGGAGAGACCGTTTCGGTGCTGCACGGCTGGCAGAACCGCAAGACCCGCAAGAAGCTGAAAAAGATCTGGCGCGCCGCTTGCGGCCCCTTCGGCACCGTGCTGGGGCCGGAAGCAGATCGCTATCACAAGGACCACTTCCACCTCGACGTGGCCCGCTACCGAGGCGGCACCTATTGCCGCTGAGACCCCGGGCAGCAATTCAGAATCCACTGTTCATCTGGCCCCAAATACCCTGGAGCGCGAGGCAGAGCCTCGCAAGAAATCTCTAGATGGATACAAGCCAGCGTTTGGCCTAGCGGATGATCAGCCGCGGCGCATGGCCCATGGGCAGCGGTCCAAGGGTGACATATCCGTCTGCAAACCCCAGCGTGATATCCAGGTTCTGCGGGTTGCCGCTGGCGCCGGCCAACAGGCCCAGCACCCGCTCCACCGAGTTGCGCAAGGAAGGGGGCAATGCACCGCTGCGTTCGGCCATCAGCACAAGCCCGCGCCAGTTTTCCGCCTGCAGGGCAATCTCTCCCTCCGGCAGGCCCTGTTCATCCACCGTCAGTGCGCCAGTGGCCTTGAGCCGCAGATCGCCCCAGCGGGCATCGGCCAGTTTCAGATCAATCCGGCGCGGCTGCGGCCGCCGCTGCTCCAGTGCGGAGCGGTCCCAGGGCGCGTCAAAGGCAACTGCCATCTCCAGCGCCAGCGTGTCGAACCGCTCCGGCAGCGGCGCGCTGGCCGCCAAGAGCCGCCGCCAGGCGGCGCGCGGGGCGAACTCCCTTGCGTCTGCGGTGATCCGGTAGGTTTCTGGCCTTTCGGTTTGCACCATGCGCAGGTCCAGCGCCGCGCCGCTCAGCACGGTTTCGCCGCTGCGGGCAATCTGCCAGCTGTCCGCCACAACGGCCATCTGTTCAAGCTCCAGCGCCGCGCCAGGCTTCAGGTGCAGGCTGGCCTGCAGCCCGTCAGCAGCAATCACCGCAGTCCGGTCAAAGTAGGACAAACGCTGTGCCGTCGCCGGGAAGTGCAGCTCCAGATGCCCAGGCCAGGCAGCAGGGCTCGACAGCTCCAGCCAGTCTGCCCGCCAGGCCGTGCCGCTGCGCGGATCCGCCAGCGTTGGGCGGCTGATCCGGGTCTGGTGCCGGAACGGATAACCCTGCGTCTCCAGCCCTGCATACTCCGCCTGCCAGCCCCGGTTCTCCTGCACGCCGAACCAGGCGGCAATGCCGTTTTTCAGCCCCCAGGCCGCCGCCGCCCAATAGAGGCTCCACACCAGAAGGGCCGCAATCAGCAGTTTTGCCAGGCGCATCGGATAGCCTCTTTTGTCCGGACCAGGATTGCTGTTTATAGGGAGGGCACGGAAAGGGCCAGACGACATGACAATGTGGGTATTCGGATACGGATCACTTCTTTGGAACCCGGGTTTTCCTGTGGCGCGGCGTGAGATCGCGGTGCTGCACGGCTACGCGCGCTCCTTCTGCATGTCTTCGATCCACCATCGCGGAAGCGAAGAAAAACCCGGCCTGGTGCTGGCGCTGGACGCGGTCGAAGACGCCCATTGCAAGGGCATCGCCCTGGCGGTTGAGGCGGGCCACGAGGAGCAGACCCTGGCGGAGCTGCGCGAGCGCGAGCTGATTTCCTCTGCCTATCTGGAGCGTGACCTTGCGGTCGAGCTGGCGGATGGCTCCACGGTCACCGCCGTCACCTATGTGATCGACCCGCATCATGTGCAGTATTGCGGCGGCCTCAGCCTCGAAGAGCAGGCCCAGATCATCGCCCACGCCGTGGGCGGACGCGGCCCCAATACCGAATACCTCTACAACACCGCAGAGCATCTGGCCGAGATCGGGCTGCATGACAGCGATCTGGACTGGCTGGCGGGCCGGGTGCGGGAAATCACCGCATAAAGCCTTGGCGCTTTTGACACTTTGCTTATAGGCTGCGGGGCAACACGAGCAGACAAAAGTGTCAGGAGCCAGCAATATGGCGCAGCCAGACCGCAAGACCCGGCCGCAGTTCTCCCAGCCGGTGCGGCAGATCATCATGATGCTGATCGCGCTGGGGCTTTCGGGGTTCGGCGCCTTCGTGGCGCTGCCGCGGGTGCTGCCGGTGTTCCAGGCCAATCCCTGGCTCAACGGCTTTATCGTGCTGGTTTTCGTGATTGGTGTGCTGGCCTGTTTCTGGCAGGTGGTGCAGCTGATTGGCTCGGTGCGCTGGATCGAACGCTTTGCCGCGGGCGACACTCAGGATCACCGCCGCCCGCCTTCGATACTGGCCCCCTTGGCCTCGCTGCTGGGTTCGCGTTCTGCCCGGATGCAGCTGGGATCCTCCTCCACACGATCCATTCTCGACTCCGTCGCCAGCCGCATCGACGAAGACCGCGAGATCACCCGCTACATCGTCAACCTGCTGATTTTTCTGGGCCTTCTTGGCACCTTCTACGGCCTTGCCACCACCGTTCCCGCGGTTGTCGACACCATCCGCAGCCTTGCGCCGCAGGAAGGTGAGGAGGGCCTCTCGGTCTTCAACCGCCTGATGACGGGCCTTGAGGCGCAGCTGGGCGGCATGGGCGTCGCCTTCGCTTCCTCGCTGCTGGGCCTCGCGGGCTCGCTGATTGTTGGCCTGCTCGAACTCTTCGCAGGCCATGGCCAGAACCGCTTTTACCGCGAGCTGGAGGAATGGCTCTCCTCCATCACCCGCGTCAGCTTCTCCTCCGGCGAGGAAGGCGCCGGGGACAGCGGCGTGGTCTCCCAGGTGCTCGACACCATGGCAGAGCAGATGGAGGCGCTGCAGGTCATGTTCGTTGAAACCGCCGAAGGCCGCGCCGCGGTGGATCAGCGCCTGACGGATCTGGTCGAAACCATCCAGGACATGAACCGCCGACAGGATCAGACCGGCACCATCACCGCGGCGCTGGACCGGGTTGCCGTGGGTCAGGAGGCGCTGACCGAGATCCTGCGCGCCCAAAGCGAACACGGCGGCATCGACGCTGAAAGCCGGATGCGGCTGCGCTCGATCGACGTGCAGATGCTGCGCATTCTCGAGGAAATCTCGGCCGGCCGCCAGGAAAGCTTGACCGAGCTGCGCAAGGACATCGACCTGATGATCAAGGCCTTTGCCCGTCCGCGCGGCCTGGCCCGCGGCGGCACATCGGACCGGGGCACGGGGGAGTAAGCTATGGCCCTTTCCCGGCGCACAGGACAGCGGTTCCAGGCCTCGATCTGGCCGGGGTTTGTCGATGCGATGACCGGGCTTCTGCTGGTGCTGATGTTTGTGCTGACCATCTTCATGGTGGTGCAGTTCGTGCTGCGCGAAACCATCACCGGTCAGGAAAGCCAGCTGGACGAACTCTCCGCCGAGGTCAGCGCGCTGGCCTCGGCACTGGGGCTGGAAGAACGCGAAAACCGGCGCCTGAACGCCCGGTTGGGGGCGCTGACCTCGACCCTCAACACGGCGGAACAGGATCTGGAACAGGCCCGCAGCCTGATCACCTCGCTGACCGCCGAACGCGACCGCCAGGCCGGCGAATTGGCCGAGGCTGCCAGCCGTATCACCAGTTTTGAGGCTCAGGTGGCCGCGCTGATCGCCAGCCGCGACGCAGCTCAGGCGCGGATTGCGGACCTCAGCGCAGAACGCGAAAACCTCGAAGCCGCCCGCGCCGCACTCCTCAGCGAGCAGGAAGCGCTGAATCTGGCGCTGGCCCAGGCCCGCGGCGAAATCGACGCCCAGACAGAGGCTGCCCGGCTGGCAGCTGCACAGCGCGAGGCGATGGAGGCGCTGATCGCCAGCCTTGAAGCGGAGGAGGCAGCCAAGTCAGAAGAAATCGCCGGCCTGCAGGAACAGCTGAGCGCGGAGGAGGCCGCCCGGCTGGTTGAGGCCGCCGCCGCTGAGGCCCTGCGCGAGAAATTGCAGTCGGCAGATGCGGAACTGACCGCCATGACCCTGGCGCTGGAGGCGCAGCGGCAACAGGCTGAGGACACCCTGACCCTGCTGGCGGCGGCAGAGGCCGCAAAGAAACAGCTGGACGCGCAGCTCTTGGAACTGGAAGCCGCCCGTGCAGGCTCCGACGCCGAGGCCGGACGGCTGGCGGCGGAGCTTGCCGAAGCCAAAGCCGCCCTCGCAGCCGCGGAAACCCAGGCAGAGGATCTGGACGTGCTGCGCCAGCGCCTGCTGGCGGCAGTGACTGCGCAGGAGGCGGCAGAAGCCTCCGCAACCGAACGGCTGACCCAGGCCGAAGAACGCGCCGCCTTGCTGGCCCAGGCTCGGGCCGCCCTCTCGCTGGAACAGGCGGTATCGGAAGAAGCCCGCCGCGAAACCGCGCTGCTCAATCAACAGGTCGCAGCCCTGCGCGAGCAGCTGGGCGGACTGCAGGCCATCCTGGACGACTACCAGGCCCGCGACGCGGCTCAGCAGGTACAATTGCAGAACCTCGGTCAGGACCTGAACGCGGCCCTGGCCCGCGCGGCATCCGAGGAACGCAAGCGGCGGCTGCTGGAAGAGCAGGAGCGCAAGCGGCTGGAGGCCGAAGCGGAGGAGCTCACCGCCAAGGCGCAGGACCTGGAGCGCTACCGCTCCGAGTTCTTCGGCCGCCTCCGCGATTTGCTGGGCACGCAGGAGGGGGTCCGCATCCAGGGCGACCGTTTTGTCTTTGCCTCCGAGGTTCTGTTTCAGCCCGGCAGCGCCACCCTGTCGCCTGAAGGGCGGGTGGAGATCGCCAAGGTGGTGTCGATCCTGCAAAGCGTGGTGGCGGCCATCCCGCCGGAGATCAACTGGATCATCCGGGTCGACGGGCACACCGACAACACGCCGTTGGGCGCACACCCCAAGTTTGCCGATAACTGGGAGCTTAGCCAGGGCCGGGCGCTGTCGGTGGTGCGCTACATGGTTGAGGCGCTGGGTGTGCCGCCGTCGCGGCTGGCCGCCAACGGGTTCGGGGAATACCAGCCGGTCAACCCGGCAGACACGCCTGAGGCGCGTGCCCAGAACCGCCGGATCGAGCTGAAGTTTACCGAGAAGTGAGCCGTCCGGGCACCCGCCAGCAGCGGACCAGTTGAGCAGCAGAACCCCGCCACGGCCCGCGGGGTGCAACCCGCTTCACTAAAGGAGACAAGCTACTAGTTACACACGGGTTGCTGCCCCACCGGGCAGTAGGGCTGTCCTATAAACTATTGCGGTTTCCGGATTTATCAAATTAGAAGCGGCTTCCGGCCGCACGGCAGCCCGCAGGCAGAGGCCTCCCGCCCGGCGCCAGCCGGCCCTGCCGGGCCGCCGCGCCGGGCCGCTGCCGCGGCTGACGCCCCGGCAGCGGCGGTTGCAATACCGTTGAGAGACTGCGCCTCAGGCGGGCGGGATCACCATGGTACGGGAAAACCTGTCCACTTCGGTGCCGTCCCGCATCAGCCGGGCGGTTCCGGTATAGGTGCCTGCAGGCCATTGCCCGCCGCGCAGGCGGCGCCCGGCCGCGCGGAACAGTTGCGCCTGTGTGCGCTCCAGCGCTTCGCTGTGCGAGACCAGCTCACCGCCTGGACCGGTCACGCTCAACTCCAGCTGGTCGCCGGCCTGGCTGCCATAGGCATAGGCCCAGAACACCAGCGCAGGCGCATCCGCCGCCAGTGGTGCTTGATCAGCGGTGCCGGCCTGAATTGCGTCAAATTCCGGAATGGCCGTGGAAAATCCGGCCCCGATCAGCCCGCCCGGCTGGTAGGGCAGGGGATCGGCCCACAGGGTATGCGAGGCGGGTCCGCCGCAGCTGTCCAGGCTGTCCGGCGCAAATGGGTCCACCACCGCGCCGTCCTTGCGCACCGACAGGTGCAGATGCGGGAACTGGGTCTGGCCGGACAGGCCAACCTCGCCCAGCACATCACCGGCCCGGACCTTCTGGCCGCTTTCAACCCGGACCGAGCCGCGCTTCATGTGGCAGTATTGGGTCTCCCAGCCGCTGCCGTGGCTTAGCACCACGCCGTTGCCGCACTCCTTGCCGTCAATGGCGGCTTCGTTCTGGCCATTGGCATACTGATCCGGCATCGAATTCCGGGTGCCGCGGACGACACCATCCGCCGCCGCGCGCACGGCAACACCTGCGTGCATGTCCGACAAGTAGGGCAAGGCAAAGTCGGTGCCCTTGTGGCCGTCATAGCTGAGCGTGCCGCAGGTGAAATCGGTTGCCTCTTTACCGGGATCGCGGTCCACGAACTGCTGGATGCGGCAATCCTCACCCAGGGTGCAGTCCAGCGGGAACTGCAAAACAAAATCGCCCGCCGCGGCGGGCGCGGCGAGCGATAGTAATGTCAGCAGGGATGCGAGGCGCATCAGTCCGCGGTCAGCAGCGGCGGCTTGTCACCGGAGATCCGCGGCTTGCCCGGGCCTTCCAGGCGCAGATCCAGCTTGCCATCCTTGATGCCGACCTGGACCACGCCGCCCTTGGTCAGCTTGCCGAACAGCAGCTCCTCTGCCAGCGGCTTCTTGATGTGCTCCTGGATGACGCGGCCCAGCGGACGCGCGCCCATGCGGTCGTCATAGCCCTTCTCAGCCAGCCATTCGGCCGCCTTGCGGGTCAGTTCGATCGACACATTGCGGTCCATCAGCTGGGCTTCCAGCTGCAGGACGAACTTCTCGACCACTTGCAGGATCACCTCTTTGCCCAGCGGCGCGAAGGAGATCACCGCATCCAGGCGGTTGCGGAACTCCGGCGTGAAGGTGCGCTCGATGGCGGCGGTGTCCTCGCCCTCGCGGCGGTCGCGGCCAAAGCCGATGGCGGCCTTTGCCTGTTCCGATGCACCCGCGTTGGAGGTCATGATCAGGATCACGTTGCGGAAGTTCACGGTGCGGCCGTTGTGGTCGGTCAGCTGGCCGTTGTCCATCACCTGCAGCAGGATGTTGTAGACATCCGGATGCGCCTTCTCGATCTCATCGAGCAGCAGAACGCAGTGCGGGTGCTGGTCGACACCATCGGTCAGCAGGCCGCCCTGGTCGAACCCGACATAGCCCGGCGGTGCGCCGATCAGGCGGGAAACAGCGTGTTTCTCCATGTATTCCGACATGTCGAAACGCAGCAGTTCCACCCCCAGCTGATCAGCCAGCTGCTTGGCCACCTCGGTCTTGCCGACGCCGGTGGGGCCTGCAAACAGGTAGTTGCCGATGGGCTTCTCCGGCTCGCGCAGTCCGGCACGGGCCAGCTTGATGGCGCTCGACAGGGCGGTAATGGCGTCGTCCTGACCGAAGACCACGCGCTTCAGCGACTTCTCCAGATCCTTCAGCACCTCGGCATCGTCCTTGGAGACGTTCTTGGGCGGGATGCGGGCGATCTTGGCCACAACAGCCTCGATCTCCTTGACGCCGATGGTCTTGCGGCGCTTGCTCTCGATGATCAGATGCTGCGCGGCGCCGGCCTCGTCGATGACGTCGATCGCCTTGTCCGGCAGCTTGCGGTCGTTGATGTAGCGCGCCGACAGTTCCACCGCGGTCTTGATCGCATCGCCAGTGAACTTGATGCCGTGGTGCTCCTCGAAATAGGGCTTCAGGCCCTTCAGGATCTCGATGGAATCCTCCACCGTCGGCTCGTTCACGTCGATCTTCTGGAACCGGCGGGACAGCGCGCGGTCCTTCTCGAAGTGCTGGCGGAACTCCTTGTAGGTGGTGGAGCCCATGGTGCGCAGCTTGCCGCCCTGCAGCGCAGGCTTCAGCAGGTTGGAGGCGTCCATGGCACCGCCGGAAGTTGCACCGGCACCAATCACGGTATGGATCTCGTCGATGAACAGCACCGCGTCCGGATGCTCCTCCAGCTCGGAGACGACAGCCTTCAGCCGTTCCTCGAAATCGCCGCGGTAGCGGGTGCCCGCCAGCAATGCGCCCATGTCGAGCGAGTAGATGGTGGTTTCCGACAGGATTTCCGGGGTTTCGCCGGACACGATGCGGCGCGCCAGGCCCTCGGCGATGGCGGTCTTGCCGACACCGGGGTCGCCCACCAGCAGCGGGTTGTTCTTGCGGCGGCGGCACAGCACCTGGATGCAGCGCTCCACCTCGTGGTCGCGGCCGATCAGCGGGTCGATGTCGCCGTCGCGGGATTTTGCGTTCAGGTCGACGCAGTATTTCGCCAGCGCCGACTCCTTCTTCTCGCCCTCGGGCGCAGCGGTCAGATTGTCCTCTTCCTGCTCGGTCGCGCCGGAGACCGGGCGGGATTCCCCGTAGGCCGGGTCCTTGGCAACGCCATGGGCGATGAAGTTCACCGCGTCATAACGGGTCATCTCCTGATCCTGCAGGAAATAGGCGGCGTCGCTCTCGCGCTCGGCAAAGATGGCGACCAGCACATTCGCCCCCGTTACCTCAGTCCGTCCCGAACTCTGGACGTGGATCGCGGCGCGCTGGATGACGCGCTGGAAGGCCGCGGTCGGCACCGCCTCCGATCCGTCGATGTCGGTCACAAGGTTGGCAAGATCCTCATCCACGAATTCCACAAGTGAGGATCGCAATTCCGAAAGGTCGACGCTGCAGGCGCGCATCACGCGGGCCGCGTCGGGCTCGTCGATCAGGGCCAGAAGCAGGTGTTCCAGGGTTGCGAATTCATGACGGCGTTCATTCGCCAGCGCCAGCGCTGCGTGAATGGCCTGTTCCAGGGTGCTCGAGAATGAAGGCACGGTCGTGCTCCTCTGATCTTGGGTTGGCCGGTGGGGCGGTATTAACCAACCCCTCAGTTCAACCATGTGCTTATAAGGTTAGAGTTTGGTTGATAGAGCGCCGGCTTCAAGGTCTTTTCTTCATTTTGGGGTCACAATTATTTTCTCCCTGTTGCGCCCCGATACCCTTGATTTGCTCAAAAATTGTCTTTGCGCTTGCGGATTTCGGCAAAAACCTCTGCGTCTTCAGCGCCTTGCATGCCCAGATGTGCTCTCACGGCACTGTCACCGGCACGCAGGAACGGATTGGTGTCAAGTTCCAATTGCAGGGAGGACGGCACCGTGGGGGTGCTGCTTTCGCGGGCCTTTGCGATATCACTTACCCGCGCCTGCAACGCCGGGTTGCCGGGGTCCACGGTGACCGCAAAAGCACCGTTAGCCTGGGTGTATTCATGTCCTGAATAAACCATAGTTTGCGGTGGCAGCGCGGCAAGTTTCGACAGGCTGGCCCACATCTGCTGGGGTGTGCCCTCAAACAGCCGTCCGCATCCCAGCGCCATCAGGCTGTCGGCGGTGAAAACCGCCGCCGCGCCGGGCAGGTAATAGGCGATATGGCCGACCGTATGGCCGGATACATCTATCACCTGCACCTCCTCACCCAGCAGGGTGAAGCTGCCGCCGTCCTCTACCGTTTTGTCCAGATCAGGCAGCCGGTGGGCGTCCGCCTTCGCACCGGTCACCTTGGCGCCATAGGCCTCGCGCAGCTCCGCCACCCCGTCCACATGGTCCCAGTGGTGGTGGGTCAGCAGGATCCAGTCCAGCCCCCAGCCGCGCTCAGACAGGGCGGCCTTGATGGCGCCGGCCTCGGGCGCATCCACCAGCGCGGTCTCGCCAGAGGCCGGATTATGGATCAAAAAGGCATAGTTATCCGACAGGCAGGGCAGGGTGATGATCTCAAGAGGCATGGTCATTCGCCTTTACATTGCTAAACTGCGCCCAGATTGGCCGAAGCAGCAGGCGCCCGCAATGCATCTTGATGTCCAGGATCTCAGGAACTTCTACTACCGCAGCACCCTGGGGCGCGCGGCGCAGGCCTCGATCCGCGGCCGTCTGCTGGAGCTGTGGCCGGAGGCCGCCGGCCTGACAGTGGCAGGCTTCGGCTTTGCCGCACCGCTGTTACGCCCCTACCTGCCGGAGGCGCGCCGGGTGATGGCGCTTATGCCGGGGCCGCAGGGGGTGATGCAATGGCCTGCAGGCATGCCGAACGTTTCGGTCCTGTGCGAGGAGACCAGCTGGCCCATCGACACCGGCCGAGCTGACCGGCTGGTGGTGATGCACGGGCTGGAAACCTCGGAACGGCCCAGCAAGCTCCTGGAGGAATGCTGGCGGGCGCTGGGGCCGGGCGGACGGGCGATTTTCATTGTCCCGAACCGGGCGGGCCTCTGGGCGCGCTCCGATTTGACGCCCTTCGGCTTTGGCCGGCCCTACACATTGCGCCAGCTGGAGGGGCAGCTGCGCGAACATCAGTTCGCCATTGAGCAGCACACCGCCGCGCTCTACCGGCTGCCCAGCCACAAGCGGTTCTGGCTGAAATCCGGCGCTATGCTGGAAAAGATGGGCCGCAAGCTGCCCGCAATGCTGGCCGGCGGGGTGTTCATGGTCGAAGTCAGCAAGCAGACCTACCCGCAAAAAGGCCACATGACCCGCACCAAGTCGCCCAGCCGCATCCGGGTGCTGGAGGGGCTGTCAAACCCGATGCCGGAACCGGCCTGAAGCGGCACCGGGGCAATCAGAACCGCCCGGCTCTGGCAATCAGGTAAACACCACGTCTCTGTTCACGATGACATCATCCGCGGAGAATGCGTTGCCCTCCGGAATGTCCATCACCAGCAGCTCAGTCCCATCCTCAGCCGCGAACGTGTAGCGGTAGACTTCCTGCTGCTCATACCGCCCGTCGAATTCGCGGGTGATTTCGAGGGGGCCTTCAATCTCCGAAGGCAGGTTCAATGTGACGGTGAAATCCGTGACGCTTGAGCTAGCCAGCGTCAGCAGCCCCGAGTCCCGGTCCAGATGCTCAGGGTAGATATTCACGGTCATCCGGTCGCCATCGCCAGCCATATGCACATCGTGGCCCATGCCAACGCTGAGCTGATTGCCGCCCTGGCTCTGGACTTCGATGTCTGCGCCGGCGTCGCGGGAAATGTCGACCACATCCGTGCCCAGGCCAGTGCGGACCTCAAGGTTGTCACCGCTGGCCGTCAGCGTGTCATCACCTGCGCCCAGGTCGATGATGCTGCCGCTGTCCGAAGATCCGGCAGGGGTCCAGACAATGGCATCATCGCCGTTGCCGGCGTTCACCGACAGGCTGTGGCTGGTGGCGGTCAGCACGTCATTGCCGTCTCCCAGCCGTGCAACATCGTGAATGCCGCCCGCCTCAACAGTGTCATCTCCGCCAAAAGTGGAATAATAGGAGGAGCTGCCGCCAGCGTAGGTTTCACCGGTGCCGTCGCCAAACACCGGGTCAAGCTCCGGTCCGCCGCTGTCGATCAGCAGGATCTGGTCTGCAGAGAGATCGCTGACACCTTCCACCCGGATCACCGCCGTCTTGACGTAGGCGTCAGAGGCGGCATGGGAACCAGTAAAGCGAACAACCACCTCTGTGCTGTCCCCGTCAGGGCGCGTTTCAAACTCCACTATGCTGCCAAAATCCTGTCCCTCGAATTCGCCGGTATAAAGCGCCAGTACATCTTCCTCGGGGTCAAAGTCCCGGATGATGGCGGTTGTCTTCTCCGCATCCGTGATTGTCGCGCCGGTATGCGTCGTCCCAACGTTGAACACATCTGCCCCGGCGCCGCCTGTCAGAATGCCAGGGGCCTCGCTCCGGTCAAAGGCGTGGGTATAGGTCAGCGTGTCGTTGCCTTCACCGCCATGAAGATCCACGTGGCCGTTGCCGGTCAGGTTATCTGCGCCGTCACCGCCGCTGCCGTAAGCACGTTCGCCAGACCAGGGCCGGAGGTGGATTTCGTCGTTTCCGGCGCCGCCTTCAAGCGTGCTGCCGCTTGAACCGCTCAGCGTGTCGTCGCCGGTGCCGCCTGAAACCGCGCTCTCCCTGCCGCTGTCAATGAGATCATTTCCGGCACCGCCCGTAACGGTACCTTGCAAGCCTGCGCTGATCGTATCATTGCCGCTGCCGCCATCAACCTCGGCTTCCCGGCCGGCGCTGATTTCGTCGTCGCCCTGACCGCCGGACACTTCGATGAAGGATCCCGCATCAATCGTGTCGTTTCCGTCCCCGCCTGTGGCGATGCCGTTGTTGCCAAAGTACAGGTAGTCATCCCCGTCACCGCCATGCAGGGTGAGATTGTCCTCAAAGCGCTGGCCGAGAGTGTCGTTGCCGTCCAGGCCAAACCCGGTCTGGCCGCTGAATATCTCAAGCACGTCGTCTCCGGCCGTGCCGCGAACAGTTTCCTCAAATTCAGGCTCGGGTTCTGGCTCCGGCTCGGGGAGCAGTTCCGGCTCGTCAGGGGTGACGGAGGCATCGTCTTCGTCGTTGATCGAGTCGATGACGGCGGCTGCTGCGGCGACGCCGGCCGTGGCCATCAGGATTGCGGCAAGCATACTGCGGGTCCTTCGGTTGAATCTTCTTTTTTGATAATCGTCACAATTGCGCCGAAACAGGGGTTTGTCCAGCACTCGGGGCGGCTCGCTGCAAGCAAGAGCGCGCCTTTCCTTTCAAGAGGCCATGCGGCGGCAAAACGGCGTTGCATTTCGATTCCCGAAATCTGTCCGCACCGCCCATTTGGGTGGTTTTTTCTCCATATGTGACGTTTTTTGGCGTAAATGCCGCTTTCCGGAATCGCCAAATCCTGCAGTTCAGCCGCACTTTTTTATAAAACGACTGTGGTCAAAGGGCCGCACTTGGTGCAAGTCCTTGAAAACAATGAAAACATGCTTTTTCCTGTTACCGTTATAGGCAGTTGATAGGTCGCATCCGCTCTGCTAGACCCACGCTGATTTCAACGCCCCGCTGCCAAGGGGGATGTCTCACGCCCCCGGACGCCTCCTGATCGCCAGGTACGCCAACCGGGGCCAAAAACATATCGGAAGGGTGGACGTGTCCGAACCAGCTTCGATTTCTGCAGGCATTGCTGCGCGCTATGCCACGGCGGTGTTCGACATCGCGGAAGAAAACAAGGCGCTCGACAGCCTTGAAACCAGCATCAATGATCTGGCAGCCGCGCTGGCTGACAGCCAAGAGCTTAACAGCCTGATCCATTCGCCGCTTGTGTCGCGCGAAGAGCAGGGCGCCGCAATCACTGCGGTGGCAGACAAGATGGGGCTGGACCCCGTCCTGCGCAACACCCTGGCCCTGATGGCCGACAAGCGCCGCCTGTTCGTGCTGCCCGCGCTGATCGAGGCGCTGCGCGCCCGTCTGGCTGACGCCCGCGGCGAAGTGACCGCCGAGGTGGTTTCCGCCAAGGCGCTGACCAAGACCCAAAGCGAAAAGCTGGCCAAGACCCTGGCCGAGCGCGTGGGCAAGAAAGTTACCATCAATGCTTCCGTCGATGCCTCCATCATCGGCGGTCTTGTCGTTAAAGTGGGCTCGAAGATGATCGACAGCTCGATCCGCTCCAAGCTCAACTCCCTACAGAATGCAATGAAAGAGGTCGGATAAATGGGTATCCAAGCAGCAGAGATTTCTGCGATCCTGAAAGACCAGATCAAGAATTTTGGTCAAGAAGCCGAAGTGGCAGAAATCGGCCGCGTGCTGTCCGTCGGTGACGGTATTGCCCGCGTCTACGGCCTCGACAACGTCCAGGCCGGCGAAATGGTCGAATTCCCGGGCGGCATCATGGGCATGGCGCTGAACCTCGAAGCCGACAACGTCGGTATCGTGATCTTCGGCTCCGACCGCGACATTAAAGAAGGCGACACCGTCAAGCGTACCAACGCCATCGTGGACGTTCCGGTCGGCAACGGCCTGCTGGGCCGCGTTGTTGACGGCCTGGGCAACCCGCTGGACGGCAAGGGCCCGATCGAAGACGTTACCCGCGGCGTTGCCGACGTGAAAGCACCGGGCATTATCCCGCGTAAATCGGTTCACGAACCGATGGCAACCGGCCTCAAGTCCGTTGACGCGATGATCCCGATCGGCCGCGGCCAGCGCGAGCTGATCATCGGCGACCGTCAGACCGGCAAAACCGCCGTTGCTCTGGACGCGATGCTGAACCAGAAATCCTACAACGACGCCGCCGGCGACGACGAGAGCAAGAAGCTGTATTGCGTTTACGTCGCGGTTGGCCAGAAGCGCTCCACCGTGGCTCAGCTGGTGAAGAAACTGGAAGAGTCCGGCGCGATGGAATACTCCATCGTTGTGGCCGCAACCGCGTCCGACCCGGCACCGCTGCAGTTCCTGGCGCCCTACGCCGCAACCGCGATGGCAGAATTCTTCCGTGACAACGGCCGCCACGCGCTGATCATCTATGATGACCTGTCCAAACAGGCGGTTGCTTACCGTCAGATGTCGCTGCTGCTGCGCCGTCCGCCGGGACGTGAAGCTTACCCGGGCGACGTTTTCTACCTGCACTCCCGCCTGCTGGAGCGTTCGGCCAAGCTGAACGAGGACTTCGGTGCCGGCTCGCTGACCGCGCTGCCGATCATCGAAACCCAGGGCGGCGACGTGTCCGCATTTATTCCGACCAACGTGATCTCGATCACCGACGGCCAGATCTTCCTGGAAACCGAACTGTTCTACCAGGGCATCCGCCCCGCCGTGAACACCGGTCTGTCGGTTTCCCGCGTTGGCTCCTCGGCCCAGACCAAGGCGATGTCCTCGGTTGCAGGCCCGGTTAAGCTGTCGCTGGCTCAGTACCGCGAAATGGCTGCCTTTGCGCAGTTCGGCTCCGACCTGGATGCCGCCACCCAGCAGCTCCTGGCCCGCGGCGCCCGTCTGACCGAGCTGATGAAGCAGCCGCAGTACTCGCCGCTGACCAACGCCGAAATCGTCTGCGTCATCTTCGCCGGCACCAACGGCTACCTCGACAAAGTCGACGTCAAGGACGTCGGCCGCTACGAGGCAGGCCTGCTGAGCCACCTGCGCGGCAAACATGCCGACCTGCTTGCCGACATCACCAACAACGACCGTAAGGTGAAGGACGAGCTGGCTGACAAGGTAAAGGCTGCGCTGGACGAGTTCGCCGCTAGCTTCGCTTAAGGGGGGACGAGGCAATGCCGAGTCTTAAGGACCTTAAAACCAGGATCGAGTCGGTCAAATCGACCCGCAAGATCACCAAAGCCATGCAGATGGTGGCCGCGGCGAAACTTCGCCGCGCCCAGGAAGCTGCCGAGGACTCCCGTCCCTACACCAAGCGGTTCAATGCCGTGATGGCAGGGCTGGCGGCCTCGGTCGGCGGCAGCGAGTCAGCGCCCAAGCTGCTTCGCGGCACCGGCAGCGACCAAGTCCAGCTGCTTGTCGTCATGACCGCCGAGCGCGGCCTGTGCGGCGGCTTCAACTCGAACATTGCCAAGCTCGCCCGCCAAAAGGCGGCTGAGCTGAAGGCCGCGGGCAAGACGGTGAAGATCCTCACCGTCGGCAAGAAGGGCCGCGATGCCCTGAAGCGCGACCTTGGCGATGACTTCATCGGCCATGTGGACCTGAGCGAAGTCAAACGTGTTGGCTATGCCAACGCGCAGGACATCGCCAAGGGGATCCTCACCCGCTTTGACGCAGGTGAATTCGACGTTGCCACGATCTTCTACGCGGAGTTCGTCAATGTCGTGACCCAGATCCCCACCGCACAGCAGATCATTCCGGCGTCCTTCGAGGCATCGGAAGGCGAAAGCACTGGCGCCGTCTATGACTACGAGCCCGGCGAAGAGCAGATCCTTGCGGACCTGCTGCCGCGCGGCGTGGCGACCCAGATCTTCTCGGCCCTGCTGGAAAACGGTGCATCCGAACAAGGTGCGCGGATGAGCGCGATGGACAATGCGACCCGCAACGCGGGCGACATGATCGACAAGCTGACCATCCAGTTCAACCGCTCGCGCCAGGCCGTGATCACCAATGAGCTGATTGAAATCATTTCGGGCGCTGAGGCGCTCTAAGAGACAACCGGAGACCAACTAATGGCACAAGCAAAAGGCAAGGTGACCCAGATCATCGGCGCCGTTGTGGACGTCCAGTTTGACGACCACCTGCCCGCAATTCTGAACGCACTGAACACTGAGAACGACGGCAAGACCCTGGTTCTCGAAGTGGCTCAGCACCTCGGCGAAAACACCGTCCGCACCATCGCAATGGACGCAACCGAGGGCCTGGTCCGCGGTCAGGAAGTGACCGACACCGGCGCCCCGATCTCGATCCCGGTCGGTAACGCCACCCTGGGCCGCATCCTGAACGTCGTGGGCGAGCCCGTGGACGAAAAGGGCCCGGTCAACGCATCCGAGACCCGCGCCATCCACCAGCCCGCACCCGAGTTCAACGAACAGTCGACCGAGTCGGAAGTTCTGGTGACCGGCATCAAGGTGATCGACCTGCTGGCGCCTTACTCCAAAGGCGGCAAGATCGGCCTGTTCGGCGGCGCCGGCGTGGGCAAGACCGTTCTCATCATGGAACTGATCAACAACATCGCAAAAGTGCACTCGGGCTACTCCGTGTTCGCCGGTGTTGGCGAGCGGACCCGTGAAGGCAACGACCTGTACTGGGAAATGATCGAATCCAACGTGATCAAGCCGGACAACCTGGAAGAGTCCCAGGTGGCCCTGGTTTACGGTCAGATGAACGAACCTCCGGGAGCCCGTGCCCGTGTTGCGCTGACCGGCCTGACCCTGGCCGAACAGTTCCGCGACCAGTCCGGCACCGACGTTCTGTTCTTCGTGGACAACATCTTCCGCTTCACCCAGGCCGGTTCTGAGGTGTCCGCTCTGCTCGGCCGTATTCCTTCGGCTGTGGGCTACCAGCCGACCCTGGCAACCGACATGGGCGCGATGCAGGAACGCATCACCTCCACCAAGAACGGCTCGATCACCTCGATCCAGGCCGTCTACGTTCCCGCGGACGACCTTACCGACCCGGCACCGGCAACCACCTTTGCCCACCTGGACGCGACCACCGTTCTTAACCGTGCGATCTCCGAGCTCGGCATCTACCCCGCTGTGGACCCGCTCGATAGCTCGTCGCGCCTGATGGACCCGCAGATCGTTGGCGAAGAGCACTACGCAGTGGCTTCCGACGTTCAGCAGATCCTCCAGCGCTACAAGTCGCTGCAGGACATCATCGCGATCCTCGGCATGGACGAACTGTCGGAAGAGGACAAGCTGACCGTTGCGCGTGCGCGTAAGATCCAGCGTTTCCTGTCCCAGCCGTTCGACGTTGCGAAGGTCTTCACCGGCTCCGACGGTGTCCAGGTTTCCCTGGAAGACACCATCTCGTCGTTCAAGGCCGTTGTGGCTGGCGAATACGACCACCTGCCCGAAGGCGCCTTCTACATGGTTGGCGGCATCGACGAAGTGATCGCCAAAGCCGAGAAGATGGCTGCGGAAGCCGCCTAAGAACGGATTTTCCCCCGCGCCCTCGCGGTGCGGGGGGACCCTGAAAGGAGGCCCCAATGGCACAAACGATGCAATTCGACCTCGTGAGCCCCGAGCGGAGCCTGGCTTCGCTGCAGGCCAGCGCGGTTCAGATCCCCGGAGCCGAGGGTGACATGACGGCGATGCCTCAGCACGCGCCGACCATCACCACCCTGCGCCCCGGCGTGCTGAAGGTCGAAAGCCCCGAAGGCAATTCGGAGTATCTGGTGACCGGCGGTTTTGCCGAAATCGCAGGCGACAGCCTGTCGGTTCTGGCCGAACGCGCGATCCCGATGGCCGAGATGACCCGCGATCAGATGAACGATCTGATCGAGGAAGCCCGCGAGATGTACAAGACCGCGAAAGAGGAAGACCAGCCGCACGGTCTGGTCGAGGACGCAGCCAAGCTGCTCGCCGACATGGAAGCCCTGGGCACCCATATGTCCCTCTGATCCAGGCGCGGATTGGACGAATAAGAAGCCGGCTCCCAGTGGGGGCCGGTTTTTTGTTGGGCCTCCCGTGACGTTTTCCTGGGAGGGAAACGCCCAGGAAATCTGGCAATTTTTCTAGCCGGAGTTTTGCTGAAACTCCGGGCGGCAGACTGAAAACGGCACAATCAGCCGGGCATGGACCCTGCCTTGCCAGGCATCAAAGCCTGCGCTCGATCCCGCGCATCAGGGTGAACGTCCGCCGCCAGAGTTTTTCATACTCCGGGACCGACCGGGTCCGGTAGAGTTCACTGGCCTGCTCGAATTTCCCCGCTTCCAGAAGGGTTGAGATTTCCTGCCCGGTTGCAATCGCGGTCTCGAACAGCGCGATTATTTCGGACATTTCCGACGCGGTTTGCTCATCCGTGCGGCCTCTGCGCAGCTGCGCCTTGATCCGGTTGAGGTTGAGCGGGATGACCTGTTTGGAAACGCCGGAGAACACGTCGATCTCAGAGCCGTCTTCATTGGCCGGGCGGGCCCAGCCACCGAGATGCGCAACAAGTGCCTTGGTTTGAAGGTGGTAGAGGTGACGGGAATCATGCTCGACCGCAACGATGGATTCATAGTCGGTGATCAGTTGTTCGGCCGGATCAGTGCCTGAACCGGCCTGAGCGGCGGCGCTTACCGAAGTGGCCATGACCATTGCGGCAGCGATTGCCAAAAGCATTTTCCTCATCAACTCCTCCCAGCAGGCTCCGGCCGAGTGTACCACAGGGCACCCGGCCTGTCCGAACCGGCCCCGGATCTGCCCTTGAGACGGGCAGCGTATCCCGCCAGCAGGGATCCTTTTCCGCATTTCGCCACCGTCCCCGGCTGCTGTTCAAATCACCCAAGCCTTAACCCAATTCTCACCAAATTTTCCGAAATTGCCCTGTATGACGTTTACCTAACCAGCAGGATTCCCCGTGACTGATTGGACCTCCGGCTATGTCGCCGGCATCGACTACACCTTCGACTTCCACCGCCAGCTGACCCCAGCCTTGCTGGGCTTCACCGCAACCGCCCAGGGCCACCGGCACGGGCTGGACGGCGCAGGCCTCACCTATTGCGAGCTGGGCTGCGGCCAGGGGTTCTCCGCCAACCTGCTGGCTGCCGCCAACCCGCATATCGAATTTCACGCGATGGACTTCAGCCCCTCCCATATCGCAGGCGCCGTCGAGCTGGCGCAGGAGGCGGCGCTGGACAACATGTTCTTCCACGAGCGCAGCTTCGAGGATTTCGGCGATACCTCCGGCCTGCCTGCGTCCTTCGACATCATCGCGCTGCACGGGGTCTACAGCTGGGTGTCAGAGGAGAATCGCCAGCATATCCTGCGCTTCATTGCCGACCGGCTGAAACCGGGCGGCTTGGTCTATGTCAGCAGCAACACCCAGCCCGGCTGGGCCGCCGCGATGCCGCTGCGCCGGATCCTGGCCAGCCGGGCAGAGCAGGGCCGGGGCACCCTGCAAGACCGGATCAGGGAAGCGATGGCGTTTGGCCGCCAGCTGGCCGGTGCCGGTGGCGGTTATTTCGAACGGAACCCGGCGGTTGCTGCCCGCCTTGAGCATATGGCGTCGATGCCTGAAAACTATGTGGCGCATGAGTATTTCAACAAGGATTGGACCCCTTTCTTCTTCGAGGACCTTGCTGCCGAACTGGGCACTGCCAAGCTCAGCTTTGCAGGCTCCGTCAGCCTGATGGACAATCTCGACTGTGTCCGCTTCACGCCAGAACAACGCGCCCTGCTGGACAGCGAAAGCGACCCGGTCCGCCGCGAAGGCCTGCGCGATGTGCTGCTGAACGAGCACTTCCGCACCGATGTTTTTGTCAAAGGGCGGCTGGCGCATACCCCGCGCGGTGAAATCGGCGCCTGGTTTGCCACAACATTGGCCCTGACCCGCCCCTACAATGGCGGCGCGCTCAAATTCCACCACCGCAGTCAGGATGTGCCGCTGGCGCAGGCAGAATACGCGCCCGTGCTGCAGGCGCTCTCCCAAGGCCCGGCGACGGTGCGCAGCCTGCTGGATCAGGGCGCCTTCGGCACCATGGAGTGGGGCGCCATAACCCGGATGCTGACGGTGCTGGCCGGCACCGGCCAGATCGCCCCGGCCTTGCCGCAGGTGGGGCTGGAGCACCGCACCGCCGCTTGCCGCGCCTTCAACCTCGCGGTCTGCAAGCGGGCCGAGGAAAGCGATGCCCTGCGCTATCTCGCTTCACCCGTCACCGGCGGCGGGGTGGAACTGGACCGGTTCGAGCAGCTGTTTCTTCTTGCCCGCAGCGAGGGGCTGGAGACGCCCGCGGACTGGGCCGCCCTGGCCTGGCGCATTCTGGCGCCGCAGGGCCAGCGCCTGCAGCACGACGGACGGGTGCTGGAGACGGAGGAGGAAAACCTCGCCCTCCTGCGTGCCCGTGCGGGTAATTTCGCAGCCCGCCGCCTGCCGCTCTGCGAAAGCCTCGGGGTGACGCTGGAAGACAGCCGCCAGGCCCCGGCGCAGGCGCAGAACGCCGCGGCCTGAATCGCGGGAATGCAGGGGCGGGAAAACATGCGCCATCCGCCCCTCATTAGCATTTCGGCAAGCACTGGCCGGTAAACAGGACCGGTACAAGACAACCACTTACAGGAACCGAAACGTGTCCTTTGAAGACCGCGCGCTGGCTGCTCAATCCACGGGCCGGGAATCGGCCTTTGCCCTTGATGAAGTGTTCTTTTCCCGCACCGATCCCCGCGGTGTGATCCAGGCCGGCAATGCCGTGTTCAGCCGGGTCGCCAAATACCCGCTGGAAAAGCTGCTGGGGGCGCCGCACAAGGTGATCCGCCACCCGGACATGCCGCGCGCGGTGTTCCAGCTGTTGTGGGATACGATCAAGGGCGGCGAAACCGTTGGCGCCTATGTCAAGAACCGCGCCAGCGACGGCAGCTATTACTGGGTTTTTGCAGTGGTCACCCCTTGCGACGGCGGCTATCTCTCCGCCCGCATCAAACCGACCAGTCCGCTGCTCAAGACAGTGCAGCAGGAATACGCCGCCCTGCGCCAGGCCGAACTGGCAGAGGAGCTGAGCCCCGAGGACAGCGCTGCCCGGCTGCTGGCCCGCCTGCGCGAGCTGGGCTTTGCCACTTACAGCGACTTTGCCGGCCACGCTTTGGCTGAGGAACTGCTGGCGCGTGATGCGGGCCTGAAACGCCCGCCATGCGCACGTCTCGCCGAACGCCGCGCAATGCATTCCACCGCCGGGCAGCTGGTGGCGGAGACCGAGGCGCTGGTGCAGGAGTTTGAATCGATGCGCACCATCCCTCATAACCTGCGGGTCATTGCCTCGCGCATCGAACCGGCCGGCGGCCCGGTGACAGTGCTGTCCCAGAATTACAGCGCCATGTCGCGCGACATGTCGGACTGGTTTGAGGCGCACGTCTGGGGCAAGGACAGCAACTTCCGCGCCATCAAGGGTACGGTAACGGCGGCCATCTTTGTCGAGGGGCTGGCCCGCATCCTGACCGAATGCGGCCATCAGTTGGAGCAGGAAGACGGCAGCGCGGCGACCGACATCACCCGCGAGCAGGGCATTCTGAGCGACCTTACCGGTATCCAGTTCAGCAAGGCGCGGAGCAGCCTGCAGGACGTCCGCTTCGAGGCCGACCGCATCCAGAAGGCGTGCCAGACCCTGCACCGCCATTTCATGGCGCTGACCACAACCCGGGTGCTGTGCAAAATCGAATGCGCCCGGCTCGGCAATGTCGGCGAGACCCTGAACACCATCATCGACGAGCTGGGGCGCTTTCAGGACCGGATCTCGGCCCGGCTGGAAAAGATCAGCGAACTCAGCACCGCGCTGGCCAGTGACGAGGGCTGAGCCTACTCCTTGGCTGCCTTCTCTGCCCAGCTCTTGCGGAAGGACGCAGGCGACTGCCCGTACCGCTTCTTGAAGCGGATCGACAGCTGGGTCGCGCTGCTGAAGCCGGTGGCGGCGGATATTTCTGCCACCGTCATGTTGGTCTCATTCAGCAGCGCCAGTGCCCGGCCCACGCGCAGGTCGATATAGAACTGCACCGGTGAGGTGCCGACATAACGCTGGAACAGCCGCTCCAGCTGGCGCCGCGAAATCTGCGCGTGCTCCGCCACCACTCCGACCTCCACCGGCTCCTCGATGGTGTCGTGCATGAACTGCATGGCGTTGATCAGATGCTGGTTGCGGCTGCTCAGCGCTACCGAATAGGCCGACTTCTGCAGCGCCTCGCGGTTGTTGGACCGGAAGTGGATGCACATGTCAGAGACAATCACCGCCAGGTCCTTGCCGTGATCTGTCTCGATCATCTCCAGCATCATGTCGGTGGCCGCATTGCCGCCGCCGCAGGTCATCAGCCCCTTGTCGATTTCATACAGGTTCGACGTCGGCTCCAGCCCCGGGAAGTACTCGGAGAACGACGGCTGGTTCTCCCAATGCAGGGTAAAGCGCTGCTCCTGCAAAAGCCCGGCCTGGGCCAAAGCAAAAGCCCCGGTGCAAATGCCGCCAAAGCGGCTGCCATGGGCATTCTGCCGCCGCATCCAGGACAGCACCTTGGGGCTGGCGCTTTCTGAGGGTTCAATGCCCGCGCAGACAAACCCGAAGCTGCCCCGCGGCAGGTCTTCCAGCGTCATGTCGGTGTTGATGCCGATCCCGTTGGAGCAGGGCACCGGTGCGCCGTCCTCGCTCAGCAGGAACCAGCGGTACAGCTCCTTGCCGGTGACCTGATTGGCAATCCGCAGCGGCTCCACCGCAGCGCTGAAGGCCAGCATGGTCAGCTTCGGCAGAAGCACAAAGTAGATATCCTTGGGCGGCCCGTCGTAATCGACCCGGAAACTGGCCGCACCCTTCGGGACAAAGCTGCGGAGTGTCATATCACTAACCTAACAGATGGGACGTTCACAGTGAAACGCGCGCCGGAGGGGAGGCTCCGGCGCGCAGGGGGGATCAGGCGGTCAGTTCCTGCACCGGCTCGCCGCTGTCCTCCCAGGCCGCGATCTCTTCGTCGCTTGCCTTGGGCGAGAACAGCCCGGTCATCGCATAGAAGATGCCGATGAGCGGTGACAGCCAGCAGGCAAAGGCCAGCGGGATGTACAGCAGGTTCTCGAAGTTGCCGTCGGCAATCCCCAGCGCCAGAGCCGAGATCACAAAGGCGCCGCCCGCGTTCCAGGGGATCAGCGGCGACACCAGCGTGCCGCCTTCCTCGATGGCGCGCGACAGGTTCAGCGGCGAGTACTTCATGCCGCGGTAAACCGGCGCATACATCCGGCCCGGCAGGGCAATCGACAGATACGGATCACCCGCCACGGTGTTGGTCGCAACCGAGGTCAGAATGGCCGAGGTCTGGATGCCGGCAAAGCTCTTCACCCGCGCAATGATCACCCCGATGATCGCCTGCAGGCAGCCGGTCCGCTCCAGCGCGCCGCCGAACCCCAGCGCCAGCAGCACCAGCGAGATCGTCCACATCATCGACTGGATGCCGCCGCGGTTCAGCAGCGGGTCGATCTCGGCCACGCCGGTGTCGATGGAATACCCGCTGTTGGCGAATGTGAAGGTCTCATGCAGACCCGCGCCCTGGCACGCCATCGCCATGATGCCGCCCACGACCGCACCGGCAAACAGCGACGGGATCGGCGGCTGTTTCTTCACCGCCAGCACGATGACCAGAAGCGCCGGCAGCAGCATCAGCGGCGAAATCCAGAAGGCATTGTCCAGCGCCGCGGTGATCGCGTCGATCCGCTCAAACGACACTTGCGAGGTGTCGATCAGCGTGAATCCCACCACCAGGTAGATCGCCAGCGCAATCAGCATCGACGGCACGGTGGTCGGCAGCATGTTGCGGATGTGGTCGAACAGGTTGGTGCCGGTGACGGCGGGTGCAAGGTTGGTGGTGTCCGACAGCGGCGAGATCTTGTCGCCGAAGAACGCGCCGGAAACCACCGCGCCCGCGGTCCAGTACATCGGAATGCCAAAGCCTGCGCCAATCCCCATCAGCGCCAGGCCGACGGTGCCGACGGTGCCCCAGGAGGTGCCCAGCGACACCGACACGATGGAGCACAGCACCATGCCCGCAGCCAGGAACAGTTCCGGCGACAGGATTTTCAGGCCGTAATAGATCAGCGTCGGCACCGTGCCGCTGGCAATCCAGATGCCGACGATCATGCCGACGGTGATCAGGATAGACACCGACGGCAGCGAGATGTTGATGACGTGGAACACGCCCTCTTCGATATTGTCCCACTTGTGGCCCAGCTTCAGGCCGACCAGCGCGGTGATGGCGATGCCGATCGCCAGCGGGATATGCGGGGTGAAATCCCCGAAGTAGAACAGCTGGATGCCCAGTACCAGCAAGGTCAGCAGGATCGGCAGCAGCGCCAGTCCGAGACCGGGTTTGGCAATATTCGGATCAGATGGTGACACGGGGTTTCTCCTCCCTTTGGTCAAAACGCCTGACTTTGGCGGATGCGGATACACACCAGAGAACGCCGCCGGGGACTCGATGCCAGCGCGCCGGAATCCACAGATATTGCGACATTCGGGAAGAATGGCCTCTTTCGGGGATTTTCGGATGATAGGAGGGAATATTCCCCTCATGGCACACCGGGCCAATGCGCCAGGAAGGGGGCAGCCCTGGCCTCAGCACTGCAAGAAAGGCCATAGGCACCGCGGCTTTTCGGCTGGTTTCTGGATTATACCGCTGTATGACTTACTCTGAGAAACGGGCTAACGGCTTGGGAACCGGAATGAAACGACTTCGCAATCCCCGCACCGGCGTCGAACAGGGCGATGTTACCGTGTTCTCGGATTTCGAGGATGGCGGCGAGATGTGGACCGGAGCCGGCCCGCGGGTGCGGCGCCGGGCGGTGGAGTTCACCGCTGCCTTTGCCAGCCCGCCCGCAGTGCATGTGTCTGTGTCGCTCTGGGATATGGACACCTCCGCCGCGATCCGCGCGGAACTGGTGGCGGAAAACATCACTTGCCAGGGCTTTGATATCGTCTTCCGCACCTGGGCCGACAGCCGCGCCGCCCGCCTGCGCGCCGCCTGGCTGGCGATCGGCGAACTGCCCCACGCTGATGACTGGGACGTCGACTAAACCTCCGCCGTGATGGACCCGGCCCGCAGCAGCTTTCGAAATTTCGGGCACTCCAGATGGCTTGGCGCCGGGCAGTCCGCCACATGGCGCAGCGCGTCCTTCAGCACCGTCAGCTCGCGGATCTGCGCCTCCAGCGCATCGGCGCGGGCGTGCAGCTGGTCCCGCGGCAGATCGGGCTGGCCGTCCTTGCCGAACATGCCTGCAATCTCCTGCAGCGAAAACCCTGCCGCCTTGCCCAAGGTAATCAGCGACAGTTGCAACAGGACCTCCGGTCCGAACTGCCGCCTGAGTCCCTTGCGCCCCGCGGAGGTGATCAGCCCGATCTCCTCGTAATACCGCAGGGCAGAGGGCGCCACGCCAGAGCGTTCCGCGACCTCGCCGATATCCAGAAGTTTCATCCTTGACCTCAAGTTGACTTTAATTTGCAGGCTGCCAGCCTTGCACGGATTGAACAAGGAAAATCCCTGATGACGAGCAACAATCAAAGCCTCTGGCGGCATCCCCAGGCCATTGCGCTGCTGATGGCCGCCAGCCTTACAGTGATGGCCAACGCCACCATCAGCCCGGCGCTGGCAGGGCTGGAGCAGGAATTTGCGGAGGTGCCCGATGCAGGCTTCCTGGTACGCCTTCTGGTCACCGTGCCCTCGTTCGGGGTGATGCTGACCGCGCCGCTGGCGGGCTGGCTCACCGACTGCAAGGGGCGGCGGCCCGTGCTGCTGGCGGGGGTCTGGCTGTTCCTCCTGTGCGGCACCGCGGGGTATTACCTGCCGGACCTGCACCTGATGCTCATCAGCCGCTTTGGCCTTGGCATTGCCGTCGGGCTGATCATGACCGCGCAGACCGCGCTGATCGGCGACTATTTCACCGGTGCCAGCCGCCAGGCCCTGACCGGCCTGCAGATTTCGGCCCGCAACTTCGGCGGGCTGGTTTTCATCGGCACCGCAGGGCTGGCCGCCACCCTGTCACCGCGGCTGCCGTTCCTGATCTACGGGCTGGCCGTCTTGTGCCTTTACACCGTCTGGCGCCACGCCCCGGAATCCCGGCGCAGCACCGGCGGGGCAGTGCAGGCAGAGGCACCGGGCCACCCGGCCTGGCTGCTGCTGGTCATTGCCATCTCTGCCCTGCAGATGCTGACCAATGGCCTCTTTTTCATGATGCCGACCCAGCTGCCGTTCTTCTTTGCCGCCCAAGGCCTCGATAGCGCGCTGATGACCGGGGCCGGGCTGGGCCTCCTGTCGCTTTGCGGCGGTATCGCCGCGCTGTTCTACGGCCGGCTCAAAGCCCGTTTGCCGCATGCTGCAATCTTTGCGCTCGGCTACGGCGCGCTGGCGCTGGGCTTTGCGGTGCTGGCCCAGCAAGGAAGCGCGGCGCTGTCCCTGGCAGGCGCCATGGTTGTCGGCATCGGTTACGCCACGGTCTCCCCCGGTTTTGTTGCCATTACGCTGGCGCTTGCCCCCTCGGGACGGCGCGGCACGGCAGGCGCAATCCTCACGGCTTCGGTGTTCTGCGGCCAGTTCCTGTCGCCCTTTGCCAGCACGCCGGCCATCACACAGTGGGGATATGTCGGCGCTTTCGGTGCTGCCGCAGCCCTGCTGGCGCTGGTGGCGGCAACAGCCGCCGCCGCCCTGCACGCAGGCCGCCGCCGCGCCAGCGCCTGAAAAGCAAAAAGCCCCGCAACCGCGGGGCTTTCCAATTCGATTTAACAGCCGCCTCAGCCGCCGTTGGAATAAAGGCTCTCGTAGATCGGCACCAGCGTCTTGTCCTCGAACAGCGACGACACGGAGGTGCCATGCCAGATGTTCAGGATCGCCTGAGTAAACAGCGGCGCGGTCGGCACGATGCGGATGTTGGGCGCGTTCTTCACCGCCTCGGTCGGCTGGATCGTGTCGGTCAGCACCAGCGACTTCATCACCGAATTGCTGACGCGCTCCACCGCCGGGCCGCTCATCACGCCGTGGGTGATATAGGCGTGCACTTCCTTGGCGCCGTTGTCCAGCAGCACTTGCGCCGCCTTGCACAAGGTGCCGGCAGTATCGCACATGTCATCGACGATTAGGCAGATCTTGTCCTTCACGTCGCCGATCACGGTCATCTCCGCCACTTCACCGGCCTTCTCGCGGCGCTTGTCGACGATCGACAGCGGCGCGCTGATGCGCTTGGCCAGCTCGCGGGCGCGGGCCACGCCGCCCACATCCGGCGACACCACCATCAGCTCATCCATCTGGCCTTTGAACTGGTCCTTCACGTCCAGCGCAAAGATCGGCGAGGCATAAAGGTTGTCCACCGGAATATCAAAGAAGCCCTGGATCTGGGCCGCGTGCAGGTCCATGGTCAGGACCCGCTCGATGCCGGCACCGGTCAGCATGTTGGCGACCAGCTTGGCCGAGATCGGCGTGCGCGCCTTGGTGCGGCGGTCCTGGCGGGCATAGCCGAAGTAGGGGATCACCGCGGTGATGCGCTGGGCTGAGGAGCGGCGCAGCGCGTCGGCGATGATCAACAGCTCCATCAGGTTGTCATTGGCCGGGTTAGAGGTCGGCTGGATGATGAACATGTCCTCGCCGCGGACGTTCTCATAAACTTCGACGAAGATCTCGCCGTCGTTGAACCGCTCGACGCGGGCATCCACCAGCCCCTGGTCGACACCGCGGTGCAGGCTCATGCGGCGGGTAATGGCTTGGGCAAGAGGAAGGTTGGCGTTCCCAGCAATCAGCTTGGGTTCGTTCAAGGTCGGCATTGGCTGTGATCCCCAGGCAGCAATGGCAATGTGTCAGATTCGTGATATTGAACCCCGCTTATCATGCACTTACCCTCGCGCAAAGTTCTAAGCGGGAGAAACAGCTTTTGGTGGCACGCAGGCGCAGCCCTACAACCCCTCGTCAAAACCCGCATCGTGCAGGGCCAGCTGCATGAGCCGCGCCCCGCAGGTGTTCCATAGCAGCTTCGGCCAGGGGCCTCGGTCTGTTCTGGCGGTGCATTGCTCTCTGGCCCATTCCGGCGCCTGGCGCGGCGTGGCAGAGCAGATGGCAGAGGAAATCACCCTCACCGGTTTCGACATGCTCAGCCATGGCCGCAGCCCGGACTGGGACGGGCAGGGCAACTACCAGCTTCTGAACATGCAGGCAGGGCTTTCGCTGCTGACGGTTCCCGTGGACCTCGTCGGCCACTCCTTCGGCGCCACCGTGGCGCTCAGGATGGCGATGGCCCGCCCGGATCTGGTGCGCAGCCTCACCCTGATCGAGCCGGTGCTTTTTGCCGCCGCGCGCGACGAGGACCCCGCCGCCTTTGCCGCTTTGGAGGAGGCCAGCCAGCCGGCTGAGGCCGCATGGGAGGCAGGCGACCGGGAACTGACCACCCGTCTGTTCAACCGCATGTGGGGCACCGGAGAGGTGAAATGGCCCGATCTGCCAGCCCCCGCCCGTGCGGCAATGCTGCGCGCCATGCCAGTGGTGATGGCTAGCCGCGCGGTGCTGCATGAGGACGCAAACGGCACCCTGGCCCCCGGCGCGCTGGCTCCCGTGACGATGCCGGTGCAGATCCTGACCGGCGCCGCCAGCCCGCCCGTGATCCCCGCCATCGCCCGCAGTCTCTGTCGCCGCCTGGATGCCGCGCACACCGCGGTGCCGGGCGCGGGCCACATGCTGCCAATCACCCACGCGGCACAGACCGCAGCGTTGCTGCGCAGCTTCTGGGACCTGCACTGACCCTTTGCACCACTGCGATGGACGGGGCAGGATAGGCACCACCGCCCGCAGCGAGGAGACGGCACAGATGGCATCGAAGAAAGACCAGCTGAAAACCCTCCTCAAAGGCTTGGAGACCGGCGACCCGGCCTCTGCCGCCGTCGTGAACGAGGCGAAATACATCCAGCACAACCCGCAGACCCACGAGGGCAGCGAGGGGCTGGCGGTGCTCTTTGCCCGCCTCGCCAAGACCTCGCCCCGCGTCACCTTCAAACGGGTGTTCGAGGATGGCGATTTCGCCTTTGCCCATATCGAATACGATTTCTCCTCCCTGCGCGCGGCGTTCGAAGTGTTCCGCTTCGAGGACGGGCAGGCGGTGGAGCACTGGGACAACATCCAAACCCTGCGCGGCCCCAACCCCTCCGGACGCGGGATGCAGGACGGCGCCACGGAGATCACGGACCTGGACAAGACCGAAAAGAACCGCGCCCTGGCCCGCAGCTATACCGAACAGGTGCTGATCCAGCGGCAGCTGGACTTGCTGCCGGATTACGTTCGTGCAGACCTCATCCAGCACAACCCGGATCTGACCGACGGCCTGCCCGCCCTGCGCGAAGCGCTGTCAGCCACAGAAAACAGCACGCTCGCAATCCAGTACGAGTACCTCCACCGGGTGCTGGCAGAGGGCAATTTCGTCCTCTGCGCCTGCGAGGGGCAGCGGGGCGGCATCCACACCAGCTTCTACGATCTCTACCGCATCGAGGACGGTCGGATCGCCGAGCACTGGGACACGATCGAGGCCATCCCCCCGCGCAGCGAGTGGAAGAACGACAACGGCAAGTTCTAAGCCCGGCCCGTCCTCACCAGGGTTTCGCGCCCTGCTTGGCCCAGACGTCGGTGAAGTTGCCGTGGTTCGGCATCTTCACTGCGGGCAGGGTCTCTGCCGTCATCGCGGTGTCCGCATCAATCACCCCGTTGCGCTCCAGGATGAAGGCCGCCAGCGCATAGGTCTCGTCATCGCTCAGCGACTTCGGCGCCTCCAGCGGCATCGCCCGGCGGATGTAATCAAACAGCGTGGTGGCATAGGGCCAGTAGCTGCCTGCGGGCTTGGCCCAGACATCATTGGGGCCAACCGGCGGCATCACCGGGCCTTCGCTGCCGGTCTCCCCGTGGCAGGTGGTGCATTTCGCGGCATAGATCTCCGCCCCCTGCGCCGCGGTGCCGCTGCCTGCAGGCAGGCCGGTGCCATCGGGCTTCACATAGGTGGCATAAAACGGGATATCCGCGGCCTCCAGCGGCTGCCCCAGCCCCGGCCCTTCGGCACGGGCGGCGGCAGCAGTCAGCAGCAGGGCGGCGGTGGCGGGTTTAAAGATAGACATTCTGAACCGCTCCTTCTGCCGTGACCTGCCAGGGCTGGATGGCGTTGTAATGCAGGAAATTCGAGGCGTGATAGCGCGCCTTCCAGTCAGCGCGCGCAGGCTGCACCGCGCCGGTCTCGTCGGTGGCGCGGCTCATCAGCACCAGGGGCGATCCGTCCCAGTGCCAGGGCAGGCTGAAGCGGGTCAGCGCCTGCGGCAGCACCGGCCCGGCCAGCGCCGCCTCGGCCCAGCTGGTGCCGCCATCGGCTGACACCTCGACCTTGGCGACCTTGCCCGCGCCGGTCCAGGCCAGCCCGGAAATCTCGTAAAATCCCGGCCCGCTCATCGTCATGGTGGAGGACGGATGGGTGATGAACGACTTCACCCCCATCGCAAAGGTGAACTGGACCGAGGAGCCATCGGCCAGGATCTCGGTATATTCGCCCGATTCATCCTTGGTATGCACTGGCTCCTCCGTCACCCACAGGCTCGTCAGCCACTTGATGTTCATATTGCCCTCGAACCCGGGCAGCAGCAGCCGCATCGGATAGCCCTGCTCGGGCCGGATCCGCTCGCCGTTCTGGTAGAGCGCCAGCATCCCGTCGCTCATCACCTTCTCCATCGGGATCGAGCGCGCCAGGCTCGGCCCGTCGGCGCCCGCGGCCACCACCCATTTGCCCTCGGGCTTCACCCCGGCTTCCTCCATGAGCACGGCCATCGGGATGCCCGTCCATTCGGTGTTCGACACCAGCCCATGCAGCATGTCGCAGCCAGCCTGCATCGGCTCCGGCATCACCGCGTTGAATAGGCTGTTGCCGGCGCATTCCAGGAAATGGGTCGCCGTCACCATTGGATAGCGCTCCAGCGCGTCCAGATCGAACTGCAGCGGGCGTTCCACCAGCCCGTGGATCATCAGATGGTGGCGGGCCGGGTCGATGTCGGGCCGGCCGCCGTGATGCACCTCGTAATGCAGCCCGCTGGGGGTGATGGTGCCGCGCAACTTGTGGTGCGGCGTGCCCGACAGGCTGAAGGCCGGCGCCACGTCCTGCCAGGGTTCGATGATGGCGCGCTGCACCGCAGATTCCGCCGCCGCCGGCGCGCCATAACCGCGCGCCCTTGCGCCTGCGGCCTTGGTCCATTCCGGGATTTCCGCCTCTGCCTGCGCCATGCGCGGCTGCAGCAGCCCCGCAGCCGTCCCCGCAGCGGCTGAGGCCAGCAGCGTCCGGCGGCTCAGCAGCCCGCCGCCCGCGGCATAGTCCAGCGCCGCGCCGTCAATGGTGGATCGTGTCATTTGAATGTCCCCTCCCTTGCTGGCAAATTCTGCTCGCTCAGGGCCCCAGGACGCGGGTCTTGCCACCCGCTGCTTTCGTTACTCTACCATAAAACAGCCCGCGGCAGCAGGGGCGGCGGCAGGGGGAGAGTGGATAAACCGCGCCCCGCTGCTAATCTCTACCGCAGCACTGACTGACAGGAGGCCCCCATGCCCGGACTGGATTTCTGGTATTCGATCGGCAGCACCTACAGCTACCTAACAGTGATGCGGATCGGTGACGCCGCGGCGCAGGCGGGCATTCCGGTCCGCTGGCGCCCCTTCAACGTGCGCCATGTGATGACGGTGCAGAACAACATCCCGTTCAAGGATAAGCCGGAAAAGACCGCCTATATGTGGCGCGACATCGAACGCCGCGCCGGGCGCTACGGCCTCCATGTTCGCCTGCCCGCGCCGTATCCGCTGCCGGAACTGGTGCTGGCCAATCAGGTCGCGGCGCTGGGCGCGGCAGAGGGCTGGGGCGAGGCCTATACTCAGGCCGCTTACCGCTGCTGGTTCGAAGCCGGCCAGCCCGCGGGCGAGGACCCGAACCTCTCCGCTAGCCTCCAGGCCGCGGGCCAGGACCCGGGCAGGGTGCTGGCTGAGGCGGTGTCGGAAAAGACCGTCAAGATGCTGGCGGATGCAACGGAGGAGGCGATGGCGCTGGGTATCTTCGGCGCCCCCAGCTTTGTCGTGGCGGGGGAGGTGTTCTGGGGTGACGACCGGCTGGAGGACGCGCTCCTCTGGGCGCAGGGCAAGCGCTGACCGCAGCCCTGCTTGCGGTCAGAGCAGCGACAGGAACGCCCGGATGTCCTCCTCCGGCACCGACCAGTCGCAGACAAACCGGGCGGTGACCATCTCGTTCTCCGGCCCCTGCAGCAGCCCGTCCCAAAGGTGATAAATGGCGCCGGCGGCGAACAGCTCCTGATGCTTGCGGCGGGGCAGGGCGGCAAAGATCATATTGGCCTGCGCCGGGTGGGTGAAATGCGCGCCCGCTGCCTTCAGTCCCTCGGCCAGCAGCGCGGTCTTGGCATTGGCGGCGCGGGCGTTCTCCAGCCACAGATCGTCGCTCAGATAGGCCAGCATCTGCGCCGACAGGTAACGGTGCTTGGAAAACAGATGCGCACCGCGCTTGCGCCGGTACTCGAACTCCTGCGCGTGGCGGGGATCAAAGAAGATCACCGCCTCTACCCCCATGCAGCCGTTCTTGGTGCCGCCGAAGGACACCGCATCCACGCCCGCCTTCCAGGTCATCTCCGCAGGCGTGCAGCCCAGCGACACCAGCGCATTGGTAAACCGGGCGCCATCCATATGCACCGGCAGCCCGTATTCCTTGGCTGCACCGCAGACCGCCTGCAGCTCCTGCAGGCTGTAGACGGTGCCGAACTCAGTGACCTGCGTCAGCGACACCGGCCCCCGCTGCGGCCCGTGCACGCCGCGGGTCTCCTCACCCTCGATGGCGGCGCGCAGCCCTTCGGAGGTCATCTTGTCCGCCTCCGTCACCAGCGTCAGCTTGGCGCCTCCGCTGTAAAACTCCGGCGCGTTGCATTCATCCATGTTGATATGGGCGGGCTTGGTGCAGAACACCGTCTGCCAGGGCTGCGCCAGGGTGGACAGCGCCAGCACATTGGCCGCGGTGCCGGTGGCCACCAGATAGACCGCCGCCTCAGGTGCCTCGAAAATCTCCCGGATCCGCTCCGTCACCTCTGCCATCTCAGCGTCAGAGCCATAGCCCATGGCATAGCCCTGGTTGGCCCGCGCCAGCGCGTCGAGGATCTGCTGCGGCACCGGGCCGGAGTTGTCGGAGGCGAAATGCATCAGCGAAGTCCCTTGATCTGCTAGAGGTATTGCCTAGCAGTAGGCAGTTCCGGCGCCGATGCCAAGCCGCCCCGGCCCGGCGGGTTCAGAACATCCGCGCAAACAGCAGCCCCAGCCCGATGCCGGCAAAAGTCCCGACCGTGGCCCAGACCGTCAGCTGCTTGCCCAGGTGATACTGATGCCAGGCCTGGATCTCCGCGGCCTGCTTGCCGCTCAGCCCCAGGGTCGAAAGGAACGCCTTGGCCTTATAGGCTTCTTTCTCGCTGAAATAGGTGCCGTGCTCGAATGGCATTTGCTGCCCTCCTTGTGGGAAACCCGCTTGGATTCCCCCATCATGGCGGCGGGGCGGCGCGTATTGCAACCTGAAATTGTATTTCTGTTTAACAGTCCCGCAGCGCCGCAGGCTCAGCCGGTCGGCTCGTCGATGATGTGGTCTTCCCACTCATCCTCGGCAATCTCAAACTCCGACACCGTCCAGCCGCGCACCGAAACACCCGCCTGATGCACGCTCTCGGGGGTGCCGGTCAGCAGCGGGTGCCATTCCGGCAGCGGCTTGCCCTGCCATAAGAGGCGGTAGGCGCAGGTCTGCGGCATCCAATAGGCGTGGGTGTCCAGATTGTCCGGCTTCAGCACGATGCACTCGGGGATGAACTGGTGCCGGATCGGATACTGGGCGCAGCGGCAAGTGCTGTCATCCAGCAGACGGCAAGCGACCCGCGTGAGGGCAACCTCGCCGGTCTCCTCATCCTCCAGCTTGTTCAGGCAGCATTTGCCGCAGCCGTCGCACAGCGCTTCCCATTCCTTCTGGGTCATCTTATCCAGCGGCTTCTTCTCCCAGAAGCGCTGGCCAAGGCCGGAGCGGTCGATCACGTCTTTTGCAGGTTTCATAGCGCCGCCAGTATGTCACGCGCCTCGGCGCAATCCGCGTCCATCTGCGCGATCAGCGCGTCCAGCCCGTCAAACTTCATCTCCGGCCGCAGGAAAGCCACCAGCCCCACCGACAGCGTCGCGCCGTACAGGTCGCCGGAGAAGTCGAACACGAAGGTCTCGATATTCGGGACCACGCCGCCGAACATCGGCCGCACCCCGACAGAGGCAGCGCCGTGGTAGCTGCCCTTATGCGGCCCGTCCAAAACATCGACCAGCACCGCATAGACGCCAAAGCACGGCTGATGCAGCCCGTCGATCGACATGTTGGCGGTGGGAAACCCCAGCTCCCGCCCGCGCTGCTCGCCGCCGATCACGGTGCCTTCGATGCGGTGCCAGTGGCCCAGCATCTCCTTGGCATCCGCCGGGCGGCCCTCGCTCAATGCATTGCGGATCGCGGTGGAGGACACCGCGTGCTCGGAATATTCCATCAGGGGCGCAATGGTGACGCCAAAACCGTACTGTGCGCCAAAGTGCTGCAGGTCCCCGGCATCGCCCGCGCGGCCCTTGCCGAAACAGAAATCGGCGCCGACGACCACATGCGCCAGCCCCAGCCCTTCAAAGATCACGTCGCGGGCAAACTCCTCCGGTGTCAGGCTCGACAGGGCGGTGTTGAAGTTCAGCTCATACAGCCGCTCCACCCCCAGCTTCTCCAGCCGGTGGGCACGGGTCTCGGCCCGCATCAGCCGGAAGGGCGGCGCATCCGGCGCAAAGTACTCGCGCGGGTGCGGTTCAAACGTCATCACCCCCAAGGGCGCCCCGGGGGCGGCCTTGCGGGCCAGCTCGATCACCGACTGATGGCCCAGGTGCACGCCGTCGAAATTGCCGATGGCAACAGTGGCGCCCCGGTCCTGGTCTTCGACGAATTCATAATCTCTGACGATACGCATGGCGCATGCCTATCTGCACCCGCGCGGCGGTTCAAGCGGCCAGTGGCAGAGCGGGAGGGCAACAGGGCATGACCTGCCCGAAGGGCAGCAGCGCGTGCCTTGCTCCGGGCATAGTCTGTTTGTTGGGAAACCGTAGCTCAATGCCTGGCTCTGCGGGTAATCCCGAGCCGTCAATGACTGTGAACCCTGCGCGGTCCGGCCCGGTGTTCGACGTCTGCAAACGCGGCTGAAAAACCGGACAAGGAAAACCGTGCCGTCCGGTGCACATAGGGGTCATCGAACAAGTAGTAATGAATTTCGCCTGTTTTGCCGCTCAAGTACTTCTTAAGGGTCTTCTTTGTCAGCCCCAGCTGAATGAGGCACCGCGATTTCTGGCACACGGTATAATCATAGCCCAGCAGAGTGCCGCCATCTATTGATATTGTAATCCCAGGTTTCAAAAGAGCGTTTCCCGGCACCGTGATTTCGAGCCCCGCCGCGGCTTCGCCTGCCTGAACGGGAAAGCCGCTGATCTCGATGGTATCCTTACCAGCTGCACGCAGTTTCTGAGTAGCAGAGCATTCTCCGGTTTTCCTATCACAGAGCACGCTCCAATTGCTGTGCTTCGCAACCTGCTTGGGTTTCGCTTGGCTGGCCGTTGCAAGAACAACCATGGCCGTGGCGGCTACCAGAACTTTAAACATACTTCTTTCCATTGAATTGGCTGAATGCGGTGCACAGTAACTGGTGGCGAAACAGGTGCAAGGCGATAGGGACTGCAAAGTGGCAGGCGTTGCGCCCCCACCGTACGCTCCCTTCACGCAATCCTCACGCCCTTCTGCCACACTCCCAAAAGATCGCGATCCCCCGCCATGGCTCCGCGCATGGGCCATGATACGAGGCGCAGGCATCTTTGGGCTGCCTGCGCGACACCCCGGAGACCGGCCCTGATAAAAAGGGGGTCGTCCAGGATATCCTGTCCGAGCAGGCCCCCGGCGGGGTCTGTCCACCTCCACCCGGCGGCGCCGCCCCCTTAACTGGGACACAGCGCAACACCCGAACGGAACGAAAGAAACAACAGGCACGGCAAGAGAAAACCGCCAAGGGCAGAGGCCCCCGGCGGCTGAAACTGCTGCGCGCACCGCGCACACCGCGCCTGCGCTTCTTTCTGGTCCGAAATACCCAGGGGGTGAGCGCCAAAGGCGCGAGGGGGCAACGCCCCCTGTCCGGGCTCGGCCTCTGCCTCAGTCGAACTTGCGCGATGGCGCCATCACCATGGCCTCGCCCACCAGCACCTTCTTGCCATCCACGATGCAGCGGCAGTCCAGCTTGACCCGGCGCTTGTCGATCACGATGTCGGTGACCTCGACCTCCGCCAGCACCAGGTCGCCCGGGCGCACCGGCGCCAGGAACTTCAGCGACTGGCTCATGTAGATGGTGCCGTGGCCCGGCAGCTGCTCGCCAATGACGGCTGAAATCAGCCCGGCGGTGAGCATCCCGTGCGCGATCCGGCCCTCGAAAATGGTGTCCTGGGCGTAATCGTCATCCAGATGCACCGGATTGCGGTCGGTTGACACCTGGGCGAACTTCTCGATGTCCTCATCGGTGATGACTTTGCGCAGGTAACGCACCATGCCCATCTCGATGTCCTCGATGCAGATGGTTCCGCGCGGCATGTTGTCCAACATTTCATCCTCCGTTCGCCCGGTCCTGATCGTGCTGCTTGACCGTTTGGCGTTGTAACTTTTGCGCGCCAGCGTGACGCCTTGCGCAACTTTATTACTTTGCAACTGCAGAAAATCAAGAAGTTTCTGACAAAAGAAAACCCCGCCCAAAGCGGGCGGGGTTGCAAGGCATAGTAAGCTGGAAGGGGTGCCGGCCGCTGTATTTACCGCAGGAAACCAATGGCATAGCTGGGTGCGGACTGCTCCTGCGCCAGATAGGCTTCCAGTGCCTCCGGGTCCGGCTGGACTGATGTCTTTGTCTCTCTGGCTGCAAGCCCGCCGGTGATGAACAGGGAATCGATGCCTTCGCCCATGGCGCCGGCAATATCCGTATGCGGCCCGTCGCCGATCGCCAGGACCTCGGAATCGGCAATCCCAGGCGCCACCTCCTGCAGCCGCAGCCGGGCCAGGTCATAGATCGGCGGGTGCGGTTTGCCGAAATACAGGCTCTCGCCGCCCATCTCGGTATACAGCTTGGCCAGCGCCCCCGCGCACCATTCCCGTTTCTCGCCGCGGTCGACGATGATGTCAGGGTTGGCGCACAAGAGTTTCATCCCCATCTGCTTGGCATAGAGGAAATCGGCCCGGTTCACCTCCGGATCCGCCATGGTGTCGAAAGGCCCGCAGCAGACGATGCCCTCGGCCTCCTTCAGCGGCACCCGGGTGATCTCCACCGGGTCATGGATCACGTGCAGCGGCTCGAAAAAGCCCGCATCGCGCTCCCACTCACCCATGAAGTAGACCTTGTTGCCCACGGCACCGGTGAACATCGCCGCCCGTGCGCTGTCGCCGGAGGTGGAGATCGTGTCATAGGCATCATCCGGCACGTTGAACTGGCCCAGCTGCGCCGCCACGCCTGCGCGCGGTTTCGGCGAGTTTGTCACCAGCACCACGATGCCGCCCGCCGCGCGGTAGGCCTGCAGCGCCGCCACCGCATCGGGAAAGGCGGTGATGCCGTTGTGCACACAGCCCCAAAGGTCCACGAACAGCGCCTTGTAGCGGCTGGAAACTTCGGAAAGGGAATTGATGATCTGGGTCATGTCCGGGCCTTCGCGCGTGGGGTCTTTGCCGCCAGCTATGGCAGAGACGGCCGCAGAAGGCCAGTGGCCCGCGCGCCCCGGAGTTGCCGCCGTTCCGTTCAGCTACCGTTAAAAAGCTGCATCAGCCCTGCAGATTTTTCAAAAAATTAACTCGGGTGATTTTCTCTGACGCAAAACAACCTTGTGGTGATCTTGTCATGTTTCGCAGTCCGTCCATTTTTCGCACGATGTCCCTTAAACGCCGCCTGCTGCTGTCTGGTGTCATTGCAATGTCCTCGGTTCTGATCCTGGCCGCGGTGTCGCTCTTCAGCCTGTGGCAGAGCGAGCTGAACCTTGAACGGCAGATCAACGTGACCCAGGCGGTCCGGCATGAGCTGACGGCGGACATCGCCCACAGCCATATCAACGCGGCAGTGGTCTCGGCGGTGGTGCTGGGACAGGACGGGGCTGAGGACCGCAAGGCACAGCTTCAGGCCGCGATCGGGGAAGAAGCGCAGAAGTTCCGGTCCGAGATGGACGCCCTGCACGCGCTGGAACTGCCGGAGCATATCCGCGGCATGGTGGCCTCGCTGCTGCCTCTGGTCGACGGTTTCAACAACACCGGCGCGGAGGTTGCGGCGCTGGCCTTCACCAATACGCAGGACGGTGCCGACGCGCTGCCGGCCTTCCAGTCCTATTCCGCCAATATCTCCGAAAAACTGTCCAAGTTGGGTAAGGCGATCAAAACATCGGCGTCCGCAACCGCGATTGAAGCACGCCAGTATAATTATAACCTGCTCTATCTGGTGCTGGGTATTTCGGCGGTTGCAACGGTCATCATGGCCCGCAATTCCCGCAAGGTGACGCTGACCATCACCCGGCCGATCGAACGGATGCGCGCCGCCCTGCGCGAGGTGGCAGAGGGCGACTTCAGCCTCAAGGTTGCGGACCGGATGCGAGCGGATGATTTCGGCGAGATTGCCAAGGACATTGATGCGGTCTCTGGCCGGGTGGTCAAGGCGCTGGAGGAGCAGAACAAGCTGCGCCAGGAAGGCGAGGCAGTGATCGAGCGCTTGCGCCAGGCGCTGCAGCATCTGGCAGAGGGTGACTTCAGCGACCAGATTGCTGAACAATTCGGGGCCGATTACGATCCGCTGCGGGTGAATTACAATGAGACCGTCGACAAGCTGAATGAGCTGCTGTCCAAGGTGGTGCAGGCCGGCGGGCGGCTGAACAGCCAGGCGGATGGCATCCGCACCGCGGCAGAGGATCTGTCGCAGCGCACCGAAAGCCAGGCGGCGACACTGGAGCAGACCGCCGCGGCGCTGGAGCAGATGACGGCCAGCGTCAATTCCTCGGCCCAGAACGCGCAAGAGGTGCAGGGCGCGGTTGAGGCCGCCCGCGCCGATGTGGAGCGCAGCGGCGAAGTGGTCGAGGGCGCGATTGCGGCGATGAACGAGATCGAGAATTCCTCCAACCAGATCAGCCAGATCATCGGCGTCATCGACGATATCGCCTTTCAGACCAACCTGTTGGCGCTGAATGCCGGCGTCGAGGCCGCCCGCGCGGGCGAGGTCGGGCGCGGCTTTGCAGTGGTTGCGTCCGAGGTCAGGGCGCTGGCGCAGCGCTCCTCTGACGCGGCGATGGAGATCAAGACGCTTATCAGCGCCAGCTCCGGCCATGTGCAGGACGGCGTCCATAAGGTGGATGGCGCCGGCAAGGCGCTGGAGACCGTGGTCACCCAGGTCAGCCGCATCACCGAACTTGTGGCCGGCATATCGCGCCAGTCGGCAGAACAGGCGCAGGGGTTGAACGAGATCAATATCGGTGTCGCCCAGCTGGACACGGTGACCCAGCAGAACGCCTCGATGGTGGAGGACACCGGCTCAGCCATCCGCGCCATGAGCGGCGAAACCGTGGAGCTGAACCGCATGGTCGGCCAGTTCGTGCTGCTCGACCGCGCCCGGCCGGATGCGCTGGACACGCAGGTGAAGCCCGGGCCGGCAGACATGGGCAAGCAGCAGCTGGACACGGAGACGGTCTATGAAGAGGCCATGGCGGCAAGCCTGGAAGAAGACCGCTGGGAGGACTTCGGCGATGAAGGCGCAACCTGGTCCGGCAAAGAAAGCGAACCGGCTGCCCGCTCCGCCTGAGGCAAGCCGCTGGAATAACCTGGCGTGAGTAAGAGCCCGGCCTCCGTAAGGAGGCCGGGCCTTCCGCATTCACAGCCTCTGGTGTAGCCTGCGCCCTGAACTTCAATTTTTTCAGGCGCTTGATGCAATTTATTGAACGGTCTTTCATGGGGCTGAGGTCCGCCCGCCATGTTTTCAAAAGCGCCGCACACCCGGCAGAGGTGACCCTGTTCCCGATGCTGCATATCGGCGAGGCCGGGTTCTATGACGCGGTCTACCGCGACGCGCTGGACCACGATGTTCTGCTGTTCGAGGGTGTGAAATCGCCGGTCGGACAGAATTTGACCCGGTCTTACCGCTGGCTGCACGGCAACCGCCTGGGGCTGGTGACGCAGCCCAAACTGCCGGCCGGAGCGGGCCGGGCAGAACGCATTCACGCCGACGTCACCCAGGCGGAGTTCGAGGCAGCCTGGAAGACGCTGCCGCTTGCCATGCGTGCACTCTGCTTCGTCTATGCGCCTTGGATCGGGCTGCGCCGGCGCTGTTTCGCCACCCGGGACAGCCTGTCGCGCGGGCGCAATGTGGATGACCTCAGCACGCGCGAAAGCAGCCTGTCCTGGGATACCGAAGAAGCCCTGCTGCGCGGCGTGTTGCTGCATCAGCGCGACACGCGCCTTTGCGAAAAGCTGGCGGATGTGCTGGACCGGGATCAGCCGCTTTCCATCGCTATCGTCTATGGCGCCGCGCATATGCCTGCGGTGACGCGGATGCTGGCGGATTACGCCGGCTTCCGCCCGGCGGGCAGCGAATGGATGACGGTGTTCGGGCTGGACTGACGGCACGCCTAAAACGCCGGCACAAACGAAAAAGGCGCCCCGCGGGCGCCCTTTTTTAAGCTTGGCCAGAAGGCGGATCAGACCTTGAGGTTCGGAATGATCTGCTTCTTGCGGGACATGATGCCCGGCAGCACCACGGTGTCACCGGCCGCATCGGCGCCAAAGGACTTGGCGGCAACGGTTTTCACCAGGTCGTTCGGCACCAGCAGGGTGGCTTCTTCGTTCAGGATGTCGACCACGAACAGCAGCACCTGATCAACGCCGTCCTCGGCCGCGACAGAGGTCATCGTGTTCATCAGCGAGGCCTTGCGGTCCAGCACCACGCCCGGCGCGGTGGTTTCCAGAACGGAGACGCGGAACTTGGTGCCGTCGACCTCGTATTCCTTCGAGTCCATGCGGATCAGCTCCGCATCGGAGAAGGAGGAGACGTCGGATTTTGCGGCAAACATCTCGGCGGCATATTCGGAGATGTTGATGCCCAGCTCACCCGCCAGCTTCTCGGCCACGGCCTTGTCATGCGCGGTGGTGGTGGGGGAGCGGAACTCCAGCGTGTCGGACAGGATGCAGGTCAGCGCTGCGCCCTTGACGGCTTCCGGCATCTTGGCGGCATCGTCGCCCATCAGGTCGTGCATGATGGTGGCGGTGCAGGCCAGCGGGCGGATGGTGATGTCGATCGGGCCTTTGGTTTCCAGGCCGCCGACCAGCTTGTGGTGGTCGATGATCGCCTGCACGTCGGCGCCGTTGATGTTGGCGGGCAGCTCTGCCGGGTTGTTGGTGTCGACGATGACAACCGCCGCGTCGTCAGCCACATCGGCGATGATTTCCGGCTTTTCCAGGCCCCAGCGCTGCAGCATGAAGGCGGCTTCGGTGTTCGGCACGCCCAGCAGCTTGGGCGCGGCGGCCACGCCTTTCACCTCGTTCAGGTACCAGGCCCAGACAATGGGGGAGCCGGTGGAATCGGTGTCGGGGGATTTGTGGCCGAAAACTTGGATGGTCATGGGGCTGTCCTGTTCGTCGAAAGAGTCGCAAAGGCGGGATTTGCGCGCCTTATAGGGCTGGCGCGCAAGCTTGTCACCCCGCAGCTGCTGCAATGCGGCGTTGTGCCTGAAGGAAGGCTCAGGCGAACATGTCCGCCGTTCCTGGATCCCGCTCCGCCAGGGCTTCCCCGTGGCCGGGATGCCGGGCAAACGCCCTGACGTTCCGGGCGTGGTCCGGGTGGCGGTCCTGCATCCGCCCGGCCAGCGTCAGCAGCATCTGGCGGTTGCGCTGATCCAGCGCGCCAAGCTCCTCCAGAAGGAACTCATCCGGTTCCTTTTCTGCCATCATTTCCAGCGCCGTAAAGGCCGGATAGCAGCCGCTGAGGCTGCAATGGGCGCTGCATAGAACCGCAATTTCCGAAAGGGTGTTCGCGGCATCAAGGCCCGCCAGGGCAGCCTCTGCGATGTTTGGCGCGGCTGCCAGGAACCAGCGTTCCAGACTGGCGAGCAGGCCCATGTCTTCAGGGCTCAGATGCTCCGCAGCAGTCAGCCAGTCTTGCGCGTGCCGGCTGGCATCCAGAGACAGGCCGGTCAGCCGCCGCTGCGGGTTCGGCGCGTCCTCCCAGTCATCGCTGTTTGACAGCGCGCAGCTGACAGTATGCGAGAAAAAGTAGAGGTTATCGAGGGTTCTAGGGGCCAGATCCCACAGCCACGGCAGGGCGGCGTAGGTCAGCGGATAGAGGGTTTCCTGATGGTGCAGCTGATCCCAATAGAGCGCATTTGCGGCGTCCTGGTCCCAGCCGGCTGCCAGCGCCTGCAACTGCTGCGGCCCGGACTGGTTGCCGTAGGGCCCGTACAGCCGGGCCCAGATCGGATCGGAGAAGGGGATTTTGGCCATGTGCAGATGTCTTTGTAAAACAGTGTCTTGAGGCGCGGCCTCAGAATGGCGCGCGCTCCAGCGTGTAGCCTGCCTGCTGCAAGAGGTTCAGAACGCCGGTCTCACCAGGCAGGTGCAGCGCGCCGGCGGCGACCACGATCAGGTCGCCCTCCGCCGCCTCGATCACCGGGATCCAGGCGCGGTTGCGGTTGTCCAGCATCGCCTCCATCGACTCCTGCCAGATCCGGCGGGTTTCCTCAGGCGGCAGCGCGTCGGATTGCAGGAAGTCGCGCTCATAGATGGTGAAATAGGTCAGCGCCTGCTCGTCGAAATAGCTTTCGATCATGGTGAAAATGGCGTCCTGTTCACCGCCCAGCAGGGTTAGATAAGCCCGCAATTGGCGGACCTGCTCCTCCAGCGGCTCGCTGTTGAAGACCTCAAACAGGGTCATCGGGCTTTCCAGCGCGCGGGTTTCGGTGCCGGCTTCATCGGCGGCCTGCTCCAGCCGTTTGTCGAGGCCGCGGGTCCGTTCGGGTGACGTGCGCAGGCAGGGCGGCACCGCCATCGAGACGGCCAGGAACCAGGGCCGCATCTTAGCGGCCATCCAGGGGGCGACGCCATTGGCGCGGGCCTTGGCCGCCAGGTTGTCCCATTCGGCAGGCGGCAGCCGGTCGATCAGGCTGGGGCCTTCGGTGATCAGGGTCAGCGACGGGTCGCGGCCGATGGCGGCCATCAGCTCCGCCTCTTCGCGCTTGGTGCCCTCCAGCAGCAGCAGGTCGGCCTCGGCAATCACAGGCTTCAAGGCAGCGGTCACCGAGTCCAGCCGCGGGTCGTTGATGTGCATGGTGCCGATCACATGCAGGGTGCGGCTGCCGCGCCGTGCAATCCAGTGGTTGCCTTCGGCAAAGGGGGCGGCGGCGACCTCGGCGTCAATGGCGGCGCGGTCGCTGGCGCTCAGCGCCAGCCGCTGGTCAGTGCCGGAGCAGGCGGCCCAGAGCGAAGCAGGCAGCAGCAGGAAGACAAAGGCGAGAATGAAACGCATGAAGAAATGTCCTGAAACGTGAATTGAATGGCAGGTTTGCCGCAGCCTACCACGGGGCGCGGGCCAGGCTGAAGCCCTGTGCCTTGAGCAGGTTCAAGAGGCCGTTTTTGCCTGGCAGATGGGCGGCGCCGACGGCAATCACAAAGCGCTCCTGCCGGGCGGCGCCGATCACCTTCATCCAGCGGATGTTGCGCTGGTCCAGCAGGCGGCGGTTGTACTGGTCCCAAAGCCGCGTGGTCTCGGCATGGGTGAAACTGCTGTACTGGGCGCTGATCCAGGGGGCGAGCACGAAGGAGGTCCAGACACTCTGGTCGAAATAGGCCTCAACCGGGGTGGCGTCCTCTGGCTTGTCGGACTGGATCAGCTGCAGCTCCAGCTCCAGCATCCGGGCCTGGTCACGCAGCGGCATTCCGGAGATGGCCGCCAGCGCCTGCTCCGGGGTTTCCAGGGCACCCAGCGGGATCCGCTTGCGGGCGGCGAAATCGGCGATCCGGTCGTCCAGCCCGCGGCGCAGGCCAAAGCCGTAGGGGCGGCAGCCGCTTTGCACCAGGAACATCGAGATTGCCCAGGGCTGCATCCGGTTCATGGTTTCCAGATTGGCGCCGGTGACCTGGGCGGTCAGCTTGAAGCGCTGCCAGGCATCGGGGGCCAGCAGCTGGCGCAGCTCGCGGCCCTGCGGCAGCAGGAAGCTGCGCGCCATCGCGGGCGGCATCCGGTCCAGCCGCTCCATGTCCTGATCGGAGGTTTCCAGGTAAATCGCCTGCGCCGAGGCCAGCGCCGGGCGCAGGGTGCGCATCACCTTGGCCATGCGGGCGTCGCCGCCATGCATGGTGCCGATCACATGGATGGTGCGGCGGCCCTTGGTGGCGACCCAGTGGTTGCCTTGGGAAAACGGGGTTGCGGCCATTTCGCGGTCGAGCTGCGCCTGGGTCGCGGGCGGCAGGTGGTCGCGGTAGTCGATGCCGCGGCAGGCGGCAAAACCGGCGGTGGCCTGCAGCATCAGCGCAAGTGCCAGTGCAATCCGTTTCATCACGCGCCCTTTCCCCGGGGTTTCCGAACTTTTGGCCTGAACTTAAGAGCCTAGGGCGGGGCAGGGGCGGCGGCAATGTAAAACCCTGCGTTGCCCCGTAAAACCGGGCGGCGGATTGCCAAGCCGCGCGCTTCCTGCCAGTCATGGGGCATGGAACGCGAGGATCAGCTTTATGCGCCGGTGAAGGCGCTGCTGGAGGCCCAGGGCTATGCCGTCAAGGGTGAGGTGGGCGCGGCCGATGTGGTGGCTGTGCGCGGCGCTGAGCCGCCGGTGATTGTCGAGCTGAAGCTGAAGTTTTCGCTGTCGCTGTTCCACCAGGCCATCGCCCGGCTGGCCATCACCGACCATGTCTATATCGCGGTGCCAAGGCCCGGCGGGCGGCAGGCGCGGCGGATGATGAAGGACAATCTGGCGATGTGCCGGCGGCTGGGGCTGGGGCTGATCACGGTGCTGGCGGACGGGCGGGCAGAGGTGCATTGCGATCCCGGCCCTTATGCGCCCCGCAAGTCGAAGAAAAAGCAGGCGCGGTTGTTGCGCGAATTCCAGGCCTTGCGCGGCGACCCCAACGCGGGCGGCGCCACCCGGCATGGCATTGTCACCGCCTACCGCCAGGACGCGCTGGCCTGCGCCGCGCATCTGGCCGGGGCGGGCGCTTGCAAGGGGGCGGAGGTCGCCAAGGCCACCGGCGTGGCGCGGGCCACCCGGCTGATGGCCAGCAACCACTATGGCTGGTTCGAACGGGTGGCGACCGGCATCTACCAGCTGACCGATGCGGGCCGTGAAGGGCTGGTGCATTGGGCGGAGAGCTGGGAGGGGAAGTGATGTGGCGGCTTTGTGCTGTTGCGGGCTAATGCGTTCAGTTGTGTACAGCCCCTATTTTGCGGGAAATTGTCGCCACTTGAGTTAATCAGATTCATGTCAGTTGCATTTTTTCCCTGTTGAGCGCGGGGCCCTGTCAGCCGATGACTGCCCCAGCTTTGCACAAGGGGAGAGAGCAATGGCAGATCAGGACATTGACCGGCTTCAGGACCGGCTGCGGGCGCAGCGGGTCTCTTTCGACAAGATCCCGGTGATCGACATCAGCGCGCTGAACACGGGCGGCAGCCTGTTTGAGGTCGCCAAGGAAATCCGCTGGGCGCTGACCAACGTCGGCTTCTTCTATGTGAAGAACCACGGGGTGCCGGAGGCGGTTGTGAACGGCGCCTTTGATGAAACCCGGGCGTTCTTTGACCTGCCGCTGCAGGACAAGATGGACCTGCATATCTCGAAATCCGGCCTGGCCCTGCGCGGCTATATCGAGATTTTCGGCGAGAACACCGACCCCAAGAAGACCAAGGATCTGAAGGAATGTTTCGACATCGGGCCGGAAGGCCCGGCCGGGGACGCGCCGTTCTTTGGCCCCAACCTGTGGCCCGCGGCGCGGCCGGAATTTGAACGCGCGGTCTATGGCTATCATCAGGAGATGAAGGGGCTGGCGCAGCGGCTGATGCGGGCGATTGCGGTCAGCCTGGATCTGGAGGCGGATTTCTTTGCGTCTAAGATGCAGAACCCGATCACCATCCAGCGGCTACTGCACTACCCGCCGCAGGAAGGGCAGATCGACGAGAGTGTAATGGGGATCGGCGCCCATACGGATTACGGCAGCCTGACCATCCTGGCGCAGGATGATGTGGGCGGCTTGCAGGTGATGAACCGCGACGGCCAGTGGGTCGAGGGGCCGCCGATTGCCGGGTCATTTGTCATCAATATTGGCGACCTGATCCAGCGGCTGACCAATGATCTGTATCTTGCCAACCTGCACCGGGTGGTGAATGCCTCGGGCCGGGAGCGTTATTCGATTCCGTTCTTCATTGACGCCGATGCGGACGCCGTATTCCAGCCGCTGGACAGCTGCGTCAGTGCGGATAACCCTGCGCGCTATGAGCCGGTGACCTGCGGCGCGCATAAATTCGGCCGCTTCAAGGACAGCTTTCCGCACCTGAAAGACAAGGCTGCATAAGCGGAAATCCGAAGCAGGACAGGGGGCGCTCCGGCGCCCTCATTATTTTTGCTGATTCCGTGTTGACAACATGCGGGGGCATTCCTAGCTTCCCCTCGTTAGCACTCACCCCTCGTGAGTGATAACGGCCCCGCCGGGGAGGCGGAGGTCCAACAGATAACAACCTTTGAGCCTTTCAAGGAGCTGCAAAGATGGCATTGAAACCGCTGCATGACCGTGTGCTGGTGCGCCGCACCGAAAGCGAAGAAAAAACCGCGGGCGGCCTGATCATCCCCGATTCCGCCAAGGAAAAGCCGAGCGAAGGCGTTGTTGTTGCATGCGGCGCAGGCGCCCGCAAGGACAGCGGCGAGCTGATCGAGATGGCAGTGTCCGCTGGCGACCGCATCATGTTCGGCAAATGGTCCGGCACCGAGATCACCGTCGACGGTGAAGAGCTGCTGATGATGAAGGAAAGCGACATCATGGGCATCATCGAGTAAGCCCGCGGGCCTGCTCTGATCCCACTATCGCTGATACACACAGAATTTCTCTAGGAGAGTGAAAAATGGCTGCTAAGGACGTCAAATTCGACACCGATGCCCGCAACCGCATGCTGAAAGGCGTCAACATTCTGGCTGACGCCGTGAAAGTGACCCTGGGCCCCAAAGGCCGCAACGTGGTTCTGGACAAATCCTTCGGCGCACCGCGCATCACCAAGGACGGCGTGTCCGTGGCGAAGGAAATCGAACTGGAAGACAAGTTCGAGAACATGGGCGCCCAGATGGTGAAGGAAGTTGCTTCCCGCACCAACGACGAAGCCGGCGACGGGACCACCACCGCAACCGTTCTGGCCCAGGCGATCGTCAAAGAAGGCCTGAAGCAGGTTGCAGCCGGCCTGAACCCGATGGACCTGAAGCGCGGCATCGACCTGGCAACCGCCAAAGTCGTGCAGGGCATCAAGGACATGGCCCGCGAAGTGAAAGACTCCGACGAGGTTGCGCAGGTTGGCACCATCTCCGCCAACGGCGAAGCTGAAATCGGCCGCCAGATCGCCGACGCGATGCAGAAGGTCGGCAACGAAGGCGTCATCACCGTCGAAGAGAACAAAGGCATGGAAACCGAGACCGACGTGGTCGAGGGCATGCAGTTCGACCGCGGCTACCTGTCGCCCTACTTCGTCACCAACCCCGACAAAATGGTCGCGGATCTGGAAGACTGCATGATCCTGCTGCACGAGAAGAAACTGTCTTCGCTGCAGCCGATGGTGCCGCTGCTGGAGCAGGTGATCCAGTCGCAGAAGCCGCTGCTGATCATTGCTGAGGACGTCGAAGGCGAAGCGCTGGCAACCCTGGTTGTCAACAAGCTGCGCGGCGGCCTGAAAATCGCAGCCGTCAAAGCACCGGGCTTCGGCGACCGCCGCAAGGCCATGCTGCAGGACATCGCGATCCTGACCGGCGGCCAGGTGATCTCCGAGGATCTGGGCATGAAGCTCGAGTCCGTCACCATGGACATGCTGGGCACCGCCAAGAAGGTCTCCATCACCAAAGACGAAACCACCATCGTCGACGGCGCTGGCGAGAAGGCCGAGATCGAAGCACGTGTTGCCCAGATCCGCACCCAGATCGAAGAGACCACCTCTGACTACGACCGCGAGAAGCTGCAGGAACGCGTTGCCAAACTGGCAGGCGGCGTGGCCGTGATCCGCGTCGGCGGCATGACCGAAGTGGAAGTGAAAGAGCGCAAGGACCGTGTGGACGATGCGCTGAACGCCACCCGCGCAGCCGTGCAGGAAGGCGTGATCGTCGGCGGCGGTGTTGCCCTGGTGCAGGCCGGCAAAGGCCTGGAAGGCCTGGAAGGCGCCAACGCCGACCAGAACGCAGGCATCAACATCGTCCGCAAGGCCATCGAAGCGCCGCTGCGCCAGATCGCCGAGAACGCAGGCGTCGACGGTGCCGTGGTTGCCGGCAAGATCCGCGAATCCTCGGACAGCGCATTCGGCTACAACGCGCAGACCGGTGAATATGGCGACATGTTCTCCTTCGGCGTGATCGACCCGGCCAAGGTGACCCGCACCGCGCTGGAAGACGCGTCCTCGGTTGCCGGCCTGCTGATCACCACCGAAGCCATGGTTGCCGACAAGCCCGCCAAAGAAGGCGCGGCAGGCGGCGGCATGCCCGACATGGGCGGCATGGGCGGCATGGGCGGCATGATGTAAACGGCGCGGTTTTCCGTCAGGAAAACCTGCCGGGCGGCGACAGGCGATTGGCTGCAAGGCCAATCTGCCGGAAGCCGCACCGCTCAGAGATGCGAATTTGGGGCTGCCTTCGGGCGGCCCCTTTTCGTTTTGGGCAGGGTCAAGAAGGCCCGCCTTGCGGGCCTGTCTCCGGCGGGAGTATTTGTGCAAAGGTGAACGCGGGAGGTTTGGGATGGTTGTTGGGCCGGATACTTCGAATAGCGTTAAGGAAGAACACTTCGATGAAGTCGAAAAGCTGCTGAAGGCGGCTTTCCCAACCGATGCCGAGGCGCGGCTTGTGCGGCAGTTACGGGCGGACGGGGACATGCTGTATGAGTGTCGCAAACCCTGGGACGGTAAGATTGGTGGCTATTTCGCTCTGAGCCGGATGCAGGCGCCCGAAGGCTGGGCCTGCCTGGCGCCCATGGCAGTGCGGCCTGAGTGGCAGGGCGGAAAGCTGGCCGAGAACAACCCGAATATGGAAGTTGGGGGACCTAAGGACGAACTGTACCGCAGTCCGTGGCGGTTCGGCACCCGGATGCTGCAGGAGCTGCAAGCCCTTGTTGAAATACCTCTGGAGAGACTGCCTGCCAGTGCGCCCAAGACCATTGTTGTTTTGGGAAAGCCCTCCTTCTATGGCCGTTGGGGGTTCAGTCAGGAACGGGCTCAGAAGCTGAGGAGCCCCTATCCGCTGAAGTACACTTTGATCCTGCGCCATGGCGATGACGTGCCGGAGGCGGAGCTGATCTACCCGCGGGCTTTCTCGGAGATGTGACACGAAAAAATCAGTGGTCCTGCGTGCCTTGGCACGCTACCCCTTGCACATGCGCCTGTTTCTTCTTGTCTCCCTCACCATGGCGGCCTTTGCCGCAAATTCCATCCTCAGCCGGCTGGCAATTGGGGCCGGGCATATGGATGCGGGCAGCTTTGGCCTGCTGCGCCTGGCCTCGGGGGCTGCGATGCTGGTGGTGCTGTGCCGGATGCAGGGGCTGGCGGTGCGCCAGGACCTGGGTGCGAGCCTGCGCGGCGGGACGGCGCTGACGCTGTATATCGCCGGGTTTTCGCTGGCCTATCAGCAGCTTGACGCCGGTCTTGGCGCGCTGGTGCTGTTCGGGGTGGTACAGGTCACGATGTTCCTATGGGGCGCGCTGCGGGGCACGCCTGTCAGCGCGGGCCAGGTGGCAGGCGCGGTGCTGGCGTTTCTGGGGCTTGCTTATGTGGTCTGGCCGGATGGCAGCGGCACGGCGCCCCTTGGCGCGTCGCTCCTGATGGCGGCGGCGGGGCTTGGCTGGGGGATCTACAGCATTTTGGGGCGGGGTGCTGCGCAGCCGCTGGCGGCGACGGCGGTGAATTTCCTGTGGTCCACAGTTATGTTCCTGCCGGTGGCCCTGTGGCTGGGCGGCAGCACGGTGAGCCTGTATGGCGCGGTGCTGGCGGTCGTGTCGGGCGCGGTGACCTCCGGCATGGGCTATGCGCTGTGGTACCGCTTGCTGCCGCAGATCCTGCCCGCGGTGGCCGCTACCGTGCAGCTGAGCGTGCCGGTGATTGCGATCCTCGCCGGGGCGGCCTTGCTGGGTGAGGCGATTGGTTTGCGGCTGGTCTTTGGCAGCGCGGCGGTGCTGGGCGGCATTGCGCTGGTGGTGCTGCGGGCGCCTGCGCGCAGGGTTCGTGCAGCCAAGTAACTGCGGGGGCTTCCCTGTGGTGCCGCTTGCGCTTATCTGGGCCCCATGCGTGATGTTCTGAAACCCCTGTTTGCCGCTGCTGCAGTGCTGCTGCCGCTGCCTGCGGCGGCCGATTGCGTGATCCTGCTGCATGGGCTGGCGCGCTCCGAGACCTCATTCGCGGTGATGGAGGAGGTCTTGCAGTCGCGCGGGCTTGCTGTGGTGCGGCCCGGCTATGCCTCGACTGAGGAGACTATCCAGGTTCTGGCAGAAGAGACCCTGCCCGCCGCCTTTGCCGCCTGCGGCGGGGAGACGGCCCATGTGGTGACCCACTCGATGGGGGGTATTCTGCTGCGGTACTGGCTGCAGGACAATAGCCCGGAAAACCTGGGCCGGGTGGTGATGATGGGGCCGCCGAACCAGGGCAGCGAGCTGGTGGACGAACTGGGCGACTGGGAGGTCTTTGGTTTCCTGAACGGCCCCGCCGGGCTGCAGCTGGGCACTGGTGAGGACAGCTTGCCCAAGAAGCTGCCGCCGGTGGCGTTTGAGCTCGGCGTGATTGCGGGGGATGAGACGCTGAACCCGGTATTTTCGGCGCTGATCCCGGGGGCGGATGACGGCAAGGTCTCGGTCGAAAGCACCAAGGTGGACGGCATGGCGGCGCATCTGACGCTGCCGGTCACCCATACCTACATGATGAACAACCCGCAGGTGATGACGCAGGCGCTGCATTTCCTGGAGGAGGGGCGGTTTGAGCCCAGCCTGGGCTGGCTGGCGGCGGTGGAAGAGATCATTGGCGAGGCGTGCCAGCTGAACGGCGGCTGTGAAGAGGCGGAACAATGACATTGGAACTGACGCTGCAGGGCGGCGATGTGCTGCGCCCCGGCGGGCTGGAGCGTGGCGGTGAGATCGCCATTGCGGGTGGTCTGGTGACGGATGCGCCTGCCGGGCGGGCCGTGGACCTGTCAGGTTACCTGGTGCTGCCGGGGATCGTGGATGCGCATGGTGACGGGTTCGAGCGCCACCTGGCGCCGCGGCGTGGGGCGATGAAGCAGATGGCGGAGGGTGTGGTGGCCGCAGAGGCGGAGCTGGCCGCCAACGGCATCACCACTGCGGTGCTGGCGCAGTTCTACTCCTGGGAGGGCGGCTTGCGCGGTCCCGAGTTTGCAGGACAGGTGTTTGAGGGCATCAAGGCGGTGCGCGGGTCGCTGGTGACTGATCTGCTGCCGCAGCTGCGGTTTGAGATCCACATGCTGGAGGATTACGCCGGACTGGCGGCGAAAGTGGCAGACTGGCAGGTGCCTTATGTGGTGTTCAACGACCACCTGCCGCATGAGCGGCTGGCAGCGGGCAAGAAACCGCCGCGGCTGACCGGCCAGGCGCTGAAGGCAGGGCGCAATCCGGAGGTGCACTGGCAGATGCTGAAGGACATGCACGCGCGCCGGGATGAGGTGCCGGGCCGCTTGGACGCGCTTTGTGCTGAACTGGCCACGCTGGATGTGCGGCTGGGCAGCCATGACGATCAGACCGCAGAGGACCGCGCCGTCTGGCGCGAGCGCGGCGCCCGGATTGCCGAGTTCCCCGAGACGCTGGAGGCGGCAGAGGCTGCGCGCAGCGCGGGTGATCCGGTGATCCTCGGCTCCCCGAATGTGGTGCGGGGCGGCTCGCACAAGGGTAATGCTTCTGCCGTGGAGCTGATCGCCATGGGGCTGTGCGATGCGCTGGCCTCCGACTACCACTACCCCAGCCCGCGGCGTGCGGCGCTGATGCTGGAACGCTCCGGCCTGCTGGATTTGGCGGGGGCGTGGCGGCTGGTCTCGGAAGGGCCTGCGCAACTGCTGGGGCTTACGGACCGCGGCAGGCTGGAGGCAGGCAAGCGGGCGGATATCGTGGTGCTGGACAAGGAGAGCCTGCGGGTTGCGGCGACACTGTCCGGCGGGCAGGTCAGCTATATGTCGGGGGATGTGGCGGGTCGTTTCCTTGCCTGAAGGCAGGGGCAATCGGTTGGCACGATAGAACAACATGCGTTCATTTCTTAAGAAAATACGCAATATGTTGGGCTGGGTTGTACATGGTTATCTGGCAATCAGCCTGTTAGCCGCGCTTTCTTTGGAAGGTCATGTGCGGGAGGCCAAAACCGATGCAGGCCAGTACTTTCTCTTGCTACGCGTGGGGAGGAGGCCTGCTGAATGGGTAGAGACGACCGCACTGCGTTTTTGGTTTGAGACTGCACTCGACATGGCGTTTTTTGGAGTGGTCCTCTGTTGTGTGATTTGGGCGGTTATCTATTGCGTCTGGCGTCAGTGGCGGAAGTCGCAGGGGCTGAGCGCAAAGTTCGACTAACCCCGCGCCGGTGCTTTGCTGCAGTGATTGTTAGCCCGCAACGTTACCGCCCGGTTCTTGGAGCAGGAGCGCCGCGCATCAGGCCGGATGGCCCTCTTTGCGGCGCGTGAACCCGGCGGGGCCGCTTTCACCGGGCCGCCTTGCTGCGGAGGCTGAGCACGGATAGGTTGCGGGTAACCATTTTGACCAACCGGTAATTACTGACATGCTGCGAAAATACGGCCGCACTTTTCATTTGCCACAGTCACCAGGGGCAACCAGCGATGACAAGATCCTGCAGGATGCCTCGGCGCTGCTGGCGGAGCCTGAGGTGGTCATCACCGAAAAGATGGATGGTGAAAACACCACGATCCATTCCGGGGGGTGCCATCCGCGCAGTCTGGATGCGCGATATCATCCGTCGCGGGACTGGATGAAAGCCTTTGCTGCGGGTATTTCACCAGCCCTGGCAGAGGGCGAGCGGATTGTGGGTGAGTATCTGTTCGCCCGCCATGCTATCGCATATTCCGCACTGCCCAGTTACTTTCTGGGGTTTGCATGGATTGTGGATGGCGTGATCCAGCCCTGGGAGGAGACGTTGGCCCGGTTCGGTGATCTGGGCATCGTCAGCGTGCCAGCGCTGTACCGAGGACCGCCCTCGGCACCGGTGATACAGGAGACCATCTCTGCGCTGGATTTGGAGACACAGGAAGGGTTCGTGATCCGCACCGCCAGAGAATTCGCCGAGAAGGATATGCAGACGCTGCTGGCAAAGTACGTCCGGGCAGATCACGTGCAGACAGAGGTGCATTGGATGAACGGGGAGACTGTAAAAAACGGCCTCGCCTGAGGCCGCCTGCTTCTTCTGGCTGAAAACATTCCGGGGGTCTGGGGGCAGCGCCCCCAGCCTTAGCTTTGGGGCTTCTGCACCCGATTCACATGGCCCATCTTGCGGCCCGGCTTGGCCTCTGCCTTGCCATAGAGGTGAATGGCGCAGTCCGCCTCTTTGGCCAGCTCCGGGATACGGTCCACGTCATCGCCGATCAGGTTTTCCATCACCACGTCGGAATGGCGCTGACCGTCGCCGAGCGGCCAGCCGGCCACCGCGCGGATGTGCTGTTCGAACTGATCCACAGTGCAGCCGTTCTGGGTCCAGTGGCCGGAGTTGTGCACCCGCGGGGCGATCTCGTTGACGATCAGGCCGTCGGGGGTCACGAACAGTTCGACACCGAGGACGCCGACATACTCCAGCGCGTTCAGGATCTTGCCCGCCATCAGCACCGCATCCATGCGCTGGCCGGTGGTCAGCTTGGCGGGCACGGTGGTGGTGTGCAGGATGCCGTCGCGGTGGACGTTTTCGCCGGGGTCGAAACAGGCGATCTCGCCGGTCACGCCGCGGGCGGCGATGACGGAGACCTCGTGGCTGAAATTCACGAACCCTTCGAGGATCGAGGGCGCGCCCGCCATGGCGGCGAGCGCTTCGCCGGCGTCTTCCGGGGACTTGATGCGGGCCTGGCCCTTGCCGTCGTAGCCGAAGCGGCGGGTTTTCAGGATGGAGGGCGCGCCGATCTCGGACAGCGCCGCGTCGAGGCTGGCCTGGTCGGTGATGTCTGCAAAAGGCGCGGTTTGCAGGCCGAGGTCCTGCAGGAAGGTTTTCTCCGTCAGCCGGTCCTGGCTGATCCGCAGCGCCTCGCGGCCCGGGCGGATTGGTTTGTGCGATTCCAAGAGGTCCAGCGCGGAGGTCGGGATGTTCTCGAACTCATAGGTGATCACATCGACAGAGGCTGCAAAGGCGGCCAGCGCCTCGGCATCCTCGTAGCCTGCGGTGGTCACGCGGTCAGCGACATGGCCTGCGGGCGGGTTGGCGCCGGGCTCGAAGATATGGGTCTTGAAGCCGAGGCGGGAGGCTGCAACCGAGAGCATCCGGCCCAATTGGCCGCCACCGAGGATGCCGATGGTGGCGCCGGGAGCAAGAACGTCAGTCATCAGAAGGTTCCTCGGGGATGGAGGCGGAGAGCGCGTCGCGCCAGTTGTCCAGGCGCTGGGCGAGGGCCGCGTCCTGCAGCGCCAGGATGCCAGCGGCCATCAGGCCCGCGTTGGCGGCACCGGCGGCGCCGATCGCCATGGTGGCAACCGGGAAGCCCTTGGGCATCTGCACGATGGAGTAAAGCGAGTCGACGCCGGAGAGGGCGCGGGTCTGGACCGGCACGCCAACCACCGGCACGCGGGTCTTGGAAGCGACCATGCCGGGCAGATGGGCGGCGCCGCCGGCGCCCGCGATGATCACCTGCAAGCCGCGGTCGGCGGCGGATTTGCCGTAGCTCCACAGCCGGTCCGGGGTGCGGTGGGCAGAGACGATCTTGGCCTCGTATTCGACGCCCAGTTCATCGAGGATATTGGCGGCTTCCTTCATGGTGGGCCAGTCGGATTGGCTGCCCATGATGATGCCCACTTTGATGTCACCCATGGATGGTGGCTCCTGTCGCGGCTTGTGGAGCGCGCACTATAGGGAAAGTTGCGGTTTTCGCAATGCGGGTTGGATGGGTAAACGGCGGGATTTGCCTTGTTTTGCGAGGGCCGGCGCTATGCCGCAGGGGGATGGGCGGCGGCAGCTCCCGCCCGCGCGGGAATGCAGGCAAGCTGCACCGCCCCCGCGGTTGGGCGTGGCGCCGCGCCCAGGCGCGGCGCGTGTGGCTGTGGCGGGGCTTGCGGGCCACCGGCAAGCGGGGCACGGTGGCGGCTGAATGAGGAGAGCAAAATGCTGGAACTGCGCCCCAATTGCGAGCTGTGCGACAAGGATCTGCCGCCGGAGGCTGCGGACGCGCGGATCTGCAGCTATGAGTGCACCTACTGTGCGGAATGCGTGGAGCGGGAGCTGCACAATGTTTGCCCGACCTGCGGCGGCGGCTTTGCGCCGCGCCCGGTCCGGCCCAAACGGGCCTGGCGGGAGGCGCTGAAGCTGGGGCTGGGGAACCATCCGGCGTCAGTGAAGCGGCGGCACTCGAAGTTCAGCCGCGAGGATATTGCGGCGCATGTGGCGCGCATCCGGCATTTGAAGCCGGAGGAGAGGTAAGGGGAGCCAAATGTGCCTGGCTCCGATTGATCATTTCTCTGGGCAGACCGATTTTAATTGAGGGTAATTTGACCAATGCAAACCAAAGACCAGATGCCATCGCATGGCGCGCTGGAAGCGCTGTTCGTGAACAATGAGCACCTGGAACGGATCGAAGCCTATCTGAACCGGTTCAACCCGATCCGGGTCATGAAGATGGAACGGATGGAAATCCGCCATTCTGCCATACTTGCCTGGCTGTTGGATCCAAGCGAAACGCATGGTCTGGGCGACCGGTTCCTGAAGGTCTTTCTCGCGGAGGCCTACCGCGGCAGCAGCCTGCCGGCAGGGCCGACTGCGCTGGAGATTTCGCAGGCAGATATGCGCGATGCCGAAGTGCGCTGTGAATGGCTGAACATCGATATTTTCATTCTGAGCGAGCGCAACCGCTGGGCTTTTGTCATTGAAAACAAGTTCGACAGCAAATTGCACGGGGACCAGCTTGCGAATTACATGAGGAAAGTCCGCGGTGTCTACAAAACGCAGGAGGACTTGCAGATCCAGGGCGTGTTCCTGACGCTGCGCGATGAGGCCTTTGACAACCACGACTATGTGCCGATTGGCTATGGCGAGATCTGCACTTTCCTATCGCGTTTTCTGGAGCAGGAGGCCTATCTTTTGCGGCCCGAGATCAGCACGTTTTTGACCCACTACATAGAAATTTTGCAGGAAGCGACCGGCATGAGCAAGGAACGCGATGAAATGGTGAAACTGGCGCGGGAATTGTACCGCAGCCACAAGAAGGTGCTGGATTTTGTCATTGAGCATGGTGCGGCATCGGAGTTCGCAATGGCGGCGCATGAGCAGTTCGGAGACAGTCCAGGGCCGCTGGAAGAAAAGAAAATCGGCAAAGGCGTCTTTTGCTTTGGGGCCCTGCACCGCGACGGGGTGAGCTTTCTGCCGCAGGAGTGGGTCGCCGCATTGGGTCGGGGCGGCAGCTGGCCGGGCTGCGAAAACTGGTGGATGGGGTTTCCGTTGACCAGCTGGCTGGCGCTGGTGCCGGGCAATGACGGAAGCAAGGGTCAGTTACGGCTGTTTGCGGAAGTCGGGCCGTTGTCCGACCATGCCGCACGCAAGGCTTTGATCGAAGAGATTGAGGGTGTGGCCGCTTCTGAAGGTTTGAGCCGGATCCGGTTCCAGAAAGGGGCTGCCGGAGAGGGCAAGAGATACTCAAAATTCCTGAAGAACAACACGCTGGAGATCCGGGATGTGCATGATGCTGAGGAAATCAGCGCTGCGATGAAGCAGCTTCTGGATAAGTTCCGGCCCGAGTTTGTGGCCATCGCAGAGGTGCTGCCGGGCTTCATGAGCCGAAAGGCAGTGGTGTCCTGAGAGTCGTGCAACCTGCCATGACAAGGTGTTGCCTGCGCAGCCGCCGGGGCTGCGCAGGCGGTGGAATCAATCCCGCTGCTGCGGCAGGATCAGGTTGAGGAGCAGGCCGGCAACACCCGACAGGCCGATGCCCGCAAGGGTGAAACCTTCGCCGAACTGCAGTGTCAGCCCGCCGAGGCCGATGATCAGCACGGTGGAGATGATCACCATGTTGCGGGCCTCCGACAGCGCCTCGCCCAGTTTCGCGAGCACCGACAAGCCAACCACGGTGACCATGCCGAACAGAAGGATCATGATGCCGCCCATCACCGGCATCGGGATGGTCGACAGCGCACCGGAGAGCTTGCCCGCGAAGGACAGCGCAATGGCAAAGACCGCGGCCCAGGTCATGATTGCCGGGTTGAAGGCACGGGTCAGGGTGACGGCGCCGGTCACCTCGGAATAGGTGGTGTTGGGCGGGCCGCCCAGCAGGCCCGCGGCGGCAGTGGCAAGGCCGTCGCCCAGCATCGTGTTCTGGATGCCGGGTTTCTCCATGTAGTCGCGCTTGGTCACGCTGGAGATCGCCATGATGTCGCCGAAGTGCTCAATCGCGGGGGCAATGGCGACCGGCAGGATGAACAGGATGGCGGCGAGGTTGAATTCCGGCGCGACAAAGCCCGGTACTTTGAACCAGGGGGCATCCGCCAGCGGGGCGGTGTTGACCAGGGTTTCGCCGGTGACAGCGCCCAGCACCAGCGCCGCGATGTAGCCCGCGGCGACGCCTGCAAGGATCGGCACCACCCGCATGATGCCGCGGCCGAGGATCGCCGTCAGCATGGTAGCGCCCAGCGAGATGGCGGCAAGCAGCAGTGCGGTATTGCGCGGCATCACCTGGGTGTCGCCTGCGAGGCCGGTGGCCATGTTGACCGCCACCGGCGCCAGCGACAGGCCGATCACCATGATCACGGGGCCGACCACGACAGGCGGCAGCAGCCGGTGCAGGAAGCCGGCGCCAAAGGCGCGGATGGCGAAGGAGAGCGCCACATACAAGAGGCCCGCAGCGGCGAGGCCGCCGGTGGTGGCGGCCATGCCCCAGGTCTGCACGCCATAGATGATCGGCGCGATGAAGGCGAAGGAGGACGCTAGGAACACCGGCACCTGGCCGCGGGTGACGATCTGGAAGATCAGCGTGCCAAGGCCTGCGGTGAACAGCGCGACGCTGGGGTCAAGGCCCGTGAGCAGCGGCACCAGCACCAGCGCGCCGAAGGCGACAAACAGCATCTGGGCGCCGACAAGGGCTTGTTTCGGGGTGAATTTGTAATCGGTTCCGGGGGCGGAGGGCGCGTCGGCGGGGTCGCTGGTGGCGGTCATGGTCTCGCTCTTATCTCAGGTGTTTACGCAGGCCCGGACCGGGGTGTTGCTGGGGTGCGGGCAAAATTGCAGTGCTCCTAAAGGGAAAATCCGGCTTTGACCATCCGGTCAGAGGGTGTTTTTGCGGCCTGCGGACAGGGTGTCGCAACAGAGGCGGGCGGATGCCGGTTTTCTGCAAGCCAGGGGGCTGGCAGGGCCGCTCTTGTGCTGGGGAGATTTTGCCCGGAAAATTCCCTGATGACCCAGCAGACCGACCCGCTCCTCCAGCCCCTGCAACTGCGCCACCTGACTTTGCGCAACCGGATCATGAGCACGGCCCATGCGCCCTCGTTCCAGGAGGGCGGCTATCCGCGGGACCGCTACCGGCTGTACCATGAGGAAAAGGCGAAGGGCGGCATTGCGCTGACGATGATCGGCGGCTCGACCAATATCGCGCCGGACAGCCCGTCGGTGTTCGGGCAGCTGTATGCGGGTGATGACAGCATCATCCCGTGGTTCCAGCGGCTTACGGACGGGGTGCGCAAGCATGGCGCGGCGGTGATGTGCCAGATCACCCATATGGGCCGGCGCACCGCCTGGGACGACGGCCACTGGCTGCCGGTGCTGGGGCCGTCCGGGCGGCGGGAGCGGGCGCACCGCGCGTTTCCCAAGGTGATGGAGATGGAAGATATCTCCCGCGTTATCAAGGGTTTCGCCGCCGCTGCTGAACGCTGCCGGGCGGGTGGGTTTGACGGAATTGAACTGCTGATGCATTCGCATCTCTTGGGGCAGTTCCTGTCGCCCTTGGTGAACTGCCGGGAGGATGACTACGGCGGCTCCTTGGACAACCGGCTGCGGCTGACATTGCAGGTCCTGGAAGCGGTGCGTGAGGCGGTGGGGCCGGACCTGATCCTCGGCATGCGGGTCACCGGCGATGAGCTGACCGAGGGCGGACTCGGCGCGGCAGACTGTATTGAGGCAGCGCAGAAGATTGCCGCCACCGGTTCTGTGGACTTCCTGAACGTGCTGGCAGGGGCGCCCTATGATGACCTTGGCCTTGCCGGCTGGGTGGCGCCGATGGGGATGCCCGCGGCGCCGGATCTGAACGTGGCGGGCGCAATCCGCGCGGCGGTGGATCTGCCGGTGTTTCATGCGGGCGGGGTGGCCGATATTGCCACTGCGCGTCATGCCATCCGCGAAGGCCAGGCGGACATGATCGGCATGACCCGGGCGCATATGGCCGACCCTTATCTGGTGCAGAAGCTGCGCCAGGGCGAGGAAGAACGTATCCGGCCCTGCGTGGCGCTGGGCTATTGCGTCGACCGGGTCAATCAGGGCAAGCCCGCGGTTTGCGGCCATAACGCCGCGACGGGGCGCGAGATGGTGATGCCGCATGTGATTGCACCCGCGGAGGTGCGGCGCAAGGTGGTGGTGGCCGGCGGCGGCCCGGCGGGGCTGGAAGCCGCGCGGGTGGCGGCAGAGCGCGGCCATGAGGTGGTGTTGTTTGAGGCTGGCAGCCGCTTGGGCGGGCAAATCGGCTTGGCGGCCAAGGGCATGACCCGGCGCCAGATCTGGGGCGTAGCGGACTGGCTGATCTCGGAGGTGGAGCGGCTGGGCGCCTATGTGCGTCTCAATGCGTATGCCGAGGCGGAGGATGTGCTGGCGGAAAGCCCGGATGCAGTGATTGTGGCGACCGGCGGCTGGCCGGAGCCGCTGGATATTCCGGGCGGGCATCTGGTGACGTCCAGCTGGGAAGTGCTGTCCGGCGAGGCGCGGGTGGCTGGCGAGGTTCTGCTGCTGGACGAGGTCGGCGATCACGCGGCGCTGGTTTGCGCCGATGTGATGGCGCGAATGGGCTGCGCGGTCACGCTGGCAACGCCGGACCGGATGGCGGGGCATGACCTGGGGCCGACCAACTCAGCCGTGGTCCTGCGCGATCTGGCGCTGCAGGGGGTGGTGTTCGAGAGCCTGCTGGAACCTGTGTCTGTGGCTGCTGAGGGCAACCGCAAGCGCATCACCCTGCGCCATGTGCTGAGCGGTGAGCTGCAGGAGCGGGTGGTGGATCATGTAGTCTCGGAGCACGGGATCACCCCGGCGGAGGATCTGTACCACGCACTGAAGCCGGGCTCGCGCAATCTGGGGCAGCTCGATCATCAGGAGATGATTGCGGGCCGCAGCCCCTTTGCGGAGGTGAACCCGTCAGGGGCGTACTGGCTGGCCCGTGCAGGCGATGCGGTGGCGGGGCGCAATATCCATGCGGCGGTCTATGATACGCTGCGGCTGTGCAAGGATCTGTGACACCTGCCGCACAGCGCAGCCGCAGCGCGCCGTCAGGCGCGCTGCCATGCCCAGCACCTCCCGTCGCAGCTTGCCTGCGCGGAAGAGGGGGCGGGAGGCCCTGTTTGAACTAAGTGAAACTGCTGCGTTCTGCAGCTTTTCCCCGTGCAGCTCAGGCACGGGCAGACGCGCCGGACAACCGGCGCGGGGTCAGGCGATGATGTCCGGGGTCAGCCGGTCTTCGATCAGGGCAATCTTGTCCTTCAGGACCAGCTTCTGCTTTTTCAGCCGCCGGATGGTCAGCTGATCGGCGGTGCCGCGCTCTTCCAGCGCGGCGATGGCCTCGTCCAGATCACGGTGCTGCCTGCGGAAAACCTCGAGCTCGACCTTCAGGACTTCGTCCGTCTTCATCGACACATCTGTGGGTGCATTCATGGGGGACTCAATCGGGCTTATGAATGAAGTGAGAGTGAAGATACTTCGTTAAGGGCTTTTCCGCTAGACCTATGGGCACATGGTCTTGTGAATCCATAAAGAACTTCCCATATTCTTGGGGAAGCGGCTGCCGGGACCGGGGCCGCGCGCATACGTCGCTTTGGCATAAAGGACGAACAACGTGTCGAAACTAACCTTGGGCTCTTACCCGCATATGCTGGGGTTCGAGCAGCTGGAACGCCTCCTGGAACGCTCGGCAAAATCGGGCAACGAAGGCTATCCCCCCTATAATATCGAACAGACATCAGACCATTCCTACCGCATCACCCTGGCCGTGGCCGGTTTCGCCGAAGAGGATCTGGCGATCACCGTCGAGGACCGCCAGCTGGTGATCCGCGGCCGCCAGCGCGACGACAGCGAGGGGCGGGTGTTCCTGCACCGCGGCATCGCGGCACGCCAGTTCCAGCGCATGTTCGTGCTGGCCGATGGCGTCGAAGTGGGCGAGGCGGTGATGGAAAACGGGCTGCTGCATGTGGATCTGACCCGTGCGCGGCCTGAAACCGTGGTCCAGACAATCAGTATCAGAAAGGGGTAAGAGCAATGCATACACCGTTTGACTTCAAGGATGCCGGAGACCGGACCGTCTATGTGAAGGCGGTTGCGGTGGCAGATCTTCCCAAGGACGTGCAGGAGAATGCCGGCGGGCGCGAGCTGCTTTACGCCGTGCATGATGCGACAGGCGGCCAGCTGGCGCTGGTGGCCGACCGGCAGCTGGCCTTTGTGCTGGCCCGGCAGAACGACATGACGCCGGTTGCGGTGCACTGACGTCCCGGCATCCGCCGGAAAACACTTGCATTTCTGAGAGGCAGGCTCCCATTTTGGGGGCCTGAATTGTTTTCAACGGCTGATATTTCAAGTGAGGCAAATAATGATCCGGAATTTCCGTCCGCTGGTGCAGGCGCTGGGGCTGGCGTTCGGGCTGTCCGCCCTGGCTGCGCCTGCAGGTGCTGACCCCTTTGTGAAATGCGTGCAGCAGCAGCTGACGGATCTGGGCTATGCCGCGGGCCAGCCGGACGGGCGGCTGACGCAGCAGACCAAGGGCGCCTGGCAGGCACTGCGCCAGGCAAAGGCGGGCACCGCGCTGCTGGCCGCGCTGCCGCCGCTGAGCCAAAAGACCGCGATCCACTGGTGCCGCGAGCTGCCGGCTCTGAAGACCGGCCTGGAGCGGCATATGCCGTCGGCGGCGCCGGTGCGGATCCTGGCGGATACGCCCAACGTGGAAAAGGGTATCCGGCAGGCCTATGACAAGGTGCTGCGCTTCATGGACCGGGAATACGGCATCGTGCTGGCCGGGCATATCGGCATCGGTGCGGCAGGCAATACAAAGGACGTGCAAACCTATGTGCGCCGCCTGCTGCGCGATATGTCGAGCGCGCGGTTCAACCCGGATGCCTCCATCGCCGCCCATTGCAACAAGCCCTTTGGTGTTGCTGGCGCGGCCTATCTCAAGTTCATGTATATCTGCTGGGACAACCCGCATGAGGCCGACAATGCCTGGCTCAAGCGGTCGCGCAAGTGGCTGGGCATGATGATGGCGCATGAATACATGCACCTGGTGCAGGCGGAACTGGGCGGCGCCCGCTCAGAAGGGTTCCACAGCAATTCGCTGCGCGCCCGCATGGGGCCGGCCTGGCTGGTGGAAGGCAGCGCCGAAGTGGTTGCGGCACGGTTCGGCAAGAGAGCCCTGCGGCTGCGCGCGCCGGGGCTTGCGGAGCTGCACGAATGGTCATTGAAGTCAAAAAAGAGCCTGCGCGGCATGCGGGCGCATAAGACGGTCAGCACCAGTGGCGACTATGATTTCGCCCATTATGCGGTGCATATCCTGACCCGGATCAGCGGCGAGGAGGCGCTGTTCACCTTTTGGCGCCGCCTGAACGCGGGTCAGAACTGGGAGCAGGCTTTCAAGGGCGCCTTTGGCGTCGCTCTGGCCGAGTTTGAGACGCAGGTAATGGAGCTGCGCAAGCGGCCCGGCACCGCGCGGGCCTATATTTCCAAGATGCGGCGGAAGCAGTCTTGAGAGCTGGCGGAAGGCTGCGGCGGCTTGTGCTGGCGGCGGGGCTGGCCCTGGCGGCCGTCCCGGCTGCGGCAGACCCGTTTGTCGCCTGTGTTCAGGGGCAGTTGGCGGAGCTGGGGTTTGATCCGGGAGCGGAGAACAACCGGGTCACCTACCAGCACTGGCAGGCCTGGAACAAGATGACCGGCAACCAGGGGGACCGGCCACCCGGGCGTCTGGGCCGCTTGCCGGGGCTTTCGCAACGCAGTGCCGTGCACTGGTGCCGGGAACTGGCCACTTTGCGTCCGAAGCTGGCGCGGCACATGCCGAACGATCAGCGGCCGGTCATTCATGCGCAGCAAGGCATGGCGCGCACCGCATTGATGGTGAACTACCGAAAGGTGCGGAACTTTTTCAACAATAGCCTGAAGATGCCTATGGCGTCGCGGCCTGGCATCGCTGTGGGGGAAGACCGCAGCAGCCTGATGCTGCAGACCCGCTATATGCTGGAGGACCTGGGGCTGCCGCCAATTGATTTTTCTGCAGTTATAGAGGAGGCCTGTTCCATTGATGGCGGCTATGCGGGACGGGCCTTCCCCGGCCTTTTCATCATCTGCTGGGAGAAGGTCGAAAAATACGATGCGGAATGGCTGGAGGCATCGTACCGCTGGCTTGGCCCGGTAATTGCGCATGAGTACATGCATCTTTGGCAGGCGGAAGTCTCGGGCGAGTTCGGCATGCTGAAACCGAACCAGGCGAATTGGTCCCTGGCCCATCCCCTGTGGCTGATCGAAGGCGCCGCAGAGATGGTACAGGAGGAGTTTGCCTTCGAGATGCTGGATGAACCCAGGGCGTCTCTCGGGGAGCTGCGCCGGGAAGCAAAGGGATCCTCCCGCAGTTTGCAGGAAATGCGCCTGTCAGAGGTGGCCTTCGATTCAGACAACTACCCGCTGGCACATTTTGCCGTACGGCTGCTGGCGGAGGAACACGGCAAGGCAGCGGTATTTGATTACTGGCACAAGCTCGGGCAGGGTATGGGCTGGCGGCAGGCCTTTGCCAGCAGCTTCGCAATGCCGGTTGAGACATTTGAAGCTAAGGTGGAGCGCCGCTTGCAGGCACCGCTCGGGTTAGGGCGCGGCAAAGAGGCCGGAAAGGACAAGAAACAATGAGTCTTTTGAATTTCGACTGGGTGGATGCGTTCTCGGACCGGGCGTTCGGCGGCAATGGTTGTGCGGTGGTACATGGCGGCGCGCATCTGCCGGTGGAGGTCTGCACCGCTTACGTGCGGGAGACCTCATTGGTGGAGTGCACCTTTACCGGTCCGTCGGAGGTAGCGGACGTTAAGGTGCGCTATTTCCTGGCCAGCCGCGAGATCCCTTTTGCCGGTCATCCGACCATTGCGACAGTTGCGGCGATGCGCGACCGGGGGCTGTTTCAGGGGGACAGCATCACCCTGGAGACCGGCGCCGGGATCGTGCCGGTGCGGCTGGACGGTGATCTGATTGAGATGACCCAGGTGGCGCCGGAATTCGGCCCCTTTGCCGATCCGGAACTGGTGGCGGCGGCGGTGTCGCTGCCGGTGGAGGCCATCGTGGGGCAGCCGCAGAAGGTCTCTACCGGGTTGCCGTTCTGTGTCACCGTTTTACGCGACCGCGCGGCGCTGGAGGCGGCGGAGCTGAACCTGGAGGCGCTGGCCGTTTTGGGCAAATCGCTGGGCGCTGATGGCATCGACATGATGGAGCCGTTTCTGGTGACGCTGGAAGGCGCGACCGCGGCCGGCGACACCTTCTCGCGCCTCCTGATGGCGCCGCCAAGCCCGCCGGAGGACCCGTTCACCGGGTCGGCCACCGGGGCGATGGCATCTTATTTGTGGAAGCACGGACTGATGGAAAAGGCGGAATTCACCGCAGAGCAGGGCCACGGGCTGGGCCGCCCCGGCCAGGCCCGGGTGGCGCGGATCGGCGCGCCGGATGCGATCGAAGGCGTGCGGGTGGCCGGCGAGGGCTTTGTGCTGATGCGCGGCACGGTGGATTTGCCGGAAGCGGGATAGGCCGCTTTCGGGCAGGCCGCCCCTAGCTGTTCAGCATGTCTTTCAGAGTTTGGAGGCCGCGGTCATCGGCCTTGGGCACGATGCGCCAGGCGGCGTTGACGAAACAAACCAGGGAAAATCCCAGGAGGCCGATGCACAGGAAGGTCACTAGGATCTGGCCGTAGGTCTTGTCCTGCAGCCAGTTGAAGGCGGTGCCAATCCCGCCGGCTTCGTGGCTGGAGGCATAGGCGGCTGCCTGCATCATCAGAAACCCGATGATGGCAATGACAACGCCATGGGCGGCCATGCCAGCCTTAAGCACCAGGTTCAGATGCAGGGTCGCCGGATTGCCCTGCATGTGGTCGCGGTAGCCTTCGCTCCAGGCCTTGTGCAGGTAATAGCCGCCGGCGCCGAGGGTGAGCGCCCCGGCGATGCCTGCGGCGGCCTGCCCGCCGGGGGAGGCGAGGAGGCGGTTCACCAGCTCTGTCTTTCCGAGGCCTTCGGAGCGTCCCAGAAGCACCGTGATGGCGAGCCCGCTGAGGCCCAGATGCACCAGGCCGGTAGTGATCATCCCGGCGCGGGCGATCAAGCCCTTGGGGCTGTTTCCGTAGTCTTCGAGATCCCAAATGCTGTCCACCGCGCGCCAGATGGCGTAGGCGGCCATGCCAAGGGCAATCAGCAGCAGAATGGCGGTGCCAAGCGCGCCCTGCAGGCGGCCCATCGCCTCGCCTGTGCCTTCGGCGCTGCCGCCGTGCCAGATCGACCACAGCGAAGCGCCGCCCACCAGCAGGTAGACCAGACCGCGCCCGGCGTAGCCTGCGCGCATCAGCGGAACCGCCCAAGCGAAACCGCGGGCAGAATTTTCTGCCGGATCGTCGCGGCGGGACTCAGGCGGGGCGGGGTGTTGCGGCATGCGGGGCTTCCTGACTGCGCGGAGCGGGGGTGCGGGGACGGAAGAACAACGCCCCGGCGGGCGGAAAGGTTCCCTGCGGGCGCTGCCGCCGCCCCAGTAAACACGTGTGTTCCGGGCCGTTTCCTGCGCCGGGAAACGGAAGCGGCCCGCCAATTGGCGGGCCGCTCTCATGTCTCTCTGTGCCGTCAGGCTCAGGCCTTGATCAGGCCCATGCTTTCCAGCTTCAGCAGAACCTGGTGGGCACAGTTGTCGACGTCGACGTTTTCGGTCTCAACCGACAGTTCCGGGTTGGCCGGCACGTCATAGGGGTCGGAGATGCCGGTGAATTCCTTGATCTTGCCTTCACGGGCCAGTTTGTAGAGGCCCTTGCGGTCGCGGCGCTCGCATTCCTCGATCGAGGTGGCAACGTGCACTTCGACAAAGGCGCCGAACTGTTCCACGTCCTCGCGCACGGCGCGGCGGGTGGTGGCGTAGGGTGCGATCGGGGCGCAGATGGCGATGCCGCCGTTCTTGGTGATCTCAGACGCCACATAGCCGATGCGGCGGATGTTGAGGTCGCGGTGCTCTTTCGAGAAGCCCAGTTCGCTCGACAGGTTCTTACGCACGATGTCGCCATCGAGCAGGGTCACCGGGCGGCCGCCCATTTCCATCAGCTTGACCATCAGAGCGTTGGCAATGGTGGATTTGCCGGAGCCGGAGAAGCCGGTGAAGAACACGGTGAAGCCCTGCTTGGAGCGCGGCGGCTTGGTCTTGCGCAGTTCCTTGACCACCTCGGGGAAGGAGAACCACTCGGGGATTTCCAGGCCCTCAGCCAGGCGGCGGCGCAGTTCGGTGCCGGAGATGTTCAGGATGGTGACGTTGTCGCGGTCGGCGATCTCGTCGTTCGGCTCGTACTGGGCGCGCTCCTGCACATAGACCATGTGTTTGAAATCGACCATTTCGATGCCCATTTCGCCCTGGAACTCGCGGAACAGGTCCTGCGCGTCATAGGGGCCATAGAAATCTTCGCCGGCGGAGTTCTTGCCGGGGCCTGCGTGGTCGCGGCCGACGATGAAGTGGGTGCAGCCGTGGTTCTTGCGGATCAGGCCGTGCCAGACCGCTTCGCGCGGGCCGGCCATGCGCATCGCCAGGTTCAAGAGCGACATGGAGGTGGTGGCGGCCGGGTATTTGTCCAGCACGGCTTCGTAGCAGCGCACGCGGGTGAAGTGGTCGACGTCGCCCGGTTTGGTCATGCCGACAACCGGGTGGATCAGCAGGTTGGCCTGGGCTTCGCGCGCGGCGCGGAAGGTCAGCTCCTGGTGGGCGCGGTGCAGCGGGTTGCGGGTCTGGAAGGCAACAACCTTGGTCCAGCCCAGCTTGCGGAAGTAGGCGCGCAGCTCGTTCGGGGTGTCGCGGCGGCCGCGGAAGTCATAGTGCACGGGCTGCTGGATGCCGGTGACCGGACCGCCCAGGTAGACCTTGCCGGCCTGGTTGTGCAGGTAGTTCACCGCCGGATGCGCGTCGTCATCGGCGCCAAAGACCTTCTCGGCCTCTTTTGCCTTGTTCGGCACCCAGTTGTCGGTGACGGTCATGGTGGCGAGGATCACGCCTTCCTGGTCGCGCAGGGCAATGTCCTGGCCCGCTTCCAGCTTGGCCGCGAAATCTTCGGACACATCCAGGGTGATCGGCATCGGCCACAGCGAGCCGTCGGTCAGGCGCATGGTGTCGACGACGCTGTTGTAGTCAGCCTCAGACAGGAAGCCCTTGAGCGGATTGAAGCCGCCGTTCATCAGCAGTTCCAGGTCGCAGATCTGGCGCGGGGTCAGATCCCAGCTGACCAGGTCGGCTGCTTCGACTTTCAGTTTCTGGGCGCTTTCGTAGGAGACATAAAGCTCAGGGATGGGAGCCAGATTGCTTTGCATCGGATGGGTCCTGTGTTTGAGAGGGGGGAGGCCGCTAGCGGAGCCGGTGAGTTCCGCATGCAGCGCGTTGTATTCTGCGAGCTTGCGGGCAAGGAATTGATCGGTGAGCCGCACTTTTTCCGCAGCACCCCGGGTGGTCAGCGAATAGGCAAACCGCTGCCGCTTGTCGGGACCGGGGCGGGCGCTGATGGTGATCAGGCCACTTTCGGCCGCAGCGCGCAGCAGGGTGTTGAGCCGCCCCAGCGAGATCCCCACCGCCGCGGCGGTGGCGCGCTGCGAGGCGTCCGGCGCCGTATCGAGCTGGCGCAGGAGGCGGAACAGCAGGTCTTCGCCTTCCGGTGTGGATATGGATGCGGTTTCGGTCACGAGCGGCAGCAGTACGGTCAACGGGTTAAAAGTGTGTTCACGCGTGAACGCATTACATGGTTTGCTGCGGAAGCAAAGGGGGAATTGGCCGCAGCTGGCGAAAATCTGCTGCGTTGCAGGGCTGCAACGGGCGCGGGTAGCAGGTCTGCTTGTTCTCCCCCGGCGTGCTGGGATGGATAGCTGGCGCGGGCTGGACCGGCAGGGCAAACACCCGTTTTGCGGTTTGGACGCTGGGCCTAACGCTGTTCTCCGGCCAGGGTGCGGGGCAGAGCGGCGGCATGTTCGACCGGCAGGGCGTCCAGCGGCCTGGAAACGCCGCGCAGCTGGTAGGTTTCCAGCGGCAGATGGTCCGAATCATAGCCTGCGGCCTCCAGCACCCGGGCGGAGATCAGCAGTTCGACACCGAGTTCCTTGGTCTTGGCCTCGAGCCGGCTGGCAGTGTTGACGCTGCCGCCGATGATGGTGCGCGGGGCATGGGCGGCGCTGCCGATCTCACCCAGCACCAGCTCGCCCAAGTGAATGCCGATCCCGATGCGGACTTCCGGTTCGCCGTCGGCGGCCAGCTGGGCGTTGAAGTCCTGCAGCGCGGTGCCGATGGCGGCGGCGGCCTCCAGCGCGGCGCGGGCCGAGCGGGCAGGGGAGCGTTCCTCGAACAGCGCCAGCAGCCCGTCACCGAGGTATTTGTCCACCGTGCCGCCGGCATTGGTAATGGCGGGGACGATGGCGTCGAAGAAGCGGTTCAGCAGGAACACCACGTCATAGGGCAGCTGTCCCGCTGTGCGGGCGGTGAAGCCGCGCATGTCGAGGAACAGCACCGCAAGCTGCTGCTCGCTGCCCTGGCTGGCATGGGCGCGGCCCTTGCGGCCGTCAGGGCGGAACAAGCGGGTGACCGTCAGCGGCGTCTGCGGGCGGATCTGGCAGGCCAGCCGCATGTTGGCAGGCGCTTTGACCCGTTCGAGGCTACGGGCCTCGGGCGGTTCCGGGGGCGGCAGATGCTCGCCGCCCTCGTCCACCACCACGCGGCAGGTGGTGCAGCGCCCCTTGCCGCCGCAAAGGGATGTGTGCTGGACGCCGCCCGCGCGTGACATTTCCAGCAGGGTCATGCCGCGCTCGGCGCGGATTTCCGGCCCGAAGGCGTAGCGAATGGTGACCGCCCGGCGGCGGCGCAGCAGCTTGCGCAGGAGAAAGGCGGCGGCGGTGACGCCAAGCAGTGCAAAGAAGATCGAAAGCCAGAGCGTCTCTGTCTCGAACATCTGTGCAAAGGCCTGCTGGCTGGGCCAGTTGAAATCCGCCATCAGCGCGGCGCGCTCAGTGCCTTCAACAAACAGATCATAGATGCGGCGGCCCTCTGTCAGCAGGCCGGCAAAGGCGAAGGCGGGGATGAACACGGCCACGCCTGCCATCCAGGGGATCAGCGGGCGCCACCAGCGGGTGAGGCGCAGCCAGTAGTGCAATCCCATGCAGCCGTGGATCCAGACTGCCAGCAGCAGCAGGCTTTGCTGCCAGATCTCGGGCGAGGCCCACATCAGGATGATCTGATAGGGCATCTCGTCATTGGTGCCGTAGACCTCGTGCGAGTAGCGGGTAAAGACGATGTGGGCGATGAGCTGCAGCGGGATCAGGAGGCCAAGCACAGTCTGCAGCGCCTCGCCCCAGCGCATCCGCAGGGTGCGGCGGCGGGCCAGGTTCCACAGCGCCAGCCCTGCGTGCAGGATCAGTGAGGTGCCGAGGATCAGGCTGCCAATCAGGCTGCGGGTGATCACTTGGCGGGCGTCCTGAAACTCGTCCATCCATTCGGGTGAGATCAGGCCGAGGCCGATGTTGAGGAAGTGAAAAAAGGCAAAGATGAGCAGCACCAGCCCGGTAGTGATCCGGGTGCGGGTGATCCAGTTGCCTTGCCAGAGCGCGCTTGCCACCCGGGTCCTCCTGTTCGCGGTTTCCGGGTGCAGACTGCGGGCGCGCGGGGGCGGGGTCAATGCCCGGTTGCAGGCGGTGAGAGCCACGGGGCGGGCGGACCGGCAAGGGAAAGCACGGGCAGGCCGCTGCCGAACAAGACCAAATGGGTTAAGTCCGGGCGAGAGCGGGATGAGTAGAGCAGCCCCTGCGCCCCCTCCGCCCGGGCGGTATCAGAAAAGACCCAGGTCGGTGAAGGAGTGCCCCTGGCACGGATGTCCTGCCAGACCGCGGAGACCTCTGGCCGGCCGCGCAGATCCGCCAGTCGGATGTCTTTCACCTGCAGGGGCAGGATGATGCGCGGCGGGTCATCGGAAGAGACATAGCGGCGGATGGCAATGCCCGCTCCCTCTGCGCTGAGCGAAGTATAAAGCGCCAACTGGCCGCTGTGGTGAAAACGGCCCTCAGGAGCGCGGGCCGGAGCCAAGGGCCGATCCGCCTGAGAGCGGAAAAGAATGCGCCAGACGGTGCCGGAGAAGTTGAGAAGACCAGCTGCCGGGGTCAGCCCTCCAGCCCCCAGCCGTCCGGTGCAAAGCCGTGGGAGAGGGCCGCGCGGGTGGCCAGTTCCTCGCCGATCCAGATGCCGGTGGCAGAGATGATCTGGTCCTGCAGGGTGGCGGACAGATAGGCGGGATCCTCGCCGTCAGCCTCGAAGAACTCGCAAGCATAGCCTTCGCGGCTCAGTTCCTCGGCCAGCGGGCGCCAGTCGGCGCCGGTGCGGGCGGGGACGAAGAAATAATCCACGTCCGCCACCTCCGGCAGGCCGTGTTCGGCCTGCAGATCGTTGAATGCCGCAACGGTTTCAGCCCGTTGCGCGGCGAAATCATGCGGCATCCCTGTTACTCCTGCTCGGCCAGGAAGCGCTCAGCGTCGAGCGCCGCCATGCAGCCCATGCCGGCCGAAGTGACCGCCTGGCGGTACTTGTGGTCGGTCAGGTCGCCGGCGGCGTAGATACCGGGGATCGAGGTCTCGGTGGAGCCGGGCTTCACCTTTACATAGCCGCCGTTGTGCAGCTCCAGCACTTCCTTAACCAGCTCGTTGGCCGGCGCGTGGCCGATGGCGACAAAGACGCCCTTGCAGGGGATTTCCTTGACTTCGCCGGTCTGCACGTTCTTGACCACGACGCCCTCAACCCCCAGCGGATTGTCGGTGCCGACAACCTCTTCGAGGGTGTGGAACCACAGAGTCTCGATCTTTTCGTTCTTGAACAGGCGGTCCTGCAGGATCTTTTCGGCACGCAGCTCGTCGCGGCGGTGGATCAGGGTCACCTTGGAGGCGAAGTTGGTGAGGAACAGCGCCTCTTCCACGGCGGTGTTGCCGCCGCCGATCACCACGATCTCCTGGCCGCGGTAGAAGAAGCCGTCGCAGGTGGCGCAAGCGGAAACGCCGAAGCCCTTGAACTTCTCTTCGCTTTCCAGGCCGAGCCATTTGGCGCGGGCGCCGGTCGCCAGGATCACCGCGTCGGCGGTGAAGGTGGTGCCGCTGTCAGCCTTGGCCACAAACGGGCGCTTGGTGGTGTCGAGCGAGGTGATGTAGTCGCCGATCACTTCGCATCCCATCGCCTGGGCGTGCTCCTGCATCTTGATCATCAGGTCGGGGCCCTGCACCTCGGTGAAGCCGGGGTAGTTCTCGACCTCGGTAGTGGTGGTCAGCTGGCCGCCGGGTTCAATCCCCTGGACCAGGACCGGTTCCAGCATGGCGCGGGCAGCATAGACCCCCGCAGTATAGCCGGCAGGCCCGGAGCCGATGATCAGAACCTTGGTGTGGCGCGTCTCGCTCATGTGTTGTGTCCCCAACTAATGCAGCCTGGCGGGTGTGCCGCCGTCAGGCAATGCATATAGCGGCAGGGCGGGCAGGCTTAAACCCCCAAGGGGCTGCATGCCGCGGGATACAAATTTGCCGCAGGGTTGCGCATTGCGGCTTGCGCGCCCGAGCTGCAAAGAATATTGCGCGACGCTGAAACAATATTGCGCGCTGCGGCGGCGGTGCTATAAGAAACGCAAATCTCACAGGAGTTTCCAGCATGGTCACAACCCGTCTTGATCCGATTGATCGCAAGATTTTGTCGGAGCTTCAGGCCGATGGGCGGATGACCAACGTGGAACTGGCCAAGCGGGTCGGGATTTCGGCGCCGCCGTGTCTGCGCCGGGTGCGGGCGCTGGAGGAGGCCGGGCTGATTCACGGCTACCACGCAGATGTGAACTCCCGCGAGCTGGGGTTCGAGGTGCAGGTGTTTGCCATGGTGGGGCTGGAGAGCCAGGCCGAGGCGGAGCTGAGCGCCTTTGAAGAGAAATGCCGCAGCTGGCCGTTGGTGCGCGAGTGCCACATGCTGAACGGCGAGGTGGATTTCATCCTGAAATGCGTGTCGCCGGACCTCAGCACCTTTCAAAGCTTCCTGACCGGCGATCTGTTGACCACCCCGAATGTGGCCAGCGTCAAGACCTCGCTGGTGATCCGCGGCGCCAAGGATGAGCCGGGCGTGCCGTTTGAGGTGCTGGAAGAACGTCTGGCACGCGAGGCCTGAGGCAGTTCTTCAGGTGAGGGCGGCAATGCCGGGCGAGCCCGCCCGCCGCTCCCGGTTCATAGAATGGCAGGCCCCGGCTGGCTGATGCTGTCAGCCCTTGGGTGCGCCAGCGGGCCGAATCCCTGGATGCTGTCGGCATGGGCAAACAGGTTCAAGAACAGCGTCTTGATTGCATAGCTTGCCAGTTTCAGCGCGTCGGGGCCCGGGTGGTAGCTTTCAAATGCGAGGCCGCCGACGGTGATCACCGCATGGCGGGGCAGGCACAGGTGGTAAAGGTCGACCGGCGCCGGCGGCGCGGTTTCAAAGATGCTCATGCCGTCCTGGAATTCCGAGGCCAGGGTCAAGAGCTGGCCGTCGCCTGATCCTTGCATGTGCGGCGGCGTGCGCAGCAGGCGCGCCGCGGGGCCTGCCACCAGGCTGGCAGAGGGTTTCTGCAGGCCCAGGCTGTCGGCCATGAAGCTGGTCAGGGTGCAGCTGCGGCTGCCGGAGCGGCCGGGCAGCACGCTGGTGCGGCCGATCCACAGCAGCGGCTGGCTGCCGCCGTCGCGGGTCAGGAGTTCATCGCCGGGCAGCAGATCCTCGACCGCGATCGGGCCTTGTGCCGTTTCCACCAGCGAACCGCGGGAGAAGGCGCTGAAGGCGTCCTCGAACAGCGGCAGGGCCGGGGCGATATGGCGGGTTTCAGAGATGCCGCCGCCGGGCAGCAGGCAGCTGACCTCATAGCGGCGCAGCTGCGGTTTGTTTGCGCTGCGCAGCGCAGCGGGGTCCTGCAGGATTGCAGTGGCTTCGACGGCATTGGCTGCAGCCCTGTGCAGCGAGTGCGGGATGGTCATGACAGCAGACCTCTCCTTTCAAACTGCCCGCTTGCATCGGCCCCCACCGGCAACACAGACGTGCTTGAACGATATGATGCGCCCAAATTGGCAGCAATTAATTCGAATTGTCAAAAAATCTGAATCAAACTGGTTAACGGCGGGCGGCGGTGCTGCGGCAGTTTCAGCGGGCCGCGCCTTCAGGCCGGTTGGATGCCCCGTTGGCGGCTGGCCGGGCTGGCGCAGCTGCGCCAGGGGTGCCGCTGCCGGGGCATCCGTCCCCGGCGTTAACCCAGTTTCCGTGCTGCGGGCTGAAGCTGCGCCTGGCCGCGGCGGCGGCGGGCGGCAACCCAGGGCAGGGTCACGGTTTCGCTCTTGGCGGAGCGGGTGATCGAGGCAATGAAACGCTTGTTCATCTTCATGGTCAGTCTGTCCTTCGCCCTGCAGCTGCACCCGTGTCGCCGGGCGGCTGCGGTTTTGTTTGTTCTGACCTGATTATGGGTAATCTTTGCGCCCGGATTATGACCCGCCGGGGGCATTTTCGGCCAAGCCGCGGGCCGGGGGCCGGCCGGCCTGCCGCTTCACCTGCGATTGCAGGAGGCTGATTTCAAAGGATAATGCCAGCGCGGCATGGCGGGTTTCCGTAGCGGAAACAGTGAATGCGGCGGAATTTAATAAAATCCGCCACAATTGCGCAGATCGGCATTGGTTAACGCGGGCTTAAAGCCGGATGCAGGAGATCAAACGGCCGTAGTCGGCCTCTTTGGCATGGGTGGCGCGGCGGAAGGAGAAGAACTTCTCCGCATCCGAATAGGTGCAGTGGCGGCTCCACTCAGCCGCGCCGATCCCCGCCTGGCGCAGTTTGTGCAGCCCAAGGCCGGGAAGATCGAACAGGTAGCGGTCGCCTTCGCCATTGGCAAAGAAGCGGGCGTAGGCGTCGTCTTGCATCATGAAGTCGTCAAAGAACTCGGGGCCGACCTCATAAGCGCGCTGGGAAATGGTCGGGCCGATCACCGCGGCGGTGTTTTCGCGCCGCGCGCCGAGGCCTTCCATCGCTTCCAAAGTGGCTTCCAAAACCCCGTCGAGGGTGCCGCGCCAGCCTGCGTGGGCGGCGCCGATGACGCCCGCATCGGGGTCGGAGAACAGTACCGGCTGGCAGTCGGCGGTCAGGATCGACAGCGCCAGCCCCGGAACATTGGTGACCATCGCGTCTGCCTGCGGGCGCTCCTGCGAGGGTTCTTTCACCACCTGCACATCGGCGCTGTGGACCTGGTGCACGGCGCTGAGGTTTTCCGGCGGCACCTCCATCGCGGCGGCGACGCGGTTGCGGTTGATCTGCACCGCCTCGCGCTGGTCGGTGGAGCCAAGGCCGCAGTTCAGGCCGCGGTAGATGCCGGAAGACGCACCGCCCCTGCGGGTGAAAAAACCGTGCCGCACCGGGCCAAGCAGATCGGACGTGAGAATTTCAAGCGTCATGGGTTCAATCCTGGCAATGGGGCGGCCTGAGGCGGGTAGAGGCCGAGCACTTTGAACAGGTTTCCCATTTCGTCCGGATGCGTCAACCGCCGATGTGCGGCGATCAGGGTTTCCAGACCTTCGCCCTGAAGGGGGGCGGCCAGGGCGCGGGCGCGGCCGGTGATGCCGAGCCGTTCCAGGAACACGCCTTGCGGGGTGAGGCGGGTAAAGGCGCAACCAGCGGTTTTTGCGGCCAGCGCCAGCGCCTCGAAATCCACATGCGCTGTCAGATCGGCCTCACCCGGGGTCTGCAGCGGATCGGCGGGTTCATGCGCGCGCAAAGCTTGCAGCGTATCTCCCAGCGCCCGCCAGTCGCCGTAATCCACGATCAGCGCGGCGCCGCCATGAGCGGCGATTCGGGCGGCGATGGATTGGGTGATGGGGGCAGCGGCCTCGCACAGTTCCACCAGATCGCCATCACGGGTGTCTTCCAGCCGGTGCTGCAGCGCGGGCTGCGGCGCGGCGGGGCTGAGGCCGAAGGCCAGCGCGCCGTCCTGCAGGCCGATGCGTTTCTCGCTCCAGCCGTCGCCTGCGCGCAGGAACTGGCGGATGGGCAGGGCGTCGAAGAACTCGTTGGCCACCAGGACCAGCGGCTGATCGGGCAGGGCGTCTACGCTGTCCAGCCACTGGGGCGCGTAGCCCTCCAGGGTCTTGGCCTGAGCCGCGCGCAGGGCTGGCGATGCCTCGACCAGATAGATTTGCATGGCGGCGTGGAAACCAGGCACGCCGCGGGTGGCGCGCAACAGGTCCGCCATCAGGGTGCCGCGGCCGGGGCCGAGTTCGGCGAGAGTGAAGGGCGCAGGCGCGCCTTGATCCAGCCAGGCCTGGGCGAGGGAGAGGCCGAGGAGTTCGCCAAACATTTGGCTGATCTCAGGCGCGGTGGTGAAATCGCCCTTGGCGCCCAGCGGGTCGCGGGTGGTGTAATAGCCGAACTGCGGATGCAGCAGGCAGTCCGCCATGTAGTCGGCGACGGACATCGGGCCATCGGCGCGGATGCGGGCGGCAAGGTGGTCCCCCAGGCTCATGCGGTGCTCCGGGCCGCGCGGCGGGCGCGGATCAGGAACCAGAGGCCGATGGCGATCATCGGCAGCGACAGCGCCTGGCCTTGGGTGAGGCCGATGCCGTCAATGTGCCAGGCCAGACCCAGCGGGTTGCCGGGGGTGACGAACTGGGCGTCCGGCTGGCGGAAGAACTCGACAATGAAGCGGGCAAGGCCATAGCCCGCGAGGAACACGCCCATGAGGCGGCCCGGGGTGTGGAAGGCGCCGCGGCGCCAGGCAAGGTACAAGAGCAGGGCGCCAAGGATCAGCCCCTCCATCAGCGCCTCATATAGCTGCGAAGGGTGGCGGGCGCAGAGCTCTCCCAGCGCCTGGCCGCAGTCCTGTGCCGCCTGGCCGGGGAAGGCGACGCCCCAGGGCAGATCGGTCGGGCGGCCCCAAAGTTCTGCATTGATGAAGTTCGCCAGCCGCCCCAGCAGCAGGCCAGGCGCGACGGTATGGGCGACCAGATCGGCGATCTGCAGTTTCGGGATGTTGTGGCGTGCAGCATAGATCAGGGTTGCCACGATCACGCCGATGAGGCCGCCGTGAAAGGCCATGCCGCCCTGCCAAATCTTCAGGATCTCCGCAGGGTTCGCCAGGTAATAAGTCGGCTGGTAGAACAGCACGAAACCCAGACGCCCGCCGAGGATCACGCCGAGAATGATCCAGGTCAGCAGATCCTCGACCTGCTGCGGTTTCATCGGCGGCTGGTTTGCGGGCCAGAGGCCGGGGCGGCGCAGGGCGGCCACGGCGAGGCGCCAGGCGATGACGATGCCCGCGATATAGGCCAGCGCATACCAGCGCAGGGCAAACTCGAAGGAGCCGATGGCGATCGAGAAAATCTCGGGCGAAAGGTCGGGGAATTGGATCATGGCCTGCATGGGCGACTGAATGCCTTTGGTCCTTGGGGGAAGTCAACGGGGGGAAAGTCAACGGCTTGCAGCCGCGCGCGCGCTTCCCCATATAGGGATCAACCCCGAGACGGAGAAGAACATGCAGACCCGCAACAAGATCCTGGACGATATTTCGCAGCTGATGACCAACGCGATGGGCGTGGCCCAGGGCGCCAAGGATGAGGCGGACACCGCGCTGAAAAGCATGATCGACCGCTGGCTGGCCGACCGCGACTTCGTCACCCGCGAGGAATTCGACGCAGTGCGCGCAATGGCCCAGAAAGCGCGCGAGGAAAATGAAGCGCTGAAGGCCCGTCTGGACGCGCTGGAAGCCGCACAGAAGTAAGCCAGGGCGCGGGCAGATTGCCCGCCGTATGGTGTTATAAGGCTTGCTGCAGGGAAACCTGTGGCGGGCTTTTTTGTTTTCGCATTAAGCTTTAGCGTGCAGGAGGACACGGAGGCTAAAAGTAAGCAAAATGCGCATCACCGTTGCAATCGAAGAGCTTAGCGGAAACGAGTTGCCGCCATGCGGCGAAGCGTTCTGGCTAGCCGACCTTCCAGCTCACCGAGCCTTTGCCAAAAGCCTCTGGAAGCGGAATGCAGCGGTGCCGAATAGCGCATTGTTTGCCATAAAGCCGCACGAGGCGCTTTCTGACAGGCTTTTGGATCAGTTCGAGCAGGTAGAGCTTCACTTCTCCGAGTGGAGCGAAGTTATGTTTGTAAGAACTGAACTCGCACGCGAGCTGTCCGCGTATTTCGCAGCCCGCGGCTTTGCCACCGAAATCGTCAAAAACGGGTTTGTGGTGCGGCGGTCTGTCTCCCGCGCATAGCTGCCCTGCGGGCCTGTGGATAAAAACTGGTCGCTTTCCGCCTGCGGGGTCGAAAACTGCGCAGCGGTTTGCAGGCCGGGCGGTACATGCTGCCTCAGTTTCATCAGAGGATCACAGCATGGTTTCTGTCTATACGGTGCCGGGGGCGTTCAGCACGCAGGAATGCGCCGAAATCATCCGCAAATCAGAGGAGGCGCCGGACAGCGAAGCGCTGCTGGTCGGCCAGACCCGCGATCACAACCTGCGCCGCGGCAGCGTGGTGTGGCTGGACGATGTGCCGGGCACCGGCTGGGTGATGGACCGGCTGATCTCTGTGGTGCGCCGCGCCAACAAGGAGCGCTTCGGCTTTGATCTTCGCGAGTTTGCCGAAAGCCCGCAGGCGGCCAGTTACAAGGCTGACGATGCGGGCCATTTCGCCTGGCATTCCGACATCGGCGACGGGCCGGTGGCGGGCAAGCGCAAGCTGAGCCTGGTGGTGCAACTGAGCAAGCCCGGATCTTATGACGGCGGCGATCTGGAAATCATGCCGGGCGCCCATGTGGTGGCCGCCAGCCGGGTGCAGGGCAGCGCCACGGTGTTCCCGAGTTTCCTGCTGCATCAGGTGACGCCGGTCACCCGCGGCACCCGCAAGTCGCTGACCGTCTGGGCGCATGGCCCGGCCTTCCGCTGAAGGGCTGACAGACCTGTCGCACGGCCTATGGCACGCGCGGACCGTCATTCATGCGCAAATTGCGATGTGTTCTGCTATACTGGTCCCGGGCTGCCCTTGCGGCGCCCGGGGTTTGTTCAGCGGGGGACTGGTAAGATGACGGCACAAAACGGCTATATGCTGATTGCGGATATTTCCGGCTACACGCAGTTTCTGACTTCATCTGAGCTGGACCACGCCAATCCGATCCTGCAGTCGCTGCTGCAGGCGGTGGCGGAGCAGGTCGGGGAGCCGCTGCATTTCTGGAAACTGGAAGGCGACGCAGTGCTGGCCTATTCATCCCGGGCTGAGCTGGTCTCCGGCGATCTGATGCTCACGTTTTGCGAGAACCTCTATAACGCGTTCGCCGCCCGGCGGCAGGATATCGTGGCCAATACCACATGCCCCTGCCGCGCCTGCGCCAATGCGGGCGGGCTGGATCTGAAGGTGATCGTCCACTACGGCGCCTTTGACGAGATGCAGGTGGGTCCGGTCAAGGATCTGTCTGGCGCAGATGTGATCCTGGTGCACCGGATGACCAAGACCGAGGCCGCGGCGGAAACCGGCGTGCGCAGCTATGCGCTGTTCAGCGATGCGGCGGTAGAGGCGATGCAGCTGCAGGCGGCGATGCAGCCCTATTCGCAAGCTATCGAGCATTTCGGCGATGTCTCCATGCAGGTCTATGACCTGGCCCGCGCCTGGGAGCACTTCAGGGCCGGGCAGGAGCGGGATTTCCTGGAGGAGTCAGACGGGGTCTGGACTTACCGGCGCCGGTTCGACGCCTCGCCGCAGCTGGTCTGGGAGGCGCTGACTGCGCCGGAGTTCAAGCTGCGGTGGATGGATCAGGTCAGCGCTATGCGGATGGAGAACCCGCAAGGCCGCCTGGGGCCGGGATCGGTCTATCACTGCGCCCATTCGCTGGCGGAGTTTGTGTACAGGATCACGGACTGGCAGCCCTTCGACTATTTCTCGACCCGGATCAAGGACCCGGCCCGGGACGGCGTTGAGCTGCCCGAGACCTACCAGCTGACGCCGGACGGGGACGGGACTGCGCTGCGCTATACGATGGGCCGGGCCTATGACCGCGCGGGCAACCGCTCTGAGGCCTCAGAGCAGGAGGCCGCCGGGTTCCTTTCGGAATTCTGGCCGGTATCCTTTGACGCGATGGACCCGCAGGTGTCGCGGCTGTCCTGAACCGGCAATTCACAAGGGGTAGATCAAGGCACAAAATACAGGGCGCGGGCGGCTGTCCGGGCTTTACCTTTGCGGCCGCCCGTTTCATAGTCGCGCAGCCGGCATTTAGGGGGCTGTGGATACTTCATCCACAAGTTATTGCAGATATCCCCAAAATAAAGGGTTGCCAGATCACCTTTTCGGCTCCACCATATCTAGTATGGGAGCGGGGATGCCTCCCCGGCCCATAGCACAAAAACCTAGCTATAGGGTGCCTATGTGCCCTGATGTGCTAGGCAAAAAGAGAGGTGGCATCATGGCACTATCCGAGCTTCACCTGGAAGAAGACGTCCATCCGATCGACATCGTTGAGCATCTGGCGTCGCACCACGACTGGGACTTTGACCGGGTCGGGGACGATCAGATTGCGATGTCGGTGGAAGGGCAGTGGCGCACCTATTCGCTGACGCTGGCCTGGTCGGGCTATGAAGAATGCCTGCGGCTGGTCTGCAGCTTTGAGATGGAGCCGCCGGAGGCAGAACTGCCGCGGCTTTATGAGCTGATCAACTGCATGAACGACCAGTGCTGGGAAGGCTCCTTTACCTATTGGGCAGACCACAAGCTGATGCTGTTCCGTTACGGGCTGATGCTGTCCGGCGGCCAAATGGCCAGCCCGCAGCAGATCGACGCGATGCTGAATGCAGCCGTCGCCAATGCGGAGCGCTACTATCCGGCGATCCAGCTAGCGGTCTGGGGCCAGCGCAGCCCGCAGGAGGCGATGCAGGTCGCCATTGCAGAGGCCTACGGCCGGGCGTAAACCTGTGCCCTGAACCTGACACCAAGGGGAGGGGCTTAAGATGGATATGCAGGATATTGCTGCACGCGGCCTGGTGCTGCTGGGCTGCGGCAAGATGGGATCGGCGATGCTGGCCGGATGGCTGGAGGGCGGATTGCCCGCATCCTCGGTCTGGGTGATCGACCCGCACCCGTCGGACTGGCTGAAGGGCACCGGGGTTCACATCAACGCAGAACTGCCCGCGGCGCCGGGCATTGTGCTGATCGCGGTGAAGCCGCAGATGATGGGCGAGGCGCTGCCCACGCTGCAGAGCTACGGCAATGGTTCCACTCTGTTCATCTCGGTGGCGGCAGGCACCTCGATCGCAACCTTCGAGGATGTGCTGGGTGCGCAGTCGCCGATCGTGCGGGCGATGCCGAACACGCCGGCCGCCGTCGGGCGCGGCATTACCGCGATTATCGGCAACAGTCACACCAGCGACGCCGACCTCGACCGGGCCGAAGGGCTGCTGAAGGCCGTGGGTCAGGTTGTACGGCTGGACAACGAGGGCCAGATGGATGCCGTCACCGGCGTCAGCGGCTCCGGTCCCGCCTATGTGTTCCACCTGATCGAAACCTTGGCCGTCGCGGGCGAGGCGCAGGGGCTGCCCGCCGAACTGGCGATGCAGCTGGCCAAGGCAACCGTCGCAGGCGCCGGCGCGCTGGCAGAGGCGGCAGAGGAAAGCCCCAGCCAGCTGCGCATCAATGTGACCAGCCCCAATGGCACCACCCAGGCCGCTTTGGAAGTTCTGATGGATGATGACGACGGCTTCCCGGCACTGCTGAACCGTGCGGTGGCGGCGGCAACCAACCGCTCCAAGGAGCTGTCGCGTGGCTGAGATTTCCTTTGACGACTTCCTGAAAGTCGATGTCCGGGTCGGTGAAGTCATCCGTGCGGAGCCGTTTCCCGAGGCGCGCAAGCCGGCAATCAAGCTCTGGGTCGATTTCGGGCCGGATATTGGCGTAAAAAAGAGCTCAGCGCAGATTACGGCGCATTACATGCCGGAAACGCTGGTGGGCAAGCAGGTTCTGGCCGTCGTAAACTTCCCGCCGCGGCAGATCGGCACGTTCATGTCAGAGATCCTGGTTCTGGGCCTGCCGGATGAAAACGGAGAGATATTCCTGGCCGGGCCTGATGGACAGGTCCCGCTGGGCGGGAGGATGCACTGAGATGAAAATCTGGATTGCGCGGCCGATGACGGCAGCGGTCACGGCACGGGCGCGGGAGGCGTTTGCTGATCTGGAAATCCGTGAGACCAACGCGGTGATGAGCGAGGCGGAGATGCTGCGCGCGCTTAGCGAGTTCGACATCGTGGTGCCGACGCTGGGCGACAAGTTCACCGCGGAGATCTTTGCCAAGGCGGGCACGCCCCGCTGCAAGCTGCTGGCCAACTTCGGCGTCGGCTACAACCACATCGACGTGGAGGCCGCGCGGGCGGCGGGTGTCGAGGTGACCAACACGCCGGGCGCGGTCACTGATGCCACCGCCGATATCGCGATGACGCTGATCCTGATGTCGGCGCGCCGCGCTTCCGAGGGCGAGCGGATGCTGCGCAAGGGCGATTGGGAGGGCTGGCACCCGACCCAGATGCTGGGCCTGCACGCCACCGGCAAACGCGTCGGCATCGCCGGCATGGGCCGGATCGGCCAAGCGATTGCGCGGCGCTGCCATTTCGGCTTTGGCATGGATGTGTCCTATGTGGCGCGTTCGGAGAAGGATCTGGACTTCCCGGCGGACCGGGCCGAGAGCCTGATTTCCATGGCAGGCGAGGTCGATTTCCTGGTGGTGGCGGTGCCGGGCGGGGCCGAAACCACGCATCTGATCAACGCAGAGGTGCTGAACGCGATGCAGCCCCACGCCCATCTGATCAACATCGCCCGCGGCGAAGTGGTGGAGGAGGCGGCGCTGATCGACGCGCTGCAGAACCGCCGCATCGGCGGCGCGGGTCTGGATGTCTATGAGTTCGAACCCAAGGTGCCGCAGGCGCTGATTGATCTCGACAACGCCACCCTGCTGCCGCATCTGGGCACCGCGACGGAGGAAGTGCGCAGCAACATGGGCCATATGGCGCTGGACAATGTTGCGGCCTATCTGGCTGGCGAGGCGCTGCCGAACCGGGTCTGAGGCCGGTTTTTGGGACCGGGGCTCCGCCCCGGACCCCGGGAGTATTTTGAACCAGAAAGAAGCGGCAGCGGGTTATTCCGCTGCTGTTTTTCTTTGAGGCAGGTCTCCCACCGCCTCGCGCCAATGGCGGCGGCAGAGCGAGACATAGGTTTCATTGCCGCCGATCTGTACCTGGTCGCCCTCGGTCATCACCCGGCCCTGATCGTCCTGACGGACCACCATGGTGGCCTTCTTGCCGCAATGGCAGATGGTGCGGACCTCGCGCATTTCATCTGCCAGCGCCAAAAGGGTGGCGGAGCCGGGAAAAAGGTTGCCCTGGAAATCCACCCGCAATCCGTAGGCCAGCACCGGCACCCGCAGATCATCGACCACGCGGGCCAGCTGCCAGACCTGCGCAGGCTCCAGGAACTGGGCTTCATCCACGAAAATCGCGGCCAGCGGACCGCGGGCCAGGCGCGCCTTGATGCGGGTAAAAAGGTCGTCACCGGCGGCGAACATGTCCGCCTCCTCGCCGATGCCGATGCGGGAAGCGATTCTGCCCATACCTGCGCGGTCGTCCAGGCGGGCGGTGAGCAGGTAGGTCTCCATATGGTTTTCGCGGTAATTGTGCGACGCCTGCAACAGTACCGTCGACTTGCCCGCGTTCATGGTGGAGTAGTTGAAATAGAGCTTGGCCATGGCGGCGGGTTTACCCGCATGGCGGCGCCGGGGAAACCGGTTTCTTGGCGGAAACAGTGCAGGGCTTGCGGCCTGAGAAGGCTCACCGGGGCAGACGCGGCCGGGGTGGAACAAAACCCCTGTTAGCGGCCAACGCCATTTGCCCCGGAGAGCGCAAGTTCCGGGCAGACCAATTACCCTGAAGGCAGGCCGTCACTCACTCCGTCCTGCTTTGCACTGGACAACAGATGCCAATTGCACCATGTCACTTGCTAAATCCCTGAAAACCTGAGGGATGGATAAGGTATCGCAATTCCTCTACAACTCAGAAATGGGAAAACAATCAGTTCGTTCCCCTAAGGGGCGGCGGGCAAGCCAGGTAGGACGTATATGGCTGAAATCGGGACGTATCTGAAGAAGCACACAGAAGCGCTGGTGAAGGATGTCGGCATCGAAGCCGCCTGCCAGATCACCGGCAAGTCGAAGGCGACGCTGGGGCGCTATTATTCGGACAATGCAGAGCACGCCGACCGGTTTATGCCAGTGGATGCGGTGGCCAAGCTGGAAAGTGCGGCGTCCTTTCCGCATGTGACCTCGGCGCTGGCGGATCTGAAGAACATCACGCTGTCCTACAACGGCAACGGCAGTGCTGAGGAAACCGGCCGCAGCGGCGGTGTGAACTCGGACGTGATTGCTCTCAGCCAGCGGTTTGCCCAGCTGATGTGCGAATACCAGGCTGCAATGGAAGACGGCATCATCACCGTGAACGAGGCCAAGCGCCTGCTGCGCGAGACGGTGCTGCTGCAGCAGGTGCTGCTGGACATGAAGCTGCATCTGGAAGAAGAAAGTGCCTGACACACCGGATCTGAGCGACCTGCCCGGCATTGCGGAAGGGCAGCTGCATGGAATCGACGTGGAGACGCTGGCAGCACCGGATGATCCGCGCCATCCGCCGCGTATCCTGCTGCTGTATGGTTCCCTGCGCGAGGTGAGCTATTCCCGCAAGGCGGCAGAGGAGGCGGCACGGGTGCTGCGTGCGCTTGGCTGCGAGACGCGGATCTTCGACCCCTCAGGCCTGCCTTTGCCCGATGATGCGGGCGCGGCGGAGCATCCCAAGGTGGCGGAGCTGCGCGAGCTGGCGGTCTGGTCCGAGGGCATGGTCTGGTCCAGCCCGGAGCGCCACGGCGCGATGACCGGCATCATGAAGCTGCAGATCGACTGGCTGCCCCTGTCCCTGCAGGGCGGCATCCGCACCACCCAAGGCAAGACGCTGGCGGTGATGCAGGTGTCGGGCGGCTCGCAAAGCTTCAATGCCGTGAACCAGATGCGGATCCTGGGCCGCTGGATGCGGATGGTGACGATCCCGAACCAAAGCTCGATCCCCAAGGCCTGGCTGGAATTTGAGGAGGGCGCGCGCCTGCCTGAGGGTCCGTTCTACCGCCGCCTGGTGGATGTGATGGAAGAGCTGGTGAAATTCACCTGGCTGGTGCGCGGCCGCAAGGATTACCTGACCGACCGTTATTCCGAGCGGGTCGAAAGCGCCGAAGAGGTGCACAAGCGGGTGTCGCAGAAATAACCCGGGGCAGGGTGCCCGCGGCCAGATGAACAAAGCCCCGGCAGCGCCGGGGCTTTTGTTGTTCAAATCAGCGGGATCAGCGGCACATCGCAGGCGGCCAAGGCCAGGAGGGCGGTCAGCAGCAGGGTCAGGCGCATTCGGGGGCTCCTTTGAAAGGTGGATTTCCCATCCTTGCCGCAGGCAAACCCGCGGCGCAAGCGCGGCGGCGGTGAAGCGCCGGGCGACAGGCTGCGGGCCGGTTCCCCTTATGGGTGTGCCCTGCGGTTAAGCAATTGGGCGCTGCTGTTTCCGGCCATTAGCCGGTTGTTAAGGCTCATTTGCGCCGCAATTGGGCCGCGAAGTTACCAGCGGCGCCGGAAATTGCGTAAAACCAGCGAAAACCGCAGATTTTCCTCCTAACGAAACGGATAGGATTTTCCTGTGTTTTTAAGGGAATTTTCCAAAATTTGCCGGCGCCCGTTAAGTAAATAAGGAGTTTACAGGCGCAAGTTCCGGCAAAACGAGCGCCTGTTAAGACCCTGTTAACCCTGTCATATTCTGCGCATCTTTCTGCCAGCGCGGCACCGCAGCAGGCCCCATTCCAGCCTCACAGCTCACCGACATTGGAGATGTGGGAACATGGAGTGAAAGTTATGAAACGACTACTGGGAATAGCCGCCGCTTTAGCCATCGCAACCGTTTGCAGCGCCGGCAGCGCGGCCGCAGGAGGGAAGGGGACCGCAGTGCAGACGGTGCCGGGGTGGCAGGCGGTGGGCCGTCTGAACATTGGCGGCCGCGCGATGTGCACGGCGACGCTGATTGCGCCGGATCTGGTGGTGACAGCGGCCCATTGCATGTTTGATGTCCGCCATGGCCGCCAGGTTAACCCGCGCAGCATCCGGTTCGAGGCTGGCCTTAACGGCCGCCAGTCCAAGGCCGCCCGCAAGGTGGCCAAGGCAGTGATCCACCCCGGCTACCGTCACGGCCAGACCAGCCAGTTCCAGACCGGCACCGACATTGCCGTGCTGCGCCTGGACCGCGCGATCAGCGGCGATGTGGTCCGCCCGCTGTCGCTGGCCGCCGCGCCGCAAAAGGGAGCGCAGGTGGACGTCATGTCCTATTCGCACAGCAACGCCACCTCGCCCCGGCTGCAAAGCGCCTGCCAGGTGCTGTCGGCTCGCCAGAGCTCGGTCATTACCACCTGCCGGGTTGACTTCGGCGCCTCCGGCTCGCCGGTGCTGCAGACACGGCCTGGACGGCTGCCGCAGCTGGTGTCGGTGATCTCCTCCAAGGCGCGGATGAGCGGCCGCGGTGTGTCGCTGGCAGCGCCGCTGGGCCATGAACTGCAGGCGCTGATCCGCCAGGCGGGCTGACCCGCGCACAGATACTGTTGCCGCCGGCGCGCGGCATCAGAATGCGAAACAGCCCCGATTGGTTCCCCCGGGGCTGTTTCCATATCCGGCGTAAGCGCCGCACAGCAAAGCAAAAAGCCCCGGGGGATCCCGGGGCCTTTCTGTTTAAATCCGTGACGGCAGGGCGTCCGCGGGGGGTTAGCCCTGCAGCGACTTCACCTCGACATCCCCTTCGGCCTGGGCCTTGATCGCACGCGCAGCGGCGTTGGAACCGGCTGCGGTGGTGAAATAGGGGATCTTGTCATAGAGCGCGACGGAGCGCATTTCCTTGCTGTCTTCGACCGCTTGCGCGCCTTCGGTGGTGTTCATCAGCAGCTGGACGTCGCCGTCCTTCAGCATGTCGACCACGTGCGGGCGGCCCTCATAGACCTTGTTCACCAGATCACAGGCGACGCCCTGGCCTTCCAGCCAGCTTTGGGTGCCGCGGGTGGCAACCAGGGTGAAGCCCTGCTCGACCAGGATCTGCGCCGCTTCCAGCATCAGTTTGCCCTTGTCGGCGTCCTTGATCGAGATGAAGGCGCGGCCCGAGGACGGCAGCACCATGCCGGCGCCCATCTGCGCCTTCAGAAAGGCGCGGGCAAAGGAGCGGTCCCAGCCCATGACTTCACCGGTGGATCGCATTTCCGGGCCGAGGATGGTGTCAACGCCCGGGAAACGGGCAAAGGGCAGCACCGCTTCCTTGACCGAGAACCAGGGCATGTCCGGGTCCGCCAGGGTCATCGGGTCGGCCATCGGGGTGTTGACGTCATAGCCTGCGTCCGGCTGGTACGGCGCGCGCATCGGGAAGTTGGTCAGCGGCTCGCCGGCCATCACCCGGGCGGCGATGGAGGCAATGGCGCTGTCGGTTGCCTTGGCGACAAACGGCACAGTGCGCGAGGCACGCGGGTTCACCTCGATCAGGTAGATTTCATCGTCTTTGATCGCGAACTGCACGTTCATCAGGCCGACCACATTGAGCGCCAGCGCCAGGGCGTTGGTCTGGACCTTGATCTGCTCGATCATGTCCTTCTCGAGCGAGTAGGGGGGCAACGAGCAGGCAGAGTCGCCGGAGTGCACGCCGGCCTCCTCGATGTGCTGCATGATGCCGGTCACATGCACGTTCTTGCCGTCGCAGAGCGCGTCCACGTCCAGCTCCACCGCGCCGGCCAGGTAGCTGTCGAGCAGAACCGGGCTGTCGCCGGAAACCACCACCGCCTCGGCGATGTAGCGCTCCAGCTGGGCCATGTCGCGGACGATTTCCATCGCCCGGCCGCCCAGAACATAGGACGGGCGGATCACCAGCGGGAAGCCGATTTCACCTGCAATTTCCAGCGCCTGTTCGTCGGTGGAGGCGATGCCGTTCTTCGGCTGCTTCAGGCCCAGTTGGTTGACCAGCGCCTGGAAGCGCTCGCGGTCCTCGGCCAGGTCGATGGCGTCGGGGGAGGTGCCCAGGATCGGGATGCCCTCAGCCTCCAGCGCGTTGGCCAGTTTCAGCGGTGTCTGGCCGCCGAACTGCACGATGACGCCGTGCAGGGTGCCGTTGTCCTGCTCTACCCGCAGGATCTCCATCACATGCTCGAACGTCAGCGGTTCGAAATACAGCCGGTCCGAAGTGTCATAGTCGGTCGACACGGTTTCCGGGTTGCAGTTGATCATGATGGTTTCATAGCCCGCACCGGTCAGCGCAAAGCAGGCGTGGCAGCAGCAGTAGTCGAACTCGATGCCCTGGCCGATCCGGTTGGGGCCGCCGCCGAGAATCACGACTTTCTTCTTGTCCGACGGGCGCGCCTCGCATTCGACGTCGCCGAATGCCGGGGCCTCGTAGGTCGAGTACATGTAGGGGGTCTGCGCCTCGAACTCGGCGGCGCAGGTGTCAATCCGCTTGAACACAGCGTTGACGCCAGCGGCGCGGCGGGCCTTGCGGACGTCGGTTTCTTTCTGGCCGGTCAGCTTGGCGAGGCGGGCGTCGGTGAAGCCAAGCATCTTGAGCGCGCGCAGGCCGGCAGCATCCGACGGCAGGCCGTCGGTGCGGATTTCCGCTTCGGCCTCGACGATCTCGCGGATGCGGGCCAGGAACCAGGGGTCGAATTTGGTGACCGTCTGGATTTCGTCATCAGACAACCCGTGGCGCATCGCCTGGGCGATGGTGCGCATGCGGTCGGGGGTTTGCTGGCCGATGGCCTTGATCACCGCGGCCTTGTCGCCTGCCGGTTCCCACGGGCCTGCGCCGACGCCGTCTATAGCGACTTCATCAAAGCCGGTGAGGCCCGATTCCATCGAGGCCAGCGCCTTTTGCAGCGATTCATGGATGGTACGGCCGATGGCCATCGCCTCACCCACGGATTTCATCGCAGTGGTGAGGTAGGGCTCGGAGCCCGGGAATTTCTCGAAGGCGAATTTCGGGATTTTGGTGACGACATAGTCGATGGTCGGCTCAAACGACGCCGGGGTCACCTTGGTGATGTCGTTGTCCAGCTCATCCAGGGTGTAGCCCACCGCCAGCTTGGCAGCGATCTTGGCAATCGGGAAGCCGGTTGCCTTGGAGGCCAGCGCGGATGAACGCGAGACCCGCGGGTTCATCTCGATCACCACCATGCGGCCGTCGGCGGGGTTCACCGCCCACTGCACGTTGGAGCCGCCGGTCTCTACGCCGATCTCGCGCAGCACGTTGATCGAGTGGGTGCGCATGATCTGGTATTCTTTGTCGGTCAGCGTCAGCGCCGGGGCGACGGTGATCGAGTCGCCGGTGTGCACGCCCATCGGGTCGACGTTTTCGATGGAGCAGACGATGATCGCGTTGTCCGCCTTGTCGCGGACCACTTCCATCTCATACTCTTTCCAGCCCAGGAGGCTTTCGTCGACCAGGATCTGGTTCACCGGCGAGGCATCCATGCCGGAGCGGCAGAAGTGGATGTAGTCGTCGCGGTTATAAGCCACGCCGCCGCCGGTGCCGCCGAGGGTGAAGGCGGGGCGGATGATCGCGGGCAGGCCGATTTCATCGAGGGCTTCCAGCGCGATGCGGACGCCTTCGTCCAGGTCCGCGGTGCCGTTTTCACGCTTGGGCGCGGTGACGATGGTGGCCTTGGGGTTTTCGATGCCGAGGCGGTCCATCGCCTCACGGAACAGCTTGCGGTCTTCGGCCATCTCGATGGCGTCGCGCTTGGCGCCGATCATCTCAACGCCGAACTTTTCCAGGACGCCCATCTCTTCCAGCGCCAGCGAGGTGTTGAGGCCGGTCTGGCCGCCCATGGTCGGCAGCAGCGCGTCGGGGCGCTCTTTCTCGATGATTTTGGCGACAACCTCGGGGGTGATCGGCTCAATATAGGTGGCGTCGGCCAGGCCCGGGTCGGTCATGATGGTGGCCGGGTTGGAGTTCACCAGGATGACCCGGTAGCCCTCTTCGCGCAGCGCCTTGCAGGCCTGGGCGCCGGAGTAGTCAAACTCGCAGGCTTGCCCGATGACGATGGGGCCTGCCCCGATGATCATGATCGACTGGATGTCGGTTCTTTTGGGCATGGCAGGCTTCCTCTGGTTTTTCGCGCGGGCAGGCTTTGAATCACGGGCGCTGGCGTGCGCCCAAATTGTCCTGCGTTATAGGGACCGCGCCGAAAGGTTCAAGGGGTATCGGAAACGGAATTGGAAATGCCGCATCCACCCCTTTTGTTCGCATAGCGAACAGATATATGTGGGGGCAAGAAACTCGCGGAGATTTTTTCAGTGCGGATTCGCTTTGACCGGGGCCCCAAGGGGGCTGGCACATGCTTTGACCAGCCGCTGCGCATGATCCGCGCGGACGGGCCGGAAGAGGTGCCTGCCGCACTGGCTGCGCTGGATGCGGCGCGGGACGCCGGGCACTGGCTGGCGGGTTATGCGTCTTATGAGCTGGGCTATGCGCTGGAGGAGAAGCTGGCGTGCCGGATGCCCGAGGGACGTCGGCTGCCGCTGATCTGCTTTGGGGTTTATAAGGAGCCGCTGCTGCAAAACACCGAGAGCAACGCCCGGCCGCGGGGGAGCGATGCGGGTCTCGAGGGTATTACCCCTCGTTGGGGCCAGGAGCGTTACACCGAGGCCTTCGCCGAAGTGAAGCGCAATATCGGCAAGGGTGACATCTACCAGGCCAACCTGACCTTCCCGATTGATGCAGAGGCCTATGGCTCTTCCGAGGAGCTCTATGCGGCCTTGCAGGCGAAACAGGCAGTTGGCCACGGCGTTCTAGTCGAACAGGACGGGCTGCCGGACCTGTTGTCGCGCTCGCCGGAGCTGTTCTTCCGCACCGATGCGGAGGGCGTGATTGAGACCCGCCCGATGAAAGGCACTCAGCCGCGTAGCGACGATCCCGTCGAGGACGCCCGCCGCCGCGACTTCCTGCGCCAGGACGAGAAGAACCGCGCCGAGAACCTGATGATTGTCGACCTCTTGCGCAATGACATCAGCCGCGTGGCGCAGACCGGGTCCGTGCATGTGCCGGAGCTGTTTGCGGTGGAAAGCTACGCCACCGTGCATCAGATGGTGTCGCTGGTGCGGGCAAAATTGCGGCGTGATGCCGGGCTGGCAGAGATCTTTGCCGCTCTGTTCCCCTGCGGGTCCATCACCGGCGCGCCCAAGATCCGGTCGATGGAGATCCTGGCGGAGCTGGAGCCCTGGGCGCGCGACATCTATTGCGGCACCATTGGCTGGGCAGCGCCAGACGGGTCGTCCGAGTTCAACGTGGCGATCCGCACCCTGATGCTGGAGGACGGCCGCGCGACGCTCAATGTGGGTGGCGGCGTGGTTTGGGACAGCACCGCGGAATCGGAATATGAGGAAGCGCTATGGAAAGCCCGGTTCGCCCGCGTGACGCCGTCCAGAACGATCCCGCTTTCCGCCTGATCGAGACGCTGGGCTGGCATCCGGGGCAGGGGTTCCGGTATTTGCAGCCGCATCTGACCCGGATGGAGCGCAGCGCGGCGGCCTTTGGCATTCCCTTTGATCCTGATGAGGCTCAAGCGGTTCTGACAGAGGCTGCCGGCGATGCGCCGCTGCGCTGCCGCCTGACGCTGGATGCGGAGGGGCGATTGGCGCTGACCACGGCTCCTTTGGGAAACACCCCGTCTGAATGGCGCCTCGGCATTGCAGAGACCCGGGTGGAGGCCGGTGACTTCTGGCTGCAGCACAAGACCACCCGCCGCACGCTTTATGACACTGCGCGGGCCGCGCTGCCGGATGGCGTAGATGAGCTGCTGTTCCTCAATCAGCGCGGCGAGGTTTGCGAGGGGACCATCACTAATGTCTTTGTGACCTGTGCCGATGGCTGGATGGTGACGCCACGGCTTTCCTGCGGCCTGCTGCCGGGCATCCTGCGGCAAGTGCTTCTGGAGCGTGAAAAGTGCCAGGAGGCGGTTCTGGGTCTGCAGGACTTGAAGCGTGCGCAAGCCATCCACATGGGCAACTCGCTGCGCGGGCTGATCCCGGTGCGGCTGGTCTGACAGGCAGTGCTCCCGCGCACAACCGGCCCCCTGGCTGGCGCCAGCGGGCCGTTGACCTTGGGCCCGGCAGCGCACCTGACGGTGCGCTGCACGCCGCGCCGCAGGCGCGGCGCCTGGCCCAACGCTGAAGGTCCCGTCGCGGCAGCGGCGGGGCTGGAGGGGGCGGGAGATCCCCGATAGCGTCCGGAACCGCCGATTTCAGGTGTTCGTCCGCGCCGAAATGCCCCTGTTTGCTTGACAAGCGCGCTGCAACCTTGTGTACCACCCCGGACGAATTTAAGCGCCCGAATGCGCATTTCCCGAATGACGGTCCCCAAGGACCCGCGACCCGCATAACGAAAGGCCGAGCCATGCACGCCTACCGCAGCCACACCTGCGCCGAACTGAACAAATCCAACGTCGGTGAAACCGTCCGCCTGTCCGGCTGGGTTCACCGCGTCCGCGACCACGGCGGGTTGCTGTTCATCGACCTGCGCGACCACTACGGCGTGACCCAGGTGATGGCCGACCCGGACAGCCCGGTGTTTGCCGAGATCGAGAAGGTGCGCAGCGAATGGTGCATCCGGATCGACGGCAATGTCATGGCCCGCGACGAGAGCCTGGTGAACCCGAAAATCTCCACCGGTGAGATCGAAGTCTTCATCCGCGACATCGAAATCCTGGGCAAATCCGAGGAACTGCCGCTGATGGTGTTCGGCGAGCAGGAATACCCGGAGGAAACCCGCCTGCGCTACCGCTACCTGGATCTGCGCCGCGAGAAGATGCAGAAGAACATGGTGCTGCGCGCCAATATGATCCAGTCGATCCGCAAGCGCATGTGGGACATCGGCTTCAACGAATACCAGACCCCGATCATCACCGCGTCCAGCCCCGAGGGCGCGCGCGACTTCCTGGTGCCGTCGCGCCTGCATCCGGGCAAATTCTACGCGCTGCCGCAGGCGCCGCAGCAGTTCAAGCAGCTGATGATGGTCTCGGGCTTTGACAAGTATTTCCAGATCGCGCCCTGCTTCCGTGACGAGGACCCGCGCGCTGACCGGTCACCCGCGGACTTCTACCAGCTGGACATGGAAATGTCGTTTGTGACCCAGCAGGACGTCTTTGACACCATCGCGCCGGTGATGGCGGGCGTGTTCGAGGAATTCGGGCAGGGCCGCAAGGTGGACGCCGCCGCCGACTGGCCGCAGATCTCCTACAAGGATGCTGCCAAATGGTATGGCACCGACAAGCCGGACCTGCGCAACCCGATCAAGATGCAGGACTGCTCCGAGCATTTCCGCGGCTCCGGGTTCGCGATCTTTGCAAACCTGCTGGAAAACGAAGGCACCGAAATCCGCGCTATCCCGGCGCCGACCGGCGGCTCGCGCAAGTTCTGCGACCGGATGAACAAGTTTGCGCAAGGCGAAGGCCTGCCGGGCATGGGCTATATCTTCTGGCGCGACCAGGGCGAGGGGATCGAGGCCGCAGGCCCGCTGGCCAAGAACATCGGCCCCGAGCGCACCGAGGCGATCCGCCAGCAGTTGGGCCTGGGCGTCGGCGACGCGGCCTTCTTCCTGGGCGGCAAGCCGAAAGCGTTTGAAGGCGTCGCAGGCAAGGCCCGCACCGTGATCGGCGAGGAACTGGGCCTGATCGACAAGGACCGCTTTGCCTTTGCCTGGATCGTCGACTTCCCGATCTACGAGAAGGACGAGGAAACCGGCAAGATCGATTTCGAGCACAACCCGTTCTCGATGCCGCAGGGCGGCATGGACGCGCTGCTGAGCGATCCGCTGGCCGTGAAGGGTTACCAGTACGATCTCGCCTGCAACGGTTATGAGCTGGTGTCCGGCGCGATCCGGAACCACAAGCCGGAGATCATGTTCAAGGCCTTCGAAATTGCCGGTTACGGCGAAGACGAGGTGAAGAAGCGCTTTGGCGGTATGGTCAACGCCTTCCAGTACGGCGCCCCGCCGCACGGCGGCTGCGCGGCCGGCATCGACCGCATGGTGATGCTGCTGGCCGATGAGGCCAACATCCGCGAGGTCATCATGTTCCCGATGAACCAGCGCGCCGAGGACCTGATGATGTCGGCACCGTCGGAGCCGCTGAGCGAGCAGCTGATGGAGCTGGGGCTGCGGGTGATTCCGCAGGATCAGTAACTGCCGCGAGGATTTTGTTGAGGCCCGGGTATTTGCCCGGGCCTTTTCCTTTGCCGCCGGGGCGCAGCCGGAATTCTGCGAAAATTCCGGCCAGCAACACAGGTGTTTTCCTGGCCGTTTTCCGCGCCGGAAATCGGTTTTCCGATAAGTTATATGGCAAACCGCGGAAACTTGCGTATCACTTGAAATTCACCTGTGGGCGGGGACGGTGATGCTCTAACCTGCAGGTGTACTGACAGTCCGGGGGCAAGCAGGGCCATGCAATTCGACGGCTATTTGGCTGAAATCCGTTTTGGTGCAGGGCTGTCGCCGCTGCTGCCGCCGCCGGCGTCGGCCGCAGACATGCTGGAGCGGCTGCAGGAAACAGATGTCATTGCACAGCGGTTTCCGGTGAGCAGGTTTGAAGACGTCGCTGCCGGTGTCCAGGAATACCGCCAGCTGCGGCGTGCGCGCAAAGAGCAGCAGGATGCAGCCGGGGCCGAGGCGGCTCAGCAAGCGTTCAAAAGCTACCGCCGCTCCCAGAACCGCCTGCGTTTCGAATGGCATGGCCAGCGGCTGCTGCGCATGGTCCATTCCAGGGATGGCTTTCGGGAGAGACTGGCCCTGTTCTGGGCTGACCATTTCACCGCGCAGGGCAAGACCGGCGCCTGGCGGCATCTGGCTGCTCCTTATGCCGAGAGTGTGATCCGTCCTCATGTGGTGGGCCGGTTCGAGGACATGCTGATTGCCGCGGCTACCAGCCCGCTGATGCTGCAATACTTGGATCAGAGCCGCTCCTCCGGCCCCGGCAGCCGCGCAGCAGCGCGGCGCAAGCGGCTGAACGGGCTGAACGAAAACCTGGCCCGCGAGGTGCTGGAACTGCACACACTGGGAGTGGACGGGCCCTACAGCCAGGCAGATGTGCGGCAGCTGGCGGAACTGTTCACGGGGCTGAGCATCTCGAAAGAGGCAAGCTTCGTGTTCCGGCCGGGAATGACTGAGCCGGGGTCCGAAGCCGTTCTGGGGGGGACCTATGGCGGCGGCAAACCAAAGCTGGAACAGGTGCTGGAGGTCTTGCGCGACCTGGCGCGCCATCCCGCCACCGCGCGCCATCTCGCGCGGAAACTGGCGGTGCATTTTGTGTCTGACACGCCGGAGACGGCGCTGGTTGATCATATGGCTGCCCGCTACCTGGAATCGGATGGGGCCCTGCTGGCGGTTTACGAGGCGCTGCTGGAGCATCCGCAGGCCTGGGCTCCCGAACTGAAAAACGTGAAACCGCCGTTTGATTTTGTTGCCTCTGCCTGCCGGGCACTGGCCGTGCCTGCAGCCCGAATTGAGACATTCAAGCCCGGGCAGAAGAACCGCCTGCTGCTCGCGCCGCTGACGCCGATGGGGCAGCGATGGGAGTTTTCCAGCGGCCCGGACGGCTGGCCGGAGGCAGACACCGCCTGGATCACCCCGCAGGCGCTGGCCGCCCGGCTGCGCTGGGCGATGGCAGCGCCGCGGCGGCTGCTGCAAGAGCTGCCGGATCCGCGGGACTTTGCGCAGAACGCCTTGGGCGGATACGCCAATGAGAGGGTCCGCTTTGCTGCCCGAGCGGCAGAAACCCAAGCCGAGGGGATCGGCTTGATCCTCTCTTCTCCCGCGTTCCAGCGCCGCTGACAGGAGGATTTGCAGATGCAGATGACCCGACGTTCGCTTCTGGCCCGTTCCGCCGCCCTGGGCTGCTCGCTGGCGGCCAGCCCGCTGCTGACCCCGGTCACCTTTGCCGCTGCGCCCTGGGACACACGGCTGGTGGTGGTCATCCTGCGCGGCGGCATGGATGCGCTGGATGTGGTGCAGCCCTATGGCGACCCGGACTATGCCGGGTTGCGGCAGAGCTTGGCAGGCGGCCCGGCGGCGGGGGCTGCGGACCTGGACGGGTTCTACGCTTTGCACCCGGCGCTGGCACCGCTGCTGCCGCTGTGGCGTGCTGGCCAGCTGGGCTTTGTGCAGGCGGTCTCAACCCCCTACCGCGACCGGCGCAGCCATTTTGACGGCCAGGACCTGCTGGAGGCCGGTACCGCCGGGCCGGGCGAAGCGGAGGGGGGCTGGCTGAACCGGCTGTTGCAGCAGTTGCCGGGGGTGGAGGCGCGCACCGCCTTTGCCATCGGTCAGGAGCGGATGCTGCTGATGGAAGGCGGCGCGCCGGTCTCGCAATGGGCGCCGGGGGCCGGATTGGCGATGAGCCCGCAGGCGGAGCGGCTGGCCGGCCTCTTGATGGAGGAGGACCCGTTGTTCCGTGCGGCCCTGAATGAGGCGCTGGAGTTGACCCGTCAGGATCTTTCACTGGACTTGGGTCAGGAGGATGGCAGCAGCGATGAGGGCGAGGATATGATGATGTCCATGATGACCGCGCCGAAGGGCAAGGCGCATCAGGAAGTTGCCGCCTATGCAGCGCAGCAGCTGCGCGGCGAGACCCGGATTGCGGCGTTCTCGATCAACGGCTGGGATACCCATCAGCGGCAGGCCAATGGCTTGAAAAATGCGCTAGGGCGGCTGTCCGAGGCAATTCTGACCCTGCAAAGCGGCTTGGGGCCGCAAGCCTGGGGGAAGACGGCGGTTGTGGCTGTCAGCGAGTTCGGACGCACCGTGCGGGAAAACGGCACCGGCGGCACCGACCATGGCACCGGCGGCGCGATGCTGCTGGCGGGCGGCGCCATCCGCGGCGGCCGGGTGCTGGGGCGCTGGCCGGGATTGGCGGAGACGGATCTCTATGACCGCCGCGATCTGATGCCGACCGCGGATGTGCGCGGCCAGCTGGCCTGGCTGCTGCACGGGCTGACCGGTGCTGGCAGGAGCGGTTTGCAGGCCAATGTTTTCCCCGGTCTGGACATGGGCGCAGACCCGGGCCTGCTGCTGTAGCAGTTAAAGTTCCTGACAGGGGGTTGTGCTCCCGCCGGTCCGGGCCCAAGGCCGCCAAGCGGCCCGGCGCAAGCCGGGAGGCTGCGGGCGCGGGAGAACTGCGGATGCGAGTGATTTGGGGGAGCGCGGGAGTTGGGCCGGCGGTTACGGCGCCGCGGAGTGGCGGGTGCAGGCAGAAACCGGTGACAGATGTGCAGGCCGCGGGGCGTTTCCCGGCGGCTGCCGGAAAGAGCTGGACCTGCGGAGCGCCCGCTGGCGCCTAGCGCTTGCCGGTCTGCAGGATCAGGGTGCGGTCATGGGCCTTGCTGCTGCGGTTGCGGCGGATGGCGCGGGCCTCCAGCCGGACCTGGCCGTAAAGGACGATGATCAGCGTGGCGAGGGCGATAAGGCAGGCTTCGGCCATGTCAGATCGCCGCGCGGCGCTGCAGCCGCTCCTGCACCAGGCCGGCCAGCGTGGCGGCGTCCTGTGACAGCGGCTTGCCCTTCTGCCGTGACCGCGCCAAGCGGTCGGCGGCATCGGCCAGCGGCCTGTCGCCGGCACTGCGGGCAACGCCGCCCACGAACTGCGCCAGATAGGCCAGGGTCTTTTCCTCCTGCCCCATGTTCAGCACGTCGGCGGCATGGGCCATGTCATCGCGGAAGGCGATCAGGTCCGGTTGCACCGTTTCGTCGTCCAGCAGGCGCGGGCCGGAAGGCTGGCGGTCTGCGGGCATGCTGGACAGCACCGCCTGCTGGAAGGCCGCCAGCGAGGTGATCGGCTTTTCCAGGAAACCTGCAGCGCCAGCCTCAATCGCGGCCTCTGCCAGGCTGGGGTCGCCGGAGGTGGCAAGGATCACGCTGGGGCGCGGGCTGGCATCCTCCAGTTCGCGGATCAGGTCTAGGCCGGAGCCGTCCGGCAGCCCAACATCGGCGATCAGCACCGACGGGCGGTAGACCTGCAGATGGCGGCGGGCGGATTTCAGGCAATCGGCGCGCCGGATCCGTGCGCCGCTGCGCAGGCACAGAAGGCGCAGCGCCTCACAAGCAAAGCGGCTGTCCTCGACCACCAGGATGGTCAGCCCCAGAAGCGGGCGCCGGGTGGTGGGCAGGCGCTGGGCGGCAGCAAACAGTTCCGAATCGTCCATAACGTATCCTCCTTGCGGGATATGTTCTGACGCTAGGGATTCGAGGCTAATTACTCGTTAACGCAGCGCGCGCCGGTGCCCGCAGGCCTCTGCCGTGCGGATTGGCGCACTTGCCGCGGCGCAGCAATGGCCCCATAACCGCAGCGGAGGAATGTTTGTGAGAGGAGCACAACTGAGATGATCGGCCGCTTGAACCATGTTGCCATTGCTGTCCCCGACCTGGAGGCCGCCTCGGCGCAATACCGTAACGCGCTGGGCGCCAAGGTGGGCGACCCGCAGGATGAGCCGGATCACGGCGTCACCGTGGTGTTCATCGAACTGCCCAACACCAAGATCGAGCTGTTGTATCCGCTGGGAGAGAACTCCCCCATCAACGGCTTTCTGGAAAAGAACCCGGCCGGCGGCATCCACCATGTCTGTTACGAGGTCGAGGATATCCTGGCGGCCCGCGACCACCTGCAGGCCGAAGGCGCGCGGGTGCTGGGCTCTGGCGAGCCGAAGATCGGCGCCCATGGCAAGCCGGTTCTGTTCCTGCATCCCAAGGATTTCAACGGCTGCCTGGTGGAACTCGAAGAAGTTTGACGCTATGAGCACCCTGTCCCGGCTGCGGGGCAGGGCAATTCCGGGAGATCAGGGAAATGGGCATTACATCCGCAATCGTGCTTTATGCGGTGATCTGGTTCATGACCTTCCTGGTGATCATCCCAATCCGGCTGGAGACCCAGGGCGACAAGGGTGAAGTGGTGCCCGGCACCCATGCAGGCGCCCCGGAAAAGCACTTCCTGAAGCAGAAGGCCTGGATCACCACCGGCGTCGCCGCAGTGCTGTGGGCTGTCATCTGCGCGATCATCATCTCCGGCGTGATCTCTGTGCATGATTTCGACTGGATGGGGATGATGCCGGAACAGCAGTGATCCGGTTCCGCATCTGACTACCAAGACAACAGGATCTCCCGCCTGGCCCGGGAGGCATTGATATGCCTCACGGCCGGTTGGGCATGGCGCCGCGCTGGCGCGCGGCGCGGTTGCGGCCAGCCCGGCGGGCTGGAGCGGGCCGGGGTAACAAAATCAGATGAATGGATTTTCTGCTGAGAAGCGCTTGAGGGGCAGGGCTGCCCCTCAAGGCGCTATCGCAAGTGTATTGCGGCCTCCACCGCGTCAAGGCGGAACCGCGCGTGCGCGCGGCGGCTGGCGCCGGCCTTGACCCGGCTGCGGCCGGGGTGGGCAGCGCTGGCCTAGCGGCGGGCCAGCGCGTGGTAGATGTGGGTGAAGGTGGCGGCGCCCAGGATCGGGATCACCAGGTTCACCAGCGGCACCGACAGCGGCACGGCCATCAGCGTGCCAGCGGCCCAGATGGTGGTGGAATGGCGGCGGCGCAACTTCTTGGCCTCAGCAGTGCCGACCCGGCGGGCGGCGGCGAGGGTGAAATATTCCCGGCCCAGCAGGAAGCCATTGAGGCCCCAGAAGATGAACAGCGCCGCGGGCGGGAACATCACATAGAGGAACAGCGCCAGGATATTGGCCCCGATCAGCAGGCCGAGGAAGTTCACCGTGTCCTTGACCGCGTCCCAGAACGGCACCTTGGCCGCCGGGGGAAGGGCGGGATAGTGCTTGTCCTCCACCGCCTGAGCAACTTCCTCCAGGAACATCGAGGTGATGGCGGAGGCCACCGGCACCATCAGGAAGACCGACAGGAACAGCATGAAGAACAGCGAGCCGAACGACAGGAGGTCGTCGAGCCAGGTGACTTCGCCCAGGACCGGCAGCGTGGCCTCAGGGCCGACCAGCCATTGGATCAGCATCAGGAAGCCCGCGTAGGCCGCGATCAGCAAGGCAATGGTCAGCCCCAGCCCCAGAAACAGCACCTTTCGGAAGCGCGGGTCGCCGGTCTGGCCGAGGGTCTTGAAAAAGGCGGTGAAGATCATGCGCTCATCCAGGTTGTGATGGCCTCAAGGTCCGGGCGCGGGCGCTCCGGCGGGGCGGAGCTTTCGGTGGCGATGTGGATGATGCCGGCGATGCGCTCGTTCTCTGCGAGGCCAAAGGCGGCTTCGCAGAAGCCCCTGTCATGGCTGGCCCAGCCGGTCAGCCAGTTGGCACCCCAGCCGGCAGCCAGCGCCGCATTCAGCAGCGCCAGGCAAACGGCGCCGGCGGAGTAGGTCTGCTCGATGGCTGGGATCTTGGGGCTGTCCTTTTGCACCTCGATCACTACCACGGCCAGCTGTCCCTGGTCGAACTGGCTGCGGCCCTTGGCGGTATCCTCCGGGCTTTTGCCAAGGCGCTGGCCGCATTCCTCTGTCAGCTCCGCTAGCCGCGCCATCGCGGGCTGCTCTACCACGACAAAGCGCCAGGGCTCCAGCTTGCCATGATCGGGGGAACGGGCGGCGGCGGTCAGGATCGGCAGCAGCTCTTCGCGCGAAGGTGCTGGCGCTACCAGCGTCTTGGCCGGGCGGGAGCGGCGCGACAGCAGAAAATCAAGGGCTGCGTCATTGCGTGCAGGCATATGTGAAACCTTTTTACATCTGTTGCTGCCTATCTCGGCAGCTGGGGGTGTTTTTTCAAGAGCCAACGGGCCTTGCGAACCATCTGTGCCGGAAATGCAGCAGGCGGCGGGGCTTGGGTTTCGCTGTGTGGGTGATAGCTGCGGGAGGGCGGCAAAGTCTATGGCTTTTGCCGCCGGCACAGGGCATGTGTTGCTGCATGGGGAAGCCAAGAAAGAAAGACCTGCCGGATCTGAGCCATATGTGCGTTACGGGTGCAGAGATAGCATTGCGCGCGACGCCCAAGGCGGCGCGCAATGCCATCGTGCAGGCAGAGGGCACACTGAAGGTCTCTGTCACCGCGGCGCCGGAAAACGGCAAGGCAACCGAAGCCATCCGCAGCCTGCTGGCCGCGGCGATGGGCACCGCGGCGTCGAACCTGGAATTGCGCCGCGGCGCAACTTCCCGGGACAAGGTGTTCGTCTACACCGGGCCAGGCTGAGGATCAGAGCCTGAGCGTTAGTCTTCGCCCACCAGCCGGTAGACCCCTTCTGGCAGGTCAAGGGCGGCGGCCAGGTCCCGCACCATCAGGTGCGAGAGGGTGATTTTCTGCACGCTGTCGGTGCGCGGGTCGTATTGCTCGACCGTCACGCATTCGGCAAAGGAATTGATGGTTACATCCTCGTTGAGCGGAGTGTTGTTCTCGTCAACAAGGGTGATGACCGTCGAGTCGAATTCATGTTCGATGGTAAACATGCCCCCAGCCTGCACTGCGCGCGACCTGCTGGCAAGGCCTTGCAATTGCTGGCGATCATTCCAATGTAACGGCGAACTTCCGCCGCCGGGCAATTGCCATCCCCGGGGCTTGCGCGATAATGTGCGGACGACTGTCAAAAGGATGTGCCATGCGCCGTTTTCTGTGTTTGATTGCCCTGACTGCCAGCGCCTGCAACATGGTGGTGGAACCGGGGCCCCAACCTGTCGGGACCGCGCCGCAGCAGCCGGTGCAGGGGCTGGCGCCGGGTGAGGCCAGCAGTGCCTTTGCCGCTGTCACCCGCCGGGTGGAGCCGGTGGCAGAACGCGAATGCCGCAGCCGCACTCAGGGCTTGAACTGCGATTTCCTGATCCGCATCGATCCGAACCCGAACGCCGCCCCCAACGCCTACCAGAGCCTCGACCGCAACGGCCGCCCGGTGATCACCTTCACCCGGCGGATGCTGGGGCAGATTGCCAATCATGACGAGCTGGCCTTTGTGATGTCGCATGAGGCAGCCCACCACATCCGCGGCCACCTGGCGCGGCAGGCGCAGAACTCTGCGCTGGTCAGCGTCGGCGCCGGGCTGATCACCGCGCTGGCGGGGGGCGGGTCTGCCAGCGTGTCAACCGCGCAGGATATCGGCGGCTTTGTCGGCGCCCGCACCTATTCCAAGGATTTTGAGCTGGAGGCGGATGAGCTGGGCACCATCATCACCCACAAGTCCGGCTACCGGCCCAGCGTCGGCGTGCGCTTCTTCAACCGCTTGCCGGATCCGGGCGACCGGTTCCTCGGCACCCACCCGGCCAACCCGGACCGGGTGCGGGTGGTGCAGGCGACAATCGACCGCAACAACCTGAACTGACCGTGGCTGCCAGGGATACCTCCGCCCCCGCGCTGGAAAAGCTCGGCGTGGTGCTGACGGACCGCGGCTCGAAATACGCGGTCACCGGCGCACGGGTCACCTCGCGGGAGGAGGTGGATGCGGTTCTGGCGGAGCTGAAGTCTGATCGCGCCTATGCCAAGGCCACCCACAACACCTGGGCTGCGATGCTGCCCGCAGGCGGGCTCAAGGCCGATGACGGCGAAAGCGGCGCCGGCATGGTGATCCTGCGGATGCTGGAGCGCGAGGGCATCAGCGATCATGTGATCATCGTTACCCGCTGGTACGGCGGCAAGAAGCTGGGCGGCGACCGTTTCCGCCGGGTGCAGGACGCGGTACGCGCCTATCTGGACCACCGGAGCAGTTAGCCCAGCGTGAAAATTCCCGCCGGTTGACCTGAGTCAAATCCGCACCCGCCGCCTGCCGCTAAGCTGCCCCGGCAATGCATGATTACGGGGTATGCGCGATGACCGCCGAAGCTGACCTGAAAACCCACGCCGAACTGTTTGACCGGATGGCCTGCTCCGTCGGGCTGGACTTGGAGGAAGAGGCCGTTTCCGGCACCCTGCGTTTTGACGAGATTGCCGAGGCGGTGCTGCGCTGCACCCGCTGCGGCGGCGTCGGCGCCTGCCGCAAATGGCTGGCAGAGGGCCAGCGCCCGGGCGCTGATGCCCCGGATTTCTGCCGCAACCGCGACCTGCTCGGCTATCTGAACGAAAGCCACGCGTAACAGGAGCTGATGCCATGCAGCCGCTGGGCGATCCCCTTTACCATCTGCGCCTGATGGCCCGGATGGGCCAGGCCACGGGCGTTGACCTGTCCGCCGCCTTTGCCTCCGGCGCCATCAGCCACGAGGACTGGGCGGCGATGATCACCCGCTGCCGCGGATGCGATGCGCCCGCGCAGTGCGAGGCCTTTCTGGATGCCAATACCCGCGCCGGTGCGCCGATGCCCGGCTGCCGCAATGCGGACCAGCTGATGCAGCTGAAGGGCCGCGGCGCATGAAGGACATGGCAGCGGAGGCAGAGGGCCTCGGCAATATCTTCCGCCACCTGTGGCTGCTGCGCGCCGTGTCAGAGGCCGCAGGCGTCGACCTGGACGCGGCGGTGAAGGCAGGCCGCCTCAGCGGTCTGGATTATGCCCGCATGGTCACCAGTTGCCGCAGCGCCGGCTGCAGCAAGTCCTGCGCCCTATGGCTGTCTGCCCGCCGAGATGACGCGCCCGCGGTGCCGGAGTTCTGCCCCAGCGCCGGTGTCTTCAAGCGGCTGATGCCCGGTCCCTGACCCTAAAGCTTGGAATGGCTGCCGTCGCAGAGCGGCTTCTTGCCCGAGTGCTTGCAGCCGCAGAAGAACACTTTGCCGTCCTTCTCCGCCTTATACTTCACCGGCTCGAAATCCGTGCCCTTGTGCGAGCCATCGCAGAACGGCTGCCGATTGGACTTGCCGCAGGCGCACCAGAAATAGGTCTTTCCCTCCGTCACCTCGACGGGGAAGGGGGCTTTCTGGGCGATTTCCGGAGTGTCTGACATGGCTGGGTGCTCTCCCTGGATGGTTGTAAATGCAGCCTAACAATAGTTTGTTCTGACGTGGAGAAAACACTTGATGTTTCAGGCTAAAGTTGTCACGTCGTGTGGGGATATAGCCTTTACGAAGAAACCAATTTTCCGGGAGACCACCCTATGTCTGACGTTATTTTGAAGGATCTTAATTTTGGTGAGATAGATGCAAAGAATGAACTTCTAAAAGATGCTCGCTTGAAGACGAGCTATTTCGCCGACAGCTTTCTGAAAGTTGATAATGTAGACTTTCAAAGTTTTGAAGTTGGAGTTCAGTTCTTTGTGATCGGTTTGAAGGGGACAGGGAAAACTGCTGTTTTGCGATATTTTCACGAGATGCAGCGGCAAAAAGGAAACTTTAGTGAAGTCGTACTGTTTAAGTCAAACGTGACGGAGGACGACCGGCAAACGCTTTCAAATGCTTCCGGTTATCAAATCGTTGATACCGATGGTGAGCACAGCTTCCACCAAGATTTCAAGGAGCCATGGAAGTGGTATATTTACAAGAGGATGACTGCTGCGCTGTTGAAGTCCGGGGCTGCTGGAGCGGAGATTGAATCTCTTTCGAAGTTGACAAATCAAACGTCTGGACGCGTAGGCTCTCTATCTAAACTTTTTTCATCGATTAAAAATGGATGCTTGAACGTTTCTGGGGAGGTTCTGGGGGTTTCCGTAGAGTTGGGAATAACAGCAGAAACTTCTTCTGAAGAGATTCGCGTAAATATCAGTGACCTAAATCGTGCTTGTGAGGATCTGATATCAGAAATTAATTTTCCCTGCTCTGTTTACCTTCTGTTTGATGAATTGGAACTCTACCACGAAAGTGACGACAAGTTTGATCGGGACAGGCGGATTCTTCGTGATTTGATTTCCGCTATAACGTCCGTGAACGCCAAAATGGCAGAGTTTGAAAAGCCATGCGTCACATGTGCCGCTCTGAGGACTGAGGTTATTAACTCTGTTATGGAGATGGGGCATGAAATAAATAGGGATATCGATGACTACGGTGTAGTGCTGACTTGGGACATTGGCAAAGAGCGAGCTGATCATCCTCTTTTGAACTTAATTTACAAGAAAATTGCAAAATCTTGCGGTGTAGATGAATGTGATGTCCGTAAGAAATTTTTCCCTGAAAAAATTAACAATCAGGAGTTTTTTGCCTTTATCTTGAGGGCGTCATACTTTCGGCCTAGAGATATTGTGAGGCTGCTAAAAGTGGCCCGAGAGTATGACTCAAAGGCAAACTCCTTCTCTTCCGCGCATTTTGATGAGACGTCAACGGAGTATTCAAAGCAAACTTGGATAGAGATCACCGAAGAACTGCAGGCTGTCTACTCTCCGGCGGAAATTAAGGCTATCGAGAAATTGTTCCTAGGCTTCAAGGCGAGGTTTTTGAAGAGCGAGCTTGAAGATAGGGTTTTGAAGCGACATAGGAACGACAGGCCGGTTCAAGAGCTCGTTGAAAAATATTCTCTTTCTAAGATACTCACCGATTTGTATCGCATTGGCGTTGTGGGGAATGACTTTGTCGTTCGAATGAGATCAGGAAAGCCGCAGTACAGAACTAGATTCGTTTTTAGGGGAAATACGGCTCTCAATGATGCAGAGAGAATGATGATCCACAAATCATTGTGGAAGCACCTGACATTGATTGACGAAAGAGGTGCGGGATGAGTGGTATTTTCTGCTCTAATGAGGTGGGCTTTAGGCCCCCTCATATCCTTTGATCGGGAAAAGTAAAAAATCTTTGCAATGTGGGTGGCTAAAGAAGTCGCCCCCACAAGTCATACTCCCCCGCCTCATCTACTTCAACGGTTACCAGATCACCGGCCTGCAACCCGTCCGTTCCCTCATCAATGAACAGGTTGCCATCGATCTCCGGCGCGTCGGCCTTGGTGCGGCAGGTGGCGATGCCGTCTTCGTCGATGTCGTCGACGATCACTTGCATCGTTTGGCCAACCTTGGCCGCCAGCTTGGCCTCGGAGATCGCCTGGGCCTTCTCCATAAACCGCTCCCAGCGCTCCTGCTTCACCTCTTCCGGCACATGGTCCGGCAGGTCGTTGGAGCGCGCGCCGTCGACGTTTTCGTATTTAAAACAACCCACCCGGTCCAGCTGCGCCTCGTCCATCCAGTCGAGCAGATGCTGGAACTCCGCCTCGGTCTCACCGGGGAAGCCGACGATGAAGGTGGAGCGCAGGGTGATATCGGGGCAGGTCGCGCGCCAGGCGGTGATCTCGTCCAGCGTCTTGGCGGCGGCGGCGGGCCGGGCCATGCGGCGCAGCACGTCCGGGTGGGCGTGCTGGAAGGGGATGTCCAGGTACGGCAGCAGCGCGTTGTCCGGGTCCGCCATCAGCGGGATCAGCTCACGCACATGCGGGTAGGGGTAGACATAGTGCAGCCGCACCCACAGGTCCTCTGCCGGGGCCAGCTTGCCCAGCTCTCGGGACAGGTCGAGGATATGGCTGCGCACGTCGGCGCCTTTCCAGGGGTGGGTGGAATACTTGCGGTCCAGCCCGTAGGCAGAGGTGTCCTGCGAAATCACCAAGAGTTCGCGCACCCCGGCCTCAACCAGTTTCTCCGCCTCGCGCAGCACCGCGTGCACCGGGCGCGACGCCAGTTTGCCGCGCATGTCCGGGATGATGCAGAACTTGCACTTGTGGTTGCAACCCTCTGAAATCTTTAGGTAGCTGAAGTGCCGCGGGGTGAGTTTCACACCGGCTGCGGGCAGCAGGTCCACGTAAGGGTTCGGGCTGGGCGGCACCGCGGAATGCACCGCGTCCAGCACCTGCTCGTACTGGTGCGGGCCGGTGACCGCGTGGATGCGCGGGTGGTGCTCGCGGATATAGTCCGGCTCGGCGCCGAGGCAGCCGGTCACGATCACCTTGCCGTTTTCCTTCAGCGCCTCGCCGATCGCCTCCAGGCTTTCCGCCTTGGCGCTGTCGAGGAAGCCGCAGGTGTTGACGATCACCGCGTCGGCGCCGGCGTAATCGGCCGAGATGCCGTACCCTTCGGCGCGCAGCCTTGTCAGGATCCGCTCGCTGTCCACCAGCGCCTTGGGGCAGCCGAGCGACACCATGCCGAGGGTCGGCTGGCCGTCACGGGGCACCTCACGGAACTGCGGTTCCGGGGCAAGGTCAGGGCGGAGGCTGGGCGGGTTACTGGACGGGGTGCTGGTCATGCGCGCGCATATATCAGGAATGCGGCAGGAGGCAAGGAAAACAGGGGGTGCCGGCCGTGCACCGCCTGTACACCCCCTGTGCACACCCCTGTGCACCAGAGGCTGCATTTTCCCCTTGCCCGGACTATAGGCCGGGCACCCCCCGACCTCCCCCACGGGAGGGGGCTTCGCCCCCGCCTGAGGCCGGGGGCTGCCCTCCGTTAGGTGTTGAAGGTGGAGCGCCAAAGCCCGTAGCCTGCGGGAAAGCCTGTTTGCATGACGAGAGCGATTGATGCGTGATGAGATTGAAACGTCGGATGCCCCGGCCGCCCCGCAGCCCAAGCTGACCCCCGCCAACGAGAACCCCTGGTATGTGCTGATGACGCTTTATGGGGAGCAGGAGGGGGATAGGATTGATTGGGAACTTCATAAGAAGAACCGAAGGGCATGGAATACCTGGGCGTGCCAAGGTTTCACACTCGAGGAGCTAGAATTAGCAAAAAGTGTCGTGTCTAGACATACAGGTGATCCGGATTCTTGGGTCGATCACTCTGAAGAGTTGTCTAGCAGATTTACGAAGGCTTTCCTTTCCAGAAACCCCGGAACCGTGCTGTTGCCAGAGATACCTTCACCAGTACGAGAAATCGACCTTTCAAGTATTGCGTTCTCAGCGACAGTCCATTGTGACGGAATGGTGTTTCCAAGAGAGGTGAGTTTTCGGGCGTCAAATTTCGGTCAGGAAGTGGGTTTTGACAATTGCTATTTTTTCGGGCGGGCGGAATTTAATGACGTTGTCGTGAAAGGTGAAATACGGTTTTGGCTCACCGTATTCTCAAATGGTTGTGGTTTTTCGGGTGCAAAGTTTGAAGGGTTTACTTTTTTTGGAGGAACATCTTTTGAAAGGGGTGCGCATTTTGCGTACGCTTCCTTTTTTGGTGGCGTGCATTTTTTTGCGTCAGTGTTTAAAGAAGGTGCCGATTTCTCATGCGCACGTTTCAAGGGGGATGTGAAGAAAGATCGTGTGGATTTTGGGAAAGCTGAAATTAGAAGGTATATTACCTTTTCGAGGGCTGAGTTCTTTGACATCTATCCCAATTTAGGCGATGCCAGCTTTCCTGATAGTGTGACTTTTACCGCAAGGCAAAAACCCACTCCTGCTGATATAGAAGATTTTGAGTATCTCCACAATACGACCTTTTGGCCGGAGAGAACCACGCAAAATCCTGAAATTGTTCGCCAAACCTGCGCCACTATCCGACACCTCCTCGCCAAACAAGGCCTCTCCGAAGACGAGCACTTCTTCTTCCGCCGGGAAATGCACTTTGCCGGGAAGATCGGCTCCATCTGGCAGCGGCTGCCCTATCTGCTGTTCGGCCTGTTCTCCGAATACGGCTATTCCATCCTGCGGCCAACGTTGTGGCTGCTGGGCGTCTGGGCCTTGGGATTTGCTGCCTTCTGGGGCTATTTCTCCGGTTGTTGCGTGCCAGCGCCGCATGACGTGATCGAACGCCCGATGGGGTCGGCGATGGCGCTCAGCTTTTCCAACCTGTTTCCGCTGTTCGGGTTCGGGCGGACGTTCCTGCTGGAGGAACTGAAGGCGCTGCCCGCCGTCCTGCAATTCTTCTCCGGCGTTCAGTCCGTCGCCAGCCTGCCGCTCCTGTTTTTCCTCGGCTTGGGCCTGCGCCAGCGGTTCCGGTTGCGCTGACCATCAGCCGCAAACGCGCGAAGCTTTGATGCCGTGCGGGGGCTTCGTGCATTGCACCCGCCCGCCCACACGGTAAGCTGCGCAAAACCCGTTGGGGAACATGGGGCAAGGCATAAGGGAGCGGGATGATGAAGCTGATAATCCGGGTTGTGACGGCGCTGGTGCTGACGGTGGTGCTGCTGGCCGGGCTGGTGCTGCTGCTGCCGGGCGAGAAGATCGCGCGGCTGGCCGCCGATCAGCTGGAAACCCAGACCGGGCGCAAGCTGGCGTTTGGCGGCAAGGTGCGCTTTACCTTCTGGCCCACGCTGGGCGTCAAGGCCGATGCGGTGACGCTCTCCAATGCGGATTGGGCCGGGCCGGAGCCGATGCTGCAGGCCGAACGGCTGACCATCGGGGTTTCCGCCGCCGAGCTGATCCAGGGCGATGTGCGGGTCACCGAGGTCTCTGCCATCCTGCCGCATCTCAATCTGGCGACCAATGCGGAGGGTGTTGGTAACTGGGTGATGGGCGGCAGCGGCGCGGCGGCGGGCGGCTCGGGCACTGCAAGCGGTGGTGCGCTGCCGCTCCGGATCGAGGCGGTGGAGCTGACCGGGGCCTCGCTGCGCTATGCGGCCCACGGCGAAGCGCCAGTGGAGATGAAGAACATCGACCTCAGCCTGTTGTGGCCGGACCCGGCAGGCACCGTGAACGCCAAGGCCACCCTGCGCCCGGCGGGGGAACCGGTGGAGGTGGACGCGGAGATCGGCACCTTTGCAGCCTTCCTGGCGGGGGAGGTTTCGTCGGTTGGCGCAACCATCACGGCACCGGGCGGCAAGGGGCGGTTTGACGGCCACGCCGGTATCAATGGCGAGGCCAGCGGGCGGCTGACCTTTGGGGCAGAGGATGCGCTGAAGACCGGCGTGGCGCTGGGGGTGTTCCTGCCGGATGCGCTGGCGCAGAAGGCGGTGTTTGGCGCCGATGTGACCTATACCGCCGACGGGCGGCTGTCGATGCGGGACCTGGCGCTGGAGCTGGGCGCCAACCGGCTGACCGGTGCCGCGGATGTGGAATTCAGGGACCGCCCCAATATAACCGCGCAGCTGCGGGGCGGGGCGCTGGATTTCACGGCCTTTGCGGGCAGCGCTGGCGGCGCGGGCAGCGGCACCTCCGGCAGCAGCGGCTGGCCGGAGGACGTGATTGACGCCTCGGCGCTGGGGCTGACGGATGCGGTGGTGGACCTGACGTTTGACAGCCTGCGCACCGGCGGGGTGAACCTTGGGGCCAGCAAACTGAACCTGACGGTGGAGCGCAGCCGCGCGGTGCTGAAATTTCTGCCGGCGGCGATGTTCGGCGGCCAGGTGCAGGGGCAGCTGGTGGCCAACAACCGAAACGGCCTGTCGGTGGCGGGCAAGATGACCTTCACCGGTATCCGGCTGGAACGCGCGCTGGGTGAAACCGCGGGCTATGACCGGCTGAATGGCGAGGCGCTTGGCGAACTGGAATTCCTCGGCTCCGGCAACTCGGTGGCGGCCATCATGCGCTCGCTGAGCGGCAAGGGCTGGCTGGAGGCGGGCAAGGGCTTCTTCACCGGGTTCGACCTGGAGCAGCTGATGCGCTCAGGCGGCAATGGCGGCAGCACCGTGTTCGACCAGCTGACCGCGAGCTACACGATCGAAGGCGGCAACCTGCGCAACGAAGACTTGCTGGTGCTGCTCAAGGGGTTCCGGGCCGAAGGTAAGGGCCGGATCGGGCTGGGGGCGCGCGACATCGACTATTTGTTTACGCCGCAGCTGGTGCGGGCGGGCCGGGATCAGGTGCTGACTATTCCGGTGCGTATCCGCGGCAGCTGGGACAATCCGGACATCCGCCCGGATTTCAGCCAGGCGCTGCAGCCGAAGATCGAAGAGATCGAGCAGGAAGCCAAAGACCGGGTGCGCCAGAAACTGGCCGAGGAGCTGGACCTGGAAACCGAAATCGCGCCCGAGCAGGACCTGAACGATGTGCTGAAACAGCGGATCGAACAGGAAGCCCGCGACCAGCTGCTGCGCCTGCTTGGCGGCGATTGACCCATTGGGCCTGCAGCCGGGTCAAGGAAGGGCGCGCGGCCTCCGGGCGCAGCCCGGCGCGCCCTTGACGCGGTTGCAGGCGTCTTAAACTGGGGAACGCGCATCTAAGGGCAGAGCTGCCCTTAGGTCGCTTCTCAGCCAAAAGAAAAGCGCCCGCCAAAGGCGGGCGCGGATCGCCTGCGAAGCAGGCGAAATCCCTCATGTGAACCGGGATCAGATGGTCTGGTCGTAGTCGCCCACCAGCGGCTCAGTGCGGATCACCGCGTCGATATCGGCAAAGATCGCCCGCATCTCGTTTTCGCTTTCGGAGCTTTCGCAGACCACCACCAGGTTCGGCGTGTTGGACGATGCCCGCACCAGCCCCCAGGAGCCGTTGTCCAGGATCACCCGGGCGCCGTTCACGGTGACAACTTCCTTGATCGCCCGGCCTGCGAATTGCTCGCCCGCCTCATGCTTGGCAACCAGCTTCTGTACCAGCCGCTCCAGCACGGCGTATTTCTCGGTGTCGGCGCAGTAGGGTGACATGGTCGGGGTGGACCAGGTCTTGGGCAGCGCCTTCCTGAGGTCCGACATCGACATATCCGGGTTGCGGTCCAGCATCTTGCAGACCTCAACCGCCACCCGCATGCCGCAGTCGTAGCCGCGGCCCACCGGTTCCGCCAGGAAGTAGTGGCCGGATTTTTCAAACCCTGCCAGGGCGCCGATTTCCTTCACCCGCCGCTTCATGTGGCTGTGGCCGGTCTTCCAGTAGTCCGCCGTCACACCGTTCTTCTGCAGTTCCGGGTCGGAGGCAAACAGGCCGGTGGATTTCACATCCGCCACAAAGGTGGAGTTCGGATAGATCTTGCTGAGGTCGCGGGCCATGATCACGCCAACCTTGTCGGCAAAGATCTCCTCGCCCTCGTCATCGACCACGCCGCAGCGGTCGCCGTCGCCGTCAAAGCCGAGCGCCAGATCGGCGCCGGAAGCCTTCACGGATGCCGACATGTCGTGCAGCATCTCCATGGCTTCAGGGTTGGGGTTGTAATGCGGGAAGGTGTAATCCAGCTCGTTGTGGCTCTCGACCACCTCGACGCCGATGCGCTTGAACAGCTCCGGCGCAAAGGCCGAGGCGGTGCCGTTGCCGGTGGCGCAGACCACCTTGAGCGGGCGGGACATTTTGAAGCCGCCGGCCAGGTCGTCCAGGTAAGCTTCCTTGACGCCCTCCACGAACTCATAAGAGCCGCCGGGGGCGGGCTGGCCTTCGCCGTTCAGCACGATGTCGCGCAGTTCGCCCATTTCGTCCGGGCCATGGGTCAGCGGGCGGTCAAAGCCCATCTTGACGCCGGTCCAGCCGTTGGGGTTGTGGCTGGCGGTGACCATGGCAACCGCGGGCACATCCAGGTGGAACTGGGCGAAATAGGCCATCGGCGACAGTGCCGGGCCGATGTCCTTGACCTGGATGCCGGCCTGCATCAGGCCCAGGATCAGCGCGTTTTTGATCGCCAGCGAATAGTCGCGGTAGTCGTTGCCGACCGCGATCACCGGGTCGATCCCGCGCTTGCGCATCTGGGTGCCGAGGCCCAGGCCCAGGGCGGTCATGCCGGGCAGGTTGATCTCTTCCGGGTATTTCCAGCGCGCATCATATTCGCGGAAGCCCGTCGGCTTGATCATCGCGTCGCGCAGAAAGCTCCAGGTGTTCGGGGTCACCTCGGACAGCGGTTTGGTCATGTTGAAAATCTCTTTTTAGGTCAAATACGGATCGGGTCGGCCTTGGCCAGCGCGTCAAAGCGCATCAGGCTGTCGATCAGCTGCGGCATCTGGTCGAGGTAGATCATGTTCGGCCCGTCGGACGGTGCATTGTCCGGGTCCTGATGGGTCTCGATGAAGACCGAGGCGATGCCCAGCGAGACCGCTGCGCGGGCCATCAGCGGGGCAAACTCGCGCTGGCCGCCGGTGGAGCCGCCCTTGCCGCCGGGCTGCTGCACCGAATGGGTGGCGTCCATCACCACCGGATAGCCGCCCTGTGCCATCTGCGGCAGCGAGCGCATGTCGGCCACGAGTGTGTTGTAGCCAAAGGAAGTGCCGCGCTCGGTCAGCAGGATGTTGGTGTTCCCGGTGCTTTCGACTTTGGCGACCACATTGGCCATGTCCCAGGGCGCCAGGAACTGGCCTTTCTTGATGTTCACCGCCTTGCCGGTGTTGCCCGCAGCCAGCAGCATGTCGGTCTGGCGGCACAGGAAGGCCGGGATCTGGAGGATGTCGACGGCCTCAGCCGCCACAGCGCATTGTTCCTCGGTGTGGACATCGGTCAGCACCGGCACGCCGAATTCGCGGCGGATGGTGTCCAGCACCTTCAGCCCCTCGTCAATGCCAAGGCCGCGCTTGCCCGACAGCGAGGTGCGGTTGGCCTTGTCGTAGGAGGCCTTGAACACGAACTGGGCGCCTGCCTTGTCGCAGGCTTCCTTGAGCTGCCCGGCAATCATCCGGGCGTGGTCTTCGGTTTCCAGCTGGCAGGGACCGGCGATGAAGGTCAGCGGACGGTCATTGCCAACGGTGAGGCCGGCGATATCGATGTTTTTCATGGGTACCCGATGGCTTTACGATGAGACCTGCTCCCGCAGGATGGACGCGGTGAGCGAACACATCAGGTAAATACCGGAAAAGATCAGGAATGCCAAAACGGTATTCTCGAACTTGCGCGGATAGGAGGGCTCGTCGCTGGCAACCGGCTCCACCGCGGTGGTCAGGTAGCGGACCTGGCGGTTGGCCTCCAGCCGGGTGGTTTCCACTTGCTGCAAGGCCGATTGCAGCATCAGGTCGCGGGTGGCGAGGTCGGCCTGCGCCATCTGGATCTGGATGCGCAGGTTGGCAAGCGAGTTTTCGCCGGCCGAGGCATCGACCATCCGGTTGTTGAGGCTGGAAATGACCGCCTCCAGCCGCCGGATGTCGGCCTCCGCGCCGCTGACCTTGGCCCGGTTCGGGCGGGCGTTGTCCTGAAGCGCGGCCAGCTCCAGCCGTTTTTCCTCCAGCTGGATCTCAAATGTGCTGATCTGGGTGCGCAGCGAGGCCACTACGCCCTCGGGATCGAGGACGGCGCCCTGCTGCTGCAGCACCACCAGCCGTTCCTGCGCCGCGCGGCGCTGGGCCTCGGCGTCAAGCAGGGCCTGCTCCGCTTCGGACATCTGGTCGGCGCGCTTCTGCTGCGAGAGGTTGTTTACCTTCTCCTGCGCATAGGAAATCAGCTTGCGCGAAAACTCCGCCGCCACTTCGGGGTCCGCGGCAGACACCTCCATCCGCACCACGCCCTCGGTCGGGTCGTAGCCAATCTTCACATTGCGGTTGTAGGTGGCATAAGCCTCCTCATTGGTCGGATTGCTCTCCAGCCGCTGGATCGGGTCCAGCCATTCCTGGGTGAAATGCGCCTTGAAGCCGACTTCGTCGTCGAGCCGCAGCATCGCCTCTTTCGACATCAGGTAGCTTTGCACCGCGATTGAATCCTGGCTGGTGGCAAACTGGGTGCCGCTGAGCAGCCCGCCGACGCCGCCGGCTGCGCTGTCGGCCTTCAGCACCAGGAATTCGGATTTGGAGGAGAACATCGGTGTGGCCACCGAATAGAAGTAATAGCCAGCGGCCAGGGTCGGCAGCATCACGAAGAACGCCAGCCGCGCCGCCAGCAGCGACAGTTTGCGGCGGCGGCGGCGGGCAATGTCGCGCTGGATGTCCTGGATTTCACGGGCGCGCCGCTCTGCCGGGCTCAGCTCTGTTGAGGGCAGGTTGGTTTTGCCGGCCGGAACCGTTTGCGGCAGCTGGACCGAGCCGGGGGCGGGCGGGGTGCCTGCAGGCTGCGCCTTGTTCTGGGGCACCACCAGCTCCAGCATGTTGGCGCGTTTGAATGGGTCGATGCCGCGCTCGCGCAGCATCCGCACCGCTTCGAAATCCGAGGTGGCGGGCAGGTTGTGCTTCTGCGCCATCCGCCGTGCCAGGCGCAGCTGGCGGCCGGTGAGACCCTCCTGGCGGATCGCGTCGATATCGGTTTCCATCCTGGTTTCGCGGGGCGAGCTGACCATGCCGGACATCGGCGCGCCGCCATCCCCGTCGCCAGCCGTTGCAGCCCCCGAAGGCGCGGCCGCCGGGGCTGCCGGCTGCGCAGCGGCGGCAGCGCGCGGCTGCTCCGGCGCTTGCGGCTGGGCCTCGGCGCCGGCAACAGAGGCGCTGCGGCGGATGCGGAACTTCTTAGCTCTCGGTTTCGTAGTCATAGAGCTGTTTCGCTTCTTCCAGAGTGTCAAACATGTGCAGCTGCCCCTGCAAGAGGACGGCAGCTGAACGGGCAAATTTTTCCAGCGTCTTGGCCTGGTGCGAGACGATGATGATTGTGGTGGTCTGCAGCCGTTCCTGCAGGATCTCGCCGGCCTTGCGATTGAATTCCACATCGGTGGTGGAGGGCATGCCCTCGTCGATCAGGTAGATGTCGAAGTCCAGCGCCAGCATCAGCGAGAAACTGAACCGCGCCCGCATACCTGAGGAATAGGTGCCCACCGGCTGGTCGAAATATTCCTTGAGCCCGCAGAGCCAGCGGCAGTAGGCCTCCACATAATCCGGATCGAGGCCGTAAAGCTTGGCAATGTAGCGGCAGTTCTCCATCGCCGACAGGCGGCTGATGACGCCGCCCATGAACCCGAGCGGGAAGGACACCTTGCAGTTGCGGCGGATCTCGCCCTCGTCGGGTTTTTCGAGGCCTGCCATCATGTTGATCAGGGTGGTTTTGCCGGTGCCGTTCGGGGCCAGCACACCCAGCGATTTGCCGGGCTCGATGCGGAACGACACGCGGTCAAGGATCACCTTGCGCTGGGTTCCTGTCCAAAAGGACTTGCTGACGTTTTCAAACTCAAGCATCGCTTGTTCCGGTACTGCCCTTGCGGCCCAGTGGCGGGCTCTGTTGTGCCTCATTGCCCAGGCGCTTACAGCGCGCCCATGGCCCTTTCTTATCAAAAGAGTGTTAATGGCCTACGGGGTGAATTTGGCCTTATTATGTCGAATTGTGACATAAATCATCAACCAAGTCTTAACCAATTTGCCGCCTGTCCTGACCGCAGGTGCCGGAAATTGCAGGCAGAACAGACTTACGGGGCGCAAGATGGCTGTTTCCAAAGTTGAAACAATGAAGGCCAGCCAGCGGCTGAAGGCGCAGATTCGCAACTGCCGGATCTGCGCGGACCGCTTTGCAGCGACCGCCACCGCGCATGCGCCTCGCCCTGTGGTGTGGTTCCGCCCTGCAGCGCGCATCCTGATTGCAGGCCAGGCGCCGGGGCTGCGGGTGCACGAAAGCGGCCGGCCCTTTACCGATCCTTCCGGCGACCGGCTGCGGGCCTGGCTGGGGCTGAGCGAGGCGGAGTTTTACGACAAGGACCGCGTCGCGGTGGTGCCGATGGGGTTCTGCTTTCCCGGTTACAACGACAAGAAAGCTGACCTGCCGCCGCCTGCGGTCTGCGGCAAAACCTGGCATCATCAGGTGATGGGCCACTTGCCGGAGGTGCAGCTGAAGGTGCTGGTGGGCGCCCATGCGCAGCGTTATCACCTGGGGCTGAAGGGGCCGGTGACGGATGTTGTCCGCGGCTGGCGGGATCATGCGCCGCAGGTCTTCCCCTTGCCGCATCCGTCCTGGCGTAATACCGGATGGCTGAAGAAAAACCCCTGGTTCGAGGCGGAGCTGCTGCCGGTTTTGCAGGCCCGGGTGAAGGAGCTGATGCGATGACAGATGAAACCCCGCTGGATCTGGCCCACGCCGCGATGGAGGCTGCGCCCGAGGATGATGCCGCCCGGCTGCGGTTCTATGAACGGCTGGCGGATGCGGAGCTGTTCCTGATGCTGGAGGAAGAAGCCGTGGGGGAGCAGATCTCACCAGCGCTGTTCGAGACGCCGGACGGCGCCTTCGTTCTGGTGTTCGACCGGGAGGAGCGGCTGGCGCAATTTGCCGGCCAGGCGGTGCCTTACGCAGCGCTGTCAGGCCGGGTGATTTGCCAGATGCTGGCCGGGCAGGGGATTGGCCAGGGAATTGGACTGGGGCTGAACCTGGAGGTGGCGCCCTCCGCCTTCCTGATCCCGGCAGAGGCGATCAACTGGCTGCACCAGACCCTGGGCCATGCACCGCAGGAGGTCGAGGCCGGCGTCACCGAATTCACCGCTCCCAAGGGCCTGCCGGAGGCGCTGCTAACGGCGCTGGACGCCAAGCTTGCCACCGCAGGCGGGCTGGCGGCGGCGGCCTATCTGGCCGGTGTGCGCTATGCTGGCGGCGGGCAAGGGCATCTGTTGGGCTTCGTCGGTGCCAAGGAGGCCGCGCAGGCCTCGCTTGCCAAGGCCGCCAGCGAAGCGCTGACCTTCTCCGGCATTGAGGCCGGTGCGATGGATGTGGGCTTCTTCGCGGCCGAGGACCCGGTGGCGGCCAGCCTGGCCCGCGTCGGCCTGCGTTTTGACCTGCCGCAGCCTAAGGCGCCGCAGGAATTGAAACCGGTGAAACCCGGCAGCGACCCGGAAAAGCCGCCGCGGCTCAAATAGGCATTTCTCGCCCACCGCCGTTTTCGCCTTATCTGCTGCTGCAAGGGCAGGGCTGCGGCCCGTGCCCGGCAACCCAGCAGGGAGGGGAAACGATGTCTATCAAACAAACCGCACATGATTTCTGCGAGGCCTGTGACGCGGGCAAAGGATGGGAAGTTTGCCAGGAATGGTGCACGCCGGACGCCACCTTCTCGGTCCAAGCGGACGCGCTGGCGGAGATCAAGACGCTTGCGGATTATACCGAATGGGCCAAGGGTCTGCTGACACCGATGCCGGACGCCCATGCGGAGTTCAAATCCCTCACGGTGGATGAGGACGCCGGCCGTGCGGTCCTGTTTGCAGTCTTCCATGGCACCCATACGGTGGACGCCGGCAACGGCGCGCCGACGGGCAAGACGGTCGCTTCGGACTATGTCTACGTGCTGGACTTTGACGGCGGCAAAATCCGCCACATGACCAAGGTCTGGAACGATGTGCATGCCCTGACGCAGGTGGGCTGGATGTAGCCGGAAAAAAAGCGCCCGCGGCGAGGCGGGCGCTTGGCAATCCTTGAACCTGAGCCTTGAAGGCGGGGGTTATTCTGCCGGTTCCAGCTTATCCTGGGTGCGGGTCTCGAAATCGCTGGCGTTGTGGCGTTCATGCAGCTGCGTTTCCGGATCTCCGGAGGTGCGGTTCACCATGCGGCCGCGCTGCACCGCCGGGCGAGCGTCGATGGCCTTGGCCCAGCGGACCACGTTGGTGTAGCTCGCCGCATCCAGAAACTCTGCCGCATCGCCATAGTTGCGACCCAGTACCAGCTGGCCGTACCAGGGCCAGATGGCGATATCGGCGATGGTGTATTCGTCACCCGCAATGAAGTCCCGCTCTGCCAGCTGCCGGTCCAGCACATCCAGCTGACGTTTGGTTTCCATGGTGAAACGGTCGATCGGATACTGGAACTTTTCCGGCGCATAGGCATAGAAATGGCCAAAGCCGCCGCCCAGGTAGGGCGCGCTGCCCATCTGCCAGAACAGCCAGTTCAGGGTCTCGGTACGTGCCGCGCCCGCCTTGGGCAGGAACGCCCCGAACTTCTCCGCCAGATGCAGCAGGATCGAGCCGCTTTCGAACACCCGCACTGGCTCCGCGCCGCTGCGGTCCAGCAGGGCCGGGATCTTGGAGTTCGGGTTCACCTCGACAAAGCCGGAGCCGAACTGGTCGCCGTCGCCGATTTTGATCAGCCAGGCGTCATACTCGGCATCTGTGTGGCCCGCGGCCAGCAGCTCCTCGAACATCACGGTGACCTTCACCCCGTTCGGGGTCGCCAGCGAATAGAGCTGGAAGGGGTGCTTGCCGGCGGGCAGCGTCTTGTCGTGGGTCGCGCCTGCAATCGGGCGGTTGATCGAGGCAAATTCGCCGCCGTTCGCCTGTTCCCATTTCCAGACTTTCGGCGGGGTGTAGGGGGTGTCGCTCATCTGTCGGCCTTGCTCTCAATTGTTTCCTGTTGCGTCTCAATCGCACGCGCTGCGGCGACCGGCTCAGCCAGAGATAAGGGGTGTTCCGGAAATTCCAATGACTGGAAGGTCTGCACGCGGAAATTTTACAATGTGCTCACGTCCTCTCGTTCCCGGACACAGAGCCGTGAGCCCCCCTTCGCATTTGCTGCCGGGGCGGTAATGTCAGTGCCAAGGCCGGTGCGTTGGACCGGTGCCCGAATTGAAGCGATCACCGATGAAAGGGATGATTTCATGAAGCGTCTTGTTTTTGCTGCTGCGGCAGCACTGTCCTTTGCTCTGCCGGCCTTTGCCGGGGAACAGTATGTCGATGGCACCGGCTATGCGGTGTCCGGCTACGACGTGGTGGCCTACCGCAGCCTGGAAATGAACCCGGTCGGCACGCCGCAGACCGCCCCGGTGCGCGGCAGTACCGAATTCACCGCCGAGTACAACGGCGCCACCTGGGCCTTCGTCTCTGCAGAAAACCGCGACATGTTCTCCGCCAACCCGGCCTATTATGCGCCGCAGTATGACGGCCACTGCGCCTATGGCGTCTCCAAGGGCGGCAAGGTACCGGCCAACCCGAACCTCTGGCGCATCGTCGACGACAAGCTCTATCTGAACATCACCGACGTGGTGGTTGGCTTCTGGGAAGAGGACATCCCCGGCAACATCAACCTGGCCGAAGGCAACTGGCCGGGCATTGAGGGTAAGGCGGCCTCGGACAGCGTGATCCCGAAGTTCACATCTGAGGGCCCGGTCGCGAACTGATTAGCGTTTGCAGGCAAGGCGAGGGCTTTGCCTGCATGCTCCATTCAAGGCTGCTATTGGGCCAAGGCCCAGCGATCGGCGGCTCTGAGCCCGCATCGCCAAATGCTGCACTAGGCAGTTAGCGGCAAGGAAACGCGTAAAGCCGCCATTGGCCGAAGCATGTTCGGAGCCAAGCTGCCGTTGGTCCCGCCTATGGCCGCCGCAGTGCAGCTTGGTCAAACCTTCCGGTCAGGTGCAACACAGCATCCTCAGAGAGCCGGGACCCGGGCTGCAGGACATTAGTGAACATTCGGCACAATTCTATGTACTGCCTGGCACCAATGATTTGGGCAAATCGGCCGGAACCACCAGGAAAATACCATCTTGGAACATCGTTAGCCCGGACACCCGACCCGGCCTAGAACGATGAAGGCGTGCACGCGCTGATGACTTTGCACACTTTGTCCCCGGCGTTGCGGAACCGGTGTGGCAGGATGCTGGAAAAGTAATAAGCGTCTCCTGGGCCTAGAATTCGGGATTGCCCATCTACTGTGACTTCCAGACGCCCCTCAATTACGACCGCACATTCTTCGCCCTCATGCGACAGGGCTCCACGGCCCGAGTCTGCACCGACACCGTACTCTTCAATCAGCATCTGCAGCTTTCGATTCCGCCGCTCACCTGCGACCAGCAGGTAGGATACGCCCGGCGACCCCAGGTCCCGCATACCGCTGTGAGGAAAGAAAAAGTTGTCCTCGTTCTTCAGTTCGAAGCTGAAGAAAAAACCCAGGTTAACATCAACCCCTGCGAGAATTTTCTTGAGCAGAGCCACTGAAGGCTGGGTTGATCCGCTCTCGATCTGGGAAATCGTACCGCTTCCCACCCCCGCGCGCTTGGCCATCTCGCGTTGGCTGAGACCTTTTGAGGTTCGAATCAATCGCAGGCGCCTTGCGGTTTCCAGATCGGGTGCCGAAGAGTCGCTCATCGTGATTTCCTGCTTCTGATCGAAAGCACCTTAGGCCGGCCCGATCCGTTTTTCAATGACTTACACATTCCTACAAAGCCGGGTGTGCGAAAGGGTGAAACTTTGCAAGTATCTCTCATCAAATAATAATCTGCCTTGCAAGGAATGGACATGCCCGTTCAGTCAAATACCATGTCGTCTTTCTGGATGCCGTTTTCGGCCAATCGTGATTTCCTTCGCGAGCCCCGCATGATCCAGTCTGCCGAAGGGATGTACTACACCAGCTCGGACGGCCGCCGGATTATGGACGGCACCGCGGGGTTGTGGTGCGTTAATGCAGGCCATCGTGATCCGCTGATTGTAGAGGCGGTGCAGAAGCAGGTTCACGAGCTGGACTACGCTCCGAATTTCCAGTTTGCCCACCCGCAGGCGTTCGAGCTGGCGGGCAAGCTGACGGCGATGATGCCCGAGGGGATGAGCCATGCGTTCTTTACCAACTCGGGGTCTGAGTCGGTCGACACCGCGCTCAAGATTGCGCTGCATTACCACCGGATGCGCGGCGACAGCGCCCGCACACGTCTGATCGGGCGCGAACGCGGTTACCATGGCACCGGCTTCGGCGGCATCTCGGTCGGGGGCATCGTGAAAAACCGCATGCACTTCGGCACGCTCCTGACCGGAACCGATCACCTGCGTCATACTCATGATCTGGAAAAGAACGCATTCACCCGCGGCTGCCCCGCGCATGGCGCCGAACTGGCCGATGATCTGGAGCGCATCGTTGCGCTGCATGATGCCTCGACCATCGCGGCCGTCATCGTCGAGCCGATGGCAGGGTCCACCGGTGTGCTGCTGCCGCCCAAGGGGTATCTGCAACGGCTGCGCGAGATCTGTGACCGGCACGGCATCCTGCTGATCTTTGACGAGGTCATCACCGCGTTCGGCCGTCTGGGTGCGGCAACCGCGTCGGAATATTTTGGCGTTACGCCGGACATCATCACCACCGCCAAAGGGCTGACAAACGGCGTCATCCCGATGGGCGCGGTCATCGTGTCCGACGCGATCTACAATTCCGCCATGGAAAACGCCGACGCGCCGATCGAATTGTTCCACGGCTACACCTACTCGGCCAACCCGGTGTCCTGCGCAGCCGCACTGGCGGCGCTGGAAAGCTACGAACAGAACGACCTGTTCCGCCGCGCGGCGCTGCTGTCGCAACCGTGGGAGGATCAGCTCCACAGCCTGAGGGATCTGCCCAATGTCATCGACATCCGCAACCTTGGGCTGGTTGGTGCCATCGAGCTGGCCCCGCGCGAAGGCGCGCCGGGCGAGCGAGCCTATGAGGCGATGAAACGCGCCTGGGACGCTGGGATCATGATCCGGGTAACCGGCGACATCATCGCACTTTCTCCGCCGCTGATCATCTCGGAACCTGAAATCAACACGCTTGTTCAGACGCTTGGCGAAGTTCTGGCTGAGCTTCCGTGACCTTTCCCCTCTAAATCCAAAGGACTGCAATCATGAAAGATGCTGCCCCGATCGCTTCGATCGGCCACTATATCTGTGGCCAAAACACAGCTCCCGACGGCGAAACCACCCAGGCCGTCTACAACCCCGCAACCGGTGAACATACCGGCGATGTGTCCCTGGCAACCGTCGAAACCGTGAACGCTGCGGTCGCCGCGGCCAAGGCGGCCTTTCCTGCGTGGTCGAACACGCCGCCGATCCGCCGGGCCCGGCTGATGAACAATTTCCTGGCGCTGGTGCGTCAGCACAAGGACGACCTGGCCCGCGCCATCACTGTCGAACACGGCAAGGTCTTCACCGATGCCCAGGGCGAGGTCGAGCGCGGCATTGATATCATCGAGTTTGCCTGCGGCATCCCGCAGCTCCTTAAGGGTGATTACACGGAGCAGGTGTCCACCGGCATGGACAACTGGACCACACGCCAGGCCCTGGGCGTCGTGGCCGGGATCACGCCCTTCAATTTCCCGGTCATGGTGCCGATGTGGATGTTCCCGATCGCCATCGCCGCAGGCAATACCTTCATTCTGAAACCGTCGCCGACCGATCCTTCGGCTTCGCTGCTTTATGCGGATCTGATGAAGCAGGCAGGCTTCCCCGATGGCGTGTTCAACGTCGTTCAGGGCGACAAGGTTGCCGTGGATGCACTTTTGGAAAACGAAGACGTCAAGGCTGTGTCCTTTGTCGGCTCGACCCCGATTGCCAACTACATCTACGAAGTCGGCGCCCGCCACGGCAAGCGCGTCCAAGCCTTGGGCGGGGCCAAGAACCACATGCTGGTGATGCCTGATGCCGACATGAACAAGGCAGCTGACGCGTTGATCGGTGCAGCCTACGGTTCAGCCGGAGAGCGCTGCATGGCCATCTCGGTTGCGCTGCTGGTTGGCGATGCCGCGGACAAGCTGATGCCGGTGCTGAAAGAACGCGCCGAGACCCTGAAGATCAAGAACGGTCTCGAACTGGACGCAGAAATGGGCCCGATCGTCACCGCCGCCGCGCGCGACCGGATCAAGGGCTATATCGATAGCGGCGTCGAAGAAGGAGCTGACCTGCTGGTCGATGGCCGCGGCTACACCGTCGAAGGGCACGAAGGCGGCTATTTCCTGGGCGGCACCCTGTTCGACAACGTTACCCCGGAAATGAAGATCTACCGCGAAGAGATCTTTGGCCCGGTTCTGGCCTGTGTCCGCGTGCCGAACTTTGCCGAAGGCTTGCAGCTGATCAACGACCACGAGTTCGGCAACGGCGTGTCGCTGTTCACCCGGGACGGCAACGTCGCGCGTGAGTTCGGCAAACAGGTTCAGGTCGGCATGGTCGGCGTCAACGTTCCGATCCCGGTGCCGATGGCGTGGCATGGCTTCGGCGGCTGGAAAAAGAGCCTGTTCGGCGACATGCACGCCTATGGCGAAGAGGGCGTCCGTTTCTACACCAAGCAGAAATCCATCATGCAGCGCTGGCCTGAAAGCATCTCGGAAGGTGCTGAATTCGTTATGCCAACGGCCAAGTGAGCCTCTCTTTCCTGGAGTGAAGACAATGTACATCGGTGTACCCAAGGAAATCAAAAACCACGAATACCGCGTCGGGCTGACGCCCGAGAGCGTGGCTGAGCTGATCACGAACGGTCATGCGGTGCTGGTCGAAACCGGTGCGGGCCTGGGCATTGGCGCGGATGACGATGCTTATCGTGCTGCTGGTGCGGAGATCGCAACAAACGCAGCCGAGGTGTTTGCCCACGCCGAAATGATCGTAAAGGTGAAGGAGCCGCAAGCAGCGGAGCGTGCGATGCTGCGCGAGGGGCAGATCCTCTATACCTATCTGCACCTGGCTCCAGATCCGGAGCAGACCAAAGATCTGGTGAACTCTGGCGCGGTCTGCATCGCTTATGAAACGGTAACGGACGATAGCGGCGGTCTGCCGCTCCTGAAGCCGATGAGCCAGGTTGCAGGCCGGATGTCGATCCAGGCCGGTGCCGGTGCCCTGGAAAAGGCCCAGGGCGGGCGCGGGGTTCTCCTGGGCGGTGTGCCTGGGGTGAAGCCCGGCAAGGTTGTTGTCATCGGCGGCGGTGTTGTCGGTTTCAATGCCGCGCAGATGGCAGTTGGCCTGCATGCTGACGTCACCATTCTGGACCGGAACCCGGCCGTTCTGGAGAAACTCGAAAACCACTTTGAGGCATCCGCCAAGGTGGTTTACTCAACCCAGGCCGCGCTGGAGGAAGAGGTTTCCAATGCCGACCTCGTGATCGGGGCGGTTCTGATCCCCGGCGCCGCCGCACCCAAGCTTGTTTCGCGCGATCTGATTGCGAAAATGAAACCCGGTGCAGTGGTCGTGGATGTTGCCATTGACCAGGGCGGATGCTTTGCGACCTCCAAGGCAACGACACACGCAGACCCGATCTATGTCGTTGATGATGTTGTGCATTACTGCGTCGCCAATATGCCCGGCGCGGTGGCCCGGACTTCGACCTATGCGCTGAACAACGTGACCCTGCCGCATGCCATCGCCATTGCGAACAAGGGCTGGCAGCAAGCGCTGGCCGACAACCATCACCTGCTGAACGGCCTGAACGTGGCCTACGGCGAGGTGACCTGCAAGGCTGTGGCCGATGACCTCGGATACGGCTTCGAGGATCCCCGAAATTTGCTGACTTAAGCAAATCCGCGCCCGCAACAGCATGCCGCTGTGCGGGCGTTATTCGTCAAACAGGAGGAGAACTACCCGATGAGTTTCAACAAGATTACCAAAGGTCTGGCCGCTGGCGCGCTGAGCACTCTGATGTCGACCGCGGCTTTCGCCGAAGACATGACCCTGCGTTTCGCAGGCGTGTTCCCGATCGACCACCAGGGCACAAAAATGATGGAACAGGTTGCCGCAGATGTTGCAGCAGCCGATGTTGGCCTGAAGATCGACGTGTTCCCTGCAAACCAGCTCGGTTCCGGTGAAGCCTTGTTCGAAGATGTCGCCCGCGGCAACATCGATCTGGCTTCGGCTTTTATCTACGCCGACACCGATCCGCGCCTTGAGTTCCTGTCCATGCCGTTCCTGCTTGGAGGATGGGATGACATGGAAAATACGCTGCTCAACATGGATTCCGAGTTCAACACCATCCTGCAGGAGATCACCGACGAATACGGCGTCCGGGTGATGGCTCAGAACCCTGAAGGGTTCATCGGCATCGTTGCTTCGCAAGAGCCCCAGAACTGGAGCAGCTTTGAAGACAAAGGCATGAACATTCGTGTCTGGTCGTCCAGCGTTGTGAAGTCGATGGTTGAAGAACTGGGCTACCAGGCAACAACCATGGCATGGGGGGACATCTTCCCGGCGCTTCAAGCCGGTATCGTCGATGGTGCGATCTGCTGCACCAAAACCGCGACCTACTCCATCTTCGCCAAGTCGGATGTCGGTACCCACTTCGTCGAGTACAACTCGATCTCCGAACTGACAACGTTCTATGCATCGCAGCGGACGCTGGACAAGCTGAACGACGCACAGCGTGAAGCGTTGCAGGCGGCCCTGACCAAAGCGTCGAATGATTTCTTCAGCTACAACCGAGAGAATGACGAGGTTTTCGGTCAGAAGCTGCTTGATAAGGGCTACACCATCCTTCGCCTGAGCGATGAAGAACAGGCTGCGATGGCCGCACATGTTCAGGAAACGGTCTGGCCGCAGATGGCAAAAAGCGTTGGTCAGGACATCATCGACCGCCTGCTGGCAGCCAAGAACAACTGATCAGGAAAAGGGCCGGCAGACCAGCTGGCCCTTTTTTGTTCTTGAGCAAAACAATGGGAGGGAGAAAGATGTCCGTTTCGGTAAGCGAACAACCACCAGCCGCCGGGAACGAAGTTCACGGCATTCGGAACAAAATAACCGACGAATTGCCGGCCATCATTGGCTACCCGATGAAGGCGATCGCATTTCTCATGAGACAGATTGTAATGGTGTCAGGGTTCCTGATGGCATTCACCTTTGGCGCGGTTGTTGTCATCAGATACGGCTTTGGCGGCGATCTTTTCGCCTACGAAGAATGGCTGTTGGGCATTAGCATCGTGGGCTTCTTTGCAGGCGCTGTTCTGGCCTCTGCGCGCAATCTGCATATCAACGCGGATATTCTGGGCATCGTCATCCAAAACCCGCGGATGATCTGGTGGCGCGGGTTCATCGTGCTGACGGTCGAGCTGCTGGTGATCCTGTTTCTCATGTACGCGTGCTATGTCTCGCTGCTTGACGACTTCTCGTTCCCGCGGCTGCGCGCAACCCCTGTGCTGCGCATCCCCTTTGTCACCTGGCGGATCGGAATCATGATCGCCTTTGGCTTCATGGCGATGTTCACCACTGCCTATCTCTACGTGCATATCCGTCAGGGTCTCGGTCTCCCGCTCAAATCAGCTGCTGCCAAGGAGGCCGCAAAATGATCATCACCGGTAGTCTTCTTATCGTCTGCGCCATGCTGCTTCTTGGGGTCAGCGTTTTTGTGGCCTTCGGGGCGGTCCTGATTTTCATTGCCATGGTCGGTGATCAATCGATCACAGGGTACTTGCCGACGGGGTCCACGGGAATCCGGTCACTGGTTCTGCTGGCCATCCCGCTCTTCATGATTGCGGGTGGCATCATGGAAAAAGGGCGGATCGCGGCGCCTCTGGTTTCACTCGCCGAAATGTTCATTGGCCATATCAAGGGCGGGCTGAGCGCTGCGGGCGTCCTGGCCTGCGGGGTCTTTGGCTCGATTTCCGGCAGCGCCAACGCCACCCTGACCTGCATCGGCGGCATCATGATGCCGCACCTGAAAAAGGCCAACTATCCCGGCGGGCAGTCCGCCGCTCTGATCGTGGCGGCAAGCCCTCTGGGCCTTCTGATCCCGCCAAGCTCGTCGCACATCCTGTATGGCTGGGTGGCACAGCAGCACGTGCTGAAATGTTTTCTGTCCACCGTGATCCCCGCGTTCATCCTGATCACACTGCTGATTGTCGTGAACCAGTTCATGCTGCGTAAATACGATGGCATTAACCTGACAGAACGCCCCAGGCCCTTTCTGCCCACCTTTGGCCGCCAGGCGCGCCTGGCGGGACCTGCGCTGATGATGCCGCTGATCATTCTGGGAGGGATCTACGGCGGTATCATGACCCCGACCGAAGCCGCCGGCATCGCCGTGGTCTATTCGATCCCGATTGCGATCTACTTCTACCGCGGCCTGACCTGGAAAACGCTGGCCCAGACCATCCAGAATTCCGGCGTCACAATCGGCGTGGTGATGGTCATGATCTTCATGGTTCTGATCGTGTCGGACAACCTGATCTCGCAGGGCGCACCGCAACTGGCCAAAGATCTTGTTTATTCCGTATCTGACAACCCGATTGTGATCCTGCTGATGATCAACATCGTGATGATCCTGATCGGGATGCTGATGGATGATATCTCTGGCCTGCTTCTGGCGACCCCGATCCTGTTGCCCATCGCGCAGAGCACCGGAATGGACCCGATCCATTTTGCTGCCGTGATCGGCGTGAACCTGGGCATGGCGAACATCACACCACCCACGGCGCCGCTTCTCTATCTTGGTGCCCAGGTCTGTGACGAACCGGTCTCGCGCATGCTGTGGCCGACGCTGATCTTTATCATCTTCGCCTGGCTGCCGACGCTGATGCTGACGACCTTTGTCCCGGAACTGGCGCTCTTCCTGCCCGACCTCCTGCTCAGCAAATAAGGGGGCCACCTATTCCTGCGCCCCCCGGACCGGGGGCGTTCCCCTGCCGGCGGCGGATGCCGGACAGGCAGCCGCGAACCTTCAGCCCCAGAAACTGAACACAAGAGGAACACCATGTATAGCAACATACTCGTAGCGCTGTCCCTGGAACATGGCATCAGCGAACAGGCACTCTCCACAGCACGTGCCCTCCTGTCCGAGGGTGGAAAGATCACCGCAGCCCATATTCACGAGCCGCCGAACAAGCAGATCATGTATTACATGGAGCAAAATGTTGTCGAAAAATCCTACCAGAAAGCCCAGGCAAGCCTGGCTGACCGGTTGCAGGGTGAAGCGGGTGTGAACTCCGTCATTCTGGAAAGCCAGTCAGCGGGCCGAGCTATAACGGAATATGCCAACAAACACAAAATCGACTGTATCGTCCTTGCCTCGCACAAACCGGGGATGAAGGAGTTCTTTTTGGGCTCGACCGCCGCGCTGGTCGTCCGCCACGCTCATTGTTCGGTTCATGTCCTCCGCCTGTAACGGCTTATAACGGCCGCTGATCGAACAGCCAGCCCTGTGCAAATGGTTTGCAGTCAAAGCAGGGTTGGAGCATTTCTTAATTATGCCGATTGGACTAATTGGCTGCCACCTGACTTGGGACAGCTAGATAGAGGGCGTGTTTGCGACGCCCTCCAGCGCGCATTCCGGAACCCTTGCATGGCGGGTTCGCAATGTTCTGCCCATTCTTTAAGGATTGGCCGTAATGAGAGCACCTGATCCGGCCATAAGCGTATGAGCAGCGAATTCAGCCTCCGCGCCGCATAAGTGTTATCCAACCCGATGAATTGACATGCCTGCTCTCTAAGCAACGCGGACACAGCCCGATGTTTGGCTGATGTTTGGGTTGCGTGGGGGATATCTGCCGCTAGATGCTCTTGCGACAGCTGAACGCCTTTTGCCACGTAGCACTAATTGCCAAAAGGCGGGCCTCAAAAAGAAAAGCCCCGGACGCAATGCCGGGGCCAAATTCACTAAAGCGGCCAAGCCTCAGCGGCGGCGGTCGCGGCGCGAGGACATCGGTTGGAAGGCCACGCCCACATGCGCCTCGCAGTAGGGCTTGCCTTGCTGCGCGGGCAGGCCGCAAAACCAGAAGTCCTCGGTCGCCGGGTCGCCCACCGGCCATTTGCAGGTGCGCTCGGTCAGCTCCATCAGGCCCAGCTTTTTGGCCTTCTTCTCGATCTCGTTGACCTTGGCCAGCGCCTCGGGGCTGATTTCATTGGCGGAGGGCTGCGGCGGCAGCGGCTGGCCGGCCGGGATGATCTGGCGGCGGGCCGGGGTTGCGGGCTTGGCGTCCGCGGAGGGCTGGGCCGCGGCCGGGCGGGCCGGTTCGGTCTTGGGCTGCGGCTTGGGCTTGGCGGCAGCCGCAGGTTTCGGCGCGGCGGCTGCAGGGGCGGCTGCCGGCTTTTCCTTCGGCTCCGCCGCCTTGGATCCGCCGCTGTTGCGGTTGGACAGGCCGAGGCGGTGCACCTTGCCAATGACGGCGTTGCGGGTGACGCCGCCCAGTTCCTTGGCGATCTGGCTGGCCGATTGGCCCTCGCCCCACATTTTCTTGAGCAGTTCGACGCGCTCGTCTGTCCAGGACATCTGTTGCCTTTCCAAGCTAATAGCGGCCCCAGGGGTTCTGCGGCCGCCATCATATTCCGTGTGATCCCCTATTCTAATCACTGCGGGCGGAGTTACAAGGCATCTTGCGCCCATTGGCCCAGCCGTTATGCAGTCGGGCAAGCGAAACGCGAGGGGCAGCATGGCAGAGCAGGGCTATCAGGTGGAATTGGGCGCGCGCCGGTTCGGGCGGGTGAACTGGCTGGGGCTCAAGGCGCTGGCATGGCGCGAGGTGAAGCGGTTCCTGGCGGTCTGGACCCAGACTCTGCTGGCGCCGCTGGTGACCGCGGCGCTGTTCCTGATGATCTTCAACATCGCCATCGGGCCGAAGCGCGGCGATGTGATGGGGGTGCCGTTCCTGACCTTCCTGGCACCGGGCATCATGATGATGACGGTGATCCAGAATGCCTTTGCAAACACCTCATCCTCCATCGTTATTGCCAAGGTGCAGGGCAATATCGTCGACACGCTGATGCCGCCCCTGTCGGGGCTGGAGATCCTGCTAGGCTATCTGGCGGGCGCCGTTGCACGCGGCACTCTGGTGGCGCTGGGCATCGGGCTGGGGCTGATGGCGGTGCTGCAAATCGTACCTGCGCATCCGCTGACCGCACTGGTCTTCATCGTGCTGGGCGCGGCGTTTCTGGGCGGCCTCGGGATCGTTGCCGGGGTTTTTGCCGACAAGTTCGACCAGATGGCGGCAATCACCAATTTCATCGTCACACCCTTGGCTTTCCTCTCCGGCACTTTTTATTCGGTCGAGGCGCTGCCGCCGGTGCTGAAAGTCATCTCGCATCTGAACCCGGTGTTCTACCTGATCGACGGAGTGCGATTCGGGGTGATCGGCACCTCGGACAGCCCGCCCTTGCTGGGGCTGGCGGTCTGCAGCGGTGCCACCTTTGCGGTCTGCCTGCTGGCCTGGGTGATGCTGCGCACTGGTTACCGCCTGAAACCCTGACGCCGCTACTCCGCGGGCAGGGGGTCTTCCGCTGGCGGAGGCGCCGCCTTTCTGCGTCCCAGCCGCGGATGCAGCTTGCCAGCCAGCAGCGCGGCATAAGCCGCAGCCGCGGCGCCAGCGGCAAAGATCCCAGCCAGCGGCGACACCATCAGCACCAGCCAGGCGGCCCCCGGCGTCAGGATGCCGGAGATATCCCGGTAGCTGGAGTAGACCGCCGACATCTCGGTCCGTTCGGAGGGTTTCACCGCCATCAGGAACGGCAGCCCGCCGCAGATGTCCAGCAGGATCAGCGCGGCGGACCCCGCCATCAGCAGGCCGACCGCAACATCTGGCCAGCCCTGCAACGCTGCGGCACCGCCGAAACACAGGGCGACGATCAGAAAACCGGTGCGCACCGCCAGCCGGATCGAATGCTGCTGCACCCAGCGCTGCAGCAGCGGCGCGCCGAACAGGCAGGCGTTGGTCACGGACAAGAGGATGCCGCCCAGTTCCTGTCCTAGCCCTTTTTCAATGGCAAAGATCGGCAGGTAGACCACGTAGATCCACCAGCCAGCCGACCGGATCACCGCAAACAGGAAGCCGGTGATCAGCCGCGGCTGCTCCAGAAAGCGCGGCAGGTATTTCAACGGGCTGGAGGCCGGGCCGCGGGCGCGGGCGATCTGCTTGCCGTTGCCCATCCGCATCCACCAGAAGGCGGCCAGCATCAGGAGCGCCGCAGCACCGGAAATCAGGAACGGGGCAGGCGGCCACCAATCCAGCAGCAGCACCCCCGCCATTGGCCCGGCGGTCCAGCCCAGGGCTGAATAGAACATCCGTGAGGTCTCGCATTTGCCCAGTTCGACCCGGGAAATGTAGTCGAGTACATAGGCGTTGAAGCAGATGAAGGTGGTGACCGCCGCCACGGTGTTGAGCGCCAGCGCCGCCAGCACCGAACCCGGGCTGCCCTCGATCGCCAACGCGGCCGAGGCCACAAACATCGCCGCGCCCAGGGAATAGGCCCAGCGGCGCGGCACCAGCCGGACCAGCGCAGGCACCATCAGCCCGGCAACCAGCGACAGGATGCCCACCGCGAAATAGGAGGCCGAGACCAGCCCGGCATCCCCCAGCGCCCGGTACATAATCAGCGGAAAGACTGAGATCAGCGTGCCGCGCACCACCGCCTCCAGCCCCGCCAGGATGCCGAAATCCCGGACCGAGGGCACCGGCGCGTGGCGCAGCCATTCTGGGATTCGCCGCTCGTGCATGGGTATTCTCCTGTCCTGTTACAGAGCAGGGTGCCGTGCCGGGCAGGCGGAAATTGCCGGTTTTCGACCTCGGCGTCGCGATGGGGCCATTGAAGGGAATAACTTTTTGTGAGGGTGGCGGCCCGGGGCTATCTTCCCGCGGTTGCCGCGCGGCCCGCGGTCGGCCGCACCCGGCCTTCGCGCCAGGCCAGAACAGCGGCGCCCGCCAGGATGATGCAGGCGCCGAGGAAGGAGATGGCATCCGGCACCACACCAAAGCCGAGGAAATCGTAAAGCGCAGCAAACACCAGCGTGGCATAGCTGAACGGCGCCACAAAGGACGCATCGGCCCGCGCCATCCCGTTGATGAAACAGGCCTGCGCGCAGGCCATCAGCAGCCCCAGCGCCGCCAATGCGCCCCATTGCCCGGTGCTCGGCATTTGCCAGACCGGCAGCACCGCGCAGCTGGCAATCATCATGCCCAAGAGGTTGTTGAACCACAGCACCTGCAACGGTCCCTCGCGGCCAGCGAGCTTCTTGATGAAAATCAGCTCCAGCCCCATCACCGCCGCCGCGCCCAGGGCCAGCAGCGCCGCGGGCTGGAAGCTGGCGGGCGTGGGGCGCAACAGAATCATCGCGCCGATCATCGCAACCAGCGCCGCGCCCCAGCGCCAGGGTCCGACCCGTTCCCCCAAGAGCGGGATCGCCAGCAGCATGCCGAAAACCGGGTTCAGGAAGGTGATCGCGGTGGCATCGGCCAGCGGGATATAGGCAACCGAGGCAAACATCAGCGTGACCCCGGCCCAGCCGAAGGAGGTGCGTCCGATGTGATAGCCCCAATGCGGGCGGATGAAGTGCGGGCGCAGGATCAGCACGGCGGTTGAAATGCCGATGAAGGCAAACAGGAAGCGCCCGTGGCTGATCTGCAGCGGATGCAGCGGTGCACCCAGCACATTTGTCCCCAATGACTTGGCCAGCAGAGTGGTGCCCGCAATGAAGGTGGTGGCCGCCAGGATCAGGGCAGCGGCCAGGGCGGGGTTCTGCGGGGTGTTGCGCGTCATGGCACCAGCGGTGCGGCAAGCCGCCGCGGGATGCAAGGGGAAAGGCTGCGGCAGCTGTCGTAATTTGCCGCCAGGGCGGGCGCGCTGCCCTCGCAGGTTTGTAAGGAAGAGGGGCGCTGCCCCTCTTGGCCTGCGGCCAATTCACCCCGGAGTATTTCGCCAAAGGTGAAAGGGCCGGGCGGCGCTTTGGCGGGGAGGGCTGCACAAAAGGGGTTTTCTTTCGCCAAAACCTCCACTATGGAACCCATCCATGATCAAACGCGCACATACCCCCATTTCGCGACGCCGACGCCGCCTGGTGTAACCGGCCCCTGATCCCCTGTGCCTGCCGTGCAGCACATCCCCCATTCGAAATCCAATGATCCACCGTTGACCCAAGGCCAAGCTTACGTCACAGCTTTGGCTTCCACCTTTGAAAAGGATGATCCCGATGATCCCGTCCGTTCTGCCGACCTACAACCGTGCCCCGCTTGAGTTCGTCAAAGGCGAAGGCGCCTGGCTGACCACGGCGGACGGGCGACGCTTTCTGGATCTGGGCTCCGGCATCGCGGTCAATGCGCTGGGCCATGCCCATCCGGCGCTGGTGGAGGCGCTGACCACCCAGGCACAGAACCTGTGGCATGTGTCCAACCTCTACCACATTCCCCAGCAGCAGGCGCTGGCGGACAAGCTGGTGGAGCATACCTTTGCCGACACCGTGTTCTTCACCAACTCCGGCACCGAGGCCTGCGAGCTGGCGGTGAAGATGGCGCGCAAGTATTTCTATGACAAAGGCCAGCCGGAGCGGGTGGAGATCATCACCTTCGACGGCTCCTTCCATGGCCGGTCCTCTGCAGGCATCGCTGCGGCAGGCTCCGAGAAGATGGTCAAGGGCTTCGGCCCGCTGCTGCCCGGTTTCGTGCATCTGACCTTTGGCGATCTGGACGGCGTCACCAATGCCATCTCGGACAGCACTGCCGCCATCATGATCGAGCCGGTGCAGGGTGAGGGCGGCATCCGCCCGGTCCCGGATGCAGAGCTGAAGGCGCTGCGCCAGATCTGTGACGAGCATGGCCTGTTGCTGATCCTGGATGAGGTGCAATGCGGCGTTGGGCGTACCGGAAAGCTGTTTGCCCATGAATGGGCGGGCATCACCCCGGACATCATGATGGTGGCCAAGGGCATCGGTGGCGGCTTCCCGCTGGGTGCGGTGCTGGCCACCGAGGATGCCGCCAGCGGCATGACCGCAGGCACCCACGGCTCCACATACGGCGGCAACCCGCTGGGCTGCGCAGTGGGCTGCGCGGTGATGGATCATGTGGCTGACCCGGACTTCCTGGCAGAGGTGAACCGCAAGGCGGGTCTCTTGCGGCAGAAGCTGGAGGGGCTGGTGGCCGACCATCCAGAAGTCTTCGAGGAAGTGCGCGGCGCCGGCCTGATGCTGGGCCTCAAGTGCACGGCAGCCAACATAGATGTGGTCAACGCGGGCTACGCCAACGAGCTGATCACCGTCCCGGCTGCCGACAACGTGATCCGCCTGCTGCCGCCGCTGACCCTGAGTGATGAGGACATCGCCGAGGCCGTCAGCCGCCTTGATAAAACAGCCGCCCAGGTCGAAGCCTCCTGATCTTCACCTTTGCAGAAATACTCCCGGGGGTCCGGGGGCAGGCAGCCCCCGGCCTTCGCCAGAACAAAGCGATACGACTATGAACCATTTCCTCGACATCCACAAAACCGACCCTGCCGACCTGCGCGCCATCATCGACCAGGCTAAAGCCACCAAGCAGGCGCGCCTCGGCCGCCCCAAGGCGGCGCTGGATGATGAGCTGCCGCTGAAGGACCGGATGGTGGCACTGATATTTGAGAAACCCTCAACCCGGACCCGGGTGTCCTTTGATGTCGGCGTGCGCCAGATGGGCGGCCAGACTATGGTTCTGTCGGGCAAGGACATGCAGCTGGGCCATGGCGAGACCATCGCCGACACCGCCCGCGTGCTCAGCCGCTATGTCGACATGATCATGATCCGCACCTTCGATGAGACCGTGCTGACCGAGATGGCGGAGTACTCCGATGTGCCGGTGATCAACGGCCTGACCGACCGCACTCACCCCTGCCAGATCATGGCCGATGTGCAGACCTACGAGGAGCACCGCGGCTCCATCAAGGGCAAGAAGGTGGTGTGGTGCGGCGATGGCAACAACGTCTGCGCCTCCTTCATCCATGCGGCCGGGCAGTTCGGCTTCGACCTGACCTTCACCGGCCCCTCGCAGCTGGACCCGGAAGAGGAGTTCATGGGACTGGCGCGCAAGGCTGGATCGAAGATCGTGGTCGAGCGCGACGCCGTGAAGGCGGTGGAGGGTGCCGATCTGGTGGTCGCAGACACCTGGGTGTCGATGCATGACAGCCAGTCTTCCAAGGAGCGCCGCCACAACATGCTGCGCCCCTATCAGGTGAACGACGCGCTGATGGCGCATGCCAAGCCCGATGCGCTGTTCATGCACTGCCTGCCGGCCCACCGCGAGGAAGAGGTGACCTCCGCCGTCATGGACGGCCCGCAGTCGGTGATCTTTGACGAAGCCGAAAACCGCCTGCACGCACAGAAGGCAATCATGCGCTGGTGCCTGGGCGGCTGAACCGCAGGCGACATTTGATTTGGAAGGGCGCGCGCAGCCGGGGCTGCTGCGCGCCTTTTTCGTGCGCTATGCGCCCATGACGCAGGGGCATGGGAGTTTGCACTGGCCGCTGGGCGCGGTTTCGGCAAACCTCCTGCCAAGAATTTCACCGCGAGGATTTCCCATGGACCGCAGCACAGCCCTGTTGATCGTCGACATGCAGCAGGAGATGGCCAACGTGGCCGCCTCTGGCCGCCCGCAGGCTAATCCGGATGCGGAGGAGACGGTGGCAGAGCTGGCCGCAGCCTTCCGCACCGCGGATCTGCCGGTGGTGCATGTAATGCATGACGATCCGCGGCCCGAGAGCAAGTTCCGCCGCGATCTGCCCAGCGGCCAGCCGTTGCCCTGCGCGGTGCCGCAGGAGGGCGAGGCGGTGTTCTGGAAAACCGGGTCATCCGGGTTCTACGGCACCGGGCTGGAGCAGCATCTGCGGGACGCCGGGATCACCCGGCTGGTGATTGCGGGTGGGGTGGCAGCCTTCTGCGTCAACTCAACCACCCGCTCTGCCGCCAACCTCGGGTTTGAAATCGAGGTGGTAGAAGATGCGCTGATCGCCTTTGACATGCCCGCGCGCAACGGCGGGATGCTGGATGCCGGGACCGTTCTGGAGGTCACGCTGTCCGCCCTGCACGCAGGTTTTGGAAAGGTGGTGACCGCGGCAGATGTTCTTGCGCAGCTGCCTGCCGCGGCAGAGGCCTGATTCAGCCTTCGGCCAAGGCGCTGCCCGATAAACCTTGTGTCATGAGTGGATTGCCGTCAGCATTTCACTCAAGGACAGGGGAGGGCTGGCAATGGCAGGCACATCATCCAAACCGCAGGCGCTGATCGTCGGGGCCGGGACCGGTCTGTCGGCGGCTTTCGCCCGGCAGCTCTCTGCTGCGGGCTATGCGGTGCATCTGGCTGCCCGCAATACGGACAAGCTGGAGACGCTGGCAGCAGAGACCGGGGCCGTGCTGCACGTGCTCGATGGCACCGACACCAACGGGACCTCGGCACTGATCGACGGTTTGCCCGGGGAACTGCGGGTGGCCTGCTACAACCCCTCGGCCCGGCTGCGCGGTCCTGTTGCAGAACTGGAGCCGGAAGCGGTGCGCAAGGCAGTGGAGATCACTGCCTATGGCGCCTTTGTGCTGGGGCAGGCGGCGGCCAAGAGGATGCTGATGCAGCAGGCCTTGGACGGGCGGCGCGGCACCATCCTGTTCACCGGCGCCTCCGCCGGGGTGAAGGGCTTTGCCCAGTCCGCGCCCTTTGCGATGGGCAAGTTTGCGCAGCGCGGCCTGGCGCAATCGATGGCGCGGGAGCTGCACCCAAAGGGCATCCATGTCGCCTGGGTCAATATCGACGGCGGCATCCGCAATGCGTCCCGGCCTGAGCGGGTGGAGGCGGCGGATAACCCGGACAGCATGCTGGACCCGGAGGCTATCGCCCGGGAATACATGCATCTGATCACTCAGCACCGTTCCGCCTGGAGCGACGAGCTGGTGCTGCGGCCTTGGGTGGAGCGGTTCTAGGGGCTGAAACCAAGGCAAAGAAAACCCCCGCAGCCGGATGGTGCGGGGGTTCCTAATGTGAATGTGGTGCAGCTCAGCTGACGAAGGTATTGAGCAGCAGGTAGATCACCGCGGACAGAAGTGCTGCGGCAGGGACGGTGATCACCCAAGCGGCCACAATTGTCATGAAGTGGCTGCGGCGCACCAGCTTGCGGCGGCGGCGTTCCTCCGGCGCGATGCGTTTCTCTGCCGGGCGGCCTGCGGCGGATTTCTTCAGGCGGCGCTCCATGTGCCACTCGCGGAAGAAACCGACGCCGAACACCGCGCCCACCGCGATATGGGTGGAGGACACCGGCAGGCCCAGCCAGCTGGCCACGATCACGGTGATGGCGGCGGACAGCGACACGCAGTAGGCGCGCATTGGGTTCAGCTTGGTGATCTGGCTGCCGACCATGCGGATCAGCTTGGGGCCGAACAGGAACAGGCCAAAGGAGATGCCGAAGGCGCCGATTACCATCACCCAGGTCGGGATTGCGACCTTGGCGGCAAAGTCGCCGAATTCGGTGGCGTGCACGATGGCGGCCAGCGGGCCGACCGCGTTGGCGACGTCATTGGCGCCGTGGGCAAAGGACAACAGGCCCGCGGAAATCACCAGCGGCAGGCCGAACAGCGCCTTCAGCGACTTGTTGCGGTTCTCCATGCCCTCGGACTGGCGCTTGATCAGCGGCGCGGTGATGACATAGGAGACCGCCCCGATACCGGCACCGATCAGCAGCGCGGTCTGCAGGTCGATCTTGACGATCTTCTTGAGGCCCTTCAGAGCCAGATAGGCACCAAAGGCGGCGGCCATGACGGCGACCAGAACCGGCACCCAGCGGCGGGCAGCGGCGATTTTGTCGTCCTGGTAGATGATCCTGGCTTTGATGAAGGCCAGGAACAGCGCGGCGATGATGCCGCCCAGCACCGGAGAGATGACCCAGCTGGCAGCGATCTTGCCCATGGTGGGCCAGTTCACTGCGGCGGTGCCCGCGGCAGCCACACCAGCGCCCAGCACGCCGCCTACGACCGAATGGGTGGTGGACACAGGCGCGCCGACCCAGGTGGCCAGGTTCACCCACAGCGCCGAGGAAATCAGCGCCGCCATCATCGCCCAGATGAACACGCTGCTGCTGCTTACTGCGGTGGGGTCGACAATGCCCTTGGAAATGGTCGACACCACATCGCCGCCTGCCAGCAGGGCGCCTGCGCTTTCACAGATGGCGGCAATCACGATGGCGCCGCCCATGGTCAGCGCATTGGCACCGACCGCCGGCCCCATGTTGTTGGCGACGTCATTGGCGCCGATGTTGATCGCCATATAGGCGCCAAAGGCCGCGGCGGCGATCACCACCATGCTCATGGCGGAACCGCCGAAGAACACGCCGGCGGCAAGGCCCGCCAGCACGATAAAGGCCAGCGCAATGCCCGGCGCCACCAGCGGGCGGGAGGCATAGCTGGTCGCGAGCTCCAGCTGGGAGATCCTGTTCAGATCCTTATCCAGCGTGTTCCATTGCGGGCGCTGATCTTCGTGGCTCATCGTCGCGTTCCTGATTCCGGGGTCTGGGCACGCGCCTACCCCCGCTCATGGAACGGATCAAGCTTCTGACATGAAAATGTCACATAACTTTTACAAACGGTGCAGAATGTCCCGCAGTTCCGGCTCATCGACCAGCCCGGCTGCTTCTGCAGGCTTCATCCACTGGCGGGTGCGCTCGCTGGACTCCGGGTAGTCGTCCTCCAGCTGCTCCACCTCAACCTCGAAAATCAGCGTGGTCACCGGCTCTTCGGTGCCGTTGTCGTGGCGCTTGGTGAAATGATATTCGCCGATCGGCTGCGGTGTGATGCTGGCGGGTTTCACCCCGGCTTCCTCCCAGGCTTCCTGCAGCGCCGACTCCGGGCCATCCTTGCCCTCAACCGGCCAGCCCTTGGGCAGGATCCAGCGCCCGGTGCCGCGGCTGGTGATCATCAGCACTTCCTTGCCGTCCGCATCCATGCGGTAGCACAGGGCGGCGACCTGCACGCGGGCAGGGCGCTGCAGCATCGGTTTGATGATCTCGTTCCAGGCGCGGGTCAGGGGGCTTGTCATTTGTGCTCAGCCTTTTGTTGTTGGGGAATATCCCGTGTCGTGTGTGTAACTGCAGGAATCTACGCCTGATTGACCGGGGTTGCAAGATGATGCGCGGGTTTGCCGTGCAGCAGACCGCAGGCCTCAGGCGGGGCTCCCGCCCGCTGATCCGCGCATCACAGATGCACCGCCAGCCGTTGGGCCGGGCAGCGCGGCTCAGCCGCGCTGCGTTTCGCTACTTGCGCCGTTTCGCCCTGAGCGTCGGGTCCTCCTGGGTCGGGTCTTCGGGCCAGGGGTGCTTGGGGTACTGGGCGCGCATGTCTTTTCTCACATCTGCATAGGAGCCGGCCCAGAAGCCCGGCAGGTCGCGGGTGATCTGGATCGGGCGCTGGGCGGGCGACAGCAGCGAGACCTTCAACGGTACGCCGCCCACCGAAGGGTGCCGGGTGACGCCGAACATCTCCTGCAGGCGGACCGAGATTTCCGGGATCTCGCCGTCATAGCTGATCGGAATCTTGCGCCCAAGCGGGGTTGTGAAACTGCCCGGCGCCTCGCGGTCCAGCACCTGCGTCTGTTCCCAGCTTAGGGCGGCCTTGAGCGCGGGCAGCAGGTCAAAGCGTTTCCAGTCCTCGGCCGATTTCACCCCGTCCAGCATCGGCAGCAGCCAGTCTTCCAGGTTCTCCGTCAGACCGTGCAGTGAGAAATCCGGCAGTTCATGGCCTTCCGCCCTGACCAGTTCCACCCGCGCCGCCAGCCGCGCGGCAGCCCCGGTGAGCCGCAGGCCGAGGTCGCGCACCCCGTCCAGCATCGCCCGCGCCACCGCGTCCGGCGGCACGTCCTTCCAGATCCGGTCATCGAGAACCATGGCGCCGAACCGCTCCTGCTGGCGCGCCACCACCCGCCGGTCGCGCTTGGACCACTCGCATGTGTCCTCCCAAGTGATCTGATCCGCAAACAGCTCGCGGATCTCGGCCAGCGAGATTTGCGCCGCCATGCGGATCTTCGCCTCGCGCGGGTTACCGTCGGTATCCAGCGCCACGATGAACGGTGCCCCCGCCAGCGTATCGCCGCCATCCAATATGGCGCCCTTGCCTCCGGACAGCACGAACCGTGGATTGTCGCCCTTGCGGCGCTGGCCGACGCGGTCCGGATAGGCGAGGGCGGCCATCATCGCGGCAGACAGGCCCGCATCCCGGTGGCCTGCCTGTTTCTCCAGCCGCCGCGCCTCGCTCCTGATCCGCTCCACCACCGGGCGGTTCAGCTGGTAGGGGTGATTGCGCGCAAACCCCTTGGGGTCCCGCAGCGCCTTCAGCCGCAGCGACAGGTCCGCAGGGGCGCCGCGTAGCGGATCGCGCTCACCCAGAAGGGCCGCCAGCGGTGCGGCTTCGGGGCCTGCCTGCAGCAGCATATGCCCAAGCCGCGGATGCAAGGGCAGGGCGGCCAGCGCCTTGCCGTGCTCGGTGATCCGCCCCTGGGCATCCAGGGCGCCCAGCATCGCAAGCAGCGCCTGCGCCTCTGCCAGCGCGCCCGCAGGCGGCTGGGTCAGGAACATCAGATCCTCCGGCGCCGCGCCCCACAGCGCCAGCTCCAGCGCCAGTGCTGTAAGGTCGGCGCTTTCGATCTCGGCGGGCGGAAACGCCATCAGCGCGCCTTCTTCGCCCTTGGTCCACAGCCGGTAGCAGAGGCCCTCCGCCACCCGGCCCGCGCGGCCCTGCCGCTGGGTCGCCTCGGCGCGGGTCACTTTCTCTGTCACCAGCCGCGACATGCCGGAGCCGGGATCGAACCGCGCGCGCCGCGCCTGGCCCATATCCACCACCACCCTTATGTCCTGAATGGTCAGCGAGGTCTCGGCAATCGAGGTCGCCAGCACCACCTTGCGGCCCTGCGCCTCCGGCTGGATCGCTGCGCGCTGCTCGGCAAAGGGCAGGGCACCGAACAAGGGCCGGATATGGCAGTGGCCGGGCAGGCGCTTCTCCAGCGCGCCAGCAGCGCGGCGGATTTCACCCTCGCCGGGCAGGAACACCAGAATGCCGCCGCCAGTGGCCTTTGTATCCCTTTCAGCCTGCACCACCAGATCGGCCAGCGCATCCACGCGGCGGGCCTGCGCGGGCAAGGGACGCTCCAGCCAGCGGGTTTCCACCGGGTAGCTGCGCCCCTCGGACGTCACCATCGGCGCATCCATCAGCGCCGCCACTGGCCCGGCGTCCAGCGTTGCCGACATCGCCAGCAGCATCAGGTCATCGCGCAACGCGCCCGCCACCTCCAGGCATAAGCCAAGACCCAGATCGGCGTTCAGCGAGCGTTCGTGGAATTCGTCAAAGATCACCGCGCCGATGCCGGGCAGGTCCGGGTCCGATTGCAGCATCCGGGTCAGGATGCCCTCGGTCACCACCTCGATGCGGGTGGATTTCGAGACCTTGGCGTCGCCGCGCACCCTGTAGCCGACGGTCTGGCCAGGCTTCTCTCCCAGCGTTTCCGCCATCCGCTCCGCTGCGGCACGGGCGGCAAGGCGGCGGGGTTCCAGCATTACGATGCGGCCCTTCGTCAGCCCGGCCTCCAGCATCGCCAGCGGCACCCGTGTGGTCTTACCGGCACCGGGCGGCGCCTGCAGCACGGCACGGCCGCGGGCACGCAGGGCGTCCAACAGTTCGGGGAGGGCGTCTTCGATCGGCAATCTGGTCATGCCGCCTTATCGCCAAAGCAGAGGGGGAGGTCTAGCGGCCTTGCAGCGGCCGGCAATACGCAAACCGAACCAACCGCGGCGGATTTGCCGCCTTTCCTGCGGCGTGCGCTGATGTAGTCTGCCCGCCAGACGGCAGGGGCTGGACTTTGCGGCTCGGCTTGCGCCAAGGTCCGCCCAACACATCAGGAAGACGCGCATGGACACCGAACAGCTGACACAGAAGATCCTCGATGGCGACCGCCGGGCGCTGGCCCGTGCCATCACCCTGGTGGAAAGCGGCCGCGAGGATCACCGCGCCAAGGCGCAAGAGCTGCTGTCGGAACTGGCCAAGCACAAACGCCAGTCGCTGCGCATCGGCCTGTCGGGCACGCCCGGTGTCGGCAAATCCACCTTCATCGAAAGCTTCGGCATGATGCTGACCGGGCTCGACCTGCGGGTGGCGGTGCTGGCGGTTGATCCCAGCTCCGCCCGGTCCGGCGGGTCGATCCTGGGCGACAAGACCCGGATGGAACGGCTCAGCCGCGAGAAGAACGCTTTCATCCGCCCGTCCCCCAGCCAAAGCCACCTGGGCGGCGTCGCCCGCCGCTCCCGCGAAGCTGTCGCCCTGTGCGAGGCAGCAGGGTTCGACGTGGTGCTGATCGAAACCGTCGGCGTCGGCCAGTCGGAAACCGTGGTGGCAGAAATGTCCGACCTGTTCCTGCTGCTGCTGGCTCCCGCGGGCGGCGATGAGCTGCAGGGGGTGAAGCGCGGCATCATGGAAATGGCCGACCTCATCCTGGTGAACAAGGCCGACGGACCCTTGAAGCCAGTGGCGACCCGCACCTGCGCCGATTACGCCGGCGCCCTGCGCCTGTTGCGCAAGCGGCCGCAGGACCCCGAAGGTTTCCCCAAGGCGCTGATGGTCTCCGCGGTAGAGGAGCACGGGCTGGACAAGGCCTGGGAAGAGATGCAAACGCTCACCGCCTGGCGCCGCGAAAACGGCCACTGGGGCCGCCGCCGCGCCGATCAGTCCTGCTACTGGTTCGACCAGGAGGTGCGCCAGGCGCTCTTGGCGCGGCTGCACACCGCCAGCGCCCAGGCGGCGATGGCAAAGCTGTCGGGGCAGGTGGCCGAGGGCGCGCTGACCCCGGCGGCGGCGGCGCAGCAGATGCTGCAGGACCACCTGAAGGGCTGAGCCGCGCAGATGCAGGAAACCCGGGTCTTCGACGGCGAATGCCTGCGCGCCTCGCTGTTCAACGCAGGCGCAGAACGGCTGTTCGTGACCTTCCGCCAGCGGGTTGCCGTGGCCGGGGAGTTCGAGGACCGCGGCCCGGTCAGGAACATGACCAGGCACGGCTATGCCCATCTGCACATCCAGCCTCGCCACAACGATTGGTACATCAACAGCGAGACCAAGGCGCTGTCGCGCAGCCTGAAGGAACTGTCCAAGGGCTATGGCGACGTCTCTGCCATGGGGTTTTCCATGGGCGGCTACGGGGCGCTGCGGTTCTCCGGGGCGCTGCGCCTGAACCGCCTAATTGCCGTCTCGCCGCAATACACAATTGCGCCGGGCGTGGTGCCGCATGACCGGCGCCGCAAGGAGGCAGAGGCCTTTGATGCGGCGCTGGGCGACCTGGTGCGCTATGGCCGCCATGAGCTGCAGGGCGTGGTGCTGTTTGATCCGTTCCGCAAGATGGACCTGAGCCACGCGCTGTTCATCCAGGCGGTGTTCCCGGACCTGCAGCTGTGCCGGCTGTCCTGCGGCGGCCATCCGGCCAGCCAGGTGATCCGCGAGGGCGGCAGCTTCTGGGACCTGCAATCGCTGCTGCGCGACGGCCCGCTGAACGCGGCGCGGGTATTGGAGCTGCACCGCAGCCGGCGCAGGCTGTCGCGGACCTATTGGCAGAAGCTGGCACGGGTGGCCCGGCAGCGCGGCCGGCCGGGGCTCGGGGCGGCGGCAGAAGCCGGTCTGGAGAGGCTTGAAGCGGCGCAGGAAAAGGTGCAGTAAGCGCGGCAAGAAAGCTGAGTTGAATCACTTGACGCTGTTGCCGGTTGAGCGTAAGAGCAGCGGACCAGTTTTCGGGCGCAGCCAATGGCCGCGCCCCTTGTGATTTGGCGCCGGACTGCCGGAGCCTCCAAAAAACGAAGGATGAAGATATGTCGCGCCGTTGCGAACTGACCGGAAAAGGCCCGATGACTGGCAACAATGTCAGCCACGCCAACAACAAAACCAAGCGCCGCTTTCTGCCCAACCTGAACGACGTGACCCTGCAGTCCGAAGTTCTGGGCCGTGGCGTTAAGCTGCGCATCTCCGCAGCTGCCCTGCGCTCTGTCGACCACCGCGGCGGCCTGGACGCGTTCCTGGCCAAAGCCAAGGACGAAGAGCTGTCGGCAAACGCGCTGAAAGTGAAGAAAGAGATCGCCAAGGCACAAGCCGCACAGGCTTAATTCCCTGGCCTGATCCCTTCACCGGATCGGATTAAGAGACACCGCGCAGGGCTGCCCCTGCGCGGTGTTTGCGTTTGCGCAATCTGCCGCAGGATTGCGCCTTGCAGACGGTTTGCCTTGGGGGCATATCTGCCTGCAGATGATACCTGCCTTGCGCATATTCCTTGGGCTGTTCCTGGCCCTGACCGTTGCCCTGACGGCGCACAGCGCCGCCGCCCGGCAGGGGGAGCGTAACGCCGCGGGCCAGATGGTGATCTGCACCGGCACCGGCCCGGTCACAATCTACGTCGACAGCGACGGCCAGCCGGCCAAACCGCCGCACAATTGCCCCGACTGCGTGATGCATGTGCTGGACGCGGTGATGCAGCCTGCGGGGCTGGTACTGCCGGTTGTGGTCTGCAGTGAAGCCTCGGCGGGCCGGCAGGCCGCACTGGCCTCGGTGCAGCATATTCTGAATGCCAGCGCCCGCGCGCCGCCAGCCGCCTGACGTTCACACACAGCCTATCTGAAATTTGAAAATCCAACTATGAGGAGACAGAACATGTCCCTGAAGTCTGTTGTTTTTGCAGCCGCGGCTGCTGCTGCCTTTGCCACCTCCGCCTTTGCAGGCGATGCCATGATCATGGTGCACGACCAATACGCGCGGGTATCTTCCCCGGCAGCCAAGGCCGGTGCCGCCTTCATGGAGATCATGAACAAGGGTGAGGCCGACGATCAGCTGATCGACGTGCGTTCCGACGTGGCCGCCAAGGTGCAGCTGCACACCCACAAGGAAGGCGATGACGGCGTCATGAAGATGATGCATGTGGAGGAAGGCTTTGCCGTGCCGGCCGGTGAAACCCATATGCTGATGCGCGGCGGCGACCACATCATGTTCATGGGCCTGAAGCAGGCGCTGAACCACGGCGATGTGGTGAAGGTCACGCTGGTGTTCGAAAAGGCCGGCGAGGTCGAGATCGAGGTGCCGGTGGATCTGGAGCGCAAGGCCGAGGGCCACGGCCATTCGGATCACTCCGGCCACTCGAACTAAGCGCCGCAGGGCAGGGCCGGCGCGGCGTCAGGCCGCGCTTCGGCCCTCCTTCGCGCCCAAAGCCCGCTCTTTGGCGGGCTTTTTGCCGCCTGGGCTCAGCCCAGCAGCTCAGCCACCCAGTCCGGAACAATCCCGCTGGCCGGGCCAAAGCGGCGCTCTGCAAAGCGGGAAGCGGTGGCCGACGGCTCCAGGTTCAGTTCCACCGTATGGGCGCCTGCCAGATACGCCTCATCGACAAAGGCCGCGGCTGGGTAAACCTCGCCCGATGTGCCGATGGCGGCAAACAGATCCGCCCCGGCCAGATGGGCATAGATCTCCTCCATGAAATACGGCATTTCACCGAACCAGACCACATCGGGTCGCCCGGCAGGCGCCGCGCAGGCAGGGCAGGGCTGGCCGGTCTGCATCTCCATTGGTGCAGGCCAACGGTGGCTGCAGGCCGCACACAGCGCGCCTGCCAGCGTGCCATGCATATGCAGCACCCCGTCTGCGCCGCCGGCCTCATGCAGCCCGTCGACGTTCTGGGTCACAATCACCACTTCTCCCGGATGCTCCCGCTGCAGCCGCGCCAGCGCCTGATGGCCCGGGTTGGGCGCTGCTTCCGCCGCCTGCCTGCGCCGCGCATTGTAGAAGCCATGAACCAGGTCCGGATTGCGCGCAAAGCCTTCGGGCGTTGCCACATCCTCGATCCGGTGCTGCGCCCAGAGACCGCCCTCATCGCGGAAGGTGCCCAGCCCGCTCTCGGCGGAAATCCCGGCGCCGGTTAGGATCACGATCTTCGCGCTCTTTTCCATCGCTGCAGAACCTCCTATCACTACTCCCGTTCAAAGGAGCCATTTGCCCATGCCTACCCGTATTCTGTTTGTCTGCCTAGGAAACATCTGCCGCTCCCCGGCGGCGGAGGGCGTGTTCCGCGCGCTTTGCCCGGAGGCTGAGACCGACAGCGCCGGCACTGCGTCCTACCACGCAGGCGAGCCGCCCTACGGCCCGATGCAGGCGGCGGCGCGGGCGCGGGGGCTGGATATCTCCGACCTGCGCGCCCGGCAGTTCCGGCGCGGCGATTTCGAGAGCTTCGACCTGATCATCGCCATGGATGACAGTAACCTGAAAAACATCGAAGCCCTGCGCCCGGCTGGCAGCGAAACCCCGGTGCGCCTGTTCACGGACTATGCGCCGGAGACCGGTGCCGGCCACGTGCCGGATCCCTATTACACCCGCGACTTCGACGGCTGCCTCGACCTGATCGAACAGGCCGCCAAGGGCCTTAGGGCGGCGCTGTAAATTACTCCGCAATCACCCGGAAACCGCCTGCCAGGAACGGCAGCTGCTGCACCGCCGGATCGATCATCTGGGTCTGCACCAGTCGGCGCACGGTCTCGGCCACATCGCGCGGCACCCGGTCGGCCCAGTCGGCGGCGGTGAACAGTGAGATTGTCCGCGACATTTCCCCGAACGGCAGCGGGAAGGCGTCGATCTGGTCGTGGAACCGGCCCGCGCGCATATACCCTAGCGGCGTGGTGATGGCCCAGCCGATCCGTCGTGCCACCATTGCCATCAGCGCCAGATGCGAGCCGACCTCAAACCGGTTCTCGAACTCCAGCTTCTGGCGCCCTAGGAGCCCCTCGATCTGCTGTGAAATCAGCTGTTCGCGGGCATAGCGCAGGAAGGGCAGGCCGCTCAGCTGCTCTGCCGCCTGCGCCGCATCCGAGACCGCGCCGCGCGGCGCCACCAGGATGAAGGGATCGCGCACCAGCGGGTATTCCACCAGCCCCTCGTGCAGGCCGCCGGCAGTGGCGGCAATGGCGATATGCAGTTCCCGCGCTTCCATCGCCCGCACCACGTCGTGGCTGGAGGCGGTGATCATCTTGAACCGGCACTGGGTGAGGCTGTCGGCCAGGATGGTGGCCAGCCGAGGCGTCAGGTCATTGTCGAAGTCGTCGATCAGCCCGATCGACAGCGCCTGCAGGTGGGTGAGGTCCATCACCGTCAGCTCGCTCTGGGCCAGCCGCAGCTCGCCCAGCACCGCCTCTGTCCGGGCCAGAAAACTGCGCCCTGCGGCAGTCAGCACCATCGGGCGGCGGCCATGGTCGATCAGTTCGCTGTCCAGCGCCTTTTCCAGGTTGCGCATCTGCTGGCTGACCGCTGGCTGGCTCAGCCCGGTCATCTCGGCGGCTTGCGCCACGGATCCGGTCTTGGCCAAAGCCTCAAACACTTCCAGCCCACGCAAGGAAACGCCCTTGATCAACATATCAACTGCTCCAATACCTTAGGCCGTTCTTTGCGGTTTGAGGCTGCGCGGGTCAAGGGTGGCAATGCCGCAGTCTTTCCCCCTTGCGAAAATGCCGCAGCGCGGATGCATCAATAGAAAAGGCGCCCCGAAGGGCGCCCCCAGCAATCGTGAATGTGCCGCCGCCTCAGCCGCAGCTGCGTGCCGCGTGGTCGCCAAAGGCCTTGTAGCGCAGCCACAGCCGCTCGTCGCTGCGGTTGGAGGACTGGCGCACCACCTGGGCCTGGTGCGGATCGGCAAACCACTTGGAGACTTTCTTGCGCTCCGACGCCGTCAGGCTGCGGTTGGCGACCTTCTGGATGCAGTTGCAAAGGCTGGGCGAGGCCGCGGTGCGGTCCGACTGGCGGCAGGCGCGTTCAATGGCGCCGGCCTCAGCGCCCGCAGGCGCCAGCGCGGCCAGAAAGCCGGCGCAGAGCGCGGTTGTCAGGAAAGTTTTCATCTGCTCATGCCCCGTGTTTGGCAAGCGGGTCTGATGCCCGCAGTTCTGGCCGCAGTATGGCAAATGCGGGGCTGCGTTTCAATCGTGGTAAACGGGGAATGAAGGCGGCTGGAGCGCCACGGTCGACGGCCCTCCAGCGCTGGTTTCGCTCAGGTCTGGTTCGGCCCGCGCAGGGCGCGGACGGCCTGGCGCACGGCTTTCCAGTCTGCCGCTTCGCTGTCCTTGCCGGCCTCTTCGCACTCGCGCATCTTCTGCGCGGCCTCAGCCTCGGCCTTGTCGCCATGCGCGCTGTAGAGCGCGCGGGCATATTCAGCGGCTTTGATTGCATCCATGCGGATCGTCCTCCTTTGCTTGTCTCTCGCATCTCAGGGGCGCGCGTCTCGCGGTACGGGAGCAGTATAGCGCATTTTGAGGAACTATGCAGGGAACGGCGCGAATTTGCGGGGTTTCGGCGGGGGAATGCGGAGGGAAGGGGGTAAAGTCCGCGCCGCAAAGCGGAGGGCAGCGCCCGCCCGTGGGGGCGGTTCGGGCGCTGCCCGGCGGTGTCGCCGGGCAGGAGGCTAGATTTCTAGTGTGCTTTCTGTCGTCGCCGTTGGATGTTTGGGGGCGGATTTGGAAGGTGAAGAAACCTCACCAAAAATCATGTCGTGATAGAGGGAGATGTTCTCCAGCCGCCGCTGTGTGCCTTCTGCGTCTCCGCTTACGAACCACAGGCCGGTGCAAAGAGCCGCGTACAGTTTCCAGTCGCCAAGGCTTGTGCCCAGTTGCTTCTTGAAGGCATCGGAGAAGACCGAGGGTTTGGCGCTACACGCTTTCTGAAGTTCGTTTTCAAGCTGAGCGACTTTCGCATTGAGGCGGCCAATCTCTGCCCGCAACTGATCTTCCGTTTCACTCGCAACGGCCCCGTCGAGCGGGGCCGCCTGAATTGTTGCATTCACCGCCAGCAGCAAAGCAGGCAAAGCCGCCAGAGCCTCCAACGCTTCAGGGAGCGCATTGGCGCCAGTCTCCGCGTGGAAGCGTTCAATGCTGTGAGTGATTTGCGCGGCGAGGCCTTGCAGGCTTGCAGAGGCGATAACCCGGTTTTCGAACAAGTGGCTTACGGACTTGGGTTCGTGTTTGGGGAACCTGTCCTTTACGTTTTGCGGCTTCGCAAAGTCTGCTCTAATCCGTTCAATTTCGGCATCAATTTCCTTCGAACCCGCTTGCCAGATGTCATTGTCGATCATCGCAACTTGCTGTTGGAGTTTCCAATCAAGAGGCTTGCCGTCTAGGAACCCTTGGTACCAATCAAGCCAGAATGATACGCCTGAGATGTTCAGAACTGCCAAGGCCTGACGGTGCAGGTAAGGTGAATTTTTTTCTTCGTTCCCAACACGATACAATGGTTGTGATAGTAGTTGGGTGGCCAGCCCTTTGCCATTATCAGCCTCATCCAGTTCTCTTTCAGAGGCGATCAGCTTATCTACAGTGAATTTGAGAAGTGCATTAGGGAAAGAACTTCTTATCGCGCCCAAGTAGTTTTCGAGTGCTTGTTGCGTGTGCGTGTGGGCGCGGCCGTCAAAGCATGACAACCAATGAATAAAACTGTGCTGAACCCTGGTTAGATTGCCGTCAGCAAGCACCGTCCCCTGTTCACCAGTCGCAGGATCTTCGATGGTGAGATCGTGAATATCAATTTGAGCTTCCGCCGCTCTGAGCCGGAGTAACAGATCTTCTTTTTCTGCGGCGTGCAGGAGGGATCCAATAGTGAGTAGTGCTCGCAAAACGCGGTTTGCACTATCTTTTGTGAGCATGTCTTCGTTGAAGTGGGGGACTGCGCGCAGTGTATGCCGGAACAGGACCTCCGCTTGCGCGGGAGGGCAAGCATCCCGCTTAAAGAACTTTGTGGTGTCGTCCAAGCTGCTACCTCTAGTGTTTGTCAATCCACCTTGACCAAACCCCGAATCCAAATCATATGCCTCAGCATGACTGACCTCGCTCACATCCGCAATTTCTCCATCGTCGCCCATATCGACCATGGCAAATCCACCCTCGCTGACCGGCTCATCCAGGAGACCGGAACGGTGAAGGACCGCGATATGAAAGAGCAGCTGCTCGACGCAATGGACATCGAGCGCGAACGCGGGATCACCATCAAGGCCAACACCGTGCGCATCGACTACACCGCGCAAAACGGCGAGACCTATGTCTTGAACCTGATCGACACCCCCGGCCACGTCGACTTTGCCTATGAGGTCTCCCGCTCCATGCGCGCGGTCGAAGGCTCGCTGCTGGTGGTGGACTCGACGCAAGGGGTGGAGGCGCAGACGCTGGCCAACGTCTATCAGGCCATCGACGCGGATCATGAGATCGTCCCCGTCCTGAACAAGATCGACCTGCCGGCCTCCGACTGCGACCGGGTGGCGGAGCAGATCGAGGATGTGATCGGCATCGACGCCACCGGCGCCATCCAGGTCTCTGCCAAGACCGGCCAGGGCATCCGCGAAACGCTGGAAAGCATTGTCCAGCACCTGCCGGCACCGCAGGGCACCCGCGACGCGCCGCTGAAGGCGATGCTGGTGGACAGCTGGTACGACAGCTACCTCGGAGTGATCGTTCTGGTCCGCATCATGGACGGCGTCCTGAAAAAGGGCATGCGGGTCAAGTTCATGTCGAACAACACCCTGCACCATGTCGACCGCATCGGCGTGTTCCGCCCCGCCATGCAGGTGGTGGATGAACTGGGCCCGGGCGAGATCGGCTTCCTCACTGCCTCGATCAAGCAGGTGCGCGACACCCGCGTCGGCGACACCATCACCAACGACCGCAACGGCACCGAGAAGGCCCTGCCGGGCTTCAAACCGGCCCAGCCGGTGGTGTTCTGCGGTCTATTCCCGGTGGATTCAGCTGAATTCGAGGACCTGCGCGACGCCATCGACAAGCTGGCCCTGAACGACGCGTCCTTCTCTTTCGAAATGGAAACCTCCGCCGCCCTCGGCTTCGGCTTCCGCTGCGGCTTCCTGGGCCTGCTGCACCTGGAGGTGATCCGCGACCGGATCGAACGCGAATACAACATCGAGCTGATCACCACCGCACCAAGCGTGATCTACCACGTCTACATGAAGGGCAAGGATAACGAGCCCGGCGAGATGATCGAGCTGCACAACCCCGCCGACATGCCCGACCCCTCCAAGGTCGACCACATCCAGGAGCCGCGCATCAAGGCGACCATCCTGGTGCCAGACGAATACCTGGGCGACGTGCTGAAGCTCTGCCAGGACCGCCGCGGCATCCAGATGGACCTCTCCTACGCCGGCTCCCGCGCCATGGTGGTCTATGACCTGCCGCTGAACGAGGTGGTCTTCGACTTCTACGACCGCCTGAAATCGGTGACCAAGGGCTATGCCTCTTTCGACTACCAGATGACCGGCTACCGCCAGGACAACCTGGTCAAGATGTCGGTGCTGGTGAATGACGAGCCGGTCGATGCGCTCTCCACCATGGTCCACCGCGACCGCGCCGAGATGCGCGGCCGCGCCATGTGCGAGAAGCTCAAGGAGCTGATCCCGCGCCACATGTTCAAGATCCCGATCCAGGCCGCCATCGGCGGCAAGGTGATCGCCCGCGAGACCCTCTCGGCGCTCCGCAAGGACGTGACCGCCAAATGCTACGGCGGCGACGCTACCCGGAAGCGCAAGCTGCTGGACAAGCAGAAAGCCGGTAAGAAGAAGATGCGCCAGTTCGGCAAGGTGGATATCCCGCAAGAGGCGTTTATTTCCGCCCTCAAAATGGACAGCTAAAGCTGACCATTTTCGAGGGCGCGCGGGCGAAAGCGGTTGGCGCAGCCAATTGCGTGCCCGTCCGGTCCTGTTCTGCGGCGGAAACGAGACCTATTCAAACGGTTGCAAGACGGGGCTTCGGCCCCGTTTTTTGCTTCTGGCGATTGCCAAGCTCCCGCCCGGTCGAAAGGCCGGGCAGCGCCCGATCCGCCCCCACGGGCGGGCGTTGCCCTAGTGGTTTGACATGAAGTAACGGCCGTGCGTGTCAGTTGAGTACGAAAGTACTTGCTGGTTGTTCGTAGCTATCGTCGTGTTTGCTGGACCGGGAGGTTCCAAGCGTAAGAATGGTCCGGGACTCGCTGTCGTTAATGGGAGCGCAAAAAGTCAACTTTGAACCTTTCGAGCTTCGAGGCGTTCTTCTCTGGATTGGATCAGGCCGGGCATTGTGAATAAGTACTTGAGGAAAAGTTCACAAAATTCGCGGATATCCTTTGTGTCATCTTCGTTGGCTTCAACGTATCGGTGCTTGTGATATTGCCCCAGTACGCGAATCTTGTGTGCCCAATTCTTCATTCTTTCTGTAATTAACCCCTCATCAAACAGTATGTTAATTCGTTTCGTGAGATCCATTCTTTGAGCGCTCAAACTTTGAGATTCAATTTCGTCGTGAGGTGCTTTTGCTGCAATGCAGGCAAACTCGATAGACTGGAGGTACAGTTGTGCAGCAGCTTTCCAGCGCGAGGATGAAAAGTTAAATTCAGCGTCTAGGTAGGTGTCGTTCAGAATGCTAGGCAGGTGTTCTGGAGCGGTGAGCTTGTTTTCGGGGACCAAACGTGCTTCGCGAAGCTCGGAGAAATCATAAACTACAGAGTCTTTTTCAAAATCAGTGTAGTAATGTTGATATCCGCTATTCACATTGAAACTAACCAGAGATCCGTTTTCGCAGTTGTCACATACGACAAAGCAGTACGGGCGCCAGTTGAGCCTGTCGAAAGTCTTTGTGTGATAGCACTTTACTTTGAAAATCGATGTTGTGGAACAATAGCTGCAGTTTATTCTAAACGCCATTCTGTAAGGTGCCCTTATTTTGGTCATAGGTTGTCGGGTAGTTCCGCCGACACTCTGCTTTCTTAGGTAGCTAATCGAATTGTGCGCTCCCGTACAAGGAGAGTTTGACTGCCGAAATCAGGTCTGCTCGTTCGGTTTTGCCGGTACTGTGTGTGTTTTGCACTTAACCGGTCGCCAGACCGGGCAGCGTCCGTCCCGCCCCCCCGTCATGCCGGAGGCGTGCTTCCAGCACGACGCGGGCGCTTCGCCCCCCCACCCCGCCGGGCCGGGCGCTGCCCTCCGCGTTCTGATCTGATGTCAGGCAAAGTCCCTTAAGCGGGCAGGCTCGCCCTGCGATGTCGGCCAACCGCCGCTCCTCTCTAAACATTCGTGCGCCACTCTCCGCCCATCCTCGGCCTCTGCGCACCAACCCGCTGAAACCACAACCATTCCGTGGTATCCTCCACCCCGTTCATCTGGGGAGGATAACACCATGAAACACCTGACTTTGGCCGCCGCGATCACCCTCTTGGCGTCGCCGCTTCTGGCCGGGCAATGCCCCGCCGACATTGCCGCCATCGACGCGGCGCTGGCCGCAGGTACCGAACTGTCGGAGGAAGACCTGGCAACCGTCCAGGAACTGCGCGACGAGGGGCAGGCACTGCATGACAGCGGCGATCACGCCAACTCGGTTGCGACCCTGGCAGAAGCCAAGGCAATGCTGGGGATCTGAGGCCCCACAGCAGAAACAGAAAAACGCCCGGCGGACCACCGGGCGTTTTGCATATCCTAGCGAAGGCTGCTGCGCTTACAGCGCGTCTTGCACGTCCTGCGCGGCGCCGCTGATTGCGTTGCCGGCCTTGGAAATATCGCGCCCCGCGCCCTTGGCGGTCTCGCAGGCCGCCAGCCCCAGCAGCATCAGCGCGCAGGCAAAAATCCGCATCATTCCGGTTACTCCTCAAATCTGCTCTCTCTGTTGGCAAAATGTCTAGCAAGCCATTGGAGCGCAAGCCAGAGCCTTTGATGCGGTTGAGCGAGGTCAAGGCCGCGGGGGCCACGCCGGGCTAGGCTTTGAGCGAACAGTCACGAGGAGGCAGAGCCATGGACCTATCCACCCGCAAACAGGCGCTGGAGGCGCGCCGCGCCGAGCTGACCGGCCATCTGAGCAAGGTGGAGCACACGCTGGACGCACCAATGCCGCAGGACTGGGAGGACCGCGCCTCCGAGCGGCAGGGCGACGAGGTTCTGGAAAGCCTCGGCAACGCAGAGCTGGACGAACTGCGCCGGATCGACGCCGCGCTGGGCCGGATCCGGGCCGGCACCTACGGCATCTGCGCCGGCTGCGGCGGCCTGATTTCCGACGCGCGGCTGGATCTCTTGCCCGCTGCGCCGCTGTGCAAAACCTGCGCCGGAGCGGCAGCGGGGTAGGGCGCGGCCTCCGGTTCAATGGGGATTTACCAGAAATTTGCAACTTATAAGATAGTGCAATCCCCGTAAATCGCGAGTATCTTGACCTGGATCAAGGAGATAGAACTGACCCGGGGGCACGTTGCGCGAAACCTGAACTGGAGGGCATGGACGATGGACTTTTCCGCCAGAAGAGAATTGCTTGAGGCGCGGCGGCAGCGCCTGGCCGGGCTGCTGTGCCGTACCGGGCAGGCCCCTGCAGCACCCCGGATGGGCTCTCACCGCCAGCCACGCTCTGAACGCGGCGCGGGTTGCGCGATCGAGGTGCTGCCCTACGCCAGCCACGAGGAGCTGCGCCGGATCGAGGCCGCGCTGGCCCGTCTGCGCGACGGCTCCTACGGCTATTGCCGGATCTGTGGCGACGACATCGGCGACGACTTTCTGGACCAGCGCCCGGCCTCGCCCTTTTGCAAATCCTGCGCTTTGTAGCCGCGCCGCCCGCGCTGCGGCTTATCAAGGATTTCCTCCAGTGCCAGCGGCCTTTCGGGCCGCTGGCTTTTTATGCCTGCAGGTATTTTGCCGCGGGCGCACAGTTTTTTTGCTGCGGGCGCGCAGGTTTTTTGCCACGGGCGCACCGGGGCCGTTGCCCGGTGGCAGCGCCGCACTACTTTAGCCCTTCGCGCGCAAAGGCCCCGTTGCCGTGCTTGCCGGGATGTGCCACAACCGGCCTGACCGACTGAACAAATGAGTTTAGCAGATGCCAGAATTCACTGAGCGCCGCCGCATGATGGTGGATACCCAGATCCGTCCCTCGGATGTCACCAAATACCCGATCATCGAGGCCATGCTGGCGGTCCCGCGGGAGAAATTCGTGCCGGACGCGCAGCGCGAGGCGGCTTATGCCGACCAGAACGTGCGCCTGGGCGGCGGCCGGGTGCTGATGGAGCCGCGCACCCTGGCCAAGATGCTGGATGCAGTGGATCTGCAGAACGACGAACTGGTGCTCGATGTGGCCTGCGGCTTTGGCTACTCCACTGCGGTGGCTGCGCGCATCGCGCAGATGGTGATTGGTGTCGAGGAAGACGAGGCCATGGCCGCGGACGCGCAGGAGCTGCTGAGCGAGACCGGCGCCGACAACGCCATCGTGCACGTTGGCCCGCTGGCCGAAGGCGCGGCCGAACACGGCGCCTATGACGTGATCCTGGTGCAGGGCGGCGCCGAGGAGCTGCCCGCAGCACTGCTGGACCAGCTCAAGGACGGCGGCCGCGTCGCCGCGCTGATGATGACCGGTAACCTGGGCGAGGTGAAGATCGGCTACAAGACCGGCGGCCGGATCTCCTGGCGGTTTGAATTCAACGCCAGCGCGCCGGTGCTGCCGGGCTTTGCCGCGGCAAAGGAATTCGCGCTCTGAGCCTGAGGGGCTGGCGCTGCGGCGGGACCCGCTGCAAGATATGAGGAGGGGCCGGGCGCCGATCATTGGGTGCCCGGAGCAGGAACCAACAAACCGCGGCTGGCGGCGCGGCAAAAGATAAGGCAACCGATGCGAATGAAATTTCCGGCGAGTGTGTTCAAGGCTTTTGTATTTGCCGGCGGCGTGGCGGCGACGGCGCTGATGCCGCTGAAGGCGGCGGCGGACAACCTGTCCGACGCGATGATCGGCGCATATAAGACCAGCGGCCTTTTGGAACAGAACCGGGCGCTGCTGCGCGCCGCGGACGAAGATGTCGCCGCAGGCGTTGCCCGCCTGCGCCCGGTGATCGAATGGACCACCTCTGCCACCCATACCTACACCCGCGGCACCAGCCAGTTCGGCAACTTCAATGAATTCACCGACAATGAAATCCGCACCCAGCTGCAGCTGACCCAGCTTGTTTTTGACGGCGGTGAAACGCGGCTGCGCAAACAGGCCGCGCAGGAACTGGTGCTGGCCACCCGCCAACGGCTGATCAGCATTGAGCAGCAGGTGCTGTTCTCGGCGGTTCAGGCCTATGTCGGCGTGCTGCAGGGGCAGGAAAACGTGTCGCTGCGCCGCAACAACCTGCGTCTGCTGCAGGAGGAGCTGAAAGCGGCCCAGGACCGGTTCGAGGTCGGCGAGGTCACCCGCACCGACGTGGCGCTTGCCGAAAGCCGGGTGGCGGCCGCCCGCGCCAACCTGACCGATTCCGAAGGCACGCTGCGGACTGCCCGCGCCACTTATCTGCAGGTGGTCGGCCATCAGCCGGGCAGCATCGCAGGCCAGCCGCGGCTGCCGTCGCGCAGCGCCTCGCTTGATCAGGCGCAGTCGATTGCCCTGCGCAACCAGCCCGACCTTCTGGCGCAGCAGTTCTCGGTCAAGGCGTCCGACCTGCTGGTGCAGGCCACCACCAAGGCGCTGGGGCCGAGCGTGAACTTCACCGCCCGTGCAGGCCTTGGCGAAAACATCAATGACGGAACCGGCACCTCCTCGGATTTCACCGCCTCGCTGTCGCTCAACCAGCAGCTCTACACTGGCGGTCTCAACGCCGCGACCCGGCGCCGGGCCATTGCCACCGCCGATGCCGAACGCGGCACTCTGATCAACGTTCAGCGCACGATCCTGCAATCGGTCAGCGCCGCCTATTTCAACGTCGAAACCGCCCGCGCAACCCTGGTCTCCTCCGGCGAACGGGTGCGCGCCTCCAAAGTGGCCTTTGACGGCATTCGCGAGGAAGCCACCCTGGGTGCCCGCACCACGCTGGATGTGCTGCAGGCTGAGCAGGAATACCTCGATGCGCAGACCGAACAGGTCAATGCCCGTGCGAACCAGGCCCTGGCGGCCTATCAGCTGCTGCAGTCCCAGGGGCTGCTGACCGCAGAGCATATCGGCCTGGCGGTCGAGATCTACGATCCCACCCTCTATTACAACCTGGTCAAGGACGCTCCGGCCCATCACAGCAAGCGCGGCAAGGATTTGGACCGGGTGCTCAAGGCCTTGGGACGTAACTGACAATTCATCCTATCAGTTGTGCGGGAAGGGGAAGGCCGCTACACTCTGACTCAAGAGGCAAGAGTGGTTTTAGATAATGTCCGACCCAGTTACCCACGCTGAGATTGAAGATGTATTGTCCTCGATCCGCCGGTTGGTGAGCGAAGACACACGGCAACAGCCCGCGGCGCCGGAACCGGCGGCGCGGCTGGTGCTGACACCCGCCCTGCGGGTGCAGGAGTCCGACGCCCCCGTCAGCGGCCTGCCCGCTGCAGAACCAGATGCAGAGCAGGACACAGAGGCTGCTGAGGCTGTCGCGAAACCGGCGGAACCGGCCGAGCAGGCAGCGGAAGACCTGCCGCAGACTGGTTTCGAAGCACAAGAACAGGGCGGTGACACCGCCGCCATCGCGGATACCGCAGCTGCGGAAGACCTCGCCGCCAGCCTGGCACCGGAACCGCCGCTGGCCTTCCGCCACCACAGGGACCGGGACATTGGCCGAACGGACGCGGATGCACCGCAGGAGACGGCCGAAGATCAGGCCCCGTCTGCCGCCGCTGCGGATCCTGCCGAAACAGATGCGCCCTGGGGCAACCCCGAAACCACCCTGTTTGCCGCCGCTGCCGGAGCTGGCCAGCACGCTGACGATGAAGCCGGGGACGAAGGTACACACGCTGAAGGGGAGGCGGACGCCGAAAAGGCCGCGCCAGTCCTGCTGACGGAGGAAAGCCTCGCCAGCACCACCGCCGGCGCCCGCGCCGCATCCGTGGTCCGCAAGATTGCGGAGCTGGAGGCGCGCGGCACAGCCGCACAGAACCGCGCCCGGCAGCACTGGGAGCCGGACAGCCAGACTGAAGCACCTTTTGCCGGCGCCGGTCCCGACACCATCGAATGGCGGGATGAGCCGCTGCCGCTCCGCCGCACCCGCCGCGCGGACAACGGCATCCCGGATGCCGCTGCAGAGGATATCGCACCGGACACTGCTGCTGACCCGGCCAGCGCCGAAGCTGCGCTGGACCCAGAAACGGCTGCGGACTCGCTGGAGACGGCGGTGGAAGACGCAGTCACCGGCGCGGCAATGGACACGCTGGCGGAGGAGGGCGGCGACAGCTACCTCGACGAAGACGCCCTGCGCGACCTGGTGGCCTCCATCGTCCGCGAGGAACTGCAGGGCCCGCTGGGTGAGCGCATAACCCGCAACGTGCGTAAACTGGTCCGCCGCGAAATCCACCGCGCATTGGCCGCCCACGACCTGCTCTGATCCGGTCCGTTTCTGGATAGGTTTGTTTCGGGGGAGGGGTGAAAGGGCCCGCTTCCGGCTCGAGAGAAAACGGGGAAGCCGTCCCCTTTCCCCATCCCCTTCGAAGACAGATGCCTATGGCGCACCGGAACCTGCATCAAGGACGCTGCGCGCCAGCAAGCTGGCAAGTCCTTGACGCAGAACCCTGACCGCCATTTCCCGGCATCAGCAAAGGCGACGGAGAAAGGGGGCGGCAGCCAGCCCGGCGGCTGCGGTCAGGCCCGTACCTCCTGCGCCAGCTCCAGCAGCTGATCCAGATCCATGTAGCGCTCCAGATGATCCGCCAGCGCGTCCAGCACTTCCTCCACACCGTCCTCATATCCCGCCTGGCTTTCATGCCCCAGCGAAGCCAGCACGCTGGCGCGGAAGGCGTCCCCGGAAAACAGCCCGTGCAGGTAGGAGCCCTTGACGCGCCCGTCCGCTGAGGCCGCGCCTTCGGGACGCCCATCAATGCTCAGCCAGGCGCGTTTGCAATCGGTGCCGGTGGTGCGGCCCATGTGGATTTCATAGCCGCTGACCGGCAGGTTGCCATCGCGGGTGACAGCTTCGGTCAGCGTCACCCGTTTTTCCCCCGCCATCACCGTGTGCACATCCAGCAGGCCCAGCCCGTCCACCTTGCCGGGCCGCCCGTCGACGCCCTCGGGGTCGTCGATGGTCTTGCCCAGCATCTGGTAGCCGCCGCAAAGGCCCAGCACATGGCCGCCGCGCCGGTGATGCGCCAGGATGTCGATGTCCCACCCCTGCGCGCGCAGGTAGTTGAGGTCGCCGATGGTCGACTTGCTGCCGGGCAGGATCACCAGATCCGCATCGCAGGGCAGGGCGCGTCCGGGCGGCACGATCTCCACCGTCACCGCGGGTTCCGCTGCCAGCGGGTCCAGGTCGTCGAAATTCGCCATCCGCTCCAGCTGCGGCACCACAACCTTGCAGGTGCCGCCTTGGCGCGAGGCAATATCCATCATGTCCTCGGCCGGGAGCTTCCAGGCATCCCAGAACCACGGCACCACACCCAAGGACGGCCAGCCGGTGCGCGCAGCAATATCATCGCGGCCGCCGTCAAACAGGCTCAGGTCGCCGCGGAAGCGGTTCACCATAAAGCCGACGACCCGTTCCAGATCATGGCGCTCAAGCACTGCATGGGTGCCGACGATCTGCGCAATCACCCCGCCGCGGTGGATGTCGCCGGCGATCACCACCGGCACGCCGGCGGCGCAGGCAAAGCCCATGTTGGCAATGTCGTTCTTGCGCAGGTTGGTCTCGGCAGGGGAGCCCGCACCCTCGATCAGCACCAGATCGGCATCCGCCGCCAGCCGGTGAAAGCTCTCCAGTGCCGCTTCCAGCAGTCCCGATTTGTCGCGCATGAAGGACCCGGCCCCTTGGGTGCCGCGGCGCTTGCCCTGCACGATCACCTGAGCGCCGGTGTCGGTCTCCGGCTTCAGCAACACCGGGTTCATATCGGTATGGGGCGCCCGTTTGGCGGCGCGCGCCTGCAATGCCTGCGCGCGGCCGATCTCGCCGCCCTCGGGCGTGACGGCAGCGTTGTTGGACATGTTCTGCGGCTTGAACGGTGCCACCTTCAGCCCGCGCCGCACATAGGCGCGCGCCAGCCCCGCCACCAGCAGTGACTTGCCGACATTGCTGCCGGTGCCCTGGATCATGATTGCGCGTGCCATCAGCTGCTCCCTGCCTGCGCCCCGTCGTTCAGGGGCCTGCATAGCAGGTTAGACGCCCCCGTCCATGGGGGCTGTGCCGCAAGCGTCCCGCGGCAGCCGCCGCGCGACAGGGTTCCCCTGCGGAAACCCCGGCATGCAAAAAGAAAAACGCGCCCCTAAGGGCGCGCTTTTCAGCAATGCGCAGGGGAAGCCTTAAGCGGCTTCAGCCTGCGCAGCGTTGCGGCGTTCGCTTTCTTCACGCGACAAAGCAACCGAGGTCCGCACACCGCGGCCCACGAAGTCCATCAGGCCTTCCACAACCCGTTCGTTCGGGTCGATGCCGGCGCAGGACAGCACTTCGCGGCCATCGCGCGAGCGCGCCCAGCGGGCGATCTGTTCCGGGCCATTGCCGTATTTCTTGTCGTCGGCGATGGCATCATCCAGTGCGGCCAGGACAACGGCTGCAAACAGTTTGCGGGCGCGGTTGCCTTGCTCGTTATTATAAGCGGTGCCGTCTACGAAATCTCGCATCTCGTATCCCTTGTTGTTCTTGCTATTGCAATTTTCGGCGTAGCGCTGCTTATGACGGAAGTGTGACGATTCGGATAGAGCGCAGATGCATAGCTTTCATGCAATTTGCGCATATCTTATTCACAGATCTTCCATACCATATCCTTGTCTTGCCAGCGATCAGCCCGCCAGATATAGGGTCTTGCAAATTATCATCAACCATCTGAAAGGCATTTTCCCATGCCCAAGATCAACGGCAACGAAATCCGTCCCGGCAATGTGCTGGAACATAATGGCGGCCTTTGGGCAGCGGTGAAGGTCGACCACGTCAAACCCGGCAAAGGCGGCGCATTCGCTCAGGTCGAGATGCGCAACCTGCGCAACGGGTCCAAGCTGAACGAACGCTTCCGCTCCGCGGACAAGGTGGAGCGTGTCCGCCTGGAGCAGAAAGACCAGCAGTTCCTCTATGAGAGCGACGGCATGCTGGTGTTCATGGACGCCGAAACCTATGAGCAGATCGAACTGCCCGCGGAGCTGCTGGGCGACCGCCGCCCATTCCTGCAGGATGGCATGACCATTGTGGTGGAATTCTACGAAGCCGAGGCGCTGAACGCGACCGTGCCGCAGAAAGTCACCTGCAAGATCGTCGAGACCGAGCCGGTCGTCAAAGGCCAGACCGCGGCAAACTCCTTCAAGCCCGCGATCCTGGACAATGGCGTCAAAGTCATGGTGCCGCCGTTTGTCGGCCAGGATGAGATGATCGTGGTGAACACAGAGACCATGGAATATTCCGAGCGCGCCTGAACCGGGACGCCTTCGGAAAAACGGAAAAGCCGCCCTCCCTCGGGGGCGGCTTTTTCTGTGTCTGCGCAGCGCCCAAGACTTTTCTGAAAAGTCTTGGCAAAAGTTTTCAAAAACTTTTGCACCAGCCGCCGGGCGGATCACCCCGCAGGCAGCGCCAAGCTGAAGCCGCATTCATCCATCATCTTGCCATAGGCCGCGGTGAACCCGCTGAGCGAGGCCTCGTAGAACATGTCATTGCCCGCCCAGATCTCCACCCAGCGCCCCTGTTTCATCGCCTGCAGCATCACTAGGTGGTCCTGAAACCGCAGCGCGCTTTCGGCTTCGGCCAGGCCTTCCTCATTGATCCAGGAATTGATCCCGGCAGAGAGTGAGAAACTGCGGTCGAAGTCAAAGAGGAAATCCACCGTGCCGCCCTGCTGCATCAGCGTCGGGTAGTGGCGCGGCGCGTATTCCTGCACCTTGGCCATCGGATAGACATCCGGCGGGCCGGCATCGCCGGAAAACACCTCCAGCGCCAGCAGCGGGTCGCCATCGCCGCCGGTCCAGGCGCGGCAGGTCAGATAGCTGTCCTGCTCGGTCTCATGCGGTTCGGTGGCGACATGCCAGTCCTTGTAACTCCAGTAGTCTGCCCAAGCGGGGCAGGCAGCCAGCACGGCAGCACACACTGCAAACATCAGACGCATCAATTACCCTTTCAGCAAATCCTGCGGCGACCCTAACGCAATCAGGTGAACAGAGGCTTGTCAGAAACCCAATGCGTCCAGCCGAGCCTCGACCATGTTTCGGTAGCTGGCGCCAAACAGCCGCAGATGCACCAGCGCGGGCCACAGCTGATAGATGGCACGGCGGGCCTCAAATCCCGGTTCCAGTGCGCCATAAGCGTCGTGAAAAACTGCAGGCGGCGCGCCGAACAGATTTAGCATCGCCAGATCCACCTCCGCATCGCCGTAATAACACGCCGGGTCGATCAGAAAGGCCTGGGGGGCGCTGAACAGTACATTGCCGCTCCACAGATCGCCATGCAGCAGCGCGGCAGGCGGCGTGTCGGGCAGCAGCTCCGGCAGCCGGGCACACAGCGCTTCTATCCGCGCTCGCAGGTCACGGGGCAGGGCGTCCGGGGCAGCCAGCAAGCGGCGGCTGGTCCAGAACTCCACCCAGTCCGCCAGCGGCGCGTTCGGAATCGCCACCGGACCAAAGGCATAGTCTTCCGCCCAGCCGTAGTGCGGCCCGGTTGCAGAATGCAGCTGCCGCAGGGATTGCCCCAACGCCTGCCAGCCATTTGAAGTGGCCCCGGTTTCCTCCAGTGCTTCCATCAGCAGCACTTGACCGGCGGTGCCCAGCACCTCCGGCGCAGGCGCGCCCGCGTCCCGGATCGCGCGCAGCATCGCCGCCTCCGCCGCTGCCAAAGGCCCGGTCTTGGCCACCACACAGCGGCCATCGCTTAAGGAAAGAAGCTGCACGTCCGACAAATCGCCGCCATGCAGCGGGCGGGCGCGCAAAACCTCCGCGCCCAGCAGGGATAGAACCGTATCGTTCAGCCTGCTCACGCGTGCCAGGTGACGCGAGCATCCCCGGCCTGCATCTCCCCCTTGGCGCGGTCGAACCGCAGATAGGCGATGCCCCTGCCGCCCGACTGGGTGAACAGCGTGCCTATCACTTTGCCGTCCGCGGTGATCTCGGTCCCTACTGGGGCCGCGCCCGCGACTTCGACCCTGCGCAACCCCTTGCGCAGCTCGGTCTTGTGCTTCATCCGCGCCGTCACCTCCTGGCCGACATAACAGCCCTTGCGGAAATCAACGCCCTTCAGCGCCTCAAAACCCGCCTCCAGGATATAGCTCTCCGGCCCCAGCTCCACGCCGCTTTCGGGAATGCAATGCGCCACCCGGATCGCGTCCCAGTCGCTGCCATCGTCGCCGCCCTCTGCGCCATACAGCCGCCAGCCCAAATCCCCGTGGCGCGGGTCCATCAGCGCGCCCTCGGGGGCTGCGCCAGTGCCGCGCTTTACCTGCAGCTCCGTCATCTCCACCTGCACATCGGCGCGCAGCCGGTACATGTTCAGCCGCTTCATCAGCCCCTCGGCCAGCGACGCCTCCACATCCAACAGCACCGCATCGCCGTCAGCGGCCAGAAAGAAATCCGCCAGATATTTTCCCTGCGGCGTCAGCAGCGCGGCATAGACCAGCCCGCTGTCCAGATGGTCCACATTATTGGTCACCAGCCCCTGCAGGAAGCTCTTGGCGTCAGCGCCAGTCAGGCGCAGGATGCGGCGGTCGCTCATTTGTGTCTCCGGGTTGCTGCCAACGGCGTTTCACTGCTTGGCCCAGTGATATAGGAAGCAGGGCGGAAGAAAACAGCAAATCCGCTTCAAGGAGTACCCATGCCCGCGCCGGTCAGCATCGTCATTCCCACTTTGAACGCTGAAGGAGAGCTGCCCGCCACGCTGGAGCATCTGATGGAGGGGCTGGCGGCCGGGCTGATCCGGGGGCTGGTGATCAGCGATGGCGGCTCCACCGACGCCACCCGCGCTATTGCCGAAGCGTCCGGCGCCGAATGGATCAGCGGCACTCCGTCTCGCGGCGGCCAGCTGCAGCGCGGCTGCGCGGCGGCGCAGGGGGAGTGGCTGCTGGTGCTGCACTCCGACACCCATCTGGAGCCGGGCTGGGCCGCAGCAGTGGCGCAGCATCTGGAAAGCGGGGAGGGGAGGCCTGCCTGTTTCCACCTGCGCTTTAGGGCGCGCGGGCCAATGCCCGCCTGGGTCTCTGGCTGGGCCAACCTGCGCACGAGGTTGTTCGCGCTGCCTTATGGCGACCAGGGCCTGCTGATCCGCCGCGACATATATGAGACCGCAGGCGGCTACCCCGACCAGCCGCTGATGGAGGACGTGGCGCTGGCGCGGCGCCTGAATGGGGTGACGCTCCTGCCAAGCGCCGCGCTCACCTGCGCCGCACGCTACCAGCGCGCAGGCTGGCTGCGGCGCGGGGCGCGCAACCTGTGGACGCTGATGCGGTATTTTCTGGGTGTGGCACCGGAACGGCTGGCACGGTACTACAGCAAATAGGCTGCACGATCCGCCCGGCCATCAGGCCGGGGCGCGCCTGACCATCATCCGGGAAGGCGCGCGCTTGCCTCAGCCGAACACCTTCTTTGCAAAGCGCCGGAACCAGCGTTCCCGGCCGCGCCGGGCGCCGCCGGGAACCTGCTCTGCCTGGGCGGCAATGCCTGCGGTGTCCACCACCGTCTTGCCGTCCTGAAACTGAAGGCGGTAGAGGTCGGCATAGATGCCGCCGCGGGCCAGCAGCTCGTCATGGCTGCCCTGGTCCACCACCCGGCCGCGGTCCATCACCACGATCTTGTCGGCATTGCGGATGGTCGACAGACGGTGCGCGATCACCAGCGTGGTGCGCCCGCCCGACAGCTTGTCCAGCGCCTTCTGCACAACCTTCTCAGACTGCGCATCCAGCGCCGAGGTCGCCTCGTCCAGCAAGAGCACCGGCGTGTTGCGCAGCAGGGCGCGCGCAATCACCACCCGCTGCCGCTGGCCGCCCGACAGGGCTGAGCCGCGCGGGCCGACCCGGGTCTCCAGCCCGTGTTCCAGCTTGGGCAGGAAATCCGCCACATGCGAGGCCTCCAGCGCCGCCTGCAATTCCTCATCGCTGACGTCCGTGCGGCCCAGCACGATGTTCTCGCGCAGGGTCTCGTCAAACAGCATCGCATCCTGGGTGACGACCGAAAACAGCCCGCGCAGATCGGCAGTGTTCAGATCGGTGACCTCAACCCCGCCCACGGCGACAGAGCCCGCCTGCGGGTCCACCATCCGGGTCAGCAAGTTGAAGATCGTCGATTTGCCGGCACCCGAGGCACCCACCAGTGCCGTGGTCCTGCCGGCCTCGGCCTCCAGGTTCAGCCCGTGCAGGATATTCGCTTCGCCATAGCTCAGGTCCACCGCCTCCAGCTTGATCCCGGGCAGCCCTTCCGGCGCAGGCTTCGGGCTTGCAGGCTCGCTCAGCAGGATCGGCGCATCCAGCAGCTCCTTGATCCGCTCCAGGGCTGCGGCCGCGCTCTGCCAGACGCCGGAGATATTGGCCAGCCGCCGCATCGGTTCAAACGACAGCCCGATCGAGGTGAAGAAGCTCATGAACTGGCCGACGGTCTTTTCGCCGGCGATAATCTCATTGCCGCCATAAAGCAGCACCGCCATGAAGCCGACACCGGCCATGATGTCGGTCATCCCCGAAATCGAGGAGGTGCCAAAGGCCGCCTTCACCTCCGAGCGGACAAATTCATCCTGCCGCTCGCCAAAGCGGCGGGTCTGATACTCCTCCAGCCGGTTCAGCTTGACCGGCACGATGCCGTGGAAAATCTCGTCCAGCCGGGTGGCCAGATCGGCGCCCAGGTCGCGGGCGCGCGACGCCTTCTTGCGCACATAGCGCTGGATGGTGGAAATCGGCAGCAACAGCACGGGCACCCCGATGAGCAGGATCAGCGTCCAGCGCCAGTCGATGCTGAAGGCCACGCCCAGCACCGCCACCAGCGCCACCAGATCGCGGCCCGCGCCGGTGATCACCGCCTGCCAGACCGAATTGATCGCGCCCACGTCACTTTGCACCCGCTGCAGCAGCAGCCCCGGCGGGTGCTGCTGGTGAAACGCCGGGTCCTGGCGGATCAGCCGCGCCAGCATGTCCTTGCGCAGATGCGCGGCAGAGGTCTGCGACACCTTGCTCAGCAGCACCTTCTGGGTGACGCTGGAGATCCCGCGCAGGGTGAAGATCGCCAGAAACGCCAGGCTGACCCAGACCAGCGCGGTGGAGTTGCCAGCCACGAACACCAGGTCGAACATCGGCTGCATCATGTAGCCAAGCGCGCCCATGGTGGCGCCCTCGATCAGCATGAAAATCACCGCGATGCCCAGAAGACCGATGTAATGGCGCAGGTATCCGCGCCACAGCCAGCCGAACAGCTCCTTGGAGGATTTATGCGGTTTCCGGCTCATGTCAGCGCTTCCCGGCGGGAAATTCGTGTCATTGCGGGCCTTTCCCTGTCGTTCCTGCGCCATTTAAGCAGGTGGGAAGCAGGGCGCAAGCACTTCGCCGTGACCCTGCGTCCGCGGCAATTGACGCCGGCAGCGGTCCGGCTACTGTGCCGGCATGGATCAACCGCGGCGGCCCCCGGGGCGCGCGCTGTCAGGGAACATCAGGGATGAGCGGACCAGTGAACGTATCGGCAGGGCGGCAGTACCGGGCCATTCCGGGGCCTTCGGTGGTGCCGGACCAGGTGCTGCAGGCGATGCACCGCGCCTCGCCCAACATCTACGCGGGCGAACTGGTGGAGATGACCGCTGGCCTGATCCCGGACCTGCGCCGGGTCGCGCGCACCCAGCATCACGCCGCCATCTATATCGCCAACGGCCACGGCGCCTGGGAGGCGGCCCTGCAGAACACCCTGCAGCCGGGCGATCTGGTGCTGGTGCCCTCCTCGGGCCGCTTTGCCGTCGGCTGGTCGGAAATGGCGGACAGTTTGGGGATCGAAACCCAGGTGCTCGATTTCGGCACCCGTGCCCCCTGGGACATGGCCCGCATTGGTGAGGTGCTGGCTGCTGACACGGACCACCGGATCAAGGCGGTGCTGGGCGTGCATGTGGACACCTCGAGCTCCATCCGCAACGACATCCCGGGCCTGCGTCAACTGCTGGATGAGGCAGGCCATCCGGCGCTCCTGATGGCCGATTGCATCGCCTCTCTGGGGTGCGAGCAGTTCGAGATGGACGCCTGGGGCGTTGATGTGATGGTCACCGCCAGCCAGAAGGGGCTGATGATGCCGCCGGGTATCAGCTTCGTGTTCTTCAACGACAAAGCTGCCGCGGCGCGGGCGGCGCTGCCGCGGATCAGCCGCTACTGGGACTGGGCGCCGCGGGCCAACCCGGAGGAGTTCTACCAGTATTTCGGCGGCACCGCGCCCACCCATCACCTCTACGGCCTGCGCGCTGGGCTGGACATGATCCACGGCGAAGGGCTTGATAATGTGTGGAAACGCCATGCTCATCTGGCCCAAACCATCTGGGCCGCCTGTGAGGCCTGGGGCGCAGTAGGCCCGCTGCGGATGAATGTGGCGGACCGCGCCTTGCGCTCCCATGCGGTCACCGCGCTGCACATCGGCGCGCCGGACGGCACCCGCCTGCGCGACTGGGTGGAGCAGAACCTGGGGCTGACCCTGGGCATCGGCCTCGGCATGGCCGCGCCCAAAAGCCCGGAATGGCACGGGTTTTTCCGGCTTGGCCACATGGGGCATGTGAACGGGCAGATGGTGATGGGTCTTCTGGGCGGCATTCAAACCGGCCTCACCGCGCTGGAAATCCCGCACGGAACAGGCGCGCTGGAGGCAGCTTCACGGGTACTGGCGGGCCGCTGACGGCCCGGCATCCGCAGCTGGCGGGGCGGGGTCTAGGCCCGTTGTGAATTCAGCCTGATGTCCAGCCTGGTGATGAAATGGTTGATCAGCACGGCCAGCACCAGCACCGGCACTAGACCGTACATCACCCAGACCACAAAGAAGATCCACATCAGGTTGATGCCGGCAAACATGATTGCGGCGGTAAAGAAATCCGGCATGGCGTCCGGCAGTTCAGGGTCACGCATGACAACTCTCCCGGTGATACCCTTTGATGGTAGGCCGGGAGTGGTGAATGTCCGGTAAAACTGCCGCGAGCAGCAGGCCATAGGCGAGTTTCAGCCATTCCGCGCGGCGGCCAGCGCACTAGGCAGCGCCGCGGCAAAGGCCTCCAGCTCCGCCTCCGGCCCGCAGCTCACCCTTATGCAGCGGTTCTGCGGTTCGGCAAAGGGCATCCGCACAAAAATCCCCTGATCCACCAGCCCGTCCAGCACCGCCTTTGCAAACGCCCCGTCCTGGCCGCAGTCGATGGCCACGAAATTGGTGGCGGAGGGCAGGGCGGCCAGCCCGTTCTCTGCCGCAATCTCTGCAATCCGCACCCGCGCCGCCTCAACCTGCGCCAGCACCTCAGCCAGCCAGTCCTGATCCTGCAGCGCTGCCAGCGCCCCCGCCTGCGCCGCCCGGTTCATGCCGAAATGATTGCGCACCTTGTTGAAGGCGGCGATCAGATCCGGATGGCCAATCGCATAACCCACCCGCGCGCCTGCCATCGCATAGGCCTTGGAAAATGTCCGCATCCGGATCACCCGGGTATCATCCGCACTGACCGGCGCCGCGGTGCCCTCCGGGGCGCATTCCACATAGGCCTCGTCCAGCAGCAGCAGGCAGCCTGCGGGCAGATGGTCCAGCGCCGCCGCAATATCAGCGCCCTTGTGCCAGCTGCCCATCGGGTTGTCCGGGTTGGCGAGATAGACGATCTTGGCATCCACCTCCGCAGCTTTGGCAAACAGTGCCTCAAAATCCTCGCGGTCGTCCCTGTAGGGCACCGTGTGGATCACCCCGCCAAAGCCCGCCACATGGTAGTTGAAGGTCGGATAGGCCCCCAGCGAGGTCACCACCGCATCGCCTGCGCCCACCAGCAGCCGCACCAGATAACCAAGCAGCCCGTCAATGCCTTCGCCGACGATAATATGCGCCGGGCTCACCCCGTGATGCGCCGCCAGCGCCTGGCGCAGATCATAGTTCTCCGCATCGCCGTATTTCCAGATCTCCGCCGCGGCCTGCGCCATCGCCTCCACTGCCCGGGGCGAGGGGCCAAAGATATTCTCATTCGCCCCCAGCCGCGCGGCAAAGCCATGGCCGCGTGCGCGCTCCTGTGTCTCGGGGCCGACAAACGGCACGGTGGCGGGCAGGGAGAGCGCAAGCGGGGTGTATCGGGGACCAGTCATGGGCGCAGATAAGCGCAAGCATGGTCCCCGGGCAAGGCTTGCGTCACCGCCCCGCCCGGCGCAACCTGCCCGCGGATTTCAAAGGGATTCTTTCATGCGCATTGCCCTGGCCCTGCTGGCCGCCGCCCTCGGCTACCTCCTGTTCTGGCCGGTGCCGGTCGATCCCATCGCCTACGACCCGCCCGCGGCGCCGGGCTTCACCGGCGATTACGCCGGAAACAATGCGCTGGACGCAGCCGCGCTGATCCAGCTGCCAGATGGCGAATTGGGGCCGGAGGACATCGCCCAAACCCCCGACGGCGCTATCTACACAACCAGCCTCGCGGGCAACCTCTACCGCATCGACGGCGCGGAACCGGTGCTGGCGGACAAACTCGGCGGCCGCCCGCTGGGCCTCAAGGCCGGACCGGACGGCGCGCTCTACATCGCCGACAGCTTCCGCGGCATCCTGCGCTGGTCCGGCCCCGGCACGCTGGAGGTTGTGGCGGACAGCGTCGATGGCGCCCCCATCATCTATGCCAACCAGATCGACGTGGCCCGCGACGGCACTGTCTACTTTTCCAACTCGTCGGACCGCTTCGACCCCGAAACCATGGGCGGCACCAAGCCGACCTCGATCCTGACCATCTGGGAACAGTCAAACACCGGTTACGTCGCCCGCATCCGCCCCGATGGCACTACGGAGAAACTCGCCACCGGCTTCGTCTACACCAATGGCATCGCCCTTTCACCGGAGGAGGACTTCCTCCTGATCAACGAAACCGGCCGCGCCCGCGTCCACCGTCTCTGGCTCAAGGGCGACCGCGCAGGCCAGCAGGAGGAGTTCCTCGGCAACCTCCCCGGCTACCCCGACAATCTGGAGGCGCAGGGCGACGGTACCTACTGGCTCGCCTTCGCCAGCCCGCGGGTGCCGTCGGAGAAACTGATGCCGTACCCCTTCCTGCGCAAAGTGATCTGGCGCCTCGGCCCGATGGTGCGCCCGGCCCCCATCCACCGCGGCATGCTGGTGCAGCTGGACGGCCAGGGCAACGTGCTGCGCAGCCTGCAGGACCCGGACGGCCGCCTCGGCGTCACCACCGGCGGCAAGGTGATGGACGGACAGCTTTATGTGATGACCCTCGATTCCCCCTGGTTCGCCCGGATGCCGCTGCAGCCCTGACCTCAGGTAGGGCTGGCATGTCCGCCGGTTCCGGGGCAGGCTGCAGGCAAACCGGATACCAGGGGGAGCAGCCATGAAAAAAGTCACCACCGGCTACAAGGACCACATCGCCTATGTCACGCTTGCCCGCGCGGACAAGCACAACGCGCTGGATGAGGAGATGATCGACTTGATCATCGCCGCAGGCCAGGAGGTGGCACAATCGGACGCCCGCGCGGTGGTGCTTTCGGGTGCGGGCAAGAGCTTCTGCGCAGGCCTCGACATGGCGGCGCTGGCCAGCTTTGCGCAGCGCGACCTCAGCAGCCTGATCATGGAGCGCACCCATGAGGACGCCAACGCCTTTCAGGAGGTGGCGATGGTCTGGCGCCGGGTGCCGGTGCCAGTGATCGCCGCGATCCACGGCGCCTGTTTCGGCGGCGGCCTGCAGATCGCGCTGGGCGCCGACATCCGCATCGCCCACCCGGAGGCGCAGCTGTCGGTGATGGAGATGAAATGGGGCCTGATTCCCGACATGGGCGGTATGGCGCTCTTGCCGCGGCTGCTGCGCTCCGACGTGCTGCGCCGCCTCACCTGGACGGCGGAAAAGGTGGAGGGCCCGCAGGCGCTGGACTGGGGGCTGGTCACCGAACTGGCCGGCAACCCGCTCAGCCGCGCCAATGAACTGGCCAAGGAAATCGCCGGCAAAAGCCCCTCCGCCGTGCGCGCCGCCAAACGCCTTATTGCCTATGCTGAATCCGGCGCCTCCCAGGCCGAAGTGCTGCTGCGCGAAAGTGCCGAACAGCTGGATCTTATCGGCAAGCCCAACCAGATCGAGGCGGTCGCCGCCCAGCTGCAAAAACGCCCGCCGGAGTTCAGCTGAACCGCTCCAGCCCGGCTTCTTTCTGGTCACAAATACCCATACCCCGGCCCCCGCCAAGCGGTGCCGCCGCCGGGGGGCGGGCTTGCCGCGGGAAAAGGTGTTTACGCTCCGGTAACCTCTTTGGATTCTGCAACAGCGGAATTTCGCCAAATTGTACGGAACCGCGTCCGGACAGGCGGGAAACCGCCGCCCGCCGGCGGGAAAATGCCGCGTAAAACCAGCGCCAATTCCCGTTAACGTTTTGGCAACACCTGGGGGCGAATTCTGCCTTCAGCAGGGCGCGAAGACGGCCAATCCAGCATCTGGAGATCTGCTGACCGGCAGCCCGGCGGGGGTGCCGGGTGGCCGCTTGCACCCTGGGAAACTGCAATAGAACCGGCGGCGGTCAGGGCCCGCAGCCGGACTTCAGAAAGGAGTGAGGCTGATGCAACTGGTTCAGAAGAAATGGTTTATTCTGTTTGAAAGCGGCGGCCTGCTGTCCCGGACCGGGGACCGGATTACCTATTTCTACGACGAAGCGCTGAGCTTCGGAGACCGCGAGGAGGCGCAGCGCTACCTGGCAGTGAACGAGAACAAGGTCAGCTATACGGGGCTGCGCCCCTCGCTGACCCAAGCGGCGTGAGCGGGTGGCTTGCCGCCAGCCGCACGGCGGAACGGCTTGCCGCAAGCGAGGGGAGGATGCCTAGGTCGGCGCGCTGGCTGCTGGCGCTGTCCGGCGTGCTGATCTCGGCCTCGGCGCTGATCTTCTGGGCCTGGCTCGGCGGTGCGGGCCAGGCGCCGGAGGACCAGCCGGGATGGTTCACCCTCACCGCGCTGCGCTTCTTCTGGCTGCCTTTTCTCAGCGGTGCGGGGCTGGTGCTGGCGGTCTGCTGCGCCGGGCGCAACAACGGCTACTGACACGGCCCAGCACAATAAGCCCAACAGAAAAGGCCGCGCCCGGGTGCAGGCGCGGCCTTCTCAATGTCAGCTCTGACAGCTCTTACAGCGAGGCGTCGTAGATCTTGCCAATGTTGGCACCCAGCGCCGCATCGTATTCCGCGTCGGACATCGAAACGTTCAGCCCCTCGGTCAGCGCGCGGCTGAAGGAGGCGATCATCTTGGTGTTCTGCGACAGGCGCGCGCAGGCGTCGTCGGTGGTGTAGCCGCCCGACAGCGCCACAACCCGCACCACATTGGCGTGATCGGCCAGATCATCATAGAGGCCCGCCTTGGACGGGATGGTCAGCTTCAGCGCCACTTTGCTGTCCGCGGGCAGGGCATCCAGCTGCGCCTTGATCTCCGCCTTCAGCAGCTCTTCGGCCTCAGCCTTGGTGGCAGAGTTGATGTCCACTTCCGGCTCGATGATCGGCACCAGGCCGGCCGCAACAATCAGCTGGCCCACTTCGAACTGCTGCGCAACAACCGCCTTGATGCCTGTCGCATTTGCTTCCTTGACGACAGAGCGCATTTTGGTGCCAAAGATGCCCTTGGCGCCCGCCCGCGCCAGCAGCGCGTCCAGCTCCGGCATCGGCTTCATCATCTGCACGCCGTTGGCCTCATCGGCCAGGCCCTTGTCCACTTTCAGGAACGGCACCACGCCGCAGTTGCCCCACAGGAAGTCCGCGGTCGGCTTGCCGTCAATCTCGCCGTCCATGGTCTTCTCGAACAGGATCGCGCCCAAGATGCGCTCCTTGCCGAAGCTCGGCGAGGTGATGATGCGGGTGCGCATCTTGTGGATCTCGGCGAACATCTCGTCGTCGTTCGAATAGGCGTCCTCGTTCACGCCGTAAAGCGCCAGCGCCTTCGGGGTCGAGCCGCCGGACTGGTCCAGCGCGGCAATAAAGCCCTTGCCGGTTGCGATACGGTCGAGTTGTTCCTGCCGTGTGGAAGCGTCATTGGCCATAATGCGTCACTCTTCTTTGGAATGGTCGGTCTTGGCGCTGTCTATAGCGCGAATCTGCCGGGAAACAACGGGGTGTTGCGCTAACGGAAGAAGGATTTCCGCGCATCCCGCGCCATGTTGTAGCGCATCTCCAGATCGGAGATCCGCGCCATCGCCGCCTTGCGCTCTTCCGGATCCGTCAATCCGGCATATTCCCGGCGCGCCTCAGCCAGCTGTTCCTTCAGCCCGAACTCCTCCGGCACCACGCCCGCCTGCGCCATGATCCGCATGCCCGCCGCCAGGCCAGCGTCCACGTGCGCCTCGCTGCTGCGGTCGGGCAGGGGCTTTCCTTCGCCCTCCAGCCCCCGCAGCTGGCCCTCGGCCTGCGCCTTGGTCAGCTGCCGTTCAATCAGGTTGCGGAAGGCACGGATCATGCGGGCTCCTGTGGTTGCGGGGAAACCATATCAGCCGCCGCTCAGCCCAGCCAGTCCTTGCGGGTGACGGCATCGTTCAGCGCCAGCAGGTCCTCGCGCAGGTCCTCCAGTGTGATCGGCCCGCCCAGGCAGACCCGCACCGCTTCCTGCGGCAGGCCGGAGACGGTGAAGGCATCGCTGGGCATGATGCCGATCTGGCGACCCGCCATGCGGCCCATCATCTCGGCCCGGCTGGTGCCCCGCGGCAAGGTCAGCCACAGGTTAAAGGCCAGCGGATCGCTTTCGATGAAACAGGCCTGCAGCACCTCCGTTGCCAGCGCCTGCCGCTCTGCCGCAGCCTTGCGGATGAAACGCTGGATCTCCGCCGCGGTTCCGTCCTCGATCCAGCGCCCCAGCAGCGCCAGATTGAGGGGCGACACCATCACATGCATCGACCGGAGCGCTTGGCTGAACTGCCCCAGAACGGCGCGTTTCGGCACCAAAGTATAGGACAGCCGCAGCCCGGCGCCGAAGCATTTGGAAAGCCCCGCAATATGCCAGCCCAGATCGGGGATCAGGCTGCTGATGGGAGCCGGCGCACCATTGTCGACAAAGCAATAGGCATCATCTTCGATCAGCGGCAGGTCATGCTTTTGCAGCACTGCGGCAATCTCCCGCCGCCGTTTAGCGGTGATGGTGCGTGTGGAGGGGTTCTGCAGCGTCGGGTTCAGATACAGCGCCGCGGGCCAGTCGCTGGTGATGGCCTTTTCCAGCGCGTCCGGCTGAATGCCGTCCTTGTCCCCCGGCAGCCCGATCAGCCGGATCCCCAGCCGCGCCGCGATGGAGCGCAGCCCGGGATACGTCACCTCCTCGCACAGGATGGTGGACCCCGGCTCGCACAGCACCGTCAGGATCGCATAGAGGCTGGCGTGCGCCCCCGGCGTGATCACCAGCCGGTCCGGCGCGCAGGGCAAGCCGTTGGCCTGCATCCACTCTGCCGCCAGCGCCCGGTCCTGCGGGCTGCCGGTCACCGACTGGTAGCGCAACAGCGGCTGCAGGTTGGCCGAGACATGCTCCAGCCCCTTTTGCATCCGTGCCAGCAAGCCTGGGTCATCCGGTTCCGGCGGCATGTTCATCATCGGGTCTTCTTCCAGCGCCCGGCGCGGGTCGGGGCGTTCCGGCAGCGCCTCCCGGCTGCGCACAAAGGTGCCGCGGCCGACAAAGCTCTCGATATAGCCACGCCGCACCGCTTCGGCGTAGCCCCGCGACACGGTGGAGAAATCCACCCCCAGCTCCTGCGCCACCCGCCGCTGCGGCGGCAGCCGGTCGCCGGGCGCCAGCACGCCGGCGTCGATGTCGGCGCCGATCGCCTCCGCCAGCTCGATATAGCGGGGCCGGGCGCCGTCCAGACGGGCAGGGGTCCATTGTTTCATCGCCGGGTCTCCGCGAAGGCTTTGTTTCGTGATTGATTGGTTCAATGCAGGAGTGCGGCAATAAATGCAATATCAATGTTTGCATATTGATTGCATTCATTTCGGGAATCACGCTATCAGGCGGCGGAACCCAAGGAGACGCGCGATGACCCAAGCGGACGTTCTGGAAGAGAACCAGCGGGAGCTGAAACCAGCTTTGCTGAAGGGGCTGCGGCTGCGCTGCCCGAACTGCGGCGGCGGCAAGCTGCTGCACAGCTATCTCAAGGTGAACGACAGCTGCACCGAGTGCGGCCAGGAGCTGCATCACCAGCGCGCTGATGACGGGCCGGCCTATCTGACCATCCTGGTGGTGGGCCACATCCTCGGCTTTGCGCTGCACATCGTCTACACCCAGCTGCGCCCGGACCCCTGGACGCTGGCGATCATCATGTCGGTGATCACGGTGGGGGCCTCGCTGTACCTGCTGCCGCGGATGAAGGGGCTGGTGGTGGCCTATCAGTGGGCCAAGCGGATGCACGGCTTCTGAGCCGGGCAAAACCATTCAACTAAAATGAAAAAGGCGGGCCAGCGGCCCGCCTTTTTCTGTATTTTCCCTGCGCCGCCTTGGCGGCGCCGGGCCCAACGGGTGCTGCTCATGTGTCATGAGCAAAGCAGCGGGCGGGAGAACCCCGCCTGCCGGGCATTACACCAGCCGCGAGGCTTCCTTGGCCGCGCGGACGAAATCGTCGAACAGCGGGTGCGGCGCAAAGGGTTTGGATTTCAGCTCCGGGTGGAACTGCACGCCGATAAACCACGGGTGGTCTTTCCACTCCACGATCTCTGGCAGGCGGCCGTCCGGCGACATGCCGGAGAAGCTGAGGCCGCATTTTTCCAGCTGTTCCTGATACTTGGTGTCGACCTCATAGCGGTGGCGGTGGCGCTCCTCGATATGGGTGCTGCCATAAACTTCCGCCACTTTGGAGCCTTCCTCCAGCGCCGCGTCATAGGCGCCAAGGCGCATGGTGCCGCCCTTGTCGTCGCCCACTTTACGCTCGACAGTCATGTTGCCCTGCACCCATTCCTTCAGGTGGTAGACAACCGGTTCAAAGCGTTTCTTGCCGGCCTCGTGGTCGAACTCTTCTGAGCCCGCCTCGGAAATGCCCGCCACGTTGCGCGCGGCTTCGATCACCGCCATCTGCATGCCGAGGCAGATGCCGAGGTAGGGCACCTTGTTCTCGCGCGCGTATTGCGCCGCCTTGATCTTGCCCTCGGTGCCGCGTTCGCCAAAGCCGCCGGGCACAAGGATCGCGTGGTAGCCCTGCAGGAACGGAGCCGCGTCTTCCTTGTCAAAGAGTTCCGCATCGACCCATTCGATCGAGACCTTGACCCGGTTCGACATGCCGCCATGGGTCAGCGCCTCGGCGATGGATTTATAGGCGTCTTCCAGCTGGGTGTATTTGCCGACAATGGCTACCTTCACTTCGCCCTCGGGGTTGTAGATGCGGTCGGCCACATCTTCCCAGCGCTCCAGGTTCGGTTTCGGGGCAGGGGCGATGCCGAAGGCATCCAGCACCGCCTGGTCCAGCCCCTCGCGGTGATAGGCCAGCGGTGCCTCGTAGATGGATTTCAGGTCCTGTGCGGCAATCACAGAGTCAGCGCGCACGTTGCAGAACAGCGCCAGCTTCTCGCGTTCCTTCACGGGAATCGGGCCTTCGGAGCGGCAGACCAGGATGTCGGGCGCCAGGCCGATGGAGCGCAGCTCCTTCACCGAGTGCTGGGTCGGCTTGGTCTTCAGCTCGCCGGAGGCCTTGATATAGGGCAGCAGGGTCAGGTGCATGAAGATGCATTCGCCGCGCGGCTTGTCCTGGGCGAACTGGCGGATCGCCTCGAAGAAGGGCAGGCCCTCGATGTCGCCGACGGTGCCGCCGATCTCGCAGAGCATGAAGTCGACCTCATCCTCGCCGATGGAGATGAAGTCCTTGATTTCGTTGGTGACGTGCGGAATGACCTGGATGGTTTTGCCGAGGTAGTCGCCGCGGCGCTCCTTCTCCAGCACGTTGGTGTAGATGCGGCCCGACGAGATCGAGTCGGTCTTGCGCGCCGGAACCCCGGTGAAGCGTTCGTAATGGCCGAGGTCCAGGTCGGTCTCGGCGCCGTCATCGGTCACGAACACCTCGCCGTGCTCAAACGGGCTCATGGTGCCCGGATCGACGTTCAGATAGGGATCCAGCTTGCGCAGGCGGACCGAGTAGCCCCGCGCCTGCAGAAGGGCGCCGAGCGCCGCCGAAGCCAGGCCTTTGCCCAGGGATGAAACAACACCGCCGGTGATGAAGATAAAACGCGCCATATGTGTTCGGCTGCCCCCGTGAGAAGTCAGATTTCAGCTGCCCGGCGGTGATTGGAATCAGTCCAAAAACCGCTGCATCACGGGACTTCATATATAAAGGATTCGCACGAAATGCGCAAGGGAACCGCAAGATGCTGTTGCGGTTCCTAAAACCCTCTCAAGGTGTAGTGGATCAGTCTGCGCTGGGAACCAGCGGAGCGTTGTCGCCTTCGGAAGGCGGCAGGAGATCGCTGCCGAGCGCCGGAACTGCAGGCGCCTCGCCGCCTTCTTCGGTTTGCGGCACACCGATGCGGTCCGCAACAGAGGAGCCCGCGGACTTTTGCGCGGCCATGATGGTCAGGGTGATCGAGGTGCAGATGAAGGCAATTGCCAGCAGCCAGGTCAGCTTGCTGAGCGCGGTTGCCGCCGCGCGGCCGGAGATCGCGCCGCCGCCGCCGCCGCCCATGCCAAGGCCGCCGCCTTCGGAGCGCTGCAGCAGAACCACGGCGATCAGGCCGAGAGCCAGAAGAAGATGGATGATCAGAACAACGTTTTCCATGGGTCCCTGCGGCGGTTGGCTAAGTACCGGGCGGTAAATAGGCAAGATTGCCCGGGGGGGCAAGGGCGGAGTTTGCCGGTTTCGGAGAGTTTGCGGCCGGAGCCGTTGCTTGCATGGAGCTTTGAAACTCCGGATCGCCTTGCGATCCGGTTCGCGGCCGGCCCCGCCCCCCAGGACGGGCGCGAAATACTGTACCGTTTCAGAGAGATGCGAGGCTTGCTGGGTGTCCGGACGTTCCGCCATGCAGCACTGCGCCCACCCCCGGTGCCGGGCGCGAACCTGTTGTCCCGGATGGAATGCGACGTCACGCAACGTGATTGTTTGCATCAGGAAACGTGACTGGACAGCAGCCCCCGCGCGGGCGCAGCATGGGGTATGCCTCATGACCATTCCGACCACCCGCACGCCCTTTTGCCGCCTGATCCTGCCCTGCGGGTGAAGGCGCTGGAGACGATTCTCACCGAAAAGGGCCTGATCGACCCCGCCGCGCTGGAGGAGATCATCGACACCTATCAGAACAGGATCGGCCCGCAGAACGGTGCCAGGGTGGTGGCCCGCGCCTGGAGTGAGCCGGAGTTCAAGGCGGCGCTGCTGGCGGATGCCGATCCGGTGCTGGCAGACCTCGGATACTACGGCCGCCAGGGTGAGCATATGGTGGTGGTGGAGAACACGCCCCAGCAGCACAATATGGTCGTGTGTACCTTATGCAGCTGCTACCCGTGGCCTTTGCTGGGCATTCCGCCGGGCTGGTATAAATCCGATGCCTACCGCGCCCGCGCAGTGCGCGAGCCGCGCAAGGTGCTGGCGGAGTTCGGGGTGACGCTGCCTGACGGGGCTGCGGTAAGGGTCTGGGATTCGACGGCGGAGGTCCGCTATCTGGTGCTGCCGATGCGGCCCGGCGGCACTGAGGGGCTGAGCGAGGACGAATTGGCTGCGCTGGTCACCCGTGACAGCATGATCGGCACTGGATTGGCAAAAATGCCGGGGGAGTTGCCGTCATGACCCGGGTGCATGACATGGGCGGGCGATTCGGTGACGGGCCGGTTAAGTCTGAGGCCGAAGGCGCACCGGTCTTTGCCGAGGACTGGCATGCCCGTGCGCTGGCGGTGACGCTGGCTTGCGGGGCGCTGGGGCAGTGGAACATCGACACCTCGCGCCACGCGCGGGAGCGGCTGTCGCCCAAGGACTACACGCGCTTTTCCTATTACGAGAAATGGATTTCGGCGTTGGCGGACCTCCTGGTCGAGAAGGGTGTGCTGACGCGGGACGACCTGCAGGGCAAGGGGGCTGCCGGGCTGCACGCGCTGGCGGAGCGGGCGCTTAAGGCGGAGAACGTCGCCGCAGCGCTGGCCAAGGGCGGGCCTGCGGACCGGGAGGGCGGGCCGGCGCCGCTGTTCACCCCCGGCCAGGCGGTACGGGCGCGAATCCCTGCGGATAACGCGCTGGTCGATGGCGGCCACACCCGGCTGCCGCAATACGCTGCCGGGGCGCAGGGCTATATCCTGCGGCTGCATGGCACCCATGTCTTGCCCGACAGCAGCGCCCATGGGCTGGGCGAGGCGCCGGAGCCGCTCTATGCGGTGCGCTTTCATGCCAGTTCCTTGTGGGCGCATGCAGAACACCCCGAGGACGAAGTGGTGCTGGATCTGTGGCAGAGCTATCTGGAGCCGCTATGAGTACCTGTCCTGAGGTTGCAGCACCGGAGCCTGTCTTTGCCGAACCCTGGCATGCGCAGGTCTTTGCGCTGACGGTGCATCTGAATGAGGCCGGGCGGTTCAGCTGGGCCGACTGGGTGGAGCGGTTTTCCGCGACGCTCAAGCGCCATGGGTTGAGCCGTGAATTGGATGGCGGCGAGGATTACTTCCGCGCCTGGCTGGAAACGCTGGAGGTGTTTCTGGCCGAGGACGGCGCGGCGTCGCGCGCAGAGGCGGAGGTGATGCGCAGCCGCTGGGAGGAGGCGTATCTGAGCACGCCGCATGGCGCGCCGGTACGGCTGCAGGGCTGAAGGCGCGCAGCTTTGGCCGCCGGGGCCGCTTGCGGGCCGGGGCGGTTTCTTCTTGCCGGTACTGTTGTTTCGTTCGTTCCGCTCGGGTGTTGCGCTGTGTCCCGATTAAGGGGGCGGCGCCGCCGGGGTGGAGGTGGACAGACCCCGCCGGGGGCCTGCTCGGACAGGATATCCTGGACGACCCCCTTTTTATCAGGGCCGGTCTCCGGGTGTTGCCCATTCAGCCGCACAGATGCCTGGGCCTCGTATCATGGCCCCGCGCGCGGGAACCATGGCTGGGGGATCGCGATCTGATTGCAGTGTGGCATAGGGAAATGAGGATCGCGTGAAGGCACCGTACGCTGGGTATGCAACACCCCGCTGTTTGCCGCGATTTTTTCGTGACGCTGAGGGCGGGCGCCTGCCTGCGGGGTGGCGCTGCAACGGCTGTGTATGGCAGTTTATTCCTGCTGCGCCCGTACGAGTTTGCAATGGAGTACTGCACCTGCGAAAGCGCCAGCCCGTGCGGGCGGGCAGGCGCTGGCCCGGCGCCTGCGGCTTGATTCCGTGCGGGGAAGGTGCTGTGCCCCATGAATTAGCGCCAACTGCGGCGAATTTGCGGTTCCACTGCCTGCGCAGCATCGCTATATGAGCGTGGGTTTGAACCAGACTGTAAAGGACCGGATATGGCCAATGTCGTCGTAGTCGGCGCCCAGTGGGGCGACGAAGGGAAAGGCAAGATCGTGGACTGGCTGAGCGAGCGCGCTGACGTGATCGCCCGCTTCCAGGGCGGCCATAACGCCGGCCACACGCTGGTCATTGACGGCAAGGTCTACAAGCTGCACGCGCTGCCTTCGGGCGTGGTGCGCGGCGGCAAGCTGTCGGTTATCGGCAATGGCGTGGTGCTGGACCCCTGGCACCTGATGAAGGAAATCGCGACGGTTCAGGAGCAGGGCGTGGAAATCACCCCGGAAACCCTGATGATCGCCGAGAATACGCCGCTGATCCTGCCGCTGCACGGCGAGCTGGACCGGGCGCGCGAGGAAGCGGCCTCCAAGGGCACCAAGATCGGCACCACCGGCCGCGGCATCGGCCCGGCCTATGAGGACAAGGTGGGCCGCCGTGCGATCCGCGTTGCCGACCTGGCCGACGAGGCGACCCTGATCGCCCGCGTTGACCGGGCGCTGCAGCACCATGATCCGCTGCGCAAGGGCCTGGGTGTAGACCCGGTCGACCGCGACGCGCTGATTGCCCAACTGAAGGAAATCGCGCCGCAGATCCTGCCCTTTGCGGCCCCGGTCTGGAAGGTGCTGAACGAGAAGCGCAAATCCGGCAAGCGGATCCTGTTCGAAGGCGCGCAGGGCGCACTGCTGGACATTGATTTCGGCACTTACCCGTTTGTGACCTCCTCGAACGTGATTGCAGGCCAGGCGGCGACCGGCGTGGGCATCGGCCCGGGCTCGATCGATTACGTGCTGGGCATTGTGAAGGCCTATACCACCCGCGTCGGCGAAGGCCCGTTCCCGACCGAGCTGCTGAACGCGGAAGGCAAGCCGGATGCTGATGGCGAGCGCCTGGGCACCCGCGGCCATGAGTTCGGCACCACCACCGGCCGCCAGCGCCGCTGCGGCTGGTTCGACGCCTGCCTGGTGCGTCAGACCTGCGCCACCTCCGGCATCAACGGCATTTCGCTGACCAAGCTGGACGTGCTGGACGGGTTCGAGACGCTGAAGATCTGCGTGGGCTATGATCTGGACGGCGAGCGTCTGGATTACCTGCCGACCGCGGCTGATCAGCAGGCCCGCTGCACACCCATCTATGAGGAAATGCCGGGCTGGAGCGAGTCCACCGAGGGCGCGCGCAGCTGGAACGACCTGCCCGCCAATGCGATCAAATACGTGAAGCGCGTGGAAGAGCTGATCGACTGCCCGGTCGCACTCTTGTCCACCAGCCCGGAGCGGGACGACACCATCCTGGTTACCGACCCGTTTGCCGACTGATGGCTGACAAGCAAGGCCTGAGCTACAAGGCCCGGCGGCGCTGGGCCCTGGTCATCCTGCTGGTGGGGATGCCGGTTTACATCGTGGCTGCGGTCACGGTGATGAACTGGCTCGACCGGCCGCCCCTGTGGCTGGAGCTGATCGTCTATGTGGCGCTGGGCATTGTCTGGGTGCTGCCGTTCAAGTTCGTGTTCCGCGGCGTCGGCAAGGAAGACCCGGACGCCGGGAAGACTGACCCGGAGAAATAAGGGGAGGGGCGCTGCCCCTCTTGACCTGAAGGTCAATTCACCCCGGAGTATTTCTGCAAAGAAGAAACAGGCCCTTGGTCTGAAACTGAAAAAGGCGGCCCGCGGGGCCGCCTTTTCTGTTTCTGCTGTCCGGGGATCAGCCCGCGGCACGCTTGGGCTTGAAGCCGATGTCGCCGGAGGCGGTGAACTGGCCGTTGCCGGAGCGTTCGATCTTGCCGTCGCGCAGGAGCTGGCCGAAGGAGCGCAGCCCGTCCTCGCGGTTGAAGTCGCTGCTGCCGGCGCTGCGCACCTTGTTCATCAGTTGCGGGCGCGAGAAGTGGTCGCGGCCTTCGACAAAGCTCATGTAGGCGGCGGCGGCCTCCAGCAGTTCATGCAGCTCAGCCGCGCCGCGTTCTTCGGCATAGGCGGCAAAACCGCTGCCGCCTGCCTCTGCGTCATTGCCCAGAACCGCGGCTGACACCCGGCGCGGGCGCACCGGCTGGGGGGCCGCAGCGGCAGGGGCCGCGGCTGCACCTTCGTCGATGCGCTGCTCGGCCACCAGTTTCAGCGGCGCCGGGCGCGCGGCCGGGCTGGCCGGACGCGCCGAGACGCCCTGGCGGGCTTCGGGCCGGGCTTCGGGGCGGCGCGGGCGCACCACGCTGGCGAGGTCGTCGCGGTAAGGCTTGGCCTCGTCGCTGGCGCTGCCGGCGTCCGGGCCGTCAGCCTTGGTGGCGGCGACGGCGCCGCGCAGCTGGCTGTAGGCCTCAAGCGAGGAGGCGGTTTCCGGGTCTTCCAGCTTTTCGTCGGCGGCGGCCATCAGCCGGGAGACGTCGCTGTCGGCCAGGCCGGGCGCAGCCACCGGATCCGCCGCCTCTGCCGCATCGGCATCATCCTCAAGGGAAGCTTCAGCGGAGTCTTCGGCAGCAGGCTGTTCGGACGCGGCCAGGATCTCAGCCTCCACCTCGGCCAGTTCCCGCATCAGGTCGGCCTCGTCCTCGTCGGAGAGGATGGGCTGTTCGGGCTCTGCGTCTGCCGGAGCCGGGGTGTCCTCTGTCTCTTGCAGTTGGCCGGAGGCAACGGCCTGGTCGAGGACCGCGCGCTTGATCTTGGTGATGCGGACGCGGGCCGGCTTCGGTGCCGGGGCTTCTTCTTCCCCGGCCGGCTGGCTGGAGCTGTCCTCTGCGCTGTCCTCATCAAGGCCTGCGAAGAGACCGTCTTCGGCTTCGGCTTCGTCTTCGCCGCTGTCATCGCCTGCGGAGGCTTCCTCGGTGTCCGCGTCTTCTGCTTGGGCTGCTTCGGCAGCGGCGCTGTTCAGGTCCAGGCGGTCCAGGGCGCGGGCGATCTCGTCGTCGGCCTCGTCATCGAAATCCGGTGCGCCGTCATCTTCCAGCAGGGCCGCGGAGATGTCCTCAGCGGCGCCATCCAGCACGTCATCGGCGTGCTCGTCTTCGCTGAAATCCTCTTCGGGGGTCTGCGCGACCACGGCGCGGATGCGCTGCAGCTTGGCGGCGATGCTGTCGGCGGCGGAGGCGGCTGCAGGGGCCGCAGTCTCGACCTCTTCGGCCTCTGCCTGCGGCTCTTCCGCCTCTGCTGCCGCTTCGGTGAAATCTGCCTCGGCTTCGGTCACTTCCAGCAGTTCGACGGCGGGGGCAGGCTCTTCTTCGCTTGCGGTGCCGAGCACAGCGGCGATTGCTTCTTCGGCTTCGGCTTCGGCTTC
>NZ_AFCF02000004.1 GCF_000203975.2 Leisingera sp. ANG1 | reverse complement strand
GACGGACACCCCCATCACCGGCCGCCTCCCTGCCCAGGAGGCGGCCACTTTTATTTCCGCATTTCGGGTGTATGTTATCACTTCCCCGCAGCATCCGGGGTTGAGCCGCCCCGGAACCCATCCTAGATAACAGGGGAAGCGCAAGGAGACATACATGTTCGGCATTCCCGGCAAACAGGCGGTGACCATGACGCCCAAGGCTGCGGCCCAGATCGCCAAGCTGATGGCAAAGGACGGCCATGCCGGCCTGCGCATCGGCGTCAAGAAGGGCGGCTGCGCGGGCATGGAATACACCATGGAATATGTCGACGCGCCCGACGCCAACGACGAGGTGGTCGAGCAGGACGGCGCCCGCATCCTGATCGCGCCGATGGCGCAGATGTTCCTGTTCGGCACCGAAATCGACTATGAGGTGACGCTCCTGGAAAGCGGCTTCAAGTTCAACAACCCCAATGTGTCCGAGGCCTGCGGCTGCGGCGAGTCGATCTCCTTCAAAGAAGTTCCCGGCACCTGATCCGGCACACATTGGCAGAAATGACCGGGCGGGGCTTTCCCCGCCCTTTGCTTTTCAGCCAGGCTCTCAAGCGAATTGCACCGCTCCGCCGCCGGTGCTACCAGTCACGCCCAAACAGGACATTCGGAGGCACCCCCATGCGGCGGAAACTGGCAGCAGGCAACTGGAAGATGAACGGCACCGGCGAAAACCTCGCTGAACTGGCGGCCCTGGCGGAAAGCCATGCCTCCCCCGCAGCCGATATCCTGATCTGCCCGCCTGCCACCCTCCTGTCGCGCGCCGCGGACACCGCCAACAGCAGCGCCGTCGCCATCGGCGGCCAGGACTGCCACGCAAACGCCTCCGGCGCCCACACCGGCGATCTGTCGGCTGCGATGCTGAAGGACGCAGGCGCCTCTGCCGTGATCCTCGGCCACTCCGAACGCCGCGCCGACCACGGCGAGAGCGACGCCCAGGTCTGCGCCAAGGCCGAGGCCGCCATCGCAGAAGGCCTCATCGCCATCATCTGCATCGGCGAAACCCTGGCAGAACGCGAAGCCGGCGACACTTTGAAAGTGGCCGGCACCCAGCTGGCAGGCTCCGTCCCGGCCAATGCCGCAGGCGAAAACACCGTGATCGCCTATGAGCCGGTCTGGGCCATCGGCACCGGCAAGGTGCCGACTCTGGAACAAATCGCCGAAGTGCATGATTTCCTGCGCGCCGAACTCACCGCCCGTTTCGGGGCTGAGACGGCAGACAGCATCCGCCTGCTCTACGGCGGCTCGGTGAAGCCGTCTAACGCTGCGGAAATCTTCGCCGTCTCCAACGTCGACGGCGCGCTGGTTGGCGGCGCCAGCCTCAAGGCCGCGGATTTCTCCCCGATCATCACCGCGCTTGAGGCCAGCTGAGGCTATTGGGTATTTAAGACCAGAAAGAAGCAGCAACTCCTGCGCGCTTCTTTCTGGTCCAAAATACTCCAGGGTGAATTGGCCCGAAGGGACAAGAGGGGCAGCGCCCCTGCCCGGAACCGAAAAACGCCCCGGAACTCCGGGGCGTTTTCTTATTGCGAACTTGCCTAGTTCGTTATGATCTCCGGCCCCATCACCGCGTTTGGCAGCACCGTCGACAGCCACGGCACATAGGTGATCAGGATCAGGAACACGAACAGCACCGCCAGGAACGGAAGCGCGGCCCGCACCACCCCCATCATCGGCATGCCCGCCACGCCCGAGGTCACGAACAGGTTCAGGCCGACCGGCGGGGTGATCATGCCGATCTCCATGTTCACCACCATGATGATGCCCAGGTGGATCGGGTCAATGCCCAGCTCAATGGCAATCGGGAACACCAGCGGCGCCACGATCACCAGCAGACCCGAAGGCTCCATGAACTGGCCGCCGATCAGCAGTATCACGTTCACGACGATCAGGAACATCACCGGGCCAAAGCCCGCGGACAGCATCGCATTGGCGATATGCTGCGGCACCTGCTCATCGGTCAGCACATGCTTCAGGATCAGCGCATTGGCGATCACGAACAGCAGCGTCACGGTCAGCTTGCCCGCTTCGAACAGCGTGTGCTTGGTGTCGCTGTGGAAGAACGCCGACACCAGCGCATAGGGCTTCTTCATGAGCGGCGTCTTGGCCTCGCCCTCGCCGTTCGACAGCGGCCCCATGTCCTTGTAGACGAACGAGGCGATCAGGAAGGCATAGACCGCCGCCACCGCTGCCGCCTCAGTCGGCGTGAAGATGCCGCCATAGATGCCGCCCAGGATGATCACGATCAGGAACAGGCCCCAGCCGGCCTCACGGCCCGAGGTGATGATCTCGCCCCAGCCCTTCCACTCGCCCTTCGGCAGGTTCTTGACCTTGGCCATCACATAGATGGTGACCATCAGGAACAGACCGGCCAGCAGGCCCGGAATGACACCGGCCAGGAACATCCGCCCCACGGAGACTTCCACGGCCGCCGCATAGACCACCATCACGATCGACGGCGGGATCAGGATGCCCAGGGTGCCTGCGTTACAGATCACACCGGCCGCAAACTCCTTGGTGTAGCCCACCTGCCGCATGCCAGCGATCACGATGGAGCCGATGGCCACCACGGTCGCCGGAGACGAGCCGGACAGCGCAGCAAACAGCATACAGGCAAACACGCCCGCAATTGCCAGACCGCCGGGCAGGTGGCCGACGCAGGCGATGGAGAAGCGGATGATCCGCCGTGCCACGCCGCCCGTCGTCATGAAAGACGACGCCAGAATGAAGAACGGGATCGCCAGCAGCGTAAAATGCCCTTCAAAAGCTTCAAACAGCGTACCTGCGACCGAGGCCAGCGAACTGTCGGAGTAGATCAGCAAGAAGATAGTCGAGCTGAGGCCCAGGGACACCGCAATCGGCACCCCGATCAGCAGCAGGCCGATCACCATCGCAAAGAGGATTACCACTTCCATCAGTCATGCTCCCCGCGCTGCGCCTGCACTTCTGCAATTTCATCTTCGACCTCATGGCTGGCGACCAGCCGGTCAGCCTCGCCGCGGGCAATCTGGAACGCCGCCTGGATGAAGCGGAACACCAGAAGCAGCATCGACACCGGCAGCACCACGTAAGGCACCACCTTCGGCAGTTTCTCGTAAGAATCGCCGTAGTTGATCAGGTCCTCCAAGAACTTGAACACCGCCACCATCGGCACGTCCTGCACCTCATAGAAGCTCTGGCTGCGCGCCTTCATGTCCAGCCCGGTCGGGAACCAGCGGCCCGAGGTGGGCGGCAGGTCGGCAAACACCGCCCAGTAGTCGTAAGCGCCCTTCAGCAGGAGCAGCGAAAACACGATGCAGCATCCGGCAGCAAACAGCCCGACAGCGCGCCGGGCGCCGGGTGACAGCATGTTGACGATGGCATCAACCCCCAGATGCGCGTGGGTCTTGACCGCGTAAGACGCGCCCAGCAGCACCAGCCAGGCAAACAGGAACACCGTCAGTTCCAGTGCCCATAAAATGTTAGAATTGAACACGAAGCGCGCGATCACATTGGCGAAGGTGATCGCCGTCATCAGCCCCAGGAGGAGCGCGATCAGGGTTTCTTCGAGTGAATTGATAAGCCCGCTCGGGCCGGTTCTGGACCCCGCCATGGCTGCCTCCCAAGTTTTGCGGAAAGTAGGGGTGCAGGCAGCGGATCCCCGCGCCGCCTGCGGTCACGGGGCGCCCGCGCAGGGCACCCCGGATATGGCCTTTAGAGGCCTGCGTTGATGGCTTGCGCCGCGTCGATCTTCTCCTGGCCGACGTCGCCTGCGAATTTCTCCCACACAGGCTTCATCGCCTCGACCCAGGCCGCGCGCTGCTCAGGGCTCAGCTCGCGCACCACGCCGCCGGCGTCGATGATCGCCTGGCGTGCTTCGCCGTTCACCTTGGTCGACTCGGCGTTCCGCACCGCGGTCACCTCGTTCAGGATGGTCAGGAACTGGTCGCGCACTGCCGGATCCAGGCTGTCCAGCCAGTCCACGGAGGTCACCACCAGGTAATCCAGCGCGCCATGGTTGGTCTCGGTGATGCCGTCCTGCACCTCAAAGAACTTCTTGCCGTAGATGTTGGACCAGGTGTTTTCCTGCCCGTCCACAACCCCCTGCTGCAGCGCGCCGTAAACTTCGGAGAACGCCATTTTCTGGGGCGAGCCGCCGATCGCTTCCATCTGCGCCACCAGCACGTCAGAGGACTGCACGCGGAACTTCAGCCCGTTGGCATCCGTGGGCTCGACCAGCGGCTTGTTGGCGGACATCTGCTTCATGCCATTGTGCCAGTAGCCCAGCCCCTGCAGGCCGCGGCGCTGCATCGAATTCAGCATCTCCTGCCCTGTCTCGGACGCCTGAAAGGCATCCACGGCTTCGATGTTTTTGAACATGAACGGCAGGTCGAACAGGCGGAACTGCTTGGTGAACTTCTCGAACTTCGAGAGGCTCGGCGCGGCCAGCTGCACATCGCCCTGCAGCATCGCTTCCAGCACCTTGTTGTCGTTATACAGCGTGGAGTTCGGATAGACCTCCATGCACATGGTGCCGTTCATCTCTTCGTTCACGCGCTTTTCCAGCAGCGCCGCAGCAATCCCCTTGGGGTGCTTGTCGGTGTTGGTGACGTGGCTGAACTTCACCACGATTTCGCCGTCATCACAGGCGGCGCTTGCGGCGCCTCCGGAAACAGCCAGAGCCAATGCGGTGGCGGCAGTTGTCAGGAATTTCATGGTTTTTCCTCCCAGAAAAATCGTCTGTAAATCCGATGGTGCACTCAGCGCAGGGCTGAGGCCTGGCAAAAGCATCCCAAGTTGCGGAAAACCGCTCAACAATTGATTCGAGAATCACCATTCCACAGAATTATCTGCGTCTTTGCATACACTTACGGGAGACATCAAAAGCGTATCAACAACGCCCGCAACAAGCTGTGCGAAATCCCGCACAGGGCTTTCAGGGCTTTGTGCGAAAAACCGCACAAATGTTAGCGCCAGACAAAACTGCAGGAATCACGAGCATGTTTGCAACTGATAGGTCTGCGCCTGCCTGGGCGGGCGCGAATGCGCCTGACCGTTTTGCCGGAGGCAAACCTGTGGTTTGACGGGCAGGCAGGCGCAGACCGGGCCGCAAGCGACCCGGTCTAAGAAGGGTGTTGCGCACCCACCGTACGCACCGCTTGCCGCTCTTTAACCCGGGCCTGCGATACTCATTCCCGTCGCGACAACGGTACGGACTGACACCCCGCACCACCAGGAGATCACAGGGCCCCCGGACCACTTCTTAATAGGTTTCAGGGGCGTCCCGCACCGAAGGCTTCAGCGGACATGGGGGCTTGCGACCCCCGTCCTCCCTCCGCCCACGGCCCCACCCGGGGCTTTCCGGCGGCGCCGCCTCCTTGATTACCCCGGCCTCAGCGCCGGTCAGTACGAACCGCAAGGCTCCCGGCCCCAGCGCCCTCAGCGGCGGTAATCCTCAGGCCGGATGCCATAGCGGGCCAGCTTATCGTAAAACGTCTTGCGCGGCAGCTTCAGGGCTTCCGCGGCCGCAGCCGCGCGCCCGTTGGCGCGGCCCAGCGCCGCAATCAGCAGTGAGCGCTCCACCTGCGCCATCTGCTCTGCCAGCCCCAGCCCGGCGGCAGCAGCCGCCTCCTCCGGCATTCCCAGCACAAACCGCATCGCCGCCGACATCAATGAGCGCGCATTGCCCGGCCAGTCCTGCGCCATCAATGCGGCCAGATGGTCCTGCGACACCTCCGGCGCCTCGATCCCCGCCTGCTCCGCCGCCTGTGCCACGTAATGGCGGAACAGCACCGGGATGTCGCCGGGCCGTTCCGCCAGCGAGGGGATCCGCACCCGCATCACATCCAGCCGGTAGAACAAATCGGCGCTGAACCCGCCCGCTTCCGCCTTGCCCGCCAGATCAGCGCTGGAGCCCGCGATGATCCGCACCCCGCCGCCCTGTTCCAGCTGCGCCAGCAGCGCATACTGCGCCGCCTCCGGCAGCGCCTGCACCTCGTCCAGGAACAATGAGCCGCCCGCCGCCTCCTGGCACAGCTCCGCCACAGTGTCCGCCGCCAGCCCTGCGGCCGGGCGTTTCACAAAGGGCCCCTGCGCGGCGGGCGACATCAGGTGGATAACCTCCGCCACCTTGGAAATGCCGCTGCCCGGCGCGCCGGTCACCAGCACCTCCGCGCCCGTCGGCGCCACCGCCCGCACCCGCTGGCGCATTTCCTTGGCCTGCGGCGAGGTCCCGAACAGCAGCCGCGCCGCCGGGTCGCCGGTCTCCAGCTGGTGCTTCAGCCGCCGGTTCTCCAGCACCAGCGCCCGGGTCTTCAGCGCGCGCTCCAGGACCGGCAGGAAGTCGGCGGGCGCACAGGGTTTCTCAAGGAAATCAAACGCCCCCTGCGACATCGCCTTCACCGCCATCGGAATGTCACCCTCGCCGGTCAGCAGCACCACCGGCAGTTCCTCGTCGGCACCGCGGGCATAGTCCAGCAGGTGAAACCCGTCCCGCCCCGGCATCCGGATGTCCGAGACGATGATGCCGTCAAACGCAGAGGTGATGTGATCCTTCGCCGCCACAAACGATCCGCAGGCGACCACATCCAGGTCGTTCAGCTCCAGCGTCTGCGCCAGCGCCTCCCGCACCGCCGCGTCATCATCTACCAGCAGCACCTTGCGGGTCATGCCGCGTCTCCCTTTTCAGCACCTTCGCGCCACGGCTCCAGCTCCACCGTGAACACCGCGCCGCCGCCGGTATTGGCACCACGGATATTGCCGCCAAAGCTCTGCACCAGCCCATAGGAGATCGACAGCCCCAGCCCCATCCCCTCGGAACTGCCCACTGCCTTGGTGGAATAGAAGGGATCAAACATCTTTTCCGGCTCCTTGATGCCGGGGCCGCTGTCCTGCACCCGCACCAGCAGCCGCGGGCCAGTGTCAACGCTGATCGAGATCACCTTCTCCACCTGTCCCTGCATCGCATCGGCGGCGTTGTTGATCAGATTCACAAACACCTGCGTCAGCCGCACCTCGCCGCCCCAGGCATGGACCGGCCCGCCGCAGGCAGCCGGGGTCCACCGCAGGTCGATGCGGTCGGCCTTCAGCCGCGGCATCGTCAGCTCCACTGCGGCGTCGATCACCTGCACCAGATCGACCTGCCCCATCGGCTCGCTTTCATTGCGGGCAAAGGCACGCAGGTTCTTGATGATCCGCGCCATCCGCGCCGCCATATCGGCAATCCGCCCCAGGTTCTCGCCGGTGCGTTCCGCCTTGCCGCGCTCCAGGAAGGCGGCACCGTTCTCGGCATATTGCTGGATCGCCATCAGGGGCTGGTTCAGCTCGTGGCTGATCCCTGCTGACATCTGGCCCAGTGCCGACAGCTTGCCTGCCTGCACCAGCTCCTCCTGCGCGCGCTTCAGGGCCGCCTCGGCCTCCTCGCGCTCGCGCACCTCGCGGCGCAGCTGGGTGTTGGCCGCCGACAGATCACGGGTGCGCTGCTCGACCCGGCTCTCCAGCACCGCGTTGGCCTCCGCCAGGGTGCGGCGGCGCTCCATCACGATGAACAGCATCGCACCCAGCGCCAGGCACACTGCCGCCAGCGCCGCCGCCTGCAGCAGCGCAATCTGCCGGGCCGGCGCCACGTCCACCAGGATCTCCCCGGTCATGCCGATGACCGGCAGGCCAACTGTCAGATGCAGCGCCTGGGCAGGCAGGTAAGGGCTGCCCTCCAGGCTCCAAATCTCATGCCCGGCAAAATAGTCGCGTCCCGTCACGCTCGGGTTCTGTCCGTCAGCGCCGCGCTGCCAGAACAGCAGCTCCGTGCGGTTGGCAATGAACACCTCTCCGCGCTCATCGGTAAAGAACACCGCGGGCAAGGAGCCGCGCCAGGTCTGCTCCACGTCCCCCACATCTGCGACCACAACCAGCGCGCCCCGCACCCGGCCCTCACCGGAAAAGGCTGGGGCTGCATAGAAATAGGCGCGCTTTCCCTCCCCAGGCAGCACGCCATGGCCGGTGCCCAGCGCGCCCTGCGTGGCCCGGATGAAATAATCCTCCCCTGCCACGCTGGCACCTGTCACCCCCTCGGCAGCCGCCAGCACCCGCCCGTCCGCGGCAGCAAAGAACACATCCAGCGCCGCGGTCTTGTCGGCGACCGCGCGCAGCAGCTCCGCCGCCTCGTCTTGCGCTGCCGGCGTCGAGAGGTCTGCCAGCGCCGGATGCTCCGCCGTCAGCACCGCCAGTTCCTGATAGACCTGAAGCTGGGTGCTGACGCGGTCAGACGCCAGCGCCAGATCCGCCGCGCTGCGCTCTGCCAGGCCGTTCAGAGCCTGGCGGTATCCATAAGACCAGACCGCAAGCGCCAGTGCCGCCACGGCCACAAGGAACCCGACGGGCAGGCTCCAGCGAAGATAGTGCTGTGTTTTCATTGCGGCACGTTATCAAAGCGCCCCTTGCATTGACCAGACGCAACAGCAACAACCGGTATATGAAGACTTTAATCCAATCCCCCACCGATCCCGCCTTCGTGCAGGACCCCTATTCTTTCTATGCCGAAGCCCGGAAACATGGGCAGCTGCACCACTGGCAGGACTACGGCATGGTTGCTGCCTTCGGCCATTCCGCGGTGCATATGCTGCTGCGCGACCGCCGCTTCGGCCGCGAGGTTCCGGAAGAGCTGCGCAAGCCCGGCCCGGCCCATCTGGCCCCCTTCCTGGCGGTGGAAGCGCATTCGATGCTGGATGCCGAACCGCCCCGCCACACCCGCCTGCGCCGCCTGGTGCTGCACGCATTCACCTCGCGCGGGATCGCGGCGCTGGAGCCGGGCATCAGGGAACTGTGCCACCAGCTGGCAGGCAGCTTCCCGGACCAGCCCTTCGACCTGCTGGACGCCTATTGCACCCAGGTGCCGGTGATCACCATCTGCCGCCTGCTGGGCGTGCCGGAGGAAATGGCGCCGCAGCTTCTGGACTGGTCGCACAAGATGGTGGCGATGTATCAGGCGTCGCGCACCGAAGAGACCGAACACGCCGCGGCCAAGGCCTCGCAAGAGTTCACGGACTTCCTGCGAGGCTACATCGCGGAGCGCCGCAATGCTCCCCGCGACGACCTGATCACCCGGCTGATCGCGGCGGAGGAGGAAGGCGACAAGCTGTCAACAGACGAGCTGATCGGCACTTGCATCCTGCTGCTGAATGCGGGCCATGAGGCCACCGTGCATTCGCTGGGCAATGGTGTGAAGACGATGCTGCAGCAGGGCTGGCAGCCGGAGTGGCTGGCGCCGGAGGGGATCGAGGGGCTGGTGGAGGAAATCCTGCGCTTCGACCCGCCTTTGCACATGTTCACCCGCTACGCCTATGAGGAGGCAGAGGTTTTCGGCCACACCTTCCAGCGCGGCGACCAAGTGGCCCTGCTGCTGGGCGCCGCCAACCGCGACGCATCGGCGCTGGACGATCCACACCGCTTCGACCCATCCCGCCCGCCGAAAGTGAACAAGAGCTTCGGCGGGGGCCTGCATTTCTGCGTCGGCGCGCCGCTGGCCCGGCTGGAGATGCAGATTGCCCTGCCCATCTTGTTCGAACACTGCCCGGACCTGAAACTGGCGGCAGAGCCGGAGTACTCGAACACCTATCACTTCCACGGCCTCACGCGGCTGATGGTCACCCGCAGCTGAGGACCGGGGCGCTCCCGCCCGCGCCGCAGGGATCACAGATCCCCTTGCACTGTTGGGCCAGGCGCCGCTGACGCCGCGCGGCGCCCCTCTTTCACCTTTGGCAAAATACTCCGGGGGTGAGGCACCCCGGCGCCGAGGGGGCAGCGCCCCCTCCCGCCCTCCTTCCGCGCCCGGCCCGGATGTCACTGCGGCAAGGCCGGCAGGGCCGCCATACCGGGACTGTTCAGCAGCCACTCCCGGAACGCGGCCACCTTGGGGTCATGCCATTTCTGCCGTTCGCCGATCAGCGCATAAGACCCTTGCGGGGTGGTGCAGGCCATGTCCGGGAAGGGCAGCACCAGATCCCCCCTTTCCAATTCATCGCGGCACAGCACCAGGTCCGCCATCACCACGCCGGTCCCGATCACCGCCGCGCGGGTGGCCATGTCGAGGTTCGGGAAAACTTCACCGCTGTCCGGGTCCACCGCCTCCACCCCGAAATGCTGCAGCCAAGTGTGCCAGTCCTGGCGGCGCGGGGTTTCGTGCAGCAGCCTGAGACCCGCCAGCGCCGCCGGCCCCTCCGCCAATTCCGGCAGCAAAGACGGGGCGCAAGCGGGTGAGAGGATCATGCCGAACAGCGGCATAACCTCGATATCCGCAGGCCGTCCCGGGATGTTTTCCAACGAAATGCCAAGATCGTATTCCGACCGTTCAAACCCCTTGCTGCCATAGAAGTCGGTGGCCAGCCGCAGGGTGATCTCCGGATGCGCGATGCGGAACTGCTCCAGCTGCGGCAGCAGCCAGCGCAGCGACAGCGTCGGCGGGCAGATCACCCGCAACTCGGAGGCATCCGCCGCAATCCGCTCCACCTCGTGCAGCATCATCGCAAAGGCCTCTGTCAGCACCGGATAAAGCCGCCGCCCTGCCTCCGTCAGTGCCACCCCGCGGGCATTGCGGTGAAACAACTGCACGCCGATGTGGTCCTCCAGGATCTTCACCTGCCGGCTGATGGCACCGCGGGTCACGAACAGCTCCTCCGCCGCAGCAATGAAGCCTTCGTGGCGGGCAGCGGCCTCGAAGGCGCGCAAGGAATTGAGGGGCGGCAGGCGCATCAGATCACCATGGGTCAGTTTTCCTGATCCATGGTGGAGATTAACTGGTTTGCGCGCAAGCCCCCTCCGCCCCTATCTCTCAGAGGCCTGAATGGAGGAACAGCCATGACTTCAAATTGTGAAACAGCAGACATCCGGCAGCCCGGGCCTTTGGCCCGCAACGTGTTTGATTGGATTGCAGCCCTGATTGGGCTGAGAAAAGCTGAGCCTTTTACAATCGCGTCCCGGAAAACGGTCCACGTGCCGCGCCGCGACATGGAGCGGCTGTCCGAGATCTCTCCGCACCTGCTGGCCGATATTGGCGTAGTGCCGCAAGCATCCGCCGAAGACACATCACCCTGGCGGCTGCAAGATGGGCGCCACCTGCTGCTGCGCCCGCCTCTGTGACGATCAGCTGCGGCCAGCCGGCCGCCCTACCCTCTAGCTGCCCAGCGGCAGCATGGTGGTCGACTTAATCTCTTCCATCGACAAAAGCGCGGTCACATTGTGCACTTTCACCTCTGAGATCAGCGCCTGATAGAACACATCATAGGCACGGGCGTTCTGCACCCGCACTTTCAGGATATAGTCGATGTCGCCTGCCAGCCGGTGCGCCTCCTGCACCTCGGGGCGTTCCTGCAACGCCTTCAGGAACTTGGCCTGCCATTCCGCCTCATGCTCCGAGGTGCGGATGAGGACAAAGAAACAGGCCTCAAACCCCAGGGAATCCGCATCCAGCAGCACTGTCTGCTGGCCGATCACCCCGGCCTCCTTCAGCTTGCGGATGCGATTCCACACCGGGGTCTTGGAAGACCCCACCCGGCGGGCTATTTCATCCAGCGACTGGCTGGCGTCGCGCTGCAGTTCAGCCAGAATTTTCCGGTCCGTGCCGTCGATCCGCACCGTCATTCCTGTTTTCTCCTTTTGTGAGGACCAATCGGCCCGATGTCCCGCCGCGGCAAAACCATTGTTCTTATTTATCCGCCCATATAGCGCAATACCGGGAATATTTCCTATATCTAACCCCAAGTCAAACACACTCAGAGGGTACAGGAATGTCCGCACCATCGACACATGCTGCCAATGCCGCCACTCACGTCCGTGGCAGCATGGACTGTATGGTTGCGGGCCAGGTGTGCTTTGCGGGCTCCGGCCCCGGCGATGCAGAGCTTCTGACCCTGAAAGCCCTGCGCGCGCTGCAAGCCGCCGACGTGATCCTGCATGACCGTCTGGTGAGCGCAGAGATCCTTGAACTGGCCGGCCCGCAGGCGGTGCTGGAAGACGCAGGCAAGGAAGGCTTTGGCGCTCAGGTTTCTCAGGCGGACATCAACGCCCGGCTGGTGGAGCTGGCCAAGCAGGGCAAGAAGGTTCTGCGGCTGAAGGGCGGCGATCCTGCGATCTTTGCCCGCCTGGATGAGGAGCTGACCGCCTGCGAGGAAGCGGGCATCGCCTACAGCATCATCCCCGGCATCACCGCCGCCTCCGCTGCCGTGGCCGCCATCGGCCAGAGCCTGACGCAGCGCGGCCGCAATACCTCGGTCCGGTTCCTGACCGGCCATGCAATGACCGGCTTTGCCGATCACGACTGGGCCGCACTGGCGCGCCCGGGCGAGGTTGCCGCCGTGTACATGGGCAAGAAATCCGCCCGCTTCGTGCAGGGCCGCCTGATCATGCATGGCGCCGACCGCGCAACGCCGGTGACCATCATCGAAAACGCCTCGCGCCCCGAACAGCGGGTGCTGGAAACAACGCTGGACCGCCTGCCCGCCGACCTGGATGCGGCTGGTTTCGACGGCCCTGCCCTCACATTCCTGGGACTTGCCCCGCGCCAGGCGGCGGCAGCCCTGAACGATCTCAAAACGGAGCTTGCATAATGGCCCGCGCCTTTACACCCAAAGTCATCACCGCCAACGACCTGCTCGAGGGCGACGTGATCTACTTCACCGCCCAGGACACCTGGACCCGCGACCTGTCCGAAGCTGAGCTGATCACTGACGAGGCAGACGCCCAGCTGCGCCTGATCGAGGCGGAGAAGCAGAACATCAAGATCGTCGGCGCCTATCTGGCCGATGCCAAGGCAGGCCCGAACGGCCCCGAACCGACCCACTTCCGCGAGGAATTCCGCCGCACCGGACCCTCGAACTACTTCCACGGCAAACAGGAGGCTGAAGCCAATGTATAAGTACAATGAATTCGACGAAGCCTTCCTGGCCGAACGCAACGCACAGTTCCGCGCCCAGGTCGAGCGCCGCATCGACGGCTCCCTCACCGAGGAAGAATTCCGCCCGCTGCGCCTGATGAACGGCGTCTATCTGCAGCTGCACGCCTATATGCTGCGGGTTGCGATCCCCTATGGCACCCTGAACCCGAACCAGATGCGCGCCCTGGCGCTGCTGGCGGAGAAGTGGGACAAGGGCTATGGCCATTTCACCACCCGCCAGAACATCCAGTACAACTGGCCGAAACTGCGCGACCTGCCGGACATGCTGGACGCGCTGGGTGAGGTCGGCCTGCACGCGATCCAAACCTCGGGCAACACCATCCGCAACACCACCGCCGACCATTTCGCCGGTGCCGCCGCGGATGAGCTGACCGATCCCCGCCCCTATGCCGAGCTGATCCGCCAGTGGTCCACCGACCACCCGGAATTCCAGTTCCTGGGCCGCAAATTCAAGATCGCCATCACCGGCAGCGACACCGACCGCGCCGTGATCCGCGCCCATGACGTGGGCCTGCAGGTGGTCGAGAAGGACGGCAAGCTGGGCTTCAAGGTTATCGTTGGCGGCGGCCTGGGCCGCACCCCGATGATCGGCCAGGTGCTGCGCGAGTTCCTGCCGCAGGCGGATCTGCTGCCCTATCTGGAGGCGGTTCTGACCGTCTACAACGTGCTGGGCCGCCGCGACAACAAGTACAAGGCGCGCATCAAGATCACCGTCTCCGAGAACGGCATCGACACCTACCGCGCGATGACCGAGGAAGCCTTCCTGACCATCCGCGGCCAGTACGACGGCACCGACCAGCAGCTGCTGGAAGAGATCAAAGCGCATTTCCAGGCGCCGGAATTCCGCTCCGCCCCGACCGATGCGTTCGACACCGCCTATGCCAACGACCCGGTGTTCCGCGCCTGGGCCGACACCAACCTGCACGCGCACCGCGCCGAGGGCCACGCCATCGCCACCATCTCGATCAAGGCGCATGGGGCAACCCCGGGCGACGCATCGGCTGAGCAGATCCGCGTGATGGCGGACCTGGCAGAGCAGTACGGCTATGGCGAGCTGCGCATCAGCCACCAGCAGAACGTGATCCTGCCGCATGTCCACAAGTCGGACCTGCCGGCAATCCACGCCAAGCTGAAAGAACACGGGCTGGCCACCGCCAACCTCGGCCTGATCTCGGACATCATCGCCTGCCCGGGCATGGACTACTGCAACCTGGCCACCGCCCGCTCGATCCCAGTCGCGCAGGAGATTGCCACCCGCTTTGACGAGCTGAAGCTGGAGCATGACATCGGCCACCTGCAGATCAAGATCTCGGGCTGCATCAACGCCTGCGGCCACCACCATGTGGGCCACATCGGCATCCTGGGCCTGGACCGCGCAGGGGTGGAGAACTACCAGATCACCCTGGGCGGCGACGCGTCGGAGAATGCCGCCATCGGCACCCGTACCGGTCCCGGTTTCGCCTATGACGAAATCGTGCCTGCGGTGGAACGGATCGTGGAGACCTACCTGTCGGTGCGCGAAAACGCCGAGGAGACCTTCATCGAAACCTACCGCCGGGTTGGCATGGATCCCTTCAAGGCCGCGCTTTACCCCGAGGCTCAGAAAAAGGTCGCCTGATCTGATGTTCCATACAGCCGGAAACAAGCCCGCCGGAGAGGAAGACCTCATCCGGGACCGGGAGCTGGCCGCCAAGGCGGAGGCGCTCAATGCGCGCTTCCGCCACCATTCGGCCACCTCGGTGATGGAGGGCGCATTGCGGGATGCAGGGAATATCGCCCTGGTCTCCTCTTTCGGCGCGGAATCCGTGGTGCTGCTTCACATGGCCGCGATCATCGACCCGATGACGCCGGTTGTGTTCGTGGACACCGAACTGCTGTTCACCGAAACGCTGATCTATCAGCAGGAGGTGAGCGAGCGGCTGGGCCTGCGCAATGTGCGCATCATCCGCGCCGATGACATCGCCGAGAAGGACCCCTACGGGGCCCTCAAGTTCAGCGACAAGGACGCTTGCTGCACGCTGCGCAAAACCGTGCCGCTGCAAAAGGCGCTGGCGGACTACGACGGCTGGATCACCGGCCGCAAGCGGTTCCAGTCCGGCACCCGTGCGGCGCTGGAGTTCTTCGAGGTCGAAGAAGGCACCGGGCGGCTCAAGATCAACCCGCTGGCCCATTGGGCGCCCGAGGACGTGCGCGCCTATATGGATGAGAACCGCCTGCCCCGCCATCCGCTGGTGGCCAAAGGCTATCCCTCGATCGGCTGCGCGCCCTGCACCAGCCCGGTCAAGGAAGGCGAAGACCCGCGCGCCGGACGGTGGCGCGGCGAGAACAAAGAAGAATGCGGCATCCACGTGGTGGACGGCCAAATGGTACGCACAGGAGCGTGAGTGAGATGACTGTTATCGTGACCGACACCGGCTTTGCCGCCGATGACTGGACCGGCGGCTTTGAGGGCAGCAACGTGCTGGAGCTGGCCTCGGACGCCAATCTGGCCGAGGTGCCGCTGGACGGCGTGGAGCTGGTGCGGGTGCAATTCCCCAGCTTTGCCGACGGCCGCGGCTTCACCCTGGCCCGCCAGCTGCGGCTGAAGGGCTTTGAGGGCCGCCTGCGCGCCTTCGGCCATGTGATCGCCGACCAGTACGCCATGGCCCGCCGCTCCGGCTTTGACGAGGTTGAGCTGACCGACGAGCTGGCCGCCCGCCAGCCCGAGGACCAGTGGCTCGCCCGCGCCAACTGGAAAGACCACAGCTATCAGGCCCGCCTGCGCGGCAGCACCGCTGCCCGCTAAGCCAGCCCCTTAACCCGGGACACTCCCTGAAACCGGCTCCGTTGCGTCAGACGCGGGGCCGGTTTCGCAAAACAGGGGGTTTTCCTGACATGTATCAAAGACTAATCAGAGGTGCCGGCTACTCCTCCGGCAGTGGACCCGATGAATGAGATGACACCCGTGACCGACACTGCAACCGACCCGAAACCGGCCAAAGCCGTGCCGGCCCTGCCCGACGCCCAGACCGTGACCCAGGTGAAACACTGGACCGACCGGCTGTTCTCCTTCCGCTGCACCCGGCCTGCCTCCCTGCGCTTCCGCTCCGGCGAGTTCGTGATGATCGGCCTGATGAACGATCCCGATCCCAAGACTGGCAAGGTGAAGCCCCTGCTGCGCGCCTATTCCATCGCCTCCCCCTCCTGGGACGAGGAAATGGAATTCTACTCGATCAAGGTGCAGGACGGCCCGCTGACCTCCAAGCTGCAGCACATCAAGGAAGGCGACGAGATCATCCTGCGCCCCAAGCCGGTCGGCACCCTGGTGCATGACGCGCTGGTTCCGGGCAAGCGGATCTGGTTCTTTGCCACCGGCACCGGATTTGCCCCCTTCGCCTCGCTGCTGCGCGAGCCGGAAACCTATGAGAAATTCGACGAGGTGATCATCACCCACACCTGCCGTGAAGCAGGCGAGCTGACCTATGGTGCTGAGCTGATCGAGAGCCTGAAGGACGACGAGCTGCTGAACGAGGTGATCGGCGAAGGCTTCTGGAAGAAGATCAAGTACTACCCGACCACCACCCGCGAAGAGAGCCCCAAGATGGGCCGCATCACCGACCTGATGCGTTCCGGCGAGGCGTTTGCCGATCTCGGCGTGCCGCCGCTGAACCCGGAAAGCGACCGGGCGATGATCTGCGGCAACCTGGCCTTCAACCTGGAGCTCAAGGACCTGTTCGAGAACACCTATGGGCTGGAAGAAGGCGCCAACTCCAAGCCTGCGCATTTCGTGGTGGAAAAGGCGTTCCTGGACTGATCCGGCGCTGGCCCGCCCCGGCGGGCTGCCCGAATTTTGACACTGTTTTGAC